>NZ_JBPPFR010000001.1:0-2128764 GCF_052060055.1 Haloarchaeobius baliensis | reverse complement strand
TTCCTACTGGAGACTCGCGTCTCGGTCGTTTTCTGTGGGGCCTTGTATGCCCCGTCGCTCTATCGCCACCTGGGTTCAAGCCCTATTGCACCTCCCGTTGTGGGGTGCTTTTCAGCGTTCGCTCACGCTACTTGTTCGCTATCGGTCTCAAGGAGTACTGAGTCTTCGCGGTCGATGCCCGCGTTGTTCCCGAGGGATATCCAACCCTCGGTACTCTGGAACTGACGCACGCTGTACTAGTTTCTGTTACGGGATTGTCACCCTGTGTCATCCTCCGTTCCAGGAGAGTTCACAGAAGGGTTCGAGCGATGAGAGTCAGTCCGAACACCACATTGCCCGTGAGGGCTTCGGTTTGGACTGGATCGCGTTCACTCGCGGTTACTGACGATGTCGCGTATTGCTTTTTGTTCCTGCCGGTACTGAGATGTTTCAATTCCCGGCGTTCCCCATTGCGCGAAGCAATTGCGGTGGGGATTCCCATTAGGAGATCTCCAGTTCGATGCCTCCGTGCGGCTTGCTGGAGCTTTTCGCAGCTTGGCACGTCCTTCGTCGGCTCTTGAGCCGAGCTATCCATCAGGTGGCAGAGTAGCCACGTTGTATATGGGACGTTCACTGTGACCCGGAATGGTCCAGTGGACGCCTGGATTGCGCGTACACACGGTGTCATGACGTTGCCCAGGAGTGTAAGCTGGGCTACGTTCGACCCTTCCCACCCGCGCTTGCACGGGGTGGTGCATCGGTTCGTTGTTCGGATTAAGTCGTATCGGTCTCCCACACTTAAGGGGAGCGATTCGAACCCAATCCGAACGACACTGACCTCGCGGGAGTCGAACCCGTCTCGCCTCTCGACGATCCGACATGAGGTCTGTGAGCCTTGGTGGTTCTGAAGCGCCCGGTCGGGCGGAATCGAACACGAGATGGGCCGGACGTATCGTCCGGTCCCGGTCTGTGGAGGTGATCCAGCCGCAGATTCCCCTACGGCTACCTTGTTACGACTTAAGCCCCCTTGCGAAGCCCAGATTCGACCCATCTCTGGGCCTCATCCGGACCTCACTCGGGTGCTTTGACGGGCGGTGTGTGCAAGGAGCAGGGACGTATTCACCGCCTCCTTCTGAGAGGCGATTACTACCGAATCCAGCTTCATGTGGGCGAGTTTCAGCCCACAATCCGAACTACGACCGAGTTTCGGAGATTAGCGCCCCCTCTCGGGGTTGCATCCCACTGTCTCGGCCATTGTAGCCCGCGTGTAGCCCAGCTCATTCGGGGCATACTGACCTACCGTTGCCCGTTCCTTCCTCCAGTTTAGCACTGGCAGTCTCCCTAATGTACCCATCAGGCCAATGGCCCATGCTGGCAATTAGGGATGCGGGTCTCGCTCGTTGCCTGACTTAACAGGACGCCTCACGGTACGAGCTGACGGCGGCCATGCACCTCCTCTCAGTAGCTCAAGTAAGCTCATCACACTGACTGTCACTGCATACTGTCGGAGCTGGTGAGATGTCCGGCGTTGAGTCCAATTAAACCGCAGGCTCCTCCGGTTGTAGTGCTCCCCCGCCAATTCCTTTAAGTTTCATCCTTGCGGACGTACTTCCCAGGCGGCCAGTTTATCGCCTTCGCTGCGGCACGGCACGAGCTCGTAGCCCGCGCCACACCTAACTGGCATCGTTTACAGCTGGGACTACCCGGGTATCTAATCCGGTTCGTGACCCCAGCTTTCGTCCCTCACTGTCGGATCCGATCTTCCGAGGTGCTTTCGCCATCGGTGGTCCGTCCAGGATTACGGGATTTCACTCCTACCCCAGACGTACCCCTCGGACCGCTCGGTCCCAAGCCGCACAGTTTCTGCCGGACGCCTGCTCGTTAGGCGAGCAGATTTCCCAACAGACTTGCACGGCCAGCTACGGACGCTTTAGGCCCAATAAAATCGGTCATCACTCGAACTGCCGGTGTTACCGCGGCGGCTGGCACCGGTCTTGCCCAGTTCTTGTTCCTGAACCACCCTACGGTTCAGAAAAGCGAGGGCTCTATGCCCTCGCACTCGGGATTCCCTTATCGCACTGTCGTGCAGTGTAAAGTTTTCGCGCCTGCTGCGCCCCGTAGGGCCCGGAATCTTGTCTCAGATTCCGTCTCTAGGCTCTTGCTCTCACAACCTATACCGATTATTGGCACGGTGGGCCGTTACCCCACCGTCTACCTAATCGGCCGCAGCCACATCCTATGGCGCCGTAGCGTTTCTGACTCAACCCAGTTCCAGGGAGAGAGTCGTATGGACTATTAGCCTCAGTTTCCCGAGGTTATGGTCCTCCATAGGGTAGTTTGGCCACGTGTTACTGAGCTATCTGCCACGAGTATGAACTCGTGCGACTAGCATGGCTAAATCGAATCCCGATAGCAATGACCTCCGGCAGGATCAACCGGAATGTCCCGTGCGAAGCACGGGGGTGGCGGAAATTGCTGTCGTGGTGTCTCGTGGTCGACGACGTCCGACCGGATGTCGCCGAACCACCAAGGCTCGTATCAGATTCCATCGTGTACGGCGGACCGCAGGGGTGGAATCCTCATGGCTCGAAGTCGCACCGACTCCGGTACGACCCTGACGCCGCCGGGGTGCGCCCGGCGCGTCCTTCGCATTAGTTACGAGTGGAGGGTGAATATAAAAGGCCTACGAATCGATCGCCGCCTGCCACGGTATCTCATCGCCCGCAGGCGGCGATTCGAGGGATATTTCAGGCTGCGTTGGTGGGCGCCAGCGAAGGGCCGTCCTCGTGTCCGTGAGGACCGCGTCGCTCGTCGACGTGGAGCCGTGAACCGAGCCGTAGCCGGTGTCTAGAGGGTGGGACGGCGCGAGAACGAACCTCACGATTTAATAGCTGAAAGTAATCACCAGTTACTGCAATGTTTGGTAATAGCCAACAGCGCACACGGCGGAGCGTGCTGAAAGCGACCGGTGGCGTCCTCGCGATGAGCGGGGTCGCCGGTGTCAGCGCGGGAGCACCGGGCGAACAGCTGGAGCTGAACGTCGGGTTCCGCGAGCGACGTGGCCAGCAGGCAGCCGCGAACGTGGCCGACGAGGTCGTCCGGGAGTTCGGTTTCGACGCGATGACCATCAGGGCCACGCGACAGGCCGCCAGCGGCCTCGCGAACGACCCGAACGTCAGATACGTCGAGGAGAACGGCGAGATGGAGGCGCTCGCCCAGTCCGAACCGTGGGGCATCGACCGCGTGGACGCGGAGGTGGCCCACGCCAACGGCGAGACCGGCAGTGGCGCCGACATCGCCATCATCGATACCGGTATCGACTCCGACCATCCGGATCTCCAGGCGAACCTCGGTTCGGGCCACGCCGTCGCGACCTGCGGGGGCGGCGGCTTCATCTGCTGGTTCACCGGGAACGGCAACGAGTGCTACGAGGACTGGGACGACGACAACGACCACGGTACCCACTGCGCGGGCATCGCCGACGCGGCGAACAACAGCCAGGACGTCGTCGGCGTCTCGACGCAGGCCACCCTGCACGCCGTCAAGGTGCTCGACTGCCAGGGTTCGGGTTCGTACTCGGACATCGCGGCGGGCATCGAGTACGTCGCGGACCAGGGCTGGGACGTCGGCAGCATGAGCCTCGGTGGCTCCGCGTCGAGTGTCGTCGAGGACGCCTGCCAGTACGCGGTGAACAACGGTGTCCTCCTCGTCGCTGCGGCCGGGAACTCCGGCTCCTGTACGGACTGTGTCGGCTACCCCGCTGCCTACGACACCGTGATGGCGGTCTCCTCGACGAACCAGAACGACGAGCTGTCGAGCTTCTCCAGCCAGGGCCCCGAGGTCGAGATCGCGGCACCAGGCTCGGACATCACCTCGACCGTCCCGGGTGGCACCGACACCTTCTCCGGGACGTCGATGGCCTGCCCGCACGTCGCGGGAGCGGGCGGGCAGCTGGTCGCGAACGGACAGAGCGCCTCGAACGCCCGGAGCACGCTGGGTTCGACGGCGGAGGACATCGGGCTGTCGGCGAACGAGTCCGGCAATGGACTCCTCGACGTTGCAGCTGCACTGAACCTCGATTCGTCTGATAATTGAACGCGCATCGTCCGTCAGGGATGGAGAGCGTCGGGAGACGCCGTCCACCCTCATCTCGTCGGAACGGTAATTCATCCTAGCAGACGCGAAAGCAGGCTTTATTTCATTAGATATTCTGTCTGGATATCTTGGAACATTAAATTTAAGTAGGTTTGGTAATCACCGATGGTTGGGATGTCTGACAACACCCACCACACGAAGCGACGAACGATGTTGAAAGCGACCGGCGGCGCACTGGCCGTCGGCGGTCTCGCCGGGCTCGGCGGCGCCGAATCGACCGACGTCGTCGAGATAAACGTCGGATTCACCGGTGATTCGGGTCGCGGTGCGGCGTTAGCGGCGGCAGACGACGTGGTACGGGAGTTCGCGTTCGACGCGGTCACGATCCGGGCCGCCCCGCAGGCGGCACGGGCGCTCGAGAACAACCCGAACGTCCGGTACGTCGAGGAGAACGGCACGATGTACGCCCTCGCACAGACACAGCCGTGGGGCGTCGACCGCGTGGACGCGGAGGTGGCCCACGCCAACGGCGAGACGGGCAGCGGCGCCGACATCGCCATCATCGACACCGGTATCGACTCCGACCACCCCGATCTACAGGCGAACGTCGGCACGGGCAGGGCGTTCGTGAGCTGTGAGACGAAGGGTGGCTGCCGCTTCGGCGCCAAGCCCGCGAACAACACCTGCTACAACAGCTGGGACGACGACAACGACCACGGCACCCACTGCGCCGGCATCGCCGACGCGGTCAACAACACCGAGGGCGTCGTCGGCGTCTCGACGCAGGCCACCCTGCACGCCGTCAAGGTGCTGGACAAGTGCGGCTCCGGTTCGTTCTCCGACATCGCGGCCGGTGTCGAGTACGTCGCGGACCAGGGCTGGGACGTCGGCAGCATGAGCCTCGGCGGCTCCTCCGGCTCCCAGACGCTCCGCGACGCCTGCCAGTACGCGGTGGACAACGGCGTCTTCCTCGTGGCGGCCGCCGGCAACAGCGGTCCCTGTACGGACTGTGTCGGCTACCCGGCGTCCTACGACACCGTGATGGCAGTCTCCTCGACCGCCTCGGACGACTCGCTCAGCGACTTCTCCAGCCAGGGCCCCGAGGTCGACATCGCCGCACCCGGCACGGACATCTACTCCTCGGTCGCCGACAACGGCGGCTACGCCACCTTCTCCGGCACGTCGATGGCCTGCCCGCACGTCGCCGGCGCGGCCGGCCAGCTGATGGCGAACGGTGCGACCAACACCGAAGCCCGGAGCACGCTCGCCTCCTCCGCGGAGGACATCGGGCTCGGCAGCAACGAGTCCGGCGCCGGCCTCCTCGACGCCGCAGCTGCACTCGGCCTCGACTCCTCCGACAACTGAACGCCTTCGTCCCCGTCGCCCGCCGCCCACCCCCTGCGCACGGCCCGGTCAGCCGTCGGCTCGCCACTCGCGTTCGAGCAGGCCGTATCGGAGCACGTCGTGGTACTCGCCGTTCGCGAACCGCTCCTCGCGGTGGGTGCCCTCGAGCGTGAACCCGAGCGATTCGAGGAGCCCCTGGGACGGCTCGTTGAACGAGAACGCCTTCGCGCCGATCTTGTGCAGCCCGAGCTGGTCGAAGCCGTAGTCGAACAGGAGCGTGCAGGCCTCGGTCGCGTAGCCGTTGCCCTGCGCCTCGGGCACGATGTGGACTCCAGCGTCGGCCACGTCGGCGGGGCGCCGGACCCGCTTCAGCGTGACCAGTCCGATGTACTCGCCGTCGAGACAGACGGTCAGCGCGTGCGTGTCGTCGCGACGGAGCCACTCCAGGAACTCCTCGGTGTCGTGTTCGTCGAACGGTTCCGCCGGGCCACCGGAGCGGACGCGGATCTCCGGGTCGTTCCGGGCCCACTGGAGGTGGTCGGCGTCCTCGTCTTCGAGCGTTCTGAGTTCGACGCGGTCGCCACGGAGGAACGTCTCGCCGGGCATGGCGGGGAGTCTCCCGGGTGGCAGAAATAGACGGCGGTCGGTGGTGGTTCGCCGGTCAGTCCGCGCGTTCTTCGCGCAGTTCGCCGACGAGCTGGCGGGTCGCCTCGCGCACGCAGTCGTCGCTGGACCGGGGCGGCTCCCACCCGAGCGCGGAGAGCTTCTCGATGGAGAGGCGCATCTTCGGCACGTCGCCGGTCCAGCCGCGGTCGCCGCCGGTGAACTCGTAGTCGGGGTCGAGCCCCATCTCGTCGGCGACGATGTCCGCGATGGTCGTGACCGAGGTGGTCGTCCTGGTCCCCAGGTTGTAGATGTTGAAGTCGGCGTCGGCGTGCTCGACGACGTGGCACATCGCGTCGACGCAGTCCTCGACGTGGAGGTAGGACTTCTCCTGGCGACCGTCGCCGAGGATGGTCAGCGTCTCCGGGTCGTCGAGCAGCTTCTCGATGAAGTCGGGGACGACGTTGCCGCGCTGGTGCGGGCCGACGATGTTGGCGAACCGGTACACCCAGATCTGCATCCCGTAGGAGTGTGCGTACGTCGACAGCAGGCCCTCGTCGGCGAGCTTCGAGGAGCCGTAGATGCTGATGGGTTCGAGCGGCGCGTAGTCCTCGGGCGTCGGCATCGGTGCCTCGCCGTACACGGTCGAGGAGGAGGTGAACGCCAGCTTCTCGACGCCGACCTCGTCCATGCGTTCGAGGACGTTGTAGGTCATCTCGGTGTTCTCCTCGAACAGCCGCCGGTCGTCGTCGTAGTTCGTGTCCGTGTACGCCGCGAAGTGGAACACCACATCCACGTCTTCGGTGATGACGTCGGCGACGTCGTCGGGGTCGGTCACGTCGCGCTGTCGGAACTCCGCCCCCTCGGGAACCCGCTCGCGGGAGCCCTTCGAGAGGTCGTCGACGGCGACGACGTGGTTGTCGTCACAGAGCTCGGCGGCGAGGTGCGAGCCGACCAGCCCGGCCGCGCCCGTGATGACGACGTGCCTGTCGGTGAGGTCCATGCGGGAGGAATCGACCGACCCGGCTAAGTGCGTTCTGATGTCCGTCGCCGCCTCGCGTTCCTCCAGCCTACCCGTCGAGGAGGTCCTCGCTCAGCTCCCACAGCCGTCGCGCCAGCTCGTCGTCCTGTGCAGTCGGCGACGGCATGGTCGGCGCGCAGTCGCTGAAGTACGCGCCCGACTCGTCGTAGTCGCCGGCGGCGAGGAACACGCTGGTCGCGGCGGCCGAGCGCGAACTGTCCGCGACACGTTCGAGGAGCGGGGCGGGGAGCGCCGAGAGCAGCCCGACGCCGGCCCGGACCGGGAGCGAGGCGTCACGCCAGAGCCCGCTGCCGGGGACGAGCCCGGGGTGACAGGCGTTCGCGAGCAGGTCCGGTTGGCGTCGGGCAAGCTCGCGGGTGAACAGGACGTTCGCGAACTTCGACCGGGCGTACGCCTGCAGCCCGTCGTAGCCGTCGACCGATGTCACCGCCTCGCGGGTGAGGTCGCTCGCGTCGGCGCGCGGGTGGACCCCGCTCGCCACCGTCACGACCCGCGCGTCGGCCGCGAACGTTCCGGCGTCCGAGAACGCCCGCGTCAGCGCGAACGGTGCGAGGTGGTTCACGCGGAACGTCAGCTCCACACCGTCTGCGAGCGTCGGCTCGTCGACGTACGTCCCGGCGTTGTTCACGAGGACGTCGAGTTCGTCGGTGTGCTCGGCGACGGCGTCGGCGAGGCCGCGGGGCGACTCCGTGTTCGCGAAGTCCGCCCGGAAGAACACGGACCCTGCACCGAGGTCGTCGAGCTCCGTCGCGACCGCACGCCCGGCCTCGCGGTTCCGCCCATGCACGAACACGCGTGCGCCCAGGCGTGCGAGAGCGAGCGCCGTCTCCCGCCCGACACCGCTGGTCGCGCCGGTCACGAGCACGGTCCGTCCGGAGAGGTCGACGTCCTCGACGCCGGCGATGGCTTCCGGTCTGGTCATGCAGACCGTTGGAGCGGGCGCGAGAAAAGCGTGGGTGTGTGTGGGGCGTGGTTGTGTCTCCGCCCTCCGGCTCTTCGCACGTGGACTCCTCGACGTGTAGGACTCAGGGTTCGTCGTGTATCACCGGGAACGCGACCTCGACCGTCGTCTTGTACTCGGTTATCTGTCCGTCCTCGACGTTCGCCGTCCAGTCCTCCACCTCGATGCCGTGGATGTCGTGGATGCTCTCCTGTGCCTGTGCGACCGCCTCGTGCGCCGCGTCCTCCCAGGACTCGGTCGACGTGCCGAGTACTTTGATTATCTTGACTGCCGTCATGGCACCGAAACGACGGGCCGTGGCGTCGTTGTTACAGACGGGTTATCCGCTCCCGCTCGCTGCATGGCCGGGTAATACCGCCGTACCGTCGAAAGCGAAACCCCCTAACGAGCGACCGACGTAGCCGGTGGTATGCAGGGAGAACCCGAAGTGGCCGTCCTCCGCCTGGCCCACCGGCCGGGCCGGGACGACCGGATGACGACCCACGTCGGCCTCACCGCCCGCGCGCTCGGCGCGGACCGCGTCATCTACCCCGACAACGCCGACCAGTCCCGCCAGACCGTCGCGGACATCACCGGCCGGTTCGGGGGCCCGTTCGAGGTCGAACTCACCGACTCGCCCGCCGCGACCGTCCGGCACTGGGACGGCGTCGTCGTCCACCTGACGATGTACGGGGAGCGCGTGCAGGACGTCGAGGGCGAGATACGCGAGGCCCGGGCGGACGCCCCGCTGCTCGTCGTCGTCGGCTCCGAGAAGGTCCCCTTCGACGTGTACGAACACGCCGACTACAACGTCGCCGTGACGAACCAGCCCCACTCGGAGGTCGCCGGCCTCGCCGTCTTCCTGGACCGGCTGTTCGAGGGCCGCGAGCTCGACCGGGAGTGGGCGGACGCGGACCGACGCGTCGTGCCGAAGGAGACGGGCAAGCGGGTCGTCCCGGTCGAAGACGGAGACGGTTCGCCGACCGTCGAGGGCGACGCGGACGCGACGGACGAGGCGTCCGACTGACGTCCTGCCGACCGGGCGCGAACGTGTTCGCCGGAGGATACTCCCCCGGACGGAACCACTGTCCAACTGCCCGTCATGGGTGAGCCACCGCTGGCTCGACCTTCTCTCTTCCCCCTTTCCCGAACACGTTCGTGGAACGACCCACGGAGCGAGGCCGCCAAGCATCGGCCATGAGCGCGATTCCGGCCGACATCGACACGGACAGCCAGCCACCGATGGCGGTCCCGCTCCGGCACTTCGTCGTCGGCTTCGGCCTCCTCGTCGCTGCGGCCGGGCTGCGGGTCGGCATCGCGGTCGATGCCGCCGGCGTCTCGGCTCCGACCCCGGGTCTCGCCCCGCTCGCCCACGTCCACCTGCTGCTCGTCGGCTGGGTCTGTCTCACCATCGCGGGCGCGATGACCCAGTTCGTCCCGGTCTGGTCGGGCGTGCGTCTCCACTCCCGGCGGCTCGCCACGGCACAGCTCTGGCTGCTCACCCTCGGTGTCACCGGGCTGGTCGGCACGCTGCTCGCCGGTCGCCTCGCGCTGCTGCCCATCGCCGGTGGGGTGCTCCTGCTGGGGTTCTGGACGTTCGCCTACAACCTCGGACGGACGCTGCTCGCGGCCCGCCCGCTCGACGTGACCGAGCGGCACTTCTGTCTCGCACTCGGGTTCTTCGTCGTCGTCACCATCCTCGGGGTCGTCCTCGCACTCGATCTCACCCGGGCGCTGCTCGGAACCGGGACGGTCCCCCGGACCCAGGTCGTCGCAGCCCACGCGACCCTCGCCGTCTTCGGTGCGGTGCTCACGACGGTGTTCGGGGCGCTCTACCAGCTCGCGACCATGTTCACCCAGACGGAGCTCGACCGGGGCGACGACGCGCTGGCCACGGTCGAGACAGCGGCGTACCCAGCCGGCGTCCTCGCGCTCGCGGCCGGACGGCTCGTCGCGAACGGGGTCCTCGCCCGCGCTGGCGCACTGCTCGTCGTCGCCGGCGTGGCGGCCGTCGGCATCGTCCTCGCACGCCGACTCCTCGCCGCACGCGTCCCGAGGACGCCGATGCTCACCCGTTACGCGGTCGCCGCCGCCGGGATGGGCTGTTGGGCCGTGGCGACCACGCCGGTCTGGCTCCGTGACCCGCTCGCGTTCGACGTCCGCTTCGGTGCGAGCTTCGAACTGCTCGCGCTGTTCGTCGTCGGTTTCGTCGTGCTCGGGACGCTCTACCACGTCGTCCCGTTCGTCGTCTGGATCAACCGTTACGCCGACCGTCTCGGCTACGAGCCCGTGCCGATGATCGACGACCTGTACGACGAACGGGTCGCGATGGCCGATCTCGTCGCGACCGTCGCCGGGGCGGGCTGTCTCGTGGCCGCCGACGCGGGGCTCAGCCCCACGTGGGTCCCGGTCGCGGGCGCCGGGCTGTTCCTCCTCGGTGCCCTGCTGTTCAGCGCGAACCTGCTCCACGTCGTCAGCGTCCACGGTGGCGGCATCGTCACCACGCTCGTCGACGCGACCCCCGGCGAGTGACCGGACCGAAGATGTTCGGCCGAAGCGGGATTGGGCCGGGACGAGAAGCTCGAGACACATGTCCGACATCGTCTCCGTCCCCGAGCTGACCGACGCCCCACACGCGACCGTCTTCGAGGCCGACCCGAAGGTCGTCCGCCTCGCACTCGACGCCGACCAGCGGCTCCCCGCACACCGACACCCCGGCGAGACGGTGCTGTTCCACGTCCTCGGCGGTCAGGTCGACCTCTCACTCGGCGAGGAGGTGCTCGAACTCGGCCCCGGCGACCTCGCACGGTTCGACGGCGACGTCGATATCTCTCCGCACGCACGCGAGGAGAGCACTGTCCTCGTGACGTTCGTCTGACCGCAGCGGACCCAGGGTTCTTGTCCCATCCCGCGGCCAGGGCCGGCGTGACCTGAGAACGGTCCGACGGCGGGCAGCGGGTGTGCGCCACGTCGCCGTCGGCGGAGCGAGTGGCGCCTGCTCGCCTCAGAACGGGAGGTCTGACGACCGATCGGTCCCGCCGCTTGCGGTCGAGAGCCCCTCGCCGACCCCTGACGGCTCCGGAACCGTCCCGGTCTCCTCGAACGTGTTCTCCAGCTCGACCACCGCGTCGTTGATGACGCCGCTCTCGTTGTGCATCGGCGCGACCCGGACACGGACGAGGTCGAACGCGTGGCGACCGGCCAGTCCGTTCCAGGCCCGGAACGAGCCGACGACGAGCGACCGGCTCTGCGGACAGAACGGCGTGGTGGGGGTGAACTCGGCCCGCAGCACACGCCGGTCCTCCGCCGATTCGACCGCGTAGCGGTAGCCGGCATCCGGGTGGCGCTGGTCCCGGTTCAGCCGTGCGAGGTTGTAGCCGAACGTGGCGTCGTAGACGCCGCGCTCCTCGAACAGCGCCGCTGCCGTCTCGTGGACCGAACAGTGCTCCGTTCCCTGCAGGACGTCGTGATCGGTCAGGAACGCCCCAGGCTCGGGGAGATGCTCGGCGACGAACGTCCCAGCCTCGTCGAACGTCGCGTCACCGCTGCCGAACGGTGATGTGAACCCGTTCATGGGTGGAGGTTCGGTCTCTCGGCCCCAACCACTGTTCCCGAACGTGTTCGTCCGCGTGCCGGGGTCCCGGGGGCCGTCGGAAGGACTTCCGACCCGTGGACAGGGAGGGTCGTGCGTCGACGCCTCGCGGGTGACACGACGAGCCACCGCTGTCGGCCCGCCACGGCAACTCACTCGGAGAACAGCGCCGCGACCACCGTCGGGTCGACCTCCGTCTCGTCAGCGTGGCACGACCGCCCACGTGCGACCGTGAACGGGGCATCGACGAGTCGTCGTCGGAGCCGGGCAGCCAGTGTCGCCACAGCCTGCCGCCGCTCCTCGGTCAGTTCTCCACTGGCGGCGAGCTGCGAGCAGGCCTGCTCGACGGCCTCGCGCTGGACGCGGTGGGCGCGCTGTTCGGCAGTCGTCGGGGTCCGTCGTGGGTGGTCGTCGGTCATCTCGGACTGGTCCGCCCTCATCCGCGACTCGGCTCGGGCAGCGGTCCTTCGTACCCGTCCGGCACGTACGGGCAGAGCGGGTCGCTCTCCAGCGGGTCGCCCGTGTGGGCATACGCCCGGGAGCGACTGCCCCCGCAGACGTGACGGAACTCGCACGACCCGCACTTCCCGCGGAGCGAGTCGTCGTCACGGAGCCGCTCGAACAGCGACGCGTTCCGGTAGATGTCGACCACGCTCTCGTCGCGGACGTTGCCCGCGGACTCGGGGAGGAATCCCGACGGGTACACCTCGCCGACGTGGCTGACGAAGGCGAAGCCGTCGCCGGCGGTGATGCCGGTCCGGCGGCCGATGCCGGCCGGTGGGCCGCCACCACCCGTCCCCGGTGTGGGCCTCCCGCCGCCGTTGCCGGTCCCGTCGCCCTGCTGCCGCTGGATTCCGACCCGGCGGTACTGAGGGGCCTCCGTCGTCTTGACCCCGAAGTCGGCGTCCGCGCGCACGTCGTGGAGCCAGCCCATCACGCGGTCGGCACGCTCGGGCGACACCGGGTCGAGGAGCCGACCGCGACCCACCGGCACGAGGAAGAACACCGACCAGAGGACAGCCCCGAGCTCGTCCACCAGGTCGCGCACGGCCGGGAGTTCGTCGACCGTGTCGGCGCAGACAGTGGTGTTGATCTGGATGGGGAGTCCGGCCTCGCGGGCCTGTCGGGCCGCGCGGACGGTCGATTCGAAGCTCCCCGACTCACCCCGGAAGGCGTCGTGTGTCCTCGGCGAGCCGCCGTCGATGCTCAGCGCGAGCCGCCGCAGCCCCGCGTCGGCGAGCTCGTCGAACCGCTCGCGGGTGAGCGAGCTGGTGCCACTCGGTGTCATCGTCATCCGGAGCCCGCGGTCGGTGCCGTGGTCGACGAGTTCGATGGCGTCGTCGCGGGCGAGCGGGTCACCCCCGGAGAGCACCACGATCTGCCCCGCTGCGAACCTCCGGGCTTCGTCCAGCAGGTGCTTCCCCTCGGCTGTCGTCAGCTCGTCGGGATGACGCCGTGGCTGTGCGTCGGCACGGCAGTGCTCGCAGGCCAGTTCGCAGGCCTGGGTCAGCTCCCAGACCAGCACGAACGGCCGCTCGTCCGTGTCCACCTGCATGGTCACGCGTCGTCGGGGAGCGTCCAGTCGTCCTCGACGTGGACCCGCGTGACGTGGCCGCCGCAGCCGCACTGCTCGACGTACTCCCAGTGGGCGGCGTCCCCGACCGCCTCGCCGAGCGCGTCGAACAGGTAGGTCTCCGGGTGCCCACAGTCGCCGTGGGTGACGAGGTTCACGTGGTACCCCGCCCGGGTCTGGGAGATGGCCGTCAGTGCGTCGTCGACGACCAGCCCCGGGCTGTCGGCGTACTCGGGCTTCTCCAGGTTCACCGACCAGGAGCCGTCGTGTGCTTCCGCGGCGACCGATTCCGTGTCATCGTGCGAGACGCTCGTCATACCCGACACTCGGGGCGGAACTGCCGAAACAGGACTCCCGAACATGTTCGCCGCGCTCGGAGGCGAACGTGTTCGGGGACATCACCCAGTGGCTCGCGGTCGTTCCTGGAGGTATGGACGCCGAGACACTCCGTGGGGTGACTGCTGCACCGACGGACAGACCGTGCGAACTGCTCGACGCTCGCGAGTTGCCACCGCCGGAACCCCTCCAGCAGACCCTGGAGTGGACCGCCGACGCGAACGGGACGGTGCTCGTTCAGGTGAACGACCGCGCACCACAGCACCTCTACCCCCGGCTGGCTGACCGTGGATTCGAGTACGACACCGTGGAGACGGACGACGGGGTCGTCACCGCCGTCTGGCAGGAGTGACAGGCAGGGGGTAGACGAGCGGTCTCGGGGACGACGCTACTCCTTCGGCAACGTCGCGATGAACTCGTCGTCGGCGACGCGGTCGACCGTGTAGCCGTCCGCGTCGAAGTCGTCGACCTCGGCCTGGAACTCGTAGAACAGCGGCTTCGGGTCGTGGTCGTTGACGAGCGTCAGCGCCTCGCCGGGGTCGAGCCGCTCGAAGGCGTCGTGGATCTTCGGGTGTCGCTGCTGTGGTGGCAGCTCGCGGACGTCGATCAGGTTCTCGGGCATCGGGTGGACGTAGCGGCGGCTTCGGCGTGGACCTTGGCCCGAACACGTTCGCCCGACGCTGTGTCCTGTACTTTCCAGCCTGCCAGGCCCTCACTCCACGCGCACGCGGACGGTGTAATCGAGCGTTCCACCGCCGGCGTCACCTGGACGCTGGACGCCGAGCGACGCGTCGAGCACGTACTCGCCGGGTGCGAGCTCCGGGTCGACCTGGAACGTCCGTTCGACCGTGCCGCCAGCCTCGACCTCGGTGACGAGGCCGATGCTTTCGACGGCGGTGACCGCCCTGCCGTCCGTGTGGACGTGGTCGCTCTCGTCGTAGGCGTCCGTCCAGAGGAGCGACCGACGGTCCCCGTCGGCGGCACGGAGGGAGAGCACGCCGAACGGTGCCGGCGCGCCGCTCGTGACGGAGACGGTGCTCTCGGCGTCGTTCCGGAGCGAGAGCTGGAGTGCGGGGCCGTCCGCACCGTCGACGGCGGTCGCGTCCAGCGTGACGGGGAGGGGTTCGCGGTTCTCGACGTAGGTCGTGTGGAAGCGCCCGTCGATGTAGACGTAGTCGTGGTCGTCGAGCCCGGCGAGCAGTCCCTCCGGTGGGTCGTCGAGCGGGTAGACGCCCGAAGCCGCACCGGCCTCGCGGAGGACCGACCGGACCTCGGCGGAGGCCTCGCTGGCGTCCCAGACCGGTCCGTCGGCGAGCTCTGCGGGGGAGATCTCGGTCGCGGTGACGGCGTAGGGCGGGGCGGCGTCGGCAGTGGCACGGGTGAGCCGGACGGTCTCACCGCGGTAGTCGACCGCGTCGTACTCGTCGAGGAACGAGTCGAGGCTCGGCCAGAGGTACGTGGTCTCGAACCCCTCGTCCAGCGCGACGCGGACGAGACCGGAGAAGACGACGCCGTCGTGGGTGACAGCGGCCTCGTACTCCTCGTAGCTGGCTACCGAGTCGACCTGGCTCTCGTCGACCCGTTCCGCGGTGATCTCGGCGGTCGGCAGCGTGTGTTCGAGCTCGTAGTAGCTGCCGTCCCGACTGACGTACCGTGTGTTCGCGACGAACTCCCGGAGCCACGCGGGCCGGTCGTCGCTCTCGTACTCCCCGTCGATGGCCTGCTCGACGACGTTCCGTTCGGGGTCCTCGAACGCGGAGATCGGCGTCGGTTCGATGCCGGGGCCGGTCCCGAGGTCGTTCAACCGGAGGACGTACCGACCGGTGTCCACCGACTGGACGGTGAGGCCCGAATCCGGAGCCTCGGTTCCACCGTCGGTGGTCGCCCGCTCGGTCGCCGGTCCACCGGTCTGGGGTTCGGTCGGGGTCTCGGTCGGGTCGCCCGCGGAGAGCGAGTCGGTACAGCCGGCGAGGAGACCACCGAGCGCGGTCGTCGGGAGGAGCTTCAGGGCGTCTCGACGCTGCATGGTCGCGGGTTGTCCGGGGAACCGCAAAGTACCTCTCCAAGCTGAAACGCCGGTTGTAGCGACGACAGGATAACAACTCCGTTGTATTCGCAAGTTATAACCCGCTGTGGGACGCGCTCCGAGCCATGGCATTCAGCGACGAGCTCCTCGACGCGGGCGAGCACATCTGGGCGGCACAGTACGACCATCCGTTCGTGACCGAACTCGCGGCGGGTACGCTCGACGAGGCAGCGTTCCGGCACTGGGTCGAGCAGGACTACCGTTACCTCCTCGACTACGCCCGGACGTTCGCCGTCGCGGGGACGAAGGCACGGGACGAGGGGACGATGGCCCAGCTCCTCGGTGTCGCACACACCGTGCTCGACGACGAGATGGACCTGCACCGCGAGTTCGCCGAGCAGTACGACCTCGCGCCGGGCGACCTCGAGTCGGTCCGCAAGGCGCCGACCTGCGTCGCGTACACGAACTACCTCGTCAGGACGGCCCACGAGGGCTCCATCGCCGAGATCGCCGCGGCCATCTACCCCTGCGGGCAGGGCTACCTCGACGTCGCCCGCCACATGAACGACCTGATGGCCGACCGGCACCGCTACACGCCGTTCGTCGAGAAGTACACGAGCGAAGAGTTCGCCGAGGCCGTCGGCTGGATGCGCGAGTTCGTCGACCGCTGTGGCGAGCGCTACCCCGGCGAGCACGACGCGATGCGCGAGGCGTTCCTCACGAGTGCACGACTCGAGCATGCCTTCTGGGAGATGGCGTACAGCCGGGAGGACTGGGCGGTCTGAACGCCGGCGGGGACGGTCCGCCTTCGCTCTGGCCGCTCGCTCAGCGACGCTCTATCCTGACGTGCCACTCCGTCGGCCCCATCTGCTCGGTCTCGTACTCGAACCCCCGGTCGACGAGCACGTCGTACAGCGGCACCGGCTCGAACCCGTTCACCAGCAGCAGCCGGTCGCCGTCGTCCAGTTCGGAGAGCGTCGCGTCGATCTGACCGAAGGGCTCGCCGTCGACGTCCCTGACGTCCAGTACCTGGGTCGGTTCGTTCGTGGCCATGGTCCGAGTTCGGCGGGCGGACAGGTGGCGATTCTCCCGAATGTGTTCGGCCTGTTCCGAACATGTTCGGGAACATTGATTGGGGCTCCACGCCTGTACGTCTCGATAGGAACAATGCCACGCGCAGAACTCACCCTCACCGTGCCCGAAGGGGTCTGGATCGGCGACATCTCTCGGGACCACCCCGAGGCACGCTTCCGGATCCTCGCCGCGCTCACCGACGAGGACGCCGGCGTCGGACTGGCGGAGGTCATCGCGCCCGACCTCCCGCCGGTCGTCACCGCCATCGACGCCGACGAGACCGTCACCGAACTGGAGGTGCTCCAGGCCGACGACGGGAAGGCGCTGGTCCAGTTCGAGACCACGACGCCGTTCCTCCTGCTCCCTGTCCAGGGCTCCGGCGTCCCGCTGGAGATGCCGTTCACGCTGGAGGATGGGAAGGCCGAGTGGGAGATTACCGCCCCCCAGCACCGGCTCTCCGCGCTGGCCGAACAGCTCGACACGTTCGGCATCCCCTTCACCGTCGAGCAGGTGAGCCAGCGCGTCGAACCCGAGCGACTGCTCACCGACAGCCAGCTCCGGCTGCTGCTCGCCGCCGTCGACCGGGGCTACTACGACACGCCGCGTGACTGCTCGCTCACCGAGCTCGCCGACGAGCTCGGGATGGCGAAGTCGACGGCCTCAGAGACGCTGCACCGGGCGGAGGAGGCCGTCGTGAAGCGGTTCGTCGAGGACGTCGACGAGGACGTGCTGATCGAGCACTGACAGACCATGAACACCGACAGTCTCGCCGTCGATAGCGACAGCCACGTACAGCCAGACCCGCGCGCCGTCGTCGGTGCGCTGGCAGACGACGACTGCCGGGACATCGTCGAGTTCCTCGACGAACCGGCGACGGCGGGCGAGGTCGCCGACGGTGCCGAGGTCCCGCTCTCGACGACCTACCGGAAGCTCGACCAGCTGGTCGATGCCGGGCTGGTGACCGAGCGGACCGACGCGCTCCGCCGCGGCCAGCCGACGACCCGGTACCGTCGGGCGTTCGAGTCGGTCCGCGTCGAGACGGACGACGACGGGGCCCTCGAGGCCGTCGTGGAGGGGCGCGCACGGACGGCCGACGAGCGCCTCGAGAGCCTCTGGACGGAGCTCCGGACGGAGACCCGCGGCGGCAGGTAGTGCGTGAGGAGGCCGACCGGGTCGGCTTCGCGAGAAGCAGGAGTCGGGGTCCGCTACTCGACGACGACAGCGCCTTTCATCCCCATCTGCTCGTGCGGTGAGCAGAGGTACTTCACCGTCCCGGACGAGTCGAACGTCTGCTCGAACGTGTGCCCCGAGTCACCGACGAGGTCGCTCTCGAAGCTCCCTCCGTTGGCGACGACGTTGTGCATCCCCCCGTCGCCGGTCCACTCCCAGACGACCGTCGTTCCGGCGTCGACGCGGATGGCTGCCGGTGCGAACGCGAAGGCGCCACCGTTGCCCTGGGCGCCGACGCTCACCGTCACCTCGGACTCCCCGGTGTGGTCGGCGACCCCATCGTAGTTGCCGACGTTGTCGAACCAGCCATCGAACTCGGGGCTCCCGCCGCCACCGTCGTTCTCGGCGGGATCGGCGGTCTCGTCACCGCCGCCGTCCCCACCGTCGCCGCCGTCGCCACCGTCGTCGCTTCCCCCGCCGTCGTCCCCGCTCAGACAGCCGGCGAAGGACGACAGCGCGGTCGCGGCGGCGGCGGTCTGCACGAACGTCCGTCGGTCCAGTCTCGTATCGCGTGACATCACAGGCGAGAGTTGCGTGCTCGTCGGGATAGGCGTCGCTCAGATTCCAGGCCGGCGGGAAGGTGACCGAACACGTTCGCTCCCCGAACGCCCCTGGTCCCTGTCGGTCGCGAACCGGTTCGTATCCCCCCACGTCCCCCCGACGAACGTGTTCGGACGGCCTCCCGACTGGATGGAACGGCATCACCATTACAAGTTCCGGACGGTGTCATCACCACCTGTATGGAAGTGAGACGAGGAACCCTCGCGAAACTGCTCGCGGTCGTGTTCGTGTTCAACCTCCTGGTGATGGGAGCCGGGGCGCTCTACTCCTACGAGCACACCCCGCCCATCCCGAAGGAGGTCGCCGGACCCGGCGGCGAGACCGTCGTGACCGACGCGCAGGTGCGCGAGGGGAAGACGGTGATGCAGCAGAACGGCCTGATGAACCACGGCTCGATCCTCGGCAACGGCGCGTACTACGGCGTCGACTACACCGCCGACGCGCTCCGGTTGAAGACGCAGTTCATGCGCGAGTACTACGCCGACGAGCGCTACGGCGAGGCCTACGACGCGCTCCCGGCCGAGGAGCAGGCAGCCGTCGACAGTCTCGTCCGGTCGGACCTCGCCGACGGGACCGTCGACGACCGCATCCGGTACTCGACCGCCGAGCTGTACGCACACCAGCAGGTGCGCGACGTGTACGTCGAACGGTACCACGAGGGCGCCCGCGAGCGTGGCGTTCCGGCGGACACCATCGACTCCGCCGCGGAGGCCCGCCGATTCGCCGACTTCGCGCTCTGGACGGCGTGGATCTCCCACACCGACCGTCCCGGCGGTGACGCCTCCTTCACCAACGAGTGGCCGTTCGCCCCCGACGCCGGCAACTCGCCGACCGGCGGCGCGATGATGTGGAGCAGCATCAGCCTGGTCCTGCTCGTCGGCGGTGCTGGCTTCGGCGTCTGGCTCTACAAGTCCGTCGAGCTCCCCGAACCGAAGGTCGGCGCGGTCGAGATACCCGACCCCTCGGAGGTCGACCTGCATCCGAGCCAGCGGGCGGCGACGCGGTTCATCCCCATCGCGGCCGGGCTGTTCCTCGTCCAGACTCTGCTGGGCGGGCTGCTCGCGCACTACTACGTCGAGCGCGACGGCTTCTTCGGGCTCGGCGAGCTGCTCGGGGTGGACATCGTCGCGCTGTTCCCGTTCTCGATGGCGAAGACGTTCCACCTCGACCTCGGCATCCTCTGGATCGCCACGCTCTGGCTCGGTGCCGGGCTGTTCCTCCCCGCCCTGCTGACCGGGCACGAGCCCGACCGCCAGAAGACGTACATCCACGTGCTGCTCGGCGCGCTCGTCGTCGCCACGGTCGGGGGGCTCGCCGGCGTCTGGCTCGGCGCACAGGGCTACATCGACGGCGAGTTCTGGTGGATCATCGGCAACGAGGGCCTCGAGTACCTCGAGGTCGGGCGGCTCTGGCAGTTCGGACTGCTCGTCGGCTTCGGTCTCTGGACCGTCCTCGTGGCCCGGGGCTTCAGACCGATGCTCGACCGCGAACCGCGCTACGGCCTCGCGCACATGATCATCTACGCGGGCGGCTCCATCGGCCTGCTGTTCGTCTCCGGGATGCTCTACACCCCACAGACGAACATCGTGATGACGGAGTTCTGGCGCTGGTGGGTCGTGCACATGTGGGTCGAGGGCGCCTTCGAGTTCTTCATCGTCGCCGTCGTCGCCCTCACCCTGGTCTCGATGGGCCTCCTGCGGAAGCGGTCGGCCGAGAAGGCGGTCGTCTTCGAGGCACTGTTCGTGATGGGGACCGGCGTCATCGGCGTCTCCCACCACTACTGGTGGGTCGGCCAGCCGGACGTGTGGGTCCCGCTCGGGACGGTGTTCTCCACGCTCGAACTCATCCCGCTGGTACTCATCCTCTTCGAGGCCATCAACGAGTACCGCGCGCTCGCGACCGCCGGCGAGGACTTCCCGTACACGCTGCCGTTCAGGTTCATCGTCGCGAGCGGCCTCTGGAACTTCGTCGGCGCCGGCGTGCTCGGGTTCTTCATCAACCTCCCGCTCATCAACTACTACGAGCACGGCACCTACCTCACGGTGGGGCACGCCCACGCCGCGATGTTCGGGGCGTTCGGCTTCCTCGCGCTCGGCATGGCGACGTACATGCTCCGGCTCTCGACCGCCCCCGGCGAGTGGGTGGAGAAGCGCCTCCGCTGGGCGTTCTGGCTCTGGAACGTCGGGCTGGCGGTGATGGTGTTCGTCTCCGTCCTGCCCGTCGGCTTCCTCCAGCTCGACGCCGCGTTCACCGAGAGCTACGCCTACGCGCGCAGTCTCGAGTTCTACAACAGCGAGACGATCCAGCTGCTGTTCTGGGCGCGTCTCCCCGGTGACACGCTCATCATCCTCGGCACGGCCGTCTTCGCCTACGACGTGCTCGTGAAGCGGTTCTCGCTGCGCGACGTCTCGATCAGCGACGAGGACCGGCCCTACTCCATCCCGAACCGCGTGCTCGCCGAGGACGACGACTGAACAGCTCCCCCATCTTAAGTACCCCGTCCGAACACCTTCGTGCCGGTTTCACCCCCCTGAGAACCGGCTCATCGGTTGATGTGGGTGGCCTCGCAAGCATCGAACGTGAGGTGACCACCAATGTTTGACACCACGCGGCGGCGCGTCGTACAGGGTCTCGGTCTCGGTGGCGCAGCGACTCTCGCCGGCTGTACCACGGGGGGCCAGTCCACGCAGGAGAGCCAGCAGACCACTGTCGCGTCCACCCAGAGCCAGGACGGGCCGGCGGCGACGACGGTCGACCGCATCGCGGCCGACCCGCGCGAACTTCCGGACCCGGTGGACTGGGACGAACCACGCCGACACGAGGTCGAGCTCGAGGTCACGGAGGAGACGGCGGAGATCGAACCCGGCGTCACGTTCGACTACATGACCTTCGACGGTCGCGTCCCCGGACCGATGATCCGGGTCCGACGGGGCGACACCGTCCACCTCACCGTGACCAGTCCGGAGGAGAACTCGATGCCGCACAACATCGACCTGCACGCGGTGTACGGTCCCGGTGGTGGGGCGGAGGCGACGACGGTCACCCCCGGCGGGAGCGCCAGCATCGAGTTCACCGCGATGTACCCCGGCGTCCACATCTACCACTGTGCGGTGCCGAACCTCGACCAGCACATCAGCGCCGGGATGTTCGGCGCCATCCTGGTCGAGCCGGAGGACGGGCTGCCCGAGGTGGACCACGAGTTCTACTTCGGCCAGCACGAGATCTACACGGACAAGTCGGCCGGCGAGGAGGGTCACCACGCGTTCGACTTCGAGGGGATGAACAAGGAGGAGCCGACGTACGTCGTCTACAACGGGGAGGCGTACGCCTTCACCGAGAGCGGCTACGGGCCGATGGAGGTCGACAAGGGCGACCGCGTCCGGATATTCATGTCCAACGGCGGCCCCAACCTCACCAGCTCCTGGCACGCGATCGGGAACGTCTGGACCGACTTCTACCGGGACGGCGCGCTGGCGAACGACCCGGAGCACTATGTCGAGACCGCGCCGGTCGCGCCCGGGACGGTCGCCTGTGCCGAGATCGACACGCCCGTCCCCGAACCCATCAAGCTGGTCGACCACGCTCTCACGCGGGTCGCCCGGAAGGGCATGATGGGGGTCATCCAGGTGAACGGCTCGCCGGAGCCCGACATCTTCAACCCGGACCCCTGAACGGGACAGTCGACGACTGAGGCACCCACCGTCGCGGCGCTGACCGCGACCACATCACGGACGGCACCTGTCTGTCATCCCGACGCCCGCACGGGGCCGGAGCGGTACTTTTAAACGCGTGAGACCCCCGAATTACGGTAATGGCTTTTGAGGAGCTCCTGGAAGACCCTGTCATCCAAAAGTACCTCCACGAGCTGGTCGGTCCGAAGGGGATGCCGGTCGCGGCCGCCCCGCCGGACGGCGAGGTCACGGACGAGGAACTCGCAGAGGAACTGGACCTGGAGCTCAACGACGTGCGCCGGGCCCTGTTCATCCTCTACGAGAACGATCTCGCCTCCTACCGACGGCTCCGCGACGAGGACTCTGGCTGGCTCACGTACCTGTGGACGTTCCAGTACCAGAACATCCCGGAGAATCTGGAGGAGGAGATGTACCGTCTGCTCGACACGCTCGAGGACCGCAACGAGTACGAGCGCAACCACGAGTTCTACCTGTGTGAGGTCTGCTCCATCCGCTTCGAGTTCGGCGAGGCGATGGACTTCGGCTTCGAGTGCCCCGAGTGTGGGTCGCCGGTGGAGTCGATGGACAACGAGATGCTGGTCACGGCGATGGAGGAACGCATCGCGGACCTCCGTGACGAACTGAACGTGGACGCGAGCGCATAATGGTCGTCCTCGCAACAAAGCTGTACGTCGAGGGCGACGCGAGAGACCGCTCGCTGGACGCGCTCCGTGCGCTGGTCGACAACGAGGTCGGCGAGCTGGACGTCGAGTACGAGCTGGGTATCAGACACGACGACTTCCCGACGGTGACGCTTGAGGGACCCGACGCCGTCGCGGCCCGGAACGTGCTCGCCGAGGAGTACGGCGAGATCCTCCCACAGCTGGAGGCCGGCGAGACCTACGTCGGCACGCTCCAGCGCTGGGACGAGGAGGGCTTCGTCCTGGACGCGGGCCAGCACGTCCGCATCCCGGCCGACGAGCTCGGCCTCGGTCCCGGCACCCCCGAGCAGATCCGCGACCGCTTCGGCATCGTCCAGCACCTCCCGATGCGGTTCGTCTACGGCGGCGACGACGAGCCGTCCCGCCTGGCCGATGAGGAGCGCGACCGCCTCTACGAGTGGACCCGCGGCACCGGCCGGCTGAACGTCAACAGCGCGACCCGCGGCGAGGTCCGCGCGACGGTCAACCGCGCCGGCCACGCACAGGACATCGTCACCGTCGAGCGCCTCGGCCTGCTCGAACAGTCCGTGGTCTGCCGCGAGGGGACCGACCCGCCGGGCCTGCTGGCCAGCGTCGGGGAGTACCTCCCGGCCGAACTGAAGTGCGTCGTCCCATAGCATGAACCGTCGACTGCTGCTCGGAATCGGCCTGGCGCTGCTACTCGTCGCGAGCGCCGGCTGTCTCGGGCTGTTCGGCGACGGTATCTCCGACGCACGGCTGGACCGCAACGCCACCTACGACTGGAACGAGGTCCCGAGCTGGAACGCCAGCAACGGCACGCCCGAGCCCGTCGAGACGCCGGAGACGACCGACGTGTTCGTCAACGTCACCGGCAACGCCTACCACGCGGTCTACCACATCGACAACCGTACCGACGAGGAGTTCGAGGTGTGGACCCGCGGCATCAGCAACGACAACCCGGTCGACATCTCCGCCCTCCGGTTCCGCTACCCCAACGGCACCACCGTCAACGGCTCCGAGCTCCGGGTGTACAAGACGAACTACCGGACCCACATCGTCCTCCCCACAGACGACGGCGCGGTCAACGGCACGCTCGCGTTCTCCGGCCCCGCCGAACCCAAGCACTTCCGCATGTGGAACTACATGGAGGGCACCTACGAGGTCGTCCTGCCCGCCGGCTTCCGCACCTCCTTCTTCCTGTTCGGACAGGTCGTCCCCGCCGCGGACAACAGCTTCGTCGACGACGACAACCGGCTCCACCTGGAGTGGACGGACGAGGACGACCCCGTCTCGGGCCGGATGACGATCAAGTACTACCTCCAGCGCGACTACTACATCTTCACCGGCACCGCGACCATCCTCGGCCTCGCCGCGCTCATCGGGATGGGCTACTACTGGTACCAGATCCGCGAACTGACGGAGCTGCGCGAGGAGATGGGCTTCGACAGCGGCGACGGCCCGGGCTGACTCCCGCTAGCGCGCGTTTTTTGTCCACGCCGACCCTTGCCCGAGGTATGCGCGTAGCCGTCGTGACCGTCGGCGACGAACTCCTGAGTGGCGACACGGAGAACACCAACGCGACGTGGCTCTGTCGGCGGCTCACCGAGCGCGGCGTCGACGTCGAGCGAGTCTTCACGGTGCCGGACGACGTGGGCGACATCGCGCAGGTGGTCAACGAGTCGCTGGCGG
Source organism: Haloarchaeobius baliensis (assembly GCF_052060055.1). Taxonomy (NCBI): domain Archaea; kingdom Methanobacteriati; phylum Methanobacteriota; class Halobacteria; order Halobacteriales; family Halorubellaceae; genus Haloarchaeobius; species Haloarchaeobius baliensis. Next base: position 2,104,326 of record NZ_JBPPFR010000001.1, on the reverse strand, counting down.
CGTACGACGCGGTCGTCGTCACCGGCGGGCTGGGGCCGACCCACGACGACCTGACGATGGAGGGGGTCGCGGCGGCGGTCGGCCGCGAGGTCGAGGCCAGCGCGGAGGCGGAGGCGTGGCTCACCGAGCAGGGTGGCTACGCCGCGAGCGACCTCGCGCCGGGGACGACCCACCTACCGGCCGGTGCCCGGGTGCTACACAACGAGGTCGGCGTCGCGCCGGGCTGTGTCGTGGAGTCCGTCTACGTCCTGCCGGGCGTGCCCGACGAGATGGAGGCGATGTTCGAGCAGATCGCGCCGGAGTTCAGCGGGACGATCCGCCACGTCGAGGTCGTCGACGCAGCCGAACCGGAGTCGGCGCTGGTCGAGCGGTTCGCCGAACTGCGCGACCGGTTCGACGTGCAGGTCGGGAGCTACCCCGGCGAGACGGTGTCGGTGAAGCTCTCGGGGGTCGACGAGGACGAGGTGCGCGAGGCGGCGGCGTGGCTGCGCGACCGAGTGACGGCGCCCGAAGAGTAGTCAGGGCAGGCCGGAACCGAACTCCCGCTGCATCGAGAGCGCGTGAGCGTAGTCGGACTCCGAGAGGACGCCGACGACGGAGCCGTTCCGGGTGACCAGCGCGTTCTTCGCACGCGAGCCGTTGAGCGCTGCCAGCGTCTCGAAGGCGTCGCCGGTGATGTCGAACCGTGGCACGTCCTTCGCGAGCTGGCCCACCGTGGTCGACCCCCGTTCGTCGGCCGCGACCGCGCGCATGTCCGCGAGCGTGACGACGCCGACGACCTCGCCGTACTCGTCGGTCACGGGATAGACGGTCCGGCGCTCGCGGAACATCCGGTCGGCGAACTCGGCGACGGTCTCGTACTCCGGCACCGTCGTCGGCTCCCGGGACATGATGTCCCCGACGGTGATGCCCTCGAGCAGCTCGTCGAGCAGGACCGTGCGGGACTCCGTGGTCGCCGCGCCGTAGATGAACAGCGCGAGCAGCAGCATGATGATGTTGAAGCTGAGCGCGCCGAGCAGGGCGAACAGCAGCGCGAACACGATGCCGACCCGTGCTGCCAGCCGGGTCGCGCTCGCGTAGGGCCGGTTGCGCGCGAGCAGCGCCCGGAGGATTCGCCCGCCGTCCATCGGGAACGCGGGCAGCAGGTTGAACACGGCGAGCGTGAGGTTCGCGACGGCCAGCCAGCCGAAGACGAACTGCGCGACGGGTACCGATGAGGGTGTGACGAGCAACACGCCGGCCGCCGCACCGGCGGTGGCGACGCTCGTGACGGGCCCGGCGATGGCGATCCAGAACTCGCGGTTCCACTCGCGTGGGATCTCGGACAGCGCGGCCAGCCCGCCCAGGATCCAGAGCGTGATGGACTCGATGCCGAGGCCGTACCGGCGGGCGACCCAGGCGTGGCCGAGCTCGTGCAGCGTCACGCTGACGAACAACCCGACCGCGGCGAGGGTCCCGACGACCCACGGCGTCGACCCGGTGCCGAGCGCCTCGGTGTCGACGGCGACGCCGAACGCAGCCTCGATCCAGCCCGCGTAGAGGCCGATCTGTTCGCCACTGCCGAGCAGCCACGCCAGTATCGGCAGGAACACCACCAGCGAGATGTTGATGCGGATGGGGATACCCCAGATCCTGAGAACGGTGAGGTTTCGCATACCAACCGCTACGACGTTTGAGCGGTTAAAACGGGTGCCCGGCCCGGTGGATTACCGGTAGATGTGGAGCAGCCAGCCGACGGTCAGTGCCAGACTCGCGACGAGGACGACCCACCCGGTGCCCGGGAACGGCAGCGCGCTGCCGGCTTCGAGGACGAGGTTCATCATATCTCGCGCTTGCGCCCCCGGTAGCTTAAACGTTCACATGTCGGGGAGCAGGGCCCGCGCATCGGCGGGTGCGGGACATCTGAGCCGGGGGACGAGAGACAGCCACTGCGCCCGCCAGAGCTGCCCCGGTGACACTGTTCAGGTTCCACGCCGTCGTTGGACGGCCCGACCGACCGCACGAGACCGGGTGCCGGAAACGCGTCCTTTTTCCACGGGACCGACCAAGGGTCGGCCAATGCGAATCGGGGTCGTCGTCAACCCCATCGCCGGGATGGGTGGCCGCGTCGGACTGAAAGGGACCGACGGGAAGGTCGCGGAGGCACGCGAACGTGGCGCGGAGCAGCGCGCACCCGAGCGCGCGGTCGAGGCCCTTCGGACGTTGCGCGAGGCCGCGGGCGAGGAGATGGAGCTGTTCGTCGCCGGTGGCGAGATGGGCGAACGGGAGGCCCGCGAGGCGGGGTTCGAGCCGACCGTCGTCACCGACCCCGGCGACGGGACGGATGCCGAGGACACGCGTGCGGCGGTCGAGGCGTTCGTCGACGAGGGCGTCGACCTCGTGCTGTTCGTCGGCGGCGACGGGACCGCCGTGGACGTGGCGAAGACACTGCAGGCAGCCGGCGCAGACACGCCGATGCTCGGGGTGCCGGCGGGCGTGAAGATCTACTCCTCCGTCTTCGGCGTCACACCGAGGGATGCGGGTCGTGTCGCGGCGACGTTCGAGCGCGTCGCGGACCGGGAGGTGAACGACATCGACGAGGACGCCTACCGCGGCGGCGAGGTGCGGACGACGCTGCACGCGGTCGTCCCGGTGCCGGTCGCGGAGGCCGTGCAGTCCTCGAAGCAGGTCGGCGGGGGCACCGTCGAGTCGCTCGCGGAGGGGTTCGCCGACGAGGTCGACCCCGACGTGACGTACATCCTCGCGCCGGGGAGCACCGTCGGCGCCATCAAGCGCGCGCTGGGCTTCGAGCCGTCGCCGCTCGGGGTCGACGTCTGGCGCGACGGCGAGGTGCTCGCGTACGACGCGACCGAGGACGAGATACTCGAGGTGCTCGGCGAGCGGAACGTCATCGTCGTCTCGCCCATCGGCGGGCAGGGGTTCATCTTCGGCCGGGGCAACCACCAGATCTCCCCCGCGGTCATCGACCGATGCGAGGTCGAGGTCGTCGCCTCGCGGGACAAGCTCGACGACGTGGGCGTCCTCCGTGTCGACACTGACGACGAGGCGGTCAACGAGTCGCTCCGTGGCTGGCAGCAGGTCCGCGTCGGCCGGTACGAACGCCGCCTGCTGAAGGTCGTCTGAGCGGTCCTGTCACGGGTTGGCAAATGTTGCCGGTTGCGACACTGCGTACAAAGTGGTATTATCGACTACTACGGAATATAATCGCCATGCAGTCAAATATAAGGTCTCCCCATGGCTACGGGAGGGCATGGAAACGCGCAAGGTCCAGCGGCTCGGGCCGTCCACGCTGGCGATGACGCTGCCGGCCGAGTGGGCGAAGGAGCAGGACGTCGAGAAGGGCGACGAGGTGTCCCTGCGGATGGGGGGCAAGGGGACGCTGACGGTGATGCCGGAGTCGGCGAGCACCGAGGAGTCGGAGGCCATCATCCACGCGGACAACCTCGACGCGGACGCCGTCGAGCGCGCCATCGTCGCGCAGTACGTGCTCGGACGGCGGGTCATCCGCGTCGTCCACGAGGGCGGCACCCTCCCCTCGGAGCACATCAACGCGGTCTACCAGGCAGAGACGCAGCTGATGGGCCTGGGCGTCATCGAGGAGACGCCCGAGAGCATCGCCATCCGCTGTTCGGTCGACCCCGAGGACTTCACGCTCGACAACCTGCTCGAGCGCCTCGAATCCACGGGCTCGACGATGCGCGGCGAGGCCATCAAGGCGCTCGCCCACGGCAACCCCGACATGGCCCAGCGCGCGCTCAACCGCGAGCGCCAGGCGAACAAGATCTTCGTGCTGATGCTGCGGCTCATCTTCACCGCCTACCAGAACCCGAACCTCGCCCGTGCGGTCGGCCTCGACGAGGGCTTCCCGCTCATCGGCTACCGCTCCATCGCGAAGAACCTGGAGCTCACCGCCGACAACGCCGAGGACATCGCCGAGATCGTCATGGAGACCGAGAACCACACGCTGAACGTCGACCAGCCCGTGATGCGGCGCATCCGCGAATTCACGGAGAAGGTCGACGAGATCACCGCGCTCGCCGTCGAGGCGGCCGTCGAGCGCGACTACGACAAGACCATCGAGGTGCGCCGGCTGTTCCACGAGATCAGCGACCGCGAGCGCGAGATACTCGACGACCTCCCCGAGATGGAGAACAAGGACCTCCTGCAGGTCCGTGAGGTGCTCGTCAGCCTCCAGCAGACCGCCCAGTACGCGATGCGGAACGCCGAGATCGCGGTCAACCTCGCGCTGAACGAGGAGTCCGAGCACGTCGAGATCCACTGACCGACCCCCGCTTCTCGTTGGAGCCGTCGCTGGTCGACGATACGACAACCCGGCGAGCGACGGCCTAGTCGGCCGTCGCCTCAGGCATCCGTTCCTCCTCCTTCGCGTCGGTGGACTCGGGGTCCGCCTTCGCCACGGTCAGCGGGCTCCGGCTCGTGATCTCGCAGTCGAAGGCCGGATGCTCCGCGAAGTGTCGCACCAGCATATGCCGACGCGAGCCAGTGATACCGGTCCGGCCGACCGCCTCGGCCCCGAACTCGTCGGGCAGGCGGTCGTACAGCCGGCGGACGGTCTCGAAGCTCTCGAACACCTTCGCGTTCCCGGCGGAGTCGGCCCCGCGGCGGGTGACCTCGTAGGAGCCGTCCTCGCGGTGGATGCCCGTGGTCCGGAAGAACTCGCGACGTTCGACCAGCGCGTCGCCGATCTGGTCCTGCAGCGCCATGGCTTCTCGGCGCGTGAGCGTACGATTCGATTCACCGATAGAAACGACGATGGACTCTGGAGTGGATTCGACGGTGATCTCGTTACCGTCGGAGAACTCGACCAGGAGACTGGGTACTCCGTGTCATGTGTCCTACCGTGAGCGTGCTGGGATAATAAGCGTGTTGCCGGCGTCAGCACTCGCCGCCCGCGTTCACGCAGGTCTTGCCACATCCGCCGCGCTGACGCCGAGGATGCCGCCGCCGTCTGTGGTCGTGCCGCCACCGTTCGTCGTGCCGTCGCCACCGGAGCCGTCGTCGGTCGTGGTACCGCCGTCGGTGGTCGTTCCGTCGTCCGTCGGGGTGCCGTCACCGCCGGACGAGTCGCCCTCGGTACCGTTCTCACCGCCGGCGTCGGTCGCGTTCTTCGTGCCGAAGATGTCGGTCTCGATGGTCTCTGTGTAGGTGAACCGGTCCATCGGGATCTGGATGCTCGTGCCCCCGATCCGGGTGGTGACGCTGAAGTTGATCCGCAGGTCGGTCACCTGGTCGCGCTGGATGTGGCTCACCCACCACTCGTCGAGGTTCGAGTTGTCGATGGTCGTCACGGTTCGGACCTGGGTCACCTCGCCCGGCGCGAGGACGTACTCGCGGGTGTTCGTCCCCTCCCCCACGGTGATGTTGTTCATGTTCACCCCGTACTCGATCTGGGAGATGGGGATGGCGTAGGACTTCGGGTTGTAGACGTAGAAGTCGAGCACGATGGGCGTCGACTCGTTGGACACCTCGCCCCACTGGCCGGCGGTCCGGTTGATGTACAGCACGGGGTCCGAGACGAGCGCCCGGTTCGCGTTCACCTCGCGCGTCTCGGTCGAGTTGAACGACGAGAGCAGGTCGGTCTGGATGGTCCGCTCCTGGGGCACCGCGAACGAGCGGCCGACGAGTCCGGACCTGATGGTCGCGTCGATGCGCACGTCGGTCGTCTCCCCGCGACGGATGTGGCTGGCCCACCACTGGGGGATGCGCTCGTTCTGCAGGTAGCTCTGCGTCGTCACCGTCGACCGCCCCGGCTTCACGTTGATGTCGTCCCGTCCGCCGGTCGCCATCGTGATGTTGTTCATGTTCACCTCGTACTCCGCGGAGACGTCGAGGAAGCCCGTCCCGACCGGGTTCGGGTTCTGCACCGCGAGCTCGGTCTCGATGACCGTCGTCGACTCGTTGGCCTCGCCGAACCGGTTCTCGACGCCGGCCACCGAGGGAACGCCGAGGAACCCCAGCAGGTACGCGGCGACGACCATCCCCACGAGCCCCACGACGACCACGGCGCCGATCCGAAGCGTGCTCCCGAACAGGAGACGTCTGACCGTCGCGAGGCCACCGCCACCTGTCGACCCACCACCTGAATCCGTTCCGTCTGACATTCCTGTGGACGGAAGGTCCCGAGGTATAAAAGGCCTTGAGCCAACGTCCTTTGGACGGCAGGCCCCACCGTCGACAGCAGGGATTAAGACCCTCCCCTCGATACTCACGTCCATGAGCCAACACACGTCCGGGTCGAGCGACAAGGCGATCGGCCTCTCCACCGTATTCGGCATCGCGGCCGTCCTCAGCGCGGTCGCCATGGCCGTCTTCGGCATCCAGTACCTCGGCGGCACGTCGAGTGCACAGGCCGCCGGGAGCTACGCCTTCGCGGGCGCGATGGTCTTCGCGATGCTCTCGGTCTTCGCACTCCAGTGGTGGGACCGCTGACACCGTCGGAGCAAAAATCGTTATTAGCGTGAGGCCCCTATCTACGTACAGACGATGAGCGACTACTCCGACGAGGAGCAACGGATACTCGCCTACCTTCGAGACAGCGTCTCGAAGGGGCAACAGTACTTCCGTGCGAAGAACATCGCCGACGCCATCGACCTCTCCTCGAAACAGGTCGGCTCGCGACTCCCACACCTCTCAGAGAAGTCAGAGGACGTCGACATCGAGAAGTGGGGACGGTCCCGGTCGACGACGTGGAAGGTAACGGTCAGTTAACCCGATTCCGCTGCGTTTTTGGCCACGAGGGAATCAGATATCGTATGACAGTCCGGGTCGAGCGGACGTTCGAGTTCCCGGTTGCCCCCGAACGGGTCTGGGCGTTCATCGCGGACCCTGAGCTCCGTGCTCGTCCCATCAGCGTCGTCGATCGGTTCGAGCTCCGCAACGAGGACGGCACCGAGGCCATCTGGCACGTCAAACTCCCGATCCCGCTCGTCCGCCGCACGGTCGCGGTCAGGACCCGTGACGTCGACCGCCGCGAGCCGGAGTTCGTCCGGTTCGAAGGTCGTTCGAAGGTGATGCGAGTGACGGGGGAACACGAGATCAACGAGACAGAGGCGGGCTGCACCCTCACGAACCGCTTCATCGTGGACGGCAAGCTCCCGGGTGTGGAGCGCTTCTTCGAGCGCAACCTCGACGGCGAGCTCGACAACCTCGAGGCCGCCCTGCGTGAACACCTGGAGCTCCCGGCATGAAGCTCGTCCTCGCCCAGCTGGCGGTCGAACCGGCGGCGACCGAGCACAACGTCGACCGCGCCGTCGAGGCCGTCGTGGAGGCGGCCGACCGCGGCGCGGACCTCGTCGCCCTGCCGGAGCTGTTCAACGTCGGCTACTTCTCGTTCGACGTGTACCAGCGTGCAGCCGAGGGCCTCGACGGTGAGACGCTCTCCCGGCTCGCCGCCGCCGCGGCCGACAACGGCGTCGCGCTGCTCGCCGGCACCGTCGTCGAGGACCTCGGCGAGACGGTCGCGACCGGAGCCGCCCCGACACCTGCAGACGAGGGGCTGGCGAACACCGCCGTCCTGTTCGACGCCGACGGCGACCGCCAGCTCGTCTACCGCAAGCACCACCTGTTCGGGTACTCCTCCGCCGAGGCGGAGCTGCTGGTGCCCGGCGAGCGCATCCCGACCACGGAGTTCGGCGACTTCACCGTCGCCGTCACGACCTGCTATGACCTGCGTTTCCCCGAGCTCTACCGCGAACTGCAGGAACAGGGCGCGACGCTCACCCTCGTTCCGAGCGCCTGGCCGTACCCCCGCGTCGAGCACTGGCGCACCCTGGCCCGTGCCCGCGCCATCGAGAACCTCTCCTACGTCGCCACCATCAACGGCAGCGGCGAGTTCGACGACGCCACGCTGCTCGGCCGCTCGACCGTCTACGACCCGTGGGGCACCCCGGTCGCGACGACCGACGACCGCCCGGCACTCGTCGAGACGACGGTCGACCCGGGCGAGGTCGACCGCGTCCGCGAGGAGTTCCCGGCGCTGGAGGACACTCGTCTCTGAGCGCTGTCAAAGTCGCGGAGTTTATACGTTCGCGGTCCAAAGCAGGGGTTGCCGGAGAGACGCTTTTCACGTCGATTCCGGCAAACGCCCGTCGCACCTACGCCCGCGCCCACTTCCGTTCCGCGGGGCTACCTAGGAGCCTATCGCGGAACGGAACTCTCGCCTCTACCTTGCCCGAAGCGGCAGCGGCGTCGCTTCAACCCGCCACTCTCGTCCGCAACCGGCCCGCACTCCTGTCCCTCGCGGGCCGTCGTTCGAACAGATTCTGAGTGTTGGCTGTGTGATTCGGATGTCCCGATTGGATACGTACGGTCGACGTAGTAAACAGCGAGGCTGAAAGCATCTCGAAAGCCCCGCCCATGTCGGCTCCCGCGACTCGTTGCGCTCCTCGTACCTGCGGTGCTTACGTCGTCGGGGTTCGCCGACATGGTCGCCCCTTTCAGTCCCACCCGACCGCAACCGCCCTCGAACCTCCCCAACCGACTGCGATGCTCGGTCGCTAGCGTCCCCGGAAATCGGAGATTTCCGGTGGGCTCACGAGACGCTCCGCGTCTCGTGACCGCTCCCTGCGCTTCTCGTCCCTCGCACGAGCGACTGCTCGCGGCCCGGCGAGACTCCGCCGTCGTCTCGCTGCCCTCCGCTCGCAAGCTCGCGGAGACCTCGCTGTCGCTCGGCACGCTCGCGGGCCGCGCGCCACCCGGCTGCCCGGAGGCCATCCCGCCGAAAGTTTACAATATTCGTAAACTCTCGGCCCGTCGAAGCGAAATCGCACAGCTACACCGGGCGAAGAAAGAAGAAAGACAGAGCCGCGATTCGCGTTCAGTCGTCGCTCTGGGTCTTGATGTCCGCGCTCAGGCCCTGTGCCATCTCGATGTCCTTCGAGTTGTTGAGCGTCCAGGCGGTGCGCTCGGTGACGGCCTCGATGACCTCGCGGGCGCTCGGGTAGCCGTTGCCGGACTTCTTGATGCCGCCGAACGGCAGCTGGACCTCGGCGCCGATGCACGGCAGGTTGCCGTACGCGAGGCCGACCTCGGCGTTGTCGCGGTAGTAGTTGATCTGGCGGTAGTCCTCGGAGATGATGGCGCCGGCGAGGCCGTACGGCGTGTCGTTGTGGATCTCGACGGCGTCCTCGATGTCACCCGAGTACTTCAGCAGGGCGACGTGCGGGCCGAAGCACTCCTCCTTGATGCAGCGGAGGTCGGTGTCGTACTCGATCTCGTAGACGAACGGGCCGACCCAGTGGCCGTCCTCGTGGCCCTCGGGAATCTCGTCGTCGCCGAGCTCGAAGCGGTCGACCAGCACGTTCGCGCCCTCCTCGCGGGCCATCTCGTTGTGCCGGCGGATCTTCTCGACGTGGCCGGCCTCGATGGCCGGGCCCATGAACGTGTCCTCGTCGAGCGGGTCGCCGACGGCGATGTTCTGTGCGACCTCGACGTAGCGCTCCTTGAACTCGTCGTAGACGTCCTCGTGGACGATGAGGCGCTCGGAGGAGACACAGCGCTGGCCGGTCGTCTTGAAGCTAGACATCACGGCGGAGTGGACGGCGACGTCGAGGTCCGCCTCCTCGGTGATGACGATACCGTTCTTGCCGCCCATCTCGCAGGCTGCGAGCTTGCCGGGCGTGCCGCCGACCTTGCTCGCGACCTCGTGGCCGACCTCCGCGGAGCCGGTGAACAGCACGGTGTCGGTGATGTCGTTCTCGACGAGCTCGGCACCGGCGTCGCCGAAGCCCTGCACGATGTTGAACACGCCGTCCGGGATGCCCGCGTCGACGAACATCTCGGCGATGATCTGGGCGCACCACGGCGTCTGCTCGGCGGGCTTGAACACGACGGTGTTGCCCTCGACGAGCGCGACGGCCATGTGCCAGAACGGGATGGCGACCGGGAAGTTCCACGGCGTGATGCAGCCGACGACGCCGCGCGGTTTGCGCCGCATGTAGGCGTCCTTGCTCGGAATCTCGGAGGGGACCACGTCGCCCTTCGGGTGGCGGGCGTCGCCGGCGGCCCACTCGACCATGTGCGCGGCCTCGACGACGTCGGCCTTGCCCTCGCTGATCTCCTTGCCGCACTCCTTGGTCACGACCGCGCCGAGCTCGTCGGTGCGCTCGCGCAGCTCGTGGTAGATGTCCCAGAGGTACTCCGCGCGGTCGATGTGGGACATCGCCTGCCACATCTCGGACGCCTCGTCGGCGGCCTCGAGTGCCTCCTGTACGTCCTCGGGTGTTCCACGGTGGAACTCGCCGAGGGTCTCGCCCGTCGCCGGGTTCTTGCTCTCGAAGGTCTCGTCGCCGTGGCCCTCGGTCCACTCACCGTCGATGTAGTGCTGGTAGGTGTCGGTGTCCTGCTGGCTCATAACGAATCAGGTAAAATTTTCGCTGCCACCCGTCAAAAAGGCTGCTATGTGCAGGACTGCGCTCCCCGTCCATGGTCGGATACACGTTCAAATCCGGTGTTGATTGCGCACCGAAGTGTGTAATTTTATCAACCGAACGTCCGTGACGTTGGGTATGACCACCTCGCGCCGCGAGCTTCTCGCCGCGGCCGGCACGTTCCTCGCGGTGGGGCTGGCCGGCTGCAACGGCGACAGCGGCGACCCCGCGACGACCGCACCGCCGACCACCAGCCCGCCGCCGGCCGACGCGACCGTCGAGATCGACGCCGGGGGATTCACGCCGCTGCGTGTCTCCGTCGATCCGGGCGACCGCGTGCGCTGGGAGAACGTCGACGAGACGGCACACGATGTGACGCCCGACACCGAGGTCGGCGGTGCCGCCGACTGGGAGTTCGAGGCCGACACCGTCGACTCCGGCGACAGGCTCGACCGTGTGTTCGAGGAGCGCGGGCTGTACGCCTACCGGTGTACGATCCACGGTCGGGAGGCGATGTGCGGCGCGGTCGTCGTCGGCGACGTGAGCGTCGACACCGCGCTCCCCTGTCAGGACTGACGGACGCCGAACGGAACCGCTGTCCTCAGTAGCGACGACCCGCGACGAGCGCCAGCGCCAGCGCGACGGCGGTGAGCAGCCCGCCGGCCGCACCGAACCCGAGCCCGACCGAGCCGTCGTCGTCGGTCGTCGTCGGAGCCGGTCCAGTCCCAGGCTGGTCAGTGGCGGTCGACGTGCCCGGCTGGTCGGTGGTCGGGACCGACGTGGGTGTCGCGGTGACGGTCGGCGTCGCGGTCGAGACGTCGCCGACGGTCAGCAGGCCGTCGTCGGCGGCCGGGTCGACCCGGGAGCCGTCGTCGTCGACCTGTTCCACCGACAGCACGAGGTCGACCGTCCCCGTCGATCCGCCGGCGAGCGTGACGGTGCCGAGGGCGACCGGACCGTCGCCTGTCCCGACCTCGTCGTCGAGGTCGGCGGACTTCAGTCGTGCCGCGCTACCGTCGTCGGCGACGACGACCGACCCGTCGCCGATGGCCGGGAACGGCTCGGCGAGCGCGGCGTCGGTTATCGTCGCCGTCTCGGTGTCGGCGACGGCGACCGTGACGTTGAACCCGGAGAGTCCGTCGGGCACGGCAGACAGCGTCAGGGTCGTCTCGGTGGTCCCGCCGGGGTCGACGCTGGCGTCTGCCACGGCGAGCGTCGGGTCGTCCGTCTGCACGCTCGCATCCGCGGCACCGGCGGCACCGACGTCCGCACCGGCCAGAGCGGGCGCGAGTGCGAGCGCCAGCACGAACGCGGCGGCGGCCGCCGGGATAGCGATCCTAGCGTGCCTGCCGGCCGTCGAGTCGTGGCGGGCCATCGGTCTATATCTCCTCGAACAGGGTCGTGATGTCGTCGAAGTCGACGCGGCCGTTGTCGTTGAAGTCGTACGAGTCGACGTAGTCCTGGATGGCGTCCTCCTCGCGGTGCTCGAAGAAGACGACGACGTCCTCGAAGTCGAGCTGGCCGTTGCCGTTCAGGTCCTCGTAGACGCCGTCGTCGTCGGGGTCCGTCGGCAGGTCGTTGTCGCCGATGCGCTCGACGGGGGCGATGGTGAGGTCCCCCGTGCTCGTCTGCGCGTCGATGACGGAGCCGTCGTCGGCGTCGAGCGCGTCGATGCCGAGGCCGACGCCGGTGGAGCCCGCGGACTGCGGCTCGAGGGAGAGCGTCGCGAGCGTGATGTCCGACGCCCCGGTGCCGACGTTGTCCTCGATGTCGGCGGCCTCGAGCGAGACCGTCCCGCCGTCGTCGCTGACGTCTGCCTGCGTGGTCGAGTCGGGGAACGCATCGTCGAAGCTCACGTCGATCGCGGCGGCGACCTCGGTGTCCGCGACCGTGATTGTCACGTCGAAGCCAGCGAGTCCGTCGGGCGCGTTCGACAGCGAGAGGTCGGCCGGCACCGCGCTGCCGCCGCCGTTGCGCTCGGGGAACGAGACGGAGAGGGTGGGCTGTGCGGGCTCCTCGCCGCCGGTTCCGGGCTCGTAGACGTCGAACAGGTCGAAGCTCTGGTGGAAGTTCGTCGTCGTGACGAGGCCGGCGTCGCCGTTCACGTTGTTCGAGCCGTCGGTGACGGCGTCGTCGGTGAGCCGGAGGTCCGTGCCGAGGCCGCTCGCCAGCGCGTTCAGGTTCTCGCGGGCGGCGTCGGACGCGTTCGCGTCGCCGAGCAGGACGATGGCGCCGCCGTCGTCGCGGAAGCTCCGCAGGGCGTCGACCTCCGCCTCGGAGAACGCCTCGGTGTGGCTCGTGACGAGCAGCGCGCGGCCACGCGAGAGCTTCTCGGCGGTCGGCTCGTTCACCTGCTCGAAGTTCAGGCCCGCGCCCTCGAGGAAGCGCTGGTAGTAGGCGGCGTCCTCGTTCGAGAGGCCGAAGTCGGCGCCGAACTGGCCGTGGCCGCCGTCGACCAGCACGTCGCCCTCGCGTCCGGAGAGCGAGTCGGCGAGGTTGGAGACGAACGTGAAGTTCTCGAAGCCGGAGACGTCGTAGCCCGAGCCCTCCGCCTCCTCGTGGGACTCGTCGACGAGCAGGCCGCCGAGCATCGCGACGTTCGCGGTCCGGTCGACGCCGGCGAGCGGGGCCTCGGAGACGCTGGCGCTGGACTCGGCGTTGACGGGGACGCGACCCTGACCGAGCGTACCGTTGGTGGAGCCGACGGCCGCGGGCGTCGGGACGAACAGGTCCTCGACGGGGCGGTTCCGGTAGCTGGGGGCGGACTCGACGTCGCTCTCGGCCCAGAGGCCGGTGCCGTCGGTGCGCGCGGCGTGCTCGTGGTCCCAGAACTCGTCGTGCTTCGAGAGGCTGGAGCCGTAGACGCGGGCGTAGCCCTCCTGGATGAGCGCGGCGTTGTACAGCGTGTCCGTGCTGCCGTCGCCGGTCGCGTCGTACTCGACGTAGCCGAGCAGCCGGTCGAAGGGGTCGGTGATACCCTCGTTCTCGTCGAAGCTGACGACGACGTCCTCCCCGGAGAGCGCCTGGGTCGCGAACTCGGTCGCCTCGACGGCCCACTCCTGGAGGTGCGCGAGGGGGTCCTCGCTGTCGCCGCCGAAGTACGCCGCGTAGCTGTCGGTGTTGAACTGCTCGGTGGAGAACGCGAAGTTCCCGTCCGCCTGCACCTGCGCGTCGTTGTAGCGGAACGCCGCACCGAGCTCGTCGAGCACGGCGTTCAACGCGTCCGTCTGGTCGAACCCGTCGTAGTCGGACTTGCCGATGAACGTGACGGGGTTGCCGTCGGCCGCGAAGGTCGCGAGCGCGTCGCGGTTCGCGTCGGAGAGCTCGTTCGGCGAGGAGACGACGAACGCGTCCGCGTCGCCCGCGGCCGCGGCGAGGTCGCCGGCTGATTCGAGCGTGTAGCCCGCGTCCTCCGCACGGCCCTCGAAGTTCCCGAAGACGTCGCCCAGGGTGTCGTACTGCCCGTTGTCGAGCCAGACGACGGTGCCCGCGCCGCCGAGCTGGTCGTCCCAGACGTTCAGCACGAGGTCGCCGTTGTCGCCGTCCCAGCCACCCTCGTCGTTGACCATGTTGGCGCCGAGCCCGACGAGGTTGTCGTCCTTCACGCCGAGCGGGATGGCGGTCCCGTCGGGATAGCTCACCGCGTCGCCACCGTTCTGGTCGGTGACGGTGGCGTTCGACGGTGCCCAGTACAGCACCGCCGCGTCGTCCGTGAGCGGCTCCATCGCGTCGTCCAGGAAGCAGGTGCCGCTGTAGTGCGAGAGCGAACCGACGGGTCGGAGGTCGCTCTCGGTCGTGTACGCGAGGCCCTCCCACTCCTCGGGCCGCTCGGCACTGGCGTTCTCCGGCTTCTCGGCCGTGTCGACGCCGAGCACGCGGATCGACTGCGAGCCGGCGTCGGGGTCGTCGAACTCGACGGTGAACGTGTCGCCGTCGGCGACGCTCGTCACGGTGCCCGGATAGCTCTCGCCGGGCTCGAACGGGAGTTCGCCGCCGCCGATGCCCTCGCGGCCCGCGAACAGCTCGGGGTACTGCTCGGTGTTGCCGTTCTCGGTGAGGACGACGAAGTTCTCGAAGCCGCTGTTCTCGTCGTCGTACACCTGGTCGTCGTTGAAGCGGAACGCCGCGCCGACGGCCGCCGCGACCGCGTTCAGGTTCGCGGTCTGGTCCTGGTCCTGGTAGTCCGAGGCGTCGTGCAGGAACAGCGCGCCGCCAGCGTCGACGAACGAGGCGACCGCCGACAGCTCGTCGTCGGAGAGCGCCGTCGCCGGGCGGGCGAGCACGAGCCCGTCCGCACTCCCGAGGTCGGCTTCGAGATCGGTCGTCGCCGGGACGGTGTAGCCGTTGTCCTCCGCGTAGTTCGCGAACGTCGAGATGTCCGCGCGGGTGACGGCGTTGTCGTGACTCTCGTCGACGAGGACGGTCGCGTCGCCGCCGGTGAGGCTGTCCCAGACGTTCAGGAGGAACTCCTCGTTGCCGGCGTCGCCGAACGACTCCTGGTTGTTGACGAAGTCGTTGCCGATGCCGACCACCGTCCCGTCGATGCCCACGAGCGGGATGTCGGTGCCGTCGGGGTAGCTGACGGCGTCGCCGTTGCCGTCCTCGTCGGCGTTGTACGCCGTCGGCTCCGCCCAGACGAGCACGTTCGAGCTGTCCGTGAGCGGTTCGCTGGCGGCGTTCAGCAGGCTGCCGGTCGAGTAGAACCGGAGCTGGCCGACGTCGAGTGCTGCGGTCTGACCGGACGATGCCCCCGCTCCCGTGGCCGACACGACGCTACCGAGCGATGTCGCGGCGAGTGTGGCCATAAAATCGCGTCGTTGCACACCGAAGCAACACGGGGATATCGGTATAAATACACCGGTTCCCCTTGCAGATTAAAGATATAGAATATATAGGATTATAGAAGGAACAGAGTTGTTTGAATGAACTGAAGACACTGAGCTTTGAGTTCCCCGCCCGGCCCGGGGACCGGGGTTCGACCTTCGGCATTTTTATTTTGGCCCTCGGCAAGTGTTGCGTATGGACTTCACGCTGCCGGACGAGCACCGGATGATCCGCGAGGAGGTGCGGCGGTTCTGCGACGAGGAGATCGAACCCATCGCACAGGACATCGAGGACGAGCACCGCTTCCCCGAGGAGATCTTCGACCAGCTCGCCGACCTGGACGTGATGGGCGTCCCAATCTCGGAGGAGTACGGCGGCCTCGGCGGCGACACGCTGATGTACGCGGTCGTTGCCGAGGAGCTCGGTCGTGTCTCGGGCTCCGTCGCGCTCTCGTACGTCGCACACACATCGCTCGCCTCCAAACCCCTCGAGCTGTTCGGCACCGAGGCACAGAAGGAGCGCTGGCTCACGCCGCTGGCATCCGGCGAGTACCTCGGCGGCTGGGCGCTCACCGAGCCGAGCAGCGGCTCCGACGCCTCGGACATGGACACGATCGCCGAGAAAGAGGGCGACGAGTGGGTGCTCAACGGCACGAAGCAGTTCATCACGAACGCGAGCGTCGCCGGGAGCGTCCTCGTGAAGGCCGTCACGGACCCCGGAGAGGGCTACGGCGGCATCTCGACGTTCATCGTCGACCCCGAGGAGGACGACGGCTTCGAGGTCACCACCGTCTGGGACAAGATGGGGCTGAACGCCTCGCCCACCTGTGAGATCAAGCTCACCGACGTGCGCCTGCCCGAGGACCGGATGCTCGGCGAGCGCGGCGACGGCTGGGAGCAGACCAAGAAGACGCTCGACGGCGGCCGCATCTCCATCGCTGCCATCTCGACGGGGCTCGCACAGGGCGCCTACGAGGCCGCGAAGGAGTACTCGACGGAGCGCGAGCAGTTCGGTCAGCCCATCTCGAAGTTCGACGCCATCCGCGACAAGGTCGTCGACATGGACCGCAAGATCGAGCGCGCCCGCCTGCTCACCCACAAGTCCGCGTGGCAGTACGACCAGGGCCAGTCGGTGACGAAGTCCTCGTCGCTCGCCAAGCTCGACGCCAGCGAGGCCGCCCGCGAGGTCGCCGAGGAGGCCGTCCAGACGCTCGGCGGCTACGGCTACACCGAGGACTTCGCCCCGCAGCGGTTCTACCGCGACGCGAAGCTCATGGAGATCGGCGAGGGAACCAGCGAGATCCAGCACCTCGTCATCGGCCGCGAACTCGGGCTGTAGTCAGAAACCGCGCCGTTCGTACTCCTCGTCACCGCCGCCGAGGCGTTCCTTCGCCCGCTCGACGTTCGCCCGGAGCGCGAGCACCATCCCGCCGAGCAGCACGACGCCGATGACGACGCCCAGCTCGTAGAACCCCTCCGCGCGCAGCCACGGGAACACCACCAGCCCGTAGCCGAAGAGGACGATGACGTAGAGGTTGTTGTACTCCTTGAAGAAGCCCGTGAGCGAGTCCGTGAGCGACCGGTCGGAGTCTGCCATCGCGTGCCACTATCGGTCCAGCGGGCAAGAATCCACCGGAGCCAACTCGCTTTGGCCGAGATTTGAACTGGCTCGCGCACCAGATTCGGTCTGTAGCCATGACCGACCACCAGACACAGGGCGATACGGCAGGCGAAGCGGTCGACGACGCACTCGACAGCCTCCGCTCGAAGCTCGACGAGTTCGGTGGCGACGGCGGCAAGAAGGACAAGGCCGCCGAGAAGGGCCACGAACTGGTAGACGAACTGGAGGAGACGATAACCGACCTGACGAGTTCGAGCGACAGTTCGTCGAAGTACTGACCCCCACCGACGGCGCACCCCTGTCGCTGCAGCACCCCACTGCGACCGCCGCAAGTTTCTCCGTGCCAACGCGAGGACGTCCCCCATGGACGACCTGGTGATCCGTCGCTTCGCCGCCAGCGACACCGACCCCGTCTGGCGCGTCCACGACCAGGCGCTCCGTGCGTCTGCGATGGACTACGACCCCGAGTACAACCGCTACCTCCGCCACGTCGACCGCGAGTTCTTCGCACCCGGCGGCTGGTTCACCGTCGTCGAGGCGCCCGACCGCGACGCGACGACGACAACCCGCGGCCACGCCACCGAGCCGGCCGTCGTCGCCATCGGCGGGCTCCAGCCGCTCGCGCACGTGCGCGACGAGTCCGCGGAGCCACCGTCGTGGCTCCCCGCCGAAGAGGCGGAGACCTGCAGAATCCGGAGCGTCGCGGTCGCCCCGGACCTGCAGGGCGCAGGTGTCGGCACCGCACTGCTCGAGCGGCTCGAACGGCGGGCCGACGAACGCGGCTTCGACTACGCCGTCCTGCAGACGCAGACGTCGATGACCCAGGCGTGTCGGTTCTACGAGGGACGCGGCTACGCGACGCTGGCCGAGGTTGACGGGGAACGCTGGTACGGAAAACGGCTCGACTGACTGGGCGGGGATTCGACCGAAGCTCAGGGCCAGTTGCCCGAGTCCATGTAGGCGTCGACGACGCGCTGGATGGCGTTGACGTAGCACGCCGTCCGGAGGTTCGGCGTGTCGAAGGACTCGTGGGCGTCGGTCATCCGGTCGAAGGCGTCGACGATGATGGTCTCCAGTTCGTCGTTGACGCGCTCCTCGGACCAGTAGAACCGCTGGCGGTTCTGGACCCACTCGAAGTACGAGACGGTGACGCCGCCGGCGTTCGCGAGGATGTCGGGGACGATCCACACGTCGGACTCGGTGAGCACGTCGTCTGCGTCGGGGGTGAGCGGCCCGTTCGCGGCCTCGACGATGATGTCCGCCTGCACGTCGCGGGCCAGCTCCTCGTCGATGGCGTTCTCGAGCGCCGCCGGGATGAGGAGGTCGACGTCCATCGTCAGGAGGTCCTCGTTCGTGAACTCCTCGTCGGCGTCCTCGTAGCCCGAGACGGAGCCGGTCTCGCGCTTGAAGTCCTTGACTGCGACGGGGTCGAAGCCATCGGCCCTGTGGATGGCACCGGAGGAGTCGGAGACGGCGACGACGTCGGCGCCGAGCTCGTCGACGAGCTTCGCCGCGATCCAGCCGGCGTTGCCGTAGCCCTGCACGGCGACGGTCGCCTCGCTGATGTCGCGGTCGAGGTAGTCGAACACCTCGCGGGCGGCGAGCATCGTCGAGCGGCCGGTCGCCTCGACGCGCCCCTCGCTACCGCCGGACTCGATGGCCTTGCCCGTGACGACGCCGGGTTCGGTCTTGTCCTCGAGGGTCTCGTAGGTGTCCTTGATCCAGTTCATCTCGCGCTGGCCGGTGTTCACGTCGGGTGCGGGGATGTCCTTGTCCTCGCCCACGAGCGGGCGGAGCTCCTTCGCGAACGAACGGGTGACACGTTCCAGCTCGCCCGCCGAGTGCTCGGACGGGTCGATGACGATACCGCCCTTGCCGCCGCCGTAGGGGATACCGACTGTGGCGCACTTGTAGACCATCCAGCCCGAGAGCGCCTTGACCTCGTCGCGTGTGACGCCCGGGTGGTAGCGGATGCCGCCCTTGTACGGCCCGCGGTCGCCGTTGAACTGCGACCGGAACGCCGTGAACCGGCCGATGCTCCCGTCGTCCATGTCGACGGTGAGGTTGGTCTCGAGGACTCGTTCGGGGTGTTTCAGCCGGTCGAGGACGTCCTCCCTGACGTCGAGGTACGCGGCTGCATCGTCGACCTGCTCCTGGAGACTCTCGAATGGATTGGCCTCGTCTGTCATCAGGCGAAAAATCTCAGAGGCGGGGGTTAAGCGTGGCGGAATTAAAACAATGGAGTGGGATTAAATGTGATGTAAGCTCCTTATACGTCGTCCGCGGCCCTCGCCCGCTCGACGACACGCTCGGCCTGTGCGATGAGCGGTGCGTCGATCATCTGCCCGTCGACCTGGAAGACGCCGCGGCCCTCGGCGTCCGCCTCGGCCTTCGCGGCCAGGACGCGCTCTGCCCACTCGACGGTCTCTTCGTCGGGGGTGAACGCTCCGTTGATGACCGGGACCTGCGAGGGGTGGATGGCCATCTTGCCGTCGTAGCCGAGCTGGATGGCGAACGCGGTCTCCTCGCGCAGCCCCTCGGTGTCGGAGAAGTCGGTGTGGACGGTGTCGATTGCGTCGACCTCAGCGGCCGCGGCCGCGAGAACGACGTGTTCGCGCGCGTGGAGCACCTCGGTCCCCTCGTCGGTCCGGGTCGCGCCGATGTCGGCCGACAGGTCCTCGGCGCCGAAGACGAGCGCGTCGGTCGCGTCGGCCGCTGCGACCGACTCCGCGTGGAGCACGCCGGCCGCGCTCTCGACCAGCGAGAGGACCGGTGGCGTCTCCCCTGGCACCAGCGCGTCGAGGGCGTCGACGTCGTCGCCGTCCGTGCACTTCGGGAGCATGAGGGCGTCGGGACGGGCCGCGGCGTCCCCCTCCCCGAACAGCGCCTCGACGTCGGCCTCGGCCGTCGCGCCGGGTCCCTCGACGGGGTTGACCCGCACGCACACCTCGGCGTCGGGGTCGAAGTCGGGGTCGGTGAGCACATCGCGGACGGCCTCGCGGGCCTCGTCCTTGCGGGCAGGTGCGACGGCGTCCTCGAGGTCGAACACGATGGTGTCCGCGCCGGTCCCGGGTGCCTTGCGCATCAGTTCCGGTCGGTCGCCGGGCGAGAACAGCACGCTGCGTCTGAGCATACGCGAACCGACGGCGGACGGGGTGTTGAAACCTCCCGTCTCCGTCCGAGCAGTTCGACCGACAGACCCAGTGTCTCGCCCCCCAGGTCACTCCTCCGGTGCGATCCACTCCAACCAGCGTCCGTGAGGCTCGTAGTGAGCGACGGTAGTTCCGTCGAGGCCGTCACGGCTGACCGCGGTGTGCCGGAGCGGGATGGTCCCCTCATCGGGTTGTCCGACGACGTGGCTGCCGGACACCCAGTGCAGCTCTCGGTCGGCGGCGAGTTCGACGAGGACGGCCCGGTACCTGTCGCGCTGGGCCTCGCCGAGCTGGTAGAGGACCTGGGTGTCGTAGACGCAGACGGGGCGGTCGTTGGGGAGTTCGGCGACGACAGCGGGGAGCCGGTCGATGGCGTCACCGGCGACCAGCCGCGGTGGGTCCGGGCGCACGACCTCGGCGGCCGCCGCGAGCTGGTCGTGCCGGTCGACGTGCTCCGGCCAGACGAGCGCGCGAAGCCAGTTCAGGTCGGCGTCGTCAGTCACATCGAGCGGGTTCAGGTCGATGCCGACGCGCGAGGCGACCGTCGGCGGGTCGGCTGGTAGTGGGGGATCGGTACCCCGGAGCGCGCAGTCGATGCGCACCGGCGAGTCATCGACGCCGACGGTCCGGACACCCGCGTCGGTCTCGTACCGGTACCGATACCGGTCGAAACAGAGGTTGAGACCGGCGCTCGTGCCGACCTCGACGAGCGCCAACGGGCCGTCGACGCGCGCTGCAACCCGGGCGAACGCCGGGTAGAGGGCGCTGCAGCGACCGACGGCGTTGGTTTGGGTCCGGCGGGTCGCGACCAGTTCGCGAACCCTCGTCTCGTGTGCGAGAACGAACTCGACGAACGCCGGCATCAGGTCCGCCTCGGCCGGGTCGTGCGCTGCGTCGCCGACGACGCTCGGGTACCACTCACGGAGTTCGTGGTCCGCACCGTCGAGGAGGAGCGAGTGGACTGCGGCGAACAGTGTGTGCGGGGCGGGCCGACCTTCGGGAACCGCGTCCGCGACTGCGAGGAGGTCCGGGTCGTCGGCGACACCGCGGGCGAGGCGGGCGTACAGCGGCGAGGTGCCGTCACACCACTCGGCGAACTCGGTGAACTCGTCCCGGAGAGACATGTGCGACAGTTTGCCGGGAGAGGGTATCAGTTGGGGGGTGTATCAGGGCCAGAGCCCGCGTGCCTCGTGGGCCTCTGCGACGCGGTTCAGGGCGACCGCGTACGTCGCGTCGCGCCAGGTGAGGTCGCGCCGGTCGACCTGCTCGCGGACGGCGTCCCACGCCTTCAGCATCTCGGTGCGCAGCTCCTCGTTGACGCGGTCGAGCGACCACTGGCGCCGGTTGATGTCCTGGAGCCACTCGAAGTAGGAGACGGTGACACCGCCGGCGTTCGCGAGGATGTCGGGGAGGACCGGGATGCCCCGTTCGTCGAAGACGGCGTCTGCGGCGGAGGTCGTCGGTCCGTTCGCGCCCTCGACGATCATGTCGGCCTTGACGTCGTCCGCGTTGTCGTCGGTGAGCACGTTGCCGATGGCGGCCGGGATGAGCACGTCCACGTCGAGCTCCAGCAGCTCGTCGTTGGTGATGCTGTGGGGTGCGTCGTAGCCCGAGACCATGCCGGGGCGCTCGTCGTGGTCCTCGACGTCGCGCGTGTCGAGGCCGTCGGGGTCGTAGATGGCGCCGTCGACGTCGCTCACGGCGACGACGGTCGCGCCGAGGTCGTCGAGGTAGCGGGCGGCGTACGCACCGACCGAGCCGAAGCCCTGCACGGCGACGGTCGTCTCGTCCATCTCCCAGCCGTAGTAGTCGATGGCCTGCTCGGCGATGATACCGACCGAGCGGCCGGGGGCGCCCTCGCGGCCGAACGAGCCGCCGATGACCGGCGGCTTGCCGGTGACGACGCCCGGCGTGGTCTCGCCCTCCTGCATCGAGTAGGCGTCCATGAACCAGGCCATCTCCTGCGGGCCGGTGCCCATGTCGGGGGCGGGGATGTCGTGCTTCGGTCCGATGACGTCGCGCAGCTCCTCGGCGAAGCGACGGGTCAGGCGCTCCTTCTCCTCCTCGCTGAGGGTCTTGGGGTCGACGACGATGCCGCCCTTCGCGCCGCCGAACGGGAGGTCCATCACGGCACACTTCCAGGTCATCCACATCGACAGCCCGATGCACTCCTGCTCGGAGACGCCGGGGTGGTAGCGCAGGCCGCCCTTGAACGGACCGCGCACGCTGTCGTGCTGGGCGCGGTAGCCGGTGTACACCTCGGTGGTGCCATCGTCGCGCTGGAGCGGGATGGACACCCGCTGGACCCGGTCCGGGTGGTTCAGGCGCTCGATGACGCCCTCGTCGACGTCGACCAGTTCGGCCGCGCCGGCGAGCTGTCGTCGGGCGGTCTCGAGTGCGCTCTCCTCGTGCTGTTCCGTCTCGTCTTCGGCTGGTGTGGCTGTTGACATTACTGTGACCTCCCACCGATGCGTGTCCACGGCGGTCGTCGGTCCTCCGTGGAGGTCGACGACTGCGTGGCTATGCGGGTCAGTGACACGGCATCTGGCGAAGTTCGACCGGCGATGAGAACTCCCACGGGGTGGGACTGCCGGTGCATCTACGGGCCGTACCCCGCAGACGAATTTAAACAAAACGGTTTCGGTCGGGGCAGAAGTTACTATTCGGTCCTGAGTGAACCGAATCTTCAGAGACACCCGAAAGCGCACCGACTAAGGGCGGGCCGCGAGTCGCTCCGGACATGACCGGGCTCTACTACGAGGAGTTCGAGGTCGGCGAGACCATCGAGCACGAGCGCCGCCGCACCGTCTCCGAGAGCGACAACCAGCGCTTCTGTGACATGACGATGAACCAGCAGCCGCTCCACCTGGACGAGTCGTTCGCGGGCGACACGCAGTTCGGCCAGCGACTGGTCAACGGCATCTACACGCTTGCGCTCGCGGTCGGGGTCTCCATCCCCGAGACGACCGACGGGACCATCGTCGCGAACCTCTCCTACGACGAGGTCTCCCACCCGGCCCCGGTGTTCCACGGCGACACGCTCCGCGTGCAGTCGACCGTGACGGACAAGCGCGAGACCAGCGACGGCGAGCGCGGCGTCGTCACGATGCACGTGGAGGCGTTCGTCGTGGACCTCGACGACGCCGACGACCGCGGCGAGGAGGAGGTGCTGGTCTGTGAGTTCGACCGGACCGTGCTCTCGCTGAAGCGGGAGGAGACCGAGGACTGACCGCGCGGCGCCCGCGCCGCAGTCCCCTGGTTACAGCCAGCCCTCGCGCCTGAAGTACAGCACCATCACGCCCGCGATGCCGCCCATCCCGAGCATGACCGCGTGGTAGGCGTACGGCCACGCCAGCTCGGGCATCCGCTCGAAGTTCATGCCGTAGACGCCGACGACGAACGTCAGCGGCAGCACGATGGTCGCGACGACGGTCAGCGTCTTCATCACCTCGTTGGTGGACATCGACAGCGAGTTCAGGTAGATGTCGCGCGCGCCGGTGACGAGGTCGCGGTACGTCTCGTTCAGCTCCACGAGCTGGACGACGTGGTCGTACACGTCGCGGTAGTACTTCTCGGTGGCCTCGTCGACGAAGTCGAGGTCTCCCCGTGCGAGGACGCCGATCGCGTCTCGTGTCGGCCAGAGCACCCGCCGCACGGAGAGCAGGTCGCGCCGGAGCTCGTTGATGTCATCCAGCAGGTCGAGACCGGTCGCCCCGACGATCTCTTCCTCGACGGCCTCGATGTCGCTCTCGATCTCGTCGAGCACGTCGAAGTAGCCGTCGACGATGGCGTCGATGATGCGGTACGCGGCGAAGTCCGGGCCCCGGGCGAGCAGCCGCCGCTCCTCGCGGGTGACCGCGTCCCAGACGAGCCCGACAGCCGGGATGGTGTGCGTCGACAGCGTGACGAGCCAGTCCGGGCCGACGAATACCCCGACGGTCCGGGTCTTCACCTCCTCCGCGAAGGTGGTGTCGCCCTCGCGCAGCGTCGCCGTCTTCAACAGGACGAACAGGTGGTCCTCGAACTGTTCGACCTTCGGGCGCACGTCGTTCCGCACGTCCTCGAGTTCGAGGTCGTGGATGCCGAACGTCTCGCCGACCGCCTCCAGCTCCGCGGCCGTACCGTCGGAGACGCGGGTCCACGTCGTTCCCCGGGCGGCCTTCGCCGTGGCGAGGTCGTCGTGTTCGTCGACGCCCTCCGGCTGGAAGACGTGGCTCTGGACGGTCACGCGTCAGCACCCCCGAGCCCGACTGCGGTGATGGTGATGCCGACCATGACGCCGACCAGCGAGAGCTCCCGGCCGGGGTACGCCGTCGACACACCGACACCGTAGCCGACGAGGCCGCCGACCGTCAGCACGACCCCGAGCACGAACGTTCGCTCCATGGTACAGCCTCCCGCGGCGGGGGCAAAAGCGTTGGCGCGGGAATCGGGAGAGCGAAGGGCCTCCCGACCCAACCCCCGGCCATGCTCGCGCTCGAACGCCTCTCGACCGCAGGTGGGCCGACCGCCGGCGACCGTCTCCGGGTCGTCGCGGTCGACGTCGTGGTGCTCTGTGCGCTCATCGTCGCGGGCGAGCTCCGGCACCAGGTCGACCCCATCGAACAGCCCCTCGCGGTCGTCGAGACCGCCGTCCCGTTCCTCCTGGGCTGGGCGGTTGTGGCCACGCTCGTCGGCGCGTACGGCGACCGTGCGCTCTCGGACCGGCTGTGGTCCGTCCGCACGGCCGTCGGCGGCTGGCTCGGTGCGGTCGGCATCGGGGCGATCCTCCGTGGCTCGCCGTACTTCGCCGGTGCCATCCCCTGGACGTTCCTCGCGGTGATGGCCGGACTGGGGACCCTCGCGCTCGTCGTCGCCCGCCTCGCCGCGGTGACGCTCCTCGCCTCGACGCGGTAGTGCCGTCGCTCAGGCCCGCCGTCCGAGCACGAAGCTCGCGAGTGCCCCGGCGAGGCCGATTCCGGCGAGGACCACGAACAGCACGCCCACGTCGGCGTAGGTCAACAGCCCGCCAGCGAGCGTGCCGCCGAGCGCGCCGACCCCGAACACGCCGAGGTAGGTGTAGCCGTAGGAGAGGCCTCGCGTGCCCGCTGGTGTGTGCTCCGCGACGGCGGCCTGGTAGAGCGGCTGGACGACGAACAGCGCGACGCCGAGCACGCCACAGAGCGCCAGGACCGGCAGGAGGCCGACCGAGGAGAGGGGGACGAACGCGAGCGCCAGCAGCCCGAGCAGTCCGAACGCGAACGGGAGGACGCGACTGGGCTGAACGCGGTCGGTGAGTCGCCCCCCGACGTACTGGCCGACGACGCCGACCATGAGCATCCCGGCGTAGACGTAGCGGCCGGGTTCGAGGCTCCTGCCGCCGAACTCGACGGGCTGCAGCGACGGGAAGTCGCCGAGGATCTCCGGCAGGAAGGTGAGCACGCCACGGTAGTACAGTCCGGAGCAGACGACGATGGCGAAGATGACGACGAAGCCCCCGGCGAACAGCCGCTTCGAGCCAGCGACGAACTCGGGCCACGAGCTGACCGCGTCAGCCTTCGAGTCTCCCGCCTCCTCGCCGCCATCGGTCTCCGTCCCACCGTCGGCGACGGCTGCCCGTTCGTCGACGTCGAACCGGAGCGCGAGTACGGCGCCGAGGACGGCGGGGAGGGTAAGCACCAGCGCGACCCCGCGCCAGTCGAGCACGAGCAGGAGCAGCGTCGCGGCGAGTGGCCCGAGCGCGATGCCGACGTTGCCGGCCATCCCGTGGTAGGCGAACGCCGAGCCGCGTGCCTCGACGCCACGGCTGATGAGCGAGAGTCCGGAGGGGTGGTAGACGCTCGCGGCGATCCCCCACAGGCAGAGCGCGACGGCGACGACCCAGACCGAGGAGGCGACCGACAGCAGTGCGAACGACCCGGCCATCCCGAGGAGACAGCCCACGATGAGCCGCTTCGACCCGACGGTGTCCGCGAGCACGCCCCCGGGGAGCGCCCCGAGCCCGAACAGGCCGTAGCCCACGGTCGCCACCACCCCGAGCGTCGCGGCGTCTGCCGAGAACGCCGGGCTGGCCAGCCAGACGCTCACGAATATCGGGATCGACAGCTCGTAGGTGTGTACCATCGCGTGACCGAGCGTGACGAGCGCGACGATGGCACGGTCGTTCCGGTTCACAGCTACACTGTCGGGAGGTCGCCCGTTCAACGCTCCGGTTCCGGCAGTCGTCAGTGTGCTCGGCAGTGTGCAGTGGTACCGTGGCTATGAGTACTTATTTACGTGATGCTCGAAACGAGAGGTTAGCGAGACCAAAATCGACAGACTGCTGTACGATTACCGGGTAATAGGATTCTCATAAGTTATGGGAATTATGGGGGGCAAATATGGATTCCCAACCGATGGAGTACTGGGCAGATATCTCCCAAAGTTTTTTATGTACGGTACGCATAGTTGTTAATAGATTATGACTGGGTACTATGACATCGTTCTTGGCCTGATTCCCGTTTCGTTCATCGGAGGAACCGCCGCACTGACCACCGTCGCGGACATGGCCACGAGCACGGCGATCCCAGTCGCCGCCGTGCTCGCGGTGCTGCTCATCGGGCACGCGATGTTCGTCAACGCGCCCGTCGACGTGGTGGCCGAGGAGTCCGACCCCGCGCCCTCCTCGACCAGCACGGCCGCGCCGCCGCAGGCGGACTGAGACCAACGTACCCAGCACCCCTCTTTTTGGTGCCGGCTCCCGATTTTCCACGCATGACGACCGCCCGCTTTCTGACGAGTAGCGATGTCGCCGACCTCGCCTCGCCCGCCGAGTACGTCGCCGCCGTCCGCGATGGCTACCGCCAGCGCGGCGAGGGCGCGGCCGCGAAGCCGCGGTCGACCCTCCGTAACGACGACCCGCCGGGGATGCTGTTCAGCTACGCCGCCATCCTGCCGGAGACAGGCGCGATGGGCGGCTACATGTACTCCGCCGGCTTCGGCGAGGTCGACGCCTGGTTCGTGACCCCGCTGTTCGACGCCGAGAGCGGCGCACCCCTCGCGCTGGTCGACGGGGCCCACATGAACCCGTTCAAGACCGGCGCGGCGGGCGCGGTCGCCGTGGACGAGCTCGCCCGCGAGGACGCCACGAAGCTCGCGGTCATCGGCTCCGGTCCGCAGGCTCGCGGCCAGCTCAAGACGGCGATGACGGTGCGGCACTTCGAGACGGTGAACGTCTACTCGCCGACGAAGGAGAACCGCGAGTCGTTCGCCGCCGAGATGAACCGCCGGTACGACGACGCCGCAGTCGGTGCGGTCGCGTCCTCGGCCGCGGCCGTCGAGAACGCCGACGTGGTCATCACGGCGACGACCGCGTCCGAGCCGGTGTTCGACGGCGACCTGCTCGAACCCGGCACGCACGTCACCGCGATGGGGCAGTACCACCCGGCGAAGCGCGAGCTCGACCACACGACGATCCGTCGGGCGACCTACGTCCCCGACCTCCGCGAGCGCGTCACCCAGGACGCCGGCTCGTTCATCTCGGCGATGGAGGCCGGCGTCGTCGACGAGGACGACGTCCACGCCGAGCTCGGCGAGGTCGTCGCGGGCGAGGCCGATGGTCGGACGAGCGACGACGAGATAACGGTCTTCGACTCCGGTGGCACCGGCATCGAGACGACCGCCGGTGCGTACCTGCTGTACGAGAAGGCGGTGGAGCGGGACCGCGGGAGCGAGATCGAGTTCGCGCCGGCGAGCGAGGCGCTGCAGGGCTGAGAACGAGCCGGTCGACGCCGCCCCGGCCTACTCCTCCGGCGCGTACGTCTCGCCGGGCACGAACACCGGAAGGTCGGTGTCGCGGGCCTCGCGGGTGAGCGCGTCGAACCAGTTGCGTACCTTGTCGTGCAGGTCCTCCCTGCGGCGGAACTCGTCGTAGCGCACGTCGAAGCCGTAGGGCAGCTCGTCGACG
This sequence comes from Haloarchaeobius baliensis, assembly GCF_052060055.1. Taxonomy (NCBI): domain Archaea; kingdom Methanobacteriati; phylum Methanobacteriota; class Halobacteria; order Halobacteriales; family Halorubellaceae; genus Haloarchaeobius; species Haloarchaeobius baliensis. The sequence continues at coordinate 2,076,418 of NZ_JBPPFR010000001.1, read as the reverse complement.
GTCGCGCTCCCGAACTCGGCGTCCTGGTAGATGGCGACGCGCTGGCCCGGCTTGTGGGTCGTCGCGGGGTTCCCCCGCCTGAGGTGGAACTCGCCGAGGATGCCGCCCGTCTCGGTGCCGACGCCGGTCGTCAGGCCCCCCTGCGTGAACAGGAACAGCACGGCGTCGCTGTGGGCGGCGAACGCGATGGACTGGTCGAGCGGGGCCATCCCCTGCACCTCGGGTTCGTCGTCGTCCCGTCGCTCGTTCAGCTCGCGTGCCTGGCGGTAGGTGGGGATGCCGATGTCGCTCGCGATGAACGCCCGGCAGCTGTGGCGGTCGCGGAGCTCGGCACAGAAGTCACGGAGCGACCGCTCCATGTCCCCTCGGCCGCTCTCGGTGACGTGTCGGTCCGGGTCGAACAGCGGGTCCTGCTGGAACGGCGTGGCGAGCCTGTCGCCGTCGTCGTAGGCGTAGGCCGCACTGAAGGCGGTGTACGGCCCCATCACGTACACGGTGAAATCGTTCTGGCGGCTGAACCGCGGCGGCTCGGGGGCCTGCTCGGCGAGGATGTCGGCGATGGGGCGGCCGCCGTAACGGAAGGTCGTCTGTCCGTCGAACATCTGTTGGTTCGGCGTTCACAGGAGGGGGAAATAAGACGAGGGGGAACGTCGGTACAGTCGTCAGCAGAAAAGGAGGAAAAATTTCTTTCTAATCGGTAGATACTTGTTCGGTCACGTCGTACCTACGGATGTACCATGGCCGCCGAAACTGGAGACCAACCGACGCCCCCCGACGAGCGCGACCTCGAGAGCTACGTCGACGACCGCCTGTTCGACGACAGCATGGGGACGCTCGCGGACCACGCCGCCCGCAAGGCCGCGCTGGGCGACTCCCGGCGCTACGCCATCGTGTTCCTGCTGTACGAGCGCGACGAGGTGGCCCGGAGCGAGCTCGCCGCCGCCATCGACGACCCCACGTTCGACCTCACCCACCACCTCGGGCAGCTGGTCGACGTCGGGCTCGTCGCCCGCACCGGCGCCCCCGAGGGAGCCGACGGCCGGCGCACGTTCTACGAGATCACCCACCTCGGCCGGCAGGAGATCGAGGCCGACTACCGCAACGTCACCGGCCACGACCCCGGCGAGTAACCGGTTCTCTTCGGCGGCCTTCCCCGTTCAGACCGAGTCCGTCAGCCCGCCGTCCACCCGGAGGTTCTGCCCCGTCACGTAGCTCGCGTCGTCGGAGGCGAGGTACGCGACGGCGTCCGCGATCTCTGCGACCTCGGCGGGCCGGCCCATCGGGATCTCGGCCAGCGTCTCGTCGTCGACCTCGTAGCTGTCGGCGAAGCCCGGCAGGACGCAGTTCATCCGGATGCCGTCGCCGGCGTACCGGTCGGCGTAGAGCTTCGTGAACGCGCCGAGGCCCGCCCGCAGCGCCGAGGAGACGGGGAAGTCGAGCGACGGCTCGTAGGCGGAGAACGTCGAGATGTTCACGACGCTGCCGCCACCCTGCTCCTCGAAGACGGGCGTGACGAGCCTGGCCATCCTGACGACGTTGAGCAGCACGAGGTCGAGGCCGTCGTGCCAGTCGCCGTCCTCGATGTCGAGCAGGTCACCGGTCGCGGGGTGGCCGGTGTTGTTCACCACGACATCGATGCGGCCGTACCGGTCGAGCGCCGCGTCGACCAGCGCCTCGAGGTCGGCGGGGTCGGTCACGGAGCCCTCGAAGCCGACGCCGCCGAGCTCCTCAGCCACGTCCTTCGCCGCGCCGGACTTCGACAGCAGGACGGGCGTGTATCCGTCCTCGGCGAGTCGACGGGCGCACGCTGCCCCGATACCGCGGCCGGCCGCAGTCACGACTGCTACGCGTTCGGTCATGGGTGAGAGACGGGGGTCGGGTCAAAACCGGTTCGGGCCGCGGCAGTCCGGGCCGGTTCAGAGCCCGAGCGCGGCCATCAGGGGCACGCCGCTCGCGAGTGCGCCGACGAGGTAGCCGCCGATGGCACCGCCGTTGAGCAGCGGCAGCCCGGCGTGTGCGCGACCCTTCAGGACCATCCACATGAGCACGAGCAGGCCGGCTATCGTGCCGACCATCGCGGTCAGTCCGGGCAGGTTGAGCAGGATGGGGTCGGTGACGAGTGCGTCGACGGTCCCGCCGGGGACGGCGGTGTGGAAGTGCACCGCCGAGACGACGATGATGCTCGGCATGACGGCGTCGCCGAGGCCGATGAAGAACGCGTCGCGCTCCATCGGCGACTGGTCGGTGACGCCCGCCTCGTCGTCCGTGTCGGGGGAGTCGGTATCAGGGGCGTCCGCATCTGCGGCGTCACCCTCGGGCTGTCCGCCGTCGCCGGCAGGGGTCCCGGTATCCCCGTCGGCCGGCTCCTCGTCCGGTGCGCTCCCCATCTCGCGGAAGGAGAACGAGAGCGTCGTCGGCGCGACGAGCACGACGGGCACCTTCATGTCCATGACGCCCTCCGCCAGCGTGAGCATGTGCTCGGTGCCGTACACGGAGATGGCGTCGTACACCGCGAGCACGGTCAGCAGGAGGATGGCGGGGAAGAGGCCGAACGAGATGCCGAACAGGCCGGCGGCGGCCGCGCCCATCACCACTCCCGAGGCGTCGATGACCCACCACTCCGGGTAGACGAGCAGGCCGACCGCGATGAGCGCCGCTGGCACCGCTGCGACGAGCGGCGAGAGGAAGGCCGCGAAGACGTACCACGAGAGCATCCCGCTCGTGAGGATGATGAACCCGCGGATGAGCCACTGGAGGTCGTAGCGGAAGGCGAGCAGCATCAGCGCGGTCGCGACGAGGATGGCACCCACGTAGGCGATGCTGTTGGTCGGGTCGTTCGGGTTCTCGACGACCTGCCGGCCCTGTTCCTCGAAGGGCTGGACCAGCGAGAGCGCACCGAGCTGGACGAGGAGGAAGATGACGACGACGAGGCCGACGGCCCCGAACACGCGCGTCCGGTCGTTCATGACCGTCCGTTCCGACCGGCGGTTTATCGGCCTTCCGTTCGGCGGACGACCACGCCGCTACCGGGCGTACAGCGTCTTCCCCAGCAGCAGCGCGGGGTCGTCCTCGGTGGTGACAGCGACGTAGGGCCGCGAGACCGGCCCGAACACGTCGACGACGCGCCCGACCTCGTTGAGCGACTCGTCGACAGCCTCGGTGCCGATGTCGGGATGCTCGTCGCCGTCGCTCCGCGCGACCGCGAGTCCCTGCGCGACGCGGACGACCTCGCCGACGCGCTTCATTCGCGGAGGGCGTTGACGTACGCCGCGACGGCCTGGACGATGTCGTTCTTCGAGTCGTCGTCCGGGTTCTTCACGAGGACGCGGCCGCGCTGGCGGTGTCCCTCGCGGGAGTAGCTCTTCTCGCGCTCGATGACCGCGTCGTAGCCGACCTGCTGGACGGCCTTCGCGATCTCCTCGACCTCCGGGTCCTCGACCGCGAGGTCCGCGGGGACGCGCCGTCCCGCGGAGCGAGTGAGTGCCGCGTCGAAGTACGCGGGGTAGATGACGTTCTCGACCATGTGCCGACCGACGAGCGGGGGTCGTATCGGCCTTTCGGAGTCGCGTTACGTCCGGCGGGCGATACCGGCGAGGGAGAGCGCGGCGACGAGCGCCGCCACGACGCCGAATCCGGGCGAGCCGCCGTCGGCGCTCCCATTCTCGGCGGTGGTGGTGCTCGCCTGCGTCGTCCCGCCGTCCGTGGCGGTCGTCCCTGCCGCGGTCGCCGTCGTGCCGACCGATGCCTCCCCGCGCACGCTCGCGTTCGCCTCGGCGTACGCCTCCGGGAACCAGTTCTGCGAGAGGTTCCGCATCACGTAGATGCTCCGTGGCGCGGGCTGGTTGAGGTAGTTGTTGTTCAGCACGAGCGTCTGGTTCTCCTGCACCGCGACGGTGTTCTGGTAGGCCGGCGAGTCCGGGATGCGGGGCTCGGGCTGGGCGCTGTTCAGCAGCAGCCACTCGACGGTCATGTTGGCGACGACCTCCGGGTTCATCCGTGCGTAGCCCGCCTGACTGTACTCGAGCTCGGCGGTCGCGGCCATGTTCTCCGCGCCCGCGGTCGTCATGAGGTCGCTGATGTACGTGTTCGGCCCGGGCGTCGTCCCGTAGAAGACGTAGAGCGCCTGCGGGGGCTCCTGTCCCTCGGCGGCGCGCTGGACGACCTCCAGCTCGGTCTCCATCCACGCGCGCGTCTCGCTCGCGCCCTCGCAGGCGCCGACGAGCTGCCCGGTCAGGGTGACCTTCTCGAGCACCTCGTCCATGCTGTTCGCGCTCCGGAACTTGTACACCGTGATGCCGGCGTTGCGGAGCTGCCGGACGGTGTCGTCGCCGACGATGTTGCCCGCGAGCACGAGGTCCGGCTGCTGGGCGACGACGCGCTCGACGCTGACGAAGGCCCGGCCGCTGCCGGAGACGTTCGCCCAGCCGTCCGAGGCGTCGAGGTAGTTCGCGTACTGCGTCGCGCCGACCACCTTCGCGCCGGCACCGATCTCGACCATCGTCTGGGCCGCGGCCGGACTGAGTGTCACCACCGACTCGGGTGCCTCCTCGACCGTCACTTCGGTCCCCGTCGCGTCGGTCGCGGAGAACGGGAACGAGCAGTCCTCCTGTGCGGTGACTGCACCTGTACCGACCGCACTCGCGGGCGTCGCGGTCCCACCGACGGGAGCCACGACGGCCGCGAGCGAGCCGACGAGTAGCAGTGCCACCACGAGCGTCGTCCGTGTACCTGTCATCACTCACAACTCCAGACGTATGCAATAAGTATTTACCTAAAGCAAGTAGATTTGTGAACCAGCACCAGCGATGCGAACTGACGTCCGAGCGGTCGTATGGTCCGGTGGGCTCGCAGCCCTGCTGCTGGCCACGATAGCGGTCTGTACGGCGGTCGGTCCGGTCGACATCGCGCCGACCGCCGTGCTCGCGGCCATCCTCAACGAGCTGTGGCTGCCGACGGGTGCGAGCCTCACCGACGGTTCGACCCGCCTCTTCGGCGTGACCGTCCTCCCGTTCGGCGTCGGCCTCCGGACGACCCACCCGTTCAACTTCCACGTCGCCGAGACGACCCGGGTCATCGTCGTCTCCCTGCGTCTCCCGCGCATCGCTCTCGCGGCCGTCGTCGGCTTCGCCCTCGCCAGCGCCGGCACCGTCATGCAGGGGTTCTTCCGGAACCCGATGGCCGACCCCTCCATCGTCGGCGTCTCGTCAGGCGCGGCCGTCGGCGCGGTCGCGTTCATCACCCTCGGTGGGGCCATCCCGCTCGTGGGCACTGCAGTCCCGTTCGGCATCGAGGGCGCGGCGTTCGTCGGCGCCGTCGCCGCCGCGTTCCTCGTCTACACCATCGCGACCGAGGGCGGCAGGACGCCCGTCGCGACCCTGCTGCTGGCCGGCGTCGCCGTCCAGACGTTCCTCGGCGCGGTCGTCTCGTTCCTCATGGTCACCAGCCCGATGGGCAGCCTCCAGCGGGCGTACTACTGGCTGCTCGGTGATCTCGGCATGAACGCCGCCTGGGAGCCGGTCGGCATCGCGTTCGTCGCCGTCTCGGCCTCCTTCCTCCTGCTCCTCCCGTTCACACGGGACCTGAACGTCCTGATGCTCGGCGAGGAGGACGCCCACCACCTCGGCATCGAGGTCGAGCGCACCAAGCGCATCCTGCTGGCGGTGTCGAGCGCCATCACCGCCGCGGGCGTCGCCGTCGCTGGCGTCATCGGGTTCGTCGGCCTCGTCGTCCCCCACGCGATGCGCCTCGTCGTGGGCCCGGACCACCGCGTCCTCCTGCCGACGAGCGCCCTCGGCGGCGCGATTTTCCTCGTCGTCGCCGACACGCTCGCGCGCTCGACCGCGGAGGTGCTCCCCGTCGGCATCGTCACCGCCGCCGTCGGCGCTCCCTTCTTCCTGTTCCTGCTCAGCCGACGGGAGGTGCACGCGCTGTGATCAACCTCGACTCAGTCTCCGTCTCCTTCGGCGACGCTACGGTGCTCGACGACGTATCGCTCACGGTCGAACCGGGCACGTTCCTCGGCCTGGTGGGGCCGAACGGTGCGGGCAAGACGACGCTCCTGCGGACCGTCAGCGGCGCGCTCTCGCCCGATTCCGGCACCGTCGAACTCGACGGCGACCGGCTGGCGGACCTCGGCTCGAAGGCGACCAGCCGTCGGGTCGCTGTCGTCCCGCAGGACACCACCGTCTCGTTCGGGTTCACCGCCCGCGACGTGGTCGCGATGGGACGCACACCGCACCGGGGGCGCTTCGAACCCTCGACCCGGGGTGACCGGCAGGCGGTGGACGACGCGATCGCCCGCGTCGACGCCGAACACCTGGCCGACCGGCGGATCGACGAGCTGAGCGGCGGCGAACGACAGACGGTCACCATCGCGCGTGCCCTGGCACAGGAGACACCGGTCCTGCTGCTCGACGAGCCGACCGCGAGCCTCGACATCAACCATCAGGTCGAGACGCTCGAACTCGTCGCGGACCTCGTCGCGGGCGGGAAGACGGTCGTCGCGGCCATCCACGACCTCTCGCTCGCGGCCCGGTACTGCGACCAGCTCGCGCTACTCGCGGACGGAGATATCGTGGCTACTGGTTTACCGGAGTCGGTGCTGACACAGGACCGTCTCGCCGAGTCGTTCGACGCGAGAACGGTACTCCGGCGGGACCCGGTCACCGAGAGCCTCGGTGTGACGGCGCTCGCACGGCAGCCCGAAACCGTCGACCGGACCGTCCACCTCGTGGGCTCGGGGTCCGTGGCCGCTCGCACACTGGAACGTCTCGTCGGGGCGGACGCCCAGGTCACCGTCGGACCCGTCCCCCCGGGCGACTCGCTCGGTGAAACCGCCGACCTGCTCGGTGTCGATACCATCGAGCGCTACCCACACGAACCGCTCGACGACGCGACGCTGTCGGCTGCCCGTGAGGCCGTGGACCGTGCGGCCGTGGTCGCCGTCGCGAACCCTGCGCTCGTCGCCGGGGACGACCGCGTCTACGGACTTCTCCAGGACCGTTCGCCGATGGTCGTCGTCGAGGAGTCGACCGACCACCAGACAGCACCCGACCCGGCCGCGGCGCGCGCCCAGACCCTCCGACGACGTGGGGAGACGACCGACGTCCGTGGTGTCGTGGACGCGGTCGCGCGTGCGAGACGACTCGTGGAGGCGGCGGACGACTGACTGAAGACGCGGCGGGCGACGCGGGGCGACCCAACGTTCAAGCATCGACCGGCCCAAGCCCCAACGATGGACCGGGGGCCGTGGCTCGCACTCGCACTGGTGCTGTCGATGGTGCTCGCTGGCTGTGGGGGGACCGCTGGCGTCCAGACGCGCGACCCGTTCTCCGTGCCGGAGACCACGACGCCTGCGACCGGCCCCCCGGAGACCGATCTGGGGGAGATCGATGCGCCGTTCTCGCCGGACCCGGAGACGAACACCCTCGGGGACCCTGCGATCTTCCTCGACTCACAGGCCAGACGGCTGGAAGGGACGAGCTACACCCTGGACTACGAGCTCGACGTCCGGTACGGCAACGGGACCACGTGGAACAACGTCGTGGTCGACGCCCGGTTCGCCCGCAACCAGAGCGTCTACGTCTCGAACGTGACCCAGCGCGGTCGTAGCCTGAACGTCACCAGACTGGCCTATGTGAACGGGAGCACGCTGTACGAGGCGCAGGGACCAGCCGGTCTCTCACCCGCCACCGCTAACTTCTCGGTCGCCCGGACAGCAGACGGCACGCCGGTGTCACCCGGAGAGGGCGTGACGCTCCGAGCCCTCCGCCCCGAGTTCCTCTACAACGGGTTCTCGTCGATGAACGTGACCGACGTGCGCGAGCTGGACCGTGTGCCGTCGGGAATCAGAGACCAGCTGTTCTACGTCCGTGCCACCGAGATCACCCAGCCGGATACCCTGGTCAACGATGCCTTCACCAGCGACGACGCCAGGGTCGAGAACGCGACGCTCGAGGCAATCGTCGCCAGCGACGGCTTCGTCTACGAGTACAGCATCCAGTACACCGTCGTGCGTGAGGACGGCACCAGACTACACGTCTCCCGTCGACTCGTCTACCGCAATGTGGGAACTACCAACGTCACCACACCATCAGACTGGAATATCGCGACGGCGTTCGTGCACTGATCCGCTGCCTAGGAGTCGACGTCGTATCCCCGTTCGCGGAGCAGGTCGCGGACCCGGCTCTCGTGGTCCCCCTGGACCTCGATGTGGTTCTCCTTGACCGTACCGCCGGTCCCGAGCGCCGACTTGAGGTCGCTCGCGAGTTCCTTCAGCTCGCTGCCGGCCTCGAACCCCTCCACGACCACCATCTTCTTGCCGAACCGACGCTCCTCGGTGCGCACCGTCAGGGCCTGGGTCGCGCGGTCCAGGTCGGCCGTCGGGTCGTCGGGCACGTCGAGGCCCTCGAACGGGTCGTCCTCGCTCATACCGTCCGATTGGGTATCGTCGCGTAAATCCGTTTTCCGGGTTCGAGCGACCTGTCCAGGGACAGTGAACCGATCGTCGCGATGGGCACGACCGACCGAGTGGCCTCAACGGCCTGGAATCGCCGCTGTGAGACCGGTTTTATCCCCCAGACGACCCCCTCCGGAGGACACTATTTGATATAGCGGAATATAATTTATGTGCTCTACACCGACCACCGGTAATAGTCGGATAATCGACAATACTCTCCCCGAAAACCCGTCAGAGCAGCCGATAGACGTTCGATTCGTACACCGCACGGACCTGGCCGCCCCAGTTGTGGGTGTACGTGTCGATGATGTCGCTCGCGACGTCACCGCGGAGGTACTTGACGATGCCACGGTCGCCCGTCCGGTCCCGGAGGTGTGTCGTGAAGAAGTGCCTGAAGTAGTGAGGGGTGACGTTCTCGGCAGCCCCGCCGCCGTCCTGGTACCAGCCGTGTTCCCGGGCGTGTCGCTCGACGACGTTCCTGACCGCCTGCGGGCTGACCCGGCCGCCCCAGTCCCCGCTCGTCGAGAGGAAGAGCGGCTCTGCCGGGGATATCGCGTCAGGCCGGATGGCCAGCCACGACTTCAACACCGACGCGAGCTCGTCGTCGACGGGGACGACGGTCGCGCGTTTTCGCTTGTTCGAGGCCGACCGCTCCTCCCCGTTGTACGGTCTGCCGCGGGCGGGCTCGGCAGCCACGTACAGCGATTCGGGCCGCCCGTCGAGCTGTACCCGCCCACCGAGGTCGAACTCCCCCGTCAGCTCGTGGTCAGAGAGCGCGAGGTCGCGCAGGTCGAGGTTACAGAGTTCACCGACACGTACCCCGGTCTTCAGCAGTGTGACGACCAGCGCCCGCTCCAGCGGGTGGGTGATGTCAGCGACGAAGGTCCGCATCTCCGGCACCGAGATCTCCCGGCGTGTCGGGTCCTTGTCGATGGACTCGTCCATCTCCTCGACGACGAGCGCCATCGGATTGGCGTCGAACTCCTCGACCTGGGTCATGTAGGCGTAGAACCGGTGGACGTAGGAGGCGTAGGAGGCGACGGTGCTCGGTGCGTGCTCGCCTCGGAGGGAGTGGACCCACGCCATACACTCCCTGCGCCCGGCTTCTTCTGGTGTCAGCGACCGGCCACTCGGCCCACGGTCCTCATCGGCCAGGAAGGCCTCGAACCGCCTGAGGACCCGCTCGTAGGCCTCTCGTGTCCGTTCTGACTTGCCGTGGTACTCCTGGTCCTCGAGGTAGTACGAGACCGCGTCGGTCATCGGTCACCCGTCGGGACGTACCCGCCATCTCGGCCGCTGTACCGGAGTTCGCCCTCCTCCTGGAGCGTCCCGAGGGCCTCGTCCAGCCGGTCCTCGACGTCGTTCGTCACCGCTGCGACGAGATCGTCCCACGTCTGTGGCTCGTCGCGGGCGTGCAGGATGGCCAGCACCCGGTCGGCCAGCTCGGCGCCCGCTGGCCCGTCCGCTATCGACTCGTTCGCACCCCCGGCACCGTCGCTATCGGGTGACTCGTCGAGGTCGAACGACCGCCGGCCGGCCTGGACCATCGTCCGGACGAACTCGCTCCGGCTCATGTCGAGTTCCTCGGCCTCCTCGGACCACCGTTGCTTCTGGTAGGTCGGAACGTACGTCCGAACGGCGGTGCGGGCCGTCTCGTCCTCGCTCACAACCCGAACACCCCCACTGAACTACACGAACGGACGGTGGTCTGCAACCCCGTTCTAGGGGGTCGAACCCCAGGGGTTGCGCGCTCAGAGACAGGTTCGTCGAACCGGGGTTCAGGCAGCATTCTGTGTTCGCTCCCGGGACACGATTCTGATGTCCGCTCACCTGGCTGGAACTGGCGACCCAACGTCGTATCGAGTGGTCCACTCATCCGTTCGAGCCGACTCACGGGCCGATAATCAATCTATCCCCATAATCTGGTATAAGAGCCCTTATCTTCCTGTATAGTCCCCCAGTTCCGGCGGTGAGGGCCAGATATCCAAAATTCTGGACCCACAATTCCGTCTGTATAACACCAGAATATGGGATATCGAATCAGATATCTGTTGGTTCCAGCAGGACATGATGAGGGGATCGACGGCCCTAGATTGTTCGACACCCGTCCCGTGTGGCGTGGGGTTGGAGAACGTTCGATGCAGGTTGTGGGATTGTTCGTCTCCGATGCGCGTGGAGATGAGAACGTGATGGGGGCGTCGTTCGGTCCGGTAGCCGTCCGTGGCGGCCACGAACGAGTCGATGCTGGCGCGGGGTGAATCGGTGCTGCCGCGGGAAACTCGCGTACGGCCCAGTACCGTCGGGGCCGAGGCGCCGAATATTGGTCCGTCGGGTGCTCTACAGCGCGATTCTCGACGACGATGCGCTGTTAGCAGCTGGTCGAGCGGCAACTGATAAATCAAATCTCGCTATATCCAATCGGGGGTCCGAAGCGAACTCACCTGACCGCCAGTTCGGTCTCCACGTCACCGAAGAGCGATCGCACACTCTCCGCGCCGTCTGTCGATTCCGCGACGTTCTCCATCAGGACCGTCTCGCTAGGGAACAGCTGTGTCCCGAGTTCGAGCCCGTAGTCGCGGGCGGTGCCGCCGGTCATCGTCAGATAGACGCCGACGCCGGTATCGGCGATGCCGGCCTCCTCCTCCTGTGCCTCGTCGGGGTAGCAGAACTCGACATCCTGCATCACGTCGGTGCCGAGGACGGCCTCGACCAGTCGCTCGTACCGGGGCGAGATGCAGAGCTCGCCCTCGTACTCGTCGAGGAACTCCCGGGTCGCTCCGTCGGCGCGATAGCTGTCCAGGAGCTCCGGTGTCGCCATCAACGTGTGGTACACCGTGTCGCCGAGCCCCGTGACGACCCTGACGTCAGTGTCGTGTGGGTCGATGCGGGCGTTGACGTCCTCGATGGTGTCGAGCGGATCCGGGCGGAGGGCGACGACCTCCTCGAGAACGAGGTCCGCGCTGTCGAAGCCGAACGCGAACGAGTGGGTCCGGAGCGACCGGAACGGCTCCTCGCGGCCGACGAGCTGGATCGGCCCGGACTCCGTCTCGACGGTGACGCTGTCGAAGACGACGCGGCGGGGGAGCCCGTCACGGTCGTCACGGAGCAGGGTGAACTCCGGTCGATGCGGATGGCCGAGGTCGCTGTAGTCCGCGAGCCGGTCGTACACGTCACGGGGGTCGTCCGCGTTCCCCTTCGTTATCGCCTTCTCGTACCGGAGCGTCGAGATGATCGAGTCGGCGAGGTCGGTCGCGTCGGCGCGTGTTGCGACCCGCTCGAGGACGGCTTCCAGCGGGCGCCCCTTCCGTGGGACTGCGACGGCTGTCGTCTCGGCCATTTCGCTGACGAACGGCTTCGGGGGAGAAAACAGGTTCGTTCTCAGGTGAACATCTCGCCGAGCTGGTCGCGCCACTCCTGGATCTCGGTGACCTCCTCCTCGACCTCGTCGACCCGGGACTCGACCGCGCCGAGGTCGTCCTCGAGCTCGGTCACGTCGGACTGCACGTCGTCGATACTGTCGGTGGCGTCGGCGATGTCGCCCTCGAGCGATTCGGTCGACTCGTCGAGGTCGGTACGGAGCTCGGAGACGTCACCCGAGACCGTCTCGAGATCGTCCTCGATCCCGGTCACGTCGGCCTCGACGCTCTCGACGGACGAGCGCACGTCGTCCACGTCGCCGTACAGCGTGGTGATCTCCTCGTCGTGGGAGTCGATGTCCTCGGAGAGGGTCGAGACCTCGTCGCGCAGGGAGCTGACCTCGCGCTCGTACTCCTCGAGGAGCTGCTGGGCGGTCCCCTCCTCGTCGAGGAACTCGGCCAGGGCGTCCGTGTATGCCGCGACCTCCTCGACGCGGGACTGGAGGTGCTCGACCTTGGCGATGTCGGTGCCGGCGGCCTCGACGTCGAGGGCCTGCCGGAGGTCGCGACGTTCGTTCTCGGTCAGCGTCCCGTTCTGGAGCTCGTCGACGAGTGCGGCGGCGACGCTCCCCTCGACTGCAGGTGCGGCCGACGTTCCCGTCTCGTCCTCGGTGTCGTCCCCGGCACCGGGTTCCGTATCGGCCTCCGCGTCGGTCGCGGCGTCGTCGGCCTCCGTCTCATCGGCCGGTTCGGTCTCGACCTCGAGCTCGACCTCTTCGGCCGGCTCGCTCTCCGCCGCTGCCTCGGTTTCAGCGTCGGCTTCGGTGTCCGTTTCCACGTCACCCTCGGTGTCGGCTTCCATGTCGGCGTCGGTGTCCGACTCCACGTCGGCGTCGGTGTCAGCCTCCACGTCGGCCTCAGACTCGGCGGCCTCGTCGTCCTCTTCGGCGTGTTCGTCGATATCGAGGTCTATCTCGGGCTCCTCGTCGGGCTCCGATTCGACCTCGGTCGCACCGACCTCCTCCTCGGCGGCCTCGAGGTCGAGTTCGATCGCCGGGGAGTCCTCGGCCTCGGTGTCGTCCGCATCGGGCTCGGACGCGTCACCGAGGTCGAGGTCGATGGAGCCGCCGTCGCCGGACGCCTCGGCGGTCTCGGCGTCAGCGTCGGTCGCGGCCTCGTCGTCCTCGAGGCCGGGCATCTCGTCCTCGCCGGCGAGCATGTCCTTGACGACCTGGTTCGAGTCGTTGGAGACGATGTCGTCGATGGTGTTGTCGCCCTCGACCTCGCCCTCGGGTTCCGCGTCGGCGTCCTGGCCCTCGGCGTCGACCTCGGTGAGGCGCGGTTCCGTGAGGAACTTTGCCGCCTCCGCCTCGTCGTCGATGCGGATGCCGTAGACGGTGGTCACCTCCTCGCCGGGGTCGAGCGTGCGCTCGTACTCGACGTGATGGTCCTGGAAGGCGGTCCAGTTCTCGCTCTCGTAGTCGGGGTGAAAGCCGACACCGTCCATCGGGAAGTCCTCGGGGATCTCCTCGTGGATTCTGATGGTGACGGTCTCCGCCCGGTCGGACGTGATGCCGAACCGGATGGCGGGCACGGGGAACTCGTCAGCCTCGAACGACTTTGCGACCGAGATCCCGTCCGCGTCGACCTCGATTGTGGTATCCTCGTCGACCTCGCTACTCATACAGCCACGTACCTGTACCACGAACATAAAGGAAACGGGCCGAACTGCTATCGGCCGGAGTGACAATCCTTAGGACGACGGCCCCCGCACGCTTCGGGTATGACAGTGAGCGACTGGGGCGACTGGCTCCCCCGGGCCGTCGAGGACGCGTCACCGGATGGGGTCGCCGTCTGGTACCTGGGCTGTAACGGATTCGTACTCAAGGCCAGCGACGGGACGACGCTGTTCGTCGACCCCTACGTCGGACTGGGCGACCCACCACGTACCGTCCGGATGATTCCGGTGCCGTTCGACCCCGCAGACGTCGAGGCGGCCGACGCGGTCTTCGCCACGCACGAGCACACCGATCACGTCCACGGGCCGAGCCAGGCACCCATCCTCGAGCAGACCGGCGCGACGTTCTACGCGCCCGACGACAGCCTCCTCGTCGCCCGGGAGGAGGAGTCCTGGGCCGACGACCACGCCATCGACGACCACCAGTTCCACGAGGTCAGCGAGGGCAACACGGTCGAGGTCGGCGAGTTCACCGTCCACGTCGAGCCCGCCCACGACCCCGACGCGACCCACCCGGTCAGCTACGTGTTCGAACACGACGGCCACACCGTGTTCCACGGCGGCGACACCAAGCCCAGCGACGAGTTCGCGGCGCTCGGCGAGACCTACGACATCGACCTCGGCATCCTCGCGTTCGGCACCGTCGGGAACATTCCCGACAAGGAGACCCGCGAACCGAAGCGCACGCGCTGGTACAACGACGAGAACCAGGTCGTCGAGGCCGCCAGCGACCTCCAGTTCGACCGGCTCCTCCCGAGCCACTGGGACATGTGGAAGGGCCTGATGAGCGACCCGAAGGTGCTCCACCACCACGCCAAGAGCTTCGACTATCCCGAACGGCTCGAAATCGTCGAGATCGGCGACCGCGTCGACCTGTAATCGACTGTTTCGGCTCCCGTGAACGTTCCCCGGCGACATCGTCCGAACAGCTGGGTGGCGCGCGACTGTCTCGGAATCGCTCGCGATTCCGACGGCCAGTGAGAGCTCGCTCTCACCCTGACGAGACTGTGCGAGCGGTGCGCGGTTCTGAGTTGGCGCTGGTGAGCGAGAACCGCGACTGCGAACGGGGAGCCTGCGACCCGTGACCGCACCGAGCCGCGGGAGTCGAGCCCCTCGGGGCGTACTGGGTGCTGTTGGACCCAGTTGTTCTGGTCGAGAGCGGAGCCTTCCGGCTGTCCGGAAACCACGCGAATCCCACGAGATATCGACCCCACTCGCAGCACGAACGCATTAGTACCAGCCGTCCCTCCCGGCGGATATGGGTCTGCTGTCGACTGTGATGGTCGTCTTCGTGCTGGTCGCGCTCGCCGTGTCGCTGGGCGTCGTCGCCTGGCTGGACCGGCCGGGTGGTGAGTGGGGTGCGCGACTACGGTCGCGCTGGGTGATGGGCGTGCCGTGGGGGACGCTCGTCGTCGTCGGGTTCGTGCTCGCCGTGTACCTGTTCGTCCAGGGCGGCTGGGACCACTGGCGGAGCCCGGTGGTGCTGCCGTTCCGCGCCTGGTCGTACCTCTACCCGACGGGGCTGCTGACCGCGGGGTTCTCGCACGCCAGCCCGGGGCACCTGACTGGCAACCTCACCGGCACCATCGTGCTGAGCCCGCTGGCGGAGTACGCGTGGGGGCACTTCCCCGAGAGGCGCGGCTCGGAGTCGTTCTCCTCGTGGCGGACGAACCCCTGGTTCCGGGCGCTCGTCGTCTACCCCGCCGCCGTGCTCGCGGTGGGTGTGCTGACGGCCCTCTTCTCCATCGGCGCGGTCATCGGCTTCTCGGGCGTCGTGTTCGCGTTCGCGGGCTTCGCACTGGTCCGGTACCCGTTGACGACGGTCGTGGCGGTGCTCGGGGGGCAGCGCTTCTTCGCCCTGTTGTACGACGTGCTCCGGGACCCGGTGCTCGTCCAGGGGGCATCGCCGAGCCCGCCGTCGCCGCCGTGGTGGGCCGGCATCGCCATCCAGGGCCACGCGTTCGGGCTCTTCGTCGGCTTCCTGCTCGGGGTGGCCGTGTTCTACCGGCGGAGCGACCGGCCGAGCGCGCTGCGGCTCTGGCTGGGCGTGCTCTTCTTCGCGGTGGCGAAGAACCTCTGGGCGGTGTACTGGTACCTCGGGAACGACGAGTACGTGCTCTACCGGGGTGTGGGGCTGGTCCTCGTCGTCGGACTCGCGGTGGTGGTCGCGCTCGCGCTCGACGTGACCGAGCGGGACTTCGACGCGTTCACCCTCCGGACCGGCGCGGTGACGGTGCTGGTCGTCGTCGCGGCGGTGATGACGGGGCCGGCGGTGTACAGCAACCTGACCACGGTGTCGGACTCGTCGGTGCCGGGGAGCGATACGGTCGAGGTGCAGGGCTATCAGGTGACCTACGCCGAGAACGTCCGCAACGAGCTCATCCCGGTCGTCGACGTGGGGCCGCTCTCCCAGCAGACGAACGTGAGCTCGTCGGGCGTCATCGTGGTCAACCAGGACCGGAGCATCTGGTACGAGAGCGTCTCGGCCGGAAGACTCGCCTACACGGGCTACACACGGGTCAGGGTCGGCGGCGTCGGCTGGAACGCGGACGTGGGCGTCAACCGCGACGGTTGGTCGGCCGTCGGCGGCGGCACGGCGTACCGGGTGTCGCTCAGGCCGCCGGACGGCGACTGGACGCTGGTCCACGAGAGCAACGCGGTGACCGCCGAGCCCCGGCTGGACGGGATGAACCTCTCGATCACGCCGGCGGGGAACGGCCCGTACCAGATCGTCGTCAGCCGGAACGGCTCGGTGGTCGGGCGCGACGCGGTGCCGCGGGCGAACAGCTCGGCCACCATCGGCGGCATCGGGTTCGTGCGCGTGGAACGCAGCGGCGGTGACCGCATCTACGCGGTCGTCGGCGATACGCGGGTCCGCGTGTTCGCACAGGAGACGTATCGGTAGTTCTGCGTGCCGGCGCGCGGGTCCGGAGAACAGCGGCCGGGTGGTCAGTCGTCGCCGGCCCACTCGATCCTGAACACTTCCGCGTCGACGGTGTGCGTCTCGGACTCGTGGAAGGGGAACTGGCGCTCGAGGTCGAGTTCGGCCGCGAAGGCGTGGGTGACCGCGCCGGCTTTGTCGGCCGCGAACGACTCGACGAACGCCTGGCTCCCCTCGTTGTGCACCGAGTAGGAGACGTCCGCGAGCGACGACGCCGCGGCGAGGAACGCCCGGTCCGCGTGTTCGTTGCCGTCCTGGGCGCCGAAGGGTGGGTTCATCAGCACGGTCGTCGGGCCGGAGGGACAGAGCGGCGGGGTCGTCGCGTCCCCACAGCACCACTCGACGGTCGTGCGCGCCCCGACGCGGTGTTCGTTCTCTCGGGCGGTCGCGAGTGCGACCCGGTCGAGGTCGACGCCGACGACGCGCTCTGCGCCCCTGAGCGCCGCGCCGAGGGCGAGCATCCCGGTCCCGGTTCCGAGGTCGAGCACCGTCGCGCCGACGATGTCGCCCTGCGTGTCGGCGACGTGGACGATGGAGGCTGCTACCTCGGGCGGTGTCGGGTACTGTTCGAGGTCGGTCCGCGGCGAGTCGAAGCCGGCGACCACGCCGAGTTGTTGCGCCAGCGCGCGCCGTGTACTCATCGCGAGAGGATCAGTCGTCGAGGCTGATAGGCCCGTCGAGTTCGAACCCGACGCCCTCGCGGCGTGCGCGTTCCGCACACGCCGAGAGCGCGGGCTCGACCTTGTCCGCGTCGGCCACGTCGTCGCACGCGACGGTGACGCGGGCCGCGCCGAGGAACGCCGCCGCGCGGACGTAGCCCCGCACGCGGTCGACCTCGCGCTGGGTCGAGAGCGAGCAGTCCTCGTCGAAGCAGGCCCGCACCGTCAGCACGGACGGGACGTAGCCCGACTCGGTGAGCTCGTGCTTGAGTTCGCGCAGGTACTCGGGTGCGGTGGAGTCCAGTGCCTGGGCGTCCAGCGAGACCGGCTGGAGGTCCTCGGGTCGACAGTGTTCGATGGTTCGTTCGACGTTCGCGGACGGGGTCGCACTCATGTTCGCCACATACACTATGGGAATACAAAAAGGTTTGTAAATGTTCTGTAGTAATATCGGGCCTGGCGACCCGTCGGTAAGGTACACGTACCTGAACCGTGAGAGGATGGAACACGCTTATTATTCCGTGCGTTCACATTCCTGTATGAAAGAGTGCCCACGGTGTGGATCCTCGCTCAGCGCGTACTCGCTGAGCGACGTGGAAGCGTACGGCTGTGACTCGTGTGGGTGGGTCGGTGTGCCGGTCGACCACCAGAGCGAACCGAAGCGGCTGGAGTCCTGGCAGGACGCCATCCAGCGGTTCCAGAAGAAGTTCGCCGCAGACGGCCTCGAGGAGCACGCCGAACGACTGGAACGGGTCGAACAGGCCCGCCGTGACGCCGTGAGCGCGGGCGAGGACGACGGTGCAACTCCCGACGCCGAAGAAGCGGAGTCGACGGATGCCGACGAAGAGGCGACGGCTGGCGACACCGACACCCCAGCCGAACCCGAGCCGTCGGCTGACGAGGCCGACGGAGCGTCCGAGGGGTCCGACACGGACACGGAGGAGGACGAGCCGCCGACAGAGACGGCGGACGACGAAGGGGACGATGCAGCGCACGCGGAGACGGACGACGAAGGGGACGAAGCAGCGCACGCGGAGACGGACGACACCGAGGACGATGCAGCAGACGCGGCAGACACCGTCGAGAAGGTAGCAGAGTCCGATGATGAGGCAGCAGAGTCCGACGAGGAAGAGGTAGAGGTCGCAGCCGACGGCGCCGGGCAGTAACGGTTCGTTCTCTCGGGATCGAGTTCGCTAGGAGCTGCCTACGACAGCCGTCGCTCGGCGGTCGCGACAGCGTCGAAAAATGGGGTGAGTGTCGTTACTCGTCGGCCGCCGGCGCCTCGGCCTCAGCCTGCTGCGTGTCGTCGACGTCCTCGTCGGAGCGTGCGGCGACGAGCGAGCCACGTGCGACGGAGTACAGCGGCTCGTTGGCGTGCTGGACGCCACTGATGGAGAACGGGATGTTCGCGTCCTCGAGGTGGTCACGGAACAGCGCCTCGAAGCCGTCCGGGCTGGAGGTGCCGCCGGTGACGACGACGGGCACGTCCAGGCCTTCCTCGACATCCTCCTCGTCGACCTCGCGGACGACGTTCTCGATGACGTAGTCGAGCAGGTTCTCGTAGTAGATGCTGAGTGCACCCTCGACGCCACCGACGTCGGTGGTGAAGTCGAGCTCGAAGTCGTTCTCCTTGATGGAGGTGACCTTGTCGACGGGCGTGCCCGTGGCCTGTGCGGCCTGCTCGTCGATCCAGTCGCCACCGCGGGCGACGGAGAACTTCATGACCGGCACCGCGTAGTACGCGAGGCAGACGTTCGTCATGCCCGCGCCGAAGCTGATGCCCAGGCCGGTGAAGTTGTTGTCCGCCAGTTCGCTGTAGATGACGGACATGCCCTCGTTGATCGGCTCCGCGTCGTAGCCCATGTTGCCGAGGAAGCTCTCGATGGTCTTCTGGTGGTAGAGCGTCGAGAGCTCGGAGTCGATCGGGTCCGCGGGAACCGAGAAGTACAGCTTCTCGTCGGGGTGGTTCGGCTCGCCGACGACCTGCTCGATGATGAGCTTCATCATCGGGATCGCGGACTTCTCCGAGGAGGAGAGGATGCCGTGCTTCATCGGACGGCGTGTCTCCTTGTTGAAGATGTTCGCGAAGTTCAGGGCGTCGTCACCGACGACGTACACCTTGTCGTCCTTCCGGATGTGGAGGACTTCCGAGCGCGAGAGCATCTGCTCGGCCATGTCGGAGTACTCGATCTCCACGAAGGAGTTCCGCTGCTGTACGAACACCGTGTCGTTCCCATCCTGTTGGGCCGACAGTATGTTCATCGTCCCAACGTCCAGGCCTTTAGCCATATTTGCCCATTCTATCCCACCGAATAATAAAACTATGTGAAATTATTTCATCACTATCGGCATTGGTATAAATCTGCCACTACCGAATCGGGTGACGTGGGTCAGCTGAGACCGAGGGCCCGCTTGATGCGGGCGATAAAGCCACCCCTACCACCAGTCGCCGCGGCGATGCTCGTGGACTCCTCGGACTTGCGCTGTTCCTCCCGCTGGCGACGTTCGCGCAGTTCCTTGAGCTTCTGGGTCTGGTCGTCGACGGTCGTGTTCGACGTGGCGGTCTTCTTCTCCCCGCCCTTCATCGCCTTGAGGTTCTGTATCTGGGAGTCGACGCCCTGCGAGCGGGTCACGTTCGCAGTCTGCTGGCTGAACGCCGAGGTGTCCATCTCCTCGTCGACGCTGAACTGGAGCCGCCGGTTGTCGCTCTTCTCGACGCCGCCCCAGGAGAGGTCGACCCCGGACATCGCCTGGTCGATGTCTGCCTGGATCTCGGCGTCGGAGTAGGACTCCTCCGGCTCCTCCTCTTCCTCCTCCATCGGCTGGATGTCGGCCGGCCCCGGCTTCCGGTAGCGTTCGAGCTGGTCGGCGACCAGTGCTGCACCGGTCGAGCCGACGACGAGGACCAGACCGAGGGCGTAGAGGCTGATTACCCCGAGGGTCGCACCGACGCCGTACTCGTTCCACTGGCCGGGGTAGACCGACACGAACCAGACGACGGCGGCCAGGTCGATGACGCTACCCGCGGCGGACGCGTAGACGGCACGCCGTTCGACCGGCAACAGGACCACGATGCCGGTGATGGTCGCGGGAAGCGAGAGCATCCCCAGGGCGTACGCGATGCGCGTCCAGTTCCAGAACGGGTCGGACCCCGCCTCGAAACTCGTGAAGCTGACCACGGTCAACAGCAGCGCGACGATTCCAACGACGATGCCACCGAAGAACAGGCCGAAACCGAGGTAGACGTCGGTTTCCTCCTCGGGTTCGCCGATGTACTCACGGTACAGATTGTATAACGGGTTGTCAGGTGGCGACTCCTCCGCCCCTGTCGCCGTAGACGGTGATTCCTCGTCAGCCATTGTCGCCCAATACAGGGTCATCTCTCATGACTGTTTGGTTAAGCGTATTCAACCTGAAAAAAGACGGTCTTACGTGCGCATGCCGTCCGTCTGACGCCCGGGGAGAACGGCGGTGATAGGTCCGCTCCCGTCAGTCCTTGCGCTTGACCACGTCGCCGAGCGTCGTGGTCGTCGAGGAGCCGGAGTCCCAGTCGCTCTCCTCGTCGCTGCCGGTGCCCATGTCGAGGTTGATCTCGAGGAACCGCTCGAGCTTGGACTGCACCTTGTCGCTCGGGAGCGTGTCGCCGCGCTCCAGCTTGCGGATGAGGCTGGCCTTCTCGTTGAGCTCGTTCGCGAGGTCGGACTGGCTCAGCCCGCG
This sequence comes from Haloarchaeobius baliensis, assembly GCF_052060055.1. NCBI lineage: Archaea > Methanobacteriati > Methanobacteriota > Halobacteria > Halobacteriales > Halorubellaceae > Haloarchaeobius > Haloarchaeobius baliensis. The sequence continues at coordinate 2,055,549 of NZ_JBPPFR010000001.1, read as the reverse complement.
GTCCTCGCGCGCCTGCCGGATGCGTTCGTCGTAGTCCTGGGCGAGCTCGTCCATATCGTCGAACATGTCCGACCGGCGCCGGGAGGAGCCACCGCCCGAACCGCCGGACGAGCTGGACGAGCTCGAGGACGAGGAGGAAGAACTCGAGCTGCTGGTCGAGTACTTCGTGGAGGTGCTCGAGGACTGCTGGGTCTTCACTTCCGTTCCGAAGTCGGCACAGTCGTCGCAGACATCGAGCTCTGCGCCTTCGACCTTCACCGTCTTCGGCGACGCCGTCTCGGCACCACACATCTCACACTGAACCATAGGCGACCGTTCGTCGCGTGCGTTGATAAAAGATACGACGGCTCAGTCCAGCTGGCCCCAGACCTCGCGGAACCGCTGGAGCGCGGTGATGTGCCCGACGACGGCGAAGACGACGAGCAGCCAGCCGACGACGTCGAGACCGTACAGGGTCCGCGACAGGCCAGCGGCGACGAAGCCGACGAGGCCAGAGAGCGCGAGGCGGTCGGCCCGGCCGAGCACGCCGGCGTAGAGCCGGCCGACGCCGACGGCCTGGGCCTGCGTGCCGAGGTAGGAGGTCATCAGGACGCCCGTGACGGCCGCGAGCCCGAGGTCGTAGCGGCCGATGCCGGCGGCGAAGCCGGCGATGATGACGAGGTCGGCGTATCGGTCGAGCACGTGGTCGAGCACGTCGCCGGCCTCGCTGGCCACGTCCTGCGCCCGGGCGAGCTCGCCGTCGATGACGTCGAGCCAGCCGTTGAGACCGACACAGAGCGCGCCGAGGGCGTACCAGACCGCGCGGCTCCCGGCGGGGGCCTCGACGGCCGGGCCGCCGAGGGCGAACGCGACGGCGGCCGCGCCCGCGAGTCCGAACGCGATGACGCTGACGGCGTTGGGCGTCAGTCCCACCCGGTCCGCGAGCCTGACGAACGGGTCGAGCAGCGCCTGGATGCGTGGTCTGAGCTGGTCCAGCGTCATAGGTAGTCGAGGTAGTCCACGTCGCCCGCGCTCGGTTCTCGCGTCCCGTCGACGACCGCCGCGAGCGCCTCCGAGACGGCCTCCGGTGTCGACTGGGTGGTCTCGATCTCGTACACGGAATCGAGGCCGTGGTTCTCGACCGCCTGCGAGAGCACGACGTCGAGCGCCTCGCTCTCGGCGTTCTCGGCGGCCTTCGTGTCGGATTCGCCGCGGTCCCGGAGCCGCTTCGCCAGGGCTTCGGGCGCACAGCGCAGGACGGCCACGCGGTCGGCGTCGAGGTGGTGCGCCAGGTGGGAGTCGAGCACCAGGAAATCGCCCCCATCATCGCGGGCTGCCTCGTACTCGTCGACCCACGCCGCGAGGGCGTCGAGGTCCGCGACCACGCTGTCGCGCTCCTCGTCGACCGCCTCGTACAGTACCTCATCCTCGATGACTTCGTTGAGGTGGACGACGTCGACGTCGTCGCGGGCCTCGGCGAGCAGCTCCGTCGCCGTCGTCTTGCCCGTGCCGGGCGTGCCCGTCACCGCGACCCTCACGCCCCGAGCACCTCGTTCAGGGTCTCGACGGCCTCGCGTGTCTGGTCCTCGGTGCCACAGGTGATGCGCACGCAGCCGGGCAGCCCGAAGCTCGTGCAGTCGCGGACGATGACGCCCGCGCGCTGCATCTCGTCGGCGACGGCACCGGCGCTCTCCGGCCCGCGGGCACCCGAGACATCGACGAGCACGAAGTTCCCCTCCGAGGGCCACACCGGCGCGTCGATCTCCTCGCGCATGTACTCGCGCGCCCAGCGAGCCGTCTCGACCGACTTCTCGACGTGTTCGTCGTCCCCGAGCGCGGCGAGTCCGGCCCGGCAGGCCAGCTCGCTCGCCGCGAATGGGGTGTTCACGCGTGCGTAGGCGTCGGCCCAGTCGTCGGGAACCAGCGCGTAGCCCAGCCGCACGCCGGCCAGCCCGTACGCCTTCGAGAACGTCCGGAGGATGGCAACGTCGTCGCGCTCGTCGAGCAGGCCGCGGGCGCTGTCGACGTCGGCGTACTCGCCGTAGGCCTCGTCGACGAGCACGAGCGTCTCCGCGTCGGTCTCGTCGGCGATGCGCTCGATGGCCGCCAGCGAGAACGTCCCGCCCGTCGGGTTGTGCGGGCTGGTGAGGTAGACGATGCGCTCGCCGTCGTACTGGTCGAGGACCACGTCGGCCGTCAGCGCGAGGTCCGGGCGCGCCAGCTCGTACGTCTCCACCTCGCCGTGGTGGTACCGGGCGCTCATCCCGTAGTAGGCGAAGCCCGGGTCCGGCACGAGCACGGTATCGCCCGGTTCGAGCATCGCCCGCGCGAGGTAGTCGAGCGCGCCGTCGCCGCCGTTGGCGAGCCAGACCTGCGCGGCGTCGCAGTCCCAGCGGGTGGCGAGGGCGTCCCGCAGGTCGGCGTGGGCCGCCTTCGGGTACGAGGAGACGCCCGGGGCGGTCTCCTGGATGGCCTCGACCGCCGCCGGCGAGGTGCCGTGGGGGTTCTCGTTCGACGCGAGCTTCGTGAGTGCCGCCGGGTCCACGCCGAGGTCCCTGGCGACCTCCTCGATGCCGCGCCCCGCCTCGTAGGCGACGTGAGCCGAGAGGTCGCGTGGTTTCATGCTCGAAAGCCCGGGCCGTGAGCCCTTAAGCGTAGTCAAGCACGGCCGTCGGTGCCCGTTCCGTCGTCGTCGGTCGCGTCGTCTCCGAACGCCTCGACCCGTGCCCGGGCCTGCTCGACGACCGACGGCCGCGCCCGGAGTTCGAGCCGGACCCCGTCCCCGTACTCGACCGAGTCGACGGCCCCGTGCTCGTGGCACCACGAGACGAACCCCATCGTGTCGTCGCCCTGTGGGAGGTCGAACGTCTCGGTCGACGCGGGCAACGCCGCGACGACGCGCTCGCGCAACTCGTCGAGTCCGCATCCCTCGGTCGCGCTGATGGGCACTGGCTCGCCGAGGTCCCCCGGGAGCACCGACCGTTTGCGTTCGAGTTCGTGGCCGTCGACGCGGTCGGCCTTGTTCAGCACCGGGACCACCGGTCCGTCGCCGACCTCGTCGAGCACCGTCCCGACACGCTCGCGGAGTGCGTCGACGGGTTTGCTCGCGTCGGCGACGAGCACCACGACGTCGGCCTCGCGCGCCTCGACGAGCGTGGACCGGAACGCCTCCACGAGGTCGTGGGGCAGGTCGCGGATGAACCCGACCGTGTCCGAGACGAGCAGCCGGCGGCCGTCGACGGTACACCGGCGCGTCGTCGTGTCGAGCGTCTCGAACAGCCGGTCCTCGACGTTCGCGGTCTCGGCGAGGTCGTCCGGTCCGGCTCCGAGGTCCTCGAGTGCCAGCTCGTCGGCGAGCCGGTGCAGCAGGGTCGATTTGCCCGCGTTCGTGTAGCCCGCGAGCGCGACGAAGTCGAAGCCGGCGTCGTGTCTTCGCTCGCGGTTCCGGTCGCCCTCCTCGGGCAGCTCACCGAGCCGGTTCTGCACGCGGTCGATCCTGAGCTTGACCTCGCGAATCCACTCTCCCTCGGGGTCGTGCGTGGGAAAACCCTTGTACTCGGTGTCCTGTCCCTGTATCTCGCGACGACGGTGCAACTCGTGCTGGAGCCGTGCGAGCTCGACCTGGAGCGACGCCCGCCTGGTGCTCGCGCGCGCCTCGAAGATGTCGAGGACGAGCCGGAATCGGTCCCTGACCTCGACGCCGTCGGGGAGTCGGTCGGTCCACGCGAAGAACTGCGACGGCGTGAGCTCGTTGTCCACGACGACGAATGGGGCGTCGTGGTCGCGAACGCTCTCGGCGACTGCGTCTACCTTGCCCCGACCGAGATTGAACGTGGCGTCCTCCGCGCGTGTCTGTGTGTGTTCGGCGACGACCTCGTGGCCGGCGGATTCGGCGAGGGCCCGGATCTCCGCCGTGTCGGGTCGTCCGTCTGTGGTTCGTGCTGCGAGTACTGTCCGTCGTGACATGTGATGTGGATCTGGCTGGGTGGTTCTGCGGCGTCGCGTCACGAGCGACAGCTGCGCGTCGAAGTTCGCACGACGGAGACGCCGCTGGCGGTCCAGGGCGTGCGGGCTCGCGACCCGACCCTCACGGGGTCGGCGACCGAGTCCGGCTCAGAAAGTGGATAGGGTCTCCATCGTGACCGTACAAGGCTGTCGGCACACTGGCACTTCAACCTTCGCCCGGGCTGTGTCGCTGTGACATGGTTCCGGACAGCCGGCGTGAAAAACCGCGTTTCGGCGCAGAACTAGTCGGGGAGCAGTCATGTTTCCGTCCGAGTGACCGGGCGCGGCACGACAGATAAACTATATTGCGCTATACAAAATCGGTGGGTCCGGGTTCAGTCCTGCGTCGTGTCCCGCAGGTGCTCGCGCAGGCCGAACAGCATCGGCGCGGAGACGAGCGCGAGCAGGCCGCCGCCCGCTGCGAGCGCGGACTTCGACATGACCTCCTGCGGGCCGTCACCGACGAGGACGACCCCGCGCATGCCGCGGTCGCGGTAGTCCGTGCAGTAGTACTTGCTCAGGCCCGACCCCGAGAACTCCATCGCGTAGCGGGTCCCGACGTCGGTCGTGTGCTCGCTGGCGAAGCCGAGCGTGTCGTCGACCACGCTGTATGGCCCCTCCGTGCCGGCCCACTCCCAGACGACCGTCGTCCCCGGGTCGACACGGATCGCTGGCGGGTCGAAGGCGTACGGGCCGCCGTTGCCCTGCGCGCCGACGGTGACCGTCACGCTCTCCTGGCCGCGCCTGTCGACGACGCCCTCGTAGTTCTCGACGCCCTCGAGCCAGCCGTCGAACGTCGGGCCGGTCGGTCCCGCCTCCTCGTCGGCGGAGCTGGTCGCGGTCGCGGCGTTCTCGGCCAGCGTGACCGAGACGTCGCCGACCATAAGGGCGGCGCGCATCCCCATGCTCTTGTGGGGGTTGCAGGCGTACCGGACGACGCCGCTCTCCTCGAACGTCTGCTCGAACGTCGCACCGGTCTCGCCCTGCATCTCGGACGCGAAGCTGCCGTCCTCGGCGGCGACGTCGTGGACGCCGCCGTTGCCGGACCACTCCCAGACGACCGTCGTCCCCGGGTCGATTCTGACGGCGGGCGGGTCGAACGCGAACGCGCCGCCGTTGCCCTCGGAGCCGACCGTGATGGTCACCTCGGACTCGCCGGTCCAGTCGACCAGGCCGTCTGCGTTGCTCACACCGTCGAACCAGTCGACGAGCGATACCTCCCCGGTCTGCTGGCCGGCGGCCAGTCCCGACGCCGCCGTCCCGAGGGCGACGGTGCCGGCCGCGGCCATGAACTGGCGTCTCTGCATGCTCTCACCCCTCGTAGCCAGCGTAGTCCATCAGGTTCGCGAAAATCTCCGTGTCCATCGCGCTCGTGTAGACGATGCCGGTGAGCATCCCACCAGGGTAGCTCGAGCCGTTGCGGACGTGGTCGACCTTGTGGCAGTGCATGAGGTAGATGCCGGGGTCGGCGTCGGCCTCGAACTCGATGGTGTACCGCTCGGCGGGCGCGACGTTCAGCACGTCCTGCTTGAACTGCATCCCCTCGGGGTAGTCCGCGCCGTCCTTCTCGACCACCTTGAACCGGTGGTTGTGGATGTGCAGCGGGTGGCTCATGAAGCCCGCGTTGACCCAGTGGACCCGCACCGTGTCGCCCGGGTCGACGATCATCGGCGAGCCCTCCTCGGGGTGGAGCGTGCGCGGCGCGCACTTCCCGTTGACCGTGAACGCGTCGGGCCGTCGGTTCGTCAGGTCGAACTGGACGTCCTCGCCGGCGTGCTGACGGGCGAGTCGGGTGTCCCACTCGCGAACCGTCGAGAAGTACTCCTTGTCGGCCTCCTCGTAGCCCTCGGGGTCGACGCGCAGGATGCCGAACATCCCCATCTCCATGTGCATCGGCGTCTGGTAGTGGCAGTGGTAGAAGTGCGTCCCCGCCACGTTCGCCGGGATGGTGTACGTGTGCGTCTCGCCGGGCATCACCGTGATGCCGGTCGTCGTCGGCACGCCGTCGTTCTCCCACGTCTTCCGGACGCCGTGGAAGTGCAGCGTGTGCGGCATGTCGGCGTCGGAGTTGTCGAGCGTGATCTCCAGCTCGGCACCCTCGGTGCAGCGGAGGATGGGGCCGGGGACGCTCGGCTCGCCGTCGTCGGCCGCGAAGGCCCACGTCGTCGGGAGGCCGACTGGGCCGCCCATCGTCTCCAGCGGGTGCATGTCGTGGCGGGCCTGGACGGGTTTCAGCGTGACCTCGTGGCCCCGCTCGTCCAGGTCGACGACCTCCGGCTTGCTCGTGGTCGGGAGGTCCTGGGTCAGCTGGCTCTGCGTCGCAGCACCCGGGTTCACCTGCCGCGTGGAGGGGGTGGTCGTCGTCGTCAAACAGCCCGCAGCGGCCGCGAGTCCCGTGGTTCCCGTTGCTGCCATGAACCGCCGTCTCGAGATGCCGGTACCGGGAGCGCCTATCTGATTTCCGCTCATACCTCACCGTGCGAGCAGGATGGACGTATAAAGGGGAGGCGATTCCAGCCCGGTGAGAAAGGTCTCCCCTAGAATTTAATCGGATTTTATGGCGTTATATTGGGGCAGGTTCGCACGGCACGCGCTCGGTCAGAGCGTCTCCGAAACCGCGTCGGCCGCCCGGAGAGCCAGCGCCGCGATGGTCAGCGTCGGGTTCAGCGCGCCACCCGTGACGAACGTCGAGGAGGAGGCGATCCACAGGTTGTCGAGGTCGTGGGTCCGGAGCCGGGGGTCGACGACGCTCTCGTCGGGATCTGTCCCCATCCGCGTCGTCCCCATGTGGTGGAACGCCGGGCCGGTCGCGTCGGCCCCGGCCACCCAGTCGACGTCGACGCCGAGCTCGTCCATGATGGCCGCCTGTCGCTCGTTTGCGGCCTCGATGGTGCGCCGCTCGCGCTCGCCGAGCGACCAGTGTATCTCGGGGACGGGGTTGCCGTGGTCGTCCGTCACGTCCGGGTTCAGGGTCACCCGGTTCTCCGCACGCGGTTCCTGGCCGCAGAGCCCGCCCATCGCGATGCGGTTGCCGTACGCGCCCCGGATCTCGTCGGCCAGCGCGTCGCCCCAGGCAGCCTCGCTGTCGGTCGAGAGTGCGATGTCCACCGGCGACGGGCCCGCGTAGTTCAGGAACTCCAGCTTGTACGGCCCGACCGACCCGTCCACGTCGTCGTAGAACTGGTGGCACTCGCTGGTGATGAAGCCGACGTGCTTCTGACGGGTCGGCTCGTCCAGCTCCCCGCCCATCCCGGCGAACAGGTGGTCCATGAAGTACCGCCCGACCGCGCCGGAGGCGTTCGCGAGCCCGTCCGGGTGTTGCTCCGAGCGCGAGAGCAGGAGCAGCCGGGGGATCTCGATGCCGCCGGCCGCGAGCACGAACCGGCGGGCCTCCTGTCGATGTTCCTCGCCGTCCGGTGTCGCATAGACGACCGCCTCGACCGTCTCGCCCGAGTTGTCGTGCTCGATGCGCTGGACCGGCGCGCGGTCGATGACCCTCGCACCCTCCGCCTCGGCCTTCGCGACGTGGACCGTCGCGTCGTACTTCGCGCCCGAGGGACAGACGGGCTTGCAGGTGCCGTAGCCCTGGCAGGCTGTCCTCCCGTCGCGAGCCTCCGAGTTCCGCGCGTTCGGGGCCGAGTGCATCGCGATACCGAGCGCCTCGCACGCCTCGGCGAACAGCGAGTCCGAGTACGACGGCCGGAACCCCGGCATCGGGAACGGCGTCTCGCGTGGGGGCGCGAACGGGTTGTCGTCGGCCCCGGCGACGCCGAGTTCCTGCTCCGCCGCGGCGTAGTACGGCTGGAGGTCGTCGTAGCCGATCGGCCAGTCGCGCTCGACGCCGTGACGGCTCCGGCGCTCGAAGTCGGCCTCGTGCAGCCGGAACACCATCCCCTGCCAGTGCAGCGTGGTCCCCCCGACGCCCTTGACCCGCGCCGCGTTCAGTGGGTAGTGCTCCGCCCCCGCGTTCGTGTACGCGTCGCGTGGCCCGCCCATGTCCCACACGTCCGCGGGGCCGTGGCTCGGGCGGATGTGCCGCTCCATGCGTTCGAGCCGGTCTGTGGGGTCGAACCGGGGGCCGGCTTCGAGGACGACCACGTCGTAGCCCGCCCCAGCGAGCCGATGGGCGACGAGTGCGCCAGCCGGCCCCGCTCCGACGATGCAGACGTCGGCACGCGGCGACGGGCTGCGGTCCACGTCGTCTGCGGGCGCACTGGTGCTCATCCGTCCGGCCCCCGCCGGTAGCTCGCCGTCCCACCGGGGTGGCCGATGGGGTTCTCGGTGCCGACCAGCGACCCGCCCGTCGGCGACGTGTAGAAGGCGTACAGCAGTTCGTTGACGACGTAGTACCGGACCTGTGCGGGCGGTCGGCCCTCCGGGTCGGGGTCGATGGCGTCCGCGCCGAGCTGTCGGAGCGTCGCGTCCCGGTCCGCCCGCGAGAGCGTCGCGAACGACCCGTCGAACCAGCGCTCGGCGCGGTCGTCGACGACGGCGAGCGCGTCCGCCATCCCGTCCCGGTAGTCGGGCCTGTCGGCTGTCCTGCCCGCCACGTAGGTCTCGACGAACTCGCGCACGCCGCCCACCTCGCTCGGGTACAGGACCTCGGCGACGGCGACCAGCGTCTCGACATCAACGCGCTGGTCCGCACGCCTATCGGCGAGTCGCTCCTGCGAGAGCGCCGCCGCGCCGGCACCGACGACGATGCCTGTCGACGTCAGCGCGGCCAGTGCGTCCCGCCGCGTCAGCTCCATGTCGAACGCGATTAGGCCGACCTAAAACTTAAGCGCTGGGAATCTCGACGGTGTGCACCAGCCGCCCGACGCCCTCGACCTCGATGACGACCTCGTCGCCGTCCTCGAGCTTGCCGACGCCCTCCGGCGTGCCGGTCGCGATCACGTCGCCGGGTTCGAGCGTCATGTAGCTCGTGATCTCTGCGATGAGCTCGGGCACCGAGAAGAGCATCAGCTCGCGGGTCGAGTCCTGGCGCAGCTCCCCGTTGCAGTACGACCGGACCGCCGCGTCCGCGGGCACCTCGTCGGGCGACGCCAGCACTGGGCCGAGGGGCGCTGCCCCGTCGAACGCCTTCCCCCGGACCCAGTTCGTCTCCCGTCGCTGGTCGTCGCGGTTCGAGAGGTCGTTCACGCACGTGAAGCCGGCGACGACGTCCATCGCGTCAGCCTCGCTCACGTCCTTGGCCTGCTCGCCGATGACGACGCCGAGCTCGGCCTCGAAGTCGAGCCGGTCCTTGCCGGCGGGCAACGTCACCTCGCTGCCGTGGCTGGCGACCGTGTTCGGCCCCTTCAGGAACAGCAGCGGTCTGTCGGGCACGTCGTTGCCCATCTCGTCGGCGTGCTCGGCGTAGTTCCGCCCGACGCAGACGATCTTCGAGGGCTCACACGGCGCGAGCACGTCCACCTCGTCCTCCCCGAACGTCCGGTCGCCGAACTCGATCTGGCCGTCGTCCCACTCGCCGTACCGGACCGCACCGGCCGGGTCGCGGAAGCGCACACGTCTCATGCTCGCACCCTGGCGCGGGTCCCGGTTAAGGGTTGAGGACCCGGTGAGTTCCGCGTGTGCCACAGTGCCGGAATCCGGCGGGAACGGAAGGTTTAAAATCGCCCACCGGGAACGAACTGATGCGCTCGGTTGGTGTAGTCCGGCCAATCATCTTGGCCTTTCGAGCCGAGGACAGGGGTTCAAATCCCCTACCGAGCACTTCTCGAACGAACGGAGTGAGTGAGAGAGGAGCGCAGCGTCGGGGATTTGTACCAGGGAGGACGAGCGCAGCGCAGCGAGCACGTCCGACCGTGGTTCAAAACCCCTCCCAGGCACTTCTCGAATCCGGTTCGACCAGCCTACACACCGGAGCCGCCGGCCACCACGTCGGGATACACCGTCTCGGACAGGAACTCGCGGAGCCGGGCGGTGAAGAACTCGGGGTTGTCGATGTTCGAGGCGTGACCGCTGTCCGGGACGACGTGGACGGCCGTCTCGCTGTGTTCGAGCTGGGCGAGCAGTCGGTCCGTCGTCTCCTCGTTGGCCGTGGGGAGGTGCTCGCCGTGCAAGACCAGCGTCGGCGCGGTGACCGTGGAGAGGTCGACGCGCTCGTGCTGGAACCCCGCGGTCGCATCCGCGACCTTCACGAACTCGTCGTGTGAGATCTGGGGGGCCTCCTCGACGAGGCGCTGGACGGTCTCACCGTCCCCGGCGACGCCGGGGAGCAGCCTGTCGCCGACCCGGAGCTGCCAGCGGTTCAGCGTGCGGTAGTCGACGAGCCGGTCCAGTCGGGCGAGGAACCGGATGTTCGCCATGGCGAGGCGGCCGGTGAGCGGCAGCGGGCCGGCGGGGAACGTGTCGGCGAGGACGAGCCCGGCGACCCGGTCGGGGTTGGCCGCGGCGAACGACTGCGCGATGGCCCCGCCCATCGAGAGTCCACAGACCACGGCCCGCTCGATGTCGAGCGCGTCGAACAGCCCGGCGAGGTCCGCGGCGAACAGCTCGATGGCGTACGACGAGCGCGCCGAGCCGCCGGTCCGGCCGTGGCCACGGACGTCGTACGCGATGGTCGTGAACGAGTCCGCGAGGGCGTCCACCTGGGGCTGCCACATGCTGGTACTCATGAGCAGCCCGTGTACGAACACGACCGGCGGACCGTCACCCTGCCGGACGTAGTACGTCTCGATGTCGTCGGTCTGCACGGTCGGCATACAGCATCGGAGGCGCCCGGTCACGATGAGGATACCGAGCGGGAGGCAAGACACTTCACGCTCCACGCAGCACACCCAATCATGACCGAGGCCCTCCTCCGCTCCATCCGGCGGTGGCTCATCACCATCGCGCTCCTGCTGTCGCTGCTGCTCGTCTACCAGACGTTCGGAACGCCCGACCCCGAGGCCGTCGATGCGATGATCAGTCTGTTCGCTGCCGTCGTCGCGCTCGTCTCGGCGCTCTGGCTCTGGCACTCGTTCCGTGGCGGTGCGGGGACCGACACCGCCCAGGAGAGCGCGTCGTCGGGCGAGCACTGAGTCACCCCGACCGCGGGTCGAGGGCGTCCCGCAGCACGTCGCCCACGATGGAACAGGCGACCACCGTCAGCGTCAGTGCCGCGACCGGGAACAGCACGGGCCACCAGACCTCGGGGAAGTAGGCGAAGGTGCCGTGGAGTCCTCCCGAGATGGTCTCGCCCCACGAGATGACCATGATGTCGTTCATGTCCATGTAGGAGATGGCTGCCTCGACGAGGATGATGAGCGGGATCTGCCGTGTCAGGCCGGTGAGGACGGCGTTCGAGACGTTCGGGACGATGTGCCGGGCGACGATGGCGCTGTCCGCGGCGCCGGCGCTCCTCGCGGCGAGCACGTAGCCGGTCTCGCGGCGCTGGACCGCCTCCGAGCGGACGAGCCGGGCGAGCCCGCCCCACGAGAGCAGACCGAAGACGAGCACGAACAGGAACAGCGACCGGCCCCAGTACGAGAGGACGATGTAGGCGACGAACGCCGGGATGGTCTGCTGGACGTCGACGTAGCCCATCAGCGCCGAGTCGAGCCGGCCGCCGACGTAGCCCGCGACGGTGCCGACGAACGTCGCCACGGGGACGATGAGCGTCGCCGTCACGAGCGAGACCTTCACCGCGACGTGGGCGCCGGAGACGAGCACGGCCCACATGTCGTAGCCGAACGGGTCGGTCCCGAGGGGGTACTGCCAGGAGCCGTAGCAGGACGCCCGCGTCTCGGGGCCGACGCAGGGCGTGGCGAACTGGGCGGGGCCGCGGGCGAACACTGGCGGCTGGTGCGAGTGGCTGAAGTTCACGTCCGGCGTCCAGACGAAGGGGCCGAACAGCCCGACGACGAACACGACGACGAGGTAGCAGAGGCAGGCCAGCGCGACGGGGCGCCCGCGGAACTCGCGCCAGAGCCGCCGCCGCAGCCGGCCGTCGACGGCCAGTGGCCAGAGGACGTAGCAGGCGAACGTCAGCAGGGACAGGAGGAACAGCCAGTCGAGCCGACCGAGGTCCCACGTGAGCGGTGTGACGAGGAAGAACCCGAGGTCGACCCTGGGGCCGACGGCCACGAACGTCGGTCGACCGTGGACGAGGAACGTGTCGTAGAGGAAGCCGACCGTCAGCAACAGGAGTCCCGTCGCGTACGTGAGCGTCCGTGGGGAGGGCCGACCACGTCTCGCGGCGACCTCGTCCCAGTCCACGTCCTCGAAGCGATGGCCGGTATCGCTCATCGTCGGGTGGCCCTCGCGGCGAGGTATCCGCTGTCGTCTGCGGCGGCCATGGTCCGAGTGGGACGCGGATGGTGTAAAATGGTACCAAGAGTCAAACAGTCGTTTGAGATATCGACCGGTATAACAGTCGAGTCCACGATTCCTCGGACGATGCTCCGAGGTACGTGCCGTACCGGTGGCGGTCCGTGAGCCGGCTGGGATTCCTCGCCCGCCGGTTCGCGTTCGCCGTCGCCTCGACGTACGCGGTCATGACGGTCGCGTTCGTCGTCGTCGCGACGATGCCGGACCCGAACCTCGGCTGGTTGAGCCAGAGCAAGTCCGTCGACGACCAGGCGGCGGCGGTCGACGCCGTGCGCGAGGCGAAGAACCTGAACGACCCGCTCCACGAGCGGTACCTCTCCTGGGTGATCGACGTGACCATGCTCGACTGGGGGCGGTCGGTCGGGCAGTTCGGCGGCGCGCTCAGCGACAGACCAGCCCCGCCGGTGACCGGGCTCATCGCCGACGCGGTCCCCGTCACGCTCGCGTACGTGCTGCCCGCCGTCGTCGCCTCCTTCGGCATCGCGCTCGCCGTCGGCTCCTACGCCGCCCTGAACCCGCACTCGCGGGTTGCCAACGCCGTCTCCTCCATCGGCTACCTCGGACTCGGGCTGCCGAACTTCTTCATCGCCGAGCTCGCCCTGCTCGCCGGGGCCGAGTGGTACGGCTGGCTGCCGGTCGGCTACCCGTCGACCGTCTCGCTCGCCCAGCCCGACACCCTCGTCCCGTACCTGCTCCCCGCGGCCGTGCTGACGACGACGCTCGCGGCCGGCCAGCTGCGCTACGTCCGCGCCGAGTCCGCCCACTACTTCGGCGAGGAGTTCGTCACACTCGTCCGCGCGAAAGGTGCGTCGAACGTCCGTGTCGTCCGGCACGTCCTCCGGAACGCCGCGCTCCCGCTGCTCTCGCTCTTCTTCGCGGACCTCGTCAGCACACTCGTCGTGCAGGTGTACGTCATCGAGTTCGTGTTCAACATCCCCGGACTGGGCGACCTCGGGCTGCAGGCCATCCGCGACCGCGACATGCCGCTCATCCTCGGCACCACCATGGTCGTCGCCTACGTCGGCATCGCCGGAAACTTCCTCCAGGACGTGGCCTACGCCTGGCTCGACCCACGGGTCACGGAGGAGTAGCGAGACGGCCTCGAAAGTACTTTACCGGCGTAGGCGCGAGGCTACGCCAAGACCATGTCCGATAAACCGGCGTCGATGTACCGGGAGATCTCCAAGCCCGCGTACACACGACGCGAGTACATCACCGGCATCCCCGGCTCGAAGATCGCACAGCACAAGATGGGCGACACCGCGAGCGACCCCGACGACTGGCCGGTCCAGATCTCGCTGGTTCTGGAGGAGGAGTGCCAGCTGCGTCACGGCTCGCTGGAGGCCTCGCGCCTCTCGGCGAACCGCCACCTCATCAAGACCCTCGGCGAGGGCAACTACTACATGATCCTGCGCAAGTTCCCGCACCACGTCATCCGCGAGAACAAGCAGGCCACCGGTGCGGGTGCCGACCGTGTTTCGGACGGTATGCGCCAGGCCTTCGGCAAGATCGTCGGTACAGCAGCACGAGTTCAGAAGGGCGAGCGCCTGTTCACCTGCTGGTGCACCGTCGACCAGGCCCCCGAGGTCAAGGACGCCTTCCGCCGCGCCTACAACAAGATCTCCCCGCCGTGTCGCGTCGTCGTCGAGCGTGGCGAGGAGAAGCTCATCGCGTAAGTTCGCGGCTCGTTTCTCTCACCCGGTCCGTCGCCAGAACTGCCAGTCGCGCGTCCGTGCGGCGTTCCGGTCGGACCCATCCGCCTCGGCCGCCAGCCGCTCGCTGCGGAGATGCACACCCGCGGTGACCGCGAGGACGCCGGCGAACAGCCCGCCGTAGACGAATCCGGGCATCGACCCGAGCGGCGGCACGCCGAGCCAGCCCAGCGCGACGACGACGGCGAACGAGGCCGCGAGCGCGATGTACCGCATGCTCCAGACGGGGGCCGACACGGTGGTCTCGACGAGCTGCTCGTCCAGGTACGGTGCGAACGCCGCGGTCGCGTCGGTCCGCGCGACGGTGCCCCTGGACTTGTCGTAGTCGACGACGCCGTTCTTCGCCATGGTCGGCAGGTGCGTCTGGACGAGCGAGGTGTAGACGCGCTTTCGTTGCTTGTACTCGAGCGACGGGACGGGGACGTTACACTCCCGCGCGGCGACGTAGGCCGTCAGCTCGCGGACGGTCAGTTGCTCAGACGCCAGTAGCGCCCGCAGGACGGACCGGCGGCGGTGGTTGCTCAACGTCTGGTACACCACGTCGGTGCTCGGCTGTCCATTCGTCGACAGTTCGGGCGACTCGGGTGCGCCGTCGCTCCTCCCCTCACCTTCAGCTATACTGTTCATTGTTCCCCCTGTATACTAAAGGTACTTTATCAGTATTAACCGTGCCGGTGGTCCGCACAGTCGTTGTCACGGTGCGAGAATCGAGCGACCGGGGCGAGAAAACGTACCCTTCGGAACGACCAGAAGCGCAAATTTCCGCAATCCGGTCACGCGTCCGTACCGGCGGTACTGCTGTCATACCTATGTCGCTCAGAGGTGTAATCCTACCGAGGAATCGGCGCATCGAGCGACCGTTCCGGGAGAACATACGATGGAAGGGACGACAGCAAGGAGGGGGAGAGGATCGATATTCGACCAGCTGCGGCGCCCGGAGTACACGGGCGAGAACCGCTGCATACCGTGTACCGTGACGAACCTCGGTATCGCGGGCGTGCTCTCGGCGGGGGCGTTCCTGCTCTCGCCGGTGCTCGCCGTCGGGGTCGCGCTCGTCTCGGTAACGGCGATCTACCTGCGGGGCTACCTCGTACCGGGCACACCCGAACTGACGAAGCGGTACTTCCCGGACTGGCTGCTGGCGTGGTTCGACAAGGGACCGGCCCGGTTCGACGCCGAGTCGTTCGCGGTCGAGGAGCTGCTCGTCGACTCCGGTGCGGTCGCGCCGGGCGAGAGGGACCTCGAGCTCGACCGCGAGTTCGCCACCGCGTGGTACGCGGAGATGGAGCTGCTCACGGACAAGCCGAGCCAGCGTGCGGCGCTGGCCGCGCTCGCGGACCTCGACGTCGAGCAGATCCGGCTGGACGCACGCCCCGGCCGCTTCGTCGCGTGGTACGACGGCGAGTGGATGGGACAGTGGGAGTCCCGTGCAGCGTTCGTCGCTGACATGGCGGCAGCCCCGGTGTTCGCGGCCCGACTCGACGACTGGGAGGCGATGCCCGTCGCGTACCGGAGCGAGCTGCTGGCCGGCCTCCGGATGTTCCTGGACCGGTGTCCGACCTGCGACGGCGACGTCTCGTTCGGGACGGACGTCGTGGAGTCCTGCTGCCGGTCGTACGACGTCGTGGCTGCGAACTGCGAGGGCTGTGACGCCCGGCTGTTCGAGCTGCCCTTCGACGAGTCGATGGCCGCGACGCCGGCCTGAGAGGCGATCTTCTGGCACTCGAATCCCGTGGTTTCATCCGGGTTGTTGGCTGAGTGGACTGGTTGGGAGAGACAGGGACCTGACATCCCGCTACGAGCGAGTCTCTCCGTGGCCTCGTCAGGAACTGGAGACAGCGGTTCCAGGCAGCGATCGTCTTTTCGTGTCGGAGACGTCGACCCGACGCTCGCTGCGCCTGTTTTCACGAACTGTCACGTCAGGACTCGCGCCACTTCCGGCCGCACTCGACGCAGGTGAACAGCCGGACCTCGTAGGAGCCGCCCGGCTTCGGCATCATCTCGGAGGAGGCCCGGTCGCTGTCGCAGTCGCGAGCCGGACAGGGCTCCTGTACCGTCTCGGTGCTGCCCTCGGTCGCGTCGGCCACGTCGGGTGGCCCGTCGTCCCGCTGTCCATCGTGGGTCGCCATCGCCGCTTCCGCCTGCGAGTCCCGCGGCGCTTCGTTCTCACAGGAGCGACACACCCACGTATCGCCTTCCGTATGCATCAACGAACCGCACTCGCCACAGAATTGCATATACAGGCAGTAAACGGGGTGTCAGGTATAGGTGTTAATCTCCGAACCATCGTGGATTCCGGAGCCTCGGTTCCCGGTACTCGACGAGCAGCAGACGCGTCGGTGATCCAGCAGGACTCGACGGGTACAGACCGTCGCCGAGAGAGGTCCAGACGGTCCAGTCGTCGCTGTCCCTCTCTCCGGGTTCACCGATAGAACTGAATCGCCACGAGAAACAGTAATTCAGAACAGCGCGCGCAGCAGACCCCGACGCTGTCCCCAGAGCTGGTAGGCCGAGGAGACGGCGAACGTCGCGAGGAAGGTCGAGGCCCAGGCTAGCGGCGGAATCGCGGAGACGACCGGCACGTTCGCGAGGGCGGCGACGACGAGGAACAGCCCGAAGACGCCGAGCGCGCGGTAGTACTCGGCCCAGGTCACGCCGAAGACGGTCGTCATGGTCATGTAGCGCTCCACGTCGCGGGCGGAGTCGAGGAGCTCGACGAGCTTGCGGTCGGCGTCGTACGCCAGCACGCCGGCCGCGTCGAGCATCGGGAGGTGGGTCTGGTGGAGCGAGACGTACACCGCGTGGCGCACGGCCCGCGGGGCCGGTGACTCGCCGGACTCCACCGTCGCGATGGCCTCTGCGAGGTCGCGGAGGGCGACGCTCTCGTCGTGGCGGCGCAGGTACTCCAGCGTGTAGCGGCGGCGTGGGTTGCTGAGAATGGCGAACACGTCCGAATCGGATACTGTGCGTGTCTTGTTGAGTAACATTGTCCCCCCATGACGCCCCGGTAGCGTCGTCGGGAGTACAGTACACGCGTAGGGGGGATAGGTATGGGGAGCGGACACCGGTCGTTCGGCCGTCGCAAGGGCCGACTGTAATGGTCTGTTCTCGGAGAGGTTCGAGGTCGAGAAACGGCAGGCGTCTCTATCCGGTCGCATTACAGTCAGTACGGTCGCCGTGTCGGCCGTGGGAGGATTCGACGTGGAAACCGATAGCAGAGGCGGTCCTAACGTGTCCGACGACCCGTGTCCGGCCACCATACCGGTCGCGGCAATTTCGGTGGTAGCAACAGCGGACCGGAACGCAACGGGACGCTGAGAGGACGAAAGTAGAGCATAAGTAAGTCGATAGGTGTCGGAGGGTAGGTTGGCCCGTCGAAGGGGGAGCAGCCACACCGAGGGCATCGGGGAGCGACGCACCCTCGCTATCCCCGACCCGTGTGGGCTGCATACGAAGACGGGCTGCAATCGACCTGGAGTGGGACAGACGGTTCGACTCCGTCACCAGGTCTTCCCCACAGGGGGGGAACACACCAATGACAACCGACAGACAACACATCACTCGGCGTACCGTACTCGCAGGCCTCGGCACCGTGGGCGTCGCCGCCGCGGGCGCGGGTCTCGGCACCACCGCACTGTTCAACGACCGCGAGGGGTTCTTCGGCAACACGCTCACCGCGGGTTCGCTCGACCTCCTGCTCGACTACAAGGCGACCTACGACGGTCCCGACGGCAACGTCGTGCTCGGACAGGTCCCGACGCCAGCCGAGGCGCAGGCGTGGGAGGACCAGTTCGGCGGCGAGATCGACTTCTGTTCCGAGGAGGGCCAGGCCCTGCTCATCAACGGTGACGAGATCCCGGTCTTCGAGCTGGACGACGTCAAGCCCGGCGACTCCGGCGAGGTCACCGTCAGCCTCCACATCTGTGACAACCCCGCGTGGGTGACGATGTCCGGCTCGATGTACGACAACCTCGAGAACGGCCAGACCGAGCCCGAGCTGGCCGACGAGGGCGACGACGTCGACGGCGTCGGCGAGCTCGCCGACCTCATCGAGGTCACGATGTGGTACGATCCGAACTGCAACAACGTCCTCGACGACGGCGAAGTGGTCATCTTCGAGGGGAGCATGACCGACGCGTTCGCCGCGCTCGAGGCCGGTGTCGGTCTCGACGGCGACGCCAGCACGCCCGAGTTCGACCCGGTCCCCGGTGCGAGCACGTACTGCATCGGCTTCTACTGGGAGCTGCCCGTCGAGGTGGGCAACGAGGTCCAGACCGACTCCGTCAGCTTCGACCTGGTGTTCGACGCCGAACAGTCGCGGCACAACCCCGCCGTGACCACCAGCCAGGGGAGCGGCTTCGCGCCCCTCGTCGCCGGCTCGTTCGCCCGGGCCCGCTTCGGTGGGACGAACACCTGGGAGCTCGCGGTCGGCCCCGACGTGGTCGGCGCGACCAAGGGCGAGTACGCGTGGACCTCCGGTGCGACGGTCCCGTTCGCCTACGAGTACGACGGCGCCGGCACCGCCTCGTTCACGCTCGACGGCGTCACCATCGCCGACGGCATCCCGGCCCCGACCGGCCGCTTCGCCGTCCAGGGGAAGGTCGACGAGGCAACCATCGCGGTCGACAACCTGGCGCTCAGCGTCGACGGCGACGCGATCAGCCTGGTCGGCCCCGACACCGTGATGGCGTCGAACGACGACGGCGTCGGCCCGCGCGACATCCAGCACCTCATCGTGAACACCAGCGGCGCGCAGGTCTCCGGTCCGTTCAGCGTGACCGGCGACGTGACCGTGACGCTGCAGGGCGACTACGACACCTCCGCCGAGGAGGGTGTCGCCCTCGACCTGGTCTTCGAGTAGCCGCACTGCTCGGACACCGCTGACCCGGAGCGGTCTCTCGCGACGGTTCGACTCCGTCGCCGGGTCGTCCCCTCAGGGGGGAGTAATAGACCAATGACCGACAAGCAACACAACATCTCCCGACGGACAGTCCTCGCCGGACTCGGCACCGTCGGTGTCGCCGCCGCAGGCGCGGGCCTCGGCACCACCGCACTGTTCAACGACCGCGAAGGCTTCATCGGCAACTCGCTCACCGCGGGTTCGCTCGACCTGAAGCTCGACTACAAGGCCACCTACCTCGGTGGCGCGGGCCGCCTCGACGACATCGTCGCCATGGGCTACCCGGACGCCGAGGACCTCGGTGAGGGCCGCTACCTGCTCGACCAGGCACCCAGCCCGGCCGACATGCAGACGTGGGAGGACCTCGTCACCGGCGAGGGGTTCGCGTTCTGTTCCGAGGAGGCCGACGAGTTCCTCGTCAACGGAGACGACATCCCCGTCTTCACGCTCTCGGACATCAAGCCCGGTGACTGCGGTGAGGTCACCATCAGCTTCCACATCTGTGACAACCCCGCGTGGCTCGACCTCTCCGGGTCCGTCTACGCGAACAACGAGAACGGCCAGACCGAGCCCGAGCTCTCCGCGGAGGGCGAGGACACCACCGGAATGGGCGAGCTCGCCGACCTCATCGAGGTCTGCGTCTGGTACGACGAGGACTGTGACAACGTCTACGAGCCCGGCGGAGAGGGCGAGTCCGGCGAGCTCGAGGTCGCACTCGTCAGCGACGTCTCCGGCTCGATGAGCGGCCCGAAGATCGACGCGCTCCGGACCGCCGCACAGGACTTCGTCGACAACCTCGCCGGGACCGACGAGGCCGCAGCGATCTCCTTCAGCGGCGGTGCGACGCTGGACCAGGAGCTGACGACCGTCTACCAGGACGTCAAGGACGCCATCGCGGCGTACACGGCCGGTGGCAGCACGAACATGACCGCCGGCATCTCGCTTGCCAACCAGGAACTCATGACCGGCTCGAATGCCTCCGCAGGCGCCTCGAAGGTCATGATCGTCCTGACCGACGGTGTCGTCAACAGCCCGACGAACGCCGAACAGGCTGCGACCGATGCGAAGAACGACGGTATCCGCATCTTCACCATCGCACTCGGTGGCGACGCCGACGAGGCGTTCCTCGAGAACGACATCGCCAGCAACCCCGGGGACGCGTTCATCGCGCCCGACCCGGCCGACCTCGACACCATCTACGAGGAGATCGCCGTGCTCGTCCTCGAGGGCGAGAAGGAGATCATCTGTGGCACGATGGCAGAGGTGTTCGCCGAACTCGCGGAGGGTATCCCGCTCGACGGCGACCGCACCTCGGAGGAGCGCGACCCGTACGCAGCCGTCACCACGCAGTGCATCGGCTTCGAATGGTGCCTGCCCGCCGAGGTGGGCAACGAGGTCCAGACCGACTCTGTCATGTTCGACCTCGTGGTCGACGCCGAACAGTCGCGCCACAACCCCATGGGCGACATGGGCGACAACAACAGCACCGGCGGCAACAACACCACCGTCTGAACAGACCGACGACTGAACTGACTGCCTCGACCGTCGTGCTTGGGGGCGCGACGGTGGCCCACCGGTCACAGGGACCGCGACGACGGTTCGACTCCGTCGGTGGGTCGTTCCCCGTAAGGGGGGAGTACACACAACAATGACCGAAAAACAGACATACGACATCACCCGGCGGACGGTCCTCGCCGGACTCGGAACGGTCGGTGTGGCAGCCGCGGGCGCGGGCCTGGGCACGACCGCACTGTTCAACGACCGCGAGGGCTTCGTCGGCAACAGCCTGACCGCCGGTCGCCTCGACCTCCAGCTCGACTACAAGGCCAGCTACTACGGGCCGAACGGCTGGGAGATAATCGGTCAGGCGCCGACCGAGCAGCAGCTCATCGACCAGGGCCTCATCGGCATGACCGACGGACCGATGACCTGGGAGGAGCGCGCGGACCTCGGGTTCGCCTGTGACACCGAGGGCTTCATCGACGGCGAGGAGATCCCGGTCTTCGAGCTGGACGACGTCAAGCCCGGCGACTGCGGTGAGGTCACCGTCAGTCTCCACATCTGTGACAACCCCGCCTACCTCTGGATGCGCGGGAGCGTCTACGACGACGTCGACAACGGGCTCACCGAGCCCGAGGGGGAGGTCGACGACTCGCCCGACGTGGGCGAGCTCGCCGAGAACATCGACGTGACCCTCTGGTACGACGAGGACTGTTCGAACACCATCACCGAGGGCGCCGGCACGAGCGACATCCTCATCGTGCAGGACATCTCCGGCTCGATGGAGTACAGCCAGTACGGCGGCATCATCTCCGACGGCCAGGGTGGCTCGACCACCAAGCTCGCCGTCGCGAAGGACGCCGCGGGCGACTTCGCCACCATCGTCTTCGACGAGACCGCCGACACCGAGATCGGCGTGTTCACGTTCGGGAACGAGGACTACATCGGTGACGCACAGGCACCCGGCGTCGAGTTCGGCCCCTCGGGAGTCGAGGCCGACGTCCAGAACGCCATCTCCAGCATCGCGGCAGTCCCGGAGGGCGTGACCGGCACGGCCCTCGGGCTCGCGGTGCAGGAGGGCGACAACTACCTCAGCGCCAACGCCCGCTCGGGCGCCCAGAAGATCATGATCCTGCTCACCGACGGTGAGCAGTTCGAGAGCAACGTCGACGAGCTGCAGGCCGCCAACGACGCGAAGGCCGGCGGCACCCGCATCATCGTCATCGACATCAACGACCCCGGCGCAGGCGAGCCCCAGCTGCTCCGGGACATGGCCGGCACCGCGGTCAACAACCCCGGCGACGGCGACGGCACCGACTACTACAACACGTCGGCCGACGACCTCGCCATCGTCCTCCCGAACATCTACGAGTCCATCATCGAGTCCGTCGTGGTGGGTGAGGTGGTGTTCTTCGAGGGCACCCTGGCAGAGCTCAACGATGCGGCGGCGAGCGGCTTCAAGCTGGAGGCGCTCCCGCTGCTCGGCCAGTCCAGCGAGGACGACGAGTACTGCTTCCTCCCGGGCACCCACTGCGTCGCGATGAAGTGGTGTGTCCCGGTGGAGGTCGGCAACGAGATCCAGACCGACTCCGTGAAGTTCGACCTGGACTTCGCCGCCGTCCAGTGCCGCCACAACGGCGACAACGCGAACCCGTTCGGCAACGGCTCGCCGGCCTGAGCCGAGAACGGGCGGCTCACCCGAGCCACACGATCCATCCCATGATCCCATAGCGAGATGACGGCCCCGCCGCCGTCGTCACCCCACACCGACCCGGAGCGGTCACCACACGACGGTTCGACTCCGTCGCCGGGTCCTCCCCGCGGACGGGGACACCTCTCGACGAGCCACGAACGACGCTACCCCCGACAGCGTCGTCGGTGTCGCTTCGGGCATACGGTTTCAGGGTCGCCGTACCGGACGGCAGGGTCGCCCGACCGCTCACGGAGCGGCCGGTAACGGTCCGTATCCCGGTGGCGGGCGACC
The DNA here is from genome assembly GCF_052060055.1 of Haloarchaeobius baliensis. NCBI lineage: Archaea > Methanobacteriati > Methanobacteriota > Halobacteria > Halobacteriales > Halorubellaceae > Haloarchaeobius > Haloarchaeobius baliensis. The sequence goes on along the minus strand of NZ_JBPPFR010000001.1, from coordinate 2,033,156 downwards.
CATACCTAAGCCCGTCGCTGTCCTCTCGACAGGCGAGATACGACGACGAGTGGAATCGGTCCGTCGTCGAGTCCGACACGCCGCCTGGGGGGCGGCAGGGGGGAAACACGTGACATCTACACAGAAACAACTGAATCGACGCGACCTGCTCGCCGGCATCGGCGCCGGTGCGGTCGGGCTCGCCACGCTCTCCGGAGTGTCGGGCGCGCTCGGCTCCAGCCCGGCGTACACGCACTACACGTACGCGGCGCCGAACTCGCTGGTCAAGGTCGCATGGTTCGAGACGTACAACGGAGACGTCCTCGAGGTACAGAACGGGTCGGCGGTGACCAACGGAACCACCGTCCTCGACCCCGACGAATCGCCAGCGTACGTCGACGGCGTCTCCGGCCCCGTCGTGACGCTCGACAACCTGCTCCCGGGCGACGAGGGCACCCTCGTCGTCGGGTTCGAGGCAGTGGACACGCCGGCTCAGGTCCGTCTTCTCCCGCAGCTCACCGCGACCGCCGAGAACGACATCGTCGAACCGGAGGTCGTCGCGGGCGACACGACGACCGACACCGGCGAGCTGCAGGACGCCCTGCTCGTCGAGCTCTGGCGTGATTCGAGCCTGCTCGGCGGCTGCGATGGCCGCCGTGGGTTCGGTGACACCACCATCACGACCGGCTCGCTCCAGCAGGTGAGCGACCAGTACGGCCCCGAGGGCATCGACGTCGGCTGTCTCGAGGGCGGCGAGAACCGCTGCATCGGGATGGCCTGGCGGTTCGACCCGGCCAGCGCCGACACCCAGACCGACAGCGTCACGTTCGACCTCGTCTGCGAGGCGGTCAGCTGTGGAGGTGCGCAATGAGCGGCCTCACCCGGCGGGAGATCCTCGTCGGCGCGTCCGTCATCGGTGGCGCAGGTGCCATCTCGACGGCCAGCACCTACGGCGCGCTGGCCGATCTGGAGCGGTTCACCGGGAACTCGCTGCAGGCCGGCCTGCTCGACCTGCTGGTCGAGTGGGAGCACGGCGACGACACCGGGGCCAGCGACGGTCAGGTGTCCATCGACCTCGGCACCCTCACGCCCGGCAGACAGGGCTACGTCACCTTCACGGTCGACCTGCCCGAGTCCGACGACGGCGTCAACAACCCGGCGTTCACCTGGCTGCGGACGTTCTGCCCGTCGACGACCGGGCGGCTCGCGGGCGCACTCACGCTCAGCCTGCAGTACGTCGACGAGGCCGGGCTGTCCCTGAGCGACCCCCTCTTCGAGGGCACGCTCTGTGACATCGCCCGGACGTACCAGACCGGCCTCCCACTCGACCCCGCGTTCGACCCGACCGCGACCGTCCCCGGCTGCCTGAACGCCGTCGAGGATGGCCCGCTCCACCTCCGGCTCGACTACGAGCTCGCCGACGACTACGTCGGGGAGGAGACGGTCGGACTGGCGTTCGAGTTCGCCGCGGTCGCCTGTCGCCACGCGGACCCCACCGAGGACGGCCCGTTCGCGGGCGTCACGGCGGTCGACTGCTACTGCGGCCCCGACAGACACGGCGTCAGCTACGTCGAGGTGTACGTCTGCGAGGACGGTGCGCCCGGCTGTCACTGCGTCCTGCTCGGGAAGCTCGAACTCGACGACAAGCTCCCCGAGAACTGCGGTATCGGCACGGCCGACACGCTCGGGAACAACTACATCGAGCCCGGGCGCTACACCCTCCCGGTCGACGACGACTGCGAGGACACCGGCTACGACATCGTCGTGACCGAGACGGTCACGAAGCCCGACGAGAACGGGGGTCGCGACGAGGTCGTCGCGCTCGCGTTCCACATCGAAGGTGACGGCGACACGCCCGACCCGACGCTCTGTCAGGTCGCTATCAAGGGCGGCCGCGGCGTCGCCTACTACGGTCCCGAGGACCTCGACAGCAACGGCACGGACGGCGTGCTCGGTGCCCCGGAGGTCGACGACGACGACGCCGGTGGTCCGCCAACCAGTGGGACCCCCGGCAACGGAGGTGGCCGCCGATGACGCCCGAGCTGACCCGCGGGGGTGTGCTCCGGGCCGTCGCGCTGCTACTCGTCATTGCACTCGTGGTCCCGTTCGTCGTCTTCGCCGTTCCGCAGGTCGCGGGCGGTGACGCGAGCTTCGTGGTGATTTCCGGCAGCATGGAGCCCGCAATCTCCGTCGGCGACGCGGTCGTCGTCGCGGACGTGAACGGCGACGACGTGCGCGTCGGCGACGTCATCACGTACGTCACGGCGGACCGCTCCGCGCCGACGACCCACCGGGTCATCGAGATCCAGCAGACCGCCACCGGGCCGGCCTTCGTCACACAGGGTGACAACAACGAGGACCCCGACGCGAGCACCGTCACGCCCGACCGGCTGGTCGGCCGCGTGATACTCACCATCCCGTACATCGGGTACGTGGTCGAGTTCGTCGGGACGACGACCGGCTTCGCGCTGCTCGTCGCGGCACCCATCGCGCTGCTCGTCCTCACCGAGCTCTGGGCGTTCCTCAAGCGCGCCCGCGAGGAGGGCGACGAGAGCGCAGACGACGAGTCCGTCGCCGACGCTGTGGCCACCGTGGCCGCGTCCGAGGCCGACGACGAACCCGACGGCTGGAGCATCAGCGTCCGCGACCTGACCGTCACGATGGCGGTCGTCGGCGTCGCGGCCGTCTACTCCGGTGTCGTGGCCTATCTCGTCTACGACGGGTCGGTCACCTACCTGCGGCTGCTCCAGCTGAGCGTCTCCGCGTTCGCGGCCTTCGCGGTCGCCTTCGCGGTGCTGCTCGGGATGCGGCTGTTCGTCGAACCCACGACGGAGCCCGCGGTCGCCGCCGACGGCGGGGTCCTGCGTGGCTCGCTCGACGAGACGACCCGGTCGCTCCCCACGGTCACCGTGGCCAGCGTGGCGGAGCTCCGCGCCATGGCCGCCGGGGCCGGGCGCTGGCTGGTCCACGACGAGACCGACGACCGCCTGAGCTACTCGGACGGCACGATGCTGTACGTCTGCGACGCGCCGCTCGACGACGTCGACGAACCGGCCACCGCCGCGGACGAGGAGTCCGTGACCGACGAGGCGACCGACGCCGAGGAGTCGCTGCTCGGCGAGGCGGACGACACCGCACTCGGCGAGAGCGACGGGGAGAGCGAGTGGACCGTCGTCGACGACGCGGTGGACACCGAGGAGGCCGCGTGGACGGCACTCTTCGGCGACGCGTTCGACGCCGAGGACGGGGAGTACACGTTCCCGACTCGCGACACGCGGGCCGACGGAGGTGAGGACAATGCGCGGTAGACTCAGCCCGGTGCTGGTCGTAGTCGCCGCGATGCTCGTCGTGCTCGCTGCCGTCGCCGGCGGCAGCGTCACGCTGGGGCTGTTCGCGGACCGCGAGAACCTAGACGTCTCGGTCAGCGGCTCCGGGGCACCCGCCCCCGACACCGGCACCGTCCAGGTCACCGGCTCGAACCACCCCGCCTGGGCGGACTCGGTCCGGGTACTCCACGACGGCGACGACGTGGCCGTCGTGTCCATCGTCACCGACACGGGCGGCGTCGTCGAGTTCACCGTCTCGCGCGTCGTGGACTCGCCCGCGACCGTGATGGTACGGCTCGACGCGCTCGCCGCCGTCGGGATGGACATCACGGCGTTCCAGCTGCTCGTGGACGGCCAGCAGTCCCCGTACAGCATCGTCGACGCGGACGGCTACTCGTGGGCCACGTTCCACATGGCCTCGTTCTCGACCCACGCGGTCGGGTTCGAGTCCCTCGCGCCCACCGTCGGCGACGCCGGGAACGAGACCGTCGACGACAGCGTCGACAACGGCACCGTCGACGACAGCGGTGACAATAGCACCGTCGACGACAGCGTCGACAACGGCACCGTCGACGACAGCGGTGACAATAGCACCGTCGACGACAGCGTCGACAACGGCACCGTCGACGACAGCACCGACAACAGCACCGTCGACGACAGCACCGCCGGCGACGTCGGGAACGAGACCGTCGACGACAGCGTCGACATGCCCGTGAGTGACACCGGCGACAACACCTCCACCGAGGAGCCCGCGCAGGAGCCCGTCGACGGTTCCGGTGACGACGTCTCCGACGGCGACGATGGCACCGTGGACGACGGTTCCAGTGCCGGCGATGCTACCGATAGCAGCACCGACGACGGTACCGAAAGCGGTTCGGACGACAGCACGGACACCGGTACTGATTCCAGCACCGGTACTGGGAGCGAGACCGGCTCCGACGGCACGGACGGCACCGACAGCGGCGTCGACGGCACCGATACTGGCACCGACAGCGGCGTCGACGGCACCGACGGCACCGACGGCACCGACGGCAGCGCGGGAACCGTCGACCAGGCAGCAGCCTGACGTCGTCGGGACAGCTCAGTTCTTCGTGACGAACTCGACGCGAGCGCCGCCACCGTCCGTGTCGGCGAACTCGACGCTCCAGCCGTGGGCCGCCGCGATGTCGGCGACGATGGCCAGCCCGAGGCCCGTGCCGTCGCCCTGCGAGGTGACACCCGGTTCGAACGCGCGGGCACCGATCTCGGCCGGGAGGCCGGGGCCGTCGTCCGCCACGTAGAACCCCTCCTCGTCCTGAAGCAGGCCGACGGTCACGGTGACGCTGGCGTCGTCTGCACCGCTGTCCGTCGTTCCTGCGTCGTCAGCTTCTTCCTCCGATTGGGCCCCGGTGGCGTGCTCGACGGAGTTGCGGAAGAGGTTCTCGAGCAGTCGTGCGAGCTGGTCCCTGCCTGCCTCGACGGTCGTGGAGTCGACGACGACGAGCGTCGCGCCGTCGGTGTCGACACCGGCCCAGGCGGCACGGGCGATGGACTCCAGCTCGACCGGCATCGTCTCCCCGATCTCACCGCCCTCCCGGGCGAGCGCGAGCACGTCGTCGACGATGCGGGTCATGCGGTCGTGGCTCGCCGAGACCTCCGCCAGGTACTCCCGGTCGGTCTCGTCCCCGACGCGGTCCTCCAGCAGTTCGACGTAGCCCTCGGCGACGTTCAGCGGGTTGCGGAGGTCGTGGCTGACGACGCTGGCGAACCGGTCGAGGCGTTCGTTCGTCGCCGCCAGCTCGCGTTCGCGCTCGATGCGCTCGGTCACGTCGCGGGTGTTGATGACGATGCCCTCGACGGTGGGGTCGTCGAGGAGGTTCCGGGCGACTGATTCGTGGACCCGCCAGGAGCCGTCGGCGTGCTGGACGCGGTACTCGACACGGTCGATGGTCCGGTCCTCCGCGACGCCCTTCGCGAACTCCGTGGCCAGTTCGGCCTGGTCCTCGGGGTGGATGTAGTCGAAGGCGTTCCCGCCGACCATCTCCTCGGGCTCGTAGCCGAGCACCTGCTTCGTCGACGGACTCTGGTACCGGACCGTCCCATCGACGTCGAGGACGGCGACGATGTCGGAGGCGTTCTCGATGAGCGTCTGGAACCGCTGTTCGGCCTCCCGGGTATCGGTCACGTCGCGGAGGACGAGCAGTCGGCTCGCGTCGTCTCGCCCCACGGAGGAGACCGTCGCGGTGACGAACCGGCGGTCGGTGCCCTCGCCGACGACGAACTCGGCGAGCTCGTCCCCGGTGCCATCCTCGGCGAGCACGTCGGCGTCGGCCGGGAGCACGTCAGCCACGGGCGTGCCGACCGACAGCGACGTCGAGAGCAGGGCTTCGGCGGCCGGGTTGGCGTCGACGACGCGGTTCACGTCGTCGAGGACCACGTAGCCGTCGCGCATCTCCTCGATGACGGACTCGCGAGCGACCGGTACCACGTCCAGCAGGCGATACCGGGTGATCGCGAGCCAGAAGGCGACGCCGGAGACGGTGAACGCCGACCCGGTCAGGTTCAGGTCGGGGCCGACGCCGGAGAGGTGTGCGACGTTCGTGACCAGCGGGACCAGCGCGCCGACGGTCAGGAGTGCGGCCTGCCCGCGGAACGTGGTGTCCTGCGTCCGGGACCGGAACAGCAGGACGTAGGCCCCCACGAGCACGATGACGTACGAGTAGAGCGCGTGGAAGACGTACATCGGGCCGAGTTCGCGTTCGAGCACGGGTATCGAGCCCAGGGTCGTGGTCAGGTCGCTCCCAGACCAGAGCAGTTCGTGCCCCCCCGTGGTCAGGGCAACCAGGGTGAGCACGATGGGTTCCACGGCCAGCACCGCGTACGTCCGGCGGTTCAGCCACCTGTCCCGTCCGGCGTAGCTGAGCGCGAACAGCAGCCACGCCAGCGGGGGGACGATGGTGACGATGTTCAGCGCGGCCTCCAGGGCGACCTTGCGCTGTTCGTCGACGAGAAGCAGCTGGACGCCGTCGCCCAGCGACCAGATGGCCGCACCGAACATCAGCAGCGAGAACAGCGAGAGCAGCCGTCGGTTGCCGGGCTGCTCACGGGCCACGAACAGCGCGTAGGTGCCGAGGCCACCCGAGAGCAGCGCTGATCCGACGAGGAGCACGACGAACGCGACGTGGGTGGCCGTCATGCTCTCGACGGCGACGAAGGTCGGCACTAGTATCACCCGAAGGTTCGTGTGGGTGAACTTATGTTCGGTGGCTAGCAGTGGTCGGGTCGGAGTGGGAGGAAGCGCACCCAACGGTTAACCCCGGCACCGCCGAAACCGGGCCATGGAACGGCTTTCCGTCGACGACCGGCCCGCGAAGGCGACGGAGGGTGGCGCGGTACGACGCTCGCTCTCCGACCCACTCGGCACCGAGGGGCTCTCGCTGAACCGCTATCGTGTCCCGGCCGGTGAGCGACTGAGCCTGTCCCGGCACGCCCACACGGACCAGGAGGAGGTGTTCGTCGTGCTCTCGGGAGAGGCGACCTTCGAGACGCGTGACGGCGAGGTGTCGGTCGGTGAACGCGAGGCGGTCCGGTTCGGCCCCGGCGAGTTCCAGTGCGGGCGGAACGACGCGGCGGCCGACCTCCTCGTGCTGGCGCTCGGCGCGCCCAGGGACGCCGGGGAGACGCGTATCTCGTGGACGCCCGACCTCGGTGACGTGGCCTGCCCGGACTGTGGGCACGACGCGATGCGTGTCGAGGCGACCGACGACGGCGCGGTGCTCGTCTGTCCCGAGTGCGACGCCGAGTGGGACCCCGACTGAGTCCGACACCGGCAGCTCGGCGGGCTTCCAGCGCGGGCCAGTCTCCCGCAAGCGACCGACGGTTTCGACACTACTAACTCCGGGTCCGCGAAACTACCGACCGAGCCAACAATGAAACTGCACGAGTACCAGGCGAAGCAGGTCTTCGCCGACGCCGGTATCCCGACGCCGTCGTCGACACTCGCGGACACTGTCGACGACGCCGTCGCGGCGGCCGAGGAGATCGGCTACCCGGTCGCGATCAAGGCGCAGGTACAGGTGGGCGGACGTGGGAAGGCGGGCGGTATCAAGCTCGTCGACGACGCCGACGAAGCCCGTGAGGCCGCTGACGCTATCCTCGGGATGGACCTCAAGGGCATCCACGTCGACCGCGTCCTCGTCGAGGCGGCCGTCGACTTCGTGAACGAGCTGTACGTCGGCGTCACGATGGACCGTGGCGAGGGCAAGCCCGTCGCGATGGTCTCGACGCGCGGTGGCGTCAACATCGAGGAGGTCGCCGAGGAGGACCCCGACGCCATCGTCCGCGAGCACGTCGACCCCTCGTTCGGGATGCACCCGTACCAGGCCCGTCGCGCCGTCTACGAGGCGGGCGTCGAGCGCGACGTCGCACGTGACGTCGCCAGCGTCCTCCAGACGCTGTACACGCTCTGGGACGACCGGGACGGCGCCGACGCCGAGATCAACCCGCTGATGGTCACGAGCGACCGCGAGGTCGTCGCGGCCGACGCGGTCATGAACATCGACGAGGACGCGTTGTTCCGCCAGCCCGAGCTCGCCGAGATGGAGGAAGAGGCCGCCGCGGGCGGCGACGACCTCGAGGCCAAGGCCGACGAGTACGGCTTCGACTACGTGCGTCTCGACGGCAACGTCGGCATCATCGGCAACGGTGCCGGTCTCGTCATGACGACGCTCGACCTCGTCGACTACTACGGCGGCGAGCCCGCCAACTTCCTCGACATCGGTGGCGGCGCGAAGGCCGAGCGCGTCAGCAACGCGCTCGACATGGTGTTCTCCGACGAGAACGTCGACTCGGTCGTCTTCAACATCTTCGGCGGCATCACCCGCGGCGACGAGGTCGCCCGCGGCATCAACGAGGCCCTCGAGGGCTTCGACGAGATCCCCAAGCCGGTCGTCGTCCGCCTCGCGGGCACGAACTGGGAGGAGGGGATGGAGATCCTGAACAAGGACCTCGTGCAGGTCGAGGAGACCCTGGAGGACGCGGTCCAGCGTGCGGTCGCCAACGCGGAGGAGGTGGACAAATGAGCGTACTAGTCGACGACGACACCCGAGTGGTTGTACAGGGCATCACCGGCGGCGAGGGCAAGTTCCACGCCGGCCAGATGATCGAGTACGGGACCAACGTGGTCGCCGGCGCGGTCCCGGGCAAGGGTGGACAGGAGGTCCACGGCGTCCCGGTCTACGACACCGTCGACCAGGCGGCCCGCGAGGAGGACGCCGACGCGTCCGTCGTGTTCGTCCCGCCCGCGTTCGCGGCCGACGCCATCTTCGAGGCGCTCGACTCCCCCGTGGACCTCGCCGTGGCCATCACGGAGGGCATCCCGACGCAGGACATGGCCCGCGTGAACAAGCGCCTCTCCGAGGTCGACACGCGACTCATCGGCCCGAACTGCCCGGGCATCATCACGCCGGGCGAGGCGAAGCTGGGCATCCTGCCGGGCAACATCTTCGAGGCCGGCAACGTCGGCCTCGTCTCCCGCTCCGGGACGCTCACGTACCAGGTCGTCTCGAACCTCACCGAGCGCGGTATCGGCCAGACCACCGCAATCGGCATCGGCGGCGACCCCATCATCGGGACGGACTTCGTCGACTCGCTCCGGCTGTTCGAGGACGACCCCGACACCGACGCCATCGTCATGTGCGGTGAGATCGGTGGCGAGGACGAGGAGGAGGCAGCGGCGTTCATCGACGACTACGTCGACACGCCCGTCGCCGGCTTCATCGCGGGCCGCACCGCCCCGCCGGGCAAGCGCATGGGCCACGCGGGTGCCATCGTCTCCGGCTCCGGCACCGGCACCGCGCAGTCGAAGATCGACGCGCTGAACGACGCGGGCGTCCCCGTCGGCGACACTCCCGAGGAGGTCGCCGACCACATCGAGAGCTTCCTGTAGGCTCCGAACGCCGCGTCTCGATTCACCGGACCGTTCGCGGTCACGTTCTCGTCGCCGATACCCTGCCGAGAGTGACGTGAACACCGCACCGGCGTGGTACTATCTAACACGTCACCGGTGCGGATCGTATGGACACCCGAGACTCGGCGGTATGCACGTGCCATCTGCTGGGACGAGGAGGTCGCCGTGGTCCTGGGCGGAACGACCTCGATCGCTGGCCGGAGAGCTCGGACGACGAGACCGACCCCGACGAGCTCTACGAGCACGGCCGAACGGCACTGGAGACGAACCACGGACGCGAGCCGCCGGTTCGGGGCGACACGGTCGTCCCCCGTCCCTCAGAACAGGTTCCGCAGCCACGCCGCCAGCCTGCCGAGCGGTCCGCGTCTCTCGGAGTCGCCGTTCTCCCCGAGGCGTCCAACGATGACGTCGTCGTAGTCGGCGTCGGCCTCGGCGTCCGCGAGCGCGCTCTCGTCCGGGTCGGCGAGCAGGTCGGCGTCGATGGGGTCGTCGGGCGAGATGTCGGGCTGCCCGGCCGGCTCCTCCGTCGGTTCTTCGACCGGTTCCTCTGAACCAGCCTCCTCCCGACCGCCGGCCGACGGCGAGGACGGCGTCGGGCCGACGCCACCGGCCAGCGGCCCGGCCGTGCTCGTCTCCTCGTCGACGTCGACCTCGGGGATGTCGTCCTCGTCGACGTCGAGATCGATCTCGTCGATGCTCGGGGTCGCCGTCGGCTCGTCGGCGTCGATGGAGTCGTCCATCTCGCGCGGTGGTTCGGCCGGCGGCCCCGTCGGTTCTTCGGTGTCCATCCCGGTGCCCGATTCCACCGTCGTCAGCGCCTCGGCGTCGCCGTCCGTGTCGTCGTCGGGGATGCTCGCCGGGTCGGCGTCCCCAGTGTCGGGGGCGGCCTCGTCCACCGGCGCTTCGGTGTCGTCGTCCGACGCCCCTGTCTCGACGGCAGCCTCCGGCGCTTCTGTGTCGTCGTCCGACTCGCTCGTCAGGGCGTCCGTCTCGGGGACCTCCGTGTCGGGACCGGTGCCCGGGACGGCGGGTTCGTCGGGGGCCGATTCGCCGACAGTCGAGCCGTCTCCGCTCCCGGAATCGGGGAGTGCCACCGGGGCATCCTCGACGACAGTCGTGTCCGCGGCCCCGGCCGTGCTGGTGGTATCGCTCTCGTCCTCTACCGGCAGCTCGTCGGAAGTCTCGCTCGAACCGGGTGACTCGGCCGCCGTCGTCTCCACCTCCGGCGTCGTCAGCTCGTCCGGGTCGAGGATCGGGGCCGTGGCGTCCTCGGTGGGCGGCTCGGTCGACTCGGCTGCAGGTGCTTCCTCCGAGACCTCCTCGACGCCTGGCTCGTCGGCTTCGTCGACGGGTTCCGGCTCGGTGTCGACGGAGTCGAGCACGTCGTCGGTCGCCATGCGTTCGGGGTCCTCCTCGCGGACCGGCGGGTTCGTCTCCTCGAGGTCGGCGAACACGTCGTCCAGTCCGTCCTCGACGACGGTCGTCTTGGGCCCGCCACCGACCAGTCCGGCGGAGCCGGTCGGACGGGACTCGTCGTCGGACGCGCCCGTGGTACTTCGGGTGACCGTCGCCCCGCCGAGGTCGTCGCCGGCCGAGCGCGTCGGCTCGTCGAGGTCCGACAGGAGCGACTCCACGTCGTCGTCGACGCTCTCGTCCGCCGCGGCAGTCGCGGGTGCCGTCGTCCCGTCCTCGGCACCGGCGTCGATGGTCTCGAACACCTCGTCGATGCCCTCGCCCACGACGGTCTCCGGGCCGGACTCCACCTCCATCTCGGTCTCCAGCGACCGCGAGGAGCGGTGGACGCGCGGTCCCGTTCCGACGGACTCCGCGAAGGCGTCACCGGCGACGCTCGCCAGCTCGGAGCCGCGGTCGTGCTGCTCGCGTCCCTCGTCGGCAGCGGCGAAGTCGGCGGGCTGTTCGGCACGGAGCAGCGGTCGGCGGAACACGCGGACGCGCTCGCCGTAGCGCCCCCGGAGGTCGGCGAGGTGGTCGGTCTCGACGCAGACGAACCGCCAGCGCCCGTCGCGGTCGGTCAGCAGCGCGAAGGTCAGCCCGTCGAGGAGCTCGGCGACGGCGGCGGCGAGCGCGGGGTAGTTGTGCCGCCCGAGGTCGGACGCAGGATAGCGGAACGTCGACTCGCGGCGCTCGCCGTCCGGTGCCTCGACGGTGATGGTGATGGGCTCCTCACCGGACAGGTCGACGCGCCAGCCGTGGGCGCGACACGCCTCGTCGAGCTGGCGGGCCGGCGCGTGTGCCCAGTACTCGCGGTCGGCGTCGATACCGGCGACACCGGTCGCGAGCGTGTCGTGCAGTCGCTCGTACAGGGTCGATTCCTCGGCGTCGTCGAACCGGTGGTCGAGGAACTCCTCGAGCGCGAAGCCGTCCGGAAGGGTGTCCTCGCCGTGGGCAGCCAGGATCTCCTCGTCCGAGCGGCCGACCCCGCGCAGGACGGCCACGTACTCGGCCAGCCGCTCGCGTCGGTCGCGGTCGGTCATCGGTTAGATTACGGTTTCGCAACTCACGAATATTAACGTTCGGTACGACCGTCCGACAGGAAGCGAAAACGGGCCGCTCAGAAGATGCCCTTGACCGCGGCGACGAGGCGCCCGACGAAGCCGGGCGAGTCCTCGCTCGCCGCCGAGTCGTCCGTGGACTCCTCGGCCTCCGTGGCCGCGGATCCGTCTGCCGTCGTCGCCTCGGTCGGCGTGGGTTCCGGGGGCTCCGAGGGGGTCGACTCCGCTGTGGCAGCCGGCGAATCGGTCGTCGAAGCCGTCGTCTCGGCGGTCCCGGTCGATCCGCTCGTTGCCGCTTCGGTGACCTGTTCGCTCGTCGACTCCGCGGTCACGCTCGTCGCGTCGGCCGGTTCGCTGGTCGCGTCGGCCGGTTCGCTGGTCGCGTCGGCCGGTTCGCTGGTCGCGTCGGCCGGTTCGCTCGTCGATTCCTCGGTCGCCTCGGCGTCTCTCTCAGCCGGGGTCGCGTCGGCCGTCTCCGCACTCGGCTCCGTACCGGTGGCAGGTTCGCCCGCCGGCTGGTCGTCCGACTCCGCAGCAGCGTCCGCGGCCGAGGGCTCCTCGGCCTCCGTGCGGGCCGGCTCCGGGTCGGCCATGATGAAGCCGTCGTCGTCGACCGCATCCGACGTTTCGGTCTCCGCTGCATCCGCCGTCGGCTCCGCGGTCGTCTGCGGTTCGGGCTCGGCCGCGGACTCGGTCGCTGCCTCCGGCGTGTCCGTTTCGACCGCCTCGGGGCTGGCGGATTCAGTGGCATCGGGTGCGGCAGACTCCGTGGGCTCCGGAGGGGCAGACTCCGTAGCCTCCGGAGCGGCAGCCTCCGTGGTGCTGGGCTCGGGCGCTGCGGACTCGGTCTCGGTCGTCGGTTCCGCCTCGGCCGCCGCATCCGTCGTGGCCGTCTCGGCTCCCGCTGGCTCGCTCGCCTCTTCCGCCACGGCCGCCGGCTCCCCGTCGACCGCCGGTTCCTCCTCCGTCGGCTCCGTGGTCCCTCGCATGAGGTCCTCGACGGACTTGCCCGTGGATTCGATCTCGACCCCGCCGTCGCCACCGGCGGTCGCGTCCTCCTCGATCGTCGAGAAGATGTCCTCCAGTCCGGTCTCGACCGCCGCCTCGGTCTCGGCCGTCTCCTCCGGTTCCTCGCTGGACGACCCCTCGAGGTCGACGTCGCTGAGGTCCGAACCGCCGCTGCCGAGCCAGCCCTCGGTCGACTCGTCGACGCCGATGTCGCCGTCGCTCTCGTCGCCTGCGTCGCTCGTGCCGGTCCCGGAAGCCGTCTCGGCGGCCGGCTCACTGACGGCCTGGCCCGAGGCGAACTCGACGGGCGTGTGCTCGTGGAGGAGTGGTTCGCCGAAACACTCGATGCCGTCGCCGTAGTGCTTCTCGAGCGCGTCGAGCCGGTCGGCCTCGAACAGGACGAACCGCCAGCGGTCGTCCGCCCAGTCGGACAGCATCGCGAAGCTGAGTGGAACGCCATCGAGCAGGTCCGACTGGATGGCCGCCACGAGCGCGGGGTAGTTGTGCTCGTCGAGCGCGGTGTCCGGGTACTCGAAGGTGGTCGTCCGGACGTTGCCGTTCGGGTCCTCGAGGGCGATACGGAACGGCTGGGAGGGTTCCGCCCCGGACGCCAGGGGGTCGCCGTTCCCGTCGAGGAAGTACATCGAGAAGCCGAACGCACCCATCACCGTGTTCAGCTGCTGCGGGACGACCCTGTTCGGGTAGTCACGCGGTGCGTCGATACCCCGCGGTGCGGTCGCGAGGACGCGATGTGTCTGGTCGTAGAGGTTCCGGGGTGTCGGTTCTCCCTCGAGCGATTCCATCACGACTCGGCCCACGGACACGTCGTCGGGTGGGTCGGAGACACCGTACACCTCGCAGATATCATCGTCGGAGAGGCCGCATCGCCGGAGTACGGTGACGTGGTGTGAAACGAGATCCTCGGGACTGCCCATGTCCCAAGTCACCAGTCAACCGTTCTTAGGCGTGTCGGCCAAGCGACCGGCCAGCGCCCCGGCCACTAGTTACAATCATCCAACAGGTAGGGCGTCCTCAGCGGTCCTCGGACTCGTCCGGCTCGTCGTCCACCTCGCCCGGTGCGACGATGGGGTCCTCCTCCACAGCACCACGGGCGACGATGGGGTCCTCCTCGACCTCGCCGCGGGCGACGACGGGTGGCTCCTCCAGCGCCGGCCCCGCCGGTTCGGCCGGCGGTGCGTCCAGCGCGGGCCGTTCCGTCGGGGCATCGAGTGCGCTCGGCTGCTCGGCGCCGATGTCGACCTCGACGTGTCCCGGCGCGACGATGGGCTCCTCCTCGACCTCGCCGCGGGCCACGATCGGCTCCTCCTCCACCTCTCCGGGTGCGACGACCGGGGGTTCGTCGAGCGGCGGCCCCGCGGGCTCCGACGGCGCGGCGTCGAGTGCGTGTCGGTCAGTCGCACCGTCGAGCGGCACCGGCTCCTCGTCGTCGGTGGCCGCCGCCGCGATTGCGTCGAGCACGTCGTCGACGCTCCGGTCCGAGACGACGCGCTTCGGGCCGCCCCCCGGTGGTGAGAGCTCGGCACCGTCACCGCGGTACACCGGCGGCAGATGGTCCGCCGGGTCCAGTGAACGGTCCGCCGGCTGGTCGGTGTGGAACGTCGCCAGCCCGTCGAGTTCGACGTCCTGACCGAACTGCTCCCTGACGCCCGCGAGACGGCGTGTCTCGACGACGAAGAACCGCCAGCGGTCGTCGTCCGCGAGCCGGACCACGCGGTAGCTCCCATCGAGGACCGCCCGTTCGACCGCGGCGATCCGCTCGAACAGGCTCCCCTCCGCGTCCGCGATGGCGGTCGCGGCGTCGCTGCGGCCCAGTTCACGGAGCACCGTCTGTATCGCCGTCGCGACCGCCTGACCGTCGGCGTCCCCGGGTAGGTCGACACCGCGGTCGGCGGCGGCGAGCGTCGACACCAACCGGTCGTGTCTGGCCCGCGGTGACGACTGCTCGAACAGCGCCTCGACGGGCTCCGCGTCGCCGTCGCCCAGGCGGATCTCGCGCTCGCTCAGACCGAGTCCTCGACAGACAGCCACGTACCTGGATGCGTCACGGTTCATGCGATACTGTCCCACACGAACCTCGGGGAGAAAAAGGTAGTCCCGCCGGACTCTCAACTCGAGAGTATCGAGCGGATCTTGCTCGCGATGCCGCCGCTGTCCTCGTCGCTGTCGTCGTCGCCCTCGCCCGCGTCGTCGCCCTCGCCCGCGTCGTCGGCTGCAGGCTCCGTGTCGGCGTCGTCCGTCGACTCGCCCGTCGCCTCGGTCTCCGCCCGCGCTTCGTCGCCCACTGCATCGTCCTCGTCGACGGGGTCCTCGAACGTCGCCGAGAGCGTCGATCCGCTGTCGAGCGCTGGTTCTCCGTCGTCCTGCTCGGGCTCGGTCGGTTCGGCAGGCGTCGTGCCTGCGTCGGCCGTCGAGGCCTCGGTCCCGGTGTCGTCTGCGGCCCTGTCTCCGGGTTCGTCGTCCTCGTCGGCCGCCGACGCATCCGAGTCGCCCCACGCGGGAGCCGTCTCCGACGAGTCGTCGTCTCCGAGACTGAAGGAGAAGCCGTCCTCGTCGAGGTCGTCGTCCGTTGAGCCGGTCTCGACGGGGTCCCGTGGTTCGCTCACCGTCGTCGCGGCGTCGTCGGGCTCCGGGGGAGCGCGTTCGTCGGCCGCTGCCGAGTCCTGGGAGGGACCGTCTTCCTCGTCTCCGTCGTCGCCCTCGGTCTGGACCCAGAGGAAGCCGTCCGCCTCCTCGCGTTCGGGGAGTAGTAGCGTATCGAACAGTTCGTCGTCCGCCGCGATGGCGTCGTCGACCTCGTCGACGTGCTCTACCTCCTCGTCGGCGCTGGCGATGATCTCCTCGGGTGACTCGTCGCTGAGCTCGTCGAAGGGGTCAGCCTCCGTCTGTTCCTCCTCCTCCGCGGCGACCTCCTCGCTGAGCTGCTGGAACAGCTCGCCGGCCGTCGTATCCTCTATCTCGTCGCGATCACCCGTGCCCTCGCGTGTCGCGCTCTCGTCGGTCGCTTCGTCTTCGCGGCCGCCGTCGCCTGAGGACGCGAAGAGCTCGTCGATGTCGAGGTTCGCCTCGTCACCACCCATGCGAGACGACCCCGAGTCCATCGTCCTGTTGGTCATCGGGGGATGTAGATACCTCGGACTCCACACAATTAAATTTTTGCTATATCGCCGGGCCAATTTGCAAAGTTAAATTGCAGGCCTGATATTCCAACTATCTCCGCATCGGCAGGTGTTAAACCCGGGGCGACTGAAGCGCGACGTATGCGTTTCGGCATACTCTCGACGGCGAACATCGGACAGAAGGCGGTGATCCCCGGCATCAGGACGGCGGGCCACGAGGTCACCGCCATCGCCTCGCGCTCGGGAGAGCGTGCGGAGGCGGTCGCGGCGGACCTCGACATCGAGCGGGCGTACGGCTCCTACGATGCGCTCCTCGCCGACGAGGCCATCGACGCGGTGTACGTCCCGCTTCCGAACGCCCACCACGACGAGTGGGCCCGGAGGGCGGCCGACGCCGGACTCGACGTGCTCTGTGAGAAACCGCTCGCGGTCGACGCCGAGGAGGCCCGCGCGCTCGGCGACTACTGCGACGACGCCGGCGTCACGCTGATGGAGGCGTTCATGTACCGCTACCACCCGAAGACCGAGCGCGCCGCCGAGATCGTCGCGGAGGAACTGGGGCCCGTACGCGGCGCGTTCGCGACCTTCCAGTTCCCCCTCCGTGGCCGCCCGGACGACATCCGGCTCGACCCCGACCTCGCCGGCGGCTCGCTGATGGACGTCGGCTGCTACGCGGTCAGCGTCCTGCGGACACTGCTCGACGAGCCCGAGCGCGTCAGCGCCCGCACCCTCGATACGCGCGACTGCGGCGTCGACACCCACCTCGCGGGCACCTTCGAGTACGACGGTGCGACCGCTCAGCTCTCCTGTAGCTTCGACACGCAGGCCGAGCAGCGCTACCGCGTCGAGGCGGAGAACGGCTGGCTCGAGGTCGACGGCGCGTTCAACCCAGCGGACGCCGGGGAGCCCCAGTCGATCACCTACCGGGTCGACGGTCGGGAGGTCACCGAGACGTTCGAGCCCGTCGACCAGTACGCCGAGCAGGTGCGCCACTTCGCCGACTGCGTCGCGCACGACCGTCGCCCCCGGACCGACGCCGACGAGGCGGTCGCCAACATGGCCGTCATCGACGCGCTGTACGAGAGTGCCGACACCGGCGAGCCCGTCGACCTGCAGGCCACTCAATAGCCTGCGGGCCCCAGTTCCTGGCGATGACTCGCTTCGACGGCGTCGTGCTCGACGTCGACGGGACGGTACTCCGCGGCGAACGCGCCCTCCCGGGTGCGCCGGCGGCGGTCCGCTCCCTCCGAGACGCCGGGCTCGCCACGCTGTTCGTCACGAACAACCCGACCCGCACTCCAGAGGCCTACGCCGACCGCCTCACCCGCGCCGGCGTCGACGCGACCGCCGACCAGGTGCTCACCTCGGGCGCGGTGACCGCGGACTACCTCGCCGAGCGACACGGCGGCGCCAGGCTGTTCGTCGTCGGCGAGGACGGCCTCCGCGAGCAGCTACGGGAGCGCGGGCTCCGGCTGACCGACGACCCCGACGCGGCCGACGTCGTCGTCGCCTCGATCGACCGCGAGTTCCACTACGACGACCTGCGGGACGCGTTCTGGGCGCTCTCGGGCGGCGACGTCCCACTCGTCGGCACGGACCCGGACCGGGTCGTCCCCGCGGCCGAGCGCGACGTGCCGGGGTCGGGTGCCATCGTCAACGCGGTCGCGGACGTCGCCGACTGCGAGCCCGAGGCGGTGCTCGGGAAGCCACACCCGGCCACCCGCGGTGCCGCGCTCGACCAGCTCGGCGTCCCGGCGGAGCGCTGTCTGGTCGTCGGCGACCGACCGGATACGGACATCCGGTTCGGTGCCGACGCCGGGATGACGACCGTGCTCGTGCTCTCCGGCGTCACCGACCGGGCCGCACTCGCCCGGAGCGAGGTGGAGCCGGACCACGTCGTCGACTCGCTGGCGGCCGTGCCCGAGTTGCTCTGAGCGGCTGTGTGAGCGGCCGACCGCGCCGCAGTCGTGTGCCAGTGTTTGGCACATAGCAACTTCCAAATAGCTGGCAGGGCAACAGTACGGATTCCCATGACCGGAATCGAGTACGACGACTTCCTCGACCTCGACTACGCCCCGACCGACACCGACCTCGTCTGCGAGTTCACCATCGCCCCCGCCGAGGGCATGTCGATGGAGGCGGCCGCCTCGCGGGTCGCCTCCGAATCGTCCAACGGGACGTGGGCAGCGCTCCACGTCGACGAGGCCGAGCTCACCGACCTGTCGGCGGTCGCCTGCGACATCCGCGAGAACGCCGGCCCCGGCGGCAACGTCACCGTCGCCTACCCGGCCGACCTGTTCGAGGATGGCTCGATGGCCCAGATCCTCTCCTGCATCGCGGGCAACATCATGGGCATGAAGGCCGTCGACAGCATCCGCCTGGAGGACTGCAAGTGGCCTGAGACGCTCGTCGAGGGCTTCCCGGGTCCGCAGTTCGGGACCGCCGTGGCACACGAGAAGCTGGACGCCGGCGACCGACCGGTGCTCGCCACCGTCCCGAAGCCCAAGGTCGGGCTCTCGACGGACGCCCACGTCGACATCGCCCGGCAGGCCTGGCGCGGCGGCGTCGACCTCCTGAAGGACGACGAGAACCTCACCGACCAGTACTTCAACCCGTTCGAGGAGCGCGTCGAACGCTCGCTGTCTGTCGCCCGCGAGCTCACCGAGGAGACCGGCGAGAAGAAGGACTACCTCGTGAACATCACCGCCGAGACCGACGAGATGGTCCGCCGCGCCGAGTTCGTCGCCGACCAGGGCGGCGGCTTCATCATGGTCGACGTGGTGACGGCGGGCTGGTCCGCCGTCCAGACGGTCCGGGACGTCGCCGAGAAGCACGACCTCGCAATCCACGCCCACCGCGCGATGCACGCCGCCTTCGACCGGATGGACCACCACGGCGTCTCGATGCGGACCCTCGCACAGGTCGCCCGGCTCTGCGGCGTCGACCACATCCACACCGGCACCGCCGGGCTCGGCAAGCTGGAGAACGAGGACACGCCCGGCATCAACGCCTGGCTGAAGTCGGACCTCTACGGGATGACCGACGTGCTGCCGGTCGCCTCCGGCGGGCTGCATCCGGGCGTCGTCGACGCACTCATCGACGCGCTCGGGACCGACATCGCCATCCAGGCCGGTGGCGGCATCCACGGTCACCCAGACGGCACCGAGGCCGGTGCCCGCGCGCTCCGGCAGTCCGTCGAGGCCAGCATGCAGGGCGTCCCGCTCGCTGACTACGCCGCCGACGGCCACCCGGAGCTCGCGACCGCGCTCGACAAGTGGGGCGCGGAGACGCCGCGCTGAGGGAGCACGGAGACGCCGCGCTGAGGTGGGGTCGGCCAGTCACTCCGCGAGACGCGCGAACAGGAACAGCTTCGCGGCCTCGTCGGCGTCGGGGTCGACGAGTCGTCCGTCGTCACCGTCTGCGTCGTCGCTGACGCCGTCGACGACACCGACCGTCTCGTACACGTCGAAGCCAGCCGCTTCGAGGTGTCGTCTGCTCTTCTCTGGGCCGAGGATCTCCCACGCCATCGGTGCGCCGCCGTCGAGCCAGTCGTCGTTCCGGCCCGCCCAGTCCTCCGTCCCGGTCGTGACCAGGGCGACGCCGCCGGGCTGGAGGACCCGTGCGAACTCGCGGTAGACGGCGGGGGTCTCGGCGGCGGGGACGTGGATGATGGAGAAGAACGCCGCGAGGGCGGCGAACGAGCCCGTCTCGTAGGGAAGCGCGGTCATGTCGCCCTGCACGACCCGGCCCGGCGCGACCTCGTTCGCCCGGGCGGCCTGTTCGCCGGAGATGTCGAGTCCGGCGACCGGTCGATCGTCGGCCAGCGTCGCCAGAACCGGCTTGCCGTCGCCACAACCTGCATCGAGGACCGGGCCCTCCGGCGCGTCGCGTCGGAGCCGGCCCAGCAGTGCGTCGCTCTCGTTGCCTTCGCGCTCGGCGGCGTACGCGTCGGCGAGTTCGTCGTAGCCGCGACGGACGAGGTCGCGCTGGGCGCGCCCCCCGGCGGCTGCGTCGTCTCCGTTCACGTTCGTCCGACGGGTCGGACACCTAAAGGGAGTTTCCCAGCCCTGGCAGACGTTCACGTGGGTCTGGCCGGCACACGGTGAGACCAGCTCGTCCGCTTGCTGTGTCACCGACGCTCGCACAGCACGAACGTCACGGACTCGCCGAGCCCGTCGGTGACAGTGCGCTCCCACAGCAGGTCGAACCCGGCGTCGTCGAGCAGTTCCAGTGTTCGCTCCCGGCCCGGCGCGCTCCAGTACATGTCGACGCCGTCGCGGAGCCAGTTCGCCCGCGTCCCGTCCATCGGCCGTTGCGAGACGTTCGTGAGCAGTCGTCCGCCCGGTTTCGTCGCCCTGGCGAACTCGCGGTACACCTCGCCGTGGCGTCGGCGGTCGACGTGGAACACCGAGTAGTAGGCGACGACGCCCGCAACGCTGCCGTCGGCGACGGGGAGCCTGGTCATGTCGCCCTGGACGCGCTCGACGGCGGGGACGCGCTCGCGCGCCAGACGAAGCTGTGCCGCCGAGATGTCGAGCCCGACGACAGGCCGGCGGTCGACGATGTGGGCGGCCGTCCGCCGTCCGTCGCCACAGCCCACGTCGAGGATGGGTCCCGGCATCGAGAGCCCGTCGACCAGCGCGTCGAAGAGCTCGGTCTCGGGGCCGTCGGTCCGCCGGAACTCGCCGTAGGCCTCGCCGACCGCGTCGTAGGCGCGTCTGACCGCGTCGGGGTCCATAGCCCTACTCGGTGTCGCACCGACTAAACCGACGTGCCAACGGCGTCGCTCGGCGTCGCGTCCGGTCCGCGGAGACGGCGTCGCGACTGTCGGGTGTGGCGTCGAAAGAAGTGTCGCAGTGTCAACTGCGAGAGTTTACGAAATTACGAGCGGACGACGTTCTTGGCCCGGGGGCCCTTCGGCGCGTCTTCGATGTCGAATTCGATCTCCTGTCCCTCCTCGAGGTCCGGTCCGCCAACGTCCTCCATGTGGAAGAAAACGTCCTCGTCCGCGTCCTCAGTCTCGATGAAACCGTAGCCGCCAGTGTCGTTGAAGAAATCAACCTTGCCGTTTGCCATTGCAACTATACACATCCCGGGAGGACGTATAAGGGTTCCGTGTTGTCTCCCCCGTGACAACATAGTACCGTGGCCGAAACGTCCGAAAAACCGAATTTCGGGCTGTATTATGGATTTCTCGACGACGTGAGAAGTACGGGCTGGGTCGCTGTCGCCCGCTCAGGTCGTCTCAGTCGTCGGCGGGTGCGCTGTCGACGAGCGACGCCGGGTCGACCGTCGCGTGCCTGACCACGGCGTCGAACTGCTCCAGGGCGAAGCGATCGCCGTCGGCGATGCCGCGGTCCCCGCCCGACTCGCGGAGGTGACGGTCCACGAACCGGTCTGCGACGAGGGCCGTGCGTGCGTCGTCGGCGTCGTCGATCTCGGTCTGTGCCTCCCGACAGAGCAGCGCGGCCGTGTAGACGTCGAACACGAGGTCGGCCAGCTCCTTGGCCTGCAGCTGGGCGTACTCGCCGTCCTCGCTCGCGAGCGCGGCCATCGCGGCGCCGAGGTCCGCGGTGGCGGCCTCGACGGCGGTCCTCGTCTCCGCGAGCCCTGGGTGCTCGACGGCGTCGAGGTTCGTCTGGATCTCGGCGAGCAGCGGCTCGTGGGCGTCCTCGCTCTCGAGGGCGCGGAGCAGGTCGAGCGAGAGGATGTTCGACGTGCCCTCCCAGATTGGGAGCACCTGCGCGTCGCGGAGCAGTCGATGGGTGACGAAGTCGTTCACGTAGCCGTTCCCGCCGAGGATCTCCATGGCGTAGGAGGCGGTGTCGACGGCCATCCGGGCGGTCCGGTACTTCGCGACCGGGACGAGCGCGCGCATCAGCCGGTAGGCCTCGTCGTCGCCGGCCTCGCGCTCGGCGAGGACGCGGCCGGCGTCGAACGTGTACGCCGTCGCGGCCTCGTGGTCGACGGCCATGTCGACGAGGTCGCGCTTCATCAGGGGGTACTCCTGGATGGGCGAGCCGAACGCCTCGCGGTTCGCGGCCTGCACCTTCGCCTCCAGCAGGCAGCGACCCATGATGGCGATGGAGGCCGTCGCGTTCGAGAGGCGTTCGAGGTTCAGCATGTCGGTCATGTACCTGAACCCGCGCTGCTCCTCGCCGACGAGGTAGCCCGTCGCACCCCGCAGTTCGACCTCGCCCGTCGGCACCGAGATGGTTCCCAGCTTGTCCTTCAGCCGCCGGTAGAGCTGGTCGTTCAGCTCGTCGGTCTCGGACGCGTCCCCCTTCGTGTGCGGGACGAGGAACAGCGAGAGTCCCTTCGTACCGTCGGGTGCGTCCGGGGTGCGAGCGAGCGCGAGCGTCCCCTCGGCGTCGATGTTGGAACAGAACCACTTCTCCCCGGTGAGCTCGTACTCCCGTCCCGCGACGTGCTCGGCGACCGTCTCGTTCGCGCCCACGTCGCTACCGCCCTGCTCCTCGGTGAGGAACATCGCACCCTCGACGTTGTCGTCGCCATCGCGCGCGACGAGACGTTCGTAGTAGGAGTCGAGGACGTCACCCTCCCCGTACTTGTCGAGCACGAGCGCGACGCCACCTGTCATCGACACCGGGCAGGTGAAGCCGGGGTCGGCGTACGAGAGCAGGTACTCCATCGCGAGATGGTGCGTGAGCGGCATCGGCTCGTCGCGGCCCGGTGGTGCCTCGAACGCGTCGGCGACGATGCCCGCGCCGTAGGCGATGCGCTCGTTCTCGTACTGCTTCGGGTGGTACTCGACCTCGTTCTGCACGTTGCCCCGTGCGTCGTACGTGTGCAGTTCGGGACCGTGGTCGTCGACGACGTCTGCATTGTCCGCGACGGTGTGTCCCACGACCGCGCCGAACTCCCGGAGACGGGGCTCCGCCCAGGCGTGTTCGGCCTCGTCGAGTACCCGGGCGACCTCGCGGCGGAACGTCCGGTCGAGGTCGAAGTAGTTCACGTCTCGTCCGGCCTCGAACCGGCCGTAATCGATGGGGTCCATGCGGCTAGTTCGCACGGGAGATGGCAAAAAACCGGGCTGAATAAACGGCGGACAACAGCTCCGGAGTTCGGTCCTCAGCCGAGCCGGCCCCCGACCACGGCAGCGACGAGCGTGACGACGCTCCCGAGGGCGAGGAGGGTGGTGTTCGCGACCGTGCTGTCGGCGGCGGCGACCTCGAGCGAGTAGTGCCGCGAGGAGACCGGCCAGAACGGTGCGACACCGGCCGGGGTCAACACGTCCCCGACGAGGTGGGCGACGATGCCGTAGGCGCCGACAGCGGTACCGACCACGCCGGCCACCTGCGGGTCGAGTCCGAGCACGGGCGCCGACAGGTAGCACCCCACACCGAGGGCCGCACCGACGAGCAGGGCGAACGCCACGGTGTGCGTCGGTCCGCGGTGTTCGACGAACGGAACCCGATGGTCGAGGTCCGGCAGCGGCGCGAGCGTGAGCATCGTGGCGCCCCCCAGCAGCGCGACGGCCGGGAAGCCGGCGAGCAACAGCGCGAACCCCACGGGTGCGTAGAGCAGCAGCGAGACGCCGTAATGTCCGGTACGGTACATCTACCAGCGGGTAGCACCTCGTCGTATTCCAAGGTTTCGCTGCCGGCTCGGGCGGAATATAAAAGCCCCGTGCCCGCGTAGGGCCGCCATGTTCGAAGGTATCTCGGAATTTCTGACCGGATATCCGCCGGTCGAGCGGACGGTTCTCGTCCTGAGCATCTCGCTCGTCTCGGCGGTGCTGCTTGAGGTGGTGGTGCTCCGGCTGGCGCGGCGGTTCGTCAAAGGGACCGAGAGCGAGATCGACAACATCGTCGTCGAGGAGCTCCGGCTTCCGCTGGTGGTGACGGCGGGGCTCGTCGGCGTCTTCGTGCTCACCCAGCCGGGCTTCGGGGGTGCCGACGTCATCTACCAGGACCAGCTCACGACCTTCTTCGGGCAGCCGTCTGCATCGGTCATCGTCATCGTCTGGGCGCGTGCACTGAACAACATCGTGAACCGCGTCGTCGAGAGCGTCCAGCAGACCGGCCGGTTCGACTTCGCGCCGGTGTTCTCGAACGTCTGGACGCTCGTCGTGCTGGTCGGGGCTGCCTTCTTCCTGCTCACCATCTGGAACATCGAGATAACCCCGCTGCTCGGGGCAGCCGGGGTCGCCGGCATCGCCATCGGTTTCGCCGCCAAGGACACCGTCGCGAACTTCTTCGGCGGGCTCGCGCTCTACTTCGACGACACGTACAAGATCGGCGACTACGTCGTGCTCGACACCGGCGACGCCGGCACCGTCGTCCGCGTCGGCATCCGTTCCACCACGCTGCTCACCCGCGACGAGGTGATGGTGACGGTGCCGAACTCCGTGCTGAACTCCGCGCGCATCATCAACGAGTCCGCGCCGCAGCGCCGGAAGCGCATCCGCATCCCCCTCACCGTCGGCTACGGCACCGAC
This sequence comes from Haloarchaeobius baliensis, assembly GCF_052060055.1. Classification (NCBI taxonomy): domain Archaea; kingdom Methanobacteriati; phylum Methanobacteriota; class Halobacteria; order Halobacteriales; family Halorubellaceae; genus Haloarchaeobius; species Haloarchaeobius baliensis. The sequence continues at coordinate 2,008,785 of NZ_JBPPFR010000001.1, read as the reverse complement.
CTCGACGAGTTCGAGGCGGTCGTCCTCTCGGTGACTGCGGACGAGTCGCTCGTGAAGGACTCCCCGAAGCCCCGGATGCGGTTCCGGAGCTTCGGCGACAGCGGGCTGGAGTACGAGCTGCTCTGCTGGGTGTCGAGCCCGAGCCGCGAGCAGAAGGCCCGCCACCGGCTCAACCGGACCATCTACCAGCGGCTGCTCGACGACGACATCGAGATGCCGTTCCCGAAGCGCGACGTGACGCTCTCGTTCGCCGAGACAGACCGGAGCGTCATCGCCGACGCGGACGGGCTGGCTACCGTCGAGGGGGAGGACGACTGACCGCAACAGCGAACCTGGAAGGGACAGCGTAGAAGTAGGTTCGGTCCGTCGGTTCCGACATGGCGAGCATCGTCGGCGTCCTCTACGACACGTTCGGCGCGTTCCTCATCCCGGCGACCGTCTTCGCCGTCGGTATCCTGTTCTACGGCGTGCTCGTCTGGCTGAACCGGGTCGAGCTGTGAGTCGCCCGGTCGAAGCTGATCACTCCTCGACGACTATCTCGCCGACCATGCCCTGCTGGCGGTGGGGTGCACAGTCGTACTCGTAGGTTCCGGGGGTCTCGAACGTGTAGCTGTAGACGTAGCCCTCGTTGAAGGTGTTGGTCTCGCCGCCTTCGGTGCCCTCCCAGCCAGCACCGTCGGGCTGGCTCTGGACGACGATGTTGTGGGTGTCGCTCTTCCACTCCCACGTGACCTCCGTCCCCGTCGAGACGGTGAGACTGTCGGGGTCGAAGACGAGCTGGTTGTCCGGCCCCACCCAGATCGTGTTCTCCGGGCGGTCCTCGCCACCGTCGCCGCCACCGCCCATGCAGCCCGCGAGTGCGATCGGGAGGGTCGACGCACCGATACCGAGCAGTTTCCGTCGGGACAGCCGATTGGAGTCCATATCGTCTCCGGGTTGTAACGTGACGAGGAAAAAGGCTGGTATCCTGCTCTGCTCCGGGGTGGTTCCGCAGCCTGAACGTTCATGCCGCCCCCCGCCGAACCGGGGGCCATGTCCGACGGTGGTCCGCGACCGTTCCGGTTCGATGCCGAGGTCTCGCCCGGGGAGAAACGTCACTTCAAGCACGAGGTCGGCGAGACGTACCTCGGCGACCCGGTAGAGATCCCCGTCACCATCATCAACGGCACCCGGGACGGCCCCCGGGTGTTCTTCTCGGCGGCCATCCACGGCGACGAGCTCAACGGCGTGAAGGTCGTCCAGGAGATCGCAGACCGGTACGACCCCGCCGACGTCCACGGCACGCTCGTCTGTCTGCACGTGCTCAACGTCCCCGGCTTCCTCGCTCAGCAGCGCTACATCCCCATCTACGACCAGGACCTCAACCGGTCGTTCCCCGGCAAGAGCCACTCGAACACCGCCGAGCGCATGGCCAGCGCCATCTACCGGACGTTCGTCTCGCAGTGCGACATCGGGGTCGACTTCCATACCTCGACGCGCAACCGGACGACCATGTACCACGTCCGCGCCGACATGGCGAACGAGCCGGTCTCCCGCCTCGCCCACGCCTTCGGGGCAAACGTCGTGCTCTCGGGCGAGTCCGAGTCGGGGATGCTCCGTTCGGTCGCCACCGCAGACGGCACGCCGACCATCACAGTCGAGATGGGGAAGGCACACCGCTTCCAGCGCCCGCTCATCGACCGCGCGCTGGAGGGCGTCGAGAGCGTGCTCGCCGAGTACGGCGTGCGCCCCGGCCAGCCGGTCACCTGGCCGGGCTGGCGGAAGGTCATCGACTCCGCGAAGGAGAAGACGTGGCTCCGCGCCGACACCGGCGGTCTCGTCGACATGGAGTGGGGGCCCTACCCGCTCGTGCACGAGGGCGACACCATCTGCACCATCTCGGACCACTTCCGGACCGAGGAGCGGGTCGTCACCGCGCCCTTCACCGGGCTCATCGTCGGCATCCTGGAGAACCCGCTCGCCCAGCCGGGGCACCCGCTCTGTCACCTCGTCCGTATCGACGAGGACACGACCCATGCCGTGGAGACGGAGATCGAGCGGGGGGACGCCGGGGGCTACCGGGCGGATGGATTGCGGTGGGGAGGGGATGGCGAGGCCGAATGACCGAGGGCTGCGCGACGACGGCTCGTCTCGCGAGCCCGGGTTTCGGCGATTCGTGAGACCATCGCGGCGGAGCACGCTGCCTCGCGGCGGACGGACCACATGGAGTGCCAGACGGAGCAATCGCTCGACACCGGAGAAAGAGCGTGAACGCGGCCCCTCTCAGAGCGGTTCCGCGTCGTAGCCTGCCATCTCTATCTTCTCGACGACGTCGTCGGTGGTGGCGTCTCCGTCGACTGTCACGACGGACTCGTCGACGTTCGTCTCGACGGAGTCGACGCCGTCGGCCATCCGGATCGCCTTCTCGACGACTTCTGCGTGAGTCTCGTAGGTCATCCCGCTGACGCGGATGCGCGTCGCCATGGCTGTCCTTGCGTAACCCGGGCTTAGAACAGTTTTGGTCGAATCCCCCTCCCGATCGGCCTGGTCTCGTGGTGGTCTACGACCGCCCGGTCACTGCCGGACGGTCTGTTCGAGGTCCGCCTCGTCGCCCGCGTCGCGATCCTTGATCTTCGGTCGCCACTCGGACTGGACGAGCAGGCTCACGTCGAACCGCTCGACGAGTTCGAGGTCGATGCCGCCGGCAAGCAGCTCCCGAACGTCTCCCTTGGGGACGTTCGCGTTGAGGAACACCCGCGAGTCGGCGGTGAGGAACGCGTGCTCGACGTCCTCGAGCGCGGCGAACCGGTCGACGACGCCGTCGTCGACGGTCGGCGAGAGCTCGGCCTCGACGAGGACGGAGACGCCGTCGTTGAGCTTCGAGCTGTCCACGTCGATGGTGAACCGGCGGATGACGCCCATCTCGCGCAGGCGGTCGATTCTGTCGGAGACCGTCGGCGGGGACACGTCGACGATCTCCGCGATGTCGCTGTACGTCCTGCTCGCGTCCTCGAGGAGCAGGCGGAGGATGTGCAGGTCGGTGTCGTCCAGCTGGCGCATGTCAGACTGTGGTGTATTATGCACCATACACTTTTCGACATAGTTTGAGGATTTCACCTTAGTGAATTTAACCGAATGGGATGGAGCCCCGCGTTCGGCCCGGAAAGCCGGTGTGTGACCGGCTCTCCGGTTCAGTCGTCCGAGTAGCCACGTCGGCACCGTCGGTGTGCGAGTGGTTATCTCCCCAGCGTGTGGAACTCGGCGTTGGGACGCATGTCGGCCAGATGTGCCATCCTGTTCGAGAGGTTGAAGAACGCGGCGACGCTCCCGATGTCCCAGATGGCCTCCTCGGAGAAGCCGTGCTCGCGGAGGGTCGCGAAGTCGGCCTCGTCCACCTCGGCCGGGTCCTCGGTGAGCTTCACCGCGAGGTCGAGCATCGCCCGGTGTGCGTCGTTGATATCCGCGATGCGGTGGTTGGAGACGAGCTGGTCCGCGAGGTGGGGGTCGTCGGCGTAGATGCGGACGAGCGCGCCGTGGGCGACGTTGCAGTAGTAGCAGTCGTTCGCGCCGCTGACCGCGACGACTATCATCTCGACCTCCTCGCGTTCGAGCGCGGTGTCCTCGACGAGCGCGTCGTAGTAGTCGAAGAAGGCCCGGAAGTGCGAGGGCTTGTAGCCGTAGGCGAGGAAGACGTTCGGGATGAAGCCGGCGCGTTCTTCCTCCTCGTCGATGCGCTCGCGCAGGTCGTCGGGGAGCTCGTCGACGTCCGGGACGGGGAACCGCGTCATCGCAGGTATCTCGTCGCTCATACGCTCGACGACGACGACCGGGCCAATCAAACCATCGTCGTCCACGGACCCCGCTATTTTTTGCCACGGAGGACCACGTGCAAGGTATGGATCGATACTCGCGACGTGCGCTGCTCGGGAGCGTTCCGCTCGTCGTCGGCCTCGCCGGCTGTCTCGGTGGCGGCAGCGAAGGTGACGGGACGACGGAGCCGGCCGAGTCGACCGCGACGGAGACGGCGACCCCCACACCAACGGCCGAGCCGACGACGGAAGCGCCGACGACGGCCGAGCAGACGACGGACGGCGACTCGACCGGTTCGACTGTCGCCGTCGGCCCGGGCGGGTCGCTCTCGTTCTCCCCCGCCAGCCTGACCGTGGAGACGGGGACGGCGGTCACCTTCGAGTGGGGGTCAGGCGGGCACACGGTCACCGTCGACAGCCAGCCCGACGGGGCGAACTGGGAGGGCGTCCCGTCGACGCAGTCCTCCGGCTACACCCACGAGTTCACGTTCGAGGTGGCGGGCACCTACCAGTACTACTGCGCTCCCCACAGGGGTGCGGGGATGACGGGCAGCGTGACCGTCGAGTGACCGTCGACGAGGGGACATCCGGACGACGGCCGGCGGCGCCCCAACGAGCCGAGAACTTGATACCGTCCGCTTGACTACCGGATAGCGTGGAGAACGTAACCGACCGGGTGTCGAACCCGTTCGACATGCGCCCGCCCCCGGAGTACCCACCGTTCGACGACGGCCCCGTGGCTGTTCCCGGTTACGGCGACGCCAACGCCGACTTCCACGTCGTCGGTGCGTCGCCGGCCGAGCACGGTGGCGAGACGACCGGCGTCCCGTTCACCGAGACGGCGGGTGCACGTCGTCTTCAGGGCGTGCTACACGACGTGGGCTTCCTCGCCGAACCGTACAGCGACGCCCCCGAGCCGACGAACCTCTTCCTGAGCTACCTGTTCATGCCGCGGCTGCCCGACGGGCGCGCACCGACCGAGGAGGACTACGAGCTGATGGAGCGCTTCTTCGACGCGGAGTTCCGGGCCATCAACGCCCACATCATCCTCCCCGTCGGCCCGACGGCCATCGACCGGGTGCTCCGGGAGTACACGACGCTCCGACGGCGGTTCCCGAACCGGATCGACGACCGGGCTGTCCACGCGACCGAGGTCAGAGGGCGTGGCTTCCTCGTCGTGCCCGTTGCCGACCCCGAGCGGTGGGACGACGAGGAGGCGACGGCGCTCCGAGAGCGCCTGCAGGCCATCCTCGACTCGGACTACCGGCAGACGAAGGGCGTCGCGACGCTGGTCGGGTGAGACGGCGGAGGACGGAGTCGAACGGTGCTCAGAAGCGAGCGGCGACCTTCGGCCGGACGAACGCGCTCAACAGCAGGACCACGACCGAGAGCAGCGGCAGGACCATCACGGCGAGGTCCACCACGAGCATCGGCGCGGCCTCGGCTGCGTCGAGCACGAGCCCGACCACCGGTGCGGAGACGCCGACGACGTAGAGGTACGTCGGCTTGAACTGGAACGCCATCCGGGTGTGGCGGACGATGACCAGGTAGACCAGCGGCATGACGAGTGCGCCGGCGAGCAGCGGGCCCCCGTACGCACCTGCCGCGATGGCGACGGCGAGCGAGACACCGACGGTCTCGTTGATCGTCACCCACTTGTACGGCCGCCGGGCGCGGAACGCCCGGTTGAGCGCGAACGCGAGCACGGTGACACCGACCAGCCCGGCGAGCGCGCCGTACCACTGCTGCGTCGGCAGCGGTGGCTCGCCGACCAGCGCGCCGTCCTCGACGATGAACGCCGCTGGCTGGGCGAGTCCGTACCGGGACTCGGTGAGGGCGGCCTGGAGTGCGGCCACGTCGGTGCCGGCCGCACGCAGGCGCTCCCCGAGCGTCGAGAGCCCGCTCTCGTGTGCCAGCCCGTACTGGACGAGTCCGCCCAGGTAGAGGAGGACCGCCGAGAGCATGAGCGGCCAGCCGAGGCTCAGGTCGTTCCACCAGTTGAACAGCGCGTTGTCGGTCCAGCCGCCGGTGCTCGTCCCCATGGCGGGGGAGGACCGCGCCCCGGTGGTCGTGTTGCCGCCGTTGGTCGAGGTGCCCGTGGTCGACCCGCCGCTACTTCGGGACGCGGACGTGCTCCCCGTCGAACTGCTTCCTGACCGGCTCGTCCGCTGTGAACTGTTCGAGGTCGAGGACTGGGCGGACGAGCTCGCCGAGGACCGGCTCCCGCCGGAGCGACCGCCCCCCGAACTGCTCCCGGTCGAGCGACTGCTGCTCGACCGTGTCGAGCCGGCGGAGCGACTCGTCGTCCGTGAGCTGGTCGCGGACCCGCTCGTCCGGGTCTTCGAGCCGCCGTCGTCGCCGCTGTCGCTGGACCGACTCCCCCAGATATCGCCGGAGGGGAACCCGCCGATGCGCTTTGCGACGTAGTCCCTGTGTCCGAGGCGGTCGTAGGCGTTCCGCTCCGAGGAGTCGTTGAGGGTCTCGTAGGCCTTCTTCAGGGCGTTGAACTGGGCAGGGGCGTCGGGGTCGTCGTTGAGGTCCGGATGGTACTCACGGACCTTGGACCGGAACGCCTCCTTCACCTCGTCCTGGGAGGCGTCCTCGTCTATCTCCAGAAGTTCGTAGAAGTCCATATCGTCGTCAGCCATGCTGATGAGAGTACGTCTATACCATCTCGGGTGCCGGGCCATATAAGTTCCATTGGCCGCGGCGGCGGCTACTGGAAATCCGTCAGCGTGGACTGACCGTCGCCCCGGTCGTCGCGACGACGGTCCGCGTGGTCAGGTGACACCACCTCGCGACCCGTCCGGTCCCCGGCTGTCTCCCAGGAGTCCAGACTCGCCTGGTTGCGCTCGGTGAACGAGAGGTTGGAGACACGAACGCCGACCTTCCGCACCGGCACGTCGGCGAACTCCGAGACGAGCTCCAGCGCCGTGTCGACGACCAGCGCCTCGTCGGCGACCGGTCCCGGCAGCGACCGCTCTCGGGTGTTCACGTCGAACGGCGGCTCGACGGCCTTGATGCCGATGGTCCGGTAGAGGGCCCCCTCGCGGTCTGCCCGATCCGCCACGGCCGCCGCCAGCGTGCGGACCTGTTCGACCTTCGGCTCCGGGTCGGTCACGGGCTCGCCGAACGCGGACTCCCGGGAGAAGCTCTTCGGGAGCCCCCGCGGCGTCACCGCCCGGTCGTCGTGGCCCCGGGCCCGGTCGCGCAGCTCCGGCCCGCGCTCGCCGAACCGCTCGGCCAGCGCCCGGCGGTCGGCCCCGGCGAGGTCGCCCGCGGTCTCGACGTCGAACTCGTCGCGGAGCTCGCGTGCGGTCACCGGACCGACCCCGTGGATCTCCTCGACGGGGAGCGGTTCGAGGAACCCGCGAAGCTCGTCCGGCGGCACGACCACGAGCCCGTCGGGCTTGTCGTGGTCGCTGGCGACCTTCGCCGCGCTCATGTTCGGTGCGACACCGACGCTGGCGATGACGCCGACCTCGCGCTCGATGCGCTGTTTGACGTGCCTCGCGAACCCCTCTGCGACCGCCCAGTCCGTCCGGTCGGTCACGTCCAGGTAGGCCTCGTCGATGCTCACCTCCCGCACCGTGTCGGCGCAGTCGTGGAGGATGTCCTTCACGTCGCTCGCGACCGAGTCGTAGTAGTCCAGGTCGACTGGCCGGTAGAGCCCGGTTCCCTCGGGGTCGTCGGCGTCGGCCCGGCGCGGCAGCCGCTCCAGCGCGGTCGTGATGGCCTGTGCGCTCTCGACGCCGAACTCGCGGGCCTCGTAGCTCGCGGTCGCCACCGCACCCGTGTCGTCCCCCGGCTCGTACCCCATCCCGACGACGACCGGCTCGCCCCGGAGCTCGGGCTCGCGCAGGCGCTCGCAGGCCGCGTAGAAGCAGTCCATGTCGACGTGCAGGACGATGCGATCGGGAGCGTCCTGCTCGGGGGCGACGCCTGGGAGACGTTCACCGGGTCGGGTCGGGTCCTCCGGGTCGGCCATCGCGTGTTCGGCCGTCGATTGGGTGGCGAGGTGGATGAGTGTTCCGTCCGGTCCCCTCGCGTCACCCCACGAGCGCCGACTCGTAGCTCGCGACAACGTACGGACGCAACTGCTCCAGCTCGTCGACGTCGTCCACCGCCACCTGCACCCACTTCGTCACCGTCCGACCGTTCGCGTCGAACGGACCCGTCTCGAACTGCTCGGCCAGTGCGCCACGCCGGTCGTCCGGGAGGCGCGTGAGCGCGACGCCGTCGGTCACCAGTACGGCGAACAGGGTGCCGTCGGCCCGGTACGACGGGCAGCCGAACATCGTCGTCGCGGTCACGTCCGACAGGTCCGCGACGAGCGCGTCGAAGGCGGTCCGCAGCGACGCTCCCCGGTCCGGGTCGAAGTATGGCATCGGTATCGGGGAGAGTACGCTGGCAGCGGATATAACGAGGGGGGCGCGGGTGGTCTCGACTGGGACTCAGATACCGATGGTGCCCTTCGCGAACGCCAGCCCGTTCTTGACGGGGTCGGGACGGGCGATCCGGTCGAGCTCCTCGCGGTCGAGCTTGAAGTCGAAGATGTCGATGTTCTGCTCGATGTGGTCCTGACTCGTCGATTTCGGGATCGCCACGACGTTCTGATGCTGGGTCGCCCAGCGGAGCGCGACCTGTGCGGGGGTCTTGTCGTAGCGCGCACCGATGCGCCGGAGGAGGTCGTCGTCGAGGACGCCACCGGTGCCCAGTGGCGAGTACGCCGTGAGCAGGACGTCCGAGTCCTGGCAGTAGCGCAGGAGCTCGCGCTGGGGCTTGAACGGGTGGAACTTCACCTGGTTGGTGAAGATGGGCTCGGGGGAGACGCGCTGGGCCTTCATCAGCCGTTTCTTGGAGAAGTTCGAGACGCCGACGTGGCGGACGTCGCCGCGCTCGACGAGGTCGGCCATGGCCTCCATGGTCTCGCGGAGGTCCGCGAGCGGGTTGGGCCAGTGCAGCAGCAGCAGGTCGACGTAGGTGGTGTCGAGCTTGCGGATGCTGTTGGCGACAGAACGCTTGAGCCGACCGGGACGGAAGCGGTCGGGACGGACCTTCGTGGTGAGGAAGACGTCCTCGCGGTCGACGTCGGCGTCGTGGATGGCGTTGCCGACGTAGCGCTCGTTGCCGTACGCCTGGGCGGTGTCGATGTGTCGGTAGCCGGCGGCGAGCGCGGTCCGGACCGCGCCGTAGGTCTCCTGGCCGGCGGTCTGCCAGGTGCCGAGGCCGATCTTCGGGACGGAGGTACCCTGGACCGTTTCGTACTCCATGCGACGGCGTTGGGCGTGGGCCGGCATAGGCCTTGACACTTCGTACTGTGGTGTCGCAAACCGTCGGCAGAAGAGCGATATTAGGTATTAATATGCTACTAAGTCTTATAACGAGTCGCCAGAAACCCTTTTATACGAGTCTCGTGCTACGAGGTACCACGATGACGAACGACAAGCGCACCATGAAAGATGTCAGCCACACGCCACCGAACGGGGAGTCCGTCACCAACGTCTGGGAGCGAGGGGACGAATCGCCCGACGAACCGCGGGACGACTGACTGCTCTTCTATCACGTCCACACCAGGTCAGCAGCGGTGCGACCGGCGGCCACACGGCCCCGCCACCCTGTACCGCAGCCTGTCCCACCGTCGCCCCCGTACCGTACCGCTTCCCTGGCCCACCGCTTCCCTGGCCCACCGCTTCTCTGGCCCACCGCTTCTCTGGCCCACCGCTTCCCTGCCACGCCACCCCGCTTCCGATCGGTCGCGAGTAGCACTCGTGAGCCTCATTGTGCCACTGTTTCACAATCGTAGGAACGCTTTAGCGACTCGTCGCTGATTCGTCTCGTGTGGCTCCGATTCAGCACGACTCCGATCCACGGCGGGCCGCACCGGCCGACCGAGACGGCGAATCCACGGGGGTGCAGTGATGTCCACCTACGTCGCCTCCGACGGCGAGTACTACACCGCGAGCGAGGTCGTCGAGAACGTCGAGTCGGGGCGCTGGACGGCCCACCTCTGGGAGACCGACACCGACCGCCAGCTCGTCGAGACGGCACGGGGCGAGGTGCTGCTGCTCGTCCCCGCCACCGAGGTCGACTTCGCACCCGCGTTCGAACACGCGACGTAGGTCACCGGCAGCCCGTCGACCGGGCGACTGCGACGAGCGTCGACCGCGACAGCGAGCCGTCGACCGACACCACCGCGTACTGCCTGTCGCCCGCACAGGCCCAGACGACGCTCCCGAGCGAGTCCGTCGCCACGTACCGCCCCTCGGTGCCGTCGACGTCGACGGTGACGCCCTCGGCCGAGCCCGTCGAGCGTGGCTCGGAGTGCTTGCTCACGTAGAGTACGTTCCCGGCGTCGTTCCGGTAGAACACGGTCACGGTCGTGATCTCGCCACGGAGCAGCCCCACCCGATACAGCTCGTAGCCCGCCGGCACGTCCGGGTCGGGGATCGTCATCGAGACGTTCGCCGCAGCGGCCGCGCGCGTCTCGAACGTCTCCTGGCTCTCGTCGAGGTCGACGACGCTCGCCTCCTCGGGCGGGTCGAAGCGGAACCGGGAGTCGGGAACGTCCGCGTCGAACTCGACGTCGGAGTACTCGGTGACGATGCGGAACTCCTCCCCGTTGACCGTCATCGACTGGGCCACCTTCACCGGGAAGTAGCGTTCGGCGTCGAGGTAGTACCGGATGCGCAGGTCGGACGCGACCGTCGGCACGTCGCCGGTGGGTGCGAGCGCCACGACGTGGGTCTCGCGGCCCGCGACCGTCTCTCGACCCTCGTACGTCGCGGTGTAGTTCTCGACCCGCGTCGTCGCGTTCCGGACCTCCGCACCGGTCTCGCCGTCGACCGGAACAGACGGGGCCGGCCCCATGCCGACGGTCGGCGGCGACGCGACCGTCTCGTCGTCGCTCGCCGCGACCGCGTCGAACACCTGCCGGAGGAACGTGTCCATCCGGACCGCGTCGCCCTGCCCGCGCTCGTACGACTGCGTCCTGACGACCGCCCGGCTCTCGTTGTACACCCAGAGCTGCGAGCCGTTCGCGACGACGACGTTCCCCTCACGGGAGGCCGGCTCGCGGATCTCCTCGCGGACCGCGCCCGTGGCCGGTCTGAGCCACACCTCCGACGCACGGTGCTCGGTGGTGTTGCCGTGGGTGATGGTCGTCTCGACGACCGCGTGGACGCCGTCGATGGACTCGTAGGACTCGACGGCCGCGTCGCCGTCGACCGCGGGGCGTGCCGGCCCGCCGTCGTCGACGAGGCCGAAACAGCCCGCACCGACCACGAGCAGGAGCGTCAGCGCGACGAGAGAGCGAGGATTGGAGGACATTTTCGCGAGTGTTACGACCGATGACAATTATGCGTTTCCGTCCGTGCGAACCCCGCGAGTCGGCCGTCGTGCGGTTCCGCAGACGAAGTCACTAAGGTCGTCCCACCCCGAGCCTCGGCCATGCAAGCGCTGGTCATCGTGGCACACGGGTCGCACCTCAACCCGGAGTCGAGCGCGCCGACGTACGCCCACGCGGAGACGATCCGGGAGTCGGGTGCGTTCGACGAGGTGCGCGAGGCGTTCTGGAAGGAGGAACCGAGCTTCCGCGACGCCCTCCGGACCGTCGAGTCCGACGAGGTGTTCGTCGTCCCGCTGTTCATCAGCGAGGGCTACTTCACCGAGGAGGTCATCCCCCGCGAGCTCCGCCTCGACGACTGGGAGCCAGAGCTGTGGGACTCCGACGGCACGAGCGCGTCCCAGGCGACGCTGTACGCCGACGACGTGGACAAGACCATCCACTACTGCGGTCCCGTCGGTACGCACGACGCGATGTCCGACGTCATCGTCAAGCGCGCCGAGACCGTCACGGGCGACCCGGACGTGGGGGCAGGGTTCGGCCTCGCGGTCGTCGGCCACGGCACCGAGCGCAACGAGAACTCCGCGAAGGCCATCGAGTACCACGCCGACCGCATCCGCGACATGGGTCGGTTCGACGAGGTGAAGGCGCTCTACATGGACGAGGAGCCCGAGGTCGACGACGTGACGGACTACTTCGAGAGCGAGGACGTCGTCGTCGTCCCGCTGTTCGTCGCCGACGGCTACCACACGCAGGAGGACATCCCCGAGGACATGGGCCTCACCGACGACTACCGCGAGGGCTGGGAGACGCCCGCCCTGGTCGACGGCCACCGCATCTGGTACGCCGGCGCCGTCGGCACCGAGGAGTTCATGGCCGACGTCATCCTCGAACGCGCCGCCGAGGCCGGGGCGGACGTCCGCGCCGCGCTCGAGAAGGTCCGCGAGGCGACGGGCGGCGTGCCCGCGTCTGGTGACTGACGATGGCGGCCACCACAGAAGCCGACCTCGCGCCCGACCAGTTCGAGGACCTCGTCGAGAGCGTCACCGGGGGTCCCGTCGAGTTCGACGAGCTCGTCGTGCAGTACGAGGACGACGGCTACGTGTTCGAGGTACCGGACCTCCATCGCGAGCACCTCTCCGTCGAGGAACTGGAGCGGGTCGCCGCAGCCAACGCCGAATGGGTCACCAACTGGCACTTCTGGAACGTCGTCGTCGGCGGCGAGGGGACCGCCCGCCGCGAGTTCCTGCGCTGGCTGGAGGCTGCCGCAGAGCACTCCGTGCAGGCACGGTACGACGCGATGGGCGACGGCGGCATCCACCACGAGTGGGGCGAACTGCTCGTGACCGTCGAGCTCGGCGAGGTCGGCTACCGCCGGTACGGGCTCCGGCACGTCGAGGACGCCGCGGCCGACTCCGAGGACCTCACCGTCCACGCCGAGCCACGCGACCTCCGGGACCTCTCCAAGTACGACGACCGTGGCCGCTACCGACCCCTGAAGACCGCCCCCTCCCTCGTCGACGGGTGGGTGCTTCCCGACCTGACCAGCGGCGAACTGAAGGAGGCGCTCGGGTTCGTCTATCCCGCTACGGTGGAGAACTGGCACCGCGAACACGAGGGGACACTCGACGTGACCCACTGGCGCGAGACCGCCGAGCGCCAGACCGGTATCTACGACGTCGTCGACGAACTCCCCCGCGAGGCCGTCGAGTGGGTCACCGAGGCCGCCTGCGTCGACTCCCAGTGTCTCAAACGGCGCGAGTGGCAGTACGACGCCGACGACCACCTCGACACGCCCGGCGGCGACGGCCCGTTCCCCTGCCGGGAGCCCTGTTCGCTCGTCGTCGCCGCCGCCCGGAAGTGGACGAAGCTCGAGGAGGAGGCCGAACACACCTACGAGTTCGACCTCACGCCGAGCGAGAAGGAGCAGCTCGAGGAGATCGTCGACGCCGTCGCCGACGGCCGCACCGACGAGATCCGGGAGGCCGACGTGTACGAGGGCGCGAACCGCTACCGGGCGCGCTACCTTCGGGCGAAGCGGTTCGACGAGGACGGCAACCTCTGTGGCGTGCCGACCGACGAGTAAGTGAAGCTCCTCGGTGGAGACCGGTCAGCGCAGCAGGACGACGACGGCGACGAGGATTCCTATCAGGACCGCGCCGACACCGAGCATGACGACCGTCCCGTTCGTGAGCGCCATCGCGAGGAGCGCGATCAGCAGCGCGACGCCAGCCATCGCGAGCACGGGCGCATCGTCCCGCCCCGGCACGAGCCCGGAGAGGTCCGGGCTGGCCGACGAGTTCGCGCCTGCCGTGTCGGTCCCTGTCTCGGCGGGCGTCACGCTCGCACGTTCGCCCATCGGCACGCTCGCCGGGTCACGGACCGTCACCGGCACCGCGGCCTCCTGTGCGCCGTAGGCCGCCACGAAGCGGAGCGCACCCGACACCGGGCGCGGGCCGTCGCGGATCTCGACCCGGAACCGGGTGCTCGACTCCGTCTCGACGAAGTGGTTCGTCTCCGTGAGCCTGGCGACCCGCGAGAGCTCGTCGTCGACGTTGCAGTGGACGTGGACCGCACGGCCGTGGTTCCGTATCTCCACCTCGAACGACCCCCGTGCCTCGAACGCCTCCACTGCTGGTTCGACGCTGTGCAGCTCCTCGCGGCTGACGTCGACGACGAGGGTCTCGGGTGGCATGGTCGGTGTGGTGTACGGTCCGTGTGTGGTCTGTCCGTGCGATTCGAGTCAGCGACCGTGTTACGCGGGGACGTCGTCGCGCATGTCCGGCGGCAGCATGTTCGGGACGCCCTCCTCGATGGGGTACGTCTCGCCGCACTCCGTGCAGGTGAGCGTGCCGGAGACGATCTCGTCCTCGTCCTCGCGGTCGACCTCGAGTTCGAGGTCCGCCTTGTCCATCGGACAGCAGAGGATGTCCATCATGGATTCTTTCATACCCACTGCGTCGGAGAGGGAGAGCAAAAGGCTTCGGGAACCGTGTTCGAACGTGGTCGGATTCGTGTGTGGGTGTGAGGATGTGGTTTCTGCGACTGTCTCAGACGTTTCAGGAATCGTGGAAGTTGCTTTGACCACGAACAGCCGGATCGCCCGGAGCGTCTCGATTCCCACGACTTGCTGTGCTCCTCACTCCGTTCCGGTGCTTGTTGCGTCGGGGTTCGTCGAGACGCTCGCCCCTTTCAGTCCCACCCCGCACCTCACGCCTCTCCAGGCGATTGCGTCCCCAGAAATCGTAGATTGCTGGCTGCTAACCGGAACTCGGAGAGTTCCGGTGATGACGGGAGAGCTCCGCTCTCTCGAACCGGGCTTCTCGTCCCTCGCACGAGTTCAGCGAGCGGCCTCGCTTACGCTCGGCACGCTCGCCTGCCAGCTGGTCGGGAGGCTGATTCATCGAAGGAAGATCACCGTCCAGCAGTCCCGTCTACGTGTCGTACGGGTCCTGCAGGATGACGGTGTCCTCGCGGTCCGGGCCGGTGCCGACGGCGTAGATGTCGGTCTCGAGCTCGTCCGAGAGGTAGCTGAGGTAGGTGCGCGCGTTCTCCGGGATGTCCGCCCAGTCGTCGACGGCGTCCCAGTCGACCTCGGGCCAGCCGTCGAACGTGCGGAGGTTCGCCTCGCAGCGGGCCCACTGCTCGGTCGTCGAGGGCATGGTCAGCAGCTCCTCGCCGTCGAGCGTGTAGCTGTGGCCGACCTTCACCTCGTCCATGCCGGCGAGCACGTCGACGTGGTTGACGGCGAGGCCGGTGAAGCCGCTGACGCGGGTCGCGTGGCGGAGCATCGGCACGTCGAGCCAGCCGACCCGTCGGGGACGGCCGGTGACGGTGCCGTACTCGCCGCCCTCGTCGCGGATGTAGGTGGCGAGTGCCTCCTCCTCCTCGCCGGCGTCGCCGTCGTAGTCGGCGGTCTGGCCCTCGACGCCGGCGAGCTCCGTCGGCATCGGGCCGCTCCCGACGCGCGAGAGGTAGCCCTTGACGATGCCGATGACCTCGCCGCCACCGATGATGCCCGGGCTGAGACCGGTGCCGGTGGTCGCGCCGCCGGCGGTCGGGTTCGACGACGTGACGTAGGGATAGCTGCCGTGGTCGATGTCGATGAGGGTGCCCTGTGCGCCCTCGAACATGACCTGTTTCCCCTCGTCGATGGCCTCGGCGAGGAAGTCGCCGCAGGCGACTGGCATCCCCTGCTCGGCGAGTCGCTCGCCGTACTCGCGGTACTCCTCGAACAGCGCGTCGATGTCGAACGCCGCCGGGTTCTCGAGGTCGTCGATGTCGAGGCCGTAGACCTCCTCGACGAGCGCGCGTTTCTGCGGGACGGCGTACTCCAGTCGCTCGCGGAGCACCGCGGGGTCGAGCAGGTCGCCCACGCGGACGCCGCGTCGGCCCGCCTTGTCCTCGTAGGTCGGCCCGATGCCGCGCCCGGTGGTGCCGACCTCCTGGTCGGATTCGCTCTTTACCTCCTCTTCGATGCCGTCGAGCACACGGTGGTACGGCAGGATGACGTGTGCCCGCTCGGCCACCCGCACGTCGGGGTCGAGCCCCCGGTCGCGCAGGTCAGCGATCTCGTCGAACAGCGTCGCCGGGTTCACGACGCAGCCGTTACCGAGGACGCCCACCTTACCGCGGACGACCCCGCTGGGGACGAGCGAGAGCTTGTACTCGGTGCCACCGTAGACGACGGTGTGGCCCGCGTTGTCGCCGCCCTGATAGCGGACGACGATGTCGGCCCCGTCGCCGTAGAGGTCGACGACACCGCCCTTGCCCTCGTCGCCGAGCTGCGACCCGACAATGGTTACGGTCATTTACACGCGCCGATTCTCCAGCGGTCGGTAAACCGATTTCGATACGGCGGGTCCGGCCGCCCGCTGGTGTGTCGTGGTCCCACGGACCAGAAGACATATACACGAACCACTGCTACCTCCGGTTTGCTACGCTTCTCGCCGTGTTCGCACAATAAGGTTTAAAACCCCATACGACAAGTTAACAAATGCCATGATAGACCGACTTGAGAAGGAAGTCGATATGCTGGAACGGCATCTGCAGGTGCTGAAGATGGTCATCGAGAACGAGCCTATCGGTATCGTGAAGATGTCCAACGAGACCGGTTACCCGCACCACAAGGTCCGCTACTCCCTCCGCGTCCTCGAGGAGGAGAACCTCATCGAGCCCTCGAGCCAGGGCGCCATCACGACCGACCGGACGCTCGAGTTCGTCGAGGAGCTCGACGGCAAGATCGACGAGATCGTCGAGAAGATGAACGGGATGAAGATAGACGACGCAGCCGAGATCGAGAACTGAACGGTTTCCGTCTTCCTACAGCTCCGGCACGTTGATGTGGAACTCCCCACCGCGGGACTCCACCAGACAGAGGTGGTAGCCCGACTTTCGGGACAGCTTCACGAAGCTCTTCTTCGAGTCCCGACTCAGGAAGCTCCCGCTCGTCGCCTCGGAGGCAGTCTCCAGCGCCCCGGGGTCGAAGAACGAGGCGGTGACGACGACCGCGCCGGCGAGGCTCTCGCTGGTCCGTTTGACCCGCGAGGCACGCTCTTGCAGGTCGACCATCATCTCCTCGGTCGTCGGGTCGCGCGAGTCGTTCAGGTTCGCGACGACCAGCGGGTTGCCCATCCGGTCGCGGACGACGACGTCGAACGTGGTCTGCTCGCGCTGCTCGTTGCCGTCCTCGTCGTACCGGAGCGACACCGAACCGTCGAGCTCGGCGCGGTCGGCCTCCGGGATGGCGTCGTAGAGATCGCTCATCGCGCTCGCGTTGCCCGTGTCGCGGATCTCGTACAGCAGGTCGCGGACGAACCACTCCACGAACCGGAACTCGATGCTGTCGTGGAGGAAGTCGACGTACGACTGGCCGTCGACCGCGGCGTCGTCCGCCTCGAACTGCGTGTGATGCTCGATGCGGAGGTTCGTGTTCACCGCATCGGCGTCCGCCTCGCCGTCGTGTGCGGTGTCCAGCGTCGCCTCCCCCTTCGAGCCGTAGCGGACGAAGAGGTTCGTCCCCTCGAGCGCCTGCTGTGGCGTCAGCTGCGTGCCGGCGTCGGCGGCCGGCCCGCGCTGGGCCGCGACCTCCGCCTCGAGGTCGGTCAGTTCGGCTTCGAGCTCTGCGATCTCCGCCTCTAGCTCCTCGACCTCACCGCGCAGGTCCGCGTTCTCGTCGGCGAGCTGGTCGCGCTCCTCGCGGAGCTCGGTGCGCTCCTCCTCGACGTTCGAGAGCCGCTGCTGGAGCCGGTCGATCTTGTCCTCGCGCTGGAGCATCTCCCGTTCGAGCGGCTCGTCGCTGGTCCCGCTGTCGGTGGTGGGTGTCGACTGCTGTTCGGTGCGTCTCGCCTGGCGACCGGTCTTCGTGGGCTGGTTCGCGCTCGTGGTGGGCGTCTTGGTGCTGTTGGACGGGTCACTGCTCGACTGCGTCGTGTCGGCGCGCGCCTGTCGCTGTCGTCGGCTCTGTCGGCCCGCCGTCGGCTCCGGGCTGGCCGACTTCGAGCGGTCCGGTGACTCGGAGTGATCCGGGTTGATCGAGGGGATCGAGCGCGTCTCGCGCCACTCGGCCTCCTCCTCGAACACCGGGTCCTCGCCCTCCTCGGCAGCGGCTTCGCGTTCGACCTCCTCCAGTACCTCGTCGGGTATCTGGACGGGGTCGTGGTCGTCCTCGACGGTCGTCGTGACCGGTTCGGAGTCGGTGTCGTCGGTCGCGGCCGGACTCGCCGCACCCGCCTCACCGACGGGCTGGGTCGGGTCGGCTCCCGTCTCCCGCGATCGCGCCGTACGCGAGTTCGCGGATGTCTCCTCCGCTGGCCGGCTGTCGTCGGGCTCCGCCCCACTCGACGGGTGCGCGCCCCGTCCGTTCCCGGGGTCGCGCTGGTCGCGTCCAGACTGCTCCGCGTCCCGGACGACCGGCTCGTCGGTGGTGGCGTGCTGTTCGTCCGTGCTGACCGTCTCGTCGTCCACCGCAGCCGTCTGTCCGCCCGTCGCGGGTGGCCGCTCGTCGGTGGCCTGTCCGCCTGGCGCCGGCTCCGCCTGTTCGGCCCCCTCGTCCGGTGCCGGGTCCGCGACCACCGGGTCGTCGGTGGGCTCCACCTGACCGCCGGACTGGTCCGACGTCCCGTCCACAGCGGCACCTGCGGTCGTACCCGCCGCGGCACCGGTCGCAGCGTCACCGGCGTCGTCCGCGGGTTCGGGCTCTGGTTCGGGTTCGGGACTCGGGATGTCCGTCACCTCGATGTCGACGTCCATCACGGTGTAGATGCCGACCTCGTCGTCGGCCCGCTCGAACGCCTCGTCGCCCGTGTGCAGGCGCTCCTGGTTCCCGATGAACGCACAGCTCATCGACCGACCGCCGTAGTAGACGACGTAGTAGTCGCCGCTGAGAACGTTCTCGGAGAGCTCGATGTAGCCCGTGAAGTTGCCCGATGTGAGTGTCGAGTCGGCCTCCGAGACCGGTGTGTCGTTGGTGTAGTAGTTCGCCCGTTCCTGGCCGCCCGTCTCCTGCATCGCGAAGAGGAGCGGCACGGACGGATGGGGTGCCTCGTAGGTCGTGCCCGACGAGCCGTCGAAGTCGTCGATAGTCCCGTCGAAGACCCCGATGATCCGACCGTTCAGCAT
The DNA here is from genome assembly GCF_052060055.1 of Haloarchaeobius baliensis. NCBI lineage: Archaea > Methanobacteriati > Methanobacteriota > Halobacteria > Halobacteriales > Halorubellaceae > Haloarchaeobius > Haloarchaeobius baliensis. Next base: position 1,990,032 of record NZ_JBPPFR010000001.1, on the reverse strand, counting down.
GAACAGCCAGGTCGTTCCGGTCGTCACGGCGCCGGAGAACTCCGTGTCCGCGAGCGTGCGGAGTTCCTCGAAGCCGCCCGAGAACGGACGGGAGTCCCAGTCTTCGACGCGCTCTACCCTGCGCGAATCCATATACGGTTACAACCGCATGCGGGACAAATAGTTTCCGGGGATTCACCGCTGTAGGACCCCCCATCACGGAGGGCAGCGCCCGAAGAACGGCCTCAGATCTTCGATTCGGCGTCGTCCGCGAGCTCCTCCATCCGTTTCTGGATGCGGCCGGCGCTGGAGAACTCGTCCTCGCTCATCACGCTCGCGAGTGCGTTGCCCAGCACGAACACGGCGTGCTTGTGCTCGCTCTTGGACTTGTGCACGTCCGACGGGTCGACGTCGAGGTCGTGGTACTGCTGGAACAGCTCGTCCTTGCCATCGCCCGCTGCTTCGAAGTGCTCCATGATCTCGACCATCTGTTCGTGGAGTTCGAGGAGCTCGTCCTTGTGCATGAATCGGTGTAAGGTATTGGCCGATTTAAGGATTGTTGTGGCGCTCAGCGGGGCAAGCCGCCGCCGAGTGCCGTAGGCCACAATTTTTATAACCGACCGACGTACCGGGGAACAAATGCCGACAATCCGCCTCGACGTTCCCGAGGAGACCGTCGAGAAACTCGACATGGAGACGGACCTGCTCGGGTTCGAGGACATCCCCGAGTACCTCGACTGGATAATCGGGAACCGTGCGGCCATCGAGCAGGGGACCGAACGGGACCAGCTGCTGTCGGAGTACGCCGCCCGCGTCGCGGAACTCGAGGAGCAGGTCGCCGAGAGCACGACCGGCGAGCCGCAGGCGAGCCCGTCCGACACCGAGGCGACGACGGCAACGGACCCGTCGGCAGCGGCGGGGGAGAGCCCGTCGCCGGCGGACACCGGGGACGATGCCGACGACGCCCGGCCAGCGACGGCCGACGGGGGCGAGACGACGAGCGAGCCGGTCGAGACCGGCGGCACCGGCGAGACGATGGTGCCGAAGTCGGGGCCGGACACCGAGCCCGACGACCTCGGCGGCAACTTCCGTCCCGAACAGGTCAAGCGGTTCACCGACGAGCGGTTGAACGAGGAGGCGGACGTGCTGGCGGGCGTCGAGGGTGAACGTCTCGACGAGTTCGCCCGCCGGGCCGTCGCACAGACGCGCAAGCGGCTCGGGCGCGACCCCACGACCGGGCTGAGCTACCAGTCGAACACGAGCATCGCCGTCAGCAGCGACGACGTCTCGCCCGGCGAGGACATCGCGGACCTCGACGACCTCGACGTGCCCGGCCGCTCGCCGGAGAAGGTCGAGCCCCGGCAGGAGGCCGTCGGCGCGGCACTCGCCTACCTCAAGGACGCCGACCGAGCCCGTCGGTCGGACTTCGTCGACGCGCTGTACGAGGAGTACCCGGCGGGGTACGGCTCGACCTCTGGCTGGTGGAACTGCATCAAGACCGGGCTGAAGCAGGTCGACGTCGTCGAAGGTGGGGACGGCGCGCGCGTCTGGCGGTTCCGACGGACAGAGATCTCGAACGAGGCCGGGACGCTCCGCGGACGCGGACCCAAGCGGGTGGTGGACTCGAACTAGCAGCCAGCGCCGCGTTCGCTGGCAATCGACGCCGTGTTCTCAACAGCAGAGTTCGGTGAACCGGTTGGTTCCGGCATCGGTACCGGCGACGATGAGCTCGTCGCCCGCCTCGACGCGGAACGACGGGCCGAGGTCGGTGATGACCTCGCCACCGCGTTCGACGCCGACGACCGTACAGCCGGTCCGCTTTCGCACCTGTGCCTCCTCGAGGGTCTGGCCGACGAGTCCCACAGCTTCGGTCCTGACGACGTCGACCTGCTGGTCGATGGAGAGCACGTCCTCGCCCTCGAGGATGGTCGAGGCGATCATCCGGCCGCTCACCGAGGCGAGCGAGAGGACGTAGTCCGCGCCGGCACGGTACATCTTCTGGACGCTCTCGTTCTCGGTGACGCGGGCGACGACCTCCGTCTCGGGGCTCTCGTCGCGGATGACGAGCGTGGCGAACTCGGTCGTCGTGTCGTCCGGGAGCGTGAGCACCACCGTCCGGGCCTCCTCGAGCCCGGCCGCGTGGAGGACATCCGGTTCGAGGGCGTCGCCGACCACGTCGACGCCGGACTTCTGCTCGAGGTCGATGACCCGATAGGAGACGCCTGCCTCGGTGAGCCGTTCCGCGACTGTCGTGCCGACCTGTCCGTAGCCGACGACGATGGTCTCCCCGCGGCGGAACTCCCTGACGCGGGAGAGGGTGAGCTCCTTCAGCGTCTGGAGCTGGTCCTCGCGGCCGGTCACGAGCAGGACGGTGCCGTTGTCGAGCTCGGCGTCGGGGTCCGGCGGGCTGCGGAACTCGCCGTCGAACCACGCGCCGATGACGTTGACGCCGGCCTGCTCGCGGATGCCGCTCTCGGAGAGCGTCTTGCCGACGAGCTCGCTCTTCCGATGGATGGGGAGCTCGGCGATGTCGAAGTCGTCGCCGATCTCGATGGCGTCGCCGAGCTCCGTGGAGATACCGGTCGTGACCTTCGAGGCGAGTCCCCGACCGAGAAGCGGGCGCGGGGAGAGCACCTCGTCCGCGCCGGCCAGCCGGTGGTAGGAGACGCTCTCCGGGTCCTCGACGACGCTGACGACCTGGAGGTCCTCGCCGCCGACCTCGCCGGCCGCGAGGACGATACTCGCGTCCACCTCGTCGGAGACGTCCGCGACGAGTGCCCGGGCGCGCTCGACGCCTGCGTCCTCAAGACCCTCGGTGCTCTCCGGGTCCGCGTTGATGACGTCGTAGCCGTCCTCGTGGAGCTTGACGGCCGTGGCGCGGTCGGGTTCGAGGATGACCGATTCCACGCCCCACGCGTCGAGTTCGGCGATGAGGGCGTCCGCACGGCTGGTGTACGTACAGACCACCACGTGGTCGGTGAGGCTGTCGTCGACGGTCGTCGGCACCGTCGTCGAGAGGATGTCCTCCATGAGCGGGAAGACGAGCACGGGCAGCGCCATGAAGATGAGGAACACGCCCGTCGTGTCCATGATGATGACGAGCAGGTTCATCTCCGGCGTCTGCCACGGCGCGTCGGAGCCGAAGCCGGTCGTCGTGAACGTCTCGACGACCACCTGCAACGAGTGGAGGAACGTCTCGGGCTCGGACTCGTACACGCTCATCCCGTAGTCGTAGATGACCGCGTAGACCAGCATGACGCCGGTCAGCATGAGGAGATAGTAGGCGGTCCGGCGCTGCCACTTGTCCATGTCCGGGCGTTACGCTCTACGGGGATAACTGTTGTACGTCGCGGCAGTCGAGACGGGTCGGGAGACGGGGTTACGTGGGCAGCGAGCCGTCGCGCAGCAGCGTGCGGGCGGTCCAGATGACCCAGCCGCCGAACAGCACCGCGCCGATGGCCTCGGGCACGGCGAAGTAGGTCCAGGTGTCGCCGTCGCCGGTCCAGACCATCGCCTCCAGCAGCACCCAGACGACCCAGGTGAACAGGTGGGCGATGCCGAGCCACATCGTCGCGACGCCCACCGTCGCGTTCCGGTCCAGGGCGAAGCCGGTGCCGAACACGAGCAGCGCGACCGTGAGCAGCAGGAAGAAGCCCGCCGCGAACGGGAAGTGGAGCGCGTTCGCCGGGCCGTCGAGGTAGGCGTAGCCGATACCGGTCATGAACAGCAGTGCGAGCGTGAAGGCGACGACGCCGGCCTTCTCGATGCCGTTGATCGTCTCGCTCCAGAGGCGGGCGACGTACGGCAGGCCGACGATGCCGCCGAACAGCAGGCCGCCGTTGAACAGGACGAACGCGAGCTGGTCCGCGGTCCCGAGCGCGAACAGCGACCGTCCCGTCGCCTCGCCGATGCTCGACAGCGAGCGCGACTGCCAGCTGAACAGCGGGTCGATGAACGTGGCGAGCAGCATCATCGAGAGGGCGACGGCCGGGGCGACGAGTCCGAAGTAGGTCAGCATGCGACGCGTGTCGGTCATGCACCGTAGCTTTCGCCCCAGCGACAAATACCTGTGTGAACTCGGGCAACACGCACGAACCGTTTTACCGACGGCGACCCCAGCCTCGGGCATGTCCGGACTCGTGTTCTTCGGGAGCGAATCGTACGAGGAGACCGCGGCGTTCTACGTCGAGGAGGTCGGGGCGGAGGTGTGGCTCGAGCAGTCGGCCTGCACCATCCTGCAGTACGACAACCTGCTCTTCGGCTTCTGTGACGCGGACGAGACCGAGACGCAGGGCGTGCTCACGTTCGTCACCGAGGACCGCGAGGGGGTCGACGCGTTCTACGACCGGTTCGCCGACCGGGCCCGCGACGAGCCGTCGGTGACCGAGGCGTTCGACATCTACAACTTCTTCGCGACGGACCCCGACGGCCGGACGATGGAGTTCCAGACGTTCCTGCACGAGACGGAGCCGGTCTGACCCGCGACGGCCGAACTTTTTGGCAAGCCTAAAGTAGGCGCATCGGTAAGCCAGAGCCGATGAGCGAGCACTCTACGGTGGACCCGTCCGACGAGGGCGAGGACGGCGCAGACCGGACAGACGACCCGCCCTTCACCTTCGACGACGTGGCGGTCGTGATGGGCACCTACAACGAGGAAGCGGCCATCGAACACGTGCTGACCGACATCGCCGCGGTCACAGACGGCCGGGCCGAGGTCGTCTGCGTCGACGGCTCCGACGACGCCACCGCCGAGGTCGCCCGCGAGCACGGTGCGACCGTCATCGAGCAGGAGCCACAGGGCTACGGCGTCGCCGTCCGCGAGGCGGTCCTCACGCCCGACCGCCCCATCGTCGTCACCACCGACTGCGACGACACGTACCCGATGGAGGCGCTCCCGCGGTTCCTCGAACTCGTCAACGAGGGCTACGACGTGGTCTCGGGCGACCGACTCCACCACGGTGCGGAGGCGATGCCGGCGTTCAACCGCTTCGGCAACCACGCGTTCGCGGCGCTGGCATCGGTGCTCATGGGCGAGCGCGTCCACGACACCACGACCGGGATGCGTGCGTACCGTCGCGAGGTCGTCCAGGACATCACCTGGACAGAGAACACCGGCCTCTCGGCCGAACTCCTGATCCGGCCGGCGATGCGCGGCTACGACGTGATCGAGACGCCCATCGAGTACGACGAGCGCCGCGGGGAGACGAAGCTCGATCCGATCGGTGGTGGCGCCGCCATCGGGAAGTCCATCCTGACGGTCGGGCTCGGCGAACGACTTCGGTTCTGAGGCGACGCGACACTCTCGTTTTCGCTGCCGGCCGCCGCCGTCAGCGTCCCGTCCATCCACACACCGCCGAGGTGTTCGTCCGGGTGGTCGGGCAGGTACGTGCCCTCCAGTCCGCAGTCGACGACGAGCCGGCAGACCGACGACTCCGGCGGCCAGACGACCGCGACACCGTCGGCCGTCCGTCGAGCGTCGAACTCCTGGCGGTAGGTGAGCGTCGCGCCACCGTCGTAGGTCAGGACGACCGCCACGGCGAACTCGGTCGTGTCGTTCAGCGGCACCGACCCGTTCTCGCCCAGCGCCCGGACGCCGTCCTCGGTGAGTCGGAGCCCGTCGGGGCCGACGGTCCAGTTCGCGGCGAGGCGCTCGCCGAGCCCGTCCTCGACGACGAACTCGCGGACCTCGCCGTCACCCTCGAGCCGGACGATGGCGCTGTTGGCACCCGACGGGACGGCGATGCGGGTCGTCCCAGAGAGCTGCTCCCCCGAGCGGATCTCGAGTCGTTCGAGCTTCCCGATCGGCCGGTCGGTCGCGTCCGGCACCCACTCGCCGTGGTAGGTGAACCGGTACGGGGTCCGGTTCCCCGTGGCCGCCAGCACCGCGAAGTCGCTCTCGGGGTCGCGGTCGAGCGCGTACACCACGTCGCCGTCGTAGCCGGCGTCGTTCCGGAGTGTCTGGAACGGGTGGGCGAGCCAGTCGCCGTACGGCGTCGGGACGAACACGACCGCGTCGTCGAACTCCTGCCCCAGAACGGGCTCGTAGATGGTGCCGTACTTCTCGGTCGTCCCGGCGTGCTCCGTGACCGGGTCGTCGAGTGCGTTCCGCTCCGCGACGCCGACGGCCGGGAGCGAGACGACCAGCAGGGCGGCGAGGACGACCCGCGCGGCGGCTTCCGAGCGACGGTCCGCGACGACTGCACGGAGCCGGTCGACCGCGGCGACGACGCCGAACGCGCCGAACACAGCGAGCGGGACGACGAGGTCGAAGTGGTAGAGCGGCCCGAACAGCGAGAGCAGCCCGTCGCCCAACTCGTCCGGCCCGGAGCTGACGTTGTAGGTGCCCCAGAACGCGAGGTTGCCGACACAGACCGTGGGGACGATTGCGAGCAGCAGGAGGGCGAGGCAGTCGTCCGAGCAGTGCGGTCGGTCGAGCCGCGGCGACGCGCCGGTGTCGGTTCCGGGGAGGAAATCGGCACGGCGGCCGAGCCACACGGCTGCTCCGGCGAGGAACGCGGCCGTGCCGACCCAGCCGCCGACGGTCCACCTGGTGGCCGACTCCCAGAGCAGGACGACGTTCGTCCGGACCGCCAGCGTCGGTGTGTAGACCAGATCGTGGTTCAGGATGCGCCGCTGTCCGAAGCCGAGGCCGTCGAGCGGCGCGAACGCGGCGTAGGGGAACACCACCGGGTCGCCGGTCAGGAGCCAGTTGTAACCCAGCGTCGTGGCGACGCCGACGATCCCGAGCGCCGCGACGACGAGGTTCCGGGCGACGAAGCCGTTCGCCAGGAGGGCGTCCCGCGAGCGATCCGACCGTCGGTACGCCGTCGCCAGCGTCCAGCAGGCGTGGCCGACGAACGGGAGCGCGAACAGCACGGCGGTGTACGGCCGCGCGAAGAACGCAAGCGCGACGGCGACGCCGGCGACCACGGCGTACCGGCGCGAGCCGCGGCGGTGCGCCCGGACGTACGACAGCGCGAACAGGAGGTTCAGCAACGTCGTCGGCGCGTAGGGCAGGAACACCGACGTGGTGAGGAGGAACGTCGGCGTCAGCAGCACGAGGATACCGGCGAGGACACCGACGCGCCGGTCGAACGCCTCCGTCGCGAGCGCGACGGTGAGGGCGACGATGCCCGCAGCGACCGCTGCGAGCGCGAGCCTGGGCTCCCCCAGCGCCATCCCCAGTGCGAACATCGCCGACGGGACGGGCGCGTACTTCGGGTACATCGAGTCGCCCTCGGTGATGAAGAACCACGGTCTGAACGCCTCGGTCAGCCCGTCGGGCGGGTACGCGTGGAGCCGGCCGTCGAGCAGCAGTGACGCCTGATGGAGGTAGACGCCCTCGTCGTGGTTCGCGGAGTGGTACGGGAACAGCTCGGTGGCGACGAACAGGACGACGGCCGCCGCGAGCGCAGCGAGGATGAGGGTCGGCACGCGGGGTCGCGTGAGACGGTCGGGCAGGGGGCCGGCCATCTGTTCAGCGGAACGAGCCGTCCTCGTCGGTGGCGGGGAACCAGGCGAGGTCGTGGTCCGCGGTCAGGTCGACGCGGACGGACTCGTCGAGGTCGACCTGGTCGGTGTGGTTGTGCATGCACTCGACGACGTCGCCGTTGTCGAGCTCGACGCGGTAGAGGATGGTCGGGCCGAGGTATCGCCGGTAGACGACCCGTCCGTTCGACTCCTCCCCGTCGGCGAGGGGGCGGGCCTGGATGTCGTCCGGGCGCACCAGCACGTCGATGCGGGTGCCGTCGTACTCGCCGGCGAGGCCGTGTATCATCCGGCGTTCCACCTGACCGACGCCGGTCTCGACCTCGTCGCCGTGGACGTAGCCCGAGAGGAACGAGGCGTGGCCCAGGAAGCCCGCGACGAAGCGCGACTCGGGGTGCTGGAACACCTGCTCCGGCCGACCGACCTGTTCGAGCTGTCCCTCCGACATCACGGCGACCCGGTCGGAGATGCTCATCGCCTCCTCCTGGTCGTGCGTGACGGAGACGGCGGTGACGCCGGCCTCCTTCAGGATGCGTCGCACCTCCTCGCGCATCTCCACGCGGAGGTCGACGTCCAGGTTCGAGAACGGCTCGTCGAGCAGGAGCATCTCGGGCTCCGGCGCGAGCGAGCGGGCGAGGGCGATGCGCTGCTGCTGGCCGCCGGAGAGCTCGTCCGGGTGGGCGTCGCGGTGGGACTGCAGGTCGACGAGGTCGAGCATCTCGTCCACGCGTTCGGCCGTCTCCTCGTCGTCCATGTCGGTCAGCCCGAACGCGACGTTCTCCGCGGCGGTCATGTGCGGGAACAGCGCGAACTCCTGGAAGACGACGCCGACGCCGCGCTGTTCCGGCACGACGAAGCTCCCTCCGCCCGAGACGGGGTCGCCACCGAGACGGATCGCGCCCCGGTCGGGCCGTTCGAGGCCGGCGATGAGCCGGAGCGTCGTCGTCTTCCCGCAGCCCGACGGGCCGAGCATCGTCAGTATCTCGCCCTCGCGGACCGACAGGGAGAGCCCGTCGATCACCAGTTCCGAGCCGTAGGCCTTCGACACGTCGTCGAGTTCCAGCACCGGCTCGCCGTCCTCGACGGACGGGCGCTCGTACACCGTCTCCACGTCTGCAGTTATCGTTGCGTCACTTGACATCGTATCCCTCCTGTGAGAGGATGACGAAGATCGAGACCGCCGAGACGCCCAGCAGGATGAGCGCCGGCACGGCGGCGTCGTAGAACGCCTGGTTCCGGTGGGCCTGCCAGACCTGCATCACCAGCGTCTCGTACCCCGTCGGGTGGAGCAGCAGCGTCACCGGCAGCTCCTTCATCGTCGTCAGGAAGACGAGCGCCGCGCCACCGAGCAGGCCGGGGGCGGCCAGCGGGAGCGTCACCGACCTGAACGCACCGACGGAGGTGCGCCCGAGCGTGCGGGCTGCCTCCGGCAGCGCCGGGTTCACCTGCAGGAACGACGCCCGGGTCGAGCCGACCGACTGGGGCAGGAAGCGGACGACGTAGGCGAAGATGAGCAGGGGCAGGGCCTGGTTCAGGCTCGGGAACGTGCGCGTCGAGAGGTAGATGAGCGCGAACGCGACGACGACGCCGGGCGCGGCGTAGCCGAAGTAGCTGAGCCGTTCGGTGAGCTGGCCGACGCGGGTATCGTGTCTGGCCGAGAGGTACGCGATGGGCAGGCCAGCGAGGGTCGCGACGAGCGCGGCCGCGAGCGAGAGCTTGAGCGAGTTGGTCAGGTTCGACAGCTGGAACGGCACCCGCCACCCTGGCTCCGGCCCGGCGAGCAGCCAGCCGACGAGGATGACCACCGGGAGCACGATGGCGACGAGCACCACGAGCGAACAGAACGCCAGCGCGGGCCACCGCCACGCGCCGAGTCTGGCGAGCGACGCCTGTCCCCCCTGTCGGCCGCCCGCGAACTTCTCGTTGTTCCGCGTGCGGTTCTCGACGGCGAGGATGAACACCGTCACGGCGAGCAGCTGGAGCGAGAGGAGCGCCGCCCGGTCGAGGCCACCGCCGCGGCGCGTCGCCGACTCGATGACCGTCGTGAACACGTTGTACCCCATGATGGCGGGGGTCCCGAAGTCGGAGAGGGCGTACAGCGCGGTCAGCAGCGCACCGGCCGCGATGGCGGGCTGGAGCTGCGGGAGGACGACCCGGCGGATCGCCTGCAGTCGCGTGTGCTTGAGCGTCCGGGCGGCGTCGACGAGCGTCGTGTCGACGGTCTTCAGCCCGGCACGGGCGGTGATGTAGACGTACGGGTACGTGTACAGGGTGATGACGAGCACCGCGCCCTCGAGCCCCGTGATGTCCGGTATCCGTGGGACGCCGAGCGGGGCGAGGAACTCGTTCACGTCGCCGCCCTCACCGAACGCGCTCGTGAACACGAACGCGCCGATGTAGCTCGGGATGACCAGCGGCAGCGTGACGAGGATGGTCCAGATGCGTCTGCCGGGGAGATTCGTCCGGACGGTCAGGAACGCGAGCGGGACCCCGAGCAGGATGGAGAAGAACGTGACGCCGGTGACCATCACGGTGCTGTTGACGAACACCGCGACGGTCGTCTCGCGCGTGATGATGTCCAGTGCGACGTCGAACGGGACGTTCGAGGCGGCGAGCAGCACCCAGACGAACGGACTGGCGACGGCGGCGGCGACGGCGGCGCTCGCCAGCGAGAGGCCGAGCGGGTACGCACCGCTCTCGCCGCTCTCTCCGCCTTCGTCTGCCGTGCTTGAGTCGTGCTGCTCGACTGCCATCACCTAGACCTGTATCCCCACCTCGCGCATCAGATCGATGGTCGGCCCGATGTCGGAGAGCTGTGCAAGGTCGAAGTCGGGCGTCGCGAGTTCGTCGACGGGTGGGAGGTCGCCGACGGGTTCTACCTCGGGGATGAGTGGGTACTCGAATGTACGTGTTGCGAAGTACTCCTGGGCCTCGGCCGAGAGCAGGTGCCGGACGAAGTTCGTCGCGAGGTCCTCGTCGTCGGTGCTGCTGACGACGCAGGCGCCGGCAACGTTGAAGATGGCACCGGCGTCGTTCTGGGTGAACGCCGTCGCGAGGGGGGCATCCTCGTCGTTGGCGAGGACGCGCTGGATGTAGTAGTGGTTCGCGAAGCCGGCGCTGAGCTCGCCGTTCGCGACCGCACGCGAGACGATGAACTCGTCGCTGTAGCGGGTGACGCCGGCGTCGAGCATGGCCTCGAGCCACTGCTTGGTCTCCTCGCGGCCGCTCATGACCCGCATCGCGGTGAGGAAGCCCTGGAACGAGCCGTAGCTCGGTGCCCAGCCCATGTCGCCGGCGAAGTCGGCGTCCGGGACGGCCATGATGTCGTCGGGGACGTCGGACTCCGAGAGCTCGTCGGTGTTGTACGGGATGGTCCGGGCACGGCCGGAGGTCCCGACCCAGGCGCCGCCGTCGGCGCGGTACTGCGAGGGGACGTGTTCCTGGATGTCGTCGGGGAGCGTGACGGTCAGGCCCGCGTCGGCCAGCAGGCCGAGCGCACCGGCGTTGACCGAGAAGAACACGTCTGCCTCGCTGGCGTTCCCGGCGGTCTCGATCTGGTTCGCGAGCGTGGTCGAGGCCTCGTACCGCGTGTCGACCGTGAAGTCCTCGTACTGGTCCTCGATGTAGCCGAGCAGCGTGTTGACGAGCGGTTCGCCACGTCCGGAGTAGAGCGTGAGCGTGCCGGAGAGGTCGGGCATGTCGGCCATCGGTGTGCCGCCGGGCGCGGGACGGCCGTCCATCCCGGAGCCGATGAGGCCGAGTTCGCCGCCGCTGTCGTCGTCGTCGCCGGTCAGTGAGCTGATACAGCCAGCAGATGCCGCGATGCCGGTCGCCGACGCCGCCGCGAGGAAGCGGCGACGGTCGACGCGTGAGTCGGTGGAGTCGTGGTCGTTGTGGTTCATAGTTGGTTTAGGCCTGCCTAAATGTTTTATACCTGCCGATACAGCTCAGTCGTCGGCCGTCGCCGCGACGGGCTCGTGGCCCGCGACCGGCGACAGTTCGTCGAGGCAGTCGAGCCAGTCGAGGCAGTACTCGCCGACGTAGTTCAGGAACTCGCCGTTCTGGTAGTCGTCGAACTCGCCCTCGACGAGCGCGTCGGCCATGGCGGCCATGACCTCTGCGTAGGTGTCGGCGTCCGCGCCCTCGCCGTGGACGACCTCCCAGAAGTGCTCGTTGCACTCCAGCCCGGCGACCTCGTTCGCGAGGTCGTCGAACGTCGAGCGCGGAGCCTTGTTGTGCTCGCACAGCGGGTCGCCGTTGATGACCTGGCCACCGAGCACGTCCGCGGCGCGCTTGAGGAAGACGCCCGACCAGATGTCGTCGAACCGTCCGACGTTCCACGGGTTGTCGTCCATGGGACACTGGTAGAACGCCGGGACGATCTCGCGGCGGAAGGCGAGGTTCATCGAGCAGACGGTGAGGTAGTTGTCCTCGGCGGCGACGAACTGCTCGCCGAAGTCCGCGGCGGTCGTCCGGGTCTGGGCCTGGCCCTCCAGGTCGCCGTCCATCAGGATGCGGACGGCGTCGAGGTCCGGGACGTTCGTCCAGAGGCCCTGCGAGGCGACGACGTGGTCGACGGTCGTGGTGTCCGTCTCCACGGTCTCGTCCATCGCGGCGTAGGGGTACCCACGCGGGTAGAGGCCGTGTTCGTCCGCGTTCTCGTAGAGCACGTTCACCCACTGCTCGTCCGAGGCCACGCGCTCGATCTCGCCCTCGTAGGCGAGGTTGGCCATGTGCTTGCCGAAGAAGTCGTGGTCGTCGTGGGGCAGCGTGTCGTCGTCGATGAAGAAGCCGTACTCGAACTCGTCGTGCCAGAGGTACAGCAGGCCGAACGAGGTCTGGGCGTGGCTCGCCGCCGGGACGAGGTGACTGTACTCGCTGATCCCGTGTTCATCGTACCACGTCTCGCGGTCGGACTCGTCGAACACGCGGCCGGAGACGTCGAGGTCGTCGAGCATCTCCCGCATGGCGTCGGCGTCACAGAAGTCCTCGGTGACGAGGACGAAGTGGAGTCTGTCCGTCTCGAAGCCGTGGTCCCGCGCATTTGCGACGTACGAACGGATGCACTCGTACTCGCGGATGGTCGGGACGACGACGCAGATGTCCGCTGTTGTCATCGCTTACTACGAACCTGTTTAGGGCGGCCTAAAAGTCTATCTATCTTAGGGCGACCTAAGAAACCGTCCCGTTCGACGCCAGGCTGTCCGCGAGGCCGGACTACACCGCGAAAAATGGCGGTTTGACTCCGTGCCGTCGGTCGGTTTGTCGCTACCACTCGGGGACGACTTCGCCGATACAGCCCTCGCCGGGCTCGTAGTACGAGTAGTGGTCGGGGACGTAGTCGACGTTGTGGTCCTGGTAGTTGCCGGGCTGGGTGCCCTCACAGCCCTCCTCGCCGACGGCGGAGTCCCACTCGGCGGTCGTGTACGCCCAGTTGAGCACGTCGTCGTCGGACTTCCAGTAGTTGTCCACCTGCCCGACCGCACCCGCGAGGTCGGGGCCGTAGCGGCCGCCCGTCGAGACGGCGTCGTTGTCTGCGGCCCCGCCGAGCAGCGAGACGGACTGCACCGCGTCGGTGATGCCGTTCGCGTTCAGCACCTCGATGCAGCGGAGCGTGACCCGCGCGCCGAGGGAGTGACAGACGAGCCGGATGGTCGTATCGGGGTTCGCCGTCCGGTACTGGTTGACGAAGTTGGCGAGCTTCTTGCCGTTCTCCTCGGCGATCTCGGTGGAGTCCCACCAGCCGAAGACGCTGGAGTCCGAGTCCCAGCTGAAGCCGATGACCGCACCGTCGTAGCCGTTGTTGCGGTAGGCGGTCTCGGCGGTCTGGAAGCCCTCGATGGCGCTGTCGGGTTCGTTCATCCAGCCGTGGACGTGCACCAGTAGCTCGTCAGGGGCCGCCGAGTCGAGTCCGGGGATGTCGCCGGCGGTGTCGTAGTCCCACTCGGTGTGCCCGTCGGTGAGGTAGACCGAGCCGTACCAGGTGATGTCGTAGTGTCCTCTCGTGGTCACCCGCGGGTACGTGTCAGCTGCCGCCGCGGTCCCCGCGGCGCCGACGGCGAGGCCCGTTCCCGCCACGGCCGTGGCTCCTGCGCCGAGGAAGCGTCGTCGACTGAGGTTCTGTGCACCGTGTTGCCTGCTGTCATGCCCGTGTGACATTACCAATCGCATCCAGGGGAGGAGATTTAAAACCCGATGGAAGCCAGGAAAATAAAATTTAACTCTGTTCCTGATTAAAATACTGCACGGGGCGCCCGGCGTGGTGCGACACTGCCACCAGCAGGTGACGTCGGTTGCCGACCACAATCTGTCGAGGCAGGCAGCCGAACTCCACGTCACCTCTTTGCACGTCACCTGTCTGTACGACACCGCTCCGCAGGTCACCGCTCCGCGACCGTCGGAACCTACTCTGGGAGCGCGTCGATGAGGACGACCGCCTCGCCGTCGATGACGACCCGCTCGTCCTCGTCGTCCTCGATGACCGTCGAGAGCCGGTACTGGCCGCTCCCGAGGTCCTCCAGCACCTCGACCGTCGCGGTCACCCGGTCGCCGATGCCGACGGGCGCCTCGAACGTCAGCTCCTGCGAGAGGTAGATCGTCAGGCCTGGGAGTCGGGCGAGCGCCGCGCTCACGAGCCCCGAGACGAGCGTCCCATGTGCGATACGGCCGCCGAACCGTGTCTCCGCCGCGAACTCGTCGTCGAGATGGAGCCGGTTCGTGTCGCCGCTCGCGGCCGCGAACGCGCGAACGTCTTCCTCGTCGAGCTTCTTCGAGAACACCACGGTGTCACCTACGGTGATGTCCTCGGCCTCCTCGACGGTGCGTTCGAACGTCCAGTCGGCGTGCTCGTACACCACCGACGGCACGGACGCTTCGACGACCTCGTCCTCCTCGCTCGTCGTCGTATCCTCCGTGGCTACCGACGTCGCCTCCACTCCGGGCGCGAAGGCCGCGAACGCCGCTCGATTCGCCGCTGTTGCCCCCTTGACGGCGTTCTCCGCGAAACTGGTCCACGCCGTCGCCATCGCTGCAAAGGGCGACGCTACGTGGGTCTCTCGTTCACCCATGCTGCCCTCCTAAGACAGGCGTGCGTATCACTCCTTTGGCTGCGCCAAGGTTCGCACCGGCCGTTTCCGTACATCCACGGACAGATACTCTCGTGTGGTACGGTACCGAACTGCTATCTCCCCGGGAGACCGGAACGCTCGCACCCACTCAATACCATTCGATGGTTCTCTCTGGTTTTCAGCGGAATCTTTATGCCACTGGCCGGTGTATCACAGTGTGATGACGGACGATTCGCCGCAGATGCCGTGGTCCCCGTTCATGTTCCAGCAGATGCAGGAGCAGATGAAGGAGGCGAGCGAGCAGATGATGGGATCCCAGTCGGAGCTGTGGGAACAGTTCCTCAAGAGCGGGGCCGGCGGGTCGGACACGATGTCCGACCTGACCGCGATGAGCCGTGGCGCGGCGATGTTCAAGACCCGCGTCCAGAGCAGTGGTCGCATCAGTATCCCCGACGCCGAGCGCGAGGCGCTCGACATCGGCGAAGGCGACATCGTCCAGACGATAGTCATCCCAGTCAAACGCAACAACGGTGATTCCGATGAGTGAAACTACCCAGAACCCGATGAAGCCCGTCTTCCAGATGCAGCGCACGATGCTCGAGAGCAGCCAGCAGGCGACCCACGACGTCGTCGAGGCGCAGAAGGAAGCGGTCGCACAGATGACCGAGTCCGTCGAGCAGTACCAGTCGCTCAGCGAGCAGAACGCCGACCTGTCGAAGAAGGCGCTCCACGCGTACTTCGACGCCGTCGAGTCCATGCTGCCCGAGGGCTCCATGGACCTCTCGGAGTTCGAGCAGCTGCTCGACGAGCAGTACGACGCGCTCACCGAGAACCAGGCCCGCATGATGGAGGCAGCCGTCGAGGCCATGGAGGAGAACGCCGACGCCTTCGACCAGTACGCGGACAGCTACACCGAGGTCGTCGACAGCTCCTTCGACTCGTTCCTCGAGGCCCACGAACGCATCGAGGGCAACTTCGAGGAGGCCAGCGAGCAGTTCGAGGACGCCGCCGAGGAGCTCTCGGCCTGAGCGCCCCGACGAGTCCTTTTATAACCAGCGAAACCCATCTTCAGACAATGACAGACTCATACCCCCAATCGACGGTACCGACCGAGTGGAACGACTTCGTCTCGCGCATGAACGAGCAGTTCTTCGAGGCGATGGAGAAGAACATGGAGGCACAGGCGGAGTTCGTGGAGCAGTGGTCCGAGACGGTCGAGGGGACCGGCCAGGAGATGGGCGACCTCGACGAGAGCGTCGAGGG
This sequence comes from Haloarchaeobius baliensis, assembly GCF_052060055.1. Classification (NCBI taxonomy): domain Archaea; kingdom Methanobacteriati; phylum Methanobacteriota; class Halobacteria; order Halobacteriales; family Halorubellaceae; genus Haloarchaeobius; species Haloarchaeobius baliensis. Next base: position 1,974,235 of record NZ_JBPPFR010000001.1, on the reverse strand, counting down.
CTACAGGCGCGCCTACGAGGCCTGGATGGACGCCGCCGAGCAGATGATCGAGCGGACCGAGGACGGCATGCAGGGCGAGGAGGTCGAGTACGAGGAGTTCCGCGACATCTGGCTCAACACGGCGAACCAGGCGTTCAAGGAGGTCATGTCGACGAGCGCGTTCGCCGCCTGGACCGGCTCCAGCGTCGGCCAGATGCTCGAGATGCAGCAGCAGGCCGACGAGGCCGCAGAGGACACGCTCCACACGCTCGGCTTCGCCACCGAGGGCGACGTCGAGGAGATCGGTGACCGCCTCGTCGAGCTCGAACGGCGCCAGCACGCGGTCGAGAAGAAGCTCGACCGCGTCCTCGAACACGTGGAGGAGTAAGATGCAGAACCCGTTCGCAGCCACACTCGACATGCAGCGTCAGGCCTGGGAGAACGCCGCCGAGGCGTTCGAGAAGGCCGGCGTCGCGCCCGACCGCGCGGAGACCATCCAGGAGGTGGACGTCGGCGAGACGCCCAGCGAGGTCGTCTACGAGGAGAACAAGCTCCGTCTGCTCCACTACGAGTCCCGCACGGACGAGCAGGAGCCGATCCCCATCCTCATCGTCTACGCGCTCATCAACCGGCCGTACATCCTCGACCTGCAGCCCGACCGGTCGGTCATCCGGACGCTGCTGGACAAAGGCTACGACGTGTACATGATCGACTGGGGCGAGCCGTCGACCCTCGACCGTTCGCTGACGCTCGACGACTACGTCAACCGCTACATCGACAACTGCGTCGACGAGGTCCGCCAGCGCTCCGGTCAGGACGCCATCAACGTCCTCGGCTACTGCATGGGCGGCACGATGTCGACCATGTACGCCGCGCTCCACCCGGAGAAGGTCCACACCCTCGCCCTGATGGCCGCCGGGCTCTGCTTCGCCGGCGACTCCGGCGTCCTCGAGCTCTGGGGGGCAGAGGACTACTACGACCCCGAGAAGGTCACCGACACGTTCGGGAACGTCCCCGCGGAGTTCCTGGACGTCGGCTTCGCGCTGATGGACCCCGTCCAGAACTACGTCACGAAGTACGTCCGGTTCTACGAGAACATGGAGGACGAGGACTTCGTGGAGAACTTCGCCCGGATGGAGGAGTGGCTCGGCGACGGCATCGACGTCGCCGGGGAGACGTACAACGAGTTCATCCGCGACGTCTACCAGGAGAACAAGCTCATGGAGAACGAGCTCTACCTGGGTGGCGAGCACGTCGACATCGACAACATCACGATGCCGGTGCTCCAGATCGTCGCCGAGTACGACCACCTCATCCCGCCGGAGGCGTCGAAGCCGTTCAACGACGTGCTCCCGACCGACGACAAGACCATCATGGAGTTCCCGACCGGCCACATCGGCATGTCGGTCTCCTCGCGCAGCCACGCCGAGCTCTGGCCCGACGTCTGCGACTGGTTCGGCGAGCGCATGGTCGACGACACGGGCGACGTGTCGACGCCCACCGTCGACGTCGAAGCCGGGACGGACGCCGCCGGGGATTCGAGCGTCGAGATCGAGGTCGAGGGCACCGCCGAGGCCGACCTCGAGGACATCGACGGCATCGGGCCGGCCTACGCGGACCGTCTGCGCGACGCCGGCGTCGACTCCATCGCGGCGCTGGCGGCGGCCGACGCGGTCGAGCTCGCCGAGACGGCCGACCTGCCGGTCTCGCGCGTCGAGGACTGGATCGCCGCCGCGGCCGACCACGCAGAGTAGCGCCGGTCGCTGGCCAGCTCTGCAGTGGGGTCCGGTCCATGGTCGTGGGTGGCCATCTGGCTCCCCACACCGGGACCGACCCCGACTGGGTTTCTATCGTTTCGCTGACCGTCCCGCTGAGGAATATTTAAGTCCGTTTTTCGTGAACTACTTGCATGGACGGGCGACCGGAGTGAGGTGACTCTCGCCACCCGAGTCGTCCGCGCCCTGGACACTCATCATGCACATGGACGGACGCACATGCGTCATCACAGGCGCAGGACGCGGTATCGGACGCGGCATCGCTGAGCACCTCGGTCGAGAGGGAGCGAACGTGGTGGTCAACTACCGGTCGTCTTCGGAGTCGGCGGAGGCGTGTTGCGAGGTGATCAGGCGCGAGGGTGGCGACGCCATCGCGTCGCAGGCGGACGTGACCGACATGGTCGAGGTCGAGGCCATGCGCGAGGAGGCACACGACGCCTTCGGCTCGGTCGACGTCCTCGTCAACAACGCCGGCATCACGAAGGACACCCGGTTCGTGAAGATGTCGCGCGAGGACTGGGACAAGGTGATGGACGTGAACCTCGGCGGGATGTTCAACTGCACCAAGACGTTCTACGACGACATCTGGGAGGCCGACGAGGGCCGGCTCATCAACATCTCCTCCATCGTCGGCAAACAGGGCAACTTCGGGCAGGCGAACTACGCCGCCGCGAAGGCGGGTATGTTCGGCTTCACGCGGACCATCGCCATCGAGCTCGCCTCCGGCGGGTCGACCGCGAACTGCGTCGCGCCCGGCTTCACCCGGACCGATATGCTCGAGAGCGTCCCGGAGGACGTCAAGGAGCGCATCGTCTCCCAGATCCCGCTCGGCCGGTTCGCCGAGATCGAGGACATCGCCGCCATCGTCCGGTTCCTCGCGAGCGAGCAGTCCTCGTACATCACCGGCGAGGTCATCGACGCCAACGGCGGGATGGACCTGTAGGGGGTCGGCGACACCGTCCGGGCCTCTTCTCGCGTGACGAGCCCTGTCGCGTGGCTCCGACGCCGTCACTCCGGCTCGTAGACGTAGGACGTGTAGGCGTCCACGTCGTAGAACAGGGTCCCGGGTGGCAGCCCCCGAAGCCGCCAGACGACGAACAGGTCGCCCACGGCACCGCCGGTGTTCAGGACGAGGGCGAACCAGACGAACGGGACGTGTGGCCCCGGGACGAGGAGCAGGAGCACACCGATGGGTGTGAGGACGACCAGCGGTGCGACCACGGCGATGGCGAGCTGGCGTCGTGTCTGGAACTGCTCGAAGATTGCCGTGTAGAACGCGCCGAGTCTGGGGGCGACACCGAAGGAGACGTCGAACCCGAGCGAGCGGAAGGCGAGTCCGTGGACGAGTTCGTGGAGGACGACGGTGCCGACGAGCGAGACGACGAACACCGTGCCGAACTCGATCCCGTCGACGGCGACCGTGAACCCCTCGGCCGTCTCCTCGAAGACGACGAACGGGAACGCGGCTTCGAAGCCGGCCGTCGTGGTCGCCAGCCACGCGAACGCGACCAGCGCGACCGGGCTGACGACGACCGAGAGCAGCGTGAGCGTCACCGCCGAGTAACGGAACGGTGTCCCGGCGCGGTAGCCGGCCCGTGTGGGGGGTTCGTAGGCCGCACCGTCAGGCGGCGCGGGGGCCCTGGCGGGGTTCTGGCCGCCTCGGTCCGGTGGGGACGACATGAAACGGTGGTCTGTCTCCGGAGAGAAATGTGTTTGGAAGGGGTGCGCGTCTTCGCTTCCGGGCTCGTTCACCGAACCTCGTTCATCGTCGCGACGGTCCGCAGGTCCGAGAAGCGCTGTTGCATGTCGAGTTCGTCCTCCAGTGCGGTGAGTGCGGACTCGAGGGGCACGTCCAGCTCGTAGGAGTAGAAGTTACCGCGCGAGCCCGAGCGGTTCTCCCGAGCGGTGAGGATACCGAGCATCCGCAGGTCCGAGAGGTGGTTGTGGACCGACCGCTGGGCGAGGCTGTCGACGCCGTAGCCGTCGCAGATGTCGAGGTAGCGGTCGTAGATGGCGCGGCTCCGGCCCGGAGTGTCACCCTCGGCGGCGATGGAGACCACCGCGAGCAGGGCGAGGTGGCCGTGCTGGGTGAGCTGGCGGATGCCCTCCTCGACGCGCTCGCGCTCCAGCTCGTGCCGGGCGGCCTCGACGTGTCGTTCCGAGACGACGTCGTCGTCGCCGTTCTCGGCCTGCTCGGCGGCGAGCAGGAGTAGGTCGAGCGCCTGTCGTGCGGAGCCGCGGTCCTTCGCGGCGAGGGCGGCACAGAGCCGCACGACCGCCTCGTCGTAGGTGTCCTCGCGCAGCGCGATCTCGGCGCGCGACGAGAGGATGTTCGTCAGCTCCTGGGCGTTGTACGGCGGGAACTGGAGCTCGCGCTCGCAGAGCGTGTCCTGCACGCGCGGGTCGAGCTGGTCGCGGAACTTGAAGTCGTTCGAGATGCCGATGATGCCGACCTTCGCGTCCTCCAGGTCGCCCTTCGACCGGGCCCGGGGGAGCTCGTACAGGAGTTCGTCGCGGTCGCCGATGGCGTCGATCTCGTCGAGGACGAGCAGGATGGTGCCGCCGACCTCGTCGAGCTCCTCGTAGAGCTTGTTGAAGACGGTCTGCTGGGGGTAGCCAGTCGTCGAAATCTCCCCGCCGTCGGGGCGCAGTTCGTTGACGAGCTCGACCGCGACCTGATACGAGGACGAAAGCGGCTTGCAGTTGAGCGAGACCACGGAGAGGTCCACGTCGTCGTACTCCTCGACGTCGTCCTGCAGCAGCGACAGCAGGTACTCTGTGACGGCGGTCTTGCCGACGCCGGTGTTCCCGTAGAGGAAGACGTTGTTCGGCTCCCAGCCGTCGACGACCGGTTGGAGCGCGTCCATGTACGCCTCTATCTCCTCGTCCCGCTCTTCGATACTGTCGGGCTGGTAGCTCTCCCGAAGAGCGTCCTTGTTTGCGAAGATGGCGCGCTTGCGCTCGAACCGGCGCATACCCTTCCGGTGTGACTCCGGGTATAAAAGAACCTCCTTTGCAAGTGATTCAAGTGTTTCGTGTGAACCGTCACGGTCGTTCACGGTCGGAGACACTCTCGGGCTGAATGCTAACTCATCGCACACCCTCACAGACACCACTGTTGCAAGTGAAGCTAGGGGAGGAGGTGGTGACTAGTACGACGACACACCATCGTTTCTGGTGAAGAGTTGACATCTCCTGGTGGGAGGAGGCCGTCGCTGCTGTAGTGGCTGCGCACCCACACCACCGTTGCAAGTGAAGATGGCGGATTGAGGGGCTCTGAAGGGATAATTCTGGCACCGTGGTGGCAACATCGGCGCCCATCTGGTGGCCTACCTCATCCGTCGAGTCGTTGCTTCACTCGTAACGGTGGTGTCTCTGTGTCAGGACCCTCCCCACCGAACCCCGGCTTCACTTGCAACAGTGGTGTCTCTCTCCCCCATCCCTCGGTACGACCGCCCCGGAGCAGCCAGCGCTGTTCACTCGCAACGGTGGTGGGGGCGACTCGGGTCACGAACGGGCTTCACTTGCAACGGTGGGGGGATACCGCACCAGCCTGTGCCGCCCCGGTGCAGCGAGTTCCCCGTCTCCGTTCCGCCAGGAACCGGCCCAGACGTGAGCAAATAGGGGTAGTGACGGGAATAACTAAACCGATGCCGCGAGTGGACCCGCCCATGGACCGCGTAGCAGTCATCGGTGCCTCGATGACCAAGTTCGGACAGCGGGACTCGTGGGTGATGGACCTGCTCGCCGAGGCGGGGGAGGCCTGTCTCGACGACGCCGGGGTCGCACCCGACGAGGTCGAGCACCTGTACGTCTCGAACATGGCCAGCGGGGAGTTCGAGGGACAGACGGGGATCATGAACGCGCTGGCGCACGACATCGACGTGATGCCGGCGTACAGCCAGCGGGTCGACCAGACCTCCTCCTCCGGCGGCGCTGGCATGTACGCCGCGTGGCAGTCCATCGCCTCGGGTGCGTCGGACATGACGCTGCTCGTCGGTGGCGAGAAGATGACACACCGGACGACCGGCGAAGCGACCGACGTCATCGCCTCCATCACGCACCCGGTCGAGTACAAACACGGCGTCACCCTCCCGAGCTTCGCCGGGCTCACCGCGCGGCACTACCTCGAACGGTACGACGCGCCGCGGGAGTCGCTCGCGAAGGTCGCCGTGAAGAACCACAGGAATGGGCTCAACAACCCGCACGCCCAGTTCCAGAAGGAGGTCGACCTGGAGACGGTGATGGAGTCACCCATCGTCGCCGACCCGCTCCGGCTGTACGACTTCTGTCCCATCACCGACGGGAGCGCGGCGCTCATGTTCTGCCCGGAGTCGGTCGCCGAGCAGTACACCGACGACTACGCCGTCGTGACCGGCGTCGCGGGCGCGACCGACACCCACGTCGTCCACGAGCGCGAGGACCCGACCGTGATGGGCGGCGTCGTCGAGTCGGGCGAACAGGCGTTCGAGATGGCCGGGCTCGAACCCGACGACGTCGACGTCGCCGAGCTCCACGACATGTTCACCATCCTCGAGTTCCTCCAGATGGAGGGCCTGGGCTTCGCGGAACCCGGCACGGCGTGGGAGCGCGTCGAGGCCGGCGAGACCGAGATGGACGGCGAACTCCCCATCAACACCTCGGGCGGCCTCAAGTCGAAGGGCCACCCGCTCGGCGCGAGCGGCGTCGCACAGGGCTACGAGATATACAAACAGGTCGTCGGCGAGGCGGGCGACCGACAGGTCGATGCGGACGTCGGTCTCGCCTGCAACGTCGGCGGGTTCGGGAACTGCGTCATCACCACGATCATGGAGGCAGCAGCATGACGATGGAAGCATACCGGTACGACGACGGCAGCATCACCTACCCGGGCCACCCCATCGGCCCGGACGGCAGCGAACCGGTCGAGACGGTCGACCTCAGCGAGTTCGAGGCCGAGGTCGTCACCTGGACGAACTCCACGGCGACCCCGCCGGGCGTGCGTCAGCCGAACGCGCTCGCCATCGTCGAGTTCGACGTCGACGGCGAGTCGGTGCGGGCTATCGGGCAGCTGACGACCGCCGACGTGGAGACCGGCGACACGGTCCGCCCGGTGTACGTCGAGGAGCTCCGCGACCCAGAGGCCGGCATCAAAGAGCCCGAGAGCCAGGAGTGGGACGGCTACCGGTTCGAGCCGGTCTAGGCCGTTCCTACTCGGGTCGGATCGTCGCCGAAGAACGCTTCTCTCGTGGTCGCGATACCGTCGGCGGACGCGATATAGTCAGCGAACGAGATACCGTCAGCGAACGAGATACCGTCAGCGGGCGCGATGCCACGGGCGGTCGTGATGCCGATGCCGACCGCCGGGACTACTCGTCCGTGCCGCTCGCGCCACGTCCGCCGTCGGCACCGGAACCGCCTGCGTCTCCTCCAGAGCTGGTCTCCGGTCCGTCTTCGTCGTCACCGTCGTCCTCGTACTGCTGTTTCAGCGTCTCCAACTCCGCGTCGACGTCGATGGTCACCGGTTCGTCGTCCGGCTCCTGCTCGTCGTCGGCCTCGCCGCCGGTCACGTCGATGTCGGTTCCCTCTCCGTCTGCACCGTCCGTGCCCGCCTCGAAATCGTCGAGCGTGTGGTCCCGCGACCGGCTCGCCGTCAGCTGCTCCTGTATCTCACGCCGGAGGTCCCGAGCCTCGGTCAGGATGCTTCGCGCGGACTCGTTCTCCGGCAGCTCGGTCCCCTCGAGGACGGACTGGAGGTCGGCGAGCGCGTCGGACGCACGCGAGAGGGTCTCTCGGCTGACGGTCTCCGCCGTCGAACGCGCGCGACCACCAGCGTCGCGCCCTCGTTCGCCGGCCCTGCGACCGCCCTCGGCCAGTCGGATCGCGCGCTGGAGCGCCTCGAGCAGCCTGATGTTCGTCTCGAGGATGGCGATGGTGGCGGGGATGGCGACCTCGTCGGCGAACTCCATGAACTCGCGCGGGGTCGGGGGTCGCGGGAGTCCCATCGGCCCCGTCGGCGGCCGACGGCGCTGCTCGTCCAGCTGCTCCCGGAGGGCTCGCAGCTCCGTCGCCAGCTCACCGGCGTCGGCGGCGATGTCGTCGTCCCTGGAATCGGTCATGTCCTATCGTTATCGCGTAGCAGACAAAAACCATGCGCCGCCGGACCCACGGTGGGTCCCTGTCAGCGACCCGCGAGGAACTCGCTTTCACCGGGTGTAATACGTTATTATAGTAAACCAATAGCCACAATATTTATTGTATCCTGTTTCCAAGTCGACGAAAGAATGCGCACCGACCACGGTGGGGGGGTTCCCGGGAGCACGACGTTCGCACAGACGCTCTCGGCTCTCAAGCGCGAGGGCAGCAGCATCCTTCTGGTCGGACGGACGAGCGCGACCGCCCACCGAGCGGCCTGTGGCCGGCTCGTCGGCGACAGCGGCGAGCCCAGGCACCGCCTCTACGTCTACACGACGGGCACGGAGACCTGTGGACAGGGGCCGTCGACCGACCACCGTGGCGAGACGCGGATCATCAGTCAGGAGGACGAGGCCGGTGTCTCGGCCACGCCGAAGGGGGTCACAGAGGACCTCGACGAGACGGTCGTCGGCCGCCAGCTGTTGAGCACGCTCGGGACGGCCATCATCGACGCGATAGACGAGATGGAGACCGAACACGAGCTCGAGCCGGGCGAGCTCCGGCTCTGCTTCGACTCGGTGACGCCGCTCCTCCGGGAGCACAAGTCACAGAACGTGTTCCGGCTGCTCCACATGGTCACCTCGCGGACCAGACAGGCCGACGGGATGGGTCACTTCCACCTGCCCCTCGACCGGGACAGCGACTACGTCCGACTGCTCGAACCACTGTTCGACGCCGTCGTCGAGGTCAGGCGGACGGAGGACGGTGACGAGGAGCGCCTCGAACAGCGGTGGCATCTCCGCGACCGCGATGCCGAGAGCGACTGGGTCGAGATCTGATCCCGGGAACCGGTACACGTCCGCTCGAGACCCTCGCTCAGCCGTGCTGTTCGATGCGGTCGACGAGCGAGGACTTCTCCTGGACGCCGACCATCCGCTCTGCGAGTTCGCCGTTCGCGTACAGCAGGAGCGTCGGCACGCCGCGGATGCCGTTCTCCTGTGCGAGCGCCTGTCGTTCGTCGATATCGACCTTCGCGACGGTGGCGTCCGTCTCCGCAGCGATGTCCGCGACCACCGGTTCGAGCATCTTGCACGGACCACACCAGTCGGCGTAGAAGTCGACGAGGACGACGTCCTCCTCTGTCAGGAGCGTCTGCAGATGCTCCCCGCTCTCGATGTGGACTGGTTCGGTCGTACTCGTCCCGGCGGCGTCGTTCGCCTCTGCTGAATCACTCATACCCCCGTTACGGGCGGCCACTGTTTAACCGTTCGTCGGGTTGTCGAGGCCTTCGCACAAGCGCGGCGGTGCGCCCGTCAGCCATCGATGCCCGCGCCGTCGGACGAATCGGGCCACGACTCACCGTTCGATATCGAACGAACCCTAATACCCCGACCGTGCGTACGCGAACAGGAGAGTCACCCATGGTCCAAGTAGGCATAGAAATGCTCGCCGGCGTCGCAGTGACGGTTCTCCTGATGCTCGTCTTCCTCGGCGTGGTCGTCATGTGGGATGTCGCGCTGGCGCTGCGTGACGTCGCGGAGAAGATCGATTCGCTCGAGGACGACGTGGATTCGGATCTCGACACCATCAACGGAACGCTGACCCGGATACACGACAGCATGCGTGGTGACGGGCAGGGACGGGCCGGCCCCCGGAGCGGCGCGACAGCGGACGGCCGCGGGGCCGTGGCAGACCGGCAGCCGCGGCCCGGCCCGGCACAGGCAGCGACCTCCGCCGTCGCCTCCCCCGGCGTGGGAACGCCGACAGCATCGAGCGGCCAGTCGACGGTCGGCGGCCTCCAGGCGGCCCAGCCCACCCCGGAGGGCGTCGTCGGCCAGGTGCAGCTGGCGAACGGGCGCAGTGGACGGCGCGGCTCCGACGCGGGGGCATCGACGGGAGTCGCTGCCGGCGCCGGGTCGGCCGACGGTGGGGCCGCCGGCACGACCGACGGGGTCGACGCACACAGCGTCGGTGTCGACGAGTTCGGCCCGGAGGCCGACCAGTCCGGCGACGAGACGGACGCGGATTCGACGATGGGTGACAGCGACACGGCGGCCGACGCGGCCGACGATGGTGACACGGACGCTGAAGCGGCCGGAGACGGGGAGGAAGACGCCGTCGACGCGACGGGTGCCGAGGACGAAGCCGCAGAGAGCGAGGCGGACGTGGACGAGGCCGAGGCGGACGAGACCGTGGTGGACGAGAGCGAGGAGACGGCGGACGCGGTGGAGAGCGACGAGGAGCCGGCCGAGGACGACGACGCCGCCCATGTCGAGGGTGACGACGGGCAGGCAGGAGCGACTGACGAGGATTCCGGCACGTCCGACGAGGACGGCGACGCCGGCCCCACCGAGGGCGATGCACCGACGGCCGACGGACAGTCCACCGAGGACGAGCAGGCGGCGGTGGACGCCGCCGAGGACTCACAGGCCGACGCCGAGAACGGGGCGCCCGGGGCGGTCGTCTCCGGCGACGGCGCTGGCACCGTGGACGGCGGGGACGACGAGGAACTGGACGGCTCGGTGGCCCAGCTGTTCGACGAGGACGAGCCCGACGACGGAGCCATCGTGCCGGACGACTCCGCGACCGAGGCGCTCCGTACCTTCGGCCACGACGCCCGGACGAACAGCGGACTCGGGCCCTCTCCGGACCTGTTCACCGACCCGGATGCCGACGAGGGTGACGGCCGGTTCGCGACCACGACGGACGAGCCGTGGTACGCGACCCGCTTCGAGTCTCACCCGCGCTCGACCGGCGCCATCGCGGAGACCACCGAGGGAGGAGCCGACGAGGACCAGACCGGCGAGGAGTCCGCGGCCGGGACCGCGCCCCCGTTGTCGGAGTTCGACGACGAACCCGTCGGGATGGACGACCTCGTGAGTACCGACGAGGGGTCCGATACCGGGTCGTGGACCGATATGAGGGCGGACATCGTCGACGACGGGCCGAACGCGGACGACGTGGAGGACGGTTCGAACGCGGACGTGGAGTCGCTCCCGGACGACGGGGACGGCGATTCCGCGCGCTTCGACGAGCACGGCCCGCACGCGGATGCAGAGAGCGCCGCGGCAGCCGTCCTGCGGGATGCGCCATCGAAGTCCGAGCAACCCGAAGCGGGTGTCGACACCGACGATGGTGCCGCCACCGACGATGGTGCCGCCACCGACGATGGTGCCGACACCGACGATGGTGCCGACACCGACGGCGGGGACGACACCGGTCCGGGGACGAACGCGGACGAACCGATGGGCGTCGGAGACCTCGTCGAACAGGAGCTGACGACGCTCACGCAGGAGGTCGGTGGGACGAGTATCGCGCCGGACGTGAGCTCCCTGCCGCTGCAGCAGGGCGCTGCCGAGCTCGACGACACCGAGTACACGTTCCCCCTGTCGGGCGAGGCGTACGGTCTCACCGCCAGCGCGGAGAACGAGGTCGCGCGGCTGGAGCTGGTGCCCGACGGCGGAACCGAGCTCTCGGGCGCGAGCGAACAGCTGCTCCGGTACCAGTTCCGGAACTACCTCGACCAGGATGAGAGCGGTCACGCGGAGCTGACCGTCGGGGACGACGGCGTCGTGGTGGTCGAGATCCCCGGTGCGACCGGCGTCTCGCTCGACGACTGGGCCGACGCACTCATCCAGATCACCGACCGGACGCTCTACCTCGCCCGCAGCGAGGAGTAGCATCGGAGACGGCTCTTCTTCGGGGCGGGCGGCGTCTGATCGCTACCCGAGATACACCCGACGTCTGACCGCTACTCCAGACCCACCCGACGCATGGCCGCTACCACAAGACGAAGGTGTGTCCGGCGGCGACGGTGGGTATGCGCGAACACCCCTTCACAGTCGACATCGACGTCCGGTACAACGACGTCGACCTGCTGGGCCACGTGAACAACGCCATCTACTCCTCCTACCTCGAGGCCGCCCGCGTCGAGTACCTTCCCGAGGTGCTGGGGACGCCCGAGTCGCTGGAGAGCGTCCTCGCACACCTCGAGATCGACTTCCATCGACCCATCACGCTCGAGGACGACGTCGAGGTGGCCATCTGGGTGACCGACATCGGAACCTCGACCATCACGTTCGCCTACGAGGTGCGCGCCTCGGGCGAGGTCGCGGCGACCGCGGAGACCGTCCAGGTCGCGTACGATTCCGAGACCAGCGAGTCCAGGCCGGTGCCCGACGAGTGGCGCGAGCGCATCGAGGCGTTCGAGGATCTCTGACCCGGCGCCGACGGGACGGTCGAACCGCCGGAACGACAGCTTTTCTACGGACCTGACCGAGGTACGACCGTGCGAATCGAGAACAGCTTCATTCCGGTCCGGGGCGTCGGCGAGCAGACCGAACGCGACCTCTGGCGCGCCGGTATCACCCACTGGGACGAGTTCGACGGCTCGATCGTCGGGCCGACGACGGCAGACCGCATCGAGTCGTTCATCGACACGGCCACCGACCGGCTCGAGGCGGGCGACACGCGCTTCTTCGACGAGCAGTTCCCGAGCAGCGAGCGCTGGCGGTTCTACGAGAACTTCCGCGAGGACACCTGCTTCTTCGACATCGAGACGACCGGGCTCTCGCAGGACCGCGACGACGTGACGACGGTCTCCTTCCATCAGGCCGGCGAGACGACCACGCTCGTCCGGGGCGACAACCTGACAGCGGGGGCGCTCCACGAGCAGTTCGACGACGCCGCGCTCGTCGCGACGTTCAACGGGGCCCGCTTCGACGTGCCGTTCCTCGAGACCTCGTTCGACGTCGACATCGACGTGCCACACGTGGACCTCATGTACCCCTGCAAGCGACTGGGGCTGTCCGGGGGGCTCAAGACCATCGAGCAGGATGTCGGCATCGGCCGCGACGAACCCGACATCACCGGGCGTGACGCCGTTCGACTCTGGCACGAGTACGAGCGCGGGAGCGACGAGGCGCTCGACACCCTGGTCCGGTACAATCGCGACGACGCGCGGAACCTGCAGACGCTCATGGACGTGGTGGCCGACGGACTGCACGCTCGCGTCTTCGAGGAGTAGTCGTCTGAAAACTGTCGGCAGTGGGGTCGGGAGGCGTCGGGCAACACCTCCGTCGGGTTTCGGTCAGAGTGGGCGGGTCCAGTGCCGACACTGCTCCCTACTCCCCGACTGTCAATAAACGCACCTATAACTACAACAGTCGCTTTCGTCACTGGGTAGCATCACGCACGGTCTTCGACGTACGCGACCGCGGCGGTGGGTGTGTCCACCTGTCTCACTGCTGGAACGTCCAGGGTGCCCAGTCCGGCGACCGGCCGGTCGTAGACGCTCGCGTAGCCGAGCTCGGAGAGCGTCCCCGGGCCGCCGTCGATGGCGATGACGCCGTCGCCGTTCATGACGACGAGCGCGTTCCGGGCGTGGCCCAGCCCCGTCGCGATGGGGACCTCGACGAACTCGTTCGCCGCGGCCGTGTCATCGCCGGGGAGGATGCCGACGGTCCGCCCACCGGCCTCGCTCGCTCCCTCGCACACCCCTCGCATCACGCCACCCAGCCCGCCGCAGACGACGGTATGGCCGTGTTCCGCGAGCCGGCGTCCGACCGCCACGGCCTGCTCGTACTCCTCGTCCGAGACGCTGCTCCCGCCGATGACGCTCACTCGCATGGACCCACTGACGCCCGATGGAGGGACGATGGTTTCGGTCCGTTTTCATCACGCCAGTATGACATGATTTATACGCGCTGGACGCGCCGGGACGGATATGGGCGCAATCTCATCGGCGAAACACGCCGGTTCGACGCTGGCGCGGAACCCCATCCTGTTCCTCGTCGCCACCGTCTTCGCCGTCGTGCAACTGCCACAGATACTCCTCCAGTGGACGGGCCTCCCCTTCGTCGCCTCGCTGTTCAACCTCGTCACGGTCGTCGTCGTCCCGTTCCTCATCGGCGGCATCTACGGGATGGCCGAGGAGGGCCTCGACGGCACGACCTCGGTCGACACCTTCTGGCGTGCCGGCCGGGAGAACTACGTCTCGCTGCTCGTCGCGGCCATCTTCTTCGCGCTGGTCGTGTTCGTCGTGGTGTTCGTCGCAGTCGTGGTTCTGGTGTTCGTCACCCTGCTCTCTGTCGGCGCCGCCGGACTCGAGGGAGGCGTCAGCCCCGCCGCGCTCGTCGTCCCCGGGCTCGTCGGTCTCGCGTTGTTCGTCCTCTACCTCGCGACTGTCGTCTTCCTCCAGTTCTACGAGGCCGCCATCGTCGTCGACGACGCCGACGTGCTCGACAGCCTCAAGGAGAGCTACCGCTTCGTCCGCGGGAACCTCCTCAGCACCATCGGGTTCACCGTCGTCCGCTGGACTCCGGGCGTGCTGACCTCCCTCCTCACGGCGTACTTCGTGGTTGCCAGCATCGGCGTCGACCTCCAGAACGTCGAGGCGCTGGAGGCCGAGACCTTCCAGAACATCTACGCGAAGCTCTCGGCCACCGAGATCGGTATCGTCGTCGCCACGACGCTGCTCACCGCCGGCATCGTCGGCGCGTTCACCCGCACCTACCTCATCGCCTTCTACGTCGACAACCGCGAGGAGGCCGAACCGGTGCAGGACGAGGACCCACGCGACGATCTGTTCGACGAGGAGTACGACACGATCGCGTAGGGTCGCTGCCCCCTCCGCGTCGCCGTCTACGATTGCGTGAGCAGCCGGCGGAGGACGAGGTGGAGGATACCACCGTTCTCCACGTACCGGACCGCGGCCGGGGTGCTTACCTGTGCGGTGACCGGGAACTCGACGGTCGACCCGTCGCCCCGTTCCGCGACGACGGTGAGTTCGTCGTTCACGTCCAGCCCGTCCGCCAGACCGTGGATGGCGACCCTCTCCGAGCCGTCGAGGCCGAGCGACTCCCAGGAGTCGCCCTCGGCGAACTGCAGCGGCAGGACGCCCATCCCGACCAGGTTGTCGCGGAAGATGCGCTCGTAGCTCTCGGCGATGGTCGCACGCACGCCCAGCAGGTCGGTCCCCTTCGCGGCCCAGTCGCGGCTGGAGCCGGTGCCGAGCTCCTCGCCCGCGAACACGACGAGCGGGGTGTCCGCGTCGCGGTAGCGTTCGCTCGCCTCGAAGACGGTCGTCTGCTCGCCCGTCGGCTGGTGGACGGTGTACCCGCCCTCGACGTCGTCGAGCATCTCGTTCTCGATGCGGACGTTCGCGAACGTGCCGCGCATCATCACCTCGTGGTTCCCGCGGCGGGCTCCGTACGTGTTGAAGTCCGCGGGCTCGACGCCGTGTTCAACGAGCCACTCGCCGGCGGGCTGTTCGCGGCTGAACGGCCCGGCCGGGCTGATGTGGTCGGTCGTGACGGTGTCGCCCAGCAGCATGAGCGTCCGGGCGTCCTCGACGTCCGAGACGCCGGGCTCCTCCAGCGGGAACTCCGTGAAGAACGGCGGCTCGCGGATGTAGGTCGACGAGTCGTCCCACTCGTACACCGCCCCCGACGGCGCGTCGAGGCCCTCCCAGCGCTCGTCGCCCTCGAACACCTCTGCGTACTTCTCCTCGAACATCGAGGCGTCGACGCTGTCGTGGACGGCCGCGTGTATCTCGTCGGCGTCCGGCCAGATGTCCGCCAGGTACACCGGCTCACCGTCGGCGTCGGTTCCGAGCGGGTCCCGTTCGAGGTCGATGTCCATCCGCCCGGCGAGCCCGTAGGCGACCACCAGCGGCGGGCTGGCGAGGTAGTTCGCCCGCACCTTCGGGTGGATGCGCGCCTCGAAGTTCCGGTTGCCCGAGAGGACGCTCGTCGTCCAGAGGTCCTCGGCGTCGATGGCCCGCTCGATGGGCTCCGGGAGCGGCCCGGCGTTCCCGATGCAGGTCGTACAGCCGTAGCCCACGACGTTGTAGCCCAGCTCCTCGAGGTACGGGAGCAGGCCCGACGCCTCGAGGTACTCGGTGACGACGCGGCTGCCCGGCGCGAGGCTGGTCTTCACGTACGCCGGTACGTCGAGCCCTCGTTCGACGGCGTTCCTCGCGAGCAGCCCCGCCGCCAGCATCACCGACGGGTTCGACGTGTTCGTACAGCTCGTGATGGCGCTGACGACGACGCTCCCGTGGCCGATCTCGGTCGTCTCGCCACCGACGTTCACCTCGACCCGCTTGTTCAGCTGCCCGACATCCGGCGTCGGGAGGTCGGGGTCGGGGCGGTCGTCCGCGACGCTCGCCTCCCCGAGCCACCGCGAGAGCGCGTCCTCGTCCACGTCGTCCAGCTCGTCGGCGAACTCGCCGTGGACGAGCTCCCGGAAGTGCGACTTCATCTCGGGCATCTCGACGCGGTCCTGGGGCCGCTTCGGCCCGGCGAGGCTGGGCGTGATCGAGGACAGGTCGAGCTCCACCGTCTCCGTGTACTCGGGGTCCTGCTCGCCGAACAGCCCCTGGGCGTCGAGGTACTCGCGGACCAGCTCGATGTGCTCCTCGTCCCGTCCCGTCAGCTCGAGGTAGTCGAGCGTCGCCTCGTCGACGGGGAACATGCTGATGGTCGAGCCCTGCTCGGGAGCCATGTTCGCGATGGTCGCCCGGTCGGGAACCGTGAGGTTCGAGACGCCCGGCCCGAAGAACTCGACGAACCGGTCGACGACACCGACCTCGCGGAGCTGCTCGGTGACGTGCAGCACCAGGTCGGTCGCAGTCGCGCCCTCCGGTAGTTCGCCGGTGAGTCGGACCCCGACCACCTCCGGGAGCTTCATCGTGATGGGCTGGCCGAGCATCGCCGCCTCGGCCTCGATGCCGCCCACACCCCAGCCGACGACGCCGATGCCGCCGATCATCGGCGTGTGGCTGTCCGTGCCGACGAGCGTGTCCGGCAGGAGCCACTCCTCGCCGTCCTGCTCTCGTGCGTGGACGACCTGCCCCAGGTACTCGAGGTTCACCTGGTGGACGATGCCGGTCCCCGGCGGCACGACACGGAAGTCGTCGAACGCCTGCTGGGCCCACTTCAGCGCGCGGTAGCGCTCAGCGTTCCGCTCGTACTCCAGCTCGACGTTGCGGTCGTACGCGTCCTCGGAGCCGAAGAAGTCGACCTGCACGCTGTGGTCGATGACCAGGTCGATGGGCACCTCAGGCTCGACGATGCTGGGCTCTCGCCCCTGTCGGTCGACCGCGGAGCGGAGTGCGGCGAGGTCGACCACGGCCGGGACCCCGGTGAGGTCCTGCAGCACCACCCGCGAGGGCGTGAACGGGAGCTCCACGTCGGGCACGTCGGGTTGCCACGACGCCACGTTCCGCACGTCGTCCGCGGTGATCGTGTCGCCGTCCACGTTCCGCAGGACCGACTCGAGGAGGACACGGATGCTGACCGGGAGGCTCTCGAGCTCGCAGAGCCCCTGTTCTTCGAGGACTGTGAGGTCCGCCATCTTGAACGACGAGCCGTCGTACTCGAACTCTCGGATGGCGTCCCGCGGGTCGTCGGATTCCATAGCCGAAGCTACGGCGACACGAAACTTGAATCGTGCCCCGAATTCTCGCCCGGTGGCGATCACTCGGCGCTGCCGGCCCACGGTCGCTCCACTGCGTTCCGTTCGCTGGGTTGGACCGTGACTCCCGAGGGGATTGTCAGGTGGGATTCGAGCCACGGTCGCTCCACTGCGTTCGGCTCGCTAGGTTGGACCGTGACTCCCGAGAGGATTGTCGGGTGGGATTCGAACCACGGTCGCTCCACTGCGTTCCGCTCCCTGGTTCAAATCCGCACCAGTGGCTCTCTTCTCGCTTCGCTCGAAGAAGAGCCAAGGGTGGGATTTGAACCCACGAAGTCTCGATTACAAGTCGAGTGCATGCACCGCCCATGCTCCCTTGGCACGGTCCGCAACTCAGTCGTGGTCGTTGGGCTTAGTATGGCTTTCGACTCCGACGCGTTTTTCGAGGACGGAGCGATGCTCGGAGTACCCGTGCTCCGAGTAGAACGAACGGGCACGGACGTTGGCAGCCATGACCTCGAGCTGGACCACGTCGACACCGCGCTCCTGCAGTTCCGTCTCGGCTGCATCGAGGAGTGCAGCCCCCCGGCCCGCGCCGCGGTAGCCGGGAACGACGTAGAGGTTGCTCACGAGCCCCCGGACGGCGTCGACGCTCATCTCGGGGTCGGTGCGTTCGAACGAGACGAAACCGACCACCTCGCCGTCGACGCGGTCGACGAGCACGGAGCCGTCGACCACGTGACGTGCGAGCCGCTCGCGCATCGTGGTGCGGTTCTCGGCCGCGAGGACGTGGGTCCCGTGCGGGCGCTGTTCCGTCGCGAGGTCCACCCACAGGTCGACCACCGTGTCGAGCTCCTCCAGCGAGGCCGGTTCAATCGCCATCGTAGCCGTCGCGGAGGGCCTCGACCGCGGGGAGCTCGCGCCCGGTGAGGAGTCTGAGACAGGCTCCCCCGCCGGTCGAGAGGTGGCTGAAGCCACCGATCCCGAGCTGACGGATGGCCGCTGCGGTGTCGCCACCGCCGACGATACTGTAGGGGACGTCCGCGGCTGCCCGGTACAGCTCCTTCGTTCCCAGCTCGAACATGGGGTCCTCGAACACGCCCGCCGGGCCGTTGAGGATGACCGTCTCGGCGTCCGCGAGGACGGATTTGTACATCCGGAGCGTCTCGGAGCCGATGTCCATCGCGGCCTCGTCCTCGGCACCCGGCAGGGCGTTCAGACCGATCTCGTGGCGTTCGCCGTCGCGTTCGACGGCCACGTCCTGTGGGAAGCGGATGCGGTCGCCGTGGGCGTCCAGCAGGTCGCCAGCGCGGTCGATCTCGTCCCAGTATCCCTCGTCGTAGATGAAGTCAGCGCTGGCGTCACCGATGTCGACGCCGTCGGCGAGGAGGAACACGTTGCCGACGACGCCCGCGGTGAGCACCTGGTCCGCGAGCCCGGACTCGAGGACGTTCCAGGCCACGTCGATCGAGTCGGGTACCTTCGCACCTCCGAGGACGTACACCCGCGGTCGGTCCGTGGTCTCGACGTCACCGAGGACGTCGAGCTCGGTCTCCATGACGCGCCCGGCGTAGCTCGGGAGGTGCTGTGGGAACCCGACGAGGGAGGGTTGCGAGCGATGTGCGGCGGCGAAGGCGTCGTTGACGAACGCGTCGAGGACCGGGACGAGTCCTTCGACGAGGTGGGTCTCCCCGGCGACCTCGGGGTCGAACTCCATGTACTCCTCGGCGTAGAAGCGGGTGTTCTCGAGGACCACGGCCGTCCCGGGTTCGAGGCCCTCGACGGCCTCGCGGGCTGCCGAGCCGAGGTTGGCGTCGGCGTAGCTGACGGGTGCGTCGAGCAGCTCGTCGAGGCGCTCGGCGTGCGTCGCGAGCGTCTCGAAATCGTCACCGCCGGGACGGCCCTGGTGGGCGAGGATGGCGACGCGGGCGTCCTTCTCGAGCAGCTCGGAGAGGGTCTGCTCGTGGGCCCGGAGCCTGGCGTCGTCGGCGAGGTCCCCGTCGTCGAGCGGGCTGTTGATGTCGACGCGCACCCCGACTCGACGCCCGGCGACTGAGAGGTCGTCAAGGGTCCCTACCGGCATGTGTCGGAGTGTGGCGGGGGCGGTGAAAGAGTTTTCTTTGTCCGATTCACACCTGACTCGACTGCCGTGATACAGTCCCACCGGCGTCGGGGTCGGGGTATCGGAGCGGTTAGGGGACCGGTGACCTGAGATTCCCGCCGATTACTAAGTCGGTAAAACTAGTGTGCGGTTGTGTAGCAATCGCACGCAGTCACGGATGTCGACCCCCATTATCGGTCGGGCAAGATTTATCTATCTCCTTGTTCCGCTTTGTGTGTAAGGGACATCCATGGGTGAATCAAGCACATCGGACCGTACCCGGAACATCGACGTAGAGATGGTGATGAGAGCCTTGCTCGTGATCCTCGCAGTGGTGCTGCTGGTGGATCTCGTGCGGCGACTCGTCACCGGGGACGTCACGATTTCGGGGGTCCTGACCCTTGTTAAGGACGGGCTGATGCGGGGGCTTGTAATCGGGCTCGCCGGCATCGGGCTGTCGATGACGTACAGTATTCTGAACTTCGCGAACTTCGCGCACGGTGACTACATCACCGCCGGTGCGTTCTCCGGTTGGGCGACGACGTACACCATCGCAGGCGGGTTCGGGTCCGCCGCGAACATCGGTTCGCTGGTGCTGGTGGGTGCCGGCGGCTCCGTGTTCGGTGGTGCACTTGGCATCAACGCGTTCGCCACGCCGCTCGCGATCCTCGTCGGGCTGCTGGTCGCGGGGGCGTTCACCATCGTCCTCGCACTCGCGATGGACCGGTTCGTCTTCAAGCCGATCCGTGACTCGGGCGGGATTCCGCTGCTCATCACGAGTATCGGGCTCGCGTTCGCACTGCGGTACAGCATCCTCTTCGTGTTCGGGTCGGGCACCCGGGGCGTGACCAACACCGGGACGCTCCCCGGCATCCGGCCGTACTTCATCGACGGCCAGGTCCCGCTCACGTTCCACGACCTCATCCTCGTCATCGTGGCCGGCGGCCTGATGCTCGGCGTCCACGTGCTGCTCCAGTTCACGAAGCTGGGGAAGGCGATGCGCGCCATGTCCGACGACGAGTCGCTGGCACGCATCACCGGCATCGCGACCGAGCGCGTCATCCGCGCGACGTGGCTCATCGGTGGCGGCCTCACCGGCATCTCCGGCTTCATGTTCGTGCTCTGGAAGGGCACCATCAGCTGGAACGACGGCTGGCTGCTGCTGCTGCTCATCTTCGCAGCTGTCATCCTCGGCGGCATCGGCTCGGTGTACGGCGCCATCGTCGGCGGCCTCGTCATCGGCCTGACCGCGTCGACGGCCGTCATCTGGATCCCGTCCGGGTTCGCCCGCGCAGCGGCGTTCCTCGTGATGATCCTCGTCCTGGTCGCGCGTCCGCAGGGCATCTTCGCAGGGAGGTCTACAGCATGAGTGACGAAGAGAAGGGGTACGGTCAGAGCGAGGAGTCACAGCGTGCCGTCGTCATGGGAATCGACTTCCGCAACGACGGCTACATGCTGCTCGCGCTGCTCGTGGCCATCTATGGCCTCTATCTCCTGGGCGGCCTGGTGATCGGCCTGCCGTTCCGTGGGCTGATGAACCAGATCGGCCAGCTCACGTTCTGGATCGGCGTGTTCGCGATGGCCGCGCTCGCGCTCAACCTGCACTGGGGCTACACGGGACTGTTCAACATCGGTATCGTCGGGTTCATGGCGACCGGTGTGTACGTGACCGGTATCATCTCGAAGCCGGTGTTCGGCTCGGGGACCAGTGCGGCGGAGGTCGGCGGACTCGGCCTGCCCCTCTGGATCGGTATCCTCGGCGGGATGTTCGCCGCGGGTGCCATCGGATTCATCGCGGCGCTGCCGGCGCTCCGGCTGCGCGCGGACTACCTGGCCATCGTCACCATCGCGCTCTCCGAGATCATCCGGTTCTCGCTGCTCTCGGACTCGCTGAGCAAGCACACCATCGGTGGCTACACGATCGGACTCGGCGGCGGTGACGGTGTCATCCTCGACTACGGTGACCCGCTCGAGCAGTTCATACGCGCGCTCAGCTTCCCGTTCGACCTCGTACTCGGCGAGAGCGGCTGGCTCTGGAACGACGTGTACCTCGGGATCGTCGTCAGCTACGTCGGCAACTTCATCCCGAACAACCCCAAGCCGGTCGTCGACAACTTCGCGTACGCCGCCGTGTTGCTCGTCCTCCTCGGCATCATGTACGCGCTCATCCTCCGGACGGGTAACTCGCCGTTCGGTCGCGTGCTGAAGGCCATCCGCGAGGACGAGGACGTGACGAACGCCCTCGGCAAGAACACGAACGTGTTCAAGATCAAGTCGTTCGTCGTCGGCTGTGCGCTGATGGGCCTCATCGGCATCTTCTGGTTCGGTACCCAGGGGTCGGTGACGCCGAACACGTTCCGGCCGCGCATCACGTTCTACGTCTGGATCGCACTCATCATCGGCGGCTCCGGCTCCAACACCGGGAGCGTCATGGGCGGTGCGGTGTTCGCGGCGTTCCTGTTCCAGGGGCCGCGCTACTTCAAGAACATCGTCGAGACGGTGCTCGGCAACCCAGAGGCGCCGTCGAGCTTCGGCCAGGCGATGGAGCCGCTGCTCAACGGCGGTATCATCGAGTGGATCACCGCGTCGTTCCTCTTCACGCTCGACAGCATCCGGCAGCTCCAGCTGTTCCTGATGGGCATCGTGCTCATCGTCCTGATGCACCGGCGGCCCGAGGGCATGCTCGGCCACCGCAAGGAGGCCGCCTCGAGCATCCCGCTGACCCGGCCGCTGAAGCGCTCGGGCGGCGGCGACGACGCCGTCGCGACCGACGGAGGTGAGGACCAGTGAGTGAAGCATCCAGCTCGGACGACTACGACACGGCGGAGAGTTCGGACCTCGTCAACGGCGAGGTCACGACCACGCAGGTACCCCTGAAGGTCGAGAACCTGCAGAAGCGCTTCGGCGGCATCACCGCCGTCGACGGCGCGAGCTTCGAGATCGAGAAGGGGAGCATGACCGGTCTCATCGGCCCGAACGGGGCCGGCAAGTCGACGACGTTCAACTGCATCACCGGCACGCACTCGCCGGACGGTGGCCGCGTCGAGTTCAACGGCGAGGACATCACCGGACTCGCGCCGCACAAGGTCGCGAACCGTGGGCTCGTCCGGACGTTCCAGATCGCCCGCGAGCTCGGCGAGATGACCGTCCTCGAGAACATGATGGTCGCCCCGAAGGCACAGCGTGGCGAGGCGCTCTGGCGCTCGGTGTTGCCGTACGCGCGGAACGACGTGAAGGCGCAGGAGCGAGAGATGCTCGAACGCGCGTGGGAGATGCTCGAGTTCTTCGACATCGACCACCTCGCGAACGAGTACGCGGGGAACCTCTCCGGCGGCCAGCGGAAGCTGCTGGAGATGGCCCGTGCACTGCTGACGGACCCGCAGATGCTCCTGCTCGACGAGCCCTTCGCCGGCGTCAACCCGTCTCTCGAGGAGCGGCTCCTCGAGCACATCCACGAACTGCGCAATCAGGGCTACACGTTCCTGATCGTCGAACACGACATGGACCTCATCATGCAGAACTGCGAGAAAGTCATCGTCATGCACCAGGGCCGTATCCTCACCGAGGGGACCCCGGAGGACGTACGGAACAACGAGGACGTCATCGAGGCCTATCTGGGTGGTGAGGTATGAGCGACTCCCAGACGACCAGCGCGGCCCAGGACGTCACCCTCTACGAGGAGAGCCTCCTCTCGGTCCGGAACCTGGACGCCGGCTACGGCGACCTCCAGATCCTGACCGACGTCGACCTCGACGTCAACGACGAGGAGTACGTCACCATCGTCGGCCCGAACGGGGCCGGCAAGTCGACCGTCATGAAGTCCGTCTTCGGCCTGACGAACCTCATGGGCGGGACGGTGACGTTCGACGACGACGACATCACCGCGAAGCGCCCGGAGGACATCATCCACCTCGGACTCGGCTACGTCCCGCAGAACGACAACGTGTTCAGCACGCTGTCGGTCCGCGAGAACCTGGAGATGGGTGCGTACATCCTCGACGAGGTGCCACAGGACGCGCTGAACGACGTGTTCGAGCGCTTCCCCATCCTCGAGGAGCGCCAGTCCCAGAAGGCCGGGACGCTCTCAGGTGGCCAGCAGCAGATGCTCGCGATGGGCCGTGCCCTCATGCTCGACCCGGACCTACTCCTGCTCGACGAGCCCTCTGCCGGGCTCGCTCCGGACCTGGTCGCGGACATGTTCGACCGCATCGACGCCATCAACGACCACGGGACGGCGGTCCTGATGGTCGAGCAGAACGCCAAGGAGGCGCTCCGGCGCTGTGACCGTGGCTACGTGCTCGTGGACGGGAAGAACCGCTACGAGGACGAGGGGACGACCCTGCTGAACGACCCGCAGGTCCGCCAGGACTTCCTCGGCGGATAACGGTCGTCGGCACGCCCCAGTGCGTGTCTCCCGGTTCGACCCCGGTGGGTCGACTCCCGGTTCGCTTCTCGCTGTCGGCTGTCGTCGGAGCACGAAGAAATCGGTGTCGCGAGCGGTGTGGCTGCGTTCCCTACGCGACCACGGCCTCGTCATCGTCGTCGTCATCGTCATCGTCGTCATCGTCATCGCCGTCATCGTCACCGTCGTCCGCTCCATCGTCCAGCCCCCCGTCTTCGGACGGCAGCTGCAGGGTGAACGATGCGTCCTCGGTCGTGACGACCCGGAACGGCGTGTCCGCGGGCGCTTCGTCCGGGTTCAGGTACCCGAGTGCGAGCGCCGAGTACGCCTCACCGCCCTCGAGTGACACGTCGACGGTGGTGACGACGCTGCCATTGTTGCCGGCGGTCGCCGGCCGGATCTCGACGGTGTAGTCGCCTGCAGGCACCGTGACGTAGTCCGACGCGTTCTGGAAGCTCACGTTGTCGGCGAGCACGACGCTCCCATTCCCGGCCGTGATGTCGACCGCGGGTGCGTCAGGTGAGAGGTGGACGACGCTCAACGCGCTCTGGTTCTCGTCCGGGGTGAACGCGTCGTCCTCGAAGAAGACGGGTTCGAACGGCTTCTCCCCGTCCTGGGTGACTTCACCGCTCGCGGCGACGGTCGTCACGGTCCGCGGTTCGACCGTGACCGGGCCGTCGAACACCGCCGTCTCGGTCCCGTTCGCGAGGATGGAGACGTTGTACGTCCCCGCCGGCAGGGCGAGGTAGTCACTGACGGCGCCGAAGCTCACGTTCGAGAGCACCGTCTCGTTCTCGACGCGGACGTCGACCGCGGGTGCGTCGGGGGACGCGTGCACGACGCGCAGGTACGAGGTGCTCTGGCTGTCCTGGTGCTGGTCTGTGACCTGATTCGAGTCGACTGCTGCTGCGTACGCCACGGTGCTGCCGACGAGCGCGACGGCGAGTACCACGGCGAGGAGTTTCTTCGATGGCATACCTGACTCTCCGTCGGTAAGGCCGGGACGAGCGCCCTTTGTTATGAATACGGTCGCGCAGAACCACCAACGGGCAGTTCGACGTAATGTACTAGTACGCTAGATGTCGTTCTCGAACGCTCGAACGAGGGGAGACTGGGTCGAGGGACGACGAGCTCTCACCGCGAGTAAGGTCGGGGGCCTCGCACATCGTTCGACCTTACCCGTGTCCGTCGGGGATGCAGCTCGGGAGCGCGGTGCTGCCCGGTCGCGGTGCTAATCTCGGCGTATCGACGTCGGGCCGTCGACGTCCCCGAGCCTACCGGCACGACGGGTCGGAGTCCAGACCAGTTGGTCCCCCGATGGGAGCGGAGACCTGTCGGTATCCGGGCTGTCTCGAAAGAGAGTGAGTGGAAGTTGCCGCGTCGGTTCGTCGTCGTCGTCCTACTGGCTCGACATCGCCTCGTTCACGACAGAGGAGTACGAGGACTCGCCCTGGTTGAACGCCACCTGCCGCCAGACCTCACCGTCGAACTGGTCCTCGAACACCGACGAGAACCGTTCGGAGAGCTGCTGGCCGTAGTCGTTGTTGATGTACAGCGTCGAGCAGCTCTCCGCCTCGAGCGTCTCGGACGCGATCTGGGCCATGACGCGGCCCTGCAGCCGGTCGGACGGCGCCGTCCGGAAGATGTAGTCGTTGTCGTCGAGGTTCGTCACCGACAGCGCGGTACTGGACGGCGAACAGCCGACGATCTCGTTCGGGATGAGGACCTCCTGACAGACCGGGACGTTCACACCGGAGGACGCGGACCCGCAGATGAACGGGAAGCCGGCGTTGACGAGCGTGTTCGCCGCGGAGACACCGGACTGGGAGTTCGTCTCCGTGTCCTCCAGCTGGGTCGTCACGGTGAGGTCGACGTCGGCGTTGTTGACCTGGATGGCCGGGAGCTGTGCGGCGTTGATCATCGACTCACCGGTCGATGCGAGCGCGCCGGTCTCCGGCAGCAGGATACCGACCATGATCTCGCGACCCATCCCGCCGGGGATGGAGTCCGCGGACGGACCGGCACCTTCCGGGTTCTCACCTTCGAAGTTCTCGGTCCGTACGGTGGACGTGCTGTCGCCGTCGAACTCCCAGACCGCGTACGCCGCGGACGCGGGGTCACCGTTCTGGTCGAAGTTGACTGCACTCGAGGCACCCTGGTAGTTGACGTTCTCGCCGTTGGCGGCCGCTTCGACGCCTTCGACGAAGTTCTCCGGGGTGACCTCCATCCCGTCGGGGTTCGCGACGTTGCGCATCTGGTCCTTGACCGCGGTCCCAGAGTTCTCCCCCGCCGCTGCGTTCGCGAGGATACCGATGGCGACCGAGTCGTAGGACTGCGAGGAGAAGACACCCGGCGACTCCCCGTACTCGTCCTGGTAGAGGTCGTTGTACGCCTGCTGTGCCGGACCACCGGCGGCCGGTGCGGTCCCGGTCACGTTGCTCATGTCGTCACCGACCTGTCCCGGGAGGTCGGGGTCGCGGAGACCGTCCGGGATGAGGATGTCGGTGTCGTCGCCGTAGTTTCCGTAGAAGTCACGGAACAGCTGGATACCGTCTTCGGGGTACCCGACCACGGTGAGCATGTCCGGACCGCTACCGCCACCATTACCACCACCACCGATGCAGCCCGCTAGACCCGTGAGTCCGACGGTTCCAGCGATTCCAGTCGTCTTCAGCACTTCGCGCCGTTGCAGTTTCCGTGCCATGGTACCGTCATACTTACCCCTGTGTTATAAATTTGCCTCCCGATTTGGACGGTCGACCCGAAGAAGAGACGGAGATGACCGTTATACCTGTCGACAGTCAGAACAGACTAACTGCCCGTTCGAGTCGTGTAAGGAGTCCGCTAACGCCCCACAGAGCTCACAGACGCCCTGGGTCCCGTACTCGTCCTCCGGGATACTGGCCTCGCTCTCGACGGCCGTGGCCGCGGTCGCGACGCCCTCGAGGTTCATCTGGGTCTCGAGTGTCCGCGAGGCCTGGAGGGTGCTCGCCGCCTCGATGACGTCGCGCTCGGTGAGTACGCCGACGATCTCCTCGCCGTCGGTGTCGTCGGTGACGACGACGTTCCGTATCTCCTCGCGCGACATCGTCTCGGCCGCGTCCGCGAGCGGTCTGCTCGCGGCCATCGTGATGACGGGCTGGGACATCAGCTCGCTCACGGCGGTGGATTCGGGGTCCTCGCCCTCCGCGACCATCTCCAGGATGTCCCGTTCGGTCATGATGCCGACCGGGGTGCTCCCCCGCATGACGAGGACGCTCCCGACGTCCTCCTCGTACATGAGCCGGACGGTGCTGCGCACCGAATCGGACTCGCTGACGCCGACGAACTCTCGCGCGGTCACGTCACGAATCGACACGTCGCGTTCCATAGGTGACGGTTTTACACGACCGCTATAAAATCTACCTGCAGCACCTTTATCCGGCTTCCCGTCGAAGTTATCAGGTTGCGGAAACCGCGACCGGGCGGTCAGTGGAACTCGACGAGCGACTCCTCTGCGCGGCCCACCTCGAGCGCGTGCTTGGCCGCGAATCCTGCGTCGTGAGGTGTCGACCCCTCACCGACGCCGACGCGGACCGGGATACCGGTCTCCTGCTGGACGTGCTCGATGGCGTCGTCGTACGCCGCCGCGTCGAGGTCGGGACAGACGGCGATGATGTTGTCCCCCCCGACGAAGAAGGAGAGCGAGTCGTGTGCCTGGTACATGTAGCGCATCAGCGAGGCGTACGCCTGCTCGATCTCGATGAAGGCCCCGAAGGCGTCGAGCTCGTCGGTGTACTTTCCGGTCGCGTCGACCACGTCGAAGTGGGCGATCT
This sequence comes from Haloarchaeobius baliensis, assembly GCF_052060055.1. Taxonomy (NCBI): domain Archaea; kingdom Methanobacteriati; phylum Methanobacteriota; class Halobacteria; order Halobacteriales; family Halorubellaceae; genus Haloarchaeobius; species Haloarchaeobius baliensis. Next base: position 1,946,632 of record NZ_JBPPFR010000001.1, on the reverse strand, counting down.
GTACGTCGTCGTCGGTCCGGAACTCGTCCTCGATGACCCGACCGTCGAGGATCTCGCGGCGGGACTTGTCCTGTGCACTCCCGGCGTCCTGGATGAGGTTCGTCGCGTCGGAGAGCGCCTGAACGGGGGAGGTGCCCGTCGCCACGCCGAAGCTCACGGTCACGGGATAGCGGTTGCGAACCGACTCCTGGATGAGCGCGTGGTCGTCCATGGTGAACCCGTTCGTGACGGCCACCATGTTGTCGAACCGCGTGAAGAAGACGTAGCCGTCGCGGTTCCCGATGAGCTGGGAGAGGTCGGCGTACAGGCGGGACTGCAGTGTCTGGAGGTCGACCTCGCGGCGCGGCTCCGGCGTGACCGTCCACGGCCCGTAGTTGTCGATCTGGATCAGCGTTATCTGCGTGTTCGTCACTGTTGCGCGGAGCTTTCGATTGCATCCGTATAAGTGGAACTACATCCAGATTTGAGATGCTGTCCTGCCGCGGCCACGCGATTTAATTGTGTCGATGCCAACAGGAGGTCGAAGATACTCATGTCCTCGCACGCCGTGCTGGTCGTCGATCCGGACCCCGAGGTCGTCACCGCCATCGACGCGCGCCTGTCGGACAGGGGCCCGTCGGTGAGCGCCCGTACCGTGGCCACCGTCTCGGAGGCCAGGGCGGCCGTCGCAACCGACACGGTCGACTGTGTCGTGAGCGAGCACGCACTCGCCGACGGTGAGGGCATGGAGCTGCTCTGCCGACTCGGGCAGGGCTATCCCGGCCTCACCAGGGTCCTGTTCACCGACGCGGGTTCCGAAGCGCTGGCGAGCGACGCCGTCGATGCCGGCGTCGACGCCTACGTCCCCAAGCGGCTGGGAGAGGACGACCGGGACGGCGCGGCGGCGACGGACGCGGCCTACGACCGGGTCGCGAGAGCGGTCGTGGACGGGCTCGAACGCGCGACCCGCTCGGCGGTCGGAACCGACGATACCGCCGCCAAGATCGATACCCTCCACGACGTGGCGATGGACCTCGAGAACTGCACGGACGAGACGGAGATCTACCAGGTCGCCGTCGAGGCGGCCGAGATGGTGCTCGAGTTCGACATGTCCAACATCGATATCGTGGCGGACGGGATGCTGAAGCCCATCCAGACGTCCGCGGAGATGCCGAAGGACGGCGTCGAGTCGGTGCCGCTCGACGGCGAGAGCGTCGCGGCCCGGGTGGCCCGGACCGGCGAGGCGACGTACAACGAGGACCTCCGGCAGGTGCTCGACGCGGACCCGACCCAGTTGACGTACCGATCCGGGCTGACGGTCCCCATCTCCGACATCGGGGTGTTCCAGGCCATCTCCGAGGAGTTGGCCGCGTTCGACCAGGCCGACCTCGAACTCGCGGAGACGCTGATGCAGCACGTCGCCGAGAGTGTGAAGCGGACCCGATTCGAGCAGACCCTCCGCGAGGAGCGCGACCGCTTCGCCTCGCTGTTCGAGAACTTCCCCGACCCCGTCGTCAGGCTCTCCACGGGCGATTCACCGACCATCGGCGCGGTCAACGAGGCGTTCGCCGCGACGTTCGACTGCGATGCGGAGGCCGTCGTCGGGGCCCCCATCGACGAGGTGCTGGCCGCCCCGCCGACCGGCGCCGACGACACGGTGTTCCCCGGCGTCGACGCCGCCGCCGACGCCGCACCGACGCAGCTCCGACTGTCAGCAGCGGGCGGGTCGCGCGACTTCCTGGTCCACGTCGTCCCCGTCGACCGAACGCTCGCCGACGGCGGCGACCCCGACGAGGTGTACGGCTTCTACGCCGACATCACCCCGACGAAGGAGCGCAAGCGCGAGCTCGCCCGACAGAACGAGCGCCTCGACGAGTTCGCGAGCATCGTCAGCCACGACCTCCGCAACCCCCTGAACATCGCAGAGGGCCACCTCCAGCTGGCGATCGAACGCATCGGCGACGACGAGGACCTCGCCGAGGTGGCGTGGGCCCACGACCGGATGCGCGAGCTCATCGAGAACCTGCTCTCGCTGGCCCGAACCGGCTCGGTCGTCGACGAACCCGACGAGCTCTCGCTGTCGGTCACAGCCGACCAGGCATGGTCGTCCGTCCACCTCCCCGAGGCGCGGCTCCAGGTCGTCGACGACGTCCGCGTCCGGGCGGACCGCGGCCGCCTCACGGACCTGCTCGTGAACCTGTTCCGGAACGCCGTCGAGCACGGCCGCACGGACGCGACGATCCGTATCGGCGCGCTCGGCGACGGCACGGGCTTCTACGTCGCGGACGACGGCCCCGGCATCCCCGAGGATTCGCGTGGGGCGGTGTTCGATTCCGGCTACACCACGAGCGAGGAGGGGACCGGCTTCGGCCTCGTCATCGTCGAACAGGTGGCGACCGCGCACGGCTGGACGGTCTCGGTGGCCGAGAGCGACCAGGGCGGCGCGCGCTTCGAGTTCCGGACCGACGACGGCGCCGAACCGCTCGCACAGGAGCAGCCGCTCTCGCTCGAGTCAGTCGACGAGGACTGAGCTGGCGCTGGAGGACGCCTCGATCAGACGAGATCCGCGAGAATCAGGCGTGCTTGACGTTCGACTCGCCGGCCTTCGGGTGGAACTCCCAGAAGCCACCCGCACGCATCGCGTTGCCGACGGCCTTGTGGAACGAGACGATGTCCTCGAACTCGCCCTCGGTGACGTGCTCGAAGATGTCGGCGACGCTGACGACACGCTTCGAGTTCAGCCGGATCGGTTCGTCGCCGTGCTCCGCGACGAAGTCGGCCGCCTTCAGCGGGAAGCCCTCGTCCTCGTCGAGCTTCTTCGCGAGGATCGCCATCCCGTACTTGCGCATCCCCTCGCTGCCCTCCTCGCCGTCCGGGTCGTGGGGCCACTCGTTGCTCATACGCTGTCTGAGAACGGTACCCCCAAAAGGGTTTGCGAAACCATCTTTTTCTTCGTCTGGTTCGCGCTCACTGCGTTCGCGCGAACCGCTCCTCGAAAAACATGGGTGAAAAAAGCCGGCGGCTCGCTGCACTCGCCGCCGGTGAATCGCGCTCGCCTCGCTCGCGCGAACGCTATCCCGTCGGACCGTGTGATCGGCCGGTCCCGGTCTTTATTACCTCACTCCGAAAGTCGGACTGTGGATGACGAACCATTCCAGCACCGTCCGAACGGTCGCCGGCATCATCGTCGCGGTCGTGGGGTTCCTCCTCGGCATCAGGATTCTCGGGACCGCGACGGGGGCGCTCGCGCCGACGCTGGAGCCGCTCATGGAGCGCACGATCCGCGGCGACGCCTCCGCGCTGGGCGCGAGCTGGCTCGCCGCCTACGGCCTTTTGAACGGCTCCGTCGTCGCGGCTGTGGCGGTGTCGCTGGCCCACAGCGGGCTGCTCGAGACCTCCGAGCTGTTCGCCGCCATCGTGGGGAGCCGATTCGGTGCCTCCGGGGTGGTCATCGTGCTCGGCGTGGTCGAGTACGTCCAGAAGCCGTCGTACTCGCTGCGGGAGTCGACCTCGCTGGGGATGCTCTCGGCCATCGTCACGCTGGTGCTGTTCGTGCCGGTGGCGGCGGTCGGGGTCGCGTGGTACCGGCTCGCCGACGGCTCGTTGCGCTTCGTCGACTCCGTGCCGTCGTTCGCGACCGGCAGCTGGGACCCGACCGCGCTCGTCGCCGAGCTGGTGGTGTCGGCGGGCGGGCCGCAGGTCGGGTTCGTGGTCGCCGTCGCGGCGCTGCTCGCGAGCTTCCGGCTGTTCGACCGGACGTTGGCGGCGGTGGAGACGGGCCGGTTCCGGTCGCGGGTCCTTCCGGTGGTCGACGGGCGGTTCCGCTCGTTCCTCGCCGGCACCGTCGTCACGCTCGTCACGACGAGCGTCGCCATCTCCGTCGGGGTGCTCGTCCCGCTGTACAACCGGGACTTCTTCGAGCGCGACGAGCTGGTCCCGTACCTGCTCGGCGCGAACGTCGGGACGTTCGGCGACACGGTGCTCGCGGCGGCGGTGCTCGACTCGGACGTCGGCGTCGCGACCGTGGTGCTCACGATGACCGCCACGACGGTGCTGTCGCTGGCGGTGCTGGTCTCGGGGGACTGGTTCTTCACGGTCGTCGGGCGGCTCGAGGAACGGGTTCGGGTGGACCGACGGGGCTACGTCGGCTTCGTCGCGCTGCTCCTGCTCGTGCCGGCGGTGCTCGTGCTGGTCGGCTGATCAGTCGTCGCCGCTGGCTGTGGCGGTGCCGTCGCCGTTCTCGCCGCCGTCGCCGAGCAGCTCGTCGCGGTGCTCGTCGAGCAGTGGGGCGCGCCCCTGCGGCCCGGTCGGCGTCTCCGAGAACTTGATGGGACAGCCGGCGACGGTGACCTCGCGGTCGGCACCGGGCTGTTCGACGTCGGCCAGCATCCCGCGCTCGTGGACGTGCGGGTCGTCGAAGATGTCCGCGGTGTCCTGCACGGGTGCGACGGGAACCTCCCCCTCGAGTGCGTCGACGACGGCCTGCTCGGTGTGCTCGCGGGTCCAGTCGGCGATCTCCTCGCGGAGCGCGTCGCGGTTACGGAGGCGCGAGCCCGCGTCGGGGTAGTCCGCGACGAGGTCGGGCCGGTCCATCGCCTCGCAGAGGGCGCGCCAGTGGCCGTCGGAGAAGGCGGCGACCACGACGTGCCCGTCGCTCGTCTCGAAGGAGTTGTACGGGAACAGCGTCGGGTGCGAGTTGCCCTGTCGCGTGAGGACCTCGTCGGTGTAGGAGTAGTAGTAGACGGTGCGTTCGCACATCGACACCATCGCGTCGTACATCGCGGTGTCGACGTACTGGCCCTCGCCGGTCCGGTCGCGGTGGTGGAGCGCGCCGAGGATGCCGACGGCGTTGAGCACCGCGGTGAAGAGGTCGCCGATGCCGGGGCCGACCTTCGTCGGCGGGCCGTCTTCCTCGCCGGTTATCTCCATGACGCCGCCGAGCGCCTGCGCGATGAGGTCGAAGCTCGGCTGTCCCTGCCGGTGGGTCTCGCCGGTGCGCGGGTCGCCGAAGCCGCGGATGGAGGAGTAGACCAGCTCGGTGTTGTGCTCTCTGAGCGTCTCGTAGCCGAGGTCGAACCGCTCCATCGTGCCCGCACGGTAGTTCTCGACGACGACGTCCGCTTTCTCGACGAGTCTGAGGAAGTCCTCGCGGTCGCGGTCGTCGCCGAGGTCGAGCTCTATCGAGCGCTTGCCGCGGTTGACGGACTGGAAGTAGCCGCCGTAGGGTTCCTCGTCGCCGTCGCCCGCGAAGGGCGGGTTCGGCCTGATGAGGTCGCCGCCGGGCCGCTCGACCTTCACTACGTCCGCGCCCATGTCGGCGAGCAGCATCGTACAGTACGGGCCCGCGAGGACCTGTGTGAGGTCGACGACGGTGACGTCTTCGAGCGCTCCCATGGGCTGGACGAACCGGCCCCCGCGCTAAAACCTTCCGGATAAATCATTACATTGTGGTTGTTTCACAATGAGGGGGTTTAGGGACCTTAAGGAGTATTATCATGGAAAATCATTAACTTTAAGGATTGTTCATGCAACTTGGCGAGTACCGCATGCCCACGACAGTCATCCTCGGTGTCATCGGCTCCGACGCACACGTCGTCGGAATCACGATCCTCGACCAGGCCCTCTCCGCAGCGGGCTTCGATGTCGAGAACCTCGGCGTCCAGACCTCTCAGGAGGAGTTCGCGGCAGCCGCGAGCGAGCACGACGCCGACGCTGTACTCGTCTCCTCGCTGTACGGGCACGCCGAGCAGGACTGTCAGGGGTTCCACGAGCTCCTGTCGCGCGAGGACATCGACGCCACCACCTACATCGGTGGCAACCTCGCGGTCGGACAGGACGACTTCGAGCAGACCCGGACGACGTTCCGAAAGCTCGGCTTCGACAAGGTCTTCGACTCCGAGACGACACCGGAGGAGGTCATCCGGTCCCTCGAACGGGACCTGGGTATCTCCACCCGGGAGGCGGAGACGGATCGGGTTCAGGCCTGATGATACGCGACGAACGCCTCACCGCCGACGAGTTGCAACGAATCGACGAAACCATCCGCGACGACTGGCCGACCGGTGCGGCGGTCGACTTCGAGGAGGCCATCGCCTACCACGAGTCGCTGCCGGCCCAGAAGCAGTTCGCGGACGTGCTCGAGTCGGCGGACCGACCGCTGCTGCAGCCGCGCGCGGGTGTCCCCCGTCTCGACGACCAGGTCAGCCTGCTCGAACACCTCCACGACGAGGGCGCGGCGGACCTGCTCCCGACGACCATCGACTCGTACACGCGTGACAACGAGTACGAGAAGGCACAGGAGGGGCTGGAGAAGGCCCGCGAGTCCGGCGACGCGACGCTGAACGGCTTCCCCGCCGTCAACCACGGCGTCGAGGGCTGTCGCGAGCTGATCGAGCGCGTCGACGCGCCGATCGAGGTCCGACACGGGACACCCGACGCCCGACTGCTCGCCGCCGTCACGTTCGCCGGCGGCTTCCAGAGCTTCGAGGGCGGCCCCATCTCCTACAACATTCCCTACACCAAGGAGGGGAGCCTCGCCCAGACCATCGAGCACTGGCAGTACGTCGACCGCCTCGCCGGCGCGTACACCGAGCGCGGGGTCACCATCAACCGCGAGCCGTTCGGCCCGCTGACCGGGACGCTGGTCCCGCCGAGCATCGCCATCGCCATCATGCTCGTCGAGGGCAAGCTCGCCGCCACGCAGGGCGTCCGCAGCCTCACGCTGGGCTACGGGCAGGTCGGCAACGTCGTGCAGGACGTGGCCGCACTCCGCGCGCTCCGCAAGCTCGGCAACGAGTACCTCCCCGACGAGGTCTGCGTGACGACCGTCTTCCACGAGTGGATGGGCGGCTTCCCGCCGGACGAGGCCCGCGCCAACGGCGTCATCGGCCTCGGCGGGACGACCGCCGCCATCGCGCGCCCGGACAAGGTCATCACGAAGTCGCCACAGGAGTTCCAGGGCGTCCCGACGAAGGAGGCCAACGCGGCCGGCCTCCGCACCACGCGCCAGCTCATCGACATGGTCGTCGAGCAGGACATCGTCCTCGACGGCGTCGACGAGGAGCAGGCGCTCATCGAGCGCGAGACGCGCTGCCTGATGGACGCCATCGAGGCCCACGGCGACGGCGACGTCGCGCAGGGCACCATCCGGGCGTTCGACTCCGGCGCGCTCGACGTCCCGTTCGCCCCGAGCGACGCGGCCGAGGGCGCGGTGCTCCCGGCCCGCGACGACGACGGCAGAGTCAGGATCTTCGAGTGGGGCGAGCTGGCGATCGACGACGACATCAAGGAGATCCACCAGGCCCGGCTCGCCGACCGCGCCGAGACCGAGGGCCGGAAGCAGTCGTTCCGGATGGTCGCCGACGACGTCGACGCCATCAGCGACGGCAAGCTCATCGGTCGACCATCCGGAACACGAGGCCGCCGCGACGGAGGTGAGTCAAGTGCGGATTGAACAGGTTCGCGCGGTCCCGACTGTCTCGGGGTTCTTCTTCGACGACCAGCGGGCCATCAAGGACGGCGCAACGCAGGACGGCTTCGCCTACGACGGCGAGCCGGTCACGCCGGGCTTCGACGCGATCCGCGAGGCCGGCGAGGCGCTCACCGTCGAAATCGAACTCGAAGATGGAAGCGTCGCGACGGGCGACTGCTGTGCGGTGCAGTACTCGGGTGCCGGTGGGCGCGACCCACTGTTCCGCGCCGAGGAGTACCGCCCTGTCGTCGAGGGCGCCGTCTCCGGGGCGCTCCGGGGGCGAGACGCCGCCGAGTTCGCCGAGAACGCAGCCATCGTGGAGGACCTGCCCGCCGAGCGACCGAGGGAGGACCCTGGTTCGACCGGAGCCGCCGACGGCGACGGCGCCGGTCAGCTCCACACCGCGGTCCGCTACGGCGTCTCGCAGGCGCTGCTGGACGCCGCCGCGCTCGCCGAGCGCCGGACGATGACGGAGACGCTGGCCGACGCGCTGGGGACGATACCCGCCTCGGAGCCGGTCCCGGTCTTCGGCCAGTCCGGCGACGACCGGTACGGCAACGCCGAGAAGATGATGATCAAGGGCGTCCCCGTCCTCCCACACGGCCTGTTCAACAGCGTCGAGAAGCTCGGTGAGGACGGCGAGGGCCTCCGCGACTACGTCGACTGGCTCGCCACCCGAGCCACCGAACTCGGGCCCGACGGCTACGAGCCGACCATCCACGTCGACGTCTACGGCGTCCTCGGCGACGTTCTCGGTGCGCCGTACGACCGCGCCGCCGTCACGGACTACTTCGCGACGCTCGCCGCGGCCGCCGGCCCCTTCGACGTGCAGGTCGAGGGGCCGATGGACGCCGGCGGCCGCGAGGAGCAGATCCACGACATGGCCGAGCTCCGCGACGGGCTCGCATCGGCGGGTGTCGACGTCGACATCGTCGCCGACGAGTGGTGCAACACCTTCGAGGACGTCCGGGCGTTCGTCGACGCGGGCGCCGCCGACCTCGTGCAGGTGAAGACGCCGGACCTGGGCGGTGTCCAGCGCTCCGCCGAGGCCGTGCGCTACTGCGAGGGCACCGACACCCGAGCCTATCTCGGGGGGACCTGCAACGAGACGGTCACCTCCGCGCGGACCTGCGCCCACGTGGCGCTCGCGACAGACGCGGCCCAGACCCTCGCCAAGCCCGGGATGGGCTTCGACGAGGGCTTCATGGTCGTGACGAACGAGATGCGACGTGCGCTCGCCCGGATGCGACCGACGCCCGAGGCCACGGCCGACGACTGAGGACCACGACACCCATCGACCCAGACTGCCGACGACCGACGACACATGGACTACACGGACACAGAGACGTTCACGACGATACTGGACAGGACCGAGACCCGGGAGAAGGGCAACTGCTTCGAGGACTTCACGGAGGGCGACCGCATCGAGCACGCCCCCGGCCTCACCCTCTCGAACTACGCCAACGAGCTGTGGGCGAGCCAGACGCTCAACCACGACCCGATCTACTGGCGGACCAACGCCGCCCGCGCGGTCGGCTTCGACGAGCCGCCGGTGCATCCGGACTACCTGCTCGCGGCCGTGATGGGGCCGACCGTGGAGGACCTCTCCGAGAAGGGCGGCTACTTCCTCGGCCGGACGAACGTCAGGTACCACGACCAGACGGTGACGCCGGGCACCGAGCTCCGGGTCAGCTCGACGGTCCGATCGACCGCCAGCTCATCCTCCCGGCCCGAGTACGGCATCGTCACGTGGGAGACGGAGGGCGTCGACGCCGAGACGGGCGAGCCGCTGGTCAGCTACGAGCGGACGAACATGATCCCGCGGCGGGAGCCCGTGGCGACCGACGGCGGCGAATCCGCGACCGCCAGCGACGGCGGTGACGCCGACGCCGACGAGGAAGCCGACGCACCGCCGTCAGAGTTCGTCACGCCCGACGGCGACCGCTTCGGCGACTTCGCCGCCGCGCTCGACGAGGCCGAGGACCGTGACGCGGCCGTCGCGTACCGCCACGAGCGCGGTCGCACCATGGACGACGTCATGGTCGCGACGCTCCCGCTGATGACGCTCAACACGGCGAAGCAGCACCACAACGTCGACGTGATGGCGGACTCGCCCTCGGGCGACATCGTGGCCTACGGCGACGTCACCCGCTCGGTCGCGCTCGGGCACGCTCGCTCGGACGAGGCCACCTACCGCGAACTCGGCAGCGACGACGAACAGTTCCACACGTTCGTCACCCCGGGCGACACCGTCTACGGCTTCACCAGGGTCCTCGACGCCGAGGCGACCCACGACCACGCCGGCACCGTCACCTTCGAACACATCGCGTTCAACCAGCACGACGAACCCGTCTACTCGGGCACCCGTCGCGCGCTCATCCAGCAATGACAGACATCGCACGCACCTTCCAGACCGCACCGGCCGCCGTCCCGCGCGACAACACGGCGAAGTACCTCGACAGCGCCCTCGGCAGCGAGGGGTTCGCCTGCCCGGACTGGCTCGTTCCGGACCTGGAGGACGGCACCGCGCCCGACATGAAGGCCGAGGCGCTGGAGAACGTGGTCGACCGGCTGCCCGAGCACGCCGACGACTTCCCCGGCGAGATATGGCCCCGCGTGCAGTGGGCCTACGACGACGAGGGTGCACGAGAGCAGGGCCGCGAGGAGATCAGGCGCCTCGTCGACGAGGTCGGCGAGCACATCGACGGCGTCGTCGTCCCGAAGGTCGGTCGTCTCGAGGACGTGAAGGACGCTGCGGGCGTCATCGCCGACGCCGAGCGCGAGTTCGGGTTCGTCGACGACGCCATCGGCATGGCGGTCATCGTGGAGACCGCGGCCGCGAAGTCCGACCTCCGCGAGATCTCGCTGTTCGGTGCGAACTCGCGGCTCGACGCGCTCGTGTTCGGTCCGGTCGACTACACCGCCGAACTCGGCGGGCGCGAGCTCGACGGCGAGCGCCCCCGGTGGGACGGTCTGCTGGAGGACCTCTCGAACGAGGCCAGCGCGAACGACCTCGTCGCCATCGGCGGCCCGTACGACCGGCTGTTCACCGAGCGCGCCGGCGTCACCTTCTACAACGGCGACGGCTACGCCGACCACGTCGAGCGCGAGGCCCGCGTCGGCCTCGACGGCTCGTGGTCGCTCTACCCCAAGCAGACCATCCAGGCGAACCGCATCCACATGCCCACCACCGACGAGCTGGCGCGCGACGTCCGCAAGATAGAGGCGTTCCAGGAGGCCAAGTCCGCGGGCACGGGCGCGGTCACCGTCGAGGGCCAGATGGTCGACGAGGCGACGTTCAAGAACTTCGTCAACACCGTCGAGACGGTGCGGACCATCGACGAACGTCACCCCGACCAGACCGACGAGGCGTACGAGGACGAGCTGCTGGACCGAGCGCTCACCGTCGATACGACCTGGGAGTAGTCAGGAGAGCGACCGCTCCAGCAGCTTCCGGTTCCTGACGTTCGCCTTCCACGTCGCGTCGAAGAGGTCCCCGACGACGGGGATACTGCCCATCGCGACGTCCAGCCCGACGTTGACGAGCATCAGGGCGATGGTCCGCTTCTTCACGCCCGCGAGGAGTGCCTCGCCGACGATGTACATCGACAGGACGGCGGGTATCAGGTTACCGACGAACGGCAGGAGGCCCAGTATCGGGTCCAGCCCGAACCGCCAGCCGACGACGGGGATGCGGATGGCCTCGTCGAGCAGCCACGCGACCCGCTTCGTCCGCCGGAGCGCCGGGTGTGTCGGTTCAGGTTCCATGCCCTACTAATCGATGTCAGCGAGCAAAAGTTCGCGGGTCAGGTGCGGTCTGCTGTCAGTCCACCGTCTCTCGTTGCTTGCGGGGCTCCGGAACTGGATTCACGACCCCGAAGAGCAGCCTGTTCAGCCCGAACCCGACGGCCATGCCGAGTATCGACGGGGCGATGATGCCGACCGGAACCGAGCTCGTCACAGCCGACACAACCAGCGCGACGATGGCGAGCGTTCCAGCGCCGATGAGCGTCCACTTCCCGGCCTCGCTGCGGTCCGCAGCGGCACCGAGAAGGAACGAGGCGGCTGTTACTCCCATCCCGACTCGTAGCCAGTCGTGGCTCCACGCGACGGTGGAGAGGCTCCACGCGACGCCGACGAACACGAGAGACATGAGTAGGTCGCGGCGGACGATGGTATCCTCGACTGTCATCGACATATCAGAACAATTGCTTGTTACCCGCGTAACTCTTTCGCTGGGGTTCTCACGGCTGGTCCGAAATTGGGTGGCACCGGTCACTCCGTCTCGGCTATCTCGACGGCCACCTCGTTCCGGCGCATGAACGGCGGCGTCCACGGGTCGTTGTACCGGAGCAGGTACGGCTCGCCCGTCAGTTCGAGGCCCTCCTCTGCGAGCGTCGACAGCAGCTGCTCCTCCAGGCGCTCGACCCGCCAGTCCGGCGCGTACCACGAGAACTGGATCACCGCCACGGTCTTCGGTGGCTCGACGACCAGCCGGACCGTCGAGTCGGTCGGTACCGGCGCCGACTCCGGTCCGTACTCCGCGGGCAGGTAGAACGCCATGCGCGTCCCGCCCTCGTCGGTGTCGGACCGAACCGGTGCGGTCATCGACACCGACGCGCCGCCCTGCGTCTCGACCGGCGCCGTCATCTCGATCTCGTCCTGCCGCTCGTTGTCACCCGAGATGTACCGGAACAGCCGCCGGAAAGCGGTCATCTGGTCCGCTGCCGTCGTCTCGACGAGCACGGTCCGCGGGTAGCGCCGTATCTCGACGCCGTCGAGTTCCCGGACGAGTTTGTAGGGCACCTCCTCGGCCGACCGCGACGAGTAGGCGCCCCAGGCGATCCAGCCCCCGAGTGCGAGCGCGCCGCCGGCGAGCGCTGTCTTGGTGAGTCTGTTCATGGCTGACTGTACGCTAGCCGGACAGATGAACCAGATGCCTTACCGGTGGGGTTGGGATTCGAACCACGGTCGGACGTGCTCGCTTCGCTGCGCGCGCCCTCCCTGATTCGAATCCCAACGTAACCGCTTCGCTCCTCACGTTCGTTCGGAGCAGAAGCGGTGGGGTTGGGATTTGAACCCAAGAGGCATGACGCCACCTGCTTTCAAGGCAGGCGCAATGGGCCGCTCTGCCACCCCACCTCGTGCTGGGATTCTGCGCTCGGCTCCTAAGAGTTGTCGGTTGCCGGCGTCAGTCCCGGACGAGCTCGGGGCCGTCCTCGCCCTCGACCACGTGGAGCCCGTGGTCGCGCACGAACTCGGTGGTGAACTTCGGGACGATGCGGCCGGCCTTCGCCCGGGCGCGGATCAGCGACACGACGTCGGCGAGGTCGGAGCCGGCCTCGACGGTCCGGTAGCTCGGCAGGAAGTCGACGTCGAGGTCGGCGTCCTTGGCGCGGTCGACCAGCGTCTCGACGGCGGGGGTCGCGAACGCACCGTCGAAGTCGATGGGCTGGCAGAAGGCTGCGGTCCACACACGGCCGTCCGTGGCGGGGCCGACGACCACGTCCGAGGTCCGGAGCTTCATCGCTGCGCTGTCGACGTCCTTCCGGCCGACGAGGGGGGCATTGCCATCGAGGACCAGCACCGAGTTCTCGCCCTCCTCGCGCAGGAGATGGGTGACGGTGTTGCCGACGCGCCCGTCCCGGGTCGAGCCGACCTGCACCTCGAACCGGACGTCGTCGGGATCCTCGGCGGCGTCCTCGACGACGGCCCGGACGGCCTCCGCGGCGGACTCGTCCGGGTCGACGAACTCGTCGGCGAGATCGTCGTCGTCGCGGTAGTTCACGAGGACGTCGCCGCCGGACTGGTCGGCGGCGAACACGGCGTCTGCGAGCATCGCCGCGTAGCAGTCGGCGGCCTCGGCGGGCGACAGCGGTGAGGTCTCGGCGAGTCGAGGCATGGCGAGCCCCTCGCGCGGGGGCTCGGCGAGGACGACCACGAGTGTCATGTCCGAACCTGTCGGCCGCGGGGCCTTCAAGCCGCCGTTCCGCCCCGATGGGTGGGAATTAAGTCGGCGCCGGTCGCGTGTGTCGGTATGAACTGGCTGAAGGCGCTCGGGTTCCTCGTTCCGTTCGGCATCGTCCTCTCGGCGGTCACCTCGGTGGTGCTCCTCGGGAACGGTCTGGCTGCCCCGCCGGAATCGGTGTCCGTCGCGCCCGCGGCGGCGACGCTCGCGGTCGTCGTGCTGGTCGTGCTCGGCCTGCTCGTCGCGGGCGGTCGCTCGCGTCGCTGGCTCTCCGGACAGTACTGGTGACCAGCGCGTGGCCTACCGTTCTCTGCGGCCCTTCGTCTGCCGGTAGTCCGAGGCCATCAGCGCCGCGAACCGCTCGACGAACGTCTGGACCTGCTCGTCGGAGGCTTCGCGCGGCGGAATCATCGGGACCAGCTCGAAGCCTCTGCCGCGGATGGCCTCGCCGTGCTGCTCGGACAGGTCCAGCTCGGCGGCGGGCGTCGTGGTGTACTCCGTGCCGATCTCCGCGAGGGCGCGCTCGCCGACTGGCACGATGATCTCGGGGTTGATCATCCGTATCTCCGCGTTGAGGTAGGGTTCGCAGGTGGCGACCTCGTCGTCGGTCGCGGGACGCTCGGGATGGTGACATCGGGTCAGCGACGTGAGGAAGACGTTCGCGAGCTCCGGCTCGTCCGGGTCGTCGTCGACGCGTCGGAGGCCGAGCCGCTGGAGCACCCGCCCGAAGGCTCCGTCGCGGCCGAACGGTACGCCTGCGGCCTCTGCGGCCGCGTCCGGCCCGTCGCCGACGAAGAGGAAGTCCGCCCCCACGTCGCCGTAGCCGTGGACGACGCGCTCGCGTCGCTCGCAGAGGTCGCAGTTCGTGCAGTCCTCGTCCATGCCGAACGGGTTCGCGAGGTCGTCCTGGTTGGCGTCCACGTCGGGGGCGAGGCAGGGCACGGACAAAAGTCGTCTGGAGCGTTCGTTACCAGAGGCTATGGGGTAAGTATATGTCCACTGGTCGTAAACGATTGCCTGGGCACGTATGCACGGAATCGTTCCGAAGTCCCTCAAGGACTTCGTCGTCGATAGGTACGACACAGAGACCTGGCGGGCGATCCAGGAGGAGGCGGGCGTCCCGGGCAAGCTGTACGTGCCGGTCAGCGAGTACACCGACGAGGAGACGCTCGCGCTGGTGTCGGCGGCATCGGCGCTCTCGGGCGAGGACGAGGCGGACCTGCTCTACGAGTTCGGTCGCTACGCGGTCGGGCCGCTCGTCGAGACCTACGGCGTCCACGTCGACGGCGAGTGGACCGGGCTGGACCTCCTCGCGAACACGGAGACGTACATCCACCGGGCGCTGCGGGCGAAGCAGCTCTCGGAGTTCACGCCGCCGAAGCTCCAGTCGAAGCGCCTCGGAGAAGACGCCGTCGTCGTCCGGTACGGGTCCGACCGCCAGCTCTGCATGCTCGCAGAGGGCATCATCGACGGGGTCGGCGAGCACTACGACGAGATGTATCGGGTCGACCACCGGACCTGCCAGCTGGAGGGCGACCCGCACTGCGACCTCGTCGTCCGGCGGCCCGAGGAACCGTTCGCGTCCGACTGAGGCCGGAGAAACGGACACCACCGGGCGGCCCGGACTACCGACCGAGCCCGCCGCGCTCTTTCACCTCGAGGATGAACTTCACGTTCCGGATCACGTCCTCGGGGGTGGTCTCCTCGTCAGCGTCGTAGATGTCGCTGGTGCGGTAGAGGATGTTCGCGAGCTGCTCGGACTCGGAGCTCTCGGCGCGGATCTCCTCGGCGACCTCCCTGAGGAACGCGACGGTCTCCGGGTCGTGTTCGGGGAGCGGGTCCGACGGACCGCCGTCGCCCCCGTCGCGCCCGGCCTCGGCGCTGTCGTCACCCATCGTCGATCACCGTGTGTTCGCCTGCTTCTGTCGCCGGACGAAGCCGACGTTGTTCGCGACGTTCTCCGTGATCTCCCTGAAGGCCGCACCGGTGTCGCTGTCCGTGTCGAGGACGACCGGCCGGCCCTCGTCGCCGCCGGTTCGGACCGCGGGGTCGAGCGGCACCGACCCGAGGAACGGCATGTCGTGGACGTCGGCGAAGCGCTCGCCGCCACCCTCGCCGAAGATGGCGTGTTCGCCGCCGCAGTCGGGGCACCTGAACGTCGCCATGTTCTCCGCGATGCCGAGGACGACGGTGTCGTGCTTGCCGAACATCTCCAGGCCCTTGCGGGCGTCGTCGAGTGCGACCTCCTGGGGCGTCGTGACGATGACCGACCCGGTGACGGGAACGGTCTGGAGCAGCGTCAGCTGCGTGTCGCCGGTGCCCGGCGGGAGGTCGATGACCATGTAGTCGAGGTGGCCCCACTCCACGTCCTCCCAGAGCTGCGTGAGCACCTTGTGGACCATCGGGCCGCGCCAGATGACGGGGTCGTCCTCGCCGACGAGGAACGCCATCGACATCAGCTTCATCCCGAACTGTTCCGGGGGAACGAGCTTCTCGTCCTCGGTCGCGCCCGGCGGCTCGTCCGCGTCGACCATCCGCGGGACGTTCGGACCGTACACGTCGGCGTCGAAGAGCCCGACGCTCGCGCCCATGTCGGCCAGCCCGGCGGCGATGTTCACCGCCATCGTCGACTTCCCGACGCCGCCCTTGCCGGAGGCGACCGCGATGACGTTCTCGACGTTGGGGAACACCTCGTCGCCGGCGGCGAGGTCGTCGACGATGCGTGCGGAGAGGTCCAGCTCGACGTCGGTGTCCGAGAAGGCCTCGCGCACCGCGTTCGCGATGTCGGTCTCGTTCGGGGAGTACGGCGCGCCGAGCGCGAGCGAGATGGCGACGGTGTCGCCGTCGACCGATACGTCGTTGACCAGTCCGAGCGACACGATGTCGTCACCGAGGTCGGGGTCCTCGACGGTCCCGAGACGGTCGAGGACGGCGTCTTCGTCCATGTCTCCTTCTCCGGGCGAACGGATGGTAAGGGCTTCGAAGCCGGGAGCAGCTGGGAAGGGAAGTCCGGCGGCTAAAATATTCTTTAGCTAACACTTTTCCATCGGTGGGCCCTGCACTCTTCCATGCCCGACCCAGCTATCCGGACGGACAGGCGCACCGAGTTCTCGGTCCAGCACGCGGCGGCCGGCAGACGCGACCAGCCCGGCGACGACGCACCGACCCTCGAGACCGGTACGACCATCGTCGCGCTGACTGCCCCGGGGGCGGTCGTCGTCGCGGCCGACCGCCGGGCCAGCCTCGGTGGTCAGTTCGTCGCCAACAAGGACGTGACGAAGGTCGAGCGGATCACCGACCGCGCCGCGCTCGCGCTCTCCGGCTCGGTCGGCCCGCTCCAGTCGTTCACGGACACCCTCCGCGCTGAGGCGAACCTGTACGAGGCCCGTCGGGGCGACCGGCTCTCGACCGAGGCGCTGGCGAACGTCGCGGGCAACCTGGTCCGCGGTATCCCCGCGCAGGTCGTGCTCGCAGGCGTGGACGAGAGCGGCCCCGCGGTCTACGAGCTCGACGGCGGTGGCAGTGTCATGGAGACCGACTACGCCGCCGGCGGCAGCGGGATGCAGGTCGCCTACGGCACGCTCGAGGGGCGCGCCGAAACCGTCGAGAGCGTCGACTCGGCCCGCGAACTCGCCGCCGACGCGGTCGCCGCGGCCAGCGAGCGGGACACCGCCAGCGGCAACGGCGTCAGCGTCGCCACGGTGACGGCCGAGGGCGTCGAGATGGACGAAGCAGCCGAGCCGGGGGAGGGGGTGTAGATGCAGGGCGACAGCGACCGGCGGAGCTACGACCGCGGCACCAGCATCTTCTCCCCCGACGGCCGGCTCTACCAGGTCGAGTACGCCCGCGAGGCCGTCCGGAAGGGAAGCGCGACCGTCGGCGTGACGACCGCCGAGAGCGTCGTGTTCGCCTCGGACACCAGCACGCGGTCGCCCCTGCTCGAACGGGACAGCGTGGAGAAGATCCACGACGTGGACGGTCGCCTCGGCATCGCGAGCGCGGGCCACGTCGCCGACGCCCGTCGGCTGGTCGACGAGGCGCGCCGGTTCGCCCAGACGGAGCGGCTCCGCTACGGTGACGCCCCCGGCGTGGAGACCACCGCGAAGGCCATCGCCGACGTCGTCCAGGAGTCTACCCAGACCGGCGGGATGCGTCCGTTCGGCGTCGGCCTGCTCGTCGGCGGTGTCACCGACGGCGAGCCACGGCTGTACGAGACCGACCCTTCGGGGACGCCCTCGGCCTGGCGCGCGACCGCCGTCGGGAGCGACGGCGACGTGATCCGGGACTATCTCGAAACCGAGTACACGGACGGCCTCGACACCGCCGACGGCCTCGCACTCGCGCTGGACGCGTTGCGCGCCGGCGCGGCTGACCTCACCGCAGCGGAGGTCGCCGTCGCGACGATGGACGCCGACGGCTTCCGGACCGTGGACACCGACACGGTCGCCGGCCACTTCGGCGGCGCGTCGTAAGCGGTCCCCCGCGAGCCGTTCGAAGGCGCATCCGTTTTGTCCCCTCGTGTCTGATAGGTCGACATGGAAACGACTGCACGCTCCGCTCGGCTCCGCCTCGCGGTGGTCGTCTGGGGCGTGCTCGTGTCGCAGGTGTTCCTCTACCCCGGCCTCTCGGACCTCGTGAGCGCGCTCGGCGCGCCGCCGGGCATCCAGGCCGGGATGTGGTTCCTCGTCGCGGAGTTCGCGGCGTTCGTCACGTTCGCGGGTGTCTGGGGCGTCGTCAGCGACGTGACCGGCAAGCGCGTGCCGTGGGTCGTCGTCGGTGCCGCCGGCGGGGCTGCCTGCTATCTCGTGCTGACCCAGCTCCCCTCGCTCGGACTCGGCTGGGAGGCCGTCCTCGTGGTCCGTCTCGTCGGCGGTGCGCTGACCATCGGGGCGTTCTCGCTCGCCATCACGATGCTGATGGACCTCTCGGGCGGTCACGGCCGGAACATGGGCGCGGCCGGTATCGCAATCGGGCTCGGGGCCGCGCTCGGCTCCGTCGTCGGTGGCCAGCTCTCGACCGTCGGGGCCCTGACGCCGCTGTACGCGAGCGCCGCCGTCCTGCTCGCGGCGGGGCTTCTCGCCGCGACAGTGCCCGACCGCACGCCCTCGAAGAGTCCCGGGGTCGGTGCCATCCTCGACCGGCTCCGCGACCGCCCGTCGCTCGGGGTTCCCTACGCCTTCGGTTTCATCGACCGCTCGACGGCCGGCTTCTTCTCGCTGGTGGGCGTCTACTACTTCCGGGACGTGTTCGGCCTCGACGCCGCGATGGCCGGGCTGACGCTCGCCTGCTTCTTCCTGCCCTTCGCACTGCTGCAGTATCCCTTCGGTTCGCTCTCGGACCGGATCGGCCGGTTCCTCCCGGTCGTCGGCGGCTCGGTCGTCTACGGGCTGACCATCGTCGCGGTCGGCGTCGCGCCGGTCTACCCGCTGGCAGCGCTCGCGATGGTCGCCGCCGGGGTCTGTGGCGCGCTGATGGCCCCGGCGACGATGGCACTCGTGACCGACATCGCCGCCACGGACCAGCGCGGGGCCGCCATGGGCGGGTTCAACGTGTTCGGGAGCCTCGGCTTCCTGAGCGGCTTCCTCGTCGGCGGACTCGTCGTCGAGTCGGCGAACTACCTGACGGCGTTCCTCGTCGTCGGCGGGCTGGAACTCGCCATCGCGCTGGTGGCGTTGCCTGCGGTTCGGCGGGTCGCGCCACGGGTTCAGGAACAGCCGTCGTGAGTGGTCGACAGAATCTTCAGAATCAGACTGACTCCGCCTCGGCAACCTCCGCGTCGGTCGCGTCGCCGGCCTCGGGCGTCGCCGTCTCGACCGTCCGGCGCTGGTGCTCGACGACCGAGCCGTCGCGGCCGACGTACAGCACCAGCTCCTCGTCGTCGAGTCTTGTCGTGACGCGCACGGCGAGCGGGTCGG
This sequence comes from Haloarchaeobius baliensis, assembly GCF_052060055.1. NCBI lineage: Archaea > Methanobacteriati > Methanobacteriota > Halobacteria > Halobacteriales > Halorubellaceae > Haloarchaeobius > Haloarchaeobius baliensis. The sequence goes on along the minus strand of NZ_JBPPFR010000001.1, from coordinate 1,927,299 downwards.
TCGAGAGCAGCGACTCGCGCCACTCGCCGCCGACGTTCCAGACGGGGCGGTCGGTCACGTCCTCGTCGTGGTCGTGGTAGAAGGCGACGACGCTCGGGTGGTCGAAGACGGTGAGCGCGACGGGACAGCGCAGCCGGTCGCCACAGCCCTCGCAGGCGTACCGGGCGGTGACGGGTCGCGGTTCGTCGGCTGGTTCCTCGTCGCTCGGCCGGGCGTCGTCCTCATCCACGGGTTCGACCCGCGCATGTACCGTCCCACCACAGGTCGGGCAGACGCCGTCGTCGAACGCGCCGATGCGGTGGCGGTGGTACCGGTCGAAGGCGGCGGGGAGGTTTTCGTCGTCGTGGGTCGCGTAGCCGGCCGGCGGGAACGGGAGTTCGAGCAGGTCGCGTTCGCAGGCGGTACAGCCGACCGTGGTGACGTTGTCGGCGACACGGGCTTCGAGCCCCTGTTCGTCGCAGAACGGACAGGGGTCGTCGAGGCCGACAGGTTCGCGGTCGACGCTGTCGGTGTACGCGCCAGCGGCGATGCCGCGGGCGACTCGCAGGCCGGCGTCGGTGGGCTCGTAGCGCTCGTCCTCGCGCTTCCGGACGAACGTGCCGACGAGCTGGCGGAGGTGGTAGGCGAAGCCGGCGGAGGTGTCCTCGTCGCTGGCGTCGAACAGCTCCGAGAACGAGCGGTCGACGGGCCCGCCGTCCTCGACGAGCGTCCGCAGGACGCCCATCCGGGTCTCGCTGCCGAGCGCGCCGAAGGCATCGCTCGCGTCGTCGCCGTCGGTCATGGCACCGCGTAGTCCCCGACGAGGCAAAGGTCTGCTGCCCGCGGTGACCGTCGTGGACAGCCGAAACCGTATCGATGCATGGTAACATGGGTCGAACAATTTCTTTATACTGGGGGTCGACGATTCGAACGAGGAAAACGATGCTCCAGGTCCCCGACTTCGAAGCCTGATTCTTCCCGCCACCCGGGCCGGGTGGCGCGGTCGGTCACGTCTCGGCCGTAGCCGCGGCACTGCGGCTGCTCCGGCGACTCCCCACCGACCGACCGCTCGACGGACTGGAGCATCGACGCCCGACGCCACACTCGTCGGGCGACACACACGGACCATCCGTGAGGAACACACCATGTACGAGACCATCGCAGCCACGACGCACGAAACCACGACGGAACAGATCCACGAGACGACGCCCGCACAGAGCGACGGGCCGACGACCGGCGCGACCCCCGCGACCGCGACGCACCGGACAGGGCGGTTCGGACGAAGACGCCTGCGACGACCACGGACACCACCGACGACACGATGACGGACACACCACACGACGACGACGACGATACGTTCGAGGAGCAACGGGAGCGGGTGGACCGACCGATGGTCCGCCTGTTCAGGGAGTACGGCCGGGAGCACTGGCTGGCAATCGTCGGCGGCATCGTCATGGGCCTGGCCGCCCACACGATGGCGCTGCTGCCGACGTACGTGCTCGCCGAGACCATCGACGCGGTGTTCCTGCAGACGAAGCCGCAGTACTCGCTGCCGCTGGTGCCCCAGGCGGTCGTCCCCGGCACGCGGACCGGTCAGTTCTGGTTCTCGGTCGCGCTCGTGGGACTGACCTACGTCTGCTCGACCGTGTTCACCTGGCTGATGGGGCTCGGGCTGAACTCGTTCGCCCAGTCCGTCCAGCACACCGTCCGGTCGGACAGCTACGACGCCATGCAGCGACTGGACTACGAGTTCTTCGCCGACAAGCAGACCGGCGAGCTGATGAGCGTGCTGAACAACGACGTGAACCGGCTGGAGCAGTTCCTCAACGGCGGGCTGTTCATCGCCACGATGCTCGTGGTGAACGTCGGCGTGACCGCGGTGCTGCTCGCGTACCTCCAGTGGCAGCTCGCCATCCTGACGATGGTGACGGTGCCGCTCATCGGCTACTTCACCTACAAGTTCGTCCAGATCATCCAGCCGATGTACTCAGAGGTGCGCTCGACGGTCGGGCAGCTGAACTCCCGGCTGGAGAACAACCTCGGCGGCATCGAGGTCATCAAGGCCAGCACGACGGAGGACTTCGAGGCCGACCGCGTCACCGACGCCTCGAACGAGTACTTCGAGCGGAACTGGGACGCCATCACGACGCGCGTGAAGTTCTTCCCGGGCCTCCGGCTCACCGCCGGCGTGGGGTTCGTGCTCACGTTCGCCGTCGGTGGCCACTGGGTGCTGACGGACCAGGCCCCGCCGTTAATGAGCGGTTCGCTCAGCGTCGGGACGTTCGTCGCGTTCGTCTACCTGGGCCAGCGGTTCATCTGGCCGATGAGCCAGTTCGGCGAACTCGTCAACCTCTACCAGAACGCCCGCGCCTCGGCCGAGCGCATCTTCGGGCTGATGGACGAGCCGAAGACGCTCGGGGCCGACGATGACCTGCCCGACCTCGCCGTCTCCGGGGGCCGCGTCGAGTACGACGACGTGACGTTCGGCTACGAGGACGACGAGACGGTGCTGGAGGACGTCTCCTTCGACGTCTCCGGCGGGGAGATGCTCGCGCTCGTCGGCCCGACCGGGGCCGGCAAGTCGACGGTCCTCAAGCTCCTGCTCCGACTCTACGACGTCGACGATGGGTGCATCCGCGTGGACGGACAGGACATCCGGGAAGTGACCCCGGCGAGCCTGCGCGACGCCGTGGGCTACGTCAGTCAGGACACCTACCTGTTCTACGGGAGCGTCCGCGACAACATCGCCTACGGCCAGTTCGACGCGACCGACGAGGAGATTCGGCAGGCTGCGAAGGCCGCCGACGCCCACGAGTTCATCACCGACTTCTCGGACGGCTACGACACCGAGGTCGGCGAGCGCGGCGTCAAGCTGTCGGGTGGCCAGCGCCAGCGCATCGGCATCGCCCGCGTGCTGCTCCGTGACCCCGACATCCTCCTGCTCGACGAGGCGACCTCCGACGTGGACACGGAGACCGAGCTCCGCATCCAGGAGAGCATCGAGGACCTCGTCGAGGACCGAACCGTGGTCGCCATCGCCCACCGGCTCTCGACGGTGAAGGACGCCGACCAGATCCTCGTACTGGAGGAGGGGTGGGTCGAGGAGCGCGGCACGCACGACGAACTGCTCGCCGTGGACGGCACGTACGCCGACCTCTGGGGCGTGCAGGCCGGCGAGCTGGAGACGATTCCGGGGATGTGACCTCGCCGAGACCACCCGATCACCGCCGGTTCCGTCGCCCGAAACCGGTCAGTTCCGCCGCATCTCGACGGCGGTTTTATGCGCGTCCGAACCGACTGTGTGACATATGCTCGCAGACGAGTTCGGTCGGGAGGTCTCCGGGGTCCGGGTCTCGCTGACCGACCGGTGCAACTTCGACTGCGTCTACTGCCACAACGAGGGGCTGGGCGACACGCGCGGCCCGATGGCCCCCCAGGACCACGAGATGAGCGCCGACGACGTGGTCCGCTTCCTGGAGGTCGCCGCCGAGTTCGGCGTCGACAGCGTGAAGTTCACCGGCGGCGAGCCGATGCTCCGCCAGGACCTGGAGGAGATCATCCGGCGAACGCCCGACTCGATGGAGGCCTCGATGACGACGAACGGGACGTTCCTGCCCGGGCGAGCCGAGGCCCTCGTCGACGCCGGGCTCTCGCGGGTGAACGTCTCGCAGGACGCGCTCGACCCCGAGCAGTTCGCCGCGGTCACGAAGTCCGGCGCGTACGACCGAGTGCTGGAGGGCGTCGAGGCCGCCCTCGACGCAGGGCTCGCGCCGGTGAAGCTCAACATGGTCGTCTTCGAGAAGACCGCGGGCTACGTCCCCGAGATGGTCGACCACGTCGCGGAGAACGACGGGCTCCGGCTCCAGCTCATCGAGTACATGCCCGAGCTGGTCGGCAAGCCCGAGTGGGCCATCGACATCGACCGCGTCCACGACTGGCTGGGCGAGCGCGCCGACCGGGTCGAACACCGCGAGATGCACGACCGACGACGGTACTGGATTCGCGACGAGGACGCGCCGGAAGACGGCGACGTCGACGAGGCGACCGGCGGCATGGTCGAGATCGTTGACCCCGTCGAGAACCCGACGTTCTGTGCGAACTGCCACCGGGTGCGGGTCACGCACGACGGCTACCTGAAGGGCTGTCTCAACCGGAACGACGACCTGCGCTCCATGGGCGAGATGACGACGGACGAGATTCGAGAGACGTTCCGCGAGACGGTCGCCAACCGCGTCCCCTTCTACGGCGAGTACATGGTCCGGAACGGCGACGGCGAGTGGGAGATGAACGAGAAGTATCTGGACGCGCCCGAGGACGAGTCGACCGCCGACACGGACGCGGGCTCGGAGCCCCAACCCGCGTACGACGGCGGGGTCGAGGACGGCTACAGCTCCACCGACTGAGCCGCCGTCACCCCCCGGAATCGCCCGCATGCGACGGTTCCTCACCACGGGGGCGTTCCGTTGGGCTTAAGTAGTGTACCGGAATACGTGAAGACGCACTACGCTGTAGGGGCATCGGTCCCGAGTCCGAGAGGGCGAAGATAAACACGCGAGTCGTGGTAGCCAAGCCTGGCCCAAGGCGCAGGGTTGCTAACTCTGTGGCGTCAAGCCTCCTGGGTTCGAATCCCAGCCACGACGTCGGACCTTCACACCGGCATTTGGGCACGGTGTGACCATCCAACCAGAAGTGCATCGGGCACTTCGCACACCATCACACATGAGTGCAGAAGAACCACAGGACGAGCAAGACGACGAAGACCTTCAGTACTTCGTCCGCATCGGGCAGACAGACCTCGATGGGACGAAGTCCGTCGAACGCTCGCTCATCGAGATGAACGGCATCGGCCGACGCACGGCGCGTATCATCGCCGACAAGGCGGGCGTCGACCGGACGGCTACGTTCGGCCGTCTGGACGACGACGCGATCGACGCCGTCGTCGAGAAAGTAGAGGAGTACGCCGACGAAGTCCCGAGCTGGCTCGCCAACCGCCAGAACGACTTCTACACCGGCGAGACCACCCACGAGGTCGGCAACGACCTCCAGATGTCGCGCCGCTACGACATCAACCGCATGAAGATGATCAGCTCCTACAAGGGCGTCCGGCACAAGAAGGGACAGAAGGTGCGCGGTCAGCGCACGAAGTCCACCGGTCGTACCGAGGGTACCATCGGCGTCAACGTCGAGGAGATCCGGGAGCAGGAAGCCGAAGAAGCGGAGGGTGACGAATAATGGCGCTCGGTAGCAACACGAAGTCCTACGAGACGCCGAACCACCCGTGGCAGGGCGAGCGCATCAGCGAGGAGCACAGCCTCGTCGAGCGCTACGGCCTGAAGAACAAGGAGGAGCTCTGGCGAGCACAGTCCGAGCTGCGCGACTACCGTCGCGAGGCCCGTGACCTGCTCGGCCAGACCCAGTCCGAGGACGAGGTCGCCACCGCAGGCGGCGACTTCCTCACGCGACTCAAGCGCATCGGCATCCTCGACGAGGAGGACCGACTCGATCAGGTCCTGTCGCTCGAGATCTCCGACATCCTCGAACGTCGCCTCCAGACGGTGGCCTACCGCAAGGGGCTGGCCAACACGACCAGCCAGGCGCGGCAGTTCATCGTCCACGGACACATCACCGTCGACGGCGCACGCGTCCGCGTGCCCTCGTACACGGTCGAGGTCTCCGAGGAGGACAGCATCGCGTTCGACGAGAACAGTCCGCTCGCGGACGACCTGCACCCCGAGCGCGCGGAGGGTCAGTAATATGGCAGAACAGCAAGAGGACAAGTGGGGCGTCGCCCACGTACACGCATCGTTCAACAACACCGTCATGACGGTCACGGACCTGACCGGCGCGGAGACCATCGCGAAGTCCTCCGGCGGGACTGCTGTCAAGCAGAACCGCGACGAGGCCTCGCCCTACGCGGCGATGCAGATGGTCGAGTCCATCGCGGACGAGATCCGTGCGGCCGGCATCGAGGGCCTGCACGTCCGCGTGCGCGGCCCCGGTGGCAACCTGCAGAAGTCCCCCGGGCCGGGTGCGCAGGCAGCGATCCGCGCACTCGCTCGCGAGGACTTCGAGATCGGCCGCATCGAGGACGTCACGCCGATCCCGCACGACGGGTCCCGAGCACCGAAGGGCAAGGGCGGGTTCTGAGCCATGGACGAGGACTACGAGGTCGAGTTCGTCGAACGCGGCGACCGGAAGGCGCTGTTCCTCGTTCGCGGGGTGACCCCCGCGTTCGCGAACGGCATCCGGCGGACGATGATTGCCGACGTGCCGACCCTCGCCATCGACGAGGTGCGCGTCATCGAGAACTCGTCGGTGATGTTCGACGAGCAGATCGCGCTCCGTCTGGGGCTCGTGCCGCTCACGACGCCGCCGAACGAGTTCGACGAGGACGACGTCGTCACGCTCTCCATCGACGTGGAGGGCCCGGCGACGGCGTACTCGGGCGACCTCGTCAGCGCTGACGAGATGGTCCAACCCGCGGACCAGAACGTCCCCATCATCGAGCTGAAGGACGGCCAGCGTCTCGAACTCGAAGCCGACGCGGTCCTCGAAACCGGCAAGGCACACGCCAAGCACCAGGGCGGCGTCTCGGTCGGCTACCGGCACCTCCAGCGTGTGGAGGTCGTCGGCGACGCCGACGAGTTCGAGGAGAGCGAACCGAACATCGTCCGAGGCGTCGTCGAGATCGACGGCGAACTGGTCGACACGGCCGAGTTCGACCACGACCTCACCGAACGGTTCCCCGGGAAGGAGGTCGCGGTCCACGACGTCGAGAACGCGTTCGTGTTCCACGTCGAGACCGACGGATCGATGACGGTCGAGGAGCTCGTCGAGCGCGCGACCGACTCCATCGAGTCGCGGGCGGTCGAGCTCGAAGACGCGGTATCGTTGTAAGAACATGACCTCTTCAATCCACACCCTGACGGCTGCACGCGGGGGCGAGACCACGTGGTCTCGCACGCGGAGCGACGACGCTCCCGTCCCCGACTCGTGGTCGACAATCGAAAGTGGTTTGAAGGGGGGCACAGAAGGGATGTGTACCCGCAAGGGTGCGAGCAGGGATAGCCAAGTCTGGCCAACGGCGCAGCGTTCAGGGCGCTGTCCCATAGGGGTCCGCAGGTTCAAATCCTGCTCCCTGCATCCACTTCTATCGAAACTAGCAGGAGGAAAGTCATGAGTAAGACAAACCCACGGCTCAGCAGTCTCATCGCCGAGCTGAAGTCGGTGTCCAGAGACAAGGATGCTGACGTCTGGAGCGACGTAGCAACCCGACTCGAGAAGCCCCGCCGCACGCACGCGGAGGTCAATCTCGGTCGGATCGAGCGATACGCACAGGAAGACGAGACGGTCATCGTGCCGGGCAAGGTGCTCGGTTCGGGTGCCCTCTCGAAGTCGGTCACGGTCGCGGCGGTCGACTTCTCGTCGTCCGCGCAGACCAAGATCGACCAGGTCGGCGAATCGCTCGAACTGGAACAGGCAATCGAACAGAACCCCGAGGGCTCGAACGTCCGGGTGATCCGATGAGTCTCGCAGAGTTCGACGCAGACGTCGTCGTGGACGCCAGCGACTGTATCCTCGGTCGCGTCGCGTCCCTGGTCGCAGAGCGCGCACTCGACGGCGAGACCATCGCGGTCGTCAACGCCGAGGAGGCGGTCATCACGGGTTCGGAGGACGACATCATGTCGACCTACCGGAAGCGTGTCGACGTCGGCTCCGACAGCGGCCCGTACTACCCGAAGCGCCCGGACCGCATCTTCAAGCGGTCCATCCGCGGCATGATGCCGTACAAGACGACGGCAGGCCGCGAGGCCTTCGAGGGCGTCCGCGTCTACGTCGGCAACCCGTACGACGAGGACGGCGAGGTGCTCGACGGCACGTCGCTGGATCGACTCTCGAACATCAAGTTCGTCCAGCTGGGGGAGGTCTCGGCTGAACTGGGTGCTAACGTCACATGGTAACGAACACATCAGGTAAGAAGAAGACGGCCATCGCCCGCGCGACCGTCAAGGAAGGCGAGGGTCGCGTCCGAATCAACTCGAAGCCGGTCGAGCTCGTCGAGCCGGAGATCTCCCGGCTGAAGATGCTGGAGCCGTTCCGCATCGTCGACGGCGTCCGCGACGACGTGGACGTCGACGTCGAGGTCTCCGGTGGCGGCATCAGCGGCCAGGCCGACGCGGTGCGCACCGCGATCGCCCGTGGCCTCGTCCAGCACGCCGGCGACGCCGAACTCCGCGACGCGTACATGGAGTTCGACCGCTCGCTGCTCGTGAACGACGTCCGCCAGTCCGAACCCAAGAAGTGGGGCGGTCCCGGCGCCCGGGCCCGCTACCAGAAGTCCTACCGCTAAGGTGATCAGACCATGATGGTACCAGTCCGGTGTTTCACGTGCGGCAACGTCGTCGGCGAGCACTGGGAGGAGTTCAAGGCGCGGACCCGAGAGGACGACGAGGACCCCGAGGAGGTGCTCGACGAGCTGGGCGTCGACCGCTACTGCTGCCGGCGCATGCTCGTCTCGCACAAGGACCTCGTCGACATCGTGAGCCCCTACCAGTAATGCCCCGACAACGATACAACCGGTACGAGAAGGCACGCATCCTCGGCGCGCGAGCGCTGCAGGTGTCCTACGGCGCACCGGTCCTCATCGAGACGGACCAGACGGAGCCGATCCTCGTCGCCGCGGAGGAGTACGACGCGGATGCGCTCCCCTTCACGGTCAAGCGAGGGGACGAATGACGCTCGTCAGCGACGTTCGACTCCGGCGCGTGCTCGACTCCCGTGGCAACCCCACGGTCGAGGCCGACGTGCTCACAGAGAGCGGCGGCTTCGGCCGTGCAGCCGCACCGTCGGGTGCGAGCACGGGCGAGTACGAGGCGGTGGAGCTCCCACCGGGCGAGGCCATCGCGAACGCACGCGAGGACGCCATCCCGCGTCTCGTCGGCCACGTCTACGCCGGGAACCAGCGCGAGGTCGACGCCGCACTCCACGCGGCCGACGGCACCGACGACTTCTCCGGCATCGGCGCGAACAGCGCGGTCGCCATCTCGATGGCGGCGGCGAAGGCCGGTGCGGACGTGCTCGGTGCGCCGCTGTTCCAGCACCTCGGCGGTGCGTTCCGCGGCGAGAACTTCCCGGTTCCGCTGGGCAACGTCGTCGGCGGCGGCGAACACGCTGCCGATGCGACCCACATCCAGGAGTTCCTCGCCGCCCCCGTCGGTGCGCCGAACGTCGCTGATGCGGTGTTCGCGAACGCGGCGGTCCACGAGGCCGTCGCGGACCTGCTCGACGAGCGCGGTGTGCCCTGCGGCAAGGGCGACGAGGGTGCCTGGGCGCCCTCGATCGACGACGCCGAGGCGTTCGAGGTCGTCGAGGAAGCGACGAGTCTGGTCGAGGACGAGGTCGGCTTCGAGGTCGGCTTCGGGCTCGACGTGGCCGCCGCAGAGCTGTACGACGCCGACGAGGAGGTCTACCGCTACGGCGACGAGTCGCGCACGACCGACGAGCAGATCGACTACATCGCCGGACTCGTCGACGAGTACGACCTCGTCTACGTCGAGGACCCCCTCGACGAGGACGACTACGAGAGCTACGCCGAACTCACGGACCGCGTGGGTCACCGCACGCTCGTCTGTGGCGACGACCTGTTCGTCACCAACACGGCGCGGCTCTCGACCGGCATCGAGCTCGGCGCCGGCAACAGCATCCTCATCAAGCCGAACCAGATCGGGACGCTGACCGACGCGTTCGACGCAGTCGAGCTCGCGGTCCGGAACGGCTACGACCCGGTCATCTCCCACCGCTCGGGCGAGACCGAGGACACGACCATCGCACACCTCGCCGTCGCGACCGACGCGCCGTTCATCAAGACCGGCGCGGTCGGCGGCGAGCGAACCGCCAAGCTGAACGAACTCATCCGAATCGCAGACGACGCACTATGACAGACCAGGAACCCGAACAGGAGGGGCTCGACGCGTCCGACTCCGACGTGGACCTCGACGCCGCCGACGAGGCGGCCGACGAGGCACCCGTCGAGGACGCCGCGCCCGCCGAGGAACAGGACGCCGAGGCCGCCGAGGCCGAGGCCGAACCAGCAGAGGAGGAGTCCGCGCTGGACGAGGACGTCATGGCCGACGACGAGGCCGACCTCCTCATCCCCGTCGAGGACTACCTCGGTGCCGGTGTCCACATCGGTACCCAGCAGAAGACGAAGGACATGGAGCGGTTCATCCACCGCGTCCGGACCGACGGACTGTACGTCCTCGACGTCGGGATGACCGACAGCCGCATCCGCACGGCCGCGGACTTCCTGTCGAACTACAGTCCCGAGCAGATCCTCGTCACGTCCTCGCGCCAGTACGGTCGCTTCCCGGCTGAGAAGTTCGCCGACGCGGTCGGCGCGCGCGCCCGGACGGGCCGGTTCATCCCCGGCACGCTGACGAACCCGAAGTACGACGGCTACATCGAGCCGGACGTCGTGGTCGTCACCGACCCCATCGGTGACGCACAGGCCGTCAAGGAGGCCATCACGGTCGGCATCCCGGTCATCGCGATGTGCGACTCGAACAACCAGACGAGCAACGTCGACCTCGTCGTCCCGACGAACAACAAGGGGCGCAAGGCGCTGTCGGTCGTCTACTGGCTGCTCGCCAACGAGACGCTCGACCGCCGCGGTGCCGAGCCGACGTACTCGCTGGACGACTTCGAGAGCGGTATCTGAACTGGTCGACTTTTCCTGTTTCTCACCGCGGCGCAGCGGCGGCGCTACGCGGTGGTCTCTGCTCCGGCGGCGACGAACTCGACGTCCCGGACCTCGAAACGGGCGCCGCCGGACTCGGCGTCGGTGACCGCGAGCGTCCAGCCGTGGGCGCGGACGACGCTGTCGACGATGGCGAGTCCGAGTCCGGTGCCGCCATCGCTGCCGGAGTAGCCGGAGTCGAGGATGCGGTCGCGCTCGGTCGGCGGGATGCCGGGGCCGTCGTCGGCGACGAAGAAGCCTTCGCCGTCCTCGAGTTCCCCGACGGTGACGGTCACGTCCCGTCCGGCGTGGTCCGTGCGCTCCCCGCGAGCGTTCGAACGGTGGTTCGTGGAACCGTGTTCCACCGCGTCCTCGTGAGACGAAGTCGAACGAGGGCTCGTCGAGCCGTGCTCGACGGCGTTGCGGAACAGGTTCTCGAAGCTGCGCTGGAGCTGGCCGGCGTCGCCGTGGACGGTCCGGTCGATGTCACAGACGAGGGCGGCGTCTGCGGTGTCGACCTGGGCCCAGGCGTCGGCGACGACGCCGTCGAGGGCGACGGGTTCGGGGTCCTCGACGGAGTCGCCTTCGCGGGCGAGTGCGAGCACGTCGTCGACGATGCGGTCCATGCGGTCGTGGCTGGTCTGGACCTCCGCGATGTAGCCCGCAGTCTCCTGGCTGTCGACGTGGTCCTCCAGCAGGTCGACGTAGCCCTCCGCGACGTTCAGCGGGTTCCGGAGGTCGTGGCTGACGACGCCGGCGAACTGGTCGAGGCGCTCGTTCTGTCGTTCGAGCTCGCGTTCGCGCTCGATACGCCCGGTCACGTCGCGAAGGACGAACACGTTCCCACCGCGGGCTGCGAGCGGTGTCTGCGTGACCTCGAGGTGCCGTTCGCCGTCGCTGGTCTCGATGGTGACGGTACCGGATGGGGGCCCAGGACCGTCGACGCTGTCACGCAGGTCGGGGTGGGAGGCCAGCACCGACGTCGCCTGGTCGCCGACGGCGGCCTCGTCGAGCCCCAGCAGCTCCTTGGCGGCTGGGTTCAGGTCGACCAGGCGGCCCCGCCGGTCGACGACGAGGACGCCGTCGGAGAGGGTCTCGAGCACGGTCGCACGCGCCACCGGTGGGACGTCGATGAGGTCGTACCAGAAGAGGCCGACCCAGAGCGCGATGACGCTGAACGCGAACGAGGGTTCGGTGTAGCTGAGGCCGCTCGTCGAGACGACGTCGGCGATGCTGCCCGCCCAGGGGAGCGCGACGGCAGCGACGAGGGCGATCGCCTGCCAGCGGTAGAGGTCCCTGGCGCGCATCGCCAGCTGGACGAGGAGGGCGGTGCTGATGGCGAGCAGCACCGACGAGTAGACCATGTGGAGGTGGAAGCCGATGGCGTACTGTACGGTGAGCAGCTGTCCGGTCGCCGGGTCGAGGGCGATCGTCCGGTGGAAGTACGAGTGCTGCTCCGTGGTGAACACGAGCGCGAGGACGACGAGCGGCTCGACCGCCAGCAGTGCGAGCAGGCGTCGGGTAATCAGGTGGTCGCGGCCGGTGTACGCGAGCGTGAACAGCAGCATCGCGACGACGAGCGAGACGGCGCCGACGTAGACGAGCTTGAAGAACGGCATCGAGGCGGCTTTCGTGGGCTGGAGCGCGCTCACGAACTGGGCGCCGCTCCAGAGGGCGACGCTGGCGAGGGCGAAGACGAACCAGCGGGCGCCGGGCCGGTCGTGTCGCCGCCAGACCTGGACCGCCAGGGTGGGTGCCAGGAGTGCGGAGAACGCCAGACTGGCGAGATACGCGACGAGGAGTGGTTGCACGAGCGTGACAGGATTCACGGGCGCAGCCCTTAGGAGTGTTCTGGCTGTCCTGTGGGGCCGGAATCGGCAACACTGATACGAGTGGCGGGGAGAGAGACGGTATGGTCACGGCAAGCGCTCCCGGGAAGGTGTACCTCTTCGGGGAGCACGCGGTCGTCTACGGCGAGCCGGCGGTCCCCTGCGCGGTCGAGCGGCGGGCGACCGTCACGGTCGAAGAGCGCACGGACGCTCGTCTCAGGGTCGACGCACGCGACCTCGAGATAGAGGGGTTCACGGTCGAGTACGGCGCGGCGACGGACGAGCTCGGCGTCGAGGTGCCGACCGAACTGCTGGAGGCGGCGACGGAGTACGTCGACGGCGCGGTCGAACAGGCACGCGACGCCTGCGACGAGCCGGACGCGGGCTTCGACGTCACCGTCGAGAGCGAGATTCCGCTCGGTGCCGGCCTGGGCTCGTCGGCGGCGGTCGTCGTCGCCACCATCGCGGCGACGGCGGCGGAGCTCGGGGTCGAGCTCGACCCGCGCGAGGTCGCGGACCGGGCGTATCAGGTCGAACTCGCGGTGCAGGACGGCCAGGCGTCGCGGGCGGACACGTTCTGCTCGGCGATGGGTGGCGCGGTGCGGGTCGAGGGCGACGACTGCCGCACCCTCGACGCGCCGGACCTCCCGTTCGTCATCGGCTTCGACGGCGGGAGCGGTGACACCGGGAAGCTCGTCGCAGGCGTGCGCGACCTGCGCGAGCGCTACGAGTTCGCGGCGGACACCGTCACCGCCATCGGCGACGTCGTCCGCCGTGGCGAGACCGTCCTGACGGCCGACGACCCGTCGCTCGACGAGCTCGGACGGCTGATGGACTTCGACCACGGACTGCTGGAGGCACTCGGCGTCTCCTCGCGCTCGCTCGACGAGATGGTGTGGACCGCTCGCGAGGCGGGTGCCTACGGCGCGAAGCTGACCGGTGCCGGGGGTGGTGGCTGTATCGTCGCCCTCGACGACTCCCCGGCGACGGAGACGGCACTGTCGTACTCGCAGTCCTGCGAGGCGGTGTTCCGTGCAGCGCTCGCCCGTGACGGGGTGGTGGTCTCGTGACGACCGTCCTCAAGCTCGGCGGCTCGGTCATCACCGACAAGGACCGCGCGGAGACCGTCGACGGCGCGGCGCTGGACCGGGCCGCGGACGCGGTCGCCCGGGCGGCGGACGACCTCGTCATCGTCCACGGGGGTGGGAGCTTCGGACATCACAACGCCGAGGCGTACGGCGTCAGCACGACCGAGGGGACACACGACATCGAGGGTGTCACCGAGATCCACGCGGCGATGAAGGCACTGAACGGACTGGTCCTGCGGCGTCTCCACGACCGGGACGTTCCCGCCGTGCCGGTGCACCCGCTCTCGGCGGCGAGCCGCGATACCGGGGGCGAGTTGACCCTGCCGGCAGCGCAGGTCGCGACGCTCCGTGCAGAGGGATTCGTCCCGGTGCTCCACGGCGACGTCGTCGCGCACCGTGGCGAGGGCGTGACGGTGCTGTCGGGGGACGAGATCGTCACCTCGCTCGCGCGGAGCCTCGACGCCGAACGAGTCGGACTCTGCTCGACGGTACCCGGGGTTCTGGATACCGACGGCGACGTCATCCCGAGGATCGACCGGTTCGAGGACGCCGCCGAAGCGCTCGGCGGGGCGGAGTCGACGGACGTCTCAGGCGGGATGGCCGGGAAGGTGCGGACGCTGCTCGACCTGCCGACGCCAGCGAGCGTGTTCGGACTGGACGACCTCTCGGCGTTCCTCGCGGGCGAGACGCCGGGGACGACGGTCGACTGAACAGCGGTCGCGAGTAACTGTCGGTTACCGTCGGAGCCGGCGGAGCGGGGACAGCATCGCGTCGAGTGCCCGCCCGACGACGCTGCTCTCCTTCGGTTCGTGGTCGTCTGACCGTCCGATGAACCCCGCACCGTCGTCGGGTCGGTCGTCGACCCGTGCGAGCCCGCTGCAGTCGTGGCGCTCGGGGAGGCGGTGGCGTCCACAGAGGGTCTCGCCGCACTCGTTGCAGGAGTACGGGATGCCCTCGACCTCCCGACCGCAGAACGAGCACGACGCCATACCTCGGGTTGGGCGCAGTGAAAGTTAAACCTGTGGACTGTTCACACGCATCGTTCACGGGGTCGGTTGTCGGGCCGGCCGGGAGGTCTGGCGATGGGTCCGGCGAGTGTCCTCGCGGCGTAACCCACGTGCTTTTAACCTCGGGCCGAGAATGGTCGGCTAACAGACCCCGCGGGTAAGTGTGGTCGCGACGATGTCGGCATCCCCGACAGCGCCCGCGGCCACATAGCGGGATGTGCGCCGACGCGCTGTAAGACGCCGGGGCGTAGCGTTCCGTTCTCCGGGGGAGTTTGCACATACCGAGACGCGGTATTTCGGTGCTACCAACCATGGAAATCGAAATCGCAACCATTGGCGGATACGAGGAAGTCGGCCGGCAGATGACTGCCGTTCGAGCCGGCGACGACGTCGTCGTCTTCGACATGGGTCTGAACCTCTCGCAGGTTCTCATCCACGACAACGTCGAGACCGAGAAGATGCACAGCCTGGACCTCATCGACATGGGGGCCATCCCGGACGACCGGATCATGAGCGACCTCGAGGGCGACGTGCAGGCCATCGTGCCGACGCACGGCCACCTCGACCACATCGGGGCCATCTCGAAGCTGGCCCACCGCTACGACGCACCCGTCGTGGCGACACCGTTCACCATCGAGCTCGTCAAGCAGCAGGTCGAGAGCGAGCAGAAGTTCGGGGTCGAGAACGACCTCGTGAAGATGGACGCGGGCGAGACGATGACCATCGGCGACTCCGGGCAGGTCGAGCTCGAGTTCGTCAACGTCACCCACTCCATCATCGACGCCATCAACCCGGTCCTGCACACGCCCGAAGGCGCGGTCGTCTACGGCCTCGACAAGCGCATGGACCACACGCCGGTCATCGGCGACCCCATCGACATGAAGCGGTTCCGCGAGATCGGTCGCGAGGGCAACGGCGTGCTGGCGTACATCGAGGACTGTACCAACGCGAACAAGAAGGGTCGCACGCCCAGCGAGGCCGTCGCACGGCGCCACCTCAAGGACGTGATGTACTCGCTGGAGGACTACACCGGCGGCATCGTCGCCACGACGTTCTCCAGCCACATCGCCCGCGTGAAGTCCCTCGTCGAGTTCGCCCGCGACATTGGCCGTCAGCCGGTCCTGCTCGGGCGCTCGATGGAGAAGTACTCCGGCACCGCCGAACGGCTCGGCTTCGTCGACTTCCCGGGTGACCTCGGGATGTTCGGCCACCGGAAGTCCGTCGACCGCACGTTCAAGCGGGTCATGAAGGAGGGCAAGGGCAACTTCCTGCCCATCGTCACGGGCCACCAGGGCGAGCCGCGCGCGATGCTCACCCGGATGGGTCGCGGCGAGACTCCCTACGAACTGGAGGACGGCGACAAGGTCATCTTCTCGGCCCGGGTCATCCCGGAGCCGACGAACGAGGGCCAGCGCTACCAGTCCGAGCGCCTGCTCGGCATGCAGGGCGCCCGCATCTACGACGACATCCACGTCTCCGGCCACCTGAACCAGGAGGGCCACTACGAGATGCTGCAGGCGCTCCAGCCCCAGAACATCATCCCGGCCCACCAGGACATGAGCGGCTTCAGCGGCTACGTCAACCTCTGCGAGAGCGAGGGCTACAAGATGGGTCGCGACCTCCACGTCACCCGCAACGGCAACCTCATCCAGCTGACCGAGTGACAGCATGACAGACCCGCAGACGCGAGAACAGACGGTGCTCGACGCGGTGGGCCAGCGACGCGAGCTCGTCAACGAGGCCATCACCGAGGAGCTGCCCATCAAGTCGCCGAAGCGACTGTACGAGGCGTCCCGCTACCTGCTGGACGCGGGTGGCAAGCGGCTCCGCCCGACGGTGCTGCTCGTCGTCGGCGAGGCCCTGACCGACGTGGAGCCGATGTCGGTCGACTACCGCGAGTTCCCGTCGCTGACCGACGAGCCCGTCGACCTGATGGCCGCCGCCGTCAGCGTCGAGGTCATCCAGTCGTTCACGCTGATACACGACGACATCATGGACGACGACGACCTCCGGCGCGGCGTGCCGGCGGTCCACAAGGAGTACGACCTGGAGACGGCCATCCTCGCGGGCGACACGCTGTACTCGAAGGCGTTCGAGATCATGGTCGAGACCGACGCGCCACCGGAGCGGGTCGTCGCGGCGACGGACACGCTCGCGTCCACCTGCACGAAGATCTGCGAGGGCCAGAGCCTCGACGTCTCCTTCGAGACGCGTCGCGACGTCGACCCAGACGAGTACCTCGAGATGATCGAGCAGAAGACCGCGGTGCTGTACGCGGCCTCCGCGGCCATCGCCGGCGAGCTGCTCTCTGCGGACGACGAGGTCGTCGACGCGCTGTACGGCTACGGGCTCGACGTCGGGCGAGCGTTCCAGATCCAGGACGACGTGCTCGACCTCACCGTTCCGTCCGACAAGCTGGGCAAGCAGCGGGGCTCCGACCTCGTCGAGAACAAGCAGACGCTCATCACGGTCCACGCCCGCGAGCAGGGCGTCGACGTGGGCGGACTGGTCGACACCGACAGCGTCGAGGCGGTCACCGAGGCCGAGATCGACGACGCGGTGGCGACCCTCGAGGACGCCGGCAGCATCGAGTACGCGAACCAGACCGCGCGCGACCTCGTCGAGCGCGGCAAGTCCCGGCTCGAGGTCCTCCCGGACAACGAGGCGCGCGACCTGCTGTGCGATATCGCCGACTACCTGATAGAGCGCGGCTACTGACGGTTCGCGGACGACTCAGTTCCTGAGTCGAACCCCGTTTCGCGGGGCGAAATCCTCCGCGGTTTTAGTGGGTCTCCCCCTGTACCCGTAGTTATGCCACAGGACAGCATGACGACGCGGCGGAGCGTCCTCGCGGGTGGGGCCGCGACCCTGGCGGGACTCGCCGGGTGCCTCGGCGGCAACCAGGTACAGAAGTCCGAACCGAACCAGGACGGCGAGGGAACCCTCGGCGAACTGCGCTGGATCCTCGAGGAGACCCACGGTATGTCGGTGACGAGCATGACCTACAGCGACGACGTCGTGACCCTCGAGTACGAGTCCCGGGCGAGCGACCGCGCGGAGTCCCGCGAGGAGATCGGTCAGGTCATCTCCTCGTACGGGCTCATCATCGACAGCGGCGGGCCGTCCGAGCGGCTGGAGGCGAGCATCGGCGACCGGTTCGCCGAGCAGGCCCAGGAGTACCACGTCGAGGCCTCGTGGGTCGCGCAGTGGCGTGCCGGCGAGATGTCCGACGCCCTCGTCGCCCAGCGCGTGTTCAACACGCGCCAGTTCCCCGAGTCCGCGACCGAGTGACGAAGTAGTGCGTCCGTGGCTGTGTCGGCTTCCCGACCGACACTCCGAATCTGGGTGGTCGACCGACGCAGTGTCGGTCAACACGTGCGGCTGCGGTGCGGTTGCGGTCGACGCGGTGCGGTTGACGGCGACTGCGGTACGGAGGCAACGACTGCGGTGCGTGCGACGGTTGCGGTGCGATAGTGGCGGTTCGCGGTGTGATAGTGGCGGTCTACGGTGCGGCCGGTGGATGCGGTGCGGTTGGTGGCTCCACGGTGGAAAGAGCACGCCGGGTCTGCTGTCTTCTCGGACTGTTATTCGTATCTCTGTGAGTAGCTCGACGGTTACAGCTTGCTTACTTGCTGTGGACTGTCCGATACCGCCAACAGCCAGAAAGCCCCGAGGGCATCGACTCCCGGGCCTCGCAGCGGTCCTCACTCCGTTCCGGTCCTTGCTTCGGCCGGGTTCGTCGATACCCTCGCCCCTTTCAGTCCCGCCCGACCGCACCGCACCTCACGCCTCCCCAACCGATTGCATCACCGGAAACCTCCGGTTTCCGGTTAGCAGCCAGAAAGCTCCGCTTTCTGGCCACATCTCCGGAAATCAGAGATTTCCGGCGGGCTCACGAAACGCGAGCGTTTCGTGACCGATGCTCGGTCGCACGCTCCCTGCGCTTCTCATCCCTCGCACGTGCATGGCTCGCGGCCTGGCGAGACTCCTCCGTCGTCTCGCTGCCCTCCGCTCGCAAGCTCGCGGAGACCTCGCTATGGCTCGGCACGCTCGCCAGCGCGCGCCGGTCGGCTTGGTTGGTGGATGTCGACCACACGGTTCTCCGCGACGAACATCACGACTGTTTTGACGGTTCCGGCAGTAGGCCACGCCAATGGACGATTCGCTACGCGAGCAGGTCGAGCGAGAGGCCGAGAAGCACGCCCTGTTCAACGCCATCAAGCACGAGAGCGACGCGGCGGTCGGCGCGGTGATGGGCCCGCTGATGGGCGAGAACCCGGCCTTCCGCGAGCACGGCGACGAGGTGCCCGGCGTGGTCGGCGGCGTCTGCGGCCGCGTCAACCAGATGAGCCACGACGAGAAGCGCGAGCGGCTGGGCGAGCTGGCGCCGGAGCTGCTCGAGGAGCTCGACAGCGAGGACGAGGGCGAGGCGCACACGCTGCCGGACCTGCACAACGCCGAGGAGTACGACCAGGTGCGGATGCGCTGTGCGCCGAACCCGAACGGCCCGTGGCACGTCGGCCACGCCCGGATGCCCGCCGTCATCGGGACGTACAAGGAGCGCTACGACGGCTGGTTCTGCGTCCGGTTCGACGACACGGACCCCGAGACGAAGCGTCCGGACATGGACGCCTACGACGGGATTCTCGAGGACATCGAGTACCTCGGCTTCGAGCCCGACGAGGTCATGAAGGCGAGCGACCGGATGGACACGTACTACGAGCACGCCCGGGAGCTCATCGAGATGGGCGGGGCGTACACCTGCTCGTGCCCGCAGGGCGAGTTCTCCGACCTGAAGAACAGCGGACAGTCCTGCCCGCACCGGGAGAAGGACGCCGAGACCACGATGGCCGAGTTCGAGGAGATGGTCGCCGGGGAGTACACCTCCGGCGAGATGGTCCTGCGGGTGAAGACCGACATCGAGCACAAGAACCCGGCGCTGCGTGACTGGGTCGCCTTCCGGATGATAGACACGCCCCACCCACGCGAGGAGGCCGCGGACTACCGCTGCTGGCCGATGCTCGACTTCCAGTCCGGCATCGACGACCACCTCGTCGGCATCACGCACATCATCCGGGGCATCGACCTGCAGGACTCGGCGAAGCGCCAGCGCTTCGTCTACGACTACTTCGGCTGGGAGTACCCCGAGGTCGTCCACTGGGGCCACGTCCAGGTCGACGCCTACGACGTGAAGATGTCCACCTCGACGCTGAAGGAGCTCGTCGACGCGGGCGAGCTCGACGGGTGGGACGACCCGCGCGCGCCGACCATCAAGAGTCTCCGTCGGCGGGGCATCCGCGGCGAGGCCATCGTCGAGTCGATGATCGAGCTCGGCACCTCGACCTCGAACGTCGACCTCGCGATGTCGTCGGTCTACTCGAAGAACCGCGACCTGATCGACGACGGTGCGGACCGGCAGTTCCTCGTGCGCGACGGCACCGAGCTCGGCATCATCGGCGGCGCACCCGAGGTCGGCGAGCCGCCGGTCCACCCGGACCACGAGGACCGTGGCGTCCGCGAGATTCCGGTCGGCGCGGCCGTCCTGCTGGAGCCGAAGGACCTGCCCGAGCGAGAGGAGCGCGTCTGGCTCAAGGGCCTCGGCTGCTTCCGGTTCACCCGCGACGCGCTCCAGTACACCGGCGACGACATCTCCGCGGTGCGCGAGGAGGGCGTCGACGTGGTGCACTGGGTGCCCGCGGACGACAACGAGCCCGTCGAGCTCTGGACGATGGACGGGGTCGTCTCCGGCCACGCCGAGCCGGGCTTCCGCGACCAGCCGGTCGACGCGATGGTGCAGTTCGAGCGCGTCGGTTTCGCCCGGGTCGACTCGCACGACGAGGACGGCTCCGTGGCGTACTTCGCTCACGAGTAGCAGGCGACGCTCCTTCTACAGGACGAAGACGAACAACCCGAAGCCGAGCAGTATCGAGAGCGTCAGCAGTACCTGCACGACCGCGCTGGCGAGGATGCCGAGGCTGGTGGTTGCGGCAGCTCGAGCGGCGTGGCGGTGGTCCTCGGTCTCCCAGTACTCCAGCGCGAAGACGGTGCCGACGACCCCGACGAGGATGCCCAGCGGGCCGGTGACGAACAGGAGCGCGAAGCCAACCGCGCCCGCGAGCGCCGTCGTCTGCCAGGAGGCACCGCCGACGCGGGCGGAGACGGCGTCCGCGAGGAGGTCGGCGACGACGGCGAACAGTCCGACGGCGACGAGGGCGAGCGCGACGAACGGGCCGAGCCCGTCGCCCCAGAGCCAGAAGACGAGCACGCCGGCGACCGACAGCAGTGGCCCGGGCATCGATGGCACGGCGCTCCCGACGATGCCGGCGAGCAGGAGGACGACGGCGACGACGAGCACGGGTTCGACCCCGCCGAGGAGGGCACTGACGTCCATGCCAGCTGGTAGACGCGTCGCCCCCAAGGCTGTTTTGCCGTGGGAAACCGGGGAGTACGCTCCACTACGGCCGGTGCACCCAGCGGTCGGGGTCTCGACAGGTGTGTTCTGCGAGGGGTGCAGCGTGGTCGCTGGCGAGTGCCGACCGCGCCGCCGTCCCGACGTTCACGAACGTAAATTTAAGACCCGGGCACCCTATGGCCCTAGCTGACAATGCCCATCGATCCGAACTTCGAGGAGAACCGTGAACTTGTGGACGAGCACAACGGCCACGACGTGTGGGGGCCGGTCGAGGAGCCGGACACGCTCGGTATACACGGCACGCACGTCGCGGTGGACTTCGACATCTGTCTCGCCGACGGCGCGTGTCTCGAGGACTGCCCCGTCGACGTGTTCGAGTGGGTGGACACCCCGGGCCACCCCGAGTCCGAGATCAAGGCCGACCCGGCGAACGAGGCCCAGTGCATCGACTGCATGCTCTGTGTCGACGTCTGCCCGGTCGACGCCATCGACGTGGACGCAGGACGACAGGGGCGTGCATAGGCACAGATGGAGATAGCAGTACTCACGAAGGGGGTTCCCGACTTCCGAGAGGGGCAGGTGTCCTTCGACGAGGACGGCCACCTCGAGCGCGGGAAGACCCCGACGGTGATGAACCCGAACGACAAGTTCGCCCTGCGTGCCGCCCTGCAGACGAAGGTACGCCACGGCGGGAACGTCACACTGTGCAGCATGGGCCCACCGGGCTACGACAACATCCTCGAGGAGGGGATGCGCGACGTCTACGCCGACGACCTCGTGCTGGTGTCGGACCGGGAGTTCGCCGCGGCGGACACCTGGGCGACGGCGATCACGTTGACGGCCGCGCTCGAACACATGGAGAACGAGCCCGACGTGGTGTTCGCGGGCTTCAAGACGGCCGACGGCGAGACGGGCCACACCGGCCCGCAGACCTGCTGGGGACTGGACCGACCCATCCTCACGCACGTCATCTCGCTCGACATCGAGCCCGAGAACGACGTGGTGCGCGCGAAGCGCCTCGTCGAGGGCGACGTGGACGAGATCGAGACCGTCGAGGCACCGCTCCCCTGTGTCGTCGTCACCGACCCGGAGTTCGAGCCGACGTACCGCCGTGCGGAGCACCGGCTGGAGCTGAAGGACCTGCGCGAGCAGACGAAACAGCGCGCCGAGAACTACGAGGACCACCTCACGATGTGGAACCACGAGGAGCTGAACCTCGACCCGGACTTCGTCGGACTGGACGGCTCGCCGACCATCGTCTCGTCGGTCGACCCGATACCGAAGGCACCCTCCGAGCGCGAGGCGACGATGGTGACGCCCGACGACGAGGCGGGCATGGAACAGGTGTTAGAGGAGATGACGCCGTTCGCGGGGGGTGACTGACCGTGCCCGCCATCGACCCCGGCGAGTACACCATCGCCGAACTCGGCCCCGAGCTGAAGGACATCGAGGACGTCGACGAGCTCGAAGCCATCCTCGAGGCGGAGAAGGCGGGCGAGGACCGCACCGGCGCGGTGACCCTCATCGAGAGCCGCATCGAGAAGTTCAGCGAGGACGACGAAGAGGCCGACGCCGGCGACATGGACCCTTCGGACATGAGCGTCGCCGACGTCGGCAACGCCGTCAGGGATCTGGAGGAGATCGCGGACCTCGAAGCCCTGCTCGAAGCGGAGGAGGCCGGCGAGGACCGCGACAGCGCGAAGCGGCTCATCCAGAAGCGCATCGACGACCTCAGCGAGAGCGAGGACGACGGTGAGGAGGCGGAGCTGGAGGCCGAGACGCCGGAGGAGCGCCATCCGGACCTCGACCACCCGACGGCCGACAAGCGCCACGTCCGGGCCATCGAGGACGGCACCTACGAGGACATGTGGGTGTACTGCGAGACCCAGCAGGGCGACATGCTCGACGTCTCCCGCGAGATGCTCGGGAAGGCCCGACAGCTGATGGACGACTACGCCGAGGACTACGGCGGCGACGAGAAGGTCGTCGCGGTGCTCATCGGCGACGACGTGGAGGCGCACACCGAGGAGTGCATCGAACTCGGCGCCGACGTCGTCGTCACGGCCGAGGACGAGCGCCTCGGACGCTTCCGCCACAAGCCCTACACGCGCATCTTCTGTGACATGGCGCGCTGGGGCGGCGACCCCGGCGAGGGCAACCCCGAGCCGGCGGACTGGCGCGAGTACGACGAGCCGCGGTACGTGCTGTTCCCGGCGACGAACAACGGCCGCGACCTCTCCGCGCTCGTCCAGGCGGAGCTCGACTCCGGGCTCGCCTCGGACTGCTCCGGGCTCTACATCGAGGACGCGGAGATCTCGAACCCCGTCAAGACGGGCGAGCCGGGCACGACGAAGACGTTCGACCGCATCCTGCACATGAAGCGGCCGGACTTCTCCGGCTTCGAGTACTCGACCATCCTCTGCATCGACAACCCGCACCGGGACTTCCACCCGCAGGGTGGCTCTGTCATCCCGGGCAGCTTCGAGATACCGGACCCCGACCCCGACCGCGAAGGCGAGGTCGTCGAGTGGGACGGCGAGGTCGACGACGACTGGTTCCGCGTCGAGGTCACCGACCACGACGTGCTCGACGAGGGCGTCGACCTCACCGGCAACGAGGTCATCGTCGCGATGGGCCGTGGCATCGGCGCGAACCCGACGAAGGGGATGGAGCTCGGCGTCGAGCTCGCGAACTGCTTCGAGGAGGCCGACGTGGGCGTCACCCGTGGCATCGTCACGGGCTCGTACCAGTTCGACGCGAACGTCGAGCAGTACACCCACGAGGAGCGACAGATCGGCGAGACGGGGCAGGTCGTCGCACCCGACCTCTACATCGCCGCCGGCATCTCCGGCGCGGTCCAGCACAAGGTCGGGATGGACGACTCCGACGTCATCGTCTCCATCAACACCGACCCCGACGCCCGCATCAGGGACTTCTCGGACTACTTCATCGAGGGCGACCTGTTCGACGTCCTCCCCGGACTCATCGACGCGGTCAAGAGCGGGGACGTAGGGGAGGCGCTTGCCGAGGCCGCAGCACCCGGAGGTGGTGACGATGACTGACCGCGAGCACTACGAGGCGATCGTCGTCGGCGCCGGCCCCGGTGGTGCTGCCGCCGCGGCACGGCTCGCCGACCACGGCGTCGAGACGCTCGTGCTCGAACGTGGCGTCGACGCCGGGTCGAAGAACGTCTCGGGCGGGCTCATCTACGCGGAGCAGTCCGCGCCGTACACGGTCGACGACCTGTTCCCCGAGTTCCGAGAGGAGGCCGCAGAGCGCCCCATCACGGACTACAAGATGGACAACATCGCGGGGAACCGGGTGAAGACGTACGACCTGACGTCCCTGCACGAGAACGACACGCTCTGGTGTGACTCCGTGCTTCGCCGGAAGATGGACTCGTGGATGGCCGAACAGGTCCACGAGAGGTGCCGGGAGACCGGCGGCGGCCTGCTGACCGACGTGCGCGTCAACGGGCTGCTCCGCGAGAACGGCGAGATCATCGGCGTCACCTGCGACGAGCTCGACGAGATCGAGGCCGACGTGGTCATCGCGGCGGACGGCGTCAACTCCGAGCTGGCCCGCGAGGCAGGGCTGATGGACTGGGAGGACCCCGAGGAGTGGTTCCAGGGGGTCAAGGCCGTCGTCGACGTGCCGGACGGGTTCGTCCAGGAGACGTTCGACGTCGACGAGGACGAGGGCGTCGCCAGGCTGTTCTCGGGCGACCTGTTCCAGGACGCCCGGGGCGGCGGGTTCCTGTACACGAACCAGGACACCCTCTCCATCGGGACGGTGTTCCACCTCGACAGCATCGTCGAGGAGCGCGCCGAGACGCACGAGCTCCTGAACGCACTGCTGACCCACCCGCACCTCTCGAACTGGCTGCCCGACGAGTACGACGAGCTCGAGTACTCGGCGAAGCTGGTGCCAGACTCGAAGAAGGTGGCGCTGAAGGAGCCCCACCGCGACCGCCTGCTGCTCGTCGGCGACGCCGCCGGCCAGATGCAGGCCCAGGGCCCCATCATCAAGGGGATGAACCACGCCGTCACGGCGGGTGCGCTCGCGGCCGACGCGTACGTCACGTCCCGCGGCCGGTCGGCCGAGACCGCCGGCCAGCGCTACACCACGCTGCTCGAGCAGGAGGGCGTGATGGGCAAGCTCCGGCCGAAGAGCTACGACCTGACGAGGTCCATCAGCGAGCACTCGGCGACGGCGAGTGTCATGGAGACGGTCGCGAAGTCGCCGGTCGGCCGTGCGGTGCTGCGGACCGGTGCCGCCGAGTCGATGGTCGAGAAGGCGTTCAACTCGCCGCGCCTGCTGTCGATGCTGCCGGACATCAAGCCGGCGTACGTCACCGTGCCCACCCTAATCGGCGAGGAGCAGGGTGCGCCGGTCAGCGGCGAGAGCACCGTCGAGCCGCCGAGCCTGGAGGAGCGCATCGGCGACCTGAGCTACAACACCGACATCGGCAACCCGCACATCGAGGTGCTCGACAACTCCTGGGCGGCCAGCGGGGCGGCGGTCACGGCCTGTCCGGTCAGCGCCGAGGACTTCGGCGGCGGCTGCTACCGCTCGGAGACCGTCGGGACGAACGGCAGCGAGGAGCGCGTCGTGAGCCTCGACACCCAGCCCTGCGTGGAGTGTGGGACCTGCGCCGTCGTCGCCGACACGAAGTGGGAGCACCCACGCGGCGGCAAGGGCGTGGAGTACAAGCAGGGCTGAGTCATGTCGGTCGCCCCACGCATCGAGGAGTTCGAACGCCGGGTCGCTGCCGAGTGGGCGTCGTTCGAGCCGCCCGCCGATCCGGACGCGAGGGCGACGGAGTACGTCCGCGAGGGCGTCGGCCCCGCCGTCGTGCTGTTCGCGGACTGCCGGACGGGCGGTCCAGAGCTGCCGTCGGCCGAACGCGAGCGGCTGGAGGCCGTCTTCAACGAGTGGCTCGAGCTGTACGCGCTGTGCTACGGCGTCGAGATGGACTGCTCGTTCGCCATCCGGACCGGCGCGGAGGTGCTGGTCGACACCCACAGCGCCCGTGACGTGGCGCAGCTGCTGACGACGGTGCCGGACCGGCGCTGAGGCTCCAACGGCACCGTCTCGGCCGTTCTCCGACCCGTAGTTTCGTATCCCATCCCGCCGTAGCGGCTGCTACATGCTCGAGATTCTCCTCGGCGACGACGTCGACGACACGGGTCGGTATCTGGCGGAGGTCATCTACGGCGCGAACGACGGCATCGTCACGACCTTCGCCGTCGTCTCGGGCGTCGCTGGCGCGGCGCTCAACCCGGGCATCGTCCTCGTGCTCGGGGCAGCGAACCTGTTCGCGGACGGCTTCTCGATGGGCATGAGCAACTACCTGAGCCGGCGCTCGGAGATGGACTACCAGGCCACGGTCGAAGGGGAACCGGACGGGCCGGCCGACGGCGGGAAGTCCCCGGCGAGCACCGCCTTCGTCACCTTCCTCGCGTTCGTCGTCGCGGGCTGGGCGCCGCTGCTGCCGTACATCTTCGTCCTCGAACCGGCGTTCCTCATCTCCATCGCGGTGACCGGGCTGGCGTTCTTCGTCGTCGGTGCGAGCCGGAGCCTCGTGACGAGTCGGTCGTGGTACTGGAACGGCGGGGAGATGTTCGTCGTCGGCATGGCAGCGGCGACGGTCGCGTACGTCGTCGGAGACCTCCTGAAGGGCTTCGCCTGACTCCCCCGCGGGATGGGATTCTCCCAAACAATCATTACAGCTGGCGTCGTGGTAACAACCATCATGAAACTCACTGACAAGCTGAGCTTCGACCACGAGGACAGGGAGCGCATCTACGACTACGTCGAGAGCCACGGCACCGTCGAACGGGACTCGCTCCACCGTGCCCTGAACCTGGACCCGCGAGCGGTCCGACACCACGTCGCCATCCTGAAGCGCGACGGCTACCTCACCGACACCGGCGGTGAACTGAAGGTCGCCTTCGAGGACGAGACGGCCGCCGAGGAACACACCTCCGAGAACGTCGACTTCGTCATCCGACAGGCGCGACAGGAGGACCTCGCCGGGCTCGTCGGAGCGATTCGCGCGGTCGCCAGCAGTGGCGACTACATCGTCGCCGAATCCGTCGCGGACGTACTGGACCACGAGGAGGTACTGCTCCGGCACAACGAGCTGGAGTCACGCATGTTCTTCGTCGCGACCGTCGGCGACGAGGTCGTCGGCTGGGTACACATCCGCGCGCCCGAGCTGGAGAAGCTGTCCCACACCGCCGAGTTGACCGTCGGCGTGCTCGGGGAGTACCGCCGGCACGACATCGGCTCGCACCTGCTCGAGCGTGGCGTGAGCTGGGCCGCATCGAACGGCTACGAGAAGATCTACAACTCCGTCCCGGCGACCAACGAGGCCGCCATCACGTTCCTCGAGGGACACGGCTGGGAGACCGAGGCGGTCCGCGAGAACCACTACAAGATCGCTGACGACTACGTCGACGAAGTGATGATGGCGACGACGGTCTGAGCCGGGCGCACACTCACCTTCCGTCTCTTTCGATGGCCTCGAGCAGCTGCTCCAGCCCCGTGGCCCCGAGCGTTCTCGTCTCGGGGTCGCCCGTGTCCGGATGCGCTTCCAGCTCGGTCCGCGTCCAGAACCGTGCGTCAGCGGCGTCGTCGCCCGGCTCGACGGCCCCATCGGCGGCGGCCATCGGCGCGGCGAAGGTCACGAACAGCTGCGCGTTCCCGTCCGCGAACGCGATGCGACCGGTGCCCACGAGCGCGAGGTCGGCCGGGTCGACCCGGAGGCTCGTCTCCTCGCGAAGCTCGCGGGCGGCGGCCTCGGGCAGCGTCTCGCCGGGGTCGACGAAGCCGCCGGGGGTCGCCCAGACGCCGACGTCCGCCCCGCGGCCGCGTTCGATGAGCAGGGCCGAATCGCCGTCGACGACGGTCGCCCGCGCCGACACCAGCTGCTCCTCGAAGAACGTCACCTCGCAGTCCGGACAGTGCGGCGTCGCCACGCCTTCGACGTCGCGCTCGTCGACCGTCTCCCCGCAGTACGGGCAGTACGTCGGTGGCTCGGTGGCCATCACGTACGTCACGGCCACTCGTCCTCCGTGCCGTCGAGCGGGAGGGCGACGACGCCGTCCTGTCGACCGAGGACGCGGGCGTGGGGCGGGCAGACGACCCGGTTCTCGTCCCAGGGGATGTCGAGTTCGACCGCGGCCGCCCGGTCGCAGTCCGGTTCCGAACAGTCCATGCCAGAACGTTCCGCGCCGACGGTTACCAAAGTTCCCCACCGCCGCTGGCCATCCCCCGTCGGACCCTCACCCGTGTCGCTCGCGCTCCTCGTCGGCCACGGCGCCCCCGTAGGCGTCACAGAGCGGGACGAGCGCGTCGCCGAGGGCGCGCATGCACTGGCCGGGGGAGTGGAACCCGCAGTCGTCGGCGACGGTCGACCAGTCCCGCGCCTGCAGCGCACGCTCGACCAGCACGCGCTCCTGGCGGTCGGTCAGGTCGACCGCGTGGTCGGGGTCGACGAGGTGCTTGACGACGAGGTCGCGGAACGGCGTCGGGTCCACGTCGAACAGCCCGGTGCCGTAGGCCGCGCCGGCGACCATCCGCCACTCGTGCTCGGAGAGGGCGAGGTCGAGGTCGCCGTCGCAGGCCGCGAGGGCTGCGCGCACCTCGTCCGGGTCGGCGTCGTCGAGCGAGTCGGTGAGCTGGCCGCCGACGCGGCGGCCGAACCAGTCCCCGTGGCGGTCGGCCATGGCTTCGCCGGCCGCCGAACAGGGGTCGAGCATGACGACGGAGTACTGGCCGCTCACGTCGTTCCGGGTCGTGGAGTAGTGCACGACAGCGTAGTCGTTGCGCTCCCAGAACCGGACGAGTCGGGCGGTCGCGCCGTAGGCGACGCCGAGCCAGTCGACCTCGTCGGCGAACTCGTCCCGCACCTCGTCGAGCAACCGCGAGCCCAGCCCCGAGGACCGGACCGCGTGGTGCGTGGCGATGCGGACGACGCGGTAGCCGACGGGCGCGGCGGCGGCCTCGTCGCGTACCTGGCTCACGAGCACGTCGGGGATCATGTTCCCCCGGATGCGGTCGCCCTCGTACATCCCGGCGGCGGTCCCGGCGTCGAGGTCGCCCTCGCGGGCCAGCAGCGCGACGCTGACGACGTGGCCTCGGTGGGTCAGCGCGCGGACGGTCAGGTTCGGCGCGTCGAGCAGCCGCGCGAGGTCGTCCGGTTCGGTCCGGTAGTGCGCGAGCACGAGCAGGCCGAACGTCTCCCGCAGCAAGGTCGGGTCGGCGAGCAGGTCCTCGCCGTCGATGCGCTCGTAGCTGACCGATTCGGGCGTCGCGCCCGCGACGATCTCCGGGACCGGTGGACGCGCGTCCAGCCCGAGCGCGTCGAACGACCAGACCTCGACGGGGTCGCCCGCGGCGTACCGGATGGGTTCGGCGAGCCGACACTCGCGTACCACGTGGTCGCTGTCGTCGAGGTGCTCGCGGAAGCGCACGGAGAACCCGCGGCCGGCGCCCTCGTAGCCGTGGACCGTCGAGGCGTAGGCGACCCGGTCGGCGGCGAGCGTCTCGTCCAGCAGCCTGACCGAGAGCGCGGCGGCCTCGTCGACGACGAGCAGGTCCGGTTCGGCGGCCGAGTCGGCGGCCACGCGTGGTGGTTCGTACCGGACCGCGCCGCCGGCCGCGCTGACGAGGTGGCCGTCCTCGTCCGGGTGGTCGCCCGCGGCCTCGAGAGTGGTGAGGAGCTCGCGTGCGCGGTCGAACACCTCCGCGGCGTTCCGGCGGTTCGGGGCGGTGACGAGCACGTCGAGCCCGTCGGCCGCAGCCGCGCCAGCGGCGAGTCCCGCGGCGCTCGATTTCCCCCGGCCGCGGTCGGACTCGACGACGAGCGCGCGTCGTTCGCTCTGGTCCTCCGCTCCCGCATCCGTCTCCCGGTCGGTGACGAGGCGCTCGAACTCGTGGACGGCTTCGACCTGGTCGGCGGTGCGGCACGCCTCGTACGTCTCGCGGGGGAACTCGTGGTCGACCGGGACGGGGAGCTCGTCTTCGGGCTCGCGGCTGTCCACGAGTCGGGGTGCGGGGTTCGTCAGGCCGTCGTCGACGACCCGCGACCCGGCCGCATCGTCGTCGCCGTCGACTGCGCCGACCGAGACGATCCCGATGCCCGTGTGCGCGCGAAGGCTGGCGACGAACCGGCGGCGGAACCGGCCCGAGACGTCCTCGACGCCGAACGGCGGGACCGCGAGCCCCTCGTCGAAGCCGTCGCGCTGGTTCGGCCAGCCGTCCAGGTCGGGGGCGAGCAGCAGGAGGAGGCCGCCCCCGTCGACCGCGCCGACGACCTGACCGAGGGAGTTGGGCCGGAGCGTGTCGTGTGCGTCGTAGACGACCGCCGAGAGCGTCGTCCCGAGCAGCGACGACGCCCGGTTCGGCTCGACCTGCTGGCAGGCGAGCGCGTCGCGTTCGCCCACGAGTGCGGTGTCGGAGACGCCGACCGGCACGGCGTCGAGCACGGCGTCGGCGACCCGATAGCAGTCCTCGCGTGCGCCGGTCAGCACGAGGAGCCGTCGCTCGTTCGTCGCGTCGGCCTCGCTGAGCAGCGCACGAGCGGCGTCGACTGCGTCCATACAGCCGCGTGGGACCCCGAGGGACAGGGGCGTTTCGGTCCCACGACGGGCCGACGTCTCGCCCGACCGAACTGTGGGGCGGTGTCCCACGCGCTCGACGGTTTGGACACCCTTATAAGGTGGGCCGGGCTACCGTTGTATTACACCCTACGCGGGGTTGATGATGCTCCTAGCCCCACAGGATTCCGACCGTCGGACCCAGCTGACGGTCATGCGGGCCCGACCCGCGACGGCAGGGGAGCGCGAGCCCACGCGTAGGAGAGGTGAACAACCATGGCAGTCTACGTAACAAAAGAGATCCCAGCCGACCTCCAAGAGGACGCCCTCGAGGCCCTCGAGGTCGCACGAGACACAGGTAGCGTAAAGAAAGGAACCAACGAGACGACGAAGGCCGTCGAGCGCGGCAACGCCGAGCTCATCTTCGTTGCCGAGGACGTCCAGCCCGAGGAGATCGTCATGCACCTCCCCGAGCTGGCCGACGAGAAGGGTATCCCGGTCGTCTTCATCGAGACGCAGGACGACGTCGGCCACGCGGCCGGCCTCGAAGTCGGGAGCGCCGCGGCCGCCGTCGTCGACGCCGGCGAGGCCTCGACGGACGTCGAGGACATCGCGGGCAAGCTCGAGGACCTTTAGAGGTAATCCATGAGTGCCGAAGAGTCCGAAGACGGCGCGACCCCCGCGGAAGTCATCGAGATAGTCGGCAAGACCGGCATGCACGGTGAAGCCATGCAGGTCAAGTGCCGCATCCGCGAAGGGGAGAATCAGGGTCGAATCATCACGCGCAACTGCCTCGGCCCGGTCCGCGAGGGCGACATCCTGCAGCTGCGGGAGACCGCTCGCGAGGCCGACTCCATCGGAGGACAATAATGGTGACGACGCGCGACTGCGAGTACTGCGGTACCGAGATCACGCCCGGAACGGGGACCATGTTCGTCCACACGGACGGCACCACGGTCCACTACTGTTCCGCGAAGTGTGAGAAGAACGCCGACCTCGGCCGCGAGCCCCGCGACCTCGAGTGGACAGAGGCCGGTGCCGGCGTCTCCGAGGAGCAGGAGGACGACGAGGAATGAGCGAGCGCGAGCGCACCTTCGTCATGGTCAAGCCCGACGGCGTCCAGCGCGGCCTCACCGGCGAGATCGTCTCCCGGTTCGAGGACCGCGGTCTGAAGCTGGTCGGCGCGAAGTTCATGCAGATCGACCAGGAGCTCGCCGAGGAGCACTACGGCGAGCACGAGGGCAAGCCCTTCTTCGAGGGCCTCGTCGAGTTCATCACCTCCGGCCCCGTCATGGCGATGGTCTGGGAGGGCGACGACGCCATCCGCCAGGTCCGCGGCATGATGGGCGAGACCGACCCCGCCGAGTCCGCACCGGGCACCATCCGCGGTGACTTCGGGCTGGACCTCGGCCGCAACGTCATCCACGGCTCGGACCACGAGGACCCCGGGTCGAACGAGCGAGAGATCGACCTGTTCTTCGACGAGGACGAGCTCGTCGACTACGAGAAGGTCGACGAAGGCTGGCTCTACGAGTAGGCCTTCGACCGCTTTTTCAGCAGCACGATATCCGAACAGCGACGGCACTCTCGCTCCGCCGTCGGCGGACGTGACCGTCAGCGCCGTCCGAACAGCCGCTCCCACAGCGACCGGGTGGACGGCCGTTCGGCCAGGAGGACGGGCACGTCGAGTTCGCTGATGGTCTCGAACGTGAGCGAGCCGCTGAGCACCCGCGAGAGGAGGCCGCGCTCGGTCGCGCCGACGATGACGAGGTCGTACGCCGGGGCGTAGCTGGCGATCACTGACTCGACGTCGCCGACCTCGACGATGGTGTCGGCGTCCCCCAGCCCGTGGTCGGCACCCCACTCGGTGAGGAACGTCCGGCCCTCGTCGGCCGCGGACTCGTCGCCGACGACGTGGAGGAGCGAGACGGTCGAGCCCAGCCGGTCCCGGAGCACGGCCGCGACCTCGGCGGAGAGGTCGGAGGAGTCCCCGCCGGCGGTCGGGACGAGGACGTCGCCCGTGTCGAGGTCCTCGCCGTCGAAGACGAGTACGTCGCAGGGCAGGTCGTGGAACAGCTCGTCGGCGACGCCCTCGGCGCGGCCACCGGCGAAGCGGGCACCGCCGTAGCCCATGACGAGCGTGTCGGCGCCGTGCTCGCGGGCGGCGTCGATGACCTCCTCGACGGCCCGGTGTGAGAGGATGGTCTTCGTCTCGATGGGGACGTCGAGCCGTGCCGCGTCCTCGCGAGCGGAGGCGAGCAGCCGGTCCGAGGTCCGGTCGAGTTCGGCGCGCTGTTCGCGTGCCGCGGCGAGTGCGGTCTGGTCGGGCACGCGGACGACGTGCGTCGCGAGCACCCGACCCCCCTTCTGTCCGGCGAGTGCCGCGCCGAGTGTGACGAGCGGTGTCTCCGTCCGTGGGTTCGCGAGGGCGACCATGACGGTGGGGCCGTCGGCGGAGTCCGGTGCGACGCTGTTTGCTGCGTCGACGACTGCACCGGGCATCGAGTCCTCGCTGCGGCGGATGTACCGGGTCAGGAGGCCGGTGTCCGGCTCGTTCCGCCGGGCGTAGGCGACGTACCAGACGACGGCGAACGCTACGAAGGCACCCGAGATGAGGATCTCGGTCCAGTCCATGAAGGCGACGAGCCCCAGCGACAGCACTGCACCCGCGATGGGTGTGAGGGGGTACAGCGGGACGGTGAACGCCGGGTCGTAGTCGGGGTCGGTCTCCCGGAAGACGATGAGCGCGACGTTCATCAGCGCGTAGACGACGAGATGCAGGACGCTCGCCGCCTTCGCCAGCACCTCGATGTCCTGTCCGAGCGCGGCGATGAAGACGGCGATGAACACCCCGGTGAGCAGGATGGACCGGTACGGGGTCAGGTACGTCGGGTGGATCTCGTTGAGCCAGTTCGTGACGATGCGGTCCCGCCCCATGGCGAAGTTGATGCGGGCGGACGCGAGGATGGACGCGTTCGCGGAGGAGGCGGTCGCCAGCAGCGCGCCGAGGGTCATCACGGCCGCGGCACCGGCTGCGACGCCGGTCACCGGCCCGATGGACTGGGGGAACGCGACGCGGGCGGCCTGCTCGATGGGCGCGTCCTGGCTGAGCTCCGGCCACGGGACGACGCCGAGCATCAGGGAGACGAGGATCGCGTAGACGACGGTGACGACGAGGACGCTCCCGACGATTGCGATGGGGAGGTTCCGGCCGGGGTTCTTCAGCTCCTCGGCGACCGTCGCGATCTTCGCGTAGCCGAGGAAGGAGACGAAGACGAGGGCGGTCCCCGGAAGGACGGCATCGGCGCCCTTCGGGGTGAGGCCGCCCGAGCCCGCGAGGGTTCCGTAGTCGAACGAGAGGAACCCGGCGACGGCGAACCCGGTGAGCACGAGCAACAGCAGGGAGACGATGACGGTCTGGATGCCGCCGGTCTCCTTCGCGCCGGCGTAGTTGACGCCGACGAAGACGAGGCCGGCGACGAGCGCGCCGACCTGGATCTGGTTGAGGCCGGGGATGGTCGGCAGGCCGACGAACACCGCGAGGTACTGGCCGAAGCCGATGCAGTAGAACGCCGAGGCGAACGCCAGGCCGAGCCAGTCGCCCATCCCGGCGACGGAGCCGAACAGGGGTCCGAGGGCCCTGTTGATGTAGTAGTAGCCGCCGCCGGCCTTCGGCATCGCGGTCCCGAGTTCGGAGACCGAGAGCGCGTTGACGACGGCGATGATGCCACCGACCACGAACGAGACCACGACGATGGGACCGGCCTCCTGGGCGGCGACGCCCGGGAGGACGAAGATTCCGGCCCCGATCATCGTGCCGATTCCGATCGTGATCGCCGAGACGAGTCCGAGGTCCTTCGCGAGTTCGTCGTCGCTCATCGGTGGTGGAGTCCGCTGGGGAGTCGGCGGGACGGTTCGCTCACGAGGACCTCGGAGGGGAGCGAGACACGACGGTGGTCTCGCTGGTGCCGCCGCGGTGGGAGGTGCGGGCCCGGGACCCGACAGCACGGGCTCGGGCGGTGGGGCGACGCAGTGTACTCGGCCGGCGGAGGTCTGCGGGAGGGTCGACCGGTCGTCTGTCCCGACCGGGCGTCCACGGATCTTGCCACATACCTGGGTGAAATAGCCGACAGTACAAAAATATGGTGCCTAAAATCATGTACTGGTAATTTATGGCGGATAATGGGCGCAAATCGTGAACAATGCCTGGGCAGAGACACGGCTTCCCGGGGACGTGTACCACGGAAAGAAACTTTACCCGTCCGTACCGTTGTCGGTCCATCGTGAACGAAGAGACCACGAGACGCGCGGTCCTCTCTGCGGTCCTCGGGGCGGGGGTCGGGGGGATGGCGCTGACGGAGGCGCGGTCGTACCTGCGACGGTTCGCGCCGAACTCGGGGACGGTGTGGGGTGCGGCGAACCGGAACGCGGCCGGGACGGTCGAGAGCCCGTACGGGCAGGCGACGGTCAGCTACGACGACGACCACGTGCCACACGTCGAGGCCGACGACGAGCGCGCGGCGTACTTCGCGGTGGGCTACTGCCACGGCGCGGACCGGTTCTTCCAGATGGACCTCTACCGACGGCTGATGGAGGGCACCCTCTCGGCGGTCGTCGGCGACGTGGCGGTCGACTCGGACGTGTTCCACCGCCAGCTCGACTTCGCGGGCGCGGCCGAGGCCACGTGGGAGCGTGCCGAGGGCACCGCGACCGGCGACGTGGTCGAGGCCTACGTCGACGGCGTGAACCACGCGATGGAGCGGGAGTCGAAGCCGCTCGAGTACCGGCTCCTGTCGTTCGAGCCACGTGAGTGGACGCCGACGGCGAGCCTGCTCATCTCGAAGCAGATCTCGTGGGGGCTGACCGGTCGGTTCACCACCCTCCGGCGGGCGCTGGCGCGGGACCGGCTCGGCAGCGAGGCGACCGAGGAGCTGTACCCGCGAATCATGGACCACGACGTTCCCATCATCCGGGACAGTGGGGGGTCGACGGCAGCGACCACCGACGCAGCGACGGACGCCTCGACGCCCGAGGCGGCCATGGTCTCGTGGCTCGAATCGTTCGAGTCCGACCCGGGCATCGGGTCGAACTCCTGGGTGCTCTCCGGCGAGCACACCGCCTCCGGCGACCCCATCGTCGCCAACGATCCGCACCTGAACCTCACGGTCCCGCCGGTCTGGTACGAACAGCACGTCGTGGGGCCCGACCCGCTCGACGTTCGCGGGGTCTGCTTCCCGGGCGTGCCGTTCGTCATCATCGGACAGAACCACGCGGGGGCGTGGGGTTTCACCAACACCGGCGCGGACGTCATCGACTTCTACACGTACGAGACGACCGGCGACGGCAGCTACCGCTACGGCGACGAGACCCGCGAGTTCGACAGCCGGGCCGAGACGGTCGAGGTGTCCGGGGGCGAGGACGTCGAGGTGACGGTGAAGCGGTCGGTCCACGGTGCCGTGCTGACGCAGTACCCCGACGGGGACGAGTTCGAGGCGGCCGAGGAGCTCGGCGTCGCGTGGACGGGCCTCTCGGCGACCCGAACCGTCGAGGCGGTCCACGAGCTCAACGTCGCAGGCGGCATGGCGGAGGCCGAGGCGGCCATCCGGAAGTTCGACGAGCCCACGCAGAACTTCGTCTACGCCGACGCGGACGGCAACACCTACTACTGGGTGACCGGGCAGATCCCCATCCGGACGACCGACGGCGAGGCGGTGCAGGGAACACGGGTCTTCGACGGCTCGGCCCGCGAGGGAGACTGGGGTCCGGGGTACACGCCCTTCGGCGAGTCGTCCTGGGAGGGGTTCGTCCCCTACGAGGAGAAGCCGGGCGTCAGGAATCCGGAGTACCTCGCGACGGCGAACCAGCGGCTCACGGACGACCCCGAGCACTACATCTCCGAGGGGTACGCGCCGCCGTTCCGGGGTGGCCGCATCTACGACCGGCTGGACGAGCGCGCAGCGAGCGACGAGCCGATGGACGCCGCGTTCGCCCGCGACGTGCAGCTAGACGTCGTGGACCCACGGTACGAGCTGTTCCGGCCCGCTATCGAGGCCGCACGGGGGCGTGGCGACACGCTCGGACAGGGACTCGGTTACGACCCGTACACGGCCGTCCTCGACTGGGACGGCCGGATGGAGCCCGACTCCGTCGGCGCGCTCGTCTTCGAACGCTGGATTCGCCTTTTTCGGGAGGAGACGTTCGACGCAGCGTTCGAGGACGCCGGACTCCCAGACGACCTCCCGAAGCCGAACGACCACGTCCTCGGCACGCTGCCGTCTGACAGCGAGTGGTTCGACGGCGACAGAGCGGCGGTCGCGGTTCGCGCGATGGAGCGCACGTTCGAGGAGCTTCGAGACGAGAGCTGGGACGACTACGGCGACTGGAACCGCGTCCGGTTCGAGCATCCGTTCGACCAGCCGTTCCTGAACTACGACCGCCTCCGCACCTCGGGCTCGCCCGGCACCGTCCGGAACTTCCACAGCGAGGCGTCGACCGGGGCGAGCTGGCGGATGGTCGCCACCTTCGACGGCGAGTCCCGGGCCATCCTGCCCGGCGGGAACTCGGGGGACTACTTCTCCGCCCACTACGACGACCAGCTCCGCCAGTGGGCGGAGGGCGAGTACAAGCCGATGGCCCGGACGGTGCCGGACGGCGTCGACGTCACCTTCGAGGAGGGAGACGGATGACGCCCGAATTCCTCACCGAGCTGCGCGAGGACGACAGCCGACGGGTCGCGGCGACGAACGGTGCGGTCCTGCTCGGTGTCGGCCTCTCGCTGTTCCACTGGTCAGGGCTGTTGCTCGCGGGTGCCCTGGCGGCACTCCCCCAGCGGACGATTCCGCGCGGCCTCGCCGCCGGCTTCGGCGTCGGCGTCCTCGCGGTCGTCGTGTTCCTCGGACAGTTCTGGCTCGCCGGGACGCTCGGGCTCGTCCTCGGGATGGGCCAGCCGGCCTGGCTCGCGCTCGGACTCGGGCTCGGTCTCCCGACGTTCGGCGCGCTCGTCCGGGGTATCGTCTGACTCGGGAACCTGTAACGGCAAGTAGAGCCAAGTAACCACGGCTCGGAGGACAGTTCATCGAGACCACCGGCCCGTCCCCGCCACGTCATCATCGATGATCTCCCTCAACGTCTTCTCGATCGCCCTCATCTCGGTGGCAGCGATGGCGTTCGGTCTCGCGGCGTACGCACTCCGCGAGGCCCGCCGCCGGTCAGTTCCGGGGGCGGTGGAGTTCGCGACGCTGAGTCTCGGGTCGGGTCTGTGGGTCGGCATCCACGGACTGCGCGTCGGGGCGACCACCCGCGAGTCGTTCCTCCTCCTCGTCAACGCCGAGTGGGTCGGAATCCTGCTCGTCGCCCCCGCGTGGTTCCTGTTCGTGCTCGCGTACACCGGGGCCCGCGGCGGCTACTCCTGGCGGCTCGTCGCCCTGCTCTCCGTGCAGCCGGTGGTGACGCTGGCGCTCGTCTGGACGAACCCCGACGGCGTCTTCCGGGTGGTCGAGTCCGTCTCCGTCGGGGGCCCGGGACTCCCGACCGCGACGCTCGACCACGGCCCGCTGTACCTGGTGACCATCCTCTACGTCTACGCGCTCGTCATCGCGGGCTCCGCGGTCCTCGTCCGGGCGACCGTCCGCGTGCCACAGCTCTACCGTGGGCGGACCGTCGCGCTGCTCGCCGCCGCCACGGCCCCACTGCTGGGGAGCCTCCCGGCCGTCCTCGATGCACCGCTCGTGGTCGGACTGCGGCTGGGGCCGGTGGCCTTCGCCGTCTCGCTGGTCGCGCTCGCCGTGGCGCTGTTCGGTCACGAGCTGCTCCGGGTCGTCCCCATCTCCCCGACGGTGGCGACCGAGGCCGTCGTCTCCGAGATGGCGGCCGGCGTGGTCGTCCTCGACGCGAACGGCGAGATCACGCAGACGAACCCGGCCGCCGACCGCATCATCGGCGTCGATGACACGGTCGGGCGCCGACTCGAGTCGGTCCAGCCGGAGCTGGCTGTCGCCAGGGACGGCGGGGACGACGAGGACGCCCAGCGGCTGCTGCTCAGCGGCGACGACGACCGGGAGCGCTACGTCGACGTGGAGTCGACGCCGGTGTACCGTGGTCGCGGTCTGTACGTCGGCCAGCTGCTCACGCTGCAGGACGTGACCGACCAGGTGCTCCGCGAGCAGCGGCTCAACGTGCTCAACCGGGTCCTCCGGCACAACGTCCGCCACGAGACAAACCTCATCCTGGGCCACGGGGAGACGATCTCCGAGGAGCTCTCGCCCGCCCAGCGCGACCGACTGGAGACGATGCTCTCGTCGGCCGAACAGCTGGTCGACTGGTCCGACCGCGCCCGGTTCGCCGAGCGCGCCCTCGACGGCGTCGACGACGAGCGTCGGGAGGTCCCGCTCGCCCCGACGCTCGACAGCGCCGTCGAGCGGGTGCGCGATGCGTACCCCGACGCGACCGTCGAGGTGCCCGAGTGCGTCGACGTGGTCGTGCTCGGCCACGGCACCCTGGAGTGGGCGCTGTTCGAGCTGGTGGACAACGCCGTGGAACACGGCTCCACGGTCCTCCGCTCGAACGGTCGGAAAGACGCCACCGGCCCCGGCTCGACAGACGGAGGGGTAGCGCACGACGGCGCCACAGACGACGGGGCGTCGGAGCCCGACGCCACCGTGACCGTCGAGGTCGACGACGACACGGTCACGGTCGCGATCGCGGACACCGGTCCCGGCATCCCGGACGCCGAGCGGCGCGTGCTGGCCGCCGACGAGGAGACGCCGCTCGACCACGGCTCGGGGCTCGGTCTGTGGCTCGTGAACTGGATGGCGCTGGCGGCCGGGGGCGAGGTGACATTCGCCGAGAACGACCCGCAGGGAACCGTCGTCCGTGTCACACTGCCCCGTGCCAACTGAGAGAGCGCCGGGTCGAACGGAGAAGCGTGGACTGCTCAGTCGTCGGCGGGCGAGCGCTGCGACGTGGCGGGCACCTCTATCTCGCCGGCGTCGAGCTCTGCCTCGACCTCGCGGACGGCCTGGACCATGTTCCGCATCTTGCCGAAGGCGACCTCGCGGGGCAGCAGCTTCACGCCGCAGTCCGGCGAGATGACGAGCCGCTCCGGGGGGACCACCTCGAGGCCCTTCCGGACGTTCTCCTTGATCTCCTCGACGGACTCGACCTCCGCGACGTGGGCGTCGACGACGCCGAGCGCGAGGTCCTTCGTGAACTCGTCGGCGGTGAACACGTCGAGCTGGTCGTAGTCGCCGTTGGCGAGCTCGAGGTCGAACTCGTCGACGGGGTAGTCGAGGATCTCGGGGTAGATGCGGGAGTAGTCGCCGTAGCAGACGTGCAGGCCGATGCGCACGTCGTCCTGGATGTCCTCGGCGATTCGCTCCAGGCACTCGCCGACGATGGCGTGGTCGTCTGGGGTCGTCGCGAGCGCGGGCTCGTCGATCTGGATGTAGCGGGCGCCGGCCTCGACCAGCTTCTCGATCTCCTCGTTCACGAGGTCAGCCAGGTCGTAGGCGAGCGCCTCGTCGTCCTCGTAGGCCTCGTTGAACGACCAGTTCGCGAGCGTGTACGGACCGGTGATGGGTACCTTGACCGGCCGCTCGGCGGCCGCTGCGGTGAACTCGTACTCGTCGACCAGCCACGACTCGTCGTACTCGACGTCGTCGACGACGCTCGGCTTGTCGAAGTAGTTGTGGCCCCAGACCTTCACGGGCCCGTTGAACTCGTAGCCCTCGATCCGGTGGGCGAAGAACTCGACCATCTCGTTGCGGCGCATCTCGCCGTCGACGACGACGTCGAGGCCGGCGCGCTCGTGCTCGTCGGTGATGAGCCGGCAGGCGTCGTCCTTCGCCTCGGCCCAGTCGTCGGCGTCGAACTCGTGGTCCTCGTCCTCGTAGAGCTCCTTCGCGCGGTTCAGCCACTTGGGCTTCGGGTAGCTCCCGACGACGGTCGTCAGGAGGAAGTGGTCGTTCGGATGGTCCTCGGGGCGGAACTGGTCGCGGTTTGCGTTCGTCGTCATGCTTGCACCTCCGTCTCGGCGAGAGCGACCGCGTCGGCGGTCGCCTGTAGCTTCGCCTCGAACTTGCTGTAGGGGAGATAGAACGTCTCGGTGTTCGTCGTCACGTACGTCGTGTCGAACTCGGCGACCGGGAGGTTGTCGAACACCCAGTCGATGCGCTCGTCGATGGCCTCGGGCTCCTCGACGAGCGTGTTCTGGCCGTCGAGCAGGCCCAGCGCGATGTCGTCGGTCGCGCCGTACTCCTGCAGGTTGTACAGGTTCGCCTCGTGGTCGGAGACGAAGTCGAAGCCGACGGCGTCCACGTCGGCGTCGAGCAGGTGCGCGTACACCTTCTCGTCGAGGGCGCCCCAGTACGGGTGGACGACGACCTCGGCGTCGACCGCGTCGGCCACGGTCGAGACGGCCTCCGGCACCTCGCTGTCGAGGCCCTCACCGGGGGCGTTCTCGACGAGCGACGGCTCGAGCAGGAACAGCGTCTCGACCTCCGGGAAGGCGTCGGCCTCGCCCGCGAGGAAGTCGGCGACGGCGTGGAGGAACTCGGTCTCGTCGCCGTAGTGTTCGTCGGTCGCGAGGTCGGCCAGCGAGTACGGCCCCGGTAGTACGGCCTGCAGGCCCTCGTCGACCTGCACGGCGGCGGTCTCCAGCTCGGCGGCCACGTCGCCGTCGAAGGTGAGGTCGTCCTGTACGACCGGCTCGCGATAGAAGTTGTTGTTGTCGTAGTAGCGCACGATGCCGCGGGTCTCCACGCTGTCGTGGACCGCCAGCGGGTGTGCGAGCATGTCGTCCCAGCGGACCTGGCCCTCGACGACGCGGTCGAGACCGGCGTCGGTCTGCACGTCGAGCACCTCGCTCCGGGCGCGGTCGTAGGCGTCCTGCAGTTCGGGCCCCTCGTCGCCCGAGATGAGGTCGCCCTTCTGGTGTCCTTTCAGGTCCGATAGCTCCGATTTCGCCCAGTCCGGGAGGGGGAACAGTCCTGGTGTCGTCGCGACAAGCTCCGTCATCTTGTCACCGGCTTGGCTATGCGAGTGTTTAATATTTTCGAACCATGCAGATGCGTGTGGGTAATCTACCGCAGGAGCTTCAGGACGGTCAACGTCTCGAACGGGAACGACTCGTCGCGGAGCGCGAC
Organism: Haloarchaeobius baliensis; assembly: GCF_052060055.1. Taxonomy (NCBI): domain Archaea; kingdom Methanobacteriati; phylum Methanobacteriota; class Halobacteria; order Halobacteriales; family Halorubellaceae; genus Haloarchaeobius; species Haloarchaeobius baliensis. Next base: position 1,885,503 of record NZ_JBPPFR010000001.1, on the reverse strand, counting down.
AGCGCTGAACCCATTGGCGGCGGCACGGTCGACGACGTCGTCGACGCCAGTGAGCGAGGAGACGAGCAGGTAGACCACTCCATCCGGCGCGAGCACGCGAGCCACGTCGTCGAGGAACGGGTCGATGACCGCCCGGCCGTCCTCGCCGCCGGTCAGTGCGACCTCCATCCAGTCGTTCCGTGCCGCCGCGTCGTCGGCCGGCAGGTACGGCGGGTTGAAGACGACGGCGTCGAGGCTCCCGTCGCGGAACGGGGCGACGAGGTCCGCGCGGACGACCCCGACGCCGTGCTCGCTGCGCTCGCGGGCCTGCTCGCAGGCGTGTGGGTTGAGGTCGGTCGCGACGACCCGGGCGTCCGTCTCCGCGGCGATGCGCTCGGCGACGTAGCCCGAGCCGGTGCCGACCTCGACGACCGTTCCCGAGACCCCGTCGGCGATGGCTGCCTCGGCGAGCAGGTGTGAGTCCTCCGCGGGCTGGTACACCTCGGTCTCGATGCCACGCCGCTCGGCCAGGTCGTCAGCCATCTACTCCTCACCCCCGTCGGGGGTCGGCTCGGCGACGGTCTCCGGGACATCGACGTCCCCACGCGCGCCGAACGTGCGCTGGGGGAACGGGATGGAAACCCCGGCCTCGTCGAACGCCTCCTTGACGGCGGTCACAACCGCGGTGCGTGCCCGCCACTTCCGGCGGGCGCTCGGGTTGTCGATCCAGAAGCGGATGCCCAGGACGACGGCAGAGTCGCCGAACCGCTTGACGACGACCTGGGGCGTCGGCACCGTCAGGATGGTGTCGAGGTCGTCGATGGCCTCCGCGGCGATCTCGACCGCCTCCTCGACGTCGGCGTCGTAGTCGACGCCCACCTCGACCTCCAGCCGGAGCCGCCCCTTGCGCGAGCGGTTGGTGATCTGCTGGCCGCTGACCACGTCGTTGGGGAACATCACGTACTCGCCGTCGAACGTCTGGATTCGCGTGTTGAAGATGGAGATGTCGGTGACGATGCCCTCGACGTCGCCGATCTGGATCCAGTCGCCGATCTCGAACGGCCGCGAGAACATCAGCACGAAGCCCGCGAGCACCGCACCCAGGGTCTGTCTGGCGGCCATCCCGATGACGATGCCGGCGAACCCGGCCCCGACCAGCAGCCCGGTCAGCTCGACGTTCCAGATCCCGAGTGCGACGATGGCCGCACCGGTCCAGAGGACCACCTGCGACAGACGGTAGGTGAGCCGTCGCTGGTGGTCCGAGAACGCCTCGGTCGTCGCCAGGTAGTCCTCCAGGACCCGCTTGACGAGCCGCGACAGGATGTGCGTGAGCAGGACGAGGACGACCGAGATGAGCACCTTGTCCGTGTCGTCGGTCGTCACCGGGAGGTTCTCCATCGCGGTGGCGACCTCGTCCGCGGTCGACCAGACGCCCACGACGACCGCAGCCGATGCGAACACCGCCGCACCGATGAGCAGCACCGTCAGCAGGTCGGCGACGGTGTTCCCGAACCGCTCGCGGAGCTCGCCCTGAACCCGGTTGGTGACGTAGCCGATGGCCGCGAGGAACGCGACCGCTGCGACGGTCACCACGACCCGCAACACCGGGCTCTGGACGACGTCGGCGATGCTGTTCACCGCCTCGACGAGGGCCGTGACCCAGCTCCCGTCTCCGGACTGGAGGCTCACGGTGACATCGGCGAGCGTCGGACGGACGCCGACGTCACTCATCCGACGGACCACGGCCGACGTCGGCCGCGAGCCTCGCGAGTTCCGCGAACGTCTCCGGCGGGAGCTTCCCCGCCCGTCTGCCCATCAGCTCCTCGTCGGCCGCATCGACCACGGCGTCGGCGTCGTCCAGCCCCGAGATGTGCGCCGTGTTCCGGATGGCGTTGCGCATCGTCTTCCGACGCTGGGTGAACACCGCCTTCACGAAGTCCAGGAAGAACTGCTCGTCGTCGACCTCGTAGTCCGGGTCGCGTGGCGTACAGCGGACCACCGCGCTGTCGACCTGCGGCGGCGGCGAGAACGCCTCGGCGGGGATGGTCTCGACCAGCTCCACGTCCGCGTAGTGCTGCGTGCTCACCGAGAGCCGGCCGTAGGCGTCGGTCCCCGGCTCGGCGACCATCCGCTCTGCGAACTCCTGCTGGAACATCAGCACGAGCGGTCGCTCCAGGGGGAGCAGTCGGAACGTGATGGGGCTCGAGACGCCGTACGGCAGGTTCGACACCGACGCCGAGAACTCGGGCAGGTCGACCTCGAGCGCGTCGCCCTCGACGACGGTGAGCCGGCCCGCCTCGCGCTCCTCGGCGAACTCCTCGCGCAGGAAGGCGGCGAGGGTCGGGTCGCGCTCGATGGCCGTGACGTGCTCGGCCGTCGCGAGGAGTCGGTCGGTCAGCGCGCCGTTGCCCGCGCCGATCTCCAGCAGGTGCTCGTGGTCGGCGGTCTCCGGGAGGTAGCCGGGCAGTCGGTCGAGGACGCGGTCGTCAACGAGGAAGTGCTGGTCGCGGTCGGGGTCGCCACGGACCCCCGCCCGTGCCAGCAGTCCGTCGGGGTCTCTCATCGATTGCCCCCGGCTACGGGACCGGGAGGGAAAAAGCCGCCTACTCGTCGCTCCGGCCGACGAACGCCTTGTACTTCAGGTCGTCGTCGCGCAGCTCCTCCAGGATGCGTTCGACGAGGACGCCCTTCGGGTCGTGCAGGCCGGCGACGCGCTCCTCGAGCTCCTCGAAGCTCTCGAACGGTTTGCGCTTCCGTTCGTCGAGGATGCTGTTCCGGAGCTTCTTCCCGATGCCCGGCAGGAGGTTCAGCTGATGGAGCCGGAGCGTGATGGGCTGGGCGTCGTTGTAGAACGCGACGAAGCGGTCCTCGTCGGCCTCGACCATCTCGGCGACGACGTACTCGAGCTCCGACTGCGCCCCCGAGGAGATGTCCTCGAACTCGACGTTACGGACCCGCTTCAGGGTGTCTCCCGGCGGGTCGACGGCCACCTCGTCGTCGATGGCCACGTCCGGCGTCTCGGAGAAGACGACCTCGAACAGGCGGAAGTCGCGGGTGCCGATGGCGTAGGCCAGGGGCTCCCGGTCGTATCCGGCCCGCCCGTCACTCGAACGGCCGTTGGGGAAGATGTCGAGGACGACGGCGTGGACCGCCGCCTCCGCCTCGCGTTCGGAATCGCTCATTCTAGGTACAAGGTAGGGGAGGCGCGTATTTAAAAGATGGCGACGGGGTGCCCGGTTCAGGCGTACTTCGCGACGACGTTGAGGATCTCGTCCAGCTCGTCGCCGTCGAGCGTGTAGCGCTCCTGGGCGTACACCGAGCGCAGTTCGGTGCGGTCCTGCGGGAGCAGGTTCGCGATCTTGTACGCCGTCGCCTCGTCGACCTTCTCTAATGCCTGCAGCTCGTCGACCAGCTCCTGTGCTTCCTCGACCTCGAGCACGGCGAAGCGGTTGACGTGCTCGATGGCCCGCGCCAGCTCGTACTGCATCTCGCGTTCCTCGTCGAGGGCCCTCTCCTCCTCGATATCGGCGAGGAGCTCCTTGACCTTCGGGACGGTCACGTACTCCTCGTCGAGCTTTTCTTTGAATATCGTCATGCGATTACTGCTGGGCCTTGAGGTGTGCTGCCGCGACGATGAGGGTCTTCTCCTTGCCGCCGTCCGTGATCTGGACCTTGAACGCGGCGCCCTGTTTGCCGACGACCTCGCCGGTCTGGCCGTCGAAGCGCGGGTGGTAGCGACCCTTCTGGACCGAGGGGTCGATCTTCAGGTGGACCTTCTGGCCCTCGTCGTACTCCTGGATCGCGCGCTGCGGCGGCGATGTGCCCCGCTCGCGGGGGTGGTTCTTGAGCTTGTTCCGCGTGTTCTTCATGGGTCCGTTGGAGTTGGGCATAGTCGTACACCTCCCTTGTCTCGTCGCCGTTATAAATCGCACGTTGTTCGACTGCCGAAACGCCCGGATTCGGCTCGGAGACGCGGCCGGTCGGTCATCGGGCCACGGCGGCACGTGCCGTGTGGTGGTCAGCCGCGGTGTCGTCCTTAACGTCATTAAACAGTTGGAGGACGTTCATCCACCCCAATCTCTTTGAACGTATAGCAAGAAAGGCGTATTAAACTCGGCCGAATATCCATCTACAAGCAAAGACAATGACCGAAACAGAATTATATTCGCTAGAAACTGGGCGCTCGGTCGAGAGGTGTGTCTCGGAACCGTCCGAAGGACCAGACCGCCCGCCGAAGTCGTTCCTCGACGCTCGCGGGCGCTACCTCCAGCTCTCGGTCGGCCACGGCCTCTCGGACGAGACCTACGACGCGCTCGTCGAGCTGTACGACGCGTTCGACCCGAGCGATCGGGCCCACGGCCTCCCGCCGCTCGGGACCGGGAACATCCGCGACTGGCTCGACAACCTGCGTCCCGGCCTGCACGTCGTCGCGCGCCACGACGGCCGGGTCGTCGGCCACGCCGTCCTCATGGAGGTCCGCGACGACGATGCCCACGAACTCGCCATCTTCCTGCTCGGCAACTACCACCACGCGCGCATCGGGACCCGGCTACTGGAACGCTTCTGCTGGGAGGCCGGCCGCTACGGCATCCCGGCCATCACGCTCTACGTCGAGGCGAGCAACCGGCCCGCGCTCAACCTCTACCGGTCCATGGGCTTCTCTGGCGAGTACGTCGGCCACGGTGAGCTGGAGATGCGCCGCGAGCTGTAGCCGCCCAACGCAAGAGTAACCAGTCCGGGGGGCGATGCCCCGCCTATGGACGACGACGACGCATTCCGCATCGAGACGCGCTCCATCCACGCCGGGCAGGAACCCGACGAGGAGACCGGCGCGCTCATGACGCCCATCTACGCGAACTCCACGTACAAGCAGGACGGCCCGGGCGACCACCGCGGCTACGAGTACTCCCGTACTGCGAACCCGACGCGGACCGACCTCGAGGCCAACCTCGCGAGCCTCGAGGGTGGCGACCACGGTCGCTGCTTCTCCTCGGGCATGGGTGCCATCAACACCGTACTGAACCTGCTCGAATCCGGCGACCACGTCGTCACCGGCGAGGACGTCTACGGCGGCACCCATCGCATCTTCACGCAGGTGTACGAGGACTACGACCTGGAGTTCTCGTTCGTGGACATGACCGACCTCGACGCCATCGAGGCGGCGATGCAGGACAACACCGAACTGCTCTGGCTGGAGACGCCGACGAATCCGCTGATGTCCATCGTCGACATCGAGGGCGCGAGCGAGGTCGCCCACGAACACGACGCGCTCTGTGCCATCGACAACACGTTCGCGACGCCGTACCTCCAGCGCCCACTCGAACACGGTGCCGACATCGTGAGCCACTCGCTGACGAAGTACCTCGGTGGCCACTCCGACGTGGTCGGCGGCGCGCTGATCACGGACGACGAGGCCCTCGACGAGCGCATCGGCTTCTACCAGAACTCGGTCGGTGCGACGCCCGGCCCGCACGACTGCTTCCTCGTCCTCCGCGGGACGAAGACCCTGCCCGTCCGGATGGACCGCCACTGCGAGAACGCCCGCGCCATCGCCGACTGGCTGGCCGAGCACGACGCCGTCTCCGAGGTGTTCTACCCCGGCCTCGACGACCACCCCGGTCACGAGGTCGCGGCGGCGCAGATGGACGACTTCGGCGGGATGCTCAGCTTCGAGGTCGACGGCACGCTCGAACAGGCCAGCACCGTCGTCAGCGAGACCGACGTGTTCACGCTCGCCGAGTCCCTGGGCGGCGTCGAGAGCCTCATCGAACAGCCCGCCGCGATGACCCACGCGGCCATCCCGAAGGAGGAACGCCTCGAAGCCGGCCTCACCGACGGGCTCATCCGCGCCAGCGTCGGCATCGAGCACGTCGACGACCTCACCGCCGACCTCGAGCAGGCGTTCGACGCCGCCGACCTCTGAGGCGACGCCGTGGGACCCGCCAGCGACCCCGCCGACACCAGCGACTCCGCCGACACCAGCGACTCCGCCGACACCAGCGAGTCAACCGCCCTCGTCGTTGGTGCGACCGGATTCCTCGGGAGCGCCGTCGCCGCGACGCTCGCCGCCGACGGAGACGTCGTCGTCGGCACCGGCCGGGACCCGTCGGCAGCGACGCCCCACGCGAGCGCCCCCTTCGAGTTCTTCACCGACGACGCCCACGAGCTGCTCGCCACCGTCGAGCCCGACGCCGTCGTCTTCGCGGCGGCCGTCGAGCTCGGCGACGACGACCGCTCCCTCCGGAGCTTCCGGAACGCCGTCGACCGCTTCATCGCCGCGGTCGACGACCACGACGCCCGCCTTGTCTACGTCTCCAGCGACGCCGTGTTCGACGGTGACCGGGACGCCACGTCCAGCGACTACCGCCACCACGACCCGCGGAGGCCGGTCTCGCCGTACGGTCGCCGTCTCGCCGTCTTCGAGGACCGCGTCCTCGGGGCCGGACTGGACGCGCTGGTTGTCCGGCCGAGCTACCTCTCCGGGGTGGCGCCGACCGGCCTCGACGACCGACTCGCCGCAGCGCGGGAGGCCCTCGACGCCGGCGAACCCTACCCCCGGTTCACCGATATGTTCAGGAGCCCCGTTGCGGTCCACGAGGCAGCGCGGGCGGTCGTCGACCTCGCTCGGTCGGCCGCCGACGGTGTCGTCCACCTCGGTGGCCCCCGGACCAGCGTGTACCAGTTCCACCGCGACGCGCTCGCCGCGCTGGGCGTCGACACCACGACCCTCGTCGGCGAGTCGATGGCGGGCGACCATCCCCGCGACCGCTCGCTCGACTGCCGGCGGCTCGTCGACCTGCTGGGCTGGCGTCCCTCGCCCATCGCCGACGCCCTGGCCGGCGTGGACCCGGACGGGGCCTTCGACCCCGTTCCGAAGTCGGCACAACGGCTATCCGCCTCCCGGTCGCAGACCGAGACATGACACCCGACGGCGTCCACACCTTCAGCTTCGAGTTCGAGTTCGGCGGCCGCGAGCTCACCGTCCACCCGACGGCGGTCGAGACGGACCACGGCCTCGTGCTGCTGGACGTCGGACTTCCCGGCGCAGCCGGCCAGCTCCGGGACGCCCTCGCCGACGTCGGCCGCTCCCTCGACGACCTCTCGATGGTGCTCCTGACCCACCACGACGGCGACCACGCCGCGGGGCTCGCCGAACTGGCAGGCGAGACGCCGCTCATCGTCGTCACACACGAGGACGAGGCCCCCTACGTCGACGGCCGGCGACACCCGGTCAAGGCCGACCCGGACGACGAGCGCTACCCGCCGGAGACGGTCGACATCGAACTCACCGGCGGCGAGACGTTCCACACCGCCGCCGGGCCGATGTGGGTCGTCGAGACACCCGGGCATTCGCCCGGCCACGTCGCGCTCTACTTCCCCGACCAGCGGTTCCTCGTCGCCGGTGACGCCCTGACGAACGACAACGCGGGTGCGGACAGCTTCGGCGGTCCGAAACCACATTTCACGCCCGAGATGGACGTCGCCATCGACTCGGTCGGTCGCCTCGCGGAACTCGACGTCGAGACCACGCACTGCTACCACGGCGGCACCGCCGACGCCGGGACCGAGCGCATCGCCGCCATCTACGACGAGCGACGGAGCTGACCGTGTCGGACTCCACGTCCCCGGATCGGGGGAGTCTCCGCGACGAGTTCGTCGACCCGCGGCTCTTCCTGTTCGTCGTCAGTATCGCCGCGGTGTCGGTGGTCGCCGACCTCCTCGGGGTGGGTGTCCTCGGGGTCGACACGCCTGAGGAGGCGATGACGACCGTCCTCGTCATGACCGTCGGCTCCTACGTGGGCGTCGTCGTGATCGACGTCCTCTGGCGGCGCGTCCTCCCGCGCTGACAGCGATGGCGCCGCGGCTACGGCGCGGACAGCTGGTCACCGTACGGTGACCGTGAGAACGGATGGGGTCGGACCGAACTCAGATGCGGCCGACGTTCTCGACGGAGACGGACTCGACGCCGTCGACCTCGGTGAAGGCCTCCTCGACGGCCTCGGTGCCACCGGCGTCGTCGGGCACGATGACGGTCGGGAACAGCGCGACCAGACCGAACGCGACGTCCTTGCGCTCGACGCCGTTGATCTTCGCGCCCTCGGGCAGGGAGTTCTCGAGACGCTCCTGGAGCTCGTCAAGGTCGATGTCCGGGCTGTTCGGCATGACCTTGATCTTGGCTGCGACCTTCCCCATCGTTACGGCCCCTCGAACCCGCAGTCGGGACAGTTGTACAGGTTGCTCTGCTTGCGGCACTTCGCGCAGCGGTAGATCTGCGCACCACAGTCCGGGCACTTGAACGCGGCTGCGTTCGTCCCCGAGATGTTGATCCCACAGGAGACGCAGGTGCGCCGGGCGCGTTGGTTCGACTCGCTCATACCGCTGGTTTCCCGCCCGTCGGTTTTAACGGTTGTCTTTCGACCTTACAACGCGAGCGGAAGGAGAAGGACGCCCATGCAGTACACCCGACGCGTGCGGAGCCGAACGGGCACCAGCCCGACCAGTGTCGCGGCGACGAACAGCACGGCCCCGGCCGGTCCGGCGAACGCGACCGAGAGCACGAGGAGCAGGCAGAGGGCGGCGACAGAGAGCCGCCGAGAGTCCACGCGTCCCACGAGCGACAGGTAGCGGTCGCCGACCGTGACGACGAGGACGGTCCCCGCCGCTCCGGCGACGACGACCGCCGCCAGCGCGACCGGGAGCGACGGCACACCACCGACACGGTCGACGGCCACCAGCACGCCGGTTCTGGGAGCGCCGAGCGCCACGAGCGCGAACAGCGCGAAGACGCCGTTTGCGGTGTTGACGCCGCTCGTCGCCACGACGTATCCCCGGTCGCCCGTGTCGGCAGGCAACCCCGCCAGCGCCGCCGTCGCCGCGATGGCACTCGACACACCGGGCAGGTAGCCCACGGCCCCGCCCGCCAGAGCACCGGTCCCGGCAGCGACACCCACCGAGCGTCGGTCGACGAGCAGTCGGGCATCGGCCTGGGGCGGGACGCCACCGCCGTCCATCGCGTCGAGCAGCACGGGCGCACCGAACAGCCCCGCGAACAGCGGCGTGAGCACGCTCGCCGGGAGCGGCGCGCCGGGTTCCATCGGCAGCGCGACCGCCCCGAGCGCACCCGACAGGCAGAGGACGACCACCCCGGCCAGCCGCGGCCACCACGACGGCTCGACGGCGAGTGTCAGGACCACCACCGCCGCGAGCACCAGCGAGAGGTGCGCGAGCAATGTGGGGTAGACCGCGGTCATGAACTCGGTCAGGGGGACCGCGAGCGGGACTGCCAGTACGAGCGCGGCGCCGCTCCCGAGTGCCGACAGCCGGAGCGCCTCCCGGCCACGGCCGCCGAGGACGAGCCGATGCCCGGGCAGCGCCGACGCCGCCATCGCCGCGTCCGGCACTCCGAGTGCGAGCGCTGGCACCACGTCGAGGAAGGTGTGCACCACTCCGGCCGCGAGCATCGCCGCGACGACACAGGCCGCCGGCGCCGGAACGGACGGTGCCACCGCTGCCAGCAGCAGGGCGAAGTTGTTCGCGTGCAGCCCCGGGGTCAGCCCGCTCGCCGTGCCGAGACAGACGCCGGCGAGGACACACGCCAGCAGGCGCAGGTCGGCGAGCACGCCGGCGGTGGCGAGCGGTGCGGTCGGACCGACCGCGACTGGCGGGAGGGACGGCTCCATCGCCGACTCTGGTACCGTCCCGGTATATGAAGGTCCGCCTCCGATGGTCGCGACGGCTGTCGCTTCTCGGTGGCTGCGTCGAAAGAATGCGCGGTTCGTGTGGCGCGACTTCAGCCGAAGAGGCCGCCGAGACCCTCGGCGCCCTCGTCGGAGACGTCGTCGTCGTCATCGTCGTCGTCCGTCGTGTCCGGCACGTCGGAGACCTCCTCCTCCTCCTCGTCGCCTTCGTCGTCGCCGCCCTCGTCAGCCGGGGCAGCGCCGCCTGCAGCTGCGCCGCCGGCGGGGACAGCGGCCGCCTCCGAGACGGCCTCGTCGATGTCGACGTCCTCCAGCGCTGCGACGAGGGCCTTGACGCGGGACTCCTCGACGTCGACGCCCGCTGCGTCGAGCACTGCGGTGAGGTTCTCTTCGTTGATCTCTTCGCCCGATTCGTTCAGGATGAGTGCTGCGTAAACGTACTCCATTGTGATTATCCGAACATGTTTCCGAGGCCCGCTGCGCCGTCCTCGTCGTCGCCGTCGTCTTCGTCGGCGTCGTCGGCGTCAGCCTCCTCGGTGGTGTCTTGGTCGTCGTCCGATTCGTCTTCGGCTTCTTCGGTCTCCGCCTCCTCGGGTGCCGCAGGCTCGATGTCCTGCAGCTCCTCCGGAAGCGCCTCGGGGTCGTCGAACGCTGCCGCGAGCGCGCGGACCTGCCCGTCCGCCTTGCGGACGAGGTCGTCCATCAGCTCGGGGCTCTCGACGGAGGCGTGCAGGCCGAGGCTCTTGGCCTCGCCCGTCGCCTTCGCGATGAGCGTCGGCACGGTGGCCGTCGTCGGGTAGGACGCGTTGACGGAGAGGTTGCGTGCGCGTGCCGCTGCCGTGGACACGTCGCTGCGGTAGGCCTCGATGTCGATGTCGAGGTCCTCGGGGTCGAACATGACGCCATCAGAGTAGACGGCGCGCAGGTCGAGCCCGACCTCCTTCGGCTCGATGCCGAGTTCGCTCAGGACGTTCGCGAGCCCGTCAGAGACCTCCTCGCCGGCGCTCAGGACGTTCGAGTCCTCCGTGACGTGGATGGACCCGTCCATGATGCGTGCCGCCGCACCGACCTGCTGGAGTTCGCCGACGAACGGCCCCGGGTCGACACCGGTGTCGCCCTCGGGGATGACGATGTCGTTCGGCGCGACTTCGCCAGCGTTGATGGGTGCGGGGGTCTTGCTCGCCTCGAGCACCTTGTACAGCGCGAACGGGTTGTCGTCCGTGCCGATGAGGCCGACCTGGCCCTCGATGTGCTCTGCGAGGTCTTCGATACCCTCGTCGACCTCGTCGAGTGCACGCTCGAGCAGCGTGTTCCGGCTCATCCGGAGCTTCGTGTCCGGGTAGAGGTCCGCGCGCATCGCCTGGAGCTGACGGCTCGGGATGCCCGCGACGTTGACGACGCCGACGCTCTGGAAGGACTCGATCATCTCGACCAGCTCGTCGACCTCCTCGACCTTCCACTGCGGAAGGTTCTCGGTCTTGCGCTCGGCTCCGGCGCTCATCAGGCGCTCACCTCCACGGACGGCCCCATCGTCGTCTTCACGTAGATGGAGTCGATGTTGAGGGGGCCCTTCTCGAGGTTGGCCTCCAGCCGCCGGATGATGACGTCGATGTTGTCGGCGATCTCGTCCGCACCCATGTCCTCTGCACCGACACGGGTGTGGAACGTCCGCCGGTCACGGCTCCGGAGCTGGACGGTGTTCTTCATGCGGTTGACGGTCTCCACGACGTCCTCGTCGAGGCCGAGCGGTGTCGGCATCTTCCCCCGCGGACCGAGGATGGTCCCGAGGTGGCGAGCGACGTCCTGCATCATGTCCTCCTGTGCGATGAAGAAGTCTGTTTCGTCGGCGAGGTCCTTCGCGGCGTCGTCGTCACCGCCCAGGTCCGCCAGTTCGTCGCCGCTGAACACTTCGTCAGCGACGTCCTCCGCTCGAAGGCCGGTTTCGCCTTCGGCGAAGACTACGATCTGGGTTTCCTGACCGGTGCCCGACGGCAACACGACGGACTCGTCGATACGTTTCGACGGGTCGTTGAGGTCAAGGTCGCGCAGGTTGATCGCGAGATCGACCGTTTCGCGGAAGTTCCGCTGCGGGCCGTCCTCGAGTGCGCGAGAGACTGCTGTGACTATATCCTGGTCTGCCATCGTTCACCTCCGTAGTACGCGTAGTGCTCCTACGGGTCAGTGAAACAGGCGAAGCCTGTCTCACGTAGGCCGTGACGGAGTGCAAACTTAAAGCCGTCGAACCAGTCTGGCGGTGATTCGGGCAGTTTGCAGGGTGAGGCCGTGGAAACCAACGTGCCGGACGGCGGCCGTGGCGCCCGTGCTCGGCGGACCGAAGGCCGACGGCACCGACGACCACATCACGTGACGTTATCCAGACATCGGCATGTCATACCACGGTACGTGGGCCGACTGCCCCGGGCTGGCACGCGGTCGATACGCGTTCTCTACCGGGGCGTAACGTGCAACTACCTGAGCACGAACGGGCCGGAGCGCTTTTGTCGCTCTGTAATCTGTCCCCACTGAAGCGGATGGGAGACACCACAGACGCACTGGACGACCACATCTCGCGTGCCATCGTCGACGGCACGCCGTACGAACGACTACGCGCACGACGCTACAGCCTCTTCTCGGGGACAATCTCGTCGAAGCTCCGACGCCAGGGGTTGGTCCTCGCGACGCTCGTCGCCACGGTCCCGGCGCTCGCCGCCGCCACCGCGACGGCGAAGGGCGGCACGACGTGGGCGGCGCTGTTCGCGTCGCCGAAGCTCGCCATCCTGGGGCTGTTCGCCGTCGGCGTCGAGACGCTCGCGGCGACCGCACTCTTCGCCATCGCGGCCCTCCGGCTCCGGCAGGAGGTCGTCGACGAGCGCACCGCCCACCGGCTGCTCAACGTCGAGGACATGGCCGCCATGCTCGGCCTCGGCACCGGTGGGCTCGCCGTCGCCCTGGTCGGCCTCTACGCCGTCGTCGGCGTGCTCGCACCCGACGCGCTGGTCGGCCTCCAGCCCGCTCAGGCCGGTGGTCCGTTCTCGGCGTCCGGGACCGGCGTCCCCCTGGCCGTCATCGCCGCCATCGCCTCGGTGCTCGCCGTCGTCACCGTCGTCGGTGGCGCCCTGCTCCGGGAGCGGCTGTCGTAGCCGCCGGCCGGTTGCGTGGCCGCCTCGTGGGAGACACCGGTCGCTGACGCTCGATGCATCGCTCCGTTACCGGTCGTGGAGAATCGGAGAATCTGGGTCCGCTCGCTGTTCGAGTTCGCGGATTACGCTGCAGCTTCGTCGGCGAAGGTGTCGTCGTACTCGCCGTCGTCGATGCGCTGCTTGAACTCGCGCGGGTTCTCGCCCTCGATGGTGACACCGAGCGAGGTGCACGTCCCGACGACCTCCTTCGCGGCGTTCTTCAGGTCGTACGCGAGCAGGTCCGACTGCTTCTGGTCGGCGATCTGCTTGACCTGTTCGACGGTGAGGTCGGCGACGAAGTTCTCCTGGGGCTCACCGCTGCCGGTGTCGAAGCCGGCCTCGTCCTTGATGAGCTCCGCGGTCGGCGGGACGCCGACCTCGATGGTGAAGGAGCCGTCGTCCTCGTACTCGACGGTGACGGGCACTTCCGTGCCGTCGAACGCGGCGGTCTCCTCGTTGATCTGACTTACGACTGCCTGCACGTCGACGGGTGTCGGACCGAGCTCGGGACCGAGCGGCGGGCCAGGGTTGGCCTGGCCACCCGGAACGAGCACTTCGATGGTTCCAGCCATGCGTGAACGAATCCGTGCGCGAGTTTTAAGGATTGTCTTTCGACGCCGGATGTTGGGGGTTGACATGGGACACCCACCGACGGCCGTCACGATTTCGTGATTGGCAAGTGTTATATGAAGGCCGTTCTTGAGAGAGTGGAAACTGGTACTCTCACATGAAACTGGCAACCGACCCCACTCCGAACGAACGAGACGCAGCGATCAGCACCCAGTCCGGCCGGACTCTCCGCCCGTTCGACCCAGACCCCGACGCGGTCGACCTGGCGGACCTCGCCCACGGCACCGCGAACGTCTGTCGCGCCGCCGGGCAGTCGCGGTTCTTCTACAGCGTGGCCCTCCACTCCCTCTACGTCAGCCGCGAACTCGAACGCGCCGGCGCGGACGAGCGGACGCAGCTCTACGGCCTGCTCCACGACGCCTCCGAGGCGTACGTCGCGGACGTCCCCGGCCCGCTGAAGAAGCACCTCCCGAACTACAGGCGCGCCGAGGAGCGCGTCCAGGACGCCATCTGGCAGGCGTTCGAGGTCGACCCCCCGACCGACGAGGCGTGGGCGGCGGTCAAACGCGCGGACGGCCGGCTCCAGCGCTACGAGCTGCCGGTCCTCATCCCCTCGCAGGAGTGGGAGGGCGACCGACCCGCGCTCGGCTACGACCTCCGGCTCGACGCGACCGACGACGTACCAGCGCTGTTCGAGTCCCGCGCGACGACGCTCGTCGAGGCGACCCACGCGGTTCGCCCGTAGTCACTCAGTTCTCTCCCGTCTCGACGGCCGAATCGAGCCACTCCTCGAACGGCGCCGACGCCTCGGTCACGTCGAACCGCTCGATCGCCGGCACGTCGTAGGGATGGAGCTCCGTCACGCGCGCCATCAGCTCGTCGCAGGCGTCGTCGGTCGTCTTCGCGAGCAGTATCTCCTCGTCGTCGTCGTGGACCTCGCCGTCCCAGCGGTACGTCGACCGGCAGCGAACGCGGTTGACGCAGGCTGCGAGGCGCTCCTCGACGAGCTGGCTGGCCAGGTCTGTCGCGGCGTCCGGCGGAGCGGTGATGTAGACGGTGGGCATGGCTATCTCTCCGGGCGGGTGGGCAAAAACGACCCGGGTCTGCAGGACCTGGGTCAGGCGCTCGTCGTCGTGTCGCCGCCGTCACCGTCGCCGTCCTCGACCCGGAAGTGCTCGGCCGGGCCCGCCGACGCGGCCGTCCCGGCGACGATGGCATCGCAGTTGTCGACGACGAACGAGAAGCCGTCGGCGTCGGCGGTCTCGCCACCGACACGGAGGCTCGCGTTGCGTGAGTAGGACTCATCGGGACAGGATTCGGTCGGCCAGTCGTACGTCGCGCTGGCGTCGGTCGGGAGCGTCGCCGTCACCGCGTACTCGCCGTCCCACCCGGCGACGTTCTCGAACTCGGCTGCCTGCCCGCCGTCGAGCTCGTACGTTCCCGAGACGAGCGTCTCGTCCGTGTCCGTCCGGCGGAGCTCCACGTGGATTCGCAGCGTCTCGTCGCGGAGGTTCGCGAGGTAGAGGTCGTGTGGCGTGTCGCCGTCGCTCGGTGTGGTTCCGTCGTTCGGCGTGCTGTCGCCGTCATTCGGCGTGGTTCCGTCGTTCGGCGTGCTGTCGCCGTCGTCGTCGGGCTCGTCGGTGGAGCCGCCGTCCAGCAGTCCGGTACAGCCGGCGAGTGCAGTGGCGGCCGCACCGACGGTCGCGAGGAGGGCACGTCGCTTCATGCTCGGACGAACGAGAGGGACAGATAACGGTCTTCTGCTAGCTGAAACCGCTGTTTCAGCCCGTTCGACTACTCTCCGACGGGGTTGAACGTTCCGTTGATGTCCCACTCGTGGATGCAGAATCGCTGGCCGACCTCGCCGTCGGTCACCCGCCAGGACTCGGCGTCCCCGTCCCAGTGCTCCTGTCGGCCACACCGCTCGCAGGTCCGGGCGGTCGGTCGCTTCAGTTCCGTCATACTCCCAGTGGGACGGCGAGGCACAAAAGCTCACGCGCCCCCGGCAGGTTTCTCCCACCGGTAGACCCAAGGGCGGGCCGAGCGTCGTTCCGACCGTTATGGTGAAGCTCGTCAACCTCCTCGTCCGGCAGGACGACATGTCGCACGAGGAGTTCGTGGAGTACTGGTACGAGGAACACGTTCCGCTGGCCAAGGAGCTACCCCACGCGAACAGGTACGTGACGAGCGTCCCGACGGCCCCGGAGCGCAGCGAGTACGACGGCATCGTCGAGCTGTACTTCGACGACATGAGCGACCTGCAGGCCGCCTTCGAGTCCGAGGTCGGCCAGGAGGTTCAGGCCGACCTGGCGAACTTCGCGAAGCCCGACGCCGGACCGACGCTGTACGTCGACGAGACCGTCCAGATGGACGGCGACGAATGAACACGGCCGAACGAGTCGTCGATACGCTCTCCGCGCTCGGCACCGAGTACGTCTTCGGCTACCCCGGCGGCCGCGTCATCGAGGTGTTCGAGACGCTCGCCGATCACGACGAGATAGCGGTCGTCCGCCCGCGCGACGAGCGCGAGGCGAGCGTGATGGCCGAGTCCTACGGCCGCATGACCGGCCAGCCGGGCGTCCTCGCGGGACAGGGCCCGTGGATCGGGAGCCTCGGCAACATGGGCCAGATGGAGGCACGCCTCGCCTCCTCGCCGATGGTCGCAATCACGGAGGCCAGCGAGCGCGGCGACTACTCCACGCTCGCCCCGTACCAGCAGTCGCGCGGCGACTACGGCGGGCTCGCCCTGCCGAAGATCCTCGACGGGGTCACCAAGGAGTGGTGGTTCCCCCGGAGCCCGACCGAGACGGTCCGCTCCACGCAGCTCGCGTTCAAGCACGCGACCGCCGGGAGACCGGGGCCGACCGCCGTCATCCTCGACGGCGACGCCGTCAGCGACGAGTTCCCCGAGGACAGCGTCCCGCCTGTCTGGGACGACGAGCGACAGGTGCAGAACTGGCAGGCCCAGCCGACCGACGCGGACGTGGCCGACGCCGTCGAAGCGCTCGAATCCGCAGACAGGCCCGTCATCATCTCGGGCAACGGCGTGCACGCAGCCGACGCGTACGACGAGTTGCAGGCCGTCGCCGACGCCTACGACGCGGTCGTCGCCACCTCCTACCTCGGCAAGTCGACGATTCCGGAGGTCCACGACCGGGCCGCCGGGGTCATCGGCTCCTTCGGTCACGAGGGTGCGAACCAGGTGGTGAGCGAGGCGGACACGCTGCTGGTCGTGGGCTGTCGGATGAACCCGATGGACACCAACTGGCAGGCCACGTCGTTCATCCGCCCCGACGAGCAGACCATCGTCCACGCGGACATCGACACGCGCAACGCGGGCTGGGTGTACCCGGCCGACGTGGGACTCATCGGCGACGCTACCGAGTCGCTCGCCGCACTCGCAGACGCCGGTGGAAGCGAGAACGGCTGGGCGCTCGACCGCGCGGCCGAGGCCCGGGAGGACTTCTCGGTGCCCGAGTGCGAGTCCGACGACGTGCCTATCATGCCCCAGCGGGCGTGCAAGGCCATCGAGAGCGTCGTCGACTCCGAGACGGTCGTCACCGCGGACTCCGGGAACAACCGGTTCTGGCTGCTCAACTACCTCCAGACGCCCGACACGGAGACGTACTACGGCTCCGGCGGCGTCGGCGGCATGGGCTGGGCGGCCCCCGCGGCGGTCACCGCCGCGCTGCTCGGCAAGGACGCCATCGGCGTCGCCGGTGACGGCGGGTTCACGATGACGATGACCGCGGTCGAGACGGCGGTCGACCACGGCGTCGCGCCGACGTTCGTGATACTCAACGACACGAGCCTCGGGATGGTCCGCCAGATGGACGACTCCATCCCCGGCGTCGAGTTCCACGACACCGACTTCGTGCAGGTGGCGGAGGCACTGGGCGGCGAGGGCCACCGGATCACCGACCCCGCGGCCCTCGAACCGACGCTCCAGGAGGCGAAGGCCAACGACGTGCCGACGGTGCTCGACGTGCGCATCGACCGCGAGCCCGACATGGCCGAGACGCTCCAGTCGTCGTTCTACGCCGAGGTCGGCGGCCTCCACGAGTAGCGCTCGTACGCCTCGTTCGGCCGGGAACGGCGGACGCGGCTGCCCTCACGAGAACCTTTTTGGCCGGCCTCGGTGAACGTTCCGCCAATGTCGGATTCGACCGTCCTCGTCACTGGTGGCACCGGTTTCATCGGGTCGTACGTCGCGAAGGACCTGCTGGACCACGGGCACGACGTCGTGGCCTACGACCTGTCGACGGACCCGCGCATCCTGGAGAAGCTCGGCATCGCCGACGACGTGGCGATCCGCCGTGGCGACGTGAGCGACCCGACGGACGTGGTGAACGCGGTCGCCGAGACGGACACGACCCACATCATCCACCTCGCCGCGCTGCTGACGAACACGGCGGAGTCGAACCCGCGGGCGGCGATGCAGGTGAACATCGAGGGGACGAACAACATCTTCGAGGCCGCGCGCACCCTCGACGACCAGGTCGAGCGCGTCGCCTGGGCATCTTCGGCTGCGGTCTACGCCCCGCCGGCGAACTACGACGACGGTGGGGACTGGTGGGTCACCGAGGACGACCTCGTCTACCCCGACACGCTGTACGGCGCGACGAAGGAGTACAACGAGCACCAGGCCCGGGTGTACAACGAGGAGTTCGACGTCGACCACGTCGCCATCCGGCCGACGGTCGCCTACGGCCCCTATCGTGAAACCGGCGGGAGCGCATTCCTGGCGAACATCATCGAGAAGCCCGCGGTCGGGGAGTCGTTCTCGGTGGAGTACGGCGACCAGGAGATCGACTGGCAGCACGTCGAGGACATCGCGCAGGCGTTCCGACTCGCGGCGTTCACGCCTGAGGACGACCTCAGCCAGCGCGTCTACAACGTCCGCGGCGAGCTCGCGTCCATCCGCGAGGCCGCAGAGACTGTCGAGTCCATCATCCCCGACGCCGACATCGAGGTGAGCGACGAGGGCGAGCTGCCGTGGACCCAGCGCCTGGACATGACGGCGTTCCAGGAGGACACGGGGTACGAGGTGCAGTACGACCTCGAATCCGGCTTCCGGAAGTACATCGACGTCCTCCGCGAGGAGGCCGGCCTCGAACCGCTGTAACCGGTCGGAACGGTCTCGCGCTCAGCCACTCGGTCCAGGGTAGTAGAGCGTGAACCCCCACTCGACCCTCGTCCGACGGTCGTCGTCGGGTCGCTCGTACTGCAACCGCGAGTCGGTGAACTCGTACTCTCCTTCGGAGACACAGCCGTGCCGCCCAGCGACCAGGACGTCGTGTACGTTCGAGATGGCCTCGCCGGGGTAGAGCGTGTGGCCGGCCAGACGGTCCATGGTCGAGATGGTCCCCTGGGACTGCCAGCACCTGCCTTCCCGTTCAGGCGGTGCGAACCGGCAGTCACCGACGTTGCCGACCCTGCCTGCCATGTCGAGTCGCTGGGGGGCGAGGAAGAGCGACTCGTCGTCGGAGTCGTGCGCGTTCCCGAGGGGGACGACGCCGTCGCAGACGACACTGACCCGCGTCTCGGACTCGTTCCGGAGCGTCGCCCGCACCATCGCCGGGCTGTACCGGTTGGCGCGTTTGTCGACCGTGAGTTCGATAGCGAGCCCCACGTCCCGTAACGAGGACTGGTCGACGGCGGTCACCCGCGGTGCCGGTCCCGGTTCCGACCCGCCGTCGGCAGTCTCGACCGTGCTCGTCGGGTCTGTCGTCGTCCCTGTGGTGGTTCCGGTTTTCGGTCGGGTCGTCGCACCCGGAGCGTCCGCCTGCCCGGAACAGCCCGCGAGGACCGCACTCGTCGCCGAGGCGAGGAGGGCACGTCGTCTCATGCTCGAGCACGTGTTTCAGTATCCAGACACCTCAAAGTTGGTCCGCTCGGTCACAACGACCAATACCTCCCCCCGTCAACCAGCCGTGTATCTGACATGGTGACTGGACTAGACTTCTGCACGGACCGACTTCGCGTCGCCACGGGCGACCCGGCAGACCCGACGCTCGTCGACGCGCCGGCGCTCGTCGCGACGGTCGACGCGGACGCGCTCGCCGACGCGGAGCTCTCGCTCGACGGGCTCGCGCACGCCGAACGCGACGGGACGGTGCACGTGGTGGGGGAGGACGCGAACCGCGCTGCCGACGCGACGGGCGCGACGGCGGAACCGCTGTTCGTGCGCGACGTGCTCGACGCCCGCGACGGGGCGGCCGACGCACTCGCAGCACTCGTGGAATCGCTCGCACCCGACGACCCGGGCCGGGCCTGCTACACCTCGCCGGGGACCGTCGTCGACGCCGACCTGCCGACCGACGCACACCGCGAGGCCGTCGCCGACGCGCTCGACGCGGCGGGCTTCGACGCGACGCCCATCCACACCGGGCTGGCGACACTCTACGGCGCGGCCGACGACGACGGCTACACCGGCCTCGGCGTCGCGATCCGCCCCGAATCGACCGCCGTCTGTCTCTCCTACTACGGCGTCCCCGTGGTCGCGTTCTCCCTCCCGACCGGTACCGAGGACATCGTCGAGCGCGCGGCCTGGATCTGCGGCGCCGACGAGAGCGACGTGCGCGTCGCCCTGTCCGCGTTCTCGATCGGTCCAGACACGGCATCGGGTGGCGTCGAGGGTGCACTCGCGGAGGCCGTGGACGAACTCGTGGGCGACCTCCTCGCGACGCTCGCCCGCGAGGCCGACGAGGGCGACGTGCGCCCGGGCGTCGCCGCACCGGTCGTCGTCGCCGGCGAGGGCGCGGTCCCGGGCCTCGAACTCCTCCTCGGTGGCCGGCTCGACGAGTCCGACGTGCCGGTCTCGGTCTCCGAGGTCCGACGCGCGGCGGACCCGGTCGAATGCCCCGTCCGTGGTGCACTCGCGGCGGCCGAGGCAGACGTTGACGCCTACGAGGCGGTCTCCTGGTCGGACGCCGCGACGGATGACGGGGGCGACGGTGCGGCTGCGGCGTCGGCGACGGCCGCGGCCACGCAGGCAGACCGAGGCTCGACCGCCTCGCCAGACAGCACCGGCAGCCGGAACCCGGAGGACGACTCCGCGAACCGGGCCATCGACCAGATGTTCGAACGGCTCGGCCAGCGCGACGACGAACTCGACGAGGTGCAGGCGGCGGTCGAGGAACTGGACGAGCGGGTCGACGACCTGCGGGCCGAGGCCGCCGTCGCGACCGACCTCGCCGACGTCGCCGACCGGGTGGACGACCTGGCGACGGACCTCGCCGAACTGGAGGGCCGTGCCGCCTCTGCGACCGACCTCCAGGAGACCGCCGACCGGGTCGACGACGTGACGGCGGACCTCGACGAGGCGACCGACAGCATCGAGGACGCGGCCGACCGGGTCGGCGACCTCGAACGACGCACGAACCTGAACGGCTCGCTGCTGGAGGACCTCCGCGAGGACCTCGACGAGACGGGCGCGGAGCTGTCGGCGCTGGCAGACCGGCTCGACGACCTCGACGAACGGGCAGTCGACACCGAGACCCACGACGCCCTCGAATCGCTGGTGGACGAGGTCGCGGCCGAACTCGACGGCCTCGGGTCCGAGGTCGACACGGTCGCCGACGAGCTCGCCGAACTCCGGCTGGACCTCACCGCCGACCTCGACGCGGTCGAGGACGCGCTCGACGCGACCGGCGAGGACCTCGCTGCCCTGCGGGAGGAGAGCGCCGACGCCGAACGGGTGGACGGGCTCGCCGCGCACCTGGACGACACGGCGGGCTCGCTGGCCGACCTCCGGGACGACGTGAGCGCGATAGACGACCGGCTGGCCGACGTCTCGGACCGCGTGGCCGATGTCGACGGTCGCGTGGACGACGTCGACGGCCGTGTCGACGCGGTCTCCGAACGGGTCGAGTCGGTCGAGGACGGCGCGGCCGACGCCGAGCGCCTGGACTCGGTGGCCACCTCGCTGGAGTGGGTCGAGGCCAGCCTCGGCGACCTCGACACCACCGTCCAGTCGGTGGACGAGCGGGTGGACGAGGTCGAGGAGGACGTGGACTCGGTGGCGGCGGACGTGGCGGAGGTCGAAGCAGACATGGCGGAGGTCGAAGCGGACGTGGCAGACGTTGCCACGGACGTCTCGGCGGTGGGGGAGCGCCTCGACGGTGTCGGCGACAGACTCGACGAGACCCGGACGGACGTGGACTCGGTCGACAGCCGGGTGGCGGCCATCGACGGCCGCGTCGAGGAGGTCGGTTCTGACCACGGCGAGCTGGCGGAGCGTGTCGACCGGCTGTCGGACCGGGTCGACGACGTCGCACGGAACGTCGACGAGCGCGACGCACCGAGCACCGAGGACCTCGCCGCGCTGCGTGCCGACGTGGTCGACCAGCACGAGGCTGTCGAGGAGCTGCGGTCGGAGCTCTCGGACGTCAGTGCAGACGTCGGCGGCCTCGACGACCGGGTCGAGACGGTGGCGGACGAGGTGGACTCGGTGGCGGGCGACGTCGACTCTGTGGCGGCCGACGTCGACACCGTGGCGAGCGAGTCCGCCGACGCGACGGCCCAGGAGTCACTCGCCGCGGAGATCGACGAGGTGCAGGCCCGGGTCGAGGACCTCGCCGAGGCGGTCGACGACGCCGGGCGGGACGACGAGCTGTCCGAGCGGGCCACCGAACTGACGGCGCGCGTGGACGAGCTCGACGACCGGTTCGACGAACTGGCCGGCGTCTCGGGGCGACTCGACGCGCTCGAGGAACGGGTCGACGCGGACGAGTCTGCGGCGGACGAGGCTGCGGCGAACGGTGAGGCCCGGTCCTCGGCCGTCTCCGCGGGCATCGTCTCGGGGGCCGCGACCGCGGGACTCGTCGGCCTCTTCGGTGCGCTCACGACCCCGCTGGGTGGCGGCCTGTTCGGCCTCGTGCTGGTCGTCGTGGTCGGAGCCGCCGCCCTGTTGCGCTGATCGGCCGACCGACACGGTTCGGGGGCGGACTCCCGGACCGGTGCCTCCTCCCACGGCGTGGCCAGCTCAGTCCCACTCGACGTCCCCGGCCTCGTCCTTCTGGACCGACTCCTGCCCGATGAACCGTGGGACGGCGTTCGACTGCTATGAGGTCGCTCCACTGTTCGCGTTCCAGCAGTGCGTGTACATCCAACCGGTATCCTCGGGCTGGAGAACGGACCGGACGCCACAACTCGGCGCAGTATTTTTCGCGTTTCCCGCCGACGGAACCGGGATTGCGGCATCGAGAACGGCTATGTACCTCATAAGTACCCCGGATATGTGCGGGCGAACTGATTTAGGCTCTATTTAATAAATGTTCATGCATGGCACGGGGTACCAGTAATCGCAAGCAGCGCACTATCAGCCAGGGGGAGTCGAGTGGATTCGGTTCTCGTCGTACCTTCCTTCGAGCGACTGCGGGAGCGAGTGCTCTCGGATTGGCGGGTTGTCTCGGGAACATCGGTGGATCCGCGGGCAGTTCCGATTCGGTCACCTACGGCATCGTCAGTCCGATGTCCGGCCCGTACAGCAGTCTCGCACCCGGACAGCGCAACGGCGCGAAGCTCGCCATCCAGACGCTCCAGGAGGACGACGAGTTCGACTTCGAGATCGAGGGCGTCTACAAGGACGGGCAGACGGAGGACACCGCCTCCGTCGACGCGGCCCGGCGGGCGGTCGAGGAGGACGGCGCGAACTTCATCATGGGCGCCATCTCGAGCTCCGTCGCGCTCGCACTGAACGAACTCGCCGCCGAGGAGGAGGTCATCTACAACCCGGGCGGGGCCGCCGTCCCGGTCACCGGAAGCGGCTGCAACGAGTACGTGTTCCGCGCGGAGACGAACACGGCACAGATCGCCGAGGCCGTCTCCGAGTACACGGTCAACAACCTCGGGTCGAACGTCTGGTTCCACATCGCGGACTACGCCTACGGGACCTCGGTCAGGAACCGCGTCGAGGCCCGGATGCGGGAGGCCAACTCGAACCTCAACATCGTCGGGAGCACGGCCTCCGAGCTCGGCTCCACGAACTTCGACACCTACATCAGCCAGATCGACAACTCCGACGCAGAGGTTGTGGTCGTCGGGATGACCGGTGGTGACCTCATCAACTTCACCGGCCAGGCAGTCGAGGCCGGCATCACCGAGGACAAGGACATCATGGCGCCGACGATGACCTTCCAGGTCGTCCGGGGCGCGCTGGGTCCGGCAGCGTACGGCCTGTACGGTGGTGTCCGCTACGTCGCCGACATCGACAACCCGAAGAACAACACGTTCCGCGAGGCGTACATGAACATGGAGGAGACGAGCGCCCCGCCGGACAACTTCGCTCGCGTCGGCTACCAGTCCGTCATGATGACCGCGGAGGGCATCAAGGAGGCCGGCTCGACCAACGTCGACGACGTCATCGACGCCCTGGAGGGGCTGGAGATGGACTCCATCCTCGGCACCAACCAGTTCCGGGCCTGCGACCACCAGGCGCTCAACCCGACGTGGATGGGCAAGTGTGTCGAACCGGACTCCGGCGAGATGGCGGACGTCGAGCTCCTCTCGAAGGTGGAAGGTCCCGACGCGATGATCCCCTGCGAGGAGACCGAGTGCTCACTGTAAGATGTTAGAGCTGCAAGCGAGTTTCGGCGTCAGCCTCCTCGACCAGCTCATCAACGGGCTGACTGTCGGGATGGTCTACGTCCTCCTCGCGGCGGGCCTGTCCATCATCTTCGGCGTGATGGACGTCATCAACTTCGCCCACGGCGAACTGCTGGCCCTGGGTGCGTACTTCGGCGTGGCGCTCACGACCGCCGGCATCGGCAACTTCTGGGTGGCGTTGCTGGTCGCCCCGCTCGCGGTCGCGATACTCGGCGGTGCGATAGAGCGCCTGACCGTCCGACCGCTGTACGGCAGGGACCCGCTGTACCACATCCTGCTGACGTTCGGACTGGTGCTCATCTTCGTCGACGCCATCGAGTACGTCTGGGGGACACAACCCCTTGGAACGATCGACGTCGGCTCGCTCGCGGGCACCATCACGATCCTCGGCTTCGAGAAGACCCTGTACAGCTACTTCGTCATCATCGCTGGGTCGCTCATCGCGCTCGGCGCGTGGCTGATGCTCGAACGTACGCGGTTCGGGCTGGTCGTCCGTGCCGGGTCGATGGACCGCGACATGGTCCGTCACCTCGGCATCGACATCGACCGCTACTACACGCTCGTCTTCGCGTTCGGTGCGTTCCTCGCCGCCGTCGGCGGCGTCATCCTCGCCGGCCGGCAGTCGGTCGGGCCCGGCATGGGTGGCTCCGTCATCATCCCGGCGTTCATCGTCGTGGTGCTCGGCGGGCTCGGGAGCTTCCGCGGCGCGGTCGCCGGCGGCCTGCTCGTCGGCGTCGTGCAGGTGCTCGTCCAGTGGCAGGTGCCGTTCCTGGAGGGCCTCGTGGTCTTCCTGCTGATGATCGCCGTCCTGCTCGTCCGCCCGCAGGGGCTGTTCGGCAGCCCCGAGTGGCACGACCCCGGCGAAGGGGGTGAACTGCTCACGGCCGCCGGGAGCGGCGTGCTGACCGGGAGACAACGTCGGCTCATCGGGGCCGGGGTGGTGGCGTTGCTGTTCGCCGCCCCGCTCGGCATCGGGGTCCTCTACGGCTCGTTCGTCGTGAACAGCATCCTCGTCGAGATACTCATCTGGGCGCTGTTCGCGCTGAGCCTCGACCTCGTGATGGGCTACACCGGTCTCGTCTCGCTGGGGCACGTGCTGTTCTACGGCCTCGGCGCGTACGCGACGGTGCTGTTCGCGCTGTACCTGGTACCCTCGATCTGGCTCGCGCTGCTCGCGGGCATCGTCGTCGCGGCGCTCATCGCCTGGATGGTCGGCTACCTCTCCATCCGGGTGTCCGGGGTGTACTTCTCGATGATCACGCTGGCGTTCGCGGAGCTGTTCGCCAGCCTGTCGCTGAAGATGCCCGGACTGCGCGCGGAGTTCAACCCGACGCTCGAATCGCTCGGCCTCCCGACGGTACCGCCGCTGACCAACGGCGAGGACGGCGTCGGTGCCGACGCGTTCTACTACGGCATCTCGTCGGGGCCCGAGTTCGGTGACGTCTCGCTGCTCGGAGAGATCCACCTGTACTACTACGTCATCGTCGCGCTCGTGGTCGGCTCGTACCTCGTCTCCCGGCGGCTCATCGACGCGCCGTTCGGCAGCGTGCTGCAGGCCATCCGCGAGTCCGAGCAGCGCGCGTCGTTCCTCGGCTACGACACGACGGCGTACAAGCGCCGGGCGTTCGTCGTCAGTGGTGGGCTCGCCGGGCTGGCCGGCGGGCTGCGTGCGACCCAGAACCTGGGGCGTGCCTCGCCCGGCTTCCTCGACTGGCTGCTGTCGGGCGAGGTCATCGTCATGACCCTGCTCGGCGGCATGGGTACCCTCTACGGCCCGATGGTCGGGGCGGCAGGCTACCTCTCGCTGGAGGAGCTCCTGCTGGACTTCGGCATCGAACAGTGGCAGGGCGTGCTCGGTATCGTGTTCGTCCTGTTCGTCATCTTCGTGCCGCGTGGCATCGTCTCCATCCCGTCGCTGGTGAAGCAGTGGTCGGACAGTTCGTCCGATGCACCGCCCGAGGGTGAACCCGCGGAGGTGTCCGACTGATGGCGACCGCAGACGACGCCGTGACGACGTTCGGAACCGGCGAGGTGGTGCTGGAGACGAAGGGCCTGACGCGTCGCTTCGGCGAACTCGTCGCCGTCGATAGCCTCGACCTCGAGGTCGAACGCGGCGAGTTCCGGAGCATCATCGGCCCGAACGGGGCCGGCAAGACGACCCTGTTCAACCTCATCTCGGGCGCGTTGCTCCCGAGCGAGGGCTCGGTCATCTTCGACGGCGAGGACGTCTCGCAGCTGCGACCGCACCAGCGCGTCCACCGCGGTATCGGTCGCTCGTTCCAGATCACGAACGTCTTCGGTGGACTCACCGTGCGGGAGAACGTCCGACTCGCCGCGCAGGCGGTCCTCCGGAAGCGCTCGCCGATCGACAACGCGTTCAGGCACAAGGACTCGTTCGAGGACCTGAACGGACGGACAGACGACGTGCTCTCGCGTATCGGGCTCGGCGAGCGCGGGCACGAGCAGGCGAGCACGCTGGCCTACGGCGACCGTCGCCGGCTCGAGATCGGCCTCGTGCTCGCGACGGACCCACAGCTCGTCATGCTCGACGAGCCGACCGCCGGCATGAGCGCCGAGGAGACCCGCGCGACGATGGAGCTCATCGGCGAGGTGCTCGGCGACCGGACGGTGCTGCTCATCGAACACGACATCGAACTCGTCATGAACGCGTCCGACCGCATCACGGTGCTGAACCGCGGGGAAGAGCTGGCGACCGGGCCGCCCGAGGCCGTCGCCAACAACGAGCAGGTCCAGCAGGCCTACCTCGGTGGTGGTGTGCTGTGAGCCTGCTCGAACTCGACGGCGTCCACGCGGGCTACGGCGAGACGGAGGTGCTCTCGGGCGTCACGATGGACGTCGAGGAGGGCGAGGTCGTCACGCTCGTCGGCCGCAACGGCGTCGGCAAGACGACGACGCTCCGGAGCATCGTCGGCGTATGCCCGCCGACAGACGGCGAGATCCGGTTCCGGGGCGAGGACATCACCGGCTGGTCCTCCGAGGCGGTCGCCCGGGACGGCATCGGATTCGTCCCCGAGGAGCGTCGGGTGTTCCCCGGCCTCACGGTCACGGAGAACCTGAAGATGGGACGCTTCGGCGGCGCGGACACCGCCCATCGCCGGAGCGTCGAGGATATCTGGGAGCTCGACGCGTTCGAGAACCTGCGCGAGCGCAAGGACAGCCGGGGGACGGACCTCTCCGGCGGCGAACAGCAGATGCTCGCCATCGCGAGGGCGCTCGTCGCCGGCGCGGATTTGCTCCTGCTGGACGAGCCGACGGAGGGGCTCGCACCCATCATCGTCGAGCGCGTCGCGGACCTGGTCCGCGAGCTCAACGAGGAGGGCATCACGGTCCTGCTCGTCGAGCAGAACGTCGCGGTGGCGTCCGCGCTGGCGGACCGCGTCTACATCCTCGACAAGGGCAACATCGTCTACGAGGGCACTCCCGAGGAGCTGGACGCGGACGAGGAGGTCCGCGACAGACACCTCGGCGTCAGCATGTGACCCTCTCACAAACCGTTACGGCATCGCGCGAGAAACAGACGAACACACGGAGTCACGACACATGACATACAACGACATCGAAACCGCGTCACGCGAGGAACTGACCGAACTGCAGACCGAACGTCTCCAGCACACGGTCGAGCACGTGTACGAGAACGTCCCGTGGTACCGGGACGCCTTCGACGACGCCGGCGTCGCACCGGACGACATCGAGAGCGTCGAGGACGTCTCGAAGCTCCCGTTCACGACCAAGGAGGACATCCGCGACAACTACCCGGACAAGCTGTTCGCGGTCGACCACAGCGAGCTCCGCCGCGTCCACGCCTCCTCGGGCACGACGGGCAAGCCGAAGATCGTCGCCTACACCGAGGACGACCTCGGCGTCTGGCACGAGGTCATGGCCCGGTCGCTGTACGCCGCCGGCGTCCGCGAGGGAGACATGGTCCAGAACTCCTACGGCTACGGGCTGTTCACGGGTGGCCTCGGCTTCCACGACGGCGTCGAGGAGCTGGGCGCCTGCGTCATCCCGACCGGCGGGGGCAACACGGCCCGTCAGCTCGACATGCTGCAGGACATGGAGTCCGACGTGCTCTCCTGTACGCCGTCGTACTGCCTCTACCTCGCGGAGTACGCCGAGGAGAAGGGTATCGACATCAAGGACCTCTCGCTGGAGCGGGTCGTCATCGGCGCGGAGCCGTTCACGGACCCGATGCGCGAGGAGATCGAGGAGGCGCTCGACGTGACCGCCGTCGACGTCTACGGCCTCTCCGAGATCATCGGCCCGGGCGTCTCCATCGAGTGCGAGGAGGCCCAGGAGGGCCTGCACCTCTGGGAGGACCACTTCTACCCGGAGATCGTCGACCCGCAGACCGGCGAGGTGCTCGACGAGGGCGAGGAGGGCGAGCTGGTCATCACGTCGCTCACGAAGCAGGCGTTCCCGATGATCCGCTACCGGACCGGCGACATGACCCGGCTGAACTACGAGGAGTGCGAGTGCGGCCGTACCATCGTCCGGATGGACAACGTCACCGGCCGCGCGGACGACCTGCTCATCGTCCGCGGCGTCAACGTCTACCCGAGCCAGATCGAGGAGGTCATGGTCGACATGGCCGACGTCGCGCCGTACTACCGCATCGACCTCTACCGCGAGGGCAACCTCGACACCATGGAGCTGACCGTCGAGCACGACGAGTCCTACGACGGTACCCACGAGGAGCTCTCCCGCGACATCGAGAGCAAGCTCAAGGACGTCCTCGACGTGAAGCCCGACGAGGTCGAGGTCGTCGGTCCCGGCGTCATCGAGCGCACCGAGGTCGGGAAGGTCAAGCGCGTCTTCGACCACCGCGAAGAGTAACCCGTCGCGACCACCTGCAGCCGACCGCGGTACTCGACACGCACCTTCTTGCCGTCGTCGCTCGTCCAGCCAGCCATGCGACGAACGCACGTCTCCTCGGGCACCGAGTGGGAATCGACGGTCGGCTACTCGCGGGCGGTTCGGGTCGGCGACCGCGTGGTCGTCTCGGGGACGACCGCGACCGACGACGAGGGCCAGGTGGTCGGCGAGGGCGACCCGCACGCCCAGGCGATGCAGGCGTTCCGGAACGTCGAGTCGGCACTGGCGGCGGCCGACGCGTCGCTCTCCGACGTCGTCCGGACGCGGATGTTCGTCGCCGACGCCGACGACTGGGAGCAGGTCGGCAGAGCCCACGGCGAGTTCTTCGCGGACGTGAGACCGGCGGCGACGATGGTCGAGGTCGCCGGCTTCGTCGACGACGCGATGCTGGTCGAGGTCGAGGCGGAGGCCGTCGTCACGGAGTGACCGCGACCGACGACGCCCCCGGGTTCAGGCGGCGCTCGGCCGTTCGAACTGGAGGTACGCGCTCGTGATGAGCGCCATGTTGAACACGATGACCCCGGTGGTGAACAGCTTGTAGAGCCAGCCCGGCATCGGCGCGACGAATCCCGAGCCGAGCGAGATACCCCAGGTCGAGAACACCCCGAGGAACAGCGTGATGCCGAACACGACGAGCACCGTCCCGAGGTGCTCGCGGAACAGGCCGTAGCTGTTCGAGAGGGACGCGACGATGCCGTCGCCGTCGAGGACGATGCGCTGGCGGACGAACAGGAACGCCATCGCGAGGAGGAGTCCAGGGACGAACAGGAGGACGCTCCCGAGGACGAGTCCGAGCGCGATGCACAGCCAGGCGAGGAAGTTCGCGACGAGCGAGCGCAGGTAGACGACGGGGAGCCCCGAGAGCAGCTCTCCGGTCGGGAGTCCGTCGGTGTCCGGGCCGGCGGCCGCGATGGCACGCACCCCGAGCACGTGCAGGAGATCGGCGACGAACGGGAACGCCACGAGGAACGCGAGCACGACCGGTAGCGAGAGGTCGAGCCCTGAGCTGGTGGCCTGCTGGAGGAACGCGGCGGCCTCCGGGTAGCCGTGCTGCAGCAGTTCCATGTGCAGCCGCTCGACGGTCACCTGCGAGTCGCGCACGTCGTAGCCGAGGTACTGTCTGGCGATCTGTCCGCCGTAGTTGTCGATGGTCCACTCTATCGCGGCACCCCAGGCGGTCTCGTACATCACCATCTCGAAGAGACGGAAGGCGGCGAAGCCGACGAACACCAGGAGGCCCGTCGGGGAGGCCAACCGCTGTACGGTCCCCTCGAGCGTCTGTTTGATTTCCAACCCCATGGGGGAGAATGTTAGTCCGTACTACATAAATGGTCCCGTTCAGTTCCCCGAAAGATAGCCACTCAGTCCACGAAGCGGTAGACGCGGCCCCGGAACGTCGCGACCCGCTCGCCGTCGGCGGTGACGGGGATCTGGTACTCGGCGGTCCGGCCCGCCATGTGGGTCTCCCGCGCCTCGGCGCGGAGCGTGTCACCGACCTCGACGGCGTCGAGGTAGCTCATGTTGGTCTCCAGCGCGACCGCGGTCGTGCCATGGGAGTTCGACGCGGCGGCGAAGGCGGCGTCCGCGAGCGAGTAGACCGCGCCGCCGTGGGGCGTGCCGTGGAAGTTCAGCATGTCCTCGGCGATGGTCAGCTCCAGGGTCGCGGTGCCCGGCCCGAGGTCGACGAGTTCGATGCCGAGCTTCTCGCAGTAGGGGTCGGCCTCGATGCGGTCGCGGACGTCGGCGGGGACCTCGCCGTCGCCGGTGGCGGTGTCCTCGCTCATGCGCTGGTCACCTCCTCGACGCGGCCGCCGTTGACGAACAGCTCCTCCGGCGGGTCCCGGCCTTCCGGGTAGTCCTCGTGGTACTCCATCAGCTGGAACAGCGTCCCGGTCGGGTTCGCCGGCGAGACGAACGCTTCCGTCCAGGTGTCGAACTCGGCGCGGTCGACGACGCGGAGCCCCGCTGCATCGAGCGAGTCCGCGACGGTGTCGAGGTCGGCGACCTCCAGGGTGACGTGGTGCAGCCCCGGGCCGTTCTCGGCGAGGAACCTCGTGAGGAAGCTGTCCTCTTCGATGGGCTCGATGAGCTCGATCCGCGAGGCGTCGCCGAGTCGGTAGTACACCCAGCGGAAGCGGTCCTCGACGGTCTCGTCGTTCATCTTCTCGCAGCCGAGCGCGAGCAGCACCGGTTCGGCGTCGGCCACCGACTCGACGGCGATGCCGACGTGGTCGACCCGGATGGGGACGTCGTGTGCCATGTGGTAGGCACACACGTGGGACGGCGACAAACCAATTCGGGTGCCGGCAGGCGTTCCGGTCAGCCGAGCCAGTCCCGCAGCACCGCGCCGAAGCCGGCCGCGCCGATGCAAAAGGAGACGATGCCGCCGATCCCGGTCAGCACGAGCAGGCCGTTGAGCCCGGCGGCGACGAGCAGCGGAACGAGCCACTCGTCCGGCTCGGGCTTGACGAGTCGGTCCGCGATGGCGAGGTAGCCGATGGCCGCGCCGACCGCCCAGACGAGCGTGGCGAGGATGACGAGCGGGATGGCGAAGAGGAGGCCGATGATGGTGATGGCGAGGAGCACGGTGACGACGACGAGCCCGAGGAGCAGGACGAGCCCGTAGGCGAACGAGCCGACGGCGTCCTCGCGGACCGTCTCCATCATGCGGCGCGTGTAGTCCGGCGCGAGCGCGACCATGATGGCGCCGACGACGAGGGTCGTCAGGAACGCCGACCCGGCCGAGCTACCGAGGTTGACCGCCACGTCGATGCCGCTCGGTCCGGGCTCGAACCCCGGCTGGAGGAAGACGCCACTCACGGGTGATAACATAGCGGAGACACGTCGTCCGACGGGAAAAAGGTTCCAGTCGATCGTGTCGCAGTCGCCAGAGATGGCGGGGGCGAAACCGGTCGGCGGCTCAGGCGTGGCGCTCGACGCGACGCCGGAGCTCCGACCGGATGCTGTCCGTGTCGGTGTGGTCGAACCGGAAGCCGTCCCGGGACTCGTCGGTGTCGGTCATCTCTGAGAGCAGTCCGCCGCGGCGGTCGATCTCGAGGTGGACGTCAACCGCGTCCGCTGTCGGCGCGCAGATGAGCTCCAGCTCGTCCAGGTCTCCCGTGAACGGGCCGGAGCGCGGCCGGAACTCGAACTCCTGGGCGAACGGGTGGGAGTGGCCGAACCGGGCGCGCTCGACCTCGGAGCTGTGGAAGCCGAAGCCGAGGTCCTCGACGGCCGCGAACAGGGCGGTCATACGCTCGTCGGGCGTCACCTCGATGTGGTCCGTGTCCTTGGGGTCGAGCGCCCAGTCGATGTCGAGCCCGGTCTTGAGCCAGACCTTCACCCCACTCTTCGTGAGCGGTGTGCCGTAGGGGACGGTGAACTCGACCGGGATGTCGCGACGCTCGCCCTCGCCGATGGTGAAGGACTCGGCGACGGTGAACCGCTCGAACACCGACTGCTCGTATCCCTCCTCGCCGCGATAGCGGGTGGCGAACGCGAAGTTGAGCTGTTCGATCTCCTGCTCGGAGGAGCCGCCCTCGACCTCGACGGTCGCCTCGACGGTCTCGCCGGGGACGAACGAGGTGTCGGGGAGGATCGTGTCGACGGTTGCGGAGCCGATGCCGACGCTGGAGAGCACGCGCTTCATGTCCGGGGCGAGTTGCGCCCCCGGCATAAGCTTTGTTCGAACCGTGGGAACTGCCAGCAGGGACCGGGGAACGCCCGTAGTTTGATATGCCTACTGGCGGTAGCACCTTCCATGTACGAACGCACGTTCATGGAGGGAACGCGGGGCACCCAGGCGGTCGACTGGGAGGAGCGAATCGACGTGAAGCGCCTCCGCGAGGAGCGCTACGCGAAGGCACTCGCACGCCTCGAGGACTCGGAGATGGGCTCGATGCTGCTCGTCTCTGACCCGAACATCCGCTACGTGACCGGGCTTGCGATGACGGGCGGCTCCGGCGCGGACCACTACACGCTGCTCACGGAGGAGGGCGACATCGTCCACTGGGACACCGCGGACCACGCGAGCAACCAGCGGTTCAACTGCCCGTGGCTCGACGACATCCGCTACGCCTGCCCCGGCCTCGGCAACGTCCCGCGGGCGTCCGGCCGCGACTCGGCCCGGAGCTGGCTCAAGCAGAAGATGGCCGACCTCGTCTACGAGGCGATGGAGGAGTACGGCGTCCACAAGGCACCGATGGGGCTCGACGTCGGCAACATGGGCCTCATCGACGCGTTCGAGAACAACGGCGTCGACGTCCGCACCAAGGACTGTGTCGACCTGATGCACGACGCCCGGAAGATCAAGACCGACGACGAGATCGAGTGCCTGCGCATGGTCGCGGCCATCTGCGAGGCCGGCTTCCAGCAGATCGTCGAGAACGCTGCGCCGGGCAAGCGCGAGTCCGAGGTCTGGGGCGACGCCGTCCGCGAGATCTGGCGCCACGGCGCGATGGCCCAGGGCGGCTACGTCACCAGCGGTCCGAACACCTGGCCGAAGCACCAGGCGAACACGACCGACCGGATGATCCGCCCCGGCGACATCGTCTACGCGGACTTCTACAACATCGGCTACCTCGGCTACCGCTCCTGCTACTACCGCACCTTCTCCATGGGCGAGCCGACCCAGGCCCAGCAGGACGCCTACGAGACCGCCGTCACCAACCTCTACGACGTGCTCGACCGCATCGAGCCCGGCGCGACGACCGACGAGATCTGCAAGGGCTTCCCCGACATGGAGGGCGAGCACGCCGACTGGTACGGCGCCACCGACCACTGGCAGATGACGACGAACCACTGGGCCCACGGCCTGGGCCTCCAGCTCTACGAGGTGCCGCTCATCTGGCGGGGCCTCTCGCCCGACCACCCCATCGAGATCGAGGAGGGCATGACGATGGCCGTCGAGACGATGGAGCCGGCCGACCGGCAGGGCGTCCGCGTCGAGGAGATGGTCGTCGTCCGAGAGGACGGCGTCGAGGTGCTGAGCCAGTGGCCCGTCGAGGAGATCACGGTCATCGACTACTGAACCGCCCGGACTGACGGTCTCAGTCCTCGGCAACCGCCACCGTCCGGTCCGTTCTCTCGTCTCGTTCGCGCCCGAGCCACACCCGACAGACGCGCTCGAACTCCCGCTCCGTTATCTCGCCGGCCGACAGCAGCGAGGCGGCGGCCTGCACGTCCACGTCGGTGGCCGCGCCCCGTTCGAGCACGCGCTGGAACACGTCGTCGACGAGGACGAGCTCGGTGTCTCCGTCGATGGGGCGGCTGGTCGTCCCGGTCGCTACCTCGCCGCTGATGGTCGCGGTATCGCCGTCGCGCGTCCCGGGCGGGTGCCGGGTCGTGTACGTGACCGAGAGCCGGTCCGAAGACTGTTCTGCGTCCCAGAGCGCGTAGAAACCCTCGGCACGTTCGACGAGCTCGACCGGCTCGGGGTCGACCGCGGCCAACTCGTACGGACCCGGAACCGCCTCGCGGAGCCGGACCCGACCCGCGACGCCCGCGATGGTCACCGAGACCGTAGCGTCACCGTCCGGCGAGACCAGCGAGTCCTCGACGTGGCGGGTGGCGACGAGGTCCGCCGCGCCTGCCGGCCCAGGGTTGCCGTCCAGACCCGTCGTGTCGCCGGCCGCGTCGTCCCCGGCGTCGGCGTGGCCGTGCCAGCGCGCCCACAGTGCGAGCAGGCTCGGGAGCACGAACACGCTCGCGAGGAACGAGTAGCCGATCGTGAGCGCGGTGATGACGCCGAACGACTGGAGGAACGGCAGCAGCGAGACGGTCAGGACGCCGAAGCCGCTCGCGGTCGTCGCCGCGGAGGAGAACAGCGCGCCGCCCGTGCCGGTGACGCTCTCGACGAGGGCCTCGTCGATCGAGCCCGTGGCGGCGAGCTCCTGGTTGAACCGCTCGCTGACGTGGATGCTGTAGTCGACACCGAGCCCGATCGTCAGGCTGGTGATCAGCCCGGTGACGATGTTGAACGGGATGCCGAGGACCGCCATCGAGCCGAGTATCCACGTCACGGTGAACGCGACGGGGACGACGGTGACGGCGCCGAGCGATGCGGTGCCCTCGCTGACGCGGTAGACCAGCGCGAGGAACAGGAACACCACGACGAGCGCGACGACGAGTCCCTCGAGGACGGTGTCGAGCAGCTGGTCGGCGGTGACGGCGTTGATGACCACCTGTCCCGTCGCGGTCGCGGTGACGTCGTCGCCCGCGACCGTCTCGGCGACCGCGCGTACGTCCTCCGTGACCTCGCCGCCGGCTGCACCGCCGTCGACTGAGACCACCATCCTCGCGGCGACGTACTCACCGTCGTCGGTCCGATGAAGGACCTGTGATGCCTCTTCGGGTGCGGTCCGGTGGAGCGCGTCGAACACCGCCGAGACGTTCTCGTCGGGGGTCCCGTCGCCGTCGGTGTCGCTGGCGTCCAGGGTCGCCGCGAAGGTCTCGTTCTCCGCCGCGACCGACTCCATCACCGTGAGCGGGCTGGTTATCGCTGCCTCGCCGCTGGCGTACGTCTGCGTCGTCGAGCGACCGGCGGCGTCGTCCTCGGCCTCGGCGAGTCGGTCCAGCGTCTCGGAGTCGGCGACGTCGCCCCTGACGAGGACCGTCGCCTCGGAGTCCTGGCGGACGAATCGGTCGTTGAGCCTGTCCATCACCCGCTTGGCGCTGTAGTCGCCGGGTGCGAAGGGTTCGGGGAGGTCCTTGAGGCGCTGGTCCGGGTCCTCGGCGAGGAAGTCGGACTCGCTGAAGCTGGTGTCGACCTGCGTCGCGCCGTACGCGCCGACCGTGCTGAGCAGGACGGCGAGCACGAGCACGGCCACGGGTGCGCGACGGGCGAGCGTTGCCCCGACCGCGAGCAGGCGGCCCAGCCGGCTGTCCGACGAGCCGAGGGCGCGCTGGTCGCGGTCCACGCCGCGGCTCTCGAGCCAGGCGTCGAGTTCGAGCTTCACCGCGGGGACGAGTCCGGCGAAGACGACCAGCGCCGAGACGATGCCGATGGCGCTCACGACGCCGATCTGGCGGAACACGGAGAGCGGGCTCGCGAGGTTCGCGAGGAAACCGATGGCCGTCGTCACGGTCACGAACACGAGCGCGACGCCGACGCTTCCGAGCGCCGTCCGCATCGCCGGCCGGGGGTCGTCACCGCCGGTGCGCTCCTCGCGGTAGCGCATCACCAGGTGGATGGCGTAGTCGATGGAGAGCCCGATGAGGAGGACGATGACGATGATGAAGGGCTGGTTGAAGTCGATGCCCACCCAGCCCATCACGCCGAAGGTCCAGACGAGGACGGCCCCGACGCCGGCGACCCCGAGGAGGACGTCGAGCAGGTCGCGGTAGGCGAACGCGAGCACGACGACGACGAACAGCGCCGCGAGCGGGCCGACGAGGAGGATGCTGTCGACCATCGAGTCGGTCGTCTCCTCCGCGACGATGCCGCTGCCGAACACCAGGTACGAGGTCTCGCCGTCGGCGTCGGCTGCGAGGCGCTCCATCGCGAGCTCCGAGTCGACGAGGGAGTCGGGTGCGGCTCCCGCGGCCGGGCCGCCGGCGTCGACGGCCTGGTGGAACAGCACGAGCGTGGCGTCAGCCTCGGTCGACCCGGCGTCGAAGCCGGTCGGAAGGAGCGCGAGCGTCCGGTCGCCGCCGCTCCCACCGGCGCTCCCGCTGTCGCCACTCTCACCGCCGAGCACGTCCGCGAGCAGCGCGTCGAGTTCGCTCTCGTTCAGGGCGGCGAGCGCCTCCTGCTGTCGGTCGAGCGAGGGGTCGACCGCCGAGAGCGCCGCGTAGTCCGCGGCCAGAGCGTCGTACTCGGCCTCGAGCAGACCGACCGACCCGCTCCGGAGCGCCCGCTGTCGAGCCGTCTCGTTCGTCGGTCCGTTCCGAAGGGTCTCCGCGGAGTCCTCGAACGCGCGGTAGTCGCCGTCGTCGAGGTCGACGGCGGTGTTCGCCTCGACGGACTCGAACGCGGCCGCCACGCTCGCGTTCGGCTCGGATTCGAGCGTCAGGAGCGACCGCTCCAGCGCGCTGGCGGTCCGGTTCAACGCGGACTCCCGGGCCGAGAGGTTCGCCGCGCGCTCCTCGACGACCGCGCGTGTCCCGACGGCCGATGCGATGCTGCGACCGGTCTCGTTCTCGGCGAGTGAACCCTGAACCGTCTCGTTTTCGACCACTGTCTGCTGGTAGTCGAGGGTGGCCAGCAACGACTCGCGGTCGAGCACGTCGCCATCGTCGTCGCCGACGACGACCTGGGTCACCGCGCCGGCGCCCTCGGTCGAGAAGTTGGCGTCGACGTAGTCCTGGGCCGCCGACTCCCGGGTGTCGCCCTGGAACTGGTCGAGCGAGGTCTCCTGTTCGACCATCGGGACGCCCGCTCCGACGAGGGCGGTCAGGACGAGCAGGACCGCGACGACGGCGCGGCTGCGGGCGGTGAGGATGGCCGCGATGCCGTCCCTGTCGGTCATCTGGGCCACCTCGAGCGCGGCGCAACGAACCTACTGAACGAACGTTCGGTAACCATGTGGCGAACGAACGTTCGGTAGGCAATAGGTCTTTCGGCTCGACGCTCGCCAGTGCGTCGGAACACGTATCGGTCGCCCCCGAATAGCCGTGCCACATGGACAGGGCGCACGACGGCGAGCCGACCGACACGCGCGAGCGCATCATGGTCGCGTGTCTCCGGGTGCTCGACACCCACGGCTACGCCGGACTCTCCATCGGTCGCATCGCCGACGAGGCCGACCTCAGCAAGTCCTCCGTCTACCACTTCTTCGACGACAAGGACGACCTGCTGGTGTCGTTCCTCGACTACATGCTGGACCGCTTCGTGGGGCCCCTCGACGAGTCGTTCGGAGACGACCCGGAGGCGGATCTCTGGGTCCACCTCGACTTCGCGCTGTTCGGG
Organism: Haloarchaeobius baliensis; assembly: GCF_052060055.1. NCBI lineage: Archaea > Methanobacteriati > Methanobacteriota > Halobacteria > Halobacteriales > Halorubellaceae > Haloarchaeobius > Haloarchaeobius baliensis. The sequence continues at coordinate 1,847,668 of NZ_JBPPFR010000001.1, read as the reverse complement.
GCGACAGGGGATGTCGTCCCGCCGACACCGGGCGGGTTCGAACCCGGCTCGGGCGAACCGTTCGTCGAGCTCCGGAGCCAGGCCGTCCACGACGAGACCTACCGCAGTCGGTTCACCACCATCGACGAGAACCTTCAGGCCCGTCTCGCCGGCATCATCCGGAACGGAATCGAGGACGGGACCTTCCGGGCGGTCGAGCCGGAGGCGACGGCGGAGCTGTTGCTCACGGTGATGCTGGGCGGCCTCTTCCGGCGAGCGACGGCCGACGGTGTCGACACGGACGCGGTTCGGCGAGAGGTCGAGCGCGTCGTCGACGCCACGTTGCTCGCGGACTGACTACAGCAGCTTCAGGTAGATGTTCTCGTCGTGCGGTTCGCCGCCGATGGTCGTCGTCGCACGCTGGACGAGCTCGAAGCCGAGCGACTCGTAGAACTCGTTGCCCGGCTCGTTCGCGGCGAGCACCATCGCCTCGACGCGCTCGACGCCACGGGTGTCGAAGTCGTCGATGGCGTACTCGACGAGCGCTCTGCCCATCCCCTCGCCGCGCTGTTCAGGGTCGACGTACACCCGGAGCAGGGTCCCGGTGTCGTCGTCGACGACCCCGTGAAGGAAGCCGACGACGGGTCCCGCCCGGTCCTCGTCCGCGTCCTCGTCGATGGCGACGACGAGCGCCGTATCGGCGGCGACGGCGTCGAGCTCGAGCCGGTCGGTGTCGTACCACTCCGCGACCGCTTCGCGGGCGGTCTCGCGGGTGAGGATTCCCGGATAGTCGTGCTCCCACGACCGCTCCGCGACGCCGATTATCTCCGGCACGTCCTCGGTTGTCGCGTGGCGGAAGTTCATGGGAGGATATGACGCGACGGTGGGCCATTACTGTTCCCCCGAGCGGGGGACGACTACGCGGCGTCGCCCGCGTGCCAGCCCCGCGGCGAATCGTTCAGCCGTTCGCAGCCGTCCTCGGTCACGACGAGGAGGTCCTCGATGCGGACGCCGTACTCGCCCTCGAGGTAGATCCCGGGCTCGACGGAGAACACCATCCCCGGTTCGAGCGCCGTCTCGTTACCGTCGACGATGTACGGCGGTTCGTGCACGTCGAGACCGACGCCGTGGCCGGTCCGGTGGACGAACTGCTCGCCGTAGCCCGCGTCCTCGATGACCTCGCGGGCGGCCCGGTCGACGGCCTGGGCCTCGACGCCGGGTTCGACCGCGGCGACGCCCGCCTCGAGTGCCTCGCGGACGATTCCGTGGACCTCGACGAACTCCTCGGGCGGGTCGCCCGCGAACACGACCGTCCGGGTCTGGTCGCCGGGGTAGCCGTCGACGTACGCGCCGAAGTCCAGAACGACGGGGTCGCCGCGCTCGATCGCTCGGTCGCCGTGTGCGTGGTGGGGCATCGCGCCGTTCGGACCCGACCCGGCGATGACGTCGAACGCGAGCGAGTCGCCGCCGGCGAGCAGGCGCGACTCGATCTCGGCGGCGAGTTCGGATTCTGTCCAGCCGACGGCTTCCTCGCCCATGTTCCGGACCGCCACGCTCACCTCGTCCGCGAGTTCGCCGGCACGTCGCAGGGCGTCGAGTTCGGCCTCGTCCTTTCGAACCCGGAGGTCGTCGAACACCGCGCTGGCGAGCCCGAACGTCGCGTCGGGGAGCTCCGATTCGAGGTCCTGGGTGAACAGCGCCCACATCGTGTCGTCGACGAGGACGTGCGCGTCGGCCGGGACGGCGAGGTCGCCGACGACCCGCTCGACGGCGGCCACGGGGTCGTCGCCGTCGCTCCACGTTCGCACGTCCTCGACCCAGCTCTCGGCCCGGACCTGCGAGCCGTAGAGGGCCGGCACGAGGAAGACGGGGTCGCCCTCGCGGGGGACGAACAGGAACAGGTGGCGCTCCTGTGGCTCCTCGTCGAAACCGGTCGCGTAGAAGAGGTTCCGGCTCGGGAACAGCACGGCGAGGTCGCCGGTCCCCTCGCGGAGGCGCTGCTGACAGGCGCGGGTCCGTCGCTCGAAGGCAGCGTCGGTCATGTTCCGGCGTTCGTGGGCGGGGGTCAAGTAGGCAGGTGGGTTCGGTTGCGACACTCCTTCGCACACCACGTGTGCTGAATCTCGCTGCCGATTGCCGAACCGTTTTCACGTCGCCGAGGGAATCGAACAGGCATGAAACTCGGTACGGGACTGTTCACGTGCCAGCGCCGCCCTGACGACGACCGCTCGACGACCGAGATCTACGACGAGATGCTCGAACTCTCGGAGACGGCCGACGAGGCGGGCCTCGACAGCATCTGGGTGTCCGAGCACCACTTCACCGAGGACGAGTACCTGCCGGGGACGATGCCGTCGCTGTCGGCCATCGCGGCGCGGACCGAGCAGATCGAGCTCGGCACCTGCATCGCGCTCGCGCCGCTGTACGACGGCGTCCGCCTCGCGGAGGACACCGCGACGCTCGACCACCTCTCGCACGACCGCACGACGCTCGGGCTGGCCATCGGCTCGAACCCGGGCGAGTTCGAGGCGTTCGGCGTGCCGCAGGACGAGCGCGTCGAGCGCCTCTCCGACCAGGTGAACCTGCTGCGCGCGGCGTGGTCCGAGGGCCCGCTCGACTACGACGCCGAGTTCCACGACATCGACCCCGACGTGTCGGTGACGCCGAAGCCCGTCGACGAGCACGTCCCCATCATGCTCGGCGGCGGTGCCAAGCCCGCCGTCCGGCGTGCGGCCCGGACCGCAGACGCGTGGTGCGCACCCTCGAAACTCTCCATCGGCGGGCTGAAGAAGCGCATCGAGGACATCCGGACCGTCCGCGACGAGGAGGACATCGACGGCGACTTCGACTGCTACGTCATCCGGCACGGCTTCGTCGGCGACTCCCGGGAGGAGGCTTGGGAGACGATGAAGCCCGGCTACTTCTACATCCAGCGGCGCTACGCCGAGATCTTCTCCGGGGAGCCGGTCGACGAGCTCCCCGAGGAACGCAAGGCGGAACTGAAGAAGCAGGCCATCTTCGGGACGCCCGAGCAGGTCGTCTCGGACCTCGACCGCTATCGCGACGCGCTCGGCGACGACATCCACGTCATCTTCCGCACGTACCACCCCGGCATCGGCACGGAGACGATGGCGGAGTGCATCGAGCGGCTCGGGAGCGAGGTCGCACCCGAACTGCGCTGACGGCCGAGAGGTGTCTCAGGCCGACTCGGGCACCTCGAAGGCGAACTCGTACGTCTCGGTTCTCGCCTCGTCGAGCAGCGTCTCGACGAGCTCCGTCTTCCCCTTCGAGTACTCGCCGAGGTCGTCGGTGTCGTCGGCCAGCCGTCGCTTCACCGACTCGTACTCCTCCCGCAGATCGTCGCGGTCGCGGAGCACGTCCCGCGTGGCGACGCTGACCTTCCAGCCGTCGTCCGACTCTCCGAAGACGTGGACGTTGAACCGCTGGCCGTCGTGGCGGCGGGGGACGACGTTCCAGCCGTCGTGGTTGTCGTAGCGCTTTCCGCCGAGTCGGTGGACGATGGCGGTCGCCACCTCGCGGACCGTGCCGTCGGTGACGACGACGTCGAGGTCGACGATGTCCTTCGCGGCGAGGTCGGGAACGGCCGTCGAGCCGACGTGTTCTACCCGGACGATACTGTCGCTGAGGCCGGCCGCAGCGAGCGCGTCGCGGAGCCGACCGCGCTCGGCCTCGTACCGTTCGACCCACGTCTCGTGACGCGAGTCGACGAGTTCGATGGGGTCGTCTTTCAGGTCGACCATTAGTAGGCCGAGTCGAGCGGACCACTTGAAACTCCGTGTTCCATGTCATCGTTCGTCATCCATCATCGCTACAACGGTCCGGCATCAAGAGTCACCATGGGTTTCCACACGTTCCCAATCGACCGCGCCGACGCGCTGGAGGATCCCTCCCGCTACCGCTACTGTTCCCGTGAGGAGCTGGTCGCCGCACTCGCTCTCGACGGGAGCGAGACCGTCGCCGACCTCGGCTCCGGGACCGGCTTCTACACCGACGACGTGGCACCGTTCGCCGCCCGGGTGTACGCCGTGGACGTGCAGGCGGAGATGCACGAGCTGTACCGCGAGAAGGGGATGCCGGAGAACGTCGAGCCCGTGACCGCTCCCATCGACGACCTGCCGCTCGACGACGACGCCCTCGACGCCGCGTTCTCGACGATGACCTACCACGAGTTCGCCGGCGAGGGCGCACTGGACGAGCTGGCGCGCGTGCTCGGTCCGGGGGGCCGTCTCGTCACCGTGGACTGGACGGCGTCGGGTGAGGGGGAGTCCGGGCCGTCGCGAGACGAGCGGTACGACCGGGAAGCCGCCGTCTCCCATCACGAGGAGGCTGGCTTCACGATGGAGCGCGCGGAGGAGCGCCCCGAGACCATGCTGCTCGTCGCCACCCGGGACTGAACGTCTGTCCAGTTTTCCCGCTAGGATGTGTTCTAGGAGTATGATTGCATTGGGGGAGTATGCGTTTGTTACAGGATAACGCTTTATTGTGTGGATGTGTAACATACTATCACGATGGTACGAAACGACCCGTACACACCGACCAGGGCCGAGTACGAGTGCGTCCGCTGTGGGGCGCGGCTCGACTCGGCCAGCGCGACCTGTGACAACCCGCTCTGTGACGGCGAGGTCCGGAACGTCGCCGTCTCGCGAGAGTAGTACAGCACACTGCCGGAGAACACCGACGTGCCAGCGCCACCGGATCCCGTTCCTGCGGCCCCCTCGGGCCGCACTCGCCGTTCACCGACCCCGACGGACGTCTCAGGAAAGATTTAGGTACGTTCGGAGTCAGGTCAGGGTATGGACAATAACGAGCGTGCCGGCTGGACGAAGGCGGACAAGGGCGCGGCGGTGCTCGCGGTCGTCCTCGGCCTCGGCTACGTACTCCCACCGATCCAGCGGACGGTGGTGGCGGTCTGGTCGGCGGTTCTGGCCCCGCTGGCGGTCGTCCTCCCGTTCTCGGCCCTGCTCCTGCTGCTCGCCGGGACCAACGGGGTGTTCACCGCGCTCCTCCAGGCGAGGTTGCGTGACTCCGACCGGGCCGAACGACTCCAGGAACGCATCGAGGAGCTCCAGGCACGACTCAGCGAGGCGCGCGAGGCCGACGACCTGTCCGTCGACGACCTCGACGACGAACAGCTGGAGCTGAACCGGACGATGCTCGCGATGCTGAAGGCGAACTTCAGGCCGCTCGTCTGGAGCACGCTCGTCACGGTCCCGACGTTCCTCTGGCTGCGCTGGGTGTTCCTCGCACCCGCCGCCGGCATCGCGCCGGCGATGGTGTTCGTCCCGCTCGTCGGGCAGCTGTCGTGGACCGCGACGGTCGTCGGGCCGATCAAACTCTGGCTGGCGTGGTACTTCGGTGCGTCCCTCTCGACCGGGTTCGTCGCACGCCGGCTGGTCCGTCGCGTCGGTCTCGGTCAGTGAGTCAGAAGTCGGGCAGGTCCTCGGGCGGCTCGTAGTCCGCCTCCCAGTCGATGTACTCCTCCTTCAGCACGTCGCAGACGACCTGCCCGAGCTCCGTCAGGCCCGCGTTGATCGCGGAGACCGTCCCCCAGGAGTCGATGTCGGTGTGGTAGTTCCGCTCCTTCCAGTCCTCCGGGATGCCCGGTGCGTGGTAGCCCACCCGATCGGCGAAGTCGTCCCAGAAGAAGTCGAACTGCTCGAACAGGTCCATCTCGCCGGCGATGCGGAACTCCTCCTCGGTCATGTCGGCGTGCTCCGCCCACTCGTTGAACGCCCGCTCCCACGCGCCGTCGTGGAGGAACGCCTCCAGCTCCTCCCGGCGGTAGTCCGCGTCGGCGGCGACCGACGCGTCCTCGTACTCGTTCGGGTCGACGTACTCGAGTGCTGGCGGGGCGGGGGCGTCGACGTCAAGTCCCATGCCCCGAGGTAGGGCACGCCGTCCGATAAGGGTGCAGGTCCGGGGACGGACGGTCGTGGCCCTCGGTCTCAGAGGGTCCCGTCGTCCGCCGCCTCACGCACGGTCGCTGCCCGCTCGCGGATTGCCGCGAGCTCGCCCTCGTCCTTGTTGTCGAGATGGTGATAGACGAGTCCCATCCGCCCGGTCGCCCGAAGCCGCTCCTCGTGGCGGTCGAGGAACGCCCAGTAGAGCGCGTTGAACGGGCAGGCGTCCGGACCGGTCGTCTCGTCGGGGTCGTAGCGACAGGCACCACAGTGGTCGCTCATCTTCTCGACGTAGTTCGCCGAGGAGACGTACGGCTTGGTGGACATGGCGTCGGTCGCGAAGCTCCCCATCCCGACGACGTTCGGCGTCGTCACCCAGTGGTACGCGTCGACGAAGCCGAGGTGGAACCAGCGGTTCAGTTCGGCGGGATAGACCCCGAGCAGCGTCGCGAGGTTCGAGAGCACCATCAGCCGCTCGATGTGGTGTGCGTAGCCCCGTTCCCGGACGTGGCCGACGCAGGCTTCGAGACAGCGCATCTCGGTCTCGCCCGTCCAGTACGCGTCGGGGAGTTCCATCCCGTGTCCCAGCTGGTTCGCGTCGACCATGGCGGGCATCTCCCGGCGGTAGACGTGTCTGGTGTACTCGCGCCAGCCGAGGAGCTGCCTGACGAACCCCTCGACGCTCGCCAGCGGAGCGTCACCGGCCTCGTAGGCGTCGATGGCCGCCTCGATGCACTCCTCGGGGCGGAGCAGGCCGAGGTTGAGCGCGGGCGAGAGCAGCGCGTGGTTCAGCGACCAGGACCGTTCGACCATCGCGTCCTGGTACGGGCCGAACGTCGGGAGCCGGTCGGCGACGAACGCGGCGAGCGCCTCGAGTGCCTCCTCGCGGGTGACCGGCCAGCGGAACGGCTCGGCCTCCGCGTCGGCCCACGTGTCGAACGTCTCCGCGACCCAGTCGACGACCTCGCGGGTCGTCTCGTCCGGCTCGAACGTGGGCGGGTCGGGGAACCGGACCTCCGGACGGGGGAACGAACGGTTCTCCTCGTCGAAGTTCCACTCCCCGCCGACCGGCTCGTCCCCCGCCAGCAGGTAGCCGGTCCGGCGACGCTGGAAGCGGTAGAACTGCTCGTGGATGGGGTCGTCGTCGCCCGCCCAGTCGTCGAACTCGTCGGGGGAGCACAGGAACAGGTCGTTCTCGACGACCGACAGTTCGACGTCGACCCCCGCTTCCTCGGACGCCGCCGCGACGACCTCGTGGAGGCGCTCGGGCGCGCCGTGACTCGGCGGCCGCATCGTCACCAGTCGGTCGGGGTCGTGCTCGGCGAGGTGGCCGGCGACGCCCTCCCCGAAGGTCCCGACCTGGCGATAGTCGACCGTGTGGCCGGCGTCGCGGAGCCGGTCCCGGAAGTGACGCATCGCGCTGAACACCAGCACGAGCTTGTGCGGGTGGTACGGCAGCCTGTGTGCGAACGCCCGTGACTCGACGAGCAGCACCGGCTCCTCGCCGGGTGTCAGGTCGGCGAGCGGGTCGGTGTCGGTCGCGAGCTGGTCGCCGAGCACCCAGACGGTCATACCCGACGTTGGGCCGGCGTCGGTAAAAGCGCGGTTCCGAACGAGCCGGTGAGCGGGGACGAGTCGATGGTCGCCGGTGGACGGTCCCGTCTCAGGCCCGCGTCAGCGCGTAGAAGACGACGGCGAGCCCGACGAGGTCGACCACCTGTCGGAGGATGGAGAGTCCGAGGTCGAGCTCCCGAGTGGTCCCACCGGGCAGCAAGAGCAGGAAGTGCACGGTACCCAGCAGCGCGATGCCGAGCGCCAGCGCGCGCATCGCCTGGCTCCCGTTCCGCAGGTAGCCGCGGTACGCCTGGTAGACGACGAGCAGGCTGACGACGACGCCGACCGCGGCGACCGCAGCGCGCACGAGAAGCGGGTCCATCATCGCGACACCTCCGGCTGGTGGTCACCGTCTCGGTCGTTCGTCTGTGGTGTCGGTCCGGTCATGGTCAGTCACCCGCGTAGATGGCGTACAGCACGATGCAGAGGCCGGCGAGGCGCGCGGTCGCGACGACGGTGCTCGTCGTCGGCCCGGGGTACCGAAGCGTCGACAGCACCAGGTTCAGCACCTTCGGCACGGCGACGAGGGTGAACAGTCCGGTGCTGAGCGCGAGGAGCCGCGTGCTCTGGCTGCGCTGGTAGGCCCGGTAGGCCCGGTAGGCGATGATGCTCGCCAGCACGATGGAGGCGAAGACGCCGACGAACAGCGTCAGGACGAGTACCGTCGGCCCGCCGGTGGTGGTGACGCCTTGCATCTATCTCAACTCCTCGAACAGGCTGGTGAACCGGTCCGCCGGGTCGGTCTGTCGCTCGATCTCCACCTCGAAACCGTCCTCGCCGAGCTCGATGGTCACCCGCTGGAGGTTGGCGACGAACACCTCGTAATGGTGGCCGTCGGGGTCGAGCTCCTGCTGAGACTCGATGAGGTCGTGCTCGCGGAGCCGGTCGATCCGCCGGTAGATGGTGGGGGGAGAGGCGTCGCACCGCTCGGCAAGCTCGCCGGCCGACATCGGCTCGGAGCTGGTCCTGATGAGGATCGCGCGGGCGTACTCGTCCTCGAGCAGCCCTGCGACGTCCACGAGCACCTCATCGCTCATCGAGTCGGGTTTTCTGCGCGACCCCTTATAAAAGAGGCCAAACTTTCTGTTCCTGAAATCGAATCAACGTTTATACAACGGGTGAGCGAGATGAAGCGAACACGATGGCAGCTATCGAAACGAACGCCCTGACGAAACGATTCGGCGACGTCCTCGCCGTCGACGAGCTGGACCTCACGGTCCGGGAGGGGGAGATCTTCGGCTTCCTCGGCCCGAACGGTGCCGGCAAGTCGACGACGATCAACATGCTGCTCGACTTCCACCGTCCCTCCAGCGGCTCGGCGACCGTCCTCGGCTTCGACGCCCAGGACGAGATCGACGAGATCCGCGAGCGGGTCGGCGTCCTCCCCGAAGGTCTCGAGCTGTACGACCGGCTCACCGCCCGGGAACACCTCCAGCTCTGCGTCGAGATGAAGGACGCCCCGGACGACCCGATGGACGTGCTCGAACGCGTCGGACTCAGCGCGGAGGCCGACCGGAAGGCCGGTGGCTTCTCGACCGGGATGTCCCAGCGGCTCGCCCTGGGGATGGCGCTGGTCGGCGACCCCGACCTCATCATCCTCGACGAGCCGTCCTCCGGGCTCGACCCGAACGGCATCCAGCACATGCGCGAACTCCTCCGCGAGGAGGCCGCCGACGGCACGACCGTCTTCTTCTCCTCGCACATCCTCAGCGAGGTCGAGGCGGTCTGTGACCGCGTCGGCATCATGAGCCAGGGCGAGCTCGTCACCGTCGACACCATCGACAACCTGCGCGAGCGCTCCGGCGACGCCGGCGAGGTCGAACTCACCGTCGAGACGGTGCCCGACGACCTCGGCCTGAAGGTGATGGACGACGTGAGCGACGTCGAGGTGGACGGCGACGAGATCCGCGCCTACTGCCACGACGGCGAGGCGAAGATGAACGTCATCCGGCACGTCGACCGCGCCGCGACCGTGACGAACGTCGTCGCCACCGAGACCTCGCTGGAGGAGCTGTTCAACAAGTACACCGGCGGCGGGCGCGACGGCCTCGACGAGGACGCCCGCGAGCTCGCAGAGGAACGCGAGCAGCCCCCGGAGGTGGCCCGATGAGCCTGCAGGCGGTCGTCAAGAAGGACTTCCTCGACGTGCGCCGGGCGAAGCTCGTCTGGGGTGTCGGCTTGCTCTACACGCTGTTCGCAGTGCTCTCGTTCTGGGGGACCGGCTCGAGCCCGAACAGCGAGATATACAACGCGTTGTTCTCGATGGCCGGGGTCGCCGTGCTCATCATCCCGCTCGTCGCGCTGGTCGCGGCGTACCTCTCGGTCGCCGGCGAGCGCGAGTCCGGGAACCTGAAGTTCCTGCTCTCGTACCCGAACAGCCGCCGTGACGTGGTGCTCGGGAAGTTCATCGCGCGGTCGGCAATCGTGGTCGCCGCCATCGTCTTCGCGTTCCTCGTCGGCCTCGGGATGGCGTTCTACTACTTCCCGACCGTCGAGCTGGCGGACTACGCCGGGTTCGTCGCAATCACGCTCGTCTACGCACTGAGCTACGTCGCCATCGCGGTCGGCATCTCCGCCGCGACGAGCACCCGGTCCCGTGCGATGGGGGCGGCCATCGGCTCGTGGTTCGTGCTCAACGTGTTCTGGAACTTCCTGCCCATCCAGCCCGCGACCGTCATCGAGTTCCTCGCGGACAAGCTCGGCACGAGCGTCTCCCAGAACTTCAAGGACCTCGTCTGGGTGCTGAGCCCGACAGGCTCGTACTTCAACGCGCTCGACCTCATCTTCCCGAGCCGCTTCACCGGCGGCGAGTCGGGTGCGACCGCGGCGGACCCGTTCTACCTCCAGCCCGAGTTCATGTTCGTCATCCTCGCGTTCTGGATCGTCGCCCCCCTCGCGCTGGGCTACTGGCGGTTCGAACGCGCCGACCTCGGCTGACCCTGCGACCGCCTCACAGACGCACCGAACGCTTTTTCTGTCGGCTTTCGTCGGAGCAGCCATGCAGGAGTTCGTCACGCCGCCGCCCGTCGAACGAGGGGACTCGGTGGCCGTGGTCGCACCGGCGTCGAACGTCCCGTCCGAACTCTCACACGTCTACGAGCTGGGGCTCGAACGGATTCGAGAGCAGTTCGACCTCGAACCGGTCGAGTACCCGACCGCCACGAAGGACCCGGAGTGGCTCGCCGAGCACCCCGAAGCCCGCGCACAGGACGTGATGGACGCGTTCGCGGACCCCGACATCTCGGCTGTCATCGCGAACATCGGCGGCAACGACCAGCTGAAGGTGCTCCCACATCTCGACCCCGAGCTCCTCCGCGAGAACCCGACCCGGTTCTACGGCTGGTCGGACAACACGAACCTCGCGTGCTACCTCTGGAACCAGGGCATCGTCTCCTACTACGGCGGCTCGACGCTGCTGGAGTACGCGATGGACGCCGAGATGTTCGACTACTCGGTCGAGTACATCGGCCGGGCGCTGTTCGAGGAGAGAATCGGCGAGTGGGAGGCGGCGGACTGCTTCACCGACCAGGCGGGCGACTGGGAGGACCCCCGGAGCCTCGACTATCACCGCGACATCGAGCCGTCCGACGGTCGGACCTGGGTCGGCGGCGAGGAACGATGCGAGGGTCGCATCTGGGGCGGCTGCTTCGAGGTGCTGGACCAGTGGTTCGTCCACGACGAGTGGCTGCCCGAACCCGAGGCGCTCGAGGGCTGCGTCTTCGCCATGGAGACCAGCGAGGAGCTCCCCCACCCCGGGATGGTGAAGGGGTGGTTGCAGGCGCTCGGCGAGGCGGGCTATCTCGAAGCCTTCGACGGCGTGCTGGTCGGACGACCGACCGCCCGGAACCACACCCCGGCCGGCGACACGCCGGCCCACGAACGCGAGACGTTCCGCGACCAGCATCGACAGGTGGTCGAGTCCGTCCTCGCCGAGTACAACCCGGACGCGCCGGTCGTGCTCGACTGCGAGTTCGGCCACACCTACCCGACCTGTCCCCTGCCCATCGGCGGCGAGGTCCGCATCGAGCCAGAGACGGAGACGCTGACGCTGCTGTAGGGTCGCGGTGACTCCGGAAGGATTTTGGACGCCGCATCGGTAGCACGGTACCCCATGGTTCCCGACGACGACCCCATCGCCAGAGCCGCCTACGACGAACTGGCGGACTCCTACGCCGAAGACGTGCGCTCGAACGCCTACAACGCCCACCTGGAGTTTCCCGCCACGTCGTCGATGATCCCCGAGGTCGACGGGAAACGAGTCCTCGACGCGGGCTGTGGCACCGGCGTCTACACCGAGCTCCTGCTCGACCGGGGTGCAAAGGTCGTCGGCCTCGACGCGAGCGAGGAGATGCTGACCCACGCTCGGGCGGCGGTCGGCGACCGCGCCGAACTCCGGCAGGCCGACCTCGGCGAGCCGCTCGACCTCTCCGACGACAGCTTCGACGGCGTCGTCAGCGCCCTCGCGCTGGGCTACGTCGAGGACTGGGAGCCGCTGTTCGCGGAGTTCGCCCGAGTCCTCCGGCCCGGCGGCTTCGTCGTGTTCTCGACCGGCCATCCCCTCGACCAGTTCCCGCTCGACGAGGGCGGCGAGCCGGCGGACGCGGAGAACTACTTCGAGGTCGAGCGGCTCACGAAGGAGTGGGACGTGCCGGTGCCGTACTACCGGCGGCCGTTCTCGGCGGTCGTGAACCCGCTGCTCGAGAACGGGTTCCGGCTGGAGACGGTCGTCGAGCCACAGCCGACGGCGGGCTTCCGGGAGCGACTCCCCGAGCGCTACGAGAAGGAGTCCCGTTACCCGGTGTTCCTCTGCGTGCGGGCGCGGCTGGCGTGAGCGTTCGGGGGCCTACTCCTCGCCGTCGACAGCCGCCTCGTACAGCTCCTGCCCGCGCTCCGTGTCGATCGTCAGCTCGGGCACCGGCGTCGGCTCGTCGTCCTCGTCGATGGCGACGAACACCATGTACGACTCCGTGGTCAGCTCCGTCTCACCGGTGTGGGGGTCCTCGCGGAACACGCGGACGCGGGTCTTCACGCTGGTCCGACCCGCCTCGAACACGTAGGCCCTGACGAGTGCGATATCTGCCTGCGGGATGGGACGACGGAAGTTCGTCTGGTCCATCCGCGCCGTGACGCAGGTCTCGCCGGCGAAGCGCATCGCGGCCATCGCCGCGACCTCGTCCATCCACTTCATCACGTTCCCACCGTGGGCCGCGCCGAGGTTGTTCGCGTCGTTCGGGTTGACGATGACGCGGTTCTCGACGTAGGTGTCGGTCAGGCTGGGCATGGCTGGTCGTACCGGGGCACGATGGAATAGCCTACCGGGTTCGGTCCATCCGGTTTGGCAGTCTCTTTTTGCAACGGCCGTCCCTACGTGGCTCCGATGGTGAACTTCCCTCCGGAGTTCTGTCCGTACTGCGGGACCGAAGTCGAGCTGACGACCCACGACGAGGGGACGGTCCGGTTCTGCGGGTCGTGCGACCAGTACGTCTTCCACAACCCCGTTCCGGGGACCGGTATCGTCGTGGTCGACGACGACCGCATCCTGCTCGTCGAACGGGCCGTCGGCGAGACGGCGGGCGACTGGATGGTCCCGGGCGGGCACGTGGAGCTGGGCGAGCACCCACACGAGACCGCCGCCCGCGAGCTGTGCGAGGAGACCGGTCTCGCGGTCGCCCCCGGTGACCTGACGCTGTTCGAGGCGCGGACCGCCGAGACCCAGCCCGGGAAGGAGGTCGTCTCGCTGGAGTACGCCGTCAGGCGCTCCGCGACGACCGGCGAGCTCGACGCCGCGGACGATGCCGCAGACGCGAGGTTCTGGACGCCCGAGGGGTTCGCGAACAGCGACGAGTCCCTCCGTGCGAACCACGAGGACCGCTTCGGGCACTCCCAGCTCGATTCCCTCATCGCCGCGGCGAACTGGGCGATCCGCTGAGACGGTGCCGTCCCGGCGGACCCATCCCGGGGGTGTGACAGTGACGAACGCGCTCCGACAACCGTTTACCGTCCGAGTTAGAAGCGGGGGCAATGAGTGATTCAGCCGCCCCTCCGGCACCCGAACCACCCGAACCGCCCGGCGACGGCGAGGGTTCGGTCACCGTGCTCGGGACGGCCCACGTGTCGGAGCGGAGCGTCGAGGAGGTCCGCGAGACCATCGCGGACGAACGGCCGGACGTGGTCGCCGTCGAGCTCGACGAGGACCGCTACCGCCAGATGCGCGGCGAGACTCCCGATGACATCGAGCCCCGCGACCTGCTCGAGGGCAACACCGTCTTCCAGTTCATCGCCTACTGGATGCTCTCGTACGTCCAGACCCGGATGGGCGAGAAGTTCGACATCGAGCCCGGCGCGGACATGCTCGCGGCGGTCGAGGCAGCCGAGGAGCACGGTCTCGGCGTCTCGCTGGTCGACCGCGACATCCAGGTGACCATCCAGCGGTTCTGGCGCCGGATGACCGCCCTGGAGAAGGTCAAGATGATGTCCGGGCTCATCTTCGGCGTCGCGGACGCGCTCGTCGTCGGCGTCACCGCCGGCCTGTTCCTGGGCCTGTTCCTCGGTCCGCTCGCCGGCTTCGCGGTCCCCGCGCTGTTCAGCGTGGGCACGACGACGATCCAGTCCGTCGCGGGTGGGGGCCTCGTCGGCCTGCTCACCGGCTACCTGCTCTGGGAGGGCGGGATGCGGACGATGCGCGAGGACCAGTCCATCGCGCTCGGGGCCATCGGTGGCCTGACCGTCGGAGCGGGCGTCGCCGCAAGCGGCGTCACCGCGCCGTACGTCGCGAACATCCTCGGCGGCGGTCTCGGCGTCGCCTTCGCCGCCGGGCTGCTCGGCGGCATCCTCGCCGGCGTCGGCTTCGGCGCCGTCTTCGGCCTCCTGCTCGCCGTCACCGGCTACGACGCCGACGAGGTCGAGGAGTACGAGGAGTTCGACATCGACGACCTCACCGACGGCGACGTCGTGACGGCGATGATGGAGGAGTTCCGCCGGTTCTCCCCCGGTGGGGCACAGGCGCTCATCGACGAACGCGACGCCTACATCGCCCACAACCTCGTCACCCTCCGGAACCAGGGCTACTCGGTCGTCGCGGTCGTCGGCGCGGGGCACCGCGAGGGCATCGAACGCTACCTCGCGAACCCGGAGACGCTCCCGCCGATGGCGTCCCTGCAGGGCACCGAGAAGAAGCGCCGGTTCTCCATCATGAAGGCGGTCGTCTACCTGCTGACCGTCGGCTACGTCGCCTTCTTCTTCCTGCTCGTGATGGCCGGCGTCAACGACCTGTTCCTCCTGCAGCTGTTCGCGGCGTGGTTCCTCTACAACGGCATCTTCGCGTTCGGGCTCGCCAAGCTCGTCGGTGCGCGCTGGACGAGCGCGGGCGTCGGCGGCGCCATCGCGTGGCTCACCAGCCTCAACCCCGTGCTCGCGCCCGGCTGGTTCGCGGGCTACATGGAGCTCCGGAAGGACCCCGTCAACGTGGGCGACATCGCCACGCTCAACGAGATCCTCTCCGACGAGGAGAGCCCGCTCATGGACGTGGTGAAGCGGATGTTCGACGTGCCGCTGTTCAAGCTCATCATGGTCGTCGCCGCGACGAACATCGGGAGCGTCATCGCGAGCTTCAGCTTCCCCGTAGTCGTCCTGCCGTGGCTCGCCCCGGACGAGATCGACACCGTCGACGAGCTGATGGCCGTGCTGCTGCGTGGGGCCGAGAACAGCCTCGACATCATCGTGGGGCTGCTATGAGCGTCTCGATGCGCTCCATCAAGGAGACCGAGCTGCGGGACCTCGCGGCAGCCTGGGTCGCGCTCTCTGTCGCGTTCGCGCTACTGTTCTTCCGTGGCGCGTTCCGGCCGGGCGGCAGCTCGAGCGTCGAGCTCCCGTTCGCCATCGTCGTCTGTGCCATCACCGCCGGCGTGGCGTTCCTGCTGCACGAGCTGGCCCACAAGTTCACCGCACAACGCTTCGGCTACCCGGCGGCGTTCAAGGCCGACTACAACATGCTGCTGCTCGCCATCTTCAGCGCGATGGTCGGCTTCCTCTTCGCCGCGCCCGGAGCGGTGTACCACCCGCAGACGACCGAACGGGAGAGCGGCCTCATCGCGCTCGCCGGCCCGGCGACGAACGTCGCGCTGCTCGCGGTGTTCTACCCGCTGTACCTGCTCGGCGGCGTCGTCGGCGTCGTCGGCTTCCTCGGCGTCTGGATCAACGCCTTCCTCGCGGGCTTCAACATGATCCCGTACGGCCCGCTCGACGGGAAGAAGGTCTGGAACTGGAGCAAACCCGTCTTCCTGGCGAGCTTCGCAGTCTGTGGCTCGCTGGCGGCGGGTGCGTTCCTCGGCTACCTGCCCTGAGTAGCTGCCGCCGCGAGCACTGCCGCATCGTTTCGTCCACGTTCCGACACGAAAGGTTCAACCACCGAGGCTTCGAATCCCTCCATCATGTCGATTTCAAGACCGTTCTTCACGTCGCCGTCCGGCGAATTCGACACCGGACAGATCCTGTACGAGGCCATTCCGCTGGCGAAGCTCGTCGCGAGTGTCGCGGCCGTCGCCGCCGTCCCCCTCGTGCTGCGCTGGCTCCTGTTCGAACTCGTCGCGGCCACGCCCGTCTTCGGCTTCGTGTTCACGCTCGCCTCGCAGTTCGTCCTCGCCGTCGGTACTGCCCTCGTCCTCATGTACGTCGTCGTCCGTGCGAACCAGCTCGCGGATTCGTAGTCTGTCCGACGACCAACCTACTTGTCGGTGGGGGTCGATTCCCCGACGATGGACGCCGATTCGCTCGACTGGACCCCACCCGACGACTGGCGACGGGTGGAGACGCTCGACGCACACACCGGCGGTGAACCGCTGCGCATCGTGCTCGACGGGCTCCCCGACCTCGAGGGTGAGACGCTGCTCGAGAAGCGACGGTACCTGCGCGAGGAGCTGGACGACTACCGGCGCATGCTGATGCACGAACCCCGCGGCCACGCCGACATGTACGGCGCGGTGCTGACGGAACCGACCGACGAGCGGGCCGACGTCGGCGTGCTGTTCACCCACAACGAGGGCTACAGCACGATGTGCGGACACGGCATCGTCGCGCTGGGGGTCGCGTTCGTCGAGGCCGGCCCGTGCGACCCCGGCGACGAGGTCGTGTTCGAGACGCCAGCGGGGCTGGTGACGGCGACGACCGCGGGCGCAACGGGTTCGGCGGGTCGGCCGCGCGTCGAGCACGTCGCGTTCGAGAACGTGCCCTCGTTCGTCTACGCCCGCGACAGGACCGTCGACGTGCCCGGTGTGGGCGAGGTCGGCTACGACGTGGCCTTCGGCGGGGCGTTCTACGCCTACGTCGATGCCGCCGATGCGGGGGTCGGGCTCGGGACCGGCGACGCGTCGCAGCTGGTCGACGTCGGCCGCAGGATCAAGCGGGCGGTCGCGGACGACCTCGCCATCGACCATCCGACCGAGGCGGACCTCTCGTTCCTCTACGGGACCATCTTCGTCGACGACGACCCCGGTTCGGACGCGGACAGCCGGAACGTCTGCGTCTTCGCCGACGGCGAGGTCGACCGCTGTCCGACCGGGACGGGCGTGAGCGGCCGGCTCGCGCTGCTCGCCGCCGACGACCGGGTGGCTCCCGGCGAGCGGTTCACCGTCGAGAGCATCGTGGACTCGCGGTTCACGGGCTGGTACGACGAGGAGACGGAGTTCGAGGGGTACGACGCGGTCGTTCCGAAGGTTCGGGGGAGCGCACACATCACGGGCCGGAACACGTTCGTCGTCGACCCGGACGACCCGTTCCCGGACGGGTTCTTCCTGCGGTAGCGGGAGCGGCGACGAGCGGCTACTTGAGCGTCACCCAGGTCAGGAACAGCAGGGCGACGAACTGCATCCCGCGCAGGACCGCGACGGCCTGCTGGACGCTCGGGGCGTTGCCGTAGAACATCTTCATGCTGAAGAAGAAGTACAGCGCGGTTGCGTTCTCCAGCAGCATGACGACCGCGAAGGCGACGAGGCCGAGTATCAACGGTGTGCGGAACGTCCGATAGTTCCGTATCCAGATGACCGTCAGGACGGTCAGCAGCACGACGTTGATTCCGGCGAAGGCGCTCGCGACCGCTATCGTCTGGTCCATGCTCATGTCTCCTCCATGTGTTCTGTCACGTTCTCGAACGTCTCTCTGTTGTGCTCGAACTGGTCGGTGAGGAAGTACATCGCGCCGTAGTCCTCACCGCCCTTCTCGAGGACGTTGTGTTCGACCAGCATCTCGAGGTGGTGCCTGACGGTGTTGTAGTCCACCTCGATTGCTTCGGCGAGCTGGTTGGCGTTGCGCGGGCGCTCGTCGAGCGACCGGATGATGCGCACCCGGTTCTTCCCGCCGCGCGTCCCGACCAGTAGGTACCACAACGCCTTCTCCATCGGTTCGTCTCATGTGTCCTCGGACAGGCTATTTAGTGACATCGCTAGACCTCGATCCGCTTCGACACCCAGCCGCTCGCTCCGTTCGGGTACGGGCTCGCCTGCTCCCGGGGCTGGAGCGCGCCGGTGCCGTCGGTCGCCCTGACGACGACCTCGTGCTCGCCGTCGCCCTGGAACTCGTAGCGGTACATCCGCCAGACGTCCTCGTCGGGCAGGGGGTCGGTGAGCTCGGCATCGTGCCACGTGTCGCCACCGTCGGTCGACACCTCGACGCGGTCGATTCCGCGGAGGCCGGCGTAGGCGTGGCCGACGAGTTCGACGGTGCCGTCGTCGTTGACGGTGATACCCTCGTCGTACAGCTTCGCGACGGTGTTGACGGGACCGGTGCCGTGCCAGCCGCGCTCCTCCCAGTAGCCGAGTTGCTCCTCGTCGATGAGCTCGATCTCGGTGACCCACTTGACGTTGATCTCGCCCCAGTGGCCGGGGACGAGCAGGCGCGCGGGCTTGCCGTGGCTCAGCGGGAGTCGCTGGCCGTTCATCCCGTAGGCGAGGAACGCGGTCTCCATCACCGCCAGCGGGAACACCTGGTAGTAGCCGTCGGCGGCGTACACCTTCACGCAGCCACACTCGGGCGACGGGCCGGCGCGGTCGAGGAACTCGCGGATGGGCACGCCGGTCCAGAGCGCGTTGTCCAGCTTGTGGCCGTTGAGGTCCTCGCCGACGCAGCGCAGCGTGACGAACCGGTGTTCGGGCTCCATCCCGGTGAGGTCGTAGTAGTCCATCGACACCTCCCGGTCGACCGAGCCGGTGACCCGGAGCTCCCACGTCGACGGCGCCACGTCGGGGTCGAACGTGGCGATGTCGGTCTCGTAGAAGTCGGCGTTCGGGGTCACCATCCCGCCGAGGGTCTCTGACTCGAACGACAGCGCCTCCGCCTCGGCGATGCGGTCCTCGGCGGCCCGTCGCTGGGCCGAATCGAGCGGCTCCGTCGGATCGACCGACTCCCGGCGGCTTCCGAGTGCAGCTCCGATGCCGGCGTAGGCGACGGTGCCGAGCGCGAGGCCGAGGGTCTGCCGGCGGGCCGCGTCGTCGGGCATGTACTCGTCCGCGTCGGCGCGCATCCGGGGGTCGAGCGCGGCGGCGTACACCCCCACCACGACCATCGCGGAGAGCGTGCCGAGGATCGCGGGCTGGAGTGCGCCCGTCGGCAGGTAGAGGCCGGCGAAGACGAGGAGTCCGGAGAGCGCGAGCGCCAGCGGGGGACCACCCACGCGTCGACCGACGGCGACGGCGGCGGCCGTCGCGAGCCCGAGACCGCCGACGACCACGGCGAGGGCGAGCGTGATGTGCAGGATGTGGCCGGCCGCGCCGAGCTCCTCGATGGCGACGGCCACGATGGGGCCCGGCGTCAGCTGGACGATGCGTGCGTCGACGGGGGCGACGACGAACGCGTCGCGGGACCAGCCCGCCAGCGCGAACGACCCCGCGGTCGCCGCGAGTCCCGCCAGTACCGCCATCAGTGCGTCCGTCAGCCGTCCATCGGTGGTTCTGTCGGCCATCCTCGATGTATCCCTGGCACCCGTGCCCTAAAGCCATTGTTCGAACTCCGGCCAGAATGATTCTAGAATTCGGTGGGCTTTTGCGGGTCCACAGCGCGCTCTCTGCCATGACCGAGGACGAGGAGCTCACGTACGCGGACGCGGGGGTCGACATCGAGGAGAGCGAGGCCGCGACGGCGGCGCTGTTGAACGCCGTCGGCAACGTCGTCGACACGGAGTACGCGGGGATGCTCGACATCGGCGACCAGTACCTCGCGCTGGCGACCGACGGCGTCGGCACGAAGCTGCTCGTCGCTGAGGCACTGGGGGACTACTCGACGGTCGGCATCGACTGCATGGCGATGAACGCGAACGACCTCGTCGCCGCGGGTGTCACCCCGGTCGCGTTCGTCGACTACCTCGCGGTCGACGAGCCGACCGAGGAGTTCGCCGAACAGGTCGGCGAGGGGCTCGCCGAGGCCGCAGAGCGCGCGAACGTCGCCCTCCTCGGCGGCGAGACGGCCGTCATGCCGGAGGTCGTCGACGGGCTGGACCTCGCGGGCACCTGCGCCGGGCTCGCCCCGAAGGACGCCGTGTTCGACGGCGAGGCACAGGCGGGCGACAAGCTCGTCGCGTGGCCGTCCTCGGGCATCCACTCGAACGGGCTCACCCTCGCCCGGAAGGCGGTGGCCCGCGAGCACGACTACGACGACCCGTTCCCACCCGAGCCCGACACGACCATCGGGGAAGCCCTGCTCGAACCGACCCGCATCTACACGGAGCTGCTCGAACCGATGCGCCAGCACGGCGTCCACGCGGCCGCGCACGTCACCGGCGGCGGCTGGACGAACCTCTCGCGGATGGGCGAGTTCGAGTACCAGGTCGACGATCCGTTCCCGGCCCAGCCGGTCTTCGGGTTCGTGCAGGACCTCGGCAACGTCCTGCCCGAGGAGATGTACCGCACCTTCAACATGGGCACCGGGTTCGTCGCGGCCGTGCCGGCCGAGCAGGCCGACGACCTCGCGGACGCGACCGAGGACGGGAAGGTCATCGGTGAGGTCGGAGACGGCGATTCGGTCGAGGTGCGCGGACTCTCGCTGTCGTAGTCTCAGGCCGCGGTCGAGGACTTCTTCGCGCCCATCCGACGGAACACGTACTCGACCCCGGCGAGCAGCGGATAGGTCGCGACCGGCAGGAAGCCGTACAGCACGGCGATGTACAACGCGCGAACCGGCTGGATTCCCTGCGTGAGGCCGTACGCGACGGCGAGGAGGCACCAGCCGACCAGCAGTGCTGCCGGGCTGCGGAACCGATAGCGGCGGAGCGCGAACACCGGTAGCGCGACGAGTCCGAACGACAGCAGGCCGTACAGGGGGCCGATGTCGGTGAGGAACGCGGAGAGTTCGACGTCCGCCGGCCACCAGACGCCGGTCGCGAGTCCGGCGACGAGCAGGAGACCGAGGAACGCGACCCAGGTGGCGAGCGCGTCGCGGAGGGCACGGGTGATGGGAACGGGGCCGGTGGTCGACATCGGGAGCGCCATCCGTGACAGTTCGAGCGCCCGATACGTCAACCTTTGCCAGGGGTCAGGAGAGCCGCGCCGCGATGTCCGCCTCGGTGATGATGCCGAGCGTCTCGCCGCCCTTCGTGACCATCACCGCCTTGTAGTGATCGAGCAGGTTGCTGACCTCCTCCAGCGTCGCGTCCTCGCTGACGGTCGGGAACGACTCGCTCATGAACTCGCGGACGGGCTCGTCGCGCGCGCCCTCCTCGACGTGGACGAGGTCGGACTGGCTGATGCTGCCGACGGGGATGCCGTCCTTGATGACAGCGAGCTGGGAGTACGCCTCGCGCTCCATCGTGCGGACGGCGTCGCTGACGGTGTCCTCTGGCGCGACGCTGATGACGTCCTCGTGCATCAGGTCGCCGGCGCGGACGATCTCGCCCTCGGCCTCGTCCAGCGCCTCGACGATGCGGCGGAGGGTCGAGAGCCGGGGGTCGACGTCACCGCCTTCGATGCGGGCGATGAGCGGCTGTGAGACGTCGGCGGCGTCGGCGAGTTCGCTCTGGGTGAGCCCCAGTTCCGTGCGGCGCTCGCGCAGGTCCGCCGGGGTCGGGAGTTCCATACCGGGGAATTACCCGAGGTTATAGAATAAGTGTTCCGGGTGTCACTCGCCCTCGTCGCTCTCGCGCTCGATGGTCTCGACGACCTTGAGCGGGACGTCGCGCAGGGCACCGCCGACCTCGCTCTTGGCGATGCGGTTCGCGTGCTCATCGCTGTCGGCGTTGAAGACCTCCATCTCCAGCATCAGGCCGACGAGCGCGGTGTCGGCGGCGATGTAGGAGGACTCGAACGGCTCGCCACAGGCGGGACAGTCGGTGAGTCCGACGTTGACCTCGACGTAGTCCTTGCCCTGCTCGTTCAGCCGCTTCCCGGCCTCGCTCACGGCGACGCCGATGGCGTCGTTGATATCGGTGACGTCGCGGACCAACCACGCGGCCTCCATCACAACGAGATAGTTGCTCATGCTCGCACCGACGGGCCGGAGCAAGGCTTGTTTTGCGGTTCACTCCCGCCGTGGAGAAGCGCACGAGATTCACATGATTCTCATAAGTTACGAGAATCCCGGGCGTCTGGAACCCGTTGGGAACCTGTATTCCCGTCCCGTTCGCAGTTCGGATTGTCTATCGAACAATCACAGTTTAATCGCAGTACGGCGGCGGGTTTGTGTGGCGTTCTCACACTCGCATTCGGCAGGAAAGCTTATATACGGGCCAAGCTGACCGTCGCGTGAAGTCCGATGATAGACCGGGCATACACGGCAAGCCTGTTCGCGCTGTACCAGCTGAGCATCGCCGCCGGCATCGTGCTGATGCCGCTCGCGCTCGCGATGCGGCAACTCGGGGTCTCCCTCCCCGTCCACCGCCTGGTGGAGTCGCTGGGAACCGCGTACGACGAGGCGAACGCCGCCTGAACGGGTACCTCCACACGTTCTCGCGCAACCAACGTCCCGAGCGATGCGTCCGGTCGGCGGCGTGAGCGCCCGGAGGGACTGCCGGAGTCCCCCGCTGACCCGGCTCCTTTAGTACGAACACGCCGAATCGGTGGGCAATGAAGACCATCAAGGACAGCGTCCACGACCACATCGAGGTCGAGGGCGTGGCTCGGGCGCTGCTCGACACACCCGAGATGCAGCGACTCCGGCACATCAAGCAGCTGGGGACCGCGTCGCTCGTCTACCCGTCGGCGAACCACACCAGGTTCGAGCACTCGCTGGGGGTGTACCACAACGCCTGCGAGGCGCTCGACCACCTCAACGTGGAGGGGCCACGGGCGGAGAAGGTGAAGGCGGCGGCGCTGCTCCACGACGTGGGTCACGGTCCGTTCAGCCACAACCTCGAACCGCTCACGCACCGTCGTACCGGGAAGTACCACGACGACGTCCACGAGCTGTTCGAGCGCGGCGACGTGGCCGCAGTCCTGCGCGAGCACGACATCGAACCGCGCGAGGTCGCCGACCTCGTCGCCGGCGACGGACGGTTCGGCCAGCTCGTCTCCGGCGAGCTCGACGTCGACCGGATGGACTACCTCGTGCGCGACGCCCACCACACCGGCGTCCCGTACGGCACCATCGACCACGCCCGTCTCGTCCGCGAGCTCACCTTCCAGGACGGCGAACTGGTCCTCGCGGAGGGCAACGTCCAGACCGCCGAGAGCCTCCTGGTCGCCCGGGCGCTCATGACACCGACGGTCTACGACCACCACGTCACCCGCATCTCGAAGGCGATGCTCCGGCGGGCTGGCGAGCGACTGCTGGACGCCACCGACCACGACGCCGAGGACCTGCGGCGGATGGACGACCCCGGCTTCCTCGTCGCGCTCCGCAACGCCGAGGCGACCGCCGAGGTGGCCCGCCGGTTCGACGAGCGCGATCTGTACAAGCGGGCGGTCTGGGCCGAGCGCGCCGACGTGCCCGGGGACGTCCTCGACATCGAGCACGAGGACGTGCGGGGGTACGAGCTCGAGATCGCCGAGCGGGCGGGCGTCGAGCCCGACCAGGTCGTCCTCGACGTGCCCGGCGAGCCGTCGATGGACGAGTCCTCGACGCGCGTCCTCGTCGGCGGCGAGGCCCGGCGGCTCGACGAGCAGTCCCCGCTGGTCGAGGCACTCCAGTCCGCCCAGCTCGCGCAGTGGCGCCTCGGCGTCTACTGTCCCGCCGACCTGACCGACCAGGTCGGCACCGCCGCCGTGCGCGTGCTCGACCTCGAGATCGACGGCGCGCTCGTCACCGAGGTCCGGGGCCTGCAGGGGACCCTCGACCAGTACGGGCAATGACGGGTGACGGCGATGCGGCGGGCGAAGACGCCGGGGACCCGAGCGATGGCCGGCGACTCGTCGAGGGGACCATCCTCCGCGGTCGCGATTTCGAGCCGGTCGAGGGCCGTGTCGTCGTCGCGGACGGCGAGATCGCGGCCATCGAGGAGGAGCGGGTCGACAGCGACGCCATCGTCCTCCCGGCGTTCGTCAACGCCCACACGCACATCGGCGACTCGATCGCGAAGGAGGCCGGCGGTGGCCTCTCGCTCGAAGAACTGGTCGCCCCGCCGGACGGGCTGAAACATCGGCTGCTCCGGCAGGCGAGCACCGAGGAGACCATCGCCGCGATGCACCGCTCGCTCGAGTTCATGGCCGAGGCCGGGACCGCGGCCCACATCGAGTTCCGCGAGGGCGACGTCGCCGGCGTGCGCGAGATCCGCGCCGCCGGGGAGAACGTCCCCGTCGATTCGGTGGTGCTCGGTCGAGGGAGCATCGACGCCATGCACGCGGCCGACGGCTACGGCGCGTCGGGGACGAACGACGCGGACTTCGAGCGCGAGCGGGCGGCGACCGCCCGCGAGGGCAAGCTGTTCGGCATCCACGCGGGCGAGGTCGACAGCTCCGACATCGACGGCGCGATGGACCTGAACCCCGACTTCCTCGTCCACATGGTCCATCCCGAGTCGTGGCACCTCGACCGGCTGGCGGACTCGGAGACGCCCGTCGTCGTCTGCCCGCGGTCGAACCTCGTCACCGACGTCGGCCTCTCGCCGGTCTCCGAGCTGCTGGAGCGGACGTCGGTCGCACTCGGCACCGACAACGTGTTCCTGAACTCGCCCTCGATGTTCCGCGAGATGGAGTTCGCGGCGAAGCTGTTCGACGTCTCCGCGACCGAGGTGCTCCGGATGGCCACCGTCGCCGGTGCCGACATCGCCGACCTGAACTGCGGCCTCGTCGAGCCGGGGCGGGACGCGAAACTGCTCGTGCTCGACGGCGACTCCAACAACCTCACCGGAGCGAAGGACGTGGTCAGGGCGGTGGTCCGTCGCGCCGGTGTCGACGACATCCGCACGGTCGTCCGGTAGCTGGCGGTGGGCCGGTGTGGACCGACGGCACACTCAAGACCCGCCCCGACCAACGTGATAGCATACCACATGTACGACCGGATACTGGTGCCGACCGATGGCTCGGAGGAGGGCGAGCGGGCGGTCCGCCACGCCATCGACCTCGCGGTCGCCCACGACGCGACCATCCACGCCGTCTACGTCGTCGACTCGGCCAGCTACGGGGGCGTCCCGATGGAGACCGCGTGGGAGGGGCTCCACGAGATGCTCGAACGGGAGGGCGATGCGGCCCTGAAACGGGTCGTCGAACTCGCCGACGAGGCCGGTGTGCCCGTCGAGACGGCGCTGTTGGAGGGGACACCGGCCAAACAGGTCGTCAGATACGCGGAGTCGGAGGACTGCGACCTCGTCGTGATGGGGACCCACGGCCGCGGCGGTATCGACAGGCTCCTCCTCGGGAGCGTCGCCGAGCGCGTCGTCAGGTCCTCGGAGGTCCCCGTGCTGACGGTGCAGGTCTCGGGATGAGACGGACGGCGGCGCGGCTTCGAGGGGACGACCGTGCCGCGATGACCCTCGGCGAGCGCGTCGTCGCGGTGGCGGCCATCGCGTTCATCAACGCCGCGTTCGTCATGGTCGTCCCCTGGATGGCGGTGTTCGCCCTGCTCGCGTCGCTCCCGTTGCTCGCCGTCGTCGTCTTCAGGTGAGCCGTCGGATCTCGATCGCTGCCGTCGCCGACGCGACCTACGCTGCGTCGACCGGGCGGAGGTGCTCGCAGTCGCCCGCGCTCACCCTGACGATGCCGTCGTCTGTCTCGACGAGGAGCGCGCCAGGCGACTCGATGTCGACCGCGTCACCGACCACCTCGCCCGTGGGGGTCTCCACCCGGACGTGCTGGCCGAGCGTGAGGGCGTGCTCGCGCCAGGCCGGGAGCACGGCGTCGGCGTCGGTGCCCAGCTCGTGGTACTCCTCGAGCACGCGCTGGAGGAACACCCGACGGTCGACCTCCTCGCCGAGCTGCTCCCGGAGGCTCGTCGCCGTCGGTGGCAGATCCGCGGCCGCGACGTTCGCGTTGACCCCGATACCGACGACCAGCCAGGAGACGCGGTCGGCTTCCCCCTCCATCTCGGTGAGGATGCCGGCGAGCTTGCGGTGTGCCGGCTCCTCGTCGTCCGCTCCGTCGTCGACCGCCACCAGGACGTCGTTCGGCCACTTGATGCGGGCATCGATACCAGCCTCGCGGGCGGCGCGGGTGACCGCGACGGCGGCGGCGAGCGTCGCGAGTGGCACCTGCGATGGCGGGACGGTCGGCCGCGTCAGGATGGAGGCGTAGACGCCGCCCGGCGGGGCAGCCCACTCGCGGTCGAGCCGCCCCCTGCCGCCGGTCTGCTCGTCGGCGACGACCACCACGTCGCTCGCCCCGTCGTCGGCGAGCTGGCGGGCGCGGTCGTTCGTCGACCCGACCGTGTCGTGGTACTCTATCTCGTAGGGTGCGTCCAGCCCGTGGGCGATGGCGAGCCCCCCGTACTCCGGAACCGAGGTGAGTCGGTAGCCCTCGTCACCGCTCTCGACGCCGAAGCCGGCCTCGCGGATGGCTTCGACGTGCTTCCAGACGGCGGCGCGGGAGACGCCGAGCTCATCGGCGAGTGCGGGGCCACTCACCGGGCCGTCGGCGAGTGCTGCGAGGACGCGCCGTCGTGTCTCGTTCATGCGGGACGGGTTCGTGACGGCGCGACTTGAAGCGGCCGGTTGGGCGGCCGAGAAAGCAGCGTCGGGGTGGCCTGCTGTGTCAGTTCGCGCGCAGTTCCTGCAGCTTCTCGCGACCGGGTGCGATGAGCTCGTCGAGGTAGCTCGCGAGCGTGTTCTTCGCGTCCTGCGGGTGGAGCTCGCCGGACTCGAGGTCCGCCTCGAGGGCGTCGTAGCTCTCGTAGACGAGGTCGCCGCCGTACTTCTCGGGGCGCTCGACGGTGACCGACTCGAACCGCGGGAAGACGTGGTAGTGGAACAGCTCCAGCACCGGGTTGTGCCGGTCGTTGCCGTCCTCGTCGGGCTCGGGGTCCGCCGTCGGCGGGCAGTAGGCCTTGTTCACCTTCTCCTGCAGGTCGTCGGCGGAGTCCTCCATCGAGATGGTGACGCCCTGGCTGGAGGACATCTTGCCGACGCCGGTGGTGAGGTCGGCGAGGATGGGCGTGTGCAGGCAGGGACGGGCGTCGTAGCCCAGCGACGGGAGCTCCTCGCGGTGGAGCATGTGGACCTTGCGCTGGTCCATCCCGCCGATGGCGAGGTCGAGATCGAGGTACTCGATGTCGAGGGCCTGCATGAGCGGGTAGACGACGTGGCTGACCTTCGCGGTCTCCCCGCCCTGGAGCTCGGCCATCGCCCGTTGGGCGCGGTTCAGGCTGGTCTCCAGCTCGAGCTGGTGCAGGTCGAGCACGTAGTCCTCGTCCATCTCGAAGCTGCTCCCGTAGACGAACTCCGTCTGCTCCTCGTCGAGCCCGTACGCGAGGAACTGCGCGCGCATCCGCTCTGCCGTCTCCCTGATCTCCTCGAACGTGCCCTTGCCGTTGAGGTAGGCGTGGACGTCCGCCAGCAGGACGACCACCTCCATCCCTGCCTCCTGCAGGTCGATGAGCTTGTTCGCCGTCAGGAGGTGGCCGACGTGGAGGACGCCCGAGGGTTCGTAGCCGACGTAGACCCGCTTCCCGTCGGGGTCGTCGGCCAGTGCGCGTACCTCGGACTCGGTGATGACCTCGTCGGTGTTCCGGGTCATCAACTCGTACGTGTCCATACGGACACGAATTCGCCCGGGGGCTTTGAACCTTGCCAAGCCGTGCGAACGGCTCAGAACGGCTTGAGGACGTTCTCGACGTTGTCCCGCATCGCGCCGGCGATGTGGCCGCTCGCCGCACCCATCCCCGCGCCGATGCCGGAACCGACGGGGCCGAGGGGTCGTCCGATCTTCGCACCGATCTTCGCGCCCTCCTCGGCGCCCTGCTTCGCGTGGGAGTTCTTGCGCATGCACGGCGGTTTCAGCGGATTCATTGGTTCGCTTCGACGTTCGGACCGTCGATACAAAAATCCTGACCAGCGTGCTCGATGCCCGACGACCGAACAATTAAGCACTCATGGAAAGTTGCAGCACGTATGCGAGTCGAGGACGACGACGGCGTACGCACGATAACGTTCGACCGACCGAACGTGATGAACGCGATGAACCTGGAGGTGGCGACGGAGCTGGCCGACGCGGTCGCGGGCGCCGACCCCGTCGAGCACGACGCCATCGTGCTCACGGGCGACGACCCCGCGTTCTCCGCCGGGGGCGACATCCAGGCGATGAAGGAGCGCGAGGAGGGGCCACGGGAGTCCTACGAACGCGTCGCGGAGACGTTCAACCGGGCCGCGGCCGAGCTCCTGAACAGCGACGTCCCGGTCGTGGCGAAGGTCAACGGCGACTGCGTCGGTGCGGGCCTGGCCATCGTCGCGGCGTCGGACATGGCGTACACGGTGCCCGACGCGACGTTCTCCTGTGCGTTCATCCGTGTGGGACTGGTCCCGGACACCGCCGCGACGTTCACCCTGCCGCGGCTGGTCGGGCTCCGCACCGCGAAGCGACTCACCATGACGGGCGAGTTCTTCGACGGCGAGGAAGCCGCAGAGATGGGGCTGGTGAACGATGCCGTACCCGAGGACGAGCTGGACGAGGCGGTCGACGAGATCGTCGGCAAGCTCTCCCGCCGGCCGACGCGGACGGTCGGGATGACCAAGCAGGCCATCCACGAGAACCTCGACAACGACTGGCGGAAGGCGCTCGACTACGAGAACATGCTGCAGGTGCAGGCGTACATGTCCGAGGAACACGCCGAGGGCGTCGACGCCTTCCTCGAGGGCCGGAACCCGGACTGGGACTGACTACTCCTCCGGGACGACGTACTCGACACCCTCGGGGTCCTCGCTCGGGGATTCGACGACGATGGTGTTCGTGAGCTTGTTCGTCAGACGGAGCTTCTCGCCCTCCATCGCTAACCAGCCGACGAGGCAGTCCAACGGCAGGAAGAAGGCCTTCCCGAACGCCTGGCCGGCCGCCGCGAGGATGCTCGGCTGGTCACCACGGCGGTCGGTCACGCGGAGGTCGAGCACGCGCTTCCCGGCCGACTGGCCCCAGACGCCCTCCGAGATGGTCCAGTAGACGAACAGCGCGAACCCGTTCGCGCCGAAGAACACGCCGAAGCCACCGACGGTGCCGAACTCGACGCTCAGGACGCTCGGGAGCGTGACGAGGGCCTGGTTGAACACCTCGACGACCGCGGCGACGAGGATGATGTCGATGAGCCACGCGAAGAATCGCGTCTCCCACTTCGCGAGATGGAGCGTCCGGTGGGTGGTTTCGTTCATGACTACCGAGACGTTCGCCGGGAAGATAACTGTGTGTCGTCGGTCTCACCGGGCGAGAACCGCTGCCCAGGCTCGATCGTGGGTCCCTACCCCTGCCCGACCATCGAGTCCTCGTCCTCCCACTCCCGCTCGCGGAGTTCGTACTTCTGGACCTTCCCGGTCGCGGTCTCGGGGAGCTGCTCGACGAACTCGACCCGCGTGATGCGCTTGAAGTTCGCGACGCGGTCCGCCACGAACGCCTTCACCTCGTCGGGGTCGATGGTGGCGTCGACGGTCGGGACGACGAACGCCTTCGGCGTCTCGCCCCACCTGTCGCTCGGCGCGGGGATGACCGCCGCCTTCGCGATCTCGGGGTGGTCGTAGAGCACGTCCTCCAGTTCGATGGTCGAGATGTTCTCGCCGCCGGAGATGATGATGTCCTTCTTGCGGTCCTGGATGGCGACGAAGCCGTTCTGGTCCCACGTCGCGAGGTCGCCCATGTGGTAGTAGCCCTCCCGACGCTCGCTGAACGCCGTCTCGGTCTCCTCGGGTTTGTTCCAGTACTTCTCCATGACCTGGTTGCCCCGGACGACGATCTCGCCGATGGTCGAGCCGTCGCGGGGCACGTCGTCGCCGTCCTCGTCGACGACCCGGACCTCGGTGCCGAGGTAGCCGATCCCCTGCCGTTTCATCAGGTCGAACCGTTCGTCGTCCGTCTTGCCGGCGAGGTGCCGGGGCGCGTGGGAGGTGGTGATGAGCGGGCCGGTCTCCGTCGCGCCGTAGACGTGCATCAGCGTCCAGCCGAACTCGCCCTCGACGGTCCTGAGCGTCGATTCGGGCGGGGCGGCACCGGCCGTGGCGGCGCGCACGGGGTTCGCGCCGGTCGTCTGCACGTCGCCGTCGTGTTCGTCGTAGTGGTTCATCAGCATGTTGAGAACGGTCGGTGCTGCACAGAGGTAGCTCACGTCCTCGGTCTGGACCGCGTCGAACACCGCCTCCGCGTCGACGCCGCGCGTACAGACGTGTGTCGCACCGTTCCCGGTGATGGAGTAGATGTGGCCCCAGCCGTTGACGTGGAACATCGGGAGCGTCCAGAGGTAGACGTCGTCGTCCGAGATGTCCTGGTGGGCCGTGACGAGGTAGGAGTGGATGGTCTCGGCGCGGTGGGTGCGACAGACGCCCTTGGGGTCGCCCGTGGTGCCCGAGGTGTAGTTGATGGTCACCACGTCGTCCTCCACCATCTCGGGGCGTTCGTAGTCGGGGCCGGCAGCGTCGAGTTCGTCGTCGAAGGAGCGCCAGTCGCCGTCGACGGCGTCGACGTCGTTCGTCACGAAGGTCTCGGTCGGCACGTCGTCGCGGATCTGCTCGATGCGGTGGGCGTACGCGTGGTCGGCGTAGATCGCCGTCACGTCGGCGTCCGCGAGGATGTAGGCGTAGTCGTCGGCGGTCAGCCGGTAGTTCAGCGGCGTGTGCACCGCGCCCACCTGCATCGAGCCGTACGCTGCCTCGAGGTGGTAGTGCGTGTTGGGGTCGAGGACGGCGACGCGGTCACCCTGCTCGACGCCCGCCGACTGGAGGAACGCCGAGAACCGGTCGGCCCGCTCGCCGAACTCGTCGTACGTGTACCGTTCGCCCGTCGTCGCCACGACGGCGGTCTCGTCGGCGTAGTGTCGGCGCGCGCGATCGAGGAAGTCTGTCACCAGGAGCGGTTTGTGCATGAACGATGATTCGGTTCCCGAGGGCTCAAAACCCCCTGTTCGTTCAATAGTTACCTGAATTACGGCACGGGTGTCCTCAGGGCCGGGGACGCCCACCCCGGTCGCCGACGTGGCTCAGGAGCCCTCAGTGCGCGTACTCCACGATGCCGAGCCAGTCCCGCAGCGCCGGGTGGTCGAACCACGCGACGCGGTCGTCGTGCCACTCCTCAGCCTCGCCGAGCGCGAACCTCTCCCGCGACGCGTCGAGGTCGGTCGTCTCCACCAGCACGGCACAGGGCGCGGGTCCGAACTCGTCGAGCCGGTCCGCGAGGCGACCGCCCCTGGGTTCGGCGAGCGCGACGCCCGAACCCGCGAACCGGTGCAGCG
The DNA here is from genome assembly GCF_052060055.1 of Haloarchaeobius baliensis. NCBI lineage: Archaea > Methanobacteriati > Methanobacteriota > Halobacteria > Halobacteriales > Halorubellaceae > Haloarchaeobius > Haloarchaeobius baliensis. Next base: position 1,816,391 of record NZ_JBPPFR010000001.1, on the reverse strand, counting down.
TGGCGTCGAGGCGGGCCACGTCGAGCGTCTCCGGCCGTGGCACCCCGAACAGCCGGTCGAACGGTCGCGTCAGCTCGCCCGGCTCGTCGGTCAGGACGACGACCTCCGAGATGCCCGTGAGCCGTGACTCGACGAGGTCGGGGTGGGGTGTGATGCGGTAGCGGCGTGGGGTGCGGTCCTCGATGCAGAACGGGAGCGTCGCTCCGAGTGAGTCCCCGAGGATGGCCGTCTCCCACTCGACCGAGACGCCGTCGGGTCGGTCGCGCCCGTCGCGGTCCGGCCCGGCGACGCGCACTCCCGCGTCGAGCGCCCGGGAGAGCGCGTCCCCGAGGTCGTCGACCTCGACGCACCAGGCCGCGGGCCCGGCGTCTGCGGCGATGAACGCGGGCCAACGCGAGGGCGTCGCCGTGCCGGTGTTCGTGATGAGCTCCAGGTAGCTGCCGTCCGGGAAGCCGACGATGCTCATGTCGGTGCTGCCGTCTGCGTGTTCCCCGCCGTAGGTGGTCGGCAGTCCGACGGCGTCGCACGCGGCCTCGCCCGCCTCGCGGTCGGCCCAGGCGCTCGCGACGTGGTCGATTCTGATGTCCATGACGGCTACGCGGTCGCCAGCGAGAAAAGCGTTCGTGGGCGGTCAGTCGAGGTCGAAGAACTCCTCGGCGTTCTCCCAGAGGATCTTCCGCTGGACCTCCTCGGGGAAGTCGAGCTCGGCGAACTGCTCCAGCCACAGCCCGGGGTCGAGCATCGGGTAGTCGGTGCCGAACATCACCTTGTCCTTGAGCAGTGTCTTCGCGTAGTGGAGCACCTGCTCGTCGATGTACGCCGGCATCCAGCCCGAGAGGTCCATGTAGACGTTGCCCTTCTGCTGGCAGATGGCGAGCTGCTCCTTCTCCCACGGGAACGCGGGGTGGGCGATGAGTATCTGCAGGTCGGGGTGCTCGGCGGCCACGTCGTCGAGCAGCATCGGGTCGCCGTACTTGATCTTCAGGCCGCGGCCGCCGGGCGCGCAGGCGCCGAGCGTGGAGTTCCCGCCGTGGAACACGCAGGGGACGCCGAGGTCCTCGATGGTGTCGAACAGCTCCTCGTGCTCGGGGTCGCTCGGGTCGAAGCCCTGGGCGATCTGCTGGAACTTGAAGCCGACGAGGTCGAGGTCCTCGACGCAGCGGCGGGCCTCCTCCACGCAGTCGTCCTTCAGGGGGTCGACGCTGCCGAAGCCGATGAAGAAGTCGTCGTGCTCGTCGCGCACCTCGGCGACGTACTCGTTCGGCACCGGCGGGTTGCCGGTGTTGGTCTCGGCGTCCCAGCCGAGCAGCACCGCCCGGTCGATGCCGACGGCGCGGTACTCCTCTATCATCTCCTCGTAGGAGTTCGGCACCATCTCCTTGCCGAAGCGCTTCGCGGCGTCCTGCATCATCTCGCCGCCCGCGTCGAAGAGGAACTCCTCGGTCGGCTGGTGGGCGTGGGTGTCGATCGCCCGCGGTTCGTCCGCGAGCAGGTCCAGGGTTGCCATATCCGGTGATTGGTCCGACGGTAGTTAAGTGGTGCCGGCTCGCCTGTAGTACTGAATGTGAATCAACAACATACGAGAATAGTAATTGATATAGTATATCTTTTCGGGCGCGTGCTACAATATTCTAGGCTATCCTCGACTAAACCCCGGTTCACAAAAATCGCGAGGTAGACTCGCCTACTGTCAAAGATTCGCATCTAGGTATTGAGAAAAATATCTGATTCCAAAAAGCATAATTGGCTCCGATGGAGAATATCCATTGGTGATGTATATGATGTCAGACATAGTTTATTCGAATGATAGTTCGGGTCGCTGCGGTCCCGGGGACCCGAGAGGACCGGGCTGTGAGAGACGAACGTGCCGGATCACACCGAACGGCAGGGGGGTGTTATCCCGTTGCTGCTGAGTGCGGGGTTGCTCCTCCTGGGGGTCGGGATGAGTGTCCTCGCGGTTCAGTTCGCCGGGCTGCGGTTGGGGGGTGTGCTGGTGGTCCCCATCACCGCCATCTACGGACTGTACGACTTCGAATCGCTCCCGATACTGGTGGGCAGTACCGTCGTCGCCTACGTCGCACTCTCCGTCCTTCGACGGCGGACGTTCCTGTTCGGACGGATGCTGTTGCTGTCGAGTATGGTCGCGGGTGCGGTCATCCCACTCGGCATCCTCCTGTGTGCGGATATGGCACTCGTCTCGGTGGACCTGACCTCCGAGGTCATCTTCCTTGGCAGTATCATGCCCGGTGTCGCTGCGTACAACTTCCACCGCCTCGAGAGCGACAAACGCGTCTGGGACGCGTTGTTCAGTCTCGCAGCGATCGCCAGCCTGTTCGTCTGTGGTCTCGCGCTGGTCAACCCCACGACGTCGGAGCTCCTCGCCGACGTCGGCGTTCCCGTGCTGTTCAACAAGGGGTCCGACGTCGCCCGATTGCGGAGCGCCGGGGCCGTGGAGCCACAGCAGTCGTTCGCACCCGGACAGCTGTTCGCGACCGCGAGTATCGTCCTCGGCCTCGTCCTCAACGAGGCGGTGTACGACCGATGGGGTGTTCGATTGCTCGGGATGATCAGCGCACCCCTCATGGCGATGTTCGTGACCATCGCCCCGTCCTCGCTCGCGGTGTACGTGACCGGGCTGGTGCTGGTCACGGTGGCGGTCGAAATCGTCGCACGTCGGACGCTGCTGTACGGCCGCGTGCTCCTCTCGACAGGTATCGCGCTCGGCGTCCTGACGACCACGGTGGCCGGGACAGTCGTCGTGCTGCCCGGATTCACCGGGCTGTTCGTCGGGGTCCTCGTCGGCGTCGGCGGGTACAACCTCCACCGCGTGCCGGCACACGAGCGCCACCTCTCGGTGGTGCTCACTGGCGCCGTGTTCGGCGGGTTCCTGCTGGTCGCGATCGCGCTCGGCCACACGCCGCCTGGCTGGCGGCCTGCGACGACGGCACTGCTCGCGGGAGGGCTCCTCGCGGTCGGCGTCGCCGTCGCGCGAGAGCTCGACGACCGTCACGAGCCGGTCAGAGAACGTGCCGGGGGTGTCGGGTCGTGACCGCGCTCGGTGCCGCGACCGACTGGCTGCGACGGCTGCTGGCGCGTGGCCCATCGCATCGGGGCCGGATCGACGACGTCCAGACATCGGTCGTCGTCTCCGGGGTCCGTGGGAAGTCGAGTGCCACGAAGTACCTCCACGATGTCCTCGCGTCCCGGAATTACGACGTGTACGCGAAGGTGACCGGCAACAAACCGAAGTCGTACCGGAACGGCGAGGCGACGCCCATCCAGCGCGACGGGCGTGTCACCCTCTACGAGAACGAGCGTGAGCTGCGAACCCACGGTGCCGAAGACGTCGCAATCTTCGAGAACCAGGGCATCAGCGACTACACCACCCGTGTCGTCAACCAGCAGTTCGCGCACCCGGACGTGGTCCTGCTCACGAACGTCAGACAGGACCACCGCGACACCCTCGGGCGGACCCGTGCACACATCGCCCGGTCGCTCGCGTGGTCCATCCCCGAGGAGACGAAGGTCGTCATCGGTGAACAGGACGAAGCGCTCCGGTCGTTCCTGCTGCGGGAGCTGCGGGCCGATGGGACCGTCGCCTCACTCGTCGAGGTGCCAGAGGTTCACGAGACGGTCCCTGGTGCCGAGGTCGTCTACGGTGTCGACACCGTCCTCGAGGCACTGGGGCTGGAGCCGATGGACCCCCGGACGCGGGAGGCGCTGCTCGACGAGATGCGTGTCGAGTGGACGAGCGTCCCGGCGGGTCACGTGTTCAACGCGGCGTCGGTCAACGACGTCGAGAGCACGGAGGCCATCAGGCGGTCTCTCACGGATGGCTACTTCGACGTCGTCCAGCCGCTCGTCTATCTGCGGCGCGACCGTCGTGCACGGTCCGCGGCGTTCCTCGACTACCTCACCACCCTCGCGGACCGCGGCGACGTAGAGCAGGTCCGCGTCGTCGGTGCGAACACCGACGTGTTCGCACGGAAGGCGCCGTTCCCGGTCGTCGAACACGACGAGGAGTCGGAGTCGGCCGAGTCGGTGCTCTCGACGGCGCTCTCGGACGGCTGGCCGGTCCTCGTCATGGGTAACACGGTCGCCTCGTTCATGCGGGACCTCGAGCAGGCGATCGAGGAGATGGCGGCTGACGATGTAGCCGCTGAGGCGGCCGAGGACCCGTCGCTGGAGTGGCGCTCCGACCCGGTCGACGACCGGCCGGCGCGCGATGCGGAGACCGGACTGGAGGGCGAACTCAGACCGTGACCGCTTCAGGCCGCCGACGCAGGTCCTCGGCCACGACCGCACGGCCGCGGTTCAGACGGGGGATTCCACCCCCCGTCCGGGTCTCGCCCGTCGGGAGTACAGGGTTTCGACCGAACTGCGATCTTCGAAGCATGACAGGGGACTACTCGAACGACGACGACGAATCGAACGGCATATCGAGACGAAGCGCGCTCGCCGGGATGCTGACCGTCCCGGCGGTCGCCGCGGTCGGCGTCGGCGCCACCGAGGCGTTGACGCGACCCGAACCGGAACGACTCGTCGCGGGGCGCTCACGCCTGGACGACGACGAACCGACGGTCGACGTGACCGTCGACTTCCCGGAGACGGGTGTCGCACCCGGTGGCGGACTGACCGAGGTCACCGTCGACCCGGCGCTGTTGAGCGCCGTCGACGTGACTGTCGGCGACCAGGTTCGACTCTGGCGCGACGACGGTGCGGAGTACGCGGTGTACACCATCGATGAGACCATCCAGGATGACGACGACAACAGGGTTCGCATCGCCCGCCGTGGGCGGTGTCGCCTCGCGCTGAACGAGGTCGACTACGTCCAGGACGGCGACGCCTGCCCGCGCCCGAGCGGCGGTTGCTCCATCGGGACAGAGGTGTTCGAGTCGGAGCTCGACCCGGTCGTCCCGCATCCGTCCTACGACGAGGAGGAGGCGAAGGCGAACGGCGAGCTCATCGAGCGGGTCGACGGAGACGGCGACGAGCTCGCGGTCCTCGCACCGAACGGTGGCGACATCGAACCACAGACCGCGGACCAGGCAGAGCACGCCGGTCTGAGCGCCGAGGCAGCCACGACGGTCTGGCGGACCAGAGGGTACCGTCCGGGCGGCGACGCCTACGTCCGCTGGCACGTCCCGTCCGACGACATCTCGGGGAACTCCTATCCCGAACTCGGCGGCGTCCTCGGGACCGAGTACGACCAGGCGGTCTCGTTCCACGGCACCTGCACGAGCCGGGTGTTCGTGGGTGGTGGGGCCTCGATAGAGACAAAGACGGCGGTTCGCGACGCCATCGACGAGGTGCTCCCGCTCTCGTTCCCGTCGACCCAGGTCGGGGACGGACGCTATGCCCGCACCGATCCGGACGTGCTGGTGAACCGTGCCGCCGGGGACGGTGGCGTCTGGGTCGGCCAGCCGCGGCAGATCCGTGACGAGCACGCCGACGAGGTCGCCGAGGCCGTCGTCGAGGCGCTCTAACCGCCGTAGACGTCGAGGAGCGCCGAGACGACCGCCTCCCGCTTCTCGTTCCGGACCGTCCAGGACTGCTCGAGTTGGATCGTGTCTTCGCCGGCGGCGAGCCAGTTGATGATGTTCGCCGGGTTGGTCGCACCGTAGGAGTCTGTACCGCTGATGAGGGTGATCTCCTCGTCCGGCAGGTGGCCCTGGAGCGCCGTCGTGACCGACTCCTTTCGCGACTGGTCGGCGAGACCCGCGACGAGGACACCGGAGCCGCTGTAGCCGTGGAGTGCAACCGTGCTCTGGAACGGAGCCGAGAGCGAGGCGAGTTGGGGGAACGACTCCGGGGAGATGTCGACGGACGTGATGTGCCACCTGTCGTACGAGCCGGGGCCGTCGTTGAACCCGACGCAGCGCCAGTCGCTCGCACCAGCCTGCTCGCCGAACGCCGCCGCCTGCTGGTCGGTCCCGTACTCGATGTTACCGCCGTGAGGAGCCAGCACACACGTGTCGGAGCCGGACCGCTGGTTCGACAGCTCGACGAACTCGTCGAACCGCGCCGCGTCGAGCCGTGACTCGTACTCCGGGTGGACTGCCCACGGGACGAGGTACGCCGTACTGCCGTTGCTCAGCCCGAGGCGCTCCATGGCACCGGATTCGCACTGTATCTCCGGGTCCGGACACTCGTAGCTCTCGGAGATCGTGTACGTCGCTGACTCGAACTGTCCGTTTCCGGTCGGGGCGAGCCGGCACTGCTGGCCGACGGACAGGCCGAGCGTCGAGACGGCGGTCGAGCTGACTGCGATCCACTCGTCCTCGCCACGCGAGTCGTGTGCGATGTCGACCGGCCCCTCGACCGTGACTTCCGTGGACGGGCTCGGGACGCTGGCGTCCTCGCAGGTCGTCGTGGTAACCACGCCGGAACCCCCGCCCGTGGACGAAGGGCAGGTGTCAACGGTCCTGTCCCCGGAGGCACCGCCACTGAACCGGTCGACGGCCGTGGTCGTGACGCCAGCACCTATCAGAAGTGACACCATCCGTCGGCGGGTCGTACCGTCGGTCGGGGGACTCATCGTTCCAGTGGACAGAGGGGAGCGAGGACCAAAAAATCACCGTCGGTGATTGTTTCTGGAGGTGGGATGCAGAACGGCCGGCTGCCCCGCTCCCTCTCTCCGGTGTTGACAGGATGCCGTCCTGCGTGACCGCGGCGTCGGGTAACCGGGTTCGACTGTCGTCCCGGTAGCGAAGACCTTCGGCTGGGTTCTCGACGGATACGGACCCGGCGATCCGAGAGTCACCCGTTCGCTCGCAGTCACCGACCGACGATGGACAGCCCGGCTACCGTCTCGGGCGCGCTACGGCGATTCGGGGTCGTCGCCGTACGCGGATCGCTTCTTGAACATGAACTTCATGTCGCCCTGCAGCAGTATCTCGTCGTCCTGGTTGCGCGTCTCGGCGTCGATGACGACGAGGCCAGCGTCCTCGCGCGACTCGAACTCCTTCTTCTCTGTGACCTCGAACTCGGAGGAGATGGTGTCGCCGATGGTCAGCGGGTTCGGGACGTCCATGTAGTTCATGCCGAGGAAGGCGATGACGGTCCGCTCGACGAAGCCACAGCGCTGGACCATGCCGGTCGTGAGGATGAACGTCATCGGGCCGTGGCCGATGCGCTCGCCGAACGGGCCCTCCTCGCTGTACTCCGCGTTCGTGTGGAGCTCGGTCCAGTCGTCGGCGAACATCGAGTGGAAGACGAAGTCCGACTCCGTGACCGTCCGGCCCACGCTCTCGAAGGTCTTCCCGACCTCCATGTCCTCGAAGTAGTGCGGCTCGTAGCTGTATGGCATATCCGGGCCTTCTCCAACCGAGCATAAAATCGTACGGGTAGCAGCGAGGGTGGGCCGCTCACCACCACCACCAGCGCCGCCAGTGGCGGACCCACGCGTCACGGCCCGCTTCGGTGAAGAAGAGGGTGGCGGCGTACGCACCGATACCCCCGACGAGAACGGCGAAGACGGAGCCGAGGAGTGCGACGACGAGCATGCTCTCGCCCGCCTCGACCCGGAAGAGTTCGAACTCCCCACGGCCACCGCTGGCGAGCCACGCCGCGAGGAACGAGAGGAGGCCCGCGAGCGGCCCCGCGAGTAGCACGACCGTGAGCCGCCGCCGGAGCACAGTCGCGGCGACGAACCCGGCGACCAGGGGCAGGAAGTCGGCACCGTGCTGTCCGCCCGTGCCGAGCGTCACTCCGGCGAGCACCCCGAGCAGGACGGACAGGAGGAATCGACCCCGACCGGGCTGGCTGTCCGTCGTGTCGACGTCACTGTCGCGGGACACCGTTACTGTCCGGGAAGATAGGCCGAAATAAAAACTGTTCCGCTCGCCGTCACCGGACGGTCGACGACCGGCGGTCGGTACGATGGGGGCCGTTCAGTACTGCGCTTCCTCGTAGGTCTCGGTGCTGGTGCCGGTGCTCGCGGTGGTGCGGGCCTTGCGGAAGTCGTCCTCCCAGACCGCGTGGGCGATGAAGCCGCCGAGTGCACAGAGGCCGACGGTGTAGATGCCGGCCATCACGAGCAGGATGATGCCGAAGATCATCAGCACGATGAACCCGGTCGCGTCCCCGGTCAGGATGCCCAGGAAGCCGAAACCGAACAGTCCGAGCAGCGAGGGGACGAAGAAGATCGCCCCTGCCGCTGCGCCGACCTTCACGTTCTCCATCCGGGTCTCGCCCTTCTGTAGGTACGCGGCGACCACGCCGCCGATGACGGTCGAGAACGGGATGAACCCGAGCACGAACGCCGCGACGGCGCCGATGAGCGCGTTGATCCAGAAACCGTTCTCGTAGCTGCGGTCGTCGAAGTTGAGTGCCATGCATCTGAAAAGACAGTTGCATATATAAAGGTGCGCTCTAGGTGCCTCGTGGATGCCCGTCAGCGACGCTTTCGTGTCTATCTCCTGTATCTGTGGGGATGAAAAACGAGGGCGGTCTGTCTGGGGTGTCGGTGGCCCGGGCGTCAGCCCCCGAGGAAACGCTGCCGGACCTCCTCGTCCGCCAGCAGCTCGTCGCCCGGGCCCTCGAAGCTGTTCTCGCCGTTGACGAGGACGTAGCCACGGTCGCAGCGACGGAGTGCCTCCTTGGCGTTCTGCTCGACCATCAGCACGGCCGTCCCGGCGTCGTTGATCTCGTCGATGCGGTCGAACATCTCGTCGACGAGGTCGGGTGCCAGCCCCGCCGAGGGCTCGTCGAGCAACAGGAGCTCGGGGTCGAGCATGAGCGCCGCGCCCATGGCGAGCATCTGCTGCTGGCCGCCGGACATCGTGCCGGCGCGCTGGCGCTGGCGCTCCTCGAGGATGGGGAACCGGTCGAACACGTCGGCGAGCCGGTCCTGCGGCACGTCGTCGAAGATGTACGCGCCCATCTCCAGGTTCTCCCGGACGGTCATCCGGGGGAACAGGTTCTCGGTCTGCGGGACGTAGGCGATGCCCTCGCGGATGATCTCCTGCGTCCCGAGCTCGTGGATGGGCCGCCCCTCGAAGTGGACGGTACCGTCCATGTGCGTCGTCAGCCCGAAGACGGTCTTCATCGCGGTGGACTTGCCGGCCCCGTTCGGCCCGACGATGGTGACGTACTCGCCGCCGTCGACGTGCATCTCCACGTCGGTCAGGATCTGGAGGTCGCCGTAGCCCGCGTCGACGGCGTCGAGTTCGAGCAGGCTCATAGCTCCTCACCCAGGTAGGCGTCGATGACGCGCTGGTCGCTCCTGACCTCCGAGGGCGCACCCTCGGTCAGTTTCTGCCCTTGATGCATGACGACGACGTGGTCGCAGTGCTCCATGATGAGTTCGATGTCGTGTTCGACGAACAGGAACGTCTGCCCCTGCGATTCGAGCTCGTGGATGCGCTCCAGGATCTTCCGTTCGAGCGTCGGGTTGACGCCCGCCAGCGGCTCGTCGAGCAGGACCATCTCGGGCTCGGTGAGCAGCACGCGGGCGAGCTCGAGCAGCTTGCGCTGGCCGCCCGACAGCGAGCCGGCGGGCTCGTCGAGCAGGTGGTCGAGCTCGAAGAACTCGGCCATCTCGACGGCCTCGCGCCGGCTCCGACGTTCGTCGTCGGCGAACTGCCCGCCGCGGAGCCAGGCCCGGCTCAGCTTCTCGCCGGACTGGCCGCCGGGCGCAAGCAGCAGGTTCTCGCGGACGGTCATGTTCTCCAGCTCGCGCGGGATCTGGAACGTGCGCACGAGCCCCTCGCGGACGATGCGCGGGGTGCGCTGGCCGGTCAGGTCGGTCCCCTGGAACTCGACCGAGCCGCCGTCGGGCTCCAGATAGCCGGTGACGCAGTTGAAGAACGTCGTCTTCCCGGCCCCGTTCGGGCCGATGAGGCCCGTGATGCCCTGGTCGACGGTGACGTCGACGCCGTCGAGCGCGGTGATACCCCCGAACGACTTCTCGAGCCCCGACACCGAGAGGATGGGCTCGTCAGTCATCGGCGTCACCTCCGGCTGCCGCCGCGGTCTCGTCGCGACTCGGCACGGGGTCGTCCCCGGGCAGGCTGATGTCGTAGTCCTGCTCGCCGAGGATGCCCTCCGGCCGGTAGTAGAGGATGACGATGAGGAGCACGCCGATGAAGATGAGCCGTGCCGCGGCCAGCTTGACGGCGTACTCCGACGGGAAGTAGTCGTTGAGGAACTGCGTCCCGCTGTTGATGACCCAGAACACGGCCGTCCCGAGGACGACCCCGGCGTTGTTCGCGGTCCCGCCGATGATGACCGACGCGAACGCGAAGAACGTGATCATCGCGCCGAACTGCTCGGGGCTGATGAAGCCGAGGTGGATGGTGTACAGCGCACCGGCCGCCCCGGCGAGCCCGGAGCCGAACAGGAGCGCCTGTATCTTGTAGCGGAACGTCTCCTTGCCGAGCGCCCGGGGCACGTCCTCGTCGTCGCGGACGGCACGCAGCACGCGGCCGTACGGGCTGTTGATGGTGCGCTGGCACCACCAGTAGCCGCCGACGAGGAAGCCCAGCGAGAGCAGCATGAAGAACCGGTCGTAGTCGAGGCCGCCGTTCGGCCCGGCGACGGGGTCGAACAGGAACATCACGTTCGTCTGCAGCGTGACGGTCGGGTTCGACGCGGCGAGCAGCGGCTGGAGGAAGTACCAGGCCGCCACGGCCAGTGCGACGACGAGCGCGAGCGTGCGTTCCGGCTCGGCCGACCGCCGGACCGCTTCGCGGAGGACGGCCACGCCGACGACGGCGAGCGCGACGCCGACGACCAGCAGCGACCCGCCCCGGGTCAGTGCGCCGATGGCTGCACCGAAGACGGCGACGCTGGCCAGCCCCAGTCCGGCACCGGTCGCGTCGATGTCCCGGACGTAGGAGCCGACGCGGTAGCCGGCGTAGGCCAGGATGAGCACGCTCAGTCCGCCGAGGACGACGAGGTTCAGGGTGAACGAGCCGAACCCGACCGGGAACGCGCCCGCGGCGGGCTGGTGGACGGTCCGGATGCCGAACGGGCCGTTGAACAGCCAGCGCTCGTTCCGGACGACCTCGTTCAGGATGGTGGCGATGCCGAGCGCCGTGATGGCGAGGTAGTCCTCGCGCAGGCGCAGGGTCGGCACGCCGACGAGCAGCGAGACGAGCGCGGCGGCGACCATGCCGCCGGCCACGCCGAGCAGCCAGCCGAGCACGTCGCCGCCCGGCACGACGGCGAGCATCGCGGGGAGCGCGTAGCCCCCGAGGCCGTCGTAGCCGGTCACCTGCGCCGGCATGGTGAGGACGGCGGTGACGTAGCCGCCGACCATGAAGTAGGCCACGTGGCCGAAGTCGATCAGCCCCGTGAAGCCGAACTTGAGGTTGAGGCCGAGCGCGAACAGCCCGTAGATGGCGATGAACGTGACGAGCGAGACGGCGAAGTCGGCTAACGCCATCAGACATCACCCCACAGGCCGTCGGGCTTGACGAGCAGGACGCCGATGAGCACGACGAAGGCGATCGCGATGCGGTACGTCGCCAGCGACGAGGGGAGCAGGTACACCCCGACGTCCATGCTGATGCCGATGAGGATGGCCCCGGCAGCGGCCCCGTACGGCGACCGGATGCCGCCGAGGATGACCGCCGCGAAGACGGGCAACAGCAGGGTGAAGCCCATGTTGGGGTTGACGTTCGACGCGCTCCAGCCGGCGAGGACGCCGGCGAGTGCGGTCAGCAGCCCCGCGATGACCCAGACCACGAGCTGGATGCGGTCGACGTCGACGCCGCGGACCTCCGCGAGGTCCATGTTGTCGGCGGTCGCTCGCATCCCCTTGCCGAGCCTGGTCGCCTTCAGGACGAGGTTGAGCAGGAACATCGCCACGGCCACGATGACCACGATGGCGATGTCCTTGTAGCTCGTCCCGACCCGGGTCGACCAGAACGCCTCGGTGCCCTGCGGGTCGAACCGGAGCAGGTAGGCGAGCGCGAGCAGCGTCGCGAGCCCGCCGAGCACGCCGAGCACGCGCGGCGCGACGAGGTGCACCGTCCGGAAGTCGTCGTCGGTGGTCCGCCAGCGGTAGACGCCGTAGCCGACGGCGACCGCGGCGACGACGATGCCGAGCACCAGCCAGATGGGGTAGCCCCACTCGTTGAGCAGGGCGATGTCGCCTGCCTGCCGCTGGGTCCGCTGGACGGTGACCCCGGAGCCGGTGAGGTAGAGGTCCCAGTTCACGTCGCGGACCACGGGCGTCTCGTAGGCGATGTTGCGCGAACCGGCGACGAACAGCACGAGGTTGCGCAACACGAGCGCGAGTCCCAGCGAGACGATGACCATGGTGATGAGGTCCGCCTCCTTCGAGCGGAACCGCCGGAAGATGGCGAGCTCGTACAGCGCGCCGAACACCGACGCCGCGACGAGCGCGAACACGCCGGCGGCCACCAGCGACACCGCACCGCCGGGCAGCCCCGGCAACAGCGAGATCTCCGCGGGCCGGTTCACGACGAGCGCGAAGTACGCCCCGACGGTGATCATGTCCCCGTGGGCGAAGTTCGGCACCTCCGCGATGGAGTACACCAGCGAGAGGCCGATGGCCCCGGCGGCGATGATGCTGCCGGTGACCAGCCCCTGCGCCAGCGCGTCGAGGAGTCCGGTGTCTACCACGCGATGCTCACCCCCTGCGTCCGACGGGCGTGCGTCGACCCGCCGGACCGTCCGTCGTGTCTCATTGCGTCCTCCGTATCGTGTAGTACGTCGCGACGGCCGCCACCGCATTCAGTCCACCGAGGACGAGGAACGCGCCGCCGTAGCTCCCCGTCGTCTCCCGGATGGTCCCCGTGACCGGCGGGAGCACGAGCGCGGCGACGTTGCCCGCCGCGACGATGGTCGCGATGGCCGTCCCCTCCGACTCGGTCGCTCCGGCCGCGAGGTTGTACACCGCCCCGAACGGCACCGAGACGGCGAGCATGACGACGAACGGGAGGACGACCAGCGCGGCCGAACTCCTCGTCGCCGCCATCGCGCCGAACCCCACGGCCGCGGCCGCGGTGCTCGCCGCGATGAGTCGCCGGTCCGAGAGCGCGATCCGCCACGAGGTCTCCCCGCCGACGATCCGGCCCGCCGTCGCCGACGCGAGCACGACCACGTTCAGCCGTGCGACCACGCCGAGGTCCGCGAAGTACGCCGTCACGAACGTCGAGAGCGTGATGTACGAGCCGATGATGGCGACGTAGCACGCCGACGCGAGGACGACGACCGGGTGCAGCACGACGCCACCACGTTCCGTCGTCGTCCCCGTGGGCTCCGTCCGCCGGTCCGACAGGTGCAGGCCGGCGACAGCGATGGCCGGAACCGACAGCAGCGCGCCCGGTGCGTGCAGGGCCAGCCAGCCGAACTCCCGAACGAGCGTCGGCGCGAGCAGGAAGCCCAGCATCCCGCCCATCGTGAGCAGGCCGCCGTAGACGCCCTGCTGTCTGGTGGCGTTCGCTCCCTCGGAGAGTCGCGAGATGTGCGTCGCGCCGACCGTGAGCAACAGCCCGCCGGTCAGCCCCCAGAGCCCGCGCAGCGCGAGCACGACGGGGAACGACGCCGAGAGGTCCAGCGAGAGCCCCAGCACGAGGTGGGCGAGCCCGCCCGCGAACAGCACGTTCGTCGTGGTGTACCGACCGACCCAGCGCGATGCGGGCCGCTGGACGACGACGAACGCCGCCAGCGGCGCGCTCATCAGGAGCCCGAACGCCGAGAGCCCGATGCCGAGTCGTGCCGGCAGCAGCGTCGGCAACGCGGCGTAGGCGAAGACGACGTAGCCGACGCTCGTGACCAGCACGTGCGGGACGTACCGGAGCGGGTCGCGAGCCATCAGTCATCGTCTCCCTCCGCGTCGGTGCTCGTCTCCGCTGCCGGCTCCGCGGCCGCGACATCGACGCCGTAGGCGTCCCGGGCCGCCTCCGGGGACACCTTCCCGTGGCGCACGTCGCGGCGGACGGCGTCGGGGTCGCGGTCGTCGGGGTCGCCGTAGCCACCGGCCCCGGGCGTGCGGATGCTCACTGTCGAGCCCGGCGGGAGTTCCCGGGTGGACTTCTGTGGGAGCCGTCCCGTCTCGCCGTCCGCGGTCTCGAGCTCGGCCGCGCCGCACTCCCCCGGCTCGCCACCGGCCAGTCCGTACGGCTGGTGCTGGTGGCGGTCCGCGAGCAGGCTGAAGTGCGCCTCGTGGTCGCGGACCTGGATGTCCCGGCGGATGCCGAGGCCACCCCGGTACTCGCCGGGGCCGCCGGAGTCCTGCCGCAGCTCGTACCGGCGCACCCGGAGCGGGTATGCCGTCTCCAGCACCTCGACGGGCGTGTTCATCGTGTTCGACATGTGGACGTGGACGCCGTCCATGCCGTCCTTGCCCGCCCGGCCGCCGAAGCCGCCGCCCTGCGTCTCGTAGAACGCGTAGGGCGTGTCGGTCCGGGGGTCCGTGCCGCCGAAGGTGATGTTGTTCATCGTCCCTTGGCCGGCCGCGGTGACCCGCTCCGGTGCCTGCTCGGCGAACGCGCCGAGCACGACGTCGGTCACGCGCTGTGAGGTCTCCAGGTTGCCACCGACGACGGCCGCCGGCGGCTCCGGGTTGACGATGCTGCCCTCGGGGGCCTGGACGTCGATGGGCCGGTAGCAGCCGTGGTTCGGTGGGATGTCCGGGTCGGTCACGCACCGGACCGAGTAGTACGTCGCCGACGCGGTGACCGCGAGCACGGCGTTGACCGGTCCCTCGGTCTGGTCGGCTGTGCCGTCGAAGTCGACGGTGACGCCGTCGCCATCGACGGTGACCGTCGCCTGGATGGGCAGGTCCTCGTTGCCGAGGCCGTCGTCGTCGAGCACGTCGTGGAACCGGTAGGTGCCGTCCGGGAGCGCCTCGATCTCCGCCCGCATCCGGGCCTCCGAGTAGTCCTGGATCTCGCCGAGCGCCTCGGTGAGCGTCTCGCGACCGTACTTCTCGACGAGTTCGAGGAACCGGCGCCTGCCGGTCTGGTTGGCGGCCTCCTGTGCCCGGAGGTCGCCGCGACGTTCGTCCGGCGTCCGGACGTTCGAGAGCACCATGTCGAACACGGAGTCGTTCGGCTCGCCGCCCTCGAACAGCTTCACGGGCGGGATCCGGAGCCCCTCCTGATAGATCTCCGTGGAGTCCGCGGCGACGCTCCCGGCGCGTGCCCCGCCGACGTCGGCGTGGTGCGCGCGGTTCGCCGCGAACGCGACGAGCTCGGTGCTCCCGTCGTCAGCCTCGTGGAACACGGGGGTCACGAGGGTGAGGTCAGGGAGGTGCGCCCCGCCGTAGAACGGGTCGTTGAGCAGGATCGCGTCGCCGGGTTCGAGCGTCTCCGGTGGGAACCGGTCGATGGCCGCCTCGACGGAGAAGGGCATCGCGCCGAGGTGGACCGGCATGTTCTCGGCCTGGCTGATCATCTCGCCTTCCGCGTCGAACAGCGCACACGAGCAGTCGCGGCGCTCCTTGATGTTCGGCGAGTAACCCGTCCGGATGAGGTTCGCGTTCATCTCCTCGCAGACGGCGATACAGGCGTTCCTGATGACTTCGAGCGTGACAGAGTCGGTCATGCGTTCACCTCCACGAGCAGCGTGCCGTACTCGTCCACCCTGGCCGCCTGGTCGGGGTGGACGACGACCGTGCTCTCCGTGCCCTCGACGATTGCCGGCCCGTCGAAGCTCGTGCCGGTCGGCAGCAGTCGCCGGTCGTAGATGCGGGTCCCGTGGACCCGGCCGTCGTACACCACGTCGCGCGTCTCTCGCACCGCGTCGTCCACGGTGCCCTCGACGGGCTCCGGGTGCAGGTCCGGCGTCTCGACGATGCCGCGCGCCCGCAGCCGCACCGTGACGAGTTCGACCGGCTCGTCCTCGTAGGCGTGGCCGTAGCGCTGGCGGTGCCGGTCGTGGAACCGTTCGACCACGGTGTCGAGTGTATCCGCGTCGACCTCGCCGCCCGGCACCGGCACCGTCAGCTCGAACGACTGGCCCGCGTAGCGCAGGTCGACCGAGCGCTCGAACTGCACGGTGTCGGCGGTGCCGCGCTCCGTGTCGAGCCGGTCGCTCCCGCGTTCGCGGAACGTCGCGAAGCTCTCGGCGAGCGTCTCGGGTTCGACGTCGGTCCACGGCCGGACCTTCGAGGTGGAGTAGTCGTACAGCACGTCGCTGATGAGCAGCCCGAGCGCGGAGAGGACGCCCGCGGTCCGGGGGATGACGACGCGGGGCACCTCGAGCTCCCGCGCCAGCTTGCAGGCGTGCAGCGGGCCGGCGCCGCCGAAGGCGACGAGGCCGAAGTCCCGCGGGTCGTAGCCGCGCTCGACGGATACGACCCGGAGCGCCCGCGCCATGTTCGCGTTCGCCACGTCGAGGATGCCCTGTGCCGCCTCCTCGACACCCATGTCGAGGTCGTCCGCGACGTGCTCGCTGACCGCCCGCCGGACCGCGTCGTCCGGCGACGGGCCGTCGAGGAACCGCGAGGGGTCGATACGCCCGAGCATGGCGTGGGCGTCCGTGATGGTCGGCCGCTCGCCACCCCGGCCGTAGCAGACCGGGCCGGGCTCCGCGCCCGCGGAGCGTGGGCCCACCCGGAGCGCGCCGCCCGCGTCGGTCCAGGCGATGGAGCCGCCGCCGGCCCCGACGGTGTGGATGTCGATCATCGGCACCGAGACGGGGTAGTCGCCGACCGCCACGTCCGTCGTGACGAGCGGTTCGCCGCCCTCGACGAGCGACACGTCGCAGGAGGTGCCGCCCATGTCCATCGTGATGCAGTCCTCGATGCCCGCGAGCCCGGCGACGTACGTCGCGCCCTGGACGCCCGCGGCGGGGCCCGAGAGCAGCGTGTTCACCGGCCGGTCGCGTGCGGCGTCGGCGGTGATGATGCCGCCGTTGGACTGCATTATCTTCACGTCCGTGCCGACACCCTCCTCGGCGACGCGGGACTCGAGCCGGCCGATGTACCGGTCCATCACCGGCTTGAGCGCGGCGTTCAGCGCCGTCGTGAGCGTGCGCTCGTACTCCCGGATCTCGGGGAGCACCCGCGAGGAGAGCGAGAACGAGGCGTCGACGCCCGCCGCCTCCAGCAGCTCCTGTACCCGACGCTCGTGGGCGTCGTTCTCGAACGAGTAGAGGAGGCTGACCGCGACGCTGTCGACGTCGTCGAGCTCGTCGGCGAGCGCCCTGACCGAGGTGGCGTTGAGGACCTCGACGACCTCGCCGCGCTCGTCGAGGCGCTCGGCGACCTCGTACCGATTGTCGCGCTCGACCACGGGGGTCGGCTTCTCGGCGTCGAAGTCGTAGATGTCCGGACGGGCCTGCCGACCGATCTCGAGGACGTCGCGGAAGCCCGCGGTCGTCACGAGTGCGGTGTCGGCCCACTCGCCCTCGAGGACGGCGTTCGTCGCCACGGTCGTCCCGTGCCCGAAGAACCCGATGTCCTCGGGGTCGATGCCGTACTGCTCGGCGACCCCTTCGAGCCCGTCCATGACTCCCTGCTCGGAGTCCGAGGGCGTCGAGGGCGTCTTGTGGACGCGGACGGCCCCGTCCGCGATGGTCACGAGATCGGTGAACGTGCCGCCGATGTCGACGCCGACACGGGCATCGCCGTTCACGCGAGCCTCACCTCCGTCCCTTGCCTGCGTTTCCGTCGTGCTGTTGCAGCGTGCATGTGTATCGAAAATGGGGGGATGACAGACTGTCGTCTCAGACCAGCTCGTCCGCCGGGATGACCTCCTGGTCCTGGAACTCGCCGTCGACGACCTCGACGACGACCATGTCGCTGGCCACGTCCCCGTTGTCGTCGTAGTTCACGTTGCCGCTCGGCCCGCTGTAGTCGATCTCGCCGCCGTCGTCCAGCGCGGAGACGGCGTCGCCGAACTCGGCGTAGCTGTACGCGTCGCCCGGCGGGTTCGACACGGTGCGCATCTCCTCTTTGACGGCGGACGAGTCGGTCGTGCCCGCCGCGTGGACGGCGAGGCAGTACGACACGAGCGCGTCGTAGGAGTTCCACGAGTACGGCGAGAACACGTCGGCGTCGGGGTAGGCGCTCTCGTAGTCGCTGACGAAGGACTCCGTCGCGTCACCCGTCGGCGGGCGCGTCCGCACGCCGTACATCCCGTCGATGACGTCGGCGCCGACGTTGCTGATGACGTCCTCCGAGAGCATGCTGGTGTGCAGCACCCAGTTGCCGCCGTAGCCGCCCTCGTTCCACTGGCTGAGCATGGTCGTCCCGGACTCCGGATAGCCGGCGAATGCGATGAACTCGGGGTCGTCGCTGAACGCCTCCGAGAGGATCTGCTCGTAGCTGGACTGGCCGGACGTGTAGCCGACCTTCGCCGTCGTCGTGCCCTCGAACGAGGACTCGAACGTGTCCGCGAGCGCCTGCCCGAAGTCGTTGTTGACGTAGATGACGGCCGCGCTGTCCGCCTGCTCCTGGATGATGCGCGCCATCACCTTCGCGACGAACCGGTCGTTCGTCCGGGTGCGGAACACGTAGTCGTCGTCGTCCAGCGTCGAGATGCTCGGCGAGGACGACGCCGAGGTGATGTGGAGCACCTCGTTCGGGATGGTCACCGACTGCGCGATGCTGATGGTGACCCCGGAGGAGACCGCGCCGATGAGCCCGGAGACGCCGTCGGTCTCGACGAGCTTGTTCGCCGCGTTGACGCCCTGTGTCGGGTCGGTCCCGGTGTCCTCGTCGAGAATCTCGACCTCGCGCCCGAGCGGCCCGCCGGCCGCGTTGATGTCCTCGACAGCCATCTGCATCGCGTTGAGCATCGGCTCACCGAAGTCGCTGAGGTCGCCCGAGAACGGGATCGCGGCTCCGACCTGGATGGGTTCGGAGGAGCCACCACCGCCGCCCCCACCGTCGTCGTCATCGTCCCCGCCACCACCGCCACCGCCGCCGCCGTCCGTCTCGTCGCCGCCGTCGTCGGTCTCACCTTGCAGTTCACCCTGGTTCAGACACCCAGCGAGGCCCGCCGCACCGACCGCCCCACTCAGGCGCAGGAACCGCCGCCGCCGCAGCCTGTCCGCGAACGTGTCATCCTGTGCCATGACGAAAGGTACCAGGCCGTCGACCCGCTTATAGTCTGTTGTTACCGAGTAACACGGCTCTGCCGCGGATTACGCGGTCGTATGAAGACGTATGAAGAGTTCATACTCGCCTCGTGACAGAAACGGCAGGGTGGCGCGATGAGGCCGTTCAGGTCTCCTCGACCGGCATCTCGGTCATCATGACCTTCGTGTAGCCCTCCTCGATCTCGATGTCGAAGGGGAGCCTGACCGCGCTGCGCTCGATGAACCGGGTCATGAACCAGCGGATCTCCTCGGAGGGGAACACGACGTGGTAGCGGTTCTCGTCGCTCCGACGGACCGAGAGGAAGCCACAGAGCGAGAGCCACTCCAGCATCTCGTCCAGGCTCTCGAACTCGTCCTCGTACTCCCGGGCGTGGTACGCCGATACCTCGTCGGCCGCCTCGAGGAACTCCTCGGCCCGGTTCCCCTCCTCGTCGGAGACGAAGTCGAGGAAGCAGTGCAGGAAGTCGACGTCGAGGAGGACGTGCTCGCCGCCCGAGAGCATCTTGTGGTAGTCCTCCAGCTTCTCGCTCGCGTCCGTCGTCGCCGCCTGGAAGTTCGCCGCGTAGAACGTCAGCGCCCGTCGGACGAGCTCGCTCTGGCCCTGCCCGGTCCGTTTGGTGACGTCCGCGAGGGCCTCCTGGGCGTCCTCGTCGAGCGAGACGGTGATCCGCGAGTTGCTCATGGTCGGTAGAGACGGGGGACGGGCTTGTATCTCACGGCGAGCTGACCGCCACCGGCAAACGCTGTCAGGAGAGGACCGCTGCGACGCCCGCGAGCAGCGCGAACCCGTAGCCGAACACCGCGAGCGTCCCCGCACCGGTGGCCAGGAGGAGCAGGGTGAGCAGGACCGACTCCATGGCGACGAACAGGCCGAACAGGAACACGCGCCAGCGGTCGATGTCGCGGTAGCCGGTGACCTGTGCGCCGACGACCCAGCCGACGAGCGACGGCCCCAGGAGGAGCAGCAGGAGGCTCGGCGCGGACGTGATACCGGACCCGAGCGGGACGCCGACGAACACCGCTATCAGCACGATGCAGGCGCCGATGTCGCGGGCGTGCCGCTGTGCGTTCCCCCCGACCTCGACCTCCCCGACCTTCATAATTCGCAAGGCACACGATATTGGTATAAGTCTTCTGCTAGTCGGAACGATGCTCTCTCCGGGGCCCAGTACTCGCATCGCCAGCAACCTCAGGAGAGCAGGACGGCGACACCCGCGAACAACGAGGCCCCGAACCCGGGAATCGCGGTCGCACCCGACCCGGTGACGACTGCGACGGACGCGAACAGCAGCGCCCCGACGGCGGCGCAGCCACCGAAGCCGAACACCCGCCAGGACCCGATGGACCGAACCCCGCTCACGTGCCCCAGGAACGCGAGGCCGACCAGCACCGGTCCGAGCGAGAGCAGGAGCACGGTCCCCACGGACTGCACGGTCGGACTGAGCGCGACGAGGAAGACGAACGCGATGAGGGGGATGCCGTAGAGGATCCCCTTCGCGTACTGCTCCGGGTGCTCGAGCATACCCGATGCTATCAGCCCCCGGACAAGAGCCTTCCCGTCGGAACCGCCGCTTTCCCCGACCTATATGCGCTCCGACGTCCGACTGCCGATATGCGAGATGCGTACGTCGTCGGGGCGGGGCAGTCCGACTTCGGCTCCTTCCCCGACGAGAGCTACCGGTCGCTGTTCGAGACGGCCTACGACGCGGCCGTCGACAGCGTCGCGGGGGGCATCGACCCGGACGAGTTCGACGAGGCCGTCGTGGGGACACTCGGTGTCGGGGGTCGCCAGCTCGGGCTCTCGGGGCCGGCGGTCACCGAGCACGTCGGGCTCCACGGTGTCCCGACGACCCGCGTCGAGAACGCCTGCGCCGCCTCCGGCTACGCGGTCCGACAGGCCGTCCAGGCAGTCAAGTCGGGCATGGCGGACGTGGTGCTCGCGGGCGGCGTCGAGGTCATGACCGACGCCTCCAGCGACGCGACGAAGTACTGGCTCGGCGTGTCGGGCGAGACGGAGTGGGAGCGCCTCTCCGGCACCACCTTCGCCGGCGTCTACGCCCAGATGGCCAGCGCGCACATGGCCGAGCACGGCACCACGCGCGAGCAGCTCTCCCACGTCGCCGTGAAGAACCACGCCCACGGTGCGGCCAACCCCCACGCCCACCTCGGGTTCACCTGCTCCCTCGAGGACGCGATGAACGCGCCGGTCGTCGCCGACCCCCTGAACCTCTACCACTGCTGTCCGACCACCGACGGTGCAGCCGCGGCCATCGTCGTCAGCGAGGACGTCGTGGACCAGTACGCCGACGAGGCACTCAGGGTCGCGGGCGTCGGCGCGGCATCGGACCGCGTCGGCCTGTTCCAGCGCGACTCCTACGTGAACGTCCCCGCCTCCGCCGACGCGGCCGCGACGGCCTACGAGATGGCTGGTTTCGGCCCCGAGGAGCTGGACTTCGCGGAGGTCCACGACTGCTTCGCCATCGCGGAGCTGATGGCCTACGAGGACCTCGGGCTGTGCGAACCGGGCGAGTCGGGGCAGTTCGTCGCCGACGGTCGGAGCGACTACGGTGGGGAGGTGGTCGTCAACACCTCCGGCGGCCTGAAGTCGAAGGGCCACCCCATCGGCGCGACGGGCGCGGGCCAGGTCGTCGAGGCGTTCAAGCAGCTCACCGGGCAGGCCGGCGAGCGACAGGTCGAGGGTGCAGAGCGCGGCCTGACCCACAACGTCGGCGGGAGCGGCGGCGCGGCCGTCGTCCACGCCTTCGAGCGCGAGGTGATCGGTGCATGAGCAACCGGATCCGTGCCGTCGGCGCGTACGCGCCCCGGTTCCGCATCACCGCCGACGCCTTCCAGGAGGCGTGGGGCCAGTTCCACGCGTCGGGCATCGAGGAGAAGGCGGTCCCTGGGGCCGACGAGGACGCGCTCACGATGGCCGTCGCGGCCGCGAAGCGCGCCCTCGCCGCAGACGAGAGCGACGGTGCGGCGGTCGACCACCTCGCGTTCGCCTCGACCACACCGCCGCTGGCCGAGGAGGACCTGACGAGCCGGCTCGGCGCGGCGCTCGGCGTGGCCGAGACGGCGACCCGCAGGTTCCACGGCGGGAGCACCCGCGCCGGTACCTCGGCGCTCGCGGACGCCGTGGCGGCGGACCTCGACGACGGCGTCGCGCTCGTCGTCGCGGCAGACTGTCCCAGGGGCCACCTCGACGACGCCGTGGACCACGCCGCAGGTGCGGGCGCGGCCGCCTTCGTGCTCGGCGGGCCCGAGGACGATGGCGCGACGGTCACCGACAGCGCCGAGTACGCGACGCCCTACCCCGGCACCCGGTTCCGGGAGGCCGGTAGCGAGCGGACCGAGGGACTGGACGTGACCACCTACGACCGCGCGGCGTTCGGCGAGGTCGTCACGGGCGCGGTCGACGCGCTCGACAGCGACCCCGAGCCGGACGCGGTGGCCATCCAGGCGCCCGACGGGAAGCGGCCGTACCGGGTCGCCGGTGCGCTCGGTGTCGACAATGCGACCATCTACGACGTCGCAACGGTCCAGAACCTCGGCGATACCGGCGCGGCAAGCGCCCCGCTCTCGCTCGCCCGAGCGCTCGCGGAGGAGGTCGACACGACGCTCGTCGTCGGCGTCGGCTCCGGCGCGGGGGCGGACGCGCTCGTCGTGGAGTACGACGAGTACGGTGGTGTCGCCACCGACATCGCGCTCGACGGCGGGCCGACGCTCTCGTACGCGGAGTACCTCCGCCAGCGCGGCGAGGTCACCTCCGGCCCACCCGAGGGTGGCGGTGCGTACGTCTCCGTGCCGTCGTGGAAGCGCTCCATCCCGCAGCGCTACCGCCTCGAAGCCGGTCGCTGCGAGGCCTGTGGCGCCCTGAACTTCCCGCCCGAGGGGGCGTGTGAGTCCTGCAACGAGCGCGCCGGCGTGGAGCCGGTCGAGCTCCCGGGCACGGGCACCGTCGAGGCGGTCACCACCATCTCCCAGGGCGGCGCACCCCCGGAGTTCGCCGAACAGCAGTCCAGATCCGGTGACTTCGCCGTCGCGGTCGTCGCCTTCGACGGGCCGGACGGGGGGAGCGTCAGCGTGCCGGTGCAGGTGACCGACGTGGAGCCCGCTTCGGTGTCGGTCGGTGACGCGGTCGCTGCCGAGTTCCGTCGCATCTACACGCAGGAGGGCGTCACGCGCTACGGTGCGAAGGTCACAGCGGCGGAGTGACCGCCGTCACGCTGGTTCTCAGTCCCCGGACGGGATGAAGGCGATGCAGGCGACAGCGGCCGTGACGTGCATGACCACGAGCGCGCCGACGCCCGCCGCGGTCGCCGTCTCGTCCACGACCAGGATGCCGATGTCCGGCACGAACGACAGCACGAGCACACCCATCGCGAGCCGGGTGAACGTCCGCGTGGGCGAGTCGACGCGCGTCGACAGCAGCCAGTAGACCACGGCCGCGCCAACGACGCCGACGGTCGTGAGGAACACCACGGGTGGGTACGAGAGCGCCATGAGGTCCGGTGCGAGGGCGGCCGAGATGGCGAGGTTCACGATGGCGAGGTTGCCGAGTAGTGCGGCGACCAGGGCGACGACGGTCCGGACGGGGAGCCCGTAGCCCGCGACCGGCTGTCGGAGTCGCTCGATGGTCGTCGTGCGTTGGCTCATACCGCTACCGACGGCGGGAACGAACTTCAAGCTAGTACCGCACAGGCCGCCGGAACGGACAACGCTTACTTGCCGGGCAAACACGCTCTCAGGTATGAAGGTTGCTGTACTCGGTGCGGGGACGATGGGCAACGGAATCGCACAGGTCACGGCGATGGCCGGCCACGACGTGACGATGCGCGACATCGAACAGGAGTTCGTCGACGACGGGCTGGCGACCATCGAGTCGAACCTCCAGGGCGGCGTCGACCGGGACAAGGTCACACAGGCGGAGATGGACGCCACGCTGGCGCGCATCGACACCGCGGTCGAGCTGGAACCGGCGGTCGAGGATGCCGACCTCGTCATCGAGGCCGTGCCCGAGCAGATGGACCTGAAGCGGGACACGTTCGCCGACGTCGAGGCGCTCGTCGACACCGACACCGTCATCGCGACGAACACCTCCTCGCTCTCCATCACGGAGATCGCGAGTGCGCTGGAGCACGACGAGCGCGCCGTCGGCCTGCACTTCTTCAACCCGGTGCACCTGATGCAGCTGGTCGAGGTCGTCGTCCCGGAGCAGTCGAGCGAGTCGACCGTCGCGTTCGCCGAGGAGTTCGTCGAGGGCATCGACCGGACGGCCGTGACGGTGCGAGATTCGGCGGGCTTCGCCTCCTCGCGGCTGGGGGTCACGCTCGGTGTCGAGGCGATCCGGATGCTCGAGGAGGGCGTCGCCTCGCCGCAGGACATCGACGCCGCGATGGAGCTCGGCTACAACCACCCGATGGGCCCCATCGAGCTGGGCGACGTGGTCGGGCTCGACGTGCGGCTGGACATCCTCGAGTACCTGCGCGAGGAGCTCGGCGAGCGCTTCAAGCCGCCACAGCTGCTCAAGCAGAAGGTCCGCGCGGGCAAGCTCGGGAAGAAGACCGGCGAGGGGTTCTACGTCTGGGAGGACGGCGAGATCGTCGGCACCTCGGGCGACTGGGGTGACGACGCATGAGCGACGGCGACGACGATGCGGACGCCACGGCGGCCGACTCCATCGACGCCGAGGCCGCAGCCGCGGAGTGCGAACTCGTCCGCGTCGCGGTCGGCGACGAGGCCGACGGCGTCGCGACGGTCACGCTCGACCGGCCGGACGCCCGGAACGCGCTGAACGCCCAGCTCCGACGCGAGCTGAAGGACGTGCTCGACGCGGTCGAGGCCGACGACGACGTGCGCGTCGTGGTGCTCACCGGGTCGGACGAGTCGAGCGCGTTCGTCGCGGGCGCGGACGTGACGGAACTGCGGGAGCGCGACGCGCTCGAACAGCGCGAGGCGTCGAAGCGCCCCCGCGTGTACGAGTACGTCGACGACCTGGAGAAGCCGGTCATCGCCCGCATCAACGGACACTGCCTGGGCGGCGGCTCCGAGCTCGCGCTCGGCTGCGACGTCCGCATCGCGCAGTACGGCGGGAAGTTCGGCCAGCCGGAGATCAACCTCGGCATCATGCCCGGCGGCGGCGCGACCCAGCGGCTGCCCCGGCTCGTGGGCGAGGGCCAGGCGATGCGACTGGTGCTCTCGGGCGAGCTCATCGACGCGGAGGAGGCGGACGACATCGGCCTCGTCGACGAGGTGTACGAGCCCGAGGCGCTCGACGACCGGGTGTACGACCTCGCTGGCAAGATGGCGTCGAAGTCGCCGGTCGCCCTCGAGCACGCGAAGACGGCCGTGAAGGCCGCGTCGCGGATGGAGCTGGAGGCCGGCATCGAGTACGAGGCGGAGCTGTTCGCGTTGCTGTTCGCAGGCGAGGACAAGAACGAGGGCATCGACGCCTTCTTCGAGGATCGCGAGCCTGAGTGGTCAGGGCAGTAACCGCCGTCGAGCGGTTTTCTATTCAACGAGCTGACGAGTGCCGACACAATAGGGTTGTGGCCGCTGTTGCCGTTGGAATCGGTAGCAGCTGAGGTGGCTCCATATTCGATATGCTGCCTTCTGAGGGTTCGTTTCTCGAATATCTGGGTTGATTGCCCAGGGGCGGTTCTGTTACCATCTACATTTGTGATATTTATATTACATTCTTTATTTACGTGTGCCCTGCGTTTCAGTTACCGATGAGACGAGCCCCTTGGGAAGGGGGAGCGTCGAAACAGAGGGAAGCAACGGGCGCATCGGGCGGACGAACGAGCGGAGCGGACGAACGGGGACAGTCGTCCGTGCTGGCCGTGGCACTGCTCATCGGGTTCGTGGTCGTGGGCATGCTGTCGGTCGCACTCGTCGGGAGCGTCACGCTCGACCGGGCGCAGGACAACGCACAGAACCAGCGCGTCGAGATGGTGTTCGTCGAGTTCAGCCAGTCGGTCACGTCGGTCGCCTTCGGGCAGGGAACGACCGAGCGCGTGCCGTTCGACATCCGGGCGAACGACGCAGCGGTGCGACACGACGATACCGGTCGCATCCGCGTCTACACGGACGATACGCTCCTCGCGAACCGGACCTTCGGGTCGGTCGAGTACACCCGTGACGGGAGCACGATGGCGTACCAGGCGGGCGGTGTGTGGCGCGGGACCGGTGACGACGCGACGATGATCTCACCGCCCCCGTTCGAGTACGACGACGGGTCGTTGAACGCCTGGATACCGCTGGTGACGGGTGAGCGCACGCTCACCGGCGACGCCATCGACCTCCGCCGGAACGGGACCGGCCAGGCACTCGACCGTCAGGCGGTCGTCGAGGGGCAGCTCGTCACCGTCGAGATCCAGAGCAGGTACTACGGCGGCTGGGCGGACTACCTGCGTCAGCAGACCAACGACGTCAGCATCACCGTCGACCACGAGAACGAGACCGTCGTGATGCGCCTCGGCGAGCCCGCCATCGACAGCACCTTCTCGGAGGGTGTCTACGCCACCGGTGGCGACGTCCAGTTCGACGGCGGCTCCGCAGTCATCGACGGCGACGTCTCCGCGGGCGGGAACGTCTCCGACCACAGCCGGGTCACCGGCAACGTCACCGAGGGTGCGACGAACGACCTGCGCATCCTCGACGACGTCATCGAGAAGAAGGTCAGGGACGCGGAGAACGAGACGACGATGCCCCGGGTCGACCCCGAAGATGGCGGTGAACACCTGAACTGGGGAAGTACGTACTACGACGACGACGGGTTCACGCTCGAGAACGGCGACGACCTCACTGTGGACCTGAGCGGCGGGAACGTCACGATGATCGTCGACGGCAACATCTCGCTGGAGGGCGGTGACATCAACGTCGTCAACGGCAGCGACAACCGTGCGTTCCGCATCTACTCGACAGGGAACTTTGGGATGGGGAACAGCCAGGCCGGCGTCGAAGACGGTGCGGAGTACCTGCAGATCTACGGCACCTCCGAGATGCAGATCGCGATCACCGGTGGGAGCCAGGCGCAGCTGTTCGGGACCATCTATGCACCCCGCGAGGAACCGGTGCTGGAGGGCAACGAGGTCAACCAGGCCGCGGAGCCGTTCGGGACCGGTAGCAAGTGCGACGGCTGGGACACCTGCATCGTCGCCGGCAGCAGCGAGGTCTCGGGCGCCATCATCGCCGGACCGACCATCGTCGGTCAGAGCACCGAGGTCGTCTACGACACCGACCTGATCGACGTCCAGCCCTCGCTCCAGCTCGAACACGGGCTCTACCCGCCGCCGATCACGTACCTCCACCTCTCGGTCTACGAGATCCTCGTCTCACAGGCCGGTTCGAACAGTTCGGTCGCCGCGCCCGTGGCTCCATCCGCGATGGAGCTGGCCGCAGAACCGCGGGCGAGAGCCGCCTGACCGGTTCCAGGAATCCACCTTCTCCGGCCGCGTGGGCCGGCGCGCTACTCGCTCGAGACCGGGTGTTCGAGGTTCTCGATCATCGCGTGGACGGCCCCCTGCTCGTCGAGCTGGCTGGGGAAGACACCCAGCGAGACGACGTGGTCGCCCGCGTTCTCGACGGAGCCACTGACGACGAAGTTGGTGTCGACCTGCTGGCCGCCCATGGTGGCCGACCCCTCGAACGTCGACACGAGGGCGCTCGCGCCGAGCGCGCTCAGGTTCGTCTGTCCGATCCGGTCGCCGACGCTCATGCTGTCGTACTGCTGCTGGAAGCGACTGATGATGTCGCGAGGCGTGGCGTCGGCGAGCGGGTTGAACGACTCGCCGAGTATCTCGACCTGTGGCGTCGAGACGGCGGCGAACACGCCCGCACGCTGGCCGCTGAGCGGCCCCACGTCGATGGTCTTGTAGTACTCCGTCACCCAGTTGACCACCTTCACGGTCTGCTCCTGGTCGGCGACGGAGAACGTGCGCTCGGCCTCGAGTTTGCGCGGTTCCTGTTTGACGTAGTTCCCCTCGCTCGCGACCGCCTCTGCCGTCGCGGCCTGCTTCGCCTCGAACGTCGTCGCGTCCGAGAGGAGGCCCAGGCAGCCTGCTGTCGCGGCAAGCGATGCGCCGGCGGTCGTCGCGAGGAACGTCCGTCGATTGGTATTCATGACCGAGTGCAATCGGTACGGGGGCTTAAAAGGAGTGGCAACGTATCTGGGGAGTCAGATGTGGAACGTGGCGCCCTCGTCGGTGTCCTCCACCGTGACGCCGAGGGACTCCAGCTCGTCGCGGAGCTCGTCGGCGCGCTCGTAGTTGCCGGCCTCGCGCTCGGCCTCGCGGACCGAGAGCACCAGCTCGACCAGCTCGGCGGCGAGGTCGGCGTTCCCGTCGGTCTCGCCGGCGAACTGGAACCCGAGCACGTCGCCGCCGAGCTCGTCGAACGTCTCGACGGCCCTGCGGAGTCCGCGGTAGTCGTACTCGTCGCCGTCGTCAACGTGGCGGTTCACCGCGCCGACGAGTTCGAGCAGCGCGGTCGTCGCCTCGCGCGTGTTGAAGTCGTCGTTCATGCCCTCGGCGAACTCCCGACGTGTACGGTCGAGGGTGGTGCGCAGGTCGCGGTCGTCGACGCCGGTGCGGGCGTCGACGGAGTCGCAGGCCCCGACGGCGGTCCTGTAGCCGCGTTCGAGCCGCTCCCAGCGCTCCCTGGCCTCGTCGAGCGTCTCGTCGCTGTAGACCGCCTCGTTGTGGTACGCCGTCGAGAGCAGGAACATCCGGACGACGTTCGCGCCGTCCGATTCGAGCGCGTCGCCGACGGTGGTGAAGTTGCCCAGGCTGGAGGACATCTTCTCGGCCTTCGTCTCCAGCAGGCGGACGTGCAGCCAGTACTTCGCGAACTGCTGGCCGGTCGCAGCCTCGGACTGGGCGATCTCGTTCTCGTGGTGGGGGAAGACGAGGTCCTGCCCGCCGACGTGGATGTCGATGGTGGAGTCGAGGTGCGTCATCGCCATCGCCGAGCACTCGATGTGCCAGCCGGGTCGCCCCTCGCCCCACGGCGATGCCCACGTCTGGCCGGTCGGTGTCTCCCCGTCGTCGCCCGGGTGGTCGGCCTTCCGGTGCTCGTGGACCGCGTCGGGGGAGACGCCGTCTGCCTTCCAGAGTGCGAAGTCGGCCGGGTGGCGCTTCTCGCCGAGCTCGTCGGGGTCGCCCTGCTCTTCGATCTCCTCGACGCGCTGGTTCGAGAGCTTGCCGTAGTCGGCGAAGGCGGTCACGTCGAAGTACACCGAGCCGTTCGACTCGTAGGCGTACTCCTTCTCGACCAGCGTCTCGACGAGGTCGACGATCTTCGGGATGGACTCGGAGACCCGGGGGTACACCTCGGCGCGCTTCAGGTTCAGCCCACGCATGTCGGCGAGCACGTCGCCGATGTAGTACGCGGCGACCTCGGCCTCCGTCTCGCCGAGGTCGGGGTCGCCAGCGCGGGCGACGATCTTCTCGTTCACGTCGGTGAAGTTCTCGACGTGGCGCACCCCGTAGCCCAGGTGCTCCAGCCAGCGGTGCATCACGTCGACGTGGACCCAGCCACGTGCGTGCCCGAGGTGTGCCGGGTCCGACACCGTCAGACCGCAGTAGTAGAGGAGGACGTCGTCGGGGTCGGTCGGCTCGAACGGCTCCTTCTCGCCCGTCAACGTGTTCGTCACGTGCAGGGTCATTACCCCGTGGTTCCCGTCGGGACCGGTTAAAACGATTGGTGCCCTGCCGTGGTTCGTCATCACATGCCGGGTGTGCAACAGGTGCGTCGGACAACGCAAATATAAAACACCTACGAGGGCTATCTCTGTCCATGACAGACACGCCGCACGTAGAGATATACACGAAGGAGAACTGCCCGTACTGCGAGAAGGCGAAGGACCTCTTCGACGAGAAAGGTGTGGAGTACGAGCTGTACAACGTGACCGGCGACGAGGAGCTGTTCGACGAGATGGTCGAGCGTGCGGACGGCCGCAAGACCGCGCCCGAGGTGTTCATCGACGACCAGCTGATCGGTGGCTGGGACGACACCTGCGAGCTCGAGAAGCAGGGCGAACTCGACGAGCTGCTCGGACTGGCCGAGGTGACCGACGGCGGCGAAGACACCGCGGAGGTCTGTGACGACACCGACGACGTCGTCGAGCACCGCAAGATGCTCATCGCCGGCACCGGCATCGCCGGTCTCACGGCCGCCATCTACGCGGCGCGGTCGAACAACGAACCCCTCGTCGTCGAGGGCGACGAGCCGGGCGGGCAGCTCACCCTGACGACGGACGTGGAGAACTACCCCGGCTTCCCCGAGGGGATCTCCGGGCCGGACCTCATCAACAACATGAAGGAGCAGGCCAAGAAGTTCGGTGCCGACACCCGGAACGGCATCATCGCGGACGTCGATGCCTCCTCGCGACCGTTCCGCGTCGAGCTCACCGACGGCGACGTCTACACCGCCGACGCGGTCATCGCGGCCTCGGGCGCGTCCGCCCGCACCCTCGGCGTCCCCGGTGAGGACGAGCTGATGGGGTACGGGCTCTCGACGTGTGCGACCTGCGACGGCGCGTTCTTCCGCGGCGAGGACATGCTCGTCGTCGGCGGCGGCGACGCCGCGATGGAGGAGGCGAACTTCCTCACCAAGTTCGCCGACACCGTCTACATCGCCCACCGGCGCGACGAGTTCCGCGCCGAGGACGTCTGGATCGACCGCATCATGGACAAGGTCGAACAGGGAGACGTCGAGATCCTCTGGAACACCGAGCTGACCGAGATCCACGGCAGCCAGGCGGACGGCGTCGACCACGTGACGCTCGTCGAGCACCCCGAGGGACACCCGACGGAGAAGCTCGACGACCCGGACACCACGGAGTACGCGAAGGACGTCGGTGCGGTGTTCTACGCCATCGGCCACACGCCGAACACGGGCTACCTGGAGGGCACCGGCGTCGAGATGGACGAGGAGGGCTACCTCAAGACCGTCGGCGGCTTCGGCGGCGGCCAGACCGAGACCGGCGTCGAGGGCATCTTCGGCGCCGGCGACGTCGTCGACTACCACTACCAGCAGGCCGTCACCGCCGCCGGCATGGGCTGTAAGGCCGCGCTGGACGCCGACGACTACCTGGAGGAGCAGGCGCGGACCGTCGACGCGACGGCGGAGACGGCCGCCGAAGCGGACGACTGAGACCCTGAATGCTACGCTAGCGGTTTTATATTCCTTCGGCAAGTCTACACGTTCGAATGGACGCCAGTGGGGATGGGGTCCGGTCGTCGACCAGGGTGGGCGTCGCAGTGTTCGACGAAGGCGGCCGGCACGTCTTCGCGAACGGTGAGTACGCGAGCCTCTACGGCCACGACGACCCGGTCGAACTGCTCGACGAGCGGTGGCGGGAGTGCCTACCGTCGAGCCACCACGACTGTGTCGCCGACGGGCTGAGCGCTGTCGAGCGCACAGGCCGCTGGTTCGGGACCGTCCGGGAGTTCGACGACGACGGCGAGGAGCAGGAGTACCAGCTGACCTTCGTCAGATCGACGACCGGTGAGACGGTGGTGGTCGTTCGCGAGGGCGACCACGGGCTGAGCCACGAGGACCAGCTCGCCGCGCTGAACGAGGCGACGCAGGACCTCTTCGCCACCGAGCGGACGAGCGTCATCGCCAAGACCGCCATCGACGTCGCGAACTGCGTCTTCGACCAGCCGTTCGTCACGCTCTGGCTGGCACAGGACGACGGCGAGCGGCTCGTCCCGATCGCGGGCAGCGATGCAGCACGGGTGCTCGCCGGCTACGAGGACCTGGAACTCCGTCCGGTACCGACGGACACGCTCGAGATGTCCACCTTCGAGTCCGGCGAGCGGACACTCGTCAAGGACTACGCCGCACGACCCGACCGGGCGTTCCCCGACCTCCCGCTCTCGTCGGTTTTGCTCGTCCCGGTCGGCGAGTTCGGCCTGCTGGGTACGTCGGTCCCGCACGCCGGGGACGTCGGCGAGGAGACCGTCGAGCTGCTCACACTGCTCGCACGGAACGTCGGCGTGGCCCTCGACCGGGCGAGCAAGCACCGGGAGCTCGAACGCCGGAACGAGCGGCTCGACCAGTTCACCAGCGTCGTCAGCCACGACCTGCGGGGCCCGCTGTCGATCATCTCCGGCAACGTCGAGCTCGCCCGCGAGACCGGCGACACGAGCTATCTGGACGAGGTCGACCGGGCCGTCGAGCGGATGGACCGCCTCATCGGCGAGGTGCTGACGCTGGCACGGGAGGGCCAGGCGGTCGGCGAGCCGGAGCAGGTGTCGCTCGTCCAGACGGCGACGCGGGCGTGGCGGTCGCTGCCGACGGCTGACGCGACGCTGGTCGTCGACGACGACGCGACGGTGACCGCCGACCCGGGGCGGCTCCAGACGGTGTTCGAGAACCTGTTCCGGAACGCGGTCGAACACGGCCGCGAGGACGTCACCGTGACCGTCGAATCGACATCGGGCGGCTTCGCCGTCTCCGACGACGGGCCCGGCATCCCCACGGACGAGCGGGCGTCGGTGTTCGACCGCGGCTTCACGACCAGCGACGACGGCACGGGCTTCGGGCTGGCAATCGTGGAGACGGTCGCCGAGGGCCACGGCTGGACCGTCTCCGTGGCGGAGAGCGACGCGGGCGGTGCGCGGTTCGTGTTCGGGGACGTCGACGTGCGTCACGGCCCACGTCGAACCGTCTCGGAGTTCTGAACCCACAGAGGTTTATGCCTGCCAACGAATCCCGAACTATGTCAGACGACGTCGAGACTATCACGTTCGCCATCGAATCCGACGACGACGCAGACGAGGTCGAGCTCCCCGCGGACCTCATCGACATGCTCGCCGAGCAGGGCCAGTCCCCCGCCGAGGTCGTCGCCGACATCACACTGCTCTCGTTCGCCTCCCGCGCACACCACCTCGCCCACCACGGCGAGGGCGGCAGCCCGGAGATCGACGCCGTCGAGGGCAAGGCGATGGACCTGTTCGAGGAGCGCTTCGGCGTCACCTTCGGCGAGGCGACCGGCCACCAGCACTGAGACGGCGACCCTGCGACGAGCTCTCACACCCGACGGACGCTTTTCACACCGGAACGACCAGCAGCAGACATGAGTCCAGCCCCGACCGACCACCGCGTCGTCGCTCCGCCGTCCGCCCTCGCCGACGCCATCGCGGCGCTCGAGGCCGACCACGACTGCACCGTCGTCGCGGCTCGGGACGTCGGGAGCCGTGCGTGGGGTCTCTCCCACCCCGGGAGCGACTACGACGTCACCGTGCTGTTCCGCCAGCCGCTCGTGCACTACGCGACGCTCGGGGAGTACGTTCCCACGGTCCACTACGACACCGCGGACGTCGAGGTGACGGCCTGGAACGTCCGCCGGTTCGGGGAGCTGCTGGTGGATTCGAACCCGGCCACGCTGGAGTTCCTCCACTCGCCGCTCCGGTACCGGACCTGCGATCCCCTCGCCGCGCTGGAGACAGACGTGGGGTCGGAGTTCGAGCCCATCCGGCTCTACCACCACTACCGCTCGTTCGCGGACCGCCAGTTCCGGAAGTACTGCCAGCGTCGACTCCTCCGTGACGGCGAGCCCGCGTACCTCGTCGTCGGCGAGACCGACGAGGAATGGGTCTGTGCGCCGGACGACGGCGAGGGATTGGCGGCGCCGCCGTCGAGGGGTCGCACTCGTATCCCGAAGGACGACGACCGGTACGAGCTGGGCGAGTGGGACCCGACCGTCGACCGGACGACGTACCTCGTCAGGGCCGCGCTCTACGCCCGGTTCGTCCGCGACACCCACGAGTTCCCGACGCTCGACTTCCCGGCGTTCCTCGACGAGTGCGATTCGACGGACCGGCTCGACGACGACGTGCTCGACCGCGCCAGGCTGCTCGTCGAACGCAAACGGGCGGGCCGCGGTGACGAGTCGGTCCCTGACCTGTTCACCGACGGTTCGCTGGCGCTCCCGGCGGAGATCCCGCCCGCCGAGCACGCGGTCCGGGGCATCGACGCCGGGCGGGTGAACGAGTTCCTCGAGGCGGTGTTCGAGGCGGACTGACGGCGGCGGTGCCCTCGCAAGCTACGCGTCGGTGC
Source organism: Haloarchaeobius baliensis (assembly GCF_052060055.1). NCBI lineage: Archaea > Methanobacteriati > Methanobacteriota > Halobacteria > Halobacteriales > Halorubellaceae > Haloarchaeobius > Haloarchaeobius baliensis. The sequence continues at coordinate 1,782,296 of NZ_JBPPFR010000001.1, read as the reverse complement.
CACCGTCGGAGCGCCCCTCGACGCCCCACCCCAGGAGCACGCCGTCGTCGAGTCGCTCGACGCTCTCTAGCGACAGCCCGGGGAAGGAGTCCACGAACCCGTCGCCGTCGGCGAGCGTCGGTGCGTCGCGGCCACCGACGACCATCGCACCGACGTAGACGGTGAGCTCGTCGACCAGGCCGGCCTCGAACAGCGAGAAGATGAGCTCGCCGCCGCCCTCGACCAGCAGGCGGTCGACGCCGCGGTCGGCGAGTGCGGCGACGCCCGCGGCGGGGTCGACGCGGTCGGTACCGGCGACGACGACCTCGGCGCCGGCCGCCGCGAGTGCCTCCCGGTGTTCCACGGACGCGCTCTCGGCGACGAGCACGTACGTCGTCGCTGCGCCGTCGAGGACGGCGGCGTCGGTCGGCGTCCGCCCCCGCGAATCGAAGACGACCCGTGCTGGATGCGGGGACAGCCCGTCGGCCTCGCGTCCTGCGACGCGGTCCTCGTCCTTGACCGTCAGCGATGGGTCGTCGGCCAGGACGGTGCCGACGCCGACCGCGACGGCGTCGCTCTCGGCCCTGATTGCGTCGACGCGGTCGAAGTCCGCGGGGCCGCTGATGCGGAGCTGGCTGCGCTCTCGCGAGGCGAGCTTCCCGTCCGCGCTCGTCGCGGCGTTGACGTGGACGTACACGGCAGGAGCCACGGCGGGGGGCGGCAAACTGGTTTCGGTCGTGGCGGCCGGGGTTCAAGTGGGATGCCGCGGCCAGAGTGGGCATGCTCGCAGTCGCCGGCGGCAAGGGAGGCGTGGGGAAGACGACGACGACGCTCGGGCTGGCGGGGGCGCTCGCCCGCGACGGCCGCCCAGTCCGGGCCGTCGACACCGACTGCGAGATGCCCGACCTGCACGCGCTCGCTGGCTGTGACCGGGACCCGTCGCTCGCCGCGGTGCTCGACGGCGAGCGGGTGCCGGAACAGCCCGTCGCGACGATCCCCGGGGTACGGGTCGTCGCCGCGCCGCGTGCGGCGGACGGCTCCACCGTGGCGTCGGCGCTCGGCCGGCTTCGGGACCGACCGACCGTCGTCGACACGCCCGCCGGAGCGGGGCCGGACGCGGTCGCCCCGCTCCGGGTGGCCGACCACGCGCTTCTCGTGGCGGACGGGACGCCGCAGGCGCTCCGAGACGCGGCCAAGACGGGCGCCATCGCCCGGGAGCTCGGCGTGACTGTCGTCGGTGTGGTCCTCGTCCGGAGCCGTACACGTCCCGACGGTGTCGAGCGATTCCTGGAGGCGCCGGTCCTCGGAACGGTCCCCGGGGCGACCGACCCCCTCTCGGATCCCGCGGTGTGGAGCGCCTACGACCGGGTCGCCGAACGCCTCCGGAGGCAAACAGTTATTTAGGCAGGGCCGGCTAACGAAGGACGTACATGGCCGGTCGGTTAGAGACTGGAATCGACGTTCTGGACCGGAAGCTGAACGGTGGACTTCCCCCGGGCTCCATCGTCGCGTTCACCGCATCTCCGGCGAGCCAGTCCGAGCTACTGCTCTACGAACTGACCGCCGCCCGGGGAACGCTCTACCTGACGACCGAACGGTCCGACCAGGCCGTCCGCGACGCCATCGAGAACACCAACGCGCCCGTCGGCTCGCCGACGGTCCGGGACATCTCCGGGTCGGAGCCGCTCGACCAGGCGAACCGACTGATCCGCGCGCTGCCCGAGGGCGCGAACCTCATCATCGACACCGCCGACGTGCTCGAACGCGGCGACCGGAACCGCTACCGGAGCTTCATGACCGAGCTCCAGACCCACATGGTCAACACCGGCTCCATCGCGTTCATGCACTGCCTCGACGGTCACCACATCCCCACGAACAGGGACACGACGAAGCACATGGCCGACGTGGTGTTCGCCCTGGAGACCCAGGTCCGCGGGGCGGAGCTCGAGAACCGCCTCTCCGTGCCGAAGTTCCGGGGTGGCACCGCCCTCGTCGAGACGGTCAAGCTCGAACTCGCGGACGAGGTCGCAATCGACACCAGTCGCGACATCGCGTAGGCTCTCCTGTCGGTTCGTTCACCTGTTCACCCGGCGGACACGAATCAGAAAGAATTACACTCCGGATTCGAATGTAGGGACAACGGCGTTCACCGAACACTGCGACGCTGTCTACTCTACCATGACTGAAACATACGACGCGGTCATCGCTGGTGCCGGGCCTGCTGGTGGGCAAGCCGCCCGGGACCTCGCCGCACGGGGGTACGACGTGGTCGTGCTCGAGACGGAGGGTGAGGACGAGTTCCCGAGCCGGAGCAACAAGTCGACCGCCGGGACGTTCCCGTCGACGATGTCCGACTTCAACATCCCGGACGAGGTCGTGATGAACTTCACCGACGAGGTGGTCCTGGAGTCGCCGAACCACTACTACGCGCGCCATCAGCCCGGCGCCGTGCTCGAGTTCGCCGACTACAAGCGCTGGCTCGTCGAGGACTCGCGCGACGACGGCGCGGAGTACATCTTCGACGCCCGCGTCTCGAAGCCCATCGTCGAGGGCGGCGAGCCGGTCGGCGTCCGCTACAACGGCGACGAGGAGGTGTACGGCGAGATCATCATCGACGCCACGGGCCCGAGCGCGCCGCTCGCGAAGGCGCTCGACGTCGTGGACCTCAAGCGCGAGCGACAGGCGATCGGCGTCGAGTTCGAGATGGAGGGCGTCGACGTGAACGCGGGCGGCTACGCCGACCTGACCGACGCGATGATGCTGCGGCTCGACCACGACCTCGCGCCGGGCGGCTACTCGTGGATCTTCCACACCGGCGGCGACACCGCGAAGGTCGGCGTCTGCTACATCCAGAACGCCGCCCACCAGGAGAACGCGAAGGAGGGGTTCAGCATCGACGACTACCTCTCGTACTGGGAGGAGAAGGACCCGCGACTCCAGAACGCGACCCGCATCGAGGGCGAGCAGCACCGCGGCTCGGCGCACATCCAGCTCCCCGGCAAGATGAGCACGGACAGCTTCATGGCCATCGGCGACACCGTCCCGACGGTCGACCCGCTCTGGGGAGAGGGCATCGACAAGTGCATGCGCTCCGGCCGCGCGGCGGCGGCGGTCGCCGACCGCGTGCTGACCCACAGTGAACGCGACACCAGCGCCTCCGAGATGGCCATCTACGACCAGCTCTGGCACGACCGCGTCGCCCCGAAGGTCAAGACCCGGCTGTTCATGACCGAGCTGCTCTACCGCGCCTCGAACCAGCGCTACGACGACCTGATGGACGACCTCTCGCGGAGGTCGGCCGAGGACCTCACCGAGGCGAACCAGGGGAACAAGCTCGAGCTGGCCAAGATGCTCCGGCTCGGCGACGCGAAGCTGGTGTTCGACACGCTGAAGGACTGGTACCGCCGCTAGCGCTCACCTACTGCCCGGACCCCGCGTCCCCGGTCTTCTCGATCCGACGCTCGTACTTCGCGAGCGACGTCTCGAGCGCTGCGCCCGCGTCGACGTCCAGCTCCTCGGCGAGCGCCAGCAGCGCGAACAACGCGTCGCCAAGTTCGTCCTCCGAGACCGCCACGTCCGCCGGCCTGCTGCCGTACGCTGTCGACGCGCAGATCTCCTTCGCCAGCTCCCCCAGCTCGCTGCTGAGGTCCAGCAGTCGATACGCGGGCTCCGTCTCCATGTCGTGCGTCGCGACGAACTCCGCGACGCGTCGCTGTTCGTCCATGCTCCGGCGGAGAAACGGCACCGCAAAAGTCGTTCCGCCTCCGGGTCGCGATCTACTCCTCGAGGTCGGCTTCGATGTCGTCGGCGTCGATGTCGGCCTCCTCCAGGGCCTCCTCGATGTCGGCCGCGTCGGCGCCGCCTGCGCCGCCGCCCATGCCGCCCATCATGCCGCCCATGCCACCCATCATGCCGCCCATGCCGCCGGAGATGGTCTCCTGGACGATGACGCGGTCGATGTCGAGGTGCTGCATGAGCTGCTGTGCGACCTGCTGCTTGCCGAACATCCACTGCTGGTTCATCTGCAGCTGCGGGTCGGACTCGATGTACAGCGTCTCCTTCTCGACGGTCTGGGTCTCGAACTCGGGCTCTGCGTCCTCGTCGTCGTCGTCGGACTCGACCTGGACCTCCTCCTCGACCTCGTCCGTCTCGAACCACATCTCGAGGTCGACGTCGAAGAACATCTCCATCAGGCCCTTGGCCTTCTCGACGCGGTCGTCGACGACGTCGACGATCTCGTACTCGTACTCGATGTCGTCACCCGCGAGCGGGTGGTTGAAGTCGACGCGGGCACGGCCGCCGATGACGGCGTTGACGAAGCCCTGCTCGCCGTCGACCTGGACCTGCGCGCCGGGGCGCCGGGAGTCCTCGGGGAGCTTCTCGACGCTGACGGTGCGGACCTGCTCGTCGTCGTACTCGCCGAACGCGTCGACGGCGGGGATGATGACGGTGCCGGAGTCGCCGACCTCCTTGCCGCGGATCTCGTCCTCGACCTCGTCGAACATGTGGCCCTCACCGAGGACGATGACGCGCGGTTCGAACTCGCGGTCCTCCTCCTCGATGCCTTCCTCCTCGGCGACCTCGGGGTCGGTGGTGTCGACGAGACGGTCGGTCTCGACGGTGCGTGCGGTGTAGTCGAGCTTGACGAAGTCGCCGTCCTGGAGCCCGCCCTCGGTCTCTTCGGTCTCAGCTACTTCCTCGGTCTCCTCCGTCGTCTCCTCGGCCTCGGCGGCCTCGTCCTCGACGTCGGCTGTCTCCTCGTTGTCGGCCATCTCGGCCTCTTGGTCATCGGTCATACAAGGAACGTCTCCCACGCGGCATTTAAGAACCACGTTTTGGACCCGCGAGTCACCGGCTCGGAGTCGGGAGGGCTATTGTCCCCCGTGGTGACGGGCAAGCCATGTACGAGGTCGAACTGAAGGTCCGCGCCGACCACGGGACAGTCCGACGACGGCTCGACGAACTCGACGCCGAACCGGTCGACGCCGTCGGGCAGACGGACGTGTACTACGATGCGCCACACCGTGATTTCGCAGCGACGGACGAGGCCCTGCGCATCCGGCAGGAGGTGACGCTGGACGAGGTGGCCGACCGTGGCGACGTCGGGGCCGACTTCGACTGGCCGGCCGACGGCGGAACGACGAAGGTGACCTACAAGGGCCCGCTCGTCGACGACAGTTCGAAGACCCGCGAGGAGTTCGAGACCGCGGTCGCAGAGCGTGCTGCCATGGAGGGCATCCTCGACGGACTGAGCTTCGAGCCGGCGGCGACGGTCCGGAAACGCCGCCGGCGGTTCGCGCTGTCGGGCTACACCGTCACGCTCGACGAGGTCGACGGACTCGGTGAGTTCGTCGAGGTGGAGACCGAGGTCGACACCGACGACATCGGCGCTGCCCGCGACGGGGCGGTCGCCGTCCTGGAGTCGCTGGGCCTCGATGCCGACGACGGTATCCGGACCTCGTACCTCGGTCTGTTGCTCGACAGCTGACCCGCACGATTACTGCTGTGCATTCCTCCGGCCGTGAATCGATTCGCAAGTTATAGAACCTGCCCTGCTCAACTCGGAGCAATGACAGAGCGCAATATTCGCGTGGAACCCATCGACCGCTTCGCGGTCGAGGACCAGGAGGTCGAGATCGTGGAGCGAAAGGGGCTCGGCCACCCCGACTCCATCTGCGACGGCATCGCCGAGAGCGTCTCGCAGGCACTCGCCCAGATCTACCTCGACCGCGTCGGCAAGGTCCTCCACTACAACACCGACGAGACCCAGCTCGTCGCCGGCTCCGCGGCGCCGGCGTTCGGCGGCGGCGAGGTCATCGAACCCATCTACCTGCTGGTCGTGGGGCGCGCGACGAAGCACTACGTCGACGAGGACGGCACCGAGTACAACATCCCGACCGAGACGGTCGCGCTCCGTGCCGCACGCGACTACCTCGGCGAGCACTTCCCCGAGCTGGAGTTCGGCACCGACATCATCGTCGACGTGAAGCTGGGCGAGGGCTCGGGCGACCTGCAGGAGGTCTTCGGCGAGGAGGGCGCGACGGTCCCGATGGCCAACGACACCTCCTTCGGCGTCGGCCACGCACCGCTGACCGAGACCGAGCGCATCGTCCACGAGGCCGAGCAGCGCCTCAACGGTCCCTACGCGGCCGACAACCCGGCCGTCGGCCAGGACATCAAGATCATGGGCAAGCGCGAGGGCGACCACGTCGAGATCACGGTCGCCGCCGCCATCGTCGACAGCTACGTCGAGGGGATGGACGACTACGTCGACGAGGTCGAGGGCATCCGCGAGTTCGTCACCGAGGTCGCCCACGAGATAACCGACCGTAGCGTCGACGTGCACGTCAACACCGCCGACGACTACGAGGAGGGCGCCATCTACCTCACCACGACCGGCACCTCCGCCGAGCAGGGCGACGACGGCTCCGTCGGGCGCGGCAACCGCGCGAACGGGCTCATCACGCCGAACCGGTCGATGTCGATGGAGGCGACCTCCGGCAAGAACCCCGTCAACCACATCGGGAAGATATACAACCTGCTCTCGACGGAGATCGCGGAGTCCGTCGTCGACGAGGTCGAGGGCATCCGCGACCTGCGCATCCGCCTCCTGAGCCAGATCGGCCGTCCCATCGACCAGCCCCACGTCGCCGACGCACACGTCGTCACCGCCGACGGCGTCGCTGTCGCCGACATCGAGGACGAGGTCACCGAGATCGTCGACCGCGAGCTGGCCGCCGTGACCGACATCACCCGCCGCGTCATCGACGGCGAGCTGACGACCTTCTGAGGACGCCGGGGACCCACGCCCGACCGGACACGCTCCGACGGCGGTTTATACGTCGACCGGCTATCGCCCTCCATGCATGGTGCGGACGCCGTCCTCGTGCGCCACGGCGACCTCAACGTCAAGAGCACCCACGTCAAGCGGCGCATGGAGCACCGGCTGCTGGACCACGTCGAGTCGCTGCTCGACGCGGCGGGCATCGACGCCGAGGTCGACCGGCGCTGGTCCCGGCCCATCGTACGGGGCGTGGCCGACGAGGCCGAGCGGGCAGCCGAGGTCGCCGCCCGGGCCTTCGGGGTCGTCTCGACGAGTCCAGCGGTGACGGTGCCGTCGGAGCGCGATACCATCGAGAACGCACTGGCCGACGCGGCCGCCGATGTCTACCACGGTGGCACGTTCGCGGTCAGCGTCAACCGGGCCGACAAGTCGCTGCCGTACACCAGCGAGGACCTCGAACGCTCCGGGGGACAGGCCGTCTGGGATGCCGTCGCGGACTCGTTCGAGCCCGCGGTGGACCTCGACGACCCGGACCTGACCTTCGAGGTCGACCTCCGCGAGGACGAGGCGTTCGTGTTCTGTGACCGGTACGACGGCCCCGGCGGGCTGCCGTACGGCACCCAGGAGCCGCTCGTCGCGCTCGTCAGCGGCGGCATCGACTCGCCCGTCGCTGCCTACGAGGCGATGCGTCGAGGGAGTCCCGTCGTCCCGGTCTACGTCGACCTCGGCGAGTACGGCGGGGCGGACCACGAGGCGCGCGCGGTCGAGACCGTCCGGACGCTCGCCGAGCGGGTACCCGACGCCGACCTCGAGCTCTGGCGGGTGCCCGCGGGCGATGTCGTCGAGCAACTCGTCGAGACGATGGGCACCGGCCGGATGCTCGCGTTCCGCCGGTTCCTGCTCGTGGTCGGCGAGGCCGTGGCCGAGGAGACGGGGGCGGTCGGCGTCGTCACCGGCGAGGCGCTCGGCCAGAAGTCGAGCCAGACCGCCCGGAACATGTCGGTCACCTCGCGCGCCATCGACCTGCCGGTCCACCGGCCGCTGTTCTCCCGGGACAAGCAGGACATCGTCTCGCAGTCCCGCGATATCGGCACCTTCGTCGACTCGACGGTGCCGGCGGGCTGCAACCGGGTCGTCCCCGACCAGCCCGAGACCCACGGTTCCGCCGAGACGGTCGCCCGCGAGGAACCGGACGACCTCCGCGAGCGGGCCCGAACCGCGGTCGAACAGGCAGAGCGACTCTCGTTCTGACACCGTCCCGAGCGAAATCCACAAACCCCCTGGGTGCGAACGGCCCTGCAGTGACCGACGTCTGTCTCATCGGCTCGTCCGACGTGGTCCTCCGGTACGAGCTGCTCTCGCGGGAGACCTCCCGCGAGGCCCTGTCGACCTACGACCTCTGGGAGCCATACGAGAACGCCATCGCGCTGCGCACCGTGAGCCTGGGCGCGGCCGTCTCGCTGCTGAACGACCTCGACTGGTACATCGTCCGGTTCGTCGACGAGGTGCTCGTGCGCGAGCCGTCGGTCGACGACGAGGAGTGGCTCTCGCGCGGGCTGGCCACGCAGGTCAGGAACGACGCCGTCGCGCCCACCGACACCGACCAGTTCTGCAAGCTCTACGGCCTGCTCGAACCCGAGGATGGACCGCCGAAGCCCGTCGAGCCGCTGTTCGCCCAGCGCGTCGACGGCGAGCTACCGACGTACGACCTCCGGCCCGAGGTCGAGGAGACGATGGTCGTCCGCGTCAGCGAGGAGGAGTTCGCCGGATGACGGGCCACGGCGTCGCCCGCGTCGACGGGCTCCGGATCCACTACCGACGGGCCGGCACCGAGGGCCCGACCGTCGTCCTCCTCCACGGCGGCGGCGTCGACGACGCCGACCTCTCCTGGCGGCACACCGTCGAGACCCTCGCCGAGGAGTACCAGGTGTACGCCCCGGACTGGCCCGAGTACGGCGACAGCGACCCCGTCGCCGACCCCTCCATCGACACCTACCGCGAGATCTTCGAGGGGTTCGTCGAGTCGGTCGGCCTCGACGAGTTCGGCCTCGTCGGCATCTCCATGGGCGGGGCGGTCGCGCTCGGCTACACCCTCGACAACCCCGACTGCGTCCGGGCGCTCGGACTCGTCGACAGCTACGGGCTCGGCGGGCACGTCCCCGGCGGGCCGCTGCTGTACGCGCTCTCGAACGTCCCCGGTGCGAACGCGACGGGCTGGTCGATGCTCGGGAGCTCCAGGACCGCCACCGTCACCGGCCTCGCGAACGTCGTCCACGACCCCTCGACGCTCGATTCGGCGTTCGTCGAGGCGGTCAACGACCGCGCCAGCCAGCGTGGTGCTGGCCGGGCGTTCACCGCCTTCCAGCGCAACGAGATCACGCCCGACGGCCGGGCCCGGACCAACTTCGCCGACCGACTCGGCGAGGTCGACGTGCCGACGCTGCTCGTCCACGGCGAGTCCGACCCGCTGTTCCCCGCGGCGTGGGCCCGGCTAGCGGCGGAGCGGATTCCCGACTCGGAGCTCGTGGTGTTCGAGGACTGCGGCCACTGGCCGACGCGGGAGCACCCAGAGAAGTTCGACGCGACGCTGCTCGGGTTCCTGCGGGAGCGGGTGCCGTCGGCGGTGCGGGACGAGGAGTAGTTCGGGGAGTCCGCACCCGGATTTTTGTATGCGGGCCGACAAACAGGCCGTATGAGGCGACGTCAGGTCCTCGCCACCCTCCCCGGAGCACTGGCCGCGAGCGGTGGCTGTCTGTCGAGTCTCGGTGGGGGCGGTTCCGGTGTGGAGACCCTCGAACCCGTCGAGGACCCACCCGACTGGCTTGGAACGGACCGCGACTGCTCCGGGGGCCACTCGACAGCCTCGCTCTATCTCTGGAACGCGGGTGATTCCGTCTCGGAGACGACCGCCGTCGCCGACTACGCCGACCTCTCCGACGAATCGAAGCTCGTCGTCCGGTTCGCGGTGGAACACGTCCACGCCGAGACCTGCTCCGACGACGGTGCGCGGAGATTCATTACAGTACTGCGGGACCTCGACGAACTCGCACTCGAACCGTACCGGGATGAGCACCTCTACGGAGCGGAGTCGACCGCCATCCACGCGTCGGGCACGTACTACGACCTCGAAATGGACGTCTACGATATGGAGCTGACCTGACCCTCAGTCGAACGTTCCCGCCGACATGTACCGCTCGCCGGAGTCCCAGAACACCGTCACCACGAGCGGGCAGTCCCTGTAGTCGCCGCCGTCGGTCTCGACGCCACCCGGCACGACGGCGTCCCGCCCCGACGCGGGACAGTCTGCCCCGGGCTCTGCGATCTCGGCGGCGACCTCGCGGGCCTTCAGCGACGACGCGCCGGAGGACTGGCCGACGAAGATGCCCTCCTCGCGGGCGAGTCGTCGGCACTCGGCCTCGGCCTCGTCGAAGTTCACCGTGCGGACCTCGTCGAGCAGGTCGCGGTCGAGGTTGTCGCTGACGAAGCCGGGCCCCATGCCCTGGAACTCGTCGTCGCCGGCCTCGCCAGTCGTCAGGACCGCGTTGTCCTCGGGTTCCACGCCGACGACGCGCATGTCGGGGAACTCCTCCTTCAATCGGCGGGCGTTGCCCGAGATGGTGCCGCCGGTGCCGATGCCCGCGACGAGGGCGTCTATCTCGCGGCCGTCGACCTGCTCGATGATCTCCTCGGCGGTCGTCCGGTAGTGTGCCCGCGGGTTGGCGGGGTTCTCGAACTGCCGGAGCTGGTACGCGCCGGTCTCCTGCTCTATCTGGTCGGCGCGCTCCTTCGCGTCGACCATCCCGCCGTCGACGAGTTCGATGTCGGCTCCGTACGCCCGGAGGATGCCCTTGCGCTCCTCGGACATGCCGGACGGCATGACGATGGTCACGTCGTATCCGCGTGCCGCACCGACCATCGCGATGCCGATGCCGGTGTTCCCGCTTGTCGGCTCGACGAGACCGTCACCTGGTTCGATCTCGCCCCGTCGCTCGGCGTCGAGGACCATCTCGCGGGCGGGTCGGTCCTTGGCGGAGCCGCCGGGGTTGAACGACTCGACCTTGGCGGCGACCGTCGCGCCCGGGGGCGAGGTCACCTGCACCAGCGGCGAGCCGATGGCGTCCAGTATGCTCCGTTTCATCGGGCTTCGGTACGGCCCCGACGACTAAGGGGCGGACGGCGGCGGCAGATGTGGCCGGGGACTCGACCCCGGTGGACCGTCGCCCCGACGCCGGCAACCCATGCGAGGAGCGGGAGCGTTTTGCCCGTCGGCGGGGTATGCCGGGGTATGAGCGAGGCAGAACTCGAGACGATGCGGCCGAACCCAGCTTGGGCACCCGACGCCTACGAGGACACCATCGCGGTCTGGGAGGCGCTCGCGGACCGCATCGTCGTCAAGGTCTGGGGCGGCGACTGGTGCAAGGACTGCCGGAGCCAGCTGCCGGACTTCGGCGCGGCTCTCCGGGCGGCCGAGGTCGAGCACGTCGAGCACTACCCGGTCGAGCGCGAGGACGGCGCGAAGGTCGGCCCCGGCGTCTCCGAGTACGGCATCGAGTACATCCCGACGGTCGTCGTCGAGGACCGCGAGACCGGCGCGGAGCTCGCCCGGTTCGTCGAGGAGGAGGACCGCCCCATCGCGGTCTGGCTGGCGGAGCAGCTCGCGGACGAGATTTAGATTCCTCCCTCGAACCAGTCGAGCGCTGCTTCGAAGTCGTGCTGCGGCGCCGAGCAGGCGAAGCCACGGCAGGCGTACACCGTCGGTTCGCCGTCGCGGGCCGCCCGCTCGGCCCAGACCGGCGGTGCCGAATCGAGCCCGAGCGCGTCGAGCCAGCCCTGGAGCTCGTCGTCGGACGCGGGGCGCGGTGCGAGCAGCCGTCGCGGGACGTAGGTCTCCCCCAGCGTCTCGCGCCACTCCTCGGGCAGCGGCAGGTCCTCGGTCCCTGCAGCGACCGTCAGCTCCGCGTCGCCCGAACGCCACCGGTCCGCGACGAGGGCGAGCGAGGGGTACTCCAGCGGGCTGGTCTCGACCCGGGTGCCGTGCGTCGCGAGTGTCGTCTCGACCACCTCGTCGAACGACTCGTCGGGGGCGAACCCGTCGAGCGAGAGGAGCACGTCGAGCGCGACGCCGAGACTCGACGGCGTGGACTGGTCCCGGAGCTCCTGCGGACGGGCGACCAGCTCCTCGCCGTCGCGCGGCGTGAAGAACACCGTCCCCTCGTCGGCGTCCCAGAAGTCGCGGACGATCACCCGGGCGAGGTCGACCGCGAAGCCGAGGTGCGCCGGGTCGCCCGTCGCCTGATAGGTGTCGAACGCGCCGCGGGCGAGGAAGGCGTAGTCCTCGAGGAAGGCGTCGCCCTTGACGTCGCCGTCCTTGTACCGCCGCGAGAGGCTCCCTGCTTCGGCGTCCCAGAGATGTTCCCGGACGAACCCGAGTGCGTCCGCGGCGTCGTCGGCGAATTCGGGGTCCAGCACGAGTGCGGCCTCGGCGAACGCGGACGCCATCAGCCCGTTCCAGCCGGCGAGGACCTTCTCGTCGCGCCGGGGGCGTGGTCGGTCGGCGCGGGCCTCGAACAGTGCCTCACGGGCCTCGTCGAGCCGCTCACGGACCGTCGCCGCGTCGAGGTCGTACTCCGTGGCGAGCTCCTCGACACCCCGGTCGACCGTCAGCACGGTCTGGCCGTGCTCGAAGTTCCCGGACGACGTGACGCCGTAGCGGTCACAGAACAGGTCGGCGTCCGTCTCGTCGTCCAGCACCTCGTGGACCTCGTCGGGCGTCCAGACGTAGAACGCCCCCTCCACGTTCTCGCCGTCCTCGTCGGGCGAGCGCGCGTCGAGCGTCGCGAAGAACCCGCCGTCGTCGTGGGTCAGCTCGCGCCGGACGAACGCGAGGGTCTCCTCGGTGACCGTCCGGTAGCGTTCGTCGCCGGTGAGCTGGTAGCCCGCGAGGAAGATGCGCGGGAGTTCGGCGTTGTCGTACAGCATCTTCTCGAAGTGCGGCACGGTCCAGTCGCGGTCGGTGCAGTACCGGTGGAACCCCCCGCCGAGCTGGTCGTACAGCCCACCGTCGGCCATCGCGTCGAGGGTCTGCAGGGCCACGTCGCGGTAGGCGTCCCTGCCCGTCGCGTCGAAGGCCCGAAGGAGGAGGTGCAGGCGGGCCTCCTGCGGGAACTTCTGGCCGGTGCCGAAGCCGCCGTGCTCGCGGTCCGCGGCCCTGAGGACGGCGTCCGCGGCGTCCGTCAGCACGCCCTCGTCGGGCGCGTCCTCGCCCGCGGAGGGAACGTCCTCGAGCTGGTCCTTCGCGGCGCGGGTCCACTGCTCGGCGCGGTTCTCCATCTCCCGCCGGTCCTCGGCACGGCTCCAGGAGTTCGCGATGTTCCCGAGGAGGTTCAGGAAGCCGGGCATGTTCCGGCGCGGCTCCCGCGGGAAGTACGTGCCGACGTAGAACGGCTTCCCGTCGGGCGTGAGCCAGACCGAGAGCGGCCAGCCGCCTCGTCCCGAGACCAGTTGCGACACGGTCTGGTAGATGGAGTCCAGGTCGGGGCGCTCCTCGCGGTCGACCTTGATCGGGACGAAATCGGCGTTCAGCACCTCGGCGACCTCCTCGTCATCGAAGCTCTCCTCCGCCATGACGTGGCACCAGTGACACGCAGAGTAGCCGACGGAGAGGAAGATGGGCACGTCGCGCTCCTTCGCGGCCTGGAGGGCGTCGTCGTCCCACGGCTGCCAGTTGACGGGGTTGTCCGCGTGCTGACGCAGGTAGGGCGACGCCTCCTCGTCGAGTCGGTTCCGGGCTGTGGGGTCGCTCATATCCCTGCCATTGGTCCGGTGACGGGTAAAAGCGTCCGACTCCAGGAACGGAGCGTACTTCGCGGCTGTCCGTGTACCGGGAGCAATGACGGACGAAACCGACGACGTGGAGCTGGACGGGCAGATGATGGGCGTCGGAATCGCCCTCGGTGCTGGAATCGGCGTCGCGCTCGGGGTCGCGATGGACAACATCGCACTCGGAATCGCAATCGGGATGGGCGTCGGTATCGCCCTCGGCGCGGGGCTGTCCGCGCGGTAGCGGCAGTCGGCTCGGGCCGGGCGCGGAGATGGGTATATCCACCCACGTGCATACTTGCAACCGGTCGAACCGAAACCATTACACTCTCTTGCGTACCGTCATCGGGTATGACAGAGACCGTGCTCCTGGTCGGCGGCGGCGGCCGCGAACACGCCATCGCACACGCACTCGACCGCTCCGAGGAACGCGACGAGTTCGAGTTCTACGCCTGTGCCGGCAACCGGAACCCGGGCATCGCCGCGCTCACCGACGGCTTCGAGACGCTCGATACGAGCGACACCGACGCAGTCGTCGACTACGCCGAGTCGGTCGGCGCGACGCTTTCGGTCATCGGGCCGGAGAAGCCCCTCGCGAAGGGCATCGTCGACGCGCTCGAGGACGCCGGCATCTACGCGTTCGGCCCGCGCCAGGCCGACGCGCGCATCGAGACGGACAAGTCGTTCCAGCGGGAGTTCATGGAGGCCAACGACATCCCCGGCTGTCCGGACTACGCCATCTTCACCGACATGGAGCTGGCCTGCGAGTACATCGACGAGTACGACGGCGACCTCGCGGTCAAACCCGCCGGCCTGACCGGTGGCAAGGGCGTCCGCGTCACCGGCGACCAGATCACCAAGGCGGAGGCAAAGGCGTACCTCCGCGAGTCCGACTACGAGAAGGTCGTCCTCGAGGAGCGCCTCGTCGGCGAGGAGTTCACGGTACAGGCACTCGTCGCGGGCGACGACGTGCTCATCACACCGGCCGTGCAGGACCACAAGCGCGCCTACGAGGGGGACGAGGGGCCGAACACCGGCGGCATGGGGAGCTACACCGACGCGAGCTTCCAGCTCCCGTTCATGACCGAGCTGCACAGCTTCGAGGCGCTGCAGGTGCTCGAGTCGACCGTCGAGGCGCTCGACGACTACCGCGGCGTGCTGTACGGTCAGTTCATGCTCACCAGCGAGGGCGTCAAGGTCGTCGAGTTCAACGCCCGCTTCGGCGACCCCGAGGCGATGAACGTCCTGCCCATCCTGGAGACGGACTTCTACGAGGTGCTCGTCGGCGCCCGCGACGGCGGCTCGCGCATCCCCGAGCTGGAGTTCCAGTCGCGCGCCACGGTCTGCAAGTACGCCGTTCCGGAGGGCTACCCGACCGACCCGCAGGCCGGTACGCGTATCGAGGTCGACGAGGAGAGCGCGGCCGCCGCCGCGGCCGACCACGACGGCGACGCGTTCCTGTTCTACGCCTCCGTCGACGAGCGCGACGACGGCCTCTACACGACGACGTCGCGGTCGTTCGCGGTCGTCGGTGTCGCCGACACCATCGCCGAGGCCGAGGCCATCGCCGAGGACGCCATCGCGGTCGCCGGCGAGGAGGGCTTCCACGTCCGGCACGACATCGGCACCGAGGAGCTCGTCCAGAGCCGCATCGACCACGTCGAACAGCTCACCGAGTGACCGACGGTGGTGCGTGACGCACCGGCAATCCGCACCCGTCGGCGATAGATTGAGGCACCCCCCGCCCGAGTCGGGGAACGAATGCGAATCCGCGTCGACTGGCGTGCGAGCTGTAGCGTCGTCGGCTCGATCTGCAAGATACTGACGCTCCCGCTCGCCGCCCCGCTCGTGTTGGCCCTCTACGACGGCACGGACGTCGTCCCGTTCGTCGTCGCCATCATCGTGGCAGGTGCGCTGGGTGAGGGCATGGAGCGGCTCTCCACGGAGCGTCGCGTCCGGAGCCGCGAGGCGTTCCTCCTGGTCGCGCTCGCGTGGCTCCTCGTCGCCATCATCGGCGCGATTCCGCTCTACCTCGCGGGCACCGGAGAGTTCGCGGACCCGGTCGACGCCCTGTTCGAGAGCATGAGCGGAATCACGACCACGGGGGCCACGGTCATCACGGAGTTCGACGCCCACTCCCGTCCCGTCCTCCTCTGGCGACAGGTCATCCAGTGGCTCGGCGGGCTCGGTATCCTCATCGTCGCGACCGCGCTCCTCTCCCGCCTGGGTGTCGGTGGCGCCCAGCTGATGGAGACCGAGACACAGACCCAGGACGTGACGAAGCTCACGCCCCAGATCGAGCGGACCGCCCGGCTCATCTGGACGCTGTACATCGGGCTGACGGCGCTGGCAGCGGTCACCCTCTACACGCTCCACGTCGTCGGCCTCGCGCCGGAGATGACCCCCTTCGACGCCATCGCCCACGCCCTCACGTCCGTCTCGACGAGCGGCTTCTCCCCCCGTGCCGAGAGCGTCGGCGCGTTCTCCCCGGCGGTGCAGTGGGCCGTCATCCCGTTCATGGCCGTCGGAGCGACCAGCTTCGTCCTCATCTACACGGTCGTCGGTGGCGACCTGAGCCGCATCCGCCAGAGCGAGGAGTTCCACTTCTACCTCGCGGTACTCGGTGGCATCTCGACGATCATGATCGCGTTGCTGGCCGTCGACACCCAGTTCGACGGCTCCGCGGAGGCGACGGTCCGCCACGGCGTCTTCCAGACCGTCTCCATCGTCACGACGACGGGCTACGCCTCGACCGACTTCGAGGCCTGGTCCGCGCCCGCGAAGCAGATACTCCTCCTGTGCATGTTCGTCGGCGGGATGTCCGGCAGCACGACCTGCTCCATCAAGACCGTCCGCTGGCTGGTCGTCTTCAAGGCGTTCCGCCGCGACCTGTTCGTCGCCGCGTCGCCCGACGCCGTGCGCCCGGTCCGGCTCAGCGGCGACGTGGTCGACGAGGACACCATCCGCGACGTGTACGCCTACACGCTCGTCGCGCTGGTCTGCTTCGGGCTCGCCTCGGTGTTCGTCGTCGTCAACAGCGCCCGGGCGGGCCACGACGTGACCGAACTCGAGGCGCTGTCGGTCGCCGCCTCGATGTTCCTCAACATCGGCCCCGCGTTCGGGCAGGCCGGCCCGTTCGGCAGCTACGAGGCGTTCCCTCGCTCCACGAAGTTCGTCCTCACGTTCGTGATGTGGATCGGCCGCATCGAGATCATCCCCATCCTGGTGATGCTCCGACGGTCGTTCTGGACCGGCGGCTGACTCAGGCGATGTCCTGGCCGGCGAGCGAGAGCAGCCAGTGCCGCGGGTCGGTCGGGTCGCGACCGCGGATGCGCCATCGCTCGCCGTCGACGGTGTCCGTCGGTCTGACCGCGTGGACCGTCCGGCGGCCGAGCTTCGACAGCGGGAACGAGCTGTCGGCCCAGAACCCACACCCGGTGAGGACCTGCGCCGGGAGCACGTCGCCGGCGACCTTGTAGACGTCCGTCGTCGTGTCGTCGACCACGGCCTCGACGAGGGCCGCGTACGCGCCGGTCAGATCCTCGTCGGGGTCCATCGGTTGCACGTCGGCGATGCGGGTGCAGGTGGCCCCCTTCAGCTCCTCCTGACAGGCGACGACACCGGCGACGGCCCTCCCGTCACGCCGCGCGACGAAGGCGGTCGTCTCCCAGGCCGGGTTCTCGAACCGCCAGTCGTAGAACGCCTCGTCCCGGGCGACGTGGAGCTTCGTCGGCACGCCCTCGTGGTAGAGCGAGGTGAACAGCCTGGCCGGCACCTCGTCGTACCGCACGACCGTGACGTCGTCTGGAACGGACGTCAACCGGTCCCTGAGTCGGAGCCGGAACCGCGACAGCGGCGACGCGAGCTTCGCAACGTCACGGTGGAGCTTGCGGCCGCCCTTCGCCTCGACGAGTCTGACCGGTCGCTCGATGCGGTAGTACGTCGGCCGCTCTCCGACGACGTGCCAGTCGAACGAGTCCAGCCCGGGCAGGAGTGCGTCGGTCGGGAAGTTGTAGTACAGCTCGAACCGGCCGCCTGCGTCCCGCTCCAGAAGATGGCTCGTCATCCGGCTGAACACCCCCCGACGGCGGTGCTCCGGGTGTACGATCCAGTCTGCCGGCTGGAGTGCGGACAGCCGTCGGCGTCCGGTCCCGACCTCGAACGGCAGGCACGGTTCGGCGCCGACGAGTTCGTCGTCCTTCTCCGCGACGACCATCGACACACCGTCTCCGTACGGGTTCGCCTCGAAACGCCACTCGAACCACTCCTCGCTCCGGCGCCGTCCCCAGACGGACTCGTACAGCGCGAGGAACGCCTCCCTGTCTGCCGGTCTGTATCGTCGAATGCTGTACTGCTGTTCCGCCCGTTCGTTCCGCGGTAGCGCCTGCGACATGCGTCCTCTGGCAGGTCTCTCGTCCGGGACCGCAATTGGTAGTTACAGGGTACGGTTCCTGTAGGCAACAGGTTGCAACCGGTAACAACCCGATAGTCATCGCTGCACGGGTGGGCACCGGACCGACCGGTTTCAATATCCCCGGCCGACTACGACCGGTAGTGAGCGACGAACCACGGCGCGAGCGCGTCACCAGACACCCGACGACCGGACCGCGGAACTCCCTTCAGCACTGGCCGGACGCGAAGTCGCCGCTGCGCGTCGCGTTCAACTACGTCCTCATCTGGCTCGTCCGTATCTCGCCGAGCCTGCGGCTGAAGAACTGGCTCATGCGCCGGCTCGGCATCACCGTCGGCGAGGGCGTCTCCTGGGGACTGGAGGCGACGCCGGACGTGTTCTGGCCGGAGCACATCACCCTCGGCGACCACGTCATCGTGGGCTACGACGCGACGCTGCTCTGTCACGAGTTCCTGCAGGAGGAGTACCGCGTCGGCGAGGTCGTCCTCGGCGACCGCGCGATGATCGGTGCCGGCGCCATCGTGCTGCCGGGCGTCGAGATCGGCGAGGGCGCACAGGTCGCCGCGAACTCGCTGGTCACCGCGGACGTGCCGCCGGGCGAGACCGTCGCCGGCGTGCCGGCCCGACCGATGTCGAGCGAGGAGCTGGCGGAGGACTGAACGCAGCAGAAGCGAGCAGGGACCGGACTACTCCCGGACGCGGACGACGCCGGTCTTGAACACGCGGTGGTTCGGGACGATGTACTCGCGGCCGTCGGACTCGATCTGCGTGACAAACAGGTCGACCTCCTGGACGACGCCCTCGTGGCCGTCGATCTCGATCTGGTCGCCGATACCGTACGGCTGGTCGAGCAGCAGGTAGACGCCCGCGGCGCTGGAGCGGAGCAGGTCGCGGAACGCCAGCCCACCGAGGAAGATGAGCGCGAACAGGTACCCGGCAAAGAGCACGAGCAGCGCGAGCATGTGCACCCCGAGCTGGGCGAGCGCGACGAGGAACGCCACGTAGATGACGCTGTACTTCACGACCCGCGGGAGCAGGTTCACCTCCGGCAGCTTGACGCCGCGGAGCCGCTCGGAGACGACGAGCTCGGCCTTGTCCGCGACGACGAAGCCGACGATGAGCACCAGCGCGGCGACGAACACGTCCGGGATGAAGCGGACGACGCCGAGCCAGAACTGGTCCGTTCGGACGATGTTCGCCACGTGGACCGCCGCCAGGGCCGCGATACCGTAGGTGAACCACGCGCTCAGCCGGGCGACGATGTCGACCGTCGAGCTGCCGAGGCTGCGCGCGCTGCTCTCGAACGGCGTCCCCTCGACCATCTCCGGCACGCCCGCGGCCTTCAGCAGCCGCCGGTTCAGCTTCCCGACGACGATGCCGAGGATGATACCGAGGAACAGCACGACTGCAGCACGGACGAGCGGCTCGTTGATGAGCGCCTCCCACGTCGGGACCTCGGTCGGGGCCCCGTCCGCCGTGGCGTTCGTCTGCTGTGCGAGCCACAGCAACCCACCGGCTACGGTCATCCTCAGTAGTCCTCCGGGTCGATCTCCAGCAGCAGTTCGCCGTTCTTGAACGCCCGGACCAGCCCGTCGCTCTCCGAGAGCACGATGGCCGTCGCGTTCGTGTCACGGGTGATGGCGCCCGCCGCCATGTGCCGCGCACCGAGCCCCTTCGGGATGTCGACGCCCTCCGCCGACGGCTCGAGGTACCGGTACGCCGAGACGATCTTCCCCGAGTCGGAGATGACGAACGCGCCGTCCAGCCGGGAGAACTCCTTCAGCATCACGTTCACGATGGGGTCGCCGACGTGGACGTGGGACTTCTCGAACGGGTTGTACGACAGCGGCCGCGACTTGTTCATCACCTTCCCCGCGTCGCCCACGACGAACAGCGCACCCACCGGCTTGCCCTTCTGACCCTTCTTCCCCAGCTCGACGGCCAGTTCGAGCACGTCCTTGATGACGGCAGGGTCCGCGCGCGAGCTCGAGAACAGGTCGTACACGCCCGACTGGTCCGACGCGTCGGCACGGACCCGCGAGACGGTGTCGATGCTCCCGTCGAACACGCTCGTCGCACAGAGCAACACGTCCCCGTCGTCGATGTAGCCCGCCTCCAGTGCGCCCTCCAGCCCGAAGTGCACCCGCTGGGCGATCTCCTCGAACTCCAGCGGGAGCTCGACGAACGTCTCGGCACCGACCGCGTTCTCCGTCCCGACCACGAGCACGTCGAGGTCCTCCTCCTCCGCGAACCGCTCGTAGTACGACCCGCTGGGGGAGAAGAGCACCACCGTGTCGACGTCCGACAAGATCTCGCCGAACAACGCTGCCATGTTCGCCATTGGGCAAGACAACAAAGCCGGTATGAAAAAGGTTTGCGGGGTGCGGCGAGAATATATCGCTCTCTGCAGGTCGCCGCGGTCCGGAGTCTGCCGTGCTCGAAAGCAGTCACCTAACCCGACTACGAAACGGTCACCATGTCCTCCCAGACGATGCTGTCCGTCTCGGGGTGGATGATGCGCACGACGATGCGGTCCCCGGATTTGACGTTCGGGAGCCTGACGCCGATCTCGTCGCCGGCGGTCCACTCCACGCCCGAGCCACCCACGATAACGCCGCTTCCGTTGTCGACCATGCCCCCGTCGCCTTCGAGATTCGAACCCCCGAGCCCACCCGACGCTGGCAGGTCGACCAGCCGAACCGTCCCGCCACCGCTCGCGTTGCGGATCTGTATCTCCAGCTCCGACACCCGGAGCTCGTCGCCGCCGTTCTTCGTGATGTTGAGGTACCCGTCCGACGCCTCGACCGGCGCCATCGACGCGTGGACCTGCGGTGCTGGCTCCTGCGTGCTGTCCGCGAAACTGAGCGCGAAGTTCCCCGCTGCGACCGCGACCACCAGCACCACCGCGATGAGGAGTACCGTCGCCACCACCGACGACACGCCCCGTTGCCCTCTCATAGACGCCACATGGCCGTTCGGGTATTAATGCCTGTTGGCCGACCGAGAATTTTATACTGGGATACTTTTGAATATTAAGATATGTCTGACGGATTTGTTTTCGAGTAATCCGGACTCGTTGAGAGGTTCCGTGGCGGTGGTGGTTCACTGCTGGAACTCGTTCCAAAGGCCGCTGACCACTGACCTCGCACACCGTCGGTCGACGTCGAACACCGCCCAGCTCCCGCGCTCGGAATATCCAACTGGCACTGCCGGACGACGTCTCTACCGACTCCGTTCCCAACGGTCTCCATTCGCTCTGTCAGGCCGTGTCCGGTCGCCGTCGACCCCTCGAATCGGCCACGGGGGTCTGGACTCCCTTCGGAGGTCTCCCGAGAGCGACTGCGGTGCTCTCCGTGGCTGGACAGTTGAGTCCTGGACGATGATGCTTCGCAGGACCGGATTTGAACCACGGTCGCTCACTGCGTTCGCTCCCTGGCTCATGCGCGGGACCGGATTTGAACCACGGTCGCTCACTGCGTTCGCTCCCTGGCTCATGCGCGGGACCGGATTTGAACCACGGTCGCTCACTGCGTTCGCTCCCTGGCTCAGTGCGCGGGACCGGATTTGAACCGCGGTCGCTCACTGCGTTCGCTCCCTGGCTCAAATCCGGTTGCCGCGCACACACGTCTCTCACGTGCGTTCGAGACGGTATGCGCGGGACCGGATTTGAACCGGCGGACCCCTTCGGGACAGCGTCCTAAGCGCTGCGCCGTTTCCTGGCTTGGCTACCCGCGCTCGGCCCGAATTTCACCCGAGGGCTGTAAGAACCTGTCGGGTTCAGACGGCAGGCCATTTATGTAGGAGAACGCGCTACGACCGGACATGTACAGCGCACGTGACCAGGTCGAGAACGAGGAGTGGCTGGCCGAGATGGAGGCCGCCGCCGACCGTCTCGACCTGAGCGCCGACGCACGCTCGTACGCGGTCGACATGTTCCTCTCGTCGGTGCCGGAGTCGGACCGCTCGAAGGGCCCGGCGATGGCGGCGAGCCTCTATGCGGGCGCACTGGTGGCGAGCGACGGCCGGAGTCAGACGGAGGTTGCCGAAGCTGCTGACGTGTCGCGGCTGTCCATCCAGCAACGGTGGAAGGACGTGCTCGAATCGGCGGGGCTGCGGCCGCCCACCTGGTAGGCTATCGGGTCGCGGAGCGGCCGTCGCGCTCGGGCGTGAGGTTGCCGTGTTCGTCGATCTCTCCCTCGACGATGCGGGTACTGGAGATGACCGCGCCGTCCTCGGCGTAGACGTGGTCGACGACCTCGACGGAGAGGGGTTCGTGGCCGCGTTCGCGGCGGACCTCGTTGACCAGTTCGCCGCCGTCGCGCGTCTCCGGGGAGACGACGAGGTAGTCGAACTGTGGTTCGGTAGCGATGCCGGTCGGTTCGGTCAGCTCGCGCACCTCGAACGTGCGGTCGTGCTCCTCGGCGAAGCGGCCGAGCTCGCGTTCGAGGTCGGCCAGTCGTTCGTCGTAGGGCCTGACGTACCGGTCGACGTTGCGGGTCTTCGGAGCGAGCTCGTCGCTCGTGAGGCCGACCGTCACGTCACCGAGTTCGAACGCTCGCTCGAAGAGTGCACGGTGCCCGTCGTGCACCGGGTCGAACGTCCCGCCCAGCGCGACTTTCATGCACGGGCCAAAGCCTGCCCGTGCAATAAAAGAGTCGAAACAGCGGGTTACCGGGCGCCGTAGAAATCGCCTACTCCGAGGTGGGCTGGCCGTCGTCGGCCGCGGAGCCGTCGTCGGCGTCCTCGTCGTCGTCCTCGTCGTCGTCCGAGACCTCCTCGACGGTGATGGTGACGGGCTCGGCCGTGCTGTCCCCGGTCCGGCGCTCCCCGTCGAGCACCTTGTCGAGGTTGAAGACGGTGTTCAGCTCCTCCTGTACCTGTCCGACGACACCGCCGACGAGCTCGCTCGGCGGGATGGCCGTGTACTCGTAGGGATTGTTGCCCGCGCCGGCGCTCTCGCGCTTCTCGCGGTGGACCTTCTCCTCGTCGTGGAGCTCGGCGAGTGCCTCGCGGACGGTCGAGGGGTACAGTCCCGTCCCCTGGGCGATCTCCTCGCTCGTGCTGCCCGGGCGCTTCTGCAGGAAGACGTAGATCTTCGCGCGGGTCTCGGTGTCGAGAACCCACGAGAGGAGGTCGACGAGGCCCTGGTCGAACCCTTCGACGGCTCTGTCCCGCCTCGACCGGTCGTCGAGTTCGTCGAGGTCGTCGTCGGTCACGTGCTCGTCGTGGTCTGTGTCGTCAGAAGACATGTCCTCTACAGGAGGACACAAGTATCGGAGTGGTAAAAACCCATTGCTCACAGCACGAGGTCCCGACAGAGGGCGTCGAGCCCCTCCGACGCGAGGATGCGCCGCTGTCGGGTGGCCCCGCTGTCGGCGTCGTACACGTCGCGGATTCCGGTGACGCCGAGGCGGTCGCACTCGCGGTCCACGACCTCGCCGAGGTCGACGGTTTCGGAGCTCCCGCGCTCGACGAACGAGGCGTCGTGCCCGTACCGGAGCGCCCGCCACTTGTTCTCGTCGAGCACCTCGCGACGCATGCAGCCGTCCGTTCCGTCGGGGTCCGCGCGGTCCTCGTAGCGCTCGGAGAGGTCCCTGACGAGCGCCTCGGTGTACTCGACGAACGCCAGGACGACAGCCGGGTCGGCCTGTGCGTCCGGCGCGCGGACCTCGACGGTGCCGTGGCCGGAGTGCGGGCGCACGTCGTGCCAGAGCTCGCCGCGGTCGTTGATCGAACCGCTGTCGATCATCCGGTTCTCGAAGCGCTCGAACTCGTCGTAGTCCGCGAAGGCGGTCGGCATCCCCGTGTTGGGGAGCCCCTCGAATATCTTCGCCCGCGCCGACGCGAGCCCCGTGTCGTAGCCGTTCCAGTACGGCGAGTTCGCCGACAGGGCGAGCATCACCGGGAGGTGCCAGCGCATGCGGTTCGACACCCAGACGGCCTTGTCCGCGTCGTCGACGCCGACGTGGACGTGCAGCCCCGCCGTGGTGTTTCGGTGCTGCGGATACTGGATGCGCTCGAGCTGGGCGCGGTAGCGGTCCTTCTCCGCGTGCTCGAGCTCGCGCCACCGTGCGGCGGGGTGCAGCCCCGCCGCCGCGATCTGGAAGTCGTACTCGGCGGCGTACTCGACGAGCGCCTCCCGGACGGCGTGGACGTACTCGCGGGCGGCCGCCAGGTCCGGGGACTTCGGTATCTGCGTCTCGATGACGGTCTTGAACAGCTCGTGGTCGACCCGGTCGGCGAGCAGTTCCGGTGGCTCACCCTCGTAGACCAGCTCGTCACTGCCCGAGACCGGAACGCCGGCCCCGTCGACGACGAAGAACTCCTCCTCGACCCCGAGCGTTCCCTGCTCGGCGAACGCGTCGGGTGACCCTCGCTCCATCGGACGACCCTTCGAGGGGGCGCCTCAAAAGGCGTGCGGAGTCGGGTATCTTCACCGCGGACGCGCGACCACCGCGAGGTGGTCCTCGTGGAGCGGGTCCATCCGCTCGGTCGTGACGACCTCGTACTCCTTCTCGATGGTCTCGACGACGTGCCCGAACGTGACCTCCGTCGGGCCGGTGACGTCCTCGCTGCGGGCCTTGATCGTGGCGACGAGCCAGCCGTCGTCCGCGAGGAACTGTTTGTTCCGACAGGCGACGTCACCCTGCCCGCGTGTCGCCACGTCCTGGAACAGCACGTCCACGCCGGACTCGACGACGTGGGCGTACGTCTCCGGCTTGCGGGCGTCCTTCAGCAGCGGGAAGAGATTCGGTCGGCTCTCGGCCACGCGAACCAGGTCGCGGGCCGGTCGCGGCGCGAACTCGACGGCGTACGTCGGGCCGGCGAAGTCGGCGACGTGGCTCACGGTGGTCCCGCTCGCCGCGCCGAGGTAGAGCACCGTGTCGCCGCCCTCGAAGCCGGTCTCGATGCCGCGGCCGAGCATCGCCCCGAGCTTCGAGCGACCGGGGTCCCACGCCCGCCAGCCGTCCTGGACGGGCTCTCCGTACACCGGCTCCCCGCGCGTCGTGAGGCGCCGGTCGCCGTCGAAGGTTCTCGGTTCGACGCCGTCGGGCAGGTGACCGTCGCCACCGTCGGGGCGGTCGCGGCGGTTCATCCGTCGCCCTCCTCGTCCGCCGCGTCTCCCTCCGCACGGGCCCGGATGGTCGCCATCCGTTCGTCGAGCTCCTCGTCGAGCTCCGGCTTCCGGTCGCCGGAGTAGTGGTCCACGCGCGCTGCGATGGTGAGCTTCCCGGCGAGCGCGCGGGCCGCCGACCCGCGGTCCTCGGGCCGGGTCCCGCGGACGTACTCGTGGGTGTAGATGACGCCGTGCTTCGGCGAGGAGGCGTGTCCGCGGAGATGCGCGAACAGTGCGTCCTCCGCGCCCAGCACCTGCACCGTCCCGCTGGGCTTCTTCGCCAGCGACTCCAGCCCGCCGGCCAGCGCGACGAGCCGTGCGGCGAGCACCGGCCCGGCCATCGCGGCGAGGTTCGGTGCGACCGTCGGCGCGCGCGTCTCGACGTAGCTCTCCAGCTCGGCGGCCTCGTCTGCGAGGTCGACGACGCGTTCTGCCAGCGACACCGCCCGCTCCTCGTCGGGAGTCGTCGGCTCCCGGGCGGCGACCTCCCGCGCGAACGCGATGCCGCCGCCCTCCTCGTCGAACAGCGCGCCGGCCCACTCGCTCAGGCGCTCGGCCAGCTCGTTCGCCGTCCGCGTGCAGTCGTCCATCGCGCGGACCGCGTGGACGAGCTGCTGGTCGCCGGCGCGCTCGGCCTCGGTCGCCTCGGCCCGCGTCGCGGCGACGCAGGCCCCGTGCAGCGCCGCGTAGTACGTCTCCTCGTCGGGTGCGAAACCGGTCTCGACGGCCCGTGCGGGCCAGTCTGCCGGCGCGTCGGCACGCCCTTCGCGGACGTGTTCGGCCCCCGTGGTGGTGTCGTCGCGCTCCGTGCCGACGAACCACCCGTCTCCTGTCATGGACACGTCTTCGCCGGCCAGCCGAGTAAAGGCCACCGACTCGCCCGTCCTAGAACGTGATTAAATAGTTTGGTGCACCCAAACAGTCACGGCGGAAAGCTTATGCCTGCAGACCCGTCTCCTTGAGATACCCGATTCGGGCGCCAATGCCCGACACAGACAATGAGTAGCGCGAACAACACGAGTTCCGACGGCCCCCCAGCTATCGACACGAGATTCAGAGCACGCGAGTCCGACGACGGCCGAGTCGAGATCTTCGACTCGGAGAACGACGACGCGTGGATCCGCTCCGACTACACACTCGAGGTAGCGGGACCGAACTGAGCGCGCTCACGATTCTACCCGCGACAGCACGTACCGCAGCGTGAACCCGGAGCGACTGGTGACGACGGCCAGCGGCGCGTCCGGTCCGGTCTGGAGCGTCACGGGCCCCTCGAGCACGGCCGCCACACGGCCGAGTGCATCGCCGTACTCGTTGTACACGTCCGGGCCACTCACATCGCCCGCCAGCTCGGCGCTCGCCCGGAGCCTGCCGTCGTCGACCAGCTCGAACCGGAACGAGCCGTCCGCGACGACCACCGGGAAGGTCGCGGCGTCGGCCGTCGCGACACCGTCGGCGAGCCGTCGGAGCTGGTCGGCCTCCGTCTCGACGACCGTCGGGGCCGGCGTCCCGTCGTCGAGCCGGAACCGTTCGTCGTCGGTGAACCGTCCGGGCAGCTCCAGCGGGACGTCCGCGAGGAGTGCGGAGTCACGGACACAGTCGACGCGGGCGGTCGCGTCGTCGCTCTGGATCACGACCTCGGTGGCCTGGCCGGACTCCGGGTCCCCGTCGAATCGGACCGCGACCCCGCCACCGTCGTCGACCCAGTCCATCCAGTCCCGTAGCTCGACGATGTCGAACACCGCCGTGACAGTCCCGCCAGCGACGCCGTCGTAGGCGTCGAGCAGCCCCGTCTCGACCGTGCAGTAGGCGGAGAGCGGCGCGTCGACGCTCCCCGCCGGCGTCCGGAGGGACGACTCGTCGATACGCAACAGCATCTCGTCGTAGTACGGCTCGTCGCTGCCGGGGGGCTCGACCGCCGCGAGCGAGAGCATCCGCTCGAACACGGCGGCCGGTGCAGCGAGCTCCGCGAGCGGCTGCGCGTCCATACGACCCGGGTCAGGCCGGACGACCAAAGCTCCGACGGTCGTCGCCGACGCTCACGACGGTGAAAACGGAGGAGGTGGTCGGCTCACTCGAACTTCTCGAAGGGCTGCTCGCAGTCGTTGCAGTAGTGCATCGACCGGCAGAGCGACGGCCCCTTCGGGTGGTCGCGGACGGTGTCCTCGGAGCCGCAGTACGGACACTCCGCGCCCTCCAGGTCGCCGCTGGTCGTGACGGATGGGTCTGCGCGTCTCATATGCTCAGTCCGAACGCCCGCAGGTCCTCTCTGCCCTGTTCGGTCACCAGCTCGAGGTTCCACTCGGGCGACCAGACCAGCCGCAGGTCGGCGCGGTCGACGTCGTCGATGGCCTCGACGGCCTCGCGCATCTGGTCCTGGAGCATGTCCCGCGCGGGACAGCCCGAGTAGGTGAGCGTCATGTCGACCGTGGCGACGGTCTCGCCGTCCTCCGCGTCGACGCTGACGCCGTAGATGAGCCCGAGGTCGACGATGGAGACGGGCATCTCCGGGTCCTCGATCTCGTACAGCGTGTCCCAGACCTCGCGCTCGACGCCCTCGGCGCCCTCGCCGGTCGCCGGCACGTCGTCGTACGCCTCGCCCTCGACGTACTCGGTGTACGCGCAGGCCTCCCCGGCCGGCTCCACGCAGTCGTCCTCGACGGGGTCGACCGAGTCCGGGATGTCCGTGTCGTAGGCGTTACTC
Organism: Haloarchaeobius baliensis; assembly: GCF_052060055.1. Lineage (NCBI taxonomy): Archaea > Methanobacteriati > Methanobacteriota > Halobacteria > Halobacteriales > Halorubellaceae > Haloarchaeobius > Haloarchaeobius baliensis. The sequence goes on along the minus strand of NZ_JBPPFR010000001.1, from coordinate 1,754,485 downwards.
ATCGTCGGGGTCCTTCATGATGCGTGCGGCGCTGGTCCGGCCGAGCTCCCGGTACGAGTGCGTGAACTCGTCGTAGAGGTCGAACCAGTCGTCGGTGTGGGACTGGTCGCGGCCGACGTGCTCGGGGAGCTCGAACTGGCTGTGGTGGACGTCGTACTGCTCGGGCAGCTCGGCGTCCTCGACGCTGAGCCCCAGCGACTCGAGGAACGGGACGACCTCGTCGAGCCACTCCTCGCGCATGGTCACGAGGGGGTCGCTGCGGATGCCGAGCTCGTCGATGCGGTCCTCGACAGCCTCGTCGGTCGGTGCGAACAGCGTCAGCGCGTACGGGAACAGCCGGTCGAGGGCGTCCTGCACGCGGGCACGGCCCTCGTCCTCCTCGCAGAGCCGTTCGAGCCAGCTGGCCGCGTGCTCGCGGTGGTAGTCCTCCTCGCCGAGGATCTTGCCGACGCGGTCGCGGATGCGCGGGTAGGACGAGTCCTGCAGCGCGCGGAGCTGGATGTCCTCGGCGACGTCGTAGAGGTACGACCGGAGGACGGGGTCGGCCCAGTCGCCCTCGTCGAACGGCAGCTCGACCAGCGTGGAGTGGCGCCACTCCGACGGGTCGCGCTCCCAGATGAGCTCGGACTCCTCGGCGCCCCAGTCCTGGAGCAGGTCGTACCAGAGCCGGGCGTGGCCCAGCTCGTCCTGTGCGATGTTCGAGAGGGCGAGATCGGACTCCAGCGTGGGGGCCTTGACCTGCCACTCGGTGTAGCGCTCGGCGAGCACGAACTCGTCGTCGGCCAGCCGGAACAGCTGGTGCCGGACGGCCTCGCGCTCCTCCTCGGACAGCGAGCCGGGCTCGGAGAGCTCCTCGACGGCCGCCATCACTTCCCACCTGCCTTCTCGATCTGGGCCTTGCGCTCGCGCTCGGCCGTCGCCTGCTCGCTCTCGGACTCCTCGACCTCGGAGGCCGCGGCCTCGAAGTTGTAGGTCATGGCCCACCGGTAGGACTTGTCCGTGGTGCCGCCGAACGCGGCGTCCTCGGTGTCGACCTCCCCGATCTCCTTCTGCGGGGTGACCCACAGGCTGTTCGTCGGCTTGCGTCGACCGTGCTGGATCTCGGCGAACAGCAGCGCCATCTCCCGGTCCGGTGCGTGGACGTTCCCACAGTGCTTGTGGTAGTCGCCCGATTTCTCCTGTCTGAATACTTCCCAGATCATGGTCTCAGTCTGCCGCCTGCGGCTGGCTGGAACCGTAGAGCCGGTTCTCGTGGTTGTCGAGCGATTCGCGGACCCACTCCACGGCGTCCTGGGCCGCCTTCCGGCCCTCGATCTGGCCGACGCCGGGCTCGTAGTCGTTCTTCGCGATGGTGAAGAACTCGTCCCAGTCGAGGTCCTCCTCGACGACCTCGTAGGTGCCGTCGTCGTTCTCCGTGATGCGCGGCGTGTCGGGGATCTCGAGCCCGTACTTCTTCGCCTTCGGGATGTACGCGTTGAGGAACGCGTTCCGGAGGTCGTCGTTGCTCATCTGCTTGAGGCCGACCTCGCTGGCGAAGCCGTGGTGCGTCGACTTCTCGTTGGTGGGCCCGAAGAACTGGATGATGCGCGGCCACCACAGCTCGAAGGCCTCTTGGGTCAGCTCCTGCTCCTTCTTCGAGCCGGTCATGAGCTCGTAGAGGATGGCCTCACCGTGCTTGACGTGGAAGCCCTCCTCGAAGCAGACCTTGTCCATCGCGTGGGCGTAGGGCTCCCACGAGGTGGACTTGAGTGTGGCCTGCCGGCGCATCGCCGCGCCGTCGACGAAGAACGCGATCATCGGCGTCTCGACGTAGCTGTCCATCGGGTAGTGGAAGCAGTTGAGGAACTTCCCCGTCCCCTCGGCGAGCTCGTCGAGCATCTCGTCTCGCGTCTTGATACCCAGGCTCTCGGCGGCCCGGTAGAGCAGCTGCCCGTGCCCGATCTCGTCCTGCACCTTCGCGCTGAACGCGAGCTTGCGGTCGAGGCTCGGTGCCTGCCGGATGAACGGCTTCTCGAGGTACGCGCCCATGATCTCCGAGTTCGCGTGGAACTGGATCATCCGCGTCGCCGCCTTCCGGTACTCCTCCGGCATGTCGTCCTTCGGACTGAACTCCCGCGGTCCGGCCCGCTGTTTGACCTCCTCGATGTCCATGATAGTTCGTTCCCTATTTTGCGCGCCACCGACTAACAGGTTCACCCGTACATGTGTGGTGTTTATAAGTACGTTCCCGGCGATTGTCGGCTCTCGAGTGGCGTCTCGCAGCAGCCAGTCGGGAGGGAATGGTCGGGAGGTAGTGAGCTCGACTACCTCTCAGACTCGATACACGGCTGGTTGGGGCAGGGGCAGGTCGGAACGCAGTTACAGATGATCTCCCCGTCGCAGCAGTCGCCACCGATGATGGGGCAGTCGACCCACTCGCCGTCGCAGTAGCACACCGTCTCCTCGCAGCCGTCACAGTCGGTCGAGGCGGTCATGATGCCGTAGGTCTCGAAGCCGCCGTCGTCCCGGTCGAGCACCGCGAACGACCGGTCGGAGCCGGTGAACATCCCGACGGTGAGCCGCCCCTCGTCGACGCGCTCTGTCGCCTGGATCACCGGGACGCTCCTCGCCGACCCTCACCGCGGTCAGTCTGGCGTCAGAGAGCGACAGCTCCTCGACCCGCGGGGTCGCCAGAACGTCGTCGTCGGACAGTTCGCCGAACAGTGTGCGGTCCCGTCGGAGTGCGGACCGGGTGTCGGCCTCCGACAGCGGTTCCGATTCGACCGTCGAGCTGGCACTCGCCACGCCGGTCAGTCCGACGCCGGCGACCGCGCCAGCACCCGTCTTCTTGAGCAGGTTCCGTCTGTTCATGTGTTACCGTGGCACATTGCCACACAACATCACTGATGGCTACCATAACAAAAAGGTAATGTATGTACTCTGTATGTGTCGGGAGCCGCCGACGTGGACCACTCCGTGACCCGAACTGTCGGGCCATCCATAACCGGGTTCGCCCGCCGATAGCCCCATACGTCGCCCCCCCGAACGGAGCCACATGATCGAGGAGTGTCTCGTCGTCGAGTTCGCGGTGACAGGGGACGACTGCCCGCTCGCGACCGCGACGCGCGAGACGGACACCGCGGTGGAGGCCAAACCGCCGCAGCGGCGCTCCGATGGCAACGCACTCCTCCAGTTCAGTGGCGACCCGGCCATCGCGGAGGTGCTCGACGCGGACGAACGCATCCGGTACCTCCACGCCTCGTCGACGGACGACAGGGTGAACTACCGCTGCCTGTCCAAGCACCCGTGTGTCGTCCACCAGCTGACGGACGCGGGCTTCATGGCGGAGTCGCTGCGCTACGACGACGGGGTCGAGACGTACACCGGCGCGGTCGTCGGCTACGACGTGCTCGAAGGGGTGCTCGAGGCGGCGGGCGAGGCGGTCGGGGTCACCCTCGAACGGATCTACCCGCTCGGGAGCGAGGACGACGAGGCCGTCGCCCGTCGCTGGGGGTTCACCCCCGCCCAGGAGGAGGCACTCCGGCTGGCGAACGAGATGGGCTACTTCGAGGTGCCGCGACGGGCCGACGCGGGCGACGTCGCGGCCCAGCTGGGAATCGGCAAGTCGGCATTCCTCGAGCGTCTCCGTCGCGGACAGGCCGCGCTCATGGCCCAGGTGTTCGAGTAGCCGTTCCGGGGCCGGCCCTCATCGCGCGGCCGACCCGTCCAGTTCGAAGGTGAACCGGGCGCCGCCAGCTTCGCCCTCGCTGACGGTGACCGACCAGCCGTGGGCGCGGGCGATGCTCTCGACGATGGCGAGCCCGAAGCCCGTCCCCTCGTCGTTGGTCGTGACGCCCGACTCGAACACCCGCTCGCGCTGGTCGGTGGGGATGCCCGGCCCGTCGTCGGTGACGGAGAACCGGACGACAGCCGGGTCCTCGGCCGTCGCGTCGACCTCGGTGTCGACGGTCACGGTGACAGCCCCTTCGTCGGTCGTCCCGTGCTCGACACAGTTCCGGAAGAGGTTCTCGAACAGCCGTCGGAGCCTGTCGGGGTCGGCCCCAACGGTCCCGCCCCCGTCGAACCGCAGGACTCCGTCGCCCGTCTCGACGGTGGCCCAGGCACGTCGGGCCACGGCGGCGAGCTCGACCGTCTCGGTCTGCTCGACGGCGTCCCCCTGTCGTGCGAGCTCGAGTGCGTCGTCGACGATGCGCTCCATGCGCTCGTGGGTCTCCTCGACGACCGAAAGTGCCTCCATGTCCCCCTCCTTCGCGGCCTGCAGGTAGCCGTTGCCCACGGTCAAGGGGTTCCGGAGGTCGTGGCTCACCACGCTCGCGAACTCGTCGAGCCGCTCGTTCGTCCGCTCCAGCTCGCGCTCACGTCGTTTCCGGTCCGTGATGTCCCGCGAGTTCAGGACCATGCCCTCGACGACGGGGTCGTGGAGCAGGTTCGAGGCGAACGACTCGAACATACGCCAGGAACCGTCGGCGTGGCGGATACGGTACTCGTGACGCGAGCTGTGGTCGTGTTCGTCGACCGCCTGGTCGAACTCCGCGACCATCCGGTCGCGGTCGTCGGGGTGGAGCCGGTCGCTGCCATGGTGGCCGACCCACTCGTCCTGCTCGTATCCCAGGACCCCCTCGACGGCCGGGCTGTCGTACTTGATGCGGCCGTTCGCGTCGAGGACGGTGATCATGTCCGAGGAGTTCTCGATGAGCCGCTGGTAGCGCTGTTCGATGCGACGCTGCTCGGTCACGTCCCTGAGGATGAGGAGCCGGGTTCCCGCCGACGCTGACTCGAGAGGTTGCCTACTGACCGCGAAGTGCCGGGTCCCGTCGTCCATCTCGACCGACAGCTCGTCGGTCGGTTCGTCGTCCGCGAGGACCGGTTCGAGCGACGGAACCGCCTGGACTGCCGTCTCGCCGATCAACTCGCTCGGACGGGCGACGCCGAGCGCCTGGACGGCCGGGTTGGCGTCGATGATGCGACCCTCCTGGTCGACGACGACCACCGCGTCCTGCATGTTCTCGATGACGGTCTTGCGGGCGACGGGTGAGACGGCGAGCAGCGAGTACCGCGAGATGGCGTACCACAGGGCGACCGCGGAGAAGGAGAACCCGAGGACGGTGTAGTCGAGACTGCCACCCGAGCCGAGGCTGACGAACCAGCCGATGTTGACGACGAACGGGACGACGATGGCGGCGACGACGGCCAGCGACTGCGAGCGGAAGAACTGCTCGGACCGGAGCGCGGCCCGGAGGAGCAGGGCGATGGCGGCGACGATGAGGGCGTAGGAGTAGATCACGTGGAACGTCGCGGCCGGCCCGAGGCTCCGGTCGAGCATCACCAGTCCGGTCTCGGGGTCGAGCGCGGTGTCCACGGCGACGACGTAGAGCTGGTGGTAGGTCGGACTCGTCGCGAGCAGGCCGAGGGCGACGGTCATCTCGACCGCCAGCAGGCCGAACAGTCGCGACGTCAGGTACTCGTCGTTGTCGGTGTAGGCCAGTGCGAACCCGAGGAGCCCCAGCGTCGAGCCACCGGCGCCGATGAACTGGACCACCAGCCAGGCGCGCTTGGCGACGAGGTCGGTGGTGAGCAGCTGGAACACGTCACCAACGCCCCAGACCGCGATACTGAACGTGAGTGCGACGAACATCCGGACGACCGGCCGGTCGAGCAGGTGCGTCCGGCCGACGGCCACGTAGAGGAACAGCCCGAACGACAGGAGCGCGGAGAAGACGAACGGGATGATGTAGACGGTTGGTTGCCATTCCATGCAGCGGGTCTGTGGGAGAAGGGGGTCCGGATACGCTTTACTCTGATGGGCGACCCCCGGCCCGCGACTGCAGGAGTGTCCGGGGCCGCTATCCCGTCTTGTAGACGCCGCGTGCGTCCGCGATGAGGGTGTCGTCCTCCGCCGCGAACACGTCGACGTCCACCGTGCCGACGTCGCCACCGCAGCGGACCACGTCGGCCTCGGCGTACAGGTCGCCCGTCCCGGCGTCGAGGTAGTCGATCCGCATGTCGATGGTCGGCACCGGCTGGTCGACGAGCGAGACGAGGGCCGCCCCACCCACCGTGTCGGCGAGGGTGAACGTCACGCCGCCGTGTGCCATCAGCTGGTCGGCGTTCCAGGACAGTTCCTCGCGCATCTCCAGCCGTCCCTCGGCGTGTCCGTCGGCTGCTTCGGTCACTTCGACACCCAGCAGGTCGGCGAACGGCATCTCCTCGAAGAACGATTCGATGTCCATGGTCGGCCCTGCTCGGTGCATCCTCTTAACCCTTCAGGAAGGCAACGCCTGCGTGGTATCCTCCGTCACCTGCTCCCTCCGGCTGCAGCGCCGTCCACCGCCCCGACTCTAAACAGTTAGATGTCGGTTCGCATCGATACTTACTCATTAGAGTCAAACGTTACCTACCCTGCCACCCAAGCAGGAAGTGGCGAATTACAGCGACGTGCTGTCGCCACCCCCATACTCCCCCCAACCCCCCTTCCTGGAACCACAACCGACCAGAGAGTTCCATCGCCGACGGGCGATTGCGCCCACCAGGTAGCCACATCGAACCGGTGGTAGTCCCCTACTACGCCGTCCGTTCCGTCTCGTACTGCTCGACGAGCGACACGACGGCGTAGACGAACGGGGTGTCGACCAGGGCGACGAGCAGCTTGAACACGTACTGACCGACGATGAGCGCGAAGATGACCGGCACGGGGATCTCTCCACCGACCCCGAAGACGCGCGGGGCCACGTAGAACGCTACCGTGACGAAGATGACAGTGTCGATGGCCTGGCTCGTCGCCGTCGAGAGGATGTTCCGCAGCCACAGCGACTCTCCATCGGTCGCCTCGCGGACCCGGTGGAAGACGTAGACGTCCCAGTTCTGGCTGACGAGGTAGGCGAGCAGCGAGCCGGCGACGATGTTCGTGCTCGCGCCGAGGACCGTCTCGAACGTCTCGGCGGCGACGGGGCTGTTGCCGGCCACCGGCGAGGCGATGGTGCTCCAGACGAGCAGGAGCACGACGAAGTTCATCGCGAACCCGACGTTCACCATCGCGGTCGCCGCGCGCCGCCCGTACAGCTCCGAGTAGCAGTCGCTCGCGAAGAACGTCAGTGCGTAGGCCAGGGCGGCACCCGGCAGGATCAGTACCTCGCCGGTGTGCGGAAGCGAGAGTGGAATGCCGAACGCCAGCAGCTTGCTCGCCGTGACCTGTGCCGTCGCCAGCGCGGTGACGAACAGGCCGACGAGTGCGATCTGTCCGACGTCCGCAGCGTCGCCCTTCCGGACGGGTTCGTTCATGTCTACCGGGCGAACACCCGCGATTCGTTTGAGGATTCTGGTTCGTCTCGCCGCCGGACCGTGCCGGTCCACCGGTGGAGGTCTGCCCCGACCTCAGCTCTCGGACGACGGGCGGTCGGGCACCGATCCGGCGGCCGCCTCGACCGCACGGATGGCGTCCGCACCGGCTCGACGGCCGACGAGTGCGACGAGGGCGTCCTCGTCGAAGCCCATCCCGTGGACGGCCACGTCCGCGAGGGCGAGTCGGTCGAGTGCGGCCGCGGCGAACGCCGCGTCGACCGCGCCGGTCGCGAGCACCGCCGTCCAATCGCCGTCGGCCGTCGGACCGTACCACGCGTCGTTCACCGCGAGCAGTGCCCCGTCCGGCGAGCCGTCGGCCTCGGTACCGTCGAGGCGACCGAGTCCGCGCTGCATCGTCACCCGGACCGACGGGGACGACGGGGCGTAGTCCGGGAGGGCCTCGGCGTAGCGCCGCAAGGCGGTCGCGATGGCGTCCGGCTCGCCGTCGACGTCGACGAACCGTGCCGCCGCGGCGTAGTTGACGACGCCGGCGCGCAGCGCGTCGAGGAGGAACGGGTGGTCCGCTGCTGCCTCTCGTGTCCGTGCCGCGAGGGTCATACCGAGAGCCCCGCACCCGTCCCCGATAAACACCGCGGTCTGTGCGGCACGGTCGCCACGACCGCCCGCGTTTTCCGACACGGAACACGACGGACAGTTTTTACGTTGGCGGGCGTGAACCCGGTGGCAGTGACCGAGGACCCGGCGCTCCCGGACGTCGTCGCGCTGCTCGACGACGAGTACGCCCGCGCGATCCTCGAAGCCACCAGCGAGGGGCCGAAGTCGGCCAAGGAGCTGAGCGAGGAGTGCGACGCCTCGCTCCCGACGGTGTACCGACGGGCCGAGTCCCTGCAGGAGTGTGGCCTGCTGCGCGAGGAGACACGTCTCCAGGACGACGGCAACCACTACAGCGTCTACCTCGCCACGCTGGAACGGTTCTCGGTCGAACTCACGGAGGGCTCATTCGACATGGAACTACAGCGAACCGAACGGGACGTCGCGGACACGTTCACCGACATGTGGCACAGACTCTGACCATGCTCGGGCTCCAACTCATCGGCGACCCGGTGCAGGCACTGGTCGTGACACTGGCGGCACTGTCGACGGCCGTCGGCCTGCTCATCGGCTACCAGGCCTACCGGGGGTTCCGCCGACACGACAGCCGCCCGATGCAGCTGCTCTCGGTCGGGCTGTTGCTGATCACGGCCGTGACCTACAGCATCTCCTTCGGCGGGACCCTCCTCATGCGGGAGGGGATCCTGCCGCTCGCGTACCAGGACGCCCACACCGTGCTGGTTCGCGTGACCCAGCTCGCGGGCCTGAGCTGCATCCTCTACTCGCTGTACTCGCGGTAGCGACCACACCCTCCGTGCTCGTGGCGTACGGTTCGACCGGTTCGCCGAGCTCCTTTAAGTCATTCTCGTCACAAGGGTTCGTAGTGAGCGGAGCTGGGTTCTGACGTCACCGACCGCAGAGCCCAGCCTTTCTATACGCTGGAGCCGCAACGGGGAGTCGAATGACCGACTCCGCAGTCCCTCCGGCGGCCGACCCACGGGCACCCGAGCCACCGGAACGTCGCGACCCGCGCGACGTGCACGCCGGCCCCGGTGACGGCTCGCTCGGCCGCATCGACGCGGTGAAGGACGAACGATTCCGCCGCTGGGATATCGTCACGCCGAGCGCCACGCTCATCGGCCGCCCCAGACACGCACACGAGGACGTCAGCGAGAGCCTCCGCCGGCTCCACGACGAGCAGCACCCCGCGATGGCCGGGCACAGCGAGCGGATGCACCGTCTGGAGAAGGTCCGCATCACCCACGCCTTCTGCAACAACCTCTCGCTCACGCCCTGGGAGCGCGACCGCGCACTCGGCATCATGGCCGACCTCGACCTCACCGCGTTCGGCAGCCAGCGCGCGATCCAGCGCGTCGCGCTCGTCGTCATCCGGCACGTCGTCGACGAGGAACGGAAGCGACGACTCGGCCTCCACGACGACGAGTGGGTGCGGGCGCGCTCGCCCGAGGAGCTCGCCGACCTCTCCGAGCAGTTCGAGTCGCTCACCGACGACGGCCAGTTCCGCCTGCTGATGGACGAGCACGGCCTCGACGTGACCGCGGTGAACCGGCTCACGCGCATCCTCCGGGACCAGCTCGAGGAACAGGAGCTCGCAGACGCCGTGTTCGGGCGCTCCCCCTACCGTGACCCGAGCCTGCCACCGCTCCGGCCAGAACCGCCGGCCGAGGACGGCGAGTCGGCCTGATACGTGAATCGCCCTGCTCTCCGGGTCGGCCGGCCCCTCCGTTCTCAGAACTCGTCGATGGTCGTCTCCGGGTTCGGTTCCAGACTCGTCACGATGGTCTCGACGGCGGCCACCGTCGACTCGACGCAGAGTAGCCGGTCCGCACCCTCCTCGCCCGTCCGCAGGATGGAGGTCAGCGTGTCGACCTCGACGGGGTAGTACTGCGTCCCATCGGCGCCGTGGGGCAGCCAGAACCGGTACGACGGTAACTCGGCGTCGGGCAGGCCCACGACGCGGACCGTCTCGCCGGCGTACTCGAGCTCCCGGACCACCGCGAAGGGCGTGTACTCGCCGCTGACCGCATCCGAGATGTTCTCGTCGACCGCCGTCGCCGTGAGCGCCTCGAACGGCTGGCCGACGCGGATGCCCGCGCGCTCGGTCTCCCCGTCGACGGTCACGACCGGGCTCGAAATCCCCTGACTCCGGCCACCCGGTCCCTGCAGCGCCTCCGGCAGCTCCCAGCTGTCCACGTAGTCGAACCGGAAGATGAACGGCGTCCCGGCGGTGTCGTACGGCGTCGGCTGCCCGGTGAGCCGCGTGCAGTCCGGGTCGGGGCTGTCGTTCGGCCCGTCGTCGGTCGTGCTCTCGCCGCCAGCCTCGCCGCCGCCCCCGGCCTGGGTCGTGCTCGCACCGCCTCCGCCGCTCCCGTCGCCGCCACCGGCCTGCGTTCCGTCCCCGTCGACACCCGAGCCGCCGCCCCCACCGAGACAGCCCGCGAGGGTCGTCGCCGTGGTCCCGCCCGCCAGTGCCAGCATCCGCCGTCGTGTCGTCGGTCCCATAGCCTACCGAAGCCGGTCGCCATCATATCTGTAGACGCTCAGTAGCTAGAGGCGCCGGCGGAAGGCCCGGCACGCATCCGGGGGAAACGTTTTGCACCCGACCGTCGACGCATCGTCCATGGACAGCTACCCACAGCTCGACCCCGACGACGGCGAGGTCCTCGACCGCGAGGTCGTCGTGACCGACGACGTGCTCGTGAAGGCGTTCGCCCTCGGTCCCGGTGCGGAGCTGACCCCACACGAGCACGCCGACTCGACGAACGTGTTCCACGTGCTGGAGGGCACGGTCACCGTGATCCGGGGAGACGAGGAGTCGGTCATCGAAGCGCCCGGCGTCGTCCAGCACGACCGCGGGGTCGTCCACGGTGCGCGCAACGACACCGACGAACGCGCCGTGTTCACCGCGAGTCTCTGTCCCATGCCCGGGTCGGGGTGACCGAGGCGGCGTCGCGAGACTCGGGACGCGACTCGCTGCTCCGCTGCGCGGAACGACCGTCGACCGCAAAGCGAGCGTTACTGCATCGAACGGGGCACGGTTACCGTGTCGGGGGCCCGTCGGTCGCTCCACTCATCCCTCCCGAACCCGACGGGCCCGAAATCTGGCGTTTTGAGTGACTGTCGCCCCACGTGACGTGAGGCGCTCTCTGACCGGCGTTCATAACAAAGCACTGGCTATGCATACACCGTATCCGCCATCCTGACCGGTCCAGGACCCTCCGCGGACCCGACAATGACACCAGTACTGCACACGACACAGCCGCGAGGAATCGACACATGACGACCGGCGCCCGCGGCCTGCCGATGACCCGGCGGACCGCACTGGCGACGGCCGGCGCGACGCTCGGTGGACTCGCCCTGGGCGGCGTCACCCTCACCGGGGCCCAGGACGGCGGCAACCAGTCCGCACGCACCTACCGCGTCACGGTGACCAACCTCACCCCCGGCCAGCCGTTCACGCCACCGCTCGTGGCGGCCCACCGCCCCGACGTCGAGGTGTTCGCCGTCGGCGACCAGGCCAACGAGCCGACCCGACAGCTCGCCGAGAACGGCAACCTCGGCCCGCTCGTCGATCTCGCGGGCAGCACCAACAGCATCCGTGGCGCCGCAGCCGGCGCCAGCCCGCTCGTCCCCGAAGCAGACCCCGGCGAGACCGGGCTGCCGTACTACGACACCGTCCACCTCACGACCGATGCCAGCGCCGGCTACCTCACGTTCGCGAGCATGCTCGTCGCCACCAACGACGGCATCACCGGCCTCGACACCGTCCCGCTCCCCGAGGACGTCAACGAGTCACGGACGTACTACGCCAACGGCTACGACGTCGGCACCGAACGCAACACCGAACTGTTCGCGGACCTCGTCCCCCCGGCGAAGACGCTCATCGTCGGCGGCGAGCCCGAGGGTACCACCGAGAGCGACCCCGCGCTCGCGGAGAACGGCGTCATCCGCCCCCACCCCGGCATCCAGGGCGACGGCGACCTCGACCCCGCCGTGTACGGCTGGCGAGAACCCGCCGCGATGGTCCAGGTCGAGCGGCTCGAGGGGCTCCAGGAGGAGTTCGGTGCCACGCTCCGCGGCACCAGTGAGGTCCCGCCCGTCGAGACCGACGCGATGGGTTCTGCGACGTTCGAACTCGACCGCGACGGCGACGAACTCGACTACGAGGTCAGCGTCGAGAACATCGAGAACGTCGTCGCCGCCCACATCCACTGCGGAGCGAGTGACGCGAACGGCCCACCCGGCGTGACGCTGTTCGACGGCGGCCCGGTGTCACCGGACGGGGTGCTGGCCGAGGGGACGATCACCGAGCCAGACGATGACAACGGCTGCGGCTGGGAGTCACTCGACGACGTGGTCACCGCACTCCGTGGCGACTACACCTACGTCAACGTCCACACCCAGGCCAATCCCGGTGGCGAGGTCCGGGGACAGATCGTCTGAGCATGTCTGGTGACTCGGGGGTCTCGCCCCGACTCACCGTTCACAGAGATACGAGCAGCCGGCAGACAGACCCTCAGGTGGTGGATTGCGTTAGCCGAAAGAATGGGGACGGAGGGATTTGAACCCCCGATCGACTGATATCTCCGGTGTGCGCCTCGGAACTCCAGAGGGTCGTCGTCGCGAGCCGATGATCAGTCGGTCGCTCGGTATATCAGTCTGGAGTCTCGTCCCGGGCGCGTGGCCTCTGGAGTCAGTCGCCATGCCTGGCTTGGCCACGTCCCCGCAGGTCTTTCGTTTGGCGGTTCTCACTAAAGGGGTTTCGATTCGTGAGCTAGTCGCGGTCGTCGTCGGCCCAGTCGCAGTCCTGGCACTTGTAGCCGGTGACGAGTTCGGTGACGCTCGGCATGTAGACGACCTCGAGGACGTCACCGCCGCAATCGGGGCATTCTCGGTCGGCGTCGGCGATGGGTTCGGCCTCCATGACGGAGTCGCCTTCGACGAGCTCGGCCAGTTTCTTCGGGGTGACCATCCGGCCCTGGACGACGCGGTTGTCTGGCATGGACGAAAGGGATGCGCGGACGGCCGTAAGCGCTCCGGTCAGTCGGCGGCCTCGGCGTGGGTGGCTGAGTCGCGGATGGGGTCGTCAGGGCAGTCGTCGGCGCAGCCGGGTTCGAGCGCGAACAGGGCGGCGACCCCGACCACTGCGAGGGGGGCGGAGCCGACCTCGAGCCCGAGGATCGAGAGCGCGAGCAGACCGAGGGCGACGGCGCTGCCGAAGCGGAAGCGGTCGACGTCCATGCGCCGGCGCAGGTGGGGGCCGGCGATAGCGACGGCGAGCGCGAAGCCTGCTCCCACGGCGGCCGCGGCGGCGGCGGCGGCGACGAGCTGCGGGTCGGGGACGACCTCGAGCTGTGGGTTCGAGAGGTCGAGGCTCACGAGGAGGCCGAGGCCGACGACGACCGCGGGGCGGGGGAGGTACTCGCCGACGCGTGCGGAGGCGGTCTTGGCGGCGACCGCGAGGACGACGAGTGCGGCGGCGCGCTCGAACGTGTGGATGTCGAGGACGCTCTCGATGGTGGGTGCGAGGGCGGCCTCGACGGTGGCGAGGGCGACGAGGCCGACGCCGACCGCGGCGACGGTCGTCGAGATCTCCCGGCGGCTGCCCTCCATCTCGGCGAGGACGACGGCGACCGTCGCGCTGCCGCCGAAGACGAGGAGTCCGACCTGGAGGACGTTCATCGGGCCGTCGAGTGCGCCCGCGAGGACGAGCGCCGGGAAGATGCCGTCGACGAGCGGGAGGCCCATGACGGTCGCGAGGAGTCTGGCGTCGCCGCCGACGAGGGACTCGAGACGGGCCGCAACGGGGTGGGAGGCCGGGCTCATTCTGCGAGAGCCCTCGTCGTGGATTCGGACCCGGTGTCGGTCACGCGTGCCGCACTGGCCCCGTCTCGCCGTGCCCCGTCGTGCTGCAGCTCGAGCTGGTCAGACCGGGCTTCGGTGGCCGGGCGGACCGGTGTCGCTGTCACGAGAAGGAACGGAAACGAGCACCCGGTGTGGTCGTCGTGCTCGAAACCGATGCGTGCTCCGTCCGTCGTGACGGTGGACATACACACCACTCGGGACGTGATGCTAATAAGAATTCTGTGTCAAAGTCACCCAACACCGAATCATCATCGTCCTGCTTGGGTTATTGGCTACGATATTTCGGACATAGGGTTGTTTGGCCGTGTGGTGTTCAGTCACGATCGGTCCTATCGGGGTGCGCACGTATGCGACTGCGCGCCAATGAGGGACCGTCTCGGAACGTTTTTGTGCGAATCGTGCGGACCGCTTATATGGCGAAAGACGCTCCACGCAGCGGCCAGTTCTCGGGCAAACTCGACGTTCCAGAGGCATTGACGTTCGACGACGTGCTGCTCCGACCGAAGGAGAGCCGGGTCGAACCGGACGACGCGGACCTCACCTCGCGTGTATCCAGAAACGTCGAACTGCCGGTCCCCGTGCTCTCGGCGGCGATGGACACCGTCACCGAGGCCGGCATGGGCATCGCGATGGCCCGTCACGGTGGGCTCGGCGTCATCCACCGCAACCTCGACGTCGACGAGATGGCGGCGCACATCGAGCGCGTCAAGCGCGCAGACGAGCTCATCATCCGCGACGTGGTGACCGCGACACCGGAGCAGACGGTCCGCGAGGTCGACGAGATGATGGACCGCGAGGGCGTCAACGGGGCACCTGTCGTCGGTGAGGACGGCGTCGTCCTCGGGATCATCTCCGGCACGGACATCCGGCCGTACCTCGAGGTCGGCGAGCAGGACAGCGTGCGCGAGGCCATGACCGAGGAGGTCATCACCGCCGAGAAGGGCGTCACAGCGCGGGAGGCGCTCGAGCTGATGTACGAGCACAAGATCGAGCGGGTCCCCATCGTGGGCGAGGACGACCGGCTCATCGGGCTCGTGACGATGCAGGGCATCCTCCAGCGCCGCGAGTACGACAACGCGGCGCGCGACGAGGACGGCCGGCTCATCGCCGGTGCCGCCGTCGGGCCGTTCGAGGTCGACCGCGCCGTCGCCGCAGACGAGGCGGGTGCCGACGTGCTGTTCATCGACTGTGCGCACGCCCACAACCGGAACGTGGTCGACAGCGCGCGCGAGATCAAGGCCGAGGTGGAGGCCGACGTGGTCGTCGGCAACATCGGCACGCGAGAGGCGGCGGCGGCGCTCGTCGACTTCGCCGACGGGCTGAAGGTCGGCATCGGTCCGGGCTCCATCTGCACGACGCGGGTCGTCTCCGGCGCGGGGATGCCCCAGATCACGGCGGTCTCACAGGTCGCCGACGTCGCCGCGGAGCACGACGTGCCCGTCATCGCGGACGGCGGCATCCGGTACTCCGGCGACGCCATCAAGGCCATCGCGGCCGGCGCGGACGCGGTGATGCTCGGCTCGTACTTCGCGGGGACCGACGAGGCACCGGGTCGCGTCGTCACGATGCAGGGCAAGAAGTACAAGCAGTACCGCGGCATGGGCAGCGTCGGCGCGATGCAGTCCGGCGACAGCCAGCGGTACCTCAAGGAGGAGGACGAGGACGAGGACTACGTCCCCGAAGGCGTCGAGGCGGCGACGCCGTACAAGGGCCCGCTGGCGAAGGAGCTCCACCAGCTCGTCGGCGGGATGCAGTCCGGCATGGGCTACGTCGGCGCCGGCACCATCCCCGAGTTCAAGGAGCGCGCCGAGTTCGTGCGCGTCTCTGCGGCGGGCCAGACCGAGAGCCACGCCCACGACGTGCTCATCACCGACGAGGCGCCGAACTACACCCCCGACGGGAGCTGAACGGTCGGCTCAGCACGGCGCGGCGACCCACCGGGCAGTCGTCGATGCGGCCTCGTCATTTTTGTCGGTGGGGTCCGAATCGGATAGCCGATGGCTACAGAGGAGCCCGAGAGCGAGGGGCAGACCGACGGGGGACGGAGCGTGACGACCGAGGGGACACCAGGGAAGACACGGGCCAGTCGGTGGCTCGGGAAGCGCTGGTACCGCACGACACCGGGCATCGTCACGGCCGGCGTCCTCGTCGTCCTCACGGGGGTCGGCCTCGCCATATCGACCGGAGTCGTCGCCCCCGCGTTCACGGAGTTCGAGCCCTCGGCCGAGGCCGCCATCCCGCCGTACGTCTACCTCTACGGCGGACTCGGCGGGCTCGCGTACGTCTTCACCAGTCTCGTCGTCGAGTTCGAGAAGACGACCGAGGAGCTGGGTCGGGCTGGCCTCCGCCTGCTGGCCGCGCCGCTGCTCGCGGCGGGCATCTACCTGCTGATGCGGTTCTTCCTCGACGCACCCTCGACACGGCAGGTCGCCGGTCTCTCGTTCCTCGTCGGACTCTACGTCAAGGTCACCATCGAGGCGCTCGGCTCGCTGGCTCGCCGACTCTACGGACGCCCGACCGGACGGACGAGCCGGTCGGACGGGACTGGCGACGAGGCGGAGTGACTGCCGGGTGACCTATCGCCACTGTCAGATATTTGGTAACAATTAACACGGGGTGGGTCGTACGTACGCGAGAACCACCATGGGTGTCATCGACTCGATCAGGCGGGTGTTCCAGCGCACAGAGGAACCGACCGTCCCGGCCTTCCGCTGTGAGTTCTGCGACGAGACGTTCGAGACGGCCTACAGCATCTGCCCCGGCTGTGGGAGCGAACGAGTGGTGAAGGCCGACTGAGAACCCGACACGCGAGCGCCGGTCACTGGTCCCAGAGCCGCATGAGTGCGTGGTTGCCCACGACGAGCGCCACGAACAGGCCCGCGAGGATGGGCTGGCCGACCGCGTAGAGTCCCGCCGTCGCCGAGCCGAAGACCAGTCCCTCCAGCAGCAGGCGCCCGCGCTCCGACACCGGAAGCGCGGCCTGCGGGGACCCGAGCACGCCCCAGACGACCGCGACGACCAGCGGTGCGGCGAGCCCGAGCGCGATCCTGACCGGCAGTGTATCACCGCTCTCGAACCCCCAGTACGCGATGGCGAGCACGGCGAGCACCTCGAGGAGGAAGCGAAGCGCACGGTTCGCCGTCCGGAGGACCATACGGACTCACGGGACCGGGCGACTTTCAAGCCATCGGCGAACCGGAACGTCCGTCGAGGGGCGGCGCTCAGGCGCAGTGCATAGACGCCGCGATCTCGAGCAGGGTCGCGCGGGAGAGCGGGCCGCTGACGACGTAGGTCTGACCGCCACACTCCCACTGGAGGTAGCCGCCCTCTCCGTCGCCCGCGTAGTGAACCGTCCGCCCGTCGAGGTCGACCGCTTCGGCGTTCGAGGGCACCGTCTCGCCGGTGCGGTTCTGCACCAGCACGTACAGGGACGCGGAGCCGTTGGTGTACCGGAGCGTCGCCCGCTCCTCGTTGCCGACCGCCAGGCTCGCGCGACCGAGGGCGAACCCGCTCGGCACGTCGGCCGCGGGTACGTGCAGGCTGGTGTTCGTCCGGAGCAGGTCGATGTTGTCGAACGTCGTCACGTCCGGCGTGTCGTACTCGTCCCTCGCCACGCCCTCGGGCAGGTCGAGGCCGAACCGCGAGTCAGCGATGTCGACGCCGAGTTCCACGTTCTCGAACGTCGTAACCGTGGTGTACTCGTCCTCGCCGACCGTCGAGGTGGAGACGATTCGCTCCGGGAAGTACGTCTCCGTGTCGAGCCAGCCGACGAGGGTCGTGTTCCCGGCCGTCGACTCGTCGGGCACGAATCGGACGCGGTACTGTTCCTCGCCGTCTCGCTCCTCGGTCCCGACGAACTCGACGGTCGTCCGTTCGAGGAGCGACTGGATGGGGAGCCCGGCCACCGCGAGCGAGCCCGACGACCGCTGGTACGTCGTCACCTGCTCGGCGTCCGGGTCGTACACCGTCGTCGCGCTCTCGTTGACGAGCACCACCGTCCCGGCCCGCGCCTCGGGTGCGAGTATCTCCTGCCGGAGCTCGCCCGTGGCCGGGCGCGCCCAGAGCCGAACTTCGGTGGTCGTGCTGTCGTCGCCGACAGTCAGGTTCGTCCGGCGGGTCGCGACGTAGCCCTCCAGCGAGGACATCCGGTCGCGGAACGCCGCGACGACCGCCTCGCCGTCGGGCTCGTCGGCCTGGCTCGCCGTCTCGGTGTGCGTCGGTGCTCCGTCGGCCGTCGTCTCGGGTGCCATCGCGGCGTCGTCGGTGCCGGCGTCGTCGAGACAGCCGGCGAGCGTCGTCGACGACAGTAACACCAGACAGAGGCAGGCGACGCGGAGGGATCGATGGACCATATCGACTCGCCGTTCGACCGCACCTCTGATAAAGGAACTGATACGAACCCGTTTCGTGCAGCGTCGGCACCGAAGAAACGACGCGCCTGCGTCACCCTTTCTCTGCGACGTAGTAGTGACTGATCTCGAAGTTCACGAGCGGACCATCGCGTTTTCCCACCACCGTCACGTGGTCGAACCCCGCGTCGCGAAGCTGTCTCCGGGTCAGTCTCGGCGACCCGCGGTAGTACTCCAGGTCGTACTCGTCCGGGTCGCACCGGTACCGCGAGAGCGCCCGGCGGAGGTTCCCGTTCGCGACGTAGTACGTCCAGAAGTGCTCGCGGTCGCTCACGAGCGCGGGCAACACGTACCAGAGGTTGTGCGAACTGAACGCGAACCGACCACCGGACTGCAGGACACGATGTGCCTCCGTCATCGCGGCCAGTCGCGCCGACTCCGGCACGAGGCAGTCGATGCCGTAGTACGAGAACAGGACGTAGTCGAACGAACAGTCGGCGAACGCGAGGTCGGTGGCGTCGTCGACCATGAACGCCACCCCTGGATGGCGCTCGCGAGCCCGCGCCACCATCTCCTCGCTGCTGTCCACCCGGACGACGTCGATCCCTCGCTCGGCCAGCGGACCGGTCGTCCGTCCGGTCCCGCAGCCGAGGTCGAGCAGCCGACCGTCGATGTCGGTGAAGTATCGGTCGACCACCCGGCGCTCGCGGTCGTGGAGCCAGCCGTCCGCGCTGGTCCCGTCGTACTCGTCGGCCGTCTCCGCGGAGCCGTACACGGAGACCTCCCGTCGTCCATCGAATCCCTCCGTACCCATCGTCGCTGGCACCCTGACCGACCACGGAGCGGACGGACCTTGGTTAGCCAGCCCCTATTTCAGCGACCCCGTCAGGCTCTCTCGGCGACGTAGTGGTGCTGGATCTCGAACTGCCCGAGCAGCCCGTCGCGCCTTGCCAGCACCTCGATCTCGTCGAACCCGGCCGCCTCCAGCTGGCGGCGGGTCCGTCTGGGCGATCCCCGGTAGACGTCCAGGTCCAGTTCGGACGCGTCGCGCTTGTACGGCGAGAGAAGTCGCCGGAGGTTCCCGTTCGAGAGGTAGTACTCCCGGATGTAGCCCGGGTCGGTGAGCAGTGCCGGCAGGACGTACCGCCAGTTGTGCGAGTTGAACGCGAACACGCCGCCCGGTTTCAGCACCCGATGGAGCTCCCGCATCGCTCGCTCTCACGCCGTCGCCGGAGAGACGCTGTCGAGCCCGTAGTACGAGAACAGCACGTAGTCGAACGAGCCGTCGGCGAACGCGAGGTCGGTCGCGTCGTCGACCCGGAACGTGAGGTCCGGATGCCGTTCCCGTGCCTGCGCGACCATCCGCTCGCTCACGTCGATGCCGACGACGTCGTGGCCCCGGTCGGCGAGCGGCCGCGTCGTGCGCCCGGTGCCACAGCCGACGTCCAGCACCCGTCCCGGCTCGGCGAAGTACTCGTCGACGATGGCCGCCTCTCGCTCGGTCAACCAGCCGTCGTCGCCGAAGCTGTCGTACCGGTCGACCATCGCCCGCTCCTCGTACACGGTCTCGTTCCGGCGAACGGCGCTTCCCGCTGCTGACTGGCGTTCCTCGGTGCTCATGGCCCCTCGAACCGTGTGGCGGCACCCCGACGTACTGTTACTCGGTCGCTACCCCGACACCGACGGTGGTCTATCCAGTCGTGGAGTGGTATCCTGTCGGGTGGTACGGGGTCGGCACTGCGTAGGGTGTTCGCGAGAGAAGCGGGCCGGATGGGACCTTGAACCGCGGTCGGACATGCTCGCTTCGCTGCGCGTGCCCTCCCTGATCCAATTCCCACCGGCAGTCGCTTCTCATTGCTCACTTCGTTCGCAAGAGAAGCGGGCCGGATGGGAATTGAACCCATGACCGTCTGATTAAGAGTCAGACGCTCTGCCTAACTGAGCTACCGGCCCGAGTGCACTCGTTGGTTGCGTGGTAGTGTTAAAAAGGGTTTTCATTCCAGGGCACCGCCCGCCCCCGAACCGCAATCCGTAACCTCCTCCGGCGACAGACGGGAGTCATGTCCTGGGGAATCCTCGTCGTCGCGGGCCTGTTCGAGATCGCGTGGGCGGTCGGACTGGAGTACTCCGAGGGGTTCTCGAAGCCGGTGCCCTCGGCGCTGACGGTGCTCGCACTCGCAATCAGTATGCTGCTGCTCGCACGGGCGGTTGAGAGCCTGCCGGTCGGCACCGCCTACGCGGTCTGGACCGGCATCGGTGCGGTCGGAACCGCCATCCTCGGTGTGCTGCTGTTCGACGAGCCGGCGACACTGGCGCGAGCGGGTTTCGTGGGCCTCATCGTCGCCGGAATCGTGGGACTGCACTCGACTGGCGCGTGAGGCCAGGGTCGGGACCGTTAAGTGTGCCCGGGCAAAGGTGTTGCGTACATGAGTACCGGGGTCAGCATCGCTGCGATGTCGAGATACGCGATTCTCGGGTGCGGGAGCGTCGGTCACGCGGTCGCCGAGGAACTGGTCGACCAGGGCAAGGACGTGCTCATCGTCGACAGAGACGAGGGGCGCGTCGAGGCGCTCCGGGACCAGGACCTCAACGCGCAGGCTGCGGACATCCGCGACCCCGAGACCGCCGCCACCGTCGACGACTGCGACGTGGTCCTCATCATGTCCTCGGACATCGAGGCGAACAAGGAGGCCGTCGCGAACATCCGCGAGCGCAACGGCGACCAGTTCGTCGTCGTCCGCGCCTCCGACCCCGTCTCCGGTGACGAGCTCACCGAGCTCGGTGCGGACGTCGTCATCAACCCGTCCTCGGTCATCGCCGACGCGGCGATGCGCTCGCTCGAATCGGGCGAGCTGGAGTACCGTGCGACGCAGCTCTCGGAGGTGCTCACCGACTCTGACGACCGCGTCGCCATCTTCACCAACGAGAGCCCCGACCCGGACTCCATCGCGAGCGCGGCCGCGCTGCAGGCCATCGCCTCGCACCTCGGCGTCGAGGCCGACATCTGCTACCTCGGCGACATCGGCCACCAGGAGAACCGGGCGTTCGTCAACCTGCTCGGCATCGAGCTGCTGAACTGGGCCGACGTCGAGGACCGCGACCAGTACGACACGATGGCGGTCGTCGACCACGCGAAGGGTGGCGAGGAGTTCGACCTCTCCGTCGACATCGTCATCGACCACTACGAGTCCGACGAGGAGTGGGACGCGGCGTTCGTCGACGTGCGGCCGAACGTCTCCTCCACGTCGACCATCATGACGAAGTACATCCAGGAGTTCGACATGAAGGTCGACGAGGCTGTCGCGACGGCGCTCCTCTACGGCATCCGCGAGGAGACGCTCGACTTCAAGCGGGACACGACCCCCGCCGACCTGACCGCCGCTGCCTACCTCTACCCGTTCGCGAACCACGACCTGCTCGAACAGGTGGAGTCGCCGTCGATGAGCCCGGAGACGCTCGACGTGCTCGCCGAGGCCATCCAGAACCGCGAGGTGCAGGGCAGCCATCTCGTCTCGAACGCGGGCTTCATCCGCGACCGCGAGGCGCTCGCACAGGCAGCCCAGCACCTCCTCAACCTGGAGGGCATCACGACGACGGCCGTCTTCGGTATCGCGGACGACACCATCTTCCTCGCGGCACGCTCGAAGGACATCCGGATGAACATCGGGAAGGTGCTCTCGGACGCCTACGGCGGCATCGGCGAGGCGGCCGGTCACTCCACGCAGGCCAGTGCGGAGATCTCGCTGGGCATCTTCACGGGCATCGAGACGAACGACGAGAACCGGGACACGCTCCTCTCGCTCACCGAGGAAGCGGTCAAGCGGAAGCTGTTCGAGGCGATGGGTGTCGAGAGCGGCGAGTCGAGCAACGGGAGCTAGGCGACGACCTCCTCCTCCTCGTCCGGCGTCTTCAGGCGCTCGATGATGTCGTTGATGAGCACCACGTCGCCGACCGCGCGGACCCAGCGGTACGGGACGAGGACGCCGCGATGGTCCCCGATGCGGTTGCTGAAGAGCTCCTGATTGAGGTTCGCGAGCGCGAGCCCGGTGACGACCTCGTTCTCCACGTCGAGGCGGACGTCCTCGATCTCGCCGACGAACACGCCGTTGTTCGAGTAGACCTCCCGGCCGACGAGGGCCGTGATCTCCTGGGGAGTACCGTTCATACCCGTCCTGTAGTGGAGACGGGTCTTATAACTTGGTCAGACGCAGGTGGGACCGCGAGACGCGACTCCCGCGCGGTTCTCAGCGGAGCCCGTCGAGCACCGTCCCGAGGGCCGACAGGGCCTCCTCGCAGTGCTCGGGGCTGCGGCCGAGACTGACCCGTACGCGGTCCGGTTCGTCGAAGAAGCGACCCGGGACGACGAGGATATCCTCCGCCCACGCCGCCTCGGCGACGGTGTCGCCGTCCGCGGCCGTCGGCTCCAGGAACGCGTAGGTCGCGCCGTCGTGCACCGTGCCCGCGATGTCGTCGCGCTCGTCGACGAACGAGGCGAGCAGGTCGTGGTTCGTCGCCGCGAGTTCCCGCTGGTCGGCGAGCAGTCGCTCCTCGTGGTGGAACGCCCGCCGGGCCAGCGAGACGCTCGGCTGGGCGAGGGCGGGGAAGTGGTGTGCGACGTGCTCGGCGCGCTCGACGAACGCCTCGTCGGCGACGAGCCAGCCGACGCGAAGGCCGCCGAAGCCGAAGAACTTCGTGAGCGAGCCGGTCACGACCACGTCGTCGAGCCCCGCCGCGGTTGGACCGCCCAGCCCACGGGCGGTCGGGTCGAGCGTGAACGGGGCGTACACCTCGTCGACGAGGAGTCGCCCCCCGGCTGCGCCGACCCTGTCGGCGGTCGCGTCGAGGGTCTCGCGGGCGGATAGCCGTCCGGACGGGTTGTGTCGGTTCGTGACGACGGCCAGACGGACCTCGCCGGTGAGCGCACCACCGACGCGGTCGGGGTCGAGGCGGTAGTCGTCGTCTGCGGGGCGGACGAACCGATGGATCTGCCCCCCGAAGGCGCGTGGCGTGGCGAGGAGCGGTTCGTAGCCCGGCTTCTCCACGAGCACCGTCGGCTGGCCGTCGCCCGGTTCTGTCGCCCCGGACGGTCCGTCGAGCGCCGTCGCGATCGCGATGACGTTGGCCATGCTCGCCCCCGCGGTGACGAGCACGTTTCGGGGTTCGACGTCGTACTCCGTCGCGATCTGCTCCGCGAGAGTGACGGAGTCGGGGGGTTCCGCGAGCCCCGAGAGCCGCCCCGGGATCGGGTCACGGCGGTCACCGCCGGTGCCACGGAGGTCGCTGGAACCGAGGTCGTAGGCTGCGGCTTCCGGGCGACCGGTGATCCAGTCCAGGTACGCGATGGTGGGGAACACGTTCCCGCGCTCGTCGGCCCAGATGTTGAGTGTTCGGTTCGAGACGACGATGCCCCTTATAAATGGCCACATCCTTTTTTGTACTATGATTCATTACCCGCTACTACATCCAGGGGATGAGTGTAAACGTACGCATCTGCTAGGCAATCGTGCCGGGGTGCCTCTGACAATCCGGCCCTCGACGGTCGGTCGTGCCCGGGCCGACCGTCGTACAGGGTTCTTCCCTGTTCGTTTTACGCAGCACCGATCGCCTACGAGTGGTAACGGTACGTTTCGCCCTCACCCATCCCGTCTGTCGAGTTCGAGATCCACCGGCCCCTGGAACCGTTCGTAGGTCGCGTCGCTGACGGCGTCACGGACGAGCGCGAAGACACCCCGGGCGGCCCGCTCGCGGGTCTTCGCGGCGACCGAGTCGACGAGCTGGCCGACCGCCGAGCGTTCGGCGTACATCAACAGCACGTTGACGTTGTCGAACACCACCCAGCCCTCACCGGGTTTGACGTGGACCATCGCGCGGTCGAACCGGTCGTGGATGCCGGTCAGGTCGTTCGGGTGGACGACCGAGGTGGTCCACAGCGGGCCCTCGTAGTCGACCGGTGAGCCCGATACCGGGACCACGCCGACCTTGTTCGGGTCACCACCACGGTCACGGACGAACTGCTCGACCTTTCGTGGCGGCCGCGTCGTCGAGACGACGAGCAGATTCTCGAACGCCTCCGGCGGGAGCGTCGCGAGCGGCGACTGCAACGACGGCGTGAGCACCAGCGCCTGCGTGCCGGGGGTGAGCCGGTCGTAGGGCTCCCGCTCAGTCGTCGTCGACATCCTCGAACCCTCCTTCGTGTTCGGTCTCGTACGGGGCGAACTCGTCCCGCGAGGTGTCGATGAACTGGCCGGCGAAGTAGTAGATCCCGACGGTGCCCGCGACGCTCGCACCGAGGTTGATGACGCTCCGGACGAACAGCGAGCTCCCGAGGAACGGGACGAAGCCGGCGTCGATCAGCAGCCCGAGGAAGTTCGACGCGGTCAGGAGCAACAGCGCGAGTGCGAGTGCGACCAGTCCCTCGGTGTACGCGACGTTCTCGGCGTAGGCCACCACTGGGTAGAGCAACAGCCCGGTCGCAGCCAGGAGTGCCGCGATCTGGACGCTGCTCAGGACCGCACGCGGGTTCCCGAGGAGCGCGTCGAGGACCATCAGACGTCCCTCCGTTCGGTCAACAGCACCATCCCACGGAGGGCGGCCACGACGACGGCCAGCGTGCCCACCGAGAACGTGGTCGCGTAGGCGACCCCGTAGCCGGGGAGTCTCGCCACCCCGAACACCACCCACGGGACGTTGACGAGGACGAAGCAGCCGAACGCGACCGGGAGCGGTTTGAGCATCCGGTTGATGGGCGCCCCCGAGAAGCCCCTGACCGCGACGAGAGAGAGGCAGAACGCGACCGTCAGCACCAGCACGTTCGCCAGCGAGAGCAGCTGCACGACGAGCCAGTAGGTCTCGGCGGACACCATCACGAACCCACGCTCCGTGTCACTATCTCCCGTGTGGGTGGCGGTCTCAAAAGCGTTGTGACCTCACTCGCCGAGGATGGCGTCGAGGTCCGCGTGGCTCGCGAGCAGTTCGCTCATGCGCTCGACGGTCGCCTCGTCCCGGGTCCGTCCGACGCGGACCACGTCCTCCGCGCGCTCGATGGTCGTGAGGGTGTTCGAGTTCACGACCATGACCGGAATCCCCTTCTCGGCAGCCTTGCCGAGCACCGCGCCCGACGGCCGGTGGCCACCGGTGAGGATGAGGCACTTCACACCCGGTGCCTCGAGTGCCGCGGTGTGGATCTCCGAGCGGTCGCCGCCCGTGATGACGGCGGTGTCCTTCGTCCGGCGCAGCCCACGGAGGGCGGCGTCCGGGCCCATCGCGGCCACGCTGAACCGCTCGACGAACGCGTCGGTGGGCACGTCGGTCAGCAGGTCCGCACCGAGGTCGTCTGCGAGCTCCCCGACGGTGACCCCCGCGAGGTCGCGCTCCCGTGGGAGCACCCCGTGGACGCTGATGCCGCGCCCCTCGAGGAACGGCACCACGTCCTCCTGGAGCTGGTCGTACGCCGACTCGGAGACGCGGTTGAACAGGACGCCGGAGAGCGAGCCGTCGAGGTCGTCCACCGCCGCCAGCACGTCGTCCACGTCGGTCACCGAGTCGTACGGGCAGACGAGCAGGACGGACGCGTCGAGCAGCTCGGCGATGTCGCCGTCTGCGATGTCGACTATCCTGCCCGCGGTCAGTCCACCACCCTCGACGAACAGCCGGTCGTGCTTCCCGGCGAGTGCGTCGTACGCGTCGCGGATGTTCGCACGCACCTCCGCGGCCGTCTCGCGGCCCCGGATCGCCTCCTGGACGAACGTCGGCGAGTAGACGACGGGCTCTAGCTCGTGCATCTCCTCGTCGAGACCGAGCAGCTCGCGGGCGAGCATCGGGTCCTCGTCGAGCGTCTTGCCGACGTTCGACTGGAGTCGGGTGCCCTTGGGTTTCATGTAGCCGACGTCGGCCCCACGTTCGCGCGCCGCCTGGGCGAGTGCGAGCGTGACCGCCGTCTTGCCGGTGCTCTCTGCGTTCGCGGTGACGAGTAACGGATTCATAGTTGATCGGTGTCCACGGTGAGTCTGACGTCGACCGCCCGGACCCCGTCCGGACCGGCGACGAGTGGGTTGATGTCCAGTTCCAGTATCGCGGGGAAGTCGGTGACGAGCTGCGAGAGCCGCTGGATGGTCTCGATGACCCCCTCCACGTCTGCAGGCGTCCGGCCGCGAGCCCCACGGAGCAGCGGGGCGGCCTTCACCTCGTCTATCATCTCGCGTGCCTCGGGCTCGGAGACCGGCGCGACACGGAGCGTCGTGTCCTCCAGCACCTCGACGAAGATGCCGCCGAGGCCGAACAGCACGAGCGGGCCGAACTGCGGGTCGCGGTTGACGCCGACGATGGTCTCGGTGCCCTCGTCCAGGTCGACCATCTCCTGGACCTGGACGCCGAGGATGGTGGCGTCGGGCTGGTAGTTCGTCGCCCGGGCGATCAGGTCCTCGTAGGCGTCGTAGACGTCCTCGTTCGCGACGCCGACCTTCACGCCGCCGATGTCGGACTTGTGGAGGATGTCCGGGCTGACGATCTTCATCACGACCGGTCCCTCGATGTCCTGTGCGGCGGCGACGGCGTCGGCGGGTTCGTCGACGACCTCGCCGGCCGGCGTGTCGATGCCGTAGGCGTCGAGCAGCCCCATCGCCTCGACGCCGAGACGGTTGTCGTCGCGCTCCTTCGCCCCCACGAGGACCTCCCGGGCCGCCTCGCGGTCCACGTCGAACTCGGTGGGTTCGACGTACTCGCGCTCGCTGATGCGGCGCTGGCGGGCGAGCGCGTCGAGGCTGTCGACGGCGCGTGCCGGGTCGAAGTAGTTCGGGATGCCCGCCTCACGCAGCGTCTCGACGGCCGGCCCGGTGCGCGAGCCGCCCATCAGACTGGTGACGACCGGCTTGCCGTGCTGGGCCTGGATGTCGACGACCTCGGCGGCGAGCTCGCCGTAGTCGAGGACGGCCGTCGGCGCGCTGACGACGACCGCCGCCGAGACATTCGGGTCAGAGAGCGCGGCGTCGATGGCCGTCGTGAACCGCTCGACGGAGGCGTCGCCGATGACGTCGACCGGGTTGTAGATGTTCGCCTCGTCGGGCAGCACCTCGCGGAAGGTGTCGAGCGTGTCGTCGGCGAAGCTCGCGAGCGACAGCGACGCGTCGCCGATGGCGTCGGTCGCCATCACGCCCGGCCCGCCGGCGTTCGTGACCACTGCCACGGCGTCGGACTCCGGGAGTGGTTGGCCCGACAGCGCCCGTGCCGAGTCGAACAGCTCCTGCACGGAGTCGGCCCGGAGCACGCCCGCCTGTTCGAGTCCGGCCTCGTAGGCCGCCTCGCTCCCGGCGATCGCGCCAGTGTGGCTCGATGCGGCCTTCGCACCGGCGTCGGTCCGGCCGGACTTGACGACCGCGACGGGCGTCTCCCGGGTCGTCTGGCGGGCGGCCTCGATAAACTCCTGTCCGTCCTGGACGCTCTCGAGGTAGCCGAGCACGACGTCGGTGTCGGGGTCGTCGCCCCACTCGCGGACGAAGTCGGTCTCGTCCAGGACCGCCTTGTTGCCCAGCGAGACGACGTCCTTGAAGCCGATTCCCTGGTCCGCCGCCCAGTCCAGTACGGCCGTGATGAACGCCCCGGACTGGCTCATGAACGACACCGAGCCCGGCAGCGCCATCTCCGGACCGAACGTCGCGTTCATGTCGACGGTCGTGTTCATCACGCCGAGGCAGTTCGGTCCGACGACGTTGAGGTCGTACTCCTCGGCGATGGCCTTCAGTTCGGCCTCGCGCGAGGCGCCGTCGGCGCCGGTCTCGCTGAACCCGGCGGTGATGACGACGACGTTCTCGACGCCCGCCTCGGCGGCCTCGCGCACCACCGGGTTCGCGACCGACGGTGGGACGACGACGACCGCGAGGTCGACCGGCTCGCCCACGCTCGCCACGTCCGGGTAGCAGCGGTAGCCGAGCACCTCCTCGCGGTTCGGGTTCACGGCGACGACGTCGCCGTCGAACGCGCCGAGGTTCTCCAGTATCGCACGCCCGACCGAGCCATCGCGGTCGGTCGCTCCGACCACGGCGACTCGCTCCGGCGCGAACAGTCCTGACAGCGTTCCCATCGTTCGAAACGACTGTCGGCTCGCCGATAAAGGTACGTATCCGTCGCCGGAACCGACGGTGGTCGTGGGACTACTCGGCCACGTCGGCGACGGTCCCGCCGGAGAGCTCGGCGAGCCGTCCCGGGTCGAGCGGGAACACGGCGTCCGGCGTCCCGGCGGCCACCCAGACCGTCTCGAACTCCTCCAGCGTCTCGTCGACGAACACCGGTAGATCGTTCTCGTGGCAGAACGGCGGTACGCCGCCGATGGTCCAGCCCGTCGCCTCCTTCACCTCCTCGGGCTCGGCCATGCGGGCCGTCTCTCCACCGGCGAGGTCGGCCAGCGTCTCGGTGTCGACGCGGTTCGCGCCCGACGTGACCGACACGACCACCTGCTCGGCCTCGGTTCCGGGGTCGACGACGAGTACGATACTGCTCCCGATCTGGGCCACGTCGCAGCCGATGGCCGCCGCCGCATCGGCCGCCGTCTTCGTCCCCTCGGGGAACTCCGTCACCGTCGGGTCGAACCCGTACTCCTCGCGGGCGACCTCGCCGAAGCGCGCTGCGGTCGAATGCATACCGTACCGGTGTGCGACAGCACACCAAAAAGCCACGCAATCGGGCAACGCTGCTAGGGCAACCAGTTTTGTGCCCGCCCCGAGTGAGTGGGACCATGACCGAGCAGCCCGCCGTCCTCGTCCTCAGGAAGGCCGCCCACGGGATGCCCATCGAGCAGTACGCCGCCGCGTTGCGCGAGCGCCTGCCCGACCACGACGTCCGCCTCGCGCGGACGCCCGCCGAGGAGCGCGATGCCATCCGCGACGCCGAGATCGTCACCGGGATGTGGCTCACCGACGAGCTGCTCGACGAGGCAGAGAACCTGCGGCTGTTCGCCTGCGGCTACGCCGGCACCGGTCACCTCCCGCGCGAGCGCCTGGCCCAGCTCGACGTGACCGTCACCAACGCGTCCGGCGTCCACGGTCCGAACATCGGCGAGCACGTCCTCGGCGCTCTGCTCACGTTCTCCCGGCGATTCCACGAGGGGTTCCGCCGCCAGCGCCGCAACGAGTGGCGCTCGTTCGAGACCCACGAACTGCAGGGCTCGACGGTCACGGTCGTCGGTCTCGGCGCCATCGGCGAGGCGACGGTCAACCGGCTCGCGGGCTTCGACGTGGAGACCATCGGTGTGCGCTACTCGCCGGAGAAAGGCGGCCAGACCGACCGCGTCGTCGGGTTCGAGGACGACGACCTCCACGAGGCGCTCGCCGAGACGGAGTACCTCGTGCTCGCCTGTCCGCTGACCGAGACCACACGGGGCCTCGTCGGGACCTCCGAGCTCGTCACCCTCCCGCCGGAGGCCGTCGTCGTCAACGTCGCCCGCGGTCCCGTCCTCGACACGGACGCGCTCGTCACCGCGCTCCAGCGCGGCTGGATCCGCGGTGCGTCGCTCGACGTCACCGACCCCGAACCGCTGCCCGCCGACCACGAGCTCTGGGACCTCGGGAACGTCCAGATTACCCCGCACAACGCCGGGCACACCCCCGAGTACTACGAGCGACTCGCCGACATCGTCGCCTCCAACGTCCGCCACGTCACCGAGTCCGGCGAGTACGACAGGCTGGCGAACCAGGTGCCGCTGTAGTCAGCGTCGCAGTTGTCGTCCGTGCGAGCGAAGCGAGCGCGGTTCACCGGGCGCGAACGCAGTGAGCGCCCGGCCTTTTTCACCCATGTTTTTGCCGCGAGCGGTTCGAGCGCAGCGAGAACCCGAGCGGGAAAAAGATGGTCGGCTTAGAGATAGCCTTCCGAGAGCAACAGTTCGCCGTTCAGCACGCTCGCACCGGCCGCGCCGCGGATGGTGTTGTGCGCGAGGCAGTTGTACTGCAGGCCGAACGTCGACTCCTGGAAGCCGCCCGCCGCGACGGCCATGCCGCCGCCGACGGTACGGTCGAGGCGGGGCTGGGGTCGGTCCGGCTCGTCGAAGACGTGGATGAGCGGCTCCGGCGAGGAGGGCAGGTCGAGGCTCGGGTAGTCTGCCATCGCGTCCTTCGCATCGGCCGGGGTCAGTTCCTCTGCGGCCTCCACCCAGACGTTCTCCAGGTGGCCGTCGATGGTCGGGATGCGGTTGCAGGAGGCCGAGACGCCGACCTCGTGCTGGTCGATGTCGACGCCGTCGAACTCGCCCAGCAGCTTCCGGGACTCGGTCTCCAGCTTCTCCTCCTCGCTCCCGATGTGGGGGATGGCGTTGTCGATGATCTCCATCGAGCTGACGCCGTCGTAGCCCGCGCCGGAGACCGCCTGGAGGGTCGCGACGTGGACGCGTTCGAGGTCGTAGCCGGCGTCGGCGAGCGCGGCGAGCGTCGGGACGAAGGTGATGGTCGAGCAGTTCGGGTTCTTGACGAGGGCCCCGTCCCAGCCGCGTTCCTCGCGCTGGACCTCGAGCAGGTCGAGGTGGTCGGCGTTGACCTCCGGGATGACGAGCGGGACGTCGTCGGCCATCCGCGCGTTCGAGGAGTTCGACGAGAGGACGTAGCCGGCCTCGCAGAACGCCGGTTCGACCTCGGCGCCGACGGCGGACGGGAGCGAGGAGAACAGCAGGTCGACGTCGTCGGGGACCGCGTCGGGGTCGGTCTCGGTGACGGTCATCTCGGCGACGTGCTCCGGGATGGGCGCGTCGACGCGCCACTTCGCGGCGTCCCGATACAGTTCGCCGGCGCTGTCCGAGCTGGCTGTGAGCGCGGCGAGTTCGAAGTCGTCGTGTGGTGCGAGGAGCTGTACGAGGCGCTGGCCGACGGCACCCGTCGCGCCGAGGATGCCTACCTGTACGGTCATTGCTGATGCCCTCGGCCCCGCCGGGAGAAAACCCTTCGGGTGATGTCAGTGATTGCTGGCGTCTCGGTGCCTGCTCGGGTCGTCCACGGGTCGCCCCTCCCGTGGACCGTGGCCGCACCTACGTCCGCAGAGAGAGTCGCAGTTACTGCTCGGCCGCGGCGGTGCCCTTCTTCCGGGTGACGTAGCCAGCGATGCGGTTCCGGACACCCTTGGACTCGATGTTGGTGAGCTTCGTGACGCTCTTCTTGTTCATGTCGAAGTCGTCCGTGAACGCGTTGGGGTATCGCTCGAGGAGGATGCTCCCCGTCTTCTTGACGTAGTCGGGCTTGATTGCCATACCCATCCGTTCCTCGTTCGCCCCCTAAAATGATTCGTTCTCCGTCTTCCAGTCCGTCAGCGAGCCGATGAGCGCCATCGCCTCGCGCTCGCGCTGGCCGCCGCAGCGCTCGACCACGGCCTCGAAGTACGAGAGCCGCTGCCGGAGCGTCGTCTCGTCGTAGCTCGGGACGTCGAGACGCGAGGCGGCGACGGTCGCCTCGATCACCGCGCCGAACGCCCGGTTGACCGGTTCGACGGACCGGGACACGACAGTCGACTCGACGGGGTGCAGCTGCCACTCGGCCCACCCGGTGTGCCCGTCGTCGCCGGTCGTGACGTGTTCGGCCTCGACGCGGGCCCACGCCTGCGAGCTATCGAGCACCGGCTCCGCCCGTTCGTACACGTCGAGCGCTGCGCGCGTGAAGTCGACGGGGTCGCGGGTGAACTGGACGACACCGCCGCCTCGCCGGTCGAAGTTCAGCCGGGTCCGGGTCCGGCCCCACGTGCGGGCAGTCACCGGATCGCCGGCGTGCAGTCCCAGTGCGGCCACGTTCCAGCGACCGTTCGGGCCGCGCGTCGCGACGACCGACTCGGTGACGCCCCGGAGCGGGACCGGCCAGCCGTCGTCTCCGTCGGTCGCGGGCCGGCCACCGTCGCTCACGGGATCACCCCGTCTCGTTCCAGCGCGACGAACGTCGCGGCCGCCGCGACGTCGGCCGTGGTCCCGGGGTTCACGCCGCGCTCGACCAGTTCGTCGGCGAACGTCTCGAGTTCGTCGCGGTCGGCGTCGCGGAGCGCCGCCGCACGCTCCCGGACGGACTCGGCGACCTCGGCGCCGTGCTGTTTCGCGACCATCGTGTCCGGTTCCGCCGCGAGCAGTTCGAGGAACGCCGCCGCGACCCGGTCGGGAACCGGTCCGTCACCTTCGCTGACCGTCTCCGCGGCGGCGAACGTCCGCGGGAAGCCGTTCGTCCACTCGGTGGCAACACCGTCCTCGGGTGCGCTCAGCTCCATCACGTCGGAGAGCGTCAGCCCGCGCTCCCGGACCGCCGGAATCGCGTCGGCACCGCGACGGACGTCGAGTTCCTCGGCGTCCGCGGGTGGGTCGTCGACGAAGACGTCGACGTGTTCGAACGCCCGGTAGAAGCCTGCCGCGTCGTCCACGGTCGTCGCCTCCACGACGGCAACCGTGTCGTCGGGCGTGAGCCCCCACGTCGCCGCCGCCCGGACCAGGGGTACGAGCAGGAGCAACGCACCGAACTGTGCGTTGCCGCCGCGTTGCTGGCTCATCCCCTCGACTGCCGTCTCGAACGAGTCACCGACCGGCTCGCCGGCCGCGGCGGCGTCGAGTCCGTCGCACGACCCCACCGCCCCCGCGAGGAAGTGCTCGAAGCGGAGGTCGTCGAAGTCGCGTTCCCGGTCGACGTTCCCCGGCTTCGGGGTGCCGGCGACCTCGAGCAGCAGGGCGAGTTGGGCGTGCTGTGCTGTCCGCATGTCCGTCCGTTCGACCGGCGTCGGTATGAAAGTCGCGCCACCGGAGACGGGCAAGAACCCTTTTTGTCACCCCCCGAGTACCGGGGGACATGACTGGTGGTGGGTTCGACGACGGGGTCCTCTCCCCCCGGGTGGATGGGGAGATCCGGGTCCTCCACGTGGACGACGACGCCTCGTTCCGGGACCTGACGAAGACGTTCCTCGAACGACTCCGCGACGGGTTCGAGGTCGTCTCGTTCGCGGAACCGACCACCGCGATCGACCACGTCGGCGAGTTCGACTGCGTCGTCAGCGACTACCAGATGCCCGAGGTGGACGGCCTCGACTTCCTCTCGCTCGTCCGCGAACGCGACGGGTCCATCCCGTTCGTCCTGTTCACCGGACAGGGCAGCGAGGAGATCGCGAGCGAGGCCATCTCCGCAGGTGTGACGGACTACTTGCAGAAGGAGGGGAGCCGCGACCAGTACGAGGTGCTCGCGAACCGCATCGAGAACGTGGTCGCCCGCCACCGCAGCGAGCAGCGCCTGCGAGACAGCGAGCGCCGCTACCGGGAGCTGGCCGACGCGTCCCCCGTCCCGATGGGCATCCACGTTCCCGACGACGGCATCGTCTACGTGAACGACGCCTCGGTCGAGTTCTTCGGCGCCGAAAGCGCCGATGCGCTGCTCGGTCGGAGCCCCGTCTC
The DNA here is from genome assembly GCF_052060055.1 of Haloarchaeobius baliensis. Lineage (NCBI taxonomy): Archaea > Methanobacteriati > Methanobacteriota > Halobacteria > Halobacteriales > Halorubellaceae > Haloarchaeobius > Haloarchaeobius baliensis. The sequence continues at coordinate 1,720,981 of NZ_JBPPFR010000001.1, read as the reverse complement.
GCTCATGCATCCCGATGACAGGGCTTCGGTCGCCGAGCGCATCGGTTCGCTGTTCGAGGACGGCGAGCCCCTCCCCGGCGAGCCCGAGCGGTTTGTCGGGCTGGACGGCGAGGTCAGGACGGGCATCGTCTCCGCCGTCCCGACGACGGTCGAGGGCCGGCCGGCGGCGCACGTCGTGGTCAACGACATCTCGTCGTATCTGGACGCGAAGGAGCGGATCGACGCCCAGCAGTCCCTCGTCCAGGCCATCATCGACACGCTCGACGACCTCGTCTACGTCTTCGAGGACGACTCGCTGGTCCGCTGGAACGAGCAGGTGACGGAGACGCTGGGGTACGACGAGTCGACACTCGCGGGGATGAGTCCGCTCGAGTTCGTCCCGGACGAGGCGGAAGCCGGCGCCGCCACCTACGTGCAGCGTGTCGAGAGTTCGGGGACGGCGACGGGGACCTTCGACCTCCTGACCGCCGATGGCGAGCGGCTCCCCCACGAGTTCGAGGCGTTCGGTGTGGACCACGGCGAGTCGACGTTCAGGGTCGGCATCGCCAGACCGATCGACACGGACGAGGGACAGCAGGAGCTGGAGGCCTACCGCCAGCTCGTCGAAGCCATCGGTGACCCGATGTACGTCCTCGACGACCAGGGGTTCATCGAGACGACGAACGAGGCGATGGCCGACACGATAGGCATCCCGAAAGCGGAGGTCGTCGGCGAGCACGCCTCGACCTTCATGAGCGAGGGCGACTTCGAACGCGGGAGCGAGCTCATCGCCACCGTCCTGACGGACCCCGACCGGGGCTGTGCCACCTACGAGTTCACGGTGGCCCGACCGGACGGCGGTCGGATCCGCGTCGAGGACAACGTCACCCCGCTGCGCGACGACCGGGGGAGCTACGTCGGGTCTGTCGGTGTCATCCGCGACATCTCCACGCGCAAGCGCCGCGAACGCGAGCTCGAACGGCAGAACGAGCGGCTGGACGAGTTCGCGAGCCTCCTGAGCCACGACCTCAGGAACCCGTTGAACGTCGCCCAGGCGACCGTCGAACAGCTCGAGAACGACCCCGGGGACGGGACCGAACACCTCGACGTGCTCCGCGAATCCCACCAGCGGATGGCAGACATCGTCGACGACGCGCTGACGCTCGCCAAGGATGGCGCAGCAGTGACGGAGCCGACAGAGATACGGTTCGAGGAGGTGGCAGCGGCTGCCGTCGGCAGTGTGGATACGTCAGGTCACGACGTCGAGGTGTCGGCGTCGGCCACGGTCGTCGCCGACGAGCCCCGCCTCCAGCGGCTGCTGGAGAACCTCGTCCGGAACGCCGTCGAGCACGGTGGCAGCACCATCCGCATCGACGCCTCGACCGACCCGGAGAGCAGGACCGTCCGGTTCGCGGTCGCCGACGACGGTCCCGGAATCCCCGCGTCGGAACAGTCGGCGGTGTTCGACTCCGGCTACACGACCTCGAAGACGGGGACGGGGTTCGGGCTCGCCATCGTCCGCCAGCTCGCCGAAGCGCACGGCTGGACGGTCGACGTCGTCGAGAGCGAGCTCGGTGGTGCACGGGTCGAGATAACCGGCGTCGAACCAGCCTGAGCCAGCCGTTCAGGCCGGTGAGGCGAACCACTCGACGGTCGCCTCGCGCACCCGTTCGAGCACGCGTGGGTCGTCGCTCGGACGGCCCACGCTGACCGCGTCGGCCCCGTACGCGAGGTACTCTCGGACCGTCTCCCGGTCGCGGACCCCGTTGTTGGCGACGACGAAGCAGTCCGTCGCGTCCACGACTGCAGCGACCATCTCCTCGGCGTCCATGGCGTCGACGTGCAGGACGTCAGCTCCGGCGGCCTCGACCCGCCTCGCTGTCTCGACGAGGTCGACACCGTCGACCTCGGCCCGGAGCTTCACGGACACGGTCGCGTCCGTCCCGGCGGCCGTCGCCACGTAGTCTGCGAGGCGGTCGGTGTCGCGGAGCAGCGACTCGCCACAGCCGACGGCACACAGCTCCTCCTGCCGGCAGTGCGCGTTCACCTCGACGACGGCGTCGTGTGCCGCACAGACCCTGGCGACGTCGCCGACGGGCTCGACGGTCGCGCTCCGGACGTTGAATCCAGCCCTGATGTCCACGTCGGTGAGTGCCGACAGCTGTGCGTCGACGAACGCCAGCGGATCCGCGGGGAGGAACTCGTTCCGGTCGCGGGCGACCAGCTCGCGAGCGGCCTCGCGGCTCGCCTCGTCGAGCGCGATACCACCGAGGAACGCCATGCCGGCGTACCCGCTGCCGGCGCGGGCCCACGCCGCGTCCGCCTCGCCGCTGAGGCTCGCGAGGGCGACGCGTGGCTCGAACATCACTCGACGGCCTCGATGGCGCGGGCCACCGCCTCGCAGACCCGACCGGCGTCCCGTCGGTCGTCGATGCGGATGTCGGTTCGTTCGACCGGTTTCCCGAACTCGGCGTCGTCACCCTCGTCGACGACGAACGCGTCGGCGAAGGGGTACGCCGTCGCCAGCCCCTCGGTGCTCGGCTCGGCGTTGACGGCCTGCATCAGCTTCCCGGCAGGGCCGGAGAACGCCTCGTCGCCCAGGAACGGCGACACCGCGACGACGGTCGTGTCGTTCAGCGCGGCGCCGAAGCCGGGAATCGAGAGCATCGGCCCGATGCTCGTCACGGGGTTCGACGGCCCGATGACGACCGTGTCGTCGAGCGCGTCGAGCACACCGGGTGCCGGCTCGGCCCGCGACGAGCCCCGGAACTCGACGTTCTCGACGGTCGGCTCGCCGCCGTGGGCCACCCAGAACTCCTGGAAGTGCATCATACCCTCGGGCGTGTGGATGAGACTGGCGACCGGGTCGTTCGTCATCGGGAGCAGGTCGATCGTCAGCCCGAACCCGGAGGCCAGTCGCTGGGTGACCTCGGTGAGCGTCTCACCGCGGTCGAGGAGGCTCGTCCGTGTCACGTGGACCGCCCGGTCCCGGTCGCCGATCTCCATGAACTCCGCGATGCCGGAGAACCGCCGCCAGCGAGCGATATCCCTGCCCTCGGTCTGGCGCTCCTCCGGGAGGTACTGCGGGCCGCCCTCCAGACCGACCGCGTTGGCGATGTCGTAGAGCGCGTCGTGGGTCCGGGTGGTGTCACCCTTGATCCCCCACCATCGCTCGCGGTCGAGGAGCCCGCCGCCCTGGAAGATGAGCGTGTCGACGTCCGGGGAGATGAACAGCCCGCCGAGTTCGATGTCGTCTCCGGTGTTCGCGATCACCGTCACCTCGTCGGGAGAGAACGCAGCAGCGGCACCGTCGAGCAGTTTCGGCGTTCCGGTGCCACCGGAGAGGAACGTCACCATGGACGAAGCGTTCAGCGTCGGGACTATAATCAGTTCCGGCCTTCGCGGAGCCAGTCCGCGAAGCTCCCCGAGAGCAGCGTCTCGCGCTGGGTCTCGATGTACTCCCGCTGGGCGGCGTACACCGCCTCGTCGAACTCGGTGCCGTCCGCCACCAGTTCGCTCACGCGGTCGTGCTTCCAGCGCGCCGGGGTCGTGTGCTGGCGGACACGGACACGGAGCGGGTAGAGGAACGTCGCGGTGTCGTCGTCGCTCAGTCCCCGGTTCTTCAGCCCCTGCTCTGCGTGGTCGAGGATGTCCTCGTAGATGGCGACCGTGTCGGTCACCTGCTTGCCGTCGTTCGTGATCCAGGTGAAGTCGGCGTCGAGTCCGTCGCGCATCGCCCGGTAGAAGTTGTCGTGGGCGAGCTCCCAGTCGAGGTCCGCGACGGGGTGTTCGAGCTTCGGCAGCGCCTCCATCAGCCCCGCGAAGGCCGCCTGGAACGCGAGGCTGTCCCGGACCGTCGGCTGTGCGGGGATGGGCCGGAACTCGATGCGGGCGTTGGCCGCCGAGCGCGTCGGACCGCCGAACACCGGACGGACCCATCGCCAGTACGTGCCGTGTTTGGTCCGGAAGTGCGCGAACCTGTCGTCGAACCGGTTGGTCTCCTCGACCTCCAGCGGGACGAACGTGTCGTCCTCGGCGATGCGGTCGACGGCCTCCTCGACCGTCTCGAAGTCCCGCGGGAACCGCACCTTGCCGGCGGTGTCCGACGCCGCGTTGAGCACCGTCTCGAACACGCTGATGCGGTGTTCCATCCACGCGTCCTCGAGGATGGTCGCTGCGTCGGCGGACTCGTCGTACAGGTCCGGCGGGAAGAACGGCGAGTTGACGCCCAGCCCGAGGAGGGGACCGGCGACGCGAAGCGCGTAGCGGAAGAACGTCGGCAGGTCCGCCGCATGGGACACCTGATAGTGCGGCTGGATGGACGTGATGAGGCTCTCGGGCAGCACCGTGTCGGCCTGCAGGTCGACGTTCGGCGCGTCGAGGCGCATCCCCGCGCTCGTCGCCCGGTCGGTGTTCGCCATCCCGTGGTAGCGCGCCGAATCGCTCATGTTCGTCGCGATGCGGACCCCCCGGTCCTCGACACTGTCGGTGAGGTACTGGCTCGCCGTCTCGCCCTCGGGTGGGATGGTCCACATGCCGTCGCTGACGAGGCGCATCCCCTCGGCCCGGGTGCAGTCGAGGGCGGTCTCCAGTCTCGCCAGCACCTCGTGCTCCTGAGCCAGCAGTCCGTGGCCGTTGAACGGCTGCGGGCTCGTCGTCATCTCGGCGTTGTGGAGCCCGAGCTCCTTCTCGAAGCCGATGAACTCGAGCAGCCTGCGCGGCACGCGACGGAGGGGGTAGTTCCCGGCACCCCCGTGTCGCTCCGTGTCCGGCTCGGAGACCGCGTAGAACTCGTACTCCAGTCCGAGGATGGCCTGGGGGTTGTCGAACGTCCCCGCCGCCAGCTCCTCTTTCAGCACCGCGACGTCGTCGTCGACCTGCGACTGGAAGGCCTCGCGGTCGACCGACAACGCCGACTCGACTCGTTCGGCGAGGTCGTCGTCGGACATGGGGGACAGTCGGACGGGTGCGCTCTAAAAACCCGTGGGTCAGCAGGTTGGCGTGAATGGCGAACAGGCGACACTCGTCGCACCCAGGGAACCGTGTCGCACGACCGCTTCCCTCCCCGGGGCCGTCCGGTCTGGCACGCCGACGTTGGGCCCGGCATCAGACGTGAATCCTGGGACCCCGCCCGCCGACCGAATCCGACCCGTTTATCCCCCCGTCACCGGTACGCTCGGTCGATGAAGTTCGCGTCGTTCGCCGAGCGGCTGGCGGAGGTCGAGGCGGAGCCGGCGGACCTCGAGACGGTCGCGCTCGTCAGCGAGCTGTTCGCGACGGCCGACGACGACCTCGCAGTCGTCGCGCGGTTCGTCCAGGGACGGGTGTTCCCCGCGTGGGACGAGCGCAAGCTCGACGTGGGGCCGAGCACCTGCTACACGGCCATCGCCCGTGCGGCGGGGCCGAACGTCGACGCCGACGACGTCGAGGCCCGCGTCGCCGAGGTGGGCGAGATCGGTGCCGTCGCCGAGGAGTACGAGTTCGGTGGCCAGACCGGGCTCGGGGCGTTCGGCGCCGGGGGCGGCGGCGACGAGCGGACCGTCGGGTCGGTGTACGAGGACCTCGTCGCGCTCGCGTCCACCGAGGGGGCGGGGAGCGAGAGCGCGAAGGTCGACCGGCTGTTCGGGCTGTTCAACGAGAGCGAACCCACCGAGGCCCGCTACCTCGCGCGGCTCGTCCTCGCCGAGATGCGCATCGGGGTCGGTGAGGGCACTGTCAGGGACGCCATCGCGGACGCGTTCGCGGTGCCCGTCGACGCCGTCGAGCGCGCGCTCCAGGTGTCGAACGACTACGGCCTGGTCGCGGCAACGGCCCGCGACGAGGGCGAGGCGGGCGTGACGGCGATGGACCTCGAGGTCGGCAGGCCGGTCCAGCCGATGCTCGCGCAGGCCGGCACCGCGAGCGACGCGCTGGCGGACTGGGACGAGGCCGCCGTGGAGACGAAGTTCGACGGCGCCCGCGTGCAGGTCCACTGGGACGGCGACACGGTGTCGGTCTACTCGCGGAACATGGAGGACGTGACGGACCCGCTGCCGGAGGTGGTCGAGTTCGTCCGCGAGCACTGCGACGCGCCGGCCATCCTCGACGGGGAGGTCGTCGCGGTCGACGACGACGGCGAGCCCCTGCCGTTCCAGCAGGTGCTCCGCCGGTTCCGCCGGAAGCACGACGTCGCGCAGGCACGCGAGGCGGTCGGGGTCGAGCTCCGCGCGTTCGACTGCCTGCACGCCGACGGTGACGACCTGCTCGACGTGGCGCTGGTCGACCGGCACGACCGCCTCCGCGAGACGCTGGATGCGGGTGTCTCCGGGCTGCTCGTGACCGACGACGCGGACGCCGTCGCCGAGCACGAGGCCGACGCACTGGCTGCGGGCCACGAGGGCATCATGCTCAAGGACCCCGGATCGACGTACTCGCCGGGCAAGCGCGGGAAGCGCTGGTTGAAGCGCAAACCCGACGTGGAGACGCTGGACTGCGTCGTCGTCGGTGCCGAGTGGGGCGAGGGGCGGCGCGCGAACCTGTTCGGGACGTTCCACATCGCCGTTCGCGACGGCGACGACCACCTGCCGGTCGGCAAGGTCGCGACCGGCGTCACCGACGAGGAGTTGGCGGCGCTGACCGAGCGCCTCGAGCAGCACGTCGCCACGGAGTCCGGTCGCGACGTGACGTTCGAGCCCGCGGTCGTCTTCGAGGTCGGCTACGAGGAGATCCAGGCCTCGCCGACGTACGAGTCGGGCTACGCGCTCCGGTTCCCGCGCTTCGTGGGCGTCCGCGAGGACAAGGCGCCCACAGACGCGGACTCGCTGGAGCGGCTCGACCGGCTCGCCGAGTCGCAGTGAGACCCTGCGTCTCCATGGTTCGTCACGCGTCGGTCCGGCCGACCGTCGATTCGGCAAATACGCTTTTGTCCATCGGTCTCCCTTCGTGGCTGTATGGGAATCGGCACACCGCCGGACGACATCGGCGACGAGAAACCCGAGTGGGTCCGCGACCGTGCCGACGAGTTGGACGTCCAACCCGCCGTCGTCTGGGACTTCCTCGAGGACGATGCCGGTGGCGTCGCGACCGTCGACGAGCATCGAACCCGCCTCGCGAAGCTGTTCGACGCACACCTCGGACGGCCCATGCTCTCCGACCACTACCGGGTCCAGATCTACGACGGCGAGGACGGACGGTACGACTACGTCAAGGGGACCCACTACGCCCGCGACGCCAGCGAGGCGGTGCGCGAGGTCGTCCGGACCGTCGCCGAGGAACAGCAGCTGGTCGTCGAGCTCGACGGTACCACCGGCATCGCGGTGCGGTTCGACGAACCCGTCCCCTCCGCGGACGCCTGTCTCGCCGCCGATATCTGCCGGCGAGCGTTCGATACCACCCTCTCCGACCTCGACGAGGCGGTGTACGAGGTCGTCGACCAGGACACCCGGCACTCCTGGACCACGGTCGACTGACCCGGTGACCGACGGCCGACCGAGCCCCGGTTGGTCCGACCGTCTCCGTGGACGTTTTGCCACGGCCGCACCAACGACCAGCCATGACCATCCGTCACGACGGCCTGCTCGTCGACTGGCTCGGCTACGCGACCGCCCGCATCGAGGCACCGGACGGGACCGTCGTCTACCTCGACCCCGGCCGGTACGGCGTGCTCTCCGGGGAGTGGACGCCGCCCGGCGAGACGGACCTGCCCCACCCGGCACCGCAGAACGACTACCCGAAGGACGGCGACGTCGTCTGTGTCACCCACGACCACCACTACGACACGGACGCCATCCAGCGGGTCGCGACGCAGGAGGCCACCGTCGTCGTGTACGAGGGCGTGGACGCGACGAACATCGACCGGGAGGTGACGCCCGTCGACGAGCTCCCCTACGAGGTCGTCCGCGTCACCGACGAGGACCACGTCTCCGCGGCCGGCGTGGACTGCTGGACCGTCGCCGCGTACAACGACCCGGACGGCCCGCGCGCCGACCCGGACGGGTCGGTCACCCATCCACCGGGCTTCGGCTGTGGCTTCCTGCTCTCGGTCGGCGACGTGACGGTGTTCTGGCCGGGCGACTCCGACGCACTCGACGGCTTCGCTGAGCTCGACGTATCGCTGTTCCTCGCGAACATCGGTGGCACCGTCGTCAGCGACCGTCACGAGGCGGCCGACCTGGCCGAGCGCATGGACCCGGACCTGGTGCTGCCGATCCACTACAACACCATCGACATCCTCACGACCGATTCGGGCGCGTTCGCGGCCGACGTGGCCGGCCGTGGCGTCCCGGTCGTGCTCGACGAGACGTAGCGTGACGCGCCGAGTTCAGTTCTGCTCGTAGCTCACGAGCACCATCTCCATCGAGAGGCTCCCGTCCTCGTTGTAGTACGCGGTGTACGGAGCCAGCCCGAGGTCGGGCGAGAAGCAGCCCTCGTAGAGGACCGTCCCGTCGACCTGCATCTCTGAGGCGAAGCAGTCGACGCCGGCGTACGTGTCGACGCCGGTCACCTCGAAGCTCGCGGAGCCCTCGGCGGTCTGGTAGGACCAGCCCGAGCCCACCTCGAGCTCCTGCCCGGCGTACCACGCCGACGGCGTGAACATCGTCGTCAGCAGGAGGATGCCAGCGGGGTTGGCGTAGAGCTGGGACTGGACGGTCTCGCGGGTGCCGGTGACGGTCGACTCGAAGCGCTCGCCGCCGAGGTCGTACACCGTCCGGACGGTGATGGTGTCGCCGTCGACGGACTGGACATCCCAGACGAGCGAGCCCTCGCCCTCGCCCTCGACGAAGATGTCGTAGGTGTACGTCGCGGGCTGGTCGAACTCCAGGACCTCCCAGCTCCCGGGTTCGAGGTCGCCGCTGCTCCCGCCACCGCCGCTCCCGCCACCGCCGTTGCTCCCGCTGCTCGTCGGTGTGGCGGTCGGTGTCGAGTCGGAGTCGACGCCCACGCCGCCCACACACCCCGCGAGCAGCACTGTCAGTACGACCAGCAATGCAGTCCATCGTGCCATAGGACCCACACGACGGGAGACGAGATAACGGTTCCTAGCGACCGGATAGCAGCCAGTGCCGCGGGTTTCCAGGCATTCCTGACTTCAGGGACGAGGGGCCTTCAGATGACGCCCATCTCGGTGAGACGCTCGGGCAGGTACGTGTCGGTGACGAAGTCCAGACCGTTCGCCGCCAGTGCCTGCTGTTCGGCCTTCTTCCCGATGTCGAGCTGGAGCTCGATCTGCTCGGTCCAGAACTCGTCCTGGAACCGGGGGTCTTCCAGCTCGGACTCCAGTGCGTTCACGTCGGAGTCGGCGAGCGGGTCAGTCGGCAGGTCGTACTCCACGATGTCCTCGGGTCGGATGCCGACGTAGCGCGCCTCGGGCGTCGCGAGGTACTTCGAGAGGTGTGCGGACTTGATTGAGCCGTAGGCGACCGAGCCGAAGATGCGGTACGACCACGGGTCGCCGTCAGTGAACACCAGCACCGGCAGGTCGAGCTCGTCGTGGAGGCGTTTGGTGACGCGCCGCGTGGCGCGGGCCGGCTGTCCCTTCAGGTGGACGATGAGGCAGTTGTAGTCCGTGTCGAACCCGTTCTCGACGAGCCGGTCGCGCATACCACCCGTCTCCACGCACATGACGAAGTCGATGTCGTGGTCGGTGAACTCGATGGTGTCGGGGTTGTTCGGGATCTGGTAGCCGCCCTCACCGACGTCCTTCTGGCAGTGGATCTGGCGCTCGCCCCGGCGGGTCTGCTCGATGAGTTCGAGCGGGCCGATGAGCGTCGCACCCGACTCCTCCGGGCGCATGTGGAAGTCCTCGCGCTTTACCTCGCTGACGATCTCCAGGTCCTCGACGAGCTTGTTCGACTCGTCCTGGCCGTTGAACTGCGCCTCCTCGGCGTCCCAGGACTCGGAGAGGTAGTACAGCTCACGCAGGGTGGACGAGCGGTCCTCGTCCAGCTGGCGCGAGAGGAACTCGATGGTGTAGATGGCCTTCAGGAGCTTGCGTGCGCCCCGGACCGAGTTGGCCGAGCGCGTCGAGGTGCGGTCGCCGTACACCCAGACGTTGCTCTCCTCGTCGTACTCGATGTTGGACTTCGTCCGGGTTGGGAGCGTCATCGTCGGGACCTGCCCGTCCTCGAACTGGTCGTAGAACTCGGCGGCGAGGTCGATGAGTTGCTGTCGTGCGTCTGCGTCTGTGTCGGTGCTCATATCAGTTGGTCACGGTGAGTTTCGGTCCCTCGACCCCGCTGACGGAGAGGTCGAACGATGCGTCGGTCGCGACGGTGTACTCGAGGACGGCCTCGTCGCCCGAGCTCACCTCCGGCTGCCACTTGACGAACCACTCGCCGTCCATCTCGACGACGGTCGCCCCGTCGGTCAGGTTCGAGGGTTCGGCGGTGACGATGTCCGTCAGCTGGGGTGACTCCTTCGTCGAGGCGTTGTTCTCGACGCGGACTGTGACCGTCTGGCTGTCGCCGTTCTCCTTCGTCTCGCGCTCGACGAGGACGTTGTTCATGATGCGGGCCAGCGCGTCGTCGAAGTTCGGCTCCGGCCGACCGGTCACCTCGGCGACCTTCGTCGCCATCCGCGGCAGGATGTCCGCGAGGACGTTCTGTTTCTGCTGTCGCTTGCGCATCGAGCGCTGCTTCTTCAGGTAGGATTTGAGGTCGCGTGCGGCCTCCCGCACGGCGAGCTCTATCTCGTCCTCGATCTCCGGCACCGAGGCGACGGCGTCCTTCGACTCGCTGGTGAAGGGGACGTTCGTCGAGGCGACGTGGACCATGATGACGACCGGGCCGTTCGGGACGCCCCGGCCGCCGGGCTGATCGAGGTTGTAGTTCCGCCAGCCGATGTCCTGGATGACCTGCGTGATGGCACAGCCGCCGCGCTTGTAGACGAGCGGGACCCGGTTGGCGTACCGGAGGAGCTGGGCCTGCCCCTCGGCCTCGATGTCGCCGCCGTAGGCGATGCCGGCCTCCACGACGAACGGGTCGCCGGCGGTGACCTCGGCGTCGCGGGTCGCCGCCGAGTAGAACTCGGCGTCGAACTCCTTGCGGAGGCCGGCCTCGACGAGCTCCGCCGAGATTGGTGAGAGACACGACGTCGGCGGGGCGATGATGTCGGTCTTGCGCATCGCTGCGACAAGATCGCCGACGCCCTGCCGGTCGTCGGCGAGGTCCCGTACCTTCGGGGGGTCGTCCGGCACGGTGACCATCGTCTCCCACAACTCGTCCACGATGTTCTCGCGGGCGGTGTCACCGAAGGTCGCGTCCTCGCGCTCCTCGGTCATGTCCGCCGCGCGGTCGACGTAGTCCCGCACGGTGTCTCGATGGAGGCGGTTCCGACGGACGTCGGAATCGTCCCCGTCGTCGCCCTCCGGGACGAACTTCGCGGCGAGCCGGTCGGCGAACGCGACGACGACGGCGTCGTCCTTCTGGACCGAGGTGGCCGCGTCGGCGTGGGCGCGGACGTCGTCGCGGATGCGCGCGGTGTCGTCGGTCTCGTCGTCCTCGCTGGTGACGCCGTAGCCCGTGATGGCGGTCCAGACGCCCTCGACGACGTTCTCGCGAACGGTCGACCCGAACCGTGCCTCGGCCTCGACGGCCTCGGCGGCGACGTCGACCGCGTCCGCGACCTGGTGATGCGCCACGCGGCCGTCACGCGCGCGAGCGCCGAGCTTGATGACGACCTCGTCGGCGAACGCCGCAACGGCCTCGGAGGGCTTGTTGTTCACCGCCTCGGTGACCGCCGCGACGACCGCGTCGTCGTCGGGCAGCGACCACGCCATCTCGCGGCCGTAGTGGCGGTCGCGGAACGCGTCGACGATGTTGTCGGCGGTCTTCCGGCCGACGCGCGTGAACTCCGTCTGCAGGAACCCGGAGACGGAGTGCGAGTCGGTCGCCTTCAGCATCTTGAGCACGTTCCCGAGTTCGACCCCGTGTGGGTGCGGGCGGATCTCCTCCGTCTCCTCGGGGAGGTCCGCGTCGTAGTCGGCCTTGGCGACGAACTCCTGGTTCGGCTCCGAGAAGGAGATGGTCGCGTGCGGGTTGACGACCGCGGTGTGCTTGATGTAGTCCTGGAGCTGCTGGCGCGCCCGCATGTTCGCCGCCATCTCCAGCTCGATGCGTGTGCCGTGGGTGTCCCCGAGGTCGGACTCGCCCGGCGTGAGCTCGCGCTCCTCGCGGATCTCCGGCTCGTTGTCGTCGGTGTCGATGACGATCTCGAACTCCATGACCGTCTCCGACCCCTTGGTCCGGGAGGTGATCTTCGCCGGCTTCCCGCTGGTCAGCTGGGAGTACAGCACGGCCGCGGAGATACCGATACCCTGCTGCCCGCGTGACTGTTCGCGCGCGTGGAACCGGCTGCCGTACAGCAGCTTCCCGAAGATCTTCGGGATCTGCTCCTTGGTGATGCCGGGCCCGTTGTCCTCGACGGCGAGCCGGTAGTAGTCGCCCGACTCCGCGATCTCGACGGAGATGTTCGGTCGGATTCGGGCCTCCTCCGTGGCGTCCAGCGCGTTGTCGACGGCCTCCTTGACGGCCGTGACGAGCGCCCGGGCCTCGGAGTCGAACCCGAGCATCTGCTTGTTCTTCTCGAAGAACTCGGCGATGGAGATGGCCCGCTGGCTCTCGGCCAACTCCTCGGCGATCCCAGCCTCCTCGCCGAGTGTCTGCTGGAAGGACGTCATTCTGTACTCCCCCTTTCCGCGGCCGAGGTTAAAAGGGGTACGCTGGCGGAGTGAAAGTGAAGCCGACGGCCAGCAGAGTCAAAACGGGACCCATCGTATCAATTGCACAAGAGATGGTCGTCTCCACGACGGGTGCCCCGGGAAACAGCGTGCTCCTGACCGGCGTGGCCCTCGTCGCGCTGGTCGTGGCGACGCGGACGACGATGCTGCTCGTCCAGCGTGGCGCGTTCGGTGACGCCAGACCCTGGCTCTCGGCCGGCGTCACGGTCTGCGAGGCCAACGCGCTGTTGCTCGTCGCACTCACCGGCTATCTGCTGGCGTCGAACCAGCCCGTGCCGACGCCACTGCTGCTCGCCGGTGGAGGTGTCATGCTCGCCGCGCTCGGCTCGTACCAGTGGGTGGTCGCCCACACCGCCGACGCCAGCGGGCATCGCTGACCGCGTCCGAACCTCGATTCTGGTCTTTTATCCCGGTAATGGGACGTTTCCCGTCACCGCGTGGTGATTTTCGGGTCACGCGCGAGCGCGCACACGTGACTTTTATTAACCCACGCCATCTACCCGGAATCAGGTTTTCATGTCCAACGAAAATGAGTACAGCGCCGGTCAAATCCAGGTCCTCGAGGGCCTGGAGGCCGTCCGAAAACGGCCGGCGATGTACATCGGTTCTACCGACTCTCGAGGCCTCCATCACCTCGTCTACGAGGTGGTCGACAACTCCATCGACGAGGCCCTCGCCGGCTACTGCGACGACATCACGGTGACCATCCACGAGGACGAGTCCGTGAGTGTCTCCGACGACGGGCGCGGTATCCCCGTCGACACACACGAAGAGCACGACAAGCCCGCGCTGGAGGTCATCATGACCGTCCTGCACGCCGGTGGGAAGTTCGACAACAAGTCCTACCAGGTGTCCGGCGGCCTCCACGGCGTCGGCGTCAGCGTCGTCAACGCGCTGTCGAAGCGCCTCGAGGTCGAGGTCACGCGCGACGGCGCCGTCTGGAAGCAGGCGTTCAAGCGCGGCGTCCCGAAGGGCGAACTCGAGCGCGTCCGCGACATGGACGCCGACGAGGAAACCGGGACCAGCATCCGGTTCTGGCCCGACCAGGAGATCTTCGAGACCACCGACTTCTCGTTCAAGACGCTCGCCAACCGCCTGCGCGAGCTCGCGTTCCTCAACTCCGGGGTCAACATCGGCATCGTCGACGAGCGCGACAGCGCGTCCGAGACGTTCCACTACGAGGGCGGCATCAAGGCGTTCGTCCGCTACCTCAACGAGACCAAGACCGCCCTCCACGAGGACGTCATCTACTTCGAGGACGAGGAGGAGAACATCCAGGTCGAGGTCGCGATGCAGGCGACCGACGAGCTCCAGGGCTCCATCCACGCCTTCGCCAACAACATCAACACGCGCGAGGGCGGTAGCCACCTCACCGGGTTCAAGACCGCGCTCACGCGGGTCGTCAACGACTACGCGACGACCAACGGGATGCTGAAGGACCTCGACGACACCCTCAAGGGCGAGGACATCCGCGAGGGCCTGACCGCCGTCATCTCCATCAAGCACCCCGACCCGCAGTTCGAGGGGCAGACGAAGACGAAGCTCGGGAACAGCGAGGTCCGCGGCATCGTCGAGAGCGCGATGCACGACCACCTCGACACGTACTTCGAGGAGCACCCGAACACCGCCGAAGCCATCATCGGGAAGGCCGTCGAGGCCGCGAAGGCGCGCAAGGCCGCGAAGAAGGCCGAGGAGCTGACCCGCCGCAAGAGCGCACTGGAGAACACCGCGCTGCCGGGCAAGCTCTCCGACTGTCAGACCAAGGACCCCTCCGAGGCGGAGCTGTTCATCGTCGAGGGTGACTCCGCCGGTGGGTCGGCCAAGCAGGCCCGGAACCCCGAGTTCCAGGCGGTCCTCCCCATCCGCGGGAAGGTGCTGAACGTCGAGAAGCACCGCCTCGACCGCATCCTCGAGAACGACCAGATACGGAACCTCATCACGGCCATCGGCACCGGTATCGGTGACGAGTTCGACATCGAGGAGGCGCGCTACGAGAAGATCATCATGGCGACAGACGCCGACGTCGACGGCGCGCACATCCGGACCCTGCTGCTGACGTTCCTCTACCGGCACATGCGCCCGCTCATCGAGGCCGGCTACGTCTACGCGACGAAGCCGCCGCTGTACCGCATCCGGTACGACGGCAACACGTACGACGTGATGACCGAGGCCGAGCGCGAGGAGGTCGTCCGCGAGAAGTGCAACGGGAACCCGACGCAGGTCCAGCGGTTCAAGGGCCTCGGCGAGATGAACCCGAAGCAGCTCTGGTCGACCACGATGGACCCCGACAACCGCGTCCTGAAGCGCATCGACATCGAGGACGCCGCCGCGGCCGACAAGATGTTCTCGGTGCTGATGGGCGACGCCGTCGGCCCGCGCAAGCAGTTCATCAAGGAACACGCGCCTGAGGCGAACTGGGTGGACATATGAGCTCGGAAGCACCCGACGCCCCCGACGTCCCGGCGGACCGCGTCGAGCACGTCCGCATCGAGGACGAGATGGAGCAGAGCTACATCGACTACGCGATGTCCGTCATCGTCGGCCGCGCGCTGCCCGACGTGCGCGACGGCCTCAAGCCCGTCCACCGGCGCATCCTCTACGCGATGCACGAGATGGGCGTCACCAGCCGGACGAGCCACCGCAAGAGCTCGTCCATCGTCGGCGAGACGATGGGTGACTACCACCCGCACGGCGACCAGGCCATCTACGACACGCTCGTCGGCATGGCGCAGGACTTCTCCATGCGCTACCCCCTCGTCGACGGCCAGGGGAACTTCGGTTCGATGGACGGCGACCCCGCCGCGGCGATGCGGTACACGGAGGCCCGCATGGCCCCCATCGCCGAGACGCTGCTCGAGGACATCGAGAAGGACACCGTCGACTTCTCCAGCAACTACGACGACCGCCTGAGCGAGCCCGACGTGCTGCCCGCGGCGTACCCGAACCTGCTCGTCAACGGCAGCACGGGGATCGCCGTCGGCATGTCGACGAACATCCCGCCGCACAATCTCGGCGAGATCATCGACGCGACCATCGAGGTCATCGACAACCCCGACTGCGACGTGAACGACCTGATGGAGCACGTCAAGGGGCCGGACTTCCCGACCGGCGCGAACATCGTCGGCCGCAACGCCGTCCGCAAGGCGTACGCGACCGGTCGCGGCCGCATCCGTGTCCGCGCCGAGTTCGAGGTCGAGGAGTGGAAGAACGACCGGAAGCGCATCGTCATCACGGAGGTCCCCTACCAGGAGAACAAGGCCCGACTCGTCGAGCGCATCGCCGAGAACGTCAACGAGGGCAAGATAGAGGACATCTCTGACCTGCGCGACGAGTCCGACCGCAACGGCGTCCGCATCGCCATCGACCTCAAGCGCGGTGCGAACGTCGACGTGGTGAAGAACCAGCTCATCGAGCACCACCTCGAGAAGACGTTCGGGGTCATCAACCTCGCGCTGGTCGACGGCCAGCCCAAGGTGCTCTCGCTGAAGGAGACCCTGGAGCACTACGTCGACCACCGTCGGGAGGTCGTCCGTCGGCGCTCCCAGTTCGAACTCGACGAGGCCCAGGACCGCGCCCACATCCTCGAGGGCCGGCTCATCGCGCTCGACAACGTCGACGACGTGGTCGAACTCATCCGCAACTCCGACGACCGCGACGCCGCGAAGGCGGGGCTGCAGGAGGAGTACGACCTCTCCGAGGCCCAGACCGAGCACATCGTCCGGATGCAGCTGGGCTCGCTGACGAGCATGGAACGCACGGAGATCGAGGAGGAGTACGAGAGCGTCCAGGAGACCATCGAGTACCTCCAGTCCGTCCTCGACAGCGAGGAGAAGCTGCTCGGCGTCATCAAGGACGAGCTCCGCGACGTCAAGGACGAGTACGACGACGACCGTCGTACCTCCTTCGTCGAGGACACGGGCGAGGTCACCCACGAGGACCTCATCCCGGAGGAGGACGTGCTCGTCGTCGTCACCGAGGACGACTACGTCAAGCGGATGCCCGTCGACGCCTTCGACGCCCAGCACCGCGGCGGGAAGGGCATCATCGGCGGCGACATCAAGGAGGGCGACCGCGTCTCGAAGGTGTTCCGCGCGAGCACCCACGACTACCTCCTCTGCTTCACGAACCACGGGCAGGTGTACCAGCTGAAGGCCTACCAGATACCGGAGATGTCCCGCACGGCGCGCGGGAAGTCGGCGGTGAACATCCTCAAACTCGACGACGGCGAGGAGATCACCGCCGTCGTCAACACCGACGACTTCGAGCCGGACGAGGCCATCACGATGGTCACCCGGAACGGCTACGTGAAGCGCACGAAGACCGAGGACTTCCAGAACATCCTCTCGACCGGCATCATCGCCGCGAAGCTCGACGAAGATGACGAGCTGGTCGACGTCGACGTCACCGACGGCACCAAGGACCTCGTCATCGCCACCGAGAACGGGATGACTATCCGGTTCGACGAGGACGAGGTGCGCACGATGGGCCGGAACGCACGCGGCGTCCGGGGCATCAAGCTCACCGAGGGCGACCACGTCGCCGGCCTCGTCGCCACCGACGAGGACGACGAGCGGGCGCTGCTGACGGTCACGAAGCGCGGCTACGGGAAGCGGACCCTCCTGTCCAACTACCGCCGGCAGTCCCGGTACGGGAAGGGCCTCATCGACATCAAGACGAACGAGCGCAACGGCCACGTCACGTCGGTGAAGGCCGTCGAGGAGGACGACCACCTCGTCGTCATGTCCGAGCAGGGTCAGATCATGCGGACCCGCGTCGCCGACATCTCGCTGCAGGGGCGCAACACCATGGGTGTGACCGTGATGGACGTCGTCGACGACGACGCCGTCGCGACCGTCGACGTGATTCCGACACCGGACGAAGACGCTGTCGAGTCGGACGCCGACGCGGCCGACGACGACGGGTCGGACGACGACGCGAACTGATCCGATAGCAGCCACCACGGCGGAGTCTTTTCTTCCTCCCGCGCTGAACCGAGGACCATGGACATCCCGCGGCAGCTCGGACATCACGAGGCGGCGGAGACGCTTCCGCTGGTGACCGAGTCGGCGACGGTGACGGACGTGACACCGATGGACGAGAACCGGGTCGAGGAGGTCGAACGAGCGGTGCGTCGGCTACTGGCCCGGAACGACGTGGGGCACTGGCTCGACGCCGAGGACGACGGTGCCGACGTGGACTGGGCGGACCTCCAGTCCCGAGCCGGCGAGGCCGGCTTCCCCGAGTCGGAGCTGGACGCGCTGTCCGACCTCGCGAACCGGTTCGAGCGACCGTACCCGTCGCTGCTGCGGGTGCGTGTCCGCATCGACGACGCCGACTTCGAGTTCGCGCCGGGGCAGTACGCGACAGTGACGTTCGACGGGACGCCGCGACCGTACTCCATCGCCAGTTCACCCACCCGTGACGAGGTAGAGTTCTGCATCAGACGCGTGCCGGGCGGCCGGTTGACCCCGGACATCTTCGAGCAGCTCGCGGTCGGCGACGAGGTCACGGTCCGCGGCCCGAACGGCGAGATGGTCCTCTCGGAGCCGTCGACGAACGACCTCGTCTTCCTCGCGACCGGGACCGGCGTCGCCCCGTTCAAGAGCATGGTGGACTACCTGTTCGACAGCGAACGGAACGTCGTCGACGGCCACGAGCGCGATATCTGGGTGTTCCTCGGTGCGGCGTGGGCGGACGACCTCGCCTACCGGGAGGCGTTCCGTCGGTACGACGACGAGCGGGAACGGTTCCACTTCGTCCCGACGCTCACCCGGGAACGCCACCTCACGGAGTGGACGGGTGAGACCGACTACGTCCAGCGCGTCCTCCTGAAGTACGTCGACGAGTCCGCGGTCGACACCGCCGCCGTTCCGGAGTCGCTCGCCGGGTCCCTCGCTGCGTCGCCTGCTCTGGACATCGACGCCCGGATCGACCCCCGCACCGTCGACGTGTACGCGTGCGGAATCTCGGCGATGGTCGAGCAGCTCGTCGCCGCCACCCGGGCGATCGGCGTCCCGGCGGACGCCACCCAGTTCGAGGGGTTCGGATGACACCGGGTTCCGTTCGAGGGTGCGGTCGGTCGAACCAGTAGTTTTTTCCGAACCAATCGAGACTGAACCGTATGGTTGTCAATCATACGTCAACTGGCGTCCGTCTCATCGGGGCCTACTTCGTCCTGAACGCGCTGATCTTCGGCTCCATCGGGCTGGGGGCCCTGGACCAGGGCATCGGGCAGTTCGCCATGGTGGTCGGTCTCGCCATGCTCCTCGTCGGGTTCGGCCTCCTCGACGGCCGAGACTGGGGATTCACGGGGGGAATCCTCGGTGCCTTCCTCGCGTTCATCGTGAACGCGGCACTGTTCATGGACGGACGGAGTATCGGCATGGGTGGCGCCCTCGTCTCGCTGCTCGTGGTCGGCTACCTCATCAAGGAGAAGGGACCGAGTTCGCGCTCCTGGGCACCCTCCGGGCCGCGTGGTCCCTGACTACAGGATACGCTTCCCGAGCGCGCTGGCGGCGAGCTCCGTCGCCAGCTTCGCCGTCTGGTTGTGCTCGTCGAGCACCGGGTTGACCTCGACGGCGTCCATCGACCGCAACACGTCGTGCTTCTCGTCGTACTCCGCGACCCGTTCGAGCGCGTAGTGTGCCTCGCGGTAGGTCGCACCGCCGTGGACCGGTGTGCCGACGCCGGGCGCCTCGTTGGGTTCGAGCCAGTCCAGGTCGAGGCTGACGTGGATGCCGTCGACGCCGTCGGTGGCGATCTCGAGCGCGCGGTCGATGATCTCGCTCATGCCGTGCTCGTCGATGTCGGACATCGTGAACGCGGTGGCGTCGCTCTCGCGGATTCCCTCGCGCTCGGCCTCGTCGAGCGAGCGCAGCCCCACCCAGACGACGTTCTCCTCCTGGAGCCCCGGTGCGTTCGCCCACTCGACGTCCGCGAGGTCTCGATAGCCCAGCGCGGCAGCCAGCGGCATGCCGTGGATGTTGCCGCTGGGCGAGGTCTCCGGCGTGTTGTAGTCGCCGTGGGCGTCGAACCAGATAGCACCGATGTCCGCGTCGCGACTGGACCCCGAGAGACAGCCGATGGCGATGGAGTGGTCGCCGCCGAGGACGAGCGGGACCCCGCCGTCATCGATGGCCTCCGCGACCTGGTCGGCGAGCCGGAGCGAGACGTCCTCGACCTCGCGGACGAACTTCGCCGTCCGGCCCTCCTCGGTCGGCTCGTCGACGGTGGGGTCTCGCGTCTCGGCCGTCGGCACCAGCAGGTCGCCCGTATCGACCACGTCGACGCCCGCCGCACGCAGCTCGTCGGCCAGCCCCGCGTACCGGATGGCCGACGGCCCCATGTCGACGCCCCGTCGGTTCGCCCCGTAGTCTGTCGGTGCACCGATGATGCGGACCTCTCTTTCCATGGCCGGGATTTCTCGCGGGCACCGTATGAAGCGTCCGGTCGAACGACAGCCGTCAGGAGTGACAACGGTGAACATTTAACCTACAGGGAGCTATAAGTTCCCACACGAGGATTCCGAACCACATGAGCACAGAAGAGTACTACTCGGACGAGGAGGGCCGGAGCAGCCTCCTCCTCCGGTTCGTCGTCTGGCTCCTCGCGCTGATACTGCTGGGGCGAGTGTTCGGCAACAACTCGCTGTACGACCTCCGCCAGCTCAGGGCCGAGCAGGTCGCCATCCGCCTCGGGACGCTGGCCGTGCTCGCGAGCTTCTTCTTCTGGACCATCTTCGTCGCGCGGCACGACGTCGTCGCTATCGTCTTCATGGCCTCGGCGGGGTTCATCGGGATGTACACCCTCCCGCTCGTCGTCGTGAAGCTGATGACCTACGCGACGGAGCGCGCCGAGTTCGAGGAGGCCCGGAAGTGGGAGAGCATCACCGACGGGCGCGACTTCGAGCGCTGAACGGGCCGACAGATCACTCGAGATACGGCTCGCAGACCAGCTCTAGCCCCTCGTCGAACGATATCTCCGGCTCCCAGCCGGTTGCCTCGCGCATCTTCGACGCGTCGGCCATCGTGTGCTGGACGAACACGTCCTCGTCGATAGGGTTCTCGACGTGCTCGGGTTCCACCTCGGCGCCCAGAATCGCACCGAGCCTGTCGACGACCTCGTTCGCGGTGTACTGCTCGCCGGTGCCGAGGTTGAAGATGCCCTGGAGCTCGTGGTCGGCCGCGAGTTCGATGCCGCGGACGATGTCCTGGACGTGCGTGAAGTCCCGCGAGTGGGTGCCGTCGCCGTAGATGACCGGCGACTCGCCGTTGGCCACGTCGTCTGCGAACTGCGCGATGATGTTCGCGAACTCGCCCTTGTGGGCCTCCGCGCCACGGTAGCCCTGGTACACCGAGAAGAAGCGCAGCCCGGCCATCGTCATGTCGTGGTAGTTGTGGAAGTACTCGGCGTAGCGCTCGCGGGCGAGCTTCGAGGCCTCGTAGCCGGTGTTGGCCTCGACGGCCATCGACTCCGGCGAGGGCTCGGACCGGTTGCCGTAGATGGAGGACGTGGAGGCGTAGACGACGGTGTCACAGCCGTCCTCGCGGACCTGCTCGACGGTGTTCGCGAAGCCCTCGACGTTCACGCGGAGTCCGGTGCAGAGGCTCTCGCGGGAGTCCTCGTGCATCTTCAGCGAGGAGAGCGCAGCGAGGTGGAACAGCGCGTCGACGCCCTCGGTCGGGAGGTCGTCGTCGAGCACGCTCTGCTCGTGGAACTCGACGTCGTCGTCGAGGTTCTCCGGGGTGCCGAGGAAGCAGTCGTCGACGACGACGACCTCGTTGTCGGCGGCGAGGTGGTTCGCGAGATTCGACCCGATGAAGCCAGCGCCCCCTGTGACGAGGACCCGGTTCCCGTTCATGTGCGGTGGTTCGACGGGCTGGTTTGTAGCATTGTCGCTTCACGGGGTCACAGCCCCACCAGCGACGGCCGGAGCGGTATGCAGGTGTATCCCACGGATTTAAGGACGCGAGCGACCAACCAGATGCTATGTCATCTATCGAACTCACGCCGAGCCAGAAGAACATCTTGCAGGCGTTGATCAACCTCCACCGGGAGGACGAGAACGCGGTGAAGGGGGAGGACATCGCACAGCGTGTCGACCGGAACGCGGGCACCATCCGGAATCAGATGCAGAGCCTGAAGGCGCTCCAGCTCGTCGAAGGCGTTCCCGGCCCGAAGGGCGGGTACAAACCGACGGCCGCCGCCTACGAGGCACTGGAGATACAGCAGATGGACGAGCCGGCCGCGGTGCCGTTCCTCCACGAGGGCGAGACCGTCGAGGGCGCCATCGTCGAGGAGATCGACCTCTCGTCGGTCCACCACCCCGAGCTCTGCCGCGCCGAGATCCACGTGCAGGGCTCGGTTCGGGACATCCACGAGGGGGACGAGGTCACCGTCGGGCCGACGCCGCTCTCGAAGCTGCTCGTGAAGGGCACGGTCGACGGCAAGGACGACACGAACAACATCGTCATCCTCCGTATCGACGAGATGACGGCGCCGGCGGGCGAGCCCGAACACTGACTCGGCATCTATACTGACAACCTCTCGCACGCCCATCCGGGTTTCAACACCTTTGTATCGGTCGGTTTCTGAAGCTCCCGTATGGCTACGAAGGTCGTCGTGCTCGGCGCGGGGTACGCGGGTGCCGGCACGGTCAAGGACTTGCAGAAGCAGCTGGGCCAGGGTGTCGAACTGACGTGGGTGGCCGACGTCGACTACCACCTCGTTCTCCACGAGTCCCACCGCGTCATCCGGGACCCGTCGGTGCAGCACAAGATCACGATCCCGGTCGGCGAGATCGCCGACCCGGGCACCGAGTTCATCCGGGGGGAGGTCACCGGACTCGACACCGACGAGCGCGTCGTCGAGGTCGACGACGGCGAGACGACCGTCGACTACGACTACGCCGTCGTCGCGCTGGGCAGCCAGACCGCCTACTACGGCATCCCCGGCCTCGAGGAGCACTCCTACACCCTGAAGGGCCTCGACGACGCACTCGAGATCCACGAGGCGGTCAAGGAGGCCGCCCAGGACGCCACGCGCGACGACCGGGCACAGGTCGTCGTCGGCGGTGCGGGCCTCTCCGGCATCCAGTCCGCCGGCGAGATCGCGGAGTTCCGCGACAAGCACCGCGCACCGATGGACATCTACCTCGTCGAGGCGCTCGAGGAGATCTTCCCGCCGGGCGACCCGGAGATCCAGGGCGCGCTCCGCAAGCGCCTGCAGGACAACGACATCGAGATCCTCACCGACGACCCCATCACGGAGGCCGAGTCGGACACGATCCACTTCGACGAGCGCGAGCCACTGGACGCCGACGTGTTCCTCTGGACCGGCGGCGTCACCGGCCGCGACTGCATGGACGGCGTCGACGTCGAGAACGAGCACAACCGCCTCAACGCCGAGATGGACTTCCAGACCTCCGACGAGCGCGTCTTCGCCCTCGGTGACTCCGCCATCGTCGACCAGCCCGGCGAGCACCCCGCCCCGCCGACGGCACAGGCCGCCTGGCAGGCCGCCGAGGTCGTCGCCGACAACGTCGTCCGCGCCATCAACGGCCAGCGACTGGAGACCTGGACCCACGAGAACAAGGGGACCGTCGTCTCCGTCGGCGAGAGCGCCGTCGCCCACGACGTCTACATCTCCCCCGTCAGCACGTTCGGCGGCTTCCCGGCGAAGATGCTGAAGAAGGGCATCGCCGCGCGCTGGATCGCCGATTTGACCTCCTGGAAGCGCGCCTGGAACGCCTGGGACGCGCTGTAGGACGGGCCGCAGCTCTCTCCGATTTCTACGCCGATTCTTTATATCCGAAGCCGAACCCAGAGCCGTCGTGTCCTGAACGACGACGGCGTGGGGGACGAGGCGGGTGTGCGACACACCCCACGCTCGCGGCCCGGTCGCCTGTTCGCAATCAGAAGGGCCAGCGGAACGTCGTCCGCAACACCGTCACTCGCACTGGATTCTCGTTCCGTTCGTGGGGTCCTCCCCCGAATCCTCCGTCCGGAACGTGCCTTCGACTCCACGATAGTAGTAGGCCGTCACCTCGTAGTCCACGCGCTGGTCGGGTTCGTCTTCTGCGGACTTGATTGTCCCGAACGTGGTACGGAGTTCGGCGTAGATGCCCGCTTCCCGGGTGTCGAATTCGACGACCGCCGGGTCGAGCGAGCCGTCTATCCGTTCGTCGTCGTCGACGACTTCTGTTCGGATGTACTGTGATTCACAGTCGATGAACTGCTGACGCTCGACTGTCGTTTCCTCGGTGGTGTTCTCCGCTCTGTCCGTATCACCTGGGATATCTCCGAGACACCCTGACGCGACCGGTACGACAGCACAGGCGAGGAACGCCCGTCGGTCCATAGCCCTCGCTTCGCTGGCTAAAATATATGTTTTCTGGTGGGAATGGCCCGTGTCGTACTACTCGATGGAGAGCCCGGCGTGCCAGCGGTCGACGCCGGCCTCGGCCTTCACCTCGTCCATCTTCGCGAGCAGCTTCGTCGCCAGCGACGCCGTCTCCGAGGCACGGCGCTCGCCCTCCGTCCGGAACTCGCCGGTCACGCGGTTGGCGTAGACGGAGCAGACCGCCCCGGCCCGGAGGCCGTAGACGTTGGCGATGGTCATGATGGCCGCGGCCTCCATCTCGATGTTCTTCACGTTCGCCTCCTGGAGATGCTCGACGAGGTCCTCCGCGCCCTCGGCCATGAAGCCCTCGAAGCCGGGGCGGCCCTGCCCGGAGTAGAAGGAGTCGGCGGACATCGTGACGCCGGTGTGGTAGTCGTAGCCGAGGCGCTCGGCGGCGGCGACGAGCGCGCTGACGACCTCGAAGTCGGCCGTCGCGGGGTATTCGTCCCGGACGTACGCCTTGCTGGTGCCCTCCTGTCGCATCCCGCCGGTCGTGATGACGAGGTCGCCCACGTCCATCTCGGGCTGGATGGCTCCACAGGAGCCGACGCGGATGAACGTGTCCGCGCCGACGCGGGCCAGCTCCTCGACGGCGATGGCCGCTGAGGGAGAGCCGATGCCCGTCGACGTGACCGAGATCGGTTCGCCGTCGTAGGTGCCCGTCGCGGTGCGGTACTCGCGGTGGTAGGCGACCTCCTCGGCGTCGTCCCAGTAGCTCGTGATCTTGTCGACTCGCTCGGGGTTGCCCGGCAGCAGAACCGTGTCTGCCACGTCGCCCGGCGTCAGCTCCACGTGGTACTGCATCTCCTGGTTCGGGTCCTCGCTCGCGTCAGTCATGGCCCCGGTTTCATCGTGCGAGTAGAAATGTCTGTTCACTCCCGGCCCAGCGTCTCGGCGGAGATGGCGTCCGGGAGCAGGGTGCCCAGCGAGTACGACCGGTTCGTGTCGCCCTCGTCGCAGACCACGACCAGCTCGTCGTCCGCGAACTCCGAGAGCGTCTGGCGGCACATCCCGCACGGGGTGACGCCGTCCTGCGCGCCCGAGGAGACGGCCACGCGCTCGAACTCGCGATGCCCGTCGGAGACGGCCTTTCCGACGGCGACCTCCTCGGCGTGGAGGCTGTTCGAGTAGTTCGCGTTCTCGATGTTGCAACCGGTGTAGACGGTACCGTCGGCGGTCACGAGTGCGGCACCGACGGTGTACTCCGAGTAGGGAGCGTAGGCGTTCTCGCGTGCCGTGCGGGCTCGTTCGACGAGGTCTGCGTCGTCCATGGCCACCGATACCCGTGCCAGGGTGAAGTAGCCCCCGGCTTTTCGAGGGCAGTTTCGGGAGAAGGCGGTGGTTCGGACCGCCAGAAGCGGGGGTCAGTCCTCGCCGGACTCGTAGTGTTCGCCTGCTGCCTCGGGCAGTCGGGTCCGACCGACCAGCACGAGGACGATGACGACCACGATGTACGGCAGCATCAGGAACACCTCCGTCGGGGCGATGCCCTGGAGCCGGATCTGCAGCGCCTGCAGCCCCGAGAACAGGTACGACGCGGCGAACGCGCCGAACGGGTTGTAGTTGCCGAACAGGTACGCCGCGATGGCGATGAACCCGCGACCGTCGACCATCGTCCCGCCGGCGCCGTTGAAGAACCCGCCGCTGCCGAGCGAGAGCGCGGTGCCACCGATACCGGCGAAGAACCCGGAGATGAGGACGGCGGCGTAGCGCACGCGGTTGACGTTCACGCCGACGGTGTCGAGCGCCTTCGGGTTCTCACCGCTCGCGCGGACCCAGTACCCGAAGCTGGTCCGGTTGAGGCCGTACCAGGCGATGGGTACCGAGGCGAGCATGATGAACACCATCGGGTTGGCGTCGAACAGGATGGGGCCGACGAACGGGATGTCCGACAGCACCGGCACCGTCCAGTCCCCGAGGCGGACGATCTGGTCCGTCGACGGCTGCCCGTAGACGACCTTCGAGGCGAACGGGGCGAGCCCGAGCGCGACGAGCCAGACGGCCAGCCCGGCGATGATCTGATCGCCCTCGTAGCGGATGCAGATGACGCCGAACAGGAACGCGAGCAACATGCTGGAGAGCACGCCACCGGCGATGCCGAGCCAGACGTTCGGGATGAGCAGCTGCAGCCCGGGGTCGATGGTGTACGTGCTGCCGCCGAGACTGAACGTGATGATGGGCGGGAAGCCGGTCGAACCGGCACCGCCGAGCAGGTCGGCGACGAGGACCGCCGTGAACGCCGAGATGATGAGCAGGCCCTCCAGACCGATGTTGATGACGCCGCTCTTCTCGGCGTACAGACCACCGAGAGCGGTCAGCGCGATGGGTACCGCGAGCCGGAGCGACGACTCGATGGTGCTCTGTCCGATGGCGGTGTAGAACACCTCGCCGGCCGTCGAGTTCGGCAAGACGATGCCGATGAGCGAGACGAGCCCGAGCAGCCCGAGCGTGGCGATCGTCGCCAGCCGGCGGATTTCGTTCCTATCCATCGTCCTCACCTCCATCGGTCGCGACCGCTCCACCGCTCTCGTCGCCGATACCCATGCTCCGACCGATGAGACGGAAGAACTCGGGCATCGCGACGAACAGGATGATGAGGCCAGAGAGGATGGAGACCAGCTCCGGCGGCACGTCGGTCTGGAAGTTCAGCGCGTTCCCACCGCTCTTGAGGATGCCGAACAGTACGGAGCCGAAGATGACGCCCAGCGGGTTGTTGCCGGCGAGCACCGAGACGGTGATGCCGTCGAAGCCCAGACTCGGCACCTCGCCGCCGGTCAGGAACCGACCGTTGGCGAGGAGCACCCAGAGCGCGCCGGCGATGCCGCCGAGCGCGCCCGAGATGGTCATGCTGCGGACGATGGTCCGTTCCGCGTTCACCCCGGCGTAGGTCGCCGCCTCGGATTGGAGCCCGCTCGTCCGGACGTCGAAGCCGAACGAGGTGCCCCAGAGCACGAAGTAGACGACGAACGCGAGTACCAGCGCGAGCACCAGCGCGAGGATGGAGAAACGGGTCCCCTGGAACCCGAACGGGATGCTCGGGACCAGCGAGTTGCCCGGCACCATCCGGGTCTGCGTGCCCCCGGCCGACTGTGGGTCCTGGAAGAACTCGCTGACGAGCAACGTCGTGCCGAAGCTCGCCACGAAGTTCAGCATGATGGTCGTGATGACCTCGTTCGCGTCGGCGTAGGCCTTCAGCGCCCCCGGTATCGCACCCCAGATGCCGCCGGCGACCGCGCCGGAGACGAGCGCGAGGGGGAGCAGGATGACCGTTCCCGCCAGCCCGGCGGGTGCGAAGTCGGCGACGAAGAGGACGGTGACCGCGGAGACGAGCGCGCCCCAGATCATCTGTCCCTGCGTGCCGATGTTGAACAGGCCCGCGCGGAACGCCACCGCGACGGAGAGCCCGGTGAACAGCAGCAGCGTCGCCCGCTGGAGGAACACCTCCATCGAGAAGTTCGTCGGCTGCCAGCCGCTCTCCCACGGGAGGCCGCCGATGGCCCCGACGAAGAGCTTCGCGTAGACGTTGATCGGATCGTAGCAGGACTTGAAGCCGAACATCGAGAGGCGGCCGTCGAACAGCAGGATCTCGAAGCTGCCCGGCAGCGGGATGGCGAGGTGGTAGTTCGCACCGGTCTCGCAGGCCGCACCGAGACCGGAGACGAACACGATGACGCCCCCGACGAGGATAGAGAGCGCGAGCGCGGCGACACTGATGACCGCGCGCTCGGCACCGGAGGCACCGACGAGCCGTTCGAGCACGTCGCGGAGTCGGCTCATGGCCTCCCCCCGGGTGCCCGCTTGCTCTCGATGCCGTCGGGACGCTCACCGGCCATCAGCAGCCCGACCTCCTCCTCGGTCGTCGCTTCGGGGTCGACGATGTCGACGAGTTCGCCCTCGTACATCACCCCGAGGCGGTCAGAGAGCTGTCGCACCTCGTCGAGCTTCGAGGAGATGAGCAACACCGCGCGGTCGCGCTGTCGCAGGTCGAGCAGCTCCTCGTGGATGAACTCCGTCGAACCGATGTCGACGCCACGGGTCGGGTGCGTGGCGACGACGACCGACGGGTCTCGTTCGAACTCGCGGCCGACGATGAACTTCTGCTGGTTCCCACCGGATAGCGAGTGTGCGTCTGCGTCGGCGTTCGGGGGTCGGACGTCGTACGTCTCGATGATGTCCTCGGCGTGCCCCCTGACGGTGTCCCAGTTGATGCGGCCGTTCTTCGAGTACGGCTCTGCGTGCTGGCTCCCGAGCAGGCCGTTCTCGACGAGGTCGAAGTCCATCACGAGCCCGCGTTCGTGGCGGTCCTCCGGGATGTACGCCATCCCGTCGTCGATACGCTGCCGTCGGGAGTGGTCTGTGATGTCCTCGCCCTCGACCACGATGCGACCGGACGAGGGCGACTCGAGGCCCGTGATCGCCTCGACGAGCTCTGACTGTCCGTTGCCGTCGACGCCGGCGATGCCGAACACCTCGCCGGCCCGGACCTCGAACGAGACGTCCTTCACACGGTCGATGTCGTCGCTGTCGGTGACTGTGACGTCGTCGACGGCGAGGGTCGTCTCGCCGGAGGTGTGCTCGGGAACGTCGACCTCGAGCAGCACCTCACGTCCGACCATCATCTCGGCGAGCTCGTTCTGGTTCGTCTCGTCCGTGGAGACGGTGGCGATGCTCTTGCCGTCGCGGAGGACGGTGATGTCGTCCGCGGAGTGCATCGCCTCACCGAGTTTGTGGGTGATGAAGATGACCGTCTTCCCCTGTGCGGTCAGTTCTTCGAGCACGTCGTAGAGGTCCTCGACCTCCTGGGGTGTGAGCACGGCGGTCGGCTCGTCGAGGATGAGCACGTCCGCACCGCGGTAGAGTGCCTTCAGAATCTCGACGCGCTGCTGGACGCCGACGCTGACGTCCTCGACGGTCTCGGTCGGGTCGACCTCGAAGCCGTAGCGTTCGCTCAGGTCGCGGACCTCCTGGATGGCCCGCTCCTCGTCGACGGTGAGCCCGAAGTACTTCCGGGGCTCCTGGCCGAGGACGATGTTCGCCCAGATTTCCATGGGGTCGACCAGCATGAAGTGCTGGTGGATCATGCCGATGCCCGCGTCGATGGCGTCGCGTGGCGACTGGAAGTCGCGGCGCTCGCCCGCGACGTAGATGTCGCCCTCTTCGGGCTGAAGCAGCCCGTAGAGCACGTTCATCAGTGTGGTCTTCCCGGCCCCGTTCTCCCCGAGCAGTGCATGCACCGACCCCTTCTCGACCGTCAGGTCGACCTGGTCGTTCGCGACGACACCGGGGAAACGCTTCGTGATACCTGCCAGTCTGACTGCTGTGTTACTCATTGCTATCCGATGGAACGTGGTTCATCTGGGACCGGGCTCAGGGCTCGGTCGGGACGGTGATCTCGCCGTCGATGATGGCCTGACGGGAGGCGTCGACCTGGTCCTTGACGTCCTGCGGGATCGCGTCACCGAGCGCCTCGCCGTAGACGCAGGCCACGCCGTCGGACTCGAGTCCCAGCGTCGTCACGCTGCCGCCGGCGAACTCGCCGTTGACCTCGGACTCGATCGCGGTGTACACCGCGGTGTCGACACGCTTGACCATGCTCGCGAGGATCCAGTCGGCGAAGTCGGGTTCGCTGCGGGACTGGTCGGCGTCGACGCCGATGGCGAACTTGCCACGCTCCTGGGCGGCCTGGAACACGCCGAGGCCGGACGCACCGGCTGCGTGGTAGACGATGTCCGCGCCGGAGTCGTACATCGAGAGTGCGGCCTCGCGGGCCGTCGCGGCGTCGTTGAACGAGCCCACGTAGGAGGACTGGACGTCGACGTCGCTGTTCGCGTACTCGACACCGGCCTCGTAGCCGGCCTGGAACTTCCGGATGAGCGGGACGTCGAGACCGCCGACGAAGCCGACGTTCGTCGAGTCGCCGGTGGTCGAGCCCTCGCCGGCCTCGAACGACTGGGAGGTCAGGAGTCCAGCCAGGTGGCCGACCTGGAACGAGCCCTCGTGCTCGCGGAAGACGTAGCTCGCGACGTTGCCCGAGTCCACGACGGAGTCGACGATCTGGAAGTGCTGGTCGGAGTAGCGGTCCGCGTTCTCGGTGAGCGCGTCCGTCTGGGCGAAGCCGATACAGGAGATGAGGTCGTAGTCACCTGACTCGGCGAAGTTGCGCTGTGCCGGAGAGAAGTCCGAGTTCTGCTCGGGCTGGGCCTCGTCGAAGGAGATGCCGAGTTCCTCCTCGGCCTGCAGGGCCCCCTGCTGGGCCATGTCGTTGAACGACTTGTCGCCGAGGCCGCCGGTCGCGTACACCATCCCGACGCTCACGTCGGCGCCGGCGTCGCTTCCGTCCTCGGTCTGGGTCTCGGTGCCGTCGCCGGACTCCGTCTCCGTGGAGTCGCTCTCCTCGGTCGGGGTCGCCGTGTCGGTCCCGTCCCCACCGTTGTCTGTGCTGCTGATACACCCTGCGAGCGCGATGGTACCGGTGAGCCCGGCACCCTTGATGAAACGCCGCCTGCCACTGTTCGAGCGCATGGAGACAGCCTTTGCAACCACACGAAAAAACTCTTTGGAATGCGAGACGCCCTGTAACGGGCCTCTCCGGAGAGAATCTGCCGATTATATAAATTGTGTAGCACTCCGCCCGGAATAGAATGCGGGCCTCCCGTACCGCCCGCGGTCAGCGCTCGTCGGCGACGGCGGTCTCCACGACGTCGGTGGCCTCGTCGACCAGTGTGTCAACGTCGTCGCTCTCGGCGTAGACCCGGACGTACGGCTCCGTACCGCTCGGTCGGACCAGCACCCAGGAGCCGTCCGGGAGGTCGATGCGGACGCCGTAGTCCGTGTCCACGTCGCCGTCTGGGAACGCCTCGGGCAGCGTGGTTTCGAGTCGCTCCATGGCGCCGGCCTTCGCGGCGTCGGGACAGTCGACGCTCACCTTCCGGTAGGGCCGCTCTGTGATCGGTTC
The DNA here is from genome assembly GCF_052060055.1 of Haloarchaeobius baliensis. NCBI lineage: Archaea > Methanobacteriati > Methanobacteriota > Halobacteria > Halobacteriales > Halorubellaceae > Haloarchaeobius > Haloarchaeobius baliensis. Next base: position 1,689,932 of record NZ_JBPPFR010000001.1, on the reverse strand, counting down.
CCGGAGTGCCGCCAGCCCGCCGGCGTCCGCGACGAGCGCCGAGACGACGGCGGCGCTCGTGACCCCGTCGATCCAGCCGCCGAAGGCCGTGTGGATGTGCTTCCACGGCTCGGCGGCGAACACGACCGCGGTCTCCTCGTCGCCTGCGTCGCGCTCGCGGGCGATGCCCTCGTGCAGCGCGCCCAGGCGGACACGCTCGACGCGACCGCCGGCCGCCTCGACCTGCTCGTCGATGCGAGCCGAGGCGTTCGGCGTCGTCACGACCACCGGGTCACCCGCGTCGCTGCGGCGGGTGTAGAGGCCGGCGAGCATCGCCAGCACCGTGTCCTCGTGGACGACCTCGCCGTCGCCGGTCGCGACGACGATCCGGTCGGCGTCGCCGTCGTGTGCGATACCGAGGTCGAACGAACCGTCGGCGAGCAGCGACAGGAACTCGGTCAGCGTCTCCGGCGTCGGCTTCGACGGGCGTCCCGGGAAGCGACCGTCGACGTTGGCGTTGACCGCGACGACCTCGGCCCCGAGCGCACCGAGCACCTGTGGCGTCGCTACGCTGCCCATGCCGTTGCCACAGTCGACCGCGATGCGCAGGTCGGCGAGCGGTTCGTCGACGGCGTCACCGTCCCGTCCCAGCCCGCGGGCGTACTCGGCCACCGCGTCGCGGTAGTCCGCCAGCACGGCCGCCGTGTGCCCGTCGCCCCACTCGTCCCACGGGACGGTGTCGTTCTCGCCCTCGACACGGCCCTCGATACGCTCCTCGACGTCGCGGGCGTACTCGACGCCGTCGTCGAACAGCTTGATGCCGTTGTCCTCGGGCGGGTTGTGGCTGGCCGTCAGCATCACGCCGCGGCGCCCCCGAGAGGCGAACGCGAGCGCGGGCGTCGGCAGCTGACCGACCCGGACGACGGACGCGCCCGAACTCTCCAACCCGGCCTCCATCGCGGCAGCCAGCGCGGGGCCGGTGTCCCGCCCGTCACGGCCGACGACGAACCGGTCGCCATCGCGGCCCGCCGCCCGGCCGACCGCCATCGCAAGCTCCGGTGTGACGCGCTCAGCGACCGGTCCTCGTATCCCTGCCGTCCCGAACAGTGTCATACCGGGGGGTTGCCCCGAGGCACACTTAATTTGTGGCATACGCACGTCCGACGGCGGGCCCGGGGTTTAAGCGACGGCATCCCGTACGCTGTCGTCATGTCCGCGACCCGGTTGCGTGGTGGGGTGAGCACGTGTACGACGTGAGCGACCACCTGCCGGTCGGCGAGCTGCGACCCGGGACGAACCTCCTGCTGACCGGTCCACAGGGCGTCGGAAAGTACGACCTCCTCTGTGACCTGCTCGCGACGGGGGTCGACCGGGGACAGCACGCCGTGGTCGTCTCGACGAACAAGAGTGCGCCGGGCGTCCGTGCCGACGTCTCGGGCAGGACCGCCACGGACACCCCCAACCTCGCAGTGGTCGACTGCGTCTCGCAGCGACGCGACGAGCCAACACCGCCGGACCCGAACGTCCAGTACGTCGCCTCGCCGTCGGACTTCAGCAGTATGGGGATGGCCGCCTCCGAGTTCCTCGAACGGGCCGGCGAGGGCGATGGGGCGACCCGGCTCGGGCTGCACTCCCTCTCGAAGCTGCTCCTGGAGGCCGACGTGAAGACGGTGTTCCGGTTCACGCACATCCTCACCGGCCGCCTCAGCGGCGTGGAGGGTCTCGGAGTCGCGACGCTCGACGACAACCACGACCAGCAGACGATGAACACGCTCAGGCAGCTGTTCGACGGCGTCGTCGAGACCAGACAGGGGCTCGACTCGCGGGAGTGTCGCGTCGCCGGGGTCGCGGGGACCCCGACCGAGTGGACCGGGTTCTAGAGCTCGACGCCGCTCGGGATGAGACTCTGGTTCCGCAGGAGGTTCCCGTCGGCGTTGTAGACGAGGAAGGTGCTCTTGTCGTAGCTGACGAACTCGTCGCCGTCCAGCAGGATGTGGACGCCGTACTCCCCCTCGTCGCCCGCGTGCTCGCCGTACCGTCGCGCCGCCCGGATGAACCGCAACACGTTGGCGGCCGACTCGTTGAGCTCGAGCACGAAGTCACCGGTGACCCGGTTCGTGACGCTGACGACCCCCTGTGCGTCGTCGTCGTCGACCGCCGTCTGGAGCCGGAACGCCACGTCCGTCTCGGCGGCGTCGAGCGGCTCGTCGTCCGGTCCGGTGAGGCGCTCTCTCAGTGTCGCGACCGGCCCCTCGAACGAGATAGTCACTGTCGGCTTCTCGGGGCTGCCGTCCTCGTCGACCCAGTCGACGTTGCTGACCTGCAAAGTGAAGTAGTCACGCCTCATTCCACGTCCCTATCTTCGGTCTCACGGGGTATGAACGTAACGCCCGGGGCAGGCCGGTGACTGCCGTGCACTGCACCGGTTTCGGCCGGCGATAGCTGTCTCTCCGTCGAGAGGATTCGGCGGCGTCGAGCACCGACAGCTTTTACGTCCGGCGGTGTGGCTTCGTGGGTATGGTGTGGATCAACTCGGAGTACGTCGAGGAGTTCGCCGTGCTCACGACGTGGCTGTCGGTCCTGCTGCCGTGGTCGGTCGTCCGTGCCTCCAGCGCCGAGGGCGCGGAACTCGTCGTCCTCCGGTTCCCCTTCTTCGGCATCCAGTACGTGTTCGGGACGGGGCTCGTCGACGGGACCACCATCAGGACGCCCTGGGAGTACTACACGCTCAACGCCGGGCAGTTCCCCGCACAGGCGGCGGCCTATCTCGTGTGGACGCTCGCGGCCGTCCTGCTGCTCGTCGCGGTCGTCGTGAGCATCCTGATGTACTTCGAGTCGGACGTGGTCGAGAAGCTGCCGGGACGCGGCGTCTACGTCATCGGTGCGTCGATGCTCGCCCTCGGTATCGCGTTCACCGCCGCGGCGGTCCAGCTGCACGCCAACCAGCCCGCGGATATCCTGGGCTGGGGGGTCTACGTCCCCATCGGACTGCTCGGAGTCGTCTTCTTCTACGCCTTCGGCATCCTCGACCTGTTCGCCGACCGGGCCTGAGTCCGCGGCCGGCCCGCTCTCGTTCGATATTTTGGCCACCTCATTTAAGTCTCGGTACCCCCAATCGATTTTCAGACCGACCGTTCCGCCCGTCGAACGGTCACGCCACCCGGGGAGGCGACCGCACATGACAGATCCAGGCCACCAGGCACCGAACACCATCTCGAGCGACGAGAGCGACGGCACCGTCACACCCGGTGCGGTCACCTCCGGCAGAGGCGACTCGCTCGTCGACCGCATCAAGCACACCCTCCAGATGCTGCGCGGGACGACCATCTCGCGCGAGCCGTACTACCCGAACGACCACGGCGAGCTCGTCACCTTCGACGGACTCGACGGCTGGGAGGAGATCGACCGGTACTGGGTGAACGCACCGTACGCCTTCGTCAGCATCAACCACGACCCGGAGGCCAACGAGTACCGCTACCACGTCGTCGAGCCCGAGCTCGACGAGTACGAGCTCGCACTGCTCGAGACGCTGTTCGAGGACGTCCGCGACCCACTCGTCTACAGGCGGGATGTGGCGGATGACGACCCCGACGAGGTGCTCGACGACGCGCTGCTCGACCACCTCGAACGGTACGGGGCCGACGTCGACATGGCCACCTACCACAAGCTGTTCTACTACCTCTGGCGGGCGTTCCGCGGCTACGGCAAGCTCGACCCCGTCATGCACGACCCGCACGTCGAGGACATCTCCTGTGACGGCTACGACCTGCCGCTGTTCGTCTACCACGACGAGTACACGGACATCGAGACGAACGTCCGCTTCCCGCAGGAGGAACTCGACAACTTCGTCGTCCGGCTGGCCCAGCACTCGGGTCGGCACATCTCTATCGGCGATCCGATGGTCGAGACGACGCTCCCGGATGGCTCCCGTGCCGAGCTGGCGCTTGGCGAGGAGGTCACTCCGCGGGGGTCGGCGTTCACCATCCGAAAGTACGCCGAGGAGCCGTTCACGCCCATCGACCTGCTGGAGTACGGCACGTTCAACGTGGACCAGATGGCGTACCTCTGGCTCGCCATCGAGAGCAACAAGTCGCTCATCTTCGCCGGCGGGACGGCCTCGGGGAAGACGACGAGCATGAACGCCATCTCCATGTTCATCCCGCCGCGCTCGAAGGTGCTGACCATCGAGGACACCCGCGAACTGACGCTGTACCACGACAACTGGCTCTCCTCGGTCACGCGGGAGCGCCTGCACGAGGGGACCGACGTGACGATGTACGACCTCCTCAGGAGCGCGCTCCGCCACCGTCCCGAGTACATCATCGTCGGCGAGGTGCGCGGCGAGGAGGCAATCACGCTGTTCCAGGCGATGAACACCGGGCACACGACGTACTCGACGATGCACGCCGACTCCGTCCGCACCGTCATCAACCGGCTGGAGAACGAGCCCATCAACGTCCCCCGGTCGATGGTCCAAAGCCTCGACATCCTCTGTGTCCAGACGCTCACCAGGTTCGACAACGAGCGCGTGCGACGGAACAAGACCGTCGCGGAGATCGAGGGTATCGACCAGCGGACGGGCGAGCTGGACTACTCCACGGCGTTCACCTGGAACGCAGACGACGACACGTTCGGCTCCTCCGGCTCGCAGGTACTCGACGAGATCCGCGACGAACGGGCCTGGAGCCAGCAGGAACTCCTGCAGGAGCTGCGGAACCGCCGGCGGTTCCTCGAGTACCTCCGCGACCAGGGCATCGACGACTACCGGCGGTTCACGGCACTGATAAACGAGTACTACGCCGACTCCGAGGCCGCACTGGCCCGCATCGAGACGGTCGATCAGGACCGCGAGATGGCCGAGGCCGAGACGGACTGATATGTCCTGGGCGACCTGGATACCGCTGGTGCTTGCGGTGTTCATCGTGCTGCCGGTGCTCGCCGCCCCCGTGAGTGTCCACGCGGACCGCGTCGTCTCCCGGTTCGCCCTCCTCATCTTCGGAACGTACGCGAGCAGCAAGGGACGGAACAAGGCCATCCGGAAGAAGCAGCTCCGTGCGGCGCACATGCCGACGACGTACCGGACCTACTCGGCGAAGACGATGCTGTACAGCGCGGTGTTCGCCGTCGCCGGGACCATCATGGGGATGTACGTCATCTGGCTCGGGCTGGCCCTGCTCTCCATCGACGCCGAGACCATCCGGCAGACGGCGCCACCCGAGCTGCACTTCCTCACCGACTTCGTCGGGCTCCCGTCGCTGTCGGTGCTCGAGCTCTTCGGGCTGATGCTCGTGACGAGCCTGACCCTCGGCGTCGCCTTCGCAGGATTCACGTACTGGCTGCGCTGGTGGTACCCCCAGTACGTCGCCGACGAACGCGAGCGCCGCATCGAGGCGTCGCTACCGCGTACCATCGCGTTCATCTACGCCCTGTCGCGCTCGGGCATGGAGTTCCCGAAGGTGCTGCGCATCCTCGCGGAGAACGACGGCATCTACGGCGAGTCCGCCAACGAGGTCCGGGTCGCGGTCCGGAACATGGACATGTTCGGCCAGGACATGATCACGGCCATCCAGACGATGGCCCGGCGGTCGCCGAGCTCGCAGTTCAAGGAGTTCTCCGAGAACCTCGCGAGCGTGCTCCAGTCCGGGCGCTCGCTCTCGTCGTTCCTCGAACAGCAGTACCGGGACTTCCAGGAGGAGGCCGAGTCACAGCAGGAGAAGCTGCTGGACCTGCTCGCGACGCTCGCCGAGGCGTACGTCACCGTCCTCGTCGCCGGGCCGCTGTTCCTCATCACCATCCTCGTCGTCATCGGCATCGCGGTCGGCAACACGCTCGAACCGCTGCGCGTGTTCGTCTACGTCATCCTCCCGGCGTCGAACCTGGCCTTCCTCATCTACCTGCTCTCCGTGACCGACACGCTGTCTGCCGGACGCGGCTACGAGGACGTCGATGCCCCGGTCGACGGCCTCGCGGGAGTCCGCCTCGCCGACGGAGCACGGAACACGGGTGCCCAGACCGACGGCGGCTACGAGCAGGCCACGGGCACCGAACCCTCGGGCGCCGACCGTGCCGTGGCGAACCGGAACCGGCTCGAGGCCTACCGGCGGTTCCGCTGGCTCCGGTCGAAGCTCGGCAACCCGGTGCGGACGGTCATCGAACGCCCGGTGACGGTGCTCTGGGTGACGGTCCCCCTCGCGCTGTCGATCGTCGCGCTCCGGCTCCCGGCGAGTCTCACGGCGAGCGGACTCGACATCCGCTCGTTCGACGACGTGCTCATCCAGACGCTCCTGTTCGTCGTCGGGACGTTCGCCATCGCCTTCGAGGTCCACCGGCGACGGGCCGAGGCCATCGAGTCCGCGGTGCCGGACCTGCTCGACCGGCTCGCCAGCGTCAACGAGGCCGGGATGACCGTCGTCGAGTCCATCGAACGGGTCCGCCGGAGCGAGCTCGGCGCGCTCGACATGGAGCTCGAACGCGTCTGGGCGGACATCCGCTGGGGTGCGGACGTCGAGACCGCACTCCGACGGTTCGAGTCGCGCCTGCGGACCTCCATCATCTCGCGAGTCGTCACGCTGACGACGCAGGCGATGAACGCCAGCGGCGACCTCGCGAGCGTGCTGCGCATCGCTGCGGGACAGGCGAAGGCGGACCGCCGGCTCAAGCGCGCCCGCAGACAGGAGATGCTCACCTACATGGCGGTCGTCTACATCGCCTTCTTCGTCTTCCTGTTCATCATCGTCGTGCTCTCGACGGTGCTCATCCCGAACCTCCCGGACAGCGGCACCAGCACCGTCATCAACGGCACCGGCGCGGGACAGTCCGGTGCCTCCGGCGTCCCCGCGGTCGGCGGCGTGGGTGGCACCGGCGGCATCGACAAGGCGGAGTACACGCTGGTCTTCTTCCACACCACCGTCATCCAGGGGCTGCTCTCCGGGTTCGTCGCTGGCCAGCTCTCCTCCGGGGACGTCCGCACCGGCGCGAAGCACGCCGCCATCCTCGTCGCACTGGCGTACGCCTGCTTCATCGTCCTCATCCCGGGCCCGTGAGCGAACGGAACCGCTAACGGGCTGCGGGACGACCTTCCCGCTATGGACCGGTCGCCGAGCACGACGCGGGCGACGTACGACCGCATCGCGGACCACTTCGCCGAGACCCGGGAGTACGCCTGGCCCGAGGTCGAGTCCTTCCTCGCCGACCGCGCTGGGGGTCTGGGGCTGGACCTCGGCTGTGGCAACGGCCGCCACGCGGAGCTCCTCGCGGACCGCTGTGAGCGCGTCGTCGGCGCCGACCTCTCCGCGGGCCTGCTCGCGACCGCTCGGGTCCGTGCCCGGGAGCGCGGGTTCGCCGTCGATCTCGTGCAGGCCGACGCCGCCGCACTCCCGCTCGCGACCGACAGCGTCGACCTCGCGGTGTACGTCGCGACGTTGCACCACCTCCCCACCCGCGACGCCCGCCGTCGGAGCCTCGACGAGCTCGCCCGCGTGCTCTCGCCCAGGGGGACTGCGCTCGTCTCGGTGTGGAGCACCGCGCACGACCGATTCGACAGCGAGAATCCGGCGCGAAGCGGCGGCTCCTCGGAGCGGTCGAGCGGTGAGCAGCGCGACCAGGAAGAGTCCGAGGAAGGGTTCGACACGACTGTCGACTGGACACTGCCCGGCGGCGAGGTCGTCCCGCGGTTCTACCACATCTACGGTCCCGCGGAGTTCGACGCCGACCTCGCCGCCAGCGACCTCGCGGTCGAATCCTCGCGCGTCTCCTCTGGGAACTGCTACGCGGTCGTCACCGAACAGAAAAGACCTTAAGTCGTCGCGTGGAATGTAGCGATGCGCACACCCGTTGGTGTGGGATTCGCGTGCCCCTGTGGGCCCTCGCGCACGGCTCGCTCGGGCGTCATCGGTGATGGTTCTCATCACCGCTTTCGAACGACTCCGTACCACCGCGGTTCGCGGTCCGGTGCGGCGTCGGCTTCCGAAGGAGTCTTATTGTGCCCCGCGACAATCACGAAGTGAGCAAGCGCCGGTGGTCTAGTGGTAGGACCTGAGCCTTCCAAGCTCATGGCCCGGGTTCAAATCCCGGCCGGCGCATTTCTCGAACGAAGTGAGAGAATTCGCCGAGAGGGATTTGAATCAGGGAGGACACGCGCAGCGGAGCGAGCATGTCCGACCGTGGTTCAAATCCCGGCCGGCGCATTCTCTCGAACACGTGAACGAGGAGCGGTAGCGACGAGTGAACCGTGAGAGAGACTGAAACTCCGAGGGATTTTGAACCAGGGAGCGGAACGGAGTGGAGCGACCGTGGTTCAAATCCCGTCCGGCCCACTCCCGTCGGTCCTGCGCCACCCGACGTCCCGTTCGCGGTGCTCACGGGACTCCCGGCCGGCGCATGTCTGCAACACACCTGAGTACGGAGCGGGAGTGTTTCAGAGCCGCGTCGTCCCACGCTCGGGCACGTACTCGGCGAGGATGTCCACGACGCGGTCGGGCTGTTCGAAGTGAACCCGGTCGAAGCGGAACGCCTGCAGCGGGAACCAGGTGTGGACGACGAGCTCGCGGTCGGTCAGCTCGTAGCCGCGGACGTACCACCAGGCGAGTGGGATCCGGAAGCCGGAGGCGCCGTTCTGGACCACGACACCGTCGTCGTAGACCGTGAACCGTTTCTCGCGGTCGGGTGAGAGGAACAGCCCGACGGACGCACCGAGGACGCTGCCGATGATGGTCGGGGCGATGTCCCCGAGGAGCGCCCAGAGGCGGGTGGATTCGAGCCAGCCCGCCCAGTGTGGGACGACGAGGAACGAGACGAACGGGGCCGAGATGACCGTCACGGCGGCGAGGACGGCGACGATACGCAGCCGTCTGATCGTCCGCGGATGTGGACCACCGTACCAGCTGACGCGGGCCGTTCGGCCGCCGAACGTCGCCTCGACGTGGCGGTCGCGGACGAAGATGAACGCGAAGAGACCGGCGCCCGCGCTGAAGATGAGGGGGAACAGGAGTGACTCGACCGCCGTCGCCCCGTCGCGCGAATTCAGGGCCAGCAGGACGAGGATGCCACCGATGTGGGCGGTGAGCGAGACCGAGAGGACGTGGTATCTGAGGACAGGGGTAGCGAGGGCTGGCCGGCGGGCGAAGACACTGCCGACGAACAGACACGTCAGGATGCCGGCAGCCTGGACCGTCGGTTCGGACAGGCCGGTGTCGAGCACCAGTGCGGTGCCGAAGGCGACGAGGAGTCCGACGTACGAGCCGACTGAGAGGCCGAGTTTGTAGTCGAGGGAGGGCACACGCGGAAGTTTCAGCTTCGAGATAAAAACATTGTTGTCCGCGGTCCCGAGCGCTCAGGGGACCAGCAGCACGGCGAGCGCCGCGGCGATGAACACCACCTTCAGGACGGTGTTGACGACGACGACCTTCGTCCCGAACTCCGGGCCCCAGATGCCGAACTGGAACGGGATGGACCGCTTGAACGTCGAGAAGGCGAAGGAGACGATGCCGCCGACGAGCATCGTGGCGACGGCGGTCTCGGGCGTGAACGGGTCGCCGAGCATCGGTGCGACGAACGCCGCGCCGCTGGTGGTGTCGATGGCGAAGACGGCGACGACGGCCGCGGCCTCGCCGGGTAGGCCGAGCAGGCCGGTCACGGGCTCGGCGACGACGGTGAACGCGGAGATGTCGACGCTGGCGGTGAGCACGGCGACGAACGTGTAGACGAGGACGAGCCGCGGGGCGATATCGCGGAGCTTGTCGCGGGTGCTCGCCAGCGCGTCGACGACGGTCTCGCGACGGGTTCGCGGTTCCTCCTCGGTATGGTCGTCGCCGAATCCAGAGCCACCGTCACTCGCGACGCCGTCCGGAAGCTCCTCCGACGCGTCGTCCGCCGGCGAGAGCAGTACCGCGCCAGCGACGATGCCCGTGAGGGTGATGGCGAGCGAGATGGCCGCACGGGACCCGACGTACAGCAGGCCGACGCGGAGGCCGAGGATGGGGATGAGCACGGGCACGTAGAACGTGAAGATGTGCTGGACGAAGCCGAAGAACGTGTTGATGGTGACGGCGACGAGCGTCGCGCGGTCGCCGAGGATACCCTCCTCGCGGAACTCGGCGAGCATGCCGTAGCCGGCGGTCGGCGAGGCGGCCGTCGAGAGGATGGCGGTCCCGACCTCGTCCGGGAGGTTCGCGGGCGCGGTCAGCGGGCGTGAGAGGACCGCGACGTACTCGACCAGGCCGAACTCGACGGCGAGGTTCGCGAGGGTGAGCCCGATGCCGATGAAGACGAGGATGTACAGCACCCGGCGCAGCACCGAGACCAGCAGGTCGAGCGGGACGCTCTCGATAGCGGTCTGCAGCGTCACGAGCGCGCTCGGGAGCGTCACGGCTGCCCGTTGGCGTGGCATCGAAAAATGTGCGTCGGAAGCGGTCCGTTGCTGCGTGCCGCTGCCTGTCGTCGAAGTCGGCCGTTACCGGCGTCGGAGCGCGACGAGGGCGGCGGCGACGAGCGCGACCAGTGCGACGCCGGGCCCGAAGCCGGGGGAGCCGCCGTCGTCACCCTCCTCGGTCGTTGCGGGTGCGTCGGTCGTCGTTCCAGCGGCCGTCGTGCCTGCCGCGGTGGTCGGTGCGGCAGTCGGCGTGGCCGTCGCGGTCGGGGTCGCCGTCTCGGGCGACTCCATCGTCACGTCGAGGTCGCCGGCCATCCGGAGACTGTCGAAGTAGACCGTCTCGACGCTGCTGCTGTTGTAGCTGCCGTACACCTGCAGCTCCACGTCCTCGCTCGCGAGCTGACGGAGCTCGTAGTCCGAGAAGTTGACCGTGACCGTCTCCTCGCCGACCCTGACGGTCTGTGCCTCGACCATCGTCGAGGCGTTCGCGGTCGCGTAGAAGTGCCGCAGGTCGGTCGCGTTCGCCGGGAGCGCGAACTCCGCGGTCACCGTGCCCTCGCCATCGAGGGTGACGGGAGCCTCCCCGGAGAGGTGATTCACGCGTCGGATGCGGTCCGCGTCGGTCGGCTCGACGGGGCTGTGGGCCTGGATGTACGAGAGCGTGACCGTGCCGTAGAGGTCCTGCGTCTCGCTGACCCGGGTCGCGTTCTCCAGCACCGAGCCCTCCCAGCCGGCCATGTAGGAGTTCACGGTGACGGTGTAGGTCTCGTCGTCCTGCAGCGGCTCGCCGCCGACCCAGACGTCCTGGATGCGCTGGTCGGCGGGCACGTCCTCGTGGGGGACGTACTCGTAGGTGATGCCGGAGACCTGGAGCTGCGGTTCGGCACCGTACTGCTGGCCGGTCTCGCTCTCCATCGTGACGACCTGGCTCTCGAGTAGCTGTGTGACCTCGTCGCCGGTCAGCTCGACGGTGACGAGGGTGTTCCCGAACGGGAGCACGTTGTACACGTCGCCGACGGTGACCTCGCCCGGTCCGTACACCGAGTTCGAGCGGATACCGCCGGCGTTCGTGATGGCGATCTCGGATCCTTCCTTCCAGCGGAACGCGTCGGTGATGAGGTTGCCGAGCGCGGTCTCGTCGTGGTAGTTCGACGCGAATCGGGCGTCGAGTTCGGTCCGCGTCTCGCCGACGACGCGGGAGAGCGCCTCGCCGCGAGTCTCGGTGATGATGCGATCCGCGGTCTCGTTCTTCGTCGTGTTCTCGGTGACCGAGAGGAGCCGGCCGTTCCAGCTCGTGACCTCGCCGTCGGCGACGGTGAGGTTCACCTCGCCGACGTGCTCGGCGCGGGCCTCGGCCTCGACGATGACGGTGCCGTCGGTCTCGGCGGGCGGGTACTCGACCTCGTCGTCGCCGACGACGACGGCGTCGATGCCGCTGGTCCGGTTGGCCAGGTCCTGCGCGGTCGGGATGCCGAAGTGCCCGGCGACGACGACGACGTCGACGTTCTCCTCCTCCCGGAGCTGGGTCGCGTACTCCTGTCCGACCTCGGCGTAGTCGCGGAGCTCGTAGCCCTGCTCGTCGAAGTCGACGGCGGTCTTGCCGAGGATCTGCTCGTCGGCGAGGCCGATGACGCCGACGCGCACGCCGTCGCGCTCGACGACGGTGTACGGCTCGGTGCCGGGGATGGGCTCGCCAGAGTCCGCCTGGACGATGTTCGCCATGACCCACGGGAACTCCGAGGCGTTCGAGTAGTTCGCGACCGGCCCGAAGCCGTAGTCGAGGTCGTGATTGCCGACGACCTCCACGTCGGGCTGGAGGACGTTGAGCACCTCGACGGGCAGCCGCCACTGGCTCACCGGCGCCAGCGAATGCGGGCTGACCTGGTCGCCACCGCCGACGACGACGGTTGGGTTGTCGTGCGCCGCGCGACGTTCGTTGATGAGGTGGATCATCCGCGGGACGGTCGTGTTCTGTGCCATCGCGGTCTGGACGTCGTTGTACGTCAGGAGCGTGACGGTCGTCGAGTTGTCCGACTCGTTGTCGGTCGGTATCGCCTGCCCCTGTGTCGCGGGAGCCGTGGTTCCCGACACCGCCGCGGCGGTGTCGTGGCCTGTCGGCGCGCCCGCACCCGACGCCACCGGGACCCCGGCGGCGACGACGGCGAACGCGAGTACGATCGCTAGGTATCGTCGCATACACCGAAGCCAACACGTGCATCGGCTGATAAAACCTGCCAAAGACCATCACCATCGAGTACGGTTCTCACAGTTTCACGACGTTGAACGTGATAGAGCGGCACCGACGAGACGGGATGGTCGAAAGAGCGTTGTGTCGTCCACCCGTCGCAGCCACCGTGAGCGACCTCGAACTCGCACTGCTCGGCTGGCCCGAGGACCGGCCCACGCTCCGGCTCGACTACCGGCGGTTCAGCTACGCAGGGAAGTTCGTCATGTCATCGACCGGGAAGGCCGTGGCGCACGACCCGACGGCCGAGACGGGCGACGACGACGAGTTCGACGACCACGTCGTCGCCGCCGTCGCGTTCAACGAGGACCGCACCGACCCGGACACGCTCTGGCTCCGGTACGTCACCGTCCGCGAGGACCACCGCGGCGAGGGGCTCGGCCCCGGACTCGTCCGGTTCACGAACGGCCGGGCCCGTGAGCGCGGCTACGACCGCGTCCGCATCGCGGTCAACAACCCCTACTCCTACGAGGCGCTGTACCGGGCGGGCTTCGGCTTCACCGGCGAGGAGACCGGCATCGCCGAACTCGTGCTCGAACGACCCGGCGACCGGTCACCGGCGCGCTATCGGGACGGGCTCGACGTCTTCGCCGCACGGGAGGATCTCTCCGACGACGAGCGCTCGTTCGTCGCCGAGAAGCGCGAGCGCGGCCCGCCGTCGATGCCCGGCGGGGGCGAGAGTGCCGGTGGACGGCCACCCGATGGGGCGGACCGGGACCGCCAGGATTGAAGCCACCCGGGCCGTAGGACGGCCAATGGGTAACGCAGACCTCCGGGACCTCGCGCACATCGAGACGGTCCCGTTCGACGAACTCGACCCGGGCGTCGTCGCGGTCGACGCCCACAACTGGCTCTACCGATACCTCACGACGACCGTCCGGTGGACGAGCGACAGCAAGTACACGACCGCGGACGGCACCGAGGTCGCGAACCTCGTCGGCATCGTCCAGGGGCTCCCGAAGTTCCTCGAACACGACCTCAACCCGGTGATGGTGTTCGACGGCGGCCCGTCCGAGCTGAAGGCCGACGAGATCCAGGAGCGACGCGAGCAGCGCGAGAGGTACGAATCGCAGCTCGAGGACGCCCGTGACGCGGGCGACGCCGTCGAGGTTGCCCGACTGGAGTCCGCCACCCAGCGGCTCACGCCGGTCATCCAGGAGACGAGCCGCGAGCTGCTCGAACTCCTCGACGTCCCGGTCGTCGAGGCGCCGGCGGAGGGCGAGGCACAGTGCGCCCACATCGCCAAGCGCGGCGACGCGGCGTACGTCGGCACCGAGGACTACGACGCGCTGCTGTTCGGTGCACCCGTCACACTCCGCCAGCTCACCAGCAAGGGCGACCCCGAGCGCATGACTCTCGAGGAGACGCTCGCCGAGCTCGACGTCTCGCTCGAACAGCTCGTCGACGTCGCCATCCTCTGTGGCACCGACTTCAACGAGGGCGTCCACGGCTACGGCCCGAAGACAGCCCTGAAGAAGGTCCGGGAGCACGGCGACCTCTGGGGCGTCTTCGAGCACGAGGACGTCTACGTCGAGAACGCCGACCTCGTCCGCGAGCTGTTCCGGAACCCGAACGTCACCGACGAGTACACGTTCGACACCGACCTCGACCCCGACATCGAGGCCGCCCGCACCTACGTCGTCGACGAGTGGGAGGTCGACGAGAGCGAGGTCGACCGCGGCTTCGAGCGCATCGAGGACGCGCTCACCCAGACCGGGCTCGACCGCTGGACCTGACCGCGGGTCGCCCGACGGGGGGCGCCCGGAAGCTGTCCCTTTTTCTCCCTCGAACCCGCATCGAAACGCATGAACCCCGACGAGGTCGCCGAACTCATCGAGGCCGGCATCGAGGACTGCGAAGCCACCGTCGAACGCGCCCGCGGCGAGCACGACGACGACCACCTGCGCGCGACGGTCGTCTCGCCCGCGTTCGACGGCCTGCCGCTGGTCCAGCAGCACGAGCTCGTCTACGACGCCCTCGGCGAGCACATGACGACGGAAATCCACGCCCTGGAGCTCAAGACGTACACCCCCGAGGAAGTCGAGGACTGAACCGCGCGGCCCGCCGTCGACCCCGCCGCTATTTGTGTGCCCGGGCCGAGCCCCCGGCTATGGAAGCCCTTCACGCGAGAGTCCGGATCAGGTGGGTGGTGCGCGCCGTCATCGTGGCCGTGCTGCTGGCCGTCGTCGTCACTGTTCCAGCCGTGTTCTTCGAGGACCGGCTCGCCGAGCTCGGCGTCTCGACGTTCCTGCCCGGACTCGCCGTCGGCCTCCTCGGACTGCTGCTCGGGACGGCCCACGCCATCCTGCTGTACCGCGACTGGCGCTTCGAGCTGCAGGACGACGCGCTCTACCTCGAACGCGGCGTGCTCACGCGCGTCGAGACGGCGGTGCCGTACGTCCGCGTCCAGCACGTCGACACGCAACGCTCGCCGGTCGACCGCACCCTCGGACTCTCCACGGTCGTCGTCTACACCGCCGGGTCGCGCGGCGCGGACGTGACCGTCCCCGGGCTGCCGCCCGAGCGAGCGAGGCGGCTGCGGAACGAGCTCCGCGAGCTCGCGGTCGAGAGCGAGCCGGAGGACGCCGTATGAGGCGGCTGCACCCGGTCACCGCCGTCGTCCGCGCGCTGCGGTACGGGATCAACGGACTCTCCATCCCCTTCTTCTTCCTGCTCGTCGGCTCCACAGCCGCACGGGCGCTGCTCGGGATGGACTTCGGCGGCAGCATCATCGAGCTGCTGTTCGTGGTCGCGCCACTGTTCGGACTGCTCGGGGCCGGCTACGGGGTCGCCTCCTACCTCCGGTTCGAGTACGAGCTGACCGCGGACACGTTCGACTTCGCCGCCGGCGTCGTCGGGCGGACCGAGCGCGAGATACCGCTCCGACGCATCCAGAACGTCGACATCTCCCAGAGCCTCTGGCATCGCCTGCTCGGCGTCGCCGTCGTCCGCATCGAGACCGCCGGCGGTGGCGGCACCGAGGCGGAGCTCTCCGTGGTCTCGCTCGCCGAGGCGAACCGGCTCCAGCGGGAGATCCGCGAGCGGCGGGACAGCTCCGCGCGCGCCACCGAGGCCGACCCCTCCGCGACCGTCCCCGGCGACGAGGCCACCGCCGAGGGCGTCCCTGCCGAACCGACGACGACGGAGCGCGAGGCGGGAACAGGGACCGCCGACGGGCTGGAGCCGCTCTTTGCCATCACGCCCATCGAGCTGGTCGTGCTCTCCATCACGCGGTTCCGGCCGGGGGCCATCGTGCTGGTCATCATCGGCATCCCCGTCCTGCCCGAGCTGGCCGCCGAGCTCCTGCTGGCCACCGCGGACCCGTTCGGCGGCCCCGAGACGCTCGACCTCTGGGAGGCGACCCCGGACCAGCTGCTCGTGCTCCTGCTCGTCTCCCTCCCGCTGGTGCTCTTCGGCTCCTACCTCGTCAGCGGTGCGCTGTCGACGCTCGGCTACTACGGCTTCACGCTCGCCCGGAGCGGCACCGACCTCGTCTACGAGCGCGGGCTGGTCCAGCGGTACTCCGGCTCCATCCCGACCGACAAGATCCAGACCGTGACTCTCCGCGAGTCGCTGGCGATGCGGCTGCTCGGCTACGCCGCCCTCGACGTCGAGACGGCGGGCTACGCCGGCCAGCGCGCCGAGCAGGGGAGCCAGTCCGCCATCCCGGTCGCCGAGCGGCAGCGCGTCGTTCGGCTCGCACGCGAACTCGGGGAGTTCTCCGACCCCGAGTTCGACCGGCCGCCGAAGCGTGCACGGCGGCGCTACGGCGTCCGGTACGGGCTGCTCGTCGGCGGCCTGCTCGCCGTCGCGTACGCGGTCTCGACCGTGGTTGTCGGGTTCACGCTCTGGTACCTGCCCGCCGCGCTGTTCATCCTGGTGCCCCCCGCTGCACACCTGAAGTGGGCGAGTCGGGGCTACCACGTCGGGGAGGAGTCCGTCGTCGTCCGCACCGGCTTCTGGCGACGGCGCACCCAGGTCGTCCCCTACTTCCGGCTCCAGACCGTGGTCAGCGAGGCCACCGTGTTCCAGCGCCGGCTCGCGCTCGCGTCGCTCGTCGTCGACACCGCGAGTTCGAGCACGCTCGTCAGGGCGACGCCGACTGCGTTCGACATCGACGCCGCGACGGCGCGGTCGCTCCAGCGGACGCTCCGGGACCGGCTCCATCTGGAACTGCACGGGCGAAAACGAAGGGAGAACTGACCGCTCAGACCGGTTTGCCGAGCGTCTCGGCGTCTTCCAGCGAACGGTTCTTCACCGCCTGTCCGGTGTCCGCGTCGAACAGGTGGATGGCGTCCTCCGGGATGTGGGCGACGATGGGCTGGCCGGCCTCGATGCGGTTCATCCCACCGGTGGTGGCGATGAACGTCTCGGGCTCGGCCGTGTCCGGGTCGAACGTCAGGTAGAGGTTGTTCTCGTCGCCGGTCGGCTCGACGACGTCCACGACGGTCTCGAAGTCGTGTGGCTCGGTCGCCTCGCTCCTGAGTTCGATGTCCTCCGGCCGGATGCCGAGGGTCAACTCGGTGCGGTCGCCGAGCGCGGAGAGCGTCTCGTTCGACACCGGGTAGGCGAAGTCGTCGGCGAGCAACCGGTCGCCCTGTACCTCGACGTCGAAGAAGTTCATCGACGGCTCGCCGATGAAGTCCGCGACGAAGCGGTTCGCGGGCTCGTGGTAGCACTCCAGCGGGGTACCGACCTGCTGGAGCACGCCGTCGTCGAGCACCGCGATGCGGTCGCCCATCGTCATCGCCTCGGTCTGGTCGTGCGTGACGTAGATGGTCGTCACCCCGAGGTCGTCCTGGAGCCGCTGCAGCTCGGTGCGCATCTTCGAGCGCAGCTTGGCGTCGAGGTTCGACAGCGGCTCGTCCATCAGGAACACCTCCGGGTCGCGCACGATGGCGCGTCCGAGGGCGACACGCTGCTGCTGCCCGCCGGAGAGCTCGCCGGGCTTCCGGTCGAGCAGCTCGCCGATGCCCATCATCTCCGCGGCCTCGGTGACCGTCTCCGCGATCTCGTCGTCGGGCATGTCGGTCGACTCCTCCAGCCCGAAGCTCATGTTCTGCTTGACGGTCATGTGCGGGTAGAGCGCGTACGACTGGAACACCATCGCGGTGTTCCGGTCGGCGGGTTTGCGCCCGTTGATGCGCTCGCCGGCGAGGCGAAGCTGCCCGGCGGTGATGGATTCCAGGCCCGCGATCATCCGCAGGGTCGTCGACTTGCCACAGCCCGAGGGCCCCACGAGGACGAGGAACTCGCCGTCGGCGACCGTCACGTCGACGCCGTCGACGGCGACGATCTCGTTCCCGTCGTCCTCGACGAACACCTTGGTGAGGTCGTCGAGTTCGAGTTCAGCCATGCGTGTACCTCCGTCGTCCGTGTGTGTAATGGTTGCTCATGGTCATGCGGTCACTCCCTTCGCGAACTGTTCGCCGAAGAAGATGTACACCAGCAGCGTCGGCAGCGCCGTGACGAACGCGGCCGCCATCTGCAGCGGGAAGTTGGTCACCGACTGCGACTGGCCGATCCCGATGAGGCTCTGGGTGATCACCGACGCGTCACCCGGGCCGACGATGATGAGCGCGAACAGCAGGTCGTTCCAGATCTGGGTGAACTGGTAGATGAGCGTCACCGCGAACATCGGGACCGACAGCGGCAGGATGATGCGCCGGTAGATGCGACGGATGCTCGCGCCGTCCAGCCGTGCCGCCTCGACCATCTCGTCGGAGACCGACTTGTAGTACGACCGGAACAGCAGCGTACAGATCGGGATGCCGTACGCGATGTGGGTTATCGTCAGCGCCAGCAACCCGGCGTAGTCCGTTCCGAGCCCGGTCAGGTACCAGATCGGCTCCAGCCAGATGTGCAGCGGGACCCACTGCGACCAGAACCGCTTGAGCGGGACGAGGACGGCCTGGTACGGCACGAAGATGCCGGCCACGAACAGCACGTAGACGCCG
This sequence comes from Haloarchaeobius baliensis, assembly GCF_052060055.1. NCBI lineage: Archaea > Methanobacteriati > Methanobacteriota > Halobacteria > Halobacteriales > Halorubellaceae > Haloarchaeobius > Haloarchaeobius baliensis. The sequence continues at coordinate 1,671,382 of NZ_JBPPFR010000001.1, read as the reverse complement.
ACCTGTCCGCGCCAGTCGACGTTCGTCAGCCCGTAGGCCGCCATGCTCCCGAACAGTGCCGAGAAGACGGTCGCGGGGACCGCCATGAGGACGCTGTTGAACAGGCCACCGGACAGCTGGTCGATCGCCGCGGACCACTGTGAGAGCGTGAAACCGTCGATAGCGGGCAGGAACGGCGCCGTCTGGCCGTACGCCCGGATCGACTTGAACGAGGTGACGATACCTGCCTCCAGCGGGAGGAGGTAGAACACCACGAGCCCAACCAGCACCACGTAGAGCCCGATACGATTCAGCGACAGGCCGTCGTCCTCGAGTCTGGAACCGGTCATAGTGCACCCCGTCTGTACTCGGTGTAGAGGTACGGCAGCACGATCGAGAACGCGAGCGCGAACAGGACGACCGCGACGGCCGACCCGTAGGCGATCCGGCTGGCGTCCCCGAACGCGACACGGACCATGTACGTGGGGAGGATGTCCGTCCCGACCGCCGGCGTGTCGTTCCCGTACAGCGCACGGAGGAAGTCGAACGCCTTGAGGCCGAACACCATCAGGACGACCGACGCGCTCACGGTCGCGGTCCGTAGCTGCGGGATGATGACCCGCCAGTACATCTTGACGAGGCTCGCGCCGTCGACGCGAGCGGCCTCGAAGTGCTCGTCCGGTATCGCGCGCAACCCGGCGAGGTAGACGACCATCGCGTAGCCGCTGAACTGCCAGATGAGCGCGAACGTCACCGCCGCGAGCTGGACGTTCGGGTCGGGGTTCCTGATGAAGTTGACCGGCCCGATGCCGACCACGCCGAGTGCACGGTTCACGAACCCGCCGTTCGAGCTGTACATCCAGAGCCACATCTTCGCCGTCACGACGAACGAGAGGCTCATCGGCAGCAGGTAGATCGTCCGGAACGTGTTCTCGAAGCGGATGTCACGGTCGACAAGGATGGCGACGACCAGGCCGAACGCGAGACAGACCAGCGTGAACGCGACCAGCAGGACGATCGTGTTCACGAACGCGTTCGTGAACGAGTACGAGCCGGTCTCCTGGAGCATCTGTCGGTAGTTCTCCAGGTCGAAGCTGCCGTACTGCGGGTCGCCGAGACCCTCGTAGTCGGTCAGCGAGATGATGACGTTCCAGACGATGGCACCGTAGACGAACAGCCCGACGAGCAGGAACGAGGGGAGCCAGAACGGGGCGGACTCGACCGCGTCGCTGTCGAGGTAGCGCCCGAATCCCGTCCGTGTCTCTCCCGATGTCGCGTCCGATGTTGTCCCGCCATCCGTGCGGAGTTGCTGCTCGGACCGGATACTGCCGATTCTTTGCCGCAACCACGAGCGTACTGAGTCCATGGAATCGTTGTTGGCGGGGTGGACTTACTGGACCGCCGAGACGACCTCGTCGGCAGCGGAGTCCACGTTGTAGCTGCCGATGAAGGCGCTGATGGCCTCGACGAGGTCGGTGCGCTGCTCGGGTGCGAGCGCGAGACCGTGCTGCATCGACGGCGGCTGGTGGTCGACGTTGCCGAAGTCCTCGATCTGGTCCTGCTGGAACTGCGGGAACTCCGAGGGGTCCACGTCGCCCCGCGGCGGGATGGAGCCCTTCGCACGGTTGAACCGGACCTGGGCGTCCTTCGTGCCGCAGTACCGGAGGAACTGCTTCGTCGCCTCCGGCGTCGGGTTGTTCGCCGCGTACGGGAACGAGTCCATGTTCAGCTGGTAGCTGTGGTCGCTGCCGGGGAACGGCACGTAGCTCCAGTCCTCGCCGTAGGCGAAGTCGTCGGGGTACGCGCCCGCCGCCCAGTCACCCTGGTGGATGAACGCGGCGTCGCCGTTGATGACCATGTTGTTCGCGTCGGTGAACTCGAGGGTCGAGGACTCGCTCGGGTAGTACTCGCTGAGCTGGGAGACGATGTCGAGGGCGGAGGCGACCGCCTCGCGGTCGGGGCTGCCCTCGTAGTAGTTCTGGTACGCACCGTGTCCGGAGTCGGCGAGGAGCACCGTCGCCCAGAGCTGGACCGTCGACCACGCGCTCTTGGTCTGCTGGGCGAACGGCACCGCCTCTGTCTCGGACGCGATGGTCTCGCAGGCGGAGACCACGTCGGCCGGCGAGGAGAGGCTGGTCGGGTCGACACCCGCCTCCTCGACGACGCTCTTGTTGTAGAACAGGTTGTTGATACGGTGGATGTTGATGGGGACCGACACGAAGTGGTCGGTCGTCCCCTTGGCCTGCTGCTTCGGGCCCTCGCGGTACGCCGACTCCATGTCGTTCTCGCTCCAGACGGAGTCCGTGATGTCGTCGAGGGCGTCCGACTCCACGTAGGGAGTGAGCGCCGCGCCCGGCCAGTTCTGCCACGTGCTCGGCGGGTCGTCGTTGCGGATGCGCTCGTTGACGACGCTCCCGAGGTTCTGCGTGGCTGCGCCGGAGATGCCCTCGCTGGCCAGCTCCACGTCGGGGTGCTGCTCCTGGAAGCCCTCGAACAGGGCCTCGATTGCTGCCGCGCCGTCGCCGCTGCTCCACGCGTGGAGGAGCTCGAGCGGCTTCGGGCCGCTGCCGCCACCACTCAGGCCGCTCAGACAGCCCGAGAGGCCGGCCATGCCGGCCGCACCGGCTGCACCGGTTGTCTTGAGTACGCTACGCCGCGAAACGCCGGAGTCCGAATCGTGTCCTGTCATGCCACCACGTGTCTCTGTGTGAGACGTACCCATTCTTTACGCAAGGTCCTACTTAATAGTTCCCCAAATTAATTCGTTTCCGAGTAAGAGACTTGGTCCCATGGGCCAGTGGCAGTTCCGCACCGCCGATGCCGGCCCGAGTGGACGCCCGTTGCCGGTCACACACTGCTCGGGACGGCAACGTTAAATGCGATGCCTGATTACTGTGACCACATACCATGTCATACCTCGTCGGGGTCTCTGCAGTGATGGCGGTGTTCCTCGTCGGCGTCGTCGCCTTTCTGGCGAGCCGGGCCTGGAAGGGCTACGCACCCGAGAGCAGCACGGACGGCTCGCTCCTCCGCTCGCTGACGGGTAACCAGCTCGTCTGGGTCCTCTCGTTCCTGCTCGTCGTCGTCGCGGTCGCGGCGAGCGTCGTCGTCTTCGTCTCGGGCACCGCCGGACAGCAGGCCATCGTGAGCGCCGTCCTCGTGGGCGTCGGCGCGCTGTTGCTCGTCGGCTACGTGGGGTACGGCACGTTCACGTCCAGCCGCGCACGCGGACACACGAGCGCCGTGGCGGCGATGCTGAGTGCCTGGGCGCTCGGCGCCCTGTTGCTCTTCGCCATCACGGCCAGCCTGCTCCTCGCCTGACGATGGCCGCGAACACGGCGACCGGTGACCCCGAGGCGCTCCCGAACGAACGCACGCTCTGGCTCCTCCTCCTGGTGGCCGTCGAACTGCTCGTGCTCGCGGTCTACTTCCTCGCGACCGGGGAGCGGGTGCTCGACCTGCGGTACGTCGTCTACCCGTTCGTCTGGATCAACGTCGCCGCCTACGCGGTGGTCCACACCGCACCGGTCGCCGGTTCGCGCCGGACGAAGGCGCTCGCCGGCCTCGTCGCCGTCGGCTACCTCGCGCTGCTCGCCTGGCTCGTCGGCATCGTCGGCCTGCACGACGTGGGCGCCGAGGCGACCGGTCTCTCCGTCCGTCTGGCCTCGCCCGGCTGGGGGCCCATCGTCGCCTACGTCGCCCCCTTCGGCCACGTGACGCTCGTCCCGTTCCGGGTGCTCGGCTACCTCGCGCTCTCCTACCTCGTGTACGCGACCGTCGTCGAGGCCGCCAGCTCCTCGGTCGGGGGACTCGTCGGGCTGTTCTCCTGTGTGAGCTGTGCACTGCCCGTCGTCTCCTCCGTCGGTGCCAGCCTGACCGGCAGCACGACCGCCGCCCTCGGGACGGTGTACGCCTTCTCGCTCGACGCCTCGACGCTCGTCTTCGTCGTCGCCGTCGCGTTGCTCTACTGGCGCCCCGGGGTGAGCCTGCGTGCGTCGGGCTGACGCCGGACGGGCACTCCTCGCCGTGGTCGCGGCGAGTCTGCTCGCCGAGCCGGTGCTCGCACACTCGGGCTCGCTCGCGGGCTCGCTCACCTCGACGTCGGTGCCGTTCTGGCTCGTCGCCGTCTCCGGCGGCGGGCTCGTCGGCGCGTCGTTCCTGTTCACGAGCTTCGCGACCGACCACGAGTTCATCGCCTGGCTCAACGCGCGACGGCTCGGGCTCCCGTCGGCGGCGTCGCTGTCCCGGGCACTCGGCCGCGTCGCCGGGGTGGTGAGCGTCGCCGCACTGCTCTTGCTGCTCGCGGTCGCGTTCCTCGCCCCGGCGGACCCGAGACGGAACCTCGCCATCGTCGGCGTCTGGGCGGTCTGGTGGGCCGGCTACACCGCGTCGGTGTACCTGCTCGGGAACAGCTGGCCCGCGCTCAACCCGTGGCGTGCCATCACTGGCGTCCTCCCACGCATCGGCGAGCGCGTGCTTCCCACGTGGGCTCGCGGCTGGCCGGCGACGGCCGGGCTGCTCGGGATGGTCCTGCTGGAGGTCGTCACGCCCGTGGCCTCCGACCCCGTGATCCTCGCGACCGTCGTCCTCGCATACACCGTCGTCACCCTCGTCGGCGCGACCGTCTTCGGGGACGACTGGTACGAGTCCGTCGACCCCATCTCGCGGGTGTTCGACGTCTACGGTCGCCTCGCCCCGCTCCAGCGGACCGAGGACGGGGTCACGGTCGAACTGCCGGGGTCGCGACTCGTCCACGATGCGGACACCGCGACCCGGGCCGACGTGCGGTTCGTCGTCGCGCTCGTCTGGGCCACCTCGTTCGACGGGCTGGTGTCGACGCCCGTGTTCGCCGGCACTGTCCGGTGGTTCGCGGAGCTCGGCGTCCCGGCGCTCGCGGTGTACGTCGTCGGCATCGTCGCGGGCTACGCGCTGTTCCTTGGCGTCTACCGCCTCGCGGCACTCGTCGGCCGCCGGACGGCCGGGAGCTACGTCACCGCGAGCTCGGTGGAACGCCGCTTCGTCGCCTCGCTGGTGCCCATCGCGGCGGGCTACCACCTCGCGCACTTCCTCGGCTACTTCCTCACGTTCCTCCCGACCGTCGAGGTGCTCGTGCTGGACCCGTTCACGCCGCCCGCCACCGTGCCGTTCGCCGTCCTCCCCGGCTGGTTCGGGGCGCTCGGCCTCGCGTTCGTCGTCCTCGGGCATCTGCTCGCCATCTGGGTCGCTCACTCCATCGCCTTCGAGACGTTCACCGGGCGACTGCAGCCGATCCGCAGCCAGTACCCGTTCGCCCTCGCGATGGTGTTCTACACGATGACCAGCATGTGGCTGCTCGGCCAGCCCTACGTCACCCCACCAGTATGACCACCACACAGGACCACTCGACCGACGGCACCGCCGCGCCCGGCGACCGGGAGCCTCCATCGACCGACGGCGACCCGGGAACCGACAGCCCGCCCACGTTTCACGTCCCCGACGGCGAGGAGCCGGCGGCGGTCTGCGAGCGCTGCGGGCAGCCGTTCCCGACCCAGGACCACCACGACCTCCACCTGGGCGAGGTCCACGCCGACGAGCTGGACGACACCGAGCGCGAGCGGTACGAGGAAGCCGTCGAGGCCGAGACGGACGAGCTGTTCGTCTACCACCTGAAGGTCATCGCGGGACTCGCGAGCCTCTATGCGGTCCTCGTCCTCGTCTACATGGTGGTGTTGAGCCTCTGAGCGGTGGACGGCGGGCCGGAACACCGGTCCGTCAGGCGAGTGTCTTCGCCATCTCGACGACGGTCCCCTCGACGCCCGTGCCCTCGTGGTCCGAGAACTCGTGACCCCGTTCGCGGACCCGTTCGTAGCCGTGGGCCTCGTAGAACGGCACCGCGTTCGTCGAGGCGGTGAGCCCGAGTCGGTCGAACCCCTCCTCGCGGGCCTGCCGTTCGAGGTCCACGAGGAGTGCCGTGCCGACCCCATTCTCAGCCACGTCCGGGTGGACGTAGACTGCGGTCACCTCGGCGTCAACGTCGGCTCCGTAATCCTCGGGCTCGCGACGGACGAGCGTTCCGAAGCCGACGATCGACTGGTCGTCGACGACAGCCGACTCGGCCTCCGCGACGGTGAAGTAGCACGCCTCGTCCGTGACCGCCGCGTAGTCGGCCGACTCGACGCCGGCCGCCCACGCCTCGACCTGCTCGTCGTCGTACGTCTCCGTCCCGAGGTCGCGGATAGACGCCTCGTGGACGCGCCTGATCGCCTCGACGTCGTCCCCGGTGGCGACGCGGACCTGCATGGGTGCACCGTGGGTCGCCGGTCACGTCGTGTTTGCGGTCCTGCAGCCGTCGCTGTGGGACTGGAACGCGAAAACGAGAGCCGACCTTACAGGATGGAGTACGACGCGGCGACGGTCAGCGCCACCGCACCCAGCAGGCCGAGCAGCATCAGGGTCGTCACCGACCGGGGCTCCCAGCGCAGGTGCTGGTACCAGCCCGCGACGACGACGGCCTTCACGGCGGAGAGGACCATGATGGCCCAGAACGCCAGCCAGTACGATTCCTCCAGGTAGCCGGCCTGCTCGACGACGACCTGGACGGTCGCCAGCACGAACAGGACGACGTATATCACGGTGTAGAGTTTTGCTCTTGACATGGGTATCACACGATGTAGAACAGCGGGAACAGGAACAGCCACACGATGTCGACGAAGTGCCAGTACAGGCCGAAGTACTCGATGGGCTTGTCGTCGCCCATGTACGCTCCACCCCACGCTCTGAAGATCATGTAGCCGGCGATGACGAGGCCGACGATGACGTGCAGGGCGTGCAGTCCGGTCGTGACGTAGAACGTCGTCGACGCGATGTTCGTCGCGGGGTCCCAGCCGGCCGGGAACGCGTCGGTGTGGATGTGGAACAGGTGCTGCCACTCGATCCCCTTGTTGACGAGGAAGCCCACGCCGAGGCCGACCGTCGCCAGCAGCGAGCCGACCACGCCCAGACGGTTCTCGCGCTCGGCGAACTCCATCGCGATGACGACGGCGAAGGAGCTCGTCAACAGCAGGTAGGTGTTGATGAGCCCGGGCAGCACGACGTGCTCGGCCGGGATGAGGTGGTGCCAGTCCGTCCAGCCGTACGCCACCCGGGAGAACACGTACGCGCCGATGAACGCGCCGAACAGGATGACGTCCGAGGCCAGGAAGATCCACAGCCCCAGCTTCGTGTTCTCGACGCTGGTGAACGGCCAGCTCTCGCCGAACGGACCCGCCGGGCCGTGGAACCGCTCGCGGGTCATGGCGACGAGGCTGCCGAACGCGACGATCCCGCCGACGACCGCCGTCCCGATGTACAGCCCACCCATCGTCCCGTCGGGGAAGTAGCCGCGCTGGAGCCCGGAGAGTCCGAGCAGGAGCAGGAAGCCGCCGAGACCGAGGACGAACGGCCAGATGCTCGCGTGGCTCTCGCCGCCCTCGTGGTCGGTCTCGCTCACCTCGGTACCGGGGAGCGCGGCGGCCTTGCCGTGGACCGCGCCGCCGTCGGTCTGTGCGGAGCCGCCGTCGTCGAACTCCAGCCGGCCGCTCGCGTAGGTGGGCACGCCGGGGAAGTTCTCGAGCGGCGGTGGCGAGGGCACCGTCCACTCTGCCGTGGAGGCGAAGTCCCACGGCTGTCCGTCGACCTCGTCGCCGACGAAGGCGCTCTTGAACAGGTTGTAGAACATCACCAGGAACGACGAGCCGAGCAGGAACGCACCGACCGTCGAGAGCTGGTGCCAGCCGGTGAGCCCGGGCGCGTACTCGAACACCCGCCGGGGCGTCTCCCACGCGATGAACATCGGGAAGTAGAGCAGGTTGAAGCCGACGAAGTACATCCCGAAGTGGACCTTCCCGAGGGTCTCGTCGTACATCCTGCCGGTCATCTTCGGGAACCAGTAGTAGAGGCCCCCGACCAGCCCCGTGACGCCGCCGACCATGACGTAGTGGAAGTGCGCGACGACCCAGTACGTGCCCCGGAGCGTGTAGTCGAGCACGACAGCGCCGAGGAACACGCCGGTGATGCCGCCGAGGATGAACAGCACCAGCGCACCGAACCCGAAGAGGAACGGCGTCTTGTAGCGTATCTTCCCCTTCAGCATGGTGTAGATCAGCGCGAACACCATCAGGTCGAACGGCAACGAGATGCCGATGGTCGTCGCCATGAACAGCGTCTTTATCTCGAGGTTGATGCTCGTCAGGAACATGTGGTGCATCCAGACGACGAAGCTCTGGATGGCCACGAGCAGCATCGCGCCGATGAACCACTTCCGGCCGACGATGCGCCGACCGCAGAACGTCTGGAAGATCTCCGCCATCGCACCGAGGGCGGGGAAGAAGACGATGTACACCTCGGGGTGGCCGAAGAACCAGAAGAGGTGCGCCCACAGCATCGCCCCACCGGGACTGCTCTCGGCGAAGTAGCCCGTCCCGATGAGCCGGTCGGAGCTGAGCAGCATCAGCGCGGCCAGCAGCGCGGCGAACGCGAACAGCATCATCCACACCGTCAACAGGATGCTCCAGGTGAAGATGGGCATCCGGCGGAGGGTCATCCCCTCCGCGCGCATCCGGTGCATCGTCGTCAGGAAGTTGACGGAGCCGACCGTCGCCGAGGCGACGAACAGTATCAACGCCAGTACCGTCGTCGTGCCGCCGATCTCGGGCGTGTAGACCGGCATGTTCAGCGGCGCGTACATCGTCCACCCGCCGTTGAACGTGCTGCCCTGGAAGAAGGAGATGCCCATGAGGATGCCCGAGAAGAGGTAGAGCCAGTACGAGAGCGCGTTCAGTCGCGGGAACGCGAGGTCCTTCGCACCGATCTGCAGCGGCACGACGTAGTTCGCGAAGCCGAAGGCCAGCGGCGAGAGGAACCAGAACACCATGATGAGCCCGTGCGCGGAGACGGCCTGGTTGTAGGAGCCGGCCGACAGGACGTCGGCGCCGGGGGCCCACAGCTCGACACGCATCAGCAGTGCCAGCAGTCCACCGAAGATGAGGAAGAACAGCGCCGTCACGGTGTACAGCAGCCCGATGTCCTTGTGGTTCGTCGTGACGAACCAGCGGCGGATGGAGTGCGTCGGCGGGAGGCCGTGCTCGTGGTCGTCCTGGTGGGTGTCCGGAACGCCGCCCGTCGGGAACCCGTCGTCCTCGACGAGTCCGCCGTCGCTGGCCGTGCCCCCGTCGCTCACTGGTTCGTCCCCGGTACCGTCGGTCGTCGTGTCGTGTTCGTCTTCGGTCATGCCCTGAGAACAACCTCCGTGGCTGCGTGGCGGGCGGCGAGCGTCGTCGTCGGACCGCCGTCAGTCGCCGTGACGACCGTCGGTGCGGTCCCCCCATCGCCCGTCGGCGCCGGTGCGACGCTCGCGTTGCCGCCGTCGCTCGTGTTCGTGCTGTTCATCGGCTCCTCGAACATCCGCTCGTACTCGTCGGCGTCGATGACCTCCACCGTCCCGGTCATGTAGGAGTGGCCGGCGCCACAGAGCTCGTAGCACTTGATGGTGTAGCTGCCGTCCTCGACCGGCCCGAACCACGTGGTCGTGGTCTGGCCGGGGATCGCGTCGGTCTTGGTCTTGAACGCCGGGATGCCGAAGTTGTGCATCACGTCCGACGATGTCACCACGATGCGGACGCGCTCACCCTCCGGCACGTACATCGTCCCCTCGGTCGTGTTGCCGTTCGGGTACTCGAAGTTCCAGCCGAACTGGTAGCCGGTGACGTCCACGGTCGTGCCGTCCTCCATCTCGGGCTCCGCGGGCTGTGCGGCGCCGGCCTCGACGTACAGCAGTGCCCAGTACGTCCAGAGGATGAGCGAGATGACGATGACGGCGCTGAGTGTGAACGAGAGCAGCAGCTTCCGCCCGTGGCCGCCACCCTCCGGGAGCTCGCCGAGCGTGGGTCGCTCGATGTCGTCCTCGGCGGGAGCGGTGCCGTCGTCACGGTACTTGTACGCATTGTACAGCATGTACCCGATTACGACGACACCGACCACGGTGCCGAGGATCAGGAACACCTCGAAGATGCTGCCGAACAGCTCGGCCCGGCTCCCGTCGGGCTCCAGCTGTCCCGCGACCTGTAGCGGTTGTCCACCTGGCATCGGATGTGCGAGTCTCCGATGCGCGAGTATTTATTTATTGGGGAGTGTTACCAAGGGGTTTGGTGTGTGGCAGCAGGTGGCTGTCTGTCGAAAAGAAGCCCCTTCCCCATACTTAATAACCGGCGAAAAATTTATAAATACCTGCGGGTTACGTCCGGTTAGCAAGGACTCGACGCGGTGTCGAGCCGCTTGCCCTCCACCCACGATGACAGAAACCCGTACCCGAACGAGCGCCCGCGAGACCGACGTTTGCGAGCGCGACGTCTCCGAACAGGCGCACACGACAGAGCGGTGTCCGGAGTGTGACGGCCGTCTCGCAGACGACGGACGCGGCGAGACCGTCTGTACGGACTGCGGACTCGTCGTCGAGACCGAGTCCGTCGACCGCGGCCCCGAGTGGCGCGCCTTCGACGCGGCCGAGAAGGACGAGAAGTCCCGTGTCGGTGCCCCGACCACGAAGATGATGCACGACAAGGGGCTGTCGACGAACATCGGCTGGCAGAACAAGGACGCCTACGGGCGCCAGCTCAGCTCGAGACAGCGCCAGAAGATGCAGCGGCTGCGCACCTGGGACGAGCGGTTCCGCACCCGGGACTCCCGCGAGAGGAACCTCAAGCAGGCACTCGGGGAGATCGACCGGATGGCAAGCGCGCTGGGGCTCCCGGAGGACATCCGGGAGACCGCGTCGGTCATCTACCGTCGGGCGCTCGGCGAGGACCTGCTGCCTGGGCGCTCCATCGAGGGTGTCGCCACCGCCGCGGTGTACGCCGCGGCACGGCAGGGCGGGGTCCCGCGGAGCCTCGACGAGGTCGCAGGCGTCAGCCGCGTCGACGACATGGAGTTCAAGCGCACCTACCGGTACATCGTCCGCGAGCTCGGCCTCGAGGTCGAGCCCGCCGACCCCGAGAGCTACGTCCCCCGGTTCGCGAGCGACCTCGAGCTCAGCGACGAGGGCGAGATGACCGCCCGCGAGCTCCTCCGGGACGCCAAGGAGGCGGGCATCCACTCCGGCAAGTCACCGGTCGGCCTCGCCGCCGCCGCGGTGTACGCCGCCTCGCTGCTGACAAACGAGCGGGTCACGCAGAGCGAGGTCAGCGAGGTGGCGGACGTGAGCGAGGTTACCATCCGGAACCGATACAAGGAGCTGCTCGAGGTCGCTGACGCGGGCGGCGCACGACCCTAGTCGCGGGTCGCGACCCGCACCTCGCAGTCCTCGACGATGCGCGGGACCAGCGTCGCCACCTTCTCGCCCGCGTTGAGGTTCGTCGAGACCGCGACCCCCGTGCCGTCGCTGAGCGGAACGCGCAGGAGCAGTCCGTCGTCGAAGCCCTTGACGACGAAGTTGAACCTGCCGAGCTGGAGCAGTTCCTCCTGGAACGCATCCCCCATGCGTCCGTCGAGACAGAGGTCCGCGGCGAGCGCGTCGAGGTCCGACGGCTCGTACTGCTCGCGGAACGTCTCGTGGAAGTAGTGGATCTCCAGCACGTCCGCGTTGTACGCCGCGACCATCGTCAGGTCGCGACCGAGTTCGTCACGCAGCCGTTCGACGATGCCGTCGGTCCGCTCGACGATACGCTTGCCCGTGGGCGTCTCGTCGACGAACTGGGCCCTCGCCGGTGACTGCGTCGGGCTGTCGTAGGTCATCCCAACGGCCGGAACAATGATACTGGTGGTTAAAAAACCGGGCAGTTTCGCCTCGTCAGTCCGTCGTGGGGGCGAGACGCGGCGTTGCGTCGGCGAGCAATCGGTCGAGGGCGTCGACCATCGCCGCGACGCTGGCGCGGGTGATGTCGGCGTCGCTGTGGGCGACGGTCACCTCGTCGTCGTCACGGGCCATCGTCACCTCGACGGTGACGAGGGCGTCCGTCCCGCCGGTGATGGCGTCGACGTGGTAGGCGGTGAGGTGGACGTCCGTCGCACCGCCGACGGCCTTCCTGACCGCGGAGACCGCGGCGTCGACCGGGCCGGAGCCGGTGCCGCTTGCGACGCGCTCGACGGTCCCATCGGACTCTGCTGCCTCGGCGACCTCGGCGTCCGTGACGTCCTCGGGGCCGAGCACCGACGGGTCCACGGCCAGTCTGACACTCGCCGTCGGTGTCGCGCTCCCGGCGGTCGCCGTCACCTCGACGAGTTCGACGCGGCGGTCGCGCTCGCGGCCGGTCACGTCCTCCGTGACTGCCAGCAGGTCCGCGTCGGTCACGCGGCGGCCCCGCTCGGCGAGGTCCTTCACGCGCTCGACGACGGTGCCGAGTTCGTCCTCGGTCACGTCGACACCGTGCTCGGCGAGCGCGGCGCGGACGCCCGCACGGCCAGCGTGCTTGCCGAGGACGAGCCGACGCTCGCGGCCGACCGCCTCGGGCGGGTACGGCTCGTACATCCGGTCGTCCTTCAGCGTGCCGTCGGTGTGGATGCCGGACTCGTGGGCGAACGCGTTCGCGCCCGTGACGGCCTTGTTCGGCGCGGGCCGCATCCCGGTCGTCCGGGCGACCACCGAGCCGAGTTCGTAGAGCGTCGTCGTGTCGAGCGTCTCGACGCCGTAGACGTGCGAGAGCGCCATGACGACCTCCTCCAGCGCGACGTTGCCGGCACGTTCGCCGACCCCGTTGACGGTCGCGTGGACGAGGTCGGCCCCCGCCTCGACGGCTGCCAGCGCGTTCGTCACGCCGAGTCCGAGGTCATCGTGCGTGTGCGCGCTCACGGGGCCGAGTTCGGCCAGTCGCGCGACGGCCTTGGCGGTCTGCTCCGGGCCCGCGTGGCCGACCGTGTCGGCGAAGCAGAACCGCTCCGCACCGGCGTCCAGCGAGACTTCGGCGAGCTCCGCGAGGTAGTCGAGGTCCGCACGCGAGCCGTCCTCGCCGATGACCTCGACCCAGAGCCCGTGGTCTTTCGCGTACTCGACGAGTTCGACCGTCGAGTCGAGCACCTCCTCGCGTGTCGAGCCGACCTTCCGCTCGACGTGGCGGTCGCTCGACGGAACCACGAGGTTCACGCCGTCGACGTCACAGCCGAGCGCGCTGTCGATGTCGGCCTGCAGGCCCCGGGCGAAGCTCGTCACCGTCGCGTCGAGCCCGAGGTCGGTCACGCGGCTGATGGCCGCGCGCTCGCCCTCGCCCGTGCAGGCCGAGCCCGCCTCCACGACGGAGACGCCGGAGCGCTCCAGCGCCTCCGCTATCTCCACTTTCTCGGCCGGGGTCAACGAGACGCCGGGTGCCTGTTCGCCGTCGCGAAGCGTCGTGTCCAGAAAGCTGACGTCAGCGTTCGAGAGTGTGTGTTCGGGGGAGCCCCCGAATAAATCGGTCACCGGTCATATGCCACTCGGTGAGTCGCCACACACGGTAATCAACGGCTCCGTCGGACAGACCGAACTGTCGGACCCGCAAAAACTGCCGCCGCTCACTCCTCGACGTGGACGATATCGCCCAGTGACACGTCGTCGGCCGCCCCCGCAGGCAGTTCGACGATGGTGTCGGCGGTCGCCCGGCCGATGCCGACCCAGGGCCGCAGCCGCTTCTTGTGGACCACCTCGTCGTCCACCAGCCAGAGCGCGTCGATGGCGAATGGGACGAACACCATGTGCAGGTCGTGGGTCGACGGCCTGTCGAAGCGGAAGACCAGCGCGTAGTCCTCTGGGATCGACCGCCGGAACATCAGCCCACGGGCCCGGGAGAGGAACGAGTCCGCGAACTCGACGGTCGACGCGAGCGTTCGGGAGGTCAGCTCGTCGTCGCCCCTCGGCTCGTAGTGGACCAGTTGCACGAGGAGAGGCTTCGTCCGCCCTCGATTTATGTCTGCGGGTCGATTCCGTCGCCGAGTCCGGTCAGAACGGCACGTCCGAGAGGTCCTCCGTCGTCGGCCGGGACTCCTCGCCCATGCCCGTCTCGACGGTGACGTCGGTGAGTTCGGGGATCTCGGCGGGCAGCCGGGCCCGCAGGGCCTCGGTCGTCAGACTGGAGATGCCACAGCCGTCGCAGGCACCGGAGAGCAGCAGGTGGACCTCCCCGGTGTCGGCGTCGAGACTCGCGATGTCCCAGCTCCCACCGTGCATCTCGATCTGCGGGAAGTTCCGCTCGAGGAACGCCCCGATCCGGTCCCGTAGCTCCGCCTCGTCGGTCATAGCTGTCCAGAGGGACGCGAGAAGTATAGACGTTGGCATACGACAGCGTGCGACCGTGCGAACGGTTTTTGTGCTGTGTTCCCTAGCGGGGGTGAACACCCGGCCTCCAAGACAGACAATGACACGAACGGTAGCGATACTGGGCGGCGGCATCGGCGGCCTGAGCGCAGCGCACGAGCTCGCGGAACGCGGGTTCGACGTGACGGTGTACGAGCGCAACGAGCGCTTCGGGGGGAAGGCCCGGAGCTTCCCCGGCCCGGCGGACGGCGGGTCCGCCCTCCCCGCGGAGCACGGCTTCCGGTTCTTCCCGGGGTTCTACCGGCACGTCACCGACACCATGTCCCGGATCCCGGTCGAGGACGGCACCGTCGCCGACCGGCTGACGACCACGGACGAGCTGTTGCAGGCGGTGACGGACGGTGACCACCGGCTGATGCGCGTCGGCGCGCCGCGGTCGGTGCGGGAGTGGCGCGAGCGTATCCAGAACGTGTTCGGCTCGGAGGTGCCCCGCGACGAGGCGGCGTTCTTCGCGAACCGGCTGCTGACGCTGCTGTCGAGCTCCGAGCGTCGCTGGCGCGAGGAGTACGAGGAGCGCTCCTGGTGGGAGTTCATCCGCGCCGAGGAGATGTCCCACGCGTACCAGACGTACCTCGGGTACGGCATCACGCAGTCGCTCGTCGCGATGCGCCCGCAGGTGTCCTCGACGCGGACCATCGGCCGCATCTACCTCCAGATGCTCCGGGGCCTGTTCGACCCGGACCTCCCCGCCGACCGGCTCCTCGACGGCCCGACGAACGAGGCCTGGATCGACCCGTGGACCGACCACCTGCGCCGCCGCGGCGTCGAACTCGTCACGAACGCGGCCGTCACCGCAGTCGAGTCGGATGGCGAGCACGTCACCGGGGCGCGCATCCGCTACGACGACCCCGACGGCGACGAGGAACGCATCGAGGCGGACCACTACGTCCTCGCGATGCCCGCCCCGACCGTCGCCGGGCTGCTCACGCCCGAGCTGGAGCGGGCCGCCCCCTCCCTCTCGGGCGTCCGGGAGCTCGACCACGGCTGGATGAACGGCGTGCAGTTCTACCTCCGGGAGGACGTCGCCCCCGTGCGCGGCCACGGCGTCTTCTACGACTCGCCGTGGGCCCTGACCGCCGTGAGCCAGCGCCAGTTCTGGGAGCGCTACGACTTCGACGCCTTCGACGAGACCGAGGGCGTCCTGTCGGTCATCATCTCCGAGTGGGATGAGCCCGGCATCGTCTACGGCAAGCCCGCCCGCGAGTGCACCCGAGAGGAGATCGTCGAGGAGACGTGGGAACAGCTCCGCGCACACCTCGGCACCGACCTGCTGAACGAGGACAACCTCGTCGCCAGCCAGCTCGACCCCGCCGTCGGCTTCGACGAGGCGACCGGCACCGTCACCAACGACGCCGAGCTCCTCATCAACACCGTCGGGAGCCTGCAGCACCGCCCCGACGCCGCGACCGAAGCGCCGAACCTCTACCTCGCAGCCGACTTCGTCCGCACCGAGACCGACCTGGCGAGCATGGAGTGCGCCAACGAGGCCGCCCGGCGGGCCGTCAACGCACTGCTCGACGATATCGGCCACCCCGCCCGCCGGTGCGAGCTCTGGCCGTTCGAGTGGCCCGCCGTCTTCGAGCCGCTGCGCCGACAGGACGACATCGGTCAGCGCCTCGGGCTGACCCACCCCGGTGAGGGTGCGTCGTCGCTCTGGTCGGCGTACCGGGACGTGGTGCGGCCCTGAAACGGGTCACGCGACGACCTCGCCGCCGTGCTCTCGTGGGTCGTCGGTGGTGTTCTGTGGATGATTGAGGCGGATTGCCGTCGTCTCGTTGACGAAGTAGTTCGCAGCCAGTCCGCCGTCCGCAACCCACACGCTCCCGTCGGTGCAGCCCTGATAGGTCACGCCACCGGTGACGTGGATGATGAACCCGTCAGGGGTCCGGTTCACGACGGAGGTGTCGCTGGTAACGCCGAGCCCGAACTCGGCCGAACGGATGCTATCGTTCCACGCCAGGGCCTCAGCGTGACTCTCGGCGAACGCCATGGCTGTCTCACGGGTGATGTTCGAGGGGTGGTCGGGGACCGGTCGGTGTTCGTACTCGACCGTCGTCCAACACGGAGAGTCGGTTGCCGTCGTCGTCTCCGGAGCTGGTGTCGACGACGAACAACCTGCGAGGACGAGGCAGAGACACAGCAGGACTGTTCTGTGTCGCATGCCCGAGGTATCGGAGGATACAGGCAAGTGTCTTCGGGGCCCTCGACCGACAGTAGTTGATGGACAATGTAGAACTTCGGCCCGCGTAGGATTCCCGGACTGTGGCGTCGTCGTTGTCCGACCAGCCGGGTGGCGCGCGGCTGGCGAGCGTGCCGAACGAAGTGAGGCCGCGAGCCATCCGCGCGAGGGATGAGCACCGGAGGGAGCGCTAGCGACTGAGGAGCGCAAGAGGCTGGGGAGGTGTGAGGTGCGGTGCGGGGTGGGACTGAAAGGGGCGAGCGTCTCGACGAACCCCGACGCAGCAAGCACCGGAACGGAGTGAGGAGCACAGCAAGTCGCGGGAGTCGAGACGCTCGGGGCTTTCTGGCTGTTCGCGGTTCCAGAGAGTTCCACGACAGAGGGGGATTTCCGACCGTTCGCGGTTCCAGAGGGTTCCACGACAGAGGGGGCTTTCCGACCGTTCGCGGTCCCAGAGGGTTCCACGACAGAGGGGGCTTTCTGGCTGTCGTCGTGTCCAGCGTCTCCAGGAACAGGCAGGGTGTTTTGGGCTGCCGTACCGCGCTGTCCGCTTGCGCACCGGCCATCAGGTCGACGGCACGTCTCTGATACGCGTCGCTTTTACCCACAGACCCGATACCGTCGGGTATGAGCGAGAAGATCAGCATCGGCCTCCGGGGGTGGCGCTTCGACGAGGACGAGGTGTTCACCGAGGACGACGAGGTGCGTCCGTTCGACGAGATGAGCGACGATACGCGCCGGCGGCTCGTCCGGCTCACCGTCATCTTCGGTGGGCCCTGCGACGCCTGCTGGCTGATTCACGGCGACGAGAACATCGAGCAGTGCAACGAGGCGGCCGCGGTGTACGGCGAGCCGCTGAACGAGGCGGTGCTCTGCGACGAGCACGAGCTGGACTTCCTGTACTGGTTCCGCGAGGAGGGTGGCGTGGAGTACGCCGAGACGGAGGCGTTCGAGGACGCGTTCCACGAGTGGTTCCTGGACGGCGGGCGCGCACCGGAGGGGTACGCCGGCATGGAGCACGTGGACACGGACCCGCGTGACCTCCCGAAGCCCAACCTCCCGGACCCGGAGGAGTTCGCCGACCAGCAGGAGACCGAGGAGGAGAAGCGCATCGACCTCCGGAACATGGAGTTCGACCGGGACTACCCGACCGGCGGCGACACATGAGCGTCCCGGCGGTCGCGGTGGTCGACGCGAAGACGCCGGGGAACGTCGGCACCATCGCCCGGGCGATGAAGAACTTCGGGCTGTCGGAGCTGCTGCTGGTCGACCCGCCCGAGGGCGTGCAGGAGAAGCACGGCGAGGCGTGGGGGTTCGCCGGGCGGGCACGCGAGGACGTGCTCGCGAACGCCCGCGAGGTGAGCTTCGACCACCTCGTCGAGAACTACTACACGGTCGGGCTGACGGCGACGACGAACGAGGACTGCCGGAAGCACGTCCGGTTCCCCTATTCGACGCCGGCGGAGCTCGCGGACGACCTCGCCGAGCTCGACGGCGACAGCTGCATCATCTTCGGGCGGGAGGCCAACGGGCTGCACAACCGCGAGCTGTCGAAGCTCGACGCGGTCTGCTCCATCCCGGCGAGCGACGAGTACCCCGTGCTCAACCTCGGGCAGGCCGCGACGGTGACGATGTACGAGCTGCGCGACCTGACCGTCGAGGACACCCAGCTCCCCGACCGGCAGCACGAGCGCGCCGACGAGGAACTCATCGAGCACCTCTACGAGAAGTTCGAGGACCTGCTCGACGGCATCGACCACAACGACGAGAAGCGCCACAAGACGGTGCGGATGGCCCGTCGCGTGTTCGGTCGCGCACACCTGACCGAGCGCGAGACGCGGACGATGATGGGAATCTTCCGCCGGGCGAGCGAGGAGCTCGAGCGCGGGCGGAATCTCAGGGGTCGCGACCGCGAGCAGTAGGTCGGCTGACGTATGTCAACCGTACCGGAAAGCCTTTGTTCGACGCGAAAGACTATTTAGCAATCGATAGGTCCCATGTCCCTCCAGAGCCGACAGCGACGGTTCCGACCCGTCGCACAGCCAGACGCACCGCCCGACGAGCGACCGCCGACATTCGACCCGTAAGACCATGGAACAGCTCCTGCCCGCCATCTCGTTCGGTACGCTGTTCACCCTCATCGTGGCGGTCCCCACGCTCGTCATCTTCGCTGTCGGGTTCGCGGTGTTCGTCCCCGGGACGTCACCGCGGGAGTTCGCGCTGGAACTCGTCCGGACCGACTGGAAGTACCTCGGCGTCGCCTGGGTCGTCACGCAAGGCGTGAACACGATGGCCGCGACCTTCCACTCCGGAGCGGCGTACACGTCGGTCATCTACGACCTCGAGGGGACGACGGTGCTCGCATTCCAGTCGTTCACGTGGGAGCCCCTGACGTACCTGCTGGCGTTCGTCTACCTCATCGGCTTCCCGTTCGTGACCCTGTTCACCTACTTCAAGCTGAAGGTCCACGACCGGGAACAGGCCCGGCGGTACTGTGCGGGCTACGCGATGCTCGTCCTGCTCGCACTGCCGTACTTCCTGGCGTTCCCCGTCGCGGTGACGTCGGAGTACCTGGGCCAGACCGCGAGCGGCGAGCCCGTCATGCGCGCGCTGCTGTACGACCTCCACCCCATCGTCAGCGAGGGCATCACCTCGACGGACACGCTCGTGAAGGCGTTCCCGAGCCTCCACACCGGCATCTCCGCGATGGCCGCCCTGTACGCCCGCGAGACCGACCGCCCCTACGCCTGGCTCGCCGGCATCCTCACGGTGCTCATCATGTTCTCGACGTTCTACCTCGGCGTGCACTGGCTGAGCGACGCCGCCTTCGCGCTGGTCCTGGTCGGCATCGCGTACTACATCTCCCAGCGGATGCCCGACCCGGCGGTGTACGAGGCCCGGATCGCGAAGCTGCTGCCCGTCGGTCGCGACGAGGCAGAGACGCACGGTCAGCGGGCCGACTGAGTCCGCCGCTGGAACCGCCGCTCAGGCCCGCTTCTGGATCTCCTCGCGGAGCGTCTCGCTGACGACGTCGCCGTCGGCCTTGCCCCGCAGCGCACCCATGCACTCGCCCATGAGCGCGGAGAACGCGCCCATGCCCTGTTCCTCGACCTGGTCGGCGTTGCGCTCGACGACCTCGACGACCGCCTCGCGGACCTCGCCCTCGTCGACGCCGCCGAGGTCCTCCTGCTCGACCGCCTGCTCGGCGGTGAGCTCGGGGTTCTCCGCGAGGGCGGTGAGCAGGTCCGGCAGACCCTCGTTGGGAACCTCGCCGTCGTCGACGAGGTGGAGCGCGTCGGTGAGGTGCTCGTCGGTCAGCTCGGCGACGGGGACGTCGTCACGGCGGAGCTCGGTCAGCGTCGACTCCAGCGTCCCCGCCGCGAGCGTCGCGTCCACGCCCTCGGCGACGACCGACTCGAACAGCGGCATGTGCGTGCCGTAGGCGACCTGCTCTGCGAGTCCCGCGTCGAGGTCGTACTCGGCCTGGTAGCGCTCGACCTTCTCGGTGAGGAGTTCGGGCTCCTCGACCTCGCTCGGGTCCAGTTCGACCGGCGGCACGTCCGTCTCGGGGTACATCCGCGCCGCGCCCGGCAGCGGCCGCAGGTAGCGCGTCGTGCCGTCCTCGTTCGCGCCGCGCGTCTCCTCCGGCACGCCGTCCATCGCCGTCGCCGCGCGTTCGGCGGCCGCCTCGACGGCGGGCTCCGCGACGTCCGCCGCCGCGGCGACCATCGCCACCGCGTCCCCCGCACCGGCGCCGACGGCCTCGCGCATCGCCGCGACCTCCTCCTCGGTGACCCCGTACGCCGGGAGCTCGTCCGTATGGAAGATGCCGCCCGCGCCGTGGCGCTTCGCGTGGTCGGACAGTTCGGTGCCGAGCCGACGGTCCGGCTGGATCTCCCTGCCCACCAGCCCGTCGAAGCCGAAGAGCGGGACCGCGTACACCGCCCCGCCGTCGTCCAGCGCACCGCGGACGACACCCGAGTCGGTGTCTTCGAACACGTCGGTCACGTCCTGCACTGCACCGACGCTCGCGTCGCGCTCGTGGAGTTCCTCCTTGATGTCGAGCAGCGCGACCTGCCGGCCGACCTCGTTCCGGACGATGTCGTCGATGTCGTCGAGGCTCTGGACGCCCTTCACCTCGACCCGCGCACCGTCGGCGATGGAGATGTTCACGTCCTGCCGGATGGTGCCCAGCCCGCGTTTGACGTGGCCCGTCGAGCGCAGCAGCATCCCGATGCGCTCGGCCGCATCCCGGGCCTGCTCCGGCGAGGAGATGTCCGGTCTCGTGCCGATCTCCACCAGCGGGATGCCGAGCCGGTCGAGGCTGTACGTGACGCCCTCGTCGGTCTCTTCGACGCGCTGGGCGCTCTCCTCCTCCAGCATCAGGTCCGCGACCCTGACCGGCCCCTCGTCCGTCTCGATCTCGCCGTCGGTCGCGACGAGCGTCGACCGCTGGAACCCCGACGTGTTCGAGCCGTCGACGACCAGCTTCCGCATCACGTGGGCCACGTCCACCGGCTCCATGTCGAGCAGCTGTGCGATCTCGAGGACGACCGTGCGCGCCTCCCGGTCCAGCCGGTGCGGCGGCTCGTCGTCCGCCTCCACGAGACAGGTCGTGTCGTAGCCGAGGTACGTGAACTCCCGTTCGACCTGGCTCTCCTCCAGCGCCGCCTCGTCGATCTCGCCCAGCTCGCTCTTCGTGGGGTGCAGATAGCGCGTGAACCGGTGCGTCGAGTCCTCGGCCTCGCGCAGTTCGGTCGGACAGGCACAGAACAGCTTCGTGTCGGTGTCGAGCTGCTGGTGTATCTCCAGCCCGGCCACCAATCCGAGCTCGTCGTAGTCGTGGTCGGTCATTGCGAGTTGGTCCGACCCGGAGGGGTAAAAAACCGTCCAGTCTCCCCCGATATTACGAGTGTACGTGGGCTTTGTTGACTGTCGTCCCCCGGGAACATCTCCATCGCACATCCATAACCAAGGGTACCCAACTGGAACAACAGCCAGAAAGCCCCGATTCTCTCGACTCGGGAGGCTCGCTGCGCTCCTCGTTCCTGCGGTGCCTGAGCGCTACGCGCTCAGACTAGCGAGAGCTCCGCTCTCGCGTCGCTTCCGTCGCCTGCCTACGCCGAGAGAATCGTCCCTTTCAGTCCCGCCCACCGCGACCGCACCGCACCTCGCGCCTCCCCAGCCTCTTCGCTCGGTCGCAGTGCTCCACGGCTCGCTTCGCTCGCACCGTCTCGCCAACCACTCGCCACCCGGTTGCTTGGCTATTATCGCCACCAGTCAGCGAATCCTCTCAGAAACAGGTGTCCACAGAACCGCCCGCCACCCACGCCGTTACTGCGTCGCCGCCTTGATGTCCTCGATCCGAACGATGTCTTCGCCGAGGCCCTCGCCGTCGCAGTCCTCGTCTGGACATCGGTAGTGCCAGCCGTCTCGTGTGGCTACGCGCTCCGAGAATCGTCCACCACAGGACTCACAGAACAGCTGCCCCTTCTCGCATTTGTCCCGGTGTAGCTCCAGGGCGAGCTCTGTGCTGAACGACTGATTGCAGTCTCTGCAGGTGTACATACTAGAATCCACTCCGGCATCCCCCATAACAACAGTGGATTGTTCGCCGTGACGCCGTCTAACGGTTACTGCTGGTAACTTCACGCTGTCGTGCGGTCCGTCTGACGCCCGTCGGACGGATGCTCGATGATAAAACTTTCTCCGCGGTGGACAGTCCGGGTCCTGCGGCGTCGCGGAGCGGGGTCCGGTCGGACGGTGCCGTCCCACGGTTCCGGGGCTCGTGGGGCGACACGAGAAACGCTCCGTTAGTCAGGCAGTCAGTCGTCGCCGAGGATGCCGGTGTGGGTCATCGCCTCGGGGTCGATGACCTCGGCGGCCTCTTCCTCGGAGAGGTAGCCCTT
The DNA here is from genome assembly GCF_052060055.1 of Haloarchaeobius baliensis. Taxonomy (NCBI): domain Archaea; kingdom Methanobacteriati; phylum Methanobacteriota; class Halobacteria; order Halobacteriales; family Halorubellaceae; genus Haloarchaeobius; species Haloarchaeobius baliensis. The sequence continues at coordinate 1,649,022 of NZ_JBPPFR010000001.1, read as the reverse complement.
CTCGACGACGACCTCGCGGACGGTCTTCCCCTCCTTCAGCGCGGCCTTGGCGACCTCGCTGGCCTTGTCGTAGCCGATGTGCGGGTTGAGCGCGGTGGCGAGCGCCATCGACTGCTCGACCTGGGTCTCGCAGTGCTCCTCGTTCGCCTCCAGCTTCGCGACGAACTTCCGGGCGAACACCTCGCTGGCGTTCGTGACGAGCTCGGCGGACTGGAGGAAGTTGTACGCACAGACCGGCTTGTACAGGTTGAGGTCGAGCTGGCCCTCCGCGGCGCCGGCGGCGACGGCGGCGTCGTTGCCGACGACCTGCTTGTGGACCTGGTTGACCGCCTCGGCGACGACCGGGTTGACCTTCCCGGGCATGATGGACGAGCCGGGCTGGTTCTCGGGCTGCTCGATCTCGCCGAGCCCGTTGCGGGGGCCCGACGCCAGGAGGCGCAGGTCGTTGGCGATCTTGTTCAGGCTGCCCGCGACCGTGCGGAGCGCGCCGTGGGCCTCGCCCATCGCGTCGTGGGCGGCCTGTGCCTCGAAGTGGTCGTCGGCCTCGCGGAACTGCACGCCCGTCTCCTTCGTGATGTACTCCGCTGCGCGCGCCGGGAACTCGGGGTGCGTGTTCAGGCCGGTCCCGACCGCGGTGCCGCCGAGGGCGAGCTCGCCAAGGTGCTCGCGGACGTTGTCGACGCGGACGAGGCCCTTCTCCAGCTGGGTGGCGTAGCCGCCGAACTCCTGGCCGAGACGGACCGGCGTCGCGTCCTGCAGGTGGGTGCGACCGGTCTTGACGACGCCGTCGAACTCCTCCGCCTTCGCGCGCAGCGCCTCGCGGAGGATGTCGAGCGCCGGGATGACGTCCTTCTCGACGGCCTCCAGCGCGGCGACGTGCATCGCGGTGGGGATGACGTCGTTGCTCGACTGGCCGAAGTTCACGTGGTCGTTCGGGTGGATCTCGCGGGAGCCGATCTCGCCGCCGTAGAGCTCCGTCGCGCGGTTGGAGATGACCTCGTTGGCGTTCATGTTCGATGACGTGCCCGAGCCGGTCTGGAACACGTCGACGGGGAACTGGCCGTCGTGCTCGCCGGCGATGACCTCGTCGGCGGCCGCGACGATGCAGTCGGCCTTGTCCTCCGGGATCATCTCGAGGTCGCGGTTGGCCTGCGCGGCGGCCTTCTTCACGACGCCGAGGGCGCGCACGAACCGGCGGCCGAACGTCAGCCCCGAGATGGGGAAGTTCTCGACCGCGCGCTGGGTCTGTGCACCCCAGTAGGCGTCGGCCGGTACCTGCATCTCGCCGAGGCTGTCCCGTTCGGTGCGGTAGTCTTCGGACATGGTCTGACCGACGCGCGACGGGGCGTAAAACCCACCGAAACCGGCGCGGCTCGGCGGTCGACCGCGGAGCCACCGCTCCCCGACCACGTCCACCGGCTGGCCCGTCAGCGGGGGCTCCAGATCCACGCATCGGTGGAGACGGTCAACGGATCGGCGGACAGGGAAGGTCTCGTGTGCTCCCGGCCCGCTCGAGCATCGTTCTTCTCGCAGCTACCGGCACCTCAATTATTAAGTCGGGTGCGCTGGACGAACTGAACGATGTCAACGGACGACACGCTGTACGAACGGCTCGGTGGTCGACCGGCGGTCGAGCTCGTCGTCGACGAGTTCTACGACCGCGTGCTCGCCGACGAGCAGCTCCAGCCGTACTTCGAGGACACCGACACCGACGAACTGCGGGCCCATCAGGTCGCGTTCATCACCCACGTCGCCGGCGGTGCCGACGACTACGACGGCGCGAACATGGCCGCCGCGCACGACCATCTCGACGTGACCGACGCCGCGTTCGGCCGCGTCGCCGAACACCTCGATGTCAGCCTCCGGGAGTGCGGGGTCGACGACGCCGACCGGGAGGCGCTCATGGACGCCGTCGCGAGCCTACAGCCCGAGGTCGTCAGCGTCTGACCGGCGCTATCGCGTGCGCTCCTTCCGGTGGGAGTACCCCTCGATGATGCCGCTCACCCGCGTCGGCTCGATGCACGCCACGTTGAACTGGATGTCCGTCGCCGGTCGCGAGTGCACCTGGAAGTACGGGATGTCGAGTCCCTCCATCACCTCGACGATGGCGGCGTCCAGACTGTCGTGCGAGAGCATCGTCACCGTCCCCTCCACGAGGACGCTCTTCCACCCCTCGTCGGTGTCGTCGTAGACGACGAAGGAGACGTGGTCCGTCGCCTCCAGGTAGCGTTGCTTCTGGCTCCCCGGTGCGAACCCCAGCCGCAGGTACACCGACCGGTCCTCGTCGTCGTAGGCGAACGACAGCGGTACCGCGTAGGCGTCGTCGTCGTTCGCCAGGGCGAGCACCCCGGTCTGCTGTGATTCGAGGAACTCGTCTATCTCGAGTGCGTCCATCTCCTTCGCTGTCTTCCGTGCCATACGTGTGTATTGGTAGCACAGAACAATATGAGTAGAGGTCGGTTCTCGCCGTCTGGTAGCCAGCCCCCGAGATGACAGGCGGCGTGGAGGTTGGTCGGCACTCATCGACCGGCCGACGGTCACAGGACGCAGGAGATCGAGGGGAGAGACGGTCCTCCGAACGGGCGGGTCGCTGTTCGCGGGTCGCTTCGCTCGCAGTTCGCACCCCGTATCCTCACCGCGTTCGGAGCCCCAACCGGTCGGGTCCTTGGCTTCTCCGGGGGACAGACGACTCGCTGCGCTCGCCGTCTTGTTCCCCGATGAAACGCCGAGAGGGAGATTTGAACCACGGTCGGACGTGCTCGCTTCGCTGCGCGCGACCTCCCTGGTTCAAACTCCCGTTACCGCTTCTTCTCCACGGAGACCGCTCGCTGGCGCTCGCGGTCTTTGCGTCGAGAGAAGCGCCGAGAGGGAGATTTGAACTCCCGTGTCCGTGTGGACAGTAGATTTCGAATCTACCGCCTTGGCCAGGCTAGGCTATCTCGGCTCGCTCTCACCTTGCCCGCTGAGTATTTTAGGGGTTTCGATTCGGTCGGCGGTGTGGTGACAATCGTCAGGAATAAATTGCACCGGGCGCAGTGAGAGACTATGGAGGTAAGCCAAGCAAGCGAGGACTGCGACGCAGTCCTCGACGCCATCGGGAACTCGGTCATCGCCGACCGAGAGTTCCTCGAGACCGTGCTCATGGGCGTCGTCGGCCGCGGCCACGTCCTGCTCGAGGACGTGCCCGGGACCGGCAAGACCCTGACCGCCCGGTCGATGGCGTCCGCCCTCGGATTGTCCTTCTCCCGCATCCAGTTCACCCCCGACCTGCTGCCCTCTGACGTGACGGGGACGCACGTGTTCAACGAGGAGTCCCGCGAGTTCGAGTTCCAGGCGGGCCCCATCTTCGCGAACATCGTGCTCGCGGACGAGATCAACCGCGCGCCGCCGAAGACCCAGGCCGCCCTGCTCGAAGCGATGGAGGAGGGACAGGTCACGGTCGACGGCGACACGCGCATGCTCCCCCAGCCGTTCTTCGTCATCGCGACGCAGAACCCGGTCGAGCAGGAGGGGACGTTCCCGCTGCCCGAGGCACAGGTCGACCGGTTCATCGTCAAGTCCAGCATCGGCTACCCGGACGAGAACGGCGAGATCGAACTGCTCCGCCGCCGTGCGGGGCGCGTCGACCAGAGCCCGAGCGTCGACCGCGTCCTCAGCGACGAGGAGGTCGCGGAGCTCCGAGAGGTGCCAGAGAGCGTGCGTGTCGACGACGACCTGCTCGCGTACATGGCCGCGCTCTGCCGCGAGACCAGACAGGACGGCCGCGTCGACATCGGCGTCTCCCCGCGTGGGACCCAGCGGCTGTTCGAGGCCTCGCGAGCGTACGCCGCGATGGTCGGCCGCGAGTACGTCACGCCGGACGACATCAAGCGCGTCGCGCTCCCGGTGCTCGCACACCGACTCGTGCTGACGCCAGATGCGATGGTGAACAACGTCGACAAGCGAGAGGTCGTGCAGGCGGTGCTCGACTCGGTCCCGGTCCCGACCGTCGAGTAGCGCCGTCTACTTCTGTCGCAGCGCCGTGGTCAGCGCCAGCGCCGCGACCAGCAGCATCACCAGCGCGGGGAGCGGCTGGCCGGACCCGGCGACCTGGTAGAGGCCGTAGGCGACCCCGACGGTGACCGCGCCGACCAGCACCGTCGCGCCGAGGTGGGCGAGCTCCGCCCGCGTCGTCTCCGCCTCACGGCCGAGCTGCTGGCCGAGGCCGACCGCGTTCTGGCCGACGTCCCAGGCGACGACCGTCGCGCCGGTCCCGACGAGCAGGAACAGCTCCGCGGCACCGCCCCCGCCGGTCGCGCCCGCCAGCACCATCCCGACGGCGAGAACGACGCCGCCGAGGTGGACGAGCCGGCGCGAACCGACGACGAGGCCGGGCGCGAGTGCGACGATCCCCAGTCCGGCGACGACGCCACCGGCACTCGCGGTCAGGATGGCCGCGAACGCCGCGAGCGCCGCCGCACCGAGCGAGACGATGGCCGAGAGCCGCACCGGCCGCCGGTCAATCTCGGTCATCGCGACCACCGCACGGAGGCGCGTGCGATAGACTCGGCGAGCGGTTCGTCGGGGTTCCAGTCGAGCACCCTGACACCGCCCTGGCGGAGCGTCGAGATTCGTCCCGCACGCTCGACACGGGCGAAGCGCTGCCCGAGCGTCCCGTCGTCCGTCGGGTCCGGGCTGAGGACCGTCACCTTGTGGCCGTGCGCGTGGAGCAGCTGTGCTGCCGTCACCGCGCCGTCGTCACAGAGCGGCGAGAAGAACACGACCTGTACGTCGCCGGAGAGGCGCTTCCGGAGGTTCCGGACCCCGAGGTGGACCGAGTAGCGTCCCTTCGGCCGCTCTGCGGAGAGCGCGGGATGGTGGGCGAACAGCTCCTCGACCTTCACCCGGTGTTCGTTGCCCAGACCGGGCGAGAGCCAGACCTTCTGGGGAGCCAGCGCGGTGATGCCGACGCGGTCGCCCGTCTCCAGGAGCGTCGTGAATATCTGCCCGGCGGCGTTGATACCGAGGTCGGCCGCGTGGAGGTCGTCCTCGTCGCGGCGGACGTACGCCTCCTGACGCAGGTCGAGCAGCAGCATCACGGTCGCGGCCCGCTCCTCGCGGAACTGGAGGGTCGCGAGGTCGCCGGTGCGTGCGTACCGACGCCAGTCGACGCGAGAGAGCGGGTCGCCGGCGCGGTACTCGCGGGTGGAGTGGAACTCGACGCCGTCGCCCGCGAGGTCCGTCTCGACACGGCCCGCGTACTGGGAGGTCTGCTTGCGTAGCGGCATCGGGAGCGTCGACGAGAGCGACGGCGTGACGACGACCTCGCCGCCGGTCCGGAACCGGGTGTGTCGCTCGCGCTTGCCGGACCAGTCGCGGACGATGGTGTCGCAGGTCTTGAACTCGTGCGTGCCGCGTCTGGCCGTCAGCGTGTAGCTGAACGAGTCGCTCTCCCCGGGGCGGAGCGCGGTCCCGAGCCGTGCCGAACCGCCGACCACGGTCAGCTCCTCCGGGACGCCGTCGACCACGCGCAGGTCCGGCAGCACGCGGTCGCCCTCGTTGGTGACGGTGACCGTCACCGTGAGGTCGTCGCCCAGGTCCGGCGTCGGGTCCGAGAGCTCCCGTCGGATCCGCACCGTCGCCGCGGGCACCGTCGTCACCTGCACGTACGCGAGGTAGGCGACGCCGACGACCGCCGCCAGGAGCAGCGCGGGCTGTTTCAGGATGACGCCCGCCCCGCCGGCCACGAACGTGAGGGCCCCGATACCGAGCCAGTGGTTCGTGTCCTCCTCCGTCTCCGAGATGATGCGCTGGTGCCCCTCGCCCTGCCGTTCCGGAGCCGCTGTCGTCCCGCCCCCGTCCGGTCCGGTCGTCGTCGAGGGCGACTCGCTCGTCGTCTCCTGTGGAATCGTCGAACTCATGTGTCGTTCGCCTCCGAGCGTCGCGTGATCTCGCTGGCCGCGTGGACGGCCCAGCGGTGGTACTGCGTCTGGTTGTCCCGCTGGAAGTCGAAGCGGTCGAACAGCGAGGCTCCCTCGACGGAGCCGGTGAAGAAGGCCCGTGCGTACGGGTCGTCGGTCCACTCCCCCGACTCCAGCCGTCGCATCGCTTCCGACTCGGGACAGCCCTCGGTGCGGACGATGGTCTCGACGGCCGCACGCTCGAGGCGGTTGCGCACCGTCTCGCGGGTCTCGATCTCGCGTCGGTCCGCACCGGCCGTCTGGAGCATCTCGTCGAACTCGTCCCCGGGCGTCGGGAGGTCCTGCGAGGCCTCCGGGTCGGGCGTCTCGACCTGCTCGTAGGCGGTCCGTGACCGACCGATGGCGACGCGAACGCCCTGCAGGATGCCGACGAGCCCGACGAACACGAGTGCAGCCTCGTCGAGCGTGATGGACGACGCGAGTCCCGGGACGGCGACGAGCGTGAACCCGGTCACCGCGAGCGCCACACCGAAGACGGCGAGCAGGGAGCGCGGCTTCATTCGTTCTCACCCCCGAACTGGTCCTCGAGACGCCTCAGTGCTTCGACTGCGCGCTCCTCGCGCTCCTCGGTCGCCGCCTGCTGCCCGTAGCGCACCGACTCGAACAGGTCGGTGAGCTCGCCGACGGCAGCGGCCTCGAAGCCGGCGGCGACGGCAGCGCCCTCGAACTCCCGCGGCGTGCTCGTCTCCGGATGGTCGACCGGCAGGTGCCGGGTCATCTCGACCCACGCACGGTAGATCTCGTTGTCGACCGTGGACTCCGCTTCGATGCGGGTCGCGGCCCGGCCCGCCGCTGCCGCGACCGCCTCGACGTCGGGCGAGTCCGGTGGCTCGGCCTCGTCGTCGGGGGCGGCCGCCTCGACGAGTGCGTCGTCCTCGTCGTCGTCGCCGGAACGCACCACCCAGACGCCGGCGACCACCACCATCGCGATGCCGACGACGCCGGCCAGGAGCAGGAGGATGTCCGGCAGCTGCTGGCGGCGTTCGCCCTGTTCGCCGCCACCGCTCCCGTCACCGCCGCCGCCGGAGGCCGTCTGGTTGCCGATCACGTCCGGCGACCCGTTCTGCTGTTCCTCGGGGACCGGCTCCGTCGGACAGCCCACCAGGAACGGCACCACCGTCGCCACCAGGACACCGACCACGAAGAGGGACGTCAGTGCCACCATCCGATTGTACTTCCAGTGCATGAACGCCGTCACGGCACCGACGAGCCCGAGCAGCCCGAGCAACAGCACCGGTGGGATCGACTGTTCGCAGCGCTCGACCTTCACCGGCGGTTTCTGCTGTGTCTCACCCCCATCCACGTTCGCGTCCATCGGCGTGTCCGTCGCGGGGATGCTGTCGTCCCGTTCGGGTGCCGGCTGCTTCGCCTCCTCACCTGCACTCGTCGTCTGGCTGAGCGTCCCGGCGGCGAGGACGATGGCCCCCACACAGCAGACCGCGACGATAGCGACCCCGATCGTCCGTCTGTTCACGGACCACTGTTCTGGCAAACCATACCTAACGCTTTCGTTAACTCAAACAGCCCCTGTGCCGATGGTTCCGTGGATCTGGAAGAGTCAGACCTGTGATTCTACGATTCGTCGCCGTACCTGTCCTCGATGTGTCGGAGCGCCTCGACCGCACGGCGTTCGCGCTCCGCGGTCACCGGCTCCCCGCCGTAGCGGACCTCCTCGAACAGCTCGGTGAGTTCGGTGACGTCCTCGCGAGCGACGCCGGCCTCGACCGCCGCGTCGGCGAACTCGGACGGCGTACTCGACCGCGGGTGGTCGACGGGCAGGTGGCGCGTCATCTCGACCCAGGCACGGAACACCTCGTTCTCCGTCCCGGCGTCTCGCTCCAGTCTGTCGGCGGCCTGTCCCGCGACGTTGCCGAGGGCGGTGACGCCACCCTCGAGCTCGGCCTCCCCGTCGACCTCGTGTTCCGGTGGCTCCTCCTCGTCGTCCTCGTCGCCCGTGGCCGAGAGGGCGACGTAGCCGAGGATGCCGACGACGAGCGTCGCCGCGACGAGCACCACGAACACAGACGGCTGGGTGATGACCAGCCCGGAATCGTTGGCGATCCCCACGGAGGCGTTGCCACCGACGCTCGGCGGCGCCGGGTCGGAGGGGAAGAGGTCGGCCGAGTTCGGGACGGGCTGCTCGGCACAGCTCGTCAGCAGCAGCCAGACGAAGAACCCGGGGAACCCGACGGCGACCAGCGCGGCCGAGGCGGCGAACCCGTCGTCGCGGTACGCGAGGACCCCCCAGCAGACGAGCGCGACGCCAGCGACGATGAGGAAGAACTCCCCCGTCAAGAGGAACGGGATGCAGAAGCCGAAGGAGAACGAGAACTCGCCGGGGTCGGTCAGGGGCTCGCGACCGCTGCTGCCGTTCTCACCGGAGTCGCGGTCGTTCCCACCGGTCGGGTCGCTGACGGTCGACCCACCACCACCGTCCGCAGGGTCGACGACGCTGGCCGCCACGAGCGAGAGCGCGACGACGCAGACGAGCGCGAGGACGACCGGGAGCAGTCGTTCTCGGTTCACGCCGGACACTCGGACCCGGGTGTTTGAGTGGTTTTCGTTGACAAAGGCCGCGACTGTACCTTCCTCGGCGGCCGTCCCCCCTCTGGTCCCGGCAGGCGCTCCGGGGAACACGGCCCTTTTCAGCCTCAGCGCACCCAGTGCCAGTATGCAGAACGTCGACGCCGCCGGACTCGGGATCGGGGACGACCACCCGACACGGGTCATGGGGGTGCTGAACGTGAGCGCGGAATCGCCGTACGACCCGAGCGTGTTCGACGACCCCGCCGAGGCCGCGGCCTACGTCGAGGACGAGCTCGTCGCCGAGGGCGCCGACATCGTCGACATCGGCCTGGAGTCGGCGAACAAGCGCTTCGAGGTGCTCACGGCCGAGGAGGAGCTGGACCGGCTCGACGTGGCGCTGTCGGTCATCGAGAACACGTCGTCGGAGCCTGTCTGGTCCATCGAGACGCGCTACCACGAGGTCGCCGCGGCCGCCCTCGACGGCGGCTTCGACATGATCAACGACATCGCCGGGTTCGCGGACCCCGAGATGCCCCGCGTCGCCGAGGAGTACGACGTAGCGGTCGCGAAGATGGCCAGCCCGCCCGACCTCACGCGCCCCGGCGCGGTCGAGGAGACGCCCTGGGCCGAGCGCAAGGGCGAGGACTGGGCCGAGTCGGCCGACTACGTGGACATGGTGTACGAGGCGCTGAAGCAGAACGGCCTGCCCGAGAACACCATCGTCGATCCGGCGTTCGGCGGCTGGTCGGAGGCGAAGACCATCGAGGACGACCGCGAGACGTTCCGGCGCCTCCGCGAGTTCCGCGGGCTCGGCCGGCCGATGCTCGTCTCCATCAACCGGAAGAACTTCCTCCGCTCGTTGACCGACCGCTCCACAGAGGACGCCCTCGCCGTCTCGCTCGCGGCCACGTCGATGGCCATCGAGCGTGGCGCTCACGTCGTCCGGACCCACGACGTGCGCGAGACGGTCGACGCCGCCGCCGTCGGCGACGCGTTCCTCCCCGACCGTCACCGCAGTCGTGAGGGAGCCGTCTCCGTCGAGGAGCTCGACGTCGGCACCGAAGCCGACGTGCGACGCCACGTCGAGCGCCTCGGCACGGCCGACGTCGCCACCGACGCCGTCCGCTCGGTCTTCGCCGTCGAGGGACTCGCCGACGACGCGTGCGAGGAGCTCGTGGCGCTCGCGACGGACGCCGGGACGACCTTCGCGACGAACGCGGACGGTGACGGCGGTCTCCTGGTCGGTAGCCACGCCGCGTTCGCGACCCTCGTCGCCGAACGGGCGGAGACCGCGGGGACCGCGACCGTCCTCGACGCCGTCGCCTCGGCGCTGAAGTGACACGACGTGGGGGCTGTGTGGTGTTGGTCGGTACCCCGTCGGCGTCTGGTTGGCACCCCATCGCCACGCGTCTTCGAACCGAAAATCTGTAGAATTCGGCAGGAAGACGTGTCCAAGCCCCGGTTATCGTCTGTATAACTCGGTAAGAGAAAACTTATACCGGTGGGTTCAGAAGGTGGGGGTGGAAGCCGGAAGGGCCTCTTGGGTAGGGGTACTCACACGAGGCAATTCCGGCCCACACCAACGGTTATCTTGGAACCACATCCCGCAGCTACAGCCATGGAGTTCGAGACATTCGAGCCGGTCTACGAGGCCATCCTGGCGGACTTCGGCTTCGGCCGGGCCGGCGACGAGCGCGCACGCGACGTCCTCGCCGAGCTGACAACGCCCTTCGACGAGTCACGGCTCTCGGTGCTGGAGGGCGAGCACGTCGCCATCTGTGGCGCCGGCCCAACGCTCGCAGCCGACCTCCAGGCCGGCGAGGCCGACCGGGTCGTCGCCGCCTCCTCCGCGGCGGCGGTCTGCCGCGAGCAGTCCGTGGCGGTGGACGTGTACGTCACCGACCTCGACGGCGAGCCCGAACTCGCGGACGAGCTCGCCGCCGAGGGGACGACCGTCGCCGTCCACGCCCACGGGGACAACCTCGAACGCGTCCGCGAGGTCGTCCCCGAACTGCCCGACGGACCGGTCCTGCCGACGACGCAGGCCGCCCCGGTCGCACACGTCCGGAACTACGGGGGTTTCACCGACGGCGACCGTGCGGCGTTCCTCGCCGACCACGCCGGCGCGGCGCGGCTGTCGTTCCCGGGCTGGACGTTCGACGACCCCGCAGTCGGGCCGATGAAGCGGCGGAAGCTCCGCTGGGCGGCGCGGCTGCTCGCGTGGCTGGAACGACTGCGAGACGAACGCTTCGCCGTGCTCGACGGCCTGCGTGACGAGCTGGAACCGCTCCCCTGACCCACGATCCGACGGGCCACCGACCGATGGGGTGACTACGTACGTCAACGTAGGGCGACGTTGGCCTCGTCGGAGCGTTTTCGTCCGTCGCGACGTGTCTTCGGACGACGGCCCGTCGCACCAGGCGCTCGTGGTGCGCGAGCTGCTCGTCTGTCTGGACGGTGCGATGGACGCCGTGGAGGACGCCGCCGACCACCTGCTGTTCGCGTCGGGGACGACGCTGCCCTGAGCCGGGAGTGGTCGCTGACCCCGTTCTACGGCTCCAGAACGACCTTCCCGACGGACTTGCGGTCCTCGATGTACTCGTGGGCCGCCCGTGCATCCTCGAGCGCGAACGTCTCGCCGACGACGACCTCGAGCTCGCCCTCCGTCAGGCCCTGGGTCAGGTCCGGCACCGCCTCGAGCACCTTCTGGGGGTTGCGCGCCATCGCACGGCCGAGGTGGTAGCCGATGACAGACTGGTTGCGGAAGAACATCTCGCTGGTGTCGAGCGTGCCGGGCACGCCGCTCGCGGCGCCGTAGGGGACGACACGGCCGAAGTCCTTCGTGGCCTCGATGCAGCCGGAGAACACGTCGTCGCCCACGCCGTCGAGCGCGAGGTCGACGCCGACGCCGTCGGTCTCCTCGTGTACGATCTCCACGAAGTCCTCCTCGGTGTAGTTGATTGGGTGGTCACAGCCGAGTTCCCCTGCCATGTCGAGCTTCTCCTGCGTGCTCGCGGTGCCGAAGACCTCCGCGCCAGCACGGTCGGCGAGCTGGACGGCCGCGGTCCCGACGCCGCCGGCGGCAGCCTGGATGAGCACCGACTCGCCCTCCTCGAGGCCGCCCCAGCCGAACAGGCAGTTGTGGGCGGTGAGGAACTGGACCGGGAAGCCGGCGGCCTCGGCGAAGCTCATGCCCTCCGGGATGGGGAACAGGGAGTCGGCCTCGGTGACGGCGTACTCGGCGTAGCCGCCGACGCCGACCATACCGACGTAGCGCTCGCCCTCCTCGATGCCGACGCCCTCGCCTGTCGCGTCGATGGTACCTGCGGCCTCGAATCCCGGGACGAACGGCGCGTCCGGACCACCCGGGTAGTGGCCGCGTCGCTGCATGATGTCCGCGAAGTTGATGCCCGCCGCCTCGACCTTGATCCGGACCTCGCCCGGACCGGGCTCGGGTTTCTCCTGTTCGACGACCTCGATGTTCTCGCTTCCGCCGTACTCGGTGACCTGGATGGCGCGCATGTTCGCCATATCGTACCAGCGCCGTCCGGAAAAGGGTCGGCGAACCGGCGAAACCGTCCACCAGTTCAGTGTTCATCGCATCGGCGGGGGTGGCGAGCGGGTGGCCACCGGAGACAGTTTTATCGCCGGCGTGCCCCCACGTGGTGCCATGACACACGACTGCTCGTTCCTCGCCGACCTCGGCCTCGCCGACGACCAGGTGTCGTTCGCAGAGGCGACACGCGAGGCCCACGACAGCGACTGGGGCACGAAGCCCGGTGACGAGGTGCTGCCCGACGCCGTCGTCTACCCGGAATCGACGGCGGACGTGTCGGCCGTGGTCGAGGCCGCCACCGAGCACGACGTGCCAGTCACCCCGTATGCGGCCGGGACGAGCCTGGAGGGCAACGCCGTCCCGGCCCACGCGGGCATCAGTCTCGACCTGACCCGGATGGACGCTGTGCTCGACATCCGCCCCGAGGACTTCCAGGTCGACGTCGAGCCGGGCGTGATGGGGTCGGCCGTCGACGACGTGGCCGGCGAGCACGGCCTGTTCTTCCCGCCGCTCCCGTCCTCCGGCAGCATCTCGACCGTCGGGGGCATGATAGCGAACGCCGCCAGCGGGATGCAGACCGTGAAGTACGGGGAGGTCGCCGACTGGGTGCTCGAACTGGAGGCGGTGCTCGCCGACGGCTCGGTCATCACGGCCGGCTCGAAGGCGGTCAAGACCTCCTCGGGCTACAACCTCCGCGACGTGCTCATCGGCAGCGAGGGCACCCTCGCCGTCGTAACCCGGGCGACGCTCGAACTCGCGGGCCGGCCCGCGCAGATCCGCGGCGGGCGCGCGCAGTTCGGGAACCTCGACGACGCCACCGCGGCCGTCGAGGACGCCGTCCAGTCGGGCGTCGACGTGGCCAAGATCGAGCTCATCGACGCCGAGAGCGCGATGCTGGCCAACGCCTACTCCGGCACCGACCTCCCCGACCGCCCGACCGTCTTCGTCGAGTTCCACGCCAACCACGGCGTCGACGAGGAGGTCGCCTTCTGCGAGTCCGTCTTCGAGGCCCACGACGCCACGCTGTTCGAGATCGCCGAGGCCGACGACGGGATGGACGCGCTCTGGCAGGCCCGGAAGGACCTCGCCTACGCCATGCAGTCGTGGGACCCCGAGCTGACGCCGCTGCACCCCGGCGACATCACCGTCCCCATCTCGCACTACGGCGACGCCATCCGGTACGCGAAGGGGCTGGCCGAGGAGCACGACCTCCTCATCCCCTGCTTCGGTCACGCGGGCGACGGCAACGTCCACTACTCCGTGCTCGTCGACGAGGACGACCCGGAGGCGGTCGAGCGGGGTGAGGAGGCGTACAGAAAGATCGTCGAGTTCGCCATCGACCGCGGCGGCACCTGCACCGGCGAGCACGGCATCGGCCTGGGCAAGCGGGAGTTCCTCGTCCGCGAGCACGGCGAGGCCACCGTCGAGACGATGCGCACAGTCAAGCGCGCGCTCGACCCGACGGACACGCTCAACCCCGGGAAGCTGTTCCCCGAGACCGTCGACGGCGGGCGGGTCCGGGACGGTGATGCGGAATGACCCCCTCGCACGTCCTCGTCCCGCTCGACGGCTCGCCGCTGGCCGACCGGGCGCTCGTCCACGCGCTGGAGACGTACGACTGCCGGACGACGGTGCTCAACGTCGTGACGCCCCTGGACAGTTCGATGAGCGAGAGCGGCATCCTCGGCGCCGACGACGAGCGAGAGGACGCCGCCGAGGACCGCGCCGAGACGATCATCGAGCGCGGGAAGCGCCGCGCCGAGGAGTACGGCCGCACGGTCGAGACGGCCGTCGAGACGGGCGACCCCGCCGAGACCATCATCGAGTACGCGGAGAACAACGCCGTCGACCACATCGTCATGGGCGGTCACGGCGGCGAGCGCTCCGGGCTCGCCGCTCGACTGCTCGGCACCGTCGCGACCTCGGTCGTGAGCGAGGCGACGATGAGCGTGACCGTCGTCCGGGACTGAGGCTCCCTCCGGGGCCCTCCGACCGCCGAAGGGCTCAGGCCGCACCGCCGAGCACTGCCGCGAACGCCCGGTAGACGGCGAAGCCGAGCGCGACCGAGGTGACGAGCGTGAGCACCCAGAAGACGAGCGTCGTCGCGATCTTCCGCCGCGAGACGCCCGCCGAGCCGCCCGCGAGCCCGCCCCCGATGACGCCGGAGATGATGATGTTGTTGAACGAGATGGGGATGCCGAGCAGGATGGCCGCCTGCGCGATGATGAACCCGGGGACGAGGGCGGCGATGGACCGCCGCACGCCGAGCTGGGCGTACTCGCGCGATGTCGCCTGGAGCAGCCGCGGCGCGCCCATCCACGCCCCGCCGAGGATGCCGACCGAGCCGACGGTCAGCAGGACGATGCCCGGCAGGCCAAGCTCGACGCCGTAGAGGTTCTCGAGCGGTCCGGTCGCCAGACCGACCTGACTCCCGCCGCTGGAGAACGCGACGATGCTCCCGAGGATGAGCAGGAAGCTCTTGATTCCCCGGTCCACCGACTGCTGTGTCCGTCCGCGGATGAACTGGAAGCTCAGCGCGGCGACGAGGAGGGTCACGACCGGCACGAGCAGGTCGACCCCGCCGACGACCGGTGAGGGGAGCACGCCCGCGACGAAGCCCGCGAGCGACTCCTGCGAGCGCCCGGTCGGCGACGGGATGACGCTCAGTCGGATGTTGGCGACGATGCCGCCGACGACACCCGCGAGCAGCGGGATGCTGACGGTCTCGGGGATGTCGTCCCGACGCAGCAGCGTCGCGGTGGTGTAGGCCAGCCCACCCGAGACCGGCGGGACCAGCACCCAGAACGTCGCGATGCGCTGGTACGTGCCGAGGGCGGGGTCGCCCCCGAGCGAGAGCCCGACGCCGATCATCGCACCGGTCGTCGCGAACGCGGCCGGCACCGGGTAGCCCGAGTAGATACCGAACGCCATGAACGCCGTCGCGGTCAGCAGGCCGGCGGTCGCCGCCAGCGACGTGATGGCGACACCGTCGATGAGGCCCGCGCCGACGGTCTCGGAGATGCTCCCGCCCTGCGTGAGCGCGCCGAGGGCCGCGAGGATGCCGATGAGGAAGGCGGCCTTCATCGTCGAGACGGCGTTCGCACCGATGGCCGGCGCGAACGGCGGCGAGTTGCTGTTCGCGCCGAGGGTCCACGCGGTGCCGAGGCTCGTCAGGGTCGCGACGACGACCAGTCCCCAGAAGAGGAGGTCGGTCATCGGCCCGTCACGAGTCCGTGGCGGTCGGTCGCGAGCTGTCCGGTTCGGTCATGTCCGTCCATTTGTGCTATCAGCTGAAGTAACTACCCGCTCCCGAGGGGTAACTCTCTATCGGTCGTGGTCCTCCGCGGCGTCTGTCGAACCCGCCTGCTCCGGCTCGGCCGCACTCGCCGGCTCCTCGCCGTCGACCGCCCTGACTCGGGCGGCCCGGCGCTCGAACTCGGCGTCGGTCAGCTCGGCCCGCTCGTGCATCCGGCGGAGCTCCGCGAGTGCGTCGCTGGTCGGGTCCGGGGCGTCGTCGGACTCCGGGTCGCCACCGAACAGCCCGCGGAGGGCGTCGGCGTACAGGTACGTGAGCGGGACGAGCACGACGAACCCGAGCGCGAACAGCACCAGCGCGAGCGTGTACGCGCCGACGAGGTTCCCGACGACGGCGGCGGAGACCGCCAGTAGCGCCACCAGGAACGGGAGCCTGTCGAAGCTGTCCCCGTGGAGCAGGTCGCTCATGCCCGTTGGCTTCGGACGGTCGCCGCTAAACGGTTTGGGGTGTCCCCTCACACGGGCGGTCGCCACTGCCGTCCAACCGGTCAGTCGTGGACGAACGCGTCGACGACCGCCGGGCCCTCTGTCTCGACGGCTTCCGCGATGGTCGATTCGAGGTCCGAACCGTCAGCGACGGTGAAGCCGGTCGCGCCGTGGCTCTCGGCGTTCGCGGCGAGGTCGACGGCCGGCTCGAAGTCCATGCCGACGTAGTCGTAGTCGTCGACGTCGCCGCCGAAGATGGCCGCCGTGTTGTCCTTCAGGATGCGGTAGTTCCGGTTGTCGGGGACGACGACGGTGAGGTCGAGGTCGTGGCGCGCCGCGGTGTTGAGCGACTGCGGGTAGTAGAGGTACGAGCCGTCACCGACGAAGCCGAACACGGTCCGGGGGTCCTCGCGCTCGGCCTCTGCGAGTGCCGCGCCGACGGCCGCCGGCAGCCCGTAGCCGAGCCCGCCGCCCTTGTTCCCGAACAGATGCCCGGGCGCGAAGTCCCAGCGCGTGAGCAGCGCGTAGCGGGCGGTGACGCCCTCGTCCATCACCAGCGCGTCGGGGGCGACCGACCGCATCGCGTCGACGAGGTCGGCCTTCGAGCCCCTGCTGTCGCCCTCCGGGGCCTCGTCCTCGCCCATGGCGTCCATCTGCTGGGCGGCGAGCTGCTTCATGGCGTCGACCTGCACGAGGCGCTCCTCGCGGGTCTCTTCGTCGACCCGTTCCCCGACCGCCGTGGCCAGTTCGCTCACGACGTGCCCGAGGTCGCCCGTGACGACCGTCGCCGGATGGTTCTTGCCACCCTCCCACGGCTCGTCCGTGATGTCGACGACCGTCGCGTCCTCGGGGACGAGCGGGTTCTCGTGGCCCCAGAGCGTCGTGTTCGTCGTACAGCCGGCGAAGACGAGCGTGTCCGTGTGGAACAGCGTCGAGGCCACCTGCTCGTCCGGCGGGACGTGGCTGACCCACTGCTCGTGGTCGGTCGGGAAGTTCACCTCGTAGCCCAGGATCTCGCCGTGGACGCGCATGCCGCCGGCCTCGGCGAGGTCGACGGCCGCCTCCACGGGCTCGACGCCGGACCAGGCCCGGTGGCGCCCGACGTGGTCCCCCACGACCAGCACCGGGTTGTCGGCGGCGGCGATGGCGTCGGCCGCGTCCGCGATGGCCGCGGGGTCACCACGGCCGGGGTTCGGGACGGTGCCGCCCATCGGCTCGGGCTCCAGGTCGGTCTCCGCGCGCATGACGTCCATCGGGAGCCCGAGGAAGACGGGGCCGGTCGGCGGCGTGCAGGCGACGCGGAACGCCCGACGGAGCATCCGTGGGAGCGCCCCGACAGACAGCACCTCGTCGGACCACTTCGTGAACTGGTCGGTCAGCTCGACGAGGTCGCCCGAGAGGATGGGCTCCTCGGTGCGGAAGTCGCGCTCGTGGTTGCCCGCCGTGACGACCAGCGGTGCCCCCGCCATCGCCGCGCCGTAGAGGTTCCCGAGGCCGTGTGCGGTCCCGGGCGCGACGTGGAGGTTCACCACGCCCGCCGGGAGTCCGTCGAGTTCGTCCGCGCGCTGGCGTCGTACGCTCGCGTAGCCCGCAGCGGCACCGACGGCCACGTCCTCGTGCAGGCCGAGCACGTACTCCAGTTCGGAGTCGACCAGGGCGTTCATCACCGGGAGCTCCGTCGTCCCGGGATTGCCGAAGACGTACTCGATGCCGTACTCGGAGAGGGCGTCGACGAACAGGTCCGCACCGGTGTACTCGGTCATACTCTCCACCTCGGCTGGGGGAGTGAAAATCGTTGGCACGGCGGCATCCTGGCGGCCCAGGGTTCAAGGCGGATGACGGGGCCAGCGTCCCTGTGTACTGACCATCGCCGTGGGACGCCCAGCGGTCGTGCGACACAGTGTTCCACGTTCCCGCCGTCCCGAACCGTGTCGCCTGTTCGCCCCCTCACTCCCTCCTCTCGCCGGAACGCGTTCCCGTCAGCCACCCGAACGTCGGGAGCGATGCCGACACTCGCTCGACCCGACTCCGTGCTCGGGAGCCGCCGGGCGACACTCCTGGGTGCCAGTCTCCTCACGGCCGGTCTCCTCTCGCCGGCAGTCCTCCTCGCCGGTCGCGTCTCTCCCGGTGTCCTCGCACTGGCCATCGGTGGGACCCACGGAGCCTCCCTCCTCGTGGTCTGGATCGGAACCGGCTACGTCACCGGACAGCTCCAGACGTCTCTCTCCCGCCGACCCCGGTTCCTGATGGGGATTGCGTCGAGCGCGTGGCTCGTCCTCGGCGCGCTGGCGGCGGTTCCGACGTACCTGCTGGCTCGCTGGTCGCTGCTCGCGCCGCTCATCCTGCTCGTCCCGCTGACGTGGGGCCTCACCAGCTCCTTCCTGCTCGTCGACGGGGAGACGGACGCAATCGGGCTCTACACGTTCTACGGCCCGCTCGTCGTGGCCGCGCTCGTCCTCCTCGGCGGCGTCGAGTTCGTCCTCCGCCACGGGCTGGCGACGTGGTGGTGACCGCGCCGAAGTTCTTTATAAAGACCCGAACTGCTGAAACGGGTCGCTGACTGCCCCGTCGTGAGTACATCCACCCATGAGTGACGACACAGTCCTCCTCCCGGAGTTCGTCGCCGAGGTGCTGTTCGGCCAGTCACCGGGACCGGCCGGTGCGTTCGTGGCCGGCATCCTCGCCTCGGCGTTCGTCTGCACGGTCATGCTCACCCAGGCCGCCATCGTCATCTGGGCCAAACGGAAGGTCACGGCGGCGTTCACCGACCGCATCGCCATCAACCGCCACGGGCCGTTCGGGCTGCTCATCATCCCCGCCGACATCGTGCGACTGCTGTCGAAGGAGCTCATCGTCCCGGTCAACGCCGACCGACCTGCGTTCGACCTCGGCCCGTTGCTGGTGACGTTCTCCGCGCTGCTCGGCTTCGCCGTCATCCCGATGGGCACCGTCGCCGGCGTCTCCATCATGGTCGCCGACCCGGAGACCGGCGTGGTGTTCGTCTTCGCGGCCGCGTCGCTCGCGACGCTCGGGCTGACGATGGCCGGCTACGCCTCCGGCAACAAGTTCTCGCTGCTCGGCGGACTGCGCGCCATCGCCCAGAACATCGCCTACGAGATACCGCTCGTCCTCACCGCGGCATCGGTCGTGCTGCTGACCGGCACGCTCCAGGTCGGCGAGCTGGTCGCGGCCCAGCAGGAGCCGCTGGTGTCCGTCGCCGGCGCGACGATTCCGGCGTGGAACGCGTTCGTGAACCCGTTCGCGTTCGTGCTGTTCCTCGTCGCGAACCTCGCCGAGGTCGGTCGGAACCCGTTCGACACGCCGGAGGCCCCGACCGAGATCGTCGCCGGCTACCAGACCGAGTACGGCTCTGTCTACTTCGTCCTGCTGTACATGGGTGAGTTCCTGCACATCTTCCTCGGCGGTGCCATCGTCGCTGTGCTGTTCCTCGGCGGCCCCGCGGGACCGGTCCTGCCGGGGCCGGTCTGGTTCCTCGCGAAGATCTGGGGCGTGTTCCTGTTCACGCAGTGGGCACGCTCGGCCGTCCCGCGCATCCGCATCGACCAGCTGGTCCAGGTGGGCTGGAAGCTGCTGCTCGTCGGCGCGTTCGCCAACCTCCTCCTGACGGCACTGCTCGTCCCATTCGTCGTCTGATAGTTCTCGGAGGAGTGCAGTCCGCCGCACCTGGACGAGGTTCCATATCTCTATATACTCCGCAATAGACCACGTACCGACGACGTACCCTACGTACCGATACAGCGGTCGGTGTAGCGGTTCGGAGTGGAACCGTTCCGTCGGTACCGCTATTATAAACCGCTTTACATACCACTGGGTTTCATCCAGTTGATGACGCAAGGCTCGACGCGTCTGGCAGAGGTGGCATCACGTCGTAAGTTCCTCGTCTCCACAGGGGCCGCGGGACTGACCATGCTGGCTGGCTGTTCCCAGTCCAGCGATGGGGGAGACGGAGATGACAGCGACCAGACCGAAGCTCCGGAGACCGAGAACAGCGACCAGGATACGCAGAACGAGGGCGGGGACAACGAGTCGGGACTCGACACGACGGTCCTGACCGGCGACGGCTCCTCGACGGTGTTCCCCATCACGAACACCGCGGCGAGCTACTGGAACTCCAACCCGGAGGCCGGCGACGGCGACTACTGGCCGACCGAGTGGGCCGACGAGTACGGCACCGACATGCGGCTCGCCGACTTCTTCGCCAGCGAGTACGGCTACGAGGCGACCGGCGAGCGCTCCAGTCCGCCGTTCCGCGTGAGCATCGCGCTCAGCCACTCCGGCACCGGCATCGAGGGCGTCATGGAGGGCCGCGTCGACATCGGTGACGCGAGCTCGTCCGCGGAGTCCGAGCTCGGCGAGGACGCCGAGGGCCTCGACGGCTTCGTCGACCACGTCGTCGGCGTCGACGGCCAGCCCATCGTCGTCAGCCAGGAGATCAAGGACGCCGGCGTCGAACAGATCACCATCGACGAGCTCCGCGCCATCTACACGCAGGACATCACGAACTGGAGCGAGCTCGGCGGTCCGGACCGCGACATCCTCGCGCTCGGTCGCGCGGTCGGCTCCGGGACGGACACCGCGTTCCGTCAGAACGTCTTCGGCGACCCCGAGGCACCCATCGAGCCGGACCAGCGCTTCGGCCAGAACCAGCAGCTCCAGCAGGCCATCGCGCAGGCCGACAACGCGATCTCCTACATCGCGCTCGCCTTCGTGACGGAGGACACGCCGGCCATCGCGCTGGAGATCGACGGGACGGTCTACCGCTACGGGGAGAACCTCGGTGCGGCGGACTACCCGCTCTCGCGTGACCTGCACGCGTACACCTACGAGGACACCTCCCGCAAGGAGGCGGCCTTCATCAACTTCTGTCTCAGCGACTTCGGGCAGGAGATCTTCGTCGCCGGGAACAACTACTTCAAGCTCCCGTCGGACCGCCTGGAGAACCAGCGCGAGAAGGTCGCGGCCTCGAACTACTGACGACCCGGTTCCCGACGACGGGAATCCACCAACTTCGATATTTCAGTACGAATGCTACAACAGATACAGAATCGCGCGGGCGAGTTCGTTCGGGACGTTCCCCGGCGGGCACGGGCGTACCGCGCTCGAACAGAGGACGAGGCGTTGCTGTTCCACGCGGCCGCGGGGTTCACGACGTTGCTGACCTTCCTGCTGTTCTTCCAGGGGTCACGGTGGACCGTCATCCCCCTGCTCGCGTTCGTCGCGGTCATCGCGGTCGGCTGGGAGCGCCAGCAGGCCGAGGTCGCGAAGGGGCTGACGTTCCTCACCACCATCGCGACGGTGTCGATACTCTCGCTCATCATCGGCTTCCTGCTGTGGGAGTCCATCGACATCGTCGAGCACATGGGTCTCGGCGTGTTCACGCGCATCGAGAAACCGCTCTGGACACCTTCGGAGGGCGGGGTCTACTCGCTGACGCCGATGATGATGGGGACGGCACTGACGACGCTCGTCGCGACGGCCATCGCGGCACCGCTCGGCATCGCGGGTGCCATCTTCATCAGCGAGATGGCTCCCCCGACGGTCCGCGAGGTCGTCAAGCCCGGTATCGAGCTGATGGCCGGCATCCCCTCGATCACGTACGGCTTCATCGGGCTGACCATCCTGAACCAGTACTTCTACGCCGAGTTCCGCACCCCGACCATCGGGAGCTACTTTGCCGCGGGCATCATGATCGGGCTGATGGCGCTCCCGACGGTCGTCACCGTCGCCGAGGACGCCATCTCGACCGTCCCCGAGTCCATGAAGAGCGGTTCGCTCGCCATGGGCTCGACGGAGTGGCAGACGACCAAGAGCGTCACCATGCCGGCGGCCCTGTCGGGCGTCTCGGCAGGCGTCCTGCTCGGCGTCGGGCGGGCGATGGGCGAGACGATGGCCGCGACGGTCATGCTCTCGCACACGAAGGGCTTCCCGTCGCCGGCGTTCGACGTGTTCTCGAACTACGGCGAGACGCTGACGACGGTCATCGCCTTCGAGGGCGGCAACGCGAGCGGCATCCACCTCAGCGCGCTGTTCGCGGGTGGCGTCGTCCTCTTCTTCATGGTGATGGTGCTCAGCGTCACCTCCCAGTGGGTCGAGTGGCGGATGGAGAAGAAGCTCGGGGGTGAGCAGTAGATGAGCAACGCGACGGAGTCCGAGCTGCGCGCCGGGCACTCGGCGCTCGGCCGACAGGTCGCGCTGCCGGTGCTCGCCCTCGCCTTCCTGACGTTCCTCACCACGTGGGCGACGACGTTCCAGTGGATCGACGAGTCGCGGACGGTGCTGGGGACGACGGTGCTGACCTGGTTCGGGGTCGCCCTGCTGCTCATGGCGGCCGGCGTCACGGGCATCGGCGTCCTCTCGCGCGTCGGCTACATCGACACGACGCCGTCACCGACGGCGGGACTGCCGGTCGGTATCGCCTTCGGGACGCTCTGGGCGGCCATCGGCGTCGCCATCTCGTTCCAGTACGTCGGCAACAGCGTCGTCTCCTGGGGCCCCATCGCGCTCGTGCTCGGCACGGTCGGGCTCCTGATGGCGACGCTCCCCCGCGAGGACATCGGCTCGACGGTGCCCTCTGCGGTGCTGCTGGCCGTCCTCGGCGGCCTCATCGTCGCCGGTGTGCTCGACGCGACCTGGGTGTACGAGGCGGAGTGGACCGGGGCCATCTTCCCCGGCAGCGAACTCATCCCGTTGCTGGTCTCGGGTGTGACACTGTTCGGCGCGTGGAGCGCCGGGAAGGCCAAGGAGGGATTCGGCGCGCAGGGTCGCGAGGCGGGCGCGTTCTACATCATCGCAACCATCGTCTTCAGCATGCTGTCCGTGCTGGGGCTGCTCATCTGGTTCATCGTGAAGAACGGCCTCGACACGTTCCTGACCGGGGCGAGCCTCACGGGCGGTCACCTGAACATCCCGTTCACCGGCCTCAGCTTCCCGTTCGTCGAGGTTCCGTTCGTCACGAACGTCACCGGCAGCCTGTTCGTCGAGACGCCGGGCGTGATGCCCGCGGTCGTCGGCACGCTCTGGCTGGTGTTCGGCGCGGTGCTCTTCGCGGTGCCGCTCGGCGTCGGCGCGGCGGTGTTCCTCACCGAGTACGCCGAACAGGGCCGGTTCACGCAGGTCGTCGAGGTGGCGACCAACGGCCTCTGGAGCACGCCGAGCATCGTGTTCGGCCTGTTCGGCCTGGCGTTCCTGGTTCCCCGGATCAGCGGCGGGAACTCCATCTTCGTCGGCCAGCTCGTCCTCGGGTTCATGCTGCTCCCGCTGGTGCTCATCACCAGCCGGGAGTCCATCAAGTCGGTCCCGGACGAGTATCGAGACGCCAGTGCCGCACTCGGCGTCTCGAAGTGGCAGACCATCCGCAGCGTCGTCATCCCGGCGGCGATGCCCGGCACCATCACGGGTGTCATCCTCGGCGTCGGCCGTATCGCCGGGGAGACCGCGCCGCTGCTGCTCGTCTTCGGTGGCGCGCCGTACCCGAGCAACAGTCCGAACGTCGTCGGCCGGTTCGAGTTCAGCACGCAGCCGCCGTTCATCACCAACGAGGCGCTGCTCGAACCGGCGAGCGCGCTGCCGTACCAGCTGTACTCCACCATCACCGCGGGCGTGTTCCCGCGGCCGGAGATCTACAGCAACCAGGAGTTCGGCTGGGGGACCGCGCTCGTCCTCCTGCTCGTCGTCCTCGGGCTCTACGCCATCGGGGTCGTCAGCCGACTCTACTTCCGGAGGAAGCTTCACCATGAGTAGTAACCGCACCATCGACACCGACCAGGGGGACAGCCAGCTGACCACATCCGGCGAGACCGAGGAGGAGGTCCTCGACACCTGGAGCGACTACCAGTTCGAGGGCGAGGCGAAGCTCTCGGTCGAGGACCTCGACGTCTACTACGGCGAGGAGCAGGCCATCCAGAGCGTCTCGATGGACATCCCCGAGGAGAGCGTCACGGCGCTCATCGGCCCCTCGGGCTGCGGGAAGTCCACGTTCCTCCGCTGTCTGAACCGGATGAACGACCGGATCAGCAGCGCCCGCGTCGAGGGCTCCGTCGAGTTCGACGGCGAGAACATCTACGGCGGCCGGACGAACCTCGTGGAGCTGCGCAAGCGCATCGGGATGGTGTTCCAGGCCCCGAACCCGTTCCCGAAGTCCATCAGGGACAACATCTCCTACGGCCCGCGCAAGCACGGCGACCTCGACACCGGGCTGCTCGCGAAGCTCCTCGGTCGGGACGACACCGAGAGCGAGCTGGACCTCGTCGAGCGCTGTCTGAAGCAGGCCGCGCTCTGGGACGAGGTGAACGAGCGGCTCGACGACAACGCGCTCGGGCTCTCCGGCGGCCAGCAACAGCGGCTCTGCATCGCACGCTGTCTCGCGGTCGACCCGGACGTCATCCTGATGGACGAGCCGGCGAGCGCGCTCGACCCCATCGCGACCGCGAAGATCGAGGACCTCATCGAGCAGCTGGCCGAGGACTACACGGTCGTCGTCGTCACCCACAACATGCAGCAGGCGGCGCGCATCTCGGACCAGACGGCGGTCTTCCTCACCGGCGGCGAGCTGGTCGAGTACGACGCGACCGAGAAGATCTTCGAGGACCCCGAGAGCCAGCGCGTCGACGACTACATCACCGGCAAGTTCGGGTGATCCCGTGTGGCGCGAGAAGGCTACCGTGGCGAGCTGAGTACCCTCCAGCGAGACGTTGTGGCGATGGGCGGTCTGGTCACGGATCGTCTCTCGCTCGGCATCGAGGCACTGGCCGGCGACGAGGATGCAGCCAGACGCGTCGTCGACGGTGACGAGGCGGTCAATCAGGAGTACGTCGACCTCGAGAGCGACTGCCTCGACCTGTTCGCGCTTCAACAGCCCGTCGCCTCCGACCTCCGGGTCGTCGCCGCCTCCTTCAAGATCATCACCGACCTCGAGCGGGTCGGCGACCTCGCGTCGAACCTCGGGACGTACGCGCTGACCGAGCAGCGGAGCAGCGTCCCCGAGATCGACGTGGTCGCCATCGGCGAGGACGTCCTCGACATGGTCGAGGCGGGAGTTCGAGCGTACGACGAGGCGGACGTCGACGCCTGCTACGCCCTCGCCGACCGCGACGACGAGGTCGACGCCAACGGCCTGCGGGCGAGCGAACAGCTCGTCCGGGCACTCATCGAGCGCGAGCACGTGACCGACGCGTGGTCGGTCGAGCGCGTCCTCGACGACGTGTCGCGACTGCTGCTCACGGTTCGTGACCTCGAACGCATCGGCGACCACGCGGTGAACATCGCGGCACGGACGGCGTACATGGTCGACAACGACCGGACGCTCATCTACTGACGATGGAACGGAGAAAGGTTCAGAAGGTCGGCGGGTCGACCTACACGGTCTCGGTGCCGAAGGACTGGGCGCACGAACACCACATCGAGGCCGGCGCGTACGTCCACCTCTACACCCACGGCGACGGCTCGCTGGTCGTCCGGAGCTCGAAGACCGACGGCGAAGGGCTCTCCGAGCGCACGGTCGAGCTCGGGACGGAGCCGCCGGAGACGATAGAGCAGGTCCTGCGGGGACTGTACGCCGCCGGGTTCGACGAGATAACGCTGGCAGCGTCCGACGGATTCGACGACGCCCAGCGCCGACGCATCACGAGCGTGGCCCGCGACACCGTCGGACTGCAGGTGGTCACGGCCGACGAGGGCGCGGTCACCGTCCGGAGCCTGCTCGACGCGGGCGACGTCTCGGTCCAGCAGTCCGTGCTCCAGCTGCAGTTCATCGCGCTATCGATGCATCGGTCGGCCGTCGATGCCCTGGTCGGGGGGGACGACGCCGGCCATACCGACGTCCGGGAACGCGCCGCCGAGGTCCATCGGCTCGCCGGCATGGTCGTCCGTCACTTCAACCGTTCGCTCAGCGACTTCGAGGAGACCGACGCACTCGGAGTGAGCCGCCCCGCGCTGTTCACCCACTACCGGGTCGCCCGGGGGTACGAACGGCTCGCCGACGACAGCGTCACCGTCGCCCGGGTCGCCGAGTCCGCCGACCGGCCGCTTCCGGACGGATTCGCGGACTCCTTCGACGCGGTCGCGACAGAGGCCCGGGCCCTCGTCGAGGACGCGACGGAGCTGGTGCTTGAGGGAGCGACCGCCCAGGAGGTCACCGCCCTGCTCGCACGCTACGAGTCGCTCGCGGGGGAGCTGGAGACGGTCGAGACGGTGCTTTTCGACACCGCCTCGGACGTCGACGCCCGGCTGCTCCGAGCACTCGATTCGGTCGCACGGACCGCGGAGTGTGGCCGCGCAGTCGCACGGTCGGCGCTCGGAGGCACGATGTCGGAGTCACCCGCGGAGGGCTCCGGCGACGCGAGCAGTGCAGGGGAGGCCGCCGACGGCGAGTCGGCACCGTAGCCCCCGGTCGACGTCGGCCGCGGTGTGACCGTCGCCTCACCTGCTCGTCGGACTACCCGTCTGTCTCACCGGCATCTGTTTCTCCGCCATCTGCACTGACCACGCTCTCCGAACGGTCGTCCGTCCCCGGCTCGTCGCGCAGGCAATCCGGCGACCCCACCGTGGCGACGCAGTCGTCGAGTTCGAGGACCGCGTCGCCGCCGTCGTCGAACGTCACGTCGCCGTCGAGTGACCGGGCACCCCAGGCCACGAGCCAGAGCGAGAGCCCGCTCGCGTGCTTGAGTGCGGTCTCCTCCCCGCTGCGGACGACCTCGTACTCGGCCGCCGGGATGCCGTCACCCTCCCCGCTCGCCACGAGGGTCAGCGTCGTGCCTGTCACCGTCGCGGTCAGCGTGACGGTGTCGCCATCGTCGTGGTGCCCGAGCGCGTCGACCAGGTCCGCAGCCACCGCCGTGAAGACGACCGCGTCGAGCTCAAGGTGGACGGCCCGGGCGGGCGTCTCGACGACCACCGTCGTCTCCTCGTGGCGGTCCTCGACGCGGTCGGCCGCGTCCACGAGCAGCGATTCGAGCCGGTGACGGCCGGACCCATCGTCACGGGACATGATGCGCTCGACCTCGCGCGCCTTCCGTCCGAGTTCGTCCAGCGTGTCGGCGGCTGTCGAGATCTCCGCGGCCATCCCGGCGCTGTCGTCGGGGAGCTCCGTCTCGACCATCGTCGCGTACCCGGAGATGACGTTGACCTCCGTCCGCAGGTTGTGCCGGAGGACCCGGTTCAGCACCTCGAGGCGCTGCTGGGCGGCCCGGTGTTCGGTGACGTCCCTGAACACGAGCGTCCGGCCGATGATGCCGCCGTACCGGTCGTGGACGGGCGAGACGGTCACCTCGAAGATCGTGCCGCTGGTCTCGACCTCGATGACGGACTCGTCGCCGTCGATTGAGACCCCGACCAGCGCGGACAGTGATTCCTCGAGAGCCCGCCCCCGTTCGCGGTCGAACTGCTCGCACGCCGCGTCGTTCAGGTCGACGACGCGTCCACCGTCGTCGACGACCACGACGGGGTCGCGCATGTCGGAGACGAGGGCGGAGGCGCCTCGCCGTCGCGTGGCGGGCACGAACTCGAGCAGCTCGTAGCGGAACAGGGCGTTCGCGAAGAGTGCGGCCGTCACCGGGAGACCGAACGGGAGGAGGTCGAGCCCGGCGACGGGTGATCCGCCGGAGACGCTGACCGCGTTCGCGACCAGCGGGCAGAGCGCCCCCGCGACGAGACTCGTCGCCTGGTTCGTGTAGAGACGGTCGTACCGGACGACGAACTCGAGGAGGACGACGATGCCGGTGACGATGTAGACGTAGGCGGCGGTGATGTAGAGCGTGTACAGCGGTCCCGTCGTGTGGGAGACGAACGTGTGGCCCAGCCACGTCGTCGTACTGGTCGTCGGATAGAACAGCTGCCCGACGGGGGACGACGCGACGAGTCCCACCAGCGACATCGCGTTCCCGACGGCGCCGGCGACCGCCAGCGCGGGGACGACGCTGAGCGCCACCGTGATGCGTGGCGTGATGAACTCCACCCGTCCCGTGTACTCCAGCGCGAAGAACAGCCAGACGACCGGGATGGGCGCGAGCATGAACCACTGGGCGGCCCCGAGTACCGTCCTGGCGGGGCCGGCCGGCACGGGGAGGCTGACGGCGTACAGACCGGCGTAGCCGGCGGTCACGCCGGCCAGCAACACGAACGAACGCGCGCCAGGTCGATGTCGTCGCCGGTATCCGGCCACCG
This sequence comes from Haloarchaeobius baliensis, assembly GCF_052060055.1. Lineage (NCBI taxonomy): Archaea > Methanobacteriati > Methanobacteriota > Halobacteria > Halobacteriales > Halorubellaceae > Haloarchaeobius > Haloarchaeobius baliensis. Next base: position 1,621,059 of record NZ_JBPPFR010000001.1, on the reverse strand, counting down.
CGAGGAACGCGGTCGCGGCTGCGGCGACGGCGAGCACCACGCTGAGGACGGGAACGTCGACCATCTGGTCGGCTACCAGACCAAACGTCCCCGTAGAAGCGCGTCAAGGTTGTGGCCGAGCGACTCAGTGCTGGTCGGGCGCGAGCGCGTCGAGCGTCTCGTGGATCTCCTCGCGGGAGGCGGCCCGCGGGAAGCCGACGCTGACGTTGTCGACGCCGTCGATGGCCGCGAACTTCGCGAGCTCCTCGCGGGCGCGCTCCGGTGTGCCGGCGGCCGTGAACGCATCGAGCATCTCGTCGGTGAATATCTCGAGGGCGGCCTCCCGGTCGCCGTTCATCCAGTTCGCGGCGATCTGGTGGGCCTCGTCCTCGTAGCCCTGGCGGGCGAGCGAGTCGCGGTAGTAGGTGCCCATCGCGCCGACGTAGAACGCCGAGTGCTGCTTTGTCAGGTGGCGGGCGTGCTCGCCGTCCTCGAGCGCACAGCAGGTCAGCGAGAGCGTCACGTCCTGCTCGCTGCGGTCGCGGTCGCCCATCTCGGTGCCGCGGTCGAAGTCCTCGAGGCGGTTCCGCATCGCCTCCGGCGTGAACAGGATGGCGTGCCAGCCGTCGGCGAACCGGCCGGCGAGCTCGACCGCCTTCGGGCCCATCCCGGCGGCGTCGACCTTCGGGCGCGGCTCCGGGGCGTCACAGCGCAGCCGGAATCCGGAGAGATTGAAGTACTCGCCCTCGTAGTCCAGCTCCTTCCCCTCGAGCACCATCTTCACGATGTCGACGTACTCGCGGGTGCGTCGGAGCGGGTTGCCGAAGTCGACGCCGTGCCAGCCCTCGATGACGGCGGGGCCGGACGGGCCGATGCCGAGGCGGAACCGGCCGTCGGAGACCTCCTGGAGCGTCGCGGCGGTCTGAGCCAGCAGCGCGGGCGACCGCGAGTAGACGTTCATGATGGAGGAGCCGATGCCGATCTCCTCGGTGGCGTGTGCGATGCTCGTCATCACGGTGACCGCGTCTCGCCCCCAGGTCTCCGGCAGCCAGACGAAGTCGTATCCCAGCTCTTCGGCGCGGACCGCCATGTCGACGAAGTCCTGCACCGAGTCCTGTGCAGCGACCGGCAGATGGACGTGATAGTCTGTCACGATACTGCAGGCCTTTGGGCCGGAGGGCCTTGATTACTCCCCATTTTCGTGCAAGGAACGTGGAACCGAGATGAACGCACGCGCTGTGGTTCCGGGCGCAGACTCGCTGCCGACGGTCTGCCCGTCGTCGGTTCAGACGTCGGGGTTCTCCATGATGTTCGGCACGCCGCCGGCCGTGATGGTCTGGCCCACCACGTACGAGGACGCCTGCGAGGCGAGGAACTGCGCGATGTCGGCGATCTCCTCGCTCAGGCCGATGCGCCGCTTGACCTCGTCGCGGTCGATCTCGTCGGCGGTGACGCCCATCTGGCTGGCGACGCCGGGGGTGGCGACGAAGCCGGGCGCGATGCAGTTGACGCGCACGTCGTCATCGGCCCACTCGAACGCGAGCGTCTTCGTGAGGTTCTCGACGGCCGCCTTCGCGGCGGCGTAGTGGCTCATCCAGGGTGCGCCCTGCTGGCCGGCGACGCTGGAGAGGTTGATGACGCTGCCGCCGCTCTCCTTGAGGTGCTCGGCGGCGGCGTACGTGCAGTGGTAGGTGCCGGTGAGGTTGATGTCGACGATGGTCTTCCAGCCGTTCTCGCTGATGTCGTCGAAGTTCGCCATGAACGACGCGCCGGCGTTGTTGACGAGCACGTCGATGCCGCCGAACTCCTCGACGGTCGCCTCGACGAGCGCGTCGACGGCGTCGCGGTCGGTGACGTCGCACTCGACGGCGAGCGCGCTGCCGGGTCGGTCGCTCTCCTCGATACCCTCGACGACGGGTTCGACGTTGTCGAGCTCGCGCGAGCAGACGACGACGTCGACGCCGTCGTCGGCGAAGCGTTCGGCGATGGACCGACCGATGCCGCTCGACGAGCCGGTGACGATGGCCACGTCGCCGTCGACCGCGAACTGTTCGGTGCTCATCGAACCGCCTCCGGTTCCTCGTGTGTCATGCTGCCGTACCGTACGGACTGCGAGCAATAAAGGTGGGTGAAGGCGGAGGCCCCAAACGCCCCGTGAATCGTTCCCGGTTTATTCCGGTAAAAGCAACAGTTCGCCCGCCCGGAATTGTAGGGAAACTATAACTATTGCCGAGTTGAAACATGGTCGAACAGCGAAGGGGGATATCAATGGAACACACGAATGGGGACACCCGTCGACACGGGATGACGGTCGCCCGGGGGGGCATCGTCGTCGCGAAACGGCTCGACGTGGAGTCGCTACCGCTACCGGCCGTCTCCTACGAGCTCCGGTCGGAGCGCGAACAACGGACGGAGGTACGACTCGTCGAACAGCTCCCGGCAACGGTCGGTGCGGACCGGATCGGCTACCATCCGGAGTACGGCGGCGACGGCTGGACGTGCTACGACGGCGGCGAGCTCGTCTGGCGGGGGGAGCTCGAACCGGGCGAGTCGCGCCGTGTCGTGCTGGCGGTCTGGCTGGATGCACCCGACACCGCGCTGTCGCTGTTGACGCCACCGACGGTCGAATCCGTCCGCGCAGTGGCGACCGCCACCGAACCGCACGTGCTCGACGAGACACTGCTCACCGGGGCTGGAAACGCCGCAGAGACGACGGCGGTCGCCGAGCACGTCCCCGACGAGGCGCTCCACTCGGGCGACGTGGGGGTTCCGACGCTCGCCGAGCTCCCGAACCCCGGCGACGGCCTGGACGCGCCGCCGCGGGCGGTGGTCGACGATGCCGCCGACGCCATCGCCGGCGGCGGCTCGGGCGAGGACCACGACCGCTACTACCACCTGCGGCTGTCGGTCGAGTCCGCGGACCGGGGTGTGCGCGACGTCTCCGTGCTCGAGGACCTGACGAACGCGCTCTCGGTCCTGTACGCCGACGCGGACGACCGCGACGGCGGTGCGTGGCGCGTTCTCGACGTCGCCATCGGGACGAACTGGCAGGCCGAACGCATCGTCACCGCGCTCGGCGACGACCACCGCGTCTCCGGCCTGGTCGTGACCGAACTGACGGGTGCGGTCGCCGCTCGGACGCACAGTTCCGTGCCGCCGTCGGTGGACCCGAATCCCGACGAGTTCGCCGCCTCGGTGTTCGACTCGGCGTCACCCACGCCCGACGAGGCCGGCGACTCCGCAGATGCCCCGTCCGACCGGCCGTCGCCCCGCCCTCGCGACGAGCCGAGCCCCGCAGTCGAGGGGACCAACACCGGGGACACGGCCGACGCGTTCGGGTTCGACGCGGCAGCAGCGGAAGCTGCCGACGACGCCTTCGGTGCCGAGTCGTCGTTCGAGTGTGCGGAGGGCTTCGAATCGAACGGGGACTTCGAGTTCGGTACCGGGGACGACGACGCGTCCGAGACGGCCCTGGACGACGTGGCGAACGACGAGTCCCCGGACGACCCCGTCCAGGTCGCGGTGCGCGGGGGTCGCTCGGACGGCGACAGCGGGGAGGGCCGTTCGGGCACTGCCCCCGCAACCGACGAGACCGAGGAGCCGACCGACGCGATGGCGACGTTCGCCGAACTCAAGGCGGAGACCGAGCAGGCCGACGTCGCGGACCTCGACGCAGAGCTCGAGGGGATGGTGCTCTCGCCGACCGGCTCCGAGGAGTACACCATCGGAAAGCTCCTCGACGACGTCGAGGAGGACACCGGACTGTCGTCGGTCTGAGAGTCCGCTGCCGTTCTCTCGGGCGCTTGAACAGAGCGGTGAGGGGCCACCCTGTATTTAAACCCCGTGTATGTGCGGGCTAGTGCCCTCGTCGCTCCGGCGCGTAGGTACGACGAGTGATACCAGGATGGCCACGAACGCTTGCGGGGGCTGGAACGTCGACGGCTGTGAGGGGACGCCGTTCTGCCCGCCGCGCTGTCCGCGGTTCGTCGGGAAGCACGGGACCGCGTTCCTGATCCAGCCGCTCCCAGCCGGCGAGGAGCCGACGGAAGGCCTCGTGGAGATGTACCGTGACTACCCCAGGGAACATCGGTCGATGGGGATCCCGCCGACCACCGAGACCCAGATCCGTGGCTGGCTGACCACCCTCCACGAGCGCGGCACGAACCTGCTCGCGTGGGACGGCGACCGCGTCGTCGGTCACACCGGCTTCGCACCAGACGACGGTGACGAACCGGAGTTCCTCGTCTACGTCGACCCCGAGTACCACGGCCGCGGGCTCGGCACCGAGCTCACGAGACAGGCCATCGCCTACGCCGCAGCGGCCGGCCACCGGGCGCTTCGACTGAACGTCGACAGCGACAACCGGACGGCCATCGCCGTCTACCGGAAGCTCGGTTTCGCGATCGTCGACAACTCGGGCGTCGAGCTCGAGATGCGGCTCCCCCTCGACGGCCCGACCGCCGTCGAGAGCCAGCTCGCGCCCGCCGCCAGCGCCTGATACCACCGGGGCGGTCGGCCTCTTTTCCCCGAACGGCCGTCTGTCGTCTGGTATCCGGTGTCGCGACACGAGTTAGCTACCGACAAGCGCAAGAATCATGTCGCGTCCGCGGCTCTTCCTCCAAATACGGATGCCAGACGACCTCCGCGTCCTCTGCGTGGACGACGACCCGGACGCCGCCCGCAGGACTGCGGAGTACCTGCGGGCGGCCGGAATGGCCTGTCCGGTCGCGACGAGCGGCGAGGAGGCCATCGAACGCCTCGACGAGAGCGTGGTCGACTGCGTCGTCAGCGAGTACGATATCCCCGGGATGAACGGCCTCGAACTGCTCGAGACGGTCAGGGACCGCGACGAGCGACTCCCGTTCATCATCTTCACCGGGCAGGGGTCCGAGTCGGTAGCAAGCGAGGCCATCTCGGCCGGCGTCACCGACTATCTCCGCAAGACGGGGACGGAGGCACGGCAGCTCCTCCGCCGGCGCATCAGGAACGCCGTCGATCAGTACCGGGCCGAGCGAGGCCTGGAGGAGACACGTGGCCGCCTCGAGGGGCTGCACCACCACGCGGTCGCCATCGCCGGTGCGCACGACCGTGACACCGTCGTCGACCAGGCGCTGGTCGCCGCCGAGCGGATCCTCGACTTCGACGTCTCGGGTGTCTACGTCGTCGAGGACGGGACGTTCGTCCCGCAGACCGAGCGCAGCTACCGGCCGGAGGGCGACCTCCCGACCGTCGACGATGGCGTGCTCGGGCACACCTACAGCGAGCGTGAGTCGGTGCTGGTCCGGGACGTCGAGGAGGACCGGACGGCCGAACCCGACCAGCCGGAGTTCCGCTCCGCTGTCAGCGTCCCAATCGGCCGCTACGGCGTGTTCCAGGCGATCTCCGAGGAGCCGAACGCGTTCACCGAGACCGACAAGGAGCTGGCCGAACTGCTCGTCACCCACATCACCCAGGCGTTCGACCGACTGGAGAGCGAGGCGGACCTCAGACGGACGAACGAGCAGCTGCGGGCCATCCTCGACAACACCACCGCGAACATCTACATCAAGGACCTCGAGGGTCGCTACCAGCTCATCAACGACCGCTTCCGCGAGCTGCTCGACCTCGCCCCCGGCGAGGCTGTCGGGCGGACCGACTTCGAACTGCAGGACGACCGGCACGCCGAGGAGGTCCGTGCGAACGACCGGCTGGCGATCGAACAGGGCGAACCCGTCCAGATCGAGGAGTCCGGCGAGTTCGAGGGGCGCGAGCGCATCTACTACTCGGTGAAGGTACCGCTGTACGGCGACGACGGCGAGCCAGTCGGCGTCTGTGGTATCTCCTCCGACATCACCGAGCTGAAAGAGCGCGAGCGCGAGCTGGAACGGCAGAAGGAGCGCCTCGACGAGTTCGCACACCTCGTCAGCCACGACCTCCGGAGCCCGCTCAGCGTGGCCCGTGGCTACCTCGAGATCGTCGGCGAGGAGGTCGACCACGACCACCTCGACGAGATCGCGACTGCCCACGAGCGGATGGAGAACATCATCGAGGGTGTCCTCACCCTGGCCCGCGATGGTCGGGAGATCGGTGCCCGCTATCCGGTCTCCGTCGAGGCGGTCGCCAGGGACGCCTGGGAGAACGTCGACAGCGGGGATGCCACGCTCTCCGTCGTCGACGATACGACCGTCGACGCCGACCGGGACCGGCTGCTACAGGTGTTCGAGAACCTCTACCGGAACGCACTGGACCACGCCGTGCCCGACGACGCCGACCGGGAGCTGACGGTGACGGCTGGCACGCTGGCGGCCGGTGGCTTCTACGTGGCCGACGACGGCGTCGGCGTCCCGAAGTCGATTCGCGACGGGCTGTTCGAGGCGGGTCAGAGCTCGGACCCGGACGGCACCGGGTTCGGGCTGGCCATCGTCGAGCGCGTGGTGAACGCCCACGGCTGGCGGGTCGAACTCTCGGAATCGGCGGCCGGCGGCGCACGGTTCGAGATCCGGACCTGACTACTGCCCGAACCGGGTGACGTTCTCCAGCTCGTCCAGCTTCGGCTCGGCGAACGCGTCGCGGGCGATGCTCCGGAGGTGGACCTCGTCGGCGCCGTCGATGATGCGGAACGCGCGGACGTTCTCGTAGAAGTCGGCGAGCGGCAGGTCCTTCCCGATGCCGTTGCCGCCGCAGATCTGGACGGCCTCGTCGATGGCGTCCTGGACGACGTTCGCGGTGAAGACCTTCGCCATGGCCACGCCGATGCGCGCCTCCTCGCCGGCTGCGATGTCGTCGGCCGCGTGGCGGATCATCGTCCGGGCGGCGTGCAGACGGGTGCGCTGGCGGGCGACGCGGAACCGGAGCGCCTGCTTCTCGGCGATGGGTTCGCCGAAGGCCTCGCGTTCGCTGGCGTACGCCGTCGCGATGTCGAGCGCGCGGTCGGCCATCCCGCCGAAGCGCATGCAGTGGGTGAGCCTGGCGGGGCCGAGGCGCTTCTGTGCGACCGCGAAGCCGGCGTTCTCGGGGCCGAGCGTGTTCTCGACGGGGACCCTGGCGCCGTCGAACGTGACCTCGGAGTGGCTGGACCCGACCGGCTCGCCGCCCATGTGGGGGATGTCGCGGACGACATCCAGCCCGTCGGTATCGCGGGGAACGAGGATGATGCTGGCACCCTCGTAGGGATGGGCCTCGGGGTCCGTGCGGGCCATGACGAGGAAGATGTCGGCGTCGCCCCCGCCGGTCGTCCACCACTTGTGGCCGTCGATGACCCACTCGTCGCCCTCCTTCTCGGCCGTGGTACTGAGCATCTTCGGGTCCGATCCGCCCCCCTGCATCGGCTCTGTCATGCAGAAACCGGAGTTCATCTCGCCGGCCGCGAGCGGCGCGAGCCATCGCTTCTGCTGCTCCTTCGTCCCGACGATCTCGAGCGTGTGCATGTTGCCCTCGTCGGGGGCCGCACAGCGCATCGCGAGGCCGCCGAGCAGGCTCCGTCCGGCCTCCTCGAACACCGGGAGCATCGCACGGAAGTCCAGGCCGAGTCCGCCGAACTCCTCTGGGATCTGCGGCCCGTACACCTCGTACTCGCGGGCGGTCTCGCGCAGGTCGTCGACGACCGAGTCCGGGACCGACTCGCTGCCGAGCCACTCCCGCTCCACCGGGATGACCTCCTGCTCGACGAACTCGCGGGCGCGGTCGGCGACCTCCTGTCCGACGTCCGGGTCGTGGTACTCCATGCCAACCGCTTCGAACGCCGGGGTGAAAAGCTGTCACACCACGGCGGTGAACTCGCGGGCCGTTCACGGCCGTCGCTGCTCCCACCCGAGGTTATTCCTACGATGCCACCCTTTGCCAGGCCGTGACAGACGCATCCGACGAGTACTTCGACCGGCTCGTCGACGAGGCGGCCCTGGAGTCGTACCTCCGGGCGAACCTCGGCGACGCCGACGACTACGAGGTACGCCGCCACCAGGCCGGCCACTCCAACGAGACGCTGTTCGTCACCTGGGGCGACCAGGAGCTCGTGCTCCGCCGACCGCCGCCGGGCGAGACGGCGGACAAGGCTCACGACGTGCTGCGGGAGTACTCGGTCGTGGACGCGCTCCAGACGACCGACGTGCCGCTCCCCCGGACCGTCCTCGCCTGCGACGACCACGACGTCGTGGGGAGCGACTTCTACCTGATGGAGCGCCTCGATGGCACCGTCGTCCGCGGCGCGGACGGCGACCCACTGACGGACCCGGCGGACCGGCGGCGCGTCGGCGAGGAGCTGGTGGACACGCTCGCGGCCGTCCACACCGTCGACGTCGACGACGTCGGCCTCTCGGAGTTCGGGCACCCGGAGGGGTTCACCCAGCGGCAGGTGCGACGCTGGTCGGAGCAACTCACCTGGGCCTTCTCGAAGACCAGCGACGAGCGCGAGGTGCCGGCCATCTACGACGTGATGGAGTGGCTCCAGGAGAACGCCCCCGAGGAGCACCCGCACACGCTCGTCCACGGCGACTACAAGCTGGACAACGTGATGTACGACCTCTCCGGCGAACCGGAGCTCGTCGGCGTGTTCGACTGGGAGATGAGCACGCTCGGGGACCCGCTGACCGACCTTGGCTGGATGCTGTCGTTCTGGCGTGACGCGGACGACCCCGACCCCGTCTCCGAGGAGTTCTTCGACGCGTTCCTCGAGAACGAGGGCTACCCGACCAGACGGGAACTGGTCGACCGGTACGAGGCCGCGACCGGCATCGAGTACACGAACGACCGGTTCTACCGGGCACTGGCGGTGTACAAGCTCTGCGGACTCGGCGAGATGTTCTTCGCGCGCCACCTCGCCGGCGACGCCGACGACCCGCTCTACCCGAAGATGCGCGAGGCGGTCCCCGCGCTCGCGGACCGGGCCCAGCGCATCATCGACGGCGAGGAGCCGCTGTAGCGCGTGCTGGCGTCATCGGTGCTTTCCAGAAGTGTCGGTATACTCTGGTAACTGGTGGGATACTTCTTTGGTAGTGCGGTGCATGGGGTCGTGTATGGGGGAGTTTGCCACCGTGGCCAGCGTGGGGGCTGGCACGACAGCGACTGCATCGGCAACGGGGTTGGGGGACCTCGGCGCGTTCTGGACGCTCTCGCTTCCAGTTCGGGCCGTCATCCTCTCCGCCTCGACACTACTGCTCGGGATACTGATCGTCGGACTGTTCCCGGACTACGGGACGACGGCGGTCGAGCGCGTCAGACGGGGACTGCTCAGCTCGTTCCTCATCGGCAGCGTCGTCGCCGTCGTGTACGCCGGGTGTCTCCTCGTCCTCTGGTTCGCCGCGGGACGGGACCCGATCGTCTCGCTCATCGCGATGCCGGTCCTGTTCGTGCTCGTCGGGCTCGGGACGGTCTGGACCGCCATCGGACTCGTCGGGCTCTGTCAGGCCACCGCCGACCTCGTGGGAGGCGAGCACATCGCGTGGGGGATCACCGGCGCGGTCGTGGTCGCCGGTGCGAGCGTCGCCGCGCCGGCGTACGGGCTCGCCATCGCCGTCCTCGCCGCCGTGTTCGGCTTCGGGGCCGGTATCCGGACGCGTCCGGGCGTCCGGATGGCGCCCGAACGGGTCGTCCCGCCGGACCGGAAGGTGTAGCGACCCACCGTCCGTTGGCAGTAGCTTAAGGGAGCAACCGCCAGTGCCTACGGGTATGCAGCTCCACTGGCATCGCGACGACCTCCGGGCCGCCGACAATCTGGCGCTGGCCACGGCGACCGACCACGCGGACGAGCGCGGTCCCGTCGCACCCGTGTTCGTGTTCGACGACGAGGTCCTCGCCTACGGGTCGCCGAACCGCGTCGCGTTCATGCTCGACGCGCTCGCCCGGCTCCGCGAGGCCTACCGCGACCGCGGGAGCGACCTGCTGGTCCGTCGGGGCGACCCGCGGACGGTGCTCCCCGGCCTCGCCACCGACCTCGGGGCGGGACGCGTCACCTGGGCCGAGGGCTACTCCGGCCTCGCGAACGAGCGTGACGCTGACGTCCGTCGACGCCTCGACGCGGTCGACGTAGCCCGGGAGTCGGTCACCGACGCCCTCCACCACGAACCCGGCTCCATCACCACGAACGACGGCGAGCCGTACTCGGTGTACACCTACTTCTGGAAGAAGTGGCGCGACCGGCCGAAGTCCGACCCCGTCGACGCCCCCGACGCCGACGCGCTCGTCGACGCCGAGGAGCTGCCCGAGCCGGAGCCGCTCCCGACGCTCGCCGAACTCGGCTTCGAGGAGCCGACCGCCGACGTCCAGACGGCGGGCACGGCCGCCGCGCGTGACCGGCTCACCGCGTTCTGCGACGGCCCGATCTACGACTACGAGGAGCGACGGGACTACCCCGCCGACGGCTGCACGTCGCGGCTCTCCGCCGACCTGCGGTGGGGCACTATCGGGATACGGGAGGTGTACGAGGAGACCGCGGCCGCCGCCGACCTGGCCGACTCCGAGTCCGAACGGGGGTCGGTCGAGGAGTTCCAGAGCCAGCTCGCGTGGCGCGAGTTCTACCACCACGTGCTGTTCTTCAACCCCGAGGTGGTCTCGGCGAACTACAGGCAGTACGAGCACCCCATCGACTGGCGGAACGACACCGACGAGCTGCAGGCCTGGAAGGACGGCGAGACGGGCTACCCCATCGTCGACGCCGGGATGCGACAGCTCCGCGAGGAAGGGTACATGCACAACCGCGTGCGGATGATCGTGGCCTCGTTCCTGACGAAGGACCTCCTCGTCGACTGGCGCGAGGGCTACGCGCACTTCCGCGAACACCTCGTCGACCACGACACCGCCAACGACAACGGCGGCTGGCAGTGGGCCGCCTCGACGGGCACCGACGCCCAGCCGTACTTCCGGATCTTCAACCCGATGACCCAGGGCGAGCGCTACGACCCCGACGCCGAGTACATCACGGAGTACGTGCCGGAGTTGCGCGACGCCGACCCGTCGCTGATCCACGGCTGGCACGAGGCCAGCGAGCTGATGCGGGAACAGGGGGCCCCGGAGTATGCACGACCGATCGTCGACCACGGCGACCGGCGCGAGCAGGCGCTCTCGATGTTCGAATCGGCACGCGGCGAGTGAGGGAGGGTTTCCGGTCGTGTTTTGCAGTACATAATAAAATTCTTATCCTGTCGTAATTATTGTTGGCCATCTCACCAAGCTATTTCCGAGCGCGCCACCCTGTGTCGAACGTTCTATGAGTCAATCGAACGACCCGTACAGGCCCGAACAGTTCACGTACCGTCTCCCGGACCCCACCACCGCCGTCGAGCGCGCGTTCGGGGTCGCGAAACACGCCTCCTTCATCGACGGCGCCGTCGCCGCGACGAAGGTCGTCGTGGTGTCGCTGCTGCTGTCGCTGCCGGTCACCACCGCGGTGCTGCTCGCCGGACTCGTCACCTTCTCGGTGTACGGTTCGAACAAGCTGGTCGACGCCGAGGACGAGGTCAACTGTCCCGAACGGGCGGGCTTCGTCGCCCGGAACCGCGAGGCGCTGCTGGTCGGCACGCTCGGTGCGTACGTCCTCGCACTCCTCGTCGCTGCACTGGAGGGCCTCGACTCGTTCCTGCTGACGCTCGTCCCGGCTGTCGCCGCGGTGCTGTACAGCACGCCGTGGCTCCCGGTCGACGGCGGCACCCGGGTGAAGGACGTGCTCGTCGCGAACACCGTCCTCGTCGCCGGTGCCTGGGCCATCTTCGTCGCGTTCATCCCGGTCACCTACGCGGACGCCGCCGTGACGCCCGCGGCGGTCGTCGTCTGCGTCTTCTTCTTCCTCCAGACCGTCGTCGCCGGCGAGGTGCTCAACGCCCGTGACGTGGCAGGCGACCGTGCAGAGGGCGTCGACACGATGGCGACCGTCTTCGGTGTCCGCCGCACCCAGCTCGTGCTGTTCGCCCTCGACGGTGTCACCCTCGCGCTCCTCGGGGCTGCGGCGACGGCCGGTGTGCTCGCCGTCCCCCTCGCCCTCGCGCTGGTTCCGGCTGTCGTCTACTCGCTGCTGGTCACCGCACTCGTCGGACGTGACGTCGACCTCGGACGGCTCGGTACCTGTCGTGACTGCCAGTACGCCGTCATGCTGTGTTTCGTCCTCCTCGCCGTTTGAAATCGCTCCTCGATATTGCCAGTCGAGTTAAGGGCGTGGGACGACAACCCGATGTACATCGGTTCCACACGGAAATGACCGTCTCGCTCGTTCCCATGTCAGGGCTCCTCATCACCGCCGTCGTGGCCACGTTAGTCGCCTGGCTCGCCTACCGACAACGACCGAAGCCTGGAGCGACGTGGCTCGCGGCGATGCTCGTCGCGGTCGCGTGGTGGGCGCTGTTCTACGCGCTGGAGCTGCCGATCGAGACGATGGCGACACGCCGCCCGTTCATGAAGCTCCAGTGGCTCGCGAGCCTCACCATCCCCGTCTTCTGGTTCCTGTTCGCGCTCGAGTACACCGGCCGTGACCGGTACGTCAGCTGGCGGACGGTGGCGGGGCTGCTCGTCGTCCCGGCGGCGGTGCTCGGGTTCGTCGCCACGTTCGAGCACCACGGCCTCATCTACCAGCAGCCCCAGCTCGTCGACCAGGGGGGTACCTACGTCGTCGACCACGTGTTCGGCCCGCTGTTCTACCTCGGCGTCGGCTACGCCTACCTGGTCGTCCTCGGCGGGTCGCTCCTGTTCGTCTCGCTGGTCTTCGACCGCAGTCCGACACACCGGCGACAGTCGCTCGCGCTGCTGACCGCCGTGCTCGCCCCCTGGGTCGGGAACCTGGTCCACGTGCTCGACGTGCCGATGGTCGCGCTCGACCCGACGCCCATCGCGTTCCTGGTGACCGGCGTCGCGAGCTACGTGGCCCTGAACGAGCTCGACCTGTTCGAGGCGGTTCCCGTGCCAGATTCCATCGCCCGTGACGTGGTCGTCGAGGGCATGGAGGACCCGGTCGTCGTCATCGACGAGCGCAACCGCGTGGTCGACGCGAACGAGGCAGCCTCGACCATCTTCGGCTACGACGCCACGGCCGCACTCGGACGCGATGCGGCCCGGACCATCCCCGGGTATCCCCAGGCGATGGAGGACGAGCACGAGACGGTCGAGGTCGAGACGGGGCGTGGGCGCCGCTACTTCGACGTCTCTGTCTCCGACATCACGAACAGCAACGACCGTCGCATCGGCCGGGTGGTGACGATGCGCGACGTGACCGAGCGCACCCACGACGAGCAGCGCCTCGACGTGCTCAACCGCGTGCTCCGGCACAACCTCCGGAACGAGATGAACATCGTCGCGGCCTGCGCGGAGGAGCTCTCGACCACGGTCGACGACGACGAACTGGAACTCGTCGAGACCATCCGGGAGCGTGCGACGGAGGTCGCCTCGCTTGGCGACACCGCACGCCGCATCGAGCGGCTGCTGGAGAGCGCCGACGAGGAGACGTACGAACCCCTCGAGACGATGCTCGCCCGCGTCGTCGAGCGCGGCCGGAACCAGTACACCACGGCCTCGTTCGAGACCGTCTGGACCACCGAGCAGGGGACGCTCTACTGCCCCCGGACGATCCAGCCGGTGGTGTGGAGCCTGTTCGAGAACGCCGCGAGCGAGGACAACGCCTCGGTGACCGTCTTCGTCACGCCGGGGAACGACGGCTACGTCTCGGTGACGGTTGCCGACGACGGTCCGGTCATCCCGGAGCGCGAGCGCGAGGTGCTCAAATCAGGCACGGAGACCCCGCTCGACCACACCAGCGGGCTGGGCCTCTGGCTGGCGGTCTGGGGTGTCCGCTCCATCGGTGGCACCATCGACTTCGAGAGCGAGGCGGAGACGGGGAACGCGATCACGCTCCACGTCCCCTGCGAGTTCGAGGCGACGGCGGCCACGGAGAACCGGGTTGCCAACTAGACCCATACGGGTTCTAAACTTTTAAACGGGAATCGACCGTATGGTAGGACTGGGTGATACAAATGGCCGAGAAATCACACGCAGAACTGCCGCCGCTTCCGTACGACTACGACGCACTCGAACCGTCCATCTCCGAACAGGTTCTCACCTGGCATCACGACACACACCACCAGGGGTACGTCAACGGTCTGAACGCGGCCGAGGAGACCCTCGCGGAGAACCGCGAGTCGGGCGACCACTCCTCGTCCGCCGGTGCGCTCGGGAACGTGACCCACAACGGCTGTGGGCACTACCTTCACACGCTGTTCTGGGAGAACATGTCTCCGAACGGCGGCGGTGAGCCCGAGGGCGACCTCGCGGACCGTATCGAGGCTGACTTCGGCTCCTACGAGGGCTGGAAGGGCGAGTTCGAGGCGGCCGCCTCGGCCGCCGGTGGCTGGGCGCTGCTCGTCTACGACCCGGTCGCCAAGCAGCTCCGCAACGTCAAGGTCGACAAGCACGACCAGGGCGCGCTCTGGGGCGCACACCCCATCCTCGCGCTCGACGTCTGGGAGCACTCCTACTACTACGACTACGGTCCGGACCGCGGCAGCTTCATCGACAACTTCTTCGACGTCGTGAACTGGAACAAGGTCGCCGACGAGTACCAGAAGTGCGTCGAGCACTTCGAGTAAGCGACGAGCCGTACACCACCGGATTTTTTCGCACCAGCGCGGCAGTCAGTCGACGACAGCGCCGGTGAACTCGAACCGTGCACCGCCGTCACCGCCGTCCGTGACGTGTACGTCCCAGCCGTGGGCGTCGGCGATGGAGTCGACGATGGCCAGCCCCAGGCCCGTGCCGTCGTCGTCGCTCGCGTAGCCAGCCTCGAGCACGCGTCCACGCTGGTCCTGGGGGATGCCGGTGCCGCTGTCGCTCACGTAGAACCCCCGTTCGGCGGGGTCGGCGACGGCGGAGCCGTCGGCCGCAGAGAGGAGGCCCACCGCCACGGTGACGTCGGGACCGCCGTGTTCGACCGCGTTCACGTACAGGTTCTCGAACAGCCGGACCAGCCGGCTCCGGTCCGCACGCACGAACCGGTTCGTCTGGACGTCGAGCGTCGCGTCCGCGGTCGGCACGTTCGCCCAAGCCTCTTCGGCCACGTCGGCGACCGGGTAGAACTCCATCTCGTCGTCGGTGATGAGCTCGCCCTGCTGAGCCAGGGTCACCATGTCGTCGACGATGGCGTCCATGCTGCGGAGCGCCTGTCGCGTCGTCTTCAGGTGTGTACCCTTGCCGGTCTTGAGTGCCTGATTGACGGACCGTTCGGCGACGTCCAGCGGCTCGTCGAGGTCCTGCGAGACGATGGTGGTGAACCGCTCGAGCTGCTCCTTCTGCCGTTCGAGCTCCTGTTCGCGACGTTTTCGTTCGGTCACGTCACGCACGAGGAAGAGGCGACCGACGTCCTCGCCCTCGTCGCTCTCGAGCTGGTCGACGTCCACGTCGAACCAGCGCCGCCCCTCGTCGGTGTCCACGGCGATCTCCTCCTGTGCCTCGTCGATGTCGCTGTAGCGCCGGTAGAGCGGGTCCTCGGCGTCGAGAACCTCCTCGATGGCCGAGCCGACGACCTGCTGGCCCTCGACGCCGAGCAGTCGCTTGCCCTCCGGGTTGATCTCGACGATGGCGTTGGAGTCGTCGAGGACGAACACGCCGTCCGAGATGTTGTCGAGGACGGTATCGCGGGCGACCGGTGCCACGTCCGTCAGACCGAAGCGGGTGATGCCGACCGTGATGGCGATGCCGCTCACGGCGAACGTGATGGGTGTCAGGTCGAGCCCGCCCGTCTCGACGAGGCCGGTGATGAACAGCGCGTTGCCGACCAGCGGTGTGATGATGGCGACGAGCATGGCCGCGGCCTGTCGCTGGTAGATGGAGTGCGAGCGGTAGACGTGCCGCAGGACGAGGAACGCAGCCGCGAGCATCAGCCCGTAGGAGTAGACGCTGTGGGCGACGAACGCCGGGCCGGACGTCATCTTGATCGCAAGCCCCGCCTCCGCAGGTTCGCGGATGATATCCCTCCACCAGAGGTTCCGATACCCGGTCCAGACGAGCGCGAGCGCGATGACCGGCTCGACGGCGAGCAGCGCGTACGTGCTGGGTTTGGCGAGGTGCTCCCGGCCAGTGTACAGCAGCGCGAAGACGACCCAGGCCGCGACCGTGAGCGTGATGCCGAAGTAGGCCGCCTTCGAGGCGAGTATGCGTGTCGCGTCCGTCGTCGCGACGGCGTACCAGAGGGAGCAGCTGGCCCAGGCGATCGAACCCACGACCAGCGCGACGATGGCGTTCGACTCCCGTCGGTCGCTGTACTGCCAGGCGATAAACAGCGCGACCAGGCTGACCAGTATCGAGAGAACTAACGAAGCGTTGTAAATTGTCTCGGCGAGTGCCATGTCACCCTCGTTCGACGAGGAAGGGTAAATATCCCACGGCCGGAGCCGCGGAAAGAAACTGTCTCGGGGTTCAGTGGCGTTGCTGACGGTGTGTTCCTCTCGGCTCCCGGTCAGGTACCGGGGGACGGCGGCGTCGCCGGCATCCCCGCCGCGGTACCGACGAACTCGAACCGCGCGCCACCGGACTCGCTCTCGGTGACCCGGACGGCCCAGCCGTGAGCGTCGGCGATGGACTGGACGACCGACAGCCCGAGACCGGTTCCCGCCTCGTTGGTGCTGTAGCCGTCGTCGAGCACCTCCTCGCGTCGCGTTGCCGGGATGCCGACGCCGTCGTCGGCCACGTAGAAGCCCGGCCCGTCGTCGTCGGTGTCCGGGATGTCCCCGACGGTGACGGTCAGCGGTCCCCCGTCGGAGCCGCCGTGTTCGACCGCGTTCCGGAACAGGTTCTCGAACAGACGGCGCAGCCGTGTCGGGGCCGCGAGCACCGTGCGGTCGGTGCGCCTCTCGAGTCTGGCACCGTTCGTCTCGACGGTGTGCCAGGCGTCTGCCGCGACCTCGTCGACGCGGACCGGCTCCGGGTCCGTGACCGTCTCCCCCTCGCGCGCCATCGTGAGCACGTCCTCGACGAGCTCCTCCATGCGCTCGTGGGCGACGACGACGTCGTCCAGATGGGAGACGTCCCCGGTTTCCCTGGCGAGCTCGACGTACCCCGCAGCGACGGAGAGCGGGTTCCGGAGGTCGTGGCTGACGAGGCTCGCGAAGCGGTCGAGCCGCTCGTTCTGGCGCTCCAGTTCGCGTTCCCGGTGCTCGCGTTCGGTGACGTCGCGGAGGTAGAACAGGTGGCCGAGCGAGCGGCCGCGGTCGTCGGACTGCGGCCAGACCCGGACGTCGACGAATCGCTGCCCGGTGGCGGAGTCGAGCGTGACGAGGGTCTGGGACTCCTCGTCGCCGACCTCGGCCGCGATGTCGCCGACCGGACCGTCGAGGACGGCGGTCACCTCGCGTCCGATCCCCGCAGCGTCCAGTCCAAGCAGCCGTCTGGCGGCCGGGTTCGCGTCCGTGATGCGACCCTCGTCGTCGAGGACGAGGACGCCGTCCCTGATGTTCGCCATCAGCGACTCGCGGGCAACCGGCGTCACGTCGGTCAGGCCGAACTCGAACACGCCGAACGCCAGCGCCGCACTCCCGAGGCCGAAGCCGAACGGCGTCCCGTCCACCGCGATGGCCTCGGTGACGTAGAGCACGTTCCCGACGAACGGGGCGAACGCCGACAGGATGACGACGGCGGCCTGTCTGCGGTAGAGGTCGGCCGACCGGTAGAACAACCCGAGGAACATCGCCAGGGCACCGAGCGAGAGGGCGTAGCCGAAGACGGTCCACAGGTAGAACACCGCTCCGTGGTCGACACCGAGTCCGGTCAGCGTCCCCGGGTTCTCGAACAGCCGGGTGTAGATGAGTCCGTGGTCGACGAGGAACCCGGACAGCACGACGACCAGCATCGCGAGCGAGGCCCCCCAGAGGACGAAGCGCACCTGTCTCGTCCGCAACCGCTCGTGTCCGGTGTACTCGGCCGCCAGCAGGAACCAGGACGGCATCGTGAGGGTGACGCCCACGTAGGCGACCCGGCTGAGCAGCTCGTCTGCGACCAGCGAGACGGTCAGACTCTGCAGGAGCGACGGCGCGGTCCAGATCGCGACGCCCACGGCACTCAGGGCGAGATATCGGGCGCCCGTGTTGGGGCGGTTCCGCCAGGCGACTCCAGCGACGAGGAGTGCCAGCGCTGTCGTGCCGAGGAGCGTCGTCTGGTAGAGGGTGGTGACCGAGAGCCCACCGAGCATTACCGGAGTCAGTCCTGCCGTCCACTTAGGTTGCCCGGCCCCCGCGGCTGCCACTGACACGCAGTGTCGATCCGGGCGAGGGACACGCCCCCTATCGAGAGCTACGTATCGCTCCCGAGACCACCACCCTCCTCAGAGAAGAATATATATTAAATCCGATAGCTTTACCCACCGGGGGGCGGTAGCTTCTCGTGCTGCGATACGCCGCAGTCGACCCGTGCCACTGCGGTCTCCGTTGGCCGCCATCACCGGCGGCGACCCGATAGCCGAACGCAGCACCACCACCACCACCGCGAGCGGACACACTCGCACACTGCACCCAGGCCCGTCGACCCGCGCGCCACGCACGACCGCCTGTCATCCTGTCGGTCGCCGGGCCGTCCCTGTGTCGAGCGGACCGGGAGTCTGTGCCCCGGTTCCGTCTCGACCGTCTTCTCCCCGTCAGCGACGACTCTCGACCGTACGCTTTAGGTCGGACACCGTCCTACGGAAGCCCATGCCCGTTTCGAAGTCCGAGTTCGACGACCTCCACCCGTGTGATTTCTACGAGCCGGCGGAGCTCCTCGAACCCGGCCAGATGTACACCGTCTACGAGATCGCCCGCCTCCTGCAGGGGCTCGAAACCGACGCGGAGCTCGACCGCGAGACGGAGGACGTGCTCCTCGACTGGGCCATCCCGTGGATAATCGGCAACGCGGACGACCTCGTGGTCGCCACCCCACGGTCCGACGACGAGCCCGGGTACTACGGCCTCGACACATGAGACTCCTGGTCGCCGGCGACGCCCGCGTCGACGCCGGGAAGACCACCTTCTCGACCGGCCTCTGTGAGTACCTCGATGCCCCCGGGTTCAAGCCCCGTGCGGGCAACGACCACTGGTTCGACCACGACGACTACCTCGCCGCCGTCACCGAGGGCCGGCTGTACGGCAAGGACGCGAGGCGGCTCGCGTCGGCGAGCCCGGGCGACCTCGACCCCGAGGCGTTGAACCCACTCCACCGGCTCTGGCGGCCCGCACCGGGGTCTGACACCGGCATCATCGGTGCGAGCCACCGCCAGTTCGTGCTCGACCGGGTCGGCGACCAGTTCGTGGTGAACGAGCGTGCCGACGTGCCTGACGACGCCCGGACGCATCTGCCGCTCGCGGACGCTCACCGGGTGCAGTCGCTCGACGAGCTCAACTCCGTGATGGAGCGGCTGCACGCCCCGGCGCTCGCGGAGGTCCGCGAGACCGTCGAGCGAGCGGACCGGGCGGTCGTGGAGTCCTACGCGGACATCGCGCTTCCGCTCCAGGACGTCGCGTTCGACGCCGTCGCCGTCGTCGAGCCCGAACGGGCACGGGTCTACGACGGTGGTCGCTACGGACGTGCCTGCGAAGCCGTCAGCGGGAGTCCGCGAGAGGGGCGGCTGGAGGAACGTGTCGAGGACGTGCTGTCGTTCTGTGACCCGCTCGCGACCTGTACGCTCCCCGCGCTCTCGAGCGACGAACGCTCCCATCCCGCGACGGTCGCCGACGCGTACGAGGTCGCCTACGAGGCGCTCGTGACGGCCGCGCTCTCCTGACCCGTCGCCCTCGACGCCGTCGTCGCGACGACGCCTCAGAGGGTCGGCCGCCGGTTCAACTCCGAGAGCCTGGCGAACCCCGGGTCCCGCCGCCGCACGGTCTCCCCGTCGAGCTCGAGGACGCCGGCGTCGGCGAGCATCGGCAGGTGGCAGTGGTGCAGTGCGAGTTCGACCCGGTCGACCGAGCAGTCGACCTCGGGCCGGCCCGCGATCTCCGCCGCGAGCTCGCCGCGACGAACCGCTCGTCGTCGGTCCAGCACCGAGACGACGATGCGTCGCCATCGGTGCGAGAGTGTGCGATGATAGTGGTCGAGCTGTCCCGGCGACAACGGACCTGTCGTTTCGGTACTCATGGATTCTCAGCCCGCGAGGGCCGTACCCTCAGTCTCAGGCTGTACGGGTGTAGGCGCTCCCCCTGAGATATCAGGGCAGCCAGCAGGCCGTCTGGCGTGCCAGCCCGTTCCGCGTGGCGGGATGCGTCGACCGTATCGAGTGTACCGGCCGAACGCGGTCGTCTGGTGACCGGTTACGGACGATCTGCACTCCGTCGACGGAGGGTTCAATAAGACGAGTCGTGAGTAGTAGCCATGTCGTCGTTCGTGGTGACGGACGCGTTGCGGGAGACGCTGGCCGTCTTCGACAGGCAGAGACCGGGCACGCCGCTGACGACCACGGAGGTCGCGACCGAACTCGACTCGGGCAGACGGAGTACCTTCGAGAAGCTGGACCGGCTCGCCGACGGCGGCTACGTCGCCACGAAGGCGGTTGGGGCACGCGGCCGCGTCTGGTGGCTGCCGGTCGGGTCGGCGGCCCTCGTCGACCAGCTGGCCGAGGCCGCGTTCCTGACCCTCGATCCGGATGGCCGGGTCCGCTACGTCTCGGAACCGGCGGTGGAGCTGCTCTCGCTCCCGGCCGAGCCGCTGCTCGGCTCGACGGTCTGGGAGTGCATCCCCGAGTTCGACGCAGCGGAGCTGGTGCCACAGATCGACGAGGCGATGGTCGACGGAACGACCACGTCGGCAGAGCTCCGGTCCGCCCGTCTCGGCTGCTGGCTCCAGTACCGGCTCGCCCCCACCGAGTCCGGCCTCGGGCTGTCACTCCGTGACGTGACCGAACGGATGGTGCGGGAACGTCGCCTCGAGCGCTACGAACTGATCGCCGAGGCCGTCGACGACGGTATCTACCTCGTCGACCAGACGGGGCACTTCACGATGGTGAACGATGCGTACGCGGCGATGACGGGCTACGACCGCGACGAACTGCTCGGGGCGCACGTCTCGCTCGTGGCCGACGAACAGACCGTCGAGACCGCCAGCGAGTACGACGAACTGCTCCGGGCTGGCGACCGCGAGACCGGGCGGATCGAGGCGGACCTCGTGCGGAAGGACGGGGGAACCGTCAGGGCAGAGGCGACGTTCGCGGTCCTGACCGACGCCGACGGACAGGTGGAACGGGTCGGGGTGGTGCGTGACGTGAGCGACCGCCTCCGCAGGGAACGGACACTGAAACGGCAGCGTCGGGAGCTCGCCGCGCTCGACAGCCTGAACACGGTCGCCCGGAAGGTGACGAACTCCGTCATCGAGCAGTCCACGCGTCAGGACGTGGAACGTGCCGTCTGCGAGGTCCTCGCCGGCTCGGAGTCGTACTCGCTGGCGTGGGTCGGCGACGTCGACCGGGCCTCCGGGACGGTCACCCCTCACATCAGCGCGCCGACCACGGCCGCCACGGAGTCGCTGGTCTCCGACCCGCTGTCCACAGGACCGATCAGGCGAGCCACACACACCGGGACGCTCCAGGTGACGACCAGTCCCGCATCCATCACGCCGCCGGACGGGTGGGATGCACACACCGACACCGGGGCGTTCCGGTCGGCAGCCGTCATCCCGGTCGTCCACGAGGCGACGCTGTACGGCATCCTCTGTGTCTACACGGAGCGAGAAGCGGCGTTCTCGGCGGCGGAGCGCGACGTGGTCGACGGACTCGGTGAGGTCGTCGGGCAGGCCATCGCCTCCATCGAGCGCAAACGGGCGCTGATGAGCGACGAGGTCGTCGAACTGGAGTTCCGTCTGTCGAATCTGGGTTCCCTGCTCGGCATCGAGATGCCGGCGGACGGCCGGGTCGAGATCGGCCAGACCATCCCGCTCGGGGGCGACGAGTTCCTCGTCTACGCCACCGCGAACGACGCCGGTGTCGAGATCGTCGAGGCGGCCGAGTCGGCGCTCGACCACTGGGAGTCGGTCGACCTCCTCGAGGCCGGTCCGGACGTGCACCACCTCCAGGTCCGTCTCAGTGAACCGCCCGTCAGTGCGAAGATCGCCGCGTTCGGCGGAAGCATCCAGCAGGTCGTCTTCGCAGACGACATGGCGCAGTTCGTCGTCCACACCGACCCCGGAACCGGTGTGAGACCGGTCATCGAGGTCATCGACGAGACGTTCAACACCACCGAGCTGATCCGTCGTCGACAGTTCACGCGCTCCGAGGCGACGGGCCCGCGGTCAGACGACGCCCTCCAGCGGCTCACCGACCGGCAGCGGAGCGTCCTCATGGCCGCCCACGGCGGCGGTTACTTCGACCAGCCACGTCGACAGAGCGGCGCGGAGATCGCCGACACCATGGACATCTCGACGGCGACGTTCCACGAGCACCTCCGCGCCGCGATGCGGAAACTGACCACGTCGGCGTTCGCGGACGTCTAGGGGCCGGGCGACCGCGCCATCCGGGCCGCGAGCTCGATGTGGCTGTACGGCCGGTCCGTCATCGACGGTCCGTGCCCGACGTGTAGCTCGTCGAGGTCCTCGTCGACGACGTCGAGCACCCGGTCGATGCTCTCGACGAGCAATGCGTGGTCACCCTCCGCGAGGTCGGTGCGACCGAAGCTCCCGTTCTGGAAGACGAGGTCGCCGGCGAACAGGACGCCGGCGTCCTCGCTGTAGAAGCAGAGGTGGTCGTTCTTGTGGCCCGGCGTGTGGAGCGCGACGTAGTCGTGGTCGCCGATGCGGACCGTCTCCTCGTCCCCGATGGGGTCGTCGATGCCCGGCTCGTCGGTGTCGAAGCCCCACGCCCGCACGTCGAACTCGCGTTTCACGTCGGCGAGGTTGCCGACGTGGTCCGGGTGCGTGTGGGTCATCACGACGGCGTCGATGCCGCCGTGCTCGGCCAGCGGCTCCGTGATGTCGAAGTTCGCGCCGGTGTCGACCAGCACGCGTCGGTCGCCCTCGACGAGGAAGGCGTTGCTGGTGAACGCCCGGACGCCGGCCGCGAGGTTCTCTATCATGGCCGTCCCTACCCGGGCGACGGGTTTGACGGTTGCGGAGCCGGTCGGAACGGCGACGTCGCGCAGGCTACGGGTTCGTTCCCACGAGGACGAGCTGGGCGCGCTCGTCGCCGTCGTTGTGTATCTGGCGCGTCTGGTCGGCCGACAGCCGGATGGCCTCGTGTTCGCCGACGTGGACGGTCTCGTCGCCGAGGTCGACGGCGACCTCGCCCGCGACGACGACGTACACCTCCTCCTGCCCGTCACCGGCGTGGTCGTGCTCCTTGCCCTTCGCACCCGGTTCGAGTTCGAGGATCGTCACGCCCAGTGCCGTCGTGTCGAGGGCGTCCCTGAGGAACCACATGCCGCCGTACTCCTCGGGGACGACCGAGTCCACGTCGTCCGTACTGGCTATCGTGTAGGACATACACGTCGGCGTTGGGCCGCGTCGGCCAAGAAGGTATGTTCTACGGGGACACGCCACACGACACGAACCGACACGCTCAACCGCGACTCGACCCAACCCTCCGGCGATGACGAGCGAGCACGCCGGCGTGGTGTACGACCTCGACGGGACGCTGGTCGAACTGGTGGTCGACTGGGACGCCGTCGCAAGCGACGTCGAGGCGGTGTACGCCGACGCTGGCATCAGTCCCGACGACAGCGACCTCTGGACGATGCTCGGCCAGGCCCGCGAGCACGGCCTCTACGAGGACGTCGAGGCGGCCATCGCGGCGCACGAACGCGAGGGTGCCCGGGAGTCGAACCGCCTCCCATACGCCACGACACTCGCCCGCGAGGACCGCCCCGCCGCCGTCTGCTCGCTGAACTGCGAGGCGTCCTGTCGGGTCGCGCTCCGGACGCACGACCTCGCCGACCACGTCGGCCCGGTGGTCGGTCGCGACACCGTCTCGACGTGGAAACCCGACCCGGAGCCGCTGCTCCACGCGGTCGACCGACTGGGACTCTCGCCCGAGGACGTACTGTTCGTCGGCGACTCCGAGCGGGACGCGGTGACGGCCGAACGCGCCGGCACGGAGTTCCGGTGGGTCGAGTGACCGCCGGCGGCTCAGCGCCGCCGTGACGCGTACACGTAGACCCCGATGGCGGTGACGAACCAGACCACGGCACCGACCCGGACCGCGAACTCCGCCCGCGCATTCCACGTCGGCAGCGAGACCGGAACCGAGAGGAGGGTCACCAGCGGCACCCCGACGAGGATGGTGACGACGAACGTGGTCCGCATGACCCACGCGTAGTCGACGGCCTCGTCCCCGTCGGTTCCGTCCACGGCCGCGTCGACCGCCTGCTCGGGGTTGCTGACGGGGTCCTCGTCCTCCTCCGCGGCGTCTGCGTCGCTCACGGACGGTCCTCCCCCTGCCAGCGGGTAAGGTCTGCCGATTTCGTGGTGGAGCGTTCCACGTGCTGCAGCTTCGGCCAGCCACTGGGCCGCTCTGCGGACCTCGCCGGCCCCGTCCCGCGCTCGAACTCGAATGCGGGGTCTCGACCCGCGGGGAGACACCACCGTTGCATGTGAACAGGACCCGTCCCGGAACCGGCAGGCGTTTGACCGATGCCGAGCATACGTCGGGACATGCGAACCACGGTGCGTGACGTGCGAGAGAAGGCCGGTGAGGAGCCGATCACCATGCTGACCGCGTACGACGCGGTGACGGCGGAGATCGTCGACGAGCAGGGCGTCGACGTGATCCTGGTGGGAGACAGCATCGGGAACACGAAGCTCGGCCACGAGTCGACGCTGCCGGTGACGGTGGACGAGATGGCGAGCGCGACGGCGGCCGTCTCGCGGGCGACGGAGGACGCCCTGGTCGTCGCAGACATGCCCTTCCTGAGCTACGGGCACGACGAGAAGGAGAGCATCGAGAACGCCGGCCGGATGCTGAAGGAGGCCGGCGCCCACGCGGTGAAGCTCGAATCGGGCCCGCACACCGTCGAGCTGACAGAGCGGATGAGCCAGCTCGGCATCCCCGTGATGGCCCACCTGGGACTGACACCCCAGCGCGTGAACCAGCTCGGCTACGCGCGACAGGGCACCACCGAGGAGGCCGCCGCGGAGATGCTCGACCTCGCGGTCGCCCACGAGGAGGCCGGGGCGTTCTCGCTCGTGCTGGAGCACGTGCCGGCGAACGTCGCCCGCGAGGTGACCGAGACGGTGTCGATGCCGACCATCGGCATCGGCGCTGGCCCGGACTGCGACGGCCAGGTGCTCGTCGTCGACGACGCCGTCGGCCTCTCGTCGTGGACGCCGTCGTTCGTCGAGGAGTTCGGCGACGTTCGCGCGGCGATGGCCGACGCGGTCGACGCCTACCGCGACGCCGTCGAGTCCGGCGAGTTCCCGGCCGACGAGCACAGCCACGTCGAGGACGAGCTCGACGGCATCTACTGAGAACTACCCCTGGACCCGGTCGACGAACCGGGCGAGGGCGCTGTTGAACGCCTCCGGCTGTTCGAGCATCGCGAGGTGGGCGGCGTCCTCGACGACCGCGACGCGGCCGTCCATCGCATCGGCGAGGTAGTCGTGGTATCTGGGCGGGGTCAGCTGGTCGTACTCGCCGACGATGCACAGCGTCGGTACGTCGGTGCCACCGAGTTCGCCACGCACGTCGAACTCGTGGCAGGTCAGGAAGTCGCGCTCGGTCACGGCCCGACCGCAGGCACGCATGCTCTCCTTCGACAGCTCGACGAGTCGCTCGTCGGGGTCGTGGAACAGTCTGTCGGGGGCGTGGAGGAACTCGATGGCTCGCTCGAAGTCCTCGGCGAGCCAGTCACGCAGGTCGTCGA
Source organism: Haloarchaeobius baliensis (assembly GCF_052060055.1). Classification (NCBI taxonomy): domain Archaea; kingdom Methanobacteriati; phylum Methanobacteriota; class Halobacteria; order Halobacteriales; family Halorubellaceae; genus Haloarchaeobius; species Haloarchaeobius baliensis. The sequence continues at coordinate 1,595,332 of NZ_JBPPFR010000001.1, read as the reverse complement.
GCACCGCCAGCTTCGCGCCCGTGCCGGCGAGGACGACCCCGTCGAACTCGGCGTCGCGTTCGAGGAGGATGTGGAGCGCGACGGCTCCGCCGAGCGAGTTGCCGACGAGCACGCTCGCGTCCGTCTCCGCGGCGACGGCGAGCACGTCGTCGGCGTACGCCGACAGCGACTCGAAGCCGGCACTGGCGTCGGTGTCGCTCGCGCCGCCGTGGCCGCTGAGGTCCAGTGCGACCACGGGGAACTCGTCGGCGAGCCGAGCCTGCGACTTCCAGAGCCGTCGGCTCCCACCGCTCCCGTGTACGAACAGTACTGTCTCCCCGGACCCGCCACGGTCGAACTCCTCGAACGTCGTCGTCCGGCCGTGGTGACTGACCTGCTGCATGACTCGGAGTTGCCCGCCCGAGGGCATAAAGCCTAAGTCTGTCGTGAACCGCAGATACATCGTACACAGTAGAACCCGTTACCGTCTGGTGGTTCCGTCGACGAAGAATTTATATACTATTGCGACTAACCTTAGGTTAGTTGAACTCATGAATATCCAAGATTTCACTGCAGAGGACGAGCGGTTCGTCCGGCAGTACGCGTACGACGACGCCAGCGTCGTGGCAGTGGACCTCGGCGAGGCGTTCGCCGGCGGGTCCGTGGACGTCATCGGCGAGACGGTCATCGTCGTCGGGCAGGGTGACGAGCAGTACGAGCTGGACGTCCCCGGCGTCTCGCAAGCGTTTATCAGAAACGGCGTCCTCACTATCGAGATGGAGGTCGACGCATGAAACTCACCGTCAAACCCCTCAAGCAGAAGGATGCAGGTCGTGGGCTCGCCGCAATCGACAGAGGCTCGATGGCAGAACTCGGCCTCGAGAACGGCGACTACATCCGCATCGTCGGCAAACAGGACGCGACGACGGTCGCCCGCGTCTGGCCCGGCTACCCGGAGGACCAGGGCCAGGGCGTCGTCCGCATCGACGGGCGCCTCCGCCAGCAGGCCAACGTCGGCATCGACGACCGCGTCGAGGTCGAGAAGGCCGACGTGAAGCCCGCGACGAGCGTCACCGTCGCACTCCCGCAGAACCTGCGTATCCGGGGGAACATCGGCCCGCTCGTCCGCGACAAACTCAGCGGGCAGGCCGTCACCAGCGGCCAGACGGTGCCGTTCTCGCTCTCGTTCGGTCCCATGGGCGGCAGCGGCCAGTCCGTCCCGCTGAAGATCGCCTCGACCGACCCGTCGGGGACCGTCATCATCACCGACTCGACGGACATCCAGATCTCCGAGACGCCCGCCGAGCAGGTCGGCCCCGCCGGCGAGGGCGACGCCGAGGGCGTCCCGAACGTCACCTACGAGGACATCGGCGGCCTGGACGACGAGCTCGACCAGGTCCGCGAGATGATCGAGCTCCCGATGCGCCACCCCGAGCTGTTCCAGCAGCTCGGCATCGACCCGCCCAAGGGCGTGCTCCTGCACGGCCCGCCCGGCACCGGGAAGACGCTCATCGCCAAGGCCGTCGCCAACGAGATCGACGCCCACTTCCACACCATCTCCGGCCCGGAGATCATGTCGAAGTACTACGGCGAGAGCGAGGAGCAGCTCCGCGAGGTGTTCGAGGAGGCGGAGGAGAACGCCCCGGCCATCGTCTTCATCGACGAGATCGACTCCATCGCCAGCAAGCGCGGCGAGGCCTCCGGCGACGTGGAGCGCCGCGTCGTCGCCCAGCTCCTCTCGCTGATGGACGGCCTCGAGGAGCGCGGCCAGGTCACCGTCATCGCGGCGACGAACCGCGTCGACGCGCTCGACCCCGCGCTCCGCCGTGGCGGCCGGTTCGACCGCGAGATCGAGATCGGCGTCCCCGACACCGGTGGCCGCCTGGAGATCCTGCAGGTCCACACCCGCGGGATGCCCCTCTCGGACAGCGTCGAGCTGGAGCAGTACGCCGAGAACACGCACGGCTTCGTCGGCGCGGACATCGCCAGCCTCACCAAGGAGTCGGCGATGAACGCACTCCGGCGCATCCGCCCCGAGCTCGACCTCGAACAGGAGGAGATCGACGCCGAGGTGCTCGAGAACCTCAAGGTGACCGAGGGCGACTTCAAGGAGGCGATGAAGTCGGTCAAGCCGTCGGCGATGCGCGAGGTGTTCGTCGAGGTGCCCGACGTCACGTGGAACGACGTCGGCGGCCTGAACGACACCAAGGAGCGCCTCCGCGAGACCATCCAGTGGCCGCTCGACTACGGCGACGTGTTCGAGGCCATGGACCTGGAGGCCGCCCGCGGCGTGCTGATGTACGGTCCGCCCGGCACCGGGAAGACGCTGCTCGCGAAGGCCGTCGCCAACGAGGCCAACAGCAACTTCATCTCCATCAAGGGGCCGGAGCTGCTGAACAAGTACGTCGGCGAGTCCGAGAAGGGCGTCCGCGAGGTGTTCGAGAAGGCACGGTCGAACGCACCGACCGTGATCTTCTTCGACGAGATCGACTCCATCGCGACCGAACGCGGCACCCGGACCGGTGACTCCGGCGTCGGCGAGCGCGTCGTCTCGCAGCTCCTGACCGAGCTCGACGGGCTCGAGGACCTGGAGGACGTCGTCGTCATCGCGACGACGAACCGCCCGGACCTCATCGACGACGCGCTGCTGCGCCCCGGGCGGCTGGACCGCCACGTCCACGTCCCGGTGCCCGACGAGGAGGGTCGCAAGCGCATCTTCGAGGTCCACACCCGCAACAAGCCGCTCGCGGACGACGTGGACCTCGAGGACCTCGCCTCGCGCACCGACGGCTACGTCGGCGCCGACATCGAGGCGGTCTGCCGCGAGGCCTCGCTCGCCGCGACCCGGGAGTTCATCAACTCCGTCGAACCGGAGCAGATGGCCGAGTCCGTCGGCAACGTCCGCATCACCGCCGACCACTTCGAGGACGCCATGGACGAGGTGACCGCGAGTGTCACCGACGAGGTCAAGCAGCGCTACGAGGAGATCGAACAGCGCTTCGGCCGGGAGGACGTCCCGGGCGAGGAACAGCAGATCGGCCGGACGTTCCAGTAACGGGACGTCCGACGGCGTTCTTCTTCTGTCTCACCACCGCAGGAGTGGGTGCTCGACCGTCAGTCCGCCGACTGGCCGGTGTCGACGCTCCGGTCCCCGTCGGGTCGGTCGTCGCCCCCGAGCCAGTTGCGTGCGAACCGGTAGAGGGGGAACGAGTACTCCTCCAGTCGGTCGGCGAACCCGGTCTGGCTGGCGAAGACCGCGACCGGGACGTCGCGCGCTGCTGCGAGGTCGACCACCCGGTCGGGCGTGCTCCCGAACACCCAGCGGCGGAGCTGCCGGTCGCGTGACGCCCCGATGAGGAGCACCCCGCCGTGTGCCGCCGCTGCGTCGACGAGCGCGCTTGCGACGTCGCTCGACGTGACCTTGTGGAGCTGCGTGTCGATGTCGTCCGGTAGGCTCTCCAGCGTCGTGTCGAACGACTCCGCGGTCCCCTCGGCCCCCGGCCGGACGTTGACGACGTGGATGTCCGCCCCCGCCTCGCCGAGCGCGGCGGCGAGCGACAGCATCGCCTCGTGGTGGGGGCCGCCGCCGACCCCGACAGTCACCGTGTCGAGGTCCGACTCGTCGCCGAGGCCGGAGAGGAAGATGGTGTCGCACGGGGCGTTGTGCTCGACCTCCTCGGCCACCGTCCGGTGCTCCTCCGGGTAGCCCATCAGGATGCGGTCGACGCGGTGCTGGCGGGCGGTCTGCAGGATGTCGAACGCGAGGTCCTGGCAGACGTGGGCGTCGACGGAGTAGTCGACGTCGAGTCCCGCCTCGTCGACGACGCTCGCCAGCCGGTCCGCGCGCTTGCTGGCGACGTCCTCGACCGCGTCGGTCGGCGTCTGCTCCGGGACCTCCGTGACGGTGAGGAACTTGACGTGCGGGTCCGGGTCGGAGAGCCGTGCGATTCTGGCGGCGATGCGCCCGAACCGGTCGGCGTTCGGGAGGAGCGCGACGGGGACGAGCACGGTGTACTTCCCCTCGGCCTCGGCGCTCTCGGCACGCGTTCCGACCTGCTCTGGGGCGCCGACGTCCCTGACCAGCTCGTCGACGTCGGGCTGCCCGCCCCAGACGCGGTAGGCCACGACGAACACGCCGACCACGAGCAGCCCCGCCACGACGCCGCCGGCCTCCGGGCCGACGTACACGGGCTCCCCGAGCGGGAGCTGGACGATGTACGCCTCCGGCGCCGAGGGTGGGGCGATCGCCAGTCCCTTGTACGCGATGAAGACGATGAGGACGATGTTCGCGACGATACCGACCACCGGCAGGACGGCGCCGGCCGGCACCGAGAACGGCCGGTCGATGTCGGGGAACTTGCGGCGTGAGAGTATGAGCGCGGCGTTGACCACCGCGAGCGGTGCGAGCAGGTTGAACGTCGCGAAGTTCGTCAACCCGTGGAGGCCCAGCGGGACGGGCGACCCGTGGCCGAGGACCGCGATGAAGACGGTGATGAGGACGACGATGGTCCCGGTGACGGCGGTGACGCTCCAGAACGGCGTCTCCGTCTCGGGGTGGATGCGGGAGAACCTACGTGGGGCCTGTCCCTGCTTGCCCATCAGGTAGCCGATGCCCGACCCCGCGAGGATGCTCGCGTTCGACGCCGAGATCATCGAGAAGACCGCTCCGGCGACGATGAGCCACTGACCCAGCGGCCCGAGGAACACCTGTGCGATGGCACCCATCGCCGTCTCGCCCTGCGTGAGGATCTGGGCGTCGGCCGGCGGGGTGTTGACGAGCGCGACGATGACGAAGATGTACAGCACGGTCACGGTCAGCATGCTCGCGGCGATGGCCTTCGGGACCGTCTTGCGCGGCTCGATGATCTCGCCCGCGCTGGCGGCGATGGCGGAGAACCCGAAGAACGTGATGAAAGCGGTCCCGGCGGTCGAGACGATGCCGACCGGCTCGTACTGGAAGCTCTGGGAGAACTCGATGGCCGCGTTCGAGATGCCCGCGTAGGCGATGGCGCCGGCGATGAACACGAGCAGCACCGCCACCTTCGCGGCCGTGATGAGCACCTGCACCGACCCCGACTCCTCGGTCCCCTGCGCGTTCAGGTAGCCGAGGAGGAGCGCCGTGAGGATGCCGACGGTGCCGGTCGGGACCGGCCACGCGTCGGGGATGATGAACAGCTGGAACCACTCGGACATCGTCGCGAGGTAGAACGCGGTCGTCCCCGTGTAGCCGAAGAACAGGGACGCCCCGACGGCGAACATCAGCGTCTCGTTCTCGAAGGTGCGCGAGGAGAACAGGTAGCCGCCGCCGTTCTCGGAGTAGATGGACGCGAACTCGGAGTAGGACGCCGCGGTGACCCCCGCGACGAACGCGGCGATGACGAACGCGATGACCGCACTGGAACCGATGGCGTAGACCGCGGAGCCGGACAGCGAGAAGATGCCGGCTGCGATCATCGTCCCGAGCCCCATCGCGAAGGCGACCCTGAATCCGAGTGAGCGCGTACGCTCGACCATGGTCCTATCTCCCCAGGAAAGCCGCTTAAAATCCACGCCAAAACGGGCTGTGAGACGAGGCGCTGAGCCGTGTCGTCGAGTCCAGCCTACGGCCCTGCGCTACTCGTCGAGGTCCGCGAGGATCTCCTCGGCGTGCTCCTCCGGGTCGACACCCTCGTAGACGAGTTCGATCTCGCCGTCCTCGTCGACGACGTACGTGTTCCGGAAGACGCCGTCGAACGTGTTGCCGAACATCTGCTTCTCGCCGTAGGACTCGTAGATGGTGGCGACCTCGCCGTGCTGGTCGGAGAGCAGCGTGACGGGCAGGTCGTGGTCCGCCTCGAACTGTTTCAGGTCGGCGACCTCGTCGTCGCTGATGCCGAGGACGGCGATGTCGCGCTCCTCGTATAGGTCCCAGTTGTCGCGGAAGGAGCAGGCCTCCATCGTGCAGCCCTCCGTGTTCGCGCGGGGATAGAACCAGAGGACGACCGTCTGGCCGCGGTAGTCGGAGAGCGATACGAGGTCACCGTTCTGGTCCGGCAGTTCGAAGTCCGGAGCTTCCGCGCCGACGTCGAGCATAGACACGGGAAGGAAACGACGGGTAAAACGGATTTCGTTTCCGGCACGCTCACTCCGGCGAGACGGTGTCCCCGACCGCCAGCGCGCCGGACTCGACGACCGTCGCCCGCAGGCCGCCCCGGTGGACGAGCGAGCGCGCGACGCCGTCCTCGGTGAGCCCCTCCAGATAGGAGCAGGGCTCGCAGAGCTCGACGCCCCGGCAGACCGCGTCGCCGACGCGGAACGTCTCACCAACGAGGTGGTTCAGCGCGACGCCGCGTGTCGTCACGTTCCGGCGGTGGCGGCCGTCGCTGACGTCGACGTCGTAGTCCGATCCCGCCGCCTCGATGGCCTCCGCCTCGATGAGCGTGATGCCACGCGGTGTCCCGTCGGAGAACGTGCCCCCGTCGTCGAAGTAGCGGTCGCCACGCAGCCCGGTCTCGGCGACGGCCTCGACCCGTTCGACGGGTTCGACCGGCTCGCCCGACTCTGGCGAGATGTGGATCGCCTCCACCGTACCGGTGGTCGCCGTTTGCTCCCGCTCCGTCGCGTCCGTGCCGTCGGTCATGGCTGCGGCTACGACGCTCCGGGGGAAGAAGCTACTGGGGGCGTGTGAGTCGCTGTCGCGGCCGGGAGAATCAGTCGAGTCGCTCTGCGGCCTCGCGGTCGAGCAGGGGTTCTGCGTTCGCCGTCGGCAGCGTCACGACGTCGTCGGTGCCGAGGCTGTACTCGCGCTGGTCGACGCCGAAGATCTCCCCGACGTCGTCGGTGATACGGACGGTCGTCCGCTCCACGTCGTCGGCACGTCCCGCCGCGGACGAGTGTCCGCCGGCCTCCGTCTTGTCGGCCGCGCCACCGGCGGGGATGGGCTCGCTGGCCGTCTCCGTCGCCTGGGAGGCGACGCCCGAGCCGTCCGTCGCCGGGTCGCCCGGCGATGGCTTCTCGTCCGTCTCCGGTGCGTCGCCCATCACGTCCGCCGCACTGACGCCCTCGTCGCCTGCCTCCTGGTCGTCGGCGCCCGCGATCGCACTCGCCTCGGCGGCCGAAACGTCGGGCGCACGGTCGGTGCCGGGCTCATCTGCGTCCGCCGATGGTGTCGAGGAGCCCTCCTCCGTCTCCGTCGTGGATGTCGGGGACCCGGGTTCCCCCGAGCCCTGGTCCGAAGCGACACCCGACGGGTTCGCACCCGCGCCCATCCCGTCCTCGGGGTGGTGCGTCGGTGCGTCGTCGCCCGCGACGGCCGGCGTCGTCGTCGACTCGCCCGCGATGACGTCGAACATGTGGTCCTTGTTCCCTTCGATGCGCTCGACGAGGTCCTCGTACAGGGCGCGTTCCTCGTCCGTGAGGCCCTCGACCTGGTCCGGGCTCGCCATGTCCGCCGCTGCGAGGCTGGCCTGCTTGACCAGCTTGCCGAGCCGGCGCTCGTACAGCGACTCCGCCGTCGAGCGCGCGGTGTCTATCTCGTCGGTGAGCCGCTGGACATCGGACGAGCCGAACGGGTCGTCGGACTGCTCCGCGAGCTGCTCGCGCTCCGCTTTCAGCTCCTCGACGAACTCCGCGACCTCCTGGTAGAATGAGTCGCGTAACCCCTGGAGGCCTCCCTTCTGTCGTTCCGTGTCGAGCGCAGAGCGCAGTTCGTCCAGATTCATTCTTTCCCCTTCTCGGCGCGGCCGCGGGCCATCAAGAACACGCCCACGTACTCCGGTACAGTCTGTGTGCCTGCCTCCACCGTAAAGCTACCGCCGCCGAGCTCGACCGTGGTGGGTTCCTCGACCGTGACCTCGATGTCGTTCCCGACGAACGTCCCCGGGACGGCGTCGTGGAGCGGGTCGAAGCTCTCCACCTCGTCCCGGGGGATGCGTGTGACGGCGAGCCCGGTTCCGCCGTGCAGGCTGCCCGGGAGCCGGATGAGTCGGTTGATGTCCGTCGTCACCGGCTCGTCGATGGGTGCCGTCTCGGCGTCGAACGTCTCCGCTGCGAAGATGTCCGCGAGCCGGACGACGGTCGGATGCACGTCGAGGTTGCCCGCCGCCAGCTCGTCGTAGCGGTCGTCGAGCACCTCGACGAGCTTCTTCGAGCGGCCCGCGCCGATGCCCTCGAACGACTGCAGTCGCTCGCGTGCCTCCTCCGCCGGGAGTTCCCGCACCTCGTCGACGAACGCGAGCAGGCGCTCGTGGACGCGCCGCCCCCAGCCGCCGGTGGTGTCGAGGCTCCGCTTGTCGGTCGGGTTCTTGAGCCCGAGCCCGGCGACCGACTCCCGGTTGACCAGGGAGTCGAAGTCCACGTCGGCGGCCATCACGTAGTCGACGATCTCCCGCCGGTGCGCCCGGCCGAGTTCTTCTACGCCCTCGTCCCGGACGTGGACGTGGTAGCCCCGCCCGCCGGAGAAGACGACGGTCAGGTCCTCGAAGCCGAAGTCCGTCTCGAGCAGGTCGAGCAGCCGCAGCAGCGCCTCCTTGCAGACCGCGAGCATCTCCGCATAGCTGTCCGCGTCCGGGTCGACCCCCGGCAGGTGGTCGGCGTCGAGGTCGAACACGAGGTCCGACCCACGCCAGCCCTTGTCCGACATCGAGCTGGCACCGGGGTCGTCGTAGCGGCCCGCGGAGAAGTAGACGTGTCGCGGCCGCTCGTCCGTGAGGAACGTTCCGAGGTCGCCGACCTCCAGCCAGGAGTGGTGTCGGATCATCGTCGTGCCACCCGACGACCAGGTGATGTACCCCCACTCGCGCTCGTTCGGCTCGGGCGGGGGCGAGAGCTCCGTCCCCCGGTAGTGGTCGCCGAAGCGACCGCGGAGGTATCGTCGGGTGCGCTCGTTCATGGCTCTCGTTGGTTCGGAAGGGGGTCGTACAAACCTTGCGGAGTCGGCGCGGGCCGCCGACCGTCAGCGACGCATGAACTCGGAGAGTCGGCCCGTGATGCTCACGTCGTCGCCGAGTTTCAGGTAGTACGCGTCGCCGCCGTCCTCGTAGTAGTTGTCGATGCGTCGCTTGATGTCGAAGCCGAGGTGCTCGTAGAACCGCAGCGCGTTCTCGTTGCTGGTGCGTGCGTGGCACGTCACCGTCCGATGCTCCTCGGCGACGCGGGCGACGAGCCGTTTCCCGATGTCCTCGCCGCGATAGCCCGGATCGACGGCGAGAAAGAGGATGTAGCCGTCGCGGCGGACCGCGGCGAACCCGATGACCGGCTGGTCGGCCCCCTCGTCCAGGAAGAGGTGGACCTTCGACCGGCGATACGCGTCGGTGAAGAAGCTCTTTCGCTGCTTGAGTACGTCCTCATCGCGGCGGATGCGCTCTTTCAGGCGCCACGCATCCTCGACGTACTCGTCGCTTCCGGGGGAGACGACGCGCGTGTCGACGTTGACGCTCACTGTCGTGAAACTCCGGGACACGCCGATATAATTCCACCGGCAGTCGGCCACTCCCGAGTTGGTTTGGGGAAAGGTTTTCCCGAGCGCCTCCCCTGCGAGTATAAAATGAGTCCGCCAGTGGACGAAGCGGTCGAAGAGGGCCGATTCTCGCCGCTGAACGTGCTCCAGGATGCGTTCGTCGCGGGCCTCGCGGTGGTCGTTCCGCTGCTCGTCACCCTGTTCGTCCTGAACGTCCTCGCTGGGTACCTCTTCACCTTCCTCGACGCCGTCGTGGTCGCCCTCGGAGAGGTGGGGCTGAGCCAGGGCGTCTCCGTGATGGTCGTGCAGTCGCTGACCATCGCGTTCGTCCTGCTGCTCGTCCTCGCCATCGGCTTCCTCACGCGGTTCCGGTACGGCGAGGCAGCAATCGACTACGTCGACGGCTTCGTCGCCCGCATCCCCGGCTTCGGCTCCATCTACGACAGCTTCCGTGAGATGTCCGAGGTCATCGTCCAGAGCGAGGAGCGGAACTTCCGCGACGTCAAACTGGTCGAGTTCCCGCAGGAGGAGACGTACACGCTCGGGTTCCTGACGACCTCGACCCCGCAACCCCTCCAGGAGGCCGTCGGTCGCAACGACATGGTGACGCTGTTCCTCCCGCTCGCGCCGAACCCCGTCATGGGCGGCAACCTCGTCCACGTGCCCGAACACCGCGTCGTCGACGTCGAGATGACCGTCGAGGAGGGCTTCCGAACCATCGTGACCACCGGCGTCGCGACCGGCGGCGACCCGAACGAGCCGGACAACCTCACCGAGGCCGAGCTCAGCCAGATGGCGGCGTTCGAGCAGGCCGAGGACGACGTGGGGACCGACGCCGAGCCGGAGGTCGAACCCGACGTGCTCGACCAGGAGACCTCCGAGGATGGGGAGCGACAGGAGGAGGACTCGGAGATCGTCCCCGACGGGGACCTCGACCTCGAGACCGGCGCCCGCCGAGAGGCCGGTGCACGCGAGGAGCGCGAGCTCGGCGGGGACGCCACCACGAGCACGGACGAGGACGACGGTGACCGCCAGACAGAGGCAGACATGACGGACGAGAACACACCGTGACCGTCACACCATGAGCTTCGAACTCCGCGACCACACCGCCGACGTGGCCGTCGACGCCAGCGGGGAGACACTCGGCGCGCTGTTCGCAGCCGTCGCCGAGGGACTGACCGCCGCACAGTGCGACGACGTGCCCGACGGCGTCGGCGAGCGCTTCGAGCTGACCGTCGAGAGCGAGACGCTGGAGAGCCTGTTGTTCGACTACCTGGACGAACTCGTCTACGAACGCGACGTGCGGAGTGTCCTCCCTGCGGACCACCAGGCGAGCGTCCACGAGGCCGCCGACGGTGGCTGGCTCGTCGAGGCGAGCGCGCGCGGCGTCCCCTTCGACGCAGTCGACGCCCGCGAGATCAAGGCCGTCACCTACTCCGAGATGACCGTCCAGGAGGTCGAGGACGGATGGCACGCCTACGTCGTCTTCGACGTGTAGCGCCGCATCGACGCCCGACGGCCCACCGGACGATTGCCAACCCGACAGTACCCAGTCACAATCTATTCCGGTCGGGCCGTCGAATCTCGAACCATGACCACCTACGAGGCCGGCGACGTCACGCTCCAGAAGGTCCGTGACTACGTCTGGGAGATCCCGAAGCAGGGCGACATGCGCGTCCCGGCACGGGTGTTCGCCAGCGAGGAACTGCTCTCCGAGATCGGCGACGACAAGACGCTCGAACAGCTCCGGAACGCGACCCACCTCCCCGGCATCACGAAGTACGCCATCTGCATGCCCGACGGTCATCAGGGCTACGGCTTCCCCGTCGGTGGCGTCGGTGCGATGGACGCCGAGAACGGCTGTATCTCGCCCGGAGCAGTCGGTTACGACATCAACTGCGGCGTCCGGATGCTGACGACGAACCTCACCTACGACGACCTGCAGGGCCGCGAGCAGGAGCTCGTCGAGGCGCTGTTCGCGAACGTCCCGAGCGGCCTCGGCGGCGGCGGGGTCTTCGAGGGCGACATCGCCGACGTCGACGCCATCCTCGAGGAGGGCGTCCAGTGGGCGCTCCGGAACGACTGGGCCGTCCCCGAGGACCTCGAACACTGCGAGGACGAGGGGTTCCGCCCGGACGCCGACCCGTCGGCAATCTCGCAGAAGGCGAAGGACAGGGGCAAGAACCAGATCGGCTCGCTCGGCTCGGGCAACCACTTCCTCGAGGTGCAACGCGTCACGGACGTCTACGACGACGCGGTCGCGGACTCGTTCGGCCTCGCGGCGGACCAGATCGTCGTGCTCATCCACTGCGGTTCCCGGGGGCTGGGCCACCAGACCTGCAACGACTACCTCCGGCGCATCGAGAAGACCCACGCCGGCCTGCTCGACAGCCTCCCGGACAGGGAGCTGGCGGCGGCTCCGGCGGGCTCGCAGCTCGCCGAGGAGTACTACGGCGCGATGTGCGCCGCCATCAACTTCGCCTGGGTGAACCGCCAGCTCATCATGCACCGCACCCGGCAGGTGTTCGAGCGGGTGTTCGACCGCGACTGGCGGGACATGGAGATGCACCTGCTGTACGACGTCGCCCACAACATCGCGAAGAAGGAGCGTCATCAGGTCGGCGTCGACGCCACCGGAGAGGTCGTCACCGACGACGCGGACGCCGTCGAGTACGAGACGCGAGAGCTCTACGTCCACCGCAAGGGCGCGACGCGGGCGTTCCCGGCCGGACGGGAGGAGGTTCCGCCGGCCTACCGCGACGTCGGCCAGCCCGTCATCATCCCCGGCAGCATGGGCAGCGGGAGCTACGTGCTGCGCGGCGGCGAGCACTCGATGCGGGAGACGTTCGGGTCGACCGCCCACGGTGCGGGCCGCCTGATGAGCCGCACGCAGGCCAAGAAGGAGTACTGGGGCGGCGACGTGCAGACCGACCTCCGCGAGCAGAACCAGATCTACGTGAAGGCACAGTCCGGCGCGACCGTCGCCGAGGAGGCTCCGGGTGTCTACAAGGACGTCGACGAGGTCGTCCGCGTCAGCGACGCGCTGGGTATCGGCGACCGGGTGGCGCGGACGTTCCCCGTCTGCAACATCAAGGGCTGAGACCGGCCGAGAGCCGACCACCATCCGCTCCCAGCTGCCGACCGTTCAAGTGCGATGCCGGGGCCAGAGCGGGCGTGGTCTGAGCCACGCCGCATCCCGGTCCGGGCGGTCGCGCGGCACGCCGGATGCGCTCCTGCAGGTGCCGCCTGTTCGCCACCCCATCGAGCCCGTCGGCACGCCGACCAGCGGCAGCTACTTCAGCCGGTAGGGGTTGTCGTCGTCGCCGTCCTCGCCCGCGCCCTCGGGGACGTCGCTCTCGGGGAACTGCCGTCGCGCGGTGAGCGTGATCGTCGCCTCGGGCGTGTCGTCGTCCTCCCACGGGCTCTCGTACACCGACAGCTCCGACTCCGTGACGTCCCAGCCATGGGCCTCGAGCACGCGGACGAGTTCGCGCTGTTCGTCGAGTATCTCGTCGTCCATCACCCCGGTATCGGAGGTGGTGACACAAAAGCGTCCGGCTGGCGGCGATGCCGACTCGTCAGTGCAGGAAGTCGAACCGGGGCCGGTCGATGTCGGGGACGCGGTGCTCGACCGGCTCGCCCGCCTCGTACCGCACGAAGCTGAGGTAGAACGTGCGGCCACAGCCAGCGTCCGGCTCGTCGTCTGCGTCGCCCAGACAGACGAACTCGACGCCGTCGGCGTCCTCGAACTCCTCCGTCGTCGACGCGTACTCCCAGCCCTCCAGTGGCTCCTTCGTGACGCACTTGTCGGCCATGTATGCGTCGCGTTCGAGGCTCGTCAGCGCCCCGCAGTAGGGACAGTAGTAGGTGACGGAGACCATGACCGTACCTTGGTACTGGACCGTCTTAGCTACGCGGCTGACCGGCCCCCTCCGCAGTGGAAAGGTCTTTGCCGCCGACCGGCGACGTGTCCACCATGATAGACGAGACCGTCGAGGAGATCGAGGAGATGCAGACCCACTCCTCCTCGGTCGTCGCCGTGAAGGCGACCCGAGCGCTGCTCGAACTGCTCGAACGGGAGTTCGCGACCGTCGAGGAGTACGAGCGCGCACTCGACAGGAACGCCAAGGCCCTCCAGCGCGCGAACCCCTCCCACGCCTCCCTGTACAACGCCATGCGGGAGGTCGTCGACACGGTGAACGAGGCCGAGAGCGAGGACGTCGACGACGCCAAGGCGACGACGAGCGAGGCAGTCGAGCGCGTCGTCGATGCCGTCGAACACGGCAAGGGCGGCGCGGCGAAGCGCGCGGCCGAGCACATCGAGGACGGGAGCACCATCCTCACCCACGACTACTCCTCCACGGTGCTCGAGGCCATCGAGCTCGCGACGCGCGACGGCGCCCACGTCGAGATGTACGTAACGGAGGCGCGGCCGCGCTACCTCGGTCGGAAGACGGCCCGCACGCTCGCCGGCAACGACCGCGTCGAGACGCACCTCTTGACCGACGCCGCGTCGGGGTACTACCTCGACGGTTGCGACGAGGTGTTCGTCGGGATGGACTGCATCGTCGGCGACACGCTCTACAACCGCGTCGGGACGTACACCATCGCGGCGACGGCCGCCCACTGCGACGTCCCCGTGAGCGTCGTCGGCTCCAGCTCGAAGGTCATCGAGAGCGGGTTCGTCTTCGAGAACGAGTTCCGGTCGCCAAGCGAGGTCATGCGCGAGCCCGCGGAGGGGTTCGACGTCAAGAATCCGGCGTACGATGCGACGCCGGTGTCGCTGCTGGAGCGGGCGATCACGGACGACGGCGTGATGGAGTTCTGAGCTACCGGTCGGCCGCCGGCGGTTCGTCCCGACCGATGGTTATCTCGTGGGCCTCGACGTCCTCGTAGGCCGCGACCTGGCCGCCGACGGTCACGACGCCGTCTTCGGTCTCGAGCGTGAGCCCGGCGACCTCCTCTGTCATCTCGAAGGAGATGTCGGTGATCAGCCCGCGGATCAGCCGTGGCGTCCCGGTCTCGACGTCTCGACCTTCGATGGTCGCGTAGAACTCGCCACCCTCGTCGATGAGGTCCTTCACTGCGCGACGGATGGAGGAGTAGCGGCGCGGGAACGGCCGGTTCTCGCCGTCGGCGAACACCTCGTCGGCGGTCGTCCACAGCACCGTGCCGAAGAAGCCGGAGACGAGGAAGCCGAGCGCGGAGCGGTTGAAGATGACGCCGTAGCGGTCCTGATCGTCCCGGAGCGCGTCCTGCGTCGCGTAGATGGAGTAGGACCCGTCGGCGACGGCCATGACCGGCGTTGTGATACCGCGGCGGACACGGACCGTGGTCGCGATGCGCTCGTAGTCGAACTCGTCGGGGTCCGGCGCGCCGGCGGCGGGGGTCACCAGCAGCTCGATGCTGATGCCCTGGTGGTGCCGGGTCGCCAGCAGGTCCTCGAAGCGTTCGAGCAGGTCCGGTGTGAGCGACAGCGCCAGCTCGTATTCGGCGGCATCGATGACCTCCTCCAGATAGCGAAGGATGGTCGAGCGAGATTTGACGAGAGAGACGGCCTCCGTGTCGCGAGCGGGGGCGGTGTAGCGGGCGTTCAGTTCGTCGACGAGCTCCGACAGCGACGACTCCAGGTCCGAGAACGCGTCGTCGGGGTCGACGGCGATGATCTTCATCGGTCGCGACTCGCGGAGTTCGACGAGTCCGCGGTCCGAGAGGCTCCGGACCGTATCGTACACGCGAGGCTGTGGGATCTCCGTCCGGTCGGCGATCTCCGATGCGGTGAGCTGCCCGTGTTCGAGCACAGTGAGGTAGGCGTCGATCTCGTACTCCCCGAGATTGAACCGGTCCCCAACCCGCTCCATCGTCCCACGGAGGTCGTCGGATGGCATACCGTATCAACTCTGGGCGACCGTTAAATCATTTACTGAAATTCGAGTAGCACCCTGTTCCGAAACGCGCTCCTGTCACACTATCACATGTACATCCTGTCGTCAGGCGTTTCGCGCTCCGGGACGGACTCCAGCCGTTGGGCGAGTTCCGAGTAGTAGAGGGCCACGCTCTCCGCGAACTCCTCCAGCGGACCCGTGTCGAGGTCGAGCTCGTACACCGTGGAGACGGCTTCGAGGAGGTTCACAGCGGCCTCCACGTCGGGGGCCTGTGCATGCACCGGCGTCACGTAGACGCCGACCGCGAGCGACGAGTCCATCCCGCGTTCGACGAGTGCCGCGTTCACGCCGTCGAGGAAACCGCTCCCCATCGGTGGAATCTCGCTCCCCTCGAGCCGTCGCCGTCGGTAGTCCTCGGTCGCGACGTAGAAGCTCCGGTGGTCCTCGGGCCCGTGCGGCACCGGGACGCCGGAGAGCACGGCGACCTCCTCGACCGCGTTCGCCTCGGTCCAGTCGAGCACGGCGCGGGCGAACGGTTTGGCGGCCCAGACGGGGACGAACAGCTCCGACATCAGCACAGTCAGGTTCAGGTCGTCCCGCGAGAGCAGTCGGGTGCTGTACCGGGGCGTGCCGTCGTTGAACGGGGTGATGGAGGGGAGGTCCTGCGCGACGATGTGGCCGGTCTCCTCGAGGTCGAGCTGCTCGACCAGGTAGTCGACGGCCGTGAGCCCGGCGAGACCGAACTGCGAGAAGCCGGCGACGACCACGTCGGACACCGCCTCGTCGTGTGTCACGTCGAATCGAACGTCCTCGGTCGCTTGAGTGGCCATACCTGACGTACGCCTTTCAGGGCGATAAAACCGGCACCGACTCGCGTTCGACCGGGGTCCCAACCCTTATCTCGGGGCAGTGAGACGGCAGGAATATGACACCCGGGTCGGTCACGCAGGACGGCAGTACGACGACCGCCGGGAACGGGACCACGACGCAGGCGCCGGGAACGACGACGACCAACGGGTCGACCGAGCAGGGCATCCAGTTCATCGACGGACTGCTGCCCGACGCGGTGCCACACGTGGCTGTGGAGCTCGGGGCTGCGATGTTCGTCCTCATCGCCGGCTGGTACGTCTCGAAGCTGGTCATCCGGCTGTTCGGGCGGACCATCGCCCGGCGCATCCAGCGGCCGAGCATCACCCAGACGGTGCTCCGGTCGGTCCGGCTGGCGATCATGCTCGTCGCAGTCGCCTTCTCCCTCTCCATCGTCGGCTTCCGCGGGAGCGACATCCTCCTCTCGGTCGGTGTGTTCTCGGCAGTGCTCGGTATCGTGCTCGCCCCCATCGTCGGGAGCATCATCAACGGCGTGTTCGTCCTCGCGGATCAGCCGTACGAGATCGGCGACATGATCGAGATCTCCGACAGCAACACCCGCGGGTTCGTCGAGGACATCACCATCCGGTACACGAAGATATTCACGCTCGACAACACGTTCATCGTCATCTCGAACTCGTCCATCCGGGACCGCGACATCGTGAACTACTCCGCGGAGGACGAGCGGACGCGGCTGTCCCTCGCACTGACGGTCACCTACGAGGGCGACCTCGCGGAGGCCCGGGAGCTGATGGAGGACGCAGCGAAGGGGGTCGACGGCGTCATCACGGGGGGGCCGGACATCCGCATCGGGTCGGCGCGGTACCCGGCAGCCCCGACCTGCTTCATCGACGAGTACGCCGACCACGGGGTGAAGCTGGTGCTGCGCTACTGGGCCAAGGAGCCGTTCAAGCTCATGCGGGTCCGCTCCGAGGTGAACGAGGCGGTGTGGGACCGGCTGGAGGACGCCGACGTCCACATCCCGTACCCGCACTCGCACGTCGTCTTCGACGAGACGAGCGGCTCGCTCCCGGTCGAGATGCAGCGCGGGGGGGAGCAACCCGGACCCGCACGACGGGCCGGCGAGTGGCCCGAGGACGGCGAGGAGTGACTACTCGGCCTCGACCGTGACGACCTCGCAGTCGAGGTTGCGCCGGAGGTAGTCGTCGATGTCCGGCTCGTCGACGACCTTCTGGAGCATGCGCCGCCAGCGGCCCACCTGCTTCGAGCCGATGACGACGACGTCGGCCTCCTCGGCGGCCACCTCGTCCAGGATGGTCTCCTCGACGAGGAAGCCGCGCCGGACGACGTACCGTGCGTACGGGACGGTCCCGAACGCGCGCTCGGTGGCCCGCTTGAGGTCTGCCCGGGAGACGCGTTTTCCGTTCTGGTAGAGGTTGACGTGGAGGACGGTCAGCGCCGCGTCGCGGTCCTTCGCGATGTCGATGGCCGACTCGAGCGTCGCTCTGGAGTGCTTGCTGAGTGGATATCGGACGGGGACGACGACGCGAGTCATCGCGTGAAGCAAGTGGATGTGTGCGGGTAAAACTTCTCAATCGCGCCGCCAGACGACGCGGCCGTCGACGCTCGGGTCGACCCCGACCGAGCGGGCGTACGACGCGAGCACCTCGTACTGCGTGTCGTGGAGCGCGACGCGGTGGTCCTCGTCGAGCGTCGGGAACTCGTGGTCGGTGTGGAACAGGTAGTCGGTCGTCGCGACCGTGTAGGTCGCCTCGGGGTCGACCGGCTCGCCGGCGACGGTCGCGTCGACGAGTTCGTGGTCGCTCCGGTCCCAGGTGACCGAGGCCCCGCTGATGTGGGCGTGCCACCAGTCGAGTTCGCCGAACGCGAGGTTCGCGCCGCTGGCCTCGCGGAAGACCGCGCGGAGCTCGGCACCGGTGACCTCTGCAACCGCGACGGGCTCCTGGAACGGAACGACGCTCACGAGGTCCGCGATGGTGACCTCGCCGTCGAGCGCGTCGCCCTCGCGGATGCCGCCGGAGTTCTGGAGGCCAACGTCCGCCTCGGTCGCCCAGCGGTAGGCGTCCGCGACGAAGTTGCCGATACGACTCTCGCCGCGGAACGCAGCCGAGTTCGTCCGCTCGATGGGCTCGTCGACGTGCCCGACGACCTCGTCGAGGTCGGCCGCCGTCATCCGGTCGCGGAGGGTGTCCGCGAGCGCCTCGTCGCGGTTCCCGTTCATCGGGTCGTGTCGGGTCGCCTCGGGGCCGTCCGGGCCGAGTTCGACCTCGTAGACCGCGGCGGCGTTGACGCCGGGACGCAGGAGGAGCGTGTCGTCGATCCACTCCTCGACCACGCTGTGGACGTGCCCGCCGAGGACGACGTCCACGTCGACCGAGACGGCGAGCTCCTCGTCCCCCTGTCCGAGGTGCGAGACGGCCACGACGTGGTCCACGCCGGCGTCCCGGAGCGCGTCGACGGCGTCCTCCGCCGCGGCGATGGGCTCGGTGAAGTGCAGTTCGGTCGCGTTGGGGTTGATGGAGGGCGTCTTCGGGTCGGTGACGCCGAAGAAGCCGACACGCGCGCCGTCGACCTCCCGGATCGTCCACGGCTCCGTCAGGTCGGGTGCGAACCGGCCGTCGCCGTCCCTGACGTTCGCGCTGACCCAGGTCTGTGGCGAGTCGGCGACGATGTCGTGCGTGGCTGCGGGGCCGTAGTCGAAGTCGTGGTTGCCGAAGGTCTCGACGTCGGTGTCGACGGCGTGGAAGAAGTCGAGCGCCTGCCGGCCCTCGGTCACGAGCGAGAGGACGCCGGGGGAGGTGTTGTCGCCGGAGCCGACGACGAGCGCGTCGT
Organism: Haloarchaeobius baliensis; assembly: GCF_052060055.1. Classification (NCBI taxonomy): domain Archaea; kingdom Methanobacteriati; phylum Methanobacteriota; class Halobacteria; order Halobacteriales; family Halorubellaceae; genus Haloarchaeobius; species Haloarchaeobius baliensis. The sequence goes on along the minus strand of NZ_JBPPFR010000001.1, from coordinate 1,576,351 downwards.
CGTCGCGGAGCGCGGCCAGTGTGCCGGCGAGCCGCCCGATCCGGTCGGGGTCGTCGTAGGCGTTCTCGACGTCGGAGTAGTGGAGCAGACGGGGAGACATACACCCTGCGTAGCCGTGGTTCGCAGATGAACGTGTCGTTCCGGCAGGCGTTCCCGGTCGGCCCGTCGCCTCACCCGGAGACGTCGTCGGGCGTGGCGTCGGAGACCTCGTCCAGCACGGGGCGCCGAACGCGCCCCTCTATCCGCGGGTCCAGACCCTGCTCGCGGACGTACTCGACGATGGCGTCGAACTGCTGGCCGTGGCTGTCGACCACGTCCTCGGGACCGAACGCCTCGAACAGGTGCGAGGATTCGACGTAGTAGCCGCTCGTGGCGAGCCGGTAGGTGGCCCCGTGTTCGAGCGGTTCGCCGTCGACGAGTATCTCCCGCGCCTCGTGGGTCACGTCGTCCCAGACGACCGAGACGCCGCTGAGGTGGCCGAACCAGTGGGTCGGTACCTCGTCGCCGTACTGGGCGAGCGACGCATCGTGGACCGTCTCTCTGACCTGCTGGCCGGTTATCTGGACCGACACCAGCTCGTTCTCGAACGGGCAGAGCCCGACGAGGTCGGCGGGTGTCACGTCGCCGGCGAGCGGGTCGGTGGTCCGGAGGCCGCCGGAGGAGTGGACCGCGATGTCGGCCTCCGCGACGTAGCGGTACGCGTCGGTGACGAGGTTGCCGACGCGGCTCTCGCCCTGCTTGGTGTCGTTGCGGTCGACCGTCACGGGCTCGTCGAGCGTGGCGACCACGTCGGACAGTCCGGCCTCGCGGCGGCGACTCTCGAGCGCGTCGAGCAGGTCCTCGGCGACCGGTGCGTCGCGGGTCGGGAGCCGATAGCCTCGCGGCCGGTCCTCGAAGACGACCTCCGAGAGTCCCGATGCGTTCGAGCCGGCCCGGACGAGCAGCGTGCCGGAGACGACATCGAGGAACTCCTCGTGGGCGTGCCCGCCGAGGACGACGTCCACGTCGAGGTCCTCGGCCAGCGGCGTGTCGTCGCCGCAGTGCGAGAGGACGACCACGTGGTCCACGTCGCGCTCGCGCAGTTCCGCGACGGCGTCGCCCGCGGCGTCGACGGGGTCACGGAAGGTCAGGGGCGACGCGGAGGGGTTGATGTCGGCCGTGGTCGGGCTGGCGACCCCGGTGACGCCGACGCGGTGCTCGCCCGCCTCGCAGACGGTCCACGGGACGACGCCCTGGTCGGTGGCGAACAGGTCGGCGTCGTCGCCGTCGTCCGTGCGGACGTTCGCGCAGATCCACGGCATCGGCGAGTCGGCGACGACGTCGCGGGTCACCTCGGGACCCCGGTCGAAGTCGTGGTTGCCGAACGTGTCGCCGTCGGGTTCGACGCATTCGAAGAAGTCCAGCGCGTGGCGGCAGTCGGTCACGAGCGAGAGCACGCCCGGGCCGAGGTTGTCGCCAGCGCCGAAGACGAGCGTCTCCTCGTCGCGACGTTCGCGGACGAGACCGACGAGTCTCGCGAGCAGCTCCGGGTCGTCCGGTGCTCGTTCGACGTCCGCGTAGTGGAGGATGCGGAGGGGCATGGTACATCGGTGCGCCCACCGGGTCATGAACGTTCGCCTTCCCTGTCAGGTGGGCGCACGGTCGTGGCGCCAGCCCGTCACGGGGCCCCGTTCTGCTCGAACCAGTCCACTGGTCCGGTCGGGATGCCGGCCGTCTCGGCGTGGGCGACCATCGCCTCGTGGACCCTGCCCGGTTCGGCGACGATCTGATTCTCGGTGATGGTCGGGAACTCGACGTCCTCGGCCGCGAGGTACTCGATGGTGGTCAGCCGGTAGGTCGCGTCGGCGGCGACCGGCTCGCCGTCGACGGTCAGGTCCGCCGGACGTCCGCGCTCGGCGTCCCAGACGACGTCGATGCCGGCGAACTGCCCGTTCCACGGCGGACCGTCTCGGTCCACGTGCCCGCCCCCGGCTTCGGTGACGACTGCGCGGAGGTCGGCCCCGTCCAGCTCGACCGTGACCAGTTCGGCCGGGAACGGGACGAGCGAGTGGAGGTCGACCTGCCGGACGGCGCCCGAGAGCGGGACGCCGCAGTCCCGCATCGTCATGCTGTTGATCAGTCCCACGTCCGCGTCGTCCGCCCGACGGAGGGCCTCGGCGACGAACGTCCCGACGGGCGAGGGCTCGCGAACGGCGCGGTCGACGCGACCCTCGACGTGGGCCACCACGTCGTCGAGTTCGACGGCCGCGAGCTTGTCGCGCAGGGTCGCGGTCAGCTCGGTGTCGGGCTCGTGGGTGGGTACGTCGTGGAACTCGGTTGTCGCGTCACCGTCCGGGTCGACGCGGACCTCGGCGAGTCGCTGGCCGGCCGGGCCGGGCCTGACGAGCCGGGTCCCGGCGACGACCTCGTCGCGGACCGTGTGGTCGTGCCCGCCGAGGACGACGTCGACGTCCACCGATCTGGCGATCGGCGCGTCGTCGCCGCAGTGCGAGAGGCCGACGAGGTACTCCGCACCGGCGTCGCGGAGGGAAGCGGTGGCCTCGCGGGCCGCCGCGATCGGGTCCCGTGCGTCGAGTTCCACGTCTGGCTTGATGTCTGGTAGCGCCGGCGTCGTCACGCCGAAGAGCCCCACACGACCGGCCGCGGTGTCGATGGTCGTCCACGGTTCGGTCGCGTCAGCTGCGAACCGGTCACCGTCTCCCCTTCCGCCCTCGTAGAGGTTCCCACAGAGCCACGTCGGGGACGTCTCCGCGGCGAACCGGCGGGCACGTTCGGTCGGCCCGTCGAACTCGTGGTTGCCGAACGTCTCCACGTCCGGTTCGACCGCGTCGAAGAACGCCACGGCGTGCCCGTCGTCGTCGGCCTCGAAGCCGAGCACGCAGGGACCGGTGTCGTCGCCGCCGCCGGTCACGACGGTCCGGTCGTCGCGGCGCTCGCGTATCGCGGTCGCGAGCCGACCCACCCGTTCGGGCACGTCGTAGGCGGCCTCCAGGTCGGCGTAGTGCAGCAGTCGGAGGGTCACGTGCCGCCGTTGCTCGCGCGTCGGCAAGAACGTTCCTCCGGAGACGAACAGACCTAAGCGACGCGACTCCCAACGCGGTTGCATGAGCGACCACGCGCTGGAGGAACTGCGCACTGCGGAGGGCGAGACGGTGTACGTGGACCGGCTGGAGGGCGACCGCGGCTCGAAGGCTCCCTTCTTCGTCGTCTACCGGACGCCGGACCGCGAGCGGAAGTACGGCTGGTTCTGTGCGAACTGCGAGACGGTGGACAACGCGATGGACTCGATGGGGCGCATCCAGTGCAACGTCTGCGAGAACTTCCGGAAGGCGACCGAGTGGGACGCGGCACACGAGTGAGTGCCACGTCCGCCGCCGACGAGTCGACGGACAGGTCTGTCGACGAGTGAACGACCTCGGGACGACACCTGACCGATTTCGACCGTTTCAGCAGCCGTCGACAGAGGTTTCCGATGGTTAGTTTGGGTGAACGTTTATTAGGGTGGCTGTGGTATTAGTTACCGAATGTGCCCCGTTAACACGAACCGGCACTTGCGGGAGGAAGCGGAGTCGATTTTCAGCCGCCTCGGCTACACCGTCACGACCGACGGCGACGAAGTCCGTGCAGAACGAGACTGGAAGGTCGTCCACGTGACCGCCACCGAGGAGCTACACAATCCGCCGGAGTCCTCCTCCCCCGGTTCGTATCGCTGCTTCGTCACCCGGACGGAGCACGCCGACGCGGTCCGTCGGCGCGTCCGCGAGACCGACCCGGAGTACGAGTGGGCAGTCATCGGTGTCGACGACGAGGCCGACTACCAGGTCGAGCGCGCGCCCCCGGCCATCTGACCGGACGGCAGACCGCCGTCTGGCCTGCTACAGCTTCTCTGCGGTCGCTTCAGCACCACCGGCCGCGTCGACGGCCGCGCCCTCGTCCTCCAGGACGCTCCCGAGCGCGTTGACGAGGTAGGTGACGTTCTTCGGCCGCGCGGAGTGACCCATGCAGCCGATGCGGAATATCTCGCCCGAGAGGTCACCGAGCCCGCCGGCGATCTCGAGGTCGTACTCGTCGAGCAGCCGCGAGATGACCTCGCCGTCGTCGACCCCGGCGGGCACCCGCACCGCGTTCAGGCTGGGGAGCCAGTAGTCGTCGGGAGCGTTCATCTCCATCCCCATCGCCTTCACGCCGGCCTTCAGCGCGCCGGCCATGCGCTCGTGGCGCTTCCAGCGGCTCGCGATTCCCTCCTCGGCGACGAGCCGCAGCGCCTCGCGGAGCGCGTAGACGTTCGTGATTGGTGCGGTGTGGTGGTAGGCGCGCTCCTCGCCCCAGTAGCCCTCCAGCAGCGAGAGGTCGAGGTACCACGAGCGGGCCGGCTCCTCGCGGGCGAGCACCTTGTCCATCGCGTCGTCGTTCAGCGTCAGCGGCGACGCGCCGGGCGGACAGGACAGGCACTTCTGCGGGCCCGCGTACGCCACGTCGATGTCCCACTCGTCGACGCGGAGCTCGACGCCGCCGATGCTGGTGACGGTGTCGGCGACGACGAGCGCGTCGTGCTCGTGGGCGATGCGTGTCAGCTCGGACACCTCGGGCTGGCGGACGCCGGTGCTCGTCTCGGCGTGGACGAACCCGAACACGTCGGGCTGGTGCTCGTCGAACGCGTCGGCGACGTCCGCCGGCGAGAGCGGTTCGCCCCACGGTGCGTCGACCTCGACGACCTCGCCGCCTGCGCGACGGGTCATCTCGGCCATCCGCCCGCCGAAGTAGCCGTTCGTCGGGACGAGCATCGTGTCCCCGGGCTCGACGACGTTCCCGATGGCGGCCTCCATCGCGGCGCTCCCCGTCCCCGACACCGGGATGGTCCACTGGTTGTCGGTGCGGAACGTGTAGCGCAGGAGCTCCTGCACCTCGTTCATGACCTCGATGAACGAGGGGTCGAGGTGTCCGACGAGGGGCGTGCTCATCGCGCGGAGCACCCGGGGGTTGACGTCGCTCGGCCCGGGCCCCATCAGCGTGCGGTTCGGCGGCGTGAGTTCGCCGACCTGTGGTGTGTCCTGCATGTCCGGGCAATCGGCACCTCGCGGGAAAAAGGTATCTCGCGCGTGGCGAAGGCATTTACCGTGGTATGCCGTCACGTAACACGATGGCCACGGACGACTCCGCCCGCACGAGTCACGACTCCCTCGGGTTCGCACACCCGGACGACGAGTCCTACGCCGAACTCGCCGTCGACCTCCGGTCGTCGGTCCGCGGTGACGTCCGGTTCGACGAGTACGCACAGGTGCTGTACGCCACGGACGGGAGCATCTACCAGGCCCGGCCCGCTGGCGTGGTCGAACCACGGGACGCCGCGGACGTGCAGGCGGCTGTCCGGACGGCGGCCGACCACGGCGTCCCGGTGCTGCCACGCGGGGCGGGCACCTCGCTGGCCGGGCAGGGCGTCGGGAAGGGCTGTGTCGTCCTCGACTGCTCGGTGCACATGGACGCGGTGCTCGAGGTCGACCCCCACGCACAGACCGCCCGCGTCCAGCCCGGCGTCGTGCAGGACGACCTCGACGCCGTCCTCGAACCCCACGGACTCCAGTTCGCACCGGACCCGGCCTCCTCGGCGCGTGCGACCGTCGGCGGCGGCATCGGCAACAACTCGACCGGCGCGCACTCGGTCCGCTACGGCATCACCGACGCCTACGTCCGGTCCGTCGACGTCGTGCTCGGTGACGGCCTGGAGGCGACGTTCGGCGACGTGGTGCTGGACTCGCGCGAGTGGGACGAACTCCTCGCCCGCGACGACCGCGTCGCCGACCTCCACCGGACGGTCCGGACGGTCGTCGAGGAGCACCAGTCCGAGATCGAGGCGCGCTACCCCGAGCTCAAGCGCTGCGTCTCCGGCTACAACCTCCACAAGGTGGTCCGCGAGGAGGACGGCGAGCGCGTCATGAACCTCGCGAAGCTCGTCGTCGGGAGCGAGGGCACGCTCGGTGTCGTCACCGCCGCGGAGCTCGACCTCGTGACCAGACCCGAATCCACCGCGCTGGCGGTGTTCGCGTACGACGACCTCGTCGACGCGCTCGCGGCCGTCCCCGACGCGCTCTCCCACGACGCGAGCGCGGTCGAGCTCGTCGACGACCGGGTGGTCGCGATGGCCCGGGACGCCCCGGAGTACAGCGAGTACGCCGAGCCGTTCCCCACGGACGCCGCCGCGTTCCTGCTCGTCGAGTTCGACTCGGAACTGCACGACGACTTCGTGGCGGCCATCGACGAGGTCACCGACACCCTCCAGCGCGAGGGGGCGGCCACCGAGCACCTCGAGGCGTTCGACCCCGCGGACCAGGCCGACCTCTGGAAGCTCCGGAAGGCGGCCATCCCGCTGCTGATGTCGATGGACGGCGACCCGAAGCCGTACCCGTTCATCGAGGACGCGACCGTCCCCCCGGAGCGGCTCGCCAGCTACGTGACCGAGTTCGAGGCGGTCCTGGACCGCCACGGCACCTCGGCGGCGTACTTCGCTCACGCCGGCGTCGGCACCCTCCACATCCGGCCCATCCTGAACCTGAAGACGGAGGACGGCGTCGAGACGATGCACGCCATCGCCGAGGACGTGACCGACCTCGTGCTCGAGTACGACGGCGCGTTCTCCGGGGAACACGGCGACGGGCTCGCGCGCACCGAGTTCACGCCGAAGCTGTACGGTCCCGACCTCTGGAACGCCTTCAAGCGGGTGAAGACCGCGTTCGACCCGGCGTGGCAGCTCCACCCCGGCAACGTCGTCTACCGGGACTCGCCGGCGGACAACGGCCCGCCGAACGGGCGCGGCGTCGGCGCGGACATGCGCGAGCACCTGCGCTACGGCGCCGAGTACAGCGCGGTCGAGCCACAGACCGCCCTCGACTTCGACGACGACGGCGGCTTCGCCCACCTCGTCGAGCTCTGCAACGGCTGTGGCACCTGCCGCCAGACCGGCCAGGACACGATGTGTCCGACCTACCGCGCCAGCCGGGAGGAGATACAGTCGACCCGGGGCCGGGCGAACCTGCTCCGGGCGGCCATCAGCGGCGAGCTCGACGACGAGGAGCTGTACTCCGACCGGTTCCAGTCGGAGGTGCTCGACCTCTGTGTCGGCTGCAAGGGCTGTGCGAGCGACTGCCCGACCGGCGTCGACCTCGCGAAGCTGAAGGCGGAGCTGAAACACCAGCACCACGAACGCGACGGCGCCTCGCTCCGAGAGCGGCTGTTCCGCGACATCGACCGCTGGGCGAGCGTCGGGAGCACGCTCGCGCCGCTGTCGAACTGGGCGACGAAGCTCCCCGGCTCGCGCGCCGTCGGCGAACGGCTGCTCGGCGTGGCCGCCGAACGCGACCTCCCGACGTTCGAGCGCGAGAGCCTCGTCGACTGGTTCGACGCCCGCGGGCCGGGGGTGCCGCCCGACGCAGACCGGCGGGTCGTCCTCTTCCCGGACACCTACACGAACTACACGGAGCCAGCTGTCGGCAGGGCCGCGGTCCGGGTGCTGGAGGCCGCCGGCGTCCACGTCGCGGTCCCGGACGACCTCGGCCCGAGCGGGCGCCCGGCGTACTCGCTCGGCTTCCTCGACGAGGCGCGAGAGCGAGCCGCGGCGACCGTCTCGACGCTCGAACCGCTCGTCGCGGACGGCTGGGCTGTCGCCTTCGTCGAACCCAGCGACGCGTCGATGCTCCGCGACGAGTACGCCGACCTCCTGCCGGACTCGACGGGCCGGGCGACCGTCGCCGACGCGAGCTACGGCGTCTGCGAGTACCTCGACCGCAACCGGCTCGTCGAGGAGCTGCCGACGGACGCGCCGGACGACCGCCTCGTCTATCACGGCCACTGCAACCAGAAGGCGCTCGGCACGGACCACCACGCCGTCGGCGTGCTCCGGCGGGCGGGCTACGCGGTCGAACCGCTCGACTCCGGCTGCTGTGGCATGGCGGGGAGCTTCGGCTACGAGGCCGAGCACCACGAGCTCTCGCGGGCCATCGGCCGCATCCTCTTCGAACAGGTCGATGCAGCCGCGGGCCGGCCGGTCGCCCCCGGCGCGTCCTGCCGGACCCAGCTCGGCGACAGGCCCGACGCGGAGCGGCCACAGCATCCCATCGAGGCCGTTGCCGACGCGCTCGACGACGAGTGAGCACCGGCTACGACCGCTGCTGGACGTGGATTTACCATCCCGGGAGCCCAGGGTCGGGCCATGCAGGACCAGCCAGACCCACCGAGCGGCGTGCTCGAGCTCGTCGAACGCTCGCTCGACCTGTTCGTCACCGACATCACCGAGGCACTCCCGAAGGTGCTCGCAGGCGTCGTGTTCCTCGTCATCGCGGGCCTGCTCGTGAAGCTCGTCATGCTCGTGGTGCGCCGGGTGCTCGTGCGGGCGCTCCCCGGCGAGGCACCCGTGTATCGCCAGTTCCTCTCGACCGTCGTCGCGGTCGTGCTCTGGTTCGCGGTCGCGCTCTCGTTCCTCTCCGTGGTGGGGCTGTCCGAGCTCGCCGCCGCACTGGGTACCTCGGCCGGCTTCATCGCGCTCGGCGTCTCCTACGCGCTCTCGGGCATGATCGCCGACGCTGTCGCCGGCGTCTACCTGCTCCGGGACCCCGACTTCAACCCGGGCGACGAGGTGACCGTCGGCGACGTCAGCGGCGAGGTGACCACCATCGAGCTCCGCAAGACCCGGTTCGCCGTCGACGGCGACACCGTCGTCCGCGGCAACGCCGAGATCGAGAAGAAGTGGACGAAGCGGGGCGAGCCGAGCGACGCGAGCGTGGCCGACGACTGAGACGGATTCGCACGCTCGGCGAGTGACTTATGCCTCGCCGCGGCGTACAGAACCTGACATGATGCTCGGGCACTCGCTGCTGGCGTTCGCACTCGTCGCGACGCTCGCACGTGCTCTCGACGCGCCACCGAGGCGCGCGCTGGCCGCCGGCGCCGCCGCGGGAGCGTTCGCCGCGGTGCCCGACGTGGACATGGTGTACGCGCTCACCGGCCTCGCCGGCGCGGAGATCGACGGGGTGTTCTCGGTGACGACCGCGTTCTGGTCCGCCAGCACCGTCGTCCACCGCTCGATGACCCACTCGCTCGTCGTCGCCCCGGTCGCGGCCCTCGCGTTCGCGCTCGTCGTGGTGCGCGGCCGCCACGCGACCCGCGCGACGGTCGCCGGCTTCGTCCTGCTCGGCGGGGTGACCGTCGTCGCCACGGCGCTCCACGGACTGCTCGGGCTCGTCGTCCTCGGCGCGTTCTCGCTCGCCGGCGTGGCCGTCGCGGCCGTCGTCCGCGAGAGCAGCCAGCTCGACGGACGGACGACCTTCGCGGTGGCGCTCGCCGGACTGGCCTCGCACCCCTTCGGCGACCTGTTCACGGGCGAGCCGCCGGCGATGCTCTGGCCGCTCGACGCCACGGTCCTCACCGGTCGCGTCGCGCTCTCGGCCGACCCGACGCTCCACCTGCTCGGCGCGTTCGCACTGGAGCTGGCGGTCATCTGGGCCGCCTTGCTTGCGTTCTGCTGGGTGACCGACCGTCGCCCACGAGTACAGCCCCGGGCGGCTGCGGGCCTCGCCTACGGGGGCGTCTTCTTCCTGCTCCCACCGCCGACGCTCGACGTCTCCTACCACTTCGTGTTCTCCATCGTCGCGGTGGGGACCGTGCTGGCGGTGCCCGTCGCCGCACCGACCAGGACGAGCGTGGCACTGGACACGCTGCGACGGTCGGTCGCCGACCACGGCGTCAGCTCCGTCACGACCGGGCTCGCGGCGGTCACGCTGGCGCTCCTCGCCTACGGCACGCTCTACGTGTTCGTGTGAGTCGCCGGCGAATACAGACTCTTGTACCCCCGGCCCCACGTGCTACCGTATGACGGAACGACGGGACCTGGATCGACTGTTCGAGGAACACCGGTTGAACGCCGTTCTCTCGTGGTTGCTCGTCGCCATCGTCGTCCTGGCAGCCATCGAGGAGGTCGTCCTCGGTGACTGGCTCTGGACGGTGTTCGCACTGGCGGTCGCCGCCGTCGCCGTCCTCCCGCCACTGACACATCGACGCTGGCTCGTGATGCTTCCCTGGGAGGTGTTGCTGCTCGCCGCGCTGCCCGTTCTCGGCCGGACCGCGCTGTTCCGCGGGCTGGTGAACGACCTCGTGCTCGCGACGATGCCCGCGGTACAGGAGTTCCTCTCGACCTCGCCGGTGTCCAGTACGGCCGCGTACGTCTCGGTGGCCGCCTTCGCACTCATCGTCGTCGTCGAACTGCACGTGTTCACCCCGGTCAAGCTCACCTCGGGGTTCGCCGTCCTCACGGTCGTCGTGCTGACACTGGCCGCGGCTGGTGTCTGGGCGGTCGTCAGGTGGCTCGCGCACATCTACATCGGCACGGGCTTCTACACGGAGCTCGACCCGCTGATGCTCGAGTTCGTCTACTCCGCCGCCGCGGGTATCCTCGCCGGCATCACGTTCGAGGCGTACTTCCGCCGGCAGGACCACACCGCGCGCCGGTCGCTCGCGATGGTCGAGGAGGTGTCGGACGAACTCCAGGAACAGTTCGACCTCGAGGTGCGTGAGAAGTGAGACTGCGCGACCGCGTCGGCATCACGGAGCGCCACCAGCGCGGCCTGACCCGAGCCATGCAGCTCAGCCTCGTCGGCCTGCTGTTCATCGGCGTCGAACGCGGGAACCCGGGTATCGTCGTCAACACGCTACTCGGCCTCGGGGTCACCCAGCTCCCGTCGCTGCTCGAACGCGACTACGGCATCTCCCTCGACGCGGGCCTCACACTGTGGATCACCACCGCGGCGTTCCTCCACGCGTTCGGAACCGTCGGCATCCCCGGCACCGGGACCACGCCCTACCGGAGCACCACCTGGTGGGACCACATGACCCACGCGCTCTCGTCGTCGCTGGTCGCCGCCGTCGGCTACACCACGGTCCGCGCGCTCGACGAGCACAACCCGGACATCGACATCCCGTCCCGGTTCATGTTCGTGTTCATCCTCTCGTTCGTGATGGCGTTCGGCGTCGTCTGGGAGCTGCTCGAGTTCGGCATCGGCATCGTCACCGCGTGGACGGGGAGCGACGGCTTCCTCATCCAGTTCGGCGTGGAAGACACGATGCTCGACCTGCTGTTCAACACGGCGGGCGGTCTCGTCGTCGCGGTCTGGGGGCAGGCGTACCTGACCGACGTGGCGGGTGCGCTCCGGGACCGACTCGACCGCCGGGACGACGAATCGGCCGGCGGCGCGACGTAGCTTTAAGTTTGCATGCCCCGTGCTACCACACGGATATGGTCTTCAAGAAGATCACGCTCATCGGGACGAGTTCGGAGAGCTTCGAGGACGCCGCGGACGACGCCATCGACCGCGCCCAGGACACGATAGACAACGTCCACTGGGTCGAGGTGGAGGAGCTGGGCGTCGAGATCGCGTCGGTGTCGGACCGGGAGTACCAGGCGGAGGTGACGGTGGCGTTCGAGCTGGACGGGTAGAGCGACGACGTCTCACCGGTAGATGGTCCCGTGACCGTTCGTCGTCGTCGAACGGGGACACACCAGCCGCCCAGGACCGAATTTTTCCCACAGGACGGATTCGAGCACCTGCCTCGAGCAGCGACTCGTCCATGACGAGGTCACGCGACCTGACGGACGATACGGCACAGGCGGCGGGAGACGCATCGCTGCGCTCGGGAGACGACGTAGAATGCTGCCGCTAGACGAGCGAGGCCGCCGGGAACGCGCTCACGTCCGGAACGACTCGCCGCAGCCGCACTCCGAGACGACGTTCGGGTTCTCGACGTGGAAGCCGGCGCCCTGCAGTCCGCCCTCGAAGTCGAGGACGCTGCCCTCGACGTAGTTCAGGCTCGACGGGTCGACGAAGACGCGCAGGCCGTGGTGCTCGTAGATGGTGTCGTCCGGTTCCGGCTCGTCGTCGAAGCGCATCCCGTAGGAGAGGCCGGCACAGCCGCCCTGCTGGACGAACAGTCGCAGGCCCGCCTCGTCGGTGTCGAGCCCCTCGCCGTCGAGCAACGAGAGGGCCTCGTCGGCGGCCGTCTCCGTCACCTCGATGCGCGGGGAGGACTCCCCGTCCGCGGTGCCCGTGCTCATACATCCCCGTACGGTCCCGTGGGATGTTAACCCTGTTGCACACTGGGGGTGGTTCTGCCGGTAGTTTCAAGCTACCGCCGCGTCTCTCGCCGGTAGATGTCGGGGACAATCACTGTCCTCCACGTTGACGACGACGACGCGTTGCTCGACCTGACGAGGACGTTGTTGGAACGGGAGGGGGAGGACATCGCGGTCGAGAGCGCCGAATCCGGGTCGGAAGCGTTGACCTGTCTACGGGAGAACGGCCACGTCGACTGCATCGTCAGCGACTACGAGATGCCCGAGATGGACGGCCTCGACCTGCTGGAGCGGGTCCGAGAGCACGACCCGGAGCTCCCGTTCGTCCTGTTCACCGGGAAGGGGAGCGAGGAGATCGCGAGTCGGGCACTCTCGACCGGCGCGACGGAGTACCTCCAGAAGGGTGCGGGCACCGACCAGTACACGGTCCTCGCGAACCGCATCGAGAACGCCGTGGCCAAGCGGCGGGCCGAACGCGAGCGGACCCACACCCGGAACCGGTACCAGGCGCTCATCGAGCACTCCTCGGACCTCGTCACCGTCCTCGACGAGAACGGGTACTTCGAGTACACCAGCCCGTCGACGCGCGACGTGCTCGGCTACGAGCCCGAGGCGCTCATCGGCGAACCCTCGTTCGACATGGTCCACCCCGAGGACCGGTCGACGGTGACCGACGCGTTCGACCGCATGGTCGCGGACCCGAGCGCGACGCCATCGGTCAGCTATCGGCTGCAGCACGCCGACGGCGAGTGGCGCCACCTGGAGTCGAAGGGCGCGAACCGACTCGACCACCCGGCCATCGAGGGGTTCGTCATCAACACGCGGGACGTGACCGAGCGCGTCGAGGCCGAACAGCGTCTCAGCGAGGAGGAGGAGCTGTTCGACGCCGCGCTCGACGCGCTCCCCCACGTGTTCTACGTCGCGAACCTCGACGGCTCGGGCTGGCGCTGGAACCGCGAGCTCGAGGCGGTGAGCGGCTACTCGAGCGAGGAGCTCCGGGACATCGAGATCGACGAGATATTCGCCGAGGAGGACGTCCCGAAGGTGGAGGCCGTGGTCGAGCGCGTGCTCGATGGCGAGACGGTGACCTACGAGGCGCGGATGAAGAAGAAGTCCGGCGAGCTCGACCTGCGGCGCATCAGCGCGTCGCTGCTGACCGACGAGGACGGCGAGGCCATCGGTATCTGCGGTATCGGGGTCGGTATCGACGAGGACGGGTGACGGCTACTTCTCGAACCGCCGACGCACGCTGTCGGCGTGTGCGCCCAGGCCCTCCGCGTCGGCGAGCGTCGTGACGGTGTCCGAGAGCGCGTCCAGCGCGTCCCGGTCGAGGCGCTGTACGGTGGTCGAGCGCAGGAAGTGGTCGACCGAGAGCCCGCCGTGACGCTTCGCGCCCCCGCCGGTCGGTAGCACGTGGTTCGTCCCGGAGGCGTAGTCGCCGGCCGCGACCGGCGTGTACGGCCCGAGGAACACGCTGCCAGCGCTGTCGATGCGGTCGAGGACGGCCTCCTCGTCGTCGGTCTGGATGGAGAGGTGTTCCGCCGCGTACTCCTCGGCGAAGAGGATGGCCTCGCTCATCGACCGGGCGACGAGCACGCCCGAGGCGTCGCGTTCGAGCGCCTCGCGGGCCACGTCCTCGCGGTCGGCGTCGGCGACCTGTGACTCGACCTCGGCCGTGATGGCCTCGGCGACGGCCTCGTCGTCGGTGACACAGACGACGGAGGCGTGCTCGTCGTGTTCGGCCTGCGCGACGAGGTCGGCGGCGACGAACGCGGGTTCGGCCGTCTCGTCGGCGAGCACCAGCACCTCCGACGGGCCGGCGAGGAAGTCGATGTCGACATCGCCCTGCACCGCGGCCTTCGCGGCGGTCACCCAGCGGTTGCCCGGCCCGACGACCTTCTGGACCGCCGGGATGGACTCGGTGCCGTAGGCCATGGCGGCGACCGCCTGCGCGCCGCCGACGGAGTACACCTCGTCGGCACCGGCGACGTGGATAGCCGCCAGCGTGACGGGATTCAGCTCGTCGGCGGGGGGCGTACAGACGACGACCTCCTCGACGCCCGCGACGACGGCCGGGACGACGCCCATGATGACCGACGACGGGTACGCGGCGGTCCCGCCTGGTGCGTAGACGCCGACGCGCTGGAGCGGGCGGAATCGCCGACCCAGCTCGCGCCCGTCGAAGTCGTCGCGCCAGTCCTCGGGGACCTGCGCCTCGTGGAACTCGCGGACGTTCGCGGCCGCCGTCTCGACGGCCTCGCGGACCTCGTCGTCGATGGCCTCGTACGCCCGTTCACACTGGTCTGTCACGTCCAGGTTCGCGACCTGCACGTCGTCGAACTCGGCGCAGAACTCACGGACCGCCACGTCGCCCTCCTCGCGCACCCGGTCGACGATGGCCGCAACGTCGCTCCGGACGGCGTCGACGCCCGCGTCGCGCTCGAAGAACGCGCGGCGCTCGTCGGGGCCGAGGTCGGCGACTGCTCGTACGTTCATGGACGCGGCTTCGGACGGTGTGCGAAAAACGGTTGCGTTCGGTCACTCGCCGGCGCGTCCCCGGGCGACCGTCCGGATGCCGTCGAGGAACAGCACGACGACGAGCGCGAAGCCGGTGAGCCCGAACGGGGCCGACAGCAGCTGTGCGGTGTGGTAGCCGAGGAAGATGCGGCCGAAGCCCAGCAGCACGAAGCCGACGAGGACGAGCCCGAAGGCGACGAGCGCGAGCGTGACGTACCGGTCCCGGTCCATACCCGGAGTCCGTGCTCCGACGTCTAACCCGTTTTGGAACGGTCGGGCCGGCGCGAGCCGTTGCCCGCGGGTCAGGCGTCCTCGCGCCGTGGGTCGAACTCGTAGCCGACGCGGCCGCCCGGCCCCTGTGCCCGCAGCTGGCGGGCGAGCTCGGCAACGTCGTCGGGGTCGGCGAACGCGAACGGGCCGGTGACGAACGGGAGTGCGGCGGCCATCCCCTGGGCGGTGGGCTCGAAGCCCGGGGACGCGGCGAGCGGGTTGCACCAGACGACGGCGGCGGCACGCGAAGAGAGCCACGCGAGTTCGCGCTCCAGCGCCGACACGTCGCCCATCTCCAGCCCGTCGCTGACGACGAAGACGACGGTGCGGTTGTCGACCGCGTCCGGAGACCGTGCGCGCAGTTCCGCGAGCGAGTCGCCGATGCGGGTACCGCCGCCCCACTCGGCTTCCGCGTCGGCGAGTGCGGTGGTAGCGCCGCCGGCGGTGCCCTCGTCGAACGCCGACGTGACCTCGCGGACATCCTCGTCGAAGAAGAACACGCGGCAGTCGCGCCACGCCGTCCGGGTCCGACCGAGCGTGTCGAGCAGGAACCCCCGGTCCATCGTGTCCAGCACGGACCGGCTCACGTCGACCAGCCAGGTCGCCCGGACCTCGCTCCGCTTCCGGTCCCGGGTCGGGAGCGAGACGACCGTGCCGCCGGTGCCGACGCTGGCCCGGAGCGCGCGGCGCGCGTCGGCTCGGCGGTCGCCGGCTGTGTCCCACGCCCGTCCCCGGAGGGTGGCGAGTGCGGCCGTCAATTCGTCCACCGCGCTGTCGAGCTCGTCGTGCGGGGCGAGCGGCGGGACCCCCTCGACGGGCGAGGGCGAGCCGGTCGGACTGTACCGCGAGACGGCCAGGGGGTCGTCGTCATCGTCCTCGACGTGCGACGCGAGCGACGCGGAACGCCACGCGCCGCCGCGCTCGCTGTCGTCGTCGGGCTCCGCCGCGGTCTCGTCGGCCATCTCGGGCTCCTCGCCGTCGCCCGGTTCGCCGCCGAGCGGTGCCAGAGCACCCTCCGGCGGGTCGTCCCACCGCTCCGCCGGCCCGGTCTCGCCCAGCCCGGCGGTGAGCCGTCGCCAGAACTCGGGGAACATGCGGTCGAACGCGTCGGCGTCGCGCGGGTCGGTGACGAGTGTCGCCCGGATCGCCGCCCTGGCGCGGTCCTCGTCGGCGAACCCGACCACGACGAGCGACCGGGCGGCCGTCGTCGCCGCGTTCGCGGGCACCGATGCCCCGGCTCGTCGGAGCGCGCGGGCGAACCTGACCAGCTCGTCGCGAACGTGGTCGGTGGCGCGAGCGACGGTCTCGCCGTCGACCGGCTCGCGGGGCTCCGCTGTGTCGTCGCTCACGACTCGGCGGCCTCCCGCGCGGCCCGTGCCGCCTCGACGAGCGAGTCGAGCAGGTCGTCGTCCACGCGCTCGACGTCCTCGACCTCCTTCAGCACCGCGCCGAGGGTCCGCCGGACCTCGTCGCGGGAGAGCGAATCGGGGCCGCCGTTCTCCCTGAGCGTGGCGACCGCACGCGCCCAGTCGATGGTCTCGGCCGCACCCGGCGGCTTCCTGAGGGGTTCCTCGCGGAGACGGCCCACGATGCCACAGAGTTCGGCGGCGACGGCGTCGTGCAGCTCTGGAACCTTGCGTGAGAGGATCTCTCGCTCCTTCTCGAAGCTCGGCGGCGAGACGTGCAGGTAGAGGCAGCGACGCTTGAGCGCGTCGCTCAGCGGCCGTGTCCGGTTCGACGTGACGACGACGATCGGCGGCGTGCTCGCGGCGATGGTGCCGAGCTCGGGCACCGAGACCTGGAAGTCCGAGAGCACCTCCAGCAGCAGCGCCTCGAACGCCTCGTCGGCCCGGTCGACCTCGTCGACGAGGAGGACGCGACGGCCTTCGCCACGGAGTGCCTTCAGGAGCGGCCGTTCGAGCAGGTAGGGTTCGGAGAAGACGGACTCGTCTGGGCCGTCGTCGGCGTCCGTGCCGCCGCCGTCGACGCCGCCCTCGCCGGCCTGCACGGCGAGCAGTTGCTTCGTGTAGTTCCACTCGTACAGCGCGTTCTCGGCGGCGAGGCCCTCGTAGCACTGCAGGCGGACGAGGTCGGCGTCGAAGCCGCCGGCCAGCACCTTCGCCAGCTCGGTCTTGCCCGCGCCGGGTTCGCCCTCGATGAGCAACGGGCGGCCGAGCCGCAGGGCGAGCAGGACCGTCGTCACGATGTCGTCGTCCGCGACGTACGACTGCTCGTCGAAGGCCGCGCGGATGTCGGCCTCGGTCACGTCGTCGAATCCGTCTGTCTCGCTCATGTCGTCGTCTCTGGGTGGAGTAACGGCTGTAGCACGAAAACGTCCCCGGCGGGACGTGCGGTTCAGTCGGCTGCGGCGGGCGTCGCGGCCCGGTCGAGCACCCGGTCGAGCGCGCGCTTCGTGTAGGTGCCGACGAGCTGTTCGCGGAACTCCGCCGACGCCTGCAGATCGGACATCATCATCGCGGTGTCGAGCCCCTCGCTGGCCCGGCCAGCCGCGGCCTCGATGGTGTCGTCGTCGAGCGATTCGCCGGCGAGTTCGTCCTCGACGCCCTCCAGCCGGACGCCGTGGTCCATGACGCCGTTCGCGCCGACACGGACCGTCGTGACGGTGCCGCCGTCGACGATGGCCTGCACGCAGACGCCGACCATCGCGTAACCGGACGACGGCGACGGCTTCTTGGCGTACGCGCCGACGGCGTCGGCCGCCGACGGCACCTCGACCTGCGTGACGAGCTCCGCCGGTCCGATGTCTGTCGCGTACATCCCGAAGAAGAAGTCGTCCGCCGAGATGCGGCGCTCGCGGTCCGGGCCGGTCACGACGATGGTCGCGTCCGAGGCCAGCGCCGCGCCGGGCAGGTCCGAGGCGGGGTCGGCGTGGGCGAGGTTGCCCCCGAGCGTCCCGCGGTTGCGGACCTGCGTGTCGCCGACCTGCCGGACGGCGTGGTAGAGCGCCGGCGCGTGCTCCGCGGACGCGTCGTCGCCGATGAAGTCGCTGTAGGTGGTCATCGCGCCGATGCGGAGCGTGTCGCCGTCTGCGCTGACGCCGTGGAGCTCGTCCACGTCGCCGATGTCGATGAGCACGTCGGGGCTGGAGAGCCCGGACTTCATCGCCGGGAGCAGGCTGTGTCCGCCGGCGAGCAGTTCTGTCTCCGCGCCGGCGTGCTCCTCCATGAGGTCGATGGCCTCCGAGACGCTCGTCGCCTCGTAGTAGTCGAACTCGTCGGGGAACATCAGCGCTCACCCCCGTCGTCCGCGGCGGTGTCGGGGTCCGTTCCGCTCCCGTCGCCCGACTCCGTGCCGCCGTCGGCGGTGGCGTTGGCCTGGACCGCACTCCAGACCGACTCGGCGTCCATCGGCATGTCGATGTGGTCGACGCCGAACGGCTCCAGCGCGTCCGCGACGGCGTTGACGATGGCCTGCGGCGCGGCGATGGTGCCGGCCTCGCCGACGCCCTTCACGCCGAGCGGGTTGTGCGGGCTCGGCGTCACGGTCGACTCGGTCTCCATCTCGGGGACGTGCTCGGCCTTCGGCACCGCGTAGTCCTGCATCGACCCCGTGAGGAGGGTCGCGTTCTCGTCGTACTCCGCGCCCTCGTAGAGCGCCTGCCCGACGCCCTGGGCGATGCCGCCGTGGATCTGGCCCTCGACGATCTTCGGGTTGATCTGGTTGCCCACGTCGTCGACGGCGACGTAGCGCTCGATCTCTATCTCGCCGGAGTCGGGGTCGACCTCGACGATGGCGGCGTGCGTGCCGAACGGGAACACGAAGTTCTCCGGGTCGTAGAAGCTGGTCGCCTCCAGCCCGGGCTCCATATCGTCCGGGATGTCGTGAGCGAGGTAGGCCGCCCCGGCGACGTCGGCCATCGACAGGCTCCGGTCCGGC
This sequence comes from Haloarchaeobius baliensis, assembly GCF_052060055.1. Classification (NCBI taxonomy): domain Archaea; kingdom Methanobacteriati; phylum Methanobacteriota; class Halobacteria; order Halobacteriales; family Halorubellaceae; genus Haloarchaeobius; species Haloarchaeobius baliensis. The sequence continues at coordinate 1,557,555 of NZ_JBPPFR010000001.1, read as the reverse complement.
GCACCGGCGACGCTGTACTGGCCGTTCTCGAACTCGATGTCCTCGGGGTCGGCCTCCAGCTGGTGGGCGGCGATCTGCTTGCCCTTCTCGACGACCTTCTGGGCGCTCTTGACGAGCGAGCTGCCCCCGACGGCGGCGCTGCGCGAGCCGTACGTGCCCATCCCCTGCGGAATCTCGTCGGTGTCGCCCTCGACGACCTCCACGTCGTCGTAGGGGACGCCGAGCTCGTTCGCGACAATCTGGGAGTACGTCGTCCCGTGACCCTGGCCGTGGCCGGAGGTCCCGCAGTACGCCGTCACCGTGCCCGAGGGGTGCATCCGGACGAGGCTGGACTCCCAGAGCCCGGCCTGTGCGCCGAGCTGGCCCGCGAGCTCCGAGGGTGCCAGCCCACAGGCCTCGATGTAGCAGGAGAAGCCGACGCCGAGGTACTTCCCCTCGTCGCGGGCCTGCTCCTGGCGCTCGCGGAAGTTCTCGTAGTCGAGCATCTCCAGGGCCTCGTCCATCGGCTTGTTGTACTCGCCGCTGTCGTAGACGACGGCGACCTGTGTCTCGTAGGGGAACGCGTCGTCGGGGACGAAGTTCTGCTTGCGGAACTCGACGGTGTCCATGTCCATCTCCTTCGCGCCGAGGTGGACGAGCCGTTCGACGAGGAACGACGCCTCGGGCCGTCCCGCGCCCCGATAGGCGTCGACCGGTGGGACGTTCGTGAACGCCCCCTTGACGTGGCAGTAGATGGCCGGGATGTCGTACTGGCCGGAGAGCAGGGTGCCGTACAGGTACGTCGGCACCGAGGGTGCGAACGTCGAGAGGTACGCGCCGAGGTTCGCCTGCGTGTCCACGCGGAGGCCGACGATGTTGCCGTCGTCGTCCATCGCGATCTCGCCCTTGGTCTCGTGGCCCCGACCGGGTGCGTCGGTGAGGTACGTCTCCGAGCGCGTCGCGACCCACTTCACCGGTGCCTCGTGCATCATCGAGCACCAGGCGACCAGTGCCTCGTCGGCGTAGTGGTGTATCTTGCTCCCGAAGCCGCCGCCGACGTCCGGCGCTCGCACGCTCAGCTTGTGCTCGGGGTGCCCGATGACGCCCGCCATGAGCAGCCGGTGGACGTGCGGGTTCTGCGTGGTCATCGCCACGTCCAGCTCGTCCGTGCCGGGGTTGTAGTCGGCGACCGCGGCGCGTGGCTCCATCGCGTTCGCGATGAGCAGCTGGTTCTCCAGGTCGATGCTCGCGGTGTGCGGGGCGTCGGCGAAGGCGTCGGCGGTCTTCTCGGCGTCGCCGATCTCCCAGTCGAACGCGACGTTCCCCTCCGCATCGTCGTGTATCTGCTCTGCGTCGTCGGAGAACGCCTCGCTGGGGTGGACGACCGCGTCGAGGCGCTCGTACTCCACGTCGACCGCGCCGGCCGCGTCCCGCGCCGTGTAGCGGTCCTCGGCGACGACGACCGCGATGCCATCGCCCTGATGGCGCACCTTGTCCGTCGCCAGGAGCTGGTGTGGTACCTGCTTGAGACTGTCCAGCAGCCACGCCGTCGGCAGGGCGAACGAGCCCGCTCCCGGTGTCTCGTCGCTGGTCAGGTCCTCGTAGGTGTAGACGCCGTGGACACCGTCCATCGCCTCCGCCTCGCTGGTGTCCACGTCCAGGATGTTCGCGTGGCCGTACTGGCTACGGACGACGGCCATGTGGAGCATCCCGTCGATCTGGATGTCGTCGGTGTACTCCGCGTTGCCCGTCAGCAGCGCGGGGTCCTCCCGGCGCTCGATGGCCGAGCCGAGGATGTCCGCCGCGTCGACGTCCTTCGGGTCCATCGACTCGACGGTCACAGCTCCTCACCTCCGTCGGTCGCCGGCGTCGGGTCGTCGTCCGCATCACCGCCGTCCGCGACCGCCGCTGGCTGCAGCTGCTCGGCGGCGTTCTGGACGGCGTTGACGATGTTCTGGTAGCCCGTGCAGCGACAGAGGTTCCCCTCGAGTCCCTCCCGGATCTCCTCGCGTGTCGGATTCGGGTTCTCCTCCAGGATGTCGAGTGCCGTCATCATCATGCCGGGCGTGCAGTAGCCACACTGGAGGCCCTGCTCCTCCTGGAACCCCTCCTGTATCGGGTGGAAGTCGTGGCGCGTGCCGAGGTCCTCGACGGTGCGTATCTCCGCCCCGTCGGCCTGCACCGCCAGCGCGGTACAGGACTTGACGGATTCACCGTCCATGTGGACCGTGCAGGTCCCACAGATGCTGCTCTCGCAGCCGATGTTCGTGCCGGTGTAGCCGAGTTCGTCGCGTAGCGCGTGGACCAGGAGCGTCCGTGATTCGACCGTCAGGTCGTGCTCTACCCCGTTGACCGTGAGTGTGATGTCGTGTTCAGTCATTCAGAATCAGTCGATTTCGACCGGCCCAGCACGCGGTCGACCAGGCTCCGGCCGTCACTCTCGTCCTCGTCGGACGACGATACGTCCTCCACGCCGAGGTCGTGGAGTTTCTCCTGCACCGCGGAGAAGAAGCGCTTGACGATGCGGTTGGCGACGGGGTTGATGACGCGCTGTCCCATCCCCGCGACCTTCCCGAACACGTCGGCCTCCGTCTCCCACTCGACCACGACGCCGTCGCCGTCGTCGGTCTCCGAGAGCGCCATCGACGACGACATCTCGAAGGAGCTGTCGCCCGAGCTCCCCTCGCCCGAGGCGTGCATCCGTGGTCGGTCGCGCTCGTCTATCTCGACGACCGTCTCGAACGTCGGATTGACCGGGCCGACACTCACCTGCATCAGGGCGGCGTAGCGCTCCCCCTCCCGGAACGCCCGTTCCGCGATGACCTCGGGGTCGTTGGTGAGCTCCCGCTCCAGGCCCGCCGCCCGCTCGCGCAGTTCGTCGAAGTCGACCTCGTCGTCCTCGACGTGCAATAGGAAGGTACAGCCCGGCAACGATTCCTGGACGAGTACCGGGTCCGAGAGCGCGAGCCATACCTCGTCTACTGTTGTATCTTCGAGTTCGAATGTCCCGCTGAATTCCATGTATGTGTGGTCACCTCGTGCCAGTCCATGACAGGCTGTGCCGTGTGAAATGATAGTCCGTGACAGTAAAACAGTTACCATGGTACTAGACGACATCCAACAATCCCCGGTAGTTACCGGCAGCCTACGGTGGGTTCCGTCGCAGGGCCAACCGGTTCAGTCCGACTCGCCGCCCTCGACGGCCGCCCGGCGCGCGATGGCCGCCTCGAAGAAGGACTCGGGTAGTTCGTCGAAGTCACCGGCCTGTACCCGCCAGAGGTTCGCGTAGAGGCCGTCGTCGTCGAGCAGCGTCTCGTGCGTGCCGCGCTCGACGATGCGGCCGCCCTCCAGTACGAGTATCTCGTCGGCCTCCTTCACCGTCGAGAGCCGGTGGGCGATGGCGACCGTCGTGCGGTCGGCCGCCAGCTCCCGCAGGCTCCGCTGGATGATGGCCTCGGTCTCGGTGTCGACGTGGCTCGTCGCCTCGTCGAGCACGAGGATGGCGGGATCCTTGAGGAACGTCCGGGCGAGGGCGACGCGCTGGCGCTGCCCACCGGAGAGTCGCACCCCGCGTTCCCCGACGAGCGTGTCGTAGCCGTCGGGCAGGTTCTCGATGAACTCGTGTGCGGCGGCCTGCCGCGCCGCAGTCTCTATCTCCTCGTCGGTCGCGTCGAAGGTGCCGTAGGCGATGTTCTCGCGGACCGTCCCGTAGAACAGGAACGGCTCCTGAGAGACGTAGCCGACCGCGCGCCGGAGACTCGTCCTGGTGACGTCTCGCACGTCGTGGTCGTCCACGCGCACCGTCCCCTCGTCGGGGTCGTACAGCCGGACGAGCAGTTTGACGAGCGTCGACTTCCCGCTCCCCGTCGGCCCGACGATGCCGACGGTGCCGCCCGGCGGGACGTCGAAGGAGACGCCCTGCAGCACCGGCTCCGGTGCGACCGGTCCGGTGTCAGCGCCATCGCTCGGACCTTCGTCGTGGTCGTCGGCCGGATAGTCGAGGCCACCGTAGCCGAACGTCACGTCCGCGTACTCGATGCCGCCCTCGACGTCGGTCAGGTCCACTGCGTCCGGCGCGTCGGCGACCGCCCCCTCCGCCTGCAACAGCCCGTACACCCGGTCGCTGGAGGCCCTGGCGCGCTGGTAGCTGTTGACGATCTGGCCGAACTGCGCGAGCGGCCAGACGAACTGCTGGGTGTACAGCATGAACGTGACGAACTCGCCGGGCGACACCACGCCGGAGGCGGGCGCCGGTGGGCCGTCGAGCACCCAGAACGCGCCGACGGCGAACGTCAGCGCGAAGCTCAGTCCGGAGACGAGCGACAGCCCCGGAAAGAAGGTGATCCGCGTCTTGATGGCGTCCCAGTTGGTCTCGTAGTAGGCGAACGACGCCTCCCGCACGCGCTCTGCCTCGTGGGCCTCGGCGCTCTCGGTCTTGATGACGTCGATGCCCGCGACGTTGTTCTCGAGTCTGGCGTTCAGATCGCCGACGCTGGCACGCATCCGGGCGTACTTCGGCTGCACCCGGCGGACGAACACCGCGGTGAACACCACCAGCACCGGTACCGCGACCAGCGAGACCGCCGCGAGCCACGGGTTCAGCAGGACGAGGACGAGGCCGACCCCGCCGACCAGCGCGAGCAGCCGGATCGTCGAGTTGACGCCGTCGGTCAGGAACGACTCCAGCTGGTTCACGTCGTTGTTCAGCACGGAGAGCAGCTCGCCGGTACGAGACCGGTCGAAGAAGGCCCGGTCGAGCGCCTGCAGCCGCTCGTAGGCGTCGACCCGGAGTCGGTGCTGGACGTTCTGTGCGAACCGGTTCCAGCCGTAGCTCCCCGCGTAGGAGGCGACGGCACCGAGGAGCGTCGCCCCGACGAGCAGCCCCACCACGAGCCAGAGCTGCCCCGAGGCCGTCGCCGGGACGAGGCTGTCCGGAACAGCCGGGAGGGCGAACGGTCGCGTCCCCAGCAGCACCGCGTCGATGGCCAGCCCCAGCAGCAGCGGCGGGAGGAGGCCGGTGCCGCGTGCGAGCAGCGCCATCAGCGTCCCGAGGACGGCGAGGTGGACGTTCTCCCGGCCGTACTCGCCGTAGAGCTGCCACATCGACCCCTCGGTGGCGAACGCCGGCCGTTCACCGTCCTCCTCGCTCGCCATTCGAACCGAGTAGGCGACCGACGAGCAAGTACCGTGCGGTCGTCACGGGGGCCACCGACCGGGACACGGCCCCGAACCGCCCGTGGAACGTAGCTTACCGGCCATCTGACTGCACTGACCTTCGGTTAGCGCTCGGCCGTTCGCGTCCTCGAGGTCGCCGGTTTGCGATAACCCCGGCTTTCCAGGGTATCGCGACCGAACTGGTCGCCGCGGTCGGGACCGACGGCTCCGGTCAGACGGTGTTACCGAACGTGGCACCGAGCTTACTGGAGCTAATCCCTTTATAACTAATCGCTCGATTCGCGTCTCATTACCCATGGCACTACAACCAGTCATCGTACTTCAGGCCAGCATCCAGGAGGCGTTCGAGAACACCCTCGCAGGCGTCGTCGAGTTCACGCCACGGCTAGTCGGCGCGCTCCTCATCCTGCTCGTCGGCTGGGTCATCGGCAGGTTCGTCTTCCGGGTCATCTCGCGGGTCGCCGACCGTATCGAGCTCGACCGGCTGGTGCTCGCGACGCCGCTCGGACGGATGCTCGGCGGCACCGAACGCGCCGTCTCGCGGTCGTTCGGCCGGCTCGGGGCGTGGTTCGTCTACGCGCTCGCCATCCTCGCGGCGGCCGACGTCCTCGCCGTGGAGCTGCTCTCGGAGTGGATCAGCCTCGCGGTCTCGTACCTGCCGGCGTTCGTCGTCGGCCTGCTGATCATCGTCGTCGGGTTCGTCCTCGCGGACTTCCTCGCTGACGCCATCGCCCGGACCCAGACGGTCACCGAGACGCGGTACACCGACTTCTTCGCCGACGGCGCCCGCATCTTCCTCTACTTCATCGCCATCGTGATCGGGCTCGACACGATGGGTGTCGACGTGGCCATCCTGTACACGTTCGCCCAGGCCGCAGCGTGGGGCGTCGCCGCCGGCATCGCGCTGGCCCTCGGCATCGCGTTCGGCTGGGGCGGCAAGGACTACGTCGCGAACAACATCGGTGGCTGGCTCGGCCAGAGTCCCGCCCCGATGCCCGCCGGCGGCAGCGGCAGCGGCGGCGGCGGTGGTGGCCAGGCGACCGACGGCGGCGCCGACCAGGTCACCAACGGCGGCGAGGACGACGGCGAGGACTGACCGCGCAACACCGGCCGTCGGGCCGCTGCTCCGCCCCCGGGCACCCTGTCGCATCGACCCATGACGTTGACGACCGCGCCACAGTACGACGCGACCCGGCCAGCTGCACGGAGCGGGCGCGCCGTCGTCCTCGGCGGTGGCATGGCCGGGCTGCTCGCAGCCCGCGTCCTCGCCGACGCGTTCGACTCGGTCACGGTCGTCGAACGTGACGAGCTCCCGACGGGACCAGTCCCCCGTCGAGGCGTGCCGCAATCACGTCACATCCACGTCCTGCTGGAGGCCGGGCGAGCCACGCTCGAATCGCTGTTCCCCGGGTACGGTGCCGACCTGCAGGCGGCCGGCGGCCTGGAGATCGACAGCGCCACCGACCTCGCGTTCTTCGCGGAGGGTGACTTCCTGGCGGCGGGCCCGACCCCGTTGCCGCACTTCGCGGCGACGCGGCCGCTGTACGAGCAGCTGCTCCGCTCGCGGGTCGCCGACCTCGACGGCGTCACCGTCCGGCCCGAGACACGTGTCACCGACTACCGCCTCGACCGGCCCGGCGGCAGGGTCACCGGTGCCGAGGTGGAGACCGAAGCCGGTTCCAGGACGGTACTCGACGCCTCGCTGGTCGTCGACGCCACCGGACGCACGAGTCGGACGCCGCGGTGGCTGGAGCGCAATGGCTTCGACCCCCCACCGGTCGACGAGGTACACATCGACCTGGCGTACAGCACCGCCCTCGTGGACCGGCCACCCGACGATCACACGGCCTACCTCGTGACGCCGTCGACCGAGGAGCCCCGGGGAGCCGGCGTCCTCCCCGTCGAGGACGGCCGCTGGATCGTCACGGTGGCAGGGTTCCACGGCGACCACCCGCCCGCCGACCCCGACGGCCTGCGTCGGTTCGCCGCCGGGCTCCCCATCCCCGACGTGGCAGGGTTGCTCGACGAGCGTACGCTGGTCGGGGACGAGATCGCGCACTACCCGTTCCCGTCGAACGTCCGCCGACGGTACGAGGCCCTCGACTGGTTCCCCGAGGGGCTGCTGGTCGTCGGGGACGGCATCGCGAGCTTCAACCCGCTGTACGGGCAGGGCATGTCCGTCGCCGCGCTGGAGAGCCTCGTGCTCCACGACGCGCTCGGGGTGGCGGACGACGCGTCGCTCGCCCCACGGTTCTACGAGCGTGCCAGCGACGTCGTCGACGTTGCCTGGCAGCTGGCCATCGGCTCTGACTTCCAGTTCCCCGAGACGACCGGCGACAAGCCACGCGGTACCGACCTGCTGAACCGGTACGTCTCCAGGCTGACGCGCAGAGCGCACGACGACGGGCACCTCCGCGACGCCTTCGTCCGGGTGATGATGATGGAGCGGCCGCCGACCTCGCTGTTCCAGCCGGGTATCCTCTGGCGGGTGCTCGCGCCCCGGGCCGTCCAGCCCGGCGGGTGACGGCAGCTGGCGGGCCGACGACCGCTACTCGTCCAGCCAGGCGGCCAGCTGGACCTCGTCGACGAGTTCGTCGTCGACCTGGTAGTGGCCCTCGCGCGTCGATTCGACCGACCAGCCGGCGTCCTCGAGGAACGCGATCGCCCGTTCGTTCGTCGCGGGCAGGCTCTGGTACACCTTCCGCAGCCCCTGCTCGCGGGCCCAGTCGAGCCCGGCCTCCACGAGCGTCGAGCCGAGGCCGTGCCCGCGGTACTGCTCCAGTACGCCGACGGTCAGCTCGGCGGTGTGGTCCATCATCGGCGACGAGACGACCTCGACGTGGAGCCAGCCCACGGTCTCCTCGTCGACGGTCGCGACGAAGAACACCCGGTTCCCGCCCTCGTGGTGCCGGAGGAGCACGTCCTCGCGGGCGACCTGGTCGGCGAGCCGGCGGGCGACGGCGTAGGCGTCCTCGGCCGCGATGGTCTCGACGACGCCCACGATGCCGTCCATGTCCTCCTGGCGGGCGGGCCGGACCGTCGCCTCGACACCGTCGAGTTCGACCGTGGTCTCCTCGTCGGTCATCGGGAGTGCGACCCGTAGCTTGCCGTCGAGTTCGGTCAGGTAGCCCTCGCGCTCCAGGGTGGCGACGTGCCCGCTGAACTCCTCGAACGACATCGGCGTCGACGGGGGGAGCTCCGGGCCCGACCGAGCGGGCTTCGAGCTCGTCTGGGGCGTGACCAGCACGTTCCGACGCACAGTCTCCGGCTCCACCGCGCCCCGTGACTCCACGTACTCGTAGATGCGCCGCCGTCTGTCGTGCTCGAACTCCTCGAGACCGGGCATGGGTCGAAGTAGCACGCTCTCTCTGATAGCTGTTCGCCCGGCGGGGGTCGGGAGACCGGACTGTCGGACACCCACCCCGCGGTCAGGGCAGGTTCGCGATGAGGTCGCGGTAGTCCTCCTCGGGCCACGCCTTCATCGTCTCCGAGCTGACGTTGCCGGACTGGCTGATGCGGAGCAGCGCCTTCGCGGCCGCGTCGTCGTCAGGGAACTCGGCGACGGTGACGATGTCGTGCTCGCCCATCGTGAGGTAGAAGCCGTGCAGCTCCCCACCGACGGACTCCATGACCTGTTTCGCGCGGTCGAGGCGCTCCGGACTGTCCTCGATGCTCTCGATGCCTTCCTGGGTGTAGTCCCAGAGGGTGATGTACGTCGGCATGGGTCAGCAGTCGGCACGAGCCGTGATAGGTATCCACACGGTATACCGATAGGTCGGGATTACCGGACGACTCCGCAGTCGAACCCCTCGCCACAAGGACCGGTATCACAAGGACCATGCCACCTCGCCGCGCAGTGGGCCGTACTCAGGTGGACACCGGCATGGAGAAACGCGAATACAGAGACGATTACCGCGAGAAGACGCTGTACATCCCCGGTCCGACCGAGGTCCGCGAGGACGTCATCGAGGAGATGGCCCAGCCGATGTTCGGCCACCGGATGGACCGGATGACCGACCTGTACACGACCATCGTCGAGGATACGAAGGAGTTCCTCGGCACTGAGAACGAGGTCGTCATCCTCACGGCGTCCGGAACCGAGTTCTGGGAGGCGTCGACGCTCAACCTCGTCGACGAGAAGATCCTCGTGCCGACGTGTGGGAGCTTCAGCGAACGCCACGCCAACGTCGCCGAGCGCCTCGGCAAGGACGTCGACCGGCTGGAGTACGAGTGGGGACAGGCGGTCAAGCCGGCGGACATCCGCGCCGAACTCGAGTCAAGCGACGAACAGTACGACGTGGTCGCGACGGTGATGAACGAGTCCTCGACCGGTGTCCGCAACCCGATCGAGGAGATCGGCGACGTGGTCGCGGAGTACCCTGACACGTACTTCGTCGTCGACGCCGTCTCCGCGCTCGGCGGCGACTACGTCGACATCGACGAACACGGCATCGACGTCATCTTCGCGTCGACCCAGAAGGCGTTCGCCATGCCCCCGGGACTCGCGGTCTGTGTCGTCAGCGACGACGCCTACGAGCGCGAGGTCGAGAAGGAGACCTCGTCCTGGTACGGCGGCTTCCGGCGCACCATCGACTACTACGAGCGGAAGGGACAGACCCACTCCACGCCGGCCATCCCGGTCATGCTCGCCTACCGCAAGCAGATGAAGTACATGCTGGAGGAGGGCCACGAAGCGCGCGACGACCGCCACCGCGAGATGGCGGCGTACACCCAGGAGTGGGCCCACGAGCACTTCGACATGTTCCCCGAGGCGGGCTACGAGTCCCAGACCGTCTCCTGCATCGAGAACACGCAGGGCATCGACGTCGCCGGGACCATCGAGCAGGTGAGCGAGGAGTACGACTTCGCGTTCTCGAACGGCTACGGCTCCCAGCTCGGCGAGCAGACGTTCCGCATCGGCCACATGGGCGAGCACGACGTCGAGTCGATCCGCGCACTGACCGACGCCATCGAGGACGTCGCCGGCCTCTGAACGCGGGCTTCGGACGGCTCGCCGAGGCCGTTGGAGGCCCACCAACGATCGCCAGACGTCGACGAGTACCGCCCGGGAGGAACTCATCGACCCTTGTGTGACAAGAGATAACATCCAACACGGCGTCAGTACGGTTGGGGAGTTCCATGAGACCGAACCACACGACCCGTGTCTGGAGGCACACCCATGCCTGAGGAACCAGTTCGCGTCGGCGTTCTGAGCCTCCACAACAGCAAGGAGACCAAGGCGATTCTGAACGCTGTGGAGGCGCTGGGGCACAGCCCCGAGTGGTTGCGGACGGAGAACACGGTCGTCCGGTTCGCGGACGGGCGGGCCACGCTCTCCCCGGACGTGGACGTCATCGTGAATCGGCTGCTGCTCTCGAACACCGACCAACCCTCGGAAGAGCTCGGCCTCGCCCAGACGCTCGACCGGATTCGGCCGATGCTCAACGTGCCCGAGGCGACGGCACGTGCCGCGCACAAGACTGCCACGGCCGCCAGTCTCGTCGAGGGAGGCCTCCCGGTCCCCCGGACGGTGTTCGCACTCAGCACGGACCAACTGAACGACCTCAGACACGAGTTCGACGACGAAGCCGTCTACAAGACTGCCATCGGCACACACGGTGGTGGCGCGTGGAAGGTGGAGATCGACGATCCACTCACCGCCAGCGTCGGCCAGCGACGGGCCTTCCTCCAGGAGCTCATCGGGCCGGAGGACGAGACACCGCGGGACCTCCGTGTGTACGTCGTCGACGACACCGTCATCGGCGCGATGTACCGGACCGCAGCCGAGAGCGACTGGCGTACCAACGTCGCACTCGGTGGCGCGGTCGAAGACGCGACCGATTCCACGCCCGACGCGGTGCTCGACCTCGCCCGCGAGGCCGCCGGAATCGTCGGGCTCGACTACGCCGGCGTCGACCTCATCCAGGGAACGGATGGATGGTACATCCTCGAGGTGAACCCCACTGCCGGGTTCAAAGGGCTCTACGAGGCGACGGGGCGCAGTCCAGCTCCCTACATCGCCAGGCAGGCCATCGAACGAGCGGGCGCATCGGTCGATTCCGAGCGAGTGCGGATTCTCGCATCGACGCTCGACGATTCCGTTCCGTCGTGCAAGCCGGTCCCCCCGACGGTACACGAGGAGCAGGCGATCACCATCGGGTTCACCGAACAGGTCGTCGTCAGCGGTACCAGCGGCACGAAGACCGTCATCGCCAAGTCGGACACCGGAGCGGCCAGAACGAGCGTCGATATCGGTCTCGCCGCCGACATCGGCGCCGGACCGATCCACAAAGTGACTCGCGTGCGGTCGGGGAGCACGAAGCAGTCCAGCCGACGACCGGTCGTCGACCTCGTGATCGGCATCGGCGGCAGACAGCACACGGTCGCCGCGAACATCGAGGACAGGTCCCGCATGACCCACCGGCTCCTGCTCGGCCGCGACGTCCTCAAGAACTACCAACTCGACGTCAGTCGCCGGGTCGAAGACCACGTCCAAGTTGCGGACGAGGAGTGACCGTCGACCCGGCGTCGCCCTATCCGAGGGTACTGCAGGGTGTGTGGACGGGACGGTCGGCGGGCGCACGGCAGCGAAGCGCCCGACGCCACCGAGGACGTGGCGGGACCGCAGCCGATAGTCCGGTCCCCCACGCTCGAACCCACGGCAAGCAGGCGGTCTTCGAGACACTGCACGAGCGGGTTGCTACTCCCGTCGCCACAGCCGGTCGACCGCCGCCGCCAGCCGCGACCGGATGCTCGACGTCGGTCCAGACGCCGCCGACTGCGGCTCCGCGGGGAGGCCGTGGGCGTCCTCGACGAGCTCCACGAGCCGGTCGACGAACCGGGCCGCCTGTGCCCCGTCGACGACGTCGTGGTCGAACGTCACCGTGAGCGAGAGCAGCTCCCGGTTCGTCAGCTCGCCGTCGACGAGGCGTGGCTTCTCCGCGATGCCGCCGACGGTCAGCTGGACGGTGTAGTTCGTCGGGCTGACCGCCCAGCCGCCGCCGTCGCCGAACATCCCCACCGAGGTGATGGCGACCGTCCCGGCGAGCGACTTCCAGCGCCGCGGGAACCACTGCGGCAGTCGCCAGACGAGCCGGCGAAGGGACCCGGGGAGCCGGAACGCCGCGCGTTCCACCCGGGAGAGCCCGGCGGGGTCCCGGGACGCCTGCGCCCGCCGTATCTCGTCGTGGACGGAGCGCAACGACCGATCGTCGACGGCCCGGAGGACGTGTGGCACCCCCAGTCCCCCACCGTCACCGGCGGCCGTCTCGACGAGCACGTTCACGTCGACGTCCTCGAAGACGTGCAGTCGCCCGCGCCAGTCCCGGTACGCGTTGACCCGCGGATGGTCCTCGATGGCGGCCCCGAGGCAGACCGCGAGGAACGCGGTGAACGACGGCGCCTCGCCGGTCGCCGTCTCGAGCTGGTCGATGCGTCGCCGTGCCTCGGTCACGTCGACCTCGACGAGGCCGTGGACGTTGCTCCGACCCCCCGCGACCCGCATGTAGTCGGCGGTCGCACGACGGGGCGGTGCGAGCCGTTCGATGCGCTCACCGCGCTCTTCCATACCGGCTGGACGTGGAACTGCGGGAAAACGTTTGAGTCCGGAGCGGGGCCGAGCATGGCGAATGCCTCGGCAGGCTACTTATTCCCTGCCCGACAACTTCCGGGCGATGACGGCCACGAGACGGTCATCGAGTCGCTGACTCTCAGCCGGCTCAGTCGTGGATGGCCTCGATCTCCTCCCAGAGGCTCATCTCCTCGGGAACGGCCGTGACCCCGAACAATCTGGAGATACTGCTCGGCTGCTCCCCGCTGGCGTCCGGCATGTAGAACCGGCCGGGACTCAGGTCGAACAGCCCGTCGTCGAGGGTCATCGAGACCAGCTCGTGCTCGGGTGGCCAGTCCGGCGGCAGGTCGCCGATGGGTCGACCGTCGTCGTCGACGAGTCGCCGCAGGAACTCGCCGTTCCGGGCTCCGTACAGTTTGTCGCCCTCGCGTCGGACCGCGAGGACGAAGCACCAGTCCTCGCGATCGATCTCGTCCGGGAAGGCGTCGTAGTCGATCTCGGCCACGTCGAACGGTGCGTCGTACTGGCAGACGAGCACGTCGCTCCCGACCTCACCGTCGTCGAAGGCGCGGAACGGGTCCCGGTGGGTGCGCTCGTCGAGTTCGGCCTTCCGCGCCTCGAAGCCGGCCTCGGTCAGGACCTCCTCGTGGGTCATGCCCTCGAAGACGTACTCCGTCGCCAGCGATGCGGGACCGTCGTCGTCGACGTCGTCGCGCAGGTCCGCGGGGACGTCGCGGCGCCTGAGCAGCACCCGCTCGTCGTCGAGGGCGCGTGTCTCGTAGACGGGCGCGTCGAGCAGTCGCTGCCTGTCGCCGACGACCTCGGTCCACGAGTCGTCGAAGACTGTCAGCCAGCCCAGTTCGCTGACGTCGCTGTCGGGCGGGCGACCGAGTGCCATCTTCTTCCGTTGCAGGTCGCGATGCCCGGTGACGTACCACGCATCGAAGGTGGTGGCGGCATCGGCCACGAAGTCGGTGAGTCGGTCCGCACGCGCCCGGGCCGTCTCCCGTGTGAGGCCGTCGCCGTCGAACAGCGTCCTGCCGAACCGCATCGCGAACAGGTCCATCACGAACGTGCCCGCTTCGTGTTCGCTGGTGACGACGACGCACTCGACGCCGTCGAACTCGCACCGGAACTCGACCTTCGAGACGTCGTCCCTGGCCCCATCGGCGGCGACGTCCTCGGGCGATGTTGCCGACCGCGTCTGGTCCTCCCCGTCGACCTTGATGGTGTACTCGATGCGGGTGTCGTCGTCGAACGGGGCGATTTCGAACCCGTTCGCGCGGCACACCGCGACCAGTTCGTCGGCGGCCGACAGCGGGTGCCGGTCGAGTCCGAAGGAGAGCAGGAGGTCGTTCTGTTCTGACACGTGACTCGATGGTGGTGCGCCCGGCATGAATGGTCCGGCCGACCAGTCGGTTGCCGAACCACCCCCGGGCGGAATCAGGCGACTTATGCGCGACGCAGCCGAGAGACCGAGACACCACAGTGGTCCCCGAGCCAGCCAGCGACGACACCTCCGAAACCGATATCCCCGACGACGAGCGCGACGCCCTGCTGACCATCGGCCACGGCGCGGTCGTCACCTCCGGCGGCCAGTCCCTCCAGCGGGCGCTGACGACGGGGACGGAGTACGCCCTCGCCCAGGGGCTCGGCCCGGTCGTCTACGGGGTCTACGCGTTCGCCTGACGGGTCGCCCAGCTGCTGTTCAGGCTGGTGAACTTCGGCTCCGTCGGGACGCTCCAGCGGTACCTCTCGGCCTACGACGGCGAGCCCGACCGCCAGGGCCGGGTGGTCGGGCTGGCGTACCTGACGACGGTGGTCGTCGGCCTCGTCCTCGCCGGCGGGCTGGTCGTCGGCGGCGACTGGCTCAACCGTACGACGGTCTCTCACCCGGAGTTCCCGCCGACCGTGCGGCTGTTCGCCGCGCTGATACTCCTCGTCGGGCTGGTCAACATCCACGCCGGCGTCCTCCGGGCGATGCGGTCGGCCCGCGGCGAGGTGCTGTTCAACCGGGTGCTCCGGCCGGCGGTCAGGCTGGTCGGCGCCGTGGGCGCGCTCGTGCTCGGCTACTCGGTCGTCGGCGTCGCCGGCGCGTTCGTCCTCGGGATGGCCGGACTCGCGCTCGTCGGGTTCCCGGTGGTCGTCTCGGCGACCGGCATCCGACCGGCCCTCTCGGGAGTTCGCTCGGAGGCCCGGCGGTTCTACAACCACTCCGGCCCCATCGCGCTGAGCAGCCTCGGCAAGGTGTTCCAGAACCGGGTCGACGTCATGCTGGTCGGTTTCCTGCTGACCGCGAGCGCCGCCGGGGTGTACAACGTCGTGCTCGTCCTCGTGTCGCTGGCGTGGATCCCCCTGCTCTCGTTCAACATGCTCCTGCCACCGGTCGCCTCGGGGCTGTACGCAGACGACGAGATGACGACGCTGAACGCGGTCTACTCGGCGGTTACGCGGCTCATCGTCACCTGCGTCGTCCCCATCCTCGCCGTACTCGTCGTCTACGGTGAGGCCATCCTCTCGGTGTTCGGCTCGAACTTCACCGCCGGCTACGTTCCCCTGGTGGTGTACCTCGGTGGCGTCCTCGTCGGCAGCGCCGTCGGTGCGACGGGCTGGCTGCTGATGATGACCGACCACCAGTACGCACGGATGGCGCTGGACTGGCTGCTCGCCGTGTTGAACACGCTCCTGACGTTCGCGTTCGTCCGCGAGTTCGGGCTGGCTGGTGCCGCGCTCGGGACGGCCGTCGCCATCGCGGTCCAGAACGGCATCCAGGTGTTCCTCCTGCGACGATTCGAGGGGCTCTGGCCGTTCGACGCGACGTTCCTGAAACCGCTCGGCGCGGGTGGTGCGACGGTGGGCGTGATGCTCCTCGTCCGCGAGTCACTCCCCGGGTTCGGTGGGGTCGCAGTCGGGGTCGCGCTTGGGGCCGTGACCTACGTCGGCACACTCCTCCTGCTCGGCGTCAACGACCGCGACCGGCTCGTGGTCACCGGGCTGGCCGCCCGGTACCGTGACGGAGTCGCTGCGACCGTCGGCGACCGTCGTTCACAGCCCTCGAACGATCCGTAGGACCCGGCGCCGAACCCACCGAACTCACTCACCGCCGGCCAGTCGCTGAACGATGTCGACGAACTCCTCGTCGAGGTCGGCGTGGTGGTGGACGACCCGCCACTCGCCGTCCTCGCGGCGGTAGACGTTCGTGGCCCGGTACTCCGCGTCGATGGATTCACCCCCGAGCGTCATGTCGACGCGTTCGGTGACGAGTTCGTACGCGAGGTCGCCGACGACGCGGACGAGCTGGTCCCCCCGCGTGACGCGCCCGTCGGTCGCCAGCTCGGCGACCGAGGCCCACGAGTTCGCGACCGCATCCCACCCGACCTCCCGCCCACCGATGGGGTGCATGGTGGTCACGTCGTCGCCGTGGGACCAGACCGCGGACATCGGCTCCGCATCCCCGTTGGCCATCCGTTCGAGCGCATCGTAGAATCGGTCCGACGCGTCGGTGACCGCCGCGTCGGTATGTGTCGCTGTCATCCCGGTTCCCGACGCGCGACGAGGTGATTGTTATAGCACAGTTAGCATGACAGCGACCAGATAGGGCTCTGTCCGGGAGTCGTGACGACCCACGGGCCGCCCGAAACAACGCCATACCGGTTCAGGGAGCGCCCTCCGGACCGTGCGGTTCCACCCCGATGGCGACACGTCGTGGTGGTGCACCGCTCGACGACGAACGGACCAGGGGTCGCTCGCTCGCGTCTCTCCGACGACCAATCGGGACACACTTTTGATGCGTGCCATGGTAGCATACAACATTCCATGGACTACGACGACCCACCGAAACCCGACCCCGACGAGGACCTGTTCGAGGTCTGCCCAGTCGCCAGAGCGTTCGAGATCGTCGGCTCCAAGTGGCGACTCGCCGTCCTCCGGAGCCTCCATCTGCACGGCGAACAGCGGTTCAGCGAACTGCAGGAGACGACGACCGCGGATTCGTCGACGCTCTCCAGGGTCGTCGAGGAACTCGAGGACCAGGAGCTCGTCACGCGGCGGCTGGAGGACCGGCCCATCGCCACCTACTACGACCTGACCGAACCGGGTGCGGCACTCGAGACCGTGTTCGAGGCGTTCGAGGACTGGGCGTTCGAGTACACCGCGGCGGAGATGCCCGCCGTCGAGGTCAGGGAGTGACCGCAGGCGTCGGACCGGTGGCGGTTACCTCCGGTTAGCCGGTAGCGCTGGTCCCACCGGGT
This sequence comes from Haloarchaeobius baliensis, assembly GCF_052060055.1. Lineage (NCBI taxonomy): Archaea > Methanobacteriati > Methanobacteriota > Halobacteria > Halobacteriales > Halorubellaceae > Haloarchaeobius > Haloarchaeobius baliensis. Next base: position 1,540,581 of record NZ_JBPPFR010000001.1, on the reverse strand, counting down.
TGCATTACTATCACAAAAATTATACATCTGGTGGTCGCGATAGTTCCAGCCGTGGTCACCGAGACCACCGAGGTACCAGCCATGTCCGCAGACGAGCCAACACCGGAACGAGTCCTCGAGCTCGGCCAGGGATTCTGGGCGGCGAAGGCGCTGCTGAGTGCCACCAGTCTCGGCGTCTTCACCGAGCTCGAACGCAACGGGCCGCGCACCGTCGAGGAGCTGGAGGACGCGCTCGGGCTGCATCCACGGAGCTCCCGTGATTTCCTCGACGCTCTCGTCGCTCTCGACCTGCTGGAGCGCGAGGCGTACGAGTACCGCAACACGCCGGAGGCATCGGCGTTCCTCGTGGCGGGGAAACCGACGTCCTTTGCGGGCTGGTTCGAGATGGTCGACGACCGCCTCTACCCGTTCTGGGACGACCTCGAGACCGCACTCCGGACGGGTCGCCCCCAGAACGAACTCGAAGACGGCGAGACCCATCCGTTCGAGGGCGTCGTCTACCACGACGACGAGCTCCTCGAGCAGTTCGTCGGCGCGATGACCAGCCTGAGCATGGCCGCCGCTGACGTCATCGCCAACGAGTTCCCCTGGACGGACCACGAGGTGGTGGTCGACCTGGGGACCAGCGAGGGTGTCGTCCCGCGCCGGGTCGCCGAGGTCAACGACCACGTCCGCGCCATCGGTGCCGATCTCCCACGCATCGAACCGCACTTCCGGCGTTTCACCGAGGAGAGCCCTGCCGCCGACCGCATCGAGTTCCGGACCGTCGACTTCTTCGCCGACGAGGCGCTGCCCGCGGCCGACGTCTACGTCCTCGGCCACATCCTCCACGACTGGTCGCACGACGACACGCGGACCATCCTCTCGAAGGTGTACGAGGCGGTCGAGCCCGGCGGTGCCGTCGTCGTCTACGGCACGATGATAGACGACGACCGCCGGGAGGACGCGTTGCCGCTGCTCATGAGCCTGAACATGCTCATCGAGACGCCGAACGGTTCGGACTACACGCCCCGGCGCTGCATCGAGTGGCTCCATCGGGCCGGCTTCGAGGGTGGCGAGGCCAGACCGCTGCCCGGGCCGGACACGATGGTCGTGGCACGGAAGTGAGTGACTCACCACAGAACAATGTCAGATGAGACGCATACCGACGCGGCCGAACGCGGAGGCGAATCGACAGCAGACAGCACGGTGTCCGAGGGGACCGTCGACCAGTCGGGGTCGCTGCCCGACGTCGGCCGGCGGGCCCTGCTGTGGGCGCTCGGGGCCGGGACCGCGCTCACCGCGGCCGGCAGCTCGACCGTAACCGCCGACCCCGACGGGAGTCAGCAGACCATCGATCCGCTCTACGGCTACGCGACGCCGAACGCGGACAGCGTCCCGGACGAGCTCCAGCCGGACCACACGGTCGAACTGCACGTCGAGGAGGGCACGCCCTGGGAGCCGCGGCAGCCACCTGCCACCGTCCACGGGCCACTGTTCCACTTCGAGCCGACGGGGCTCGCGGTCGAGCCCGGAGATATCGTCCAGTTCACTGCCACCACCCCCGACCACTCGGTCACGGCGTACCATCCGGGCCACGGCTACCAGCGGCGTGTCCCCGAGGGGGTGCCGCCGTTCTCCTCGCCGGTCATCAGCTTCGAGGGCGCGTGGCTCTACCGGTTCGACGAGCCGGGCCTGTACGACGTGTTCTGTGCGCCACACCACATCCTCGGGATGGCCATGCGCATCGTCGTCGGCGAGATGAGCGAGAGCGACGTGCCGGCGTACGAGGACGACTTCGCGAACGAGCCGGGTCCACCGCCGTTGCTGGCCCCGTTCAGCCAGCAGTTCCTCGAGGGCGAGCTCGAGCACTACAGCGAACCGGGCGAGAACCTCAACCTCGAATGGGCGTGGCTCACTCCACAGGAGGTACTCGCCACGCCGGCGCTCGATCCGGGCAACATCCAGTCAGGCGACGGGACCGTGTCGTTCGAGACGGTGCTCGCCGACATCGACCGCATCAACGGTGGGGCGCACCAGGAGTAGACAGGGTGACCGCCGCCCAGGCGTGCGCGCTTGGCCACGCTGCCCTCCACAGCGGCCCTGTACGCCTTGACGATGGGTCCCTCCGCTCCGCCGTTCTATTCGTCCGCCGGACGTGGATGGCCGCCTCCGGAACCGCCCGAAACCACGCGGAGAGAGCATCGTCACTGGAGATGGGTGAAATGTGCGCCCGGAACACTAACGACCGGTCTCATCCCGTGGCGGCGTGCCGCGTCGACCGGGAAACCCTCGTGCCGGGCGGGCAGTGTGCCAGCACTGCCGAGTGCCGACCGGCGTGAACCTGGTCGGCGGGCCGCAGAGCGGCCGGCGCACTGTCGCGTGCCTGGGTTCTCCGCCGGTTCATCGCTCCCGAAACGGGTGCGCTCGGGCGGGGACTAGTGGCACGCAGGAGTGGGTAGCCGACGGACGCGGTAAGGTCTTGCGGGTCGGACGGTGTATCGACTCCCCGAGCGGCCCGTCGCGCCAAGTTTCGACAGTCGGTCGCCGTGTCGCGGATGGGGCCGACAGCCGAACGCCCAGAATTTTTATCCATGTCGTCGAGCCGTGTAGTGGTACGCGACGGGGGCACCGTCAGCGTGGAGCAACACCATCATGGCTGAGAACGAGACGGACGACCACCAGTTCGACTACGCCACACACTGGGTGAGCGAGCAGTGCGCCGGGGGGGTCCTCGGGTTCGACACCGGACCGCTGCTGACCGGGATACTCAAGTTCGGGACACCCTGGAACGTGATCACCGCCATCTACCTGTGGACCAGCTGGGGAGCGCTATCGGCCGGCTTCCTCTTCGCCTCCTTCCTGGGACAGGTGTGGATCAACGTCTCACCGTTCCTCATCTGGTACTACGACGAGCGGGTGATCCCGGAGTTCTTCGCGAAGTTCCGGGACATCTACTCGGACGAGGCACACCTCTCCGCGGTTTCGCGGCGGTACAACGAGTTCTACGCCGACTACAGACTCTCGATCGGTATCCTCTGGGCGGTACTGTTGCTCGTCGGTGGCTGGGCGGGAACGCCCGTGTTGCTCGAACAGGGCATGGACGCCTACGGCCGTCTGTTCCTCTATCTCACCTACCTCTGGGCCGTCTACATCGGACTCGTGCTCGCCGAGCCGGGGTTCAAGGGGCCGGTCACGACGATCCTGCTGATGCGTGAGGTCTCGGACCTGGAGTTCGACATCCAGCCACTCCACCCGGACCAGCTGGGTGGGTTGAGCACCGTCGGCTACTTCTCCATCAGGACGACGCTCGTCTTCTCGTCGGCGTCGTTGTTCATCCCGCTGTCGTTGCAGTTCAGCGCCGGCTCCGGAAGCGAGCTCCTCGTCTTCTTCGTGACGGGTGTGTACGTCCTCACCCTGCTCCTGACCTTCATCTACCCGACGTACCGAATCAACCGGGCCGCGGCAACGGTCCGGGACGCCAAGCTGTCGGAGCTGCAGAGCCGGATCGACGCGCTGAAAGCCGGCGCCCGGGGCGGTGCAGACGACGAACTATCCGAGCTCAACAGGCGGTTACAGATCCGGGAGGTTCGGGAGACCAACACCGACTACCAGAAGGTGCGACTGTATCCGATCCAGATAGACATCCTGCTGCAGCTCGCAGGATCGTTGTTGCTCCCCATCGGCATCTTCCTGCTCGAGACCTACCTCAAGAACAGCGTCTTCTGACGCGGTCGGTCGGACCGTCAGACCGTGTACTCGTCCTCGCGGATCTGGACGTAGCCGTTCTTCAGGAAGCTCCGCTTGCGCTTCTTGTACTGGTAGACGAGCTTCAGGCCGGCGAGGCCGCCGGAGAGTCTCGTCTCGATGAGCTCGTGGGCGGACTCGGACATGAGCTTGTTCGCGATGCCGAACGTGCGGTCCCAGTCGTCGGGCTCGTAGGACTTCACGATGTCCGCGAAGGAGAGGTTGCGGACGAGCTCCTCGCCGATGATGTTCTTCCAGACGTCGTTGTAGCGGTGCAGGGAGTCGACCGCGGCGAGGCGGCCGGCGAGCTTGCCGGACCGCGAGGCGACGTGGTAGCCGCCCTCGTGGAACGCGGAGGTGGTCCCCATCGCACCGCCGGTGACGGCGACGCCGGCCTCGACGGGCGAGTCTATCGGTTTCGTCGAGGAGATCGGGTACGTCTCCGTGCCCCCGGACTTGCCGCGGTCCTCGACGAGCGGGAAGTCCTCCTCGATGTCGTACTCGTCGCCGTACTCGATCTCGAGCAGGCGGCGGATGTACTCGCCGGCGCGGGGGAGACTCTCGTCCTCGGGTTCGAGCAGGCGGTAGGCGTCGGGGTTCTCCACGTCGTCGAGCGTCATCCCGATGGGCATCGTCAGTCCGATGCGGGCGATGTTCTCGTCGTTCGGGAAGATCCACGGGTAGGCCGTCTCGCCCGGCATCCAGCCCCACCAGAACTTGAGGTTGTTCTCCTCGAACACCTCCTCGGGGACTCTGCGGTGCTCCTGGTAGGCGATGTGGTTGGCCTTCGTCGAGGCCATCACGTCGGCGACGCTGCGCCCCTCGGGGAGGAACTGGTCGAGCGTCGGGATGGTGACGGTACGCTGCGGCCCGTCGGAGAGGATGAGGTACCGCGCCGCCACGTCCTCGCCGTCGGCGAGGTGGACGGTGTGGCGGTACTCCTCGTCGAGGTCCGAGTCCACGCCCCGAACCGAGACGCCGACGCGGTACTGCGCACCCTCGTCCTCGGCGCGCTCGCGGAGCCAGTCGTCCATCCGGGCGCGCTGGAAGGTGAAGCCGAACCGGTCGTACGACGAGTCGATGCCCGTGCTGCTCATGTGGGTCGTCGTCGCCGGCCCGATGAAGTCCACGCCGTCTAGCTCCTGCAGGACGACGCCGTCGGGTAGCTCGGAGACGTCGAGGTCCATGATGTCGATCCAGTAGTCGAGCATCCCGGCGGCGTCGGTCGAGTCGGGGCCCAGTCCCTCGCGGTCGGCGCGGGGGACGCCCTTCTCCAGCACCACGGTGTCCGCACCGTGGGAGGCCGCCTCGATGGCGGCGCTGGTCCCGGCGGGACCGCCGCCGACGATGGCCACGTCCACGTGTTCCATACCCTGAGTGGTTTCATGGTGGCGTATTAAACCCCCTGAACCGCCTCGGCGGATTTTTCACGGTGCCCCCCGCAGGTCCGCGCATGACGGACGAATCCGACGACACGGGAGCCACGGAGTACGACAACGTGACCGTCGAGCGCGAGGACGGTGTCGGCCGGGTGACGCTGGACCGGCCGGACGCGTACAACTCCCTCGACGCGGCGACGGCACGGGACCTCCGTGCTGCAGTCGTCGAGCTCGCTTCGGACGACGAGGTGCGCTGTCTCGTCCTCGCCGGTACCGGGCCGGCGTTCTGTTCCGGCGCGGACCTCGGCTCGTTCGCGGGCGACGAGACCGACCGGAAGCGGCTCGATTCGGTCGCCACGCCCCTGCACAAGACCGTCGAGACGCTCGCGACGGCGAAGAAGCCGACCGTGACGGCCGTCGGTGGCGTCGCGGCCGGCGGTGGGCTCGGTCTCGCCCTCGCCGCCGACGTGGTGCTCGCCCACGAGGACGCGCGCTTCGAGTTCACCTACACCCGCATCGGCCTCTCCGGTGACGGCGGCTCGACCTGGTTCCTCCCGCGGCTGCTCGGGTACCGACGCGCCCGAGAGTTCGCGCTACTGGACGAGCCCATCTCCGCCGAGGAGGCGGCTGCCGAGGGGCTCGCGACGGAGGCCGTCCCGGACGACGAGTTCGAGGCCCGCGTCGACGAGGTCGCACGGCAGTTCGCCGACGGCCCGACGCGAGCCTACGCGAACATCAAGCGGCTGCTGGCCCGCGGTGAGGACCGCGACCTGCCGGCCCAGCTCGCCGCAGAGAAGGACACGATCACCCGTCTCTCCGGGAGCGCGGACTACGCGACCGGTTACGAGGCGTTCTTCGGCGACGAGGAGCCCGACTTCGAGGGCCGTTAGTGGAGAGAGTCGGTCAGTCCCGCAGTTCGACCACCACGCTCTCCATCGGCGGGCAGTCGCGCCGACGGTATGTCGCCGCGTCGCCGGCCCGGTCCAGCTCGAACAGCTCGAACGTGACGACGAGCCGCCCGTCCGCGACCGTCGCCCGGCAGACCGGGCCGACGCTCGTCACCGCGACGTACGGCGGCGCGGCGACGGGCCGTGCCTGGAGGTCGTAGCCCGCCGCCTCCACCGCGTCGGCGAGCAGTATCGGGAGCCCGTCGAGTGCGCCTGAGTCTGCGAGGACGGTACGGAGGGGTACGACGACGCCTGCCCGGTCGGTCGGCGGCGTCTTCCAGGCCGCGGCGACCCGGTCCGCACAGTCGCCGAGGTCGGTGACGAGGTCCGCGTGTTCGTCGAGGACGTGCTCGCGTGCACGGCCGGCAGCGTCGGCTGTCACGCCCGGCCGTTCGACGGGCCCGGACAAAACCGCAACGGTACGTCCAAGTAGCGGGCAGCCCACCGCCGAGTCGATGGAACTCGTCGACTACGAGCTGTATCCGGTCCCGCCCCGCTGGCTGTTCCTCAAACTGGAGACCAGCGACGGCACCGTCGGCTGGGGGGAACCGGTCGTCGAAGGACGGGCCCACACGGTCCGGGCCGCCGTCGAGGAACTGGTCGAGGACTACCTGCTCGGGGAGGACCCCCTTCCCGTGGCGGACCACTGGGAACGGCTGTACCGTGGCGGCTTCTACCGCGGCGGGCCCGTCCTCTCGTCCGCGCTCGCCGGCATCGACCAGGCGCTCTGGGACATCCGCGGGAAGCAGTTCGGCGCGGCGGTCCACGAACTGCTCGGCGGGCCGGTCAGAGAGCGCGTCCGGGTGTACCAGTGGGTCGGCGGGGACCGGCCCGAGGGGGTGGCCGATGCCGCGCGCGAGCAGGTCGACGCCGGGTTCACCGCGCTGAAGATGAACGCGACGCCGGAGCTGGAGCGCATCGACTCCCCCGCGACGGTGCAGGCAGCAGCGGACCGGCTTCGCGTGGTCCGCGAGGCCGTCGGGCCGCACGTCGATGTCGGGGTGGACTTCCACGGCCGCGCGACGGTCGCGATGGCGAAACAGCTCGTGGAGGCGCTGGAACCGCACGACCCGTTCTTCGTGGAGGAACCCGTCGCCCCGGAGCACGCCGACGCACTGCCCCGCATCGCCGAACGGACCTCGACGCCAATCGCGGCCGGGGAGCGGTGCTACCACCGGACCGACTTCAGGCCGCTGCTGGAGGCGGGCGCGGTCGACGTCGTCCAGCCGGACCTCTCCCACGCGGGGGGCATCACCGAGTGCAAGCGCATCGCGGACCTCGCCGCGACGTACGACGCCTCGCTCGCGCCCCACTGTCCCCTCGGCCCGGTCGCGCTGGCGTCCTGTCTCCAGGTCGACGCTGTCTCGCCGAACGCGCTCATCCAGGAGCAGAGCCTCGACATCCACTACAACGGGAGCGCCGACGTGCTGGACTACGTTAGGGACCCGTCCGTCTTCGACTACGAGGACGGCTTCGTCCAGGTCCCCGACGGCCCCGGTCTCGGCGTCGAGATCGACGAGGAGGCGCTCGCGAGGGCGAGCAGGGAGCCGGACTGGCACAATCCCGTCTGGCGACGCGCGGACGGCAGCGTCGCCGAGTGGTGAGGGATACGTCGGCTCAGACAGGTCAGAAGACCTTTACGTCCACTCGCGTACGGTTCTGCATGAAAGAGACCTCCAGACGGCGCCTCCTCGCAGCCACGGGCGCTGCCGCCGCATCGTTCTCACTCGCGGGCTGTTCGTCCGACCAGGGGACCGACGAGAGCACACCGACCGACACGCAGGCGCCGTCGACGGACGGGACCACGACACAGGAACCGACGACCGACGAGGGGACCGACACCAGCGGCTCCGGTGAACCGGTCGGTGCCGACCAGCTCGCCCGGTGGATACCGGTCACGGACGGGTTCGAGTTCGACCTCCAGGCGACGAGCTACTACGAGGCCGACCTCACCGCCCTCGCCGAGCACGAGGACGACTTCTACGACGGGACCTTCGAGCGCGTCACGCGGAGCCTGCTCGGGGCGGAGCTCGCTGACCTCGTCCCGTCCGACCGTCGGGAGCACGTCGTCCAGATCGTCCCCGCGTTCACCATCGTCCTGCGGACGTCGATGAACGACGACGAACTCGCCACGGTGCTCACCGATGCCGGGCTCTCCGAGACCACCACGCGTGGCGACGCCACCATCTACGAGGGGAGCGTGAACAGCACGCCCTCCACGGTCGCCGTCGTCGATGGCGTCGTCGTCCAGTCGTTCAGCTCGAACGCGTCGAGCGCGGTCGAGGCGGTGCTGGCGGCTCGCTCCGGCGAGACGGCCAGACTCCTGTCGAACAACGGTGAGGTGCGGTCCGTCGTCGATGCCGTCGGCGAGACGGAGCTGCTCGTCGTCGCGGAGCGCCCCGAGGGCAACACCGCCAACGACCCGTCGCTCGAGGACTCGTCCGCGATCGGCTACGGGTGGGAGTTCGAGGCTGACCGGTCGGACATCGCCATCGCCGTGACGTACACCGAGGGCCGGACCGCCGACGAGTCTGCGCTCGCCGACTACCTCACCGGACAGGCCGCCTTCTCCGACTACAGCAACGTCCAGACGTCGGTCGAGGGGCGGAGTGTCCTCCTGCGAGCCGACATCGCGACCGACGAGTTCGACCTCCTCAGTGCCGGGACGCCCGGTGAATCGGGGAGTGGGGGCACGGCGGCGCCGGCCGTCCAGTTCGTCTTCGAGTTCGATGCCGGGACGATGACCATCGCACACGATGGCGGCGACGCGGTCACGACGTCGAACCTCACGCTCATCATCGGGGAGACCCCGGCCGACGTCCAGTTCGCCGACGAGTACGACGAGCTGCAGGCCGGTGACTCGATCTCCGTCGATATCTCCGGGTTCGACAGCGGAACCGACGTGTTCGTCACCTGGTCCGGCGAGGGAAGCACAGCCGTTCTGGCCCAGTCGTCCGTTCCCTGACCCTCCCGGTCGACCCGTCTCGGCCCGCGGCTTTTCGCCAGCCTTTTCGGTCCGGTTTCGGACATGTCTTCCATGCGATGTCCCTCCAGGCGAGAGATACTTGCGGGCGTCGGGTCGGTCGGCGCGACGGCAGCGCTCGCCGGCTGTCTCGACGATGGCTTCGACGGGCCGTCCGATGCGCCACCGGCCAGCGAGTTCCGTTCCTGGCTCCCCGCACCGTCCGCGTCCCGGAGCGACGCGATCACCCTGTACGATGCCGACGTCGCTGCCGTCGGGGAGCACCGCGACGCGCTGCCGGCGAGCACGTTCGGGAACCTCGTGGAGACGGTGCTGACCGGCAGGTTCGGGCAGTACCTCGCCACCGAACACGTGGAGGAGGTCGTGCAGATGGTCCAGGAACGGGTCGTCCTCGTCCGGACGGACCGCTCGGACGACCAGCTCACTGCCGCGCTCACCGACGCCGGGCTCTCGGAGGTGGCCACGTACGGCGATGTGCCGCTCTACTCCCGGCGCGACGGACCGGCCCCGACGACGCAGATGCCCACGGACGAGACGGACGACGACGACCCGTCGACCGAGGTGATGACCACCACCGGCGAGGACCCCTCGACACGGATGTCGAGCCGGGAGTGGCCCGAGACGGTCGCCGTCGTCGACGGCGTCCTCGTCCAGGGGGCCGGCGAGCCGGGTCGGGACTCGGTCGAGACCGTCCTCGACGCCCGGGCCGGAGCGACAGACCGGCTACTCGAGGTCAGCGACCCCCACGCGACGCTGTACGACAGGGTCGACGAGAGCCACATCCGGGCGGTCGGCCCCCCGGTCGTGGGCGCGACGCAGAACCACCTTCCCGGCGTCACCGCCCTCGCGTTCACCTGGACGGTGGGGGCCGAACAGACCGAGTTCGCCGCGGTCTCGACGGTCCGCGACGGCGAGGGACCGACCGCCGAGCAGTTCTCGTCGTTCGTCCGGTCGAAGCTCCCGACCGACCGGTACGCAGGGTTCGAACCGACCGTGGACGGCTCCGTCCGGACCGTCACCGCGTCGGTCGACACCGGTCGGTTCGCCCCCTTCTCGAACGGGAGTCCAGACGACGGCGACGGCGCGCCCGTCATCGAGTTCGAGTTCGACTACGACATGGACGCCGGGACCGTGACCATCGCCAACGGAGGCGGGGGCTCCGTCGCTGCCGCGCGGCTGCACGTCAACGTGGCCGAATCCCGCGCCGACACCCAGTTCGCGGACGAACACGAGACGTTCGCCGCCGGTGACGCCATCACCGTCGACATCTCGGGTGTCGAGCGCGGCGCGGCGGTGCAGGTGATCTGGACGAGCGCCGACGGTGACGCCGCCCAGATCGTCGCGGAGTCGGTCGTTCCGTCGTCGGCGTCGGACCGCGAGTAACCGGGAGCGGGCGCGACGGATAGCAGGTTTTTTACATCCGTTCTCGAGAGAATACTGTATGCGAAATCCCTCCAGACGACGAGTTCTCGCTGGCCTCGGATCGACGACCGCCGCCCTGGCCCTCGCGGGCTGTCTCGGCGACGACGGTGGCGACACCGGTGGCGACGACGACGAGACCGCGACACCGACCGCCACGCCGACCGCCCAGCAGACGACCTCGAACGAGGACACCGGGTCGGTGCCGGCGCTCGTCGACTGGGTCCCCACCCCCGAGGCGCTGGGGACCGAGTCCGTGGCGTTCTACCACACCGACCTCGCGGCCCTCCGCGGGATGCAGGACTCGCTCACGGCCGGCCTCTACGACAGCGCGGTCCGCGGGATGGTGACGGGTGGCCGGGACCCCATCGTCCCCGACGACCGCCTCCAGTCGGCCATCGCCATCCAGACCGTCCGTGCGGTGGTCGTCCGGACGGACATGAGCGGCGACGAGCTGGGCAGCGCGGTCGTGGACGCGGGCTTCGAGGAGACCGGGAGCCACGGGTCGGCGACGCTGTACGCCAGTGCCGACGGCGACAGTTCGGACACCGGGTTGACGATCGCGGTCGAGGGCGACGTCATGGTCCGGGGGCGTGGCGACACCGTGGAGACACTGGTCGACGCCGCGGCCGGGGACGCGGCCCGGCTCGCCGATGCGAACGACGACGTCGCGACGCTGTACGAACGGACCGCGGATGCACACATCCGCGTCATCGGTACGGACCCTGCGGCGGCGGTCGGCGGCGGTGAGAACCTCCTCTCCGGTGCGGAGACGCTCGTCTACGCCTGGGAGATCGGGGCCGACGAGACGACGTTCACCGCCACCGCGGTCTACCCGGAGGACTCCGTGCCGGCGGCGGCCGACTTCGCGACGTACCTCGAGGAGGACGCCACGCCGATGGCCTACAGCGACTTCGAGGGTAGCGTCGACGGGAGTGTCGTCTCGACGACGGCCGCGCTCGCCACCGAGGAGTTCTCGCTGTTCGGTGGCGGTGGGAGCAACACGGGGTCGAACGACACCGCCGTGCCGCAGGTCATGTTCGGCTTCGAATACGACGACGACGCCGAGACGGTGACCATCGTCCACGAGGGCGGAGACGCGGTCGACGCGAGTCGACTCACCATCCAGATAGACGGCGTCGAGGAGCCCGTCCGGTTCGCGGAGGACGGCGAGACGATCACGGCCGGGTCGTCGACCACGGTGGACGTGAGCGGCGCCGCGGACGGGGCGGAGATCCGACTCGTCTGGTCGGGCGACGGCGACAGCCAGCAGGTCATCGCGAGCTTCGTGCTCCCCTGATGACCGTCACCAGGTAGCGTCTTTTCACGCGGGGCTGTCAGCGAATCGACCGTGGAAACGACCTCGAGGCGGCGGCTGGGTGGAGCTGCGACGATGGCGAGAGAGATTGCTTCGCACTTCCAAGAACTCGCGGAGAGATGTCCGCGGACGCCTCAGAGCACGATGCTCTTCTTCCGCATGAACGCGTGGATGGAGGCGTCGATGCCCTCGCGGCCGATGCCGGAGTCGCGGTTGCCCCCGAACGGGATGTCGCCGAGACCGTGGCTCGGCGCACCGTTGATGCGGACTGCACCGGCGTCGATGACGTCCGCGAGCCGCATCGCACGGTCGTAGTCGGCGGTGAACACGCAGGCGTCCAGCGCGAGGTCGCCGCCGTTGGCGATGTCGACGGCCTCGTCCTCGTCCGCGACCGAGGTGACCGCACAGACCGGCCCGAACTGCTCCTCCTGCAGGATGCGGGCGTCGTGGGGCACGTCCGCCAGAAGCGTCGGCTCGTAGGTCAGGCCGTCGCGGCCCCCGCCCCGGACGAGCGTCGCGCCCTTCTCGAGGGCGTCGTCGACGAGCTCCTCGACCCAGTCCGCCTGGTCCTCGGAGATGAGCGGGCCGAGGTCGGTGTCCTCGTCGAACAGGTCGCCCTGCGTCCAGTCGTCCATCGCGTCGTCGATGCGGGCGACGAGGTCGTCGTGGATCTCCTCGTGGGCGAGCACGCGGGAGACGGCCGAGCAGCGCTGGCCGGCGTACTTCAGGGAGCCCTTCGCGGCGGCCGCGGCGGCCTCGTCGAGGTCGGCGTCGGGGAAGACGAGCTCGGGGGCGTTGCCGCCGAGCTCCATGTGGAGATTGACCATCCCGGACTCGTAGGCGACGTGCTTGCCGGCGCCCGAGGAGCCGGTCATCGCGATGGCGTTCACGCGGTCGTCGCCGGCGAGGACGTCACCGATCTCGGAGCCGCGGCCGGTGACGAGGTTGATGGCCCCCTCGGGGACGACGTCGCGCATCACGTCGGCGAGGATGGCCGCGCTGACGGGCGTCTTCGTCGCGGGCTTGAGGACGATGCTGTTGCCTGCGGCGAGCGCGGGCGCGACCTGGAGCGCCGTCGTCGCCAGGGGGTAGTTGTACGGCGTGATGCAGAGCACGGTGCCGACCGGCTCGTGCTTCACGACGGCCTCCCAGCCCTCGTGGCCGCTGGTGGTCCCCTCGCGGAACTCGCCCTTGATGTGCCGGATCTCCTCGGCTGCGCGCCGGAAGCGCTCGGCCGCGCTGCCGACCTCGCCGCGGGCGCTGGAGATTGGCTTCCCGGCCTCGCGGACGATGACCTCGGCGATCTCCTCCGTACGGGCCTCGAGCCGGTCCGCGATCTCCTCGCACCACTCCCCGCGCTCGACGATGGTCGTCTCGCGCATGGTCGCCTCCGCGCGCTGGGCGGCGGCGAGGGCGTCCTGGGCCTGCTCGGGCGTGGCGGCGACGACCTCCGCGAAGTGGCCGCCGTCGGCGAGGTCCGTCACCGGGATGACGTCCGTGCCGTCGACCCACTCGCCGTCGACGAGCAACCGTTCCTTTCGCTGTGCGGTTCTGGTAGCCATACTCACTGTAACGGAGCCGGAGCACAAAAATTTACTCATGGGCGAATAAAGAGCCTGAAAGCGTGAGTAAAGAATCCGGTGTTCGCTTTCCGTCCCCAAATGGTCCGGTAGCGATAAACAGAGTTTAGGATAGCCAAAGAATTATTTTATTAGTGTGAACTTTTAAGTGGGTGGCGAGCGAACCTGTAGTTGCAATGAGCACCCAGAAGACGGTCCTTCAGGAGGCGGGTACAGTCGAGGAGAGTTCGCTACGGCTCGACGTCGAGAAGGCGGAGCAGATCATCGACGCGCTCAACACCGACCTGGCCGCGACGTACACGTTCTACCACCAGATCCGCAAGCACCACTGGAACGTCGAGGGCGCGGAGTTCCGCGACCTCCACATCTTCCTCGGCGAGTTCGCGGAGGACCTCGAGGCGGCCGCAGACGAGCAGGCCGAGCGTCTCCAGGCCCTCGGCGGTGTCCCGGTCGCCGGGATGCAGGCCCTCGCCGAGCGCTCGCCCGTCGAACCCGAGGACGAGGACGTCTACGACATCCGCACCTCGCTCGAGAACGATCTGGAGATGGGCGGCGACATCATCGAGACGATGCGCGAGCACATCGAGGTCGCCCAGAACCTCGGCGACCACGCGACGGCGCACATCCTCCGCGAGGAACTCACCGAGCTCGAGGAGAACGTCCACCACCTCGAGCACTACCTCGAGGACGACTCGCTGAAGCAGTAGAATCGGTCGACTCGCCCGTCGAACCGACCGCAGTTCTTCCGTTATCGCTGGACGTCGACCGTCAGGTCCGTCGCGATCCACGCGTCCGTGTTGTCGTCCTCGGAGAAGACGACCTTCCCGGGGGCGGTCTCGTTGGCCCTGACGACGGTTTCCTCGGTGGAATCCTGCCGCGGCATCTGACTCATTACCAGGGATTAGGCGGGCCTAAAGCTATAATGGTTTTGGTTCGCCTAAACGACGGGGAGAGGATTCATCACGTCGCCGGGAGAGTGCCCGACATGGACGGTCTCTCACTCGACGCCTACTACGATCTCGACATCCCCGGGTTCCAGCCCGCCGTCTCGCCGGACGGTGACCGCGTCGCCTACACCGTCACCGAGTTCGACGCCGACGAGGACGACCCACACGGCTCGCTCTTCGTCGTACCGACCGACGGCAGCCGGGAGCCACATCGACTGAACCGCGCCTCCGACGCCGGGCCGGCGAAGTGGAGTCCCGACGGCGACCGGCTCGCGTTCGTGGCCGGCCGCGAGGAGGACCTCGGCCTGACTGTCGCCGGCGAGGAGTCCACGGCGACCGACGAGGCCGACGAGAAGTCAGACGAGGAGGCAGACGACGACACCGACGAGGCAGCGGACGCGGCCGGCGAAGACGACGACGATGAAGGTGGGGCAGGCGGGGCCAGCGGCGACGAACCGAAGCCCCAGGTCTGGCTGTTCGACCTCGCACGTGGCGGCGACGCGAGACAGGTCACGTCGTTCGAGGAGGGCGTCGCCGACTTCGACTGGGGGCCGGACGGCGACCGGATCGTCGTCTCCGCCCGGGACCCGACCGAGCGGGAGGAGGCAGACGCCCAGGCACGCGAGGACGGACCGGTGAAGACCGAGACCGAGCGCCTCCAGCACGTCCACGAGGGGCAGGGCTTCCTCGACGAGGTGCGGACGTACCTGTTCGTGGTCGACGTCGAGACGCGCCAGCAGGAGCGACTCGACGACACCGCCACCGGGACGGCGGCGGCGGCAGAGGGACTCGGCCCTGCGTGGAGCCCCGACGGCGAACGCATCGCGTTCTTCGCGAACCGGCGCGACGATGCTGACGACAGCAACGCCCGCGACCTCCATAGCGTCGCGCCCGACGGCACCGACCACGTCGTCCACACCGACGGCAGCCTGAGCGCCGGCCGGGCCGCCTGGAACGATTCGGGCGACCGGCTCGCCTTCGCCGCCAGCCGGGCCGACGACGTGTACGAGCCCGTCGAACCCTTCGTGCTCGACCGGGAGTCCGGGGAGTACGGGTCGGTGGCGGCCGACCTCGACCGCACGCTCTGGTACTTCGGCGGCCCGTGCTGGGTCGACGGCGACCTCCTGGCGCTCGTCGGCGACGAGGGCCGGACGCGATTCGCGCGCTTCGACGCGGACGGGAACGGCGCGACCCGGCGCTACGACGAGCAGCGCGACACCGAGTCGGTCATGACGTTCGACGCAGCCGGCGGGAGCGCTGCGGCGGTGGTCTCCTCTCCGGGGGAAGGCGTCGACCTCTACGGCCTCGACGTCGACGCGCTGGCCGCCGACGAGACCGTCGAACGGACCCGCCTCACCGCGCTCAACGACGACCTGCTGGACCGGTACGAACAGCCGGGCTGTCGGAAGCTCACCGTCGAGCACGACGGCGTGGCCGTCGACGCGTGGACGTTCCACCCGGCCGACTTCGACCCGGAGGACCCCGACCCGCGCCCGACCGTCCTCGCCATCCACGGCGGGCCGGCGTTCTACGACCAGCCCTGGTTCCAGTTCGCCGACGCCGCCTTCACGTCCCGGGGCTACGTCGTCTGCCGGGTGAACTACCGCGGCTCGACCTCCTACGGCAGGGAGTTCTCCGGCGCGCTGCGTGGCCGGTGGAACTCCGTCGAGGTCGACGACCTGCTCGCCGTCACCGACGAGCTCGTCGACCGCGGTTGGGCCGACCCCAACCGGCTGTTCCCAACCGGCTTCTCGCAGGGTGGCATCAACACCGCCTATCTGGTCACCCACACGGACCGGTTCGCCGCCGCCGCTGCCGAGCACGGCATCTACGACGCCCGCTCGGCCTTCGGCACCGACGACTCGCACGTCTGGTGGGGCCAGGAGTTCGGCCTGCCGTGGGAGGACGGCGACACCTACGACGACATCTCCAGCCTCCCGGACGTCGGGCAGGTGGACACCCCGACGCTGCTCACCGCCGGCGCGAACGACCGACGCTGCCCGCCCGAACAGGCCGAGCAGTTCTACGTCTCCCTCCGCAAGCAGGGGCTGGCGTCGCGACTCGTCATCTACGACGAGAACCACAACATCTCCACCCCCGACCGCGCCATCCACCGGCTGGAGGAGCTGCTCGGCTGGTTCGACCGGTTCGACCCCGCGACGGACGACGTTTCGCGGGAGGAGTACGACCCGCACGGGCGAGAAGAAGAGGACGACGACGGCGGGTGAGTTTCCACCCGCGTCCCGCGGACCCTCTCTGGGTTTACAATTATCGTAAACTTTCCACCACCGGCGCGCGGCTGGCGAGCGTGTCGAGCGTCAGCGAGACCGCGAGCCATCCGCGCGAGGTCTTCGGGAGCTTGCGACCGAAGGCTTGCGAGAGCTTGCTCTCGCAGTGGACGAGGAGCGCAGCGCCAGCGAGCACCGGTCACGAGACGCTCGCGTCTCGTGAGCACACCAGAAATCTTCGATTTCTGGGGACGCAGGAGGCTGGGGAGGTGTGAGGTGCGGTGCGGTTGCGGTGGGTGGGACTGAAAGGGGCGAGCGTCTCGACGACGGCAGGCGACGCAAGGACCGCAGGAACGAGGACCGCAGCGAGCCTCCCGATTCGAGACGGCCGGGGCTTTCTGGCTGTTTGCGGTCAAAGCAGTTCCGACAACCGACTCACTCTGGCCCCCATTTTGAGGTATCCAGCAACCGGACACGCCAACCAACGATGCAGTTCACCGTCGTCCAGGGCGACATCGCCGCACAGTCCGCCGACGCACTCGTCAACGCCGCCGGCACGAGCCTGCGGATGGGCTCGGGCGTCGCCGGCGCACTCCGACGCGGTGCGGGCGAGGAGATCGACGAGGCCGCGATGGCGAAGGGGCCGGTCGACCTCGGCGCGGTCGCGGTGACGGACGCGTTCGACCTCGACGCGGAGTACGTCGTCCACGCCGCCGCGATGCCGCACTACGGCGACGGCAAGGCGACAGAGGAGAGCATCCGCGACGCGACCCGGAACGCGCTCGCGGCCGCCGAGGAGCGGGGCTGCGAGTCGCTCGTGATACCGGCCCTCGGCTGTGGCGTGGCCGGGTTCGACCTCGAAGACGGCGCGCGCATCATCTGCGAGGAGCTGGCGGCGTGGGAGCCGACCACGCTCTCGGACGTCCGGTTCATCGCCTACAGCGACGAGGAGTTCGAGACCATCCGGACGGTGGCAGCGGCGTTGGACTGACCGGGGGTGGCACTACTCCCGCCGGTCGGCGACGACGGCGACGAGTCCGAGGAGCCAGATGACCGTGACGGCGAACGGCTCCACGGCCGGCCCCAGCCCGAAGTAGAGCGCGTACTCCCCGAGGCCGCCCAGCAGGAGCAGGGTGCCACCGATGGCACCGAGCGAGAATCCGTCGGCCGACGCGAGGATGGTGCCGCCCCAGCCGACGAGGATGGCCGGCAGGAACAGGTAGCCGCTGGCGACGAGCACCGGGTCGCCGAGCTGGACCGCGACGGCCACCGAGACCGCCCAGCAGAGGAACGCCAGGATTGCGACCGGATTGTCGGCGAGGGTGTCCGCGAGTTGGCGGTCGGCCATGTCGTGCAGTCGTTGGCTCACCGGCCTCAAGTACCTCGTGGTCGGTCCCGCACCGTGAGTCCGTGCCCGTTCACTCGTGCCCGGAGACGCGAACGGGCTCGTACGGCTCCTCCAGCCACGCCACGTCGCTGTGACTGAGGTCGATGTCCAGGGCCTCGACGGCCTGTTCCAGGTGCTCGATGCTGGTGGTGCCGACGATTGGCGCGTCGACGACGTCCTTCGAGAACAGCCACGCGAGGGCGATCTGGGCCATCGTCACGCCGTGCTCGGCCGCGAGCTCCTGTACGCGCTCGTTGATCTCCCGGCCGCCGCCCTCGAAGTAGGGGTGGCCGCGAGCGTGCTCGTCGCGCGCACCCCGGGCCGTCGCGTCGTACTCCTCGTGCGGCCGGGCGAGGTAGCCCCGGGCCAGCGGCGACCACGGGATGACGCCGACGTTCTCCTTCGCACAGAGCGGGAGCATCTCGCGCTCCTCCTCGCGGTAGAGCAGATTGTAGTGGTTCTGCATGGTCACGAACCGTTCGAGGCCGAGCGCGTCGCTCGTGTAGAGCGACTCGGCGAACTGGTGGGCCCACATCGACGAGCCACCGACGTACCGGACCTGGCCGCGGCGGACGGCATCATCGAGGGCGCGGAGCGTCGTCTCGATGGGGGTGTCGTCGTCCCAGCGGTGGATCTGGTAGAGGTCGACGGTGTCCATCCCGAGCCGGTCGAGGCTGTTCTGGAGCTCCTGCTCGATGGCCTTCCGGGAGAGCCCGCCCGAGTTCGGGTCGTGCTCGTCCATCTGGAAGTACCCCTTCGTGGCGACGACGGCCTCGTCGCGCTGGCCTTCGAGCGCCTCGCCGAGGATGCGCTCGGACTCGCCCTGCGAGTACATGTTCGCGGTGTCGAAGAAGTTGATACCGAGGTCGAGCGCGCGGTCGACCAGCTCCTTCCCCTCGTCCTCGTCGAGGACCCAGCCGCGCCAGTCGGGGTCGCCGAAGCTCATACAGCCCAGGCAGATGCGACTGACCTCCAGTCCGGTGTCGCCGAGAGTCGTGTACTCCATGGACGGGACCACGGACCGAGGGGGCAAAAACGTGAGCGGAACGCTTATTTTCGGGCTCCGAGCACGTCCGGACATGTCGGCGAGCCGCAACACCCTCCTCGCGCTGTGCTGTCTCGTCCTCTGTACCGCCAGCGTCCCCGTCGCAGCAACACCCACCCAGGAGGCCGACACGGGCGGTCCGAACGTGACCGTCGAGGCGCCCGACCGCGCCGTCTTCAACGCCACGTCGACGTTCGAGGTGCGCGTGAGCGACGCGACCGGTGACGTCTCGGTCGAGTGGGAGTTCCCCGACGGCTCGACCGCGGACACGCGACAGGCGAGCTACCGGTTCCAGCGGGAGGGCAACGTGACGGTCACGGTGATGGTCGCCGACGATACCGGCACGACGACGCGGACGCTCGACTACGAGGTCTACCGGTACACGTCCGGAACAGGGGACTCACAGGCCCTCCCGGTGCTCGGGATGCTCGGGATCTCGGTCGTCTTCATGGGGTTCGTCGTCCTGCTCTACTTCAGGGTGCTGCCCTGGTTCTACCAGACCATCTAGAGCCCCTCGGGGTCCATGAACTGGACTGCGAGCCGGGTCGCGAGGTACGCGATGCCCCCGAGACAGGCGTACACCACGACGAACGCCCACGTCCACTCGCCGGGGCTCCCGATGGCCAGCCGGGCGACCGTGTTCGCCGGGTGCTCCGGCAGCAGCCCGGCGACCGTGATGGCCCCGAGCACGCCCGTCGAGTAGAGGAACTGCGCCTGCCGCCGGTCGGCGGCCGCGAGCGCGATGCCGATGCCGACCGAGACGACGAGCACCGCGAGTGCGCCGACCAGCCCGACGAGCACGAGCGGGTTCGAGATGCCGGTGCCGTTGAACCAGAGCAGTCCGAGCCAGAGCGCCGCCTGCACGGGTGCGAGCGTCGCCGTCGCGAGCAGCTTCGCGTCGACGATGTCACCGAGCGTGACGGGCGCGACCCTGAGCAGTTCGAGCGTGCCGCGCTGGCTCTCCTCGGTGAGCGAGTCCACCGCGATGGAGCCCGAGATGAACACGGGCAGGAACATCAGCAGCGGCACCAGCACGGTGTAGGTGAACCCGAAGTACGGGCTGGAGCCCTGCTTGGGCGGGACGTCGAGCACCTCGCGGTCGAGGCTGTGTCGGTACTCCTGGCGGAGGTTCTCCTCCATCGCCTGCAGTGTCTCGCGCACCTGGACGATGATGACCGTCGTCCGCAGGTTCTCGTCCGGGACCGTGGCACTGACCGCCACCGTGCCGTTGCCGGTGTGGGTCGCCACCATCATCGCGTCGACGCGCCGGTTCCGGAACCCCTCGCGGGCGTCGGCCGGCGTCCGGTACCGGACGACCTCGATGCTGTCGTCGTTCCCGACAACCTCGATGACCTCGTCGGAGGCGTTGCCGCTGACGGCCATCTGGAGGGTGTAGCCGTCGACGCTCCCCGGGTCGTACAGCGAGACGAGCCCGACGACGAGGAACGAGGAGAACGAGGCCACGAACAGCTGGATGAGCAGCGCGAGCACGATGGTCTTCTCCGAACGCAGCGACGCGACCTCGCGCTTCGCGATGGCGAGCCGGGCGCGCATCGCGGCACGTCGGCCCCGCCCGACCGCCGGTTCGTCGTCGTCGCGGACGTGGTGGGTCGGCGGCCCGTCACGCGACAAGGCCGGACACCCCCAGATTGTACAGCAGGTGGACGACGACGGCGACGCAGAACGCGCCGAGGTAGGCGCGCCGCGAGCGCTGTGCGCCGAGCGCCGAGATGGTCGCGGTCACCGTGTGCAGCAGGAGCGGCAGCGTCAGCAGCCCGAGCGCGAGCAACGGGTCGACACCGCCGACCGCCGCGTCGGGGAACGCGCTCTGTCCCTCGGGCAGCGTCTGGAGCTGGACGAGCTGGACGAGGAGCGTCAGCTTCTCCGCGAGGAAGAACCCGACGCCGCTCGCGACGCCGAGGACGACCGCCGCCTTCTTCGAGCGCTCGAACCGTGCGTACTCGAAGCCGGCGTAGACGTGGATGCTCTTGGCGATCTCCTCGATGACCGCGACCGTGAGGAACAGCGCGGGGACCGAGATGGAGCGCGGGAGGATGAACACCAGCGCGATCGCCAGCAGCTCCGCGAGGAAGACGAACGGGAGGAGCAGCATCGTCACGAGGAACACCGACCGGACGCTCCGGACCCGCGTCGCGATGGCGTCCAGCGCCTTCTGGTGCACCGCGCGCTGGCTGAACATGTCCTCCTCGCGGTAGGTGCCCGCTCCGAGCGTGAACAGCACGAGCGACGTGAGCAGGAACGGCACCGTGGCGAACGCGAACTCGCCGAGGGAGACCGACTGCCCCTGCAGGTCCATCACGACGACGGTCAGCGGCGAGATGAGCGCGATGGGCGTCACGTCGGTGAAGATGGCCGGCACGAACACGTACGACGTGAGGAACACCGACACCGCGATGGTGACGAAGGTGAGCTCCTTGAACGACCGCGCGAACATCCCCCCGACGAACGTCGAGGAGAGGAAGAGTAGCGCGATGGGAATGACGGCACCGACGGACGCCACGCCGCCGCCGATGGCCCACGCGATACCGACCGTGACGGCGACCAGCCCGAGGAAGTACGGCAGCGTCTTCCCGGCGATGATGTCCCGCCGGGAGACGGGCGCGACGAGCAGGAGTTCGCCGCGGCGGTTGATGCGCTCGTTGATGATGGTGCTGCCGTAGGCCTGGATGACGAAGTTCATCGGGACGATGAACAGGAACGCGAGCACGAGCGAGCTGAACGGGAACGGCGGGCTGATGCTGCTGGGGTCGCCCGAGCTGGTACCGCTCCCGAAGCCGCCGCCGAGGTTCGGCGCGGGGATGTCGTCGCCGCCCGAGTCTGAACCCGCGCCGTCGTCCGTGCTGGTTCCACCGGTACCGGCACCGTCGTCGTCGGTCCCGTCGGTGCCGCTGGCGCCGCCGTCGGAGCCGTCGGTCCCCGTCCCGCCGTCGGCGGTGTCAGTTCCACCGTCCGGGGCGAACGCCGACCCGCTTCGGGACTCGTAGGTGACGTCGACGACGACGGGGAACGCGGCGCTCTGGTTGTCGTCCTGGCGCATCTGGCCGTCGTTGAACTCGACGACCGCGGACCGGAACTCCGCGTAGGCGGCCTGTCCCTTCCGCGTCGAACGCGGGATGGGTGGCCCCCGTTCGGTCACGAGCAGGTCTATCTCGCCGTTGTTCAGCGCGGCGGCGGAGGCGTGGTCCGGTCTGGCCGCGAACTGCGAGCTCTCCTGGACGACGTCGTAGTACGGTTCGCCGGGTTCGACGCCGACCCGGTAGATGCCGTCGTCGAGGCCGGGGCCCTGCGCGACGACGACCGGTGCCGCGAGACCGCCGATGACGAGCAGGAGGATGGCGACGGCAGCGGTCCCCCTGTCGACGGTGCCCGCACTCTTCTCGACCTCCCAGCGGGCGATGCGGAGCGTCTTGCGCGGGGACAGCGGCGGCCAGCTCTCGCGGATTCGGGACGGGAGCGAACGGAGACGTGACGTGACTGAGGTGAGGCGGGGGCCTCGCGTCACGTCTCCGCCTCCACGGTCCGGTCTCGTTCGCCCTCGCTCGCCTGCTCCGGCGTCTCGCCGGCGATGTCGAGGAAGATGTCCTCGAGGCTCGGGTCGCGGGTCTGGATGTCGACGACGGAGCCACCGCGCGCGGTCGCCTGCGACCGGAGCGCCTCGACGGCGTCCATGTCGCCGACGACCGACTCGTAGCGGTCCTCGCCCGCCGGCTCGGAGCCGTCCAGTGCGACGTCGGTGTAGACGTGGTACGACGTCGAGCCGTGCTCGCGGCGGATCTCCGCCAGCGTGCCGCGGGCGATGATCTCGCCGTGGTTCATCACGATGACCCGGTCGCAGATGCTCTCGACGTGGTAGAGGTTGTGCGCCGAGAAGACGATGGTCTTGCCCTGCTCGGCGAGCTGTTCGGTGAACTCGATGATGTAGTTGGTCGTGAGCGGGTCCAGCCCCGACGCCGGCTCGTCGTAGATGAGCACGTCGGGGTCGTTGACGAGCGACCGCGCGATGGCGACCTTCCGCTTCATCCCCTTGGACATGTCACCGATGCGGCGGTCCCTGTGCTCGAGGTCCAGTCGGTCGAGCGCCTCGGTGATGCGCTCTGTGGCCACGTCACCCGGCACGTCGTAGAGGTCCGCGAAGAACTCGAGGTAGGAGTTCGCGGTCATCTCCTCGTACAGCGGCGACTCCTCGGGGAGGAAACCGAGGTTGCGGCGCATCTCCGGGTCGTCGGCCGCCAGCCCGGCGACCGAGACCGTCCCGCTCGTCGGTTCGATGAGGCCCGCGAGCGTCTTGAGCGTCGTCGTCTTGCCGGCGCCGTTCGGCCCGACCACGCCGAAGACCTCGCCACGCCCCACGGAGAACGTGCTGCCGTCGACCGCGACGAACCCGTCGTACTCTTTGCGGAGGTCCTCGACCGTTATCATCCGTTGTCACCTGCCAAGGACCCGTGAGATTTGAAGATACCGGCCCCGTCTATCGGTTCTGTTGACACGAACGCCCGCCGACGTCGACCTCGACGGCACGCTTATCGGCACACGAACCCCAGTGGGAGCCGTGCCAGCAGGAACGACCGTCACACTGGGGTCGACCCCCGACGGCCGGCGCGTCGAGGTCGCCCGCGAGGTCGGCGTCGACCACCGCCGGGCGTGGGAGCTGCTGACCGATACGTGGCGCTGGTCGGAGTGGGGTCCGACCGTCCACGACGTGGACGCGCCGACCAGGTTCATCGCCGAGGGGAGCCACGGCAGCGTGAACGTCCTCGGAGCGGTCTGGGTCCCCTACGAGATAACGTCCTGTGGGGACGGCCGCTGGACGTGGGACGTCGCGCGGATTCCCGCGACGGGCCACCGCGTCGAGCCGGTCGCCGAGGAGCGCTGTCGGGTCGTCTTCGAGATACCCCCGCTCGCGGCGGGCTACGTCCCGGTGTGTCGGCGCGCGCTGAAGAAGATCGAGGCGATCCTGCTCGCCGACGAACGCGGACTCTGACGTGGTGTCCGGGGTCCGGGCGCCGCTCAGAACAGCGGTGCGGCCAGTGCGGCGGCGATCTCGCCGGTCGCGATGCTGTACTCCCACGTCGTGCTGGCGAGCACGAGGAAGCCGAGTGCGGTGCCCAGCATGACGACGTTCTTCAGGAACGCGGTCATCTCGGTCTGCTGCTGTTCGGGGTCGTCCATCCGCCAGAAGTCGTGCATCAGTGGCGTCGTGACGACGAGGAAGACGGCGATGGCACCCGCCCCGAGGACCGGGTAGAAGCCGAGGGCGATGGAGAGGCCGCCGAACAGGAGCATGCCACCCGTGAACGGTACCATGAGCCCCGGTGCGGGGACGCCCTTCATCCCGGCGTAGCCGGCCATGTCCTCGGCGTTCAGGAAGTGATTGACGCCCATGAACGCGACGACGCCCCCGACGAGCACCCGCGCGACGAGGAAGACGGCGGCCACCTCGCCGGTGATGGCGAGCGTCATCGGGTCGCCTCCGTGCGGTTCTGGGTCGGCCGGATCGATACGAGTCTCGTTCTGCAATCTGGTTGCATTACGTTACCTGGTTCGATTCCGAACCTATATATACTTCAGGCGACAATACAGCAACCAGATAACACCGATGTCATCGGAAACACTCGAATCCGCGGAGACGGACGGCACCGCCGAGAAGAACGCCGGTGCCTGTCCCGTCGTCGAATCCCTGGAGCAGATCGGCTCGCAGTGGCGCCTCGTCGTCCTGCACGACCTGCGCGGCGAGGAGAAGCGGTTCAACGAGCTGAAGCGCTCGACCGGTGCGAGCTCGCGCACCCTCTCGCGCGTGCTCGACGACCTCGCGGAACTCGGCTTCGTCGAGCGCCGGGTCGAGGCCGACGCGCCCATCGCCTCCTACTACAGTCTCACGGACAAGGGCGAGTCGCTCTGTCCCGTCTTCGACGAGATTGAGAGCTGGGCGACGGACTGGCTCTGAGATGGCGGCGGACCTCCAGGAGAAGACCGACCGGTACCACGACCTGCTCGCGGAGGCGCTGGAGGAGGTGACGGTCTCGGCACCCGAGGACACGCCCATGGGCGAGGCCGCGCTCGACTGTCTGGAGATGGCCGCGTCCTACCTCGACGACGGCGAGCACTTCCGGGCGAACGACGACCTCGTGAACGCCCTGGCGGCGTTCTCCTACGGCCATGCGTGGCTGGATGCCGGTGCCCGGGTCGGCCTGTTCGACGTACCGCGCGAGGGGCACCTGTTCACAGTCTGAGCACCGGTCGTCTCCTCCTCAGCCGTCCAGTTCCCCGGCGAGCACGTCGTCGACGATCCCCTCGAGCAGCGGCAGCGCCCGCTCCGCATCGGCGACCGGCATCGACTCGTCGACGGTGTGGGCCTCGGAGAGTGACCCCGGGCCCCAGACGACCGCCGGAACCCCGTCGGCGACGAACTCCCGGGCGTCCGTCGCGGCCGCCATGCCCCACGGCTCGTCCGGCGCGAGGTCGCCGGTGTGGTCACGGACGAGTGCCGCGAGCGGGTGGTCCGGCTCGATCCCGGCCGAGGCGTAGTGCTGGACCGTCTCCCGCTCGGCGACGACGCCGTCCTCGCGCTCGGCGGCGGCGAGCAGGTCGTCGACCTCCCGGTCCACGTCCTCGATGGACTCGTCTGGGAGGATGCGCCGGTCGAGCAGGAACTCCGCACGGGCGGGGACGACGGCCATGTTCGAGCCGGTGCCGGCCTCGAACGCGGTGACGTTCGCGTACGCCCTCCCGACGAGCGGGTCGCTCCGTTCCCGGAGTCGAGCGTCGTACTCGTCGATGCGGTCCATCAGGGTGCGAGCCACGTCGATGGCGTTCGTGCCCTCGTCGGGGTTGCTGGCGTGGGTCGACTCGCCGTGGACCACGACCCGGTAGGTGACGACCCCCTTCGCGCTCGTGGCGACGCGGAACTCGGTCGGTTCGAGGACGACCGCGTAGTCGCCGCCGTACCCCTCGTCGACGAGGGTCCGCGTTCCGGGAAGGCCGGTCTCCTCGCCAGCGGCGGCGTGGACGACGAGCGTCCCGGGGCGGTCCTCGCCCTCGGCCAGCTCGTCGGCGCGGTTCCGGGCGGTCACCATCGCCAGCGCGAGGCCGGTCTTCATGTCGGCGCTACCGCGACCCCAGAGCCGACCGTCGTCGACCTCGCCGCCGAACGGGTCGTGCGACCAGTCGTCGGGGTCGTCCGCCGGGACGACGTCGGTGTGGCCGTTCAGCACGAGCGTCGGGTCGCCCGAACCGACGGTCGCCACCGCGTTCGGGCGGTCGGTCCCGGGCGTCGGGACCAGGTCGGCGTCGACGCCGTGCTCGGTGAACCAGTCGACGACGTACTCGGCGCAGGGGCGCTCGTTCCCCGGCGGGTTCTCCGAGGCGATGCTGACGAGCCGCGCCGCCAGCTCGACCACGTCGGTCGGGTACGTGCCGTCGGGAGCCGGGCCGTCGTCGGAGATCCCCGGCATGGCTCTACTCGAGCGCCGCGTCGAGCGCCTGTTCGAGGTCGGCCAGCAGGTCCTCGTGGTGCTCGATCCCGACGCTCAGGCGGACGAGCCCCTCGTCGATGCCGGCCTCGGCGAGTTCCTCGGTGGAGAGGTCCTGGTGGGTCATCAGCGCGGGCACCTCGACGAGGCTCTCGACGCCGCCGAGACTCTCCGCGAGCGCGAACACCTCCAGCCCGGCGGCGAACTCCGCGACGGTGTCGCGGTCGCCGTCGAGTTCGAACGCGACCATCCCGCCGAAGTCGGCCATCTGCCGGGCCGCCACCTCGTGGTTCGGATGGGATTCGAGACCGGGGTAGTACACCGGGTCGACCCCGGGCTGTTCGTCGAGGAACTCGGCGACTGCGCGGGCGTTCACGCAGTGGCGGTCCATCCGCGCGGAGAGCGTCTTCATCCCGCGGAGCACCAGGAAGGAGTCGAAGGGCCCGAGGATGGCACCGCGGGTGTACTGGGTGTACTCGATGTCCTCGGCCACCGCTGGGTCGTTCGTCGCCACCGCCCCGGCCAGCACGTCGGAGTGCCCGCCCTGGTACTTCGTCAGCGACTCGACGACGATGTCGGCGCCGAGCTCGAGCGGCC
Organism: Haloarchaeobius baliensis; assembly: GCF_052060055.1. NCBI lineage: Archaea > Methanobacteriati > Methanobacteriota > Halobacteria > Halobacteriales > Halorubellaceae > Haloarchaeobius > Haloarchaeobius baliensis. The sequence goes on along the minus strand of NZ_JBPPFR010000001.1, from coordinate 1,513,535 downwards.
GCTGGAGGTACGGCGACGCGAACGTGTTGTCGTTGGCGAGCAGCGCGTCGTGCTCGTGGGCGGCCTCGGCGGCTGCCTCGATGTCACCGACCCTGAGCACTGGGTTCGTCGGCGTCTCGAAGTAGACCAGCTCGGTGTCCGGCCCGATGGCATCGGCGATGGCGTCGGCGTCGTTCACCGGCACGTGGGTCGTCTCGATGCCGTACTCGGCGTAGACGTCGGCGAGCAGGTCGTGCGTCTCCGCGTAGAGGTTCTTCGCCGCGACGACGTGGTCGCCCGGCGAGAGCGTCGAGGCGAACACCGCGTCGATGGCGGCCATCCCGGTCGCGAAGGCGTAGGCGTGGCTGCCGCCCTCCAGCATGGCGAACGACTGCTCCAGCGCGTCGCGGGTCGGCTCCGACATCCGCGAGTAGCGGTGCTCGCTCCGCTGCTCGGTCGGCGACGCGTACTCGTAGGTCGCGTTCGCGTAGATCGGCGGCATCATCGCGCCGTACTGGTCGTTCCTGGCGTGTGAGTGCACTTCCCGTGTCTCGAAGTGACGCTCGTCCATACGCCACCCACGACGGTTTCTGATTTATACGTGTTCCCCGAAGCAGGGCCTGCCGATGTCGGGGGACGGTCGCCGTCTGCATCGTGGGGGACCCCTGCCCGTTGGCGATGGAATTACAAGGGGTGCCCGAGTCGGGTCGTACTGATGGAGGCCGTTCTCTGGTACGTGATGACCGGGACCCGCGGTGGTGAGAACCGGGTCCGCATCCTCCGTGCCATCGACGAACGGCCGCGCAACGCGAACAAGCTCGCCGAGGAGCTGGATCTGGACTACAAGACGGTCAGACACCACCTCGACGTGCTGATGGAGAACGACATCGTGGAGAACAGCGGCGACGACTACGGGGCCGTCTACCTCCCGACGGAACAGGCGCGGGACCACTGGGACACGGTCGAGCAGATCATCGAACAGGTGGACTGAGCACTACTATGGCCGAAATTGGGAAAGAGTATTTCATGCGACTCGCCAAAGGAGGAGACAGATGAGCATCTGGGTGGACCTGGCGAAGGTGTCGACCGTCGCCAACGTGTCGTTGTTGCTGGTCCTCGGCTACATCTGGGGTCGCAACTGGCTCACGTTCCGCTCGAAGCACACGCTCGGACTGCTCATATTCTCCGTGTTCCTGCTGCTGGAGAACGCGCTCGTGCTCTACTACTACCTCGTCGACCCGACGCTGTCGGGCTGGTGGCACGACCAGATATCCCCGGTCTGGCAGGCTCAGATGATAATCCTCGGGCTCCAGACGTTCGGCCTCGCCTTCCTCGTCTGGGTCAGCTGGGACTGAACCCCTCGGTTCTCGTCGGGCTGAGACGACCGGTTGCGTACCAGACTCGTTTATATCGGCGTGTTGTTGAAGGGAGAGCGCAAGCTGGTGACGCTCTCGAGGCGTGAAACCACGATACTGCGGCGACATCTGGAACGAAATTGGGTGAGAGGCGGGCCGCAGTTCGGAAAATTCCTTTTTAATACCTTGCCGACGGTCTGGGTATGCGGGACAGATTGACAGTACTGCTCGTCGTCGTCGCACTCTGCACCAGCGCGGTCGCAGGTGTGGCGGCGGCAGGTACCGACACGACGGCCGAGTCGAACCACGCCTCGGTGACGTTCGAAGCACAGACGAGCGGCGGCACGACGGTGACCGTCGACGAGGTGACGCTGGCCGAGGGTGGCTTCGTGACCATCCACGACGCCAGCGTCACCGAGGGGAACGTGTTCGGCAGCGTGCTGGGCACGTCCCAGTACCTCGAAGCCGGCACGCACGAGAACGTGACCGTCACGCTCGACGACCCGGTGAGCGAGGACGCGACGCTGGTCGCGATGGCGCACCGTGACACCGACGGCGACCGGACCTACTCCTTCGTCGCCTCGAACGGCGAGGTCGACGGTCCGTACACGGCCGACGGGAGCGCCGTCGTCGACACGGCCGAGATAACCGTCTCCGCGACGGTCTCGATGGACGACGGCGTCGTCGCGAACGACACGGTCGTCGTCGACCGGGTCGAGCTGAGCGAGGGTGGCTTCGTCACCATCCACGACGCGACGGTTACGGAGGGAGCAGTCTTCGACAGCATCCGCGGCACCAGCGAGTACCTCGAGGCAGGCGTCCACGAGAACGTCCGCATCACGCTGGACGACCCCCTGACCGAGGACACGACGCTGGTCCCGATGGCCCACGTTGACAGCGACGGTGACGAGACGTACACCTTCGACACGTCCGAGGGCGCGGCAGACGGCCCCTACACCGCCAACGGGAGCGCCGTCGTCGACACGGCAGCGGTCACCATCGGCACCGAAGCGAGCCTGAGCTTCGCGAACCAGTCCACCGGCGGCGAGCGCGTCGTCGTCGACGAGGTGTTCCTGCCCGAGGGCGGTTTCGTGACGGTCCACGACGCGACCGTGACCGAGGGCGCCGTCTTCGAGAGCATCCGCGGGACGTCCGCGTACCTCGCACCGGGCACGCACGAGGACGTCGAGATCATCCTCGAGGAGCCGGTCACCGAGGGCACGACCCTCGTCCCGATGGCACACAAGGACACCGACGGTGACATGGAGTACACGTTCGAGGAGTCCGAGGGCGGCGCTGACGGCCCGTACACGGCCGACGGTGGTGCCGTCGTCGACACCGGGATGGTCACGCTGAGTGCCAGCGTCTCCATGGCCGACCAGACCTCCGACGGCCGCACGGTCGTCGTCGAGGACGTCGACCTCGCAGAGGGCGGCTTCGTGACCATCCACGACAGCTCGCTGTTCGCGGGGGCGGTGTTCGAGAGCGTCGTCGGCACCTCTGAGTACCTCGAAGCCGGTCACCACGAGCAGGTGACGGTCACGCTCGACCGGCCGATCCGCTCGACGCAGACGCTGGTCCCCATGGCGCACATGGACTCTGACGGTGACGAGACGTACACCTTCGCCGAGAGCGAGGGCGAGGCGGACGGCCCGTACACCTACGACGGCGGCGCGGTGGTCGACACCGCCCGCGTGCAGGTCGGCGCGTTCGTCAGCATGAGCGACCAGGAGACCGACGGCCAGACGGTCGTCGTCGACTCCGTCACGCTCCAGAACGGCGGCTTCGTGACGGTCCACGACGCGACGGTCACGGAGGGCGCCGTCTTCGAGAGCATCCGCGGCACCTCGGAGTATCTCGGCCCGGGCACGCACGAGAACGTCGAGATCACGCTCGACGAGCCGCTCGAGGAGGATACGACGCTGGTCCCCATGGCCCACTACGACAGCGACGGTGACATGGAGTACACCTTCGAGGAGTCCGAGGGTGCCGCCGACGGCCCGTACGTCTCCACCAGCGGTGCGGTGGTCGACACGGCCAGCGCGACGGTCACCGGGAGCATGGACGATGGCACCGAGACCGACAGCGACGACGAGTCCATGGAGACGACCGAGATGGACGACGGCACGACGATGATGGAGGAGACGACCGCGATGGACGACGGCGGGATGGACGGCGGGGACGAGTCCGACGACGGCGGCTCGCCCGGCTTCGGCATCGCCGTGGCGCTCGTCGCGCTCGTCGCGGCCGCCGGCCTCGCGCGCCGGCGCACCGGCCGCTGAGGAAGGCGAACCCTTTTATATTTCCACGTGAACCAGTGCCACAGTGGTATTTAAAGCTTTCACCGGAAAGCGGCTTCAGAATGTACTCTCCGGCGGCTAGTTTATAAAGTGGGAGAAAGGTTTATATACTTGTCGCGCTAACTATGGGTGAAGAGTACTCCGGGGAGGGCGCCCTTTCTTTCTGGCCCGAACGGAGGCGAGCTTCAGGAGATCATCATGAGCGATTCAGTAACCACTCGTTTCACAGACGAGGTACGAACGACGGAGTCCAGCACGGACGAGCGAACACGAGAGGAGACCAGCGAAGCCGAGACGACCTGCCCCGAGTGCGGCGGTGACGTCCGGTTCGACGCCGAGCACGGCGAGACCGTCTGCACCGACTGCGGCCTCGTCGTCGACGACCAGAACATCGACCGCGGGCCGGAGTGGCGCGCCTTCGACGCCGGCGAGCGGGACTCGAAGTCCCGCGTCGGTGCACCGACGACGAAGATGATGCACGACGACGGGCTGTCGACGAACATCGGCTGGCAGGACAAGGACGCCTACGGGCGCTCGCTCTCCAGCCGACAGCGCAAGAAGATGCAGCGGCTCCGCACCTGGAACGAGCGGTTCCGCACCCGCGACTCGAAGGAGCGCAACCTCAAGCAGGCCCTCGGCGAGATCGACCGCATGGCCAGCGCGCTCGGCCTCCCGAAGAACGTCCGCGAGACCGCGTCGGTCATCTACCGCCGCGCGCTCAGCGAGGACCTGCTGCCGGGACGCTCCATCGAGGGCGTCGCCACCGCCGCGCTGTACGCCGCCGCCCGACAGGCCGGCACCCCGCGCAGCCTCGACGAGATGGCGGTCGTCAGCCGCGTCGACAAGATGGAGCTGACCCGCACGTACCGGTACGTGGTGCGCGAGCTGAAGCTGGAGATCCAGCCCGCCGACCCCGAGAAGTTCGTGCCGCGGTTCGCCAGCGACCTCGGCCTCAGCGACGAGGCCGAGCGCCGGGCACGACAGCTGCTCGACAACGCCCGCGACGAGGGGCTCCTCTCGGGCAAGTCGCCGGTCGGCCTCGCCGCGGCGGCCATCTACGCGGCCGCCCTGCTGACCAACGAGAAGGTCACCCAGAGCGAGGTCAGCGACGTCGCCAACATCTCCGAGGTCACCATCCGGAACCGCTACAAGGAGCTGCTCGAGGCGTCCGACACCGGCTTCACCGCCGCCTGAGACGACGACCCGGCTCCCGGTTCGCCGCCGGGAGATCGCTCGTGATCACGAGGTGTAGCCTCAACCTTTTTCTCCCCACGTGGTGTTATCCGGTGGCATGGTGCAAACCTACGTCCGGCTTCTCTGTCCTGAATGCAACAAGGAGTGGGAACTGGCTCCGGACGAGCTCCCCGGTCCGAAGCGGAACTACAGCTGCCCGAGCTGTCACGCGACGCGTCGTCTGGCGGAGTTCATGCGGACAGAACGCGATCTGGAGACGCTGAAGCAGCTCAAGTGACTACAGGTCGGGGACGGCCGAGAGCGCCCCGCACGCGTCACACTTCAACACCGTCGTCCCCTGCTCGGTGACCAGCCGGGTGTCCGGCGAGGAACACTCGCTACAGCGGACGAACGAGTCGACGTACTCCGCGAGGGCGTCGGCGACGCGGTCCTGACGGAACTCGCCCTTCAGCCGCGCCCGGCCCCGTTCGTCGATGTGACCGCTGGTCCCCAGCTCGTCCTGGAAGAACTTCATGACGTGGGACGGTTCGCGGTTCAGGGTGTCGGTCGTCTCCCTGAAGTTCTCGTAGACGGTCATCTTCCCCTCCTGGCGGACCTCCGCGTCGGGGACGCTGAAGCGCTCGCCCGCGGAGCTGATCTCGGGCGTCTCCTCCATCGCGCGTTCCAGTTGGTCCTCGTAGTCCATACCTACAGGGATGCGGTGAGGGAACTAAAATTGCTTCGTCCGCTGTCGCTGCGCCTACACCTGTCGTTCGAGCCAGTCGAGCTGTCCCGTCAGCTCCCGGGTCCGCTGTCGCTCGATGACGGTCGAATCGAGCACCTGCCCGACGATGGCGACGTCGAGGGCGAACTCGGTCTCCGCGGTCACCTCGCACGACTCCGAGTCGCCGGAGACGGTGTACCGGGTTGTCATCGACTCGAAGATGCCGTCGGTCTGCTCGAGCACCAGCGTCTCGGGGTCGTCCGTCGTGACGACGAGCTCGAGCGACAGCTCCAGAAACCCGACGTGGTTCGTGATGGTCACGGTGTCACCCTCGACGACGACATCGTCGAAGCCGGCAGCCGCCGTGAAGGCCTCGAGGTCTGCCATCGCGCTCCTGACGGACTCGACCGACCCATCGACCGACCGGGACAGGGAGACGGTGTTCATCGGTGACGCTTCGTCCCGGTGCCGGAAAAGTCCCGGTGGGAACACGTTCGCGTCGGGAGCCGGGTCAGTACGCGGCCTCGAGGACGGCCTCGATCTCTGCCTCGGTCGCGTCGAGCCCGGACGGCGCGTTCCGCATGAACGGGTCCGCGAGGACGACCTCGGCGACGGCCGGGAACGCCTCCGGCTCGGGCCCGTCGACGTCTCGGAGCCGTGTCGGCAACTCGAGTGCGTCCCGGACCGTCGTGACGGCGTCGACGACGGCGGACGCCGGGTCCGTGGCGTCGTCGACACCGAGGGCGTCGGCGAGCAGTTCGCGGCGCCCGTCGACGTGCTCGAACAGGTACTCGAGGACGTGCGGGACCACGACGGCGTGGGCGACGCCCTGCTGGACCCCGTACCCGCGCGTCAGTCCGTGGCCGAAGGCGTGGACGACCGAGAGCGTCGTCGCCGAGGGACGCGAGATACCGTACTGGACCAGCGTGGTACCCTCGACGACGGGTTCGAGCACGTCGCTGGTCCCACCTTCCCTCCGCAGCCGGGGGAGGTTCTCGGCGAGTAGCCGCAGCCCCCGGCTGGCGGTACCGTCCGTCACCGGTGTCCGCGTGCTCGCGTAGAGCGTCTCCAGGCCCTTGTCGAAGCCGTTCATCGCGGAGCCGGCGAGTACCGCTTCGGGCGTCGTCGACACGAGCGCCGCGTCACCGACGACGGCGGCCGGCAGCAACCGCTCGTCCGAGACGCCGCCGGCGACGAACTCCTCGACGAGGCTCGAGGACGGGTGGGCCGTGATGCCCGCGACCTGCGAGAGGTCTGCGCCGGCGAGCGTCGTCGGCACCGCGACGATAGGGGTGAGCCCACCGTCCGGGACAGAGATGGTGCCGGTCTCGGCCAGCTCCGCGGCGACCTGGTCGGGGGCACGGTCGTCCTCGCGCAGGACGCTCATCACCTTCGCCACGTCGATGCTGCTCCCGCCGCCGACCGCGACGAGTGCGTCGGCGTCGTGACGTCTCATCGCGGCGACACCGTCGTAGGCGGTCGAGAGTCGCTTCTCGGGCGTCGTCCGTGGGAACTCGCCGGCGAGCCGGTCGCCGAGGCCGGCGCGAACCGGCTCCATGACGTCGTCGGTCTCGCCGACCGTGGCGCCACAGACGACAAGCGCGCGCTCACAGCCCGCCGCCGCAAGCTCTTCACCGAGGTTGGCGACGGCCCCGCTCCCGAGTCGGAGCGTCGGCGCGTCGTACTCGAAGCGGACGTCGCCGCCGGAGTCGTGGTGCATGATACATCGGAGTACGCTCCCCCGCGCTATGTCGTTTCGGCCGACGGGGAGGACAGACCGTAATGCGCCACACGTCAACGATTGCCAAACAATTACCTCTGTCCCCGGTGAACGACCCGTATGAGCTGTCCCAATCTGGAGTACCGGCAGGAGGGCGACGGACGGGCGTTCGACGAGCCGCGAGCGTACTGCACCGTCACCGACGCGTTCGTCCAGCCGATGCGGGCCGACGTCTGCAATGACCGGTACGACCTCGACCACGCCGAGCACTGCGAGATCTACCGGGACGCCGGGTCCGGTGGGTGAGTGACGTGACATACACGGACTACCTCGACCGGGAACCGGTCATCGTCACCGCGGCGCTCACCGGCGGCGTCCACGGCAAGGAGGCGAACCCGAACCTCCCGGAGACTCCGGAGGAGATCGGGAAGGCAGCCGCCGAGGCCGAGGCTGCGGGGGCGGCGGTCGTCCACCTCCACGCACGGACCCCGAACGGCGAGCGGTCGTTCGCGACCGAACGCTTCCAGGAGATCGACGACGCGGTTCGCGAGTACGCCGACGACGTCGTCATCCAGCACTCCACCGGTGGGACCGCGGCACCCGCCGAGGACCGGCACCTCCCGCTTCGGACCGACCCGGCCCCCGAGATGGCGTCGCTCGACATGGGGCCGCTGAACCGGTACGACCACCTGACGAGCGAGAACACCCGCGGGATGGTCGACGCGCTCCACGAGGAGATGGTCGAGCGCGGCATCAAGCCGGAGCTGGAGCTGTTCAACGACGGCCACAGCAACGAGGCCCACGGCCTGCTGGCGCGACGGGACCTCGCCGACCCCGTCTACGCGACGCTCATCTTCGGCGGCGGCACGCTCACCCGCCCACGACCGCGGAACCTCCTCAACGCCGTCGACAACCTCCCCGAGGGCGCCCAGTTCAACACGCTCGGCTTCGGGCCACATCAGCTCCCGTTCGCGACGCTCGGCATCCTGCTCGGTGGCCACGTCCGGGTCGGCCTCGAGGACAACGTCTACTACCGCCGCGGCGAACTCGCCGAGAGCAACGCCCAGCTCGTCGAGCGCGTCGTTCGCGTCGCCGAGGAACTCGGCCGCCCGGTCGCATCGCCGGCCGAGGCGCGGGAGCTCCTCGCGCTGTAGCCGAGTCGCCTGTACGCCCGCCGAGCGAGACAGCTGACCGGGACCCGGAGACCGGAACCCGGAACGGTCTCAGTCTGCCTCGCTCCCGTGGTCGTCGTCGTCGTCCGCCTCGATGTTCATGGTCGCGAGCAGTCGCGCGGTGACGACCTGCTCGACGATGTCGACCAGTCGCCGGTCGTCGTCTGTGTAGTCGGCGAAGATACCGAGCGGGATCTCCGCACCGGCCATCTCCCGGTGGCCGCCGCCGCTGCCCGCGTCGGAGAAGGCGTCCTGGAGGACGTCGCCGACGTTGATGCGGTTGTCCGTCGTCCGCCCGCTGAGCTGGATGGCGTCGCCGACGATGCCGAAGACGATCGTCGTCCCCACGCCCTCCAGCGTCGCCAGGTAGTCCGCCGCCTGCGGGAGCGCGTCCCGTTCGCTGGTCCGCCCCACGTTCGAGAGCAGCACCGACCCGAACACGGTCCGGTTCTCGATGGCGTCGGCGATGGCGTCCACGGTCGCGCTGCTGACCGCCGGGCTGGACAGCTGGCGGAGCAGGTCGCGGTCGGCCAGCTCGTGGAGGAAGCCCGCTGCCTCGTACTCTGCGGTCGTCACCCCGCGGAGGAACCCGAGCGTCTCCCGGCGGATGGCGAACAGGAGCGCGGTCGCCAGTCGGTCGTCGATCTCCGCGCCCAGCTCCCTGACGTACTCGGTCATGATGGTCGCGGTCGCGCCGACGTCCTCCCGGTGGTCGACGAACCGCGCCTCCACCTCGTCGGTGGGGTGGTGGTCGATGACGACGTCGAGTGGCGTGCCCTCGGGGACGTGGTTGTTCACGCCGGGCACCGAGTGGTCGACGAGCGCCAGGAGCGCTCCCGGGTCGCGGTCCCGCACCAGCTCCGGGTCGAACTCGTGCAGGTCGATGTCGAGCAGGTTGACGAGCGCGCGGTTCTGCTGGTGCGAGATGTCGCCGCTGTAGAGTATCCGCCGTTCGTCGATGCCCGCATCGGCCGCGATCCGGCCGAGCACCAGGGCGCTCGCCAGACAGTCCGGGTCGGGGTTGTTGTGACAGACGATGGTGAGTTCGTCCGCCTCGCCGAGGAGCGCCCGGAGGTCGGTAGCTGCACTCATCTGGTCGACATTCGTCCCGAGGGTACATCGGTCTGCTGCCTCGAACTCCGTTTGCCGGTGGTTCGTCGGGGCGTCCCGAATCATTTAGGACACCCGACGTACAAGCCCGGGACATGACCGAGGAGATACCGGACGAAGTCGCCGCGCTCGTCGACAAGATGGCCTCGGAGTACGTCCAGTCCGAGTACGAGATCGCGGAGGCTCTCGCCGACGCCGAGGGCCCACTGACGCTCGACGAACTCGTCGAGGAGACGGGCTACACCGAGCGGACCGTCGAGAAGCGAACGGGAACGCTCGAGGACCGACTCGGCGGCGAGCCGCTGTTCCAGCGAGACGAGGACGGCAACCCGATGCTCCACCCCGTGCTCGCACGAGCCATCCGCGACGGAACAGACGAGTAGCACCACGGCACCCTGCCAGCCCGGTCCGCACAGCGGCGGTGCTACCGGACTCCATCGTCGGAGACGGCGACAAACGTTTTCATGCAACCCGTCTGATGAGTGGGTATGCAAGACGGACAGCTGTTGCCGTTCGCCGGGTGGGGGCTCGCCGGACTCCCCGTCGTCGGGACGTTCCTGCAGGCTTCGTTCGCACTCGCCGGCGTGGAGGCACGCACGCTCCCCGTCGTCGGCGGGGTCGTCGACGCGTTCATCTCGCTGCAGGTGTTCAGGGAGGCCGCCATCCAGTTCAAGGCCAGCACTGCGGTCGTGCTCGTGCTCTTCGTGCTCATCGCCGCGGCGTGGGTCGGCCAGGGTCTCGCGATGGGGCTGCTGCGGAACCGGGACGTCACGTTCGCCTGTGCGGGCCTCGTCTCGGTGCTCTTTCTCGTCCTGTTCTTCGGCGTCTACTCGTCGCTGTTCGGCAGCGGGGTCGGCGTCGCACAGCTCGGGCTGTTCTTCGCGGTCCCGTTCGTCGCCAGCGCCGGTGCCCTCGGTGGCGCCTGGCTCCGGGACTGGGAGGTCGACCTGGAATCGGCCGCGGCGACGGACCTCTCGGAGGCGGCCGACCTGGTCGCCCGGAAGCGAGAGGCGTTCGAGTCGGCCTCCCGTCGCCAGGTCGGCGAAGACACCCTCGAGGGCGTCACCGGGCTCGCACCCGACGCCGTCGCGGCGGCCCGTGACGCCGCCGAGCGGGAGCGCGAGAGCTACGACGAGCTCGAATCGGAGATAGAGACCGTCCGGTCGTCGGTCGCCGACGCGAGCGAGGGGCGCCGCCGTGCCGCGGAGCTGCTGGAGAGCGCGAAGCGCCGGGACCCCGAGGCCGCGGTCGACCGCATCCAGTCCGACCTCGCCGACGGCGTCCGTGCGGCCGTCGAACGCGGCGACGTGGACCTGACGGTGCGGTCGCGCTACGGCCGTACCTACGAGGTCGTCAACCTCCCGAGCACGTTCCGCGAGGTCCGGCTCCCGCCGAGCAACGAGCCCACGCACGTCGCCGAGGTCGACCGGACCATCGGGCGGCTGTGCGACCGTGACGACGTCGACCTCGCGACCGTCGCCGACGCCCTCGACGAGATCCGGGTCCACCGGGACCGCATCGAGCGCCACGTCGCAGACACCGAGGAGGCGTTCCACGACGCACACGAGGCCGCCGAGACCGACGTCGAGCGCGCCCGCGACGAGCTGGAGCGACTCGAGGGTGCGGTCCGCGAGCGCGTCGAGGCGAAGCTCGTCGAGGGCCACGACCCCGACGTCGACAGCGTCCACAGCGTCGAGGCGGGGCTCCGCGAGGCTCGCGAGGCGCTCCACGACTGCCGGTTCGACGAGGCCGAACGGCTCGTCGACGAGGCCCGCGAGACCGCCGACGGCCTGCTGACGACGGTCCAGTTCTTCGGCAGCCTCGCCGGCGCGCTCGACCACGGACAGGACCGCGTGAGCCTCCCGCGGGAGGTCGACCCCGAACTGGCGCGCGACCTCGCCCCCGCCTTCGAGAGCGAGTACGGCGTCGACTACCACGTCGAAGACGGCCACATCAGCGTCGACACCCGCGGCGAGCCCGTCACCGCGGAGCCGACGACCGACCGGTCGGCGAGGCGGTCGACCACCACATCCAGTCACGGCAGCAGCGGTCGGGACGAGTACGTGAACCCCGAGGAGTACGTCGACGAGGTGCTCCTGCTGTTCGACGAGCTCTCGGCCGTCGCCGAGGCCGGCTCGGACACCGTCCACCTGGAGACCGGCGATCTCCCGGAGTACGCGGTGCAGTCCGAGTCACTGGCCGCCATCGAGCGGTTCTGCAACCGCCAGAGCGACCTCGTGGAGACCGTCGACGTGCCCGCCGGTGCGCCGCCGGGCATCGTCGACGTTCGCTTCACGGACCGGCACGACGCGCCTGCGGCACTCGATTCGCTCTACGACCGGTTCAAGGAGCAGTACGTGTGATTCGGGTCACGTCCATCTTTTAGGGGCCAGTACGTTCATATCGCCCCCGATACCAGTTCTCCACAGTGACCGTCGGTTATCATGTCCGAAACGTGTAAAATCTGCGTCTCTCCGCGTGCGGAGTGGGACCACGACACGCTGGAGGGACACATCGCTCACGAGCATCGAGACGAACCGAAATCCGTCGAACAGGTGTACCCGGACCTCTACGACCCGATATTCGTGGAGGAGCGCTACTGGGACGACGAGGAGGAGGCGGACGAGCAGCCAGTTCCGGGGGGTGGAAACGGCAACGGGGCGACCACCGGTTCGGAGGCGGACTTCGGCATCTCCTCGGTGGGGAAGAAGTGGTACGTCATCGGCGTCGGTGGCGCGGGGAACCACATCGTCGACGCCATCCTGTTGCGCCGGAACACGCTCGCCGACGAGAACGAGGAGCGGGTCCGCATCTGGGAGGGCGGCCTCGCGGGGGCGGGCGTGCTGAACACGAACGTCGCCGAGGTCGAGGAGACGTACTACGCCCAGGAGGAGAAGGGCTACAACCGCCACGACATCGTCGCGAACTGCATCATCGGCCAGGGCGTCCACAACTACGCGGGGGCGGGCTACCGCTGGGACCACGGCCGGGACTTCGTGCTCGCGGACTTCGAGGACGGCGGCAACCCGTTCCAGGAGCGCTGGGACATGAACCCGGTGGAGCTCCGGGACTCGCAGGCCATCATGTTCGTCCACAGCGTGACGAAGGGGACCGGCTGCGGGTCGACGCCGGTCATCGCGGAGAAGCTCCGGGAGGCGGTGCTGGACGACGACAAGGTCGTCGGCAAGCCGGTGTTCTCGTCGGTCGTCATCCCCAGCGAGTACGCCGACCGGTCGGGCCGGGCGATGGTCAACGGCGTCATCGGGATGGCCAGAACGGCGGCGAGCGTGGACGCCATCGTCCCGTTCGACAACCGGAAGCTCAGGGAGGCCACACAGGACATCGAGCCGCGCATCCACGGCGTCGACCGGTACAATCCGCCGGAGTTCGCCGACCTGAACAAGCCGCTCGTCGCGTTCCTCGAGGCGTTCACGATGTCCTCCATCCCGCAGGTCGTCGAGCAGGAGACCGACCTCTCCATCCGCGGCGAGGTGTTCGACCCGGCGGACAGCTTCCGGCCGGTGCAGGACAAGTACCCGTTCGACCCGGACCGGGCGTACAACCCGGCGGTGGTGCTCGCGCCGGTGCTCGGGAAGATCCACGCGAGCTCGTTCGACCGGTCGAAGCTCCAGATGCTCGCCCGGAAGGCGCTGTTCCAGAACAAGCTCGCGGACTTCGACCCGACGACGGCGTGGGGTGGCACCTTCCTCATCTACGGGCCGGAGGAGAAGATGTCGAAGGTCGCGCCGCTCATCAACGACGGCGTGCTGACGGAGGTGCTCGGGAGTCCGGACTTCCTCGACCGGGACAACGTCGCCGGCGTGGAGACGGTCGACATCCACACGCACCAGCTCGTGACGCCGTACCTGGACGACGTCTACCTCTGGGGCACCCTCTGGAACCCCGAGATGCCGTCGCTGGAGGAGATGTACGAGCACGCGCTGACGATGAAGCAGGACGGGAACAGCCAGCTCTCGGCCGGCGTGCGCGAGGTGTGGGACAAGGTGGAACCGCTGTTCGACTGCCTCGGCCGGAAGAACATGCCCTGAGGTGAGCCGATGGGGGCAACACTCGCGGCCGACCTGGTGTTACAGCAGACCGTCGAACGGACCTCCGGCCACTCGACGATGGTCGTCGTCGCGGCCGCCGTCGCCGCGCTCGTCGTCGGCCTCGGGGCGGGCGCGCTCGGTGCCCGACTCCTCGGGAGTTCGGGCGGCTCCGGCGGCTCGGGCGCACCCGTCTCGCGCTTCGCCCAGCCGCTGTCGACCGAGCCGGACGCGAACGCGGTCTACGACGAGCTGACGAACCTGACGCAGGCGACCGACTCCGTGCTTCGCGCGGCGAGCGACACCCCCGCAGTGAGCCGGCAGGACTCGCGCTCGGAGGCGCTGACCTCGCTCTCGCGGGCGCTCTCGCGTGGCGACCTCCACCTGACCGAGCAGCGGCCCGGGGCGGCGGGCGGTGGCGGCGGCACCGCCGGCACTGGTGGCGGTTCCCAGCAGTCCGACGGCCCGGCCGTCGACGGCGTCGCGAGCGAGCTCCGGTCGTCGCATCCGCCGAACGCGCCGGCCGGCCAGGAGCTGCTCGACACGCTCTCGGATCCGAACGCCCGACGGGGCGACGTCTACGACGCGCTCGACCGCGCGGTCGCCGACCTCGACCGCGCCCACCGCGTGACGGAGGCGGCAGAGCGTGCCGGGAACGTCCGCGGCGTGGACCAGGCCCGGACGCTGGACGACCGACTCCACGACGTGGACGGGCCGCTCGCGTCGGCGCTCCGGCCCGTCTCCTCGCGGCTGGTCGACGCACTGGCCGACCTCGACGAGACGCGGTCGAGCCAGTCCGCCACCGCGAGCGTCCTCGCCGATGTCTGCGACCGGGCGGAGCGCGACACGACGGTGTCCCTCCACGGCGGTGATACGGCCGCCCGTGGCGACGACCTCGTGGAGCGCCTGGAGCGCGGCGACCTCTCCTTCAGCACGGGCGAGACGGACGTCGCATCGGTCGCGGCCACGGTCGAGTCGCGACGGTCGCCCGACAGCGCGGCGGCGATCCGGCTGCTCGACGAGCTGAAGTCGGCGGCCACGACCGACGAGGACAGCCTCAGGGCGGCGCTCCGGACGGCTGCTGGCGCGCTCGACGAGCATGCCGCGACGCGACAGCTGGTCGCGGGCGTCGACCGCGAGTCGGTGACGGAGCTCGCCAACTCGGTGAAGCGTGACCTCGACCCGTCGGACCCCGTCGAGTCCGCGCTGCTGGAGCGGGTCGCCGACCTGCAGAACGAGCTCGACCGAGCCGGTCAGGCCGACCTCGTCCGGCCGTACGTGGTCCGCCACGAGCTGTCGTTCTACCGCGACACGCTGCTGCCGACGCTCGACTCGACGGGGTCGGACGCCACCACGGCGGAGACGCCGACCCGGCTGGTCGAGCGCGTCGGCGAGCGCATCGACGAGGTCGAGGAGTACTACCAGCTCCGGGACGACCACAACCACACGATTCCCCGTCACTTCGTCTCGCTGGCCCGCTCGCTCCACGAGGAGGGCGAGCGACTGGCGAGCCGCGATCCGGAGCGAGCGACGGGCACGCTGGAGGCCGCGCTCTCGCTGCTCGACGCGACCGAACAGCTCTACGAGCGCAACCAGTTCTCCATCATGCTGCGGCGACTCCGCGGCTAGGTTCGGGGTCCCCCGGCCACCAGAGTTATCCGTCCGTTTCCAGGAGCTGACAAATTCTGCCACCGCCCGTTTCGTACGCAGAACAGGTGACGTGAAACAACGTTTCAATGGCCAGTACTGTTTTATTCCAGATAGCGGAACAGACAGTCGAGTGAATCAATGACGTATCTGTTCGTGGGGGCCGGACAGGCAGGGAGTGCTATCGTCGACGCCGTGTTCGAGTACACGTCCGACTCGACGCTCGGACTGTTCGGCGGCAACGACATCAGGGCGCTCGCCGAACCGATGGTGTTCAACTCGACAGTTCGGGACCTGCAGAACCTCTCGAACGTGGCCGAGTCGGACCAGTTCGGCATCGCCGACCAGCACGGTATCGTCGACGGGACCACCGCCGGCTTCGAGGAGCGGGTCGCGGGCGGCTTCGGGCGCGACCCGGTCGAGGCGGACGAGGTGATGGGGGCCCACGCCGACGAACTCGTCGACCTGCTCGAGCGTCGGTTCGGGGCCAGCCGCGGGCTGGCCACCGATGGCGGCGACCCCGGCTGGAACGAGGACGACAGAACCGACGAGTACGACGACGGCTGGGGCGAGGACCCGGTCGACGACCGCGAGGACGGCTGGAACGACGAACCAGCCGACGAGTGGGGCGAGGAGACCGGCGACTCCTGGGACGACGGTGACGAAGTCGACCGCCAGGTCGAGGACCTGGAGTCGGAGGTACGCGGCGAATCCGGGGACGCGACCGAGAGCGAGGAGATCCAGTTCGCGTTCGTCTGCCTCGGACTCGGGGGCGGCACCGGCTGTGGTATCGCACCGCACGTCGTCGACGCCATCGACGAGTACACAGACGGCCGCGCGAGCATCGTCGCACTCGCCATCCTGCCGAACACGATGGGACCGATGACGAGCGGCGGCGACGACGAGGCCGGCGGTGCGGGACGGCAGGCCTGGAACGCCCGGTACGGACTCGACCGGCTGGAGGACCGGGTCGACGGCATCGTGCTCGTCGACAACCAGCGCATCTCGTACCAGGCGGCTGCCGAGAGTCAGTTCGCGGAGTACAACGAGTACATCGCGGCCGGCATCTACGACCTCGTCGCCGGCCCCGTCCTCTCGGGCATCGACCCGAGCGACTATGCGGACATCGACACGCCGGACATCGACGTGCAGGACGTGGTCACGTCGCTCTCGTTCGGCGTCGGCGGCGGCGACTCGAAGGCCGGGTACGCGGCGCTCGGACGCGCGGCGACGATGACGCGCTCGCTGTCGGGCTACCTCGTGCCGTTCGTCGGGAAGAAGGCGATCGACAGCGCCGCCCTCGTGCGGCTGGCGACGAGCAAGCAGTCCGTCTCCGACCTCGACCCGTCGGACGCACAGAAGGCTATCGGGCTCGTGCGTGCGCCGTCGAGCTACCTCGCCGGCGGGAGCAACCGCATCGAGACCTCGACCATCCGCGAGTACCTCCAGGCGCAGTGTGCGCTGCAGGAGGTGAACCTCGGCGTCGCGCTCAACGACCGCAACCTCGCGACGGTGACGACGCTGCTGACCTACGAGCGCGACGACATCTCCCGGCTCGCCGAGATAGAGGAGAAGGCAGCGGAGTACGAGGACCGAACAGAGGCGATGGTCCAGTGAGGTCGCGTCGGGTCACCCTCGTCGGACTGGCCGTCGCCGCACTGCTCGTGGTCGCGGGCGTCGGGCAGAGTGTGGCCGCCCAGGACACCGCGACCGTCGACGACGCCATCGACCGTACCGACCGCGTCGCCGAGCTGGAGTCCCTCGCGGGCCAGTCGCTGCTCCAGTACCTCGGCGGCGGCGGCATCGGGCTCGGGCTCGGTATCGTGGTCGGCAGCGTCGTGATGTACCGGGTCCAGAAGTCGCGGATCGACGAGACCTACGAATGACAGGGAGCGCAAGCCGAACGGCGCTCGTCGTGCTCTGTGCCCTCTGCCTGTTCGCCGTGCCGGTCGCCGGTGGCGGTGCAGCAGGCCAGCCGTCGTCCACACCGGGCCCGACGGACGTGGCGGTCTGTGACTCGGTCGAGGGCAGCGACACCGTCGCGGTGGCGACCATGGCGGGCAGCGAGGAACCGCTCGGTGACGACCGCGCGCTGTACGCGGGGACGGAGCTCACGATACGGCTCTGTGACGCCGAGGGCGTCGTCACGCCCTACGGCGAGAACGGCGCCTGGTCCCTCGCGGACGGCGACGGCTACGAGATCCTGAACACGACCGACAGCAGCGCCACCCTCCGGTTGACCGAGGGCTACGGACAGCTCGCGGTGGCGGACCGGGTCCGACCGACCGGGAAGGCCGACCGCGGTCCGACGTTCACCGAGCCCTCGCCGACCGTCGTCGACCCGGCGTTCGTCGACGGGACGCTGTTCCTCCCGACCCCTGACGGCGTCGGAACGTACGAGGAACGCGAGGACGGCTTCCGGACGGCGCTCAACGACACGCGCACCGCGTCCGACCGGCTGGCGTCCCTCGCGACGGCGGTGAACGACGGTGGCCTGACCGAGGCACGGGCGGCGAACGCGACGGAGACGCTCCGGGCGCTCGCGTCGGCGACCAACGCGACCGACCGCAGCGGCGACGCGTACCGCTCGTACCTGTTCGGGGTCGCCGGCGAGTCGCCCACGCCCGGGGTCGCGGTCGACGCCATCGACGCCTCGCGCGAGGAGGAACGGACCGCCGACTCGAACGCGAACGAGGCGATGGCGAGCTACGGGTCGGCGCTCGATTCGCGGGCGGCCGACGCACGGTCGACGGTACAGACGAACCTCCTGGTCGGCCTCGTCGCTGGCCTGCTGGTCGGCGTCGTCCTCGGCGGGGTCGTCCCGTACGTGGCGGCGTCGAGCACCGAGGGGCGCATCCGGGTCGACTCGTCGACGGAGTACAGCCGGAAGGCGCAGTGGCTTCCGGTCGGTGTCGGCGTCCTCGTCCTGCTGGCGACGGTGGGGGTGCTGGCTGCGACGGGCGGACTTTCGATACTTCAGGTGATACTATGAACGGACAGACGCGCGCCGCGCTCGGAATCGGCGCACTGACGGTACTGATGGCCGCGGTGGGGGCCGGGCTGTTCGTGTTCGCGAGCACGCAACTCGGCGTCTACTTCGTGGTCGGTGGCATCCCGGTCGTCCTGCTGGTGGTGGCCGTCGCGTACGTCCGCGGCGTCCTCAGCGGTGAGGACAACACGGGCCAGTACGTGGAACAGCGCACGAAGCAGGTCGGCGAGTCGCTGCGGGACTTCTGGCGGTCGCTCTCGTCCGTCGAGGACGCCTACCCGCGGTTCGACGCGAGCACGCTCCGCTCCCGTGCGGACTCGCTCGTCGCCGACTACGAGGCACAGGGCGGGCAGTTCGACCGCGAGTCGGGCTCGTTCAGCGTCGGCAAGGGCGCATCCAGCGGCGAGCTGCAGGAGCTCGAACGCATCGACGCCGAGGTGACGACGCTCGCCGCCGACCGCGACGACCAGCTCTACGACTTCGTCCGCGACGAGCTCGACGCCCTGCACGCCGACATGCGGGCGCTCGCCGACGCCGACATCGCGTCGGAGCCGGCCGACCCACCGGAGCCGCCGCTGCCCGACGAGGGTTCCCCGAGCGGTATCGACTACTGGGAGGCCGTCGGCGACGACCTCGAGGAGTACCGTACCGAGGCCGATGTGACCGTCGACGAGGCCATCGCGCGGGTCCGTGACATCCAGCGGAACGCGACCGATGCCTACGACGAGGCGGCGGTCGACCGGCACCTCGAGGACGCAGAGGCGGACCGCCGCGACGGGGAGTACGGCCACGCGGTCGACGCGGTGCTCGAGGCACAGGCGACCCTGGAGAGCGAGCTCTCGGGCTCGTTCGCCCAGGACCACGAGGACCTCGACGTCTTCGTCGAGACCATCCTCGACTCCGGGGCCGAGCAGTACGTCGACGCCGAACTGTTCGACCGGGTGCGGTCGGTCCAGCGCGAGCTCGACGAGCTCGACTCGGCGCTCGACGTGGGGTCGCTGAGCGAGCACCGGCAGACGGTCCGGACTGCAGCGCTGGACATCGTCGAGGCGCTCGACACCGAACTCGAACGGCACGTCCGAACCCTGGACGGCGAGGACCTGCCCGCCGGCTACTACAGCAGACCCGACGTCGCCGACGAGGGCCACGTCGACGAGCTGCGTGCCGTCGGCCCCGTCCACGAGCTCGACCGGGAGTGGGACGCGGTCGTCGCCGAACTCGTCGACGCCGTCGGCACGGTGAAGACGAAGGCGACGGTCGTCGAGGCGTACGACGACGTCGCGGAGACCATCGAGGAGCGCCTCCGCCAGCACGGCACGGTCACCGAGGACGACCTCCCGGTGCGTCACGCCGGCCAGTTCTTCGGGCTCTACTTCCGGCGCAACCCCGACGTGGAGTTCGACCCCGACGCGCCGGCGCTCCACCGCGGCGAGGTCGAGACGTACACGGTCGAGGTCGCGGTCTCCTACGACGAGGGGAGCGAGGCCAAGCGCCGTGCGACGGTCACGCTCGACGGCGGCGAGTACGACGGCCGCGAGGTCGTCGAGACCCACCTCGCCGGCACCGCCACGTTCGTCGAGGTGCCCTTCGGCGAGTACGAGCTCGTCGTCGCCCCCAGCGCGGACGACTACGGGCGCGTCGAGCGCACCGTCCAGGTCGAGGACGACACGGACCTCTCGGTCGATCTCGAGCCCGTCACGCTGGTCGAACAGCTCGTCGACGGTCGCGAGGACGAGATCGGGGAGCACGTCACCGAGTTCGCACCCCGGCTCCGCGACCGCTTCGACGAGGAGGGCTATCTCAGCACCGAGATGGCGTTCCCCATCACCGACGACTTCGTGCCCGGCCTGCTCGCCTCGTGGGCCGACCGCGAGGGGTACGCCGTCACCCGCACCGACGACGGCACCGTCATCGTCTACGACGACTCGCAGCTCTCCCAGGAGATCATGAACGTCATCCAGTACAACCTCGACGAGGGGGACCGACTCAGCTACGAACGCATCCGGTCGAACTACCTGTCGGTGCCGGTCCCCGACCCCGTCATCGAGGAGCTCGCGGCCGACACCGGCCTCTCGGTCGAGACGACGACGGACAGCCTCGAGAAGCCCGCAGGGGGTGAGGCGTGATGTCCCGCGGACAGTACACCCGCTGGGCCGTCATCGCCTCCGGCGAGGGTGGTGGCCGCATCGCCTCGCAGTTCTTCAACCGGTCCGAGAACCCCGGCATCGAGGACCGCATCCTCGTGATGAACACGAACCGGAACGACATCCGGAACACCATCGACCGCATCGACGCGAGCATCACCGACGCCGACGACATCGGCGAGAACCACGCGCTCGAGTTCGGTGACAAGCAGGGTGCCGGGAACTCCTACTACTACGGCCGGGAGGCCGCGGAACAGGACCTCGACCGCATCACCGACCGCATCAAGCGGACGTTCGGCACCGCCGACGCGTTCCTCTACATGGCGACGCTCGGCGGCGGGACGGGCAACGGCTCCATCCCGTTCGTCGTCGACGAGTTCAAACAGGGGCTGAACGTCAGCGAGAGCGAGCCCTGGATGGACAGCGTCATCCACGTCGCGATGGCGGTCTGGCCGTACTACTGGGAGCCCGACCAGCGCCACTTCAACGCGGTGTCCGGGCTCTCGCGGCTGCTCAGGAACCGCGACGGCGGGCAGAACGCCGACATGGTGATGGTCGCCGCGAACTCCCACCTCGACGGCGAGAACGGGAGCGACTACGACCGGGTGAACGAGCTCATCATCGAGGCGGTCGACCTGATGATCGGTGCGGGCCGCGAGACCCACGGCGTCATCGACGTCGAGGACCTCGTGACCATCCCGCGCCAGTACGGCTCCTACCACTTCACGCCCGCCGTCGCGACCGACATGAACGGCGACATCTACGAGCTGGAGTACATGTTCGACAAGGCGGCGGAGAACCCGTTCGTCCCGATGGACGTCGCCACCTCCCAGATCGTCTTCCCGGTCGTCCGCGCGCCGGAGAGCATGATCCAGAACGGCGAGATAACCGAGCCCGAGGTGTACCAGGCGTTCAACCAGTGGCAGAACAAGCACGACCTGAGCGTCGCCGGACAGGCCAGCCTCACCCCGAAGCGCGGCCGCGGCTCGGACGTCGACGTGCTCCTGCTGCTCGGTGGCTTCGACCTGAGCCCGCTGTTGAACCACTCGATGGGGCAGTACGAGCAGGTCAGGGACAACCTGGCCCGCGGGAACACGGCGGGGGCGGAGGGACTGACAGAGCGCGAGGTGCAGACGGTGCTGGACAACCTCGCCGACTACCGCGACCAGAACGAGGGGTAGCCATGTCGTGGGGAACTCGCGCGACGGCGCTGCTCGCACTCGTGGTCCTCGTCGCCACGCTGACGGCCGCCGGGGCGGCAGTCACGACCGCGACCACCGACGCCGCGAACGCCGACGCCGTCTCGGTCGACCGCACCACCCCGGACACCGTCACGGTGACCGTCGAGCCGGACAACGGGACGCCGGCGCTCTCGTCCGTCACGCTCTCCGTCTCGGGGACCGACGCCACCGCGACGGCGAACGTGAGCCGGAACTCCGCCGGCACCTACGAGGGCGAACTCGCCGTCACCGAACTCGTCCCGGCCGACGAGACGGCCCCGCTCGGCGGCGCGACGGTCGTCGTCAGCGCCGAGGAAACGGAGCTCGGCGACGACACGGCCGACCTCCGCTACGCGTCGCTGGAGGGGACGAGCGCGACGTTCGAGGACGGCTCGGTCCACCTCACGCCGGTCGACGTGCGCGGGTTCGCGACCACCGCACCCGTCCCGACGAGCGTCGGTGACGTCACGGTGAACGCGAGCTACGACGCCGACGCCGGTGCACTCGTGCTCGACGCGGACGCCCTCGGCGGCCTCGACCGGGCGTCGCTGTTCGAGGACCGCCGGCTCCGCGTCGCGCCGGACGAGGACGTGACGGCGACCCCGACCTCGGTGAACCTGCACGCCGCCGCCGCGAACGCGAGCGAACTCGTCGCGAGCGGCGACAGCGTCGCCATCGCGAACCCCCTGCTCCCGGTGCTCGACGCGGAGACGTACCATCTCGACCTGACCACGACCTCGCCCGACGGGCAGTTCGTCGGCCCCGTCGAGACGACGGACGACGGCGTCGAACTGCCCCGGACCGCGCTCTCGGCGAGCGTCACCGCGACGCTCGCGGTTGGTGGCGCCGACGGCCCGCGGCTCCTCGACGGCTGGGAGAGCCAGTACGCGAGCGAGCCCGTCACCCTGACGGTGAACCGGAGCTACCTCGCGGCCGAAACCGACGGCGTGTCGTCCGTGCTGGTCCAGCGCGACGGGGACGTCGACCGGCTCGGCGTCACCCGGGAGGACGGCTACTACGCCGTCGAGAACGGCACCTCGCTGCCGGTCGACCAGCCGGTCCTGCTGGTCGTCGAATCCGACGGCGAGCGACGCATCGTCTCCGCACAGACTGTCGCGGGAACCGTCTCGAGCGCACCGACCGGGTCGACGACGGACGGATCGAACGGCTCGGCAGGTGACGGCGCCGCGACGACCACCCCGGGGACCGCGACCGCGACCACGGCCACGAACGCGAGTGCCGGCGGGGGGCTCCTCCCCGCGAGCTACGGGCTCATGGACTGGCTCCTCCTGTTCGCCGTCGGGCTCGCCTGCGGTGTCGGGGCGACGGGTGTCCTCGCCGCGGTGAGGTTCGCGGCGGGCGCTGCCGGACCGAACGGCGACCCGACCAACCCCAGGGGTGCCGTCGTCGTCCTGGGCGCGGGCGCCCTGCTCGGGCTCATCTGCTCCGGAGCCATCGTGTGGCTGGAGTTCGCTGAAGAGGGGTTGCTCACCATGCTTCCAGGCCTCCTCGTTGGCGTGCTCGTCGGGAGCCTCACCGCGCTCGGCTTCGCAGGACTACTCGACTGGCTCGGCTTCTGGCACTTCGGATCGGGTGGGGGAACGACCGCACCCGATCCGGTCGACGTGACGGTCACGCTCGTCGACGGCAACGGCCACCGCATCAGGGACGACGCTGACGTCGTCGCCAAACCGACCCGCGGTGCCGGCTCGCGGACCACGCGGTCGACCGACTCCGGTCTCGTCAACATGTCGTTGCTGCCCGGCGGCTGGCAGGTGACCGCGGCGGTCGGTACCCAGCAACGGACCGAGCAGCTCGAGGTCCAGGACGGGAGACACACCGGCGAGCAGACCCAGCTCGCCTTCCCGCGACCCGGGGTCCGGGTGACCATCACCGACAAGCAGGACGGCGAGCCCATCCCCGGAGCACGGGTCACGGTGGAACCGGACGAGGGCGACACCGAGACCGCGAAGACCGGGCGGAACGGTCGCGCGGCCGTCACCCTCCCGTACGCGGCCTCGATGGCCGACGTGCACGTCGAGCATCCGAAGTACCACGCCGCGAGCAACGACTGCTCGCTCGACGACGACGGGCCGCTCGAGCTGAACGTCGGGCTGGGCCGGCAGACCGGCCGACTGTCGGTGACCGCGGAGGTCGACGGCGTCGCCACCGCGGGCCTGCCGGTGTCCATCGCACCCGCCGGCGACGACCGGTACCGGGTCGACGACCGGCAGGGGTCGCGCCGGACCGACGAGCGGGGCCGGGTCAGAGCCTCGGACGTGTTCGTCGGCGACTACGTCGTCGGGCTCGACGTGGCCGGCTCGCAGTCGGACCTGTTCCGCACCCGGACGACCGAGGTGGCGGTCCACGAGGACGAGCCGTCGAACGTCACCGTCGAGGCGTCGTTCGAGTGGACGGTGCCGCAGGCGACGCGCGACCGGGTGCGACGGCTCCGGCGCGAGGTCGACGGCCTCTCCGAGCAGTCGGGGCGGGACACGGCGTTCCCGGGCTACTACGGCAGCGTCGTCTCGCGACTGCTCGATCTGGTCGAGGCGCTCCCGCAGTACGGCCACCTGTTCGCGACCGGCGAACACCGGCCGGACGACGTGGCCGAGGCACTGCTCTCCGCCGCGGAGGACGGTATCTCGCGGGTCAACACCGCGATGACGACCAAGCGGAACGTCGACATGTTCGCCGCGTGTGCGGACATGGCGAGCGTGGACCTGCGGTGGGATGGCGACCTGGTCACCCACGAGGCGTACTTCGACTACGTCGACGCCGACGTGGACAGCGACCTGACGGGCCGCATCGAGCGGACCCGGTCGCGGATCGACGACGAACGGGCGGACCTGACCGAGGTGGAGCCGGCGACGGAGATGTGGGAGCACGCGCGGGAGCTGTTCCAGGAGACGAGACGCGAGCGCGAGCCCCTCTCGACGGCCGCGAAGGCGCTGCTCGTCGCGGGGCTGCTCGACGCGGTCGAGCACAGCTTCGACCGCCGCGAGCTCAGGGAACGCATGAAGCGGACGGTGTTCTGATACGATGGATGGACTGAAACTCCTCGTCGGGCTGGTGGTGCTGGCGTCCGTGACCGCGACGCCGGCCGTCGCCGTGAGCGCAGGTGGAACGCCCGCCGCGCCGGCGACGACCGGTGACACGGCAGGGCCGACTCACACCCAGGCCGACTCGACGGTGGGACAGGCACAGAACGAGATGCCGCCGGAGACGGCCGACGAGTACCTGGCGGCGTTCAACCAGCTGTCGGGCACGCCGGCGTTCGAGCAGTACACGGAGTTCGAGACCATCCGCTCGCTCGCGGTCTCGAAGCTCCAGGTCGTCGAGTTCGACGACGCGACCGAACGCGAGATGGGGACCGTGCTGGCGCTGCTCCGGACGTTCAACGAGAGCTACACGGCCGCCCAGAACGGCTCCGTTGCGGAGAGTTTAGCGGCGGCGAACCGGACCGCCGGGCACGTCCGGACGCTCGAGGAGCAGGGGCGCACCTACGCGCCGCTGGCGGACCTCGCACTCAGCCGGTTCTACGAGAACCAGGGCGACGCGCTGCTGCAGTCGGCCTCCGACGTGACGCGGACCCCCGAGAAGATACAGCTGCTCGGGCAGGCCGCGACCGCGTTCCGCCAGGCCGGCGCGACCCAGAAGTTCTCGCAGGTGAACCTGCGCGTCGAGGAGCTGCGGAGCGAGTACGAGCGCGACGTCGCGGCCATGAACGCCGCCGAGGAGCGTGCGAGCG
Organism: Haloarchaeobius baliensis; assembly: GCF_052060055.1. Classification (NCBI taxonomy): domain Archaea; kingdom Methanobacteriati; phylum Methanobacteriota; class Halobacteria; order Halobacteriales; family Halorubellaceae; genus Haloarchaeobius; species Haloarchaeobius baliensis. The sequence goes on along the minus strand of NZ_JBPPFR010000001.1, from coordinate 1,488,205 downwards.
GCTTCCTCGACAGCTGTTCGTCCTGCGACGGCGTGAGTGCGGTCGCGAGCGGCGAGCTGTTCGGGACGTTCTCGCTCTACCTGGAGTCCGGCGGCACGTTGACGGACGTCCGCGACGCCGAACAGCGGGCGGGCGAGAACGCCCTCTCCGACCGGGAGAGCCGCTTCGCGGACCTCCGGACGGACATCTCGACGGCCCGGACGACCCTGGCGCTGGCGAGCACCGTCCTGCTCGTCGGCTACGGTGCCGTCGTCGCGCTGTTCGCGATGCTGGTGACCCACCGGCTCGTCGTCTGGCGGCGGACCGTCGACGCGGCGAACGTCGGGGAGATCGTCGTGCTCCAGGGGGGTCACGATGCGTAGGACTGCCGGCCTCGCGGTCGGGCTGGTCGTACTCCTGCTCGCCGGGGCAGCTGTCGCGGTGCCGACGACGGCGGGCCACGTGGCTCCCGCGCCCACCGGGGACGACGCCGGCATGGCGTCGACAGCTGCTGCGACGATGGCGCCCCAGACGGCACAGCTCGATCTGCAGCGAGCGTTCCCGGGCGAGAGCGACAGCGACACCGCGTCCATCGAGTTCACCGCGAGCAGCAACGGGAGCGTCACGGCCCCGCAGGAGCGCACCCAGGGCGAGGTGACGTTCGAGTTCGACCGCTGGAGCGGCGACGGGGACGCAGGCTCGACCAACACCTTCACCGTGACCCAGGGCGAGACGTACGAGGTCGAGTACGAGGCGACCGGGACGTCCCAGGGCGAGTCCGGTACCGACGGGACGCGCTCCGTCTACATCTCCCGTGGTCGGGGGATGACCGGCTACCTCGAAGCCGACGTGACGTACGTCGAGCCCCGGTTCGGCAGCACCGACGCGGGGTCACCGCCCGAGGTCCGGTTCGAGGGGGCCGACGAGCAGACGACCAGTGTCACCGTCGAGTTCGAGAACACCGGCGCGGGGGACATGGACCTCGTGCGGGCCGAGGCGTCGGCCGGGACGGACTTCACCGTGTCCACGAGGGGTGCGCCTGACCGCGTCGACGCCGGCGAGACGGAGTCGGTCGTCGTCGACGTCACCGTCGACGAGGCGGCCAGGGAGGGACTCCACGACGTGCAGCTGACGCTCGAGGACAGTCTCGGGAACGTCGAGACGGTCAGGTTCGACGTCGACGTCGTGAAGGCGACCTCGGTGGAGTCCGACGAACCGGTCGTCGACGTCGGGAACGTGCTCGTCGGGACCAGCGAGACGGTCCCGGTGACCATCGCCGAACAGACCGGCTACGCCGCCGTCGACGTGTCGGTCAGCGACCCGAGCGGTGTCAACCGGAACGCCTCCGCGTCCGTCTCCGGACTGGCGGGGAGCCTCGGTGCGGGCGACAGCCGGACCGGCTCCGCGACGGTCTCCATCGACGCGGACGCCGTCCAGCACGCGGAGAAGTCCTGGACCGTGCAGCTGGCGACCGACGACCCGGACGCCGAGCCGGAATCGTTCCGCATCGACGCCCGGGTCATCTACCCCGCGATGTTCGGCGAACCGACCGGGTCGGGGGCGTCGTACACCTTCGACGAACCGCGCGGCGAGTCGACGTTCACGCGGGAGGTCCGGACGACCATCGAGAACACGGGCGACCTGCCGCTGGCCATCGAGGACGTCAGCGTCGATTCGCCGGACTTCGACGACCGGTACGTCAGCGCGGAGCTGACGCGGGCCTCGGACACGATCCCCGGGCAGGACAGCCGGGAGTACGTCCTCGACGTGACCCTCGACAGCGAGGTGCCCGCTGGCGAGCACACGCTGAACCTCCGATTCACGTCCAGCAACGCCTCCGCCGGCACCCAGACGGTCGAGGTGCCGCTCTCCGTCGCCCACGAGACCGAGCTGGGCGTCGACACCGACGCCGTCGAGTTCGGCCAGCTGGAGATCACCCGGACCGACACCCGGACGGTGACGGTGTCCGAGGCGCTCGGCTACAACGCCATCGAGGACCTCGAACTGGAGCGCCTCGACGGCCCGGAGGAGGGCTGGCTCACGGTCCAGCGCGACGTGCCCGAGCAGCTCGCGGCGGGCTCGGAGAGCGAGACCGTCTTCAGCCTCCAGTTCGACACCGACGCCGAGGTGCTGACCCCCTACGAGTGGACCTACCGTGTGAACGGCGACGACGTCGAGCCACGGACCATCACCGTGACCGCAGAGCCCGGCATCATCGAGGGCGAGGCGACCCACGAACGGCTCCAGTCGTACGAGGACGACTCCGAACTCGGCACGTCGGCGGGCTCGATGGACGAGCTGCTGACCCGGCTGGAGGAGAAGATCGAGGAGGGCGACCTCGACTCCGGGCAGGACATCTCGCGCGGGTTCACCGCCGCGCAGACGTTCGTCGAGTTCCTCAACGCGACCGAGCGCGTCCAGGCGGTCCGCGAGTCGGAGGGCAACGAGGCGGCCCAGGAGGAGCTCGTCCGGGCTGCCTCGGCGTACAACACCGTTGCGCTCTACGTCTCGGAGATCGAGGACCCGGAACTCCGCGAGCTCGGCCAGCAGGCGCTCGACGAGGGGAACGCGGTGCTGAACGACGAGATCGCGACCCAGCGGTCGTACTACGAGGACCGGCTCGCGAGCGAGGAGACGTCGCTGCTGGAGGAGGCGATGATCCAGCGCAGCCTCGCGCGCATCGCCGTCCTCGAGGGCGAGGAGGAACGCGCGACACGGCTGCAGGCCGATGCTGACGCCGCGTTCGAGGCCTACTCGGCGAACGTGAGCCGGGGACAGGCCAGCCTGCAGGAGGCCCGCTCGGCCCGCGAGAACCTCAGCGGATCGATGCTCACCTCGGTCGGTGGGACGCCGCTGCTGCTGAACCCGGCGAACCTCGGTCCGTTCGACGGTCGACGCGCGCACATCGCCGCGCAGTACGACGAGGCGATAGGCCACTTCGAGGCGGCCGGCGAGCAGGAGACCGCAGACTCCATCCGGGAGGAACGGAACCAGCGGCTGTCGGCGCTGTCGACCGCCCGGACCGCGATGTTCGTCGTCACCGGCGGCTACGTGCTCGCCTTCGTCGCGCTGCTCGTCCATCTGGCGCGTGGGACGCTGGCGTACGTCTCCGACGCCAACGAGGCGGTCAGCGGCGAGTTCCTGGTGTAGGGCGGCGCGTTCCCGGTGGGTATCGGCACGTCGGGACTCTCCGCTCGGTGGGCTGGCGCGGGGCTGCATCCCGGAACAACGTTTATCGTTAATCGTGAGGGATTTGTACGTACGATGGGCCGGAATCATTCAGACCCAACACGAGGCGACACACGAGGTGCGACCACGGCGGCCGGCCTCACCGATGACCAGCTCTATCGGGCTCTCGCAGCGACCGACCGCCGGCGCGTGCTCTACTCGCTTCTGACGACCGGGCCAGCAAGTCCCGACCAGCTGGCCACGCTCCTCGCCGGCTGGCAGGCCACAGACAGCGGCCGACTGGTGACCGCGGCGGACCGCGACCGCCGTCTCACCGAGCTCGTCCACGTGCACCTGCCGCTGCTCGAGGACGCAGGGCTGGTGGACCGCGACGAGGTCGCGGACACCGTCGAGATCGGCGCGCTCGACCCGGCGGTTGCGAACATCGTCCGCGAGAGCGTCGGCGCCGGGTCGAAGTCGAGAGGGTGACGATGCTGGACACGCTTCTCGAGCGCGTCAAACGGAGCGACAAACGGTTCACCGTCTACGGTCGCGGGGACGAGACCGACATCGAACGGCAGTTCGAGACGCACTCGGTGACGGTCGACTGGGAACAGCTCCCACCGGACGCACCGGACCCGTTCGTGGTCGTCGAGGAGGCCGGCGAGTTCGTCGGCGCGATCCCGCTGGACGAGCTGGAGTGGCTGCTCACCCCGCCGGTCGTCAGGCCCTCCGAGCCCGCGGACGTCGCCCCGGGCTACCGGGTTCTGTTCGAGGTGCTCGACGAGACGGTGTTCACCGCGATGAACCGCCGCCAGCTCCTCGCCGTCAGCAGGGAGATCGAGGACCGCGCCCGGCGCGTCGGGAACGGCCGGCTGCTGGTCAGCTTCCAGCATCTCTCGGCGTTCGCTGACCAGGTCGAGTGGTACTGGACGCTCGGCGAGGCGGGTCTCGACATCCACGTCTACGGCGCACCCGACTGGGAGCCGCCGGCGATCCCCGGCGTGACGTTCCACGGCTACGGCGACGAATCGCTGGAACGGTTCTGGGTCGTCACCTTCGACGGCGGGACGCAACGCTCCCAGGTCTGTGGGCTCGTCGGCCGCGAGTACGACGGCGCGTACGACGGCTTCTGGACCGACGACCCCGACCTCGTCGACCGCATCGAGGCCGAACTCCTCGCCGAAGCTGGCGTCGACTGACACCCCCTCAGTCGGTCTGCTCGAACGCCGTCGAGAGGTGTGTCGGGACCGCAAGCTCCGCCGCGGGTTCCTCGCCCTCCCAGGTAGCCGTCCACTCGTCGAGGTGGGCCCGAACCCACTCCTCGGGGGTGGCCGCGACCGGCCCATCGAGGGCGAGGCGGTCCGTCTCGCCGTCGCAGCTGACCAGGACGTCCACGGCCAGGTCCCGGTCGTTCTCTGCCGGCTTGACGTCGACGTAGTGCTCGACAGCCTCGCCGGGCTGGAGCGACTCGACCGTCTCCTCGACGTAGATCATGTCGTTCAGCCTGTCGCCGGTCGCGGCGAGTTCGAGCCCCTCCAGGGGCTCCTCGGAGACGTTCCGCAGGTTCAGTACGACCTTGCTGTAGGTGTCGGCGACGTGGGTCTCCCGACCGATGCCGGGTTCGAGACGGCTCGCGACGGACGCACCCGTTCCGGAGTCGCGATGGACCGCTGCCAGCGACTGGAACCGGCCGCTCCCGTCGTACTCGACGGTGAGCGGCACCACCTCGTCGTCGGCGGCCAGCTCGGTCTCCTCGCGCGGGACGCTGCCCGACCAGCGGACCGTCTCACCGGGGGCGAGCCCGTCCCCGCGCGGGTCGATGTCCCAGGCGCCCACCCAGGTGACGTCGACGCCCTCGACGGTGCAGAACTCGTCGGTCCTGTTCTCGACGGTGCCGCGGACCCGGACCGTGCGCCCGCTCGCGTCGACGCTCGCACGCACCGCGAGCGGACCGTCGCGTACGTCGACCGCCATCGTGCCGGTCTCGGCGAGCTGGCGCCCCCCGGCGGTCGCGGCGACCGGAGGGAGCTGGCTGTGGCCGCGACCGGCGAGCGCGTGTGCCCGCTGGTACCGGCGCTCTTCGCCGCGGTCGAACGGACCGAGCGGGAACTGCTCGCCGTCGACCGCCAGCGTGAGGTCGTCGATGGGTCCCTCGACGTCGACGGCGAGGTACTCGAGGAACGCCTCGGTGGCCGCCGGCTCGTCGTCCGCCACCGCGCGGCGGAGCGAGACGGTCGGCGAGCCACCGGCCGTGGCGCCACGGCCCCCCTGTCCACGACCCGCCTGCGATCCGCCGACCTGTCCGCCACCGGCCTGCGGTCCGCCCGCCTGTCGGCCGCCGGCTCCGCCACCGCCGCCACGCTGCTGTCGACCAGTTCCACCGGGCTGGCCTCCGCCGCCCGCGGTTCCCGCGAAGCTGTTCCCGAGCGAGAGCTCGGCCGTGTCCTCGATGCCGGCACCGTCGAGCCGTGCGCGGACCACGTTCCCGTCGAGGGAGCCGGCGACGTAGCCGGGGAGGGCCACGGAGAGCGTCCACGTCGCCCCCGGGGCTGCGTCGACGGTCCGCTCGACCGGGCCGGCGTCACCGACGCCGACGAGCACGAGCGTGTCCGCGACGGCCGTCCCGGTCGGGTTCTCCACGGTCACGTCCACGAACAGGAACGCCTCGCCCACGGACGGCTCGACCGTCACCGAGACCGCGCCGTCCGTCGCCGTCGTCGTCGCCGTCGCGACCGTCGCTCCGGTGTCGTCGACGACCGTGCGCTCGAACGCCTCACCGGGCGTGTAGCGCTCGGTCAGCTCGACGCGGCTGGTCTCGCCAGGTGCGACCGCGCCGACGTGGCGGTCGTCCTCGCGGACCCGGAGCTCCTGCAGCACCTCGCCCTCGTTGTGGACGAACAGCGTCGCGTGGACGGTCGCCCCCTCGACGCGGTCGACCGTCAGCTCGGCCGAGACCGACTCGTCCGGTGGGTCCGGCCGGTCGATCTCCACCGATCTGTTCGCCAGTTCGACGCCGTCGACCGAGACGCCTACGCCGGCCGCATCCACGTCGTCGACGCCGGTCACCTCGAACTCGGCCGTCGTGCTGTCGTTCGCGGGGAGGTCGACCGTCGCGCTCCGACGGGCGGTCGTGACGCCGTCGACCGCGATGGTCACCGTCGCACTGCCCGCCGTCTCGGCCTCGTTGGTCAGCTCGACGACGAGCGGGGCTGCCGGGCCGATGCTCTCGACGCCGATGGCCGCGTCCACGTTGTCGACGTCGACGCTCCGGCGGTGGACCGAGAGCGTGTCCTCGCGGTAGATGCAGACGATGTCGCCGCTCCGCGCCGGGTACACCGCCCCCGCCGGCAGCCCCTCGACCGACTCGTAGGTACCGTCCGGTCGGACCGCGAGGAGCCCGTCGGCGGTCCGCACGAGCAGGGTGTCGTCGCCCCGTGGCGTGACCTGCGTCGGCCGGATCTCGGTGCGCCACTCCACGTCACCGGACCCGGGGTCGACACCGACGAGCTGGTCTGACTTCAGCGCCGCCACGACGGTGCCGCCGGTGCCGCCGACCCCCGTGAGCGCGCTTCCGAGGTCCGCGTCGAACACCTGCTCGCCGTCGGCGTCGACCCCGGTGACGAACGACCACGCGCCGAGCAGGAACCGCCCGTCGGCGGCGACGAACGAGACCTCCCCGCCGACATCGGCGTAGGGGCGGTCGACCGTCCAGCGACGCGAGCCGCGCTCCCCGTCCACGCCGACGAGGTTCCGGTCGGTGAGCACGCAGACCACGTCGGTCTCGGGGAGCGCGGCGACGCCTTCGACTCCCGCGTCCGCGAGGTCGAGCGACCAGACCCGCGAACCGCCGTTCTCCGGGGCGAGCGCGAGCAGCGCGTCCGCGGTCAGCACGTAGACGAGGTCGCCCACCGCGACGTCGACCGGCTCGCCGTCCACCCGGAGCGTCGTTCGCTCCGTGCCCCGGACGTACGTCACGTTGCCGTCCGCGACGAGCGCGACGTCGTCGACGCCACCGTCGCTGGCCGCGACCGCCGGCAGCTCGAACGCCGCGATCTCGGCGTAGCCGCTCACGACGGACCCCCTCCGGTGCCGTCGGCGTCCTGTTCCCCGCCCCTCGTGCCGTCGGCCCCGCCGTCCGTGGCCGCGTCGCCGCTCGTTCCATCGTCGGCCCCGCCGTCCGTGGCCGCGTCGCCGCCCGTTCCATCGTCGGCCCCCCTGTCGTCACCCGCAGTACCATCGTCGGTGGACCCCGCACCACCGCCGGGACCGCCTCCGCCCGCGCCGAGCAGGGATTCGAGCGCACTCTGCTGACCGCCGAGGCGCATCCCCAGCCGATCGGCCTGTGCCTCGACGTAGCGCTGCATCTCCGGGTAGCCCTCGAGGTCCTCGGTCTTCTCGCGGACGCTGGCGACGTACTGCCGCACCGTCTTCGGCTCCGATGCCTCGAGCTTCTCCAGCAGGTAGTCGGTGTCGGGCACGATGGGGTCGCCGTCGATGACGCTCTCGACGAGTTCGCGCTGGAACTCGCTGCCGAGGATGCGGTCGGCGACCTCCGCCGGCGTGTAGCCGACCGAGGCCCCGCCGAGGCGCTCGTAGTCGAGCTCGTCGGCCGTGGAGAGGGAGTCGAGCTGCTTGCGCCACACCTCCGCCATCACCGTCTCGTCGGGCTGCGGGATGAACTGCTGGATGGGGAACCGGCGGGTCGCCGCCGGATCGATGGTGAAGGGCATGTTCGTCGCGCCGATGACCAGCAGGTTGTCCTCGACGTCGTTCATCTCCTGCAGGAACGCGTTGGTCAGCGACCGCTCGTGGCGCTGGAGCGAGTCGTCCCCGCGGTCCGGGATCAGCGTCTCCACCTCGTCGAAGAAGAGCACGCAGAAGCCCTCCTGTGCGATGCCGTGGGCCTTCTCGAACACCGCCAAGACGCGCTTCTCCGACTCGCCGGAGTACTTCGAGAGGATGTCGGAGCCCCGCACCTCGAGGAACTTCACCGGGCCGTAGTTGTCCTCGATGTTCGTGTTGTACATCGCCTCGTGGGCGATGGCCTCGGAGACGAGCGTCTTCCCACAGCCCGGCGGGCCGTACAGCAGCATCGAGCTGCCACGGGAGGCAAAGGCCTGCCCGTACCGTCGCTCGACCTCGTTCCGCGTGTCGGCGTCGAACAGCGCGAGCAGCATCCGCGCCGTCTGCTTGACCTCGGGCAGCCCGGCGACGTCCTCCTCGAAGGAGACCGTCGGCTTCTTCGGTTCGAGGTTCACCTCGACGGCCTCGTCCTCGGCGACCTGCTGGCCGCCGCCGGGACCGCCGCCGTGGGTCGGCCCACCGCCGCCTCTGGCCCGTTTCGACTCGGTCGCCTTCAGCTCGCGGAGCTCGCCGGCGCCGATGAACTCGATGTCGGTGTCGTCGGTCACCCGGACCGTCGTGTAGCCGCTGGGTTCGACCTTCGCCGCGGTGAACGTCGCGAGCCCGTCGCCCTGCTTGACGACCTCCTCGAACGGGTGCAGGAGGTAGTTCGTCGACCGCAGGAACGACTCCAGCTTCTCGGGGTCGTTGCCCCCGGCGTGGATCTTCGCCGCGTCGCACTCGACCACGTCGTGGACCGACGCGTTCGGGTCCACCCGGAAGTCCCGCGCGGAGTCGATGCCGCCGAACAGCTCGGCGACGTTCCGGTGCATCCGCACCTTGTTGCCGATGGTCTCGCCCGCGAGCGGCCCGTCGTCGACCGGCTTCACGAGGAAGTGGGCGGACCGGTTCTTGTGGCGTATCTCCACCACGTCGCTCGACTGCCCGAGCTTCGATTCGCCTATCTTTACGTGTGAGGTCGGCTGGTCCTGTCGCAGTATCGGCGTCAGATTAAGCATTGTCTCCTCCGTTCAGTCGCCCGCCCGCCCACTCCGCGAAGGAGAGCGGCCGGTCAGTTCGGCGGTCCGTCCGTCGCCCCACGAACGCCGCGCCCGAGCTGGCCCGGACGAGCACGTCTCGCAGCGACGCGAGCATCCGGGCCAGGCTCTCGCAGGCCGCCCGTGCGCCTGGGGTCTCGGCCGTCCGGCTCCGGCGGGCCAGCGTCTCCGCCCGGTCGAGCAGGTCCGCGGTCACGGCACGCATGACGGCGAGCACGGGGCCCCAGTTCCGCGCCGCAGTGCCCGTCTCGGCCAGCGGGACGACCAGCTCGTCGGCGCGGCGCTCCAGCCGCCCCGCCGCGACGAGTTCGTCCACGGTCACGGCAGCCGGAGCTCCGGGCTCGTCGGTAGCCCACGCATCCGGGTCCGCGTACTGCGCCTCCAGCACGCCCGTCACTGCCTCCCCGAGGCCGTCGTCGGTGCGACCGATCTGGGAGGGGAACGGTGCGGCGACGACGAGCGCGTCACCCAGCTCCGCCAGCGCGCTGGTCGCCTCGTCGGCAGTTCGGGACACCGACGTGCGGTCGTAGGTCTGGACCGAGAGCAGCGTCTCCACGTGTTCGTCGACGCGTCTGAGCGTCCCGAAGAACGATTCCACCCGGAGCACGGTCGACGTGGCCGACACGAGTCGACCCCCTTACACCTCGAAGTTGACCGCGTCCGCGTCCGTCTCGACCTCCTCGTCGGCGGTCTGTTCGGCCGTCTCCGCGACGTCCTGCACGTCGCCGACGGTGTCCTCGACCATCGACGCGAGGTCCGTCGCCGAGGTCTGGTCGATCTTCTCGTCGATGTCGCCGACGCCGCCGAGCTTCGTCGCGAGCGTTCCCATGTTCTCGACGATGTTCGTCGCGTCGTTCGGGAACTCGCGCTTCTGGACGGCGACGACCCGGATCTCCTGCTCCTTCGTCACGAGGGCCTCCTTCGCGGAGTTGAGCATGGAGATCTGGTGGGCCAGCTCGGAGGTGCCCGCCTCGACGGTCTCGAGCAGGTTCTCCTGGTCGACCTCCTTCATCTGCTTGTGGTAGATGAACTGGCGCTTGAGCTGGTTGTAGCGGTTGCGCTCGCTCTCGTCCAGCTGCGACGGGTCGTCCGGCACGCCCGGGCCGTCGCCGAGCGCCTTCAGCTCCTGGGCGGTCTCCTGGATGCGCTCGTCGATGCGGTTCGACCCGGTGTCGATCTCGTCCATCTTGGACTCGAGCTTCTCCTTCGCGCGTTCGACGCGGTCCATCGTCTCGTCGATCTTGTCGACGCAGGCCTCGATGCCGGCCGCCCAGTTCAGCGCGGCCCGGCCCGAGAGCTCGTCGTCGCGCGGGTCCTGGAGCAACACGACGTCGTTGCCGTCGAACCGGAGGATGTCCTGGTCCTCGAAGTACTCGAGCAGCGCGTCGGCCTGCCGTTCGCTGGAGACGACCTTGCCGTGCTCGTCCTCGGCGGCCGCGAGCGTCTCGATGGCCGTCTGCCGGTCGATGCGGCCGTTGCCCTCCTCGAGGTTCATCTCACCGAGGAGGTCGCCCTTGATGATGGCCCGCACCGCGCGCTCCCATTCGCCCTCTACGTCGTCACCGTTGGTCCAGTCCGCCTCCATGCGGACCATCTCGTCGGTCTCGTTCACCGGGTTCGCGATGACGTACTCGACGCCATCGACGGTCGTCGTCTCGAACGTGTACTTTCGTGGCATTGTCTGAACTCTGACTGCTGGTTACGTGTCGACGCCCCCGAACTCCTGCTCCGCGACGACGTCGGCGTACCGGTCCGCGACGGCCTCGCGGACGTACCGGTTGACCGACGGGTCGTTGCTCACCTGCATCTCCTCGACGTGCTCGCTCGCCGCCTCCTCGAACTCCGTCGGCGACGCCGGCAGCACGTCCCGCTCGGACTTCACGTCGGTCAGCACCCGCCGCGCCTCCCCGTCGACGTACGCGTCGAACTCGTCGCGCATCACCACCATCTCCCGGCCCACCTCGAGGTCCAGTCGGTCGGCGAGCGCGCTCTGGGTCGCCTCGACGATCTCGTCCTGCATGCCGTGGGCCTGCGAGAGCACGTCGAACCGGGTCTCGATCTCCGAGCGGACGACCCCTGGGAACTCAGGCGTGGGGACCAGGTACTGCGAGTCCTCGAACTGCTCCTCGACGGCGTCCTCCGTCTCGCTCGCGACGTAGCGGGCGAACTCGTCGAGCGCGCTCTTGACGAGGTACTCGCCGTCGAGGTCGACGATGAACCCCTCCTGCTCGAGGTAGCGGATGACGTCGGTCGTCGCCGCCACGTCGACCACCTTCTCGAGGTCGCTGTGGCTTATCTTCCCCCGCGCGGCCTTGCGCTCGAGCTGGGAGTCCAGCCCGACGTTACCCGCGTGCTCCTTCAGCCGCGGCCCGATGGTGTAGTAGTCGCGCTCGCCCGCCGTGATTCGCGCCACGAGGTCGCGGGACGCCAGCTCGCTTGCGAAGTAGTCCACGTCGTCGATGGCCAGGTCGAACCGCGACCGGAGCGTCTCCGACGTGATGACGATGCGCTGGCTGAACACGCTCGTCAGCTCGTTCGTGACGGCGTCGGAGCTCCCCACGCTGAACGTGTCGACGTAGTAGACGCCGTCGCGGATCTGCTCCAGGTCGGAGAACTCGTCCTCGGTCAGGTCCCGGAGCGCCTTCTTCAGGTCCGACGTGGACAGGCTGCGTGCGTTGAGCGTGCCGGTGTCTGCGCTCTCGTATCGATTCTGTATCTCCCCCCGCTTGTCCGTCACGTACAGAAACCCGTAGTTCGCCATCGCGACGGACCGACAGATGTCTTCGAGGGCGTCGGTATCGACCGGCAGCAGTGACATACACACGTGTATTCATATCCGAGACAAAATACTTCGGGCCGTGCGCCTACGCACGCGGGCCACGACAGGTGCTCAGAACTCCGTTCCCTTCCGTGCCCGCTGGCCGGCCTCGATGGGGTGGCGCTCCTTCCGGACGTTCGTCACGAGGTCGGCCACGTCGTCCAGCCAGTCCGGGCGCTCGTGGCCGCCCGTGAGCACGAGTTCCAGGTCGTCGGGCTTGCCCGCGACGAGCGCAAGCACCTCGTCGACGTCGAGCAGTCCCCGGTTCGCCGCATAGAGCACCTCGTCCAGCACGAGCATGTGGACGCCGTCGGTCGGGTCGCCGTCGAGGGCGAGCGGGGCCGTCAGGTCCGTCTCCCCGCAGCCCGCCAGAACCTCCTCGGTCCGAGCCATCCCACCGGCCGCCTGGGCCGCGTGCTCGTCGTCGTCAGAGCCGTCCATGAACCCGTGCCAGCCGTAGTGTCCCGTGTTCTCGTAGGAGAGCCCCGGCATCGCCTCGATGGCGTTGTACTCGCCGCGGACGTCCTCGACGCTGTCCGCCCCACCCTTCATGAACTGGAGCACGTGGACGCGGTAGCCGTGGCCCGCGGCGCGGAACGCCATCCCGAGCGCCGCGGTGGTCTTGCCCTTCCCGTCGCCCCAGAACGCCTGGACGAGGCCGAACTCCTCGGGCGCCGACGGCTCGATCGGGGTCGCCGCCGGTCCGACCCCACCGTCACATCGCCGCTGATCGCCGTCGCCCCGCTCGCTGTCGGTCATCGTCCGGGAGTTCGACGGGTCGGCACTTCAACGACGTGGTCAGATCCACACCGTCGTCTCGTCGGTCGAGACGTGCCCGTTGTCGTACTCGACCTCCAGCCGAACGGTGTACTCGCCGGTGTCCGGGTACTGGTGGGCGACCGGCCCGACCGTCTCCGTGACCCGGTCCCATTCCTCGCCGTCGCCGCTGAACCGCCAGCGGTACTCGACCGCGTGGTCGGTGAACTCGGAGAACTTCGCCGTGAACATCTCGAACGTCTCCGGTGGCGCACCGCTCCCGGGACTGATGGGTGGGTTCGCGATGCGCGTGACACGTGCCTCGTACTCCTCGGGCGGCACCACGTCGAACTGGACACGGTCCACGTTCGCCTTGAGTGGGTTCTCGCCCCCGTCGGCGTCCGGGTCCCACGCGTACACCATCACGCCGACGTCGCGGGTGCCCTCCTCCTGGAACGTTCCGCGGCGGGGCATCTCGACGGTGCCCTCGGAGAGCGCGCCACTGACGTTCGATCGGCCCGCCTCCTCGGCGATCTCGCCGAGGTCCCTGAACGTCCCCGTCCCCTCGAGGTCCCAGTCGTAACCCAGCCGCACCAGCTCGCCCTCCGCGTACGACCCGGCACTGGCCACCAGCTGGACGGATTCGCCCAGCCGTGCCGGCGTCTCGGAGCTGACCGCGAGATCCGCGTGGACCCGGTCGCTCATCTCCGCGTCCAGTGCCTCCTGGGTCTCGACGACGTAGACCGTGACGAAGTCCATCGCGGTCTTGCCGTCCTCGTCCTGCACCACGTATGCGACCTCCCACGTCCCGGTCACGGTGAACTGGAACGACGGGTTCGACCCCTCAAGCCAGACCGTGTCGCTCGTCGGCTGGTCGCCACCGACGTCGATGCCACCGGGGAAATCGATGCCGCCCGGGTACTCGCTGCTCGCCGCGCGCGGGAACCGCCAGTACTCCGTGACGGTGTCGTCGGCCCCATCGTACTCGAAGCTCCCGTCGAAGGTTACCGTCTCGTCCACCTCCGCGACGAGGCTGGACGGCTCCTCGATGGCCGCGTTCTGGGGGGCCGGACTGACCTCGAGCCGTTCGACGGTCACCTTCTCCACGTTCTCCTCGTCGTCGCGCTGTTCGGTCGCCCGCAGGATGACGTGGTAGGTCCCCACGTCCTCGAAGGCGTGGGTCGTCGTGCTGCCGGTCCCCTCGGCCTCGATGTAGACGTCGGTCGCGTCCGGACTGCCCGAGTCTCCCCAGTCGTCGTCGATCGGCTTTCCGATGGTCCAGTCGTAGCTCACGTCGTCGGTCGTGTGGAGGGCCGTATCGTACGCGTCGAACCGAACCGGTCTGCCCTGCTGGACGGAGTCGACGTCCCAGTTGATGCCCGGCGACGGCCCGAAGCGCGTGTTCTTCGACGGATGGCCGTTCTTCAGTTCCACAGACCCGTACTTCTCGGCGTCGCTCGCCTCTGGGCCCTCGGGAGCCTCAACTCGGACCGCCCAGGTGGTGTCGTTGATAACCCGGTCCATATCGTCGCCTGGGCCGAGGTCGCAGGTGTCCATCGACTGCCGGTTCTTCGACTGTGCCTTGAAGAACGTCGTCTCACCGGGCGTGACATACGCGTCGAAGACGACGCTATGGCCACCGATCGGCCCGTTCTTTGCGCTCGACTGGTCCGGTGGGTACTCGAACTCGAAGCCACGGTAATGTGCCGTTCCAGCCTCCTCCGGACCTTCGAAGATGGTCTGCAGGTTGTTCACGATGGAGACGATCGTGAGTACCTGGTTGAGTCGGCCGATGGCTTCGGACGCGGCCTCGAACGCGACCTCAGAGGTGAGCTCCGCTCCGACGTCCGCGATGATCCCACCCAGCCCCCGGGAGATGTTGAAGGCGCGCCGCTCGGGCTGTGTCGCCGACGTTCCGGACGCGACCTCGCCACGCCACACGTCCTTCACGTTACTGTAGTTCGGGACCGGTGTGTCCTCACCCGGCTTGCTGGCGAGCGCGTTCAGGAACGTACGGACCTGTTCGCGGTCCTCGTCATCTCCGGAATCGAGCACCTCGTAGAGGGCACCGGCGAACTCGTTGCCGTCGATGAGTTGGAAGTGAGAGTACCCATGCCGAGGCGCGATCGCGACGTGGTCCCACCGACCGAACCGGCGTCGCTGGTCCTCGTTCAGGTCGTCGAGGAAGTCTTCACCCGAGCCATCGTTTCGGCGCATCACCTGCCTGATACTCGACCACAGCTTCGGCGCACGGACGTCGATGGTCGTCTCGATGTCGAGGTCGTCTGCGTCCCGCTGCGGCTCGGGGTTGCTCGCGAAGGTCCAGTCACCGTCCGTCTCACCCGGAGTCTCCGGCTCCAGCATCGCAGCGACGGACGTGACGCGGAAACTGTATCGCCAGCAGCCGTCCTGGTTGCGGTCACGTGCCGGGTTCCCGAACTCCTGCCAATCGACGTCGATCAGTTCGAGCTGCGAACTCGACTTCGCCCGAAACGGGAGCGACAGAGTCCCCGGATTCGTCCGGTAGACCGGCTCGAAGTACGTGTTGTGCTGGGTCGACCAGTGCCGGCTGCGGTACCTCGCGTCCGTGTACTCGGCGGTTGCGTCCGCCGTCGCGCGGAGCTTCGCAGCCGCCTCGGCAGCGGTCGGGGTCGGGATACCGGACGCTGTCCCCAGTGCACCGACCGCCGCGAGGAAGCTTCGTCTGTCGAAGCCGCCCGTCATCTGTGGACACCTCCGAGCCCGTCGTCGGCACTCCGAAGCCGCTCGATGGTCATCGTGTCCCAGATACGCTGTCCGGTACAGTCCCACTCCTCGAACTTCACGCGCAACGGGTGAGCCAGTTCGTTCGTGTTCCGTCCGTCGACCGTCCACCTGATTGTGGCCTGTGAGCCACTCGAGAACTCGACCCATCCCCACTCTGGATCCTCCATTCCCCCACCGACGATGCCCCAATAGCTCCACGTAGCATCGATGGTCTCGCCGTCTCCGGTGTCCGCTTCGAACGTCAGATCGACCGAGTATGGGTTCCCATCGTCCGGGAACTCCGCAGCCGCCAGTTCGTTGCCCGGTTCGGGACTGGTGATGCCGAGGTCCGAGCTCCAGGGCCGTCTGACCTCCCAGCGGTACGTCGTCCGGCCGGTGTTTCCGTTCTGGTCTGTTACGCGCAACTCCGTCCGCCAGATCCCGTAACTGTCGCAGTCGATCTCGAACTCGCGACCCGACTGTGTCTCTGGTGAGATGGTCGGACCGCACCAGGTTCCCATAGTGCCGTACGTCTCGTGCTCCGTGTCCCACTCGAAGCGCTGGATGCCACTCGTCGTCCGAATCGGTTCCGTCGCTCGAAGCCGGACCGTATCCCCGAGCCGGTAGACGTCCATGGGCTCGATACCGGGGATTATCGGGACGCTGCAGACGTCTCGTGCCGTGGAACTCAGCCGCTCGTAGCCCGGAATCGGTGGCTGACCTCGGTTCCGACTGAACGAGGTTCCCGTCGACAGCCACGCGGAACTGTACTTCCACTGGTCGCCGACATCCGCTTCGTGCGGGGCCGGCGGAGCGTCGATGTCTACCTTCCACTCGTAGTCCGCCAGCGAGGTGACGTTGTCGACGTACCGGTCACGAGGGTCGCGGTCGACCGGGTGTTCCGTCCCTACCGTCACGAACGTCCGGGAACCGGGTGTCACGTACGCGTCGAAGACGACGTTGTATCCAGCGACCGGTTCTGCCCCGTCCGTCGGCGCACGAACACGGAACCCGGCGTTCGGGGGGAGCCAGTCGATGCTCCTGTCGCCAAGCAGCTTGAGTATCTCCGTGATGACACTGGCGACAGTCAGGGAGGCACCAGCGACCAGCAGGACGGTGCCACCGGAGAGGACCGTCGCGAGACCGGCGACGGCAAGACTGGCCGCACCGAGACCGACACCGGTGACCGCCATCGCGTCCTGATTGTGTTCCCGGACCTGTTGGATGGCCTGTTTCCCGTTTCGTGCGTGTTCACCGCCGTTCATCCCGGCGATGTCGCCGAACCCTGCACGGAGTTCCGGGTCCTGGCACGAGGTGATCAGCTGCTCGCGCATCGCTCGTCCGTCGATGACACTGAACAGTTGCGGGTCGTGCCGAGGGGAGATATCGACGTTCTGGGCCGCATTGCGCGGCTGTTCACCGTCGCCGGGGGAAGGCCCGCGGACGGTCAGTTCGGTGCCGACGTACGACTGGTATCCGTCGTCGTACCGATCGTATCCGACGCTCGGGTGGTCCGGATTGAACTCCAGCCGGGTCCCGTTCCCCGACGGAACCTCGGTGAGGCGGAGCGCGAGTGCGAGCGAGCTGGCGGAGAACGTGTAGCGCCAGCAACCCTGGTACGACCCGTCATCGAAGTCCGGATTCGGATTCCCCCAGTCCTCCCAGCTGACGTTGACGAGCGAGAGCCCGGCGGACGTCTGACCGACCCACTCCGGATTCTCGGCGTTCCCGGGCCGCATATCGCTCCCCACCCGAGTCGTATGCATCGCTTGCCAGCCGTACGACGGTCGATCCGTGACACCACCTGTGGCAGTTCGATCCGCCGTGGTAACCCCTATGAGCGGCATGGTAGCTGCGGTCCCACCGACCCCCTGAAGCAACCGCCGTCGGCTCAGAGACGACGAATAACCATCCATAGAACCAACAACCAGGCAGTAGATGTTAAAATTTTCTAACTATACTCTATAATTGCAGTACTTGAGAGACAGTATTATTGCTGCCGCGACCGATCACTTGCGTTCGACTCGATCCCCGACCTCGACCGTCTCCCCCCACGATTCCTCCGGAATCCGCGTGTTGACCATCACCCGGAAGTGGTGGTCGAACCAGTCCCGGTTCGCCCATGCTGGCAGCGTCGCCGCGCGCTGCTCGATGAACGTCTCCCGGAAGCCGGGCGTCTCCGCGCCGGTGACGGGGTCCCGCGTCGGGACGGCACAGCGCTGGCAGGGCTGGACGCCCTCGAGGTCGACGTCGCCCACGGAGAACCGCTGCACAGACCCGCGGTCGGCGTAGAGCCGGTCCTCCCAGAACGGCTCGCCGGCCTCGACGACGATGTTGGGTCGGAGGCGTCGGAGCATCTCGTCGGTGTCGATACCGTCGTACCAGCCGGCGATCTCGGCGGCGGTCTCGCGGGCGATGACCGTCGGGCCGTCGGCGTCGGTGTCGTCGGGCATCCCGCCGGACGCGTCGCGGACCACGCTCACCGGGTAGTCGAGGAACGCGCTCAGCCAGGCGTTCAGCTCGCCGCGCTCGGCGTCCATGCTGAACGTCGCACAGTCGTCGTCGCCGCGCTCGCGGACCGAGAGCTCGCGCCGTTCGGGGTCGTAGTCGGACGCGAGTCGGTGGAGTGCGGGCTCGCGCTTCCCGTTGACGAACTCGCGGTCCTCGTCGACGATGGCGTACTCGCGGTCGTGCCGGAGCGCGCCGGCGTTGACGTCGACGGCGTCGAGCTCCAGCGGGTCGAGCGACTTGACGGGGTGGACGCGGAGGCTGGCGACGGTGGGCATCGGCGGGAGTTGGCGCGCGCCGCGCTCAAGGGTTGCGGTCGCGACGTGGTGCCGACCCACCGATTTATCCCCGCAGTGGGCGAACCCCGCGCCATGGCGACTGTCACAGTCGACGGGCACGATATCAGGTACGTCGCGGCGGGCGACGGGCCACCCCTGCTCCTGCTGCACGGCGGCATCATCGACGCCGGCCCCGTCTCGTGGGGCGAGGTCGTCGACCCGCTGTCGGAGCGGTTCACGGTGTACGCTCCCGACCTGCTCGGCTACGGCGACAGCGACGTGCCGGACGTGGAGTACACCATCGACCGGCACGTGCAGACGATGGCGGGCTTCTGCAACGAACTCGACGTCGAGGAGCCATCGGTCTGCGGGCTCTCGCTGGGTGGGGCGGTGGCGCTCGGCCTCGCGCTCGATACGGACGTTGACGTGCACCGACTCGTCCCGACGAGCTGTTTCGGACTGGGTACCGAACTGCCTCGCGGGACGCTCTCGTGGGCGCTCTCGCGGCTCCCGTTCCTCAATCGCATCGCCGTGGCCCTGTTCCGGCGGAGCCGCGGGTTCACGAAGGCGAGTCTCGGTGGCATCGTCCACGACACCGACGTCCTCTCCGAGGAGTGCGTCGACGCGGTCTGGAAGTACGCCCGGAAGCCGAACGCCTGCGTCGCGTTCCGGAACTTCCGGAAGCACGAGATGACCCGGCACGGGTACGTGACGAACTTCACGCCGAGACTCGACGAACTCGACGTTCCGACGCTGTTCGTCCACGGGAGACACGACGAGATCGTCCCCGTCGAACTCGCCGAGCAGGCGGCGGCACTTGCTCCGAACGCCCGACTGGAGGTGCTGGAGCACTGCGCGCACTGGCCGCCGCGTGAGGACCCCGACCGGATGGTCGAGCTGCTGACCGACTTCTGCACCACGAGCTGACAGCTACCCAATCCAGGTGGCTGTTAGTGCAAAGCTACTTGTAATCGACAGCCCAAGCTCCGACGATGGCTCCCGACGACGCCGACCCTGAAGAGGAGCTGAGCGTCCTCCAGAGCAAGCGCAACGCGACGCGCTACCAGATCCTCTCGGAGATCGCAGAGCGCCAGCCCGCGGTCAGCCAGCAGGAGATCGCGGACGAGATCGGCGTCACCGCACAGGCAGTGAGCGACTACCTCCAGGACCTCGTCGAGCGCGACTACGTCCGCAAGCTCGGACGCGGCCGCTACGAGGTGACGAAGGAGGGCGTCGACTGGCTCATCTCCCGCACCGAGGACCTCCGCGAGTACGTCACCCACGTCTCCGAGGAGGTCATCGGACAGGTCGACGCCGAGACCGCCGTCGCTGACGACCGTATCGAGGAGGGACAGACGGTGACGATGTCGATGCGGGACGGCGTCATGCGGGCGTCGACCGGCGGCGACGGCAGCGCGACGGCCGTCGCGGTCACGAGCGCAGACCCGGGGCAGGACGTCGGGGTGACCGACTTCGAGGGCGTCCTGGACTACGAGCTCGGGACGGTCACCGTCGTCTCGGTCCCGCGCGTCGCCAAGGGCGGGTCCGCGACCGTCGACCCGTCCGCACTGGCCGACCACGTCGGTACCCACGACCTGCTCGCGGTCTCCGGTACGGAGTCCCTCGTCGCCTGTTCCGAGGCCGACCTCGAGCCGGACATCCGCTTCGGGACGGCCGAGGCGGTCACCGAGGCGGCCACCAAGGGGCTCACCGTCCTGCTGGTGGTCGTCACTGACGAGCTCTCGCGACACACCGACCGACTCCGCGACGGCAACATCGGCTACGAGGTCGTCGACGCGGCCGACCTCTGAGGACGACGACCACCCAGTCGATTACTGCGGCGTATTCGACAGACGTCGCCGACACACCACCACTCATATCGGAATCTTTAAGTGAAGTTCCATTCTACGATTTGACACCTCAATCCCGACTCTCGACCGGGAACGGGGTACCCACAGACGATGACCCGCTCGATGCTCACCATCTCGGCGTTCGCCACCGCGGTCACTGGCGAGGCCGCCACCGTCGGCGTGGAGGGTTCCTCCGCTGCCGGCTGCCAGCGCGGCGCTGGGGATGGTGAACCGGGCGTGGTCGGGAATCCGAAGGGGTATCCCGCCGTTCGGTTCGTCTCTGCCGGCGCCGCGTGACGGTGTTGACGCGGCCCGGCGGTGTTTCTGCCGATTCCTACGGCTCCTAGGCACCGCCGCTCGCGCCGGCAGTCGGGTTCTCAGAACCGAACTGGTTCCATCCTGACTGACCGGCGGGGTCGCCGCACTTCACCTCGACCGCAGCGCCGCCACACGATCCGAGCGCAGACTGTAGCGTCCGCTCGCACCCACGGTGTGGCCGACGCTACCGTTGCACACGACTGCCCGTGCGGTACACGACACGGGCCCCACCCTCGCGGACGGCGACCACCGACCTCGCGTCGGCCACCGCGTTCGACTCGCGGCGAGGGCGTATGGCACAGGCCAGTCTCGGTCGCGAGACCGAAGCGACAGTCCACCTGCGCGTCCGCGTCCCCGACGGCGCACCCGGCGACCTGCTCGCCGGTGCCGCGACCGTCGTCGCACGCATCGACGCGCTCGACGACGTCGACGTCGAGGAGATCACGGGCATCACGCCCAACCTCAACGCCATCGTCGTCGACGTCCGTGCGACCGTCACGCTTCGCTCGCAGGCCACCGACGACAGCACCGTTCGGGCCGACCTCGAGGACGGCACCGGTATCGAAGCCGTCCACGAGGTCGCGCTCGCGACCAGGACCGCGGCCACGGCGTAACGCCGCCGCCCGGTCCCCCCATCCCGACCGCGTCCCGCGGTCGATCCCAGCGACCGGTCCGTCACGACCGGTCGCGACCGCACCGTCGTCACCGTCACGCCAGCGACCCACGAAGCCGACCCCGCTGACGACGGCCCTCCCGACGGACCCGGCGACGGTCCTGCACAGCCACACCGCCGTGGTCGTGCCAGTCATCCCACCGTA
The DNA here is from genome assembly GCF_052060055.1 of Haloarchaeobius baliensis. NCBI lineage: Archaea > Methanobacteriati > Methanobacteriota > Halobacteria > Halobacteriales > Halorubellaceae > Haloarchaeobius > Haloarchaeobius baliensis. Next base: position 1,467,064 of record NZ_JBPPFR010000001.1, on the reverse strand, counting down.
GCCGCTCTCTGCGGGCGGTTCCGCCGCCCCGCGTTCAATTCACCGGTAGCGTCAAGTCCGGCCCGCGTGAGGAGGAGGTAGGACGAATCAGGGGTCGGCCGGGAACCAACTACCCCATGATTTATTATTTATCCGTTCGAACGGGTGTCCATGGCAGACGAAGATGACCTTCGCGAGCAGATGATCGACGCCTTCGGTGGCGCTGACTACCCCATCTCCAGCCCGATGGACCTCGTTCCCGCGCTCCCGAACGGCCCGGGCACGCGCTTCGAGTCCGGCGACTTCTCCATGACCGCGATGGAGCTCCAGACCAAGCTCCCAGGCGGCGACTTCCCGTACGACGACGTGGAGTCGTTCGTCGACGACATCATGGAGAACCTCAAGGACGCCGGTCACCTCGACTGATCGGCTCGCGATTCAGTTCTTTCGACGCAGCAGTTCCGGAGAGCTGCCGCTCTCCAGGTCAGTGACGAGGAATAGGGTGTCGAGGACGGTCAGGAATCGTCGGAGACGTAGCTGACGTCCCGGCTCTCCCTGCCGAGCACGGAGTCGAGGTGGTACGTCACGTCGTGCTGGCCGTCGCCGAGCTCGTCGTCCTGCAGCCGGGTCGTGTCGTAGTCGCCGGTGTGCTCCCACGTCTCCGATCCCCCTGCGGGGACGACGAACGACGGGGCCGCGACGGGTGTGTACGCGATGCGCGGGCCGACCCGGTTCAGGCCGGCGACGAAGCGTGCGTCGACGGCACCTTCGTTCTGAACCGTGATGGTGACCATCGGATGCTCACCGTTCGGTACCGTCTCCGGCACCGAGAACTCCATCGACATCGGCGGGTACTCGGCGGCCAGTCTGGTCCGCAGCGACTCGCCCGGCCGCCACTCGCCGTCGGGCCAGGTGACCCGGGCGTCCTCGGCGGCGGCTGCCTCGGGGAGCTCGAACAGCAGCCAGCCGGTCGCGTTCTCGCCGCCGTAGCTGCCGTCCTCGCTGTACTGCCGCCAGAGCCGACGTTCGTCCGGTTTCACGGGCGAGTGGGACGTCCCGTCGAGTTCGAACGCGAAGTCGCTGCGGCTCGGCGGGTCGTCGGCCTCGCTCGCATCGACGGAGAGGAACAGGTACGCGCCGGCCTCGCTGGCGGTGTGGATGGAGTCGGTCGCGAGCTGGATGATGGCGGGCTGGTAGCTTTCGAGCGACACCGTGACCGCCGACCGGGGCGGCTCGGTCGTCGGCGCGTCGGTCGGCGTGTCGGTGCTGTTCGTCGTGTCGTTCGCCGGTTCGTCGTCGTCGGACGACTCCGACAGGCAGCCGGCGAGGCCGGCGAGGACGACACCGGACGTGGAGAGGAGGGCTCTGCGTCGCATGCGAGGCAGAGTCTCGACTCCCCCGACAAGTGCTTTCTGCAGAAACCGCCCGTCCAACATGATGACGACCCACTTTTCCCGGGGCCGTCCGAACGAGGGCTATGGTCACGCAGGTCACCGCGGACACCCACGCCCTCGACGCCCGGATGATGGGTATCCCGGGTGCGATGTCGCCCTACGTCGTCGACGCCGCCGAACCGGTCGTCGTCGACCCCGGCCCCGCCGCCGGTGCCGAGTACGTCATCGAGGGGCTCGACGAGGCCGGAATCGACCCCGAATCGGTCGCCCATCTCCTCCCGACGCACGTCCACCTCGACCACGCGGGCGCGACCGGCGCGCTCGCGGACCACTGCCCGAACGCCACCGTCGTCGTCCACGAGCGCGGCGTCGACTACCTCACCGACGAGGCGAAGCGCGACCGGCTGTACGAGAGCGCCCGCGCCGCCGTCGGCGACGAGGTCGCGACGGGCTACGGCCGCCCCGAGCTCGTCGACCGCGACCGCTGCCGTGTCGTCTCCGGCGGCGAGACCATCGACTGCGGCGACCGCTCGCTGGAGCTGGTCCACGCGCCGGGGCACGCCCCACACCAGGTCGCCGCGCTCGACGACCGGACCGGCGCGCTGTTCGCCGGGGACGCCGCCGGTATGAACCTGTTCGGCGAGCTGCTGCCGACGACACCAGCACCGGACTTCGACCTCGAGCTGAGCCTCGAGACCGTCGCCCGCCTCCGCGAGCTGGACGCCGAGACGCTGTGTTACGGCCACTTCGGGACGCGCGACGACCCCGACGACGCGCTGGCGGCCTACACCGACCTCCTGCCCGAGTGGGTCGCCGACGTCGAGGCCGCCGCGGCGGCCTTCGAGGACCGTGAGGACATGCTCGCCGCGCTCTCGAACGAGTGGCCCTCGCCGACCATCGAGCGCGACGTGGTCGGGGTCCTGCAGACCCTGTGAGAACATCCCACGGCAACCGAACCGGTTTTACGCCCCGGTCCGTCGGTCCGGTCGATGTACGTCGTCCTGACCAGCGTGCCGATCGACCCCGACCGACGCGAGGAGGCCCTCGAACTGTTCGCCGACCTGGCCGAACGGTCCCGCGCCGAACCGGGAACCGTCGCCTACGACGCGACGGTCGACGTCTCGGACCGGAACGTCGTCCGGTTCGTCGAGCGATACGAGGACGCCGAGGCGGCCGAGGCCCACACCGAGACGGAGCACTACGAGCGGTTCGTCGACCGGCTCCCCGAGTTCGTCGCCGGTGAGATGGAGACGACGCAGTTCGCCGTCGACGGCGAGGTCCACACCGTCAGCTTCGGCGTCGACGAGCTCGACTGACGCGGGTCGTTCCCATCGCGGGAGAGTCGTGGAACGTTTTATGCGGCTGACGGGTGACAGTTCAGGTATGGTCGACAGAATCCTGGTCCCCTTCGACGAGTCCGAACAGGCACGGACGGCACTGGAGCACGCGCTGACCACCCACCCCGACGCCGAGATCGTCGTCCTGAACGTCATCGACCTCATGGAGGCCGGCTACAGCGCCCCGTTCGACGGCGGCCTCCCCGGGTACTGGGAGGAGTGGTACGAACAGGAGAAGCAGGCGGGCGAGGACCTGCTCGCGCAGGCCCAGAAGATCGCCGACGAGTACGACGTCGAACTGGAGACCGAGGTCGTCGTCGGCCGGCCGTCCCGCTCGATCAACGAGTACGCCGACGAGAACGACATCGACCAGATACTCATCGGCAGCCACGGCCGCACCGGCGTCAGCCGAATCCTGCTGGGCAGCGTCGCAGAGGCGGTCGTCCGCCGTGCACACTGCCCGGTGACGGTCGTCCGCTGATGTACCCGCTCCGTGGGGCGTGGGATCACGAGGACGTGGCCGCGTTCCTCGACGATGCCCGGATACCCGTCAGGCTGGCGTGCCGGACCCCGAAGGGTGGCCTCTGGATGCTCTCGCTCTGGTTCGAGTACGACCCCGAGGCCGGCCAGCTGGCCTGTGCCACGGCCGCCTCGGCCGACGTCGTGCGCTACCTCCGCGAGGACGACACCGTCGCCTTCGAGATTTCGACGAACCGTCCGCCGTACCGGGGGGTCCGCGGCCAGGGCATCGCGACCATCGACTCCGACGAGGAGAAGGCGCTGCTGCGTCGCCTGCTCGACCGGTACCTCGGCGGTACCGATTCCGGCCTCGCACGGTCGTTGCTCGCCCCCGACCGCGAGGAGGTCCGTATCGAGGTCGACGTGACGAAGGCGTACACCTGGGACTTCTCCGACCGGATGCCGAGCGCCGCGACCGACGACGAGTGACCGCTCGGACACGGTTTTACACCCCCGCCTCGTAGCACCGGCCATGACCGACCTGCTGGCCGACGACGCCCTCCCGTCGACGGTGACGCGCGAGCGATTCGACCGACTCGACGGCCTCGTGGCGACGGCCGACGACGACCGCGACCGCCGCGCCGTCACCGAGGTGTTCACCGGCGAGACCGCCGCGACCGTCACCGAATGCGAGCCCGTGGACGTCGTGTCCGCCGTCGACCGTGCCGCGGCGGCCCAGTCGCGCTGGGCCGACCGCTCGCCCGAGGAGCGCGCCGCGGTGGTGAAACGCCTGCACGACATCGTGCTCGACCGCCAGGACGAGCTGCTCGACCTCGCCCAGCTCGAGAGCGGGAAGTCCCGCGCCCACGCCTTCGAGGAGGTCCTCGACGTGGCGTTGACGAGCCGCTACTACGGCTACCGCGCCCCCGACATGCTCGCGACCGAACGCCGGGACGCCGCGGTCCCCCTGCTCTCCTCGAAGGCCGAGGTCGTCCACCACCCCGTCGGCGTCGTCGGCGTCATCGCTCCGTGGAACTACCCCATCACGCTCGCCATCTCCGACGCCCTGCCCGCGCTGCTCGCGGGGAACGCCGTCGTCCTGAAGCCGGCCGAGACGACGCCGTACACGGCCCTCGCACTCGTCGAACTCCTGCGCGAAGCCGGCCTCCCGCACGACCTCGTGCAGGTCGTCACGGGCGCCGGTGCCACGCTCGGCCCGGCGCTGGTCGACGCGGTGGACTACGTCAGCTTCACCGGCTCGACCGCGACCGGCCGTGAGGTCGCCGCCGCCGCCGGCCGCAACCTCGTCGACTGCTCGCTCGAGCTCGGTGGGAAGAACTCGCTCGTGGTGCTCGACGACGCCGACCTCGACGAGGCCGTCGAGGGAGCGGTCGGCGCGTGCTTCACGAACGCCGGCCAGCTCTGCATCGGCACGGAGCGCGTCTTCGTCGACGAGTCGCTGTACGACCGGTTCCTCTCGCGGTTCGTCGCCGCCGTCTCCGACCTCTCGCTCGGGCCGGGGTACGGGTTCGGCGTCGACGTGGGGTCGCTCGCCTCCGCCGACCAGCTGGAGACCGTCGAGGAACACGTCGCCGACGCCCGCGAGCAGGGCGCGACGGTCCACGTCGGCGGCGACCATCGCCCCGACCTCGGCCCGTACTTCTTCGAACCGACCGTCGTGACCGACCTCCCGGACGACGCTCGCGCCGCCTGCGAGGAGACGTTCGGCCCGGTCGTGAGCGTCGCGCCGGTTTCGGGCGAGCGCGAGGCCATCGAGCGGACGAACGACACCGACTACGGGCTCAACGCCAGCGTCTGGACGACGAACCGCGACCGCGGACGGGCCGTCGCACGCGAGATCGACACCGGCACCGTCACCATCAACGGCGGCTACCTCGAAACGTGGGCCGCCATCGACGCGCCGATGGGCGGGCGGAAGGACTCCGGACTCGGCCGCCGCCACGGCAAGGAGGGGCTCATGCGCTACACGGAGTCACAGACCATCGCGGCGAGGAACCACCCGGTCACGCCTCCCATCGGCGTCCAGTCCGAGTGGTACGCCCGGGCGCTCTCGGCCTCCCTCCGACTCTGGCGGAAGGTACCGTTCCTGCGGTAGTCAGAGGTCGTCGAACTTCGTGTACCACGGCCCGCGCTCCCGGGGCGGGTCGTACTCGTCGTCCCCGGTGTCGGACCCGTCGGCGGGCTTCTCGTCCTCGCGAACAGCGAGGGCGGCGAAACAGATGAGCGCGAACAGCAGCAGGGCGAGCGCACCGACGGCACGCCATCTGGGCACGTCGACGGTGAGCGCGGCGGCCCCGATGAACTCGACGCCGAGCAGCGTGACGATGACGGCGACGGCGCCGACGGCGAGCACGCCCGCCGCGTGGATGACCTCGCCCCGGCGCGTCTCGGCGGCGCGACCGACCTCCTCGCCGATCAGCGTCGCGTTCACCGAGAGGTCCCACGTCGCCAGCGCGGCGGCCACGCCGACGAACACGACCGGAGCCGGTGCCTCACCGAAGCCGGCGGCGATGCTGGCGAACAGCAACAGGCCTGCGCCGGCCGTCGAACCGTCGTCGGCGCCCGTTCCCCCCTCGTCCCATACCAGGAACATGAACACCGGGAGGGAGACGAGGACGGCACAGAGGGCGACGACGACGAGCGAGAGGAACGTCGTCCCCATGCCGTAGGTGGCGAAGGAGACGTCGAGTACGGAGCCGTCCGGGACGGTCCAGTCGACCAGCCAGCGGACCGGCGGAAGCGCCGTCAGGACGCCGACGAGCACGGAGATGACGACGCCACCGGCGGCGTACCCGAACGTCTTCGGTGGCTCACTGCCGATCCAGCGGACGACGACACGCTGGCAGGCTCTGGCGAGGACCACGCTCCCGAACAGCAGGATGCCGACGCCGAGCAGGGCGTGTGGCACCCACGACTGGAGGACCCTGGCGACGACCGTCCCGAACGGGCCGGTCTGGACGAGCAGACGGGCGAACAGGGCCCGCCCCCAGGGGGTGGCCGCAAGCAGGAACTGCAGCCCGAGCAGGACGTAGACGCCCTTCGGCACGTCGCCGACGCGGACACCGAGTTCGCGCAACGACGTCTCGCGCCGGTCGAACCGTCGGCGGGGGAGCCAGCCGTCGACCACGGCCAGCGCGCGCTCGACGAGGAGGGCGAGGAGGAGCACCTCGACCTGGAGCATGAGGAAGCTGATCAGCGGGCTGACACCGACGAGGGCGCCGAGGCCAGCGACGGTCAGGATGGCCGCCGACCGGAAGAACGCGACGTGCACGCCGGCCAGCACGACCGCACCGACGACCACGACCACGAGGGACCGCGAGATGGCCCCACCGAGCGACCGGACCAGCCCCTCGTCGATGCCGACGGTGGCCGAGAGGCCGAGCAGCAGCATCGAGAGCGTCCCGAACGACGTGACGGCCGCTGCAGCGAGCGACGGTTTGTACGCACCCATCGCCCCCGCGACGCCGATGATGCCGAAGACGAACCAGATGCTCCCGACCGCCCGCCGGCGGCTCTCGTCCTCGGTGACGCCGGTCGCGCCGCGGACCAGCGCCCCGGCTCCGAGGACCCCGAGCAGCAGTTCGGGCGCCTGCCCGAGGAGTCCGGGGCCGGTCCCGAGCCCGAGCAGGAGTGCGGCGACGACGGCGACCGCGAGCGCGAGTCGGCTGGTGAACCGTGCCGGCTCGTCGTCGAACTCGTACGGCGTCACCGCTGCCACCTCCGCGTGGCCCGCTCGATGGCGGCGTAGAGCGGCTCGTCCGGGGACCACTCGATGACGTCCGTCGTCCGGTTCCGGAGCGCCGAGACGCGACCCTGGCGTTCGATGGCCTCGACGACGCTGCCGGGCGTCTCCGTCGAGGTCACGTCCGGCGAGACGACCCGGAGCGCGTGGCCCGACGCCCGGAGCCGCTTCAGCAGGTCGAGCGGTGCGTCGTCGAGCAGTGGCGAGACGAACACCACCTGTGCGCCGTTGGGGACGCGACGGCGGAGCCAGTCGACGCGCCAGCCGCCGTCGGTGGCGGCCACCCCGCCGCTGTCGGTGTCACCCGGTGATGGACCGGCGTCGTCTGGGCCGTCCGGATCGGGCTTCGTCGCCCTCCCCGTTCCGCGGACCGGGATGGAGGTCGCGGACTGCACGTCCAGGTTGTTCCGGATGCGTGCCGCCTGAGCGTCCCCGGTCCCGGGCCGGAGGTAGCCGAGCGAACTGCCGTACTGTGCGAGGCCGACGCGGTTCCCGGCGTCGAGCAGGTGACCGGCGATGCGGCCCGCGGCGTAGGTGCCGAGCTCGACGCCGTCGGGCTCCTCGGGACGACGCGAGACGCGTGCCTCGCGTCGGGTGTCGACCACGACGACGATCGTCGCCGCCTGGTCGGTCCGGAACTCGACGGTGCGGAGCTCGCCGCTCCGGGCGAACTCGCGCCAGTCGATGCGGTTCATCGGGTCCGAGTGGTGGTACTGCCGGATGGAGTGGAACTCGATGCCCGACCCGGTCGAATCGGTCTCGACGCGACCGGGGTACGGGATGGTCTGGTCGGCGAGGTGCATGGACTCGACCGGCGCGTGACAGGAGAGGCGGCTCTCGACGGCCACGCTCTCGGTGAGTTCGACGCCGCCGCTGACGTTGCGCGCGATGACCGTGAGGTCGCCGAACTCGTGGACGCCACGGCGGACCTTCACGGTGTAGGTGAACGACTCGGTCTCGTCGGGCTGGAGCCCTGTCATGTGTCGCGGCGAGCCGTCGACGACACCGAGCGTCTCGGGGACGCCGTCGACGATACGCAGGTCCGCGAGGGGCTCGTCCGCCGCGTTCCGCACGGTGACCGTCACCTCGACCTCGTCGCCGGGCATCGGCGACGTGTCCGCGACCGTGCGCTCGACGTCCAGGTCGAGCGTCGGCGGCCGGCTCGCGTAGCCGTAGACCGCGTAGCAGAGCCCGATGGCGGCTGCACTGAACACGACCGTGTTCTGGGCGAGCAGCCCCAGCGTCCCCGTGAGGAGGGCGGCGGTGAAGCCGACGTTCCAGCGGCCGGTGTCCCGCCGGGTCATTCCGTCTCGACCTCCGTGAGGTCGGCCCGTGCTGCCAGCTCGTCTACAGTGTGTTCGACGTGGCGGTCGTACGCCTCGCCGGACAGCCAGTCGTAGAACTGCATCTTGAGGGGTGGTTCGGGCGCGTTCTCGCCGCCGAGGAAACGGCTCGCCCGCAGGTCGGTCGTCCAGGTGCCGGCTTCCAGCATCGCCACGGCCTCCTCGCGGCCGCAGTTCTCCTGCCGGACGAGCACGTCGATGGCGGCCGACCGGATGTCCTCCTCGACGCGCTCCCGGTCGCGGACCGTCCACCACTCTGTCGAACCGGGTTCGGTGAGCGTCCCGTCGACGTTCTCGATTGTGTCGTCGAGGTCCTGCCCGGTGGAGCCGACCGAGTCGTAGTTCGCCGCCTCGGGCACGCCGAACGACGCCGACTCCCGGGTGGTCTCGTCCCGGTCACGGACGATGTGGACGACGCCGAGGACGGCAGCGGTGATGCCGAGCAGCGCGATGGTGGTCCCGTTGGCGAACGTCACCACCGGGTCGCGCAGGAACGGAAGCGGCACCGGGAGGAACGCGAGCGCCATCGCACCGACGAGGGACGCGGTCCCGAGGACGGGGAGGAGTCGGTCGACGGGGATCCGGTCGAGTACGCCGTCGATCATCCGTCGCCCTCCAGGCGCTCTCGGATCTCGGCGAGCGCCTCCCGTGCGGTGCGTTTGCGGTCGTCGCTCGCCGGGTAGCGTCCGTAGCGCACGTCGCGGAACACCGCCGTCAGCCGTTCGACGGCCGACCGGGGGAGGCCGCCGTCGACGGCCGCACTGGCCACCTCGGCGGGGGTCTTCGACTCCGGGCGGCGCAGCGGCACGTAGTCGACCATGCTCTCCCAGGCCTCCTCGATACTGACGGGGCCGGTGTCCACGACCTCCTCGGTGTCGGTGTCGCCTGCCCGCGCACCGTCGCGCGGGTCGTCCGGCTTGTCGCCGCCGCGGGAGAGCCACTCGCGGGTCGAGATTCCGGCGGTCAGCGACGAGAGACCGAGCGAGAGCGACCCGAGCCCACTGCCGAAGCCGCGGGGAATCGCGACGAGCCCCTTCCCGAGGGCCGACGGGATGGCGACGAACGCCGTCCCGACGCCGGATGCGAGCTCGTCCAGGCCGGCGAACACGCCGTCGACGGTACGCCCGAGCCCGTCGAGCACCTGTGGCGCCGAGGCCGTCAATCCGACGAGCACCGACATCGTTCCCTGCGGAATCGCGAGGAACGAGGCCCGCACGCGGAACGTCGGCAGGACGGGGAGGTCGACGACGTAGCCGTCGAACTCACCCGTCTGGCGGCGCTCGACGTCGCCGATCACCGCGAGTACTCCGACGACGAGGAACAGCCCCATGAACAGCACGAACAGCTGGACGAGGAAGGCGAGGATCGGGAAGCCGCCGCCGAGTTCCGTCCCGGTTGCGCCTGCGGGGTCGTCGTCCTGCGCCTCCGTGGTCGCGGTCGGTTCACGTGTCGTCGAGTCGTCGGTCGCCTCCTGCGAGTCCGTCTCGACCGTCGTCTCCGTCGCCGTCGGTTCCTGCGTGGTCCTCGTGGTGGTGTCCGTGGCGCTGTCCGTGTTCTCGACGGTGCCAGCCGGGTCTTCGACACCGGCTGGCGCGTCGCTGTCCGATGGTCCCGCGAAGCCGTCCCCGACCGTGCCAGGGTACGTTCCGTACCCCGAGGCCGGGAACAGCGACGCTGCGAGGAGGACCGTCAGGACGGAGACCACGACGAGGGCCGCGCGACTCAGGTCGTATCCCACACGAACGAAAAAATGTCTAAGCGTTTAAATATATTGCTATTCAATCCCCCATCGGGCCGTTGAAATAAGGTGCTCCAGACGGGCACTCACATCAATCCACGAATATTTTTGTTTCTTCGGGAACGAACTGGCACTAATGGAACGGGACCCCGACCTCACGTGGCGCATCCTGCTGGCCCTCCTGACGATACTCGTCGTCGACGTCGTCCTCGTCGCGGCCGCCGCCTACCTGGTCGCCCCCTGGCTCGCACCGCTCCGTGACGCGGTCGCCGACGCGGTCGGGCTCTCGGGCACCTCGCCGCTCGTCTGGGGGGCCGTCGTCGTCCTGCCCGTCGCGGTCGCGTTCGGCTGGGCACAGCTCCGCTACAGCCGACGCGAACTCCTCGACGAGGTCGACGCCCCCCTGGCGTCCGGCGACGACTACCCGGACGTGCAGGGCCGGCTCCAGCGGCTCGCCGTCGGCGCCGACATGGCGACGCCCACGCTCGCGGTCGCACAGACCGACGTCCCGAACAGCTTCGCCGTCGGCGGGGTGACAGACGGCACCGTCGTCGTGAGCACCGGACTGCTCGACGCGCTCGACGGGGACGAGCTCGACGCGGTGCTCGCCCACGAGCTCGCACACCTCCGCAACCGTGACGCGTTCGTGCTGACGCTCGCGTCGTTCGTCCCCGCACTCATCAGCGACGACTTCAGCCCGTTCGGCTCCCGGGCGACGAGCACGGCGGTCTGGGTCGGCGCCGTCGTGGCCGCCTACCTCCTCAGCGCCCCGTTCATCGACGCCGCCCCGTTCACCCTCGGCTACACCGTCTCGTTCGCGTTCGCGCTGCTGGTCACGGTCGTCCTCGGGGGTGTGTTCCTCGGCATCGCCGGCGCGGTCGTCCTCGGCCTGAGCCAGCACCTCTCGACGTACCGCGAGTACGTCGCCGACCGCTCCGGCGCGATCCTGGCGGGCCAGCCGACCGCGATGGCGACCGCGCTCACGAAGCTCGACCGGTCCGTCGAGACGCCGACGGCCGACAAGCGCACCCAGTACGCCGGCGTCGCGGGGCTGTGCTTCCTCCCGCACGGCTTCTCGAGCGAGGACGAGCCCGCGGACGAGGGCCAGTTCACTGTGGAGACCCGGTCGCACCCCGCGACGGAGCGGCGCATCGAGCGCCTCCAGCAGCTCGAACGGGAACGGTTCTGAGGAGAGACGGCCCGACGCTCAGGTCGACAGCAGGTCCGCACCGCCCGTGATGCCGATGACCTGTCCCGTCACGTACCGCGCCTGCTCGCTGGCGAGGTAGCAGACCATCGGCGCCACGTCGTCCTCCCGGCCCAGCTCCTTCATCGGCGTCGCCTGTCGGACCCGCTCGAACGACGGCTGGAACTGCTCCAGCGTCTCCGGGTCCATCTCGGCCAGCTCCTTCACGACGATGCTCGGCGCGAGCACGTTCGAGGTCACGCCGTCGGTCGCCCCCTCCAGCGCCAGCGTCTTCCCGAAGCCCACCAGCCCCGACTTCGTCGTCGAGTACGACAGCTGTCCGAAGCTCCCGTGGGTGCCCGCGATGGAGGCCATCGTGATGACCCGGCCCCAGCCGCGCTCGCGCATCCCCGGGAAGACCTCCTTCGTGATGTTGTACGCGCCGGTCAGGTTCAGCTCCACGTCGCGGTCCCAGAGGTCGTCGTCGAACTCGCCCGCCCGCGAGACGGCGTCGACGAACCCCGCGTTGTTCACCAGGATGTCGACGCCGCCCGTCGCCTCGCGGATCTCCGCGACGCACTCGCGGACGTCCTCCCGGTCGGTCAGGTCGCAGGTGACCGCCATCGCGTCCCCGCCGTCGTCTTCGATCTCCTCGACCACGCGCTCGGCGCCGTCCGTGTCCACGTCGAGGACGACCACCTCGGCGGCCTCCCGTGCGAGGTGTCGCGCGTCCTCGCTGCCGAGGCGGCCCGCACCGCCCGTCACCAGTGCTGTCCTGTCGTCGAGTCCGAGGTCCATGCCCGCGGAAACGGACCCGCGATTGTTAGTTGTTCGCATCGGACACTCGATGTTCCGGTACCTGACCGTGGCGGTTGGGTTTCCCGTATGTGGGTGACTGAGAACCCCGAACGACCAGAAAGCTCCTGCTGGCTCGACTCGGGAAACTCGCTGCGCCCCTCGTCCCTGCGGTGCCCGAGCGCGACGCGCTCAGACTAGCGAGAGCTTCGCTCTGGCGTCGCTTGCGTCGTCTGCCTTCGTCGAGCCAGCAGCCCCTTTCAGTCCCCCCGTCGGACCTCCGGTCGGACAGCCCCCGTTCGCTCGCACGCTCGCTCACCGGGACACCCAACAGCGACCGCACCTCACGCCTCCCCAGCCTCTTCACTCGGTCGCGGGCTCCCTCGTTCATCCCTCGCGCGGATGGTTCGACACGCTCCCTGCGGTCGCGGTCTCACCAGGGTGAGAGCAAGCTCTCACTGGCCATCGGAATCGCAAGCGATTCCGAGACAGCCGCGCGCCACCCGGCTGTTCGGCCATCGGTGCGAAGTCAGGATATCCGGTTCAGAACGCGTCGAGCGTCGCGTCGACCATCGTCCGCTGGAGGCTCGCGGGCTCTGGCGCCGGGAAGGTCACGACGGGCGGCCGGGCCGTCGTTCCGGCGACGGCCTCGTCGAGTTCGTCGAACAGCCGGTCGGTGGGCGCGTCGTCGCGGGCGACGCCGGTGACGGTGCACCAGGCCTTCGTCCGGGTGAGTGCGACGAACGCCTCGTTGCGGCGCTGGACGAGGTCCGCGGTGCGGCTCGCGTCGGCGACGGTGTCCACCCCGACGACGTACACCTGCGCGGCCTGGTTACCCTTCGCGCGGTTGACCCGGGAGATGGTGACCGCGCCCTCGCGGTCGAACACGTCGGGGTCGCTCTCCCAGACGAGGTTCGGGTCGAGGTTCCGGCGGCGGAGCCGGTCCGCGAGCGACTCGCCCCAGTCGCGCGAGTCGTGGACGGGCCCGAGGACGACGACTGCGATCTGGGCGGGTGCGAGCCCGTGCCGGGTCACGTCGCGCTCGATGGCGTCGGCGACGGCGTCCAGCTCCCGCCCGCGGTCGTCGAACGTCTCCGTGAGGACGAACGGTCGCGCGGCGTCGACGCCGGAGAGCGGGTGCGGGGAGTGCTCGGGCGGCCGCCGGAGTGTGACGGGGGAGCCGTACTGCCGGAAGTCACCGTCGACCTCGTAGCCGATGTCCTCCCAGCCGGACTGGGTGGTGAGGGCCTGGACCGCGCCGCGGTCGCGCAGCAGCCCCATCCCGAACACGTGTGCGAGCATGAGCACCGGGCGCGGGGTCCGGTAGGCCGTCCGCATCACCTGGCTCTTCTGCACCCCGCCCTCGTAGCTGCCCCGGAGGTCGACCCGGGGCGTCCCGTCGGGCCCGGTGCCGAACACGTCCGTCGGGCGTGGCGCCGACAGCGTCTGGAGGCTCTGGGCCTCGTCGTACGCCCAGACCAGCCGTTTCGGCGGCTCGAGCGCGGCGTACGCGAGCCGGAAGAAGGGGGGCTCGAAGTCCTGGGCCTCGTCGACGAGGACGGCGTCGTACCGCTCCGACACCGCCCCGGAATCGAGCACCTCGGCACAGCACTGCGCGAGGAGGTCGCCGTCGTCGCGGTCGAAGGCGGCCGCGGCGTCGCTGTACGTTCTGGGCTCGACGCCGGCGGCCTGGGCGACCTCGTAGTAGAGCCCGCGGCGTGTCCTGCCCCCCCAGCCGTGCAGCACCTGGAGGCGGTTCCAGTCCGGCTCCGCGTCGGCGTAGTGCTCGTGGTAGCGCCGGATGGTCTCGATGACCGTCGGGTAGAGCGACCGCGTCTGGAACGTGACGACGATCCGCCAGTCCGGGTGCCGGGCGTGCATCTGGGCGGCCTTCTGTGCGAGCAGGACCGACTTGCCCGACCCGGCGATCCCGCGTATCTGCTGGGGGCCGTCGGGGACCTGGAGGCCGATGGACTCCTGCTTGGCGTCGAGTCGCTTCAGCCCGCCCGCGACGTGCTCGTACAGCTCGGCCTTGGTGGACGCGTCCTCTGGCGATGGCCCCTCACCGACCTCGGGCCGGGACTCGCCGCTGATGGGCTGGCCGCCACTCAGCACCGCCCGCGACGCCTCGTAGGTCGCCGTCCCCATGGGCTCGCCGGCGGTTCGTTCGAGCCGGTCCCGCAGCGACCCCGGCGTCAGCTCGTCAGCGGTCAGCACCGGCGGTGCCGACGGCACCGTGCCAAACCGCTCGTCCCAGGCGTCGCGTTCGACGTTCGGGAGGGCGACGAGGAAGTTCGCCGGCACGGCTGGGTTCCCGCGGTCGTCTGTCAGCGCGGGCTCGCCGTCGAGGTGGGAGAGCAGCCGGAACCCGTGGTCCCTGGCCTGCGTATACGGCGTCGCCGTCGACTGTCGTGTCCCCTGGAGACGCCAGCGGTCGCCCTCGATGGCGGCGACGTGGTCCAGCCGGTAGCCCTTGCACTCGATCACGACCAGCCCGAACGCCTCGTGCAGCAGCACGAAGTCGGCCTCCCGGTCGAAGGTGTCTCGTTCCGGGGAGACGATGGGGTAGCGCCAGTAGGCGACACCGCGGTCGCCGGGCCCGAACGCCCTCGTCACCGCCCGCCAGACCGTCCGCTCCGCGTCGACGCCGGCGTGGTCGCCCCCCTCGCCGGACGCGATGAACTCCATGCCGGCGAACTGGTTCCGGCCCGGGCATAAGCGTGTCGGGGAGCCGGCGGGCGGTTCCGTCTGCCGACCGGACGACGTTCGGTTGCACGATGCCGGCGTCTGGGCCGCAGGACGCCCATTCAACCGGCAGGGCTGCCGCAAACACTAATTGAGTGGTGGATTGTTGTGAAAAATTTAAGTGTTGGCGGGCTGTACGCTACGATGCGACGTGGCGTGCAGTGTCGGGGCATCCCACCATCGGAACTCCCCCATTCCCCCTCTGGTGTCCCGGTGGGGCCGCCGACAGCACCGGCCGCGTCCACCCGTGCCGCTACTCCAGCGATGTCGACAGTGACCCGGAGACGGCCTCGTCCAGCATCCCCGAACTGACCAGCGCAGCGACCCGGTCCATCTCCGGGGCCAGCTCGCGGTCCGCATCGAGCGGGTCGACCAGCTCCCGGACCGCGTCGTAGGCGGCCGCCGTCCCGGCACCGGGCGCGAGGTCGTCGTCGACGAACTCCATGGCCTGTGCACCACAGAGGAGCTCGACGGCGGCGACGGCGGTCGCGTTGTCGACGGCGGTCCGGGCGTGGTGCGCCGCCTGCGCCGACATGCTCACGTGGTCCTCCTGTCCGCCCGAGACCGGCGTGTTGTCGGTCGCGGCGCGGCCGAGCGACCGACACTCGTTGACCAGCGAGGCCGCGGTGTACTGGGCGATCATGTAGCCCGACCGGAGCCCGCTCTCGACCGTGAGGAACGGTGGGAGGTGTGGTTCCTGCAGGTTCGGGTTCACCATGCGGTCGACGCGGCGCTCGCAGATGGCCGCGAGGTCGGTCATGGCGGGGGTCAGGTAGTCGAGCCGGTGGGCCAGCGGCGCGCCGTGGAAGTTCCCGCCCGAGAGCACCGCGGCCCGCTCGGTCCCCGAGGCACGGGCGTGGGTCGCGTCGGCGTCGAACACCAGCGGGTTGTCGGTCGCGCTGTTCAGTTCGACCTCGACGGCGTCGCGGAGGTGGGAGACGGCGTCGCGGACGGCCCCGTGAACCTGCGGGAGACAGCGGATGCTGTACGCGTCCTGCACCCGGTCGCAGTTCCGGTGGGACTCGACGATCTCCGAATCCGCACAGCACCGCCGGACGTTCCGGGCGCTCGCCGCCTGGCCGTCGTGCGGGCGGACCTCCTGGATGACGGGGGCGCTGCTCGCAGTCGTGCCCATCGTCACCTCCGTCGTCAGTGCGCCGGCCACGTCCGCCGCACGGACGACGCGCTCGGCGTCGACGACGGCGAGCGCCGCCTTCCCGACCGTGAGCTGGGTGCCGTTGATGAGCGCGAGTCCCTCTTTGGCCTCGAGCGAGAGCGGTTCGAGTCCGACCGCGGCGAGTGCCTCATCGCCGGACAGGCGTTCGCCGTCGTGGTCCGCCTCGCCCTCGCCGAGCAGGACCAGTGCCATGTGCGCCAGCGGCGCGAGGTCGCCGCTCGCGCCGAGGCTCCCGCGCGAACGGACGACCGGGTGGACACCCTCGTTCAGCAGCGTGACCAGGTGGTCTACGACCGTCTCGCGGACCCCGGAGTTACCCTTGACCAGCGCGTTGATCCGCGTGACGAGCATCGCTCGGACCTCCTCCGTCGTGCACTCGCGCCCGGAGCCGGCGGCGTGGCTCCGGAGCAGGTTCGTCTGGAGGTCGGCGACGCGCTCAGGCGGGATGCGCTCGTTGACGAGCTCGCCGAAGCCCGTGTTGAGGCCGTACACCGCCTCGCCCGATTCGAGCACGTCCTCGACGCGCTCTCGTGCGATGCGCACCCGTTCGCGGGCGTCCTCGGCGACCGCGACGGGCTCGTCGTCGCGGACCACGGCCACCACGTCGGCCGGCGTCAGCGTCTCGCCGTCGAGCGTGACCGTCACGCTGGCTCACCCGTCGCGTCTCGCGTGTCGCGCCCTCGGTCCTCGTTCATACCCTGGCCAACGACCGCCAGCCCGAAGGGAGCTACCCCACCGATAGGAGGGTCATTCAAGTGGCCCACGTCGGTGGCCGTCGACAGCACGCGCTGCGAGGGGCGATAAATCTTCATACGGATTCGAGTAAATCACCACACGATTTTATGTCGGGCGGCGACGTATGCCGGGCAAATGGCACTCGAAACCGTGCTGCTCGCGCTCGGCAGCGGCGACAAGCAACGGAAGGAGGCACTGACGGAGACAGTCGCGGACATCGCCGGACCGGCGGGGGCGACGGTCGTGCTCGCACACGTCTTCGGCGAGGACGAGTACGCGGACGTCCGCGAGAAGCTCGACATCGCAATGAACGCCGAGGTGACGGCGGACGACGTGGCGGAGCGGTACTCGACGGTGCGGGACGTCCGATCGACGCTCGACGAGGCCGGCATCGACGTGGTCGTCAGGGGTGGCGTCGGCGACTACGGCGACCGTGTCGTCGAGATAGCCGGCGAGGAGGACGCTGACCTCGTCGTCGTCGGTGGCCGGAG
Source organism: Haloarchaeobius baliensis (assembly GCF_052060055.1). Taxonomy (NCBI): domain Archaea; kingdom Methanobacteriati; phylum Methanobacteriota; class Halobacteria; order Halobacteriales; family Halorubellaceae; genus Haloarchaeobius; species Haloarchaeobius baliensis. The sequence goes on along the minus strand of NZ_JBPPFR010000001.1, from coordinate 1,449,922 downwards.
CCGTTCGCCCACCGGGAAGGCCGTGTTCGGCTCCACGGCCCAGTCGGTCATGCTCAACGCGCCATGTCCGGTCACGTTCGTCCGCGCGGCCTGACTCTCAGTCCTCCGTCGGGAACGTGAACAGGCGGCTGTCGCAGTCGGTACATGCGAGGACGTGGTCCGGTTCGGCGGCCGTCCCGGCCGGGCCGCCACAGCAGTCCACGGTCGTCGTCTCCTCGACCGGGCCGCCACAGTCCGGACACGCCTCCAGGAACGACCGCAGTGGCTCCACCGCCACCAGCTGTGCCTCCCGGGTCAGGCCCGACCCCGCCAGCGCGTTGACGCCCGCGACCTCCGCGATGACGACCGGTCGCGTGAGCCAGGCGTCGTGGAGCCGGTTGCCGTCGTGGCTCGCGACCACGACGTACTCGCCGCGCTCGTTCCGTTCTGCACGCACGTCGGCGTCCATCCTGACGCCCATGACTGCCTCGGCGAGCTCGTCCAGCGTCGCCTCCTGGAGGGGTTCCATCGCGTCACGCCAGCGCGTGCGGAACTCGTCGGTCATGTAGAGGCCGGCCTCGTCCTCGGCGAGCACGTCGGCCCGGAGAAGCGTGTCGACGACGGCGTCGGGGTCGGCGTCGCCGCCCAGCGAACCGCCGAGTTCCTGTGGCGGCCCGTCGCCGTGCCCGAACGTGTCGCCGTGCCCGAACGTGTCGCCGAGCCCGAGCGCGGCCGCGAGCCGCGGCGCGAACCGCGGCGTGTACGGCACGACGTACCCGCGCGCCCAGATGCCCAGGAGCCCCAGCACCGCGACGACCCCCGCGACGAGCGGGTAGCCGGCGACGTAGAGGGCGGCCCCGGCGGCGACGACGATGACGACGTTGACGACCGTGCAGGGCCAGCACCGCCGCTCGCCAGTGTACTCCGGCCGTCTGATGCCGTCGAGTGTGGTCATGCCCGGTACTGGCTGGCGCGCGGGCCTAAACCTGTCGTCGTCGGAGGCTGCGTCGCTGGCGGCGAGGGGGCCGAACCATCGGGGTGGCACGCGCCTGGCTGACCGCGGCTCCGGCGCACCCCCCGAGTGTTGGGAGCCCGGAGCGGTCGTCCCCCGCAAAGGTCTTTACGCGCACTGCTCGCACCTACCGTATGGAATCGGACGCACTGCGCGACGTGCTCGAGGAGGCCGGGCTGTCGCCGTATCAGGCCGACGCCTACGTCGCGCTGCTGGACCTGGGGACCGCCTCGGCGCGCGAACTCGTGGCGGCCTGCGACGTGCCCGACCCCCGCATCTACGACGTGGTCCGGTCGCTGGAGGACCGCGGCTACGTCGAGACGTACGAGCGGGAGAACCTCCGCGTGCGTGCGCACAGCCCGGCGGACGTGCTGGAGGACCTGACGGCACGTGCCGACCGGTTCGAGGCGGCCGCCGACGAGATCGAGGACCGGTGGGAGCAGCCCGAACTGGACCGGCACTCGGCGAGCATCGTCAAGCGCTTCCAGACGGTCGTCGACCGGGCCCGGCTGTTCATCGAGGACGCGGAGAACCAGATCCAGCTCTCGGCCAGCCCGGAGCAGTTCGAACAGCTGGAGGACGCACTGGTCGACGCGCTCGACCGTGGCGTCTACGTGCAGCTCTGCATCTACACCGACGTCGACGGCGAGGAGGAGATCCCGGACCAGAGTCGGCTGGCGGCGGCGGCGACCGAGGCGCGTCACCGCCCGATTCCGTCACCGTTCGTCGCGCTGGTGGATCGCCAGAAGGCCTGCTTCGCGCCGCACGAGTACACGCTGAACGAGTACGGCGTCCTCGTCGACGACCGGCTCCACGAGTACGTCTTCCACTGGTACTACGTCGGCTGTCTCTGGGAGATCTGCGACGAGCTGTACTCCGCGCGGAACGAGAGCCCACCCATCGAGTACATCGATATCCGCCAGTTCATCCGTGACGTCGAGCCGCTGTTGATGGACGGCCAGACAATCGAGGTCCGCGTCGAGGGGAAGGCCATCGACGACGGCGAACCCGTCGAACTCGAAGGCGTCGTCGCGGACACGTTCTACGAGGGCAACTCGGAGGGCGGTGGGCATCGGACCCCGCTCGCCCAGCTCGCCGGCCGGGCGTCAATCACGGTCGACACGGGCGAGGGACTGTTCACCGTGGGCGGCGAGGGCGCGATGCTCGAGGACATCGAGGGCATGCGAGTGACCGTGCTGAGAGTTGACGGCTGACCAACCATTCTCCGCCGAGGTGGCCGCCCCGATGTGCTAGACCCTGTCATATTCCTTCACTGCAGTGTTTCCAGGCGTGTATCGGGACACGATTACGGAACGAAGTAGTATTGCTTTGCTTACTACAACAGGTGTTGTACACTCGCTAATTATAAATTATAAACCCCCACTATTAGGAGTATGCCTGTGAATGATTCGCAGGGGACACGGGAATCGGGACGTAGAGTATCACGGCGGGTCTTCGTCAAGACCACCGGCGCAGCGGGCGTCGGCGCGTCGCTCGCCGGCTGCCTCACGGGAGGTGGTGGCGACGGCGACGGCGGCGGCGGTGACGGGGGCGGCCGGACGGACACGCCCATCAACACGGAGGCTCCCGAGGAGGACATCACCATCCAGTGGGCGGCCGACGACAACTTCGCCGGCGCGCAGTCGGAGATCCAGTCGTCGCTCGAGAACGCCGGGATGCCGGACAACATCCAGCTGGAGATAATCAGCGGCTCGTTCACCACCGGGGACCGCCGGAACCAGTACAACAACATCCTCAACGCGGGCCAGTCGGAGCCGACGATCCTGATGGTCGACAACGGGTGGGCCATCCCGTTCATGGTACGCGGGCAACTGCTCAACCTGAGCGACGCGCTCCCCTCGGAGATGGTGGAGACCGTCCGGAACGACTACTTCCAGGCCAGCGTCTCCACGGCGACGTACAACGGCGACCTGTACGCCGTGCCGCTGTTCGCGGACTTCCCGACGATGCAGTACCGCAAGGACCTCGTCGAGGACGCCGGCTACGATCCCGAGGGCGAGAACTGGGCCGAGGAATCGATGAGCTGGCAGCGGTTCTCCGAGATCACCGCCGACGTGGCGGAGCAGAACGGGATGGAGGGCTTCACCTTCCAGGGGAGCGCCTACGAGGGCCTCTCGTGCTGTGCGTTCAACGAGTTCATGACCAGCATGGGCGGCGCGTACTTCGGCGAACACGAGAACCTGTTCGGCCCCGTCGGCGACCGGCCCATCACCGTCGAGGAGCAGCCCGTCGTCGACGCCATCCGGCTGATGCGGACGTTCGTCCACGGCGAGAGCGACCCGCACGCGCTGGAGGGCATCACCGGCGACATCTCGCCCGAGGCAGTCATCCAGTACACGGAGGAACCCTCGCGCGAGCCGTTCACCGGCGGGGACGTCGTGATGCACCGCAACTGGCCGTACTCCATCGTCATGAACGGCTCCGAGGAGAACTTCGGCGAGGACCTCGGCGTCATGCCGATTCCGTACGGTGTTACGCCCGAGGAGGCTCAGTACGAGGGCACCGGCGGCCCCGCGGCCGCACTCGGCGGCTGGCACCTCGCCATCAACCCGAACGCCTCGGACGCGAAGAAGCAAGCCGCGGTGCAGGTGCTCCGGGCCATCATGAACGAGCAGAGCCAGCTCGACCGCTTCGAGATCGGCGGGTGGGCACCGCCCGTCCCCGAACTCATCGACGGCGAGGCCGCACGCAACCTCGACGTCATCGGGCGCTACACGACCCAGCTCCGCATCGCCGGCGAGAACGCGGTACCGCGGCCGGTCACGCAGGTCTGGAACCAGGAGTCCCAGCAGATCTACTCCGAGGTCAACGGCTCGCTCCAGCAGAACAAGGCACCGGACCAGGCGATGTCCGACCTCGCGGCCGCGCTCGAACAGATCGAGAACTCGGTGTAACGCCGACCAGCCATGGCAACGGAATCACCTACACGACCCGGGGGCGACACCGAGAGCACACGCTCCGGTACGTCCTCGACCGTTACGACCTGGCTGGAGAACCTCAGCGAGGCACAGTTCGCCTACCTGCTGCTGACGCCGGCGTTCCTCCTGCTCGGGGTCATCGCGTTCTGGCCGCTCCTGTCGACCATCCAGATGTCGCTGTTCGCGGACAACCTCGGGGCGGCCCGCATCGGCGATTTCGTCGGCATCGAGAACTACGTGGCCCTGTTCACCGGGGAGAAGGACGCGCTGATGCCGTCGCCGTTCCTGCCGGAGAGCCTGTCGACGAGCGAGCTGTTCGGCAGCGCGCTGACGGTGACGCTCATCTTCACCATCGTCTCGGTGACGTTCGAGACCATCATCGGCTTCGGACAGGCGCTCGTGCTCGACAAGGAGTTCCCTGGCCGGCGCTGGGTCCGCGTCGCGATCATCATCCCGTGGGCGGTGCCCATCGTCGTCCAGGGGATGATCTTCTACCTGCTGTTCAACCCGAACATCGGGCTGGTCGTCGGTACCCAGCAGAATCCGACGTTCCTGCAGGAGATCGGCGTCTTCTCGCTCACGCCGCTTGCGAGCTCGGTGGACGCGACGATGATCGTCATCGTCGCCGACATCTGGAAGACCTCGGCGTTCATGGCCCTGCTCATCCTGGCGGGCCTGCAGAGCATCGACCGCAACCTGTACGACGTGGCACGCGTCTCGGGAGCGTCGCCCTGGCAGCGCTTCCGGTACATCACGCTGCCGCTCATCATGCCGACCGTCCTCATCGCGATGCTGTTCCGGACCATCCAGTCGATGCGGGTGTTCGGCGTCATCGAGTCGACCATCGGCTCCTCTGGCTGTACGACGGTGCCGTCGCTGTCGTGTCTCGTCGTCACCACGTTCAACAACAACCTGCTCGGCACGTCGGCCGCGGTCGCGGTCGTCACGGCCGGCATCATCGCACTCGGCGTGAGCGTCTACATCGTCGGGTACGCACGGAGTGAGATGGTATGAGTACCGACGACAACCCGTTCGACGGCCCGGACAGGGAGCTCAAGCGCGGCCCGTTCCAGCAGTGGGTCGACAACTCCATCCAGAACCCACAGCAGGTGTACCGGGCGATGCTGTACGTGGTCACGTTCTTCTTCGTCGTGACGACGCTGTTCCCGTTCTACTGGCTGCTCGTCCTGGCGCTGACGCCGGGCGACCGCATCTCGGAGGCGGGGCTTGCACCGGCCGGCTTCAACCCGGAGGTGTTCATCACCATCTTCGAGCAGGTGCCGTTCCTGCGGTACATGTTCAACAGCATCTTCCTCGCGCTGACGACGACGGCCATCGTGCTGCTGCTCGCGAGCCTCGCGGGCTACGTCTTCGGACGCCTCGAGTTCCGCGGCCGCGGCCCGCTGATGCTGCTCGTGCTCGCCATCTCGTACTTCCCGCCGGCGGCCTTCTTCCTGCCGCTGTGGGACCTGTTCAACGGGAACGTCAGCATCTTCGGCGTCAGCAGCCCCAGCCTCTACAACACGCCGGGCTCGATGCTGCTGCCGTTCAGCGCGCTGTTCATGCCGCTGTCCATCTTCATCCTGACGACGTTCTACGCCCAGATTCCGGACGGGTTGGAGGACGCCGCCAGGATCGAGGGGACGACGCGACTCGGCGCGCTGTTCCGGGTCATCGTGCCGCTGTCGGCACCCGGCGTGGCGACCGCGGGCGTGCTGACGTTCATCGCCGTCTACAACGAGTTCTTCTTCTCGTTCCTGATGACGGACGGACGCGCGGAGAACTGGGCGCCCATCGTGGGCGGCATCCTCCAGTTCCAGCGGGCGGGACAGTTCGAGACGACGTACAACGCGATGGCCGCCGCGAGCATCGTCGCGGTGCTCCCGGTGACCATCCTCGTCGTCATCGCACAGGAGAAGATCGTGAGCGGTCTCACGAGCGGTGCACTCAAGGAGTAACCATGGCAGGCGTAACACTCACCGACGTTGTCAAGCAGTACAGCGACGTCACGGCGGTCGACCACATGAACCTCGACATCCGGGACGGCGAGTTCGTCACGCTCGTCGGGCCGTCGGGGTGTGGCAAGTCCACGACGATGGAGACCATCGCGGGGCTGACCACCGTGACGAGCGGACAGATACACATCGGCGACCGGGAGGTGACGAACCTCCCGCCGAAGGACCGGGGCATCGCGATGGTGTTCCAGAACATCGCACTGTTCCCGCACATGGACGTGTACGAGAACATCAGCTTCGGACTCCGCCTCCGCAAGTTCGACAGCGACGAGATACGCGAGCGCGTCGAGCACGCCGCGGAGGTCGTCCAGCTGGAGGGGATGCTGAAGCGACAGCCCGACGAGCTCTCCGGCGGGCAGCGACAGCGCGTCGCCATCGCCCGGGCCATCGTCCGGAACCCGGACGTGTTCCTCATGGACGAGCCGCTCGCGAACCTGGACGCGAAGCTCCGGGTCCACATGCGGACCGAGCTCCAGCGGCTGCACAAGCAGCTTGATACGACCATCATCTACGTCACGCACGACCAGGCGGAGGCGATGACGATGTCCGACCGCATCGCGGTCATCAACGACGGCCAGCTCCAGCAGATCGCACCCCCGTTGACGTGCTACAACGAGCCGGCGAACCTGTTCGTCGCGGGCTTCATCGGCTCGCCGTCGATGAACTTCGTCGAGGGCGAGGTCACCGCGGGCGGCTTCGAGTCGCGCCGCTTCGGCCTCTCGTTCGACCCGGCGGACTACGGGCTGACGCCCGGTCAGTCCGTCACGCTGGGCGTCCGACCGGAGGACGTCTACCGGGAGTCGAACGCGGCAGGGGTCACGGACCCCTCCGCGCCGGTCCCGATGCGGACGGACGTGCTGGAGCCGATGGGCGACGAGATCTTCGTCCACCTGCGCTTCGGCGAGACCGACGAGACGATGGACGACCCAGACGCCGACGACCGGCTCCTCATGAGCGTGGACCCCGACGCCGACGTGACCGAGGACACCGACGTCTCAGTCCTCCTCGACCGCTCGCGGGTCCACCTCTTCGACACCGAAAGCGAGGAGGCGCTGGTCCACGGGCTGACGGCGGCACCGACCGCGAGCACACCCGACCCAGAGGAGGCGAGAGGTGACTGAGTATGAACGAGGTCGCACTCGTCTACTACGGTGGCGGGACGCTGCTGTTCTTCTTCTGGGTCTACGGCATCGTCTCGTTCGTCCGGGACCTCCGACGGACGTACGTCCCGGCGCTTCGACAGCTCGCCGCGGCGCGGCAGGAACGGAAGGAACAGCAGGCGGAGGCAGAACAGCGCGAGGAACGAGAGCGCCAGCTCTACTGAGCGCGTTCCCGACGACGGGCACGCCACGTGCGGTGCGGAGACAGCATCTGCGACGGATACATATCAGCTAACAATGAAAACGGACGGAACAGTTCGAGTCGGAATCATCGGCCTCGGCGGCATCGGTGGCATCCACGCGGACCACCTCGAGGCCATCGCCAGTGCAGGGAACACAGCGGTCGAGCTCGTCGGCGGGATGGACATCTCGTCGGAGGCCCGGCGCGGATTCGAGCGCGAGTACGGCGTCGAGACGGTCGACGACGCGACGGTGCTCTACGAGCGTGCGGACGCGGTCATCGTCACCACGCCGAACCGGTACCACGAGGAGTACGTCGTCGGCGCCCTCGACGCGGGCCTCGACGTGCTCGTCGAGAAACCGCTCGCGCACTCGCTCGAGAGCGCCGAACGCATCGCGGCAGCGGCTCGCCAGACCGACGCTGTCTGCATGGTCGGCTTCCACAACCGCTTCGCGGCGGAGGCACAGGTCCTCAAGGAGCACATCGACCGGGGGCGGTTCGGCGAGGTGACCCACGTCGACGCGACGTACGTCCGGCGGCGAGGCATCCCCGGCCGCGGCTCCTGGTTCACCGACGAGTCGATCGCCGGCGGCGGCGCACTGCTCGACATCGGCGCCCACGCCATCGACCTCGCCCTGCATTTCATGGAGTTCCCCGAGATCGCCGAGGTCTCCGGGGTCACCCGGTCGACGTTCGGGTCCGACGAGGGCTACACGTACCTCGAGATGTGGGGCGAGGACGGCGACGGCGAGTTCACGGTCGACGACTCCGCGAACGCGATGATCCGGACCGTCGACGGCCAGACCGTCGTGCTGGACACCGCGTGGGCGTCGAACCGTCCCACCGAGAACAGCTACCGGGTCCGCGGCACCGACGCCGGTGCCGACCTCGACCGCGAGGACGAGTCGCTGACCATCTACGAGGTCGACGACGCCGGCGCACCGCACTTCGCCGATACGACCGTCACGACGAGACGCGAGCCCGCACATCGGACCGAACAGCGGGTGTTCCTCGAGACCGTCGTGGCCGGTGCGGAACCGGCCACCAACACGGTCGAGCAGGCGCTGACGGTCCAGCGGGTGCTCGACGCCATCTACGAGTCCGCCGCGAGCGGGCAGGCGGTCTCGCTGCGCGACCGGTGACACGAACCCAAGACACTCCACGAAACCTCCCAAATACGACCCATGCACATCGGCGTACTCACGGTTCCACTCGGTGACGAATCGCTCGACGACGCGCTCGACTACCTCGCCGGCATCGGCGTCGACGCGGTCGAGATCGGCTGCGGCGGCTACCCCGGCGACGACCACCTCGACAGGGGCGAACTGCTCGACGACGAGGCCGCACAGGCGGCGTTCCGGGAGACCCTGGACCAGCACGACCTCGCGGTCAGCGCGCTCGCGACCCACAACAATCCGCTCCACCCGGACCCCGAGCGGGCCGACCGCGACGACCGGGAGCTCCGCGAGGCCATCGAGCTTGCGGGCCAGCTCGACGTCGACGCGGTGACCTGTTTCTCCGGGCTCCCGTCGGGCAGCCCCGAGGGCGCGGTGCCGAACTGGATCACTGCGCCGTGGCCCACCGAGCACGCCGAGGCGCTGGACTACCAGTGGGAGCTCGCCGTCGACTACTGGTCGGATATCGCCGCATTCGCCGACGAACACGGGGTCGACGTGGCCATCGAGATGCACCCGAACATGCTCGTCTACGAGCCGACCGGCATGGTTCGACTGCGCGAGGAGACGGGCGAGCGCATCGGCGCGAACTTCGACCCGTCGCACCTCTACTGGCAGGACATCGACGTGTGCGAGGCCATCCGGTACCTCGGCGAGCACGACGCCATCCACCACGTCCACGCCAAGGACACCCGGATATACGACCACCACGCGGACGTGAAGGGCGTGCTCGACACGACGGACTACGCCGACACCGCCGAGCGCTCGTGGCTGTTCCGCTCCATCGGCTACGGCCACGGCGAGGAGCACTGGAAGGACGTCGTCTCGACGCTCCGGATGGTCGGCTACGAGGGCGCACTCAGCATCGAGCACGAGGACGCGCTGACGAGCTCGCGCGAGGGCCTCGAGAAGGCCGTCGACGTGCTCTCGCGTGCCGTCTTCGCGACCGAACCCGGCGACGCCTACTGGGCGGAGTGACCATGACGGACGAACCCCTCTCCGTCGGGTTTCTGGGCTACCGGTTCATGGGGAAGGCCCACGCGAACGCGCTCGCCCGGCTGCCGATGTTCTTCCCCGAGGCCCCGGCGGTCGAACGCGACGTGCTCGTCGGTCGTGACGAGAACGCCCTCGCCGAAGCGACCGAGCGACTCGGGTTCGCCCGCTACGCGACCGACTGGCGCGACGTGGTCGACGACGTCGACGTGTTCTACAACCTCGGCCCGAACTTCCTGCACGTCGAGCCGTCGGTCGCTGCGCTCGAAGCGGGGACACACGTCCTCTGCGAGAAGCCACTCGCACCGACGACCGAGGGCGCGGAACGGATGGTGCAGGCCGCCGCCGACAGCGACGCCACGGCCGGCTGTGCGTTCAACTACCGGTTCGTGCCCGCGCTCCAGTACGCGCGGAACCTCGTCGAGGCCGGCGAGCTCGGCGAGATCCACCAGTTCCGCGGCCGGTACCTGCAGGACTGGCTGGTCGACCCCGACGCACCCTGGAGCTGGCGCAACGACGCCGAGCTCGCGGGTTCGGGGGCGCTGGGCGACCTCGGCGCGCACACGGTCGACCTCGCGAACTTCCTCGTCGGCGACCAGACGGGGGGCATCGAGCGCGTCAGCGGCCACCTCGAGACGTTCGTCGACGAGCGACCGGACCCCGAGACGGGCGAGTCGAGGCCGGTCACGGTCGACGACGCCTACAGCGCCCAGGCCGAGTTCGCCAACGGGGCGATGGGCACCTTCGAGGCCTCGCGCTTCGCCACCGCGCACAAGAACGACCACCACGTCGCCGTCCACGGCTCGAAGGGCAGCCTGCGCTTCTCGCTGGAGCGGCTGAACGAACTCGAACTCTGTCGAGAAGGCGACCGCGGTTACGAGACGATTCTCGTGACCGACGAGGACGACCCCTACGTCGACCACTGGTGGCCACCGGGCCACGTCGTCGGCTGGGAGCACACCTTCGTCCACGAGAACGACGAGTTCCTCTCGGCGGTCGCCTCGGGGGAGCCCTACGAACCCGACTTCGAGGACGCGATGGCCGTCCAGCGCGTCCTCGACGCCATCGCCGAGAGCGACGAGACCGGTAGCTGGGTGAGCCTCGACGGATGACGGTCTCCGGAACGAAGCTGGCACGGCTGGACGCCCTCCTCGAGGAGCGCGACCTCGAATCGGTCTGGTTCGCCCGACCGAACAGCTTCGCCTGGCTGACCGGGGGCGACAACGTCGTCGACCGCGCGGGCGACACCGGCGTCGCGGCGGTCGGCTACGACGGCACCGGTCTGCGCGTGCTCACGAACGACATCGAGGCGAGCCGGCTCTCCGACGAGGAGGTCGGTGACGTGCCGGTCGAGGCGTTCCCGTGGCACGCCGGCGACCTCGCGTCCGCCGTCGCCGACCGCGCCCAGACCCCCGCAGCCGCGGACTTCGACGTGCCGGGCTTCGACGGACTCGACGCCTCGCCGCTTCGGCAACCGCTGACTGCCGGGGACGTGGAGCAGTACCGCGAACTCGGGCAGGACGTGGCGGCGGCCGTCGAGACGGTCTGTCGGGGCTGCACACGGGCCGACACCGAGCGCGCCGTCGCGGCGCGGCTCCGCGCCGAGCTGACCGCCCGCGGCATCGACGCGCCGGTCGTCCTCGTCGGCGGCGAGCGCCGTGCGCAGGCGTACCGGCACTACACGCCGACGGACGCCAGCCTCGACGGATACGCGCTCGTCTCCGTCACCGCGACACGGGGCGGCCTCGCCGCGAGCTGCACCCGCACCGTCGCGTTCGACGAGCCGGACTGGCTCGCCGAGCGGCACGCGGCCGCCGCCCGCGTCGAGACGACGGCACTCGCGGCGACGCGGGCGGTCGGGCGCGACGGCGGCACGGCGGCAGACGTGTTCGACGCCGTCGTCGACGCCTACGAGACCGTCGGCTACCCCGACGAGTGGCGCAACCACCATCAGGGCGGCGCCGCCGGCTTCGCCGGTCGGGAGTGGATCGCCACGCCGGAGAGCGAGGCCCTCGTCCACCTCCCGCAGGGGTACGCCTGGAACCCGACCGTCCGGGGTGCCAAGAGCGAGGACACCGTCCTCGTCACCGAGGGCGGGTTCGAGGTACTGACCCGGACCGATGACTGGCCGACGCGAGACCACGACGCAGTCGGCCACGAGGTCTGCCTGTCACGGCCGGACCCGTTACGCTGAGTCCTGTACTGCCACCACAGTATCGTGTGACGGGAGGGCGGCCATCGCCCCACTGGCGGTGGTCGCCATGGCCGCCACCGCGTTCGCGTACGAGAGAATACGTTCGAGAGATGCATCGCCCGCCGTCACCCGGGCGATGGCGCCGGCGAAGAACGCGTCGCCCGCGCCCGTCGTGTCCACCACGTCGACGTCGTAGCCCGGATGCTCGGCCGTCGCCGGCCCCCACGGCGCGTCTGCGGTCGCGTGGGCGAGCGCGCCCTCGCCGCCGCGGGTGACGAGCACCGTGTGGGGGCCCCGCTCGACCGCTGCTTCGGCGAGTGCTCGCGGCGTCTCGCCGGTGATACCGAGTTCGCGGAGCTCCTCCTGGGTCGCCTTCAGCACGTCCACGTCGGCGAGCGCGTCGCCGGCAACAGCTGCGAAATCGTCGTCCGGCCAGAGTTCGGCCCGGTAGTTGGGGTCGAACCACGTCTCGGCTCCGGCGTCGCTCGCACGGGCGAGCAGGTCCAGCGTCGCGTCCCGCGACCGGCCCGCGGCGAGCGGGACGCCGCCGCAGACGACGCGCTCGACGCCAGTGAGGGTCGCTTCGGGGACCGTCCCCGGTTCGAACCGGGTGTCGGCGGTCCCCTCGCGGTAGAAGGTGAACGCCCGGTCGCCCGATTCGTCGTGGGTGACGAACGCGAGGGTGGTCTGCGCGTCGGGGTCGCGCTCGACGAACCGTCCGGGGATGCCTTCGTCGGCGAGCACCCCCGCGAGGAAGCGTCCGAACGGGTCGGCGCCGACGCGTGTCCAGAACAGCGGAGTGTGCCCGAGACGGCCGAGTCCGACGGCGACGTTCGCTGGCGCGCCACCGGGACGGCGGTCGAACGACCCCACCTCGGACAGCGGGCCGGGGCGCTCGGGGAGGAAGTCGACGAGCGTCTCCCCCGCGACGAGCACGCGGTGGTCGGTCATGGCATCGGCTTCTCGGCCGGGCCACCTAAGCGCTCCTCTCGTGGCAGCGTTCGCGTCCGGCGGTCGGGCCCCAGCTATATCTCCCCGGCACACCTCCCTACCGGCATGCGAGTCAGTCGCCGTCGGGCCCGGGAGATCGGTACGGCCGTGGTCCACGAGATCAGGGCCGAGAAGCTGACGTTCATGGCCGGCTCCATCGCCTACCACGCGTTCATCTCCATCCTGCCGCTGCTCCTGCTCGTCCTCACCGTCGTCCAGCAGCTGCAGAACGTCGCGCTGGAGGACTCCGTGGTCTCCGTGATGCAGGCCGTGCTGACCGAGCAGTCGAGCGACCTCATCCAGCAGGGGCTCGCGGACGCGGACGCCTCCGTCTCCCTCCTCGGGGTCGCCTTCCTCGTCTGGGGGACGCTGCGCATCTTCCGCGGGCTCGACACCGCGTTCTCGGACATCTACGAGACCGAGCACGAGAACACGTTCGCCGACCAGCTCGGCGACGGACTGCTCCTGCTCGTCACCGTCGCGCTCGCCATCCTGCTCGCGAGCGCGGTCGGCAGCCTCGTCACGGTGCGCGGCGACGGTGCGCTGGCCACGCTGCTACGCGCGCTGGCGACCGCCGCCGGGCTGTTCATCGTGCTTTACCCGATGTACTACGTCTTCCCCGACTCGGACGTCTCGCTCGTCGAGGTCGTGCCCGGAACCGCGTTCGCGGCGGTCGGCATCACCGTCGCACAGGTGGTGTTCACGGCGTTCAAGTCGGGCGGGAGCGGTGCGAACCTGGTCGCGAGCATCCTCGTGCTGCTCACGTGGCTCTACGTCGTCGGGCTGCTCGTGCTGGTCGGCGCGGCGGTCAACGCCGTGCTCTCGAACCGCTCGCGCGACGTGGACATCGAGCCGGTGTTCGGCGGCGTCGAACGCGACCGGACCGGCCGGGTCACCCGCGCCAGCCGGGACGAACTGGTGGCTGACCTCGAACGGCTCGCGACCAGCCTCGAAGGCGAGGACGCGACGCTCACGGTGACCGTCGACGGGGAGACCGTCGCGGTCGAGGCACCGGAGTCGGCCGTCGTCGAGGAGGAGGACGGGCTGTTCGGTGTCGGCGGCTCCGTCGGTCTCGAGCTGCGCTGGTGGCCCGACGACTGACCACCGAGGGCGCGCACCCCGACGCGCCCGTCACTCCTCGTACTGCTCGATGGCCGCCGCAGTAAGCGATCTCGCGCGCTCGACCAGCGCGTCGGCCTCCTCGGAGCCCGTCCCGTCCACGTTCGAGAGCAGGTGCTCGACGTGGCCCAGCCGCTCGTGGACCACGGCGTCGGGCAGGTCCGACGCGGCGAGGTCCGCCGCGACGGCCTCGGCCTCCCCGAGCCAGCGGTTGGCCACGCGGTCGACGGGGTACGACTCGGTCTCGCGGAGCGCGGCGGCGAGGTCGGCGAGTGCGTCGTCGCTCATGGCTCACCGTAGGCGCCGGGGGCGGTTGAACGCACCGCCGTCGTCCACGATGGCCACGCACCCCGCTGACACGGACCGTGTTCACCGGCGACCGCGACCGCTTCCGCAACCGGCTTTCCCGACCGCACGCTACCCTGCCCGTGAACTGGCGGTACGCACACACCGCACTCGTCGCCTGCACGCTGGCGTTCGCCGCGACGATGGTCGCCCGACTGGCCATCAGCCCGGTGCTCCCGCTCGTCGTCGACGACTTCGGCGTCAGCTACGGCGTGCTCGGGCTCGCGCTCTCCGGCATGTGGGCGGCGTACGCCCTCACGCAGTTCCCCTCGGGGGTGCTCGGCGACCGCTACGGCGAGCGCCGGGTCATCCTCGCAGCCGTCGGCTCGACCGGCGTCACCGCCGCCCTGCTCGCGATCTCGCCCTCCGTGCCCGTCTTCATCCTTGGCGCGGTCCTCCTCGGGGCGGGCGCGGGGCTGCACTACTCCGTCGCGACGACGTTCCTCGCGAAGCAGTTCGACGACGTCGGCCGGGCCATCGGCGTCCACGTCGCCGGCGGCCCGATGGCGGGGCTCGTCGTCCCGCCGGTCGCCGCACTGGTCGGCGCCCAGTTCGGCTGGCGCTGGGCCATCGCGCTCGGCGTGCTCACCGCGGTGCCGGTCTTCGTCCTGTTCGCGACGCAGGTCCGCCCGACCGAGCCGACCCGCCCCGACCAGCCGATGCGCGAACGGTTCGCGTTCGAGCCGCTTGCCGAGCTGCTGTCGCGGCCGGCCATCGCGTACACGACGCTGCTCGCCTTCCTCGGCGCGTTCACCTGGCAGGCGACGGCCTCGTTCCTCCCGTCGTTCCTCGACGAGGCCGGCGGGCTCACGACGACCCAGGCGAGCCTGCTGTTCTCGCTGTACTTCCTCGTCCACGGCGCGACCCAGCCGCTGACCGGCTCGCTCTCCGACCGGTTCGGCCGGGACGCCACGGCGATGCTGACCATGAGCGCCGGCATCGTCGGCTACTCGCTGCTCGTCGTCGGCGCGAGCCGCGGTGCCGGGCTCCCGATGTTCGCCGTCGCCTCGGTGCTCGTCGGGCTGTCGATGTCCTGGGGTGCACCCATCCAGTCCCGGTTCATCGACCTCCTCGGGGCCGAGGAGCGGGGCGTCGGCTTCGGGCTCGTCCGCACCGCCTACATGCTGCTCGGCGCGACCGGCAGCGTCGTCGTCGGGGGCGTCTCCGACCTCACGACGTGGCTGACCGCGTTCTCGCTGCTCGCGGTCGTGATGGCCGTCGGGCTCGTGACGCTGCTCGCGAACCGGACGTTGCGGCTGGGGCTGTGAGTTCGAGAATCCGGCCAGGAGTCCACAATTATTGTCAACTTCCGGTCCGGATCGACAGCCGAACACCCGGGCGGCGCGCGGCTGGCGAGCGTGCCGAACGGAGTGAGGCCGCGAGCCGCACTCGTGCGAGGGATGAGGAGCGCAGCGGAGCGAGCACCGCAAGAGGTTGGGGAGGCATGAGGTGCGGTGTGGTTGCTGTGGGTGGCACTGAAAGGGGCCGGCGTCTCGGCGAACCCCGGTGAAGCAAGCACTGGAACGGAGTGAAGCGCGCAGCGAGCCGCGGGAGCCGGGACACCGGGGGCTTTCGAGTCGTTGACAACCACATCACAACTCGCCTGAGCCGTCCCAGCAGTCCTTCAGGTCGAATGGAAGAGATTCTTCAGCCCGACACCCGAACGCCGCCCTTCCAGACCGTCTCCACCAGGTTCACGCCGTACTGGTACGGGACGTGCCGGAACGAAGGGGCGTCCAGCACCACGAGATCACCGGGCGCGCCCTCGCGGAGCGTCCCGTGCCGGGCCGGCAGGTCCAGGGCCGCGGCCGCGTTCCGGGTGCTCGCCAGCAGCGCCTCGGCGGGGGTCATGCCCATGCCGACGCAGGCCAGCGACTGCGCGAAGCCCATGCTGTGGCTGTGGCAGTTCGGGTTGAAGTCGGTCGCGATGGCGACGGGCGCGTCGCGGTCGCGCATCATCCCGGCGTCGGCGTACGCCGCACCGAGGCCGAAGGCGGTGCCGGGGAGGAGGACGGGCACGACGCCGGCGTCGACGAGCGCGTCGACGTCCTCGGCGGTCGAGTGGAGCAGGTGGTCCGCGCTGGTCGCGCCGAGTTCGGCGGCGAGCTGCGTCCCGCCGATGTGGGCTAGCTCCTCGGCGTGGACCTTCGGCGTGAGCCCGTGCTCCATCCCGGCCTCGAGGACGCGCCGGGACTGGTCGACCGAGAAGACGCCCTCCTCGCAGAACACGTCGCAGAACTGGGCGATGCCCTGTTCTGCGACCGCCGGGAGCTGCTCGTCGCACACCTCGTCGACGTAGTCGTCGGTGTCCATCCCCTGCGGGACGGCGTGGGCGCCCATGAACGTCGGCACCACGTCGACCGGATGCTGCTCGTCGGCGCGACCGATGACCCGGAGCATCCGGAGCTCGGTGTCGGTGTCGAGCCCGTAGCCCGACTTCACCTCGACCGTCGTGGTGCCGTGTTCGAGCATCACGTCGAGGTGAGACAGCAGATTCGCGAGCAGGGTGTCCTCGTCGGCCTTTCTGACCGCCTCCACCGTCCGGAGGATGCCGCCGCCCTCGGCGAGGAGCTCCTGGTAGCTCTTCCCCCGGAGCTTGGCCTCGAACTCGTCGGAGCGGTCGCCCGCGAACAGCGCGTGGGTGTGCGGGTCGACGAACCCGGGGAGGACGGCCTGCCCGGCGGCGTCGTAGGTCTCGTCGGCCGCCGAAGGCGGGTGCGCGTCGGTCACGTCGTCGGTGTCGCCGACCGCGACGACCAGGCCGTCGTCGACCGCGACGGCCGCGTTGTGGATCGTCTCCATCGGTTCGTCCGTCCCGGGGCCGACCGCCAGCTCCCCGATGTCGTAGACGACGAGGTCGGTCACGCCGACCACCCCGTGAGGAAGTGGGCGACGGCGCGGGCCGCCGCGTCGACGGTCCGGCCGTCGTCGGCGTCCAGCGACGGCGCGGTCTCGACGAGCTCGAAGCCAGCCACGCGGTCGTCGCTGGCGACGAGTCTGAGGGCCCGGTACAGCTCCCGAGTCGTCAGGCCACCCGGGGTCGGCGCGCTCGCGCCCGGTGCCGCCGTCGCGTCGAGCACGTCGATGTCCACGGACACGTACACGTGCTCCACGTCGCCGAGGCCGTCGAGTGCTCGGTCCGCAGCGGCGACCGCATCTTCCCCGACTTCCTCCGCGGTCACGACCTCGCCGCCCTGCTCGCGCAGGTAATCGTGGTAGGCCGTCGAGGTCTCGAAGTGGCGGACCCCGACAGGTGCGTAGGCGTCAAGGCCCGCATCGAACAGCTGGCGGTACGGCGTGCCGCTGGTGGGGCCGTCGTCGGGGACCGCGCGGCAGTCGAGGTGCGCGTCGAAGTTCACGACGCCGACGGAGCCAGAATCTAGCAGCGTCCGGACGTTCGCGACGGTCAGGGAGTTGTCGCCACCGAGGAACACGGGCAGGGCATCGGCGTCGTGAACTGTGGCCGTCGTCTCCGCGACGGCGTCCTGCACGGCCTCGACCCCGCCCGCGGCGGGGACCGCCACGTCGCCGAGGTCGCCGATTCCCGTGACGGGGCCGGCGTCGAAGTGGTGGCTCTTGACGCCCGCCAGTGACTCGCGGATGGCGGCGGGACCGTCGGCAGCGCCCTTACGGCCGATAACTGCGCCGTCGTACGGCTCACCGACGAGGACGGCGTCGAACTCACCCGCCGAGGACAGGGTGGTCGCCTCGACGACGTGGCCGAACTGCTCGTCGTTCGGGTCCGACGAGGTGCCGGCCCAGTCGGGTGGGGCTGTGAAGGCCGTCATTCGTCGGCGTCCTCGCGGTCGCGCATCGGCACCCGCACGTTCGACTCGCGGGCCTCCGCCAGCGCCTCCTCGTAGCCCGCGTCGGCGTGCCGGATGACGCCCATGCCGGGGTCGGTGGTGAACACGCGCTCTGCGGTCTCCGCGGCCTGCTCGCTGCCGTCGAGGACGACGTGGTTGTTCGTGTGCAGCGAGTTGCCGATGCCGACGCCGCCGCCGTCGTGGACGCTCACGATGTCCGCACCGGCGGCAGTGTTCAGCAGCGCGTTCAGGATGGGCCAGTCTGCAACCGCGTCGGAGCCGTCGCGCATCGCCTCCGTCTCGCGGTTCGGGCTGGCGACCGAGCCCGCGTCGAGGTGGTCGCGGGTGACGACGACCGGAGCCTGTATCTCGCCGTCGGCGACGAGCTCGTTGATCCGGAGGGCGAAGCGGGCGCGCTCGGTGAGGCCGTCCTCGTCGTCTCCCGCCTGGTACCCCAGCCAGCAGACCCGGCTCGGGAGCCCCTGGAAGTGGACCTGCTCCTGTGCGAGCTCGATCCAGCGCCGGAGGTGGTCCTTCTCGGGGAACAGCTCGAGGATGGCCTCGTCGGTGCGGTGGATGTCCGCGGGGTCGCCGGAGAGCGCCGCCCACCGGAACGGCCCCTTGCCGCGGCAGAACAGCGGCCGGATGTAGGCGGGGACGAAGCCGGGGAAGTCGAACGCGTCCTCCCGACCGCGGTGGTCCTGCACCTGCCCGCGGATGTTGTTCCCGTACTCGAACGCGATGGCCCCCTCGTCCTGCATCCGGAGGATGCCGTCGACGTGGCGCTCCATCGTGTCCATGCTCTCCTCGACGTACCGTTCGGGGTCTCGGTCGCGGAGCTCGTCGGCCTCGTCCACGGTGTAGCCCGACGGGTAGTAGCCCTCCAGCTCGTCGTGTGCGCTGGTCTGGTCGGTCACCACGTCGGGGACCCAGCCGCGTTCCAGGAGTCCATCGAACATGTCCGCGGCGTTCATGTGCACGCCGATGGAGAACGGTTCCCCCGCTTCGGCGGCCGCCTCGGCGCGCTCGATGGCCTCGTCGAGGTCGTCCGTCTTCGCCATGCAGTAGCCCGTCTCGATGCGGCGGTCGATGCGCGCCTCGTCGACCTCGGCGGCGATGCAGACCCCGTGGTTCATCGTCACCGCGAGGGGCTGTGCGCCGCCCATCCCGCCGAGCCCGGCCGTGACGACGGTCTTCCCGCGCAGGCCGTCGTTCTCGGGGTAGTGCTGCTTCGCGAGTTCGGCCAGCGTCTCGTAGGTGCCCTGGATGATGCCCTGCGTGCCGATGTACGCCCACGAGCCCGCGGTCATCTGGCCGTACATGATGAGCCCCTTCGCCTCCAGCTCGTGGAAGTGCTCCCAGCTGTCCCAGCGCCCGACGATGTTCGAGTTCGCGATGAGCACCCGCGGCGACTCCTCGCGCGTCCGGAACACGCCGACGGGCTTGCCCGACTGCACGAGCAGCGTCTCGTCGTCCGCGAGCGCCCGGAGCTCGTCGAGGATGGCGTCGTAGGCGTCCCAGCTCCGGGCCGCGCGGCCGGTCCCGCCGTAGACCACCAGCTCCTCGGGCTTCTCGGCGACCTCCGGGTCGAGGTTGTTGTTCAGCATCCGCAGCGCGGCCTCCTGGCGCCAGCCCTCGCACTCGATGTCGGTGCCGGTCGGTGCGCCCTGGTACTCCCGCCACTGCGCGGACGGCTCTCCCACGTCGTGCCCGCCGTCCTTGCTCTCGTCCTGCTGTTGCATACCCATGGAGACGGCCGCCAGCCCGAAGGGAGAATGCCACGCTATGGGAGGTGTTTTTAAATATGCAGTGCGAATCGGTGTCCATGCACGAGGTCACCGCCCGGGTCGCCGACGACAGCCCTTACGCCGCCGCGACGGCCGGGACGGACGCCACCGTCGAGCTCTGGTGCAACGACCACCGCGACCTGCTCCACGTGCGCGGGCCGGCCGAGGGCGTGCGCGAGCACGTCGAGGCCGCCGTCGGCGTCTCGGACGCCGTGGCCCACGACGACGAACTGCTGCTGGTCACCGCCGACTGCCTGCGCGAGCACGACGACACCATCGAGCCGTACGTCGCCGCGAACGACTGCCTGCTCGCCCCACCGATACGGTACGAGCGCGGCGCGAAGGTCGTCCGCGTGCTCGCGCTCGACCCCGCGAACCTCACCGGCTTCTACCGCGACATCGCGGCCGACCACGACGTGACCGTCGAGGCGAAGCACGACCGTGCGCGGCCGTCCCGGCGCTCGCCGCTCGTGGACCTCGACGCCGTCCTCCCGGACCTCAGTCCCCGCCAGCGCGAGGCGCTCGTCACCGCGTTCGATGCCGGCTACTACGAGATCCCCCGCGAGGCGACGACCGCGGACCTCGGAGAGGCGCTCGGCGTGGACCGGCGCACCGCCGAGGAGCACCTGCGCCGGGCGGAGAACAAGCTGTTGGGTGCGCTCGCGCCGCGGCTGCGGTAGCTGACCCACCCCGACCTACCGTTTATCAACGAAGCCGGGGCCAGAGTGGGCGATGCGACGAACGCGCAGCCACCCCACGACGCTCGGAACGACGAACACACGCCGGACTGGAGGCACATGGGCCACCGCGCGCTCGTAGCCTACGGTCGCGCCGACGGGACGTACTCGCTGCACCACTCGCAGTGGGGCGCGCTGGGGTTCTCCCTCCTCGACGACCTCGGCCCGGAGAGTCCGTTCGGAGACGGGGCCGAGTGGGAGACGGCAGCGCACGAGGCCGTCGTCGCCGGCGAACGGCCCGAGGTTCCCGACGACCACGACGCACCGGTCGACCCCGTCTCCCGCGGTGTCATCGAATCGCTCGACGTACTCCCCGAGCGGTTCGACTTTCTGGAGTACGAGGCCGCGTTCGTCGTCTCCCGCACCGGCGACGTCTGCGCGCTCCAGCCCTGCTGGTTCGCCCGGGCGCTGGACGACGCCGAGCCCGTGGGCGACGGCGGGCTCGTCTCGCTCCGGCGTGGCCGGGACCCCGTCACCGACGCCGCCCGCGTCTCGGCGTGGTTCCGCGGCGTCGCCGACACGGTGCGCGTGCTCCATGAGTGCGGGACCGTGGACGAGCCGACCGCCCGCGAGCACCTCCTGACGCGGATGCGGGAGTGGGCCGCAGAGGGACGGACCGTGCTGTTGCCACCCTGACACGGCCGCCCCGACGCGTGCGGCTTTTGTACCGCCGGCGCCGACGTGTGGGCAGTGTCACGCCAGCGAACCGGAACCGGGGTCAGGACCGCCGTCGAGCCGACGCTCCCCGAGGCGGCCGCGGCGATGGCGGACGCACTGGAGCGTGGCGATCTGCTCACCGTCTTCGGGCGATGTGCGGTCGACTACGAGGGCCGGGCGTCGAGCACGCTCGGCCCCGGCGACCGCCACGTCACCGCGAAGCCCGACGGGACGGTCCTCGTCCACACCGACGAGGGCCAGCAGCCCGTGAACTGGCAGCCACCGGGCTGCTCGCAGCGCGTCGAACGCGGGGACGAGGCCACGGCCGCGGACGGCGAGGGAGCTACGCTCCGGCTGGTCAGCACGCGGGAGCACCCAGAGGAGGAGCTCGTCGTCACGTTCGAGTCGGTCCGGCAGGTCTCGGCGTTCGCCGTCGACGACGGCGAGTCGCTCTCGCTCACCGGCACCGAGGAGGACCTCCGCCAGCACGTCCTCGACGCGCCCGACCTGGTCGAGCCGGGGTTCCAGCCGCTCGTCACCGAACGCCAGACGGCCGCCGGCGCGGTCGACATCTTCGGGGAGGACGCCGACGGGAACGTCGTCGTCGTCGAGCTCAAGCGCAAGCGCGTCGGGCCGGACGCCGTCGGCCAGCTGACCCGCTACGTCGACGCGCTGGAGCGGGACCTCCACGCCGACGCGACGGTTCGGGGGGTCCTCGTCGCACCCTCGATCACCGACCGGGCACGACGGATGCTGGCCGACCGGGGACTGGAGTTCTCGGCCGTCGAGCCGCCGTCTGCGGAGTGAAATCGCGACCGGGGGCCGACGCCTTCGCCGCGACGGGGAGACTTTTCACCCTCCCGGCCGGACTCCGGCGCATGGAGACAGTCGACATCGACGACGTCGAACCGGCGTTCATGGACGGCTCGGACCTCGACCGTCGCGGGCTCTCCGAGCACCTCGGCACGGAGGACCTCGCCATCAACTACTACGCCATCGAGCCGGGCGAGGCGCTCTCCGGCGGGATGCACGCCCACTTCGACCAGGAGGAGGTGTTCTACGTGGTCGAGGGCGAGGTGACGTTCGAGACGCCCGACGACGAGTTCGCAGTCGGCGCGCACGAGGCCGTCCGGTTCGCGCCGGGCGAGTTCCAGACCAGCGTGAACGACGGCGACGAAACGGCGGTCGTCATCGCGCTCGGGGCGCCGAAGCCGAGCGAGGACGTCCGCGTGCCGATGGCGTGCCGCGAGTGCGGTGACTCAGAGACGCTGCAGTTCCTGATGGACAAGGAGGGCGGCGAGCACCGGCTCCGCTGTCCGGAGTGTGGCAACGAGTTCGACGCCCCGGTCTAAGCCGCCGAACTACTCGATCTTCCGCTGGAGTTCGTCGAGGAGCCGTAGCGCCTCCATCGGCGTGGTATCTGCGACGTTGATCTCGCGGAGGCGGGCGGCGACAGGCGCGGCGTCGGCTGCGACCGCTTCGTCGGAATCGATGCCGTCGGAATCGTCTGCGGCGGCCGCCTGCTCCGTGGTTAGCTCGTCGTCACCGCCGTTCGGTGCCGTCTCGGCGGTCGTCCGCGCGAGCAGTTCGCGCGAGCGGTCAAGTACCGACGCCGGGACCCCGGCCGCCCGGGCCACCTCGACGCCGTAGGACGCCGTCGCGGGCCCCCGCCCGACCTCGTGGTTGAACCGGACCTCGTCGTCGGTCTCGGTCGCGGCGAAGTGGAGGTTGAACGCGCCGTCCAGCTCGCGGGCTGTCCCGGTCAGCTCGTGGTGGTGCGTCGCGAAGATCGTCGTCGCCCGGAGCTCGTCGTGGACGTACTCGGTGACCGCTCGGGCGATGGCGAGTCCGTCCGCCGTTGAGGTTCCCCGGCCGACCTCGTCGAGCAGCACGAGCGAGTCCTCGGTGGCCTCGCGCAGGATGTCCGCGAGCTCGGTCATCTCGACCATGAAGGTGGACTGGCCGCCAGCGATGTCGTCGCTCGCGCCGACCCTGGTGAACACCCGGTCGAGGATGCGGAGGTCGGCGGCGGCCGCGGGCACGAAACTGCCCGCCTGCGCCATCACGCAGATGAGCGCGACCTGCCGCATGTACGTCGACTTGCCGCTCATGTTCGGCCCGGTGACGACGGCGAGGAACTCGTCGCGGTCGAAGCTCGCGTCGTTTGGCACGAACGACTCCTGCGTGCGCTCGACGACGGGGTGGCGGCCGGCCTCGATGTCGATCCCCGCCTCGGAGAACGTGGGGCGGCTGTAGTCGTACTGGGCGGCCGCCGTGGCGAAGGCGACGAAGGTATCGAGCGCCGCGACTCGGTCGGCGAGCCGCTGTACGCGTTCGGTCTCGGCGGCGACCGTCTCACGAACCTCGCGGAACAGCTCGTACTCCAGGTCGTCCGCGCGCTGTTCCGCCCGGAAGATCTCGTCCTCGCGCTCCTTCAGCTCGGGCGTGTAGAACCGCTCGGAGTTCTTCAGCGTCTGCCGGCGCTGGTAGTCCTCGGGCACCGAGTCGAGGTTCGGGTTCGTGACCTCGATGTAGTAGCCGTGGACCTGGTTGTGGCCGACCTTCAGCGAGTCGATGCCGGTGCGCTCGCGCTCCCCCGCCTGGAGGTCGTCGATCCACTGCTTGCCCGACCGCTCGGTCTCGCGGAGGTCGTCCAGGCGCTCGTCGTAGCCCTCCCGGATCACGCCACCCTCGGTCACCTCGATGGGTGGTTCCTCGCGGATGGCCCGGCCGATCAGGTCGCGGACGTCCTCCAGCTCGTCGAGCCCGTCGCGGAGGCCGACGAGGCGGTCGCAGGTGGCGTCGCCGAGAGCCACCTTGAGCTCCGGAATCACGTCGAGGGTGTCCTTCAGCGAGCGCAGGTCGCGGGCGTTCGCACGGCCGCGGGAGACGCGGGCGATGAGCCGCTCGACGTCGTACACGTCCCGCAGGAGCTCGTGCAGCTGCTCCCGCGTCGTGGGGTCCCGTGCCAGCTCGCCGACGGCGTCGTGGCGGCCGGCGATTCGGTCCTCGTCGACGAGGGGGCGCCGGAGCCAGTCGGTGAGCCGGCGGCGACCCATCGCACAGGCTGTCTCGTCGAGCACGTCCGCGAGCGTCGCGCCCGCCACCCCACGCACGGCGCGGCGCTCGAACAGCTCGAGGCTGGCGAGCGCCGTCGGGTCGAGCACCATGTACTCGCGGGGGTCGTACCGGGTGAGGTGGTTCAGGTAGTCGAGGTGGCCGTCCTCCGGGTCCGTCGTGTCCTCGGAGTCGTCGGTCGCCGGTTCACCGGCACCGCCGCGGGCGTACTCCGCGTAGGCGAGCAGTGCGCCGCAGGCCCGGACCTCGGCCTCGCCCGCGAGCAGGCTGTCGGGGTCGCCGAAGTACTCCCGGACCGTCTCGGCCGCCGAGTCGAGGTCGAACGCGGTCCGGTCGAACGGCGAGACCATGCAGTCCGTCGGGAACGCGTCGGTGCCGACCTCCGGGCCGACGATGGCCTCGGCGGGGTCGAACCGCCCGATCTCGTCCGCGACCGCGGCGGGCGAAGACGGTGCGGTCGCGTAGAAGTCGCCCGTCGAGACGTCGAGCACCGCGAAGCCGTACTCGCCGGTGGTCGCCGGGTCGTCGTCGGGGTCCGCGCTCCGGGTGAGGCAGGCCACGAAGTTGTTGTCCGCCGAGGCGAGCAGCTCGTCCTCGGTGAGCGTGCCGGGCGTGACGACGCGGGTCACCGCCCGGTCGACGACGCCCGTCGTGTCCTCGGGCACCTGCACCTGGTCGGCGACCGCGACCCGGTAGCCGGCCTCCAGCAGCGACTCGATGTACGTCTCGGCGTTGTCGATGGGGACGCCGGCCATCGGGTAGCGGCCCGTCGAGTCCTCGCGCTTGGTCAGCGTCACCTCGCAGATACGGCTGGTGACCTCGGCGGCCTCGCAGAACGTCTCGTAGAAGTCGCCGACCTGGAACAGCACGAGGGCGTCGTCGTAGCGCCCGGTCAGCTCGAAGTACTGCCGCATCATCGGCGTCAGCTCGTCGGCCTGCTCGGCCATCTTCGCCGGCGGTCCGAGCGCTCCGTCCATGGGTGCGGCTCAGGTGGCCGACCCACAAGAGCGACCCGGTCTCGCCCGGCGAATCGGGTCCGACTACGACCTCAGATTGTCGACGGGCGGTCGTGGAAC
The DNA here is from genome assembly GCF_052060055.1 of Haloarchaeobius baliensis. Classification (NCBI taxonomy): domain Archaea; kingdom Methanobacteriati; phylum Methanobacteriota; class Halobacteria; order Halobacteriales; family Halorubellaceae; genus Haloarchaeobius; species Haloarchaeobius baliensis. The sequence continues at coordinate 1,424,679 of NZ_JBPPFR010000001.1, read as the reverse complement.
TCGAGGTCCACCCGCCGGCGCTCCCCCTCGAGGTCGGCGACGGCGCGCTCGAACACCTCTCGGGCCTCGCGCGCGGCGAGGGGTTTGATCCGTCGGAGCACCCAGTCCGTCGAGACCAGCGGCGGGAGTCGGAGCCGACCCAGGCGGGAGCGTCGTCGGTCGAACTCGATGCGGAGCCGGATGCGGGTCGCGGGTCGGTCGTCGTCGACCCGGTTCCCGCCACCGTCGGCCGCCGCGGTCGAGCCGTCCGGCTGCGCCTCGACCGACTCGAGCGCCCAGTACCCCCTCGCGTGCACGTCGTCCGGGATGCGCCAGTCGATGCGGTCCGGTCGGTCGAGCACCGTCACCGCCGGCGTGAGCGTGTAGGTGAGCTGCCACCACCGGAGCGTGACGTCGAACCGGGTGCCGACGGAGCCGTCGCCGCGTCTGGTGACGTCGGCGACGTACTCGGAGTAGCGCTCGTGGTTGGTGAAGTCCAGCAGGAACTCGAACGCCTCCTCGCGGGGCACGTACACCACGGTCGAGAGCTCGACGGCGTCCACGCCCGGACTGGGGACCGGACCGAAAAATAGCTGTCTCCGCTGGCGCTCGTCAGCCGCCCTTGACGAAGGTGGTGATGCCGAGCTCCTCCAGTATCAGCCAGACGACGAACAGCGCGTACAGTCCGAGGAGGAACCAGGCCTCCTTCCCCGAGACGTTCATGTCGGTCCGCATCAGGGTGAACAGCACCACCGTCGCGAACACGAGGAACGCCATCATCGGCGCCGCCCGCGAGAAGTTGATCTCGACGGCGCCGCCGACGACGACCCCGAGCGGGACCGCGACGAGCAGGTCGAAGATGTTGCTCCCGAAGACGTTCGCGAGGCTGGTCGAGTCGCGTCCGCTGCGGGCTGCCTGGACGCTGACGACGGTGTCCGGGAGGCTCGTCCCGGCCGCGATGACGGTCAGCCCCCAGACGAACGACGGCGTGCCGAGCGCGTCGCCGAGCTCGATGGCGCTGACGACGAGCATCTCGACACCGACGAGGATGACCGCCAGCCCGGCGAGCAGTTCGAGCCAACGCCGACCGATGTTGGGGGAGCGCTTGTGGTGGCTGGCGTCGTACTCGTTGGTGTCCTGATACTGGTTGAAGATGTAGAGCCCGTACAGCGCGAGCGGGATGAGCGCGAGCAGCGGGGTCATGTTCCCTCTGAGTGCCGTGGTGGTCTCGGTCGGGTAGTAGATGACCGCGAACGCGAACGCGAGGAACAGCGTCGCCACCGAGAGCATGTAGAACTGCGCCTCCTTGTAGACCAGGTCGCGGTCCGCGGTGAGGCCGACCTCGCCGCTCAGCCCGGCGGCGGCGGGGATGATGAGGATGTTGAACACCGCCGAGCCGACGATGGCGGCGACACCGAGCTCGAACTCGCCGTGGACGAGCACCGAGAGCAGCACGCTCGACAGCTCGGGAAAGCTGGACCCGATGGCGGCGACGATGGCGCCCTGCACGACCGGTGGCAGGCCGTAGTGGACGCCGATGCGCTCGCTGGCCCGCTCTAACCAGGTGCTACCGACCCATGTCACGCCGGTCCCCACCGCGGCGAGTCCGAGGAACAACAGGACGTCTAGCATCCGGTTAGGGCACCACCGTCACGGGGTACTGCTGTGTGTCGAGGATCGTCTCGGCCGCGCTGCCGAGGACGTACTCGTCGAGCCCGGTCCGGCCGTGCGTGCCCATCACGATGTGGTCCACGTCGCGCTCTGTGGCGATCTCGAGTATCTGGCCACCGATCTTCGAGGCGTAGTGGAGCCGTGATTCGTCCTCGAGCTCCGGGACGGCCTCGATGGTCGCCGCGACGCCGACCTCCTCGCATCGCGCTCGCGCTCGTTCGAGCAGCTGTTCGGTCGCCGTCGCATCTGGATCCCCGATGTGGACCACGTCGAGCTCCCCGTCGAACCGGTCCGCGAGGTCGACCCCGAACGAGAGGGCGCGGACGCTCGGGTCCGAGCCGTCGATTGGGACGAGTACGTGCATATCCGAGGCAGTGTCGGGGTCCGGGTTAACTGTTGGGTGTCGGGCCGAGCGACGATGGCGGACCCCCGAGAGTCGCCGACGTAAATAACCGTAAGCTATCGTTATCCGGCGAGAACGCTCGGTAACGGCCCGTTGTCGACCATCCCGAGACCCCGGGTGAGTATATAAATGTGTTGGCCATACAGGGCGTAGAGCTATTATGGTTGGTACCCTTCGTCGCACCGGGGGAGAAGAGAGGTGTCAATACGCACGCCATCGATTAGTCGTACCGAACGCGCTGTGAACACGACAGCGCTCGAAGAGGGGGAGATACATTCCGTACTCAGCAACGAGCGGCGCCGTCTCGTACTCAAGGATCTCCGTCGGAACGGGGGGCGTTCGACGCTCCGCGAACTCTCGGAGTCCATCGCGACGGAGGAGACCGGGGAGTCACCGCCGCCGCGGAACATCAGGGACAGCGTCTACGCCTCCCTGCACCAGACCCACCTGCCGAAGCTCGACGGGCTCGGGATCGTGGAGTACGACTCGAACACGAAGTCGGTGTCGCTCACCGACCTCGCGGACGAGCTCGTACCCTACACCACGGTGATGAGCAACACGGGACTGCCGTGGTACCAGCACTACCTGCTGCTCGGCCTCGCGGCGATGGCGACCGTCATCGCCGCCGACCTCGGCGTCCCACTGCTCGCCGACGTCGGGCCGATCGGAGTCGCACTCGTGTTCTCCATCGCCATGATCGTCTCGCTCCTGGTCCAGCTTTACACCGGGACGAGACCACTGAAGCGGCTCGGCGGGCGGGTCCGGAGCGGCCGGACGAACTGACCACGGGAGTCCGGGGGGACTCCATCGTCGGTTCTCTCCGAGCGAGAGCCGGATATGCTGTGATTACCGCTACGGGCAGAACCGTCTTTATCGTTCGATACGTTCTCTCGGACGACTGATGAGTGCGATCCGAACCGAGAACCTCCGGAAGACCTACGGTGACGTCACCGCACTCGCCGACCTCACGCTCGACATCGAGGCCGGCGAGCTGTTCGGGGCGCTCGGACCGAACGGCGCGGGAAAGACGACGACGATCGGCATCCTGACCGGCCAGCTGCAGCCCGACTCGGGCACGGCGTCCGTGCTCGGGCACGACCCGGTCGCCGACCCGGTCGAGGTCCGCCGCCACGTCGGCATCCTCCCCGAGCAGGAGTCGCCGCCGAGCTTCATGACCCCACGTGAGTACTTCGACTTCGTCGCGACGGTCCGTGACGTCCCGTCTGACGTGCTCGACGAGCGGGTCGAGCAGTGGGCAGAGCGGCTCTCGTTCACCGAGAAGCTCGACACCCTCAGCACCGACCTCTCGCGGGGGCAACAGCAGAAGGTGATGATCACGCAGGCGTTCCTCCACGAGCCCGAGGTCGTGTTCATCGACGAGCCGCTGGCCAACCTCGACCCCATCGTCCAGGAGCGCGTGAAGCGGTACCTCCAGGACTACCGCGAGCGGGGCAACACGCTGTTCATCTCGACGCACCACATCGAGGTCGCCGAGGAGATCTGCACGCGCGTCGGCATCATCTACGAGGGCCGGCTCATCGCCGACCGTCGTCCCGACCAGCTCGACGCCGACGAGTCGCTGCTCGACACGTTCGTCGCCAACGTCGGGACCGACGAGGAGTGGACCGAACCGGCGGCGGCCGCGGGCGATGACTAGCCTGAACCGCCGGCTGTTCGTGGAGATGCTCCGCGAGGAGTGGCGGCTCCACAGCGAGCTGTTCGGCGGGAGCCGGTTCGCCGGCTTCCCCGTCTTCGTCGCGCTACTGACCTCCGGTGCGGTGTACCTGCTGACGACGACCGGCACCGACATCGCGGCCGTCGTGGCGGGCGTCCACGGCCTCGCGCTCTTCTTCGGCCTGCGGACCGGGTCGACAGGGTTCGTCGGCCAGGATGCCATGCGCGACGTGCTCGGGGACGTGACGATGCTGGTGTTCAGCGCGCGAACCCTGCCGGTCTCCCAACGGCGGCTCCTCGGCGTCTTCCTGCTGAAGGACGCCGTCTACTACGCCGTCCTCTTCCTGCTCCCCATCGCGGTCGGCTTCACGCCCGCCGTCGTCTCCGGCGACCTCACCGCGCTGGCGATTCCGACGGCGTGGGCGACCACGACCGCGACCTTCCTGCTGGGCGTGACCATCACGTTCGCGGCCATCGGACTGTCGACGCGCGGCGCGTCGGGCCGCCTGCTCCTGCTCGGTCTCGCGGCAAGTGCCGGACTGGCCTACGCCGCAGGCGTCGACCTCGTGCGGTTCACGCCGTACGGGCTGTTCGACGGCGCGACCGCGCTCCAGGCCGTCGTCGCGCTCGCGCCCATCCCGCTGCTCGCCGCGGTCGGCATCGGCGTCTACGACACCAGCTACGAGAAGGCCGCCCGGACCGCCGGCCGAACGTTCCCGCGCTGGCAGGCCCGACTGCCGTTCGACGCCGACGGCCTCACCGTGAAGACGCTGCTGGACGTACAGCGTTCGAGCGGTGGCGTCACGAAGGTGCTGTTCTCCGGCGGTATCCTCTTCGCGGTGAGCTGGCTGCTCATCGACCTCGCCGAGACCATCACCGGGCTCGAACCCTCGACCGGCATCTCCTTCGGGGCCATCCTCGCGCTCTCGGCCTTCACCACCTACAACTGGATCACGATGTACGACGACGTGGCCGGCTACCAGATCTACCCCGTGTCGGTCGCGGACGTGGTCCGGGCGAAGTTCCGCGCGTTCCTCGTGCTCGGCATCCCGACCTGCGTCGGCTACTTCCTGCTCGCGGTCCTCTGGCAGGGCGCACGGCTCCCGGAGGCGGTCGTCGGGCTCGTGCTCCTCGTCGGCCTCGCGCTCTACCTGTTCGGGGTGACCGTCGCGCTGGCGGGCTTCGAGCCGAACGAGTTCCTGTTCGACACGGTGCTGTTCGCCGGCTTCGGCCTCGCGCTCGCCGTCGTGCTCGTCCCCATCCTCATCGTCGGGCTCGTGCTCGCGCCCGTCACCACCGAACTGCTGGCCGCTCTCGGCGTCGGCGGTGTCTTCGTCGGCGGCATCGGCATCGCGCTCTACCGGCGGTCGGTTCCGAAGTGGGAGCGACACTACCGGCGCTGATCGACGACGCCACAGACCGGTTACGTCGGCGTCACCTGCGTCGTTTGGAAGCAGGTATATCTGGCGTCGTGGAGTACTACCCTCCCATGGACGACAGCCAGATTCCGGTCACCGCCGACCCGCCGGAGAGCCCGTTCCGCACCACCGGGACCGACCACATGACCATCATCGGCAGCAACGAGGAGGACACGGTCGCGTTCTACCGCGACCTGCTCGGGATGCCGCTCGTCCTCCGCCAGCCGAACCTCGACGACCCGTCCCAGACGCACCTGTTCTTCGACACGGGTGACGGCCGCATCCTCACCTTCTTCGTGAGCGACGACCGGCCGTCGAACGCCGGCCCGCAGCGCACCGGCGTCGGCGGCGTCCACCACCTCGCGTTCAGCGTCGAGCCCGACCGGTTCCAGGAGATGGTGGACGCCATCGAGGCAGACGGACGCGGCTACAACATCTTCGACCGGGGCATCTTCCACTCGCTGTACACCACCGACAACAACGGCCTCGTCATCGAGCTCGCCGCGGACAAGTACGAGATCCCGGACGAGCGGCGCGGCGAGGTGCTCGCGACGACACAGCGCATCCGCGAGGAAGACGGCGCGGAGTACGCACAGGACGAGCACATGGAGGCCGCGCTCGAGGAGCTCGGCATCGAGGTCGAGAAGCACGACCTACCCGACGCCGAGAGCGGGGTCGGCGGTGTCTCGTGACCAATCCGTGCAAATAACCCCCCAAAGATAAGCCACCCACGGGAGTAGCGGGGGGTATGTACGAGGTACTGTTGGCACTCGATACGGCCGAAGAGCGCGCACGATCTCAGGCAGAGGCAGTCGTCGACCTTCCGGACGCGCCGGACTCGGTCCACGTCACCGTCTTCCACGTCTTCAGGGACAACCCCGAGGGTGCGTCCGTGACCCAGCTCGCGACGGTCCACGCGGTCCGTGACGTGCTCGACGAGGCCGGGATCGACTACTCGCTCTCGGAGTCCAGTGGGGACCCCGCACCGGAGATACTCGACGAGGCGAGCGACAGGGACGTGGACTGCATCTGCGTGAGCGGCCGACGTCGGTCGCCTGCCGGGAAGGCACTGTTCGGCTCGACGACCCAGGGCGTCATCCTCGACGCGGACCGTCCGGTGCTCGTCGCACCGCCGCAGGACAAGTAACGCGACTCGCGGACCCGTTTCTCGTCGGAGCCTCACGACCATTGACATCTCTATCCGATAGACTAAAATGAGTTCGGTTCTGTGTGAAATATATGTCTGGGCAACGTTCACGTGCGTCCCGTGCCGGGGCGGCCGACGGCGGGTCACCGACCGTCGTCAGGACGGACGGGGTGCGTGTGGCAAAGCGCCTCTCCGACGACGCTGCGGCCATCCCGGTCATCAGGTACGAGATCGAGTCCACGACGGACACCGCCGTCGCGGTCTCGCTCAGGGATACGATGCCGCCCGGTATCGACTCGGACGACGTGGGCTTCCACGCCGACTACGAGGCCGACCGCTGGCAGAAGACGAGCGACGGCGTCGAGTTCCGCTGTCCGCTCGGGCCGAACGACCAGGTCGAGACGGTGGTGGGACTCCGCACCGGGTCGGTCCCCGACCCGGCCGCGTTCGCGACTGAGCCGGAGCTCGCGGTCCTCGGTGGCGACGGCAGCGGGACGGCTCGAACCAGCTCGCGGACCGACGGGGACAGCGATACCGCGTCGGATGGCGACGGGTCCACGCCGGCACCCGACGACGAGCCAGCGGACTGGGAGCGCGGGATGGACCTCTCCTCCATCGAGCGGTCGTTCGACGGCCAGGGCACGGCCGACGGGAGCGCCGCGGCGGCGGAGCCGACCGGCGGCACCGAGGACACCGACGACGACGTGCCGACGCTCGACCTCGAGGACCCGGCGGGGGTGCCACCGGCGACCGACGAGCCGGACCCTGCCCCGAGCCCCGAACCGAGCGACACGTCGCCGGAGTCCGACGGCGAGGCGGAGCCGGACACGTCCGACACGCACCTCGAGGCCGACGACGACGTGGTGGCCGCACTCGTCGCTGCCTTCCGCGACGACCGCGTCGACGAGGCCGACCGCGAGCTGCTCCGCAACGAGCTGAACCTGGAGCTCGCCGATTCGACCTCCTCGTTCGTCGACCACCTGCAGTCGCGTGCCAGGCGCAAGCGCGAACAGCTCACCGAGGAGCTGGACGGGCTGGAGGACAGCATCACCGACCTGTACGGACTGAAGGCGGATGCGAGCACCGTCGCGAGCGTGGAGGAGCGCCTCGACGCGCTCTCAGATACCGCGGCAGCGGCCGAGCGGGTCCAGGCGCTGGCGGCGTCTCTGTCGGACCTCGACGAGCGCGCCGCGTCCGAGTCGACCCTGTCCGACGTGGCCGACAGGCTCGACAGGCTCGCGGACGACGCCGCCCGGGCGGACGACCTCGAGCGGGTCGCCGAGGCCGCCCGGGACCTCGAGGACCGCAAGGCCGAGGAGCGCGACGTGGCAGCACTGGAGCGCTCGCTCGCGTCTGAGATCGAGACCACGCGCGTCGACCTCGAGGCGGACGTGGACGCGGCTCGGACCGACCTCGACGGCCGCATCGACGAGGTCGTCGAGACACACGCGACGGTCACGGAGCTGAACGATCTCGAGGGGCGGGTCGCGAAGCTCCGCGAGCGCGTCGGCGAACTGGAGGAGTACGCCGCTGCCGCGGACGACCTGCAGGACGCAGAGGAGCGCCTCGATACGGCCGTCTCGACGCTGGCCGAGGAGGTCGAGGCCATCGACGGGCGCGCTGCGGCGGACGCGGACCTCACCGCGGTCGAGGAGACGCTCCGTGCGGACTACGTCACGGAGGCCGACGTGGAGTCGGTCGTCGAGAGCCGGCTCGACCAGGGCGTGGGGCGGTTCCTCGCGCTCGCACTCGGGAGCGGCGCGCTCATCTCGAGTGTCACGGTCGGCGCGACCACCAGCCCGACCGCGGCCGGCGCGGTCGCGGCCCTCGGCGTCCTGCTGCTCGCGGTCTGGTGGTACCTCGGACGCCGTCGGACCGACCCCGAGAGCGTCGGGGTCTGAGCCGGTCGGAATCGTGTCGAAGGGGGCAGTGGCGTCCGCGGGTGGAGGGGTGGACGTCAGCGGGTGGAGGGGTGGACGTCAGCGGGTGACCGGCTGGCGGCTCCGACGTCTCCGGGGGGAGCGTCGGTGCACACCCGTCTTCAGGCGCGCTGGAGGTCGACGCACGGCTCGAACCCACCGCCCACGACGGTCTCGGCGTCGACGGCGCACCGTTCGTACTCGGACTGTTCCCGTTCGGAGAGCGCGTCCCACCGATCGGAGAGCCGGCGGTTCGCCGTCGAGAGCGGCCCGCGTTCGTCGGCAAGGAGCACCTCGTTGAGTGCGACCGCGACCGCCGCGGGTGTCGACCGGGCGAGGCAGGCCTCGCGTGCGGCGGCCGCGTTGACGCTCTCGCCGGCCGGAGGCTCGACGGCGACCCGGTCGCTCAGTCTGTCGCGGAACCAGACCTCGCGGCCGGTGAGGGGGAGCCGCTCGACGGCGACGCGCGGGTCGCCGGTCCAGGCGGGGAACTGCGGCGCGCGACGGTAGGCGTCGCCGAAGCCGCCGATCTGGTCCGCGCAGTCCGTACTGAGCAGGTCGTAGCAGGGCTCGCAGACGGCGACGAGCTGTCGCAGCGCCCAGCTGTCGGCGGCGTCGTCCGCGACGCTGAACAGGTACGCGACCTCGCCGTGGTCCGCGCTCCCGGTGTCGACCCGGGTGGCACAGCGACCGCACCGGTGGCCGTAGAACTCGACGATTGCGCGCCGACGAGCGCCGAAGTCCGGCGGGGCGTCGCGGCGACCGGTCTCTGGGTCGACGACACCGTCGTCGTACGCCGGGTCCACGTCGAACCGGTGGTAGCAGTGGCTGCGGTCGTCGACGAGGTGAGCGTAGTTGTAGGGTGCGTGCTGGGCGTCCGTCTCGAAGGTGAACTCGGTCATGGGTTCGGAGAGTCGTGGCTGGCAGTCGAACTGCGGTACCTCCACACGTGACCACCGAAGCGTCGAGCTGGCGGTGGAACCACGCGCCGTCGGTCGTCGTGGACCGACGTGACGGGGACTCAGCGAGAAAGCGGCGTACCCGTCACCGTGGTGGACGGCTTGTCGCCGTGTGCGGCGTACTGGTGGTCGCCACCAGTGCGAGACTCGTTCCGCACGACGTGGGTACGCGTCATGTGTTCCGATATTCACATCATGGGGTATTAAAATTTTCTATCGTCCGATTATACCGCTTATAATTGGCCGAGTTCCGATTCCAGCGCGGATTATCCGATGAACGCACAATCTGTTCCGAGTTCAGCGCCGCGCCGTCAGCACGGCGTAAGAAACAAGTAAATCGTGGTATAGTTTCTACCGATGAACGAGCCAGTCATCGTGGACGCGGTGCGGACACCGTTCGGGAAGCGGGACGGAGCGTTCCGGGACACCCACCCGCAGGACCTCGCGGCGGCCCCGCTCAGGGCCCTGGAGGAGCGCAACGGGTTCGACCCGGCCATCGTCGACGACGTGGTGTACGGCTGCGTGACGCCGAAGGGCGACCAGGGGTCGAACATCGGTCGCATCGCCCCGCTCGTGGCGGGCTGGGGCGAGGAGATCCCCGCCGACGCCGGTCCCGGGGCGTCATACGAGGGGCGCCACGGGCCGCCGGGCGTCCAGCTCAATCGGATGTGCGGCTCCGGCCAGCAGGCCATCAACTTCGCCGCCGGGCAGGTCGCCGCGGGCTTCCAGGACGTCGTCGTCGCCGGCGGCGTCGAGCACATGACCCGCGAGCCGATGGGCTCCGACGGCGGCTCGATGACCGAGACGTACCGCGAGCACTACGAGGAGCTCGTCCCGCAGGGCGAGTCCGCAGAGCGCATCGCCGAGACGTGGGGCTTCGACCGGTCGGCCCTCGACGAACTGGCCGTCGACTCGCAGCGCCGCTGGGGCGAGGCGTGGGAGGCCGGCCGCTACGACTCGCAGGTCGTCCCCGTCGAGACGACGCTCGACGGCGAGCCGGTGACGGTCGAGCGCGACGGCCACGCCCGGCCCGGCACCGACGTGGAGACGCTCTCGGGCATCCCGCTCGCGTTCCGCGAGGAGGGCGAGGGGATCATCCACGCCGGCAACAGCTCGGGCATCGTCGACGGCGCGGCGGCCACGCTCGTCTGCTCGCGCGAGGTCGCCGAGGCGCAGGGCTGGGAGCCGATGGCCCGCATCGTCGCCCAGGAGGTCGTCGGCGTCGACCCCGTGATGATGCTCACCGGCCCCATCCCGGCGACCCAGCAGCTGCTCGAGGCCGAGGACATGACCGTCGACGACGTCGACATCTTCGAGGTGAACGAGGCGTTCGCGAGCGTCGTCGCGGCGTGGCTCGAGGAGACCGGAGCGCCCTGGGAACGTACGAACGTCAACGGCGGCGCCATCGCACACGGCCACCCGCTCGGGGCGACCGGCGCGGCGCTCGTCACGAAGCTCGTCCACGAACTGGAGCGCACCGGCGCGGAGACCGCGCTCTCGACGATGTGCATCGGCTTCGGGCAGGGAATCGCGACGCTCATCGAGCGCGAGTAGGGCCCGGAGGCCCCGACGCCGTTCTCACCAGTCGATGACCGACCGGTCCCGCCAGAACCGCCCGGACGGACCGCCGGGCCGGAACGTCGCCAGCCAGACCGGCGTGTCCGCACCCTCCGCGAGGCTCCGGGTCGCCCCCGGCCCGCCCATGTCGGTCCGCACCCAGCCGGGACAGACAGAGTTGGCGAGCAGTCCGTCGTCGCCGTACTCGCCGTCGAGGTACGCCGTCAGTCCGTTCAGTCCCGTCTTGGAGATCCTGTACGGGGCGCTCCCGCCGGACATCCCTTCGCCCAGCGCGCCCATCCCGGAGGAGAGGTTGACCACGCGGCCGCCCCGACGGTCCAGCAGGAGCGGCAGGGCGAAGCGAGTGAGGATGGTCGGGCCCCGGAGGTTGACGTCGAACACGGCGTCGACGTCGCGCGGTTCGAGCCGGTGGAGGGCTGCCGAGGGGCCGCCGATGCCGGCGTTGTTCACGAGCACGTCGAGCCGCCCGGCCTCCTCGTCGATGCGCTCGACCGCCGTCCGCATCGACTCGTCGTTCGTCACGTCGAGTTCGACCGGCCGCTGGTCGTCGGCCATCACGTCGTCAGGGCGCCGGGCTCCGGCGTAGACGGTCGCCCCGAGGGCTGTCAGCTCGGCGGCGACCTCCGCCCCGATGCCCCGGTTCGCGCCGGTGACGAGGGCGACCTGTCCGTCGAGGGAGTCGTACCGGTCGATGTCCATGAGTGAGAGAGGGCGGGAGGGGGCTAAACGCTCCCGCCGGACGGCGCCGTCGCTCCGGGCTGGCGTGCTCGAAGGCGTAGAACCGCAGAATCAGGCGAGCCGCGCGAACGCGAGCGTGCCGGAGATGTTCTTGATGTAGATCTGGACCACGTCGCCCTCCTGTGCGCCGGGGACGAAGATTGTGTACTTGCCCTTCTCGGCCACACCGTCGCCCTTGCGGCCGGTGCCGGTGATCTTGACCTCGTAGGTGCGCCCCTCCTCGACCTCGTCGGGGTTGACGTTGGCGCTGCTCGGGGACTTGCTCTTCGAGACGGGCTGGAAGGCACCGCAGGCCTCACAGCGCAGCATGTCGACGCCGTCCTCGGTCACGAGGCGGGTGTCGGGCAGGCCGCACTCGCCGCACGTGACGTACTCGTCGATGTACTGCTGGATGGCCGCGTCGAAGTCGGAGACGGAGAAGGAGCCGTTGTAGCGGGCGCGGTCGCCGTCGAACTGGCCGTTGGTACCGAGCTCGCGCTGGATGGTCCGGTGGAGGTGCTTCGAGTCTCGCGAGAGGGCGTCCGCGATGGCCTGGAGGTTGGTCAGTCGTGTGAACGCACCGTCCGTCTCGCCTTCGGGGTCCGGAACCGTGAGACGGCTCCCGGCGTCCTGTGGTCGGTCGGGGAGGTCGTCGTGTGCTCGTTCGAGAAGTGAATCGTATTCCATACACGCTGGAGGTGATGGGCGCGTTTCAACCTTCGGATACTGGTATCGGTGGTGATTCCGGCGCCAGGGGTCCAAAATCCCGCGACAGCGGTGCGTTCGACCGACGACAGTCACCGCCGCCGCGGTAGTTTTGTCACTCGCGGTACTACCCCCCTCCATGACCGACCCGGACACCGTCGCGGCCGCCATCGCCGACGCCGACGAGGTCGTCGCGCTGACCGGCGCGGGCCTCTCGACGGCCTCCGGCATCCCGGACTTCAGGAGCGAGGGCGGCCTCTGGGACGAGTTCGACGAGGACGCGTTCACCGTCCGGCGCTACCGCGCCGACCCGGAGCGGTTCTGGGACGACTGGCTCTCGCTGCACGCGCACTTATTCGACGGCGACGTCGCCCCGAACCCGGCCCACGATGCGCTGGCTCGGCTGGAGCAGGACGGCCAGCTCGACGCGCTGCTCACCCAGAACGTCGACGGCCTGCACCTCGCGGCCGGCTCCGACGCCGTCGTCCACCTCCACGGCACCGGCACCAGCGCCACCTGTCCGGACTGTGGCGCCTCGATTCCCGTCGAGGCCGCCCGCGAGCGCGTCGAGTCGGGCGAGGGCGCGCCGACCTGCGACTGCGGCGGCGTCTACAAGCCCGACACCGTGCTGTTCGGCGAGCAGTTGCCCGCCGCGGCCATGCAGGAGGCACGCCGCCGGGCGGAGGCCGCCGACGTGTTCCTCGCCGCCGGCTCGTCGCTCACGGTGGACCCTGCGGGCCTGCTCCCCGACACCGCGATCCGGAACGGGGCGACGCTCGTCGTCGTCAACCTCGACCGGACGAAGTACGCCGGCCGGGCGGACCACGTGGCCCGCGAGCCCGTGGAGGCGTTCCTGCCGGCGGTGGCCGACCGGGTGGCCGAGCTGGCCGACCGCTGAGCTGGACGCTCAGTAACTGTAGTTCACGACCGTCGCGCCCGCGTCGTCGAAGACGTAGACGGTGTCGCCGGAGTTGTTCCAGACCGGCGAGCCCGACCCCCAGTAGAGGTCCGAGCTCGTGTCGCTCCCGGAGCCGGTGTGCAGCGTCACCGTCGCCCCCGCGTCGAGGCTGTACCCCGCGGGGAAGTCGTAGTGGTTGCCCGCCTCGTCCTCGACCGCGTGGCCCGAGAGGTCGATGGCGGAATCGCCGGGGTTCGCGAACACGACGTACTCGTCGTTCAGGTTGTCGTACTCGTCGCCGGCGGCGTCGGCGTGGACCGAGTCGACCGCGATGCTGCCGCCGGTGCCGCCGCCGCCGTCGGTCTCGTCGAAGCCGTCGCCGGAGTAGGTCCGAGAGAGCACCGTCGCCCCGGATTCGTCGAGCAGGTTCACCGTGTCGCCGGTGTTGTTCCAGACGGGCGAGCCCGACCCCCAGTAGAGGTCGGTCGCGGTGTCGGTGCCGGAGCCGGTGTGCAGCGTGACCTGGGCGCCGGCGTCGAGAGTGAAGCCCGAGGGGAACGGGTAGTCGTAGCCCGCGGCGTCCTCGACGACGAACCCGGAGAGGTCGACCGCCGAGTCGCCGTCGTTCTGGAAGACGACGAACTCGTCGTTCAGGGTGTCACCGTCGGCGTGAACCTGCACGACGGAGAGGTGCGTGTCGTCGGGGGTGAACGACGAGAAGTACGGGAACGATGTGTCGAACCTGGTCGTCGTCGGGACCGCCTGGTCGCCGTTCACGTTGTCCGTGTCGTCCACGACCTGGTCGTCGTTGAGGCGGAGGTCGCTGCCGAGGTCGCTGGCGAGCGAGTTGAGGTTCGAGCGGGCGCTGGACGCGGCGTTGCCCGAGCCGACGAGGACGACCGCACCGCCGTCGTCGCGGAACGCCGACAGCGCGTCCACCTCGCTCGTGGTGAAGCCGTCGGAGGGCGTGGCGACGAGGAGCGCCCGCGCCTCGTCCAGCCGGGCCTGGCTCAGGTCGTTGATCTGCTCGAAGCCGAGGTCCACCCCCTCCAGGTAGCGCTGGTAGTAGGCGGCGTCCTCGCCAGCGACCGCGGCGTCGCTCGCGAACTGGCCGTGCCCGCCGTCGATGAGCACGGGCCCGCCAACGTCGGAGAGCTCGTCGAGCAGGTTCGAGAGGAACGCGAAGTTGCCGTAGCCGGACGTGTCGACGGCGTAGCCCTCGGCCTGCTCGTAGGACTCGTCGACGAAGGGTGCGCCGACGATGGCGACGTTCGCGTCCGCGTCGACGCCGACGAGCGGGATGTCGCTGTACGTGACCGAGGGCGACTCCGTCTGGCTCGCGTTCGTGCCGGCGAGGACCGGGACCCTGGCCCGGTCGATCGCCCCGGCCGTCGTCCTGACGCTCGCCGCCGTCGGGAAGAACAGCTCGCTCACGCTCCCGTTGCGGATCTCGCTGGAGCTGTCCGGGTCGCTCTGGCTCCAGACGTTCAGGCCCTGCTCCTGTGCGGTCTGCTCCGCCTGGAAGAAGCTCGCGTGGTTCGTGAACGCCGAGGAGTAGAGCCGGGCGTAGCCCTGCTCGACGGCGCGGTAGTTGTAGAACTCGTCGCGGGTGCCGTCCCCGTCCGCGTCGTAGTGGATGTAGCCGAGGAGGCGGTCGTACTGGTCGAAGATGCCGGCCTCGGCGTCGTCGAACGACAGTTCGACGGTCTCGTTCGAGAGCTCGTCCTCCGCGAAGGTGGTCGCCGCCGCACCCTCGTCGGCGAGATAGGTGAGCGACTCGATGCCCTCCCACTCCTGGACGCGCTCGTACTGCTGGTACTGCTCCTTCTCGGGCGTGTCGATGCCGAGGATGCGGACGTTCTCGACGCGGCCGGAGTCGAACGCCACGTCGACCGTGTCGCCGTCGGCCACGCTCGTCACGTCGACGACGTGGGTCGCGTCGGGGTCGATCTCCATCCCGGGTCGGTCGCCGAAGTAGGCGAAGCTCGTGTCGAACCGGGTCGTCGTCGGCTTGTAGTACGCGCCGCCGTTGTTCGTGTCGTCGGTCACCTGGTCGTCGTTGAACCGGAACGCGAGCGAGAGCGCGCTCGCCACGTCGTTGAGGTTCGCCGTCTCGTCGAAGTTGCTGTAGTCCGCGCGGTCGAAGACGAACACCGCGCCGCCGTTCGCGACGAACGACGAGAGCGCCGACTGCTCGCTCGACGTGAACGCCGTCGACGGCGCGGTGAGCCAGAGCGCGTCCGCCGACGGGAGGTCGTTCGCGAGGTCGGTCGTCGCCGAGACGGTGTAGCCGTTCTGTTCGGCGTAGTTCGCCATGTTCGAGAAGTCGTTCAGGCTGTGGTACTGGTCGTGGCCCTCGTCGTACAGCACGGTGCCGTTCCCGCCGAGGTGGGCGTCGAAGACGTTCAGCACGAACTCCTCGTTGCCGCTTCTGAAGTTCGCCTGGTTGGAGACCAGCGTCGCACCGAAGCCGACCACGTCGCCGTCGACAGCGACCAGGGGGATGTCCGTCGAGGAGTCGTAGTACACCGCGTCGCCGTTGCCGTCGGCGTCCTCGTTCAGCGCCGTCGTCTCCGCCGTCACCGCGATCAGGGAGTCGTCGGTGAGGTAGTTGCCGTTCGAATCGAGCAAGCTCGCCGTCGAGTCGAACTCCAGTGCATCGACCGTCGTCGCCGTCGTCTCGCGGACCTCGGCGGCCGCCCGGCGGCCGAGTGTCGTCGTCGATGTGGCGACCGTCAGCGCCGTCAGAAAGTCACGTCTTCGCATACCACACTGGCGAGTTCCGATGGCAATAAAACATGGTATTTGTCGTTCGTAGTCATACTTTCACAGACGTTGGCGGACGAGAGGCACAGAATCGAAACCGCGAGGCGGGCGAGGGGAGGCGACGTCAGTCGTCGACCAGTCGCGGAGTGACGACCCTGCTCGTCAGTTCGTCGAGCGTGGCCGTCACGGTGTAGTCCGGCGTCTCGAGCCTGAGCCGGGAGTCCGGCGTGACGTCCGCGAACCGGACGTGCACCTCGTAGCTGCCGTCGCGCTGGACCGGCGCCGCCTCCACCCGGTCGCTCCCGACGTGGCGTGCCACCACCATCTCGCCGGCGAACCGGGGTCGCGTCCGGCCCCTGATGCGGTACAGCGTCCGGTTCGACGCGTCCGCACCGACGACGGGGTAGGACTGGTCGACCCATTCGAAGAAGCCCTCGTCGATGACGAGGACGTTCTCGTAGCCCGCCGACTGGAGCTCCGCCGCCCGCATGGACGAGATGTGGTGGGGGCAGCCACAGTAGCAGACGATGCGCTCGTCCGACGACCAGTCGCTCACGTACGAGGAATCGATGTCGCTCTGGACGGGGCTCGCGACCGAGCCGAGGATGTGCGCCTCGCGGTACTGTGACAGCCCACGGGCGTCGACGATGCGGGCCTCCTGGCGTGCCCACCAGTAGTGGACGTCCTCGATGGGGGCGAGCCTGACCTGCTCGCCCTCGACGTCGAGGGTCTCGTAGCCCGAGGTGTCGATGTCGCGCTCCGCCGGCACCTCGTCCGGCTCGGGCGCGTAGCCGTCGTTCGGGTTCGGGTCGCCCGGGTTCGCGGTCACCTCGCGGGGCGTCCCCATCGAGCCGCTCGTCGTGGTCTCCTCCCCGCCGATCTCCTGTGGGGTGTCCGCGTCGGTCGTTCCGCCCGCCGTCTGGGTGGTGGTGTCCGTGGCGGTCGCCGGGTCCGTGCCGCTGGTGGTTACATCGCCGGCACCGTCGCCGCCGAGACAGCCGGCCAGGGTGCTCAACGTGACGGCACCGGAGGTGAGCAGGGCGCGTCGTTTCATCGTCGAGTGGTTCGCCCGGAATAAAAAATGCCTTGCGGTTAGGAACCGTCTATCACGATTTTCAGGCGTTTCGGTCGGTCACGTCGTGGACGATGGAGAACAGCAGTGTGTCGTCGCCGACGGGCACCGGTGACGAGAACACCTCGACGGTCCGTACCGTGCCGTCGGCGAGCGTGTGTTCGAACCGGAACTGCTCCCGGTCGCGCTCGTCGGCCTGCTCCCGCCGTCTCGCGACCTCCTCGGGTGGCAGGGTGTTGATGTCGTCGATGTTCATCGACCGGAGCTCCGCGCGGGAGTAGCCGTAGAACGCCGCAGACGCGTGGTTCGCGTTCTCGATGGCGCCCGACTCGGGGTCGATGAGGAGCATCGGGTTCGAGTGCTCGAGGAAGATGCCACGGAAGCGCCGCTCGCTCCGTTCGAGTTCGCGCCGCCGCTCCTTCCGTCCGGTCACGTCGCGGAAGTACACCGAGAGCCCCTGGTCGTCCGGATAGGCACGGACCTCGACCCATCGGTTGCCGTCGCCACCGGGGACGCGCTCCTCGAACGTCACCGCCCGCCGCTCGTCGAGCGCCAGCCGGCAGCGTTCGACGAACGCCGCCGCCGCCCCGGGCACGAGGTCGACGAGCTGTTCGCCCTCGGCGTCGCCGTCGTGGGCCATCCACTCGGCGGCGCGGTGGTTGGCGTACGTCACCCGCAGCGACCGGTCGAGCGAGAAGAACGCGTCGGTCACCCGTTCGAGCATCCGCTTTCGTCTCTCGTCGGCATCCCTGGCCGCGCGCTCGGCCCGGTGCTTCGAGACGGCGTTCTCGATTCGGTTCGCGAGGACGGTGTACTGCTCCGTCGCGGACTCCTTCTGGAGGTACTCCGTCACGCCCGCAGCGATGGCCTCGCCGGCGATCTCCTCGCTCCCCTTCCCCGTGAAGAGGATGAACGGGATGTCGCCGTCGCGGTCACGGACCGCCGACAGGAAGGCGAGACCGTCGGTCCCCGGCATGTCGTAGTCGCTGACGACGCAGTCGACCGGGTCGGCGTCGAGGATAGCCAGGGCCTCGTCGACGTCGGTCGTCGTCGTCACCTCGAACCCGCCCTCGCGTTCGAGGAACGTCGCTGCCAGCTCGAGCAGCCTGGCGTCGTCGTCGACGTGGAGGACACGTACGCTCCCACTACCCCTGTCGTCCATCGTATCAACCACACGGTCCAGGGAAATCAAGCTACTGGCAACGGTTGTCACCCCCGCTGGAGCGCCGACTCGTCGAGCTCCGTCACGTCGTCGTAACCCGCGAGCGCCACCGTCAGGTCGAGGTCGGCCAGGAAGTTCTCGCAGACGCTCGCGACGCCGTCCTCGCCGGCGAGCCCGAGGCCGTACACCCACGGCCGCCCGAGCGAGACCACGTCCGCGCCGAGCGCGAGTGCGACCACGGCGTCGGCGCCGCGGCGGATGCCCGAGTCGAAGACCACCGCGGCGTCGTCGCCGACGGCGTCGACGATGCCGGGCAGCTGGTCGAGCGCGGCGACGGCGTTGTCGACCTGTCTGCCGCCGTGGTTCGAGACGACGACGCCCGCGGCTCCGTGGGCGACCGCGTCCCGGGCGTCGTCGGGGTGGAGGATGCCCTTCGCGACCACCGGGAGGTCCGTCAGACTCGCGATCCACTCCAGGTCGTCCCAGGTGAGCGTCGCGTCGGAGAACACCTGCACGAACTCCTGGGCGGCGGCGCGGGGGTTCTCCTCGGGCGGCTGGGCGAGCCGGTCGCGGAACACCGGGTCGCTGGTGTAGTTCGCGATGCCGTCGCCGTCGAGGAACGGGAGGAACCCGCGGTCGAGGTCGCGCTCCCGCCAGCCGAGATGGGGCGTATCGAGCGTGACGACGATGGCGTCGTAGCCCGCGTCCTCGGCCCGCTCGACCAGGCTGCGGGTGAGTTCGCGGTCCTCGCTGGCGTAGAGCTGGAACCACTTCGGGGTGTCACCGAGCGCATCGGAGACCTCCTCCAGCGGCTCGGAGGCCTGCGTCGAGCAGACGTACGGGACGTCCCACCGGGCCGCCGCGCGGGCGCTGGCGAGGTCGCCGTCCTCGTGGACGATGCCCTGTGCGCCGATGGGGGCGAGGAGGACGGGGACCGCGAACTCCCGGCCGAGCACGGTCGTCGACAGGTCGCGAGTCCCCGTGTCGCGCATGACCCGCGGGACGATGCGCCAGTCGTCGAACGCTCGTCGGTTGGCCCGCATCGTGGACTCACCGCCGGCACCGCCCGCCACGTAGTCGTACGCCCGGCCGTCCAGTTCCTCTCGGGCGCGGTCGGCGAGCCGGTCCGGGTCGACGGGGATGTCGGGGACGTTCCCGGTGAGCATCCCGGTCGTGTAGACGGTCGTCTGGCGGTGTCGACCGTACGGTGTCGAGACGTCCTCGTCGTCGGTCATACGGGAGGAATCGGTCGGTCGTCGCTTCAGTCTAGGGGCCCGGACCGGCCCGTCCCGCTACGCCGGTCCCGGCGAGCCGTCGCCGAAGCCGTCGTCGGAGTCCTCGCTGAAGCCGTCGTCGGAGTCCTCGCTGAAGCCGTCGTCAGCGTCGCCGAAGCCGTCGGGCCCGTCGCCGTCGGTGGGCGCACCCCCGGAGCCGCCCCCGTCCCCGGGTCGGCGGTCCGCGACGAGGTCGTATCGCGGGAGGATGTCGCCGAGGACGAGCAGCGCGTGGTAGCGGTGGTAGGACTCGACGGGGACGAGGACCACCGCCCAGATGGCGAACAGCACGACGAGGTAGACGATACCGAGGACCGCGAGCAGCGCCAGACCGAGCAGTCCCGGTGAGGCCGGCAGTCCCGCCAGCAGGAGGAGTCCGACGCCGCCGAAGGGGAGCAACAGCACGAGCGCGGTCACGCCGAGGATCATCGTGGCGGCGGTGCCGGTGACGAGCCGGATGACGTAGTTGATGACCGCGAAGCCGATGTACTCCACCGTCTCGTCCGTGAGCGAGGGCCAGAGGGTCCGCCAGCCGTCGAGCACCCCGCAGTCGTCGGCGAGCATCACCGGCACGACGAAGACGCTCGTGAACCCGTTGACGATGCCGACGACGAACGCGAGGACGAAGACGAGCGGGATGGCCGCCAGCAGCACGAGGATTCCCACCTCGGGCCCGGTCCCGAGGAAGACGGGGAAGAGGAACGCGGCGATGATACCGATGACGACAAGCAGTATCGGCAGGGTCACTGCGAGCCGGAAGCCGAGCAGGCGGAGGCCGCGCCGCCAGAACTCGCCGAGGCCGCGCCTGATGCGGACCTCGCCGTCGACGAGTGCCTCGACGAAGACGAACTCCATGATGGCGCCGAGCGCACCGAACAGGAGGAAGAACACGACGACGGCGGCGACGAGCCCGCCCACGACGAGGAGCAGTTCGCCGTCGGTCAGACCGAGGCCGGGTTCCCCACCGCCGCCACCGCCACCGCCGCCCGATCCGGCGAAGTTGAACGCGTACGAGGGGAAGCCCGCGCCGCCGCCGACGAACAGCGTGACGAGCGCGAGCTTGAGCCAGAGCCGTACGTCGACGGGGAACAGCAACCCCTTCGTCACGTCGATGGCGTCGTCCAGTTCGTCTACTGCGTGGAGGGACATGTCCGAGCAATCCGGCGGCACCACCATAGATGTACCGAAGAGCCGACAGGAACCGGGTGCCGAACCCGGAACACGTTTCCGGCGACCGACCGTGGTCACCACCACTCGATGGCAGACGTACGACGGATACAGGTGTCCGGCGGGTCGGACGGCAACGCCGAGGGCGGCAACAGCGCGTACCTGCTCCCCGACAGGGGTGTGGTGATCGACCCCGGCCCACCGACCGAATCGGCGTGGGACCGCCTCGTCGACGGCATCGCGGCGGCAGGGCTCGCAGTCGAGGACGTCGACCACGTGCTCGTCACGCACTGGCACGCCGACCACACCGGGAACGCCGCGCGACTCGGGGCGGCGGCCGACGCGAGCCTCGGGATGCACGAGCGCGACGCGCCGCTGGTCGGCGAGTACGCTGCCGAGCGCGAACGCCGTCTCGACCGCGACGCCGCGACGCTCGAACGCTGGGGCGTCCCCGACGAACAGGTCGCGGCGCTCGTCGAGTTCGACAGTTCGTCGCCGGTGCCCGATTCGGTCCCGGTCCGCAAGCTCGCCGACGGCGAGACGGTCGCCGGAGTCGAGGTCCTCCACACGCCGGGCCACACCGCCGGACACGCGGCCTTCGTCGTCGAGGACGTGGGGTTCGTCGGTGACGCCGTCCTGCGGACCTGTACGCCGAACGTCGGCGGCGGTGACACCCGGCAGGACGACCCGTTGACGGCGTACCGACGGACGCTCTCGCGGCTCGAGGACCGCGTCGACGTCGCTCGCCCGGGCCACGGCGCGTCGTTCCCGCTCCTCCCCCGCGTCGCGGAACTGCGGGCACACCACCGCGAACGGTCGGGCCGTGCGCTCGCCGCGCTCGCGGGAGTCGAGCCGGCGACACCGTGGACCCTCGCCACGGAGCTGTTCGGCGAGATGGCCGGCTACCACGTGAAGTTCGGTGCCGGCGAGGCGTTCGCGCACCTCGAACATCTCCGGGGTGCCGGGCTCGTGCGCCGGGTCGCGGACGACCCGCTGGTGTACGCGACGGCCGACGAGGTGACCGCGACGACGGCCGACGACGCGGGCACGGCAGCCTGGGATTCCGAAACGCCGAAGTGACGGCTCCCCGAAACATCTGGTGATGCCCTCCCTGCTCGAACGACTCCTCGGAGACGACACGCCGGACGAACAGGTCGACCTCGAATCGCGACAGGGCGACGCCGACGAGGCCCTCCGTGAGACCGTCGACGCCGGCGGCTACGACGCCGAGGACTGCGGCGTCACCGGCGTCGCGGTCGTGAACGAGGGCCCCGACGGCGAGCCCGTCGTCGTCCCCATCACCCGCTTCTCCCTCGGCGAGGACGTCGAGGACCCCGACATGGACCGCGTCTGGGAGCTCGTCGGCGAGGCCGCGAGCGCGCTCCAGGCGCCCTTCGACGACGTGTTCGTCCGCCACTACGACGTGCAGTTCACCTTCGACGGGGACGAGCTGTTCGAGGCCGAGACCTGCCGCCGCGTGGCGCTCACCGACGAGCTCGTCGACCGGTTCGCGACGGACGCCGGCGTCGGGCTCGCGGAACTCCGCGACAGCGTCGAGACGATGGACGACATCGACGACGACATCGCCCCCGTCGCCTGGGGCGAGTGCAAGGACTACAGCCACACGGCCAACGCGGCCATCGTCACCGCGGGCGCCGCGGCAGCGGTCGGTGCGAGCGCCAGCGCGGCCTCCTGTGCCGGCGCGGGCGCGGCCGGCGGTGGCGGCGGCGCCTGCTGAGTTCCCGGCTTCCGCGACCCGAACCACGAAGGGGCCCGCCACCGTGCAGCCGGTATGCCAGCAGCAGTCGTCACCGGTTCCTCACGAGGCCTCGGCCGTGCGATCGCGCTCCGCTTCGCCAGCGACGGCTACGACGTCGCGGTGAACTACCACAGCAGCGAGGACGCCGCCGCAGAGGTGGCGGAGGCGGTCCGCGAACGTGGGCAGGACGCCCTCGTCGTCGGCGCGGACGTCTCCGACCCGGACGCCGCCGCCCGGCTCGTCGACACCGCGGCCGAGGCGTTCGGCGGCGTCGACCACGTCGTCAACAACGCCGGTATCGACCAGCACGTCTACACCGAGTCGCTCTCGCCCGAGGACTTCGACCGCATCATGGACGTGAACGTCAACAGCGCGTTCAACGTCACGAAGGCCGCGCTGTCGCACCTGGAGGCGTCCGACGACGACCCCTCCGTGACGAACGTCTCCTCCATCCTCGCCCACACCGGCGCCCCCATCGAGTGCCACTACGCCGCCTCGAAGGGTGCGCTCATCTCCCTGACGCGGAGCCACGCCGGCGACTTCGCGCCCGACATCCGCGTGAACGCCATCGCACCGGGGCACATCGAGACGGACATGACCGCCGACCGAACCCCCGAGGAGAAGGCCGAGGAGATGGCCGGCATCCCCGTCGGGCACTTCGGCGAACCCGAGGACATCGCCGAGGCCGCGGCGTACCTGCGCGACGCGACCTTCGTGACCGGGGAGACGCTGAACGTCAACGGTGGCGAACGGATGGGCTGATATCAGTTTGTGTCTCGGTTTCTTGGGTTAGGGCTGGACAGGAACGGCATCTCAGTCGTAGGATTCGCTTGCACCATTAACACCCAGAAAGCCACTCTGTCGTGGGATTCGCTGGAGTCGACAACAGCCAGAAAGCCCCGAGGCGCTCGGCTCCCGGGACCCCAACTGCGCTCCTCGTTCCTGCGGTGCCTGAGCGCGACGCGCTCAGACTCGCGAGAGCGGAGCTCTCGCGTCCCTTGTTGGGCCCGGGTTCGCCGACCGCCTCGCCCCTTTCAGTCCCACCCCGCACAGCACCGCACCTCACGCCTCCCCAGCCGACTGCGATGCTCAGTCGCTGGCGCTCCCTGCGCTTCTCGTCCCTCGCGCGGATGGCTCACAGTCTCGCTGCGCTCGACACGTTCGCCAGCCGCGCGCCACAGCAGCCGGGCGAGAAAATCCGCGTCGTCTACTGGTTCCGGTACGCGCGCAGCCCGGCTGCCAGCCGGTCGAAGCCCTCGTGGAGCCGCTCCTCGGAGTTGGCGAACGAGAGGCGGAGTTTGCCCTCCCCGGTGTCGCCGAAGCCGCTGCCGGGCGCGAGGACGACGCCGTGCTCGCGCAGGAGGAACTTCGCGAGGGCGAGGTCGTCGTCGACGCCCGGGTCGAGGAAGGCGTAGAACGCGCCCTCGGGCCGGGGGGCGGTCAGCCCGTCGATGTCCGCGATGCGGTCGACGACGAGGTCGCGGCGGGACTCGAACGCGTCGTACATCGCCTCGACTGGCTCCTGCGGACCCGTGAGCGCGGCGATGGCGGCGTGCTGGGCGATGGTCGAGGCGCAGGCGGTCGTCGACTCGTGGGTCTTGACGACCTCGTCGACGAGGTGGCTGTCGCCGGCGAGCCAGCCGAGCCGCCAGCCCGTCATCGCGTAGGTCTTCGAGCAGGAGCCCACGGTGAGCACGTGGTCGGGGTGACCGGTGTGGGCGGCGATGCCGGTCGGGTCGCCGTCGTAGGTCAGCCCGAGGTACACCTCGTCGGCGATGACGTAGGCGTCGTGCTCGGCGGCGGCCGCGACGACGGCGCGGCACTCGTCGGGATCGAACACCCGGCCGGTCGGGTTGGAGGGCGTGGTGAGCACGACCGCCGCGGTGTCGGGACCCATCGCGTCGATCACGCGGTCCGCGTCGAGCGCGTAGCCGTCCTCGGCTGGCATCGGGACCTCGACGAACTCGCCGTCGGCGAGGGTGGCCTGTGTCTCGTAGTTCGGCCACGTCGGGCCCGGGACGACGAGCTCCTCCCCCGGGCCGACGGTGGCGAGGACCGCGAGGTGGAGCGCCTCCATCCCGCCGACGGTGACACAGATCTCGTCCGGGTCGTGGTCGACCCCGTAGCGGTCGCGCATCGTGTCGGCGATGGCGGTCCGGCACTCGGGGAGGCCGGCGTTCGCGGTGTAGTGGGTCCGTCCGGCGCGGGCGGCCGCCGCGGCGGCGTCGATGACGTGTGCGGGCGTATCGAAGTCCGGTTCGCCGACCTCCAGCCTGACGAGGTCGCCGTCGTGCCGCTCCGCGAGGTCGAACATCACCCTGATGCTCGACCGCTCGACCGCCTGCACGCGTTCGGTTGGGGCTGCCATACCACCGGATGTGCAGGCTCCGGGAAAAGCGATTGGGAGCCGGTGGTCTGGACGGTGGGACCGGGTCAGAGCGATTCGAGACGGTCCGGTGCGTCGGGGTCGTGACCGGTCAGCACGGTCGCGCCGTGCCGACGGCGCAGGTCTGCGAGCCGGTCGAGGCTGTCGAACCACGCCTGCTTGTTCCAGAGCAGGGAGCCGTCCATCGGGCGGCGCTCCGTGACGTTCTCGTCCACGAACCCCACGTCGCCCGCCAGAATCACGGTGTCGTCGGCGCGGTGGAGCACCGTCGCCAGCAGACCCGGTGAGTGGCCCGGCAGGTGAACGAGCTCCACGTCGGGGAACGGGGTGGTTCGCTCGCCGGTGACGAGCCGCCAGTCGAGCTCGTGGTCGAAGTCGGCTGCGAGGTAGGCGGCGTCGCCGGCGTCCGTCTTCGCGCTCACGTACGCGAACGCGAACTCCTCGCGATGGACGTAGACGGGGACGTCGGTCCCGGCGAACGACGCCAGCCCGCCCGCGTGGTCGAGGTGGAGGTGGCTCTGGACGACGGCGTCCACGTCGGCGATGTCGTACCCCGCCGCGTCGAGGTCCTCGGACAGCGGGTGGAGGTCCTCGTGGGTGAAGGCGTCGTGCATCGCTGCAGGCCAGTGACCGTCGGCGGCATCGGGGTGCGAGCCGGTGTCCCAGAGGATGGTCGCGTCCGGATGCTCCACGACGACGTTGTAGACCGGACACCTGACGCGCTCGTGGCTCGGCTCGGGGGTCGAAGCGGTGGCGAGCCCCACGTCCTCGAACAGGTAGCCCTCGTCGACGACGAGCTGGCCCCGGGGAACCGGGGTGAGCGAGATATCGGCCATAGGGCCGGTCGGTGCGCCAGCGTCGTCAACCCAGCGGACGCGGCGCCGTCGGGGTGAGACGGCGACCGGTCGTCGTCTCCGTGTCGTTCCGGCACCGATTTTTACCACCGAACCGTCCGTCGAGCCATGTTGGACGGATTCGAGCACTCGACGGGGGCCCACTGCGGCTCCACGTCGCTGACCGACGTGGCGGCGTACCGGCGGTGGGGGCTCTCGGAGCCGATGTGCTTCGGTATCGGCGCGGGACTCGGCTTCAGCTTCATCGAGTCCGAGCACGGACCCACGAAGCAGTTCGTCGGTCGTACACCGTGGCTCGAGAGAGCCTTCCACGAGCACCTCGGAATCCCGGTCGAGGAGGGCTCCGGACAGTCGTTCGAGAGTGCCTGGGATGACGTGACCGCACAGCTGGACGCCGGACGACCGGTCCTGCTGTTCGTCGACATCTTCTACCTGCCGTACTTCGACTCGGACGTCCACTTCAGCCCGCACGTCGTCGTCGCGGTGGACTACGACGGGGAGAGCGTGACCCTCGCGGACAGCGAGTTCGACGAGCTCCAGCGGCTCGCGCTCGCGGACCTGCGGGACGCGATGGGCTCGGAGCACGGGTTCTACGGCCCGTTGACGAACGACTGGCTGGTCGCGGTGGACGACCCATCGCGGTCGGTCGCCGACGCGGCCAGCGACGGTCTCCGGACCACCGCGCAGGCGATGCTCGACCCGGAGTCGATGACCTGGAGGGGAGCGGCGACGAACGGGCTCGACGGGCTGCGTGCGTTCGGCCGCTCGCTCCCCAACTGGCCCGACCTGCCCGACGCCGACTGGTGCACCCGGTTCGCGTACCAGAACGTCGAGAAGCGAGGCACCGGTGGGAGCGCCTTCCGCGGCCTGTTCGCGCCGTTCCTCGACGAGGTGAGCGCTGAACTCACCGCGGTCGACGACGAGCTCGTCGCGGAGGGACACGCCATCGACGAGGACTGGGGCGCCGTCGCCCAGCAGCTGAAACGCGCCGGCCTCGCGGACGACCCCGAGGAGAGCCAGCGTGCGTACGACGCGGCGAGCGAAGCGGTGCTCGCGGTCGCAGATCGCGAGCAGGCACTGTACGAGCGCCTGCAGGAACGGCTCTAGCTCGCCTCGCGCTGGGCCTCGACGGTCTCCTGGAGGTCCTGCACGCGCTCCTTGACGACGGTGATGATGTCGCCGACGTCCGCCCCGCCCTCGTCGCGCTCCTCGTCCGGGTGGCCGAAGTAGTACGGTTTCGCGGGCTCCAGCTCCTCGACGAGCTTGAAGTTGACCACCGCCCCGACGATGATCGCCGGGAACAGCAGCCAGCTCGGCAGCAGCACGACCAGTATCACCGTCAGGGGTGCGTAGGCGAAGTACGAGAGCAGCTTGAACTCGGGTCTGTTCACGACGATGTTCTCCGCGTAGGCGTACACCCCGAAGAGACCGAGGATGAGGCCAACGTCCAGGTAGAGCCCGGTCCAGATGGAGGACTCCCCGGAGACGAGCACGTGGACGAACACCGCCATCGAGCCGGTGAAGGGAGTCACTCGGTTGACGTAGGTCTTCTCGATGGCGATGCCCCCCAGCAGCAACAGGAGCTGTGCGAGGGGGACACCGAGCCACCAGGGGAGATTCTCGGCGACGACGAGCGGTATCATTGGTCTGGGTCGCCCACGTGGAACTCGTCCGTAACTGGGTCGCACCCGGTATCAAGATTTCTGCCGAGTAGAGACGTTTCAGACGTTATGAACGTGGATTTTACAACTTCTACCTTTGCTGAATAGGTGTCTCGAGTTAAAAGCAAATGCTGAAGGTTAATTTTATATGTATCCATGGCAGGAAAGTAAGTGAGGATGTATCGGGAGCCAGACGACACCGCCGGCCGACACTCAGCATGAAGTCGACCACAGTCACCGTGGAGAAGATGGACGTCCTGTTCCTGAAATGGAACTCCCACATCAACGCATCCGGCCTGTACCGACAGGCCATCCGGGAGGTCATGCAGGAACACGGCGTCGAACCTCACGAGCTTCGGCAGCTGGTCGATCAGGCCGAGGAGGCCGGACTCGACCTCGACGACCTCGTCGAGCAGACGGACCGCCCGAGCGACCTCGAGTCGCTCGTAGAGAACGACCCGCAATCGAGACAATGACAGACAACACCGACTCCGACGACAGCAGCAACGGATGGTTCACCGCACGCAAGGCGTTCCTCGCCATGTTCACGCTCGCCGTGTTGAGCATGGTCGCCGTGCAGCCGGTGATGGCACAGCCGAACAGTATCGTCTGCCAGGACGCAAGTACCACGAACAACCTCGGCGACCTCGTCGAGACGTTCTTCCAGATCACCACCGTCGCCGGCCTCGTCGGCGTCTTCGCCGTCTGGCAGGGTGGCTCGGTCGCTGAGGTCCTGACGCTCAGCCAGAGACAGAAGCGCAACATCAAGGAGTACAAGAGCAGCACGATGAAGGCAGCCGTCGTGATGGTCCTCATCGGGCCGATGTTCACCGTGTTCTCGAGCCAGATCATGTCGAGCCAGCTGGGCTGCCTCTCGCTCACGCAGTTCTAGCACGGGACCAGAGAACGATGAACCGGTCCCTCTTCGCGATGGCGGTCGCCGCACTCCTACTGGCGAGTTCGGTACAGGGGGCCGGGCTGCTTGCCCCGTCGACGACCGACACCAGTACTGCCGCATCGACCGCCGACGACGTACCGCCCGACCCCGAAGCGCAGTACGGCCTCTCACAGCAGACGGTCGCACTGATGTGGTCCCACGACGTGGACGACCCGTCGAACGCCTCGGGGAGCGAATCGTTCCTCCAGCTGGCGAACGCGACCGACGTTTCGTACAAGGAGCCGCCGGAAGCGGCCTCGGTCTGGTCCGAGAACGACCACCTCGACCTCACCCGGTCGTTCGACCTGCAGAACCGGAACCGGTCCGTGGTACCGCCCGATGCGGCCAACGCTCGCGACTTCCAGAGCACGTTCGTGTTCACCGACGGGACACAGGGCGGGATGAACGACCACTGGGGCGACGGCGTCGCCTCGGCGGTCATCGTGCGCGACGCACACTCGACCATCTTCGGCGGCCACCCCTCGACCATCGGTCACGTCTCACCCTCCGAGAGACACCACTACGTCCCACCGAACGGCAGCATCCGGTCGCTCGTCGACTACCGGGTGGTCGTCCCCGAGGGGCAGGACCAGAGCCTGCCACCCGGATACGATGACGCCACCGCCGTCGACATCGACTGGCAGTACGTCGACAGCGAGATCGTCGACGTGACGCTGCTCCGGGACGGCGAGGAGGTCGACCCGTCGAACGACAACGGCGACTACGACGCCGACATGAACCAGAACGGCCACCTGACCGTCTACGAGTACCAGGAGTTCTACGGCCGCGACACGTCGCTGGTGGTCCGTGCGACCATCAACGTCACGCTGGAGCGGACCGTCTCGACCCGGCAGCGCGACTGCACGTACTACACCCCGAACAACTCGAGTAACTTCTGGGACTGCGACATCGACACGACCTCCCGGACGGAGGAGGTGCGGGTGAGTCACCAGCCCGAGTCCGACCCGATGGCGGTCCGCATCTACAACCTGAAGGCGTACCCGTACTACGCGGAGTACCCCGGCAGGGACAGCGGTGTCGTCGTCTTCCAGTCGCGTCCGTGGCAGGGGTTCACCTTCGACGGGACGCCGGTGGACGTGACCGGCAACTGGCGGTTCTACACCGGCAGGGACACCGATTGGGACACGCTCCAGGTCAGATCACAGACCGGCAGCAGCTCCCAGGCCTCGGTCGCGTTGCCGTCGTACGTCCACGCGTTCCCGTCGGCGACCGGTGCGACCATCGAACCGAGCGGGAACCAGTCCGAGATCCTCGACGTCTGGGGGTCGGAGTTCGACTCCCCCGCCTCCGGCATCGCTGCCGCCAACGTCAACGTCGACGTCGCCCCGGACAGCTACGAGCCGTCCTACGGCGTGGCGATCCGCGCGGACGACATCTCGCGGGACAGGCTGCGCGTCCACGGCATCGTCCGCGGAGAGGAGGCGTACCTCGTCAACCTCTCGAACGTCGACGCCTCCGTCCTCGGCGACGACGTGGACATCGTCAGGGACGTGAACCGGAGCAACCTCACGGTCGAGGTTCTGCCCAGCCGCTCGAACGACTCGCACACGACGCTACACATCGAACTCATGGACAACCAGACGGGCGACCCGATAGACCTCCGTGAACAGGCTCCGGACCCGCTGCGCGGCCCCAGCGTGCAGAACCGCTCGGGCTACCTGACGGTGAACGGCGAACGCGTCCGCATGGACGAACCGGGCGTCGCGAACGTGACGTTGAACCGGACCGGTCGGTTCAACGTCCGCTACGATGCCGGGTCCTGGCTCCGTGCCGACCCCGCCTACACCGACGACTCGGCGGTCGTGAAACAACGTTCGATCGACACGCTCGGCGAGCTCGTCGACTACGTGACCCAGGTGGCGCTGTACGCGCTGCCGCTGCTACTGGTGCTGTTCGTCGCGAAGAACGTGCTGAGCAAGTTCGGACGGAGGCGGGGGCGACGATGAGGCGGCCCCCGGCGCTCCTCTCGGATACCACGGTCGTCCTCCAGGCCGGGGGCGACCTCAGCGACTACGGCCTCCAGTGGTTCCGCGACATCGTCGCGTGGCTCATCAACTGGCTGCGCATCGCGACCATCCAGGCGTTCGACGACTTCAGCGCAGTGAGCGGGAGCCTGCATCAGGGTGGCGGGAACCCATCGCTCCTGGGGACACCCGTTCCCAGTACCGCGTACAATCCCGGTGTGATATTCCAGGACCCGGGGGCGTCGAACCAGATATTCGGTCGGATCTACGACGCGACGACACTCGGCGGGAGCTCGCCGAAGATGCTCGTCTTCGGTGTCGTCCTGCTCGTCGTCTGTGTCCAGGGTCACTCTGCGGCGAAGGTGTTCAACTACGGGAACACGAAAGTAGCACGGCGGACCCGCAAATCCGCCTGGATCGGCTTCTTCGCCATCGTGACGTGGTACTGGCTCGGCGTCCTGGTGCTCTACCTCGCGCAGGGCTTCACCACGGCCCTCATCCCGGACCTGGCCGTCAGCGGCGGGTCGTACAACACGATACTCGACTACATGGCGGAGTACGTCAACGTCGTCATCAGCTCGAACGACATCCAGCAGCCCGGGGCGAACTCCGTCAGCGGTGCAACGGGTGTCGATATCCGCAGGAACCCCGTCTTCCTGCTGCCACTGTACGCCGTCGGCGCGCTGGCGGCCTTCGCCGTCCGGACCATCTTCATGCTCCGCTGGCTGGTGCTGTACGTCTACCTCTACGCGATGCCCATCGGGATCGCCCTGATGTTCGGGAACATCCCGTACCTCTCGGCCATCGCCAAGCGGTTCGTGAAGCACTTCTTCACCTGGGTGCTCCTGCCGCTGCCCGCGGGTGCCCTGCTGATGGTGTACGACATCCTGTTCAACGATCTCCAGTTGCTCGGTCAGGTGTCCGGGTCGCCGTCGTCGGTCCAGTTCCTCGTCGGCATCACCTTCCCCGTGCTCCTGCTGTGGGTGACGTGGAAGACGTTCGCCTACGCGGAACCGATCCGCGAACGCATCGAGACCGGCGCGGTGGAGGTTGCCTCGCGTGTCAGCGCGGAGGTGCACGGAACCGGCGCGGCCCAGCGCGTCATCGAACGCAACGTGGGCACCGAGTCGTATCGACGAACGAACGACGACGCGAGAGGTGACTGAACATGTCGACCGAAGACAAATCCAACCGACGTATCATGGACCAGTTCGGCGAGGAGAGCCGCATCCCCTACCTCAACATCTCGGAGGGGGACGTCGGTGTGGTCGTGGTGGTGCCAATCGTCGCGATGCTGGTCGTCGCGATGACGATAGACGCGTTCATCCTGCCGACGCTGGTCGCGACGTTCGTCCTGATGCTCGGCGTGGTGTACGTCACGCCGTCGCACCTGACGGCACCGGAGTACATGGGTGCCATCTACCGGCATCTGAAGCGGCCGAACTGGACGTACAGCGTCCCGTACTACGAAACGATGACAGAGACCCCGACGGACACGACAGCGAACGAGGGCGGTCTGTTGAACTACACCCCGTTCAAACCGGACGAACGGACGCAGGATCTGACGAACATCGAGCGGGCCTGGCCCGGCGCCGGCGCCATCCAGCGCCGCGACGGCGTCATGGAGGCGTACATCCAGGTCGAGCCCGGGAACATGGACTTCGCGATGGCCGACGACTGGGCGGCCATCCAGGAGGCGTGCTCCGAGTTCGCGAACAAGGAGCTCGACTTCACGCTGAAGTTCCACGCGACGACGAGCACGTACCCCGTCGAGAAGCTGGTGGAGCGGCTGAACCAGCGGATGCTCGACGACGACGTGCAGAACAACCCGATCTTCGCGGAACTGCTCGACGAGTACCGCGAGCGCCGGCCCAGCCAGATGCGGGCCCGTGGGGCACAGGAGCTGCAGTTCTACGTCGGGGTACAGGTCGACGAGTTCGAGATCAGGAACCGCTACGAGCACGAGCCGACGCCGCTCGAGAAGCTCTCGAACATCACGCTGTTGGGCATCCTCTTCACGCCGTTCGTGGGGCGCCACCAGGACCTCACCGAGGCCGAACGGCACATGGAGATGTTCGACCGGCTCGACGACCGGCTCGCGACCATCGAGGACGAGCTGATCCAGAACGTCAACGGCTGGGACTCCCGACGGTTGAGCACGGTCGAGCTGTTCGGGCTCTCTCTGGACTTCTGGAACGGTGAGGAGCACGAGTTCGGCACGGCGTCGGAGTCCCTGACCGCCAGCCCGGCCATCGGTCGGAAGGGACGGGGTGACACCGATGACTGAGTTCGCCGTGGCCGGCGAGGCCCTGCTCCTCGCAACCGCCACGCTCGCACTCGGCTTCTTCGGCGGTTCCCAGGAGGCCGAGGAGCAGCCCGCAGATGATGCAGAGGACGATGCGGAGGCGGACGGCGAGCAGCCGGATTCGGAGCCGTCCGACGAAGGGACGGAGACCGCGGACGACGACGACGACGGCGCGCCCGCGGAGCCCCCGGAGGACGCGGAGTGGTCGGTCGACGGCGACGAGGACGCCCTCGACGCGGACGGGCTCGAAACGGAGGAGCTCGCCGGCGAGACCGGCGATGAGGGCTCCGGGCTCCTCTCGAGGCTCAACCCGCTGAACTGGTTCGGCGACGACGAACCCGAGGTCGAGATGCACGAGCTGATGGACGAGGAGATGGAGGCGGCCGCAGCCGAGGGGTGGGCGGTCATCGACGAGGTCCACGACATGCAGGCCGACGCCGTCGCCCCGGACGCCGTCGAGTGGGAGACGCGTGCGGCCCGGGTCGGCGAACAGTGGACCACGACGCTGTACGTCGCGGACTACCCGGACTATCCCTCCGACGGCTACCTCTCGGACGTGTTCCAGACGACGGACGTGGAGTTCGACCTCACGGTCCACCTCCGGCCGAAGAACCAGGAGGCGGCCCGCGACGAGCTCCGGAACGTCGCGGACGAGCTGCAGGTCGACGCGGACCTCGAGGAGAGCGTCCGCGGGAACTACCTCCAGGAGCGCGCGAACGAGGCCGCATCGACGTACAAGTCGGTCGAGAGCGGGACCCGCGTCTTCGACCAGGGCATGTACCTGACCGTGCGAGCGGACACCCGCGAGGAGCTGGAGGAGGCGACCCGGAAGATGCGCTCGAAGCTCCGCGACGACCCCGCGAACCTCACGCCGAAGACCGCGATCTGCAAGCAGGACCTCGCACTCCAGTCGGCGGCGCCGATCGGGTACAACGAGTTCGGCCGCGAGTCCATCGCGCTCGGCGGCGCCGTCGGGGCGCTGTTCGCCTCGATGAACGAGGCCTCCATCCTGGAGGAAGGTGGGGTCGAGTTCGGGCTCCACAAGGACACCGACAGCCCGGTGGTCGTCGACCCGTTCCAGCGCGACAACGGGTACTCGATGTTCACCGTCGGGGACGTCGGCTCCGGGAAGTCATTCGGCGCGAAGCAGAACTTCGTCCGGTCCATCGAGCAGAGCGAGGACCGGATGGGCATCATCCTCGAACCGCTCGGCAACTGGTCCGGCGTCGCGGAGGCCCTGGGTGCACAGCGCATCACCGTCGGTGGCACCCTCGGGCTGAACCCGCTCGAGATCAAGCCGACGCCGGAGCACGTCCAGGAGACGATGGGGCAGGACGCCAGCCCGTTCAAGGAGAAGAAAGACGACGCGATGAGCTTCCTCGTGAACTACTTCGAGCTCCGGAACGTGACCCTCGGCGACCGGCGAACGACGCTCGAGGCGGCCCTCGACCAGGCGTACGAGCGACGGGGGATCACCGAGGACGTGTCCACCCACGGTCGCGACAGCCCGACCATCCGCACCGTCATGGACGTGCTGGAGGACATGGTGAAGGAGCCCGAGGAGTACGTCGTCCGGACGCCGGAGGAGACGGAGAAGATCACGAACGACGCGCGGTGGCTCATCGACCAGCTCCGACCGTTCGAGGAGGGCGGCCGGTACGCGAACCTGGGGAAGCCGACGGAGTTCGACTTCCGCGACCAGAAGGTCGTCTACCTCGACCTCGCCCAGCAGGAGGGGAGCGTCGGCGGTGCGACGAGCCTGCTGATGCAGCTGCTCATCTCGCTGGTGTACGAGCGCGCCAAGGAGACCGAGAAGGAGGTCGTCTTCTCCATCGACGAGGCACGCTACATCATGCAGGACGCGGCGAACCTGGAGTACCTCGAGACGGTGTTCAGACACCACCGTCACCACGACCTCTCGATCAGGCTCATCACCCAGACCGTCGACGAGTTCTTCGAGCACCACGAGAGCGAGGCCATCCTCGACCAGATCGCCATCAAGCAGTTCCACCGGCTCGACGGCATGGACGAGGAGTGGGCCGAGGAGTTCGAGCTGAACCACGCCCAGATGCGGTTCGTCCAGAACGCCGTGCCGGGCAACGAGGAGACCGGCTTCTCCGAGGCGCTGCTGGGTGTCGATGGCGAGTGGCGCGGCATCGAGATACACGCGATGCCGAAGGAGACGGAGGTCATCGACTTCGAGCCCGCGAAGACGGCCCGGGAGAACCTCCCCGGCGCCGGCGCGTCCGCGGCGGAGCGCGAAGCCGAGGCGCTCGGCGAGGAGCTGTCCGAGCGCGCAGCCGGGCGGTCGACGTCATCGGAGTCGGCGTTCGAGTTCGGTGGTACCACCCCGGAGAGCTAGGCACCTGCTACCGACAGTGCCTGTCGCGTGGCCGTCGCGGCGCTATCGACCGTGGCCACGGGGGTTCGGTAGCCGGTCGGCAACGTGACAGGTCGACCTGTCCGACCGGGACGCTCGATAACGACCGATTCGAGCGGGTATCGACGCCATAACCGGGTTACCTATGTGAATGGATAACAGTATGCTTTATAATCCCTGGGTCGTTACGACAGGACAACATGAAGCGACGGCACCTGCTTGGAGCCTGCGCTGGTGCGACCTCCCTTCTGGGTGGCTGTGTCAGCAGGGTGCAGGTGCCGACGGAGGACGACCCGGGCAGGCGCCAGAGCAACCCGGTCGACCGTGGTGACCTGGTTCGCCCGCAGGACGACTCACTTCGCCGTGTGCAGGACCTGCCGCTGGTCTCCCTGAAGCGGGCCCCGACGACGCCGGACGGAGCGCCCCAGCCCGCCGAGTCGCCGTCCGACGGCGGGGAACTCACCGTGACCGACGAGTACTGGCGCAACCGGACCCACGTGAAGTCCTACAGCATCGACGGACTGGACGTGGAGGTGTACCCCGACCAGCCCGTGGGCGACTCCGAGGTCGGCAAGCTGTACGTCGCGCTGATGGAGTACCCGCGTCAGCAGGTGATCGCCGAGGCGACGAGCGAGCGCTTCCAGCGGTCCCAGCGCCGGCAGTCCATCACGGTGGACTTCGACCTGTCGACCGCGCCGCGGAACGAACGGCTCCAGTACGTGGTCTTCCTGCTGCCGGGTGACGCCGACATCGCGGAGGTCGACCCCGACCAGACGGAGTTCGTCATGGAGACGGACCCGTTCGTCGTCTACTCCGGCGAGGAGCGGATCCGACGGGCACCGAGTCAGGAGGAGCCCGGCGAGTCGAGCGGCAGCCGCTACGGACGGACCCCGATCGAGGGAGCGTACCTGCTGACGGTGACCGGCCGGACGGCCGGCAGGGACTGGGAGCTCAACCTCCTCGCGTTCAAGTCGGCCCACGAACGGTCGTGGCGTCGGTCGCGCGGACGGGCGAGGGACGAGTACGTCACCGTGGAGCTGGTCAACGGCACGGCGAACGAGCTGGCGACGATCCTGTACGAGGAGGCAGAGTCGAACGACGCGACCAGCGAGAACGCGAAGGTGGAGTTCGCGGTCGACTTCGTCCAGTCGCTCCCGTACGCGCCCGACAGCGTGACCGCCGGCTTCGACGACTACACGAAGTTCATGCTGGAGACGCTGGTCGACCTCCAGAACGACTGCGAGGACACCGCCATCCTGCTCGCGGCGGTGCTCGAGGCCCCCGCGTTCAACAAGGACGCCGTGCTCATCCAGCCGCCCGGGCACATGGGCGTCGGCATCTGGGGGCCGGAGCTGGAGGGGTACAAGTACCACCATCAGGGGCGAACGTACGCCTACATCGAGACGACGAACCCCGGCTGGAGCATCGGTGACGTGCCCGACGCCTACCAGGGCGAGCGCGCCGAGATACATCAGGTGTAGCCGACCCCCACGGAAAGATACAGGTAGCCCGGGTGAAAGTATCCGCGCAGGACGGGTATGAGCGAGACGAAGGAGATCTTACTGGGAGAGACGGTTGACGGGGACGCGGTCGAGGTCCCCGTCGTGGAACTGCTGACCGGGCGGGGCTTCGTGACGGGCAAGTCCGGGTCGGGGAAGTCGAACTCCGCGAGCGTCATCGCCGAGGAGCTGCTCGAGGCGGGTTTCCCCCTGCTCATCGTCGACACAGACGGCGAGTACTACGGACTGAAGGAGGAGTACGAGCTGCTCCACGCGGGCGCCGACGAGGAGTGCGACATCCAGATCGCACCCGAGCACGCCGAACGCATGGCGAACCTCGCGCTGGAGGAGAACGTCCCCATCATCCTCGACGTGTCCGGCTACCTCGACGAGGGCGAGGCGAACGAGCTCATCCTCGAGACGGCGAAGCACCTGTTCGCGAAGGAGAAGAAGCTGAAGAAGCCGTTCCTGCTGGTCGTCGAGGAGGTGCACGAGTACATCCCGGAGGGCGGCGGGATGGACGAGACGGGGAAGATGCTCATCAAGATCGGCAAGCGCGGGCGCAAGCACGGGCTGGGCATCGTCGGCATCAGCCAGCGGCCGGCCGACGTGAAGAAGGACTTCATCACGCAGGCGAACTGGCTGGTCTGGCACCGGCTCACCTGGGAGAACGACACCAACGTCGTCGGGCGCATCCTCGGTAACGAGTACGAGGAGCGCGTGACCGACCTCGACGCGGGGCAGGCGTTCATGATGTCCGACTGGGCCGACCAGGAGGTCGAGACGGTGCAGTTCCGGCGCAAGCGGACGTTCGACGCCGGCGCGACGCCGGGGCTGGAGGACTTCGAGCGCCCGGAGCTGAAGTCCGTGAGCGACTCGCTCGTCGACGACCTGGAGGAGATCAGCGAGGAGAAGTCGCGCCGGGAGAACCGCATCCTGGAGCTGGAGGCCGAGGTCGAGAAGAAAGAACAGCGCATCGAGACGCTGGAGGAGGAGCTCGAACGCGCGAAGGACATCTCGAACGCCGCGAAGCAGATGGCGGACGCCGTCGCGGGCAACACCGGCATCGAGACCCCCGGCGAGCAGTCGACGCTCCCCACGGGTGAGGACGACGGCGCGGCGGCCGCCGTCGGCGAGGACGGCGACGAGGACCAGACCAACGCCGAGATCGAGGCCGAGCGCAACCAGCTCCGGCGCCGGGTGCGCGAGCTGGAGGGCGAGGTCGAGCGGCTGGAGAAGCGCAACGAGAGCCTGCGTGAGGAGGCCGACTCGCTCCGTGGCGGGGACGTCGACGCCGACGTGGTGCAGGACCAGCGCGACCGCATCGCGTTCCTCGAGATGGCCGTCGACCAGCTCCAGCGCCGGCGCTCCGGGCGGGCTGCGGACACGACCGGGACCGCCGAGAGCCAGGTCGACGCGACCGCGGACGTGACCGAGCTCGTCGAGACGGAGCCGGTCACCGAGCGCATCGAGCGGGCCATCCGCGAGGCGGACTGCAACGAGCGCTACACCTGGGAGGTCGTCACGGTGCTCGGCGAGAAGGCGCCGCTGACGGTGAGCGAGCTGGCGACGTTCGTCGACACCGGCGGCGACCGCATCCAGAGTGCGCTCACCGAGCTGCGGCGCGAGGGCGTCGTCGCCCGCGAGAAGTCGAGCGGCGAGTACCGGCTCGACGAGTCGTCGATCCGGTCGATGGTCGCGACGGCCCGCGAGCGGGAGGCGGTCGCGTCACTGACAGGTCGCGAGGAGCACGGCCAGTAGCCGACCGGAGTGGTCAGCGGTCGGCGGCCAGTCGCAGGAAGTTCTCGTACACCCGCGTCACGTCGACGCCCTCGAACGCGTGGTCGCCGTCGGACCAGCCGAAGTCGCGTTCGAGTCGGTCGCGCTGGGCGACAGTGAACTCGGGATGGAACTGCACGGTCCACAGCGGTGCCTCGCGGTGTCTGGTGCCGAACACCTCGCAGTGCTCGGCCGAGACGGCCACGTCGAGGTCGTCGCCGGCTTCGGTGACGGCGTCGCCGTGGACGGCTGGGACGACGGGGTCGACGCCGTCGAACAGGGGGTCGTCCGCGAACTCGACGTCGACGAGCGTCGCGTTGGTGCCGACGTGCTCGACGGTCCCGCCGAGTGCGGCGTTGACGAGCTGGTGGCCGAAGCAGACCGCCAGCGTCGGTATCTCGCGGTCGACGAGCTCCTCGACGAGCGCCATCTCGTCGTCCATCCAGGGGTGGTCGTCGGCCTCGTACACGCCGGCGGTGCTGCCGGTGAGGACGACCGCGTCGACGCCGTCGAGCGAGGGGGTGTCGCCGTCCGGGTAGCGCGCGACGACCGGGCTGTCGAACTGCGCGAGCAGCGCCTCCTCGTGGTACTCCGCGTCGGGGTCGACCTCGTTGCGGACGACGAGGACGGTCGGCTCGGACATCTACGCGATGGTGCCCACGTCGTCGATGGGCATCACGGAGTAGTCGACCGAGAGGATGTCCTTCGTGGCGCGGATCTTCCCGACGAACGTCGAGATGTCGGTGAGGCTCCCCTCCAGGATGAACAGCTCCATGCAGTAGTGGTCGCCGACGTGGTTGTGGACGTTCGAGGCGACGAGGTTCTCGTACTCGTGACGCAGGTTCATCATCCGATGTTCGACCTTCGAGGACTCGTAGTCGAACAGCACGGTGACGACCCCGATGAGCTCCCTGTCCTCCAGTTTCTTGTCCTCGAACTCGCCCAGCAGGTTCCGGGAGGCCTCACGGACGACCTCGCTCCGGCCCGTGTAGCCGTGTTCGTCCGCGAACTGGTCGATGCGTTCGAGCAACTCCTCCGGCATGGAGACGCTGACGACTGTCATGTATTAACGGACACGCCACGATATATTAAGAAGTTCGTATCACGGCGGGCTGAGACGGCCTCAGTTATTAGCTTCGAGGGCGTCCAGCCGGTCCCGGTACGTCGCCGCGGTGTCGTCCGCGCCGGTCCGTTCACAGACCTCGCTGAGCTCGTCGAGCGTCTCACGCAGGTAGGGGGCAGCGCCGATGACCTCGTACTGGTCGACCGCCGCCTCGTAGGCGTCTCGGGCTCGCTCGTGCTCTCCCGCGGCGTCGAGTGCGCGGGCGTGCCAGCGTCGCGACCGCGCCAGTCCGGGCGACCGGTCGAGCGACTCCAGCGTCTCGACGGCGTCGCCCAGCAACGAGGTCGCCTCCCCGGCGTCCTCGCGGGCGAGCGCGAGCAGACCACGGTGTGCCCGGACGAGCGCCCTGCCACGCTCGTCACCGACGTCAGACCCGAGCTCGCTGCAGGCGTCCAGCAGCTGCTCCGACGTGTCGAGCTCGCCCCGCTCCCGCCTGGTCGCGGCCAGTCCACGGAGCGCGCGGTACTCGTGGAACCGGTACTCCTCCTCACGGGCGATCTCGAGGGCACGCTCCAGATGCGCTGCGGACTCGTCGAGCTCGCCGCGCCAGCGGAGCACGTTCCCGAGTGCCCTGTTCGCGTTCGACTCGTGCTTCGCGACGCCGAGGAGCCGGGCCTCCTCGACGGCACCGCGGAGGCGGCCGACCGCCTCGTCGAGGTCGCCACGGTCCCTGGCGACGACCCCGAGGTTGATGCTGGTGCTGATGGCCCGCTTTCGCGCACCGATCTCGTGGTACTGCCGGTGGCTCGCCTCGAAGAACTCGAGGGCCTTCTCGAGGTTCCCGCGCTCCCGCTGGATGATTCCCAGGTGGCTCAGAACCGACGCTTCGGTCTGTTTCACCTGGACCTCGTCGTAGATAGCGAGTGCGTCCCGCAGTCTGCGTTCGGCCTCGTCGATGTCGCCCTGGTACCACGCGACCAGTCCGAGACCGTTCAGCACCGACGCCTCGCCCTTCCGGTCGTCGGCCTCGCGGACGAGGGCCAGCGACTCCTCGGCCAGCTCCCGCGAGCGCTCGAACTTGCCCCTGTGTTCGGCGATGATGCTCCGGACATCCAGACTCCGTGCCCGCAGCACCGTGCCTTTCCGCTCCGGCTCGAGCGCCTCCGCGATCTCCTCGATGCGGTCGCACTCCTGCCGACCGGCCTCGAACTCGCTCGCGTTGACGTACATCTGCGCCCGCCCCACGAGCGCCTTGCGCCGGCAGAGGGTCGAACAGGAGTCGGGCAGCGTCAGTTCGGTGTACTTCGGGTGGCCGTACAGCGCGGCGAGGCTGGGGGAGTCCCGACCGAGGTCGTAGACGCGGTCGACGACCACGTCCCGCCAGTGGTCCGGACTGTCGTCGAACGCGGCGACCGTCGGCGCGTCCCCCTGCCGGTAGCGGACGAGCTCGTCGCGCAGGGCAGGGTCGGTCACGAGTCGGAACAGCGGGTTGGCGGCCGCCGCGAAGATGCGATGTGCGCTCGCGTCCTCGCGCTCCTCGACGAGGCGCACGAGGAACCGGTGCGACCACTCGTCGTGGACCAGCTCCATCCCGTTCTCGTCGGGGAACAGCACCCGACCCTCGAGCACGTCCATGGCGGTCTCGACGTCGTCGGCCTCCGGGCCGCCGTCCACGAGCGCGAGCGTGTCGAGGAGGTCTCGTTCCACCGGGAGGCCGGTGGCGTTGAGCACGTTCACGAGCGTCGCCACGACGAGCACGTTCCGGTCGTCGGCCACCGCGTCGTAGACGTCACGGACGTTCCGCGACAGCGGACTCGCGGCCCGGCGGTCACGGTCGAGCGAGATGTCTGCCGCGTGGCCGTATCGGTGTGCCAGCGTCAGCAGCTCCCCGGCCCCCTCGCTCCCCGTGGCCTGGGGTGTCCCCCACGAGCCGTCGGCGAGGTCCTCGTCGGCGACGAACTCGTCGAACGGGGGGATCGGGCCGTCGACGATGGCCTCGACGTGCTGGTGGAGTCGTTCGCGTTCCTCGTCGTCCAGGCCGGGGATGGGGACGAACTCGACGCCATCGCGTCGGAGCGACTCGCGGCGGGGGTCCATCGGCTCCGGCGGCGAGGCCCATTCGGACCGCCGGGCGTCGAACAGGAAGGCGACCTCGTCGGTGACCTGCTCGACGGTCTCGAAGATGGCGTTGGCCGCCGGGCGGACGGCGTCCTCGACGACGACCAGCGGCGTTCCAGCCGCCGCATCGAGCGACGAGGCGAGCGTCAACGGGTCGTCGAGCACCGCGGCACTGTCGCTCTCGCGGTAGCAGACCGGGCCGAGGCCACGGTCCCGCCAGCGACACGCGACGGACTTGCAGACGGTGCTCTTTCCCGAGCCCGGTGGGCCGACCAGCGCCAGATTCCGGCCCGCAACCAGCGTGTCGAGCAGGTCGACCGAGAACTCGCGTCGCTGCCCGTCGACGACGTGCTCGCGGTCGAGGGTCCGGCCCGCCGCGACGGCCGCGAGCGTCGGTGTCGTGCGGAGCATGGCCCCGGGCGACCACTCGCCCTCGTGTGCGAGCGTGCTCGCGTCCACGGGGACGAACCCCTGTGTCCGGAGCGTGTCCTGGGTCGCGTCGTCCCAGGTCGGCGCGTCGGTCGCCGTCCCGACGATGGGGCTGATGGCGTCCATCCGTTCGAACGAGGGCACACCGGCGGCGTCGAACAGCGACGTGGTCCAGGTGCACGCCGTGTCGTCCGCCGGGACGTCGGCGACAGCGTGGATGGTGCCGTCCTCGTCGTACATCGTCACGAGGACGCGCCGGTCGGTCTCGCCATCGACGAGGAAGACACCGAGTCGCGTCGGCACGTCGTCGGTCGTCTCGACACGACAGTGTTCGGTGTCGCTCGGTCCGAAGGCTGCCGGCGCGACACCCCGCATCGTCGCGTGGACCGATTCGTCCACGGCGAGGGCGAGGGGGCGACCGTCGTCCGCGAGCGACGCGAGGGCGCTGACGGTCCGGTCGTCGGTGACGGTCGGCCAGACCCCGCGGACGGCGGTCGCGTCCTCGAACGCCGAGCGGAGCGTCCCCACCAGCTCGAACGTCTCGGTGTCCGCGACCGTCTCGACGGCCGCCTCGGACAGCACCGCGGGGTCGAGCGGGGTGTCACCGGGGAGCGGCGACAGCGCGTCCGCGTGTGTCTGGACGGCGTCGAGGGCCGTGATCTGATCCTGATACTCCTGGAGGGCGAGCGACCCGGTCGTCGTCCGGACGTAGCCGTCGTCGGCACGTTCGACCCAGCCTGCATCCTCGAGCTCTCGAAGGGCGCGGTTGACCGTCGAGCGGGACACGTCGAGCTCGTCACAGAGGTCCCTGACGTGATGTCCGTCCCCCCCGAGGTGACCCAGCACCTGTCGTCGTCGGTCGAGGAGCTCGACCGCCGTATCGACGTCGTCGGGACTCATGTATCGTCGTAGGTGATTTGTCAGGGGTGTTATTAAAACTCACGTCGTGGGACACTGTGTCGGTCGGTGAGTTGAGGGTACAAGCTCCCGACTACCCGAGTAGGATCAGTGGAACCTTCGGTCACGTCGACGTGATGGGGGATACGGAGGGTCGAGACGCTCGACCCTGACCGCGTTGGCGCCCGGGGGGACGCCGACGTGGCTGCACGCCGCTGGTCCTGTCACGCCCCTGGGTCCTTGCCCAGGTCCCCGGGGGCTTGCCGACGGCACGGGTTCGTGCCTGCCCACACCCGTCGGTCGCACGGTTTCGGTCGCCACCGGCCCCTTGCCCAGGCCGCCGGTGGCAACGACGACGGGCGGGGGTCGTGCCCGCCGCCGCCCGTCCACCGAATCTTTCTGTCCCCGCGACGACTCGGCCAGCCCGGCCGGACGAACTTCACCGGACCCGATAGCGTCGGTGGACGACTACTGCCCGTAGGACTCGAACTTCTCCTCGACGACCGCGAGCTGCTCGTCGGAGAGCGCCTGTGGCTCGCCGTTCTCCTTCGCCTGCAGGTACACCTGCGAGAGGTTCTCGACGTGGCCGGTGTTCTCGACGGCCGAGGGGAGGTCCTCGCCGGTCACGACCAGCCCGTGGTTCTCGATGAAGCAGGCCCGCGAGTCCGCCTCGTCCATCGCATCGACGATGTTCCGGGCGAGCTCCTCGGTGCCGTACGGGGCGTACTCGGCGACTGGCACCTCGCGACCGACGGCGACGATCATGTAGTGGACCGGCGGTAGCGGCTCGTGGAGTACCGACATCGTCGTGGACCACGTCGAGTGGGTGTGCACGACCGCGCCCGTGTCGAGGAACCGGTAGAGGTGTCGATGCATCGGCACCTCGCTGGAGGGCTTCATCTCCCCGGCGAGCTGCTCGCC
Organism: Haloarchaeobius baliensis; assembly: GCF_052060055.1. Lineage (NCBI taxonomy): Archaea > Methanobacteriati > Methanobacteriota > Halobacteria > Halobacteriales > Halorubellaceae > Haloarchaeobius > Haloarchaeobius baliensis. Next base: position 1,381,197 of record NZ_JBPPFR010000001.1, on the reverse strand, counting down.
CGCGAGGTCGACGACCGGCACGTCCGCCGCGTCGAAGCCATCGTAGGGGACGCCGGTGGGCGTGACCGCGAACGCGTCGCCATCGCGCACGCTCAGGTTGCCGGTACGCCCCGGCGTGAGGTCCGCGAGTTCGGGTGCCCAGTCGACGACGGCCTGCCGCTGCTGTTCGAGGGTCATGCCGCGACCACCCCAGCGATGTCGGTGAAGTCGTCGACGTGGTAGTCGGGATGTCGCCGGCTCGAAAGCTCCGTCTCGTCGGAGTTGAACAGCACCGTCGTCAGCCCGACGGCGTTGCCGCCCTCGATGTCCGCCGTCACCGAGTCGCCGACCATGACGACCTCGCTCGGCCGCAGGTCGAGCTGGGAGAGCGGCAACGTGAACATGATGGATGCGGGCTTCTCCGAACCGGCTTCCTCGCTGGTCACGACGAGGTCGATGCTCCCCTCGATGCCGAGGTGCTCGATCTTCTTCAGCTGGATCCGCGTGGTGAGGTTGCTGACGACCGCGATGTCGAGCCCGGCCGCGCCGATGGCGTCGAACGTCTCGCGCACCCCGTCGAACAGCTCCATCTCGTCGATGTAGGCCTCCCAGTACGCCTCGCCGAGTTCGAGCGCGTGCCGGGACTTGTGGGTTCCAGTGTGGATCTCGATGAGCCGCTTGAAGTAGAGGAAGCGCTCGTGGGCCGACGCGGTGCCGGCGAGCTCGCGTTTCACCTCGCTCCGGGCCTCCTGGTACCGGGCCTCGAACGCCTCGCGGTCGAGGTCGTAGCCGAGGGCCGTCGCTCGCTGCCAGGCCGTCCGCTTGCCAGCCTCGTTGCAGGGCTGGTACGGGTACAGCGTGTTGTCGAGGTCGAAGAAGACCGCACTGTAGTCCATGGTACCCCGAACCGTGGGGACCGTGGTACATTAGGGTGTCCCTCCTCAGGGACCGAGACCAGCCACGACAGCGTAGAGCCAGATAGCGTAGAAGAAGCCGTAGAAGCCCGAGACGCCCGGGATGGCCGTCGCCAGTCGGACCGGGACGGCCAGGAGCAGGCCGAACGGGCGGGTTGGCAGCGGGAGCGCTCGCGCCGTCTCAATCAACGACTCCGTGTCGGTGTGACTCGGGAACGCGGTGAGCGCGAGGGTCCCTCCGACCCAGGCAAAGAGGGGCCAGACCGGCGTGCCGCGCAGCGCGACCGCGCCGCCGAACGCCGCGAGCGCGAGCCCGGTGTTGACGACCAGCGGGGCGAGCGCGACGGCGGCGTCGGCGGGGAACGACTCGATGGGTTCGTGGTCGACGTACGCGTCGCTCGCCAGCGGGTTCAGGTACGCGCTCCCGTGGACGGGCACCCCGAGGAGCCGGCAGGCGAGCTCGTGTGCGAACTCGTGGGCGACGATGCCGGGCGCGAGGAGGGCGGTCACGACGAGGTTGGTTCCGGCGACGACGTGGGACACGGTCCTCGTTCGGGCAGTGGGGCCGGCGGGCGAAAACGGTTGCCCTCGTCGCCCTGCCGGCTCACGTCAGTCTCGCCGTGGACCGGGGAGTTACGGTCGTCGCCGTGGACGCTCCAGTATGGACCTCGACGTACACCTCGGAACCGGGGAGCGCGACTGGGAACCGACAGCCGACGGCACGCTCCGGGTCGCCATCGTCGGCCTCGGCTGGTGGTCGCGCGAACGGGTGCTGCCGGCGCTCGCGGACCTCGACAACTGCCGCGCGACGGTCGGCGTCAGCAGTTCGGCGAGCAAGCGCGAGCGCGCCGTCGCCGACTGGGACTCGGTCGAACACGCGCTCTCGTACGAGGAGTTCGACGTGGGCGAGGCAGTCGACGCCTACGACGCGGTGTACGTCTGCACGCCGAACGCGCTCCACCTGCCGCACGTCGAGACCGCCGCCAGGTTCGGGAAGGCGGTGCTCTGCGAGAAGCCGATGGAGGCGTCGGTGGAGCGCGCCGAGCGCCTCGTCGCTGCCTGCGAGGACGCCGACGTGCCGCTGATGGTCGGCTACCGAATGCAGACAGACCGGGCGTGCCGGGCGGTCAGACGCCTCGTCGATACAGGTGTCGTCGGCGACCCGGTCCAGATCCACGGTCACATGTCCCAGCCCATCGCCGAGATGTTCGACGACCCGTCGCACTGGCGGCTGGAGCCCGACCTCGCGGGCCCCGGCGCGTCGGTCACCGACCTCGGCGTCTACCCAATCAACACCACCCGGTTCGTGCTCGACGCCGACCCGACGGCCGTGAGCGCGTCGACCTGGTCGGGCGGGAGCGAGTGGTTCGACCGCGTACCGGACGAACGCGCCAGCTTCCAGCTCGAGTTCCCCGACGGCGTCACCGCCCTCTGTTCGGTCTCGCAGAACGCGTACAAGACGGCCGAGTTCCGCGTCGTCGGCACCGCGGGCGAGATCCGGATGCGTCCGGGCTTCTTCGGCGACCGGGAGAACGAGTTGCTGGTGTCGACCGGTGACGGGGAGACCACGGTGACGTTCGAGCCGGCCGACCAGATGCGCGAGGTCTTCTGCTTCTTCGCGGACCGCGTACTCGGTGGGAAGCCGATCCCGGCCGACGGCGAGCACGGACTCGTCGACATGCGTGCGGTCGAGGCGGTGTACGCGGCCGCCGAGGACGGCACGCGACACCAGCTCTGAGACGCGTTCCGGCCCTGGAGCGCACCGTACCTAACCTGTAGCGGTGTGTGCCGAAGTGTGGGGGCGTGGTATCCTGTGTCCGTGACGCGATGCCAGGTCCCGCCCCGTGTTCGTCGTCGGTCACCGACGGGTACGGCCATCGTAGCCATGGGCGGGCTGTCCGACCGGTTTCGGTCCCGAAACCGCAGGACTGCACCCGGTCTGCGGGCCCAATTTCGTTTCCTACTATCGTAGTACTCTAGCAGAAACTATTAAGATAGTACACAGCATAGGTGGTGGTACACGAGCACCCGAGCCGCTCGATGGTTCACCCATGACCGAACCGAAACAGACGCTGAAGACGACCGAGAGTCGAGCGCCGTCGCGCAACAGACGGCACACCAGGGCGGGCGAGCGGAGCCGGGCCGAGGAGTCCGAGCGCACCCAGGACGAGCGGGAGGTCTGTCCCGAGTGCGGCGCGGACGCCATCACCGACGACGAACACGGCGAGACCGTCTGCGAGGACTGCGGGATGGTCATCGAGGAGGACCTCGTCGACCACGGCCCCGAGTGGCGCGCGTTCGACAGCCGTGAGAAGAACGAGAAGTCCCGCGTCGGCGCACCGACGACCCAGATGCTCCACGACAAGGGGCTCTCCTCGGTCATCGACTGGCAGAACAAGGACGCCTACGGGTCGGCCCTCTCCTCGCGCAAGCGCCAGAAGATGCAGCGCCTGCGCACCTGGGACGAGCGCTTCCGCGCCCAGAGCGCCCGCGACCGCAACCTGAAGCAGGCTCTCGGCGAGATTACCCGGATGGCCAGCGCGCTCGACCTCCCGGAAAACGTCCAGGAGACCGCGTCCGTCATCTACCGCCGTGCACTGGAGGACGACCTCCTGCCGGGACGGTCCATCGAGGCGATGGCGACGGCGTCGCTGTACGCCGCCGCGCGGCAGGCGAACGTCCCCCGGAGCCTCGACGAGTTCGCACCGGTCAGCCGCGTCGACCGCCGCGAGTTCGCCCGCGCGTACCGCTACATCGTCAAGGAGCTGGACCTCGCACTGGAGCCGGCGGACCCGCTCGACTACCTGCCCCGGTTCTGCTCGGAACTGGCCGTTCCCACCGAGCTCAAACACCGCGCCGAGGAGCTGCTGGAGGCCGGCAAGCGCCAGAGCGTCCACAGCGGGAAGTCCCCGGTCGGCCTCGCGGCGGCGGCCATCTACGCCGCGTCGCTGCTGACCGACGAGAAGCTCACCCAGCGCGAGATCGGCGAGGCCGCCGACGTGAGCGAGGTGACCATCCGGAACCGCTACAAGGAGCTGCTCCAGGCGGACGAGGAGTTCCAGCAGACGCCGCAGGCGACGGCCTGATGGTGCCGGTCCCGCTCGTCGGCCTCGACGGGCACTCCGGCCACGGGACGAAGGGCGAACGACTAAACGAGTACCCACCCAACCTGACCCAACGACCTGACCGAGCATGACAGACACCGACGCGGGGTCGACCGACGACGTCGTCGCGGAGACGGTCGGACTCCTCAAATCGTTCGAACTGACCGAGTACGAGGCGAAGTGCTTCGTCGCACTCGCCCGCATCGGACAGGGGACCGCGAAGGAGACCAGCGAGGTCGCCGACGTTCCACAGGCACGGGTGTACGACTGCATGGAGACCCTGCAGGACCGCGGTCTCGTCGACGTACAGCAGTCCAAGCCCCGGCAGTACCGCGGGAGCGACTCCGACGACGCCCTCGACACCATCGAGCGGCGCGTCGACCGGAAGCTGGAACGCCTCGCGGAGCTCCTCCCGCAGCTCCGCGAGGGAGAACGCGACGACGAGGGCGGCGAGATCTGGGTCACCGACGGGAGCGACGAGGTCGCCGAACGGATGGCAACGCTCGTCGGGGCAGCCGACGACGAGGTGATGCTCGCCGTCGCGGCCCCCGACCTCCTCACCGAGGACCTGCTCGACGCTGTCGCCGCAGCGAGCGACGGCGGCGTCGCCGTGACAATCGGGTCGCCGGACGAGTCCATCCGCGAACGCATCGCGGACCACGTCCCGACCGCGACCGTCGTCGAGACCTGGACCTGGTGGGAGACGGTCCCCATCCGGGACGGGGCGGTGTCGAGCGTCCTGATGACCGACGGCGAGGCGCTGCTGGTCAGTGCCGACGCCTCGACGGAGCTTCCGAGCGTCCGCACGCACCGGGCCGTCTGGACCGACAGCGGCGAGGCACCGCTCGTCGGGATGATGCGTCCGCTGCTCGCGAACGCGATACGCGGCGAGATAGAGGAGACAGCGACGTTGTAGACGGTCGACGGTGGCGGAAGGTGACGTCGGGGGACGGCGGCGTTGGAGTATGGCGACGGGCGATGCCCGTCGTCGTCAGTTCGCGGCGACCGTGCGCAGGTTCTTCACGAGGTCCGGTCGCTGCTCGACCAGCACGTCCAGCAGTCGGCCGGCCGTCTCACGGTGGAAGTCGGCGGCGAGTGGCTCGTCGGCGTCCGCGTAGTGGCGGGCCACGCCGAACAGACCGCTGACGAGCAACACCACGTCGGAGGCGTCGAACCGGGCCGCAAACCGGTCGTGGGGGTGTGCCTCGAGCCGGGTGGTCAACGATTCGACGCGCATCCGGACGGCGTCGACGACGCAGGCGCCCGTCTCGGTCGTCTGGTCGGAGTCGTCGAGGTAGCCGAGCGCAGAGCGGCCGGCACGGAGGAGCCGGTGGTCGACGTCGACGGTGACGGTCTCGCCGGTGAGCGGTCGCGGTTCGAGCGACGGTGAGAGCGTCGCCGGGTCGTCCACGTCGCGTGTGCGGGTGGCGGGGGCCATGGGTCGGACGACTCGTACTCGTGGCGGCGTTTCCATATAAGGGGCAGACGGTTGGGGTGAGTTCGGTTCGTTTCACCCTCACGGTGTGAGAACCCACCTTTCATCGGCTTGCTCCGACGCTTCACGACGGGAGGAGAGGCGTCGAGAGCTTTTACCAGAGTTCCTCAGCCGGTCTCGTAGTGATGACCTCACGGGGACGTCGGACCCGCTCACAGCCGCTGCTTGCGACCGCTCAGTCCGGGCTTGAACCCGGCCGTACGATTCATGGTCGCTCCGACGGACCGTACACCAGATGCGGCAGCAGTCCATCTTCACGACCGAGCCCGTCGAGCCGACCCGGCACGACAGCGTGTTCCCCGTCGACACGACCGACACCGGCAGTCGACCGGAACCCGGGCGCGAAGGGACCACCGGCGTGAACCCCGTGCTGGACGCACACGCACCGTTCGACCGGCGGTTCGACGCGGCGACGACCGTCCTCTCGCTGGCGCCGACGACGCTCGACTTCGGGACACCGACGGTCACGCAGATGCGGATCGAGTCGGCCGCCGAGGACGCGACGGGCGAGCCCGAGCCAGTCGTCGAGGCCGCACGAGCGCTCCTCGTCGACGTCGTTGCCGACCCCTCGGCGTACCCGGTCCAGTTCTGAGCGACCCTTCCGTACGGTCCACAGACCCCACCTACGCCCGTTCGTCGCGGAGCCGCTGGAGGACGGGTATCTCGTCGAGACGCTCACGTGAGAGTGCCGACCAGTCGAGTCCGGTCGGCCGTCGTCCATCCCGGTCCGGGCGGACCGTTCGCTCCGGGGTCACGACGAGGTCCATCGGCACGTCGTGGTCGTCGTGCGGAAGGGGCTCCGGCCAGACCTGTCGCTCGTGCACCGTCGTCGCGACGGTCGTCTCGTCGGTGACGCGGCCGAACTCGGCCAGCACCGCGAACTCCAGGTCGCTGTAGCCCTCGCCCTTGCCGATCCGAGCGCCGTCCTCGGAGACCGCGACGCTCCCGCTCACGACGAGGTCGACGTGTGGAACGTCGTCCGGCCCGACGGCGACACCCGCGTCCGCCAGGCCCCCGACGGTCGTCGCGGCGTCGACGTCCTCGACCGCCTCGGGTGCGAGCTCGACGAAGCACCGTTCGTCACGGAGCCGTGGGACCGCGACGTACAGCGTCTTGCCGGCCCGGAGCGCGGCCCGCCGGACCGGTAGCTGTGGCGCGTCGGGGTTCGCCTTCACCGTCTCCGCAGCCTGCCACTCGGCCGTCTCGACCAGTCGGTCGGCCGCCGCGTCCGCGCCGACGTGGTTCGGGATGCGGTCGTGGGGCGGGTACGGGAACCGCGCCGTCCCGCTCTCCTCGAGGTCGTCCCAGACCCGCTGGCGGATCGTCTCCTTGTCCATCGGCCGGGTGTTTGGACGGCCCGCGAAAAAGTGTCGTGTTCCAGCGGGGGCTACTGGACGCCCCACCCGAGCGTGTACGTCCAGGGGCCGTCCCCGGCGATTCGTAACAGGGCGATGGTGAGTCCGAAATCGACGCTGCTGCCGGACTGGAGCTCGATCGGGTCCCCGCTGCGGATCTGCCGCGACGCCGGGACCGTGCGCTCGAACTCGGGGTCGTCGCCGTTCGCGAGCGTCGCGTCCTGGATGGGGAGGTAGAGCCTTGCCTCGGTGTACTCGCCCGCCGGCAGCGAGGCCTGGAACAGGTCGACGCTCCCGCCAGGGCCGAGAGACTTCAGGTCGACGGCCATCGTGGTTGCGTCCCGCCGGATCACCGTCCCGTCCGACTGCACCAGTTCGAGTGCTTCGAACGTCGTCTGGAAGGTCTGGAACTGGTCGATGTTGGACCGGCTCGACCGGACTGTCAGTGAGACGTCCGCGGTCACGCTGCCGCCAGCACTCGACGTCCCGGTGGCCCCGCTCGTTGTCGTGGTGGCTCCCCCGCCCCCCTCCCGCGTGGTCGTGGCAGCCACGGTCTCCTCGGTGGGAGCAGACGTGTCGCCCCCGTCGTCGTCACCGCCGAGGCAGCCGGCGACCGCGGACGTCAGGCCGGTGCCCGCGAGCGCGCAGACGAACTCGCGTCGGCCCCCGACCGAACTCCCGTCCGTCGTCATCGTCGGGCCTCCGTCCGCGGCGACTGTCGAGTTCCCCTGCGGGAAGGCAGGCGGTGGTCGGAACTTCCATCGACGGCTCGTCTCGCCGGACTGCTTCGTACAACGGTTCGCATGGCACCGCCGAGACACGACAGCTGCTAAACAGGTGCCGCTAGCTGTTTCGTGCCCCTCTCGTTCGAAGACACCGATAACCCGCATAGATGCGCCGTACGGCCGCTCGTAGACCTATATACTGATGCATATGTCATCCGAGCGTCAGCGTGCGGAACGGTGTCGCTTCCGGGTTCGTCGCGGACGGTTCGGAACAGTGGAGTGGTGGGAAAGGAAGGCGGGGAGGCCGCGTCGTGGGGACGACGCGGCGCGAGGTGTGGGAGTCGGGTGGTGGGTGGTGGATGGCGGGTGTTGCGTGGTGGGTGGTGGTGGTGGGTGGGTGGTGGATGGCGGTGGAGGTGCCGTGTGGACCTCACGCGTGCGCGGCGTCGTCACCGGGGCCGTGACCGTGGCCGACGACGAGCGCGAGCGCGTTCAGGGCCAGCAGGCCGAGGAACGCCCCTGCGCCGTCCGTGCTCCCGAGTCCCGATGCGAGCAGCGGCAGGTGGACGAACGGGAGGACGACTGCGAGCCAGAAGCTGCCCTTTCGAACGGGTGCGAGCAGTGATTGCGTGTCGATGCGTGCATCGTGGGTGTCTGGGAGCGCGGTGGACATCAGGGGCACCTCGTCGGCAACAACTCCTTGGACGGACACCCCCATATAACGGGCCGAGCGTTCGGTTAATTTCGGCGTTTTTTACCACCTGTTAATTCGTTTCGGCGGGATTTGAAACCTTTCGAGAGACGTTTAGAAGTTTTACAATCGCCTCTCTACCGTTCAGGCCTGTTTAGGACACCGATCACATTCGGATTCCGACACCAGCTTCGGCGGCTGCCTGCCGGGTCCGAACGGGTCGTTCGACCGGTGCTGGACGACGGCGCGCGCCGCGAACGGTTTACCGGGGGTTCCGAATTTATACGTCCGGCCGCGCAACCCGAAGCCATGGAACTGGACTACGTTCCGCTGGGACGCACGGGTACGATGGTCAGCGAACTCGCCATGGGCACCTGGCGATTCGGTCGCGAGACCGAGGCCGGCGTCGAGATCGGCGAGAGCCGGGCCTACGAACTGCTCGACGCCTACGAGTCCCACGGCGGACGCTTCATCGACACCGCGGACGTCTACGGCGGCGGCGACAGCGAGACGTGGATCGGCAACTGGCTGGCCGACCGCGACCGCGAGGACTACGTCATCGCCTCGAAGATCTACTGGCCGACACGTGAGGGCGACCCGAACGGGCGCGGGCTCTCGCGCAAGCACCTCCGCCGACAGATCGACCTGCTGCTCGACCGCCTCGGCACCGACTACGTCGACCTGCTGTACATCCACCGCTGGGACGACGACACCCCCGCCGAGGAGTTCATGCGCACGCTGAACCGGTTCGTCGAGGACGGCAAGGTGAACTACCTCGGCGCGTCGACGCTCTACCCGAACGCCTGGAAGGTCGCGAAGGCGAACGAGCTGGCGGAACGCAAGGGCTACGAACCGTTCACCGTCACCCAGCCCCGGTACAACCTCGCCGACCGCGAGGTCGAGGCGAACTACCTCGACATGTGCGCCGACTACGACCTCGGTCTCTGCCCGTGGAGCCCGCTCGCCCAGGGCTTCCTGACCGGGAAGTACACGCGTGAGGACCAGCAGCCCGAGGACTCGAAGGTCGCCGCCGAGGACCGCTTCCGCGAGAACTACCTCACGGACGAGAACTTCGACCTGCTCGACGAGCTGCACGCCGTGGCCGACGAGGTGGGCGCGTCGCCCGCGCAGACGGCCATCGCGTGGCTGCAGCACCACGACCGCGTCAGCGTCCCGCTGCTGGGTGCACGCACCGTCGACCAGCTCGAGGAGAACCTCGGCGCCGCCGCCGTCGACCTGAGCCAGGACCAGTTCGAACGGCTCGCCGACGCGAAGGACCAGCCGCTCGCGAACCTCTGACGTCGGTCCGGTAGAATGTCCCCCGCGGCCGCTGCGGGGAGAGCCGCCAAGACTTTATCTCGCTTCCTGCTCGGTAGCAGTAGAAACCGCTGATGGGCGAAGCGTCCCCGGTCAGGATCGTCGTGGTCACCGTCGAGGACGGGCCCGGGCCCCTCGGTCGGTCCACCCTCGACAGTGCCGACGCCGTCCTCACTCCCGGAGAGGCGACGGACCACGCGGCTGCGCTCGAGGACCCGTCCGGGACGTGCTTCGTCGCCGCCGGCGTCCCCGGTCTCTTCTGGTTCAGGCGATGTGCCGACGTGGTGGACTGCCCGCCACCGTCGCTGCTCGTCGTCGAGGACGCGGGCCTGGCCCGGGCCGCGACCGCAGGGCCCGTCGACGAGGTCGTCTGGCAGGACGCGCTGACGGACCCGGACCGGTTCGCGTTTCGGGTGCGAAACAGCGTCGAGGCGTGGGCGGACAGCACGCATCCGACGGTCTCCGACTTCGAACCACTCGTCGAACACGCACAGGACCTCATCACGGTCGTCGCCGACGACGGGACCATCAGGTACGCCAACCCGGCGGTCGAGGAGATCCTCGGGTACGACCCCGACGAGTTCGTCGGGACGCCCGTCTTCGAGTACGTCCACCCCGAGGACAGACAGGAGGTGGCCACCGAGACGGAGGCCGTCCTCGACGGGTCGGAGACGCTCGTCACCACGAACGTCTACCGCGCACGGCACGCCGACGGCTCCTGGCGCTGGCTCGAATCCGTCAGCCAGAGCGAGGACCTCACCGCACCGGTCGATGGCTACGTCGTCTCCTCGCGGGACGTGACCGAGCGGGTCGAGCGGGAGGACCGACTCCAGCGCGAGCGCGAGACGACCGAGAACGTGCTCGAGTCCCTCGAGGACGCGTACTTCGTCCTCGACCGGGACGGCCACCTCCAGCGCTGGAACTCCACGGTCGAGCGGGTGCTCGACATGCCCGCAGGCGAGATAGCGGGACTGGACGTGCGTACGGTGTTCGCCGACGTCGACCGGGCCCGGCTCGACGAGCACCTCGCGGCGGTCACCGGGGGCGAGACGCGGACCATCCAGCTCGACGTCCGGACGGCCAGCGGCACCGTGCGCCCGTTCGAGTTCAAGGCGAGCCCCTTCGTGGTCGAGGGGGAGATCGCCGGCATCTGTGGCATCGGCCGCGACGTGACCGAACGCGAGGCACGCGCCGAACAGCTCCGACGTACCGAGCGGCGGTTCCAGGCCGTCTTCGACGACCCCATGTCGTTCCTCGGCATCCTCGACACCGACGGTCGGCTGCTCGACGTGAACGAGCGGGCCTGCGAGTTCGCGGGCGTCACCGAGGACGAGGCCACAGGCCGTCTGTTCTGGTCACTGCCCTGGTGGAAGCACTCCGACGCGGAGCAGCGTCGCATCCGTTCGGCCATCGAACGCGCGGCCGACGGCGAGTTCGTCCGTTTCAAGACCACGAACATCGGTGTCGACGGCGGGGTCGCACACCTCGACACCTCGCTCCGTCCGGTCGTGCGTGACGACGGCACGGTTGCCTCGATCATCGCCGAGGGGATCGACATCAGCGAGGAGGTGCGGGTCAACCGTGAGCGAGAACTGCTCCTCGACGCCATCCAGTCCGCCGCCCGCGCACCGGACCTCGAGGCCGCGCTGACCGAGACGCTGCGGACGGTCGTGGCCAACACGAACGTCGTCTACGGGGAGGCGTGGCTCCCCGATGGCGACGAGCTGCAGCTCCAGAACGCGTGGTGGACCGAGGAGACCCATCTCGAGTCGTTCGGCCAGCGGAGCGAGGGGTTCCGGTTCAGCAGGGGGGAGGGGCTGCCGGGCCGCGTCTGGGAGTCGGCACGCCACGAGTGGGTGCTCGAACTGGCCAACGGCACCGAGGACTCGCTGCCCCGGCTCGATGAGATCGTCCGATCCGGGCTCGAGAGCGCCGTCGGCATCCCCGTGCTCGGGACCGACGGGAGCGTCCTGACCGTGCTCGTCTTCCTGACCGACACGAGCCAGGGCCGCGACGAACGGTTCCTCGAGCTGCTCGACACCATCACGGCACACCTCGGGGCCATCCTCCAGCGGAAGATCGTGGAGGACGAGCTGGCCGCAGAGCAGGAGCGCCAGCAACGGCTCCTCGAGACCAGCCCGGTCGGGATCCTGGTCGTCGGGAGGGACGGCGTGCTCGAACAGGAGAACCAGCGAGCTCGCGACATCTTCGGCGTCGATGACGCGGAGACGTTCGCGGACGCCTACGAGCGAGAACCCTGGCGTGTGACACCCACGGCAGACGGCGGGCGACAGCTGGACAACGGCTGGTTCCAGGAGGTATCCGAGAGCGGGACGCCGATCCGGAACGCGGTGTACGTCGTCGACCGGCCCGACGGCGAACGACTCTGGCTGCTGGTCAACGCCGCACCCGTCGGTGGTGAGAAGGGGGAGGTCATCGTCTCGTTCTCGGACATCACCGAACAGAAGCGACACGAGCAGGCCTTCCAGAACCAGGCGGAACGGGTGAGCGTCCTGAACCGCGTGCTCCGGCACGACCTCCGGTCGCATCTGACCGTCGTCGGTGGCCTCCTCGACCGCATCGCCGAACAGTCCGACGTTCCCGCCTCCGAGGTCGAGTCGATCCGGCGCTCGCTGGACGAGCTGGAGGCGTTGAGCCACCGTGCTCGACGCATCGAGGCCGCGTTCGAGTCGGAGACTCAGACGACGTTCGACCTCGCCGCGCTGGCCGAACGCGCCGCGGACGACCTGGCCGAGGACCATCCCGACGCCGAGGTGACGGTTACCGAGACGAACGCCCCGCCGGTGCTCGCACACGAGCACCTCAGACTCGTCCTCGACAACCTGCTCGAGAACGCCGTGGTGCACCACGACGGGCCCGACCCGTCCGTCGACGTGTCGGTCTCGCGCCACGACGAGACCACCGTCCGACTCGTCGTCAGCGACGACGGTCCGGGGATCCCCGAATCCGAGATCGAACTCCGGGAATCCCGGCTCGAGACCGCGCTCGACCACTCCGACGGACTCGGGCTGTGGATCGTCCGCTGGCTGGTCTCGAAGTCGGACGGCGAACTCAGGCTTGAACAGTCCGAGAACGGGTCCCGGGCCGTCGTGTCGCTCCCGGTCGCCCCGGGGTCGAAGTGACCGTCGGGAGCGACTACCGCGCCTTCGTCGCGAACTTCTCGCGGACCTTCTCTATCTTCGGGTCCGCGTGGAACGTACAGTAGCGGTCGTTCGGGTTCTTGTCGTAGTAGTCCTGGTGGTACTCCTCGGCCTCGTAGAACGTCTCCAGGTCGACGACCTCCGTCACCACGTCGTCGTCGTACTCGGCGTCGAGTTCGTCGACGAACGCCGCGGCGAACTCGCGCTGGTCGTCGTCGTGTGCGAGGATGATGGAGCGGTACTGGCTGCCGACGTCCGGCCCCTGCCGGTTGAGCTGGGTCGGGTCGTGGACCGTGAAGAACACCTTGAGCACGTCCTCGAACCCCAGCACGTCGGTGTCGTACTCGATCTGTACGACCTCCGCGTGGCCGGTGTCACCCGAGCAGACCTGCTCGTACGTCGGAGCCTCGACGTGCCCACCGGCGTACCCGGAGGTGACGGACTCCACGCCGTCGAGCTCCTCGAACGCCGCCTCGATGCACCAGAAGCAGCCACCGCCGAGTGTCGCTCGTGCTGTCGTCATACCACTCCGTACGGCCGGAACCGCAAAAACCCCGTCGGAACCCTCAGTCCGCGGTGACTTCGAACGTCATCTCGGACGTGTTCGCCTCGACGATCTCCTCCTCGTCGTTCCACGCGTAGGCGATGACCCCGACCGTGCGCTCGCCGGGGGTCTCGAAGCCAGTGGTCCCGACCGGAAGCTCGACCACGCCCTCCGAGAGGGCCCCCCGGAGCGAGGTGACTCCCGCCGGCCCGATGTCGACGAACTCGGTCGTCCCGGGGACCTGCCAGTCGTAGCCGAGGATGTAGCGGTCGGGCCCGGTGGCGTACGAGCCGGTCGCGTCGAGTGTGACACGCTCGCCGACCGACGGCGTCGACTCCGAGACCGCGAGTTCGGCCTGCACGGTGTCGGTCAGCTCGTCGTACTCGGTCGCGCTGTCGGGTTCCGGTTCGACCTGGAACTCCGCGACGTCCGTCGCGGTGGTGCCATCACCGTCCTCGACGGTCAGGTAGAGCCGGTACGTGGCCTCGATGTCGAAGGTGTGCGAGAGCGTCGGGTCGCTGGTCGTCTCCTCGAGGATGTCCGTGTTGTCGGCACGTGGAATCTCGCGGTCGAGGTCCCAGTGGTAGCTCAGCCCGTCGCCGACGGCGTCCACGGAGCCGCTGCCGTCGAACTCGAGCGGCTGTCCGGTGTACCGTGCGTTCGGGACCGACAGCAGTGCCTCCGTCCGCTCCTCGACGCTCAGGTCCCGGCTCGTCTCCGCGGTGTCCCCGTCCTCGTTCTCGACGGTGAGATACATGCGGTACGCGCCCTCCACGTCGAAGGTGTACTCGATGGTCGGCGCCTCGGTCTCCTCCCATAGGATGTCGGGCTCCTGCGGTGTGCGTCGGACCAGCTCCCAGGTGTAGGTGAGGTCCTGACCGTTCGGGTCGCTGGAACGCTCGGCGCTGAACTCCTGTGGGATACCGACCGCACCGTTGTCAGGGACCGAGAGCAGCGCGTTCGGACCGGTGAGGTCGAGCGTGGCGACCTCGGTGTCCGTTCGACCCCAGTCGTCCTCGACGGTCAGGTAGAGCACGTACGTCTCGTCGAACTCGAACGTGTGGGTCATCGTGTCCCCGTCGGTCTCCTTCACGTCGGTGTTGTCCTGTCGGGGGATCTCGCGGTCGAGGTCCCAGTGGTAGCTCAGCCCCTCGCCGAGCGGGTCCGAGGAGTTCCTGGCGGAGAAGAACGCCTCCTCGCCGACGTTGACCGAGTCGAAGGCGATCTCCGCCGACGGGCCGTCGGCGGGGTCGCCGACCTCGAAGCTGTCCGTGACCACGTCGGCCTGGCCCTGTCCGTCGACGACGCTGAGGTAGACCCGGTAGTATCCCTCCCCGTAGGCGGACTCGTGTTCGATGGAGTCCGGGACCTCGTTCGGAATCGTCGTCTCGACCGTCTCGCCGAAGTAGTACAGCGGCTGGACGGTGTCGTTCGACATGTTGACCACCCGCCACCGATAGTGGTCGATGTCGTTGCCGCAGTCGCCGCAGTAGGAGGCGCTCGCGTCGAGCGTGAGCGCCTCGTTGCCCCCATCGTAGGACACGTTCGAGCTGGCCGTCGGCGGATTGTAGCGCTGGTCGGCCGGCAACGACGGGAGGTCGATATCGGCGGGGTCGGTCTCGGACTGGTTCGCCGGGATGGTCACCGTCAGCTCCTTCCTCGACGGGACGTACTGGTTGGGGTCTCCGCCCTCGGTCTCGGGGACTGTCAGGTACCCCCATTCGGTGTCCTGGGTGAGTGTGAAGGAGCCGGATTCGCCCTCGGGGACGGTGACGGTGAAGTCCGCGAAGTGAGCGTTGAACTCGTCGAGGTCGCCGCTGCAACGGTGGAGTTCGAGCACGTCGTCGCCGTAGGCGCTGTAGGACTCGTAGCAACCCTCTGCGGTGAACGCCTCGACGAGTCCGGTGAGGTTCTTCGCGACGCCGTACAGTGTCAGGATCCCCCCGACCAGGACGAGCATGGGCGTACTCGTGAAGCCGAGTGCGGTGGTCAAGAGCCCGATAGCCGGGCCGAACCCGCTCGGCGGGGTCGGCTTCTCCGGGTCGACCTGGTCCTGCAGTTCGGCCGCGACCTGGGACTGTAGCTCCTCGAACGTTTCGGGAAGTTCGGCGTCGGGGTCGGACACCTGCGAGAGTGGGACGCTGGTGTCCCAGGCGTAGTTCGGGGTGAACGCGATGCGACCGCAGCTGTTCGTTTCGGCGTCGATGGTCATCGAGAGCTGGCTCGCGATGGCGGCCCCTCCGGCCTCCGCCTGGTCGGGGTCGAAGCACTGGATCCGCGCGAGCCCGTACGAGAAGCCGACGGCGACGAACCGGTGCCGGACCCCGACCTGGTCGTTGTTCTCGCCACAGCTCGGTCGGATGACGTCGTCCTCGTCGGGCAACGTGGTGTTGACGTGGGCGATGGCGAGGTTCTCGAAGACGCCCTGCTCGACGTCCACCTGACCGGCGGCGTTCACGTCCGATGCCCTGTGGAGGGTCGGGAACGACTGCGTCAGCAGGTCGTCCTGGTCGAGGAAGGAGACGGTCGCGTTCTCCAGGTACTCAGGGTGCGACGCGCCGGCGATCGGGAGCGAGGACGCACCCGCGAGCGCGCTCGCCCCGACCGCCATCGACTGGAGGACGTCTCGGCGTTCGAGCCCATCGGACTGATCTGCCATTGATTCGTACAGCGATGCGGAGAATATTAACCTTTTCTTCGAAGGAGTATGTGTAGAATAAATACTCTACACGTTCTGGACCGTGCGGAGGACCTCACTTCATCGCGTCCCGGTCGAGCGGGTCCTCGATGTCGCCCATGACGGTCTCCAGTGCGTCGGTCGCGGTGAGGAGCCCCTGGACCTCGCCATCCGACATCGCCAGCGCGAGCTCCTGGCCCTCCGCCTGGAACTGGTCGATGACGTCGCTGACGCTGGTGTCGACGGTGACGGTCATCGGCGGTGCGGCGACGTCCTCGAAGTCCCGCTCCTCGGCGCGGATCTCGTCGACGTGCTCGAGCAGCGACGGCACGTAGACGACGCCGCGGTAGTCGTCGAAGTCGCTGCCCACGAGCGGGTAGCGGGTGTGCGGCGAGTCGTACACCTTCCCGAGGTTCTCGTCGATGGTGTCCTCGGTGGAGAGGACGACCGCATCGTCGATGTCGACCATCACGTCGTCGACCATGATCTCGTCGACGGTCAGCGCGTTGATGACCTCCTCGTGGCGCTCCTGGGAGAGGTCACCCTGTTCGAGCAGGGAGTTCAGTCGGGTCCGCAGCTGAGCGCGGTTCTCGATGACGTCCTCCTCGGCCTCGAGCCACGCCCCGGTCATCTCGACCCCGAACAGCTTCAGCGTCGCCTTCGCCACGGTGTCGCCGACGCTGATGATGGGCGAGATGAGCCACGCGAACCAGTACAGCGGCCGTGCACCCCACTTGCAGACGAACTTCGTGCGCTCGACGCCGAGGTACGTCGGCGTCTGCTCGCCGTGGGTGAGGTGGACGAGGTTGATGATGAGGAACGCGAAGAGTCCCCCCGCCCCGAGGGAAGCCAGCGCCGTGTTGTGGAAGTACGGCTCGACGATGGCAGCGAGTGCCGGTTCGGCGACGATACCGACCGCGATGCTCGACGCCGTGATGCCGACCTGACAGCTGGTCAGGTAGATCTCGAGGTCGTCGGTCATCTCCCAGGCGCGCCTGAGTGCAGGCGTCTCGAACTCCGATTCGGGGTACTGCCTGACGCGAGTGAGCGCGAACTCGATGGCAACGAAGAAGCCGTTCGCCAGGATGAGAGCGAGACCCGCGAGTAGCCGGATGGCGATTGCGAGCGAGTTCATCTCGTGGTCGGCTTCCGTCCAGCGCTTCAAAAATGGCCGGGATTAGTACGTTGGGTCGGCCCACTCCGGCGACGACGAACCGGTGTCCTTTTGAAACCCGCGGCGAAATCGACCGTATCTGTTCCTCGTTCGAGCTGACGAGTGTCTTCAATATTCTTCCATCTTCCTTACTGGTATGGTCAAATATCCCACCGGCGATACGCGGGATTCGGTCGAATCCTATCGACCCTGAACACACCGAAACCGAATCGGCCAGATTGATTCAGGAAACAAAACACTCATTTTCTCGGGATACTTCTGTACCACTATGTACGACCTCACAGGGTTCCAGCGGGACCTGTTGTACGTCATTGCGGGGCTCGATGACCCCCACGGACTCGCGATCAAGGAAGAGCTCGAAGACTACTACGAATCCGAGATTCACCACGGTCGACTCTACCCGAACCTCGACACGCTCGTCGACAAGGGCCTCGTCGAGAAGGGCGAGCTGGACCGGCGGACGAACTTCTACACCCTGACCCGGCGCGGTCGCCGCGAGATCGACGCCAGGCAGGAGTGGGAAGCGCAGTACGTCGACCAGATGGAGACCGCGGAAGCGTCTTCGTAACCGACCGACCGACAGGTCCCGCCACCGACGGGCAGCACACGAGGGAACAGGGACCACGGATTCATAGCACCCCACCATTCTTTCGAGGCGACCACCGACAGCGACGGTGCCGTCGGTCAGGGCAGCCGGCGGAGTCGATCACGGAGCCGGTCGTCTCGCCTCCTCGGTATCGGGGTCGTCCCGGCGGACGAGTCGGCCACGAACGATTGGGGCGACCGGCGGGATGCCGGCGTCGAGACGCTCGAACGCGACCGTCTCGAAGCGGTCGTCCGCGAGGAACCGCTCGTCGGTCGCACGGTCGAGCTGGCAGCCCGCCGCGAGACGCCCCCAGACCGGCTGGACCGTCGTCTGCAGACGCCCGGCCCAGCCGTCGGCGCGGACGTGTTCGAGGAACCGGAACTCGCCGCCGGGTTTCAGGACGCGGGCCACCTCGTCCAGTGCCGCGTCGACGTCGGGAATCGTACAGAACACGAGCGCGGCGACGACGACGTCGACGCTGTCGGCAGCGAGCGGGAGCGATTCGGCGCCGGTCGGGTGGATCGTGACCGAGAGTCCACACTCCGCCGCGCGTTCGACCGCCCGCTTGCGCATGTGGGGGTCGGGCTCGACCCCGACCACTTCGTCGGCACCGCTCGCTGCGAGGTACGGGAACATCGCACCGGTTCCGACGCCGATGTCGAGCACCGTGCCCGCGAGGTCGGCCGCCAGCCAGCGGCGCTGCGGGGCGATGCGCCGCTCGAACGGCGCGACGACGGGGTCGTAGATGGCCGCGAACAGCGGGTGCTCGTCGGTCCCGTCCGGTGAGCTGTCGGTCACTGGAAGGTCGTGGTGATGTACCGGCGGACGTCCTCGACGCGATCCGGGTCGAACGTCCAGAACCCCTTCCACGGCCCCGTACGCCCGTCGGCTGCGGGGAGTCGGTAGCAGACGAGCGCCGCCGACTCGGTCCGGTCGGACGGGTGGGTGTAGACCACGAACCAGGACCGACGGAGGTCCTCACCGGAGTCGTCCGTGTAGGTCGCCGCCTCGATATCACCGGGCACTGGTGCGTCATCGATGCCGTAGATGTTCACGTCGACGTCGGTGCCGCCGAGCGAGCGGTACACGTCCTGTGTCCCGCGCTCGTCCCGCAGCCGGGAGAGGTACTGGAAGCTGGCGTGGAGCTCTCCCACGCCGTGCTCCCACGCCCGTGCCTCGATGTAGCGGGAGAGCTCGATGAGGAGGAACTTCTGCTTGCGGGTGTCCGGGTACCCCTCGACGGTGAACACGGTGTCGGCGAGACCGAGGATGGCCGCCGGCGTGTCGACCGCGTCCAGGTCCCGCGCGCCCGAGATGTAGGTGTCCGAGTTGACGAACAGGATGGCGTTCTGGATCGACTCCAGCGAGGAGCGCAACGCCGAGCCGTCACGTCGGGAGATGACCACGGTGTCGCTCGGGACGCTCCCTGCACCGCCGTCCTCCACGACGTCGACCGGCTGCTCCTCGAACAGGTCGTCCAGCATCCCCTGGACGATGTCGGGCGCCTGCCTGTCGACGACCGTGAGGGTCCGTGACTCCCCCTCGACGCGGTCGATGAACTGCCTGAGACCCATACGAACGGAAGTTAGCCGACGGCATTAAACGTTCTCGCCGGCTGACGGTGGGGTGAACGGAGGGAATCGCAAGCAGTAATCCGGTTCGACCGACAGTTCGCGACAGCCTCGGAGGCGGCCGCGAGCGGGTGTCTACGGGGTGACTGGAGCCATCGTGTGTTAACGCGACTCAGGATAATAATATAACCCTCCAGCCGGTAGAACGGTTTGCTATGAAGAAGCAGGAGCTCATCCACCTTCACGGACTGCTTGCCGAAGTATCCACACACTACGAGACAACGGCCGACGGCGACCTCAATCTAGACGAGTACGAGTCCCTTGGTATTCGACCAACGAGCATCCACAAATCGAAGACCGACCACAAGGCGGCTGTTTTTGCACTCGCGAACGGTATCACCTCCGACATGCATTCCGAGGAGTCCGAAGAGACGGTCGCCGTCTCCGCAGACTAAACGGGAGTTCTCGTCCTACATCGGCCCAGAACCGCCCAGCGGTGGCTTCGTCCTGCTCGGAGTCCCGTCCACCGCACCCGCTCTACTCGATGAGGTCCTCGAACTCCGGCAGGACCTCGTCGTCAGCGTCCTCGTCCGGCACGTCGTCGCCGTCGTCGTCCACGCCTGTCTCCGCCACCTCGTCGGTGGTCTCAGCATCGTCGGTCGCCTCCACCTCGTCGCTCGTCTCGTCCGTCTCGGTGTCCTCGTCCGCCTCGGTGTCCTCGTCCGCCTCCTCGATGACCTCGACCTCGAGGACCTCGAGCGGGATGTTCTCCAGTCGCATCCCGATCTCCTTGCGGGCGATGCGTGAGGCGTGCTCCTCGCGTTCGACGTTGAACACCGTCATCTCCAGCTCGAGAGCGACCAGGGCCTCGTCGGCCGCGATGAACGCAGGCGGAAGCTCCTCCCCCGACGGCGAGGTCCGACTGCCCATGTTTATCTCGACGTAGTTGAGGTCCGGGTTCAGCATCTCGCCAGTTTTCGAGATGGCGATACGAACGGCCTCGTCCGGTGTCGCTACGTCGTAAACCGGCACTGCAGCTTCGACGACAACTCTGCAGTTCATGCAGTAGTGTGTTAACCCGCCGAACAGTATCAAGGTTGGCGTTCGTTCACCCCGCCGCCGGACGGCGACGGGACCGGTCGGCACCGCGTACCGGGTTCGTAACCCCCAAATCGGCGCGGCCCGGACGGTCGGTCGATGGAGACAGGGTCTCTCCCGCTCTCGTCGCTCCCCGGGGGCTTCGACGCCCACGCGACGCTCGAGAGCGGCCAGTCGTACCTCTGGCGGCGCGAGGACGGACGGATGTACGAGGGCGACGACGACGGGTCGCCGTGGTACTACACCGCACTGGACCTCGACGAGCAGGACGGAGCAGCCGTCCCGGTACCCGACGACGGACCACACGCGATCCGGTTCCGCGTCGACGGGGAACACATCGAATGGATGGCGACCTGCGACGCCCACGACGCGCTCGTCCACCTCCTCCGACTCGACGACGACCTCGACGCCATCGTCGCCGATGCGCCCGACGAGACGCTGATAGGGGAAGCTTACGACGCGTACCGCGGCCTCCGGCTGGTGCAGGACCCGCCGTTCGGCTGTACCATCTCGTTCATCTGTTCGGCCCAGATGCGCGTCGAGCGCATCCACGAGATGGTGTCCACGCTCGCTCGCGAGTACGGCGAACCGGTCGCTCTCGACGGCCGCACCTACCACGCCTTCCCGACACCGGACCGGCTCGCGGCCACGACGGAGGCGGAACTGCGCGACCTCGGCCTCGGCTACCGCGCGCCGTACGTCCAGCGAACCGCCGAGATGGTCGCCGACGGGGAGGCACACCCCGCGGAGGCCGCGGGGCGAGCGTACGAGGACGCCCGCGAGTACCTCACCCGGTTCGTCGGTGTGGGCGAGAAGGTCGCCGACTGCATCCTGCTGTTCTCGCTGGGCTACGACGAGGCCATCCCGCTCGACACCTGGATGCGCACCGTGGTGTCGGACTACTACCCGGACTGCGACCGCGGCAACTACGCCGAGACCTCGCGGGCGCTCCGCGAGCGATTCGGCGGACGGTACGCGGGCTACGTCCAGACGTACGTCTTCCACCTGCTCCGGACGCGCGAGTGAGCTTTATACCATCGGCTCCGGTACTCACCAACGATGATACGTCGGCCGGAGGTGCTCGACCACACCACGACTCCCGACGCGAGCATGATCGTCCATCGGCGGGACGAGCTCCAGCAGCTCGCACGGGCGTTCCACGGGCTCGAGAACGGACGCGCGGTCAACCCGGTGTTCCTCTCGGGCCCCAGCGGGGTCGGGAAGAGCCTCCTCGCGGAGGCGGTCACGGACCGGCTCGTCCGCGGGACCAGCGACGACCTCAGCGTCGACGTCGCGACCGTCAACTGCTGGACGACCCGGTCGCGGTACGAGGTCACGTTCGCGGTCGCGCGCCAGCTGGTCGGCGGCTCCCGCCTCCACCACGACTCGACGCCACGGCTCGACCTCCTCGACCGGCTCCAGTCCACCATCGACCGGCACGACCCGACCACCCAGCGCATCGTCGTCCTCGACGAGGTCGACGTGGTGGACACCGACGTCCTGTACGACCTCGCGGACCTGCCGTCGACGAGCCTGCTGCTCGTCTCGAACGAGGCGCGCTCGTTCCTCGGGAGCCTCGACCCGCGCATCGAGTCGCGGCTGAGCGTCGGCCAGGAGGTGCGACTCGGGCGATACACGACGGACGAGCTCGTCCGCATCCTCGAGAAGCGCGTCGAGTACGGGCTCGAACACGACGTCGTCAGCCTGCGACAGCTCGAACGCATCGCCAGGCACGCCGACGGTGACGCCCGGAAGGCCATCAGCACGCTCCGCGAGGCCGCCGAGGCCGCACAGGGCCGGAGCCAGACCATCACGAACACGCTCATCGACGAGGCCATCCCCGAGGCCCGGGAGCGGCTCCGACAGGAGAACCTCGCGAAGCTCGACCCGCATCAGCAGGTGCTGTTCGACATCGTCACCGAGTACGGCCCCGTCAGCCCCGGGAGGCTCCAGGAGCTGTACGAGGACCGGCTGGGCGCGGAGGCGAAATCCCAGCGGACGACCCGCCGGTCTGCGAAGAAGATGGTGTACTACGACCTGCTGGTCACCCGGGGCGAGGGGCCGAGCCGTGAGTACGAGGTCGCGACCTCGTAGGCGAACCCGGACACGAACCCGGACACGGCGATTCCGGTGCCATGGGCCCGCTGGACGCGTTCTGCGGCAGAATCGACGATACCCGGACAGACCCGGACACCCCCCTGTGTCGCCTTTAGGCCCGGGGTCCTTCCGACCGAACGTGATGGCGAGGCAGACAGCCGACCCGAACCACGCGTTCGCCGGCGAGCGGAACCCCTAAACGACCGTCACAGCGACCGGCCGCCCGACCGCGGCGGCACCCCCCTCACACCATGCAGACGACACAGATCGCCCCCGTGACATGGGCCACGAGCGACAGCACCGTTCACGAGTACGACCGTCGACAGCCCGGAGTTGGTCCGGCATGAGCCGCGCCGCACCCGACGGCGGCGGAGCGGGCGAACCGGAGCCGAACACACCCGCGACCCGCGCCGCCGACCTCGAGCTGTCGGCGTTCCAGCTCCGCATCCTCTCGGTCCTCCACGACCGCGAGCGTGAGTACGGCCTCGGCGTCAAGCGAGCCGTGGAGGCCTACTACGGTCACGAGATCAACCACGGTCGACTCTACCAGAACCTGAATCGACTGGTCGACGAGGGGCTGGTGGCCAAGAGCGTCCTCGACGGCCGGACGAACCTCTACTCGCTCACCGACCGTGGCGCGGAGACGCTCTTCGAGGAGGTCGACCACCTCGTCGCGCTCGTCGACAGCGCCGGCGCGAGCGACCCGGACGACCGGGAGGCCGAGTGATGCGGGTCACCGGCTACCTCGACCGCCTCGTCGACCGGTTCGACCCCGACCCACGGCCGGGGGAGGAACTCGAGACCGTGTCCGCCCCCGACGGGACGACGACCATCGTCCCGGTGAACGACGTCCAGGGGACGCGACTGGAGACCAAGTACGCCACCGACGCCTGGATCACGACCGACCGCCTGTACAGCCTCGACGAGCGACGGTGACCCAGGGGCCGGGTCGGAGCCATCGTTTTCAGCCTGGCGACCCCACGACCGCCCATGAGCGAGCAGCGAACCCGCGCACACGTGTTCGTCTCCGGTCGCGTCCAGGGCGTCTACTACCGTGCGAACACCCGCGACACCGCCGACGAGCACGGCGTCGACGGCTGGGTCCGGAACCTCGACGACGGCCGCGTCGAGGCCGTCTTCGAGGGGGACGAGGACGCCGTCGCGACGATGGTGGAGTGGTGTCACGAGGGCTCGCCCGCGGCGAACGTCGAGTCGGTCGACGTCGAGTACGAGGAGCCCGCGGGCGAGGAGGGCTTCCGGATCCGGCGCTGATGCGGGTGGCGTGCGGGCTCGTCGGTCAGCGCGCTACTCGGGGTACAGCTCCAGCCCGCGGTCCAGTCCCTCGATCCGCTCGCGGTCGTCGTCGGTGAGCGAGCGGTCCGCGGCGGCGAGGTTGCTCGCCTGGTGTCCGCGACCGCTGGCCTTCGGAATCGTCACGACGCCCTCCATCCGGCAGAGCCACGCGAGCGCGACCTGCGCCGGTGTGGCGTCGTGAGCCTCGGCGATGTCGGCCAGCACCGGGTCATCGAACAGCCGTCCGCCGGCGAGCGGCGAGTAGGCGACGACCAGCTCGTCGTGTGCGCGGTTCTCGGCGAGCAGGTCGGGCGTCTGGAAGTACGGGTGGTACTCGACCTGATGGGCGAAGATGGGGGCGTCGAGGTGCTCGCGGGCGACCGCCAGTTCGTCCGCGGTGAAGTTCGAGACGCCGACGCGTTCCGTCAGGCCACGCTCGACGAGTTCGTCGAACGCCGGCAGCGTCGTCGCCGGGTCGTACGCCTCGATGGGGCGGTGGACGTACAGCAGGTCGACCGACTCGACGCCCAGCCGGTCGAGGCTGGCGCGGGTCGACGCGAGCACGTCGTCCGGCGCGAGGTTCGTGGCCCACACCTTCGTCGCGAGGAACACGTCGTCCCGGTCGACGTCGCTCCGGGCGAGCCCCGCGCCGACGACGCCTTCGTTGTCGTAGATCTGTGCGGTGTCGAGGTGTCTGTAGCCCGCCGCGAGTGCGCTCTCGATGGCGGCCGGGTCGTCGATGCCCATCGTTCCGAGTCCGACCGGGGGGAGTTCCATGACGAACCGTCCACGCCCGGAACCGAAGCCCTTGCGGAGGGCGCGGATTTACCACGTCCCCGTCCGAAGCCCCGGACATGATCACGAGCGACCGGATGGCCCAGGTCGACGAGAACGCCGAGGGCCTCGGCGTCCCCCGGAAACAGCTGATGGAGTCGAGCGGGCACGCCGTCGCACGCGTCGTCCGCGATGTGGCCGAGTCCGGCGACAGCGTCGTGGTCGTCGCCGGCCGCGGGAACAACGGCGGCGACGCGTTCGTCACCGTGCGCTTCCTCGACGAGTTCGACGTCACGACGCTGCTGCTCGGCCGGGCCGACGCCATCTCGACGGACATCGCCCGCGAGAACTGGGACGCGCTCCAGCAGGCCGAGTACGACACCCGCGAGCTGCGGGACTCGACCGCGGTCTCGCTCCCCGACGCCGACGTGGTCGTCGACGCGATGCTCGGCACCGGCGTGACGGGTGCGCTCCGCGAGCCCGAGGCGACCGCAGCGGGGGCCATCAACGACGCCGACGCGACGGTCGTCGCCGTCGACGTGCCCTCCGGCGTCGACGCGGACACCGGCGAGGCCGCCGGCGTGGCGGTCGATGCGGACCACGTCGTCACGTTCCACGACGAGAAGCCGGGCCTCGCCGCGGTCGATGCCGAGGTGACCGTCGCCGACATCGGCATCCCCGATGCAGCCGAGACGTTCGTCGGGCCCGGCGACCTCCGCGTGCTCTCGCGGGACCCGATGGCCCACAAGGGCGACTTCGGCGAGGTGCTCGTCGTCGGCGGCGGCCCGTACACCGGCGCGCCCGCGCTCTCGGCGCAGGCCGCGATGCGGGCCGGGGCGGACCTCGTGCGCGTCGCCTGCCCGACCAGCGTCGCGGACACCGTGCAGGGCTACGAGGAGGGCCTCATCGTGCGTGGGTTCGCGGGGGAGCTCCTGCGGCCGAGTCACGTCGACGAGCTGCTCGACGCCGCCGTCGACGCCGACTGCGTGCTCGTCGGACCGGGGCTCGGCCGCGCCGCGGGCACGCTCACCGCCGTCCGCGAGTTCCTCGCCGAGTACGACGGGCGGGCGGTCGTGGACGCGGACGCACTCCGGGCGGTCCCCGACGTCGACACCGACGCCGACCTGCTCTGTACGCCCCACCAGGGCGAACTGGTGGCGATGGGCAGCGAGACCGACGAGGACTGGGAGGCGCGGGCGGACCTCGTCGCCGAGTTCGCCGCGGAGCTGGACCAGACGCTGCTCGTCAAGGGCGCCTACGACGTGGTGACCGACGGCGAGACGACCCGCGTGAACCGCACCGGCAACCCCGGCATGACCGTCGGCGGCACCGGCGACGTGCTCGCGGGCATCTGCGCCGCGCTCGCGAGCACGCACGACCCCGTGACCGCGGGCTCGGTCGCGGCGTACGTGAACGGCCGCGCCGGCGATTCCGTCGTCGCAGAGCAGGGCTACGGGATGCTCGCCAGCGACCTGCTCCCCGAGATTCCGCACGCGATGTGGGGTGGTCGCGATGTCTGAGGACGAGGCGACGGGCGACGACGGCAAACCGACCGGGGACGCCCGCGACCTCACCCACGTCGACGACGACGGCGACGCGCAGATGGTCGACGTCGGCGCGAAGCCGGACTCCCGGCGTCGGGCCGTCGCCGAGGGGACGATCCACCTCCGCGAGTCGACCGTCGACGCCATCCGCGCCAGCGAGGTCGAGAAGGGCGACGTGCTCGCGACGGCCCGCATCGGTGCCATCCAGGCCGTCAAGCACACCTGGGAGGCCATCCCGATGTGCCACCAGATCCCCATCACCAACGTCGACACCGAGTTCGAGCTGGGCGACGGGAGCCTCACGCTGACCGTCGCCGTCGAGACGACCGGCAAGACCGGCTGCGAGATGGAGGCCCTGGAGGGCGTGACGACGGGGCTGAACGTCGTCTGGGACATGGTGAAGGCCGCCGAGAAGGACGAGGCCGGAGAGTATCCGGAGACGAGAATCGAGGACGTGCGGGTGGTCGAGAAGACGAAGGAGACGGTGTAGTCGCGTGTCGGCCGCGGTCACTCCGCATCGTGTCCGCGGAACACGCCGAGGGCGTCCGCGGCCGTCCCGTTCCGCGAGAGCACCGTCACGAGGTCGCCCGCCTCGACGGTCGTGTCCCCACGGGGTGTGAGCACCTCGCCGTCGCGCTCGATGGCGATGACGAGCACGTCTTCCGGGAGCGTCTCCTGTTCGCCGGCTTCGGTCAGCGTGAGGCCGACGACGGGCGCGTCCTCGTCGACGGTCACCTCGACCACGTCCGCGTCGCCCGCGAGGCTGACGACGTCGGTGAACGTCGAGGCATGCGTGTCGTCCTCGGGGCCGAACGGCTGGTACGAACGACTGTACTCGGCCTGGACGAGTTCCTCGTCCTCGATCTCGAGATCGAGTTCCGCGATGGCGCGTGCGATGCGGTTCATGTCGTCCATGTCCCGCCCGACGGCGACGACGTGGACGTTCGCCCCACCGGTCATCAGCTCGCGGACGTTGACGACGCCCGGAATCTGGAGGGCGGCAGCCGCGACCCGCTCCCGTTCCGGCACCGGGGCCCGACAGATGAAGAGGTTCGTCAGGTGGTTGCCGGCCCGCTCGAAGTCCACGGCGGCGTGGTAGCCAGTGATGACGCCAGCCTCCTCGAGCTGGGCGATTCGGTTCCGGATGGTGCCGGCGGAGACGTGGACCTCCTCGGCGATGGCCGGTGCGGAGACGTTCCGAGCGTCCGACATCAGGTGGTAGATGATGCGCCGGTCTATCTCGTCGAGGCGCTCGTTCATATCGAGAGACGGTGGCACGTCGCCTACAATCTTACGGGACCAGTATTAAGGTTTGCCCAACCCTAGTGCCTCCAAACTTCTGAATACGTAATTGGACCAGTTAGTTTATCTTGATGCGTCGATTCGGCTGGGGCAGACAGGCAGGTGCCCCTGGAGGGCGGCTCCGTCGGCACCAGACTCACCGCACACATGACACTCCACCCGAAGACGCTCGTTCCAGTGCTCGACGAATCGTTGGACGACGACGCCATCCGGACGGCAGCGGGGCTCGCCGAGGCGGTCGGCCCCGGGTTCCCAGACCCGACCGTCGTGGTATTCTCCATCACTCCCGATCCGACACGGGAGACCGACGAACGACGCCACGCGGCCGCGAAGGCCCTCCACGTCAGAAACGTTCTGGATGCCGTCGACGTGGAGTGGAGCCACCGGGCCACCGAGGACGTGGCCGACGCCATCGTCGCCGCCGTCGCCCAGCGCGACGCCTCCGTCGTGCTGTTCGACGAACCCGTCGACTGGGAGGTCGTCGACGCGGTGGGACGGGAGACCGACGCGGTCGTGCTCTACGCGCCTACCCTCCACGACGGAGTCACCGACCGCGTGGTCGTCGCCGTCGCCGGCGGCCCGAACATGGACCGGAGCCTCGACGTCGCGGGCGTGTTCGCCGCACGCTTCGACCGCCCCGTCCGACTCGTCCACGTGGTCGACCCCGACGCCGACGAGGAGACGGTTGCGGCCGGGCGGTCGCTCCTTCGACGGGCCGCTGACCGGTTCGACGACGATGCAGCGACGACCAGCCTCGTCCGCGACGACGACGTCCCGGCGGTCCTCGCCGGCGAAGACGGACTCCTCGTGCTCGGTGCCCCGACCACGTCCGGTCTCCGTCGCCTCGCCTTCGGCTCCACCACCACGGACGTGCTCTCGATCGCCGATGACCCCCTCATCGTCTGGGGCGAGGGGGGTGACCCGTAGATGTACGTCATCGTCATCGGCGCCGGCGACATCGGCGACCCCCTCATCGACATGGCGACCGCGAACGGACACGAGGTCGTCGTCGTCGAGGAGGACCCGGACACCGCCGCACGGGCCAGCGGGCGGTACGACTGCCTCGTGCTGGAGGCCGACGCGACCGTCGCGGAGACGCTGGAGGAGGCCGGTGCGTCCCGTGCCGACGCGATCATCTCGACCACGGACAGCGACGCGACGAACATCATGGTGATGCTCCTCGCGGACGAGTTCGGTGTCCCTTCGCGGGTCTCGGTCGTCCACGACCCCGAGCACATGCCGCTGTTCAGACGTAGCGGCGCGAATGTCATCGAGAACCCCCAGAAGCTCATCTCCGAGCACCTGCTGCGGGCGGTCCAGCGCCCGTCCGTGA
Source organism: Haloarchaeobius baliensis (assembly GCF_052060055.1). Classification (NCBI taxonomy): domain Archaea; kingdom Methanobacteriati; phylum Methanobacteriota; class Halobacteria; order Halobacteriales; family Halorubellaceae; genus Haloarchaeobius; species Haloarchaeobius baliensis. The sequence goes on along the minus strand of NZ_JBPPFR010000001.1, from coordinate 1,352,463 downwards.
AGGACTGGCTTCACCTCGCCGGCGACGCCGAGGTGTTCGAGGTGACCGTCACCGACGAGGCACCCGTCGCCGACCGACGGCTCCGAAACGCCGACGAGATACTGCCCGAGGACGTGCTCGTCGTCGCCATCGAGCGCGAGGACAGCGTCGTGACCCCGCGCGGAGACACCGTGGTAGAAGGTGGTGACCTCGTCACCGTCTTCTCGAAGCGGGGGTTCGACGACGACGTCCTCGCCGTCTTCGGCGCCGAATCGGTAGACAGCAGGAGCGACCGCGGCGTCTCGCGGTTCCTCTGACCGCGGAGAATCAGACTCGAATCGGTCTCACTGCACTGGCGTCGTTAGGTCGCCAGCCCGCGACCGCGCCTGCTCGACGATGGCCGGCCGGGCCTCGAAGTCGACCACAACGTCCTCGTCGCCGTAGCTCACGTCCTCGACGTTCGCGTTGTCGTGGATCCACGAGACGAGGCTCATCGTGTCCTCTGTCATCGGGAGGACGAGCCGTTCGTGCTCCCAGTCGGGCAGCTCGTCGACGATGCGCTCGCGCAGCTCCTCGACGTTCAGCCCCTCCATCCCCGATACGGCGACGGGGTTCGGCGCGAGCGCGGAGAGCGCCTCGCGCTTCTCGGCGAGTTCGTCCACGTCGACCGTGTCGATCTTGTTCAGCACGGTGACGATGGGCGCCTCGTTGCGCTCGTACAGCGTGTCGTGGGACGTGACGAGCTTCTCGCGGATCTCCTCGACGGGCTCGCTCACGTCCACGACGAGCAGCACGAGGTCGGCCCGGTAGACCGAGTCCAGCGTGGACTTGAACGACTCGACCAGCCAGTGGGGCAGGTCCGAGATGAAGCCGACGGTGTCGGTGAGCAGGACGTCGCGGTCGTCGATGTCCGCCCGGCGGGTCGTCGTCCCCAGCGTCGTGAACAGCCGGTCCTCGGACTCGGCGGTCGCGTCGAGGTCCGGATGCAGGTCCTCGTTGGCGTCGACGTCCAGGTCCGCGGCGAGCCGGCGCAGCAGCGTCGACTTACCCGCGTTCGTGTACCCCGCCAGCGCGACGAGATCGAACCCGGCCTCGTGGCGGCGTTCGCGGCGGTCCTGCTCGGTCTGCTCGATGCGGGCCAGCTCGTCCCTGATGCGGGAGATCTGGTCCTTGATGTCCTGCTCGCGGCTCTCGTCGTACTCGCCGAGCCCCATGAAGCCGGGGTGCTCGTCGCGCTTCGCGAGGCTCGTCTTCGCCTCGGCGCGGGGGAGCTCGTACCGGAGTTCGGCGAGCTCGACCTGGAGCTGTGCCTTGCGGGTCTGGGCCCGCTGGCCGAAGATCTCCAAGATGAGCGTGAACCGGTCCATCAGCTCGGTGTCTTCCGGGAGCTTCTGGCCCAGGTTGTACATCTGGTACGGCCCGAGCCGGTTGTCGAAGATGACCGTATCGGCGTCCTCGCGGGCCGCGAGCGCCGCCAGCTCGTCGGCCTTCCCCTCGCCGAGCTGCAGGGCGGGGTCGGCGGTTCTGGACTGGGTCAGCTCGGCGACCACCTCGTAGCCCGCGGCCTCCGCGAGCTGGCGGATCTCCTCGGTGTCCGCCACACCCTTGTCGACGCGCTTCGCGACGATGGCTCTCATCCGCTCACCTCGGCCGGGCGGCCGGCCGGTCGATGCTGCGACGCTCCCAGCGGGGCACTGCCCGCCGGGCGGCGGACCTCAGGCTCGGCGGTCCGCCACCTCGATTCTGCGAACACGTTGCATACCTGCTGTAGCCGCTCACCCCTCTTGAATCTCTCCCTGCGACTGTCCAGTAACAGCCCCCTACTCGCGTCCGTCTGCCGGTTCCTGTGCCCCACCGACGAGGTGGCGAGCACCCGCCCGCCCTCTGGCGCTCCGTTACATTCGGGCCCCAAAAGACTTATTCAGGAGTCGCGTCCGTATCAGGATATGCTTTCCCTACAGCTCGCTATCGACCCCCAGCAACTCGGGCTGGAGCTCGGGACAGGGGCCGTCATCGGTGGGATCATCGGGTTCGCCGCGAAGAAGGTCGCGAAGGTCATCGCTGTCCTCGTCGGCATCGAACTCGCCCTGTTCAAGTTCCTCGAATCGAAGGGCTACATCACCGTCAAGTGGGACGAACTCAGCGGCGGTATCCTCGGGGCCGCCGAGGGGGCTGGCGAGGTCAACACCGGCTGGGTCGAGCCCATCCTCTCGACGCTCTCCGTCGGTGCGGGCTTCACCGGCGGCTTCCTGCTCGGCTTCCGGAAGGGATAATCGACGGTCGACGCTCCGGTTTCTGTCGTTCTTCTGGCCGATGATCTCTCAGAGAGCCGAACAGCGGCGCCACCACGCACCGGCTCACGGAGCCGCCGCTCGGCGTCGAACGAGTCGAAGAACCGGAGGAGGCCCTACCGCGTGCTCAGCTCGTCCTCGTCCTTGACGATGCGCGTCTCGGCGGTGCCGCTGGTCCGGTCGTTGACCATGTCGTAGAAGTCGTTCTGCATCCCCGCCGGGAAGCGCACGACGCCGATCCACGAGCCGTCGTTCTGCCACTCCTCGCGTTCGAGTTCGCCGTAGCTCCGGACCTGCGCCTGCGTGCTGCCGGCGTAGTCGGCGGGGACGTGGACCGCCACCGTGACCTCGTCGAACCGGATGGGGATGACCGGCCGGAGCGCGTCGAGCGCGTCGTCCACCTGGCTCTCGACGGGCTCCATCGGGTCGACCTTGAAGCCGGCCTGCTCCAGCGCGGACTCGATGCGCTCCGGTGGGTGGGGCGCGTCGTCCATCTGCGGGTTCACCGCGTTCCGGGCGATCTTGTTGACGAGCTGCTTGCGCTTCTGTTCCTGCATCTCGCGGCGCTGCTCGGCCGTGATCTGGATCTCCCCGCGCTTGATGACCTCGGGGATGATCTCCATCGGGTCCGTGGTCTCGAACACCTTCTCGAGGTCGCTCTCGGCGGGGCGGTCGCCGCGGGAGGCGTCCTCGAACACGTCCTCGGCCGCGATGACGTCCTCGAGGTCGCCCTCGAACTCGTCTCGTTTGATGGACAGCGCAGCGTCTGGGTCGACGAGAACCTCGAACCGCGCACCGTGGCTCTCGAGTCGCGCGGTCACCGCTTCGTCGAGCGAAATCATACCCGAACCTTACGCGGGGTGATTAAAAAGCTGTTTCCCGTGACCGGGGTCACTCCTCGGACTCGTCGCCTGCGTCCTCGGACTCGTCGTCCACGTCGCTGTCGGCGTCGTCGTCGCCCGTGTCGTCCGTTTCCGCAGTCGCGTCGTCCCCATCGGTCTCGTCGTCCTCCGTCGCGAGCAGGTCGAAGGACTCGAGGTACTCCTCGATCTCGTCGTCGGTCAGCTCGACGAACTGCTCGGATTCGGCGTCGACGGTCGCCATCCCCACGCCCTCGGGACGGAGGCTGTCCTCGTTGGCCGTCGCGAGCGCCGAGAGGGCGAGCTCGATGCCGCCCTCGAGGTCCGCGTCGTCGTCGTAGTTCGTCTCGAGGTACTCCTGGATCTCGCCGCGGTCCGCGCCGACCGCGAGCGCCTTCCACTCGTAGGGCGTCCCGGACGGGTCGGTCTCGTAGAGCCGGGGTTCGCCGTTCTCGACGCCGCCGATGATGAGCGCGACGCCGAACGGGCGCGCGCCGCCGACCTGCGTGTACTGCTGGATGTGGTCGGTGACGTGCTTCGTCAGCGTCTCGATGCCGATGGGCTCGCCGTAGCGGAGCTGGTTGACCTGGGCGTCACGGCGGGCGAAGTCGATGAGCTGGCGGGCGTCGGCGACGTGGCCCGCGCTCGCGATGCCGACGTGGTCGTCGGCCTTGTGGATCTTCTCGACGCTCGTGCGCTCCATCAGCGGGGAGCGGATGCGCTTGTCGACCGCGAGGACGACCCCCTCGTCTGTTCGGACGCCGATGCTCGCCGTCCCGCGCTTGACCGCCTCGCGGGCGTACTCGACCTGGTAGAGACGTCCGTCCGGCGAGAAGATGGTGATACCCCGGTCGTACGCCTGCTGTTGTTGTCCCTGCATTGTGTGTCACTCGAAATCGGTGGGCGTCGCGCCGACGTACCGGTCGTCGACTCGCACGTCGAGAACGCCGTTTCGCTCGACTGCCGGTCTGTCTTGGTCCTCGAACGCGACGGTTCTCTGGGCCGAGATTTGCCTCGGCCGTCCTAAATACTTTTCTTCACAGGCCCGTATCGTCCCGGAAATCCCGCGGACGACGACGCCGAGGTCGTGGCCGTCGACGCTCGCGACGCAGGCCAGTGCGGCCCGTGCCTCCGCCGCGTGACCGTGCCGTGCGCGGACGACAGCCTCGCCGACGCCCTCCGAGAACTCGAACCGGACGACCGTGCAGTCGACGTCGGCGCTGCCGGGGTCGCCCAGCAGGTTCCCCGCCGCGTACCAGAGCTCGCGCTGGAACGAGCGCCGCGAGAACGAGGCGTCGGGCGTCGACTCCAGCTCCACCGCGAGGTAGCGGTAGCGCGGCCGGAGGTGCTTGGGGAGGTGCTTCACTGTCTGTCCATTCGGTCGGCGCCCGTTTCAACCTCTCGAAGTCGACGGTCGCTCAGACCCGCTCGCCGACGAGCACGCCGACCTGGTCGTGGACCGGCTCGACCGCGATGAGCGCGTAGCCCGCGTCCGTGAAGCAGTCCGCGAGGTGGCCGACCGTGGAGGGGTCGTCGACCTCGGGCGAGTAGAACGGCTCGTCGGGGTCGGGCTCGCCGAAGAACATCACGTCGCCGAGGACGATGCGGTCCGGGCCGAGCGCCCCGAGCACGTCGATTGCCTCGCGTTTCTCCTCGTCGGAGAGGTGGTGCATCGCGAAGTTCGAGACCACCAGGTCGACGTCGCCGTCGTAGTTCGGTTCGCGGAACGTCCCCTCGCCGAACTCGACGTTCGTCAGCCCGGCCTCGTCGGCCTTCCGGCGCGCCTCGTCGAGCATCCCCTCGCTGATGTCCCGGAAGACGACGCTGCCGGCGTCCTCGGCGAGCGAGAGTCCGATGGCACCGGTGCCACAGCCCACGTCGAGGACGGTCTCCGTGCCCGAGAGGGCGTCGCGGGCGTGGTCCAGCACCAGCGAGACGCAGGCGCGGTACTCGTCGGTCTGGTTGTGCTCGTCGTCGTACTCCGCGGCGACCTCGTCGAAGCGGGCGGCGTGTTCATCGATCGACTTCTTCATACCGCCCTCTACGCACGCCGGGTTCTATGAAGGACTCGGACTGGCGCTCCCGGTTCCGGTCGGCAAGCCGGCCCCACTCCGCCAGCCCCTCGCGGATACGCTCCTCGCCGAGACCGATCACCTCGCCGATGGCGGCCAGCTCGCGCGGGGCCCGCAGGTGCAGGTGACTCGTCGGATCCACGCTCACCACGTACGGCACGTCGAACTGGTCGACCATGTCCGCGAGCTTCCGCAGTCCCCGGAGCGCCTGCACCCGACCGCCCCCAGACAGCCGACAGACACGGCTCAGGTCGAACTCAAGGCGCACGCCGTTCTCGACCGCCGCCTTCGCCAGCACGTGGTTCACGTCGCCGTCGCCGCGCATCGGGTGGGCGAGCACGTCCACGCGGTCCTGCTCGACCGCGAAGCGGTTCAGCGCGTTCGTCCCGCCGTGGACCAGCAGCAGCGTGTGGTCGCCCCGGTAGTTGCCGACGTAGCCGCTGGCCTGCGAGGGGTCGTCCGCGCGGATCTCCATCCCCCGTACCACGTCGACGCCCGTCTCCTCGCTGATGCGCTCCGCGTCGTACTCCGTGCGGGCGTCGCCGTGGTTCCGCACCACGATGCCGTCGTAGCCGTAGCTCGCGGCCGTGTGGGCGTAGCGGGCGACGGTCGCGTCGCCGTCCGGATGTGCGTGGACGGCCTCGTACATGGCTCGTCGTCTCTCGGGGGCGTCCCTTAGGGTTCCGGTTCACCGTCGAGGACCGTCGAGAACCTGACTGCGTGTCGCGGAACTATCCACGCGACGTCGAGTTCCGACTATCGGTCCACGGATCGGCTGGTCTGTAGCTGTGCATGTGTATCAGGAGTCGTCCGAGTATCGCTCTACGACGTATTCGTTCGGGCGCTCGGGACTCACACCGTGGAGGAGGGGTTCGAAATTGCCCGCTTCTTCGGGGTCTTCCAACACTTCCGCCATCATCTCGTCTTCCACGGCGTGGAGCGGATGTGTCGAGTCACGTCGAGCTTTGATCAGCTGCTCCATCGACTCAGCTTCGAGAAACCAGACGAAGTAGTCGCCATCCTCACCGTGTTCGATGAACAGGGATATCGTATGCAGACTCTCAGCTGACCAGATGTCGTGTGCAGCCTCTCGGTTGGCAGCGTCGTGCATCTCCGCAATCCACTCGCGGAGCCGTTCGGTCTTTCCGGGACGAATCTTCTGTTTCCGAATGAAGATATCTGCCATCAGTAGACTTTGATGTGGCAGAACGATAGCTTCTGGGGAGTGATAGACCCACGCTCTGTACGTACCGAACCTGTCGATGACGGGGGAGAGTTCTCCGTCGTTGCCTGCGCTGGCTCTCCTGGCGAAGCCCGGGGGTGGTGAAGCGAGCGAGCATCGCAACCCGGTGGAGAACTGTGAGACGCGGTTGAGTGCCGGGGCTCTCGTCGGTGTCGGCGTCAGTGGCGGAGACCCGAGCAAATCGCGGTCCTCCCGAACCGAGTCAGGGGACCTACGTCTCCTCGTCTTCGGCCGAGAGCTCTTCGAGCGTCTCCTCGGCGTTCGCGACGGCCTTCTCGCGCTTGGCCGGGTACGCTTCGACCTTCGCGCGGAACGTGATGCCGTTGCCGAGTGCGGTCTCGCCCGAGAACGCGGCCTGCTTGTCGAGGTGGACGAAGAACTCGCAGTTCTCGGTGACGCGGTCGTCGAGCTCGTCGACGAGCCGGTCGACCTCGGGGGCCTCGGCCAGCCTCGCGAGCACGTGACGCACGTCGTCGGCGTTCTCGACCCGGGCAGACAGCACGACGATGCGGTCGCCGTGGTGGCCCTTGCTCTCGGCCCGTTCGATCTCGAACTCCTCCGGGAGGTAGTGACGGAGGGCGCCCTCGACGCGTTTCTCGTCCTCCGTCGCGTAGCAGAACGCCCGGAGGTCGACGTAGTGGAACGGGACCGAAGCCATGGTGGGAACGGGTGGGCCGCGTTACTCCTCGTCGTCTTCGTCGTCGTCGTCGGCCTCGGCGGCCTCGAGCTGGTCCTCGGGGATGCCCTGCTCCTGCCCGTCCTCGAAGGAGACGGTGTAGGTGGCGTCGCCGAACATCGTGTCCATGACCTGCGTGATGGTACCGGTCTCGCCGTCGAACTCGCTGTGCTTGTCGTGCAGGACGACGGTGTCGTCTTCCTCGAAGCTCATGCCCCGAGATATCCGTGGCGGCGATAAAAAGGGACTGATTCGCGGTGATGCGACGACGGCTGCCGACAGGGCGCGGTCGGGCTCAGACGGGCGTCTCGATGCCGAGCTCGGACAGCAGGGTCGCGGCGGCCGCGGACGACGACGGCGGGCCGCGGGCCGTGATGAGGTCGCCGTCGACGCGGACGGAGGTGTCCGAATCGAGCTCGGCGTCCCAGTCGCCGCCCGCAGCGACGACCTCGTCCTCGACCCAGTACGGGAGCTTCCGTCCGTCGGGCATGATGTCGTGCTCGTCTACGATGTCGGCCTCCCAGGCGTTCGGGAACCCGGTGACGCTGCGCCCGTCGACGAGGAACCCGCCGTCCTCGTCACGGGTGAACGCGAGGATGCCGGCGGCGTGGCAGACGACGAGCGCCTTGCCCTCGTCGCCGGCGACCGCGTCGCGCAGCAGGTCGCGGGCGTGGTGGTCCTGGTTCACGTCCCAGACGGTGCCGTACCCGCCGGGGAACACGACGGCGTCGTGGTCGGCCGCGTCGACGGTGGCGAGCGGCTCCGGGTCGTTGAGGCGGTCGTCGGTCTCGTGGATCTCCCGCGCCTCCTGTGCGTACGTCTCGCCGACCTCCTCGGGGTCGAGCGAGCGCTCGTCGACGACCGGCGGGTCGCCGTCCGGTGTGGCGACGGTCACGTCGACCTCGGCGGCGGTCAGCGTGGTCAACGGTTCGATGCACTCCTCCGCCCAGTAGCCCTCCTGGCTGACGACGAACAGTGCTGAGGTCATTGCACCCCGGCTAGGGGACGGAGACTTTTCAGGGGCGAGGAAGCGGTCCACAATGCCGAATCCGTCTCGTGCGACAGGTTGCCAGGGCGGCGAAACGACGAAGTGACGGGCCGCTGCAGTGAGGGGTGTGACCCGCGACTGACGCCGGACGGGTGGCCCGGACCCGCGGCGCGCCCGTTCACGACGCCGAACCGTCCCCGAACGATCCCGACAGCCACCCATGGAGATACGCGAACCACGACCCGACGAACACGACCGCATCGGCACCGAACTGCTCCGGCCCGGCTACCACGAGGCCGAGCAACGCGAGCCGGAGTACTGCAACCTGACCGAGCAGGCCCGGACGACGCCGAGCCTCGACAGCTGGCTCGACGCTGACGAGAGAACCATCTTCGTCGCCGTCACGGACGACGGCGAACTCGTCGGCAACGTCTCCGGCGCGGTGTCGCCGACGCCACCCATCTACGACCGCCCGCCGGTCGTCTACTGCGACGGCCTCTACGTCAGGCCCGAGTACCGCCGCGAGGGCGTCGCCACAGACCTGCTCGACCGCCTCGTCGACTGGGGCCGCGAGCGCGATTGTGGCTTCTTCTCGCTCTCGGTCCACGTCGACAACGAGCGCGCGACGGCGTTCTTCGAGGAGTACGGCATGGCGCAGGCGTACCGCTCGATGCGGACCAGCATCTGAGCGGACCGGTCGCCCGTCGCACCCGGTCCGAGAACGGCCGCCCTACTCGACGTCCCCGAACGTCTGTCCGTCCTGCGAATCGGCCTTCATCCGGCGGATGGTCGCCCGCGCCTGGCTCGCGTCGTAGCCGAAGTAGACGTCCTCGGCGTAGGCGTCGGCGACCTCGGTCGCGTGCGCGAGGCTGTCGATGTCGACGTCGACGGCGTACAGTTCGATGGAGAACGGCTTCGAGAGCGCGTCGACGAAGCCGCTCGCGATGACCTCCAGCCAGTACGTCGTCGAGTACGCCATGTCGTACAGCGGCACGACGAACTCGTCGACGTGCTCGGCGATGGCGTCGAGGTCCAGCCCGGCCCGCCGGCAGAGGTGGTCGGGGTAGGGGTCCGGGTAGAGCGTGAAGTACGTCTTGCCCGGGATGCGCTCGGCGGCCTCGGCGACGAATCCCGTGATGACGTCGGCGCGCCAGTCGAACCGGGCCTCGTCGGCGGCCTCGAACAGGTCGTAGTCGGCGGGGTTGCCCCCGTCGCGCTCGGCGCGCCACTCGGCGTAGGACTCCTGGCAGTGCTCGCAGTAGCAGTACTCCTCGCGGGGGAAGCCAACGTCGTCCAGCCGGACGGCCTCGTTGGCGGCGGCGCAGTCGGCGATGGTCTCGAGCAGGCCCGCCCGGTAGCGTTCTCTGGTCGGACAGATGTAGCCCCAGTCGAAGTAGGGTCGCTCGCGCGTGGCAGGCTCGCCGTCGTCGCTCACCGGGACGAGGTCCGGCTTCCCCTCGCCCGCCGCGGTGTCACCGAAGCAGGAGACCATGTTCACCGCCGACTCGACGGGCTCGACGGCCCGACCGGTCACGTCCTTGACCTCGTAGAACCCCAGCTCGAACTCCGCCCAGTCGAGCTCCTCCTCGTTGCGCGTGACGACGCCGTACATACCCGTCGCTACGGGGTGCGTGCGGGGTAAGTGGTTCGAAAACGGAGGGGGCTATTCCTCGTCGAGGTCGTAGTCGACTTCGACCGTGGAACCGCCGCTGGCGACCATCTTGTACACGAGCACTGCCACTAGCAGGGCGAGCAGGAGTTTGACCTTCCTCGACATAGGAATACGTTCGTCCGGTGACTATTTAGTCCTTTCCGAACCGCTTTCATTTCCGAGCCTCGATGCCGGGAATAAGCTAGTCGTCGCGGATGTGACTCGCGATGTCCTCGCGGACGATGTCGCCGCAGAACTCGCACCGGACGCCGTCGCGCAGGACGGCGAAGCGGGTCTCGACCGGCTCGTCCGCGTTCGTGATGCAGTTGCGGTTCGGACACGAGAGGACGCCGACGACGCTCTCGGGTCGGTCCACGCGGTGCTTCTCGATGACGTCGTAGTCGCGGACGATGTTGATGGTCGCGTCGGGCGCGATGAGCGAGAGCACGTCCACCTCGTCCTGGCTCAGCTCGCGGCCCTCGACCTTCACGATGTCCTTCGTCGCGAGCGTGCCCGAGGGGACGTTCATCCCGATGGCCACCTGCTCGCCGCCGCTGCCGTCGATGCCGAGGATTGCGAGCACGTTCAGTGCCTGCCCGCCGCGCACGTGGTCGATGACGGTACCGTTCTCGATCTTCGAGACGCGCAGTTGCTTGTCCGTGTCGCTCATGAGTCTCCCTCCAGCAGCAGGTCGAGCAGCGCCATCCTGACCGGGACGCCGTTGTGTGCCTGTTCGAAGTACCGCGCGTGGTCCGTGTCGTCGATCTCCGGTGCGATCTCGTCGACCCGCGGGAGCGGGTGCATGACGGTGAGGTCCTCCTTCGCGTCGGCGAGCGTGTCGGTGTCGATCTGGTACTCGCCGGCGACGCGCTGGTACTCGTCCTCGTCGGGGAAGCGCTCGCGCTGGATGCGGGTGACGTACAGGACGTCGAGCTGGGGGAGGATGGGGTCCAGTTCGGTGTGCTCGCGCACCGTCGCGCCCGCCTCGTGCAGGTCGTAGCGGACCGAGCGAGGGAGCTTCAGCGAATCGGGCGAGATGAAGTGCTGGCTGGCGTCGAAGTTCGTGAGCGCGGTCGCGAGCGAGTGGACGGTCCGACCGTACTTCAGGTCGCCCATGATACCGACGGTGAGGTCGTCCAGCCCGGCGTTCTCCCGGATGGTGTACAGGTCGAGCATCGTCTGGGTCGGGTGGTGGCCCGCGCCGTCACCGGCGTTGACGAGCGGCACGTCGACGAACTCGCTGGCCATCTTCGCCGCCCCCATCAGCGGGTGGCGCAGGACGAGCGCGTCGGCGTAGCCCTCGACGACGCGGACGGTGTCCGCGAGCGACTCTCCCTTCTTGACCGACGACGAGTCGACGGAGCCCATGTCGACAACGTCGCCCCCCAGACGCTTCATCGCCGCCTCGAAGCTCATCTTCGTGCGCGTGCTCGGCTCGAAGAAGCAGAGCCCGAGGAGCTTGCCGGCGTGTCGCTGGCCGAACGACGCCGGGTTCGCGTCCACCTCGGCCGCGCGGTCGAGGACGTGCTCGATGTCCTCCCGCGTGAGCTGGTTCGCCGTCAGCAGGTGGTCGTGACGCATCGTTCGAACAGGCTCCGGCGGCGGACTTGAATCCAACCATCTTGCGCCACGAATCCTTTTATGCGAACACGACCAATCCGCGGGCATGAGTCTCGACGACCGCGCCGAGGAACTCGCCTCCGACCTCGGTGTCGACAAAGAGGAGGTCAAATCGGACCTCGAGAACCTGGTGTCGTACAGCGTGCCGATGGACGAAGCCGTCCAGAGCCTCCGTCGCAAGTACGGCGACGGCAGCAGCGGCGGTGGCGGCAGCGCGCCGTCAGAGAAGGACATCGGCGACGTGACGACCGACGACAGCAGCGTCAGCCTGACCGCCCGGGTGCTCACGGTTGGCAAGCGCTCCATCCAGACGCAGGGCGAACAGCAGGACATCTTCGAGGGCGAACTCGCCGACGAGACGGGGAAGATCTCCTACACGGCGTGGACGGACTTCGGCCTGAGTTCGGGCGACACCGTGCAGGTCGGTAACGCCGGCGTCCGCGAGTGGGACGGCGCACCCGAGCTCAACCTCGGCGAGAGCACGTCGCTGTCGTTCCTCGACGAGGAACTCGACGTGCCCTACGAGGTGGGCGGCGAGGCTACCCTGCACGAGCTCCAGTCCGGCGACCGTGGCGTGACCGTCGAGGTCGCCGTCGAGGAGGTCGAACGACGCACCATCGACGGTCGCGAGGGCGAGACGGACATCCTCAGCGGCGTGTTCGGCGACGAGTCCGGCCGTCTGCCGTTCACTGCGTGGGAGGTCCACGAGGCCATCGAGGACGGCGACCCGGTCCGCATCGAGAATGCCTACGTCCGCGAGTACCGCGGCGTCCCCGAGGTGAACGTCTCGGAGTACTCCACCGTCACGCCACTCGACCGCGACATCGAGGTGGGCGAGGACGCGACCCAGGTCTCCGTCGCGGAGGCCATCGCAGCGGGCGGGATGTACGACGTCGAGCTCGTCGGCGACGTGCTCGCGGTCCGGGACGGCTCCGGGCTCATCGAGCGCTGCCCCGAGTGCAACCGCATCGTCCAGAACGGCCAGTGTCGCAGCCACGGGGACGTCGAGGGCGAGGACGACCTGCGCGTGAAGGCCATCCTCGACGACGGCACCGCCACCGTCACGGTAGTCCTCGACCGCGAACTGACCGAGCAGGTGTACGACGGGACGCTCGACGACGCCAAATCGCAGGCTCGCGACGCGATGGACAAGGAGGTCGTCGCCGAGGACATCCGCGAGAACATCGTCGGCTTCGAGTACCGCGTCCGTGGCCACTTCTCGGTGGACGACTACGGCGCGAACTGCGACGCCACGAGCTTCGAGCGCACCGACGACGACCCGGCCGACCGTGCCAGGGTACTGCTCGAGGAGGTGGACGCATGAGCGACATCCAGCGCCGCGAGACGGCCTACCGGCTCTTCGCGGCAGAGTTCGACGACGCGACGCTCTCGCACCAGGAGGCCGACGAGGAGCGCGCCCCGAACTACGTCATCACGCCGACGGGGGCACGCGTCAACCGGCTGTTCGCGGTCGGCGTCCTCACCGAGGTCGAATCCGTCAACGAGGACGTGCTCCGCGGGCGCATCGTCGACCCGACCGGCGCGTTCGTCGTCTACGCCGGGCAGTACCAGCCCGACGAGATGGCCGCGCTGGAACGACTCGACACGCCCGCGTTCGTCGCGGTCACGGGCAAGGCACGGACGTTCTCGCCCGACGACTCCGACCGCGTCTACACCTCGGTCCGCCCGGAGAGCATCACGGAGGTCGACGCCGCGACCCGGGACCGCTGGGTGGTCGACACCGCCGAGCAGACGCTCGAACGCGTTGCGACCTTCGCCGCCGCCGCGGGCCTCGACGAGCGTGGGGACGACCTGCGCGTGGCGCTGCAGTCCCGCGGTGTCCCGCCGGGACTCGCGGACGGCATCCCCCGTGCGATGGACCACTACGGCACCACCCCGACCTACCTCTCGCGGCTCCGCGAGACCGCCCTCGACGCGGTCAGGGTCGTCACCGGCGACCGCGACGAGGCCACCGCCGTCACCATCGACCCGGACGACGCGGGCGACGGGAGCGTGACCTGGGCGGACCTGCTCGACGACGACCGCGCCGCGTTCGGGTCGCCGCTGGGCGAGGCCGAGCCGGTCGCACCCGCAGCCGACGGAGACGACGAGGCCGACGGAGACGACGAGGAGCCCGTTGCGGAGACCGCGACCGCCGACGCCGAGCCAGCGGCCGGCTCCGAACCCGCAGGCAGCGAGGACGAGTCCGCCGTCGAGACCGACGAGAGCGAACCGGCGACGAGCGAACCAGAGCCGGAACCGGAACCGGCCGAGGAACCCGAGACGCCGACCGCGTCTGCTGCCGATGGCGAGGTCACCGACGGCGAGGTCACCGACAGCGAGACCGCAAAAAGCGAACCCGAGACCGCCGATGCAGCGCCCGAGGCTTCCGACGCGGAGGCCGACGCCTCCGGCGGCATCGGCGACTTCGAGCCGGGCGACCTCGGCGGCGAGGACGAGACCGAGGAGCACGAACCCGCGAGCGCCGACTCGTCAGCGGCGGCCGACGACGGCGGGATGTACGAGATGGACGAGGCGGAACGCGAGGAAATCGAGGACGAGTTCGGCACCGAGTTCTCCAGCGGCAACGACGTCGCCGACCCGGGCGAGGCGGACATCGAACCGCCCGAGCCCGAGGAGACGGCCGACGTCGGGGCCGAACCCGAAGACGCTGCCGAGACGGACGAGACGGCGGAAGGCGAAGCCGAACCGGAGAGCACCGAGGAGGCCGAGGAGTCCGCCGAGGACGTCGACCTCGAATCGCACCTGCTCGCGGTCATGGCCGACCTCGACGACGGTGACGGCGCGGACCGCGCCGAGCTCGTCGACCGCGTCGCGAGCGAGACCGGCGCATCCGAGGACGAGGTCGAGGACGCCATCCAGGACGCGCTCATCGGCGGGCAGTGCTACGAGCCGGGCGACGACCGCCTGAAGGCGATCTGAGCGATGGCGAGCGTCGAGCCGGTGCCAGACCGGCCGGCCGCCGTCGTCGACACCGGCGCGGAGCGCGCGCTCGTCGTCGCCGACTTCCACGCCGGCATCGAGGCCGGGTTCAGGGTCGAGAGCGGCGTCCACGTCGACAGTCGGGCCGAGGCACGCCGGGAGTCGGTCCTCGCGATGCTCGAATCGACCGCCCCGGACCGCTTCGTCGTCCTCGGTGACTTCATGCACTCCATCGGGGGTCCCGGTGGCGCGGAACGCGGCGAGATAGAGGTGCTGCTGGAGTCCATCGACGTGCCGACGACCGTCGTCAAGGGCAACCACGACGGCGACATCGAGTCGTGGGTCGACGCGACCGTCACCGCCGGCACCGGTGTCAGGCTCGGTGACGTGGGGTTCGCCCACGGCCACACCTGGCCGGACGCCGAGGTGCTGTCGGCGGATATCGTCTGCGTGGGCCACGAACACCCCTGCGTCCGGCTGACCGACGAGGTGGGCGGGAGCCGCATCGAGCGGGTCTGGCTCCGCGGCCCCCTTGAGCGCGAGCCGTTCGCCGAGCGCGACCCGGACCTCGCGTGGACCGACCCGGAGCTGGTCGTGTTCCCGGCGTTCAACGACCTCTGCGGTGGGACGTGGGTCAACGTGAACGAGAACTTCCTCGCGCCGTTCCTCCCCGACGGGCTGCCGAGCGCGCAGGCGTACCTGCTCGGCGGCACCCGGCTCGGCGAGTACGGGAGCGTCTAGTCGTCTGCGTCGGGGTCCACCGCCGGTTCGGCCTCCCCGCCGTGGACGTCGGCGGGCTCACCGTCGAGCGAGTCGAGTTCGGCCTCCAGCTCGGCCACGCGGTCGGCCAGCCGACCGATCTCCTCCTGGAGCGTGTGGAGCTCGTCGTCGTCCGCATCACCGGCCACGTCCGCGGCGTCCACCTCGCCCTCGACGAGTTCGGCGATGGTGAACTCGTCGCCGTCGGGGCCGGGGAACTCCGTCTCGTCCAGCTCAGCCTCCAGTTCGGCGGCGTCGACCGGGTCGAATTCGGCGGCGAGCTGCTCGAACGTCGCCACGACGTCGTCGATGATGGGTTCGGGCTCGTCGTCCTCGGCCGTCACCGGGGAGACGAACACGTCGACGACCTGCGGGCGGTCGACGAGCGCCTCGACGATGCGGCCCGGCGACTGGTCGGTGACGACGACCACGTCGACCACGTCGCGCCGGCCGTCCCCGGAGACCGTGCGGCCCGCGATCTCGAACGCGTTGGCGAGCTCCTGGGCGACGACGACCGCGCCCCCGCCGTGGTAGCTGTCCCGCGTCTCGACGCGGACGAAGTGGCCCCCCGGCGTGATGGGCTGGTCGACCAGGTCGTCGACGGTCTCCTCGTCCGGTGGGTCGAGCTCCCCGGCGGCGCCGCGGACGATCGGGTGCGGCCAGTCGTTGTCGGGTTCGGGCAGCGCCTCGCGTATCGGTTCGGTGACGGACGGAGCCGGTGTCGCCCCGGTTGCCGGCGGCGTGCCCTCGCTGTCGTCCCAGGTGCCTCCAGGGGGCGGGGCAGCCACCGGCTCTGCGACGTCTGCCGGGTCGTCGGCGTCGACGTCCGCCGGCGTGGAGAGCGCCCGCTCGACGGCGGCACGGATCCGCTCGAACGGCTCGTCGGAGGCGAAGCGCCCGTCCACCCGGAGCAGGTCGGTCTCGACACCGACGGGTCGGAGCGAGGGCGCGTTCGGGTTCGAGGTGACCCGGAGGTGTGGCTGCCCGAGGAAGCCGTAGATGTGGTCGGGTTCCGAGAGCCAGACCATGAGCAGGGTGACGACCGTGTCACCCGGCGGGACAGAGCCCGTGTAGACGACCCGGCCGTCGGCGAAGGCTGTCCAGCCCTGGCCGCCGTAGTCGGCGTGGACCGCGACGTGCTCTTGCTGGACTGGTTCGGGGAGTCGCTCCGTGAGGCGGACCCCGACCGGGGCATCACGCGTCGACTCGAACGCGAACTTGACCGCCGGTAACGGGAGGCTCTCCAGGTCGAGGCCCTTCCTCACGACGACGCCGTCCACTTCGACGTCGACTGTGTACCCCCCATACCACCTGTTGGGTACACGCATCCGGATGTATCACCGTAGCAGAGGGAGATAGTCGCTTTGTCAAAAATCCTGATATTGTGGGCCGAAACGAACCGTCGAGCGACTTATTCCGTTCGCGCCGTTAGGACGGGCGATGACGGAGGGAGCGGCCGCGTTCACCGCACTCGGGAGCGAGGTCCGGTCGGCGCTGTCCGACAGGGGCTTCCAGACGCCGACCCGGACCCAGCGACGGGCACTGCCGCCCATCGCCGCCGGCGAGCACACGCTCGTCGTCGCCCCGACGGGGACCGGGAAGACGGAGACGGCGATGCTGCCGGTGTTCGACGCGCTCGTCGACCACGAGGACGAGGAGCGCGGGGCCTACGGCTTCCGGGCGCTCTACATCACGCCGCTCCGGGCGCTCAACCGCGACATGCGCGAGCGGCTGGACTGGTGGGGGGAGCAGCTGGACCTCGACGTGGACGTGCGCCACGGCGACACGACGGACTACCAGCGCTCGAAGCAGGCGAACGACCCGCCGGACGTGCTGGTGACGACGCCGGAGACGGTGCAGGCGATGCTGACCGGGTCGAAGCTCCGGACGGGACTCGAGTCGCTGCAGCACGTGGTCATCGACGAGGTGCACGAGCTGGCGGCGTCGAAGCGGGGGGCACAGCTGACCGTCGCGCTGGAGCGACTGCGGGAGCTGGCGGGGCCGTTCCAGCGGGTCGGGCTCTCCGCGACGGTCGGCGACCCGGAGGAGGTCGGTGCGTTCCTCACCGGCGGGCGAGGCTGTGCGATACGCCAGGTCGACGTCGGCAGCGACCTCGACGTGTCGGTCGTCGAGCCGGCCGTCGAGGACGGCGACGAACGCCTCGCGAGCGAGCTCGTCACCGACGCGACGGTCGCCAGCCACGTCCGGACCATCCTCGACCTCGTCGAGTCGAACGAATCGACGCTCATCTTCGTGAACACCAGACAGACCGCCGAAGCGCTGGGCTCGCGGTTCAAGGAGCTCGGTGCGGACATCGGTGTGCACCACGGCTCGCTCTCGAAGGAGGCCCGCATCGAGGTCGAGGACGCGTTCAAGGCCGGCGAGCTGGACGGCCTCCTCTGTACCTCCTCGATGGAGCTCGGCATCGACGTGGGGCGCATCGACCACGTCGTCCAGTACCAGAGCCCCCGCGAGGTCGCCCGACTGCTCCAGCGCGTCGGCCGGGCGGGTCACCGGCGCGACGAGATCTCCTCGGGGACCGTCGTGACGACCCGGGCCGACGACACGTTCGAGGCGCTGGCCATCGCACGACGGGCCAGAGACGGCGAGGTCGAGCGGGCGAACATCCACGAGGGCAGTCTCGACGTGGTCGCGAACCAGATACCCGGCATCGCGATGGACTTCGACGAGGTTCCGGTTCCCGACCTGCACGAGCTGTTCACCCGGGCGCACCCGTTCCGCGACCTCTCCGAGGCGGACCTCCGCGCGGTCGTCTCCGAGCTGAAGGGCAACCGCGTCGTCTGGTTCGACGAGGCCGCCGACACCGTCGAGACGACCGGCGGCACCTGGCAGTACGTCTACGCGAACCTCTCGATGATACCGGACGAGGAGACATACGACGTCGAGGACGTGGCCAGCGGCCAGCAGGTCGGCACGCTCGACGAGCGCTTCGTCGTCAACTTCGCCACCGCGGGCGAGGTGTTCGTCCAGCGGGGCGAGATGTGGCGCATCGTCAACGTCGACGACGACGAGTCGACGGTGAAGGTATCGCCGGTCTCCGATCCCGCCGGCGAGGTGCCGTCGTGGGTCGGACAGGAGATCCCGGTGCCCGAGGCGGTCGCCCGCGAGGTCGGCGCGATGCGCGACGTGGCGACCCCGCAGTTCGAGCGCGGGGCGCCCCGGACCGGCGTCGCCCGCGAGTTCGCGAACCGCTATCCCGCCGACGAGGCGACGCTCGCGAGCGCGCTGGCGCAGGTCGAGAACCACGTGGAGGCGGGTGCGCCGACGCCGACCGGCGAGCGCATCGTCGTGGAGGGCCGCGGGAACACGTTCGTCGTCAACGCCCCGTTCGGCCACAAGACGAACGCGACGCTCGGTCGGGTGCTCTCCTCGCTGCTCGGCCAGCGCGCGGGCTCGACGGTCGGCCTCGACACCGACCCGTACCGCATCGAGCTGGAGGTTCCCTCGGGCGTCTCGCTCGGGGAGGTGCGCGAGCTGCTGGAGACGACGGACCCCGACCACGTCGAGGCCATCGTCGAGCTCTCGCTGAAGCGCTCGGACGCGCTCAAGTTCCGGCTCTCGCAGGTCGCCGCGAAGTTCGGCGCGCTCAAGCGCTGGGAGGGCAGCGGCGTCTCCGGCGACCGGCTCCTCGCGGCACTCCAGGACACGCCCATCTACGACGAGGCCGTCCGCGAGGTGTTCCACGAGGACCTCGCGGTCGAGAACGCCGCCGACGTGCTCCGGGCGATCCGGGACGGCGACTGCGAGGTGCTCGTCCACGGCGACAGGACGCCCATCGGGACCGACGGGCGCTCGGCCGGGAAGGAGCTGCTCTCGCCTGAGAACGCCGACGCGAGCGTCATCGAGACGGTGAAAGAGCGCATCCGGAACGACCGCGTCATCCAGCTCTGCGTGCACTGCCAGGACTGGAAGCAGAAGACGAAGGTGCGACGGGTGCGCGACCAGCCCGAGTGTCCCGAGTGTGGCTCGACGATGATCGCCGCGCTCAACCCCTGGGACGAGGAGACCGTCGCCGCGGTGCGCGCCACGGAGAAGGACGAGGAACAGGAGTACAAGACGGAGCGAGCGTACAGGGCGGCGAGTCTCGTCCAGAGCCACGGGAAGCAGGCGGTCATCGCCCTCGCGGCACGTGGCGTCGGCCCGACGAACGCGGCCCGCGTCATCAACAAACTGCGCGAGGACGAACAGGCGTTCTACCGCGACCTCCTCGCCCAGGAGCGCGAGTACGCCCGGACGCAGAGCTTCTGGTAGCTGTCGTCACGAATAGTATGGTGTGACCCGGGCCGGAAGGGGGGAGTGTGGCCCGGGTCGTCCGCGGTGCTGTCAGAAGGCTGAGTCGCAGCTCGGACAGTAGAAGTCCGACGAAGGCCCCGCGAGGGGCGTCGACATCGTGTTCGTTGCACCACAGACAGGACAGTTGGGGGAGTAGTCCATACCATCCTGTCGTCGGGCGAAGAGATATCCCCTCCTACTAATCTGTAAGTAGTGCAACGAAGAGGCACCCTTACCAATTAGTACCCTGATACGGACTCGCCCGGTCCCGAAACGCACAACACCGTCGCACCCGCTGGTCGAAGCATGCGATTCGTGCCCGACGGTCGGCGGTACGCCGGCCTCCTGTTCGCCGCTGCCCCGGTCGCGACCGTGCTGGCGACACCCATCGCCGGGCTGGCGTTCGTCCTCGCCGGTGCGGCGACGCTGCACTTCTTCCGCGACCCACCACGCTCGCCGCCGCCCTCGGGCGTCGTCTCGCCCGCCGACGGCCGGGTCTCCGTCGTCCGCGAGGAGGGCGACCGGCTCCGCGTCGGCGTGTTCATGAACGTCACGGACGTGCACGTCAACCGGGCTCCGGTCTCGGGGACGGTCCGCGAGGTCGAGCACGTCCCCGGCGCGCACCGCCCGGCGTTCTCGAAGGACTCGGACAAGAACGAGCGCGTCCACATCCGCCTCGACACCACAGAGACGGGCGCGGCAGGCGACTCCGGGTCGCTCGACGGCACCGAGATCGAACTCACCCAGATAGCCGGCGCGTTCGCCCGACGCATCCACCCGTGGGTCGATTCTGGTACCGAGGTCGAGCGCGGCGACCGCGTCGGCCACATCGCCTTCGGGAGCCGAGCCGACGTGCTGTTCCCGCCCGCGGTCGAGCGGTCGGACCTGCGCGTCTCGAAGGGCGACACCGTCCGCGCCGGGGAGTCGGTGCTGGCAGCAGTCGAGTCGGCGACCGACGAGACGGCCTGACCCGTCACTCCCAGCCGAGTCGCGTCTTGAGCAGGCCGTAGGCGGTCGACGCGACGTACAGCCAGCCGAGCATCACCACGACGGCGAGGCCGAGGCCGACCAGCCCGCTGGCGAGGACCAGTCCGAACGACACCTCGTCCACGACCCCCGTGTTCTGGACGACGAGGTCCGGCAGCTCGACGAAGATCGAGAGGAAGCTCCAGGTACCGAGTGCCACCGCGACGACGCCCACGAGGAGGAACACGGCGAGTCCGAACAGCTCGGCTGCCCGGACCCGTTCGATGGCGTCGAACACGTTCGCAACACGTGCGAGCAGCAACTAATCGGTTGCGTCGGGGGACGGAACTTTTAGGCCGGACAGCCCCGTCGGTCATGACGTGAACTGGGACTCCGTTCGCGAGCGACTCCCGCTCGCCGGGGACGAGGGGAGCGACGACGGCGGAGCCGCCGACGTGGCCGGGGGCGACCCGGACGCGACGGGCGGTGGCACGCGTGTGACCCGCCGGCGCGCACTAACCGCACTCGGCACCGTCGGCTTCGCCGGTGGCGCGAAGGCGCTCGACAACGTGGTGGTGGGCTACGGCGTCCTCGAGGGCACGAACCTCCTCGACCAGGACCTCGCGACGGTGGTGGGAGAACGGCTCCGCCCCCGTCGCACGTGGACGAGCGTCCGCGGCCACGAACTCGTGTTCGCCGACGGCGTCGCCTTCCTCGAGGGCGACGGCGTCGACGAGTCGCTCGACCTCGCGACGGCGACGCGGGCCGACGCTCGAACGCTCGACGACCAGCTCGGCTTCGAGCTGTTCGAGCCGCTGGTCGCCGACCACGAGCTCCTGACGGCGATGGTCGACGAGAACGCCGCCGACGTCGACGGCGTGCGCTTCGAGTTCTCGACGTACGAGCCGTTCTTCGAGCGCGTCCGGGAGGGGAACGCCAGACCCGGCGCCGTGGCGCGGCTCCGCGAGAACCGGTACACCGACGTCGAGCCGGCGACCGTCGAGGCGTTCGCCGATGCGGACCCCCGCGACCCGAAGGCCGTCGTCGACGGACTCGTCCCGGCGTTCCGCGGGCACACGAGCTACGACATCCCCCGGTACGCCGCCGGCTCCGTCGAGGACAACGTGCTGCTCGGCAGCGTCGACCTGCGCCAACACTTCGAGTCGCCCACGGACTTCGAGGCACTGGAGGACGGCCGCAACAGCGGGATGTTCTGCTACGAGTTCGTCTATCGCTCCGTCGAGGCGCTGCACTCGGTCCCTGCGTACGACCAGACGACGCCCGTCTTCGGCGGGCGCGTCCACGACGAACGGCACAAACACGCCTACACGGCCATCGGGAGCGTGCTGCGCGAGGGGAGCGAGCTCGTGATACCGATGACGTTCGTCGACTACACCCACTCGACGCTGTACGACGACCTCATGCTCCGGGGCGTGATGGGGCGCGGGCTGGAGGCGTACAACGACCGCCACCGCGCGACGGACATCTACTGGAACAACTGATCCGGCACCAGCGAGCGGGTGTCGTCGCGGTCCCGGCCGGTGGTAGTGCGACGTTCGTCGGGGGTAGCTCGTTCATAACTATCGCTCGTGCCCGGACAGCCTAGAGGGGCATGAGTTCTGTCACAGAGCTGCAGGCGATGTTCGAGGACATGGTGACCGCCAGGTACTACGAGGAGCGGTTACAGGAGGAGTACCTGGAGGGCAAACAGCCGGCGTTCGACATCTCCGCCGGCCCGATTCCGGGGGAACTGCACCTCGCGGCCGGCCACGAGGCCAGCGGCATCGGGGTCTGCCATCACCTGCGCGACGACGACACGGTGACGGCGCCACACCGACCGCACCACATCGCCATCGCGAAGGGGGTGGACCTGAAGCGGATGACCGCCGAGATATTCGGCCGGGAGACCGGGCTCGGGAAGGGCAAGGGCGGGCACATGCACCTGTTCGACCCGGACGTGAACTTCGCGTGCAGCGGCATCATCGCCCAGGGCTGCCCGCCGGCCGCGGGGGCAGCGCTCGCGGCGAAGAAGCGCAACACGGACGCGGTGGCAGTCGCCTTCCTCGGCGAGGGCGCCATCGACCAGGGCGGCTTCCTCGAATCGCTCAACTTCGCGGGCGTCCACGACCTCCCTGTCGTCTTCGTGATCGAGGACAACGACTGGGCCATCAGCATGCCGAAGGAGCGCGTCACCGACGTCGAGGACGGCTCGAAACGCGCCGACGGCTTCGCGGTCCACGGCGAGCGCGTCGACAGCGACGACGTCGAGGCGGTCCACGAGGCCGCCGGCCGGGCCGTCGGACGGGCGCGCGACGGGAACGGGCCGACGCTGCTGGAGGTGCAGGTCCACCGCCGGATGGGCCACTTCATGGGCGACCCGCAGACGTACCGGCCGGAGGCCGACCAGGAGGCAGCGGCCGAGCGCGACTCCATCGAGCGCCTCGCCGAGACCCTCCGGGCACACGGCGTCGAGGAGGCGGAGCTGGCGGAGAGCCGCACGGCGGCCGAGGAGCGCGTCGACGACGCCATCGCGTGGGCGAAGGAGCAGCCGGAGCCGGACCCGGCCGCCGCCCACGAGGACGTCTGGGTCAATCCGCCGTCGGGCGTGACGGATTCCGAACCGGCCTACGACCTCGCGGGGGGTGACGACTGATGGCGACCGAAGGCGAGGAGCGCGAGGCCGGCACCGTCACGCGCGACCTGACGATGAGCCGCGCGATGGTCGAGGCCATCGCGCACGAGATGCGCGAGAACGACGAGGTGTTCTACATGGGCGAGGATGTCGCCGACTACGGCGGCATCTTCGACAGCACGCAGGGCCTCCTCGACGAGTTCGGCCACGACCGCATCATGGACGTTCCCATCAGCGAGACGGCGTACCTCGGCGCCGCGGTCGGCGCGGCGCAGGCCGGGATGCGCCCCATCGCGGAGCTGATGTTCGTCGACTTCTTCGGCGTCGCGATGGACCAGGTGTACAACCAGATGGCGAAGAACACGTACATGAGCGGCGGCAACTTCTCGGTCCCGATGGTGCTGACCGCCGCCGTCGGCGGCACCTACAACGACGCCGCCCAGCACTCCCAGACGCTGTACGGCACCTTCGCACACCTGCCCGGGATGAAGGTCGTCGTCCCCTCCACCGCCTACGACGCGAAGGGGCTGATGCACAACGCCATCCGCGACGACGACCCGGTCGTCTACATGTTCCACAAGCGCCTGATGGGCATCGGCTGGATGCCCGCGCCCGAGGGACCGAAGACGCCCGTCCCGGAGGAGGACTACACCATCCCGTTCGGCAAAGCGGACGTGAAGCGGGAGGGCGGCGACGTGACGGTCGTCACGCTCGGCCTGCACGTCCATCGCGCGCTGGAGGCCGCCGAATCGCTGGCTGGCGATGGCGTCGACGCCGAGGTCGTGGACCTGCGCACGCTCGTCCCGTTCGACACCGAGACGGTCGTCGAGTCGGTGCGGAAGACCGGGCGTCTCGTCGTCGTCGACGAGGACTACCGCTCGTTCGGCGTGTCGGGCGAGGTCGTCGCCCGGGTCGCCGACGAGGCGCTGGACGACCTCGACGCCGTCGAGCGCGTCGCCACGGCGGACGTGCCGATTCCCTACTCGCGGCCCCTGGAGAACGAGGTACTGCCCGGGACGGCCGACATCGAGGCCGCCGTGCGAGACGTGGCCGAACGATGAGTGGGTCCGGTTCGACGGGAGCTGCGCGGCCGCGAGCCGACGGCGGCGACCGCGTCGCCGTCACGGCCGAGTCGGTCTGGCCGGACGACGCCGAGGCCGACGACGAGGGCGTCGTCGTCAACTGGTTCGCACGCGAGGGCGCGACCGTGAAAGCGGACGAGAGCCTCTGCGAGTGCCAGTTAGAGAAGGTGAGCTTCGACGTTCTGGCGCCGACTGGGGGCGAGCTCGTCGAGATCGTCAAGGGGGAGGACGACACCATCACCAGGGGCGACACGCTGGCGTGGATCCGGCCGACGTAGGCGTCCGCTCGCTTCAGGAGGCGCCTTCTCGTCTCCGGGTCCGTTCTACTGGCCCTGCAGCTGCTCCAGCGCCGCCTCGAAGTCCGCCATCTCGATGACGAGGTCGGCCGTCCGTTCGTTGGCCTCCTCGGGCGGGACGCCCTCGGCCAGCTCCCGGATCGCACGCATCGAGGCGTTCCGCACGAGCCCGTCGATGTCCGCACCGGTCATGCCCTCCGTGCGGGCCGCGAGGTCCGCGAGGTCCACGTCGTCCCCGAGCGGCCGGCCCTCGACGGTGACCTCGAAGATCTTCCGCCGACCCGCCTCGTCCGGCTCCGGCACGAGGATGTGGGTGTCGAGCCTGCCGGGGCGCAACAGCGCGTCGTCGACGTGGTGCTTGCGGTTCGTCGCCGCCAGCACGACCAGGTTGGGGTTCTCCGCGAGCCCGTCGAGCTCGGTCAGCAGCTGGGAGACGACGCGCTCGGTCACCTCGTTGGTGTCGCTGCCGCGCTGGCCCGCCACGGCGTCGATCTCGTCGAGGAACACGATGCTCGGCGCGGACTGCCGGGCGCGCTCGAACACCTTCCGGACCGCCTTCTCGGACTCCCCGACGTAGCGGTCCAGCAGCTCGGGGCCGTCGACCCGGATGAAGTTGACGCCCGACTCGCCGGCGAGTGCGCGGGCGAGCAGCGTCTTCCCGGTACCGGGCGGGCCGTGCAGCAGCACGCCAGACGGTGGCGTCGTGTTCGCCGCCTCGAACAGCGGTCCGTAGGCGAGCGGCCACTCCACCGCCTCCCGGAGCGTCTCCTTGGCGTCGTCCAGGCCACCGACGTCCGAGAAGTTCACGTTGGGCTTCTCGGCGATGTACTCCCGCATCGCGGAGGGTTCGACGGAGGCGAGCGCGGACTCGAAGTCCGACCGTCCGACGGTCGGGTTCCGGTTCCACTCGCTGCGGGCCTCCTCCTCGGTTGGCCGGTTCCGGATGGCGATCATCGCGGCCTCGCTGGCGACGCTGTCGAGGTCCGCCCCGACGAAGCCGTGGGTCCGGCGCGCGATGCGGTCGAGGTCCACGTCGTCGGCGAGCGGCATCCCGCGGGTGTGCACGTCGAGGATCTCCCGACGGCCGTTCTCGTCGGGGACACCGATCTCGATCTCGCGGTCGAACCGGCCGCCCCGGCGGAGCGCGGGGTCGATGCTGTCCACACGGTTCGTCGCGCCGATGACGACCACGTCGCCCCGCGATTCGAGGCCGTCCATCAGCGAGAGGAGCTGGGCGACGACGCGGTTCTCCACGTCGCTCTCGTCGTCGCGCTTGCCCGCGATGGAGTCGATCTCGTCGAAGAAGATGATGGCCGGCGAGTCCTCGCGGGCCGCCTGGAACGTCTCGCGGATCTTCTTCTCCGAGTCGCCCTTGTACTTCGACATGACCTCCGGGCCGGAGACGTGGTGGAACGAGGCGTTCACCTCGTTCGCGACGGCCTTCGCGATGAGCGTCTTCCCGGTGCCGGGTGGCCCGTACAGCAGCACTCCTCGCGGCGGGTCGATCGAGAGTTTCCGGAACAGGTCCGGCTCCGACAGCGGCAGCTCGACCATCTCGCGGACGAGCTCGAGCTCGTCGTCGAGCCCACCGATGTCCTCGTAGGTGACGCCGGACGGCGGTTTCGACGGTGACGAGCCGGACTTCGGCTCCCCGTCGGTCCCCGGCGGCTTGTCGGCGGACCCCCCGGTTCCGCCGGTCTCCGGCGTCGCCGGCTGCGCCGTCGTCTCGACCACGATGCGCGTCCCCGCGGTGATGCGGACCGGGGACTCCGGCACGGTCTCGGCGATGCGGAACGGTTCCGCCGCGATGCGCTCCAGCCGGATGCGCTCGCCGACGCTCACCGGGTGGCCCTCCAGGTCGCGGGTGATGGCCCGCTCGACGATGCCGTCGGGCACGTCGCGCAACGACTCCGGGGGCGCGAGCCGGATTGTCGTCGCGTCCTCGACCTCCTCGGCGTAGACACGCACCTGGTCGCCGACGTTCGCACCGGCGTTCGCCCGTGCATCGGCATCGATCTGGATGACGCCGTCGGGGACGTCGCCGTCGGCCGGCCACACCTTCAGGACCGTCCGCCGAGACCCCTCGACGAGGACGGTGTCGCCGCTCAGCACCCCCAGTGCGCGCCGGGCCGACTCGGGGACGCGGGCGACCCCGCGGCCGGCGTCGCGCTTCTCGGCGGCTCGCACCGTCAACAGCACCTCCTTCCCTCCCTCGGCACTCATACCGGTTCCTTTCGGTCGGACGCTCTTGAGAATTGTCCCTGCACGCCGTCGGTGAATCCGCCGTCGGAGAGACGGTCCCCCCGACGAGAGCAGCGGTCGATGCGGGGGGACAACCGGGCTGGCTCGGCCGAACCAGAATGCCGACGAACCGACACGCGGGAAAACACCGATGGTCCTCGCCGTCGTTGTCCCGACCATGGTCGCCACGACACAGCGCGATGGCGAGACCTGGTACGAGTGCGAGGACTGTGGCCTGCTGTTCGACGACCGAGACGACGCCAGAATGCACGAATCGGACTGCAGCGGGGAGGACCCCTCCTACATCCAGTAGCCGGTCTCAGCGCCGCGATTCGTGTTCGGCCGCGAGGTCGGCGGCCTGCTCGCGCGTCTGGGCGGTGGTCCAGCGCACCTTCGCCGCGTTGCGGTAGGCCAGCGCGTCCTTCAGTTCGTCACGGATGACGCCGTGGCCGACCTCGACGACGGTGCCGTCCGAATCACCGAGTTCGTACACGCCCAGCCTGTCGGGCGCCGACGCGACGGTCGAGCGGTCGAACGACTCCCAGCGGCGCTGCAGCGGCATCAGACGACCTCGTAGGAGTGCTCGCTCATCTCGTCCTCGGCGAAGACGAAGACGCGACCGCGAGCCTGCTCGGGGTCGGCCTCGACGACGACCGCGTAGCCGTCGGCGCGCGCGGTGACGCCCGGGAACACCTCCTCCTCCTCGCCGGGGTCGAGGATGATGCGCCCGACGCCCGTCGATTCGAGGATGTCGTCGTGGGTCTTGCGGTCGTTGACGTACAGCATGACGCCCTCCGTCTCGGTGGGGTCGGTGACGAGGATCTGGACGTGCTTGCCCGGCGGGCAGCGAACCGACTCCTCTTTCTTCTGTGGCACGCCGTTGTAGAACGTCTCCCGGCCGTCGGTGTACTCGACGACGACGCCGCCCTCCTGCAGTTCGACGCCGAGCGTGCTCGGCGCGATGTCGCTCCGGTTGCTCATGGGAGAGGCTTGTTCGGCGGCGGGCAAAAGCGACGCGATGCAGGGACGGCCGCGGCCCTCGCATGAACCCCCAACAGCCCGGCAGGTTTGGGGGGCACCACAACCGCCAAGTTCCCCCTCGTCATCCGGTCGCACATGGACGGGCAGGGTCGCGCCATCGCCCCCGCTGCGGGCACGGTGTGCAACGCGCTCGCGACCGGCCGAGGCTCGGCCTTCGCCATCGACCTCGAGACGACCGCGACGGTCGACCTCGACGCCAGCGGCGAGTTCCACGGGGAGGTGGTCGACGCGCCCGACGCCGACACGACGCTCGTCGAGCGCTGCGCAGCGCTCGCGGTCGAGGCGTGGGCCGAGCACGAGGACAGCCACGACGTGGGTGCGACGGTCCGCACCGAGAGCGAGGTGCCGATGGCCGCCGGGCTCAAGAGCTCGAGCGCGGCGGCGAACGCGACCGTGCTGGCGACGGCCGACGCGCTCGGGGTCGACCCGGACCCGCTCGAGGCCTGCCGCCTCGGCGTGCGGGCCGCCCGCGAGGCGGGCGTCACCGTCACCGGCGCCTTCGACGACGCCAGCGCGAGCATGCTCGGTGGCGTCACCGTCACCGACAACGAGCGCGACGAGCTCCTCAGCCACGAGGTCGTCGACTGGGACGTGCTCGTCTGGTGGCCCGACGCCCAGGCGTTCAGCGCCGACGCCGACGTGGACCGCTGCAAGCGGGTCGCCCCCCTCGCGGACATCGTCACCGACCTCGCGCTCGACGGCCGCTACGGCGAGGCGATGACGGTGAACGGCTTCGCCTTCTGTGCCGCGCTGGGCTTCCCGACGGAGCCGCTGCTCGAGGGGCTGCCCGCCGTCGACGGCGTCTCCCTCTCCGGAACGGGGCCCAGCTACGTCGCCGTCGGCGACCCGGACGCGCTCGAATCGCTCGCAGGACACTGGAACGAGAGAGACGGAACCACATGGCACACGACGACACGACAGACCGGCTGCCGGACGAGATGACCCTCGACGAACTCCGCGCGGAGATCGAGGAGATAGACCGCGACCTCGTCGAACTCATCGCGAGACGGACGTACGTCGCCGACACCATCGCGCAGGTCAAAGCCGAAGCGGACCTGCCGACCACTGACGAACAGCAGGAACAGGCGGTGATGGACCGCGCCGGCGAGAACGCCGAGCGCTTCGAGGTCGACGCCAACCTCGTCAAGGCCATCTTCCGGCTGCTCATCGAGCTGAACAAGGTGGAACAGCGCGAGAGCCGGTAGCGGAAGAACAACTGATACAGGGCTTCTAGAAAGAGATTAGCAGGCGAGTACGTCGATTTTCGACAGCACCTTGCGAATTTTTGGACTCGACGAGCAGCCGGAAGGTTCGACCAGTTCTGATACACAGGCGGTCACGACAACCGCTACGAGTACCTCGTTTCGTTCAGTTGATACTCCCTCCTCAGTTCGAAGTTATTCCTCGTCAGTTGGTTCGAGTGGGACTCGTTCGACCTCGATCTCTTCATAGTCTTTCTCGGACGAGAGTACGTCCATCCCGTGCGTTTCCGCAGTCGCTGCGTGGAACGCGTCGAACGACGTCATCCCCTCGTCGTAGTAGTTGACAGCTTTCAGAACTACCTGTTTCTCTTCCTCGTTTCGCACAGGGACGAGTTCGAGCAGGTTTGCTACCAACGGAACGTAGTCGAACTCGTAGCGTTCCCGGGCAAGGAGGAGTTCGAGGTACGAGAACGGTGACGTTTCGACGTCGTATTCTTCAAGGGCGTCCTCTGCGGAGCCCTGCAACCAATCAGTGTCTTTGGCGAGTGCGAGCAGGAAATCCGTCTCGACGTACACCGTCATCTGTCGCCACCAGCTTCCTCAGCCTCGTCTTTCGCCTCCGCCTCGATGTCCTCTCGAATTTCCTCGACCGATGCATCGTGAAGTTCGCCTGCCGCCGCACGGACAGCCGCGAGTGGGTCGTCCGCGACCGGAATCAGCTCGATTCTGTCCTCGTACATAACGATGTGATACTTCCGGCCATACTTCTCCCGTACCTCCTTCGGGATGTACAGCCGTCCCTGGCCATCCGTCTCTGTTGACATAGATGTAGATAGGATACCATGGTCAAAGAATCTTACCACTAGAGTGTGTCTGATGGTTCTCAGTAGATCATCTCAGAAGTGGAATATGGTGGAGTTCATCCATTTGAACAAGGTCGAACAGCGCGAGAGTCGGTAGCTCAATCGAGGTCGAGACTCAGTTTTAAGGCCTCGTCAACTTCAGCCATCGTGGATCCGTCGAGTGAACCGACGGCCGAGTGAATCCGTTCCGAAACTGAGACGGTTCGAATCTGGTCGAGCCGGATTGACGAATCCTTTTCGAGCGGGGACCCGTCCGCCTCGACGAACACCTCGAACGGATACTCTCGGTAGGTCCCCGTGACGGGCGCGACGATGGTCGTGCTGGAGTTTCGGTTTCCGATATCGTTTTGTATGACCACGGCCGGCCGTGTCTTCTTCATCTCGTCTCCTTCAGCGGGGTCAAGCCGAACGATTACCACATCGCCCCGTCGCACGTCTGTGCCGTCACTCATCGAGGCTTTCCCACGCTTCGTCGGACGTTTCGCTCCACTCCTCTGCGAGTGCCTCCGCACTCTCGGAGGCCTCCCGGTAGGCGGCCGCCAGCTCGTCGTCGTCCGGCCTGTCGGACTCGACCTCGACGACGGCGACGGTTACGCGCTTGTTCGCGTACTCGGTACCGAGATACACTCGACCCCGGTCGTCCGTCTCGTTCGTTTTGAGGTCTGTTGCGTCGACTTTCATCAAGGAACGGTACGGACTCACGGCTGATATGTGTTGCCCACTATTACCCACGGATTCCCCGTAGAAGGTACAGGATGTATTATGGATTTCACCTACCCGAACAAGGTGGAGCAACGTGAGGGTCGGTGGCAAACAACAATACCTCAGAAAGTATTTATCTGGGAGCCACCTCCGGGCAGTCACGAGTTGGTGCGTATTAACGACAACGACAATCGGCATCCTGATTCAGGGTATCGTTCTCGGATTCTCGATTGCGGCCCCCGTCGGCCCGATCGGAGTTCTGTGCATCCAGCGAACGCTTTCTAAAGGGAGGCTTTCCGGGTTCATCAGTGGCCTCGGAGCGGCATCTGCGGACGCCGTGTACGGGTCGATTGCTGGGTTTGGAATCACGGTGCTGTCGTCACTCCTGCTTGACTACCGGACAGGTATTCGAATCGGAGGCGGACTCCTTCTGTTGTATCTCGGCATACGGTCTTTCCGTGCCGAGCCAGCAGAGTCAGCAGTGTCCACCTCGGATGTACAGAGCCTCGCCAGAGACTACGGTTCGACGTTCCTGCTGACGATAACTAACCCAGTGACTATCATCGCCTTCGTCGGTATCTTCACTGGATTAGGAGTCAGTGTGTCAGGAGACTACACCGATGCCGCCGTGTTGGTTGGCGGTGTCTTCGTTGGCTCAGCGCTCTGGTGGTTCACCCTGAGTGGCAGTGTGAGCCTCTTACGTTCGCGGTTCACACGTTCAGTCATGCGTCGAGTGAACCAACTGGCGGGCGCGGTCATCGTTGGATTCGGGTTACTCGCTATCTGGGGTGCTCTCTAACCCCACTCAACCTTCAGATACTTGGAAAAGCTGCAAAACAAGCAAAACCTGTAACGTCAGTCTGCGACCTGGACAGGGTCGAACAGCGCAAGCCTCGGTAGTATACTCATGTTGTTTGGCATCGGTCAACATCCAGGCGACAGTATGTCTCTCCATCGCTGATTTGGTACACGGCACACCGGCGCGTCCGCTCTCGGACGTGTGCACTCGCCGCGTCGTGACCCGTCCCTCATGGCAGGACGGGACTGTCTGTGACGCTCAGCGACTCGTCTTCGACCCGGTACGGTCGGTTTCCGACGTCGCCTCGGCTTGCTCGGTGTACGAGTCCCGCCCGAGGAGGTTGTTCAGCACGCAGCGCTGGGTCACCCCGGTGACGAGGAGCACCGCCCCGATGACGAACAGCACCCCCGCGACCAGGAGGCCGGTGGTCCCGGCTGCGATGGTCAGGACCCCGGCCAGGCCCGCCGCACCGACGACGAGCAGTACCGGTCCGAACACGAGTCTGGCGAGGCGGTCGTAGCCGCCGACGTTCTTCTCCATATGTGTCTCACCAACATAGAACTACGTCGGCTGGCGACCTAAGTGATGTTACAAGATTACAGCCAACTCCCAAATCGTCGCCGCTGCGGTTCAGTACGACCACTGCCGTCGGATACGGTCCGCGACCTCGGGGTTCTCCTGCCGGAGCGTCGCCACGTCGCGCTCGCCGTCGACGTTGACCACGTGGACCTCGCCCCGGCGGTCCGTGTAGACGTCCTGGAAGTCGTAGACGACACCGACGACGGTCACGTCGTCGGGGACGTCGTCGCTCTCGAGCAGGAACTCGACCTGTCGGTCGACGTTGTACTCGACGAGGTGGTTCACCGCGTCGCCTCGGCCGAGGTCGTCCGGAAGCGCCTCGACACCGCTGTCGAGCTCGGCGGCAAGCAGGCCGACGCAGTGCTCGATCCCGCTCGGCTCGTCGATACCGTCGGTCAGGGAGTCGTACGTCGCCGTCACCGCACCACAGCCCGTATGGCCGACGACGACGGCCACCTCGGTCCCCGTATGCGCCAGCGGGTAGAGCACGTCGCCCGACACGACCGGTCCCGCGTCGCCCTCCTGGACGACGCGGTTCCCGATGTTCCCGCAGGTGAACAGCCGTCCGGGCTGGTCGTTGCCCCAGACGTGGTCCTGGAGGACGCGAGAGTCCGAACAGCAGACCGTCACCGCCTCCGGATGCTGTGCGTCCTGCACGTCGCCGAACCGGTCGCCGAACTCGGCAGCGTGCTCGGCGTTCCCGGCCAGGAGGTCGACGAGTGTCTCTCGCATTGTGTCCACTGCGTCGGGCATCGAGTATAATCGTTCGGTCCACGGCCGATACTACGACCCTCATCGAGAGGGGCGTCTCTGCCGTTTCAGCGGCGTCTCGCCAGACGGGACGAACGTACAAGTCGTGCTGTGAACTACGTCGAACCATGACCGACACACCGGAGGTCCCCGAGCTGAGCGCCGGCCTCTCTCGCGAACAGGCCCGGGCGCTCCGCGAGTCGTTCGACGACGCCGAGCAGGAGCGCATCGAGGAGACCGTCGCGACGCTGCTCGACCTGCTCGGGAAGGCCCACACGATGGCGGTCCTGAGCACCTTCGCGTTCACCGACGGCCCCCTGCGGTTCAGCGACCTCGAGGCGGAACTCGACATCGCGCCGAACACCCTCTCGGCGCGGTTGCAGGAGCTCACCGAGGCCGGGCTCCTGGACCGGACTGCCTACGACGAGATTCCGCCACGGGTCGAGTACACCCCCACGGAGAAGGCGGAGGCGCTGTTCCCCGTGTTCGCACACCTGCATCACTGGGCAATCGAGCACGACATCTGAGTCGCGGTCCGTCAGAAGTCAGCCCGCTCCAGCCAGTCCACCGCGGTCAGGACGAACCAGGCCATCCACACCACGAAGGCTGCCAGTGCGGCGCCGTACAGCGCGACCCGCGACCCGACGATGACCGCGAGCGCGACCGGCACCACGACGAGGACGAGAGCGACGAGGTTCCGCCGCCGGTCCCCGAGCGCCCCGCGCAACGCGGCCAGTCCCGGTCTGTTCGACACGTCGCGTCGTTGGGCGACCGCGACCAAATAGCTGTGTGCCAGCATCGGCTGTGTGGGTCCGGGAGCGCCGACCCGACTCCCGGTCACCGGTCCGAGACGACGGGCGCGCCGGACCGACAGTACCGGAGTCGAATCGGCTGCCTGATTCAGCCTCCGTTCTCCGGGTTCGACGACCGTCAGCGACGGCCACGCCGGACCGCGAGCGCCGCGAGCAGTGTTCCGACGAGCGAGGCGACCGCACCGAAGCCCGGGGTGGAGCCGGTGGCGCCGTCGGTGTCGGTCGCCGTGGTCGCCGTCTCGCTCGCGGCCGCTGTCTCGGAGGGAGTCGGCGGCTGGGTCCCGTCGGGCGTGTTGATGAGCGGCTGCGTGGTCGCCGACGCGTTCGCGACCTTCGAGAAGGTGAAGAACGTCCTGACGGGCTCGCCGTCGGGGGCGACGGGCGTGTCGCTGTCGGCCTGGAACGTGCCGTCGCCGTCTGTGGTGTGGAGCGTCGCCACGATGCTCTGGGTGCCGTCGACGTTCATCGACTCGAACAGCGAGTCGTCGATGTCGACCGACAGGTCGTCGTAGGTCCCCGCCTCGAGCGTTCGCGTCCCGATCACCTCGGCCGGGGCCCCGCTCTGGACACGCTGGAGGACCACGTAGCCGGGCTGGTTCAGCTGGACGCGAGAGAGCGTCACCGAGGGCGAGTCGACGCGCTGGCCGTTGTACTCGGCGGCCAGTACGCGGGCCGGACCGTCGGCGCTCTTGCCGACGGGGATGCGGGCGGCGACGTAGCTCCCGTGCAGTCCCGTGACGGCGCTGTCGACCATCGGGTCGAACCCGCCGTCGTCGGGGTCCTGGTCGCGGTGCAGGACGATCCAGTAGGTGCGGTTGCCCTGGTGTTCGTCCCAGTACTGCTGGTCGATCTGGATCTCGTAGTTCGAGTGGGCACCGCTCTCGATGTCGGCGACCCCGACCGGCCGGCCGGGCTGGTCTCCCTGGTCCTGGTGGACGACGAGGTAGCCACCGTTCACCGAGAACATCGACTCCACCACGATGGTCCCGTCGTCGGAGACCTGCGGGTCCGCTCTGACGTGGCTCCCGTGAGCCGCGACGGGCGTCGCCACCAGCGACGACACCATCGCGAGCGCGAGGAGGAGGGCTAGCGGTCTGCGCATGTGGTTCCGTGGGGAAGCTGTCGGGAAAGAACTGTCGTTACACCGAGAATGTCGCGCCCTCCATCCGCAGGAATGCGGTCTCGTAGCCCTCGTGGCGACCGACCTGTGGCGGCGTGACGACATCGACCGAGACCTCGTCGCCGGGCTCGATGCTGTCGACCCGCGTGCCGTAGTGGTACTGGAGGTCGGGGTGGATGGCACGGGTCAGCTGGCCGTCGTAGACGCTGTCGCCTTCGCGCGTGACCGTCGCGTCCAGCGACATCATCGGCAGCACGAGGTCGTTGTACGGCGTCCGAGCGGAGACGTACAGGTACGCTCCGGCGTCGCCCGCGAGCTCGTTCCGTGCGGACTTCAGGACCAGGTCGGCGCCGTCGACGCGCTGGGTCCCGACCGTCTCCCCGGGCAGCTCCTCGGGAGGTGCGGCGATGCCGATGGGCATGGAGCCCATCTCCATCGGGCGGATGGCGCCCGGGTCGCCGGACTGGTCGAGCTCCTCGACGGTCATCTGGTCGCGGAGCGCCTGATTGTACTCGAACGGCAGGTCGACCGACGTCTCCTCGTCGAACCGCCCGGCGAACGAGCCCATCGGCTCCGCACTCAGCGGGCTGGCCGAGACGCGGGCGGTGTAGCTCCCGTCCCCGTCGAGCGTGAAGTTCCCGCCGTAGTGAAAGCCCATGCGCTGGGAGAGCATCGGGTAGATGACCTCCTCGCTGACGGTCTCGCCGTCCTGCAGTATCTCGACGCTGACGCCGGACTCGGGCAGGACCACGCCCGTCTCGTCGTCCCAGACCTGCACCATCAGGTGGACCGACTGGCTGTCCTCGCGCTGGTGGTGGGAGAGGTCCGAGCCGGTGACCGTCCAGAAGTTGTGGGGGACCACGAGCATCAGCCCGAAGGAGTAGTCACCACCCATGGCCATGCCGGACTCGGGCATCGCCATCCCTTCGAGGTAGGACTGGACGTAGACCCCGTCGGGGCCGTCCGTCACCGGTGTCTCGGTCGGTGTCGCGGTCGGCGTTGGCGTCTCGGTACCGTCGCCTTCGGTGCTCCCGTTTCCGAGGCATCCCGCTGCACCGGCGAGAGCGACACCGGGCAGCGTTCGGAGGAGTCGGCGGCGTTGCATGCAATCCTCTTGCGAGAACCTGTAAAAAACCGTTCTGGTTCGACCGTCGAATCACCCCCCGACGGGGCGGGAGAGGATCCACAGCGAGAGGACGGTGTAGCCGACCATGAGCGCCACGAGCGGTGCATGCCCCCTGGCCGCCCCGGAACCGAACAGCTCCCGGGAGACCAGATGGGTCGCGACGACGGCGACGAGGTGGCCGAGGACGACGAGCCCGACCGCAGAGCCCCAGTAGACCACCGGGGAGGGCGCGACGGACGGAATCCCGGGCGCGGCGAGTCGTCCCAGGGCGGCGACGTTCACCAGCACGTACGGCCAGTTGTGCGCCACATCGTACGCGACCGCGATGGGCAGCAGCGTCGCCCCGAACCAGCGTGTCACCCCACCGACGCCGGCTCCACCGAGCCGCGCGGCGAGCACCGAGACGGCCGCGAACAGGGCCAGGAACAGCACGAGGCCGCCGAGGTACGTCGCGAGCCCCGCGACCGGGCCGAGGGCGGTGTCGGTGAGGTCGAACAGCAGCCGCTGGTACGAGCCGGTCTCGACGATGCCGTCGAAACTGACGGTGTAGACGGCGGAGACGGCGAGGGCGACGCTCGCCACGTCGGGGAGCGGGGTCGCCGCCTCGTGCCAGATCGGCCGCCGCGTGACGACGAACGCGTCCCGGTCGCGGTCGTGCTCGACGGAGAGTGGTGCCACGCGCCCGACCAGCCCGTACAGCACGCCGAGCGGGTCGGCGTTCCGGAGCCAGGGTCTGCCGAAACCGACCGCCCCGAGCAGCATGACGAGCGCGTAGACGGCGACGAGCGTGGCCGTGAGCCGCGGGCGAGTCGGGATCACGGTCAGGTTCTCCACCACCCCGACGACGAGGACGAAGCCGACCGCGGCCGGCCAGCGGCCGAGCCATCCCGGGTAGTCGAACAGGGCGACGTCCCTGCCTTCGAGCCGGGAGAGCAGCTCGTAGCCCGTCGTCCACGGCGCGAGCGCGGTCCAGTGGTTCCCGACGAGCGCGGCGAGGAGCAGCGAGCCCTTCACCCACACCGGCCAGACGAACGTCGTCGCGGGGCTGACCCTGGCCTGGCGGCCGGTCACGCCCTCGACGATCGCCGCGACGACGGCGGCCAGCAGACACAGGCGGAGCAGCCACAGGAGCAGACGCCCCCGGCTGGCCGGGACGGCCGCGACCGCCCGCTCCGCCCGCGACGGGCTTGCGTCCAGCCGGGCGAGCGCACCCGCCGTCCCGCCGACGGTGACGGCCGCACCCGCGAGCAGCAGGTCGCCCGGAATCGGTGTCGAGACGGTCCGCACACCGTGGGCACTCGCGACGCCCGCGAACGAGACGAGCACGAACAGCCCGAGCAGGGCAGGCCAGGCACGGGAGTGCCAGCGGTCCATTGGCGGTCCTTGAGCCCGCACTCGAAAAGCCCTCGTGGTTCGTCCGTCGAAACGTGCCCGTCGAGGAGTAGCGTTTTGTCCGGTGGTCCCCGAGTGCCGCCAATGCGAACGCGGACCCTCGTCGCCCTCACCGTGCTCGTCGTCGGCCTCCTCGGCGTGGTGTACGTCGGACTGGCCGGTGAGTCGACGGGGACGCTCGAACCGGCGTGGACGAGCGAGACCGACCCGGGCACGGCCGGCAACCACCACGAACCCGCCGTCGCCGTCGTCGACGGCGAGCCGATGGTGTTCGCGCCGGTCTCCTCGACGCAGGACGCCGACGAGTGCGCACTGGTCGCCCTGGACGCGACCGACGGGGACGAGCGCTGGCGCTACGAGGTGCCCCAGCGGAACTGTACCATCCACGCCGTCGCCGATCCCGCCGTCGCCGACACCGACGGCGACGGCGACCGCGAGGTGCTCGCACCGACGACCGAGGACGAGGTGCTCGTCGCCGGCGCCACCGAGGGTGGAATCGAGACCCGGCTCCCGCTCACCGACTACGGCTACACCCGACCCACGGTGGCCGACATCGACGACGACGGGGCGGTCGAGACCGTCGCGGTCGACGTGCTCGGCTCCGTCCGGGTGTTCGCAGCGGACGGGAGCCTCGAGTGGCGCGCCGACCGCGAGGCGTACGTCTGGGCGACGCCCGTCGTCGACGACGTCGATGCGGACGGGCGGACGGAGATCGTCGTCGCCGACCGCCGGGGGTACGTCACCGCCTTCGGCCCCGATGGGTCGCTGCTGTGGAACCGCTCTCGCGGTGCCGGCCTCGTCGCCACCTGGATGACGAGCGGCGACCTCGACGACGACCCCGCGCTCGAGTACGTCGTCGCGAGCAGCGACGGCACGACGGTCGCCTACGACGGCCGCACCGGCGAGCGCGAGTGGCGCCACGACGCCAGCTCCCTCTCGGCGGTCAACGCGGTCCTCCCTGTCGACGGCCGACCGACCGTGTTCGCGACCGCGGCGGACGGCTCGCTCGTCGCCATCGACGGCGCCGACGGCAGCGTCCGCTGGGAGACCACCGTCACCGACGAGTCCATCCAGATGATGCCCCCGCCGATCGCTGGCGACGTGGATGGGGATGGCGACGGCGAGCTGGTCGTCGCTGCCAACGACGGTACCGTCGCCGTGTACGACCCCGCCACCGGTGAGCTCCTCGCGACGCACTCGCGTGCCGTCGGCATCCTGTCCCATCCGGTACTGGCCGATACCGACGACGACGGCGTCGACGAGATCTACGTGATGTACGCCGATGGACGGATACAACGGCTCTCCTACGAGAACTGAGACCGAGAAGGCGGTCAGTCGTCGAGGTACGTATCGCGCATCGTCCGCGCGAGCAGTCCCTCGCGGTCGAACGCCACCGCGACGGCGACGAACGGGTCGCCGACCGGGTCGAGCACGAACACGGACCGAGCCGTCCCGTCGTCGTCCCGCGTCCGGTTCACCCTGAGCACCAGCGGTTCGATGGGCCGCGTCCCGCGCTCGAACTCCGCGAACAGCTCGCCGCCGCGGTCCCCGAACACGTAGCAGACGCCCGTCTCCTCGCCGTCGGTGTTGCGCAGCACGGTGGAGTTCATCCCGGAGCCGCCCGTCACGGCCTCGGCCCACGCGTCCTGGGCGGCCTCGAACAGGTTCGTCGTCTCCGGGACGAAGCGATACCGCGTCGCGCGCTCGACCTCGAGCTCCGACACGGTCGGCGGTGACGCCTCCCAGTCCAGCGTCGCCGACACCAGCGCCCCCGGCTCCACGTCCGCGAGCGCGTCCGAACCGGCGACGAACGTCGGCTCGTACTCGTGTGCGTCCGGGTCCTCGTCGGGAGCCGGCAGCGAGACGAACACCCACTCCTCGTCGCTCCGGGGGCTCGACAGCGCGCGGAACCGCCCGCTCGTGGTTCGCATGGTCACCCCGAGGGGCCGACGGCAGTTAACGGACCCGGAACCGACCCGTGCCTCGGTGGCCCGGCCGAAGGAGTCCCCCCTGCGTGGTGTCCGTTCTCTAGACACGCTTCACGGGCAGAATCCGTAGATTCAAACCCATCCCAGCACCTTGTACCCACGATGACCATCCCGACGTTCGTAATCGGCATCGCGGGCGGGACGGGGGCGGGGAAGACGACCGTCGCCCGCGAGGTCGCGGACACGGTGGGCGAGGCCGTGACGCGCATCCCCCTCGACAACTACTACGAGGACCTCTCGCACATGCCACTGGCGGAGCGCGAGGACGTGAACTACGACCACCCGGACGCGTTCGAGTGGGAGCTGCTCGTCGACCAGCTCGACTCGCTGCTGATGGGCCAGCCCATCGAGATGCCCCAGTACGACTTCGAGATCCACAATCGGACCGACGAGACCGTCACCGTCACGCCCTCGGACGTCATCGTCGTCGAGGGCATCTTCGCGCTCTACGACGACGCCATCAACGAGATGTGCGACCTGCGGGTGTTCGTCGAGACCGACGCCGACGTGCGCATCCTCAGGCGCATCCGCCGCGACGTGCTCGAACGCGGCCGCGAGCTCGCCGGCGTCATCGACCAGTACCTCTCGACGGTGAAGCCGATGCACGAACAGTTCGTCGACCCCACGAAGAAGAACGCCGACGTCATCATCCCCGAGGGGGCCAACCGCATGGCCGTCGACCTGCTCGCCGAGAAGGTCGAAGCCGAGACGGGCACCGACCCGGACGACCCCGACGAGGGGCGGACCTGGGACCGGTTCGAGGAGGCCGACCGCACCACCGTCGAACCCTCCGACGCGGAAGCCGACTCGCCGTCGCCCAACTGAGCGACACAACAGGCAATTTTTATCACTCTCCGTTCGAGATGCGTTCACATGAGCGCCAACAACAACAGCTCGGATGGCGACCTCCAGAGCCCGGCCCGCGTCGAGGGTGGCTTCCTCAAGCAGAACGCCTGGCTCAAGCCCTTCGCCCTCATCCAGCTCTTCCTGCTCGTCTCGCTGGTCGTCCTCGACCTCGCGAACGACGTCATCGTCCAGATCCAGGGCCGCTTCAGCAACGTCCTGTTCGGCATCATCCTCGCCGTCATCGGGCTGAGCATCCTCACCGCCCTCCTCGTCCTCGTCGTGAACGGCTTCCGGCACATCACGAAATCGTAATCGTCGTTCTACCGCCGTTTTCCGGATTGCACCAGTGGGGACAGCGACTGCTGTCACACGAGATCGACGGGAACGTTCCGCGATTCGAAGACGGAGAACTCACGTTTCGAACGGGGGGCCGAGCGAGACGCACCGTTCATCGGCTTCGTCGAGAGGGACGGTGCCCTGTGGGCACTCGACTGGCGCGGTGACGAATCCCGTCTCGGCCCGAGAATGGGGGCTGTTCTGGAGAAGCGGTCCAGACGGTTCTGAATCACGTAGTTCGCCGCAGGAAGCCGGTGGGGGGATTCGAACCACGGTCGCAGCAAGCTGCTCCCTGGTCCAAATCCTCCGATGGCTTCCGCTTCTCACTTCGGTTCGTCGCAGGAAGCCGGTGGGGGGATTTGAACCCTCGACCTATTCCTTACGAAGGAATCGCTCTAGCCAGTCTGAGCTACACCGGCGCTGGTGCGCATTCTCTCGTTGTCCGATGAGTACAATAAGGGTTGCGAATCGACCCGGGCGTCACCCTCTCGTCAGGCGAACGTCGAGGCAGACGTTGTACTCGTGCGGGGCGTACGAGCGGACGGTGTGGCGCTCCTCGACGGTGACCTCGTACTCGGGTTCCGCTGCCGCCCGGATCGCCCGCTCGCCCGGACCGAAGCGGTCGTCCTCGTGCTGGATGTCGTAGTAGTGGAGGACGCAGTCGTCACCCGCGATGGCGACGGCCGTCTCGAGGAACTCGTCGGCGCTGTGGGGGAGGTTCATCACGATGCGGTCGGCCCAGTCGTGGTAGTCCTCGCCCACGTCGCGGACGTCGCCGTGGATGGCGGTCAGTCGGTCGGCCACGTCGTTCCGTTCTGCGTTCTCGCGGAGGTACTCGACGGCCGTCTCGTTCAGGTCGACCGCGACGACCTCGGCACCGCGCGCCGCGGCCGGAACCGCGAACGGGCCGACGCCAGCGAACATGTCGAAGACGTGCTCGCCGGGCTGGACCTGTTCGACGACGCGGTGGCGCTCGGTCGCGAGCCGCGGGGAGAAGTACACCGCGTCGAGGTCGAGCGCGAACTCGTGGCCGTACTCGCGGTGGACGGTCTCGGTGTCCTCGCCGACGAGGACGTTCCAGTCGCGCACCCGGAGCTCGCCCTGTATCTCCGAGGCGCGGTCGACGACCGTCTTCACGGGGAGATCAGAGTCGACGATGGCCTGTGCGATCTCCCGGGCACGGTCCGGGTCGTCCTCGTCGACGATGGCCACGTCACCGAGGCGCTCGTAGCTCGGGTCGTCGCCGAGGATGTCCGCGGGCGTCGTCGGCGTGCGGCGCGCGGGCGCGTCGTGCGTGACGACGGTGTACTCCGCGGGCACGGCATCGGCGTCGCTCACCGGGAGGTAGAGCCAGCCCGCCGCGCCCGTGATGTCGAACTCGTCGTCGAGCACGCCGGCCTCGGCGAGCGCCTGTCGCGTCGCCTCGCCCTCGGACTGCTCGACGCGCACGCAGGGGACGTCCATGGTCGACCGTACCCCGCGGCGGCCCTAACGCCTTCGCTTTCGACGACACGCGTCGACCCGAACACGGCCAACTTATCGGCCCGGCCCACCGAGGACGGGTATGCTCACGTTCATCGGCCTCGGCCTGTACGACAAACGCTCCATCACGGTCGAGGGGCAGGAAGCGCTCCGGGCCGTCGATACGGCCTACGCCGAACTGTACACCAGCAAGCTCGTCGGTGCGTCCATCGAGGACGTCGCCGCCTACCACGACATCGACATCGAGGTGCGCGACCGTGCCGGCGTCGAACAGCACCCCGAGGACATCCTCGACGCCGCCGAAGAGGAGAATGTCGCCTTCCTCACCGCCGGCGATACGATGATCTCGACCACCCACGTCGACCTCCGCCTGCGTGCCCACGAGCGCGGCATCGAGACCCGCGTCATCCACGGCACCACCGCCCAGACCGCGACCAGCTCGCTGACCGGGCTCCAGAACTACCGCTTCGGCAAGGCGACGACGCTCCCGTTCGCCTACGCCCACGGCGGTGATGGGGTTCCCCAGAGCGTCCTCGACACCATCGCGGACAACCGCGAGCGCGGTCTCCACACCGTCGTCTACCTCGACATCAAGGTCGGCCGCGGCCCCGACGGCGACGACCCCCACCACGAGGAGTACATGACCGCCGACCACGCAGCCGGCCAACTCGCTGAACACTCGCCTGATACACTCGGCGTCGTCGTTGCCCGGGCCGGGAGTCCCGACCCGCTCGTCGTCGCCGACAGCCTCGACGCGCTCGCCGACCGCGAGTTCGGCGATCCGCTGCACCTGCTCGTGATTCCCGGTGAGCTTCACCCCATCGAGGCCGACGCTCTCCGCGAGCTCGCCGGCGCACCCGACGAACTGGTCGAGTACTGAGACGGACTCGTTCTTCCAGCTGGCACACGCACGGAGTGGCGACACGTCCGAGAATAGACGACGCTGTCGCTGGTCGAGTGTTGCGTCCGAAAGAAAGCGACGTACCGCGAAGGACCGGACGAAGTCCGGTTAGTTAGCTATCGTTAGTTCTGACGGCGGAGCGCGAGGAGCGCTGCGCCCATCAGAGCGACGAGTGCGACACCGATGCCGAAGCCGGGCTGACCACCGTCGTCACCCTCAGTCGTGTCGGGTGCATCGGTGTCCGTCGGGGCTTCGGTCGGCGTGGCCGTTGCCGTAGCCGTCGGCGTGGCCGTCTGCGTCGCAGTCGGCGTGGCCGTCTGCGTCGGCGTCTGCGTGGTGTCTGCCTCGACCGTTATCTCAGCGGTCTGGCTGGAGTCGCCTGCG
This sequence comes from Haloarchaeobius baliensis, assembly GCF_052060055.1. Taxonomy (NCBI): domain Archaea; kingdom Methanobacteriati; phylum Methanobacteriota; class Halobacteria; order Halobacteriales; family Halorubellaceae; genus Haloarchaeobius; species Haloarchaeobius baliensis. Next base: position 1,309,548 of record NZ_JBPPFR010000001.1, on the reverse strand, counting down.
GAGATACCGTGCGTGTAGGTACCTGCCTCGACGTCAGCCGTGATGCTGAACTCGACGGTCGTGGACTCGCCGGGTGCGAGCGTGACCTCCTGGGAGTCGACGACGTCACCGCCGAAGGTGAACTCGACGGTCGTCGTGCCCTCGGTGCCACCAGTGTTCGCGACGGTGGCCGTGGCGGTCACTTCGTCACCGACGGTCGCCGTGCCGGGTGCGCTGAGGTCGGAGACCTCGAACGCGGCCGGTGCGGCGGCCTCAGCGACGGAGCCGTCAGCCGTTGCGGCACCGTTGTTCACGTTGACCGTGAACTCGCTGCCAGCGGCGATGTCGCTGAAGTTGACGCTGGTCGACCAGGTGCCGTCTGCCTGAACCGTCGCGGATGCGGGCTTCAGGAAGGCGACGCCCTCGTCCTGACCGTTGACACGGATGTTGAGCTCCGTACCGGGAGCGTAGGTCGACGTACCGGAGATGGTCTGGCCGTCAGCTGCCTCGACGGTGACCATGTCCTCGTCGTTCGTGTCGATCTCGATTGCGCCCTCTGCGAGCTCCCAGGTTGCGTTCACTGCTTCGTCAGCGGAGGCCAGCGGGCTCTCCTCTGCGATCATGAACTCTGCCTGGTACTCGCCGTGGGCCGGCATCGCGGGGATGTCGTCCGTGTTGGTGACGAGGTAGTAGACGTCCTCGCCAGCAACGACGGCGGTGTTCGAGCTGTTGATGTCGACGGTGCGGCGCGGCTGGTTGCGCTCCGGCTCGACTTCCGTGACCGTGAGGGACACGTTGTAGGTGGCGCCGTTGTCGTTCAGGACGCCGAAGAAGCCGTTGGAGTCGCTCGCGATGACACCCTCGAGGCCCGTTGCGTCGAGCTCGTGGATGAGGTAGTCGCCCTTCGCGACCGTGTCATCCTCGGTGATGGTGCCGTCCTCGACGAGTGCTGCAACGTCCTCAGCGGTTGCACCGGAGAGGCTTGCAGCGTCGGGAGCGGTCCACGTGTTGAGCGCGTTGGTCGAGCGCGGCTGGATGTCGAACGTGCCAACGTTCTGCGAGTTGACGTTGTAGTTCGTGCCAGTCGCGACCTCGACGTTGTAGCCACCAGTTGCGATCAGGGAGCCACCGAGGCTACCGTACTGCTCGTTGCTGATGGAGTCGTCCTCGTTGGCGACGGTGAACGTGTCAGCGTTACCGGTGCCCATGAGGAAGGTGTTCACGTTGACGACGACCTCGCCGTCACCGTTACCGTCGGTGACAGTGATGTTCGCCTGGTAGTTGTCGGCCGCGCTACCGAAGCGGACGATACCCTGGGAGGTATCCTCGAGCGTGATCGTGATGGATGCAACGTCACCGAGCTCGTCGGTGTAGAGGTTGCTGCCGAGACCGACCGTACCGGTTGCGGGCTCGCTGACGTTGACCGTCGCGGAGTCCGAGACACCGGTGTCGTTCGCGGCGAACGTGAAGTCGTACGAGCCAGTGGCGGCGCCGGTGAAGTTACCGACGAGCGTCTCACTGGTGTCGTAGGTCTTGCTCGTAATCTCGAACGCGTCGGCTTCGTCGTCGGCGTCAGCCGAGCCGTCACCGTCCCAGTCGACGGCGGTACCCGAGACGCTCGGGAACGTCGCGTTGATCTCGTCCGGCGTGAGGTCGTCGTTCGCGATGACGAGGCCCCAGCTCGGGCGGTTCGAGGTGATCGTGAAGGTGGACTGGTTAGCGGCACCGCCGTTCTCCACTTCGACCGGGTCGGCCGAGGCCGTCACGGTCTGCTCGCGCAGGGTGAAGTTGACGACGGTATTGTCACCGGACTCCTGACGGAGCCGGTAGTCACCAGTCGGGTAGTCACTGGTCTCGATGACGATGTCGTCGTCGGAGTCGACGTCGACGTACGTCTCGAACTGCCAGTTACCGTTGCTCTGCTGCTGTTCGAGGACGACGCTTTCGCCCTGTGCGAAATCGTCGACCTCGCCGAGAGTCTGACCGGACCAGTAGCCCTGGCCCTCGTCAATCTCGGCATCGTAGTCGGATGCGTTTGCCGCGGCGACACTTCCCGAGAACGCGACTACGCCCGCGAAGACGGACGTAATCATCAGTGCGGCCAGGAAGAGGCCACGGACCTTCGTTTTTGTTCCTGTCATAGGTTGCTTGGGTTCCGCTTGGTTCGAGCACCTTTCTCGCTCGCGGTCTGTGGGGGGACGCGAACGGTAGTCAGTACTGTCACCGTGGGTAGGGGTACATCAAGAACGCACGAACCATTGTTATAAATGCTTTGTGGTGGGCAGGATTGGTGTCAAACGTTCACACACCCGCTCATACCCTGGAATCCCGGCTTCCTGCCCTCCCGATTGTCTGAAGAGCCACCCCCACAAGGTACTTAAACAAACTGCAGATCTGATTCGACGACAGCCTCTTGTGACCTTCAGGAAACGACCGGAACGGGTGTGTTTTCGGCGATCGACCAGCATCGAGCAGACCAACAGCAGGTGGCGTATCAGCACCCAGCCGCCATCGATGTCAGTAGACTCGGCGTCCGAGCAGTGCGATGGTAACGATACCGACCGCCGCAACAGCGACCCCGAATCCTGGGGTCCCACCGTCGCTCGTGGTCTGGCTGAGCTCGGTCGTTGCCGACTCGGCCGATGGGGTGGCGTCACTCGGCGTCGTGCTCGGGATGCCGCCCGTGGCCGTATTCGTCCTCGTCGTGCCGTGGGTGGTGGGATTCGCAGTGGCTGTGCCGTCGGTCGCAGTCGTTCCAGTCGTTCCCGTCTGCTCGACGACGAGTCTCCCGACGTTCTGGGGAGGGGCTGTCGGGTCCTGTCCGACTCGGACATCGAGTCGGTACTCTGCCGGGTCGAAAGTCCCCTCGGCTCCATCGACGGTAAGAGAATCGGGACCCCGTGTCGTGTACGAGACCGTCCCGTTGGTCGTCGAATCGATCGATACCAGCACTTCACCATCCCCGTCTGAATCTCGAAGCGTCAGATTCGCCTCGTACCCGGCGTCGGACGAAATCGTTACTGCGGCTGTCTCGGCATTGGAAATACGGACGTCGATGATCACGGATTCACCCTCGGTCGCCGTGTACAGTGACGGCTCGAACCCTGCCGTCCCCGGGTCGACGATAGGAACTGATACGTTGGTGCTGGCCCGCACGCTGGCATCCGTCACGACGAACGAGAGCTCGTAGATGCCGGGTTTCCGGCCGGAGAAGTTTGCATCGAGCGTCGAGCTCGTGTCGAACGTTCGATTCGTCAGCACCAGTCCGTCCGATCGTTCACCCGTGTCGCCGTCACCGTCGACGTCGTAGGACACACCTTCGACGCCGAGCGTCGTCTGCATCTCTGCCGGCGTGAGTTCGTCTGACACCACCGCGAGCTGGTACGCGTCGCGATTGGACTCGATTCGGAACGTCGTCTCGGATGGACCGTCCGGCTCGGAGGAGACGGTGCTCGGCTCGGCCGTCACCGCGAGTGACTGCTGGCGGAGGTCGAACCGCAGATTCGACGCGCCGTCGCTCCGGAGTTCGTACGTACCGACCTCGAATCCGGTCGTGTCGACGATGGCGACACCGGAGTCGTTCACCGGGACCGCCGTGAGGAACAGCCAGGAGTCCCCGTCCTGCCGGTACAGTTCGACTGACGCGCCAGCGTCGTAGTCGTCGGAGGAGAGGGTCCGCCCGACCCAGTAGCCGGAACCGTTCTCGATCTCGGCGTCGGGGGCGGGCGTGGCCGCATCGGTCGGGTGTGTGCTCGCGGTCCCGGAGGGGTCAGCGGCACCCGCAGCGCCTGCGAGTGCAGCGGTGCCAGCTGGGACCGAGGCGACGAGTATCGTGACCAGCAGCAGCGCGCTGGTTCGTTGTGCTACCGTCATGTTGGAGGGTCGGTCGAGGATCTGGGTCGGCGGTCATCGGGTCGAACCAGATACACCGATGACTTATATCCGACACATCATCAAACTTTACAATCGACACTCCGTCTTCTCACCTCTCCCCCCCAAATCGGCGGTAATCCACCGATATATCCTGCTCTCAGAATGGATTCGTTCGACTGTCGCCTCAGTCCCGCGTGACGATCTCGATCTCCTGCTTGTCGGGCGTCTTCGTGAACGCGTAGCGGTCGTTGCAGGACTCGGGGTCGCGGTAGTCCTCGGCGCCGCGGGCCATCAGGGTGTCCCACGTCTCGTGGAGGTCAGAGCTGCGGACGGCGACGTGGCCCCAGGCGTCGCCGACGTCGTACGTGCGGCCGTCGTAGTTGTAGGTGAGTTCGACGCTCATCGCCTCGTCGGCCGCGCCCTCGGGCTTCAGGAAGTAGAGTGCGAAGTCGTCGAACTCCTCGCGGCGGAACAGCTCGTACTCGAGCTTGCGGGTGAACCAGCCGATGGCGGCGTCGGCGTCCTCGACGCGCAGCATCGTGTGGTCGAGGCTGTACCGCGCGCCGTGGTCGCGCTCGACGAGTTCGACCTCGTGGCCGTCGGGGTCTCGCACGAAGGCGTACGAGCCGCCACAGGAGTCGGGGTCGCGGTAGTCCTCGACGCCCTGGTCCATGAGCTCCTCGTAGGCGTCGTAGACGTCTTCGACGCGGACGGCGATGTGGCCCCAGGCGTCGCCGTGGTCGTACGTACGGCCGTCGTGGTTGTACGTGAGTTCGAGCAACGCGCCCTCCTCGTGGGCGTCCTCGGGGCCGAGGAAGACGTTCGTGAAGGTGTCGGCCTCCCAGCGACCCTTCTCCTCGTAGCCGAGGTGTGTGGTGTACCAGTCGAGACTGGCGTCGAGGTCCTCGACGCGCATCATCGTGTGGTCGAGCGTCGCCTGCATAGGTGCCAGTACGGCCAGTCGGTTGAAACCAGTAGCGGATGCGGAACTCTCGGAAGCGGCCTGGACCATTGGTTTATGTCCGCGCACACGCGTGTGAGAATCGGCGTCCGCCCTCTCGTCGGCTCCCCCGTCTACTTCCGCAGAACGAGCTTCAGCACGTCCTCGTCCTGGAGGACGTGGTCCTCGCCGACCTGCTGGCCGTCGTGTTTCGCGCTCGGGCCACGGATACGGGCGAACCGGAAACGGTCCTCGAAGTCGCCGCCGAGCTTCGACAGCGCGTCCTCGATGGTCGCGCCCTCGGGGACGACGAGGGGCTCCTCCCAGTCGACGCCGCGGCCGGGCTTGTCCATGTAGACGCGGATGAGCCCGAGCTGGTTCCAGATGCGCTCTTTCAGCGCGTCGAGGCCCTTCTCCTCCACGGCGGAGATGAACGTCGCCTCCTCCGGGTCGATGTCGCGCTTCCGGAGCTCCTCGTCGACCTGTTCCTTGTAGGAGGGCTCGATGAGGTCGGCCTTGTTGACGGCGACGATCGAGGGCGTGTACACCCGGTTGTCCATGATGCCGTCGATGAGCCGGTCGATGTCGAGCTCCTCGCCGAGGTTGATGTCGGCGTTGACGTAGCCGTGCTCGCGCAGCACCTGCTTGATCGTGTCGTCGTCCATCGGCTGGTCGACCGTCGAGGTCACCTTGATGCCGTCTTTGATCTTCTTGCGGACGGTCACCCGAGGGGGCTGCTGGTCGATGCGGATCTTGTTGTTGTACAGCTCCTGCTTCAACCGGTCGTACTGCTCGATCTCGAACACGGAGAGGACGAACACCAGGAGGTCGGCGCTACGGACGACGGAGAGGACCTCCTTCCCGCCACCGCGGCCGTCCGCCGCACCCTCGATGAGACCGGGCACGTCGAGCAACTGGATGTGGGCGCCGTTGATGTCGACCATCCCCGGGTTGACGGTCAGCGTCGTGAACTCGTACTCGCCGGTCTCCGAGTCGGCGTTCGTCATCGCGTTGATGAGCGTCGACTTGCCGACGCTCGGGAAGCCGACCAGCGCGACCGAGGCGTCGCCGTGTTTCTCGACCGCGTAGCCCTGCCCGCCGCCGCTGCCGGACTGGTTCTCCAGCTTCTCCTTCTTCTGGGCGAGCTTCGACTTCAGCCGCCCGATGTGGGCCTCGGTGGACTTGTTGTAGGGCGTGTTGGCTATCTCCTCCTCGATCGCCTCGATCTCCTCTTCGAGCCCCATCGTTCCACTCTCGGCCGTCGGTGCCGAAAAACCTGTCCACTCCGTTCGACCATCGGCTCCGGAGCGCGCACTCACTTCGATACGTTCATAGAGTCCTGTACAAAACGCCGAGGCAGACGATGCCGGCTCCGGCCCAGCTGCGCGATAGCACACAGATTGTCCTCCCCGCGGGGACACCGCAGGAGCTGCGCGAGCGCCTCGCTGACGAGTTCGTGCTGACGATGCTCGAAGAGGACGACACCTACCGGTTCGTCGGCAGCCCCGTCGAGGTCGACCGCGCGACCGACTTTCTGGTCCGGCAGGGCGTTGCCGTCGCCTGAGGTCTGATTCTCGCTACGACTGAATTCGGTCGAGCGCGTCGAGCGTTCCATCGGCGTGAGCGCCCGCCAGCACCACGTCGGCGGCCGCTCGCGCCCGCTCGTCGGCGTTCGCCGGCGCGAAGCTCCGGCCGGCGCGCTCGAACGTGGAGACGTCGTTCTCTGAGTCGCCGATGGCCACGAAGTCCGACGGCTCGTATCCCATGCGTTCTGCCACGCGTTCGAGCATCAGTCCCTTCGACATCTCCGGCTGCTTGAGGTGGAACGCGTAGCCCGTATCGACGACCTCGAGCCCGTGCTCTGTGGCGACCCGCCGGAGCAGCGCCTCGTCCGCGTCGAGTCGGATGGCCACCTCGGTCTCGCGCCAGCGGTTCACGAGGTCCACGTCACCCCAGCCCAGGTCACCGCCAGCATCCCGGAAGGCCTCGATGGCCGCGGTCGTGCGCTGTCGGTCGCCGTGGACAAGCACCTCGTCGTTCACGTGGGCGATACCGCCGTTCTCGGCGATGACGCGCTCGTCGATCGGCATGAACGTACAGAGCGCCACCGGGTACGGGAACGCCTTCCCCGTCGCCAGCACCACGGGCGCGGGCCACTCGCGCACCGGCTCGAAGACGCGCGGGTCGATGCCGCCCCCGGGCCGCGTGAGCGTGCCGTCGATGTCGAGCACGAGCGGCGGAGCGTCGGTCATACCGTCCCTGGGGCCACCGACCCTAAATCACTCACGTTCCCGTGTGCGGGGAGTACTCTCCATCGGCGGTCCGGGCTGGGCCGCGACTCGACAGACCAGTCCGGGCCGGAATCGCGGGGCCGTTGCCGTGAACCAGGGCCTGACGATTCTTGCAGGAGACCGCCAGCCTCGGCGCCTGGTGGGTCGGTGTGTCACCTGCTGGTGCCCGGTGATGCAGGGGTAGAGTAATGCGCCGTGGTATCGTATCGAACGAACATGGCTGAGGCCGGACACGACACCCGGACCGGGTCGCACCTGACGTTGAGCATCTGGCACCCCGACTGCTGGACGCTCCAAGTCACCGAGGAAGCCGATGGGGGCATCTTCGGGCACGGCGTCTACACGGTCGAGGAGTCGGTGAAGGGGCGGTTCACCGCCTACGGGGACTCCAACGAGGCGCTCGAATCGCTCGTCGAGGACATCGAGTCGTCGCCGCTGGTCGACTCGGTCTGGCGGCTCGACAACAGCTTCGACCTGGACAAGCGGATTCCGACGCCGGGCAACGTCTCCCAGAGCCTTCTGGTGATGTACGGCCACGACCGCAGCATCAACGACTCGCTCGTCTCGAACGGGTTCATCCCGGACAAGGCGGTCTGGATCCACGACGGCCGCGAGTACTGGGACGTCGTCATCGAGGGGGACCGCGCGAGCATCCAGGAGCGCCTCGACGCCGTCCGCGACGAGATGGACGCCGAGATCGACGTCCAGCACATCACGTCGGACGACCGCGAGGCTGGTGGGCTCCTCCGGAAGGGAATCCTCTCCGAACGCCAGCGTGAGGTGTTCGAGCTCGCGCGGGAGCGCGGCTACTACACGTGGCCACGGGAGGTGAGTGCGACGGAGATCGCCGAGGAGCTCGGCGTCTCGAAGGCGACCACGCTGGAGCACCTCCGAAAGGCAGAGGCGAAGGTCATCGGGGCGCTGCCGTAGCCGTCGCGCCCCGACGTGACCGGGGTCTCACCGCTGTACTGAACCCGAGTCGAACGCTTTCGTTACTGGTCGTACCCTGTTGTGCCTATCGCTAGCACTGCCCCCGTCTCCACCTGTCATGAGAGGGGCGGTGATTAGGGTCGTTCCGTGGATTGCATAGACCGTGACAGAGGCCGTCGAACCGCACGATTTCGACGGTCCAGTACGCGGAGAGTGAGCATGAACGACGACGAATCCACGACCCAATCCGAGAGTTCCACGGACGCCGCGAGGCGGGTGGCAGCAGCCGTCGACGCGGACGAGACAGTCGACCTCCTCCAGTCGCTCGTCAGGATCGAGAGCCCGTACTTCCAGGAGGACGAGATCGGCGAGTTCGTCCACGGCTGGCTCGACGACCGTGGCCTCGATCCCGAGTACCACACCGTCAGCGAACCCGAGATCACCGGCTACGAGGGCCGGAACGTCCTCGTGCGGCTCCCGGGATCGGACCCTGACGCGCCGACGCTGATGCTGAACGGACACATGGACACGGTCGAACTCGTCGACGAGTGGACGGAGGACCCGCTCTCCGGTCGCATCGAGGACGGCCGTCTCTACGGGCAGGGGGCCGCCGACATGAAGGCCGGGCTGGCGGCCGCGATGGTCGCCGTCGCCGCACTCGCCGAGGCGGACGTCGACCTCGCCGGCGACGTCGTCCTCGCGGCGGTCGTCGACGAGGAAGGACCCTACGGCCTGGGCACCGACCAGTTGCTTCGCGACGGCGCTGTCGACGACTGCGACATGGCGGTCGTCACCGAACCGGGTCCCATCCTAGACGGCGAGGGGCGCGAGAACCCGACGCTCTACCTCGGTGCTCGCGGGCGCTTCCTCTACGACATCGAGATCAGGGGGACCGCTGCACACGCCTCCATGCCGGACGCCGGGCGGAACGCCGTCGTCGCGGCTGGCCTGCTCGCGGACGCCCTCTCGGAGATGCCCGTGGGCTCGCACCCACAGCTCGGCGAGGGGTCGGTCTGTCCGCTCTCCATCGACGGCGGGGGCGAGACGCTGTCGGTGCCGGAGTCGTGCCGGCTGCTCGTCGACAGACACGTCGTCCCGGGGGAGACCCGGGAATCCGTGCTCGCGGACGCCGAGGCGGTCGTCGCGGAGCTCGGGCTCGACGCCGACGTCTCGGTGGGGCTCCGCGAGACGCCCCACCCGGATGCCCGCTACGGGCCGTACGTCTTCGACGAGCAGGAGCCGCTCGTCCAGGGGCTCGCCACGGCGACGCGAACGGTCACCGGCGAGCTGCCATCGCTGGGCTACTTCCGCAGCGTCGGCGACTTCAACTACCTCGGCCACCGTGCCGAGGTGCCGACCGTCATCTACGGCCCGGACGGCGACAACATCCACGGGGCGGGCGAGTGGGTCGACGTAGACGAGACCGTCGAGGTGGCCAGGGTCCTCGCCGCGGGTGCGGTCGAGCTGCTCTCGTGAGCATGGCAGCACCAGCTACCAGTGAATTCGACGCGCCGACCGTCCACGTCGACCTCGACGTCGTCCGGGAGAACACGCAGGCTGTCTGTACGCGCTTCGACGGCCGGGTCGTCGGCGTGACGAAGGCCGTCACCGGCGACCCGGCGGTCGCAGGGGCGATGCTCGACGGGGGTGTCGACGGTATCGGCGACTCCCGTATCCTGAACCTCGCACGCCTGAGAGAGCACGTCGACGCAGAGCTGACGCTGCTCGTCTCGTCGATGCGGGACCGCGACCGCGTCGTCACCACGGCGGACCGGTCGTTGCACAGCGAGGTCGCGGTGCTCGAGGCCGTCGCGGCCGCCGCCCGCGAGCGTGGCGTCGAACACGACGTCATCGTGATGGTCGACACGGGAGACCGCCGCGAAGGCGTCCTCCCGGAGGACCTCCTGCCGACCCTCCGGCGCGCGGTCGAACTGGATGGCGTCCGCGTCGTCGGCGTCGGGACCAACGTCGGCTGCTTCGGCGGGGTGGTGCCGACGGCGACGTCGATGGCCGAGTTCGTCTCGCTCGTCGAGGAGAACGAGGCAGCGCTGGACCGGACGTTCCCGGTCGTCTCGGGCGGGAGCAGCGTCACCCTCCCGCTCGTCGAGGCGGGGACGCTCCCCGACCGGGTGGACGAGCTCCGCGTCGGGGAGGCCATCCTCCTCGGGACCGACGTCACGCGCGACCGGACGGTCCCCTACCTCCGTGACGACGCGTTCACCCTCCGTGCGGAGGTCATCGAGTGCAAGCGCAAGCCATCGACGCCGGCGGGGCCACGGGGTCACGACGTCGACGGCGAGCGCCCGGGGTTCGAGGACCGCGGCGTCCGCGAGCGGGCCATCGTCGCCGTCGGCGAGCAGGACGTCGTCACCGACGACCTCGAACCCCTCGACGACGGAGTGGAGGTGGTCGGCGCGAGCAGCGACCACACCGTCTGTGACATCACCGACGCGACCGCGACCATCACGGTCGGGGACACCCTCTCGTTCCGTCCGGGCTACCGTGCGCTCGTCCAGGCGTTCACCTCGGAGTACGTCGGTCGCACGTACCACGGTGAGGGGGCGGACACTGGAGAGACGGTGACCGAGCGATGACCGACGCCGACCGGGTCGTCGTGATCGGTGCCGGCATCGCGGGGGCGAGCGCGGCCGACCACCTTGCCCGGGAGACCGACGCCGAGGTTGTCGTCCTCGAACGCGCAGCAGAGCCGGCCGGCGAGACGACCGCGAGGTCAGGTGCGTTCGTCGGGTTCTGGGGCCACGAGTCGGCCGCGACCGTCCCGCTGCTCCGGTACGGCATCCGGTACTACGGACGACTGCTGTCGGCTGCGGAGACCGAGCCCCGGTTCGTCCACGGCGGACGACTGCGACTCGCCACGACGGCGGCCGGCGACGACGCCATCCGCACGACGTTCGAGTCCGACTTCAATCAGGTCATCCGTGAGTCGACGGCGACCGAGACGGCGACGAAGGGCGCGCCCGTGCAGTACCTCTCCGGGGCGGCCCTCGACGAGACGCTGGTCCTGCCGGGACTCGCGACGGACGCGGTGACCGGTGCGCTCTACAGCCCCGGCGTCGGCTACGTCGACGACCCGGCCGCGCTCGCACGGGCGGTCCTCGAGCGGGCACGTGCTGCCGGTGCGACGGTCGAGACCGGGACGACCGTGACCGAGATACTGACCGAGGCGGGGCGGGTGACCGGTGTCCGAACCACCGACGGCCGGCGACGGGCGGACGCGGTCGTCGCGGCCGCGGGCCCGTGGAACCGCAGACTGCTCGACACGGCGGACGTGACCCTCCCCGTCCGGAACACTCGCGGCCCGATGCTCGTTCTGGATACCGACGAGCACGGCCTCCCGGCCCTCTACCACGAGGAGACAGGCGTCTACACCCGACAGAACCGGGACGGGAGCCTGTTCGTCGGCCACTTCCCCGGCCAGTACGAGAACGCGAGCGTGCTGGACCCCGACGCCATCGGCGACGACGTGCCTGACGCACGCCGCGAGCGCTCGCTCGACGCGATCGCTCGGTTCCTCCCTGGCGCTCGGGACGCGACGGTCGCGGACGAGTGGGTGGGGGTCAGGACGGTGACGCCCGACGGCGACCCCGTCATCGGCCCGACCGACGTCGACGGGCTCTCCGTGCTCGCGTTCAACGCGAATGGCATCCAGTACGCGCCGGCTGCCGGCCGCCTCGTCGCCGCAGACGTCGGCGGGTTCGACCCGGGGTTCCCCACGACGGGCGTCGCCTTTGGCCGACTCCGGTGAACCGGATTGCAATCACAGCCAGTCGGCAGTAATGTACGTCACTGAATCCATCGCGTCTCGATTAGGGAACACTTCGATGACGCGCTGGATGATATGGTAGAGTTCGTGTGGGGGAAGCGACTGGTCGGGGACGTAGAGCACACCACTGTGTGAGTCGGCCGGCATCTGGACGAAGTCGTCGTCTCTAGTGACGATCAGACGGCCCTCTTGGACGGCGTACAGGCGAATCGTGGTGTCGTCGACACCTTCGCCCAACTCGTCCACGTCGACGACACGCTCTACATCGTGGCCTGCTTTGTCGAGTTTGTCAGCCAGCGGAGCAGTGATGTTCTCGTCAAGAAGAAACGACAACTGCATCCCTACGATTCCTGCAGGTCTTCGGGACCGGTGATGATTTCCGGGTCTTCTTCCGCTGCTTCGTGAAGCTCTCGACGGCGTTCTTCGACCGCCCGCATCTCTTCGGGGTGGTCGTGAAAGTACGCCAGTGCGTGGTAGACTTCCGAGGCGGTGAGGTCGAAGCGGTCCGCAACCGTCTGCGCGTCGAGGCCGCGCTCTTCGACCAGCGCGTGGATGTGGCTCACGGTGATGCGCCGGCCTCGAATGTGGGGCTCGTCGTGAATCGTCGACTCGTCACCTGAGACGACGGTGTTCATCTGCTTCGACATAATCGTGACTACCATTGGAGTGCCCTTCAGTCTTTGCCGGTACAGGCAGTCTGCCAGGGTGCTATATCGAGACGATGATGGACGAAGCAGAGTGGGTGGACTGAGATGTCGGTCGGCCCCCGGAAACGGGAGGGCTCAGTTCTGCAGCAGGTACCGCCGAATCCCGAGGACGACCAGCGGGATGGCGATGGTGATGACGAGCATCACCGTCGCGAGCGCGTCGATCTGCGGGCTGATGCTCGTCCGGAGCATGGAGAAGATGACGACCGGGACGGTCGTCGTGGTCCGCTTCACCCAGAACTGCGTCGCCGTGAACTCGCCGAACGAGATGACGAAGACGATGACCATCGCGGTGAGGATCGACGGCGAGATGAGCGGGAAGGTGACCTCGCGGAACGTCGTCACCGGGTTGGCACCGAGGGTCTTCGCGGCCTCCTCCAGGGTCTCGTCGAACAGGTAGAGCTGGCTGCGGATGATGAGGAATGCGTAGGGCAGTCCCAGCAGCGTGTGCATCACGATGAGCCAGGCGATCGACCGCTCGAGACCGACCTGTCCGAAGAAGATGGTCGAGGCGACGCCGACGATGATGGGCGGGACGAGCAACGGCGACAGCATGACGATGACGAGTGCGTCCTGTGCGGGGAAGTCGTTGCGGACGAACCCCATCGCCGTGAGCGTCCCGACGAGGCCGGCCCCGAGCGCTGCGGCGACCCCGACCTGGAAGCTGTTCCAGAGCGCACGGAGCATCCGGGTGTCCGCGAGCAGCGCCTCGTACCACCGGAGGCTGAGCGACGACGGCGGGAAGTTCCCGAGCCGCGACGGGTTGAACGAGTTGATGACGATGACCGCCAGCGGCAGCAGCATCAGCACGTAGACGACCACCGTGACCGCGCGGATGAGGTTCCACTTGGTCCGCGTCGAGACGGTGATGCCGAAGTAGCCCCGTTCGGCGTCGACGTCGGTCTCGCCCTGGGTCACGGCGTCGGTGTCGGTCGCCACGTCAGGCCACCCCCGTCTCGAGCGCCTCTTCGAGGTCCACGCGTCGCGTGAACAGGTACAGCAGGAAGCCGATGATGCCGAAGTAGATGAGCGACAGCGCGGCGGCGAAGGGCCAGTTGAAGTCGAGGATGAACACCGTCTCGATGACCGGCGCGATCATCCGCGTGCTGGGGCCACCGAGGAGCGTCGGCGCGAGGAACGCACCCGCGGAGATGATGAACACGAACAGCACCCCCGAGACGATGCCGGGCAGCGACTGCGGGAGCGTTATCTCGCGGAACGCACGGAAGTCCGTCGCCCCGAGCGTCTTCGCGGCGTGTATCTGGTCCTCCTCGATGGTGCTGACGGAGACGTAGACGGGCAGTATCATGAACGGCAGCAGGCTCACGGTCAGCCCGAGTATCATGCTGTAGTCCGTGTACATGATGTCGAGCGGCGACCCGATGACGCCGAGCTGGAGGAGGAACTGGTTCAGGACCCCGTTGTTCGAGAGGACGATGATCCACGCGTACGTCCTGATGATGAAGGGCACCCAGTACTGGAGGACGACGAGGCCGAGCAGCACCCACTTCCAGTCGGTCTTCGACCGGCCGAGGAAGTAGCCGACGGTGTAGCCGAGCGGGAGCGACAGCAGCGTCACGACGACGCCGTAGACGAGCGACTCGAAGATGATGTTCTTGTAGACGTCGGCCTCCCAGAACCGCTCGTAGTTCGCGAGCGTGAACTCGTAGATGACGTTCCCGAAGTCACCCGGGATGGAGAAGCTGATGACGACGATGACCGTCATCGGGAGGAACAGGAACAGGAGGACCCAGCCGATCCCGAGTCCCGGGGAGAGCAGGAGTCTGACCCAGTCGCTCTCCATCACCCGGTCCCGCACCTTGCCGAAGCGTGCGCGCTCCGTGCTCATGGCTCGCCCTGCCCGGCGACGGGTGCGTCCCCGGCCGGCAGACACGTGACGTTCTCTGGTTCGATGTACATCGACACCGTGTCACCGAGTTCGTGGAACACCTCCTCGCTGTGGTCGGCGATGTGGCTCACCTGGAGCGTCTGGTCCAGCTCGGGCACGCGGATGAAGTAGTTGATGTCGCGGCCCCGGTAGTCGACCGACTCCACGGTCCCCTCGATGACGTTGGTCTCCGGTTCGGTCCCGTCGACGAGCTTCAGCTTCTCGTCGCGGAGGAACAGCGATACCGCGTCGCCCGCGGCGAGTTCCTCGTCGGCTGGGACCTGCAGTTCGACGCCATCCGCGAGTTCGGCGACGGCCTGTCCGTTCTCACGGCGGTACGTCCCGACGACCTCCGTCGACCGACCGAGGAAGTCCGCGACGAACCGCGTCTGCGGCTTCCGATAGACGTTCTCGGGGGCGTCGAACTGCTCCAGCTGCCCGTCGTTCATCACGGCGATCTTGTCGCCGAGCGACAGCGCCTCGTTCTGGTTGTGCGTGACGTAGACCGTCGTGACGCCCGTCTCCTCCTGGATGCGCCGCAGCTCGCTCCGGATGCTCGTTCGGAGGTTCTTGTCGAGGTTCGACAGCGGCTCGTCCATCAGCACGAGGTCCGGGTCGAACGCGATGGCGCGCGCGACCGCGATGCGCTGTTGCTCACCGCCGCTGCATTCGCCGGGGTACTTCTCCTCGTAGCCCTCCAGGTTCACCATCTCGAGCATCTCCTCGACGCGCTCGCGCTGTTCGGCCTCCGGAGCGTTGCGCATCTTAAGGCCGAACGCGACGTTCTCGAACACGGTCTTGTGCGGGAACAGCGCGTAGTCCTGGAACACCAGGCCGATGTTGCGTCGATACGGCGGCAGGTCGGTGATGTCCTTGCCCTCGAGCCGTATCTCGCCGTCGGTCAGCGTCTCCAGCCCCGTGATCGACCGGAGTATCGTCGACTTCCCACAGCCGGACGGGCCGACGATGGTCACGAACTGTCCCTCCTCGATGTCCAGCGAGACGTCGTCGACCGCGACGAGGTCGCCGAACTCCTTCCGTATCTCGTCTAGCTCCAGAAATGCCATGTGGTGTCACCCTCGGATTTCGAGGTCGGCTCAGTTCCCACGCACTTCCTCCCACCGCTGGGACCACTCGTCGTTGTGCTCGTTGATGTACTCCACGTCGGGGAACTTCAGCCCCTCGCCGCCGGACGGGTCGTAGTCGTAGAGCCCCGTGATGGTCTCGGAGGTGACGCTGGTCGACGGCGGCAGCCCCAGCTTCTCGACGACCGGCTGGAGGATCTCGTCCCGCAGGAGGAAGTTGATGAACTCGAGGCACGCCTCCCGCTTGTCGTCCTCGATGCCCTCGACGAGCGCGTGGTTCTGCGTGTAGCCGTACGCCCCCTCGTCCGGGATGACGTAGCTGAGGTGGTCGTTCCCGTCCTGCACCGCTCCGTAGATGACGTTCCCCCAGGCCTCGCCGACCCAGGCGTCCGTCGACGTGAACAGCCGTCCCAGCTCGTCGCCGCTCGTCCAGTTCGTGACGACGAGGTCCTGCTGTTCGGCGACGCGCTGCCAGATCTGCTCGATGGCCTCCTCGTAGGAGCTGTCCGCCCCGATGTTGTTGGGGTCCATCCCCATCTCGAGGGCGGTCGTGAACACGCGGATGAAGCCGAACCCTTCGGGGGCGACGTGGCCCGAGTAGGCCTCGTCCCACATCGCGCTCCACGACGTGGGGTCGTCGAGTTCCTCGTTGTTGTACGCCATCCCGACGGTGCCGTAGGCGTGCGGGACGCCGTGGATCTGCTCGCCCGGGTCGAAGATTGGGTTCTTCAGCGGGTCGAGGACGTTGCTCCCGTAGTTCGGTATCTCGGACGGGTCGATCGGCTCCCAGACCTCCTCCATGGTCCCGTTGTAGAGCGTGAACGGTGGAACGCTCGCCATGTCGACCTCGGCCTGGCCCGCCTTGATCTGTGCGTACCCGCTCTGCTGGCTGCTCCGGAGGGCGACCTCCACGGTCGTCCCGAACTCCTCCTCGAACGGCTCGAACGCCTCCGACTCCAGCGCGTCGAGCATGGTCCCGCCCTCCATCTGGAGGACGATCTCGTCCGCACCACCGCCTCCACCACCGAACGCGTTGATGCAGCCTGCGAGCGAAGCGGTGCCGGCGCCGGCGACGAGCCCGAGCAGCCCCCGTCGACTGGTCGCGCCACGACTGGTCCCCCCTGTTGCCTTGTTCTCGTGTGACATGGGAAGTCAATGCGTACCTCTCGGTATAACCATGTGACCTCTCATGAGAGGGGGTGCCGTATCGGGGCCCCCTCGGGAGTCGAAAACAGGAATCCGCCGTCAGTGTCGAACGCGGTGCCGTCGACGCGGGACGCGGGACGAACGGCCCGCGTTCACTCGTGCTGCAGGTCGTACAGCCGGCTGAACACGAGCGTCGGGAACCGCGGCTCGAGCCGGCTCGGTGGGCGGCCCGCGCTCTCGACCGGTCGCTCGGCCGTCACGCGCTCCGTGATACCGTCCTCGGCCAGCTCGTACAGGTACCGCTTCACCGTCGACGCCGAGAGGTCGATACCGGGTGCCGCCGCGACCGACTCTGCCGCCTCCCCCACAGAGGTCGTGGCCTCGTCGGGCAGGTCGACCAGCGTCCGAAGCACCAGCTGTCGGTTCTCGGGCAACGTCAGCACCCGACCGAGCGCGACCGTCGGACGGGGGACGGCGTCGAGTCCGGCCTCGAGGTCGCGCTCGTGGATGCGCTCGTGTCCCTCGGCCGTCGCGACCTCGGCCGCGCCGAACAGGGCTGTGAGCGCGTCGTGGGCATCTCCAGCCGCCCACTCCGCGATCCGCCTGATCTGTGCGTGTTCGAACGCCTGCCGGGCGAGACCGTCCGACGCCCTGCCCGTCAGCAGGTCGACGAGCGCGTGCTGCTGGTACGGCGGCACGTGGATGTGCTCCGGCGGCACCAGCTCGCTCGCCAGCTCGTCCGGTGGTGTGCGGCCGACCGCCATCCAGCTGAGCCGGTCGTCCATCCCGTCGAACGCGCCGTGGAGCGTCGACAGTCCGAGCGTGTCACGCTCGTCGACGTGGTCGACCGCGACGATCGCGCGGTCCGTCCCGGCCAGTCGCTTCTTCAACCGCGACCGGAGTGAATCGGTCCGCACGCCCTGTTTCGGCACCTGCTCGTCGACGAGCCCGTCGAGCACCGTGTGGTACAGTGCGAACTCGCTGTCGTGGACCCGGGCGTCGACGTAGACGAACTCGGGTGCTGGCGTCGAGCGGGCACGTGTCGTGGTGTGGATGACGGTCCCGGTCCCGGTCAGCATCCGGTCGAGATGGTTGAACAGTGCGGTGACGACGGCGGACTTGCCGACCCCACCGTCACCCCAGACGTAGGCGGTAGGCGGCAGCGACCGCTCGAAGATCGGGTCGAGGTGGTCGAGCAGCTGCTCGAGCACCGGCCCCCTTCCCGACGGCTCTTCGACGTGGACGACCGGCGACAGGGCGTCGTAGTCCTGGACGATGCGCGGCTCGCCACTACGGCGTTGTCGTCGTCTGATTCGTGCTTCGATGTCCATGCGATGGGTCGGTTCGGTTGTGGTAGCTCAGTTCGTCCGATGCTAAAATCCCTCGGCACAACGCCGAGGAGTGTGTCGGGAGCCGACGATGGGGTTCTGCCCCCTCGTCCGCCACCTCAGAGGTAGCCCGCGTTCGGCAGGACGCCGGCGATCGCGAGCAGCGCCACGACGACCATGGCGATGGCGATGGCCATCGCGGGCGGGTCCACGTGGGTCCCGGAGTGCGCGTAGAAGATGCGCTGGGTGACCTCGCCGAGCAGCCCGCTGACTGCACCGAAGACGCCGGCCGCCAGCAGCGCGACGACCGGACTGAAGTTGGGCAGGAAGACGACCGCACCGACCGCTCCGATGAGCGTGATGTGGTGGGTCACCGGGATCTTCTCGACGCCCAGGTTCAGGAACAGCAGGCTGATGGCCGAGATGGCGTAGCCGAGGAAGATGCTCCCGGTCAGGATGTAGATGTACCCGCCGAGGATGCCGCCGACGATGCCGATGGCGGTGACGCCCGACCACTTGTACTGGTGCGGGAGCCACGGCTCGGTCGCGAGCCGGCCCTGGTGCTCCATGGGCACCTCACCGCCGTCGGTGGCCGCCCGGGGCTCCTCGCGCTCGAACGGTGACATGTCGAGGATGCTGGAGCCGGCGGACTTCCCGACGAGGGGGTAGCCGAAGACGACCCGGGCCACGAACGCGCTCACGACGACCGTCAGCGCGATGGAGTCGGTGACGCCGGTACCGTCGACGACGAGGAGTGCGCCGGTGAACTGGTTGAACAACGCGCCGAAGACGCCGAAGATGGCACCCACCGCGAGGATGTCGGGCTTGGTGCCGAAGGCGTACAGGATGTTCTTCCCGAAGTGGTAGTCCCAGCCCTCGGGCTCCATCTCCGGGTACTTCTTCCCCGCGTACGCCGAGGCGGCCACACCGCCCGCGAAGGCGATGTGCGGGCCGGTGACGGCACCGAACCCGATGATGCCGGACAGTCCGCCGACGAGTTCGCCCTGTCCGACCGCGAGGGCCTCGCCGCCGAGTTGCCGGTTGAGGATTGCGATCCCCTCGCCCAGGAAGACGACGAAGCCGGTGAAGATGAACGCCGGGAGCGCGCCGATGGCGGCCCCGAACGCGCCGCCCGCTGCGGCCGCGATGAGCAGCAGCACGAACGTCTCCAGCGTGAGCCCGATGACCGGGACCGTCGTCTGGATGGCGACCTCGAACATCGTCAGTCACCCCCGTCCTGCGCCCAGTTGAGGCTGCGCTCGACCGCGTCCGCCCAGCGGTCGTACTTCGCGTCGAGCTCGTCCTGGTCCCCCTCGGGGTCGAACGCGCGGTCGACCTGCCAGTTCTCGCGGAGCTCGTCCACGGTCTCCCAGTAGCCGACGGCCAGCCCGGCCGCGTAGGCCGAACCGAGCGCCGTGGTCTCGTCGACCTCGGGGCGGACGATGTCCGTGCCGAGGATGTCCGACTGGAGCTGGCAGAGGAAGTTGTTCTTGACCGCGCCGCCGTCCACGCGGAGCCGGCCCATGTCGATGCCGGCGTCGGCCTCCATCGCCTCCGCGACGTCGCGGGTCTGGTACGCGATGGACTCGAGCGTCGCGCGGACGATGTGCTCGCGGCGGGTCCCCCGGGTCATCCCGACGATGGTCCCGCGTGCGCGACCGTCCCAGTGCGGCGCACCGAGGCCCGTGAACGCCGGGACCATGTAGACGCCGTCGGTCGAGTCGACGCTGCGGGCGAGTTCGGCCGTCTGGACGGGGTCGTCGATGAGCTTGACGTCCTCCAGCCACTCGATGGCCGCGCCGGTGATGAAGATCGCGCCCTCCAGTGCGTACTGGACGGGCTCGCCGGAGCGCTGGAAGCCGATGGTGGTCAGCAGGCCGTGGTCGCTCTTGACGGCCTCCTCGCCGGTGTTCATCAGGAAGAACGAGCCGGTCCCGTAGGTGTTCTTCGCGTCCCCCTCGTCGAAGCAGGTCTGGCCGAACAGCGCGGCCTGCTGGTCGCCGAGCGCGCCCGCGACGGGCACCTCCGCGCCGAGGAAGCCCTCGGGGTCGGTGCTGCCGTAGGTCTCGTCGTCGCTCGACGGGCGTACCTCCGGGAGTAGCTCTGCGGGCACGTCGAACTCGTCGAGGAGTTCGTCGTCCCACTCCATCTCCCGGATGTTGTACAGCATCGTCCGGGAGGCGTTCGTGACGTCCGTGATGTGGTTCCCGGTCAGCTTGTAGGTGAGCCAGCTGTCGATGGTCCCCATCAGGAGCTCCCCGCTCTCCGCACGGTCACGCAGGTCCTGGGGGACCGTGCGCTCTAACTTCATGGGGTCCGCGTTGTCGAGCAGCCACTCGATCTTCGTCGCCGAGAAGTAGGCGTCGGCCTCGAGGCCGGTCTTCTCCCGGATCCACTCCACCTTGTCCTCCGCTTCGAGCTCCTCGACCCGGTCGGTCGTCCGCCGGTCCTGCCACACGAGGGCGTTGTGGACCGGCTTCCCGGTCGCCGCGTCCCAGAGCACCGTCGTCTCGCGCTGGTTCGTGATGCCAAGCGCGGCGAGCTGCTCGGGATCGAGGTCGGCCTGGTCGAGTGCCGTCGACACCACCGACTTCGTGTTCTCCCAGATCTCCATCGGGTCGTGCTCGACCCAGCCGGGCTCCGGGTAGATCTGTTCGTGCTTCTCGTACGCGTTGGCGACGACCTGTCCCGCGTGGTCGAACACCATGAAGCGCGTGCCTGTCGTCCCCTGGTCTATCGCACCGACGTATTGATTGCCTGCCATAGGTTCCTCCGTGTCCGCGAGCCATGTTTACTGCTGGCCCGCAACCGGTAGTAAACACTATGGTAAACCCTGATAAAACTTGTGCGTGTTGTTCACAATCAGAACAGTCTTGTGGCCACTACCCGGCGAATCCACCCAACAGATTCGATTCTCCCGTCGAAACAGGAGTGAATTACTGCTGGTACGGGTGCCAGGGTAAACAATGAAGTACTCGCGGTCCGCAGTGTCGATAACCGGATGGCAACGACTACCGAAGTACTCGTCGTCGGCGGCGGGTCCACGGGCACGGGCATCGCACGCGACCTCGCCATGCGCGGGGTGGACGTGACGCTCGTCGAGCAGGGTAACCTGACACACGGCACGACCGGCCGCATGCACGGGTTGCTCCACAGCGGCGGCCGCTACGCCGTCGCCGACCAGGCGAGTGCGACCGAATGCATCGAGGAGAACCGGGTCTTGCGCGACATCGCCGGCCACTGCGTCGAGATGACCGGGGGCCTCTTCGTCAAGCGCCCCGAGGACACCGAGGAATACTTCGAGGAGAAGTTGCAGGGCTGTCGGGACTGTGGCATCCCGGCAGAGGTGCTCTCGGCCGAGGAGGCCCGGGAGGTCGAGCCGTACCTCGCGAAGGACATCGACAGGGCCATCGAGGTGCCCGACGGGGCGGTCGACCCGTTCCGACTGGTCGTCGCGAATGCCGTCGACGCCGAGGACCACGGCGCGCGCATCGAGACCCACGCCGAGGTCGTCGACCTGCTGACCGACGGCGACGAGGTCACGGGCGTCCGCGTGAAACACGACTCCGGCCCCGGAAAGCGCGAGCACGGACTCCCGGGCCAGACCGAGGAGATACACGCCGAGCACGTCGTCAACGCGGCCGGTGCGTGGTCCGGCCAGCTCGGCGAGATGGCCGGCGTCGACGTCGAGGTCCGCCCATCGAAGGGCGTCATGGTCGTCATGAACGTCAGGCAGGTGGACACCGTCGTCAACCGGTGCAAGCCGAAGGGCGACGCGGACATCGTCGTGCCACACGAGACGACCGCCATCCTCGGCACGACCGACGAGGAGGTCGACGACCCCGAGGACTACCCGGAGGAGGGCTGGGAGGTCGACCACATGATCGACGAACTCTCCAAGCTCGTCCCCATCCTCTCCGACGCCAGGACCGTCCGCTCGTTCTGGGGCGTCCGGCCGCTGTACGAACCGCCGGACACGGGGACGACTGACCCGACGGACATCACCCGCGATTTCTTCCTGCTCGACCACGCCGACCGGGACGACCTGCAGGGGCTGACGACGGTCGTCGGCGGGAAGTTCACCACCTACCGGATGATGGCCGAGCAAGTGAGCGACCACGTCTGCGACCTCCTCGGCGTCCGCGCGTCGTGCGCGACCGCGGACGAGCCCCTGCCCGGGAGCGAGAACCTCGACCGACTCGAAGGTGCGATGGACGACTACGGCCTCCGCTCGCCGGTCGCCCGCCGGAGCAAGCAACGGCTCGGCTCGTACGCGCCGGACGTGCTCGGCACCGACGAGCCGAACCCGGTGCTCTGCGAGTGCGAGGCCGTCACCCGCGCGGAGGTCCAGCACGCCATCGGACAGGCCGGCACCGACCTCAACGCGGTCCGGCTCCGCACCCGCGCCTCGATGGGAAACTGCCAGGGCGGCTTCTGCTGTCACCGGCTCGCCAACGAACTCCACCCGGAGTACGACGCCGAGACGGCCGAGCGCTCGCTCACGGAGCTCTGGCAGGAGCGCTGGAAGGGCCACCGGCACGCGCTCTGGGGCGAGCAGCTCTCGCAGGCGATGCTGAACCACACGCTGCACGCGACGACGTGGAACCGCGATAGCAAGGACGAGGACGTCGACTGGGACGCCTTCGCCACGCCGACCAGCACCGCGACCGACGGAGGACACGATGATAGCGACTGAGGTGCTCGTCGTCGGTGGCGGGCTCGCCGGCTCTGTCGCCGCGCTGTCGGCCGCACGCGAGGGCGCGCGGGTCACGGTCGTCTCGAAGTCCGAGAGTACGCTGAAGCAGGCCTCCGGACTGGTCGACGTGCTCGGGCGGGTCGACGACGACCTCGTCGCCGAGCCAATCGACGCCATCGACAATCTGCCCGACGAGCATCCATACTCCGTCGTCGGGAAGGACGCGTTGCGGGAGGGGCTGGCCCTGTTCGACGACGTGACCGGCGACCGCTACCGGGGGACCGACCGGAACGCGCTCGTGCCCACCACGCAGGGAACGGTCAAGCCGACGTTGCGGTACCCCGCGAGCGTCGAACCCGGAATCGTCGGCGACGGGCGCGAGACGCTGCTCGTCGGCATCTCCACGGACCCCGACTTCGACGCCAAACGCGCGGCGGCGAACCTCGACGCGACCGTCCCGGGCGACGTGCGCGGGGTCACCGTGCGGTTCCCGCGACTCAGGGACGACGCCAAGCGGACCAGGCACGCAAAGCTCCTCTCGGAGAGCGACGAGTTCCGCGACGCGCTCGTCGAGAAGATCGCCCCGAAGGTTGAGGGTGCCGACCGGGTCGGCTTCCCGGCGGTGTTCGGCGAGGACCCCGCGTTCGTCCGGAGCGAACTGGAGGAAGGGTTCGAGGCCGCCGGCGAGTCGGTGTCGGTGTTCGAGGTGCCGACCGGTCCGCCGAGCATCCCCGGGACGCGGCTCCGGGACCTGCTCCGTCACGAGCTCGAGAGCGCGGGCGTCGAGCTCGTCACTGGCGTCCCGGTGGTGGACTTCGAGGCGGAGGGTTCGCAGGTCGAATCCGTCGTCGTCGACCGCAACGGCGCACGCGTGCCGTACGCTCCCGAGCAGGTCGTGCTCGCGACGGGCGGCCTCGTCGGCGAGGGTATCGACTCCGAGCGCGACCGCGTGTACGAACCCATCTTCGACCTCCACGTGCCCCATCCCGCGGACCGGTACGACTGGTCCGAGGAGGCAGCGTTCGGCGACCACGCCTTTGCCCGCTTCGGCGTACGGATCGACGCAGACGGGCGGGCACTCGATGCAGACGGGGCGGTCTCGTACGAGAACCTCCGCGCCGCGGGAGCGGTCGTCGGCGGTGCGGACACGGCGGCACAGAAGGCGGCGAGCGGCATCTCGCTGGCGACGGGCTGGCGGGCAGGGACACGGGCGGCCACAGCAGTCAATCAGTCATGAGTACGGACAACGAGGACGACTTCGAACCGATACAGGTGTTCCCCGAGGGCGACGCGGACCTCCGTCCCGGGGCGGACAGTTGCTACAAGTGCTCGACGTGCGACACGTCGTGCCCGGTCGCCGAGGTGGACGACGAGTTCCCCGGGCCGAAGTTCCAGGGCCCCGAGCAGTGGCGGCTCACGCGCAAGGAGGACCAGGAGATCGACGACTCCATCATGAAGTGCTCGAACTGCATGCGCTGTGACGGCGCGTGCCCCTCCGACGTGCCACTGAGCCAGATGCACAACACGGCCCGCGCGCAGTACGTCGAGGAGTCGATGAGCAAGCTCTCGGTCGAGTACTGGCGCAACCGACTGCTCGCCAACTACGGGACGATGGCCCGCTTCGGGTCGATGTTCCCCCGACTCACCAACGCGGTCATGGGCAACTCGCTCGTCCAGAAAGTGAACGACCGGTTCCTCGGCATCACCAGCGAACGGGAGTTCCCCGAGTTCGCCACCGAGACCTTCCGCGAGTGGTGGGCAAAGCGGGGCGGTGCGGCCGTCGAGAGCGAGGAGCGACGGGTCGCCTACTTCCACGGCGACTACGCGAACTACAACACCCCCGAGGTCGGCAAGGCGATGGTCCGCGTGTTCGAGCACTTCGGCTACGAGGTCGCGGTGCCGGAGCAGCGCTGCTCGGGCACGCCGATGTTCGCCAACGGGATGCTCGACGACGCCCGCCGCGCCGCCCGGTTCAACGTCGAGACGTTCGCCGACCTCGTCGACGACGGCTACGACATCGTCTGCTCGTGTACGTCCTGCTCGATGGCGCTCCGCCAGGAGTACCCCGAGCTGTTCGACTTCGAGGACACCGAGCGCGTCTCCGCACACACCTACGACGCCGTCGAGTACCTCCGCATCCACGAGGACCTCGACGGCGAACTCGCGGCCGTCGACGACGTCGACGCGCCCGACTTCGCCTACCACGCGCCGTGTCACGCCCGGAACCAGGGACTCGACGGCCAGACCACCGCGGTGCTCGGAAACCTCGGCGACGTCGAGGCCCACGACGTCGGCGAGTCCTGCTCGGGCATCTCGGGCACCTACGGCTGGAAGTCCGAGAACTACGAGACCTCGATGGCCGTCGGCGAGGAGATGTTCGAGCACATGGACGACGCCGAACCGGAGACGGGCCTGACCGAGTGTCCGACCTGCGCGATGCAGATGGAACACGGGAGCGGCTACCCCGTCAAGCACACCTTGCAGGTGCTCGAGGCCGCGCTCACTGACCGCTCGCTCCCGGCCTGAGGGGCGCTGCTCCCCCCGGCACGTCTGCGATAATCCACCATTACTGATTGTCCTTCGACACAACCACCAGCAGGAAATTTAAGTAGCACGACGGGTATCTACACCTAACGACGTCGGCGGCACCCCCCGGTACGGCCCGGCCCCGTAGAGGTGCTCACGACCGGTTGAAACCTCCCCCTACTCCCGACAGAGACGGCACGACAGGGTGGTGGCGCAGTCGGTCCAAGGTGCCTCACAGCAAGACCCGTCGATAGCACCGTCAGAACACCATGAAGGTCAGCTACAAGGAAACGGACGACCCCTGCGGCGTCGCCATCACCGACCAGATCAAACAGCGACGCCTCCAGGTCGTGACCGACGAACCGGTCTCACCGACACCGACCGACCCCGAATCCTTCGAGTTCCCCGTCGACAAGGCGTTCACCATCGAGGCCAGCGAACTTTCTATCGCCCGAGCCGAGGAGGTGTATCTCCGGAGCAAGTGTGGCACATACGACGGTCCGGTGAGTGCTCACACGACCACGAACCTCGAAACGAACGGGTACAGCCTCGACATCTCCGCACCGTTGAAACTCTACTGGCAGTTCAAAGCGGCCCCGAACATCACGAAGGGAGCAGATTCGACCCGAGTCACGTTCACCGAACCGACAGTAGTCGAGTTCGGCGTCCGGACGTATCACAAGCATCCCGCCGGCAGTATCACCACCACGGAGAACCCCGAGCACATGATGCAGGCGCTCAGCACGCTCTCGTCCGCTCTTAAGACGACTGCGTGCGAACGTTCGTATCCGACGCTCAGGGGGCACCCCCCTCTCGTCGAACTGGGGGACGAACTAGACATCCCCGACGGTTTCTCACCGCCGAATACTGGTGTGGAAATCGAAATACCGCCGGAGTTCGAATACATCTATCCCGCAGCACCTCTCGCCTTCTATCTCGGCGCGGACCTCGTTCCCGGCAACGCACCGAGGTTGCGGACGGACAGATTCGAACACGACCTCGCCACGGGGATGTGGTTCGAGGACGACGTTGCGGACCTGTTGAAGCGTGTGCTGTTCCTGGACTGTGTCGTTCGCACTGAAGGCATCCATCAAGTCGACCTCTACGAACGCAAGCAGGTCGAACCGGACCTTCCGTTCGACATCGCGTCGATGTATGGATGTTCGCTCTCAGAACAACTGGAGGCGTATCTATCAGTCCCACAGGGGATCGTGGAACCACACCTGCCACGCTGGTGTCTGACTGCACACCTTCCAAACATTCCGGAACACGTGTCGGCAGTACCCCACGTGGTCAACGATCTGGGAGTTATCCGTTCGACGCGTGGCCAGACTAAGTCTGTTTCACGAACTGCGAAGACCGCAGATTCGACTAAACGCGTGTGCCGTTCCGCGCGCAACTCGGCACCGGAGGAGGTGTCACTCCGCCTCATCGAACCGGAAGTTAACGACGAGTCGATCGAGCATGCCTGGTTCGGGAATCAACTCCCGATGGGTGCATCCAAAGCCTCCGTTGACTCCTTCGAACACCAGCTCAAGCAGGGGCAGCGGAGTGATTCAATTAACATCACCGTTGTCTGTAACGATCCGCGAATGCTCGACGAACAGGTGAGCTTGGACAACGTCTACGGTGACAGGGACGACCAACCCTACAACATCGATTCCCACTTCGGTGTACCACAAAACGAACTCGCCGACCTGCTGATGGAGAGTTCCTGTGATTTCCTCCACTACATTGGTCACGCGACGCCGACCGGCCTTCGATGTACCGACGGAGAGCTCGACGTTCGAGAACTCGAAACTGTCGGGGTAAACGTCTTCCTGCTCAACGCGTGCCGCTCCTTCGAACAAGCAGAGGCACTCGTCGAGAAAGGGTCGTTCGGAGGCGTGGCTACGCTTGGTGATGTCGTGAACGAGCACGCTGTCGAAATCGGACACGCCGTTGCACACTTCCTGAACCTGGGATTCCCATTACGCGCAGCTATCGAGCTCGTCCACGAACACACTCACATCGGTGAACAGTACCTCGTCGTGGGCGATGGATCCGTCGATGTCGTCCAGTCTGATGGCGGTCCGCCAATGGTTTGTCACGTCGAATCGTCCGGTACTGAATCGTTCGAACTCAGCATCCAGACCTACCCGACGAAAGAGCTTCAGCTCGGATCTCGAACCGTTCCAACGCTCGATTCCGTTGAGGAGTACTATCTCCTGCCGGGGCGAATGAAGACGCTCGAACTCGAAGAGCAGGAACTCGTCGATTATCTCACTTGGACTATCTCGCCAGTCGAGTTCGAGAACGAACTGTTCTGGAACAATACGATTGGGACCGTGGACTTCCTGTAGAACCTCTGTTCGCTACGAATTTACGGCCCAGGACTAGCTTCGGCACCAGTCGCCACGACAGGTGCGGCCTGCATGAGCAGCAGGCCGATCATGAACAGGACGCCAATCATTCGGGGGTGCTCGGACAGCCAGTCGGACATCGTGCCTTTGTCGGACATTGTACTTGCATGGTGCGCGGGCACATACATCAAATTATCTTAATATTACTTATAAAATTTCACGGCTTATTACCATATTGGTAAAGGAATGTTACTTTGTAAAGCAAAAAATGACGCATATGTCTATTACAGTGACAGAGTTAGCAGGATGCGGCCAAAAAGTACTAGTATAGCTGTACGGACGGGCAGTTCTAATGTCGTACAGTAATCACCAATCGGTTCGCCATCCTCAGGCCGGCTTCAGTAGTCGATATCTCCCGTTACCGAGTCGACACCGAGTACGAGACCGGCCCCGATCAGCGCGAACATGACGATGCCCGCGACCTCGGGAGTGGAGCCGAGCTGGGCCTCCGTCGCGATGGTCGACATCGGTTTCACGAGACCGCCGACCATCAGGCTCACCAGGAACGTGAGCGTCCCCGCGCGGAACTCCCGGAACGCCCACTTCACCACCCGCGCCATCGTCAGGAGTCCGAGCATCGCGCCGGTGCAGAACGTGACGACGACCGTGAACGATTCCGTGAGCGACGCGAGGTCGCCCCCATCGGCGAGCGCGATGACGCCGTCGACGAACGCCGTGAGGTTCGTGATCATGAACTCGTACTGGTTGAGCACGTAGAGGAGGAACGAACCGGAGACGCCAGGGAGTATCATCGCACACACGGCGATGGCGCCGGCGATGAAGACGACGGGGTACGAACTCCCGATCGCACTCTCGGGCAGGCTCGACAGGCCGGCCGCGAGCACGATACCGAACAGGGCGACGGCAAGCCGCTTCGGGCTGCCGACGTCGACCTCGGAGTAGAGGACGATGGCCGAGGCACCGATGAGCCCGAAGAAGAACGCCGCGGTGAACGCCGGGAACTGCTCCAGCGTGTGTTCGAGGACGCGAGACAGCGTGAGCACCGCGGAGGCGATACCGAACCCCAGGATCAGCAGGAACACGCCGTCGGCTCGCATGAAGAGGTCACGGAGGTCAGACCGTCCCTCGGCGGTGTGGAACGACAGCAAGAGCCGGGCATCCGACGGTCCGACGGACGTGATCGCGTTGATCAGCCGTTCGTAGATGCCGGTGATGAGGGCGATTGTCCCGCCGGAGACCCCGGGGACGGTGTCTGCCGCACCCATGAGGAACCCCTTCAGGTAGACGGAGAGTGACGAACGCATCGACGGTGAGTACCAACCCTGGCCGGGAAAACAGTTCGCTTTCGACTCGCTACGCCAGCAGCGCGTGATGACGGACGGGGAGCAGCGCGCCGTCGGTCCGCTCCACGTCGCCGACCGACTCCTCTGACTCGTCGCTGGACGACGTCGAGGCGTTCCCGTCGAACGTGACCTCGATGGGCGAGCTGTCCTCGCTGACGACGGCCGTCTCGGGGACGGACACCCGCGTGGACTCGTTGTCGTAGGTGATCTCGTAGTCACCCGTCGCCTCGACGGCCACGTCGGTCGCGCCGTCCTCGGGACCCAGTTCGTCGTTGGTCGCGTACGGGACGGTGATCTCGAAGTTGCCGTCGCCGTCGGTCTGGACGGTCTGGGTGTAGTTGAACGTCCGGTTGAGCGTGTCCGAGGTGAGCTCGACACGCGCGGTGACGTTCGTCGGAGCGCTCACATCTGCCTGGCCGGTGAGCGTCGCCCCGGGAACCCGCTCGTAGGTCTTCACCGTGGACTCGGCCTGCGTGTTGTACGTCTCGAACTGCGGCCGGAGCTGATACTGGAAGAACTGCTGGATGGGCAGCGGCTGGTTCACGAACTGCGTCGGCCGGAGGTTCCCGGACTCGTTGATCGCGATGGAGGTGAACACGCGCTGGTTCGTCGCCTCGTGGACCAGCCGGTAGTGCTCCATCCCCTCGGCGTCGTCGAAGTAGAGCCGGGAGAGCATCGTGTTCTCGTAGGAGTCCGACCTGGTCGGCAGGGCTGCCTGCTGCCCGCCGACGGTCACGTTCTCGCGCTGGTTGTAGTACGTCCCCGGACCCGGACCGGTCCAGGTCGCGATGGCGCCGAACTTGCCGCCAGCCATCTGGTAGTCGATGACGACGTACTGCGTGTCCTCGTGGGCCTCCTGTTCGGTCTGCTCGTCGATGAGGCTCCGGAGCTCGTCGTTGTCGAGCTCGTACAGGCGCTCGTCGGCGTCGTCAGCGTTCGGCATCGCCTCCAGCAGGAGGTTCGCTCGCGTCTCGTCCTGTGCCTGGAGGTACGCGGACGCGATCTCCGCGTTCCCCTGGAACGGGTTCGCTACCGGAATCCGTTCGCTCTTGGTCGTGATCCAGTGTCCGTAGTCCCACCAGGACATCACGCCGTACGCACCTTCGGGATACTCGAAGTCGTCCTGGTTCGGGTAGCGGTCGTAGTAGCCCAGCTCGTTGTCGGCATCGCCGTACTGTCCGGGCTCGGGCGTGTTCTGCTGCATCCACTCCGTGCTCTCGTTCCAGACGAGCACGGAACCGGGCGAGAGGCTCTGTGCCTGCTTGTCGACCGTCGTCGAGGTCATGTTCGTCCCGGGGGTCAGCGGGACGAACAGGAGCATCAGCACCGCGACGATCGTGATCACCTGGTACAGCTCGAAGTTGTACGAATCGGAGGTGAGCTCCGTGAGCCCGATGAAGGAGACGATGCGGCCCAGGAACCACCCGTTCAGCGCCGCGATGGGCACGACGAGGTAGTAGTTGAACCGCACCTGCGTCAGCGCCATCAGGAACGTGAACACCGTCCAGACGGCGACGAGCAGGTACTCGGAGCGGTACTCCTCGCCGAGGTAGAGGTACGAGAGGAGCCAGACCAGCGCGACCAGTGCGAGGATGTAGCTCAGCCCGTACTGCGAGCCGAAGAACTGCGTCGCGGTCTGGAAGAACGGTTCGCCGGAACCGATGACCGACTGTGCCTCGCCGATGGTCAGGATGTTGTCGCTGACGCTCAGTGCAATCGTCTGTTTGAGGCTAGAGATGAGCTGGTTGTAGACCGGCGGGACGAGGAACCGGGCGCCGGCGAGCCCGAGTATCAGCAGGGAGCCGACACCGAGCGGGAAGTGGGTCCGACGCTCGTCCTCGTGGACGGAGTAGGAACCGAACGCGAGCGAGCCGGCGATGACGAAGACGACGGCGAACGGGTAGGGGAGGAACGAGAAGCCCAGGATAGGGGCGAGGACGATCGCGAGGAAGAGGATCGCACTCAGCGGGAGGACGACGGCACGGAGCGTCTCGACCTCGAGCCCGTCCCAGACACGGGCGAGGTAGGCGATGAACGCCGAGCCGACGGCGAGACCGAGCGAGATGCCGACCTGGAGCGGCGAGAGGGAGGTCACGCCGAGCGTGAACTGGTCGATGCTCAGAACCACCAGCAACGCACTCACGACACCGATGACGACGCCGGTGTAGGCGAGATGGTCCGGAGACCGGCCGGCCTGGTACTCGACGACGAGCGCGATGGTGAAGAAGACACCGAGGATACCGACGATGACGACCGCAGGCGGCCAGACCCACATGTAGAGACCGACGGCGACGCCGGCGAGTGCGGCCCACTTCGTCGGCTCGCGGAGCGCGTCCAGGTCACGGTCGAGCAGGAGTTCGAAGACGGGCTTCTCTCGTTCGGCCGAGCGGAGCGCGACCATCACGGCGAGCACCGCGAAGGCCTGGAAGAGGACCTCTGCGACGTGGTGGTCCGAGAAGCCGGCCGTGCTGCGGCGGAGGAAGACGCCGGGGAGCAGGGCGAGGACCAGCGCGGCGGCGACGCCACCCGAGCGGCCGCCGAGTCGCTTCCCGATGAAGTACGTGGGGATCGCGACGAGCGCACCGAAGACGGCCGGGGCGACGAGCAACGTCATCCCGATGGTGTGCTGGGAGGGGTCACCGAGACCGACCACGAGAGCAGCGGTGGCGACGATCTGGTCGTAGAGGGTCCCGAACTGGTCGGCCCTGACGCCTGTCGGGTACTGCGAGTAGACGTCGTACGGCATCGTCCACGGCCAGTTGCGGGTGGTCCACGACACCTGGCGGTAGTGGTACCAGGCGTCGTTGCCGGCGAAGAATATCTCGCCGTTCCGGGTGAAGTTGTCGAGCGGCTGGAGCCTGACCCAGAGCATGAACAGCATTATCAGGCCCACGCTCGGCACGTGATACCAGCGTCCGAAGGCTTCGAGGAGGGAGCCCGAGGTCGCTTGCTCGGTGTCGGCCTCCTCTCCGGTCGACGTACTCATTGTACGGGAAAAGTCTGAAGCCACGAATAAGCCTTGTGTAATCGTTTCGGAGACGAACAGGTCGGAAAAGTACGATGCAAAACGCTTATTCGCGCTTCGGGGGTGAATCCGAACGATGAACGTCTCCGTCGTCATCTGTACGTATCCGACGGACCGCTACGAGGTCTTCTCCGAAGCCGTCGAAAGTGTTCTTAATCAGACATACGACGACATCGAGATCGTCCTGGTCATCGACGGTAACGAGGAGGTACACGAGATGGCCGTCGCCGACTTCGGTGACGAGGAGACCGTCAGCATCCACTGCAACGACGAGAACCGCGGCATCTCCTACTCCCGGACGAAGGGTGCCGAGCTGGCGACCGGCGACATCGTCGCGATGATCGACGACGACGCCGCTGCCGAACCCGACTGGATCGAGACCCTCGTTCGAACGTACGAGGAGACCGACGCCGTCGCCGTCGGCGGGCAGGTCCTCCCGGACTGGCAGGTCGAGAAGCCCGACTTCTTCCCCGACGAGTTCTACTGGCTCGTCGGCTGCGACGAGAAGGGCTTCGGCGAGCACATGGAGGAGCTGCGCAACACCTACGGGTCGAACATCTCGTTCCGCCGCGATGTACTGTTGAACGTCGGCGGCTACGACGAGAACACCGGCCGGAAGGGGGACAAGCACATCCAGGCCCACGAGTCGACGGTCGGCGCGCGCATCCGTCGCGAGTACGGGCGCGGTGTAATCTACAACACCGACGCGAAGGTCCACCACAAGCTCTTCGAGTACCGCGGCGACTTCCGGTGGCTCGCCAGCCGCTCGTTCTGGCAGGGCTACTCGAAGCGCATCATGGACCACATCATCCCCGAGGCCTCCGGCGACAAGAACGAGTACCTCGCCGACCTGCTCACGAAACACGTCCCCGAACGGCTCGTCTCGCTCGTCAGAAAGCCCGAGCTGGCGAAGGTGAAACAGCTCGTCGCGCTGTTCGTCTTCACCGCGATGGTGGGCTTCGGCTACGTCTACGCCATCCTGAAGCCGAACCTGCTGGACGACTACGAGGAGTGATCCGTACGAAGCAGCTCCGCCACCGTGCCGCCGTCTCGGAAAGCGGCACAACTTTCAGACCGTACCGGTCAGTTTGAGAAGAGACACCCGACACTTCGTCGGTCGACAGACAAATGCGACTCGGTCAAACATCACTGCTCTACACGGTCTCTCGGTTCGCGGCATCAGCCTTCGGCTTCGTCGCGACGGTGTACTTCGCCAGAGAGCTCGGCGAGACCGTCCTCGGTCAGTTCGCCCTGATACTCGCACTCGTGTCGTGGGTCGGGGTCGCCTCGCAGGTTGGGCTCTCCGAATCCATCACCAAACGCATCAGCGAGGGGGAGGAGCCAGAGCGGTACTACGGTGCCGGGCTGCTGTTCGCCGGGGGTGTGACGGCAGTCGCCGCGGCCGGTGTCGTACTCTTCAGCGGCCCGGTCAACGACTACGTGGGGACGGCTGCGGTCCTGTTCGTCGTCCCGCTGCTCGCGCTGAACACGTTCAAGGCGATACTCAATGGCGTGCTCCACGGCCGTCGGCTGGTCCACGTCGAATCCGTCCTACAGGTCGGGGGGCAGGCCGTCCAGAGCGCCATACAGATCGCACTGGTCGTCATCGGGTGGGGGCTCGGTGGGATGGTCGTCGGGTACGCGGCGTCCAGTCTCCTGACCGGCGTCGTCGCCGTCTTCGTGATGGACCTGCGACCACGGCTGCCCAGACGAGAACACTTCGCCTCGCTGTTCGAGTTCGCGAAGTTCTCCTGGCTCGGGAACCTCAGCCAGCGCTTCTACGGCAACCTCGACGTGACCGTCCTCGGGCTGTTCGTCGCATCCGGCCAGGTCGGCATCTACTCCGTCGTCTGGTCGGTCGTCATGTTCCTGACCATCTTCGGGAACGGCATCCAGACCACGCTCTTCCCTGAGATGAGCAAGCAGTCGTCGGAGGGGAACACGGCTGCCGTGGTCGGGTTGACCGAGGATGCTTTGATGTACTCGGGGCTCATCCTCATCCCCGGCTTCGTCGGCGCGACTGTCATCGGCGACCGGCTCCTCCGCATCTACGGCCCGTCGTTCACGACGGGGACGAGGGTGTTCAGCATCCTCGTCCTCGCCGCGATGGTCTGGACGTTCAACAAGCAGCTCGTCAACGCGTTCAACGCGATCGACCGCCCCGACCTGGCGTTCCGGTCGAACGGCGTCTTCGTCGTCTCGAACACCGTGTTGAACCTCGGGCTGATATACGAGTTCGGTATCGTCGGTGCGGCGGTCGCGACGCTCCTCTCCTCGTGTATCGCCCTCCTCGCGTCCGCTCGGTACTCTAGAGCCCGGTTCGACATCGACCCGCCGTACGGGGAGATCGGCAGACAGGTCCTCGCGGCGCTCCTGATGGGTGGTGTCGTCGTGGGGTCGCGGACCGCACTCGTTGGCTACGTCGGCCACCGCAACCTCGTGTTCGTCGGCCTGCTCGTCGGCATCGGCGCCGGGGTCTACTTCCTCGTCCTGTTCGCCATCTCCCGGCACTTCAGGACGACGGTCCACCGCAACCTCCCGAGCAACCCGATCACGGGGTGACCGACCGTGCGCCGGGGAACGATAGGTACGTTTATGCCCGCGCTTCGGCGAGGTAGTGACAGTTGATGAGTGGAGACGGTCGGACGGTCGTCCTTCTCGGTGACTACGACTACGAGTACTTCCGCGAGGTGTCGCTCCGCGAGGGGCTCGAGTCCCAGGGGGTGACCGTCAAGGAGTGCCGGTACCGCGAGGAGCCGCTGTTCATCGGCGTCAAGAAGCTACTGTTGCTCCCGTACTTCTACGCCCTGATACTCCGGCGGCTGTGGCAGCTCTCCGGCGAGGGCGACGTCGATGCCATCCTGGTCACGAAGTTCAACGTGCTCGTCCTCCCGGTCGCGGCGCTGGGTGCGTGGTGGCTCGACGCCGTCCTGATATACGACCTGTTCGTCTCCCTCTACCGCACCGGAGAGATGCGTGGATACGCTGCGTGGAAGGTGAGACTGGTCTACTGGGTCGAGCGGGCGACGCTACGGCTGCCGGCGTACCACCTCACCGAGACCGCGGAGTTCGCCCGCCTCTACACGGAGCTGTACTCGATCCCGCGTGCCCGTATCGTCGGCCTCCCGCTGGGGGCCGACGAGACGTGGTTCCATCCACGGGACGACTCCCCGTTCGACCGGTTCACCGTCGTCTACTGGGGGAACTTCCTCCCGCATCACGGCCTCGATACGGTCGTCGATGCGATAGACCGCCTGCGCGACGAGGAGATCGATTTCGTCTTCCTGGGCGAGGGGCCTGAGCTGGAGCGCATCCGGAGCCGGGTCGAAGCAGTGGGCGCCCCGAACGTCGAGTTCCGGGGGCGTGTCCCCTGGGAGGAGCTCTCGACGGCGGCCGGCGGCGGCGACGTGGCGCTCGGCATCTTCGCCGACGACCCGCGCTCCCGGGCCAGCATCACGAACAAGGTGAGCGAGGGGGTCGCCGCCGGAACCGCGGTGGTGACGATGCGCTCTCCGGCCATCGAGGAGTGGTTCACCGACGGCGAGAACATCGTGCTCGTTCCGCCGGAGGACCCGGCCGCGCTCGCGGCGGCGATCCGTGAACTCCGGGACGATGCCGGGTACCGCGAGCGCATCGCGGAACGTGGCCGGGAGCGCTACGAGTCGGTGTTCTCCACCGAGCACATCGGTGAACTGCTGGTCGAGCAGGTGCCGTTGTCCCGGGAAGCGGTCTGACACCACCGCAGACCGCAGAAACCGAAAGCACTTTCTATCGCTCTCGCCGGATTGTAACAACCACCGTGGCACGCAACGTTCTCTATCTTGTGCTCGACTGTCTCCGCACCGACGCCATCACGCCGGAGACGGCGCCGAACCTCTCACGTCTCGCAGCCCAGAACTGTTCGTTCGAATCGTGTGTCGCACCCGCGAACTGGTCACTGCCCTCGCATGCATCGATCTTCACCGGGGAGTGGGCCCACGAACACCACTGCTTCCGCCGTGACCAGCAGATGGAGCGACTCCCACTCGTCGAGGCGTTCGGCGACCGTGGCTACACGACGGTCGGCCTCACCTCGAACATCTACTTCTCTCAGGGCCAGGGGTTCGGCACCGGCTTCGACGAGTTCTACGAGACGCGCAGGCCGCTGAACCCCCACGGCCTGAACCCGTTCTCGGCGGTCCGCCACCGACAGCCCCCGGAGGGGCCCGAACTCCGGACGTACCTGCAGGTGCTGGGTGACGCAGTCCGCCACGAACGCCCGGTCGCGAGTCTGGCGAACTACCTCCGGGCGGTCTGGATCGAACTCGACAGCAGCTACCGGCTCCGGGAGCGCCTGCCGGGCCTCGACAGCGACGACTACGGCTCGCTGACCCGTGCCACCGAACGGACCGAACGGCTGCTGAACGACGTGTTCGACCGCCACGCCGATGGTGCGGTGCCGTTCTTCGCGTTCGCGAACCTCATGGACACGCACTTCCCCTACGAGCCACCGGCACGCCATCTGGCGGCGGAGACGGACGGGGAGTACGACCGTGCAGATCTCGACGCACTCGACCCTGACCTGTCGAACAGCTGGGTGTTCCTCGACCGGTACTTCGCCGACGACGTCGACGAGGACGCACTCGAACTGGTGCGGGCGGCGTACCGGGCGGAGGTCAGAAGCGTCGACGAACGCGTGGGCCAGCTGCTCGACGCGCTCGAGGCGCGTGACCTGCGGGAGGAGACACTCGTCGTCGTCACCTCGGACCACGGCGAGGTGCTCGGCGAGACGGACCTCCGCGGCGAGCGCTCGATGGGGCACCTCGACTCGGTGAGCGAGCATCTCCGCACCGTTCCGCTCATCCTCGCGAACCCGGCCATCGACGCGGAGACGGTCGAACGACGGGTCCCGCTGACGGCGCTGTCGGACCAGCTCTCGACAGATCCCGACGCAGTACTCGATACGGACGACCCGGTCGGCGACCTGCTGGCGCCGGAGTCACCGGTCCTGTTCGAACTGCCAGCTAACCCGTTCCACGAGTCGTCCTACGAACGATACGACCACATCCCGGACTGGTACGTGACCCGGGAGGCGCTCACGCACACGGTGGTCGGGTTCGACGAGGAGTGGACCGTCATCGCGGATTCGACCGGCGAACTGGACGCCTGGGAGGGGACGGCGTCCCGCAACACCGACGACGCCCCGGAACACCTCGTCGATGCGTGCGAGTCCGCCGTTCGTTCCTTCCCGGCGGACGGGACCGAGAGCGCGGGACACGACGACCTCTCGGCGAGCCGGCAGCAGCAGCTCGAGGACCTCGGCTACATGTGAGCGAGGGCGGCGTCCGTGCGCGACGGACCGACCGTCAGCGACGGAGTGCCGACAGACGCCTGACCAGCGCGGGTGGTGCGAACCGTTTCACCGCGGACTCCGCGACGAGCGTCGCCAGCACGGAGACGTTGTAGAATGTCTGGTCGCTCCGGTCGAACACCGCACCGACGGCCCGTCTCGCCTCGCCGAGATTGCCACTGACGAGTTTCGTCGCGGCCAGCCGGGCGATGACACGGGCGAAGTACCGCTGGAGCCGCCGCTCGCCCTCCTCTGGACCGAACCAGTCGACGTACGTCGGTCGCCACTTCTCGACGAACTGCCCGACGCCACGGATCCGGTCGTCCGTGTTCGTCATCATGCTGTCCGCGAACGCGTCGTAGGAGACGACGAGCGGCTCCGGGACCGTCTCGGCGTGGTAGCCGCCGACGGCGAGCGAGAGCCAGATGTCGTGGTCGACCGAGGAGACGAGCTCCTCGTCGTAGCCACCGACGTCGACGAGAGCTCGTTTCGAGAACAGACACGAGGACTCCAGCGTCGACGGCCCATCGCGGACGATGGCTGCTCTGAGGTTCCCCTGGTTCTCCGGTGGCACGATGGACGCGACCCGGCCGTCCTCGCGGGCCTCGACTGCGCAGTACACGACGCCGACACGCCCCCGCTCGTCGGCCGGGAGCGACTGGAGCGCCGCCACGCCCCGCTCGAGCCGTTCGGGCTTCCAGCTGTCGTCGTCGTCGAGGAACGCGACGTACTCACCCTCCGCGAGTGCGATTGCGGTGTTGCGTGCACCCGAGAGCCCCTGGTTGGTCGCGTGGCGCACGTAGCGGACCGAGTCGTAGCCGTTCTCGGCGAGCCACCCCTCCACGCCGCTCTCGGTGCCGTCCTCCACGACGAGGAACTCGACGGGCTCGTACGTCTGGGAGAGCACGCTCTCGATGGCCCGTGTCGCCTCCTCGAACCGGTCGTAGGTCGTCACGACCGCGGTGACGAGCGGGCTCTCGTCGGTCGATTCGGCGTCGTCCAGTCGCCCGTCGCCGGTGTCGACGGCGAGCTCGTGCGGCTGCCACGCGACCCCGGTATCGTCGTTCCCCCCGGGCTGCTCCCGGTCGTCCTGCGGTGGATCGGCGCTCATCGCTCACAGACAGCCGCGATGCGTCGGCAGTCGTCCTCCGTCGATGCGTAGAGGTACCGGTCCCGGTACAGCCGCCAGAGGCGGCTCGTTATCGGGGGCGAGTTGACGATGACGTGGTTGCCACGGCCACCCAGGGCGAGTTCGAGGACCGTGAACAGCTTCGACTGTCGGTCGAACGGCACGAACTCGATGTCCGAGAAGTGGGGGTCGAGCAACGAGCGGAGTCTCTCGGCGTCGAAGTGCTGGTAGTGCTTGTCCGCCACCGCCTTGTTCACGTGCGGGACCGTCAGGACGAGCCTGCCGTCCGGCGCGAGCGTGTCCACGATGGCCGCCACGAACGCCGGACAGTCGTCCGGCGGGATGTGCTCCAGCACCTCGATGCAGGTCGCCACGTCGTACTCCCGGTCCAGCTCCTCCTCGAGGATGTTTCTGGCCTCGTAGTCCAGATGTGGGTTCATCCCCTCCGCCATCGCGATGGACCGCTCCGAGTAGTCGACCCCGAGGGACTCCACGGCCGGGTACGCGTCGTGGAGCTCCCGGAGGAACCGTCCGTCGCCACAGCCGATGTCGACGACCGAGTCGAACGACCAGTCCGCGAGCTGGTCGAGGACGACGCGCATCCCACCGAGGTAGTGCATCCCCCACGACCAGTACTGCGTCTGGGTGTATCGACCGTCCTCCACCCGTGGCAGGTAGTGGTAGGGGTGTTCGTACTGCTGTTCCTGTATCTGTTGTTCCTCGTCGTAGTCATCCGGCATCGTCAATCAGTGGCTCCCTCGTGTCGGGTCCGCAGTACGCTCGGCCGGTCGCTTCCTTCGAACCGCCGCCACAGTCGTTCGAACGCGTGGAAGACGGCGACACCCATGTAGAAGTACACCGACCGGCACGTCGGCGCGAGTCTGACCGCCCGGTCGAACTCGGCGATGCCGTCGGCCCAGCTCCCGAGCTGGGTCCGTCGCCAGCCGACCTTCGCACGGAGCGTCGCCTCCTGGTCGGGGTACGTCCGGAATGCGTCCCCGTGTTTCTGTAGCGTTCGCCGGTGGCACTCGATCGCCTCCCGGATGCTCGCCTCGTCCTCGTCGGTGATCCGACCCGAGCCGTGCCCGACGGTGTACTTCGTGAGGACGGCCGGGACGAAGTCGACGTGGTACTCGCGAGCGAGCCGCCGGACGAAGTCACCGTCCACGCCCCGGTGGACGGCCTCGTCGAAGCCACCGACCTCGTCGAACGCCTCGGCAAGGACCAGCCAGGTCGAACCACTCCCGAGCGGCTGCCCGCCGAGCGTCTCGCGGTAGACGTCGCCGCGGAGCGTCGGCCGGTACGCCTCGACGACCGAACCGTCCTCGCAGTAGTCCATCCAGCAGTAGACCAGTCCCGGTCGGTCGGTCTCGGGTGCGCGCTCGAACCGTTCGACCTGTCGTTCGAGCTTACGCTCGGTCCAGCGGTCGTCGTCGTCGAGAAACGCGACGTACTCGCCGTCCGCCAGCTCGATGCCGGTGTTCCGGGCGGCCGAAAGATGGCGGTTCGTCTCGTGTCGGACGTACGTCAGGCGGTCGTCGTCGTACGATTCGACGACCGACGCCGTCTCGTCCGTCGATGCATCGTCGACGACGAACAGTTCGATGTTCCGGTACGTCTGTGAGAGCACGCTCTCGATGGCGTCACCGACCAGTTCAGCACGGTTGTGGGTCGTCAGGACGACGCTGATCAGCGGCTCCCTCATCACTCGGTAGGTAGCCCCTATCGCGGTGATAGGAGTTACGGAGTCCCGGGCGAGAGTATCACGATAAGTACTTGTGAGAGGCAGGGTGAACCTCAGGGAGACGATGAAGATACTGGTCACGGGCGGCGCCGGGTTCATCGGTGGGCACCTCTCCGAGGGGTTCGCCGCCGACGGACACGACGTCGTTGCCCTCGACTCCCTGTTCGACAACTACCCACAGGCCATCAAGCGTCACAACATCGAGGCGGCCCGCGAGGCCGGAGACGGATACGAGTTCGTCGAGGGGGACATCAGGGACGAGGAGACGGTCGCGGAACACGTCGAGTGGGCCGACGTCGTGTATCACCACGCCGCACGAGTCGGTGTCAGGGACAGCGTCGACCGCCCGCAGACGTACAACGAGGTCAACGTGAGCGGGACGCTGAACCTGCTCGAAGCGGCCCGCGAGACGGAGCTCGAACGGTTCGTCTTCGCGAGCTCCTCCTCCGTCTACGGGAAACCCGAGTACCTCCCGTACGACGAGGACCATCAGACGACCCCGGTGAGTCCGTACGGCGTCTCGAAGCTCGCCTCGGAGCAGTACGTCCGTATGTACGCCGAGGTGTACGACCTCCCGACCGTCGCATTGCGGTACTTCACCGTGTACGGCCCACGGATGCGACCGAACATGGCGATCAGCAACTTCGTCTCCCGGTGTTACAACGGCGAGGCGCCTGTCATCTACGGTGACGGGAGCCAGACGCGCGATTTCACCTTCGTCGAGGACATCGTCGCGGCGAACCGCGTGCTCCTCGACACCGACGCGGCCGACGGCGAGGTGATGAACATCGGGAGCACGGACAACATCAGTATCAAGGAGCTCGCCGAGACGGTCCGCGACCAGCTCGCACCGGACACGGAGCTGGAGTACGACGAGCGGTTCGCGGCAGACGCCGAACACACCCACGCGAACATCGAGAAGGCCACCGAGCACATCGGCTACGAGGCGACGACGACCATCCGCGACGGTGTCTCGGAGTTCATCGACTGGTACGAGACGAACCGCGACTGGTACGAGCCGCTCGTCCTCGGCTGACCTCGCGGAGCGAGCATCCCGCACGCCGGTTCCTCAACAGACAACATTGATTGCCCGGGTTGCCCTACCGTCGCATAGTTACAATGAAACTGCTCGTGACTGGTGGGGCCGGGTTCGTCGGCTCGCACCTCCTCCACCGGCTCGTCGACGCCGGCCACGACGTCGTCTCGTTCGACGCCTACGAGAGCTACCTCTCGCCGTCGTCGCGTCAGTACCGACCGTACCTCGACCACCGGATCGCGGGACTCGAGGACGAGGTCGAGTTCGTCGAGGGCGAC
Organism: Haloarchaeobius baliensis; assembly: GCF_052060055.1. Lineage (NCBI taxonomy): Archaea > Methanobacteriati > Methanobacteriota > Halobacteria > Halobacteriales > Halorubellaceae > Haloarchaeobius > Haloarchaeobius baliensis. Next base: position 1,268,128 of record NZ_JBPPFR010000001.1, on the reverse strand, counting down.
ACCCGCAACCCCATCGAGGTGGCACGGACGGTCGAACGCGTCCAGCCCGACCGCATCGCACACCTCGCGCACCTCCCGATCACGGGCACCTGCGAGGACCATCCCGAGGCCGCCGTCGACTCGATCGTCCAGGGGACGGTGAACCTGCTCGAGGCGGCGAAGGCGACCGACTCGGTCGAGCGGTTCCTCTACACCTCCTCCAGCATGGTGTACGGGGCGTTCCAGTACCGGCCCGCCGACGAGGAGCACCCGAGAAACCCGAAGGGGGTATACGGCGGCGCCAAGCATGCCGGCGAGACGCTGACGAAGTCGTTCTGTCGGAACAGCGACCTCGACTACACCGTCGTCCGGCCGTCGGCGGTGTACGGACCGACCGACGTGAACCGACGCGTCTCGCAGATCTTCGTCGAGCGGGCGCTCGAGGGGAAGCCGCTCGCCCTCCACGACGGTGGCCAGCAGGTGCTCGACTTCACTTACGTCGAGGACACCGCACAGGGGTTCGACCTCGCGCTCACCGAGGACGCCGCCGCGAACGAGACGTACAACGTCACCTACGGGGAGGGACGGACCGTGAAGGAGCTCGCCGAGGTCATCTCGGAGTACGTCGACGGCGTGGAGACCGAGACCAAACCTGTCGGCGACTTCCGGCCGAAGCGCGGCGCCCTGGACAATTCGAAGGCACGCGAGGAGCTCGGCTTCGAGCCGCGGTTCTCGCTGGAGGAGGGGATGGAGCGGTACGTCGAGTTCGTCCGCTCGATGGGCCTCGTCGGGTAGGCGCGGGGGGAGAGACCAAAAGCGTCTTTCTGTTCGGGTCCGAGCGCACAGTCGAGATGGAAGTTCCGCTGTGTGACCCCGATATTCGCGACGCAGAGGTAGACGCCGTCGAGGAGGTCCTCCGGTCGGGCTGGCTCGCCCACGGCCCGAAGAACGACGAGTTCGAGGAGGCGTTCGCCGAGTACGTCGGCGCCGAGCACGCCGTCTCGCTGAACTCCTGTACGTCCGCGCTGCACCTGGCGGTCGAGGCGAACGACATCACTGGCGAGGTCATCCTGCCGAGTTTCACGTGGGTCGCGTCCGCCAACGCCATCGTCACCGGCGGGGCCGAGCCCGTCTTCGTCGACATCGACCGCGAGACCCGCAACATCGACCCCGAAGCGGTCGAGGAGGCGATCACCGACGAGACGGAGGCCATCATGGTCGTCCACTACGGCGGGCTCGCCTGCGACATGGACCGCATCATGGCCATCGCCGACGAGCACGACCTGCACGTCATCGAGGATTCCGCCGAGACCATCGGGGGGACCTACGACGGTCAGGTCGCCGGGACGTTCGCGACCGGCTGCTACTCCTTCTACCCGACCAAGAACATCACGACCGCCGAGGGTGGCGTCCTCACCACCGACGACGAGGAGCTCGCCGAGGAGGTCCGGACCCTGCTCGGCCACGGCGTCCCCTCGACGACGTTCGACCGCGAGGACGCCGACAAGTCCTGGTTCCGTGCTGCGACGAAGGCCGGCTACAACTTCCGCATGAGCAACGTCCACGCCGCCCTCGGCGTCGAGCAGATGGAGCGCCTCGACGAGATGAACGAGGCCCGCCGGGAGCACGCTGCCTACTTCGACGAGGCGCTCGCGGACGTCGACGGCATCGAGACGCCGACGGTCCCCGACGGCCGCGAGCACGTCTACCAGATGTACACCGTGCTCACCGGCGACGGCATCGACCGCGGCGAACTGCTCGACCGCATGAACGACGCCGGCGTGGGTGCGTCTGCACACTTCTACCCGCCGGTGCACGAACAGCCCCGCTACGAGGGGGCGGAGTACCAGCGCCACGACCTCTCGACGACGGAGCAGGTCGCCCGCGACATCGTCACCCTGCCGATGTACCCGACGATGACGGCGGAGGAGCGCGAGTACGTCGTCGACACGCTCGTCGAGACGGTCGACGACCTCCGCTGAGACCGGTCCGGGACGGCTCCGGGCTCCGTGGCATCGAAACGGTAAAACTAGTCGCCCGGCTACGGACAGTAGAATGTCGGAGTCACCGCTGGTTTCCGTGGTCCTACGGACGTACAAACGGCCCGACATAGTCGGTCGAGCCATCGAGAGCGTCCTCGAACAGACGTACGAGAACTTCGAGCTGCTGGTGATCGACGACCACTCGCCGGACGAGACGCCCGAGATCGTCCGCGAGTACGAGGCCCAGGACGAGCGCCTGCGCTACATCCGCAACGAGGAGAACAGGGGCCACGTGACGACGCTGAACATCGCGTGTCGGGAGGCGACCGGCGAGTACGTCGCCTTCCTCGACGACGACGACGTGTGGCTGCCCGAGAAGCTGGCCGCACAGGTCGCCCGGCTGGAGGAGCTCCCGGAGGAGTACGCGATGGTCTACGGCGCGACCCGCCACAAGAAGCTCGAGACCGAGGAGACCATCACCATCTCCGACCCCGGGCTCGAAGGCGACATCTACTACGAGGTGTTGCGGCGCGGCTCGGGCAACGTGTTCGGGCCACCGTCGGGCGTGATGCTACGGACGAGGGTGCTCCAGGACCTCGGATACTTCGACGAGGAGCTCACCCGTGGTGCGGGTCAGACCCTGTTCCGGACCATCGCGAAGGAGTACAAGATCGCCTACACCGACCAGCTCTGTGTCGACTACTACATCCACGAGGAGCGGGTCACGACCATGCGCTCCGAAGAGGAGATCCGCGAGTCGATCCGCATCCACCAGCGCAAGATCTCCGACCTCGGCGACGACCTGAAGCAGGTTCCCTCCGCGTTCCGCCGGGAGTACGAACGGCTCGGCAACCTCTACTGCGTCGTCGGTGACATGGCCGAAGGGCGGCGCTGTTTCAAGCGCGCACTGCGTGAGAGCGGTATCGCAGCGACCCTCGTCCTGCGACTCGTGCTGGCGTCCCTGGGTCACCGTGTCTACACCTTCTTCTTCGATCCCGAGTTCCGCTACCGGCAGACCGCGAAGAAGTACCGCCGGTTCATCCCGTTCGACTTCGACTGAGTTCGACCGTACCGGGTGACTCTTTACCCCTGCCGCATCACTCCACCGTATGCCCGCGGAGATCCCCTGCGAGAAGCTGGCGTGGGACACCGACTTCTTCGGTTTCGGCGTCGGGAAGGTGACCGCCGAGCGCGTCGACCCCGAGACGCTGGCCGCGGTCGACGAGTTCTGCCACGAGCACGACATCGAGGTCGTGTTCTACCTCGCCGACGCGGACGACATGGAGAGCGCACACCACGCGGAGGACGCCGGCTATCGGTTCGTCGACGACAGGATCACCCTCGACCGGGACCTCGACGAGCTCCCGGAGAGCGTCGACACTCCGGCGACGTTCCGGACGGCGACGGACGCGGACATCCCGGCTCTCCGGAAGATCGCCGGCGACGTGTTCCGATACGACCGCTTCCACGCCGACCCCGGATTCGACGACGAGCAGGCCGACGAGATGCGGGCGACGTGGACCGAGAACATGTGCGGCGACCTCGGTGACAGGGTCATCGTCGCCGATATCGACGGTCGCGTCGGTGGCTTCATCGCCCTCGAACTCGACGATGGCGTCGGGAAGATCGTCCTGACCGGCGTCGACGAGTTCGCGCAGGGCGAGAACGTCGGGTCCGGCCTCACGGTCGCCGCGCTGCAGTGGTTCCGCGAGGAGGGCTGTGACTCGGCCGCCGTCGTCACACAGGGCCGGAACATCCCGGCACAGCGGATCTACCAGAAGCTCGGCTACCGGACCGCCGACTCGAAGCTCTGGTTCCACAAGTGGTTCCGCTAGCCGGCAGCCTGCTCGACTGAAAAGCTCTTTATCGTGCGCTCACCACCCTCGAAACAGTCCGTGCATCCACAGATGCGGCGACGGCTCTGGTTCGTCGCGAAACGCGTGCTGAGCTCGTCACTCGTCGATAGTGCCGTCAGACGGCGGAGTATCGGTCGACGAGACATGCTCGCAGGCGCTCACCCTGCCGTCACAGCGTCCTCCTCCTACGGAACACAGGAGACCACGCGGTTCGAAGAACCCGTCCACGTCGGTGTCCTCCCCGAGACGATCGCCGACCGTCCCGTGGAGTGGACGAGCGCAGACGCCGCGATCTGTGCAGTGACCGACGCACAGCTCGTCGGGCCCGACGGCCTGACCCTGCTGCCCGACGGCACGGTCGTCATGGAGAACTCCCTCGGCTGGTCGCTCCGGGTGCTCCTCGGCGCGGGACGGGCAGCGAAGGAACGAACGCGACCGACGTACCGGTCGGGGATGGCAGATAGACGACTCGACGAGGCCGTCTCGCTCGTCGGCGCGTGGACGGACAACTACTACCACTGGTTCGTCGACTACCTGAGCAGACTCCAGACCGTCGAGCGCTACAGCGAGGAGACCGATCGCCGCCCGACGCTCATCGTCCCACCGGAGTTCGGCGGCTGGCGGGCGGAGGCGCTCTCCTTCTTCGGTTACGACGAATCGGACTGGGTCGAGTTCGGTGGTGGCCGTCTCCACGTGGACCGGCTCCTCGTCCCGACACTCAGGCGGGACGTCGAGGAGACCGCACCCGACGTGCAGGACCTCACCTACACGGCTGCACCCTCGGCGCTGCGCTGGCTCGGCGAGGGGGGACTGGCGGCGGCCGCGGCGACCGACCCGGACCCGAGCTACGACCGTCCAGACCGGCTCTACGTCTCGCGGGAGAACACGCCGATGCGTCGCGTCGTGAACCGCAACGCGCTCGAGATGGTCCTCGACGAGTACGGCGTCAGGGTCGTCAAACCGGAGGAACGCTCGGTCACCGAGCAGGTTCGCCTGTTCCGCGACGCCGAGGTCGTCGTCGCACCACACGGCGCCGGCCTCACGAACCTCGTCTTCGGCTCGGAGCTCACCGTCGTCTCCCTGTTCGGTGACGACCACCATCCGGTGTACTACGCGATGGCAGAACAGCTGGACCACGAGTTCGCCTGTCTCGTCTGCGAGGCCGACGGCGAGGACCTCCGTGTCGACCCCGACAGGCTCCGTGAGCTGTTCGACGCAGTCGGACTGTGACGGCGGTCAGTCCAGGTAGTACTCGACCGTCGCCTCGATGCCTTCCTCGAAGGTCCACTCAGCCTCCCAGCCGAGATTCTCGACCTTCTCGGTGTTCAGCGCGTAGCGCTGGTCGTGTCCGGGGCGGTCCTCGACGAAGGTTATCTGCTCCTCGTCCGCGTCGACGAGGTCGACGATGGTCCGCGTGACCGCGATGTTCTGGCGTTCCTCGCCGCTACCGACGTTGTAGATCTCGCCGACCTCGCCCTCCCGCAGGACGAGTTCGAACGCCCGACAGGTGTCCGCGACGTAGGTCCACTCGCGGACGTTCGTGCCGTCGCCGTACACCGGGAGGTCCTCGCCGTCGGCGGCGAGCTGGACGAACTTCGGGATGAGCTTCTCCTCGTGCTGGCGCGGGCCGTAGTTGTTCGAGGACCGCACGATGACGACCGGCAGGTCGTGGGTACGCTCGTAGCTCCGGCAGAGAAGGTCCGCGCCGGCCTTCGTCGCCGCGTAGGGGTTCCGCGGGTCGAGGCAGTCGTCCTCGTCGAACTCGCCCTCGAGGATGTGACCGTACACCTCGTCGGTCGAGACCTGGAGGAAGCGGTCGACGCCGTGCTCGGTCGCCGCCGCGAGCAGGGTCTGCGTGCCGCCGACGTTCGTGTCCACGAACTCTGCCGCGCCGTCGATCGACCGGTCGACGTGCGATTCCGCTGCGAAGTTGACCACCGCGTCGGTCTCGGCCACCAGCTCGGAGACGAGGTCCGCGTCGCGCACGTCGCCCTCGACGAACCGGTGGCGGTCGTGGTCGAGCACGCCGGCCAGGTTGTCCCTGTTACCCGCGTAGGTGAGTGCGTCGAGCGTGACGACCTCGTGGTCGGTCTCGGCGATACAGTGCTGGACGAAGTTCGACCCGATGAACCCGGCGCCGCCGGTGACCAGTAGCCGCATACCTGACCCGAATCCAGCGCGAGTAATCAGTATTCTGGTCGGGAGGGACGGCCGTCACGGCCACGACGAACCGAGCGACGGGGACGGTCGAGCTCAGATGTCGTACTTCTCGGCGTGGCTCAGGACGTGCTCCTGTGCCTCCTCGGGCAGGTCCTCGAACCGCAGCACGTTCTCGCAGTCCAGCCCGGGGCACTTCTGGACCCGGTTGGACTCGAGCTCGTTCGCGGCGACGACGGTGCCACAGTCCGGACAGGTGAGCGTGTAGACCTTCATAGTCGGAGCTTGGAGTTCTCGCCGACGACGAGGCGACGGCCCTCGGGGAGCATCTCGGCGGAGGAGCCGATCGTCGTCCCCCGGCCGAGCAGGCTGTCGACGATGGATTCGTCCGTCGTGATCTCGCTCTCGCCGATGACGACGCTGTTGCCGATCTGGACGTTTGCGAGACGGCTATGCTCCCCGACAGAGGTGTAGGGACCGACGTAGGTGCCGGACTCGACGGTGACGTCGGCGGCGAGGCTGGTCGGGCCGCGGACGACCGCGCCGGACTCGATGACCGACGTCTCGTGCATATCGACCTGCCCGACGACCTCCGCACCGTCCTCGACGGTGCCGTCGCGCGAGGCGTCGAGGTCGTCGAGGACGAGCCGGTTCGCCGAGAGGATGTCCTCCGGTTTGCCGGTGTCCTTCCACCAGCCCTGGACGACGTGGGAGTCGATCGCGCCGCCCTCCTCCAGCAGGAGGTGGATGGCGTCGGTGATCTCGAGCTCGCCGCGGTCAGACGGCTCGATCGCCTCGACGGCGTGGAAGATGGCCGGCGAGAAGACGTAGACGCCGATGATGGCGAGGTCGCTCGGCGGGTCGTCCGGCTTCTCGACGAGCGAGACGATGTCGCCGTCCTCGTCGACGGTCGCGATGCCGAACTGGCTCGGGGTGTCGACGTGCTGGAGCGCCAGCCCGGCCGCGTAGTCGCCGTCACGGAAGCTGTCGACGAGTTCGGTGATGCCGTCGTTGAGGATGTTGTCGCCGAGGTACATCACGAAGTCGTCGCCGTCGACGAACTCCTCGGCGCAACCGACGGCGTGGGCCAGCCCGAGCGGGTTCCCCTGCACGATGTAGGTGATGTCCACGCCGAACTGGCTGCCGTCGCCGAGGAACGCCTGGATGGCCTCGCGGCCGACGTTGCCCAGGACGACGCCGATGTCGGTGACGCCGGCCTCGCGGAGGTCCTCGATGGCGTACTGGATGACGGGCTTGTTGGCAACCGGGACGAGCTGCTTCGGGCCGGTGTGCGTGATCGGACGCAGGCGCGTCCCCCGGCCGCCGGAGAGTATCAGCCCCTTCATCGATGGACTGACGACTGGCTCGTCGGTCGGCCGGCGATGCGATTCGTTCGGACGGACGGGACGAAGGAGGCTGTCACACCTACCGGTAGTGCCCCACGCCGACTTATAGGTGTTCGTCGGTCGGGTACGCGACGGCGTCGGCGTCCTGCAGGTACGCCGCAGTGTACTCGTGGAGATCGGTCGGGAGCTCGGCCGGCACGAAGGCACGCAGCCCGCCGTGCTGGTCGTCGAGCTCCATCTCGTCGATACCCACGTCGGTCTCGACGACGAACCCGTTGGCGAGGTAGTGCTTGCCGCCGACGCCGTCCAGTTCGGCCTCGTGGTACAGGTGCTCGTACGCGCCGAGTGCCTCGACGACCTCGACCTCGACGCCGAGCTCCTCGCTCGCGACGCGGCGGGCGGCGTCGACGAGCCGTTCGTGCTTGTGGACGCGGCCGCCGGGGACGAACCACTCGCCCTTCGCCGGCTGGTTCGTCCGCTTCCCGAGGACGATTCCGTCGGGCGAGCGCACGACGAGGTCGATCGAGACGATGGGGACGTTCCGGACGACGGTCTCCCACTCCTCGTCGGGGATACGGTCGTGCTTCGGCGTGAACTCAGACATACTCGGACTCGTTCTCGAACCACTCGACGGTGTGCTCCAGCCCCGTCTCGAAGTCGGTGGTCGCCTCCCAGTCGAAGTACTCCTTCGCACGGGAGGTGTCGAGACAGCGCCGCATCTGCCCGTCGGGCTTGGACGTGTCCCACTCGACCTCGCCCTCGAAGTCGGTCACGTCGGCGATGGTCTCGATCAGCTCGCGGATGCTGATCTCCATCCCGCTCCCCAGGTTGACCGGTTCGCTCCGGTCGTACTCCTCGGTCGCGTCGAGGATACCCTCGGCGGCGTCCTTCACGTAGAGGAACTCGCGGGTCGGTTCGCCGGTCCCCCAGGCGGTGATGCTGTCGTCGCCGCGTTCACGCGCCTCCACGCACTTCCGGATGATGGCGGGGATGACGTGCGAGCTCTCCAGGTCGAAGTCGTCGCGGGGACCGTAGAGGTTCACCGGCATCAGGTAGATGCTGTCGAAGTCGTACTGCTTGCGGTAGGCCTTCGACTGCGTGAGCAGGGCCTTCTTCGCGATGCCGTAGGGCGCGTTCGTCGGCTCCGGGTAGCCGTCGAACAGGTCGTCCTCGGAGAAGGGGACAGGTGTCTCCTCCGGGTACGCACAGATGGTGCCGAGGATGGTGAACTTCTCGACGCCGAACTGGCGTGCCTGTTCGATGAGTTCGATGCCCATCACGGCGTTGTCGTAGAAGTACCGGCCGGGATTCTCGCGGTTGGCACCGATGCCACCGACCGTCGCCGCGAGGTGGATGACGACGTCGGGGTCGGCCTCCTCGAGTGCACGCCGGATGTCGTCGCGGTTCCGGAGGTCGTACTCGTCGCTCCGCGGGACGAACACGTCGACGCTCTCGGAGCGCGACTCGAGGTCGTCGACGAGGTGACTGCCGAGGAAGCCCGCACCCCCGGTGACCATCACCGACCTGCCGTCCCAGTAGCTCATCGCCAGTCCACCCGACCGAGCCACCGCTGCTCGTGTTCGGCGTACCACTCGATGGTGCGGCGGATCCCCTCCTCCCAGCTCACCTGCGGCTCCCAGCCGGTCTCCTCGGTCAGCTTCTCGTGACCGACGAGCAACTCCTCGACGTCGCTGTCGCCCGGCCGATAGCGGTCCTCGTCCTGGACGATCTCGGGATTGTCCCAGTAACCCTCCTCGGTCCCGACACGGAGGATGGTGTCCGCCCACTCCTGCATCGAGACGTTCTCCCCGTAGCCGTAGACGTACTGTTCGCCGGGGTTGCCGCCGAGTGCCACGTGCAGGTGACCGCGGACGCCGTCCTCGACGTAGCACATGTCGCGTTTCGGCGTGAGGTTGCCGAGTTCGACGTGGTCGCGCTTGAGCGCCTGCGAGATGATGGTGCCCGTGATGTAGCGCGGGTTCTGCCGCGGCCCGTAGTTGTTGAACATCCGCGTGGTGACGGTGGGCACGTCGTAGGCGTCGTGGTAGTTCATCGTCAGGAAGTCGGCCGCCAGCTTCGACGTGGCGTAGATGCTCGTCGGGTTGACGGGCGAGCGCTCGGAGAGCAGGACGCGGCCGTCGTCGACGAAGTCGTGGTGGTCGCGGACCTCCTCTTTGACGTTGCCGTACTCCTCGGAGGTGCCGGCGGTGTCGAACTTCGCGATGTCGAGGTCGAGGTCGACCACGGACTGGAGGAGGTTGAGCGTCCCTACGACGTTCGAGTCGACCGTCTCGTACGGGCGTTCCCAGGATTCGCCGACGTGAGCCTGCGCTCCGAGGTGGAAGATGAGCGAGTCGGAGTGGCCCTCGAGCGCGGAGAGAGCACGTTCGACGGAGTGCTTGTCCCGCAGGTCCCCCCGGTGGACGGTGATGTCCTCCGAGAGGTGACGGATGTTGTTGAGTTCGCCGCTCGACGTCGCACGGACGAACACGTGGACGTTCGCGTCGTACTCGACGAGTGTATCGACCAGATGACTGCCGACGAACCCGTCCGCGCCGGTGACGAACACCGTGCGTTCGGCGAGTTTCGAGGATAGGTCCATTGTCAACCTCTCGATGGCCATCCCATATATGCTTTCATATCTCCCAGAACCGCCCCTGAGGGCCGATAGAAGAGCTTTCCGGCCGATTCAGCGATTCGGCCGTTTCGACGGTCGCCCGCGTGAGGTCACCGGTCCCGCATGACCGCCTCGCCGGGCGTGCTCGTCGCCCCCGAATCGAGGACGACGCCGGCGTTCAGACTCGAGTTGATACCGGTCTTCGCTCCGTCACCGCAGACGACGCCGAACTTCCGTCGGCCGGTGTCGACTCGCTCGCCCTTCACGGTCATCCGGACGTTCTCGTCGTCGTGCCTGAGGTTAGCCACCTTCGTGCCAGCCCCGAAGTTCACATCCTGACCAAGCACCGAATCACCGACGTATGCGTGGTGCGCCACGTTCGTCCCGCGCATCAGCACCGAGTTCTTCACCTCGACGGCGTTGCCGACGCGCACGTCGGGCCCGACGACCGTCGCGCCCCGGACGAAGCAGTTCGGGCCGACGTCGGCGCCGGACTGCACAACCACCGGGCCCTCGATGTACGCACCGTCCCGGACACGGGCACCGTCTTCGACGACGACCGGACCCGAGAGGGTCGCACCGTCCTCGACGGTGCCATCGATGCGACCCTCGAGGTCCGCGAGGATGGTCTCGGTCGCAGAGAGCAGCTCCCACGGTCGACCGACATCCAACCATGGACCATCGTACTCCACCACCGAAACCTCCTCGCCGTCGTCGAGCAAGTGCCCGATGGAGTCCGTGATCTCGTACTCGCCGCGCTCGCTCAGCTCGGTCCGGTCGATGGCGTCGAAGACGGACGCTTCGAACGCGTAGAGCCCGAGGTTCGCGAGGTTCGACGGCGGGTCGGCGGGCTTCTCGACCAGCTCTGTGAGCCGGCCCTGGTCGTGACTGACGACGCCGTAGTTCGACGGATCGGGAACGGATTTCGTCGCAATGGCGGTCCCGCCGGCTTCGACAAGCCCGGCCACCAGCTCCTCGGTGACGACCACGTCGCCGTTCAGCACGAGGAAGCGACCGTCGACCACGTCGGCGGCGCGTCCGACGGCGTGGGCGGTCCCGAGCTGCTCGCGCTGCTCGACGTACTCGACGGGGAGGCCTCGGTACTCCTCGCCGACGAGGTCGCGGATGACCTCGTCGCGGTAGCCGACGACGAGGACGTAGCCGTCGACGTACGGTTCGGCCGCATCCAGCACGCGCTGGACGAGCGGCGTCCCGGCGACCGGGAGCGTCGGCTTCGGGCGGTTGGCTGTCAGGGGCCGCATACGGGTGCCCTCGCCGGCGGCGACGACGACCGCCTGCATCTATTCGGACCCGCCCTCTGCGGTTGCTTCCTCGGCCTCCTCCTCGGCGACGCCCGCGTCCTCGTCCGCCGCCTGGAGCTTGCGCTCGGCCTCGTCGCGGTCCTCCGGGTAGCCGATGTCGGTTCGCCAGCCGTCGATACGGATGGCGTCGATGGTCCGGCCGCTCTTGATGAGCAGGTCGACCGCGTCGCTGATCTCGTACTCGTCGCGGTTCGACGGCTGGACGAGGTGGCAGGCGTGGAAGATGGCGGGCGAGAACGTGTAGAAGCCGGTCATCACGAGGTTCGACGGCGGTTCCTCGGGCTTCTCGACGACGTCGACGATCTCGCCGTACTTGTTGGTGTCACAGACGCCGTAGCGGCTCGCCTCCTCCCAGGGCACCTCCTCGACGAGGAACGCGGCGTCGGCACGGTCCTCGCGCTGGCGGCGGACGACGTCCTGGAGGTTCGCGCGGAAGATGTTGTCGCCGAGGATGAGCATGAAGTCGTCGTCGATGTGCTCCTCGACGGTGAGCAGGGCGTGGGCGAGGCCCTTCTGCTCGCGCTGGTGGGCGTACGTGATGGGGATGCCCTCGAACTCGTCGCCGTAGTGACTGATGATCTTCTCCTTGAGGTAGCCGACGACGATGACGAACTCGTCGGCGCCGAGGTCACGGAGCTGTTCGAGGCAGTGCGTGATGATGGGCTTGTCGTCGACCTCGACCATTCCCTTCGGTTTGTCGTCGGTCAGGGGGCGGAGACGTGTGCCCTTCCCGGCGGCGAGTACGACAGCTTTCATACCACCATATCGGCCGCTCCGGCTGTAAATACTTTTAGTCCTCACGGGCCGCCTCCGACAGCAACTCTTTTGCGGCCACCACGTCGAACTCCGTGCGATGGCCGAGACGGACGATGACGACGTCTGCGTGCTGGTGCCGACGTACAACGAGGCGGCGACCATCGGCGAGGTCGTCTCGGGCCTGCGCGACGAGGGCTTCGAGAACGTGCTCGTCATCGACGGACACTCGACGGACGACACGCGCGAGATCGCGGACGAGCACGGCGCACGCGTCGTCCTGCAGACCGGCACCGGGCGCGGCTCGGGCAAGGGCGAGGCCGTCCGCGAGGGCGTCGAGCACATCGACGCAGAGTACGTGCTGATGCTCGACGGTGACGGCACGTACAAGCCGGAAGACGCCCACGCGATGCTCGAACCGCTCCGGGCCGGCCGCGCGGAGCACGTCGTCGGCGACCGCTTCGCCGACATGGAGTCGGGCGCGATGACGCGGCTCAACCAGTTCGGCAACCGCGTAATCAACGCCGGGTTCCGACTCGTCCACCGGCAGGACTTCGGCGACATCCTCTCGGGCTACCGTGCGTTCACGCGCGAGTCGTTCGAACTGATGTCGCTCAGTGCGGAGGGCTTCGGCATCGAGACCGAACTCGCCGTCGAGTGCGCACGCCACAACATCACGACGGAGGTCGTCGACATCACCTACCTCGCGCGCCCTGACGGCTCGGAGACGAACCTCCGGCCGTTCCGCGACGGCGGCGCGATACTGCTGACTCTCTACCTGCGCTCGAAGACGCACAACCCGCTCTTTTACTTCGGGACCGTCGGCGGCGTGCTCGGGCTCACCGGGGTGTTCGTCGCCGGGTTCGTAGCCTACGACTGGTTCGTCAACAGGGTCCCCCACGACGTGCTCGCGATGCTCGCGGGCGTCCTGTTGCTCGTCGGGGTCCAGCTCGCCATGTTCGGCGTGCTCGCGGACACGATGGTCGTCCTCCACCGCGAGCAGCGGGCGCGGATCGAGCGGCTCGCAGAGGAGACCGGGACCGACCTCTCGTCCGAGTCGGGCGAGGACTGAACGGCGACGCGGTGGTGACGGCTAGAACGGCAGGCTGGACCGGATGCGGTCGAAGACGGTGCCCCTCTCGCGGCGACGCTCGAAGACAGGGTGGAGTGCGTTCAGGAGTGCCTGTTCGTCAGCGAACTCGTCCCGGTCGACCTTCCCGAGCGCGTCGCGCATCGACAGTGTGTTGCCCTTCATGTCGTAGGCGATGTCGAGGTGGCCGACACGTCGCTCGAGGTCCCGTTTCGTCACCGGATACGAGATGTCGTACTCGTCGAGCCTGGCGTCGACCGCCGCGATGCCGAACTCGATCGAGGACGGCTCGTCCGTGTCGTTCGACGGCGGGCGCATTCCCATCGTTGGTCGGGTGTTGGGGCTCGCGGGGCAAAATCCTTCGGCCACGAACTCGTCGGTCCGCAAGGCACAATACCGCGCACCGGCACAGACCGGACGTGACCGACTACACCACCGTCTCCATCCCGAAGGACCTCGCGGACCGCGTCGAGGAGACCATCGAGGGCACGAGCTTCTCCTCGACGTCGGACCTCGTGCGGTTCCTGCTCCGCAGCATCGTCATCCAGCATCAGCGACAGGGCGAGCTCACCGAGGCGGAGTTCGAGGAGATAACGGAGCAGCTGCGGGACCTGGGCTATCTGGAGTGAACGACCTGGGTTATTTCGAGTGAGGGACCTGGGCTCTCTCGAGTGATCAGTCGATGGAGCCCTCAGGCGGGACCGCGTCGACGACGTGCATCTCCTGGCGCCGACCCGACCGGTCGAACGCCCCGACGTTCCCGGGCTCCCACGGAGGGATTGCGACGAACACGACCGCGTGGAGGTCGTCCTCGCGGGAGACGGCCAGCTCGCCGGTCGCGTGCGAGACGAACCGGCCGTGGGTCTGCCCGGGCGGGGTCCCGAGGTCGACTCCGAACACCGCCGACACCGAGCCGCCCGCGTCGGGCAGGTAGAAGTCCGTGAACACCGGCGTCTCCGGCGGGATGTCCTCGGCACCGTCGAGGTCGCCGGCGGCCGTCGCGGCGAGCGAGACCGTCACGTCCTCGGGGTCGGCCTCTCGAGCGAAGTCGAGCAACGTCTCCAGAAGCCCCTGGGTGAGATGTACCACGTCAGTGCGTAGCAGGTCGACGCGTTAAAGGGATTTGGTCGCTGTCGAGCGGTCAGTCGTCGGCCGTCGCGGCGGTGCTCGACGGACCTGCCCCGTCGGTGCCTGTCCCGGTGTCGAACCCGAGCCCGAGCACCGCACTCGCGAACAGCACCAGCGGCGAGAGGTACGCGAAGAAGTAGTACGGCGCGAAGCCTGCCAGCCCGAACTCGCCGGCCCACGGGAGGACGCCGAACACGCCGGCCATGTAGACGCTCCCGGCGTGCCACGGGAAGAGCGCGCCCGTCGGGGTGCCGGCCGCCTCGACGGCCTGCGAGAGGTCGTCGCTGTCGAGCCCGTACTCGTCGTAGAGGTTCCGCAGGGTCATCCCGGGGACGACGATGCTCATGTACTGCTGGGCGGAGAACGCGTTCACGGCGATGGCCGAGACGCCGGTGCCGGCGACCAGCCCGCGCGGCCCCCGGACGGCGTCGGCGAGCCGGTAGGCGAGCACGGCCAGCACCCCGATGCGTTCGAGGAGGCCACCGAGTGCGAGTGCGGCGACGACGACCGAGATGGTCCACGCCGAGCCCGCGAGCCCGCCACTGGCGAGCAGGTCGGTGACGACCGGGACGCCCGTCTCCGGCCCGGTGCCGTTCAGGAACACGTCCCAGGCGGCGGTGAAGCCGACGCCCTGGACGAAGACGGTCGTCGCCACGCCCGCGAACACCCCGGCGACGAGCGTCGGGAGCGCTGGCCTGCCGGCGAGCGCGAGCCCGAAGGTGACGACGAGCGGGAGGACGACGAGCACCGAGAGCTCGTAGCTGCCGGCGAGCGCGCCCTGTATCTCGCCGACCCGACCGGCCGGAATCGCACCGCCGGCTCGGAGTCCGAGGACGGCGTAGCCGAGCACGGCCAGCCCGAAGGCGACGACGGTGCCGTTCCGCATCGCGTGGATGTGGTCGTACAGGTCGGTGTCGGTCACCGCGGCCGCGAGGTTCGTCGTGTCCGAGAGCGGCGACTGCTTGTCGCCGGCGTACGCGCCGGAGAGGATGGCCCCCGCGGTCATGGGGGCGGGGATGCCCAGCCCGGAGCCGATGCCGATGAACGCGACGCCGAGCGTGCCCGCGGTGGTCCACGAGGAGCCGATGGCGAAGGCGACCAGCGCCGCGAGGATGGCCGTCACCGGGAGGAACACCGCGGGCGTCAGCACCGAGAGCCCGTAGTACATCAGCCCGGGGATCGTCCCCGCGCTGATCCACGTGGCGATGAGCGCGTAGATGACGAACAGGATGAGGATGGACTGCAGGCCCATCAGGAGGCTCTCGGCGATGCCCTCGTAGAGGTCATCCCAGCTGTAGCCGAGCCAGTACTTGCCGACCGCGGCGGTCAGGACGATGCTCCACAGCAACGGTGCGTGCGGTGCCAGCCCGAGGTAGCCCGAGCCGATGCCGAGGAAGACCACGACGCCGAGCACGGGGACGAGCGCCTGCGCGAGGCTCGGTCGCCGGTCCGGGTCGAGGTCCGCGTAGGTTCGTGGGTCGAAACTCTGGTCGGTCACGGTTGCCCGGGGCTAACTACTGACAGTAATTAAACTAGGCGATTTTATTCGCCAAAGGCATGTTCGTTGGTCTCACGACCCGTGGCACGTCGTACCGCCATCTGACGGGGTTCCCGGAACCGCCACAGACCATCACCGTCATTAGCCGCCCGGCTGAACTGACTGGCAATGGACGTCAGCATCATCGGGAGCGGCTACGTCGGCACCACGGTCGCGGCCTGTCTGGCCGACGACGGGCACGACGTGGTCAACGTCGACATCGACGAGGAGATCGTCGCCGCCATCAACGACGGCCACTCGCCCATCCACGAGCCCGGGCTGGACGAGCTGCTCGCGGAGCACGCCGGTGGTCGGCTCCGCGCGACGACCGACTACGAGGCCGTCCGCGACACGGACGTGACGTTCGTCGCCGTCGGGACGCCCTCGCGGGACGACGGCAGCATCGACACGAGCGTCGTCGAGGCGGCCACGCGCTCGCTCGGCGAACAGCTCGCTGCGAAAGATGGCGAGCACCTCGTCGTCGTCAAGAGCACCGTCGTCCCGGGAACGACCGACAAGCTCGTGATTCCGACGCTCGAAGAGGAACTCGACGAACCGGTCGGCGAGTCGGTCCACGTCGCGGTCAACCCCGAGTTCCTCCAGATGGGCTCCGCCGTCGAGAACTTCCGTACCCCCCAGAAGATCGTCTTCGGCACGACGGGCGACGAGTGGGCGCTCGACCGGCTCCACGAGCTCTACGCCGGGGTCATCGAGGACGCCGACCCCGCCGTCGTCGAGACGGGGCTGCGCGAGGGCGAGATGATAAAGTACGCCAACAACGCCTTCCTCGCGAGCAAGGTCAGCCTCATCAACGACATCGGCAACGTCTGCAAGGAGTTCGACGTCGACGCCTACGAGGTCGCCGACGCCATCGGGCTCGACGACCGCATCGGCGAGCGCTTCCTCCGCTCCGGACTGGGCTGGGGCGGCTCCTGCTTCCCGAAGGACGTCGCCGCCATCATCGCGGCCGCGGAGAACGCCGGCTACGAGCCCCCGATGCTCACCGCCGCCGTCGAGGTGAACGACCTCCAGCCCGAGCGCCTCCTCGACCTGCTCGCCGCGCACACCGACCTCGACGGCGCGCGCGTCGCCGTCCTCGGCCTCTCGTTCAAGCCGGGCACCGACGACGTGCGGGGAAGCCGGGCGATTCCGGTCGTCGAGGGCCTGCGCGAACGCGGCGCGACGGTCGTCGCCTACGACCCCGTCGCCACCGCGAAGTTCCGCGAGAAGCACCCCGACATCGACGTCGCGTTCGCCGACTCCGCCGCCGACGCACTCGACGGCGCGGACGCCTGTGCCGTCGTCACCGACTGGGACGAGTTCGCCGCGCTCGATTCCGAGTTCGACGCTATGGCGACGCCCGTCGTCGTGGACGGCCGACACGTAATCGAGCGACGTGACGGCATCACGTACGAAGGGCTGACCTGGTAAGACGTCCGTCTCCGGACGGTCCACTGCGCTTCTTGCCAGTCGCGCTGCGCGGGGAACGTTTTATGCCAGTTGCGTTTGAGTTCCCGGCTGATGTCCTCCACAGACGCAGTCGCCGCACTCCGTGAGCGAGTCAGACGCTACCTGTCGCTCCGTGTGCTGGTGCTCTGGAGTGCGCTCACCGTGCTCGTCGTCGTTTTCGCGTACGTCGCGGTCGCTCCGGAATTCACCCACGTCGGGGCCACGGGCCTCGCGCTCCTTTGTGTGTTCCTCATCGGATGCTTCAGGCTCGGTGTCGGCGACCGTGTTGAGGAGATGATGTCGGAGAACCGGGAGTCTGCACTGCTCGGCGTGGTCTGTTTCGGGGTCGCGGCACTGCCGATTCCGCTGACGGCCTGTTTCGGCGCCGGCTGCAGCGGCACCAGGACGTTCCACGTGTTCTTCGACTCGTCGCTTCTCGGGCCAGCTATCGGCGTCTCGTTCGCCGCGGACCGGTGTGCGCATCTCTGTCCTCACCGGGTCCAGCTCCTTCCACTGGCGATCGGCTACCTCTTCCTCGCCGAGACGATAACGGCGAAACAGTCCTGAGAACGCTCAGAACGGCAGCGCGTTCCGCGCCGTCTTCGCGTACACGCCCAACATCCGCTTTCTCGAGCCGGCCAGCGCGTCCGCCAGCGCCGCACTCGCGTCCTCGTCGACGCCCTCACCGTGGCCGACGAGGATGCGCTCGGGGGTCAGGCTCCCGAGTGCGCGTTTCGGCGGGAACGCCCGCAGCGCCGGGTGCACGCCGAGGCGCTCGCCGGACGCGAGGAAGTAGCTCGCCGCGCCGACGGACTCGGGCACCCAGAGCGTCCCCGTCTCCTCGTTGTAGAGCCCTGCCTCCTGCCAGAACCGACTGTCCCGGAGGCGGATGGTCCGGAAGCCCGAGTCGTCGAGGGTGTTCCCGAAGCGCTCGACCGGTGCGTCGAGCTCGTCCGCGACGCCGGTGAACCACGTCGGCAGGAAGACGGGCACGTCGTGGCGGTTCGCCACGTCGGCCGCGTCGCGCTTGTGGCGGTCCAGCGTGACCACGACGCCAGCGACCTCGCCGTGCTCTGCGAGCAGGTCGTCCAGCCCGGGGACGTCGACCGGGTCGACCACCCACACCCGTTCGTCGTCGTCGACCAGCGCGGCCGACGCGCGCTGCATCTCCTCGTCCGGATAGGCGATCCAGCCGAAGCCGTGGTCGCCCTCGTCGACGACCCGGTAGTCCTCGGCCGTGCCGGAGCCTTTCATTGCCATACCTGTTAGATAGGTCCGGTTTCGGATAAGTAGAGGGCTCGCGGCAGGGCGGTCCGACAGACCGAGTCACACCTTCGGCAAGCCTTTTCCGTCGGCTCCCGTCCAGATCGCATATGACACACACCACGGACCCCGAGGCGTTCTACGACGAGTACGGCGAGCGCGAGTGGGAGCGACTGGACCGGGACTTCTTCCACCGGCTGGAGTGGGAGGGGACCGTCGAGTACCTCGACCGCTACCTGCTCGAGTCCGGCCACGTGCTCGACGTGGGCGGGGCGGCTGGCCGGTACACGGTCTGGCTCGCGGAGCAGGGCTACGAGGTGACGCTGGTCGACCTGAGCGAGGGCCAGCTCGAGCTCGCCCGCGAGCAGGTCGGCGAGCGGGGCCTCGACGACCGCGTGACGGTCGAGAAGGGCGACGTGCGCGACCTCGCGTTCGACGCGGACAGCTTCGACGCGACGCTCTGTCTCGGCGGCCCCGTCTCGCACGTGGTCGACGAGGGCGAGCGCGAGACTGCCGTCTCGGAGCTCGAACGGGTCACCCGCCCCGGCGGGCCCGTCTTCGTCTCGGTGATGGGCCTGCTCTCCGCGGTAGTCAACACGGTCGACCACACCGGCCGGGAGCGCTTCGACGGCGCGGCCGCCGACTACCCCGTCCTGCCCGACCTCGTCGAGACGGGCGACTACACCGGCGACCTGTGTGCCGAGCACGACGTCGAGCCCGTGATGGCGGACTGCCACTTCTTCCGCGCCGACGAGCTGGCGGAACTGCTCGAATCGGTCGGACTCGCGGTCGAGACGCTCGCCGCGCTGGAGGGCGTGGCCTCCACACGACGCGACGAGTTCGACGGGCTGGACGAGGACCGGCGCGCCGTCGTCCGCGAGGTGGTCGACGCCCTGCGCGAGGACCGCAGCGTCGTCGACCTGTCGAGTCACATGCTCGGCGTCGCACGCGTCGAGTGACCTGCATTCTCAGGACCCGAAGCAGCCTGTTACCTCGGTAACCATCTCGTTACAATCCGGAAATCTCCATTTTTCGGTAGCTGCATGGTCTCCAAGCAGGCACTGTTCGCCCTCACTCTGGCGGGCGTGCTGGCGCTCTCGGCGGTCGGGAGCGCCGGTGCCATCCCGTCGGAGACGACCACAGCAGTACAGATCGACTCCTGTCGAACCATCGACCAGCCCGGGACGTACGAGCTCACCGAGGACATCGAGGACAGCACCCGAGACCGGTGTATCGTCATCGAGGCCGACGACGTGACCTTCGACGGGAACGGCCACGCCATCGACGGCGTCGGCGACGACAACACCATCGGGGTGTACATCGGCGAGACCAGCGAGACGCTCGTCAACGACCTCGAGGTCTCGCACTGGGACGAGGGCATCCTCGCGACCGCACCCGGCAGCAGCGGCGGGGACTACGCCTTCGTCGAGGACGTCGAGGCGCACCACAACAAGGACGGCGTGAAGGCCCGGGACTTCTTCGAGTTCGGGCTGGAGGACGTCGAGGCCCACCACAACAGCGACGACGGCATCCACCTCAAGCAGCTCACCGAGGGCTACATGCGCGACGTGCACAGCCACGACAACGCCGAGGACGGCGTCTACTTCGACGACGTCGGCGACGGCGGGGTCGACAACAGCGTCATCGAGGACAACGGCGACGACGGTATCGACCACCAGGCCTCGGGCAACATCTACATCGAGCGGACCACCATCGAGGACAACGCCGACGACGGCATCCTCTTCCGTGACAGCTCGCTCGCGGACTCCGACGTCGTCGACAGCACCATCCGAGACAACGGCGACGACGGCGTCGACGTCAAGACGTCCACGGACATCAGCATCCGGGACAACACCATCTGCGACAACGACGACGTGCAGATCGTCGTCCGCGAGAGTTCGAGCGACATCTCGACCCGCGACAACGACCTCACCTGCTGAGGCGCGGGCACGTTTATCCCGCCGGCCGTCGAACCCGGCGGTATGCTCGACGTGCTCTCCCGGCTCGGACTCGAGGTGAAGTACCTCGACCCGGCCACCGCCTTCTACGGCGACACCCTCGACATGACCGAGGTACGACGCGACGACGGGGCAGTCACCTACGCCGCCGGCGACACGGAACTCGTCCTGCGGCGCCCGTCGACGGTCCCCCGCGGCGGCGTCCACACCCACTTCGCGTTCTCCATCCCGGCGGCCGAGTACGACGACTGGTGGGACCGCCTCGACCCCGACCTCGACCTCGACGAGCACGTCTTCGGGGACGCACGCTCGCTGTACTGCTACGACCCCGACGGCAACTGCGTCGAACTCGGGCAGACCGACGTCTCCGGCCCCGGAATCGACGGCGTCTTCGAGGTGGTGCTGGAGGTCGAGGACCTGCCGCGGGCGGAGGCGTTCTACACGAGCCTCGGCTTCGAGCCGGTGGACCGCGGCGAGGACCGCGTCCGGACCCGGCTCCAGGGGCCGATGGCCCTCGAGCTCTGGGAGCCACACCTCGGGCTGGCCGACGCGCGCGGCGGGCTGCACGTCGACCTCGGGTTCACGGGCGACCCCGCCGCCGCCAGGGAGGCCGTCGGCGACGCTGCCTGCGCTGTCGAATCGATGGACGGTGGCGTCAGAATCCGCGACCCGGACGGACACTACCTGACCGTGACCGACGGCTGACTCAGACCCGGTCGCTGTCGATCTCGATACCCGGCGGCGAGACGATGAGGAAGCCACGGAAGTGGACGAGCCCGCCGCCCTCGTTCTTGATCTTCCGGGCGAAGCCGGCGGCGAGTTCGTTCACGTCGCCCTCGACGTTGAGGACGAGGATGCGCCCGCTCAGCACTGTCTCCACCCACTCCTCGTCGGGCGTGGAGCCGTCGAGGTGCCCGAGTTCCACCGCGCCGGCGAGGTCCTCACCGTCCGCCGCCTCGTCGGGGAGGTGGTCCTCGACCGCGTTCAGGTCCAGGTCGAAGTTGCTCATGGGGGAGTACTCGAATCGCCACGAGAAAAATCCTCGCCTCCCGACCCACACAGGTGGCTCTGTCGAAGCACAATTTATTCGACGCCCTCTCAGCTGACACAGCTGTGAGGTGGGTGTGGGGACGACCACGATTGGTCGGGGGAACCATACCCTCACGAAAGTCCCACAGAAGTGCGCACAAACCCGCAAGTTGCCTCTGTGGGTCGGTAGCCGACCCCCCAACGGAGGACTCCTCGCGCTTTCGCGCGGGGAGGATGGCAACTTCCGCTGGTGAGTCGACCCCGATTGATTATTCGGGCTCGGCCCCGAATCACTCGCAAGATGCTATTCGATTCGCTGTCGATAGGCGGGCAGACTCTGGACGGCCGCGTTGGCCTGGCGCCCATGACACGGGTCAGTGCGACGGACGACGGGCGTGCGAACGACAGGATGGCCCAGTACTACGCGAAGTTCGCCAAGGGCGGGTTCTCGTTCCTCGTGACTGAAGGCACCTACACCGACGGTGCCTACAGCAAGGGCTATCAGAACCAGCCCGGCCTCGTCACCGACGACCACGTCGACGCGTGGACACAGGTCACTGACGCCGTGCACGACGCCGACGGGGTGATCTTCGCGCAACTGATGCACTGCGGTGCCCAGAACCAGGGGATGCCGCAGGACACCGACCGGGAGACCATCGCACCGTCGGCAGTCCAGCCGGACGGCGAGAAGAACCCAGCGTACGGGGGTGCCGGTCCGTATCCCGAACCGAAGAAGGCCACCACGGAGGACCTCGAAACTGCGCGCGAAGGGTTCGTCGCGTCGGCCATGAACGCTCACGACGCTGGCTTCGACGGCGTGGAGTTGCACGCAGCGAACGGCTACCTCCTCAACGAGTTCCTCTCGGACACGATGAACCAGCGTGACGACGAGTACGGCGGTGACCCGGAAGCACGCGTCCGGTATCCTGCCGAAGTCGTCGAGGCAGTCGCTACGGCAGTGCCCGAGGACTTCGTCGTCGGGGTCAGGGTCTCACAGTCGATGGTGACCGACTATCGCTACGAGTGGCCCGAGGGCGAAGCGGCAGCAGCTGTGTTCTTCGAAGCGCTCTCGTCTGCGGGCGCGGACTACATCCACACGACCGAACGCTACGCCACGGAACCGACGTTCGGGGACGACGGACCGTCGCTTGCAGAAGCCGCCGTCGAGTACGTCACCGACGACACCGTCGTCATCGCCAACGGGAACCTGGGCACGCCCGAGGCAGCACGCCAGGTACTCGATGATGGCGCAGACCTCCTGACGCTCGGGACGAGTGCCCTTGCGAACCCCGACTGGCCGTCGCGAGTCGCCGCGGGCGAAGCGCTCGCACAGTTCGACCGGGCGACGTTGCTGGAACCGAAGGCGAGTATCGGCGACGAGGAACTGTCTGTCGGCGCCTCACCGTTCGAGAACTGAGCCGTCGGTGCGGAGTACCCGGCACAGGGGGTGAAGAACCCAGATTCAGTGTCGTCGCCACGATAGCTACGGAGGCGCTGAGAACATGTTGACTCACTCGTCTTCGAGCGCGGCGTAGATCTCTGCGTGACGGCGTCCGTCAAGCTTCCCCATCTTGAGAGCGATTTTGTGGCGTTCGGCTTCGCTCTCGGCCGCCTGATACCGCTCGTATAGTCGGCGGACTTCCTCATCGACCGTCGCCGAGGAATCAGTGCTGGACGCCATCTCTGTATAGAACGTACTCATTGGGTCCCTTTATGAGTTGTGACGAGCACACGCTCGGAAGTAAATTACTGCGGTCTCAGTGTCGACGGCGGCTTCATCGGTCGCAAAGCGGTGCAGTAAGGCCCGAATTTCGTCGCCGTAGTCGAACGTGTGTTCGTTCAGCATGTAGAAGACAACCACCGTTCGGAGTGCAGTCCGCTTGTTTCCGTCGACGAAGGGATGGTCTGCAACGAGAAGACGCATCAGATGTACCGCTTTTTCATGCAGTGTCTGTGGAACCTCCCCAAAGTATCCTTCAGAGACGTACTGCACTGCAGATTCGATTGGGTCCTTCGATCGAATTCCGGGTTCTGTGGCGTCACCCTCGTCGACGATCTGCTCGTGGAGATCGATAATGAGCTCGTCCGAAGGATAGGCGACGTCGTCAGTCACATTTGCAACTCTCTCACGATAGCCAATAGTCGTTTCTTCCTTGCAGCGTCGCTCGTTGTATGTTGTATCTCTTGGCGGTCGGTACTGGCGCGTTGTTGGCGGGCACGTCCGTAGCGTGTTCGCTCCTCGTGGACAGTCGCCCACCCCGTGATACCTACAAGTCCTGTTAGCGACTGCGGATTGCAACAGAGCCACACAAGTAGTTTGCGCCGATTACCAGTTGCCCAGCACCGGCGGCATTGATATTGTCCCTGGAGCACAATATTAATGTGAGCGGTTCCCGCTCGGACGTGTTCCACCATGTGCCACCACGACCACCACCAACCGAGCAGAGCGGACGCAGACGACCACGGCGTCTCGAGACGGACGGTCCTCGGCGCGAGCGGCGCGCTCGCGGCCACCGCGCTGGCTGGCTGTCTGGGCGGCGACGGCGGTGGGGATGCCCCCGCAGCCATCAGCATCGGGAGCAACGACGCCTGCGACAACTGCGGGATGGTCATCGCGAACCACCCCGGTCCGAACGGGCAGATCTTCTGGCAGGACTACACCCCGGACGAGCACGACGCGCCGTTCCGGTTCGACGCCCTCAAACAGTGCCTGTTCCCGCACCTCTTCGACAACCGTGACAAGGGCCGGACCACGGCGGCCGTCTACGTCACGGACTACTCGGCCGTCGAGTACACCGTCTCGACGTCCGAGGACGCCCCGTACATCAGCTCGCATCCCGAGGCCGGGTCGTTCGCACCCGCACAGGACCTCTCCTACGTCGTCGGGAGCGACGTCAACGGGGCGATGGGCGCCGACTTCGTCCCGTTCTCCGATTCGGGAGACGCCGACGCGTTCGCCGACGAGTACGGCGGCGACGTGGTCTCGTTCGACGACATCACCCCCGCACTGGTCGGTCGCTGAGCCGTGTACGCCCGCTACCTCGTCACCGCGCTCGCCGCCATCCTGCTGGTGACCAGCGGCATCTTCCTCGTCGACGTCGACCCCGGTGAGGGCCCCTCCGTCGTCGACTTCGGCGACACCATCAGGATGACCGACCTGACCCAGGCCGAACAGCGCGTCGTCAGGGAGCGCTCGCTCGCGGTCCCGCGGGCCGAGGTGTTCTACTCGCGGTACCGCTACGTCGTCGGCCACGAGGGACTCTCCTCGCTCGTCACCGAGCTCGACCGCGACGGTCACGAGCGCCAGTTCGGCGTCCCGCTCTCCATCTACGTCACCGACTACGCGGACGCCGAACTCGCGACCGGCGACGACGGCTTCCTGCGCGTGACCGGCGGCGACACCGACTGGATCGCCGTCGAGGACGCCGTGTTCGTCGTCGACTCCGACGCGAGACACCCCGGTGGGGGCGCCGTCGTCCCGTTCTCCGAGCGCGCAGCCGCCGACTCGTTCACCGACAGCTTCGGCGGCACCGTCGTCGACTGGGAGGGCCTCCGCGCGCACCGCTTCGAGCGTTCCGAGCTGTCGGTCGCCGCTGCCGAACGCCGCGCCGCGGACCGACACGCCTGGGCCGACGCCGCCGCGGCCGACGCCCGCGAGCTCCGCGAGCGGCCCGTCTCCGTCGTCGTCGGCGAGGATGTACCCACGCTCGCGGCGGCGGTCGAGCAGGCGCCGGCGAACACGACCGTCGTCCTCCCCGCAGGCGAGTACCGGGACGTGAACGTCACGGTCCGCAAGCCCGTGACCATCCGCGGGGCCGGCGTGAACGAGACGTGGCTCGTCGGCGACGGGAACGGCAGCGTCCTCCGCGCGGTCGGCGCCCAGGTCGCCGTCACCGACCTCTCGATCCGGGGCATCGGCCAGCAGCAGGCCCGGCCGGAGCTGGACCTCGACACCGACGCCTGGGACGCACAGGTGCTCCGGGCGTACGGCTACGCCGCCTCCGGGGTCGAGTTCGACGACGCGGCCGGCTCGTACGTCGCCGACGTCTACGTCGACACCCCAACGAACGGCGTGACGGTGCGCTACAGCGACGGCGTGGTCATAGAGGAGGTCCGCGTCGACGGCGAGACGCCCTGGAGCGAGGGATTCATGAGCACCATCACCATCCACTCGCGCATGCTCGTCCAGGACTCGACGTTCGTCGGCGGGCGCGACGGCGTCTACATGCATCTCGGCGACGGCACCGTCGTCCGGAACAACAGCTTCGCGGACCTCCGCTTCGGCGTCCACGAGATGTACACCTCGGGGACGCTGGTCGCGAACAACACCGCGACGCGGACCCGGACCGGCGTGGTCGTGATGACGCTGCCCGAGGACAACGTCGTCGCGGACAACTACGTCACCGACAGCAGCATCGGCCTCGACGTGGCCGGCCGTGCCTCCTACGTCGTCGGGAACACGGTCGTCGGCAACGAGGAGGGGCTGGACGTGGGCTCGGACCGGTCCCTGTTCGCCAGGAACGTCGTCGTCGGCAACGACGTGGGCATCCGCGCGTCGACGCTCATCCCGACGAACGTCGTGACGGCGAACGACGTCGTCGGCAACGACCGCTACGTCTCCACGTCGCTCGGTCCGGTCCGCATCTGGACCGACGACGGCGCGGGCAACTACTGGGGCGGCGCGCCCGGCGTCGACAGCGACCGCGACGGCTTCATCGACCGGCCGTTCCAGCCGACCGGCGCGGTCGACCGATACGCCGCCTCGTCGCCCGACGCACACGTCCTCGCCACCTCGCCCGCGGTCCAGCTGCTCCGCTCGCAGGAGGGTTCGCTGCCCGGGCTCCGGAGCCGCGGTGTCGTCGACGAGGCACCGCGCGTCCGCCCGGTCAGGCCGGACGCGGTCGCGGCCGCGCTGAACGCCACCGCGGCGCAGTCCACGGAGGTGTCGGCATGAGCGAGAGCGAGCAGGCGCCAGCGGCCGACCAGCAGTCGCGCGGGCGCCACCCCGTCGCCAGCGTCGACTCGGTGACGCTCTCGTTCGGCGACGTGACCGTCTTCGACGACGTGTCCTACACGCTCGACGCGGGGACCGTCACCGCCGTCGTGGGCCCGAACGGCTCCGGCAAGTCCACCCTCCTGCGGGTGCTCGCCGGACTCCTGCCGGCCACCGAGGGCTCGGTCGCGGTCGCGGCGACCGGTGACCGACCCATCGGCTTCTGTCCGCAGGAGCCCGCGTTCCGGTCGGGCTTCACGGTGCGCGAGACGCTGTCGTTCTACGCCGACCTGCTCGACGGCGGGGCCGACGTCGACGACGCCATCGAACTCGTCGGCCTGGAGGGTGTCGCGGACCGTCGCGTCGGCGCGCTCTCGGGCGGCATGAAACGGCTGCTCGGGATGGCCGGCGCCGTGCTCGGCGATCCGCCGCTGCTCGTGCTCGACGAACCCGCGAGCGGGCTGGACCCGGCGATGCGCCGGCACATCTTCGAGACGGTCGACGCCTTCGCCGACCGCGGCGTCGCGGTCGTCCTCGCGACCCACCACCTCGTGGGCGCCGAGACCGCCGACCGGCTGCTCGTCCTCGACCACGGCGACATCATCGCCGACGGCTCCCCGCGGTCGGTCATCGAGGAGGCTGACGCGGAGACGCTGGAGGAGGCGTTCCGCGGACTGGTCGGCGACGAACTCACGGTGCGGGCCGGACGGACCGGTGGCGAGAGTACGAACGGGACCGACGAACGGTCCGGGACGGAGGGTGACGCATGACCCGCGAGATCGACGACCTGTTCGCCGTGGTCGAACGCGAACTCACCATCGTCGCCCGGACGCCCGCCTACGTCGCGAGCGCGGTCGGGTTCGCAGCCATCGTCTGGTGGCTCGCGTTCGCCAGCAGCCTGACCGGCTACGTCCCGCTCGTCGCCGACCTGCTGACGCCCGTCGAGGTGCTCGTGCCGCTGCTCGCCGTCGCGTTCGGCTACCGGGCCATCCAGGCCGACGCGGCCTCGAAGGAGCTCGACGTGCTGCGGACGTACCCCCTCAGGCCGCGGACGTACGTCCTCGGCGTGTTCGTGGGGCGGGCGACCGCCGTGCTCTCGCTCGTGTTCGCCACCCTGCTCGTCGCCGGGCTGTTCGTCCCGGCGTTCGGCCCGCCCGCGAACCCGGTCATCGCGACCCACGGCGGCGACGGCCCGTTCGGCACCTACCTCCGGTTCGTGCTGCTCGCGACGCTGTACGCCGCGGTCGTGCTAGCGGCGGTCGTCGCCGTCTCGACGGTCGCGACCCAGGGTCGGACCGCCATCGCAGCGGCAGTGGGTGTTGTCGTGCTGCTGACGGTCGGGCTCGACCTCGGGCTGGTCGCGGCGCTGTCGTCCGGCCTGGTGGGCCCGGACGGGCTCCGGTACCTGCTCGCGCTCAGCCCGAACAGCGCGTTCCGGGGGCTGACGCTCGCGCTCTCGATCCGAACCGTCGAGGCCGCGACGCTCCCGCTCTCGGCCGTGCTCGCGAACGTTGTCGGGCTGACGCTCTGGCTGGTGGGCTCGCTCGTGCTGGCGTCACTGACTGTCTGGTCGGAGCCCCCGACGGAGCGCTGGCAGGTCGTCGAGACGCTCGACGACGCCGCTGAGTCGACCGCTCGGTCGGCCGAGACGCCCGACGAATCGAGCGAGCCCACGACTGCGGACGCTGTCGAGTCGTCGACGGACGGCAGCGAGGACAGGCCGACGGGCCCCGGGAGTGCCGAGGGCTCGCCGGAGGACTAGTCGTTGCGGTACTCCTTCCGGTAGCCGCGGAACTCCGTGCGGTGGGCCTCCTCGTCGGCGAGGATGGTCACTGCGAGGTCCTCGGTCACCGGGTCGTCGGCCTCCTCGGCCGCGTGGATGAGCGAGCGGTACGTCTCGATGGCGTCCTCCTCGGCCTCGATGACGCCCTCGATGACCGCGAGGACGTCCGTCGTGTCCGCGGGGGGCTGGAGGCTCTCCTGGGTGGGCTCGAACGCCATCGACCCCGGCGGGGCGGCGTCGAGCTGCTTCAGTCGCTCACCGAGCTGGCGCGCGTGGGTGATCTCCTCCTGGATGTCCTGGTCGAGACTCGCCTTGATCTCCTCGGCCCGCACGCCGTCGAGCACGATGGAGTTCGACATGTAGTTCATGACGGTCTCGATCTCGTCGCCGTACGCCTTCTCGAGGAGCCGGATCACTTCGTCTGCCATACCTAGATGTACGCCGACCAGCCGCTTAACGCTGGGGTCGCCGGCCACCAGCTCGACCGGCCCCGCGAGCCGACCCGCTCGAACCGTGATACAAGGAATATTAGGAATGCATATCCGACAGTAGCCGACGCCCGGTGTGGGTTTTCCCGAACGTCACGGTCTATAACCCGAGATTTCAGCGGAGCGGTCGTCTGTCACAGCACCAGATTTAAATACGAGTTCGGACCTCCGATTGGGTACGATGTCTCACAACGACACTCGCTCTGACACCCGTCAGGGCGGTCGAGTTCTTCCAGGGCACCCTGGACGTAACTGACGAGTTCGACGCAGCACGAGTTTTCGACACCACACTGCGGGACGGCGAGCAGTCCCCACGTACATCGTTCTCCTACGAGGACAAACGCGAGATAGCCGCCGCGCTGGACGAGATGGGCACCCACGTCATCGAGGCCGGGTTCCCCGTCAACTCCGACGCGGAGTTCGAGGCCGTCTCCGACATCGCTCGCCACACCGACGCGACGACCTGCGGGCTGGCCCGCGTCGTCGACAAGGACGTGGAGGCCGCACTGGACGCCGGCGTGGACATGGTCCACGTCTTCGTCAGCACCTCCGACGTCCAGATCGAGGACTCGATGCACGCCACGAGGGAACAGGTCAAAGAACGAGCGATCGACTCCGTCCGGCAGGTCAAAGACGCCGGTGTCACCTGCATGTTCTCGCCCATGGACGCCACCCGCACCGACGAGGCGTTCCTGATCGAGATGGTCGAGGCCGTCACCGAGGCGGGCACCGACTGGATCAACGTGCCGGACACCTGCGGCGTCGCCACCCCACGTCGGTTCTACGACCTCATCGACACGGTCACGGACCACACCGACGCCCGCATCGACGTGCACACGCACGACGACTTCGGACTGGCGACGGCGAACGCGCTGTCCGGTATCGAGGCCGGTGCCGAGCAGGCACAGGTCTCCGTGAACGGTATCGGCGAGCGCGCCGGCAACGCCGCCTACGAGGAGTTCGTCATGGCCGTCGAGTCGGTCTACCAGACGGACACCGGCATCGACACGACGCGCATCACCGAGCTGAGCAAGCTGGTCGAGGCGCGCTCGGACATGCCGGTCCCGGCGAACAAGCCCGTCGTCGGCGACAACGCCTTCAGTCACGAGTCCGGCATCCACGCCGCGGGCGTCATCGAGAACAGCGACACGTTCGAGCCCGGCGTGATGACC
Organism: Haloarchaeobius baliensis; assembly: GCF_052060055.1. Lineage (NCBI taxonomy): Archaea > Methanobacteriati > Methanobacteriota > Halobacteria > Halobacteriales > Halorubellaceae > Haloarchaeobius > Haloarchaeobius baliensis. The sequence continues at coordinate 1,238,226 of NZ_JBPPFR010000001.1, read as the reverse complement.
CCCGAGATGGTCGGCGCGACCCGCAAACTGGTGCTCGGCAAGCACACCGGCGTCAACGCCGTCCGCGAGCACCTGGTCGAAGCGGGCTACGACCCGACCGAGAGTGAGGTCCGCGAGGTCACGCGAATGGTCAAGGACCGCGGTGCCGAGAAGGAACGGGTCACCGCAGCCACGGTCCAACAGTTCGCACGCGACGTCGGCGTCGAGCAGGTCGAGGAGCGCGAGGAGGTGTCAGCCTGATGCGGTCCGGCGGCAAGGACTGCACGACCGCCAACGTTTATATATCGGGGTCGCCCTACGTGTCTGGTAATGAGACGCCGACCGACTGTCCGGGGGCTGCCCCTCGACAGCGGTCGCGTCGTCGCACGGATTCTCGGTATTGTAGGGGCCGCCTAGCCCCTACACCAACCCCTCCACCGACCGTTTCTGCACCGACTTCCGACCCACAGCCGAGCGTCCGTCCGACACAGATGCACACCGCAGACACACGCACACAGCCCCGATCCAAAGTCACGCGTCACCCGCCAGTCGCGGGTGACCACCGGTATCGACCCACGACCACCACACCGTTCGACGGCCCGAACCCATGAGCGAACGAGCGAGCACCGCACCCACGGACGGAGCGACAGGTGAGACGACACCGGCCGACGGCGAGTCCACCGACGACGCGCCGGCGCGACCGCGAACCGGCGCCTCATCGGTCGTCGAGGCGCTGGAGAACGCCGGCGTCGAGTACTGCTTCGGCGTCCAGGGCGGCGCCATCATGCCCGTCTACGACGCGCTGTACGACTCCGAGACGGTCCGCCACGTGACGATGGCCCACGAGCAGGGCGCGGCCCATGCGGCCGACGCCTACGGCATCGTCTCCGGCGAGCCCGGCGTCTGCATGGCCACGTCCGGCCCCGGCGCGACGAACCTCGTCACCGGCATCGCGGACGCCTCGATGGACTCCGACCCGGTCGTCGCGCTGACCGGGCAGGTCCCGACAGACTTCGTGGGCAACGACGCGTTCCAGGAGACCGACACCACCGGCGTCACCGCGCCCATCACGAAGAACAACTACTTCGCCAGCGGGGCCGACACCGTCGGCGACGACGTCAGCGAGGCGTTCGGCCTCGCCCGATCCGGTCGCCCCGGGCCGACGCTCGTCGACCTGCCGAAGGACGTCACGCAGGCCGAGACCGACCGCGAGCCCGGGCCGCCGACCACGCCGGACACCTACCAGGTGACCGAGCGCGCCGACCCGTCCGCGGTCCGCGAGGCCGCCGACGTCATCGAGTCCGCGAACCGCCCGCTGCTGCTCGTCGGCGGCGGCGTCATCAAGGGCGACGCCAGCGAGGAGGTCCGACAGTTCGCGACGACGTACGACGTGCCGGTGACGACGACGATGCCGGCCGTCGGCGCGTTCCCCGAGGACCACGAGCTGGCGCTGGAGATGGCCGGCATGCACGGCACCGGCTACGCCAACATGGCCATCACCCACACCGACTGCCTCGTCGCGGTCGGCTGTCGCTTCGACGACCGCCTCACCGGCGGCATCGAGACGTTCGCGCCCGACGCCGAGGTCGTCCACGTCGACATCGACCCGGCCGAGATCAGCAAGAACATCGAGGCGGACTACCCGCTCGTCGGCGACGCCGGCACGGTCGTCACCCAGCTGGACGAGGCGATGCGCGCCGCCCCCGAGACGAAGAAGTGGCGCGCGACCTGCCAGCAGTGGAAGTCCGAGTACCCGATGGACTATGCGACGCCCGACGACGAGCCGCTGAAGCCGCAGTTCGTCGTCGAGGCGTTCGACGAGGCGACCGAGGACGACGCCATCGTCACGACCGGCGTCGGCCAGCACCAGATGTGGGCGGTCCAGTACTGGCAGTACACCGAGCCGCGCACCTGGGTCTCCAGCCACGGGCTGGGGACGATGGGCTACGGCGTGCCCGCCGCCATCGGCGCGAAGATCGCCGCACCCGACAGGCAGGTCGTCTCCTTCGAGGGGGACGGCTCGTTCCTGATGACGATGCAGGAGCTGTCCGTCGCGGTCCGCGAGAACCTCGACATCACCGTCGTCGTGCTGAACAACGAGCACATCGGGATGGTCCGCCAGTGGCAGGACGCGTTCTACGACCGCCGGCGGATGGCCTCGGAGTACCACTGGTGCCCCGACTTCGCTACGCTCGCGGAGGGCTTCGGCGCGAAGGGCATCACCGTCGCCGACTACGACGACGTCGCCGACGCCATCACCGAGGCGCTGGAGTACGACGGCCCCGCGGTGCTCGACTGCTACGTCGACCCCGAGGAGAACGTCTACCCGATGGTTCCCAGCGGCGGCGACAACGGCCAGTTCGCGCTGGAGGAGGGTCACCTGTGAGCTCCGGACTGCCCGGGCCCGCTCCCGACGAGCGACCCACCCCCGAGGGACGACGGAACGCACAGGGCATCCGCATCGACCCCGAGGTCGAAGCCGAGCCGGCGACGCGCCGCGCGGTCATCTCGGTGCTCGTCGAGCACGAGCCCGGCGTCCTCTCGAAGGTCTCCGGGCTGTTCAGCCGGCGCCAGTTCAACATCGAGAGCCTGACCGTCGGCCCCACCGAGGACGACTCCCGCGCCCGCATCACGGTCGTGACCGAGGAGTCCGACCCCGGCATCGACCAGATCGAGAAGCAGCTCAGGAAGCAGGTCCCGGTCATCTCCGTGAAGGAGTTGCCCCAGAACGCCATCAACCGCGAGCTCGCGCTCGTGAAGGTCGAGGCCGAACATCCCGACCAGGTCTCCGCCGTCGCCGAGATGTACGACGCGAAGACCGTCGACGCGTGTCCGGAGACGGTCACCGTCGAGATCACCGGGAGCCGACAGAAGATCCGCGCGGCCGTCGAGACGTTCGAGCGCTTCGGCGTCCGCGAGGTCACCCGGACCGGCACGGCCGCACTCGCCCGCGGCACCGAATCGACAACCGACGACACCACCCCGCGATCCACCAACCAATGACGACAGACGACTCCACGACGCCGACGACGACAGTGTTCACCGACGACGACGCCGACGCGACCTACATCGACGGGAAGACCGTCGCCGTACTCGGCTACGGCAGCCAGGGCCACGCCCACGCACAGAACCTCGCCGACAGCGGGGTCGACGTGGTCGTGGGCCTGCGCGAGGACTCCAGTTCCCGCACGGCCGCCGAGGCCGACGGCCTGCAGGTCGAGACGCCACGTGACGCGGCCGAGGCCGCCGACATCGTGTCCGTGCTCGTCCCCGACACCGTCCAGCCCGCCGTGTACGAGGAGATCGAACCCGTCCTCGACGCGGGCGACACGCTCCAGTTCGCGCACGGCTTCAACGTCCACTACAACCAGATCCGGCCCCCCGAGGACGTCGACGTGACGATGATCGCGCCGAAGTCGCCGGGCCACCTCGTCCGCCGGAACTACGAGGCCGGCGAGGGCACGCCCGGACTGCTGGCGGTGTACCAGAACGCGACGGGCGAGGCGACACAGGAGGCACTCGCCTACGCACAGGCCATCGGCTGCACCCGCGCCGGCGTCGTCGAGACGACGTTCCGCGAGGAGACCGAGACCGACCTGTTCGGCGAGCAGGCCGTCCTCTGTGGCGGCGTCACCTCGCTCATCAAGCAGGGCTACGAGACGCTCGTCGACGCGGGCTACAGCCCCGAGATGGCGTACTTCGAGTGCATGAACGAGATGAAGCTCATCGTCGACCTCATGTACGAGGGCGGGCTCGGCGAGATGTGGGATTCGGTCTCCGACACCGCCGAGTACGGCGGCCTGACCCGCGGCGACGTCATCGTCGACGAGCACGCTCGCGAGAACATGGAGGAGGTGCTGGAGGCGGTCCAGGACGGCACCTTCGCCCGCGAGTGGATCACCGAGAACCAGGCCGGCCGCCCGAGCTACGACCAGCTCCGGCAGGCCGAGAAGGCCCACGACATCGAGGCCGTCGGCGAGGAGCTGCGCGGGCTGTTCGCGTGGGCCGACGACGCACCGAACGAGCAAGAAGAGGACGCGACCCCGCCACAGGCGGACGACTGACAATGACCGAACGCACCACCGACCGAGAGAGCCGCACCGACAACCGAACGATGGCGGACGTGAGCCACACCAACCCGTTCACCGGCGAGAGCATGGGGCAGGTGTTCGAGCACGGCGTCACCATCGTGGCCGACGGCGGCCGCGACCCGGTGCGCGAGGACGCCAGGCCCTTCGACGCGGGCGAGCCGGACGACGGCGACAGCGAGGTCATGGCCGACGTACGCCACACGACAGACGACGACGCCGCCAACCGCGTGTTCGAGCGCGGTGGCGAGCGCGGCACCGGACGGCAGGAGTACTGATGTCCGAGGGCACGCTCTACGACACGGTCTGGGACCGCCACACCGTCACGGAGCTCCCGACCGGCCAGACGCAGCTGTTCGTCGGCCTGCACCTCATCCACGAGGTGACGAGCCCGCAGGCGTTCGGCATGCTCAGGGAGCGCGACATGGCGGTCGCGTACCCCGAGCTGACCCACGCCACGGTCGACCACATCGTCCCGACGGCCGACCAGTCGCGGCCCTACCCCGACGACGCCGCCGAGCGGATGATGTCCGAGCTCGAGGAGAACGTCCGCGAGGCGGGCATCGAGTTCTCCGACCCGAACTCCGGGAACCAGGGCATCGTCCACGTCATCGGGCCGGAGCAGGGGCTCACCCAGCCCGGCAAGACCATCGTCTGCGGCGACAGCCACACCTCGACCCACGGCGCGTTCGGCGCGCTCGCGTTCGGTATCGGCACCAGCCAGATCCGCGACGTGCTCGCGACGGGCACCGTCGCCATGGAGAAGAAGGACGTGCGGAAGATCGAGGTCACGGGCGAGCTGCCCGACGGCGTCGGCGCGAAGGACGTCATCCTCGAGATAATCCGCCGGCTCGGCACCGACGGCGGCGTCGGCTACGTCTACGAGTACGCCGGCGAGGCCATCGAGAACCTCGACATGGAGGGCCGGATGTCCATCTGCAACATGAGCATCGAGGGCGGCGCCCGCGCGGGCTACGTCAACCCGGACGAGACCACCTTCGAGTGGCTGCAGGAGACCGAGTACTTCCAGGAGAACCCCGAAAAGTTCGAGGAGCTCAAGCCGTACTGGGAGTCCATCGCCAGCGACGACGACGCGGAGTACGACGACGTCGTCACCATCGACGGCAGCGAGCTGGAGCCGGTGGTCACCTGGGGCACCACGCCTGGCCAGGGCGTCGGCGTCACCCAGCCCATCCCGGCCCCGGCGGACCTGCCCGAGGACAAGGTCGACACCGCCCGACGCGCCCAGGAGCACATGCGCGTCGAACCCGGCGAGACGATGGCCGGCTACCCCATCGACGTCGCGTTCCTCGGCTCGTGTACGAACGCCCGCCTGCCCGACCTGCGCCGTGCGGCCGGCGTCGTCGAGGGCCGCGAGGTCCACCCGGACGTCCGCGCGATGGTCGTCCCGGGCAGCCAGCGCGTCGCGCGCGCCGCCGAGGCGGAGGGCCTGCGCGAGGTGTTCGAGGACGCCGGCTTCGACTGGCGCAACGCCGGCTGCTCGATGTGCCTCGGCATGAACGAGGACCAGCTGGAGGGCGACGAGGCCTGTGCCTCCTCCTCCAACCGGAACTTCGTCGGCCGCCAGGGGAGCAAGGACGGCCGCACCGTCCTGATGAACCCCCGGATGGTCGCCGCCGCCGCCATCGAGGGCGAAGTGACCGACGTCCGCGACCTCGAGACGGCGGAGGTGGTCAGGAATGACTGACGGACCCGCCGAAACGGTCGAGCACGTCTCCGGCACCGGCATCCCGGTGCCCGGGAACGACATCGACACCGACCAGATCATCCCGGCGCGGTTCATGAAGGTCGTCACGTTCGACGGCCTCGGCCAGTTCTCGTTCTTCGACCAGCGGTTCACGGAGGACGACGAGGAGAAGGACCACCCGATGAACGAGGACCGGTTCCGCGACGCCTCGGTGATGGTCGTCAACGCGAACTTCGGCTGTGGCTCCTCGCGCGAGCACGCCCCGCAGGCGCTCGTGCGCTGGGGCATCGACGCCATCATCGGCGAGTCGTTCGCGGAGATCTTCGCGGGCAACTGCCTCGCGCTCGGCGTGCCGACCGTGACCGCCGACGCCGAGACGATCCAGGCCATCCAGGACTGGGTCGACGAGAACCCCGACGGCGACATCGACGTCGACGTCGCCGCGGAGACGGTCACCTACGGAGACACCACGGTCGACGTGACCGTGGACGACGCCCAGCGCAAGGCGCTCGTCGAGGGCGTCTGGGACACCACGGCGCTGATGAAGGCGAACGCAGGTGAGGTCGAGAAGACCGCAGCGAGCCTGCCGTACGTCGACAGCGCCTGACCGGCTACTCTTCTATCGTCTCGACGGTCCAGCCGTCGTCCGGAATCGTCGCGGTCGCGTCGAGTTCGAGCAGCGCGCCGTCGACCGGTATCTCCGGCGTCGTGACGACACAGCCGGCCGGGTAGTGCGGCCGGTCGACGAACGCCGACTGCACCTCCTGGACCGTGCCACGGGTCGCGGGCGTGTACTCGCCCGATTCGACGTACCAGCGGAGCATGACGAGGTCGTTCGGGGTGCCGTCGAACTCGCCGAGCAGCTTCTCGACGAGGCCGAACAGCTCGCGGGTCTGCTCGCGCACGTCGCCCTCGGGGTAGACGAGCCCGTTGCACTCGACGTGGACGCAGTCGCTGCGGTGGGTCGCGACGGCGAGTGAGGTCTGTGGTTCGTCGAGCTCGTCGGACTCGACGACGCCCTGCCCGGGCGCGATGACCGTCTTCTTCACTCGTCCATCCTCCGGAGTCCATCCGCGAGGAACGCCTTCACGCGCGGCCAGGAGTCGGCTGCGGCGTGGGCCGTCGCCTTCGCCCGGTCGGCGGGACCGACACCGGTCATCGGGCAGTACGGCCGGCCGATGAAGTGGCCGACGCCGTCGTAGGTGTGGTGTGCGTACCGGTGCGGGAAGTCGGCCCGCTCCAGTCGCTCCATCGCGAGGTCCGAGAGGTACCGCGACTGCCAGACCTGGTCTGCGCCGCCGGAGAGCAGCAGGACGGGGCCGTCCGTCTCCTCGACGTGGGGCGTCGCACGCTCGACCTGCTCGTCGGTGAGGCCCTGCTCGACGGACGCGCCGGGCACCGGGTCGGCGACGACGTGCGGGACCGGCTCGCCGTCGTCGGTCCAGGCGGGCTCGCCCGAGGGCGTGTCCCACATGATGGCGCTGCCGGCGTAGGAGACAACCGCGCCGACCCAGTCCCGGCGGGCACCGAGCAGGAGTGCGAGCTCGGCTCCCCGGGACGCGCCGACGAGGCCGACCGGGCCCGAACAGACCCCGGGCTGATCGCCCAGCCAGTCGACCGCGGTGTCGAAGTAGGAGAGTGGCACGCGTCGGTGGTCGTCGGGGATGGGCTCGCCGTCGCCGAAGTAGTCGATGGCGAGCGTGGCGTAGCCCTCGTTCGCGAGGGCCTTCGCGGTCGAGTCAGAGAGCCGGCCGGCGGAGCCGTGCAGGTCGAGCACGGCCGGATGCGGCCCCTCACCCGGCGGTTCGTAGAGCGTGCCGACGACGTCGTCGTGGTCGACGGGTCGACCAGTCACGCCGTCGTCGTAGACGCGGCGGGTGATGGTCCGGGTCGCGCGTCGGTCGCCCGCGGTCGCTCGCAGGTCGATCTCGATGGTCGGTTCGTCGCTGATGGCCGGGAATCGCGTCTCGCCGTCGGTGGCGGCCATGGACCAGTACCAGCCCATCGGTTCGACCCCGTCGTAGCTCCCGTCCTCGGGCGCGTGGGCGGCGAGGGCGACGGTCCCGTCCTCGTCGGCGGTGAACGTCGACTCGGAGCGCCAGGTGACGCCATCGTGGGCGTGGAGTTCGGCCCGGAACTCGACCGACTCACCGGGTTCGAGGCCGGTCACCTCGACCGGGATGGCCTCGTCGTTCGCGCTCTCCGGCGGGGCGTGGATGCTGAGCGCACCGTCGGTTTCGGTGCCAGATTGGTCGTCGGCTGTGCGGTCGTCCTGTGGTGGGAGTTCTGACATAGCTGTGGCTGGTCGGGTGGCGATCGTGGGCTGTGCTGGCGCCGCACCGCGGCCGGGATGGTGCTGCCGACGGTCAGTCGACGAACAGTCGAACGTCCTCGGTCTCGGGTCTACCGTCCTCGAGCAGCTCGTCGGGGTAGCTGTCGTGCCACTCGAGCGACCAGTGCTCGGCCTCGAGGTCGGGGAGCTCGGGGTCGTCGGCGACGGGTTCGGCGGCGAGGACGAGGTGCGTGGTCTCGTCGAAGACCTCGTCGTCGCCCTCGAGGACGTGTTCGGCGTGTCGGACGCGCTCGACGGACGTGACCCGGATGTCCATCTCGGCGATCTCCGCGAGCTCCTCGCGGGCCGTCCCGGTCCAGTCGCCGTCGTGCGCTACCTTCGGACTCGGGAGCACCGCGTGGCTGGCGTCGCGGTCGGTGACGAGCAGCACCTCGCCGTCGTCGTTCGTGACGCCGACGATGGTTCGACCGGCGTAGTCGGCCTCGCAGTGGTCCTCGTCGCCGTGCGGGAATCTGTCCGTGACCTCGTCGACGTCGTCGCGGGCGGCGAGTTCGGTCGGGTCGCTCGGAACGGTTACCGTGTCCTGTGTCGTGTCGTACATGTGTGATGTGGGCGCTGCGGTCTCGTTGCTTCGTCGGCGAGCGACGTGGCTGTCGCTCGGTAGCGGGCGGTACACCGTCGTCAGCGGGGGAGAGTGCCTGTCTTCGCCCCCGGCTCGCTACCGGGAACAGTTGCTACTGGAGACTGATACAAGAAACCACCGATTTCTATTCGCACCGCTCCTGCATGTAATTATTTCCCGCCCAGGGATAAAAAGCTTGGGGTCGGACAGCCCCAGGTGCCCCACTGGATGATGTGGCCCCTTCCGGAATCCTGATTTGAGCAGGGCGAGTCCCTATCGCCATGACAGACAAGATCGCCGTCGTCCCCGGCGACGGCATCGGCCAGGAGGTCGTCCCGGCCGCCGTCGACGTGCTCGACGCGGTGGGCGAGTTCGAGTTCGTCCACGGCGAGGCCGGCGACGCGACGAAAGCCGAGACCGGCACCGCACTCCCAGCGGAGACGTACGACCTCGTCGCCGACGCCGACGCGACCATCTTCGGCGCGGCGGGCGAGACGGCCGCCGACGTCGTGCTACCGCTCCGCGAGGCCGTGGACTCCTTCGTCAACGTCCGGCCGGCACGGGCATATCCCGGCGTCGACGCACTGCGCCCGGAGACAGACCTCGTGTTCCTGCGCGAGAACACCGAGGGCGTCTACGCGGGCCACGAGGACCGCCTCTCCGACGACCTCTCGACGCTCACGCGCGTCGTCACGACCTCGGCATCCGAGCGACTCGCCGAGTTCGCCTGCGACTACGTCGCGGAACGCGGCATCGACGGTTTCCACGTCGCGCACAAGGCGAACGTGATGCGCGAGACCGACGGCCGGTTCCGCGACGCAGTCGTCTCCGTCGCCGACGAGCACGGCGTCGAGACCGAGGAGGTGCTGATGGACGCCTTCGCGACCCACGTCTGCCTCGACCCCGAACAGTTCGACGTGGTCGTCTGCCCGAACCTCGCGGGCGACGTGCTCTCGGACCTCGCCGCCGGCCTCGTCGGCGGGCTCGGCCTGCTCCCCTCGGCCAACGTCGGCCCGGAGAACGGGCTGTTCGAGCCGGTCCACGGGAGCGCCCCGGACATCGCCGGCGAGGGCGTCGCGAACCCGGCCGCGACGCTGCTCTCCGCGGCGATGCTCCTCTCGCACCTCGGCTACGACGACGAGGGCGACCGCGTCCGCACCGCCGTCGAGGACGTGCTCGCCGACGGCCCCAGGACACCGGACCTCGGCGGTGACGCGACCACGGCGGACGTCGCCGATGCCGTGCTCGCCCGGCTCTGAGGAAGCGTTTTCACCCGGGGCGACGTATGCTATCGTATGCCAGAGATCGAACTCCGCCAGAAGACCGTAGAGCGACTCGATAGCCTCCGCGTCGACGACGAGAGCTACGACGAGCTCGTCACCGAGCTGATGAACATCTACGAGGCGGAGGAGCTGACGATGTTCCGGTCGGGCGACGGCTAGGACTCGTCCCCGGACGGTGTCTGCGCCGCGACCGCACAGATCTCCTCCCAGCGGCCTTTCGACTCCAGGTGCGCCTGGAGCTCCTCGCCGTAGCGGCCCGCCAGCTCGCTCGCGGCGTCGATGCGCTCCTGGTCGGGTTCGTCGTCCCCGCCACCACCCATCCCGAGCGCGGACTTCACGGAGTCGACGAGACCGCTGCCGCCCGAACCGCGGTCGCGAGAGCCACCGCCGGGCGCCCCGCCCATCGCCTGCATCTGGGCGTTGATGTCGTCGAGCTCGGGCACGATGGTCGCCACCTTCTCCGTGTTCGCGACGATGCGGGCATCCGCCGGTGACTCCGGGTTCTCGATCTCGAACTCGACAGCGCTCATGATGAGGTCCCACTCCTGGTTGGAGAACTCCGAGTTCACCACGTCCTGCGTGAACTCCTTGTCGACCGTCATCCGCTCGCCGACCACCTGGTCCGTCCAGCGGTTGTGCATGTCACGACCTTTCGTGAGCATCCGTATCAGGGTTGCGCTCGCGCGCATTCTCGGCGACGTCGGCCAAGAAAGTTCCCCCGGTTGACAGCAGCTGGGAACCCTCGCCACGATACTTGTCCCCGTGCCGACTCGTCTTCGAGTGGTCCCCATGGATTCCGACAAGTATCCGACAGAGAGCGACAGACGACGATTCGTCAAGGGCGTCGCCGGCGGCGCGACGATGGCCGCCATCACGACCGCTGCCGGTGCCGCCGTCGAGGGAACCACGACCGGCGTCGGCTCCGGCGGTGGGACGGTCACCTACCGCGCGGCGAAGAACACCGACGGCCCCGCCCCGCGCGGGCTCCCACAGATACCGCTGGAACTCGACGACGAGGGCTACTTGAAGGGCGTCTGGCCCGAGTCCGAGGAGCGCGAGCTCGACGACGGAACGACCGTCACCATCGCCGAGATGGAGCTCGGCGGCGTGACCTACTCCACCCAGTGGTTCCAGTACTGCGGCTGCCAGACATTCCAGAACGTCCAGCCCGACGGGGAGTACGACAACTACATGCGCTACAGCGCGAACACCCGTCTCGACTGGCAGAGCGAGCAGACGAGCATCGGCGAGCGCGTCCACGTCGACCAGTTCGAGGACTACGCGGAGTGGGGCAACGGCATCGGCGAGGACGGCTACGGCAAGCCCGCGAACTGCACCTGGCGCTCACAGGAGGTCGACAGCGAGGAGACGCTCCCCATCCAGATTGTCCGTAGCACGCGGGTCGAGGAGGCTGCTGCTGAGGACGAGTGGCTCGCCGAGAGCACCGTCGACGGCTTCATCGCCTTCCTGAACAAGTGCACCCACTTCTGCTGTATCCCGGGGTTCAAGGACAGCTCCGACGCGCCGAAGTTCGGGGCCGCGAACAAGAGCTACTGCGGCTGCCACCAGTCCGTCTACGACCCGTTCGACATCGTCGAACGGTCGTTCACCGCCCTCCCGCGCCCCGACACGGACGGCTGAGACGGACCGTGGGAGTTCCGAGTGGAACCGGTCTCAGAACGCGTCGCCTTCGATGTCGACCTCGGCCACCAGCTCGGCCTTCACCGCGTCGCCGACCTTGCAGAGCTCGTGGGCACGCTCGACGATGGCGTCGCCCTTGTCGCCGATGTCGCCGGCGACCTTGATGTCGAAGTGGACCGACGCGAGCTTGTCGTCGTCGTTGAGCTCGCCCGTCGAGTCGATCTCGATGCGGCCGAGGTCGCCTGCCTGGCGCTGCTCAGCGCCGACGCGGAGCGCCGGGACGTAGCAGGAGGCGTAGGCGGCGAGCAGCGCCTCGAGTGTGTCGGGCGCGGCCTCGCCGGTCGCGTCGACCGTCGTCTCGAAGTCGCGGATCGTGTTCTCGGTGCTGTAGCCCTCCTCGGAGACGCTGTGGACTTCTTTGGACATTGCGTTAGTGACGTTGCCCGGCAGCGCCTTGATAGTTGTTCTTGCGGGTGACGGCACCTCTGTCTCAGCGCCATCGTGTTCGAAAACTTTAATTACAGAACCGAATACAACCATGACGGGCCATGATAGCTCAAGTCAAGACGTGGTGTGACGACGGTCACGACGTATCGAAGACGGTGGGGTGGTCGGCGTGATTCCGACCCGGCTCCCCCTCCAGATCACGCCGGATGCGATCGTCAGGTGGCTGGACAACGTGTTCTCCCGCATCGTCACCGACTTCCAGGGTATCGCGCCGAACCTCCTGTACGCGCTCATCTACCTCGTCGTCGGCTTCCTCGCCGCGATGTTGGTCTCGCGCACCGTCGTGCGGGTCACCCGACGGATGGGGCTGGACGAGCTGGCCGAGGACTCGCCCATCGGCGAGTTCCTGCCAGGGCGGGACCTGAGCCGGTTGCTCGGCCAGTTCGCCTCGCTGTACATCTACCTGCTCGTCGGCCTGCTGGTGATGGAGGAGCTTGGAATCGGGCGGGTCGCCGCGGCGTTCAACGGGGCCGTCGAGTTCCTCCCGACGGCAATCATCGCGGTCCTCGTCGTGGTCCTCGGGTTCTGGCTGGCCGACCTCGTGGAGGACCGCATGAGCGACTCCGAACTGGGCGACGGACAGGTCGGCGCGCTGTTCGGTGCGGCCGTCCAGGTGTTCGTCTACCTCATCGCCATCGCGGTGGGCTTCGGCGCGCTGGCGTCCTCGACCGGTGCGGGCGGCATCGCGTTCCCCATCATCCAGGCGTTCGCGCTCGGCTTCGCCATCGCGCTCGGCCTCGCGGTCGGCTGGGTGAGCAAGGACCACCTCGCCGGCGCGGTCGACGGCGACACGGACCAGGACGACGCGGACGAGTAGCCGCCACGAGGGCGGGTCGCCCCGCTCGTACGGGCAGAACGGTTATTCCGTTTCGTGTCGAATCAGTGTCTCATGACCGACGGTTCCCTGGAGTCCTCGGACCTCGTCCTCGAGACGCTGGTGGAGAACCTACCGGAGGGCGTGCTCATCGAGGATGCGTCCAGGGAGATCCTGCTCGTCAACGACCGCCTCTGCGAACTGCTCGACATCCCGCGGGAACCCGAGGAGCTGGTCGGGACCGACTGCGAGGCGGCGGGCGAGCGCCTCGTCGACCGGTTCGCCGAGCCCGACGCGTTCGTCCCGCGGCTCGCAGAACTGCTCGAAGAGCGCGAACCGGTCCACGGCGAGGAGCTGGTGCTGGCGGACGGACGGACGCTCGAACGGACCTACATCCCGTACGACCTCCCGGAGGGCAAGGCGAACATCTGGGTCTACCGGGACGTGACCGAGCGCACCTCCCACGAGGCCGAACTGGAACGGCAGAACGAACGGCTCGCGGAGTTCGCCTCGGTCGTCTCCCACGACCTGCGGAACCCGCTCAGCGTCGCCGCCACAAGCCTGCAGCTCGCCCGAGAGGACTGCGACTGCGACCATCTCGAGGAGATCGAGCGCAGTCTCGACCGGATGGACCGCCTCACGACGCAGCTGCTCACGCTCGCCCGCGAGGGCGAACGGACCGAGGCGCTGGAGCCGACGCCGCTATCGACGCTCGTCTCGCAGTCGTGGAACAACGTCGAGACGGACGGGGCGTCGCTCGAGAACGAAACCTCCGGCATCGTGCTGGCCGACTGGAGCCGACTGGGACAGCTGTTCGAGAACCTGTTCCGGAACGCGGTGGAGCACGGAGCCCCGGACGAGCCGGCCGGGACCACCGACGACCTCACCGTCACCGTCGCGTCGTCCGGTGACACTATCGCCGTCCGGGACGACGGCGTTGGGCTGACGGACCCGGAACTGGAGCCGGCGCAGCTGTTCGAGACCGGGTTCTCGACGAAACCAGACGGCACCGGTCTCGGCCTCGGCATCGTCGAGGAGATCGCCTCGGCCCACGACTGGACGGTGACCGTCGAGGAGCCTCCCGAGGGAGGCCTCGCCTTCGAGTTCACCGGCATCGAGTTCGAGCAGTAGCACACCAGCACCGGCCGCGTCCGTGCGGTGAACCTGTGCCTCACCGTTGCTCGACCGGCTTCGAACGCGGTCCCGCTACCGCGTACCGCTCTCCTCCCCGAGACCGTTCACGGTCGTCCTGGTCGTGTCGCGGCCATCGCGGTGCTCATCCGTTTGCGGTAGATAGTCGAACGAGGTCGGAAAACGAGGTCGTCCGCGGCTCAGTCCAGCAGGTTCTCGCTCAGGTTCCAGCTCTCGTCACCCTCCAGCACGACGACCTCGGCGTCGGTGCCGGTGCCCCGGACCTCGCGGGCGAAGTCGTCGGGGTCCTGCTCGATGGGCGGGAAGGTGTCGTAGTGGATGGGGATGGCGTAGTCCACGTCGAGCCAGTCGACCGCGATGGCGGCCTGCCACGGGCCCATCGTGAAGTGGTCGCCGATGGGGACCGCGGCCACGTCTGGTTCGAGGTACGGCGCGATGACGTCGCGCATCTCGGTCATCAGCCCTGTGTCGCCCGCGTGGTAGAACGTCTCGCTCTCCTCGTCGGCCACCTGCGTCGGCTTCGTGTCGGAGATGACGAAGCCCGCCGGCATCCCGCCGGAGGTGCCGTAGCCCGTCTCCATCCCGTTGGTGTGGTCGGCACGGTGCATCGTGATGTAGGCGTCACCGCACTCGACGGTGCCGCCGATGTTCATGCCCATGCCGCCGACGGCCTCGTAGTCGCCGAACTCGTCCCGGCAGTACTCCACGACCTCCGGCGTGGCGACGAGCTCCGTGCCCTCGTAGCGGTCCACGTCGCCGATGTGGTCGGCGTGCCCGTGTGTGAGCAGCACGTAGTCCGGATCGAGCTCCTCCGGGTCGGTGTCGGTCTTCGGGTTGTCGAAGAACGGGTCGATGAGCAGTTCCGTCTCTCCGACCGTCACACCGAACGTCGAGTGTCCGTACCAGGTGAGTTCCATGGCACTCCAGAGTTCGTCCGGCGGCTACTTCAAGGTACGCGCGAGGGTCGTCGGGAATCGACGGCAGGAGCCGGTTCGACCACCTACGACTATGGGGCGGTGTCGAGAACCGTCACCCATGCTCGCTCTCGAACTCGACGAGTTCATGGTCGAACTGAAGGACGGAAGCATCAAGAACGTGGGTCCGACGAACAAGTCCGCCTCGGCGAAGCTGTTCGACGTCGAGTCCGTCGAGGTACGGGAGTTCGGCGACAAACGACTCAAGTTCGTCTTCGAGGACGACTCGGGGAACGAGGTGCAGGTGTCCCTCTTCCCCGAGGAAGCAGAGGAGATGGCAGCAGACGTGGAGTCGCTGGCGGCCGACTCCCCGGTCTTCGAGTGACCGCCACGGCTCCGGTGTGGGATTGGCCGAAGGGGTCAGGCGTTGTTCATCCGCTGGCTGGAGCGCTCGCCGCAGGTCTGGCACTCCTTCACGCGGTACGGCTCGCGGGAGAACTGGGCGTTCTCCTTCTTGGTGCTCTCCGTGATGATCTGGACGGAGACCTTGTGGAGCGTCTCGCTACCGCAGTGTTCGCAGTGTTCGGTCAACCCGTCTATTGAGTCGTCAGTCGTTGCCATACATGTCCCTTATCGGCTACCCATATAACGTCCAGTTAGTGTTTTCATCGGTTGTAATAACCGAGTTATCGGAGGCAGTTATCTACGGGCCGTTCGGTCACGACAACGTATCGGACATAACCTTTTAGTCACGAACGGGTCACGTAGACTCGTGGACGACGAGCGGCCAATCGAAGAGATACTCGATACGATCGGGGACGAGACGGCGCGAGAAGTCCTCGCAGCGGTGAGCGAGGAGCCACGTTCGGCGAAGGAGGTCTCCGACTTCTGTGACCTCTCGTTACCGACCGTCTACCGTCGCATCGAGATGCTCAAAGAACACGATCTGATCACGTCGGAGACGCTCGTAGCCCGCGACGGGAACCACTACGACGCGTTCAAGTCGAACTTCGACGCGACTGTCATTCGGCTCAAAGAAGATGAGTACGACATCCGCATCTACCGGAAGGAGAACCTGCCGGACCGCTTCTCCAGCCTCTGGGACGAGCTCGGTCGGTGAGCCACCACGTCGGGACCGCCAGCGTCGACGACCAGCCGGAGGTGAGCGCCGGTGGTCGAGCTGAGTGCCGTAGCGGACGTGCTGCTGATGGCCCTGCGCCTCGTGCTCTTCGCGCTGGCGCTCGGACTGACGTTCATCAGTTTCCAGGCGTACAACCAGAAGGGCGGCAAGCGGCTCGAATCGGCGTTCATCGGCTTCGCCTTCATCAGCATGGGCGTCGCCCTCACGACCATCAGCACGCAGATCACGCGCGCGGCCACGGCGCAGACCGCCACCTACTTCCAGGTCGCGGAGACGATCCCGTTCATCGTCGGGTTCAGCATGCTGTACCTCTCGCTCTATCGCTGACACAGATTCGACAACCGTTTTAGGCCGGGTCTACTCTACTCGGTCAAATGGGTAACTGTATCATCTGTGGTGCCTCCGTCGACGGGCACATCTGTTCGAGTCACGAGGAGGACGTCGTCTTCACGTTCGAAGGCAACCGAGCCAACCAGCTGAAGCCCGGCCGCTACTACGAGGGGTCGGTCGACGGGTTCGCCGAGTTCGGCGTCTTCGTCGACATCGGCACCTCCGTCACCGGCCTGCTGCACCGGAGCGAACTCGACCGCCGACTGGACAGTCTCGACTGGGACTCCGGCGACACGGTCTACGTGCAGGTCACCGACATCCGCGACAACGGCAACGTCGACCTCGGCTGGTCCATCCGCCAGCGCGAGTCCGACTTCCGCGGCAAGCTCGTCCAGACCCCGGAGGGCGACGAGCTCCCCGAGGAGCCGGACGAGGAGGAGGCCGAACCGGTCACAGCGGGGGGAAACGCGGCCGCGAAGCAGAAGGTCCGGACGCCGGACGAGAGTGACGCGAGTCCCGCGTCCACCGAATCGGACGCCACCGAGGAGGCGCCCTCCGAGGGCGAGGCCGAAGGGAGCGACGAGACCGGCGAGACGACCCCGGCAACCGAGACCGACGCGCAAGAGACCGACGCGCAAGAGACCGACGCGCAAGACACCGAGACCGGGACAGACGGTGCAGACGAGAGCGAGGACGTCGACGAGCACTCCGAGCTCGCCCGGAGCACGGTCGACAACGTCTCGGACCTCATCGGACAGGTCGTCCGGATCGAGGGCGAGATCGTCAGCGTCCGCCAGACCTCCGGCCCGACCGTCTTCGAGATCCGCGACGAGACCGGCGTCGTCGAGGTCGCCGCCTTCGAGGAGGCCGGCGTCCGCGCCTACCCCGACGTGGAGGTCGACGACGTCGTCCGTCTCGAGGGCGAGGTCGAGCGCCACCACGACGAGGTCCAGCTCGAGACGGAGGTCCTGACGACCCTCGAGGGCGACGAGGCCGCCGCCGTCGCCGAGCGCATGGACGCCGCGCTGGACGAGCAGGCCGACCCCGGCAGCGTCGACCTGCTCGCCGACCACGACGCCGTCGCCGCCGTCGCCGACGAGATCCGCGAGGTCGCGACCGAGATCCGCCGCGCGGTCATCCAGGGCCGCCCGGTCGTCGTCCGTCACACCGCCACCGCCGACGGCTACGTCGCCGGCGCCGCCATCGAGCGCGCCGTCCTCCCGCTCGTCGCCGCGGAGCACGAGCGCCAGGACGCCCAGTACCACTTCTGCGAGCGCCGCCCGCTCGACGACACCGTCTACGGCATGGACGCCGCCACCGACGACGTCACGAACATGCTCGACGCACGCGAGCGCCACGGCGAGCAGCTCCCGCTCGTCGTCCTCGTCGACCTGGGCAGCACGCTCGAGTCCCGCGAGGGCTACGAGCTGCTCGACGTGTACGGTGCCGAGTGCCTGGTCGTCGACTCCGGCTACCCCGACGAGGACGTCGTCGGCGACCTCGGCGGCATCGTCGACCCCCACCTCGCGGGCGACGTCACCGACGTGACGACGACCACGCTCGCGGCGAACGTCGCCGTCCACGTCAACGACGACGTGCGCGACGACCTCGCGCACCTCCCCGCGGTGAGCTACTGGCAGGACACCCCCGAGGCCTACACCGACCTCGCCGACGAGGCCGGCTACACCGCCGAGGAGACCGACGAGCTCCGCGAGGCCGTCGGGCTCGAGGCCTACTACCAGTCCTACAAGGACAAGCGCGAGCTCATCACCGACATCCTGTTCGAGGAGGCCGACGGGCTCGCCGGCCACGTCAGCGAGCAGTTCCGCACCAAGCTCGACCGCGAGCTCCGGACCGCTCGGCGCAACCTCTCGACGCGCTCGGCCGAGGGCGTCGAGTTCGCCATCCTCGACACCGACGCCTTCAGCCACCGGTTCGACTTCCCGCCGACGGAGCTCCTGCTCGACGCCCTCCACCGCGCGGAGGCCGCCGACACCGACGAGGAACTCGTCACCATCGGCCTCGGCGAGGACGAGCTCCACGTCCGGAGCACCGCGCCCATCGACGTCCGGACCGTCGGCGACGAGATCGCCGAACAGGTCGAAGACGGCGGCGTCAGCGTCGTCGGCGGCCGCGACGGTCACGTCGAGTTCCTGACCGGCGAGCGCGACCGCGTGCTGAACGCGGGCGTTGCTGCCATCGCGAACACCTTCGCCTGAGAACGGCGTTCTCCACCGTCGTTTCGTGTGCTGAACCGTGAGCAACCGGTGACCCCCGACCGGCGGCACGCTTTTCTCGCCCGACCGTGTGAAACCCCGTGATGACAGGGCAACTCGCCGCGAGCCAGCCGTACACGACGCGCTTCGAGACCACGGTCACGGGCGTCGACGGGCGCGAGGTCCGACTGGAGACGAGCTACTTCTACGCCGAGAGCGGGGGGCAGCCGAGCGACCGGGGCACCGTCGGCGACGTGCCGGTCGTGGACGTCCAGCACCGGGACGGCGAGCACGTCCACACGCTGGCCGAGGAGCCCGGGTTCCGGGAGGGGTCGTCGGTGCTCTGCGAGGTGGACTGGACGTTCCGGATGTACTGCATGCGGGCCCACACCGCCAGCCACGTGCTGTACGGGGCGGCGCGACGCCTCTGTGACGACCTGGGCTACGGTGGGTTCGGCATCGACGAAGAGAAGGTCCGGGTCGACCTGACGACATCGACCGACGTGACCGACGAGACGCTGGTCGAGCTGGAGCGGCTGGCGAACCTGGCGGTGTGGGAGTCCCGCGAGGTGGGCTGGAAGTCGGTCCCGCTGTCGGAGCTGCGCGCAGACGAGTTCGTCGCGTTCAACACGAAGACCGAGGAGGGCGTGTTCGAGGGGGCCGACGAGGTGCGCGTCGTCAGCGTCGGCGAGCGCGACGTGGTGCCGGGCGAGCCACGCGAACGGCCCTGGGACGTGGCGGCCTGCGGCGGGACGCACGTCCGGAACACGCGCGAGATCGGCCCGGTGACGTTGCTCTCGCGGTCGAACCCCGGCGAGGGGATGACGCGGATCGAGTTCGCGGTCGGCGAACGCGGCATCCAGCACCGTGCGGCGGAGAAGCGGGCGGTGCTCGACGCGGGCCGGGCGCTCGACGCTGCACCGGCAGACCTCGCCGAAGCGGCGACCCGGCTCTCGGGGCAGGTCGAGGAACTGGAGTCGGCGCTCGCGTCGGCCCGGCGTCGTCTGGTGGAGTCGGCACTCGCGGGGGCAGAACCGTTCGAGCGGGATGGAGGTACCTGGCTGGTCGCGACGGTCGCTGGCGTCGAGGCGAACGACTGCCGGGAACCACTGCAGGCGTCAGCGGGGCGGGATGCAGATGTCGTGGTCTCGGTCGGCGAGTCGGGAGGGACGTTCGTCGCGGTCGCGGCGGGGCCGGACCACGACGCGTCGGCCGTGGTGGAGTCGGTGACGGCCGACTACGGCGGTGGGGGTGGCGGCAGCGGGGCGTTCGCACAGGGTGGCGGGATCGACGCCTCGCCGGCGACGGTCGCCGAGGGACTCCGGAACGAGGGTGCCTGAGCCCCCCGGCTCGGCACGAGTTGGTGTCGAAGGCGTACGACGAGGGGACGTACGCCGGAAGCACCGACAGACAGCACTGGAGAGTACCGTAAGCTGCTGTCTAAAGGTTATCATTCCGGCCTGCGGCCAACGTCCGGGCAGGGCTGGAACGTTCCGACGCCCCTGGAAAGTTTGGTAATCTAGCCGAGAAGAAAACACATATGCCCGCCGCGACGTGAGTCCCGGTATGGTCGGTCCGACCGAACGCGTCGAGTTCGTCTGTGGCTCGCGCTCCCGTCAGGAGGTGCTCATCTCGCTCGCCAGCGAGCCGCGCGAGCGACAGGCTGTCGTGTGTTCGACCACGGCCAGCGAGTCGGCGGTGTACGACGCGATGAGCCGTCTCTCGGACCGCGGCTTCTGCTACGAGCGCGACGACGGCCGCTGGGCGCTCACCGGAACGGGTCGGGCCGTCGCGGACCTGCTGGAGCGCGTCGGGACGGTCGAGTCCGTCGTCGACGGGACCCGGCCCTACTTCGACGAGCACGACCTCGACGTCCTGCCCGAACCTGACCGACGCGAACTCCACCACCTCGCCGGCTGTGAGGTGGTCGACTCGCCCGAGACGGACCCGTTCCGTGCTGCGCGGCGGGTGCGCACCGCCATCGCCGACGCCGACCACGTCTCGGTGCTGGCGCCCGTCTACGACGACCGCTTCGCCGACGCCCTGCTCGAGGGCGACCCGGACTCCGCCCGACTGGTGCTCGACCCCGAGATCCTCGAGCTCACGCCCGAGGACGACGCGAACGCGGAGGAGCCACCGCCGTTCGCGGAGCTGGTCGACATCCGCGTCGCCGAGGTCGGGTTCGCGATGACCGTCACCGAGTCCGGCGTCTACCTCTCGCTCCCGCGACTCGACGGCACGTACGACCCACAGACCGAGCTCGTCAGGGAGTCCGACGCTGCCGCGGACTGGGGGGCGACGGTGTTCGAACGGGTCTGGGACCGGGCCACACCCGCCGAGGCGCTCGTCGACGACTGAGCCCGCACCCGTCGGCCGGCCCACGTGACGGCCGCGGGAATGGGGCAACTTTTTCCACTCGCCCCCGAAGGCAGGGGTATGAATCTGAGTTCGGAGCAGGCCGCCGTCCGCGACGTCGTCCGCGAGTTCGCGGCCGAGGAGCTACGGCCGGTGGCCCGGGAGTGCGACGCAGAGCAGACCTTCCCCGAGGACGTCTGGGACGGGCTGGCGGAGCTGGACCTGACCGGGCTGACCGTCCCCGAGGAGTACGGCGGGTACGACGCCGACCCGGTGACCTACGCCATCATCAACGAGGAGCTCGCCCACGGGATGCTCTCCGTGGCGACCGCGCTGTCGGTCCACGGGCTCGCCACCTCCTGCATCGACGAGTTCGGCTCGCAGGACGTCCGCGACGAGTGGCTCCCCGAGATGGTCGACGGACGCCCCGTCGGCGCGTTCGCGCTCTCGGAGCCCGAGGCCGGCTCGAACCCCGCCGAGATGTCGACCGTCGCCGAGCGCGAGGGCGACGAGTTCGTCCTCAACGGCAAGAAGCAGTGGATCACGAACGGCAGCCGTGCGGGCGTCTACGTCGTCTTCGCGAAGACCGACCGCGACGACCCCGGCTCCATCACCCAGTTCCTCGTCCCCGCCGACACCGACGGCGTCAGCGTCGGGAAGAAGGAGGACAAGCTCGGCCTGCGCGCCTCGGACACGACGACGCTCATCTTCGAGGACGCACGCATCCCGGCCGAGTACCAGCTCACGGAGGAGGGTCGCGGGCTCTCCGCCGCGTTCCAGATCCTCACCGGTGGGCGCATCGCCATCGCCGCCCAGTCCGTCGGGCTCGCACAGGCCGCCCTCGACGCCGCCGTCGAGTACGCCGGCGAGCGCGAGCAGTTCGACCAGCCCATCAGCCAGTTCCAGGCCATCCGGCACAAGCTCGCGGAGATGCAGACGCAGGTGACCGCCGGCCGTCTCCTGACCCACGAGGCCGCCCAGAAGAAGGCAGACGGGGCCGGCATGGAGACCGCGTTCCTCGCCAGCCAGGCGAAGTACTTCGCCAGCGAGGCGGCGATGGACGTGACCAACGAGGCCGTCCAGATCCACGGTGGCTACGGCTACACCACCGACTTCCCCGTCGAGCGCTTCTACCGCGACGCGAAGATCCTCACCATCTACGAGGGGACCACGGAGATACAGAAGAAGATCATCGCCCGCCACCTGCTCGGCGACGACGCCTGAGGCTGGACGGCGCCCGACGGTCCAATCTGTCGACAGTTTCTCAGGCACTCCCCCTGAAAATTAATAGGGTCGCCCCCGTCTGCACCACCGATGGCTACCGGCAGGACCGAATCGGGCGGCGGACCGGACCGAGACGACCCGGACACGACCGACGGGCGAGGCGAAGCGGCGGCCGACCAGCGACCCGCGAGCGTGTCGCCCGAGGCGCTCACCTGTCGACTCCGCTCCGCGGTCGGCGAGACCGAGGCGGTGACGCTCCGCGTCGACCCCACCGACGAGGGCTGCACGGTCGAGCGCATCCTGCACGCCGACGAGGAGCTGACGACGACCGCCGAACTCGACCACCACGTCACGCTGGCCTGCGCGCAGGTCAGGGTCACCGAGCTCCCGGGACCGGCCTCGGACGTGCGACTCGTCCGACCGACGCTCCGGACCGTGCCGGCCGACGCCGCGGTCGAACACGAGGCGACGTTCCGACGGGACGGCGACCGCTTCGTCCGCGAGGGCCGCCAGGGCCCACCGACACCTCCTGAATCGCCGCCCTCGTACACGCTCGAACGGCTCCGCGGCGGCGGGCTCCTCGCGGGCGTCGTCGTCCCCGCGTTCGCCGGCGCCAGACAGCGACTGTTCGGCCTGCGCGAGCGCCTGGGCGACGGCGACGTCTCGGTGACGGCCGACGAGCTGGTCGCCCGGTTCGACCCCACGTCCGGGGCGCGGACCCACCACGACGTCCGCGTCGAGAACGGTGCCCTCTGCGTCTGGCTCCTCGGCGAGACAGAGCACGGCGACGGCTGCGTGCGGAGCGAACGCGTCGCTCGCATCGTGCCACCGTTCCCGATAACGGCCGCGGAGGCGACGGCAGAGCAGACCGCCGACGCCGTCGTCGTCAGGGTGCCGCGCTGTGGCCGCGGCGAGTCGACCGACGGGTCGGTCCCGCTCGATTAGTCGTCCGCCTCGACCTCCGCGCCGTCGCCCGGCACGACGGTGTCGTCGGAGCCCGTCTCCGTGTCGACCGACTCCGACGTCGCTGCGTCGGCGTCCGATTCCTCCGCGTCCGACTCCTCTGCGTCCGTCGCCGCCGGGCCGTCGACCCGGACCGCGGGCACACCGACCCACGTCTCGCCGGCCGGCACGTCCTTCGTCAGCACCGAGCCCGCACCGACCCGTGCGTCGTCTCCCACGCGGATATCGCCCAGCAGCGTCGCGTTCGCGCCGACGACGACGCCGTCACCGAGCGTCGGATGTCGTTTCTCGGGTTTCGGCGAGTTCCCGCCGAGGGTGACGCCGTGGTACATGTGCACGTCGTCGCCGACCTCGGCCGTCTCGCCGATGACGACGCCCATGCCGTGGTCGATGACGACCCGCCGACCAAGCTTCGCGCCCGGGTGGATCTCGACGCCGGTCATGAACCGGACGAACTGCGAGAGCAGCCGAGCCGTGAGGTGGAAGCCGGCCTCCCAGAGTCGGTGGATGGCGACGTGCGCCCAGACGGCGTGCAGACCGGCGTAGCAGGTCAGCACCTCCAGCCTGCTCTTCGCGGCGGGGTCGCGCTCCATGACCGCCGCGACGTCCTCGCGGAGCCGGGCGAGCATCAGATCGTCACCCCGTGGTCACGTGCGCCCGACGAGAAGCAGCAACACGCCGTGGACGACCGGTGCTGGTCGACGGCGATACGGTCGGGTGCGGATGTGACCGACATACCCACTGCTGGGAGCGGAGCGACAAAAAGGAGTGCGGTTCCGCGACTCGGATGCACAGCCGCGACCTGACGGTCGTCCCTGTGGCCCTCCCACCTCCGGCGGCAGCTGTGGAGCCCTCGTCCGGACACGAAACGCGCTTCAGTCGCGGCCGACTATCAGCCGGGTATGAGTGGACTCGACGACCTGCAAGCCGACGTGACCGACTCGTACGACGATGTCGACGCCGAGTTCGACCTCGACCGGGAGACGAAGAACGAGCTGGCGATGCTCGCCGCCGGACTGGGCACGGACCCGGACCAGCTGCTCGAGCGCGCGGTCCACCTGCTGTTCCAGACGACCGTCGACTCCGGCAAGCTCGACTTCCACCTGCGCTCCTCGTACGACGTCACCTACGACGAGTACCTCTCGGGGATGACCTACGAGGAGATGACGGGCGGGAGCTTCCCGCAGCCGGAGACGAACGACGACCGTCGCTACCAGTTCTGAAACGGCGACGGCCGGAGAGAATCGATCGCGGCCTCAGTACGCGTCGCTGGAGTCCGTCGTCGCGACGGGCGAGTCGCGCTCGGCGGCCTGGGCGGCCTCGATGAACAGGTTCGCGCCGAGTTCGATCTCCCGTTCGGTGACGTCGAGCGGCGGGAGCAGGCGCAGGCTCTTGTAGCCACAGCCGAGGGTGAGGAGGCCGCGGTGGAGCGCCTCCTTGACGACGGCCTCGCGGCGGTCCTTGGTGTCGAACTCGACCGCGAACATCAGGCCACGACCGCGGATGTCGACCACGCTGTCGAGGTCCGCGTCGGCGATGGTCTCCCAGAGCTGGCGCCCGCGCACCTGGGCGTTCTCGAGGAGGTCGTACTCGTGGATGGCGTCCATCGTGACGACGCCCTGTGCGGCCGAGAGCACGTCACCCGCCCCCCACGTCGAGGAGAGGCGTCCCTTCTCCTCGGGGAAGATGTCCGACCGGGAGACGGTCGCGCCCACCCGCAGGCCCTTGGCGGACGTGATGACGTCGGGCGTGAGGTCCAGATGGTCGACCCCCCACATCTCCCCGGTGCGGCCGAGACCGGCCTGGATCTCGTCGGCGATGACGTAGATGCCGTGCTCGTTGCGGATGTCGGCGATGTCGCGGATGAAGCCGTCGTGCGGGACGCGGTAGCCACCTTCGCCCTGCACGGGTTCGAGGATGATGTACGCGACCTCGTCGGGGTCGACGTTGCCGGCGGCGTGGAGCTTGTCGGCGAGGACGTTCCCGCCGTGGCCGTCGGTGCACCAGCGCTGCTCGTACTCCTCCTGGGTCGAGATGTAGGGGATGGAGACGACGCCCGGCACCTCGGGGTAGCCCTTCCGGTGGACCGTCTTCGAGCGGTTGAGCGAGAGCGCACCGAGCGTGCGGCCGTGGAACGCGCCCTCGAAGGTGAACGCGCGGTGGCCGCGCTGGTTGTAGCAGATCTTGATGGCGTTCTCGACGGCCTCGGCGCCGGAGTTCGAGAGGAACACCCGGTCCATGTCGTAGTGGTCGGTCGCGTCGATGAGCCGGTCCATCAGCTGGGTCGGCGTCGGGATGTCGGGGTCCTCCGGGGGCCAGCCACCGCTGGCGTAGAAGTCCTGTCCGGCGATCTTCACCGGGTCGAACAGCTCGAGGTCCGAGAGCGGCTCCATCACCTTCGGGTTGTTGTACCCGAGGGGTGCCGCGGCGACGTGGCTCGTGAAGTCCAGCAGGACGTTGCCGTCGACGTCGGTACAGAACGGACCTTCTGACTCCTCGGTGATGTCCCAGACGAAGTCGTAGACGTACGTGCTCGGTGCGGAGAACTGGTGGTGGTACTCCACCCACTGTTTCGCCTTCTCCCCGGGCATCTCTCGTACCCGTGGCTCGGCCGTGTCTCTGTCCATATCCCCGCTATGAGGAGGGTTCGTTTAATACATTCGTTTAGTTCCACGCAACATTTGCACGGGGGTCGCGGCCTCACGCGAGCAGCACGGCCACGGCGCCGACACCACCGACGACGACGAGCAGACCGCTGAACACGGCGACCCGCCGGGCGAACTGCCGGTTCGGACTGGCGGCGGTCAGCCCCGCCTTCACCACCACCGACGACGCCGTCGCGAGCATCACCGAGACGACCGTCGTCTGGGTGGTGAGCGTCCCGCCGCGATGCAACAGGACCGCCGAGGTGGTCGCCCCGGCACTGGACACCAACCCGGACGCCGCGGCCGTCGCGATGAACCCCTCCTGTCCGAACCTCGCCTCGGCGACGGCACCGACGACGAGCACCAGGAGGAACATCACGCCGAAGCCGAGCGCGTATCGCAGCGAGAACGGGCTCTCGAGCTCCATCTCGACGCTGTCGCGCCAGTCCGCCGACCAGGCCGCGACCGCGAACGAGGCCAGGACGAGCACCACGAGCGGGACCGCCGTCGGTACGATGAGGTCCGTCGAGACCGAGAACGCGACGACGATGAACAGGTTCCGCAGCGCCATCGCGGCGTCTGCGAGCAGGATTGCCGCGACCGCGTAGGCGACCGCGTCGTCCTGCTGACGGACGTGGTCCATCATCGACCCGACGACCGCCGTCGAGGACGCCAGCCCACCGAAGAAGCCGGTGACGGCGATGCCCCGGCTCCCGTAGGTCATCACGACCGCGTAGTTGACGATGCCGATGGCCGCGACCGTGACGACCATCAGCCAGACCACGCGTGGCTCGATGTGGATGTTCTCCACGCCCAGAGGCGCGTACGAGTAGCTCTGCTGCTCGGCCGGGAGCAGCGGGTAGACGACGAACGCGAGGATGGCGAACTCCGCCCCAGAGCGCACCTCCTCGCGCGAGAGGTTGTCGGCGAACGAGTGCAGTTCCCGCTTCAGCACGAGCAGCATCGACGACAGCACCGCGACCGTCACGCCCTCGAGGACGAAGCCGCTCACGACGAGCGCGCCGACGCCGTAGGTCACGAGCATCGTCATCGAGGTCGTCAGCGCGAGCCCGTTCTCGCCACCGTCCATGAGCCCCCGGACCGCGAGCACCACGCCCTGGGCGACGACGAGGATGCCACCGACGACGTGCAACAGCCCGCCCCACTGTGTCTCCATGGCGAGCAGCGTGAACACGCCACCCGCGACCGCGATGAGCGAGAACGTCCGGACCCCGGCGGACTTCTGTGACCACTCGCGTTCGAGGCCGAGGAACATGCCCAAGGCTCCCGCGAGGAGCAGACGGATGACCATGCTGTCCAGCGAGAGACTCGCGGACCCCTGGAGTACGACGTTCACCCCACATCGTACCCCGTTCCCATGTAAAAAACCTGCCCTCGTTCGGGCGGGTTAACCTTTTGCCCGTCGCCGTCGCGCTTACACACGGACATGTGGGGCCTCGACGTCCAGCGCTCGGAGGCCGCGTGGTGGTTGCTCGCGATAACCCTCGGTGCGGTACTGTTCTGGGTGTTCTACTCGTTCATCGGAACGTTCGTCTTCGGGGTGTTCATCTACTACGCGACCCGGCCCATCTACCGACAGATGCGGCGAGGCGGCGTCCGACCGGCGAGCCTGGCTGCCACCGTCTCCATCTTCACGCTCGCGCTGCCGCTCATCCTCCTCCTCGCGTACGCCGTCGCCATCGGCTTGAATGAGCTGAACACGTTCCTCGCCAACCTCCGGGACCGACAGGCAGACGGCGACGCTGACGGTGGAACAGGTGATGGTACCGGAGACGCCAGCGCCGACGGTATCGACCAGCTCACCGACATCCTCGAACCCTACTTCGACGTCGCCTCGGCGGTGAACAACCCAGAACAGCTCCTCTCGAACCCGGAGGAGCTCGACCTCGTCACGAACCTCGCGACCGACGCGCAGGGCTACATCGGCTTCGTCAGCACCGGGTTACTCCACCTG
This sequence comes from Haloarchaeobius baliensis, assembly GCF_052060055.1. NCBI lineage: Archaea > Methanobacteriati > Methanobacteriota > Halobacteria > Halobacteriales > Halorubellaceae > Haloarchaeobius > Haloarchaeobius baliensis. The sequence goes on along the minus strand of NZ_JBPPFR010000001.1, from coordinate 1,210,376 downwards.
TTCGTGATGATCGCCATCGCGTTCTACCTGCTTCGCGACGGCCACAGGCTCTCGCGATGGTTCAGGAACACGTTCGGCGACGAACGCGGCGTGCTGGCGGCCTACCTCCGCGTCGTCGACCGCGACTTCAGGAACATCTTCTTCGGGAACATCCTGAACGCCTTCCTGACCGGCATCATCGGGACCATCTCCTACAGCCTCCTGAACGTGTACGCACCGCCGGGTGGGGCCATCCCGTACGCCGCCCTCGTCGGGCTGCTGGCGGGCGCCGCCAGCCTCATCCCCGTCGTCGGGATGAAGCTCGTCTACTTCCCCGTCGCCGGGTTCCTGTTCTTCCGTGCGGCGACCGAGGAGCCGACCGGTGCGTTCTGGTTCCCGGCGCTGTTCGTCGCCGTCTCGTTCGTCATCGTCGACGTCATCCCCGACCTCGTCTTGCGCCCGTACGTCTCGGGCCGGAACCTCCACGTCGGCTCGGTGATGTTCGCGTACATCTTCGGGCCACTGCTGTTCGGCTGGTACGGGATCTTCCTCGGACCGATGCTGCTGGTGCTCTCTGTCCACTTCGCGCGGCTGGTACTGCCGGAGCTGCTCAACGCGGAACGCGTCCAGCCCTACGCGGTCGACCCGTCGCACTTCGAGACGACGGACCAGCCCGCCGAGACTGGAACAGAAGATGTGCCCGGTGGCTCCCCTGCGGGTGAGAGTGACGAGTGAGTGCCTGTCACTCGTCGTCGAGCGTGTGCCTCTTCACTCGACGTACTGTGACTCCCACTCCTCGCGGGCGCTGATCTCCCGGCGCCCGCGACGCGTCAACGTGTAGAAGTTGGTCCGACGGTCCCGTTGGCCCTTCTCGACGAGGCCCTTGTCGACGAGTGTGTCGAGGTTCGGGTAGAGGCGACCGTGGTGGATCTCCTTCTCGTAGTAGTTCTCCAGTTCTTCCTTGATAGCGAGTCCGTGTGGTTCGTCTTTCCCGGCGATTACATACAGTAAATCGCGCTGGAATCCTGTCAGGTCGTGCATTGGGGGAACGTCGCTCGCGATTTATTGTCGGCTATTATTAAGTATGTCGGCCCGGGCCTGCATATTCAGTGTCTCGACGGGGTAAATCCCTTATTTATCCGGTTTCCAGTGGTCAGAAGAACTCACCAATAGAGACAGGTTTCGGCAGTAACAGGCAAAATTGTAGGGAATCTGTCTATGTTCAGCGAGTTGAGACACTTATAATGCATCAGCCCGTATGGACAGCCATGCCAGAGGAAGTACTCTTCAAGACCGAGGCGATGCGGACCCGCGCCGACGTGGCACAGTACCTGCGAACCGTCGCCGACAAGCTCGACGCGGGCGACTCGCTGACGCTCACCGCCGGGAACGACTCGGTCACCATGGATCCGCCGGAGCGCGTCGAGTTCGAGGTCAAGGCAGAACGGGAGACGAGTACGGGAGCGACCGAGGGCGAGCTCAGCATCGAGTTCGAGCTCGAGTGGGACGAGCGCCAGTCCGGCGGTGGCGGTGACACCGGCGACCTCTCCATCGAGTAATCGGCACCGCTGCGGCTCGAATCCACGTTCTTCGCGCGTCACGACGGAGCAACCGCTCCGTGTCTGGTGTTCGAAACAGGAAAGCAGACCACGCGGGAATAGTGGGCCCGCGTGGTCGCTTGCCGCCCTGAATTGGTCCCCGCTGACGCTTCGGCCCTCCAAGCGAAGCGTCACCTGAAACAATCGGTGCCAGACTCTTAAATGTACCGCAAACGGCCAACCTGGTGCCCTCTCGTCGAGGACAGAAACCTCGACGACGGCGTCGCTACGGGAACGGTGTCGACGGTCGAAGAATGGTGCGAACGGTTCAGTTGAGGATGGACTGTGCGACCGTCGCGAGCTGGCCGTTGTCGGCGCTGCGGAGCCGGTCGTCGCCGATCTTCAGGCGCAGGCGCGGGCGTCCCACGTCGATGGGGACCTTCTCGGTGTCGATGAGGCCCATGTCCTCGAGCTTGGTCTTCGTGCGGGAGAACGTCGCCTTGCTGGCGATGCCCACGTCCTCGCCCCACTTGCTGATGTCGTACAGGAGCGCCTCGTTCTTCGCGGCGACGAGCAGCGAGATGGTGACCTCGTCGAGGCCCTCGCCGTCACCACGGGCGGTCTCGAGCGAGTTGAGGATGTTCGTGAAGTCCTCCTCCGCCTCGGGGCTGATGTCCGTCTCGAGCGACTCGCGGACACGCGAGATCGGCGGCGTGCGGAGCTTGAACGCCTCCGCATCCTCCCAGGACGCCATGTAGGCGTCGTACGCTGTCGTGACGAACTCCTCGTCCGCTGTCGTCAGTCCGCCGACACGGTTGCCCGCCGTGACGAGGGCGACGACGCTGTCCTCGGTGACCAGCAGCGAGTTCTCCGGGGTCTCCTCGACCGTCCGGAGCTCGAGTGAGCCACGGTCGACGAGGTCGGCCGCGTTCGACGCGACGATGAAGTCGTCCATGACGTCCTTCAGGGTTCGCTCGTCTGCGAGCATGTGGACAGTCGGGAGCTCGCCCTCGAAGCGAGTCGCGACGCGCACGAACTCCTCGATCACGTCTGCCGACGGGTTCACCACGAACACGTCGCCCGTGGTATCCTCCAGCACGGTGTGGAGGATATCGTCAATCTGTCTGTCGAGTAAATTCGAACTCATGCCTATGCACAACAAAACGTTCCCGCGCTACTTAATTTTATTGGCCAGCGCGACCTCAAATCTTGGCAATCTCCTCTTGATTCCGAGTCTATGTAAACGAGAGGAAGATTGAGTGGGCGTAACGTGGGATGATATAGCATGTAACGCCAGATTACTTTACATCCTGAATCCGGTCACCGGGGGCACAGGTTCAGGTTCGAAGGGAACGACGCGCTCTCGCTTCGATGGTCGAAGATATGTTCTGTCTACCCGACACGACCGGGGGCTCCACAATCTATAAGTTAGACTGGGGGACACGATGGTGTAGTCTCAGATGCGACGTCGCACCCCCACCCTCGACCGACCCTCGACGAACAGCCTCGACAAAGGAAGCAGCCCGTACACGGGACCCTGAGCCGTTCCGGAGTCTCGAGGAGAGAGCCCCGGCCTTCAGCGCGGAGAGGATTTCACTCCTCGAGTATCTGTGCGTGGAGGTCGTCCGACCAGCAGAACTCGCCGTCGTAGATGACCGACGTGTCCGCCCGTTCGAGGAAGTCCAGTAACGATGCCTTCGAGAGGGCGAACTCCGACTCGTTCCCACAGAGGTAGGAGTACTCGTTGCCCTCGACGTACGGGTGGTAGTAGCTGCCGGCGTGCTGGAGCGAGAACTGGTCGAACGTGAGGAAGAACCGGTCGTCGTCCAGCCGCTCCAGTTCGGCGGTCGTCGGCAGCCGGTTCTTCGTCTGGGTCAGCGTGTAGGTGCCGTCGCCGACGACGGCGTAGTCCTTCCCCATCATGATCCGCCCGCGAGCGATACGGAGCGCGCGTTCGAACGAGAAGCCGTGGATGAGCAGCCGGGCGAACGCCGAACCGACCTTCACGGCGTGGTCGTTGAGCACCTGCGTGAACGTGACCCCGCCCGCGACGGCGCCCTTCTCGACGAGTTCCATCCCCTCGTGGAACGAGCCACAGGCGTTCAGGAAGAACGTCTGGGTCCCACACGACGAGAGGCTGCTCGCGGAGAGGTAGCCGTCGGGACAGCGCAGGCCGTCCGTCTCGCAGTGGCCGATGTAGTGGACGAAGTCGTTCTCGTCCTCGAACACGCGCGCGAGCTCGGCGGTGCCGAGGTGGTCGACGACGTTCACCGACAGCGGCAGGTCGGTCGCGTGTTCGCGGTAGATCCGGCCCACGTCGATGTGCTCGTCGTCCATCTTCTCGTCGTTGAGGACGACGGTCACCTCGGCGGTCTCGTGCTGCCGGTCGAGCAGTGAGAGCCGGTTCCGGTACGCCGCCGGCGTGCACTTGAACACGTCGATGGGGACGCCGTCGGCCAGCCAGCCGTGGACCCGGCCCGCCCGGAGCTCCGGCTTGACGACATCGACGGACGCGACCTCGCCGGGGCCGGTCGTACGGTAGAAGTCGTCGAGCGAGCGTTCGACCAGCTCCGACCCCTCCAGCTCCGACGTGCGGGGCATGTAGATGGCCGCGAGGTCGTGGAGCAGGAACGGGATGGTCTCGAGCGTCTCCGCGCTCGGCTCGACGTACATCGAGAGGTGCCAGTCGGGCAGCCGGTGTTCGAGTGCGGCGTACGGTACGTCGAGGTACGTCTCCAGTCGATCGACCGGCGTCCCGTGGTACAGCGCTTCGGCGTCGAGCCCGAGCGCGTCGAGCAGGCTCTCCTCGGCGAGGTTCGTCCCGTACGGGCCGGCGTTGCGGACCAGGCAGTCGAGGAAGAACGTCTTCCGGAGCAGCCGCGTCGTCCGCCGTTCCAGGTCGGGCATCGTGCCGAGGTCGTGGCGGATCCCCGCACCCGGCGCACAGAGCATCGGCGCCTCGATGTCGGGAACCGTCTCGACGTCGGCCTGCAGGTAGTACGCGAGCGGCGCCGTGACGTACAGCTCCTCGAACGACGGCGGCACCAGCAGCTCGATGCCGACGTCGGGCGTCGCGTCCCGGATGGTCGAGGAGACCTCGACGGTGTCGCCCGTCTCGACGAGCGGCGGGTGTCCACGCAACGTCGGGTACGTCCGGTCGGGTGCGGTGGTCTTGTGCGACGACGGCAGGTGACTGAGCGCGACCGCCAGCCCCGTCGGCGTCGGCGGGACGACCATCTTCCCCGACGGTCGGACGTTCCGACTCCGGAACCCCAGCGTCACGTCCGTCTCCTCGGCGAAGCTGACCACCACCTCCTCGAAGTCCGGCGTCTTCGAGATCGCGAGCGGCCCGTCCGCGCGCAGGTACGTCTTGATGTCGGTGTCCAGGTCGACGATGTACTCCCCGGTCGGGAGCTCGAGCGGGCCGGTGTCGTTCTCCAGCTCGTAGGTGGCATCGCTCGACTCCGAGGCGACGTACACCACCGAGATGGGGAACCGTACCTCGGCGGTTCGACAGGAGAGCGTGGCGTCGACCGGCCGCGGGAGCGAGACGCCGTCGCCGGTCACGGAGAGGTTCGGCCCCTCGACCGTGAACTCCGAGTTCCCTGGGTCGACAACCCGGAGCCCGGTGGACGTCACCTCCCACTCTATCATTCGCGTTGGTAGATGTAACTAATAGCAGTTAGATGTATCGGGACCCACACGTGAGTACAGATTCGGTGGCAGTATCGCCCGGAGACGAGTACACTTATGCCCGAACCGGTCGGGTCTTCTCGCATGGACTACGAGCACGTCCGCGAGGTCGACCCGGCGGTCGCAGACGCCCTCTCAGGCGAGGTCACACGCCAGAACGAGACGCTGGCGATGATCGCGAGCGAGAACCACGTCTCCGAGGCGGTCCTGGAGGCGCAGGGCTCGGCCCTGACGAACAAGTACGCCGAGGGCTACCCGGGCAAGCGCTACTACGGCGGCTGTGAGTACGCCGACGAGGTCGAGAACCTCGCCATCGAGCGCGCCGAGGAGCTCTGGGGCGCCGAGCACGTCAACGTCCAGCCCCACTCCGGCACGCAGGCGAACCAGGCGGTCTACTTCGCGATGCTCGACCCCGGTGACAAGATCCTCTCGATGGAGCTGAGCCACGGCGGCCACCTCAGCCACGGCCACCCCGCGAACTTCACCGGGCAGCTCTACGAGGTCGAGTCGTACGAGGTCGACCCCGAGACCGGCTACATCGACTACGACGAGCTCCACGCGATGGCCGAGGAGTTCGAGCCCGACATCGTCGTCTCGGGCTACTCCGCGTACCCGCGCACGGTGGACTGGGAGCGCATCCAGGCGGCCGCCGAGGCCGCCGACGCGCTCCACCTCGCGGACATCGCCCACATCACCGGGCTCGTCGCCGGCGGCGCACACCCCTCGCCGGTCGGCATCGCGGACTTCGTCACCGGCTCGACGCACAAGACCATCCGCGCCGGCCGCGGCGGCATCGTCATGTGCGACGAGGAGTACGCCGAGGACATCGACAAGGCCGTCTTCCCCGGCGGGCAGGGCGGCCCCCTCATGCACAACATCGCCGGCAAGGCGGTCGGCTTCAAGGAGGCGCTGAGCCCCGACTTCGAGGAGTACGCCGAACAGACGGTCCGGAACGCGAAGGCGCTCGCCGACCAGCTCCAGGACAACGGCTTCAGCCTCGTCTCCGAGGGCACCGACAACCACCTCGTGCTCGTCGATCTCCGGCCGTCCCACCCGGACACCACCGGCGGCGACGCGGAGGAGGCCCTGGAGGACACCGGCATCGTCCTGAACGCGAACACCGTCCCCGGCGAGACGCGCTCGGCGTTCAACCCCTCTGGCATCCGCATCGGCACGCCCGCGCTCACGACGCGTGGCTTCGACGAGGACGACCTCCGGGTCGTCGCGGACTGCATCAAGAAGGTCATCGACGCGCCCGAGGACGAGAGCGTCAAGAGCGAGGTCGGCGAGACGGTCGCGGACCTCTGTGCCGCGAACCCGCTGTACGAGTAGCGGGACACCAGATTTTCCGTCGCCGCTGCTCGAAGGCGTGAGAACGAGAACTAGCGGTCCCTCAGGACTCCGAGAGCTGCACGTCGAGTCTGTCCTCCAGCTTCGCGATGAGACCGCCGCCGATGCCGGCCCGGGCCGCCCGGCCCTGCTCGACGGCGATGATGTCGGCCTCGTCGGCGTCGAGTTCGTCGGCGAGCTCGTCGCGCTGGAGGCCGGCGTCCTGGCGGGCCTCGGTCAGGAGCTTTCCGTAGTCCTTCACGAGGTAGGGGAGCTGGTCGTCGTCGTAGTTCGTCCCACCCTCCTCCCAGTGGGAGGTGTCGCCGTCCCAGTTGGAGGTGCGGGCCGTGTTCTTGGCGGCGTTGCGCTTGCGCTCGCCGCGGTCGCGGCTGCTGCCGTCGTCGCTCGAACCGCTCGTCGTCTTCTGGGCGTCGTCGTGCGGGGCGCAGTCGGGACAGACCTCCAGTTCCGCTCCGGCGACGTTCGCCATCCGGAGTCGGTCGCTGGCCGCACCGCAGAGTTCGCAGGTGTCCCCGTCGCCACCACCCGACGAGTCACCCGTCGAGTACTTCGCCATACGCTCCCCTACCGTGGGCGCACATTTGAATACCTCGCTTTGCTGTTCTGTGTCACGCACCCTGTCCGTCGCTACCACTCCCTCCGGCGGCGGCAAAAGGACACGCTTTTATTTATCCCGGTAAAACGCAGGAGTGCAGCAAGACACAGCGAGCGTGGGTAGCCAAGCCAGGCCAACGGCGCAGCGTTGAGGGCGCTGTCCTGTAGAGGTCCGCCGGTTCAAATCCGGTCCCACGCATCGCATGCGTGGCCACCAACTCGGCCACAACACGATGCGGGTGCTCTCCTGACGGACAGCACCCACGCATAATCCTTTCCGACGCAACAACCAGAGAGCGGCGGCACTCCCCTGTAGCGGTCCGCCGGTGAGGATTCAGCTTGCTGAATCCGAACGTCGTCGTGAAGCGAAGCGGAACGACGGAAGTTCAAATCCGGTCCCACGCATCGCACAGGTGGCCACCAACTCGGCCACAACACGATGCGGGTGCTCTCCTGACGGACAGCACCCACGCATAATCCTTTCCGACGCACCAACCAGAGAGCGACGGCGCTGTCCTGTAGCGGTCCGCCGGTGAGGATTCAGCTTGCTGAATCCGAACGCCGTCGCGGAGCGACGCGGCTCGAAACGGCCACGCGACTTTTGTAGTCTCCAAGACAATTCCAGCCAGACAGGTGATGGGGGAATGGACGAGCGGGGCTTGAACTCGCAGATCGCGGTCGTGCTCATCGTCGCCATCGCGTTCGTCGCGGCGGGCGCGGTGTTCCTGACCGGGACGAGCCTGACGGGGGTGCTCGGGGAACCGACGCCCCAGGCGGAGTTCGAGTTCCGGTACGACGCGGAGACGGGGGTGCTCGACGTGTCCCACAGCGGCGGCCAGTCGCTGACCGAGGCGAACACGGAGGCAGTGACCATCCAGGTGGTCCCGGCCGACGGGGGGACGCGTCGGAACTACACGTGGACGGGGCGTGACGGCTTCGAGCTGCGCGCGGGCGAGACGTTCCGGTTGAACGCGACGAACAGCCCGGTCGGCGGGAACGAGACGTACCCGAGCGCGTTCCAGCGGGGCGACACGGTCCGCGTGGTCTGGGACGCGCCGGGCGACGACGGCCGGACGGCCATCCTCGCCGAGTACCGGGTGCCGACCGACGCCGCGCCCTCGGTCGGGGTCGCGCAGGGGCTCACCTACGAGTACTACGAGGCGAGCGGCCAGTACAGCTCGATGCCGAACTTCGCGAGCGAGACGCCGAAGCGGACCGGCTCGACGCCGACGTTCGACATCTCGCTCCGCGACCGGGGAACGGAGTACGCGTTCCGCTTCGTCGGCTACGTCGACGTTCCGGAGGACGGTCAGTACACGTTCTACACGACCTCCGACGACGGGAGCGAACTGTACATCGACGGGAACCGTATCGTCGACAACCGGGGGCTACACGGCGCACAGGAGCGTTCGGGCACCGTGACGCTCTCTGCTGGGCTGCACCCCATCACCGTCACGCACTTCGAGCACACCGGCAACGAGGTGCTGGACGTCTCCTGGGAGGGACCGAGCTTCGGGAAGCAGGCGGTCCCGGCGAGCGCGCTCTACACCCAGCCGTCGACCGAGGCCGCCTTCGACGTGAGCTGTGTCGGCTACAACTGCTCGTTCGACGCCGGGTCGTCCCGCGACGACGGCGGCAGCGTCCAGTCCTACCAGTGGGCGTTCGGCGACGGCACGACGACGACCACGAGCAGCCCCACGGTCGACCACGAGTACACGTCGGACGGCGACAGGACCGTCACCCTGACCGTGCAGGGGTCGAGCGGCCGGAGCGATTCGACCAGCCGGACCGTCGCCGTCGAGGACCTCCGCGCACCGGATTCGCCCACGAGCACCGAAGCCGGACTGGAGTACGAGTACTACGAGGGCTACTGGAACAGCCTGCCGAACTTCGACAGCGAGCCGGTCGTGGATTCGGGCGACGTGACCAACTTCGACATCTCGGTGCGACAGCAGGACGACGAGTTCGCCGTCCGCTACACCGGCTACGTCGAGGTGCCCGAGGACGGCCAGTACACGTTCTGGACGGGGTCGGACGACGGGAGCCGGCTGACCATCGGGAACGAGGTCGTCGTGGACAACGACGGCACCCACCCGTACGAGGAGGAGTCCGGCACCATCGATCTGGAGGCGGGCACCCACCGCATCACGGTGACGTTCTTCGAGCGGACCGGGCACGAGTCGCTGTCGGTGTTCTGGGCCGGGCCGAGCTTCGGGAAGGAGCTGATCCCGGACAGCGTGCTGGTCCGGAACGCCAGCTCGCCGTCGGTGTCGGACCTGACGATTCAGGGGGACCGCCCGGTCCGGTTCCCAGCGGCTGGGAACACGTTCGGGGGTATTTTTATCAGCGACCTGAGTACCGAAGCGAGGTCAGGTCCCCGATGCAGAACTCCGACAACGAACCAGCGACACGACGGCGCACAGTACTGAAAGCGACCGGCACGACGCTCCTTCTCGGCGCATTGGCGGGTTGCAGTGAGTCCTCCGGCGGTGACCCGACGCAGACGCCGACGGACACGCCCACGCCGACGGCGGAACCGACGACCGAGCCACCGACGACGACAGAGAACGCGTCCGAGGCCGAATCGACGACGGACGACGAAAGCGGTGACGGCGGCCAGTCGAGAGCGAGTGCGGTCATCGAGGTCGGCCCCGACGGCGACTTCCGTTTCGAGCCCGGGACCGACGAGCCCGTGTACGTCACGCCCGGGACCGAGGTCCTGTTCTACTGGGCCTCAGACAGCCACAACATCGCCGTCGAACAGATCCCCGAGGGGGCGACGTGGGAGGGCCACGGGACCGTCGAGAACGAGGGGTTCGAGTACCGACACACGTTCGAGACCCTGGGCGAATACCGGTTCCACTGCCAGCCACACCGGAGCATCGGCATGACCGGGACGGTCGTCGTCAACGAGACCGGCCAGCCGCCCGAGACCGGAACCGAACAGCCCAGCTCCGACGAGCCGATCCGTCTGGGCGAGGACGGTACCGCCCAGATCAGCGTCGGTGCCGACGGCGAGTTCGTGTACGAGCCGGGCACCGAGCGGCCGGTGAGCGTTCCGCCCGGGACGGAGGTGACGTTCGTCTGGGAGTCCGACAACCACAACGTCCACATGGAGACGATGCCCGAGGACGCCACCTGGACGAACGAGGACGGCACCGTATACAGCGCCGGCCACGAGCGGACCCACACCTTCGAGGCGACCGGTCGCTACGAGTTCGTCTGTCAGCCGCACGAGAGCCTCGGCGAGCGCGGCGTCCTCCTCGTCGAACCACGCGACTGAGGACGACGACCGTCCGACGAACAGCAGCCTTATTTTTACGCCGGTGGTTCCCGGAAACGAGGCCCGCCAGATGGACGACCACGACAGCCCTCGACGACGAACCGTCCTCCGAACCAGTGCCACGCTCCTGCTCACGGCCGGGCTCGCGGGCTGTGGCGAACACGAGGGGTACGGTGAGTTCACCGAACCGACCGGGACGGACACCTCGACCCCCGGCGACGCGATCGAAGCCGACCAGACCATCGCGGTCGGCCCCGACGGCGACTACACCTTCGAGCCCGGGACGGCCGAGGCGGCGACCGTCCTGGTCGGCGACACGGTCGCGTTCGAGTGGCGCTCGGACGGTCACAGCATCGCGGTCGACGAGGCACCCGACGGGACTGCCTGGGAGGGACACCCGTCTGCGGCGGACGAGGGGTTCGTCCACAGCCACACCTTCGAGACCGCCGGGACGTACTCGTTCCACTGCGACGCACACCCCTCGCTCGGGGCGACAGCCACGCTCGAGGTGCAGGAGCCACCGAACTGCTCGGAGCCGGCGGAGTCGGTCGCCGACCCGGAGCCGACGCAGACCGTCACCGTCGGCCCGAACGGCGATCTCGTCTACGACCCGGGCACGGAGGAGCCGCTGTACGTCACGCCCGGCACGACGGTCCGGTTCGTCTGGGAGTCGGACAACCACAACGTCAACCCGAGACACGTGCCGCGGGACGCCGGGTGGGAGGGCCACCGGCCGACCGAGAACACCGGCTTCGAGTACGAGCACACGTTCGAGACGCTCGGGACCTACGAGTTCCAGTGCGACCCACACGCCGGTCTCGGGATGGACGGGACCATCGTCGTGAACGCATCGGGTGAGCCGCCGGCGGGTGGCCCGAACGAGGTCGACGACACGGTCTGTCTCGGGAGCGAGGCACCGCCGGAGATACAGGTCGGCCCCGGCGGGGAGTACGTCTTCGCGCCGGGCACCGAGGCGACCGCGGTCGTCGATTCGGGGACGGATGTGACGTTCCGCTGGGCGTCTGACAACCACAACGTCGTCGTCACGGCCAGCCCGGCCGACGCCGACTGGACCGGTCACGAGTCGACGGAGGATGCCGGCTTCGAGTACGAACACACGTTCACCGTCCCCGGCCGGTACGAGTTCGAGTGCGAGCCCCACGTCGGACTCGGCATGACGGGGACGCTCGTCGTCGAGTCCACTGAGTAACGGCTTTGGGCGTCCCGCCCCGAGGGCCGGGTATGCAACAGACGGTCAAGCGGAACGTCCCGGCGGTGACAGCCGTCCTCTCCGTCGTCTCGCTGGCGTTGGTCTTCGGTGCGGCGCGACAGCTCATCCCGAAGGCGCTGCTGCCGGCCGCACCCGGGTGGGTGCTCGATGCCATCCCGCACGTGAACGCGGTCATCAGCGTGGTCGCGGTCGTCGTCATCCTCGCCGGCCTCCGGGCCATCAAGCAAGGACGGTACGACCGCCACCGGAAGCTGATGCTCACGGCGACGGTCCTGTTCGTCGCCTTCCTCGCGCTCTACCTCTACAAGGTCGCCCTGAAGGGACCGAACTCGTTCCCCGGCTCGGGTGTCGCCGAGCTCGCGTACCTCGCCATCCTGGCGATCCACATGGTACTCGCCATCGCGTGCATCCCGCTGCTGTACTACGTGCTCCTGCTCGCGGTGACCCGGCCGATGAGCGAGCTCTCCGAGACGGCGCACCCGAAGATCGGGCGGATCGCCGCCCCGCTGTGGCTGATCTCGTTCGTCCTCGGCACGGTCGTCTACGTGCTGCTGTACCTGGTGCCGGCGAGCGTCTACTGAACGAGCGAGGCGCTCAGTGCCGGTTCCGCCACTGCTCGGCCGTGACGGCGTAGATGTGCGAGTCGTGGTGCTCGCCGTCGACGAACGCCCAGTTCGGGATGGTGCCGACGCGCTCCATGCCGATGGACTGCAGCATCCCGTTGGACTTCTCGTTGAACGCGAACGCCTCCGCGCGGACCGTTTCCATGCGTCGTTCGTCGATGAGGAAGTCGATGAACGTGCTGGTGGCGTCCGCGCCGTAGCCCTCGCCCTGGGCGTCGGCGGCCAGCCAGGCCGACATGACCGCGTGGCCGTGGCGTTCGCTCAGCCAGTTCGAGTTGATGACGCCGATGGGCTCGTCGTCGGCGACGACGAGCAGGTTGAAGCCCTCGTCGCTGGACACCTGCTCCTCGATCCACTCCTCGTGCTGTGTCTCGTTCTTCGGCTCGGCGATGCCGAGCGGGACCCGTACCTCGGGGTCGTTCAGCGCCTCGGTGACGAATTCCGCGTCCTCCGTCTCGATGGTACAGAGGTCGACGCGGTCGCCTTCGAGGAAGACTGCTCCGGGCATGGGAGAACGTCGGACGCCACAGCTCTTAAACGAGTGACAACGTGTGGTAGCAATGGACGCGGTCCCGCCTCAGTCGTCCGCGGCGAGGTCCTGTCCGTCGATGACCGGCCGTTCGACCTCGCGGTCGGTGGCCTCGCCCTCGATGTCGTAGGGGTACTCCCCGGTGACACAGCCGAGACAGAGGTCGGCGCGCGAGCGGTTCAGGGCGTCTGCGACGGCGTCGATGGAGAGGTACGAGAGCGAGTCTGCCTCGATGGCCTCGCGGATGTCGTCGACGTCCCGGTTGGCCGCGATGAGCTCCTCGCGGGTCGCCATGTCGATACCCATGTAGCAGGGAGCGACGATGGGCGGCGCGCCGATGCGCATGTGGACCTCCTCCGCGCCGCAGTCCTTGAGCAGCTGGACGAGCTGGGTCGAGGTCGTCCCGCGGACGATGGAGTCGTCGATGAGCGTCACCGTCTTGCCCTCGACGGTGGACTTGATGGGGTTGAGCTTCAGGCGGACGGCGCGCTCGCGCTCGTCCTGGGTGGGCATGATGAACGTCCGGCCGACGTAGCGGTTCTTCATCAGTCCCTCCGCGAACTCGGTGCCGGCACCGGCCTCCTGTGCGGCCTCGGCGTAGCCGGAGGCGAACGCGCGCCCGGAGTCGGGAACCGGCATCACGACGTCGGTGTCGATACCGGACTCGTCCCAGAGGTTGCGGCCGAGCTCGCGTCGGACCTCGTAGACGAGCTCGTCGTCGATGACGGAGTCGGGGCGGGCGAAGTAGACGTGCTCGAAGAAGCAGTGCGCGGTGTTCTCGCGCTCGACGAGCTGGTAGGAGTCGAAGCCCGAGCCGTCCTCGTGGAGGACGACGAGCTCGCCGGGGGCGACGTCACGCACCAGGTCGCCGTCGAGCGTGTCGATGGCCGCGGACTCGCTGGCGAGCACGTAGCCGTCCTCCAGCTCGCCGATGCAGAGCGGACGGTTCCCCTCGGGGTCGCGCACGCCGAGGACGGTCTCGTCGTGCATGATGGTCAGCGAGTACGAGCCGTGGATGCGGCTCATCGTGCGTTTGACGGCGCGCACGAGGTCGGCCTCCAGCAGGTTCCGCGCGAGGTCGTGGGCGATGACCTCGGTGTCGCCGTCGGAGGTGAAGGCGTGGCCCATCCCGGCCAGCTCGTCGCGGATCTCGTCGGCGTTGACGAGGTTGCCGTTGTGGCTGAGCGCGAGCGAGCCGGACTTGAACGAGACGGTGAAGGGCTGGGCGCAGGACTTGTCGACGCTGCCGGCGGTCGGGTAGCGGACGTGGCCGATGCCGGACTCGCCGTTGAGCCGCTCGATGTCGGCCTCGTCGAAGGCGTCGCCGACGAGGCCCATCGCCACGTGGTCGTGCTGCTGGAACCCGTCGTGGGTGACGATGCCCGCGGACTCCTGCCCGCGGTGCTGGAGCGCGTACAGCGAGTAGTACAGCGGCCTCGCGGCGGCGCGGTCGTCGAGCGCGACGCCGACGACGCCACATTTCTCGGTCGGCCCGCTCCGGTAGGGGGCCTGCCCCGACCCGTGTGTCATGTGAGAGGGTCAGGTACCGGACGGTAAAAATCCCCGTGGTTGTGTTCTACTGGCCGACTGTCGCCGGTAGAATATGCACAATCGTGTATAGGAACGGGGCTGCGGGTCGATTGCTCGTGCCGTCGAACGACGACGCCGCGGCTCACCGATCTGAGAACGCGAGTGAGAATCGGGAGTTACTCGCCGGCCTTCGACTGCCACTCGTAGTCGCGCCGCTTGGCGGACTTGCCGAAGCCACACGAGGAGCAGATGCTTTTCTTCACGTGGTACGACTTCTCGCCACACCGTCGGCACTTGACGTGCGTCGTGGTGTTCTTCTTACCTTGGGAGGGGGTTCCTGCACCAGTCATGGAGTTATCGAAACGACGTTATCGCCGCGTATAATGGTTGTGTTGTCGTCTCGCTCCAGGACGAGGTTCATGTGCTGGTCGTAGCCCGTGAGCTCGCCGTCGTACTCCTCGCCACCTTTCAGTCGGACCGTGACCTGCTCGCCGACGGAGGCTTCGAGCACGTCAAGCGGTCGGCCACTCGATTCACTCATACTCACACGGCCTGCCGACGCGTTCATAAACGTACCGAGTCGCGGACGGCCTGTCGCCCGATTTACACGTCGACCGCGAACGAGTCGTACTCGGCGCTCTGGCCCGCGAACGCGGCGAGCAGGTCGGCGACCGCATCGAGGTCCTCGGTGTCGATGACCTCGACCGGCGTGTGCATGTAGCGGTTCGGGACCCCGAGGTTCAGCGTCGGCACGCCGCCGCGAGCGGTGTAGAACGAGCGCGCGTCGGTGCCGCCGGCGTTCGGGTCGGCCTGCAACTGGACGTCGATGTCCGCGTCGGCGGCGGCCTTCCGGACCGCCTGCGCGACGACCGGGTGGTTCGCGCCCCCGCGGCCGACGATGGGCCCGCCGCCCAGCTCGGTGTCGCCCGCCTTGTCGGCCTTGCCCCCGGGGTAGTCGGAGACGTGGGAGACGTCGACGACGACGACCGCGTCGGCGTCGACCTCCGTGCCGACCATCTTCGCGCCCTGCGCGCCGACCTCCTCCTGCACGGTCGAGATGGCGTACACGGTCGCGTCGACGCCCGCCTCGACGGCCCGTCGGAGCGCCTCGGCGGCCGCCCAGGTGCCGACGCGGTTGTCGAGGGCCCGACCCGCGATACGGCTGCCCATGAGGTCCTCGACGCCGCTCGAGAACGTGATGGGGTCACCGACCTCGACGGTCTCCCGGGCCGCCTCGCCGTCCTCGGCTCCGATGTCGACCGTCTGCTGTGTGATATCCTCGAACTCGTCGCCGTTGCGCTCCCGAAGGTGGATGGCGGTCTGCGTGACGACCCCCGACACCGGCCCGTCGCCCGTGTGGACGGTCACGTGCTGGCCCTTCGATACGGTCCGGTCGGAGCCGCCGATGGGCGCGAGGTGGAGGAACCCGTCTTCGTCGATGCGGTTCACGCTGAAGCCGATCTCGTCGGCGTGGCCGGTGAAGGCCACCGACGGTGCGTCCGGGCTCCCCTCGGCGACGGCGACCGCGTTGCCGTACGCGTCGGTCTGTACCTCGTCGGCGAACTGTTCGACGTACTCGACCCAGACCCGCTGTCCGCGCGTCTCGTAGCCCGACGGGCTCGGCGTCTCCAGCAGCTCCGTCAGGAACTCGCGTTCGGAGTCGTCCATACGGGTCGATAGGACGGCCCCCGTTTGAACCCGACGGTCCGCTCACGTGCCAGGGTGGCCGACCTGACTGCCACCGACCGGATGGCTATCGTCCGAGGCACAACCGCTAAGTCCTTTGTCGAAGAACTGATTCGTATGGAGCTAACACTGTTCGAACTCCACTTCGACGGCGACACGAGCTTCGGTCCGACGTTCGGCGGGGACGAGGACGATGCGGAGGAGGCCCTCGAGGAGGCCGACACCGGCGACGAGGTCGACATCGACTGGGGCGACGACGAGGACTCCACCGGCCTCCCGGGACCGAACCCCGTGGCCGTCCTGGTCGGCTTCGTCGTGCTCGTGCTCCTCGGGGTCGGCGTCAAGCGGCTGCTCGGCGGCGGTGACGAGGGAGAATCCGACGAGTTCGAGCCCGAGATGGTCGAAATCGAGGAGTAACGGGCAGCATATTACACAGAAAAGTTTTGCGTGCGCGGTCCCAACCCGGCCCTGTGAACCTCTTTCATAGCGTCCGGGCCGTCGCATCCTCCGGGAGCGGCGAGGGTGCCATCGACTGGGACGCCGTCGTCGAGGCGGCCCGCGCCGGCACGGAGCCGGGGTCGGTCGACCTGACCCCAGCCGAACGGAGCGGCTACGCGACCGACGTGCGGGACGCCCGAGACCGCGTCAGGGAGGTCGCGGGAATCGACTTCGACGTGCCGGACACCATCGAGATACAGCACCGGCACCACTGGATCGACGCCAACGTCGCCACCTTCCGACGCGTGCTCGAACCCCTCGAGGGACAGCAGGCCGACTTCCTCCCCGGTGTCGCTCGCGCGGTCAACACCGGAACGATGTCGTTCATGCTCGGTTTCCTCGCGCGGAACGTCCTCGGCCAGTACGACCCGCTGTTGCTCGCCGAGGAGATCGACGCCGACCACGCGCTCTACTTCGTCCACCCGAACATCCGACAGGTCGCCGCCGACCTCCACGTCGACTTCCCCCGGTTCCGCCGCTGGATCGCCTTCCACGAGGTGACCCACGCCGCCGAGTTCGGGGCCGCGCCGTGGCTCTCGGAGTACCTCGAGGAACGCATGGAGGAGGGCCTCGAGGACCTCTCCCACGGCGGTCTCGACCGCGAGGCGTTCCGCGAGATGAACGTCGCGATGACCGTCGTCGAGGGCTACGCCGAGCTGCTGATGGACCACGCGTTCGACGACGAGTACGCCGACCTCCGCGCGAAGGTCGACGCCCGCAGACAGGGCGGCGGCCCGCTCTCGAAGCTCGCGAAGCGGCTGCTCGGGCTCGGGCTCAAACGCCAGCAGTACGAGCGCGGCAAGGAGTTCTTCGAGGGCGTCGCCGCCCTCCGTGGCGTCGAGGCCGCCGGCGCGGTCTGGGACGGCCCGGAGAACCTGCCGACCGACGACGAACTCGACGACCCCGGCGCGTGGGTCCGCCGGATGGGTATCTGACCAGCCTTCCCGAACTGGTGGCTATCGCCGCGACCGCGACTCGGTCTCCCGCTGTGCCGACTGGAACGCACTGACGAGGTACCACCACAGAACCGCGCCCGCGACGGCACCGCCGACCGCCGCCAGCGCGATGACGGCCAGCGACGCCTCCGCCTGGAGCGCGACGAGCGCACCCGATGCGGCGACCATGGCGACGAACGTGTACCGGATGCGCTGCATCCCACTCTCGCGGTCCTCGTCGGTCATCGATGGCCCGACCATCTCAGAGCGTCCGCGGTGCCGAGACGTGCATCTGGACGAACCCCCACTCCTCGTCGTCGCCGTCGACGGGCTCGAGCGCGCCGCTCCAGCGCGAGTCGAAGCCGTGTCGCTGGCCCGTCCGGGTGTCGGTCCAGGCCATGCGGACGGCGTCGTCGAACAGCGCCAGCTCCTCGTGCTCGGTGACCGAGAGCGCCTTGCTCTCGACGGTCCACTCGTCGGTGGTCCGTGTCTGCTCGCGGAGCGCTTCGCTGACCGCGTCGTAGCCGCTGTACTCGGTGCTGATCGCCGCCTTCCACGTCTCCGCGCGCTCGACGAAGTACGAGTACAGCGGCTCTCCCCGGCGCAGCGCCTCGTAGTAGTCCAGAACGGTCTCCTCGGGAGTCATACCCTGAGCAACGGCCCCGGCGGGTTTGAAACCCCCGTTCCCGGGTTCGGCGACCGCCAACGTCTCCGGGCCATGGGGCACCGGAGCCCGCCCCTCACTGGAAGCCGCGGTCGACCTCGTCCGCCTCGATGACCTCGTCCAGCTCCGTGTTGAGGACGTCCTCGGCGTCCTCGAACGTCGTCGCGAGGTCGTCCAGCCCCTCCGGGCGGTCGTAGTTGTCGAACTCCATCGGTCCGAACGCCGGGCTGTCGAGAGCGTCCATCACGTCGTCGAAGAAGTCCCCGGGCGTCGTCGGCGCGTCGGCGTGCGCCTCCACGACCGCCTGGAGACGCTTGGCGGCGTCTTCGGCCTCGTCCTCGTCCTCGGGCGGTGACTGCACCGCGAACCGGCTCCCGTCGGTCTTCGTCGGGAACAGCGGCTCCAGCTCGTCGTCCAGCCGTCGGGCCACCTGCGTCCCGACGCCGTGCACCTCGAAGGGGTTCTTCGCGTACGTCTTCAGGTGGAAGACGCCGCTGTTCGGGTGTCCGAGATACAGGTCCTCGCCGAGGCCGTTCGCCCGGTCGCCGGCGACCGCGCACCAGCCCTCGGGCTCCGCACCCGACTCGACCACGTCCGCGACGATGTCGTCCCAGTCTCGAACGCGCATACCGGTGCTAGTTCGCTCTGTCGCAAGAACGTATCGGTGCCCGAGAGTTGTGATGAGTCTCGGTGCCGTCGAACTTCTACGAGAATCAGTGTCAGCGGATTCCGTCGACAGTAGCCAGAATTCGGTGTTCGCGACGTGGAATCAGGAGTCGTCCGTCTCCTCGGGGCCGTGCAGCTCCTCCTTGACGCCCTCGACGGTCTCCTTCGCCTCGTCGGCCTGCTCCTCGACCTGCTTCGCGCGCTCGGTGATCTCCTCGGCGGTCTCCTCGGGTGCGCCGGCCTCCTCGACGCTCTGTTCGACCGTCTCCTCCAGCTCCTCGGCGGCGGTCTTGACCTCCTCGGCGGACTGCTCGACGCCGGCGGCCGACTCGGCGACGGTCTCCTCGCGACGGCGCACTCCGCGGGCGACGAGGAGGAGCTGGAGCGCGCCGGCGAGGGCGAACAGCGTGACCACGACGCTCGTGAGCTGTGAGAGCATGCGCGTGCCGCTGGCCGAGAATGCGAGCGCGTCGGTGGTCGCGCGAACGAGATGGACGACGCCGACCAGTGCGGCCGCGATGAGCAGCCCGCGGACGAACCAGCGGTACCACGGCGCGAACACGACCCGTTCCAGCGCGTCGGCGACCGGCGTGAGCACCGGGACGCCGCCGTCCGACTGTGACATGGGCGCACGGTTCTGTCGCGGTCCATATCAAACCCCGACACGGCACACGACACGCAGCCCTCGGAGCCAGCGTTTATCAGGGGTGACGACCGAGAGGAGAGCGTGAGCGTTCGCGGTATCGTCACGACGGTCGGGGAGGAGCGGTCGGTGAACACGAGCCACGGCACCAGCGAGCTCGTGGAGGTCGGCCTGGAGCGGCCCGAGGACACCCCGACGACCGTCACGCTGTGGGGGCGCTGGACCGAGACCGCCGCGGTGCTGGAACCCGGGATGGAGCTGCTGGTCACCGAACCGAAGCAGGAGGAGTACGAGGGCGGCCTGCGGTTCTCGACCACCGGTGACTCGTACGTCGTCGTCGAGCCGGACTTCCTCGTCAACGTGACCGACGTGCGCCAGTGGGTGCAGTGCCCCCGGATGTACTACCTGAACAAGCTCTCCAGCGTCCCGCTGGCCTACCCGGTGATCAAGGGGACCGTCGTCCACGAGGTGTTCGGCGACCTGCTCCGCGGCCGGGAGTTCGACGAGGCCGTGTCGGACCGCGTCGCGGAGCAGGCGCTGGAACTCGGCCTGCTCGGCTACGCCGCCGACGACGTGGAGCGCGAGGTCGCCCAGAACGCACAGGCAATCGCGGGCTGGCTCCAGCAGGGGCGACTGGCGGACGAGGACGAGTGGCGCTCCGAGCGCCTGCTCGTCTCCGAGACGTTCGGCATCAAGGGACGGGCCGACGCCATCCGTCGCGGCCAGCCCGTCGAGCTGAAGACCGGGAAGAACCTCAAGAGCGAGCCGCGGTTCCACGACAAGATACAGGCCGCCGCGTACGCGCTCCTGCTCCAGGAGCGCGGCGTCCCGGCCGACACCGGCACCCTCCTCTACACGAAGAACGAGGCGCTGGACCGCGACGAGTTCACCGGCGACTTCTCGCCGGCGAAGGAGTTCTCCATCGGGGCGGGGCTCCTCAAGTTCGTCGTCCGCGCCCGCAACGAGATCGCCGCGATGGAGTTCGATGCGGACGTGCCGACGGGCTACGAGGCCGACGCGAACTGCGAGTACTGCTTCGAGCAGGACACCTGCATGGTCGTCTCGGGGCGGCTGAACCAGGAGTCCAAGGCCGGCCAGATCGGCACCGCCATCCCGGAGGACGAGCGCGCGTACTTCGAGCGCACCTACGACGCCATCGAGGCCGAGCGCGACGCGGCCCACGACGAGTTCGTGAAGCTCTGGCGGCAGACCGCGGCCGAGCGGGCCGACGACGACCGCGCGCTGGTCGACCTCGAACCCGTCGCGAAGCGCGAACTGCCCGCCGGCCGCTGGGAGCTGACGGCCCGGCGCACCTCCGCGGCCGTCTCGAAGATACGCGAGGGCGACTACGTGTTGGCGAGCGACGGCGACCCCATCCGGGGGCACTCGGAGCTCGCCACCGTGGAGCGGCTCGGCGACGAGGAGATCGTCCTCACCGCCGACGAGCCCGTCGACGTCCACCGGCTCGACGTCTACCCCTCCGACATCGGCCCCTCGCGCCTGCTGACGGCGGTCCACGATGCGCTGCTGAAGGGCGACGAGCGCCGGAAGGACGTGCTGTTCGGCCGCGAGTCGCCGACGTTCGAGCCCACGGACGAGACGTTCGTCGACAACAACGACGCCCAAGACGAGGCGGTCCGCTTGGCCGTCACCGCCGACGACTGCGCGCTCATCCACGGGCCGCCGGGGACGGGCAAGACCTACACCATCGCACAGGCCGTCCGGGCGATGGTCGAGCGCGGCGAGCGCGTCCTCCTCTCGGCGTTCACGAACCGCGCGGTCGACAACGCGCTGGAGGCCATCCGGGACGCGGGCTTCGAGGAGGACGACCTCGGCGACATCGTCCGCATCGGCACGGAGTCTGGCGTCCGAGACGATATGCAGGACCTCCGGCTCCGGCGTCACGGTGACCCACAGGAGCGCGCCGAAGCGCTCGAGTCCGCCAGCGTCGTCGCCGCGACGACTGCCACCTGCGGCTCGACGGTGATGCGCGAGCAGGCGTTCGACGTCGCGCTCGTCGACGAAGCGGGCCAGCTCACCGAGCCCGGGACGCTCGCGGCGGTCAACCTGGCCGACCGGTTCGTCCTCGTCGGCGACCACCAGCAGCTCCCGCCGGTCGTCCGCGCCGACACGGACCTCTCGCGATCGCTGTTCGAACGCCTCATCGACACCCATCCCGAGGCCAGCGTGCTGCTCGACCGCCAGTACCGGATGTCCCAGCGCATCCAGGCGTTCCCGTCTCGGGAGTTCTACGACGGCCAGCTCCGGCCCGCGACTGGCGAGGTGGCCGCCCGTTCCCTGACCGACCTCGACCACGTCGACGTGGGCCTGCTCCCCGATGAGCTCCGGGGCGGCGTCTCCATGGTCGACACGCCCGGCGACGACGGCCGCCACACCGACGCCGTCGAGGCCGCGGAGGTCCGCCGGGTCGTCGCCGCCTTCCTCGAAGCCGGTCTCCAGCCCGAGGAGATCGGCGTCATCGCGCCGTTCCGGGCGCAGGTCGCGGAGATCACCCGGGACGTGCCCGACGACGTGGCCGTCGACACCGTCGACCGGTTCCAGGGCTCCGCGAAGGAGGTGATCGTGGTCTCCTTCGTCGCCTCGGGCGACCTCGACAGCCCCATCTTCGAGGACTACCGGCGTGTGAACGTCGCGCTGACACGGGCGAAACGGTCGCTCGTCCTCGTCGGCGACGGCGAGACGCTCGCGACCGACGACGTGTACGCCCGGATGGTCGACTGGGCGGACCGCTGAAGCGAAAGCGTTCAGTTCACCCCCGAGCAACGTGCACGATATGGTTCGAATGGAGGCCGCGAGCGAGACGATCCGGTCGGCGTTCCCGAACGGACTCGTCGACGTCTACGCGGCCGTGACCGCGCTCGGCAACCCCGGGCTGCTGACGCTGCTCCTGGCGCTCGTCTACTGGGGCTACCGGCGGGAGGAGACCGCGACGGTCGTCGGGTACGCGTTCCTCGCGTTCGCGCTCGTGCTGTTCCTGAAGGAGCTCTTCGCGATGCCGCGGCCACCGGAGTCGGTCATGCTGATCGCGGAGGACGGCTACGGCTTCCCGAGCGGCCACGCGATCGCCGGCGTGGTCGTCTACGGCGGGCTCGCCCTGGAGTTCGACTGGCTCGCGGAGCCGCCGAAGGCCCTCGCGGCCGGTCTGGTGGCCGTCTCGGTCGGGCTCTCCCGCGTGGTCCTCGGCGTCCACTACCTCGGTGACGTGCTCGTCGGCGCCGCGCTCGGGCTGGGCGTCCTCGCGCTCGGCCACCTGCTCTGGCGCGACCGGCCGGTGGTTGGCTACGCGCTGGGGACGGTCGTCGCCGTCCCGGCCGTCGTCGTCTCCGACACCGACCCGCAGACCGTGGCGGTGCTCGGCTCCTGTCTGGCCGGCGTCTGGGCCTGCCGGACGGTACGGCCGATCCCGTCGGACCGCAGTCGCGCCGAACGGTCGTTCCTGCTCGGTGTCGGTGTCGTGCTCGCGGTCGTCCTGGTCGCCACGAGGCTCGCACTGGAGACCAGTCCCGTGGCGCAGTTCGTCGTCGGTGGCGCGACCGTCCTCGCCGTCCTCGGACTCCCCGCGATGCTCGAACGGACCGACGCGTTCGACGTCGTCCGGGGTGTGACCGGCTGAGCGGGCCGGTTCGCCGGATAAACGACCCGCCGAACACATTCGCCCGAACGGCCAATCGTTTATCATGGTGGCGGTGGTACGTCGTGACATGGCAAGCAGTCACTCGGGTGCAGAAGAGGAGAGCGAGGGGTTCGACCGAACGGCCGAACGGGAGGACGAGCTCCGGGCCGCGGTGGGCGCGGTCGCCGGCGGCATCGTCGGCACGACCGTCATGACGGGCGTGTTGCTCGCGGTGAACGCGATATACGCGCCGGAGATCAGCGTGTTCGCGACCCTCGCCGAACTGGCCGGTGTCGGTGCGAACAACGTCGCGCTCGGGATGGCGATGTTCCTCGGGGCCGGCGCGCTGGCCTGGCCGCTCACGTTCGCAACGCTCGGCGCGTACCTGCCCGGCAGGACCCGTGCCCAGCAGGGCATCGTCTTCTCGCTGGTGCTCTGGACCGGTTTCGTCGTCGCCTTCGGGACCCACTACGCGGGGATGGACCTCGCGGTGTTCGTCGTCACGTCCATCGTCACCCACGTCGCCTACGGCTACCTGCTCGGGTTCGTCGCGGGTCGGCTGACCGGCCACCGCGAAACCCCCGACCTGGCGGTCTGAATCGAGCCTGATTCTAGAACCAGTTCCCAACCACTCTGTAGAGACTCTGCTCGAAACTCGAAAAATCCTCTTTTACCGGTTCGTCGTCCCGGACGGATGTGATGTCGAACCCAGACCCGACCCGACGGACGTTCGTCACCCTGACTGGCGCGGCCGGACTCGCAGCCCTCGCGGGCTGTCTCGGCGGCGGCGACGCGGGCGACGACGATGGGATGACCGACGGCATGACCGACGACGGCATGACCGACGACGAGATGACCACCGACGAGGGGATGATGGAGCCTGAGCCGACCGACCCCGCCTCCGCACCCCGCCCGACGATCGACCGCTTCAGCGAGGACGCCGGCACGCTCATGGTCCGCAGCGACGAGAACGGGCTGCCCGGCCCGGGTGAGGCCATCGACTTCGACCAGGCACCGTTCATCACCCGGGGGCTCGGCCCGAGCGGCGAGCCCGTCGAGTACTACAACTTCGACGTGCAGTCGACCAGCCCGGCACCGATCTACGTGCTGTTCCGCGAGGGCGAGGACTCGCCGGTCGAGGGCCAGCTCAACGTCGTCGACGTGGTTCCCGGCGACGACGGCTACAACGACTTCTGGCACGTCCACCGCGTGACCGTGCCGGCGGACTACACCGCCAACACCATCACGAGCGCCGGCACGTTGATGGACGGCGACTACAGCATCGAGGAGACCGACACGCTGGTGAACTGCCCCATCGTCCCCGAGGGCTCGACCGCCACGAAGCGCGGCGGCGACGGCGACACCGGGCTGGTCCAGGGCTGGTACGACGGGCAGGTCGTCCACTACTTCACCTTCGAGGAGGCCCCGCTGACGACGATGGGCGGCTCTGTCCCGCTGTCGCCCATCTTCGTGACGTTCAACACGAACCCCGGGATGGACGGCGGCGGTCCCGCCTCTGGATTCGTGACCGAGACTGGGAGCAGCCAGACCCACAACGTGGTCGCCACGCTCCCCGGGGACGACGGCTACTCGCCGCTCTGGCAGGTCGCGGTCTACGACAACGCCGACTTCGAGAGCGTGATGGACCTCGAATCGGCCAACGCCGCGAACATCCTGAACAGCAACGCGGCGACGGTGAACTGCCCCATCGTCTCGACGGGTATGATGGGGTAGCGACCGAGAATACGCCGTAAGGGGCCCAGTCCCGCGACGCACCCCCGCCTGACTACTCGATGGTGCCAGTGAGGTCGTCGACGCCGCCAGCCTCGGCGCCGATGGCCTCGACGACGCGGTCGTGGAACTCCTGCAGGACGGCGCTCTCGTCCTCGGCGAGCACCACGTCGCTGGCCGACAGCGTGGCGAGCCCGAACGCCCGGGGTGTCGGGGACTCGACGCGGGTGTGAGTGACCTGTATCTGGCCGGCCCCGATGCCCCGGACGACCGCCTGGACGCCGGCGACGTTGAGCTTGTCCTCCAGGATCTCGCGGTACGTCTCCTCCATCACCGCGAACTCGTCGAGCTCCTCCGCGAAGCCGAGCAGCATCTCGCTCGAGACCTGCTGCTGCTTCGCGGACTTCTCGTAGCCCTTGTAGCGTTTCAGAATCATCAGCGATCGCGTCGCGTCGATGCGGAAGTAGCGCTGGAGCAGTTCGGTGCCCTGCAGGCTCGCACGAAGGTCGGGGCGCACGTCGCCGGCGTCGAGACTCTCGACGATGCCCACGAGGTCGACCTTCCGGTTCAGCGGCATCGAGAGGGTGAACCCGTTGTCGGCGACGCTGACGGAGACGTTCGCGTTCGTCGCCTGCGCACAGCGGTAGGCGAGCAGCCGCGAGAGGCCGTCGTTGAACCGCCGGCCGTACGTCGAGTGGACGTGGTAGCGGCGCTCGTAGTCGTTCCGGTCGACCACCTCCTCGATGGCGAGCCGGTCGGGCGTGCTGACGCTCTCGGGGCCGGCGTAGGCCACCTGCTCCTCGAACATCCGGGTGACGGCGCGGACGGTGTTGTCGTCCAGGGGGAACTCACGGAGCCAGTGGCGGACCGCCGGTGCGCCGCCCGCCGACAGTCTGTCGAGCAGTTCGCCCTGGAACGCGGCGAGTTCCCGCCCGAGGTCGTACGAGAGCGGGAGACGCTCCGAGTACCACGAGGGCACGGTCGGCGCGGCGCTGGTCGGGTCGACGTACACCTTCGAGCCGCGTCGGTAGCGGAACTCGAAGTGCTGGCCGCCCAGTACGAACACGTCGCCGGGTTCGAGGGTGTCGAGGTACGACTCGTCGAGCTGGCCGACCCACTCGTCGCCCGCCCGGGTGAACACGTCGCAGGTGAACGAGTCCGGGATGGTGCCGACGTTCGTCATGTAGATGACCCGAGCGAGCCGGCCGCGCTTCCCGATGAGATGCTCGCCGACGGGGTACTCCTCGTAGTGGTGCTCGCCCGACGGCGCGTCGTTGGTGTCGCGCCAGACCTTCGCGTAGACGTTCTTCTCCTCCAGCCCGTCGTAGTCGGCGGTGAGGTAGGCCAGCAGCTGCTCCCACTCGTGTTCACCGTACTCGCGGTAGGGCCACGCCGACCGGAGGATGCGCCGAATCTCGCGCTCCGGGCGGATGTCCGCGATGGCCATGCCGTACACCTGCTGGGCGGCCACGTCCTGTGCACGCTCGGGGACGTCGACGCTGTCGACGAACCCCTCGTCGGCCTTCTTCAGCATCACCGCGCACTCGACGAGCTCGTCCCGGTCGAGTGCGACGACTCTCCCGGTGACGGTCTGGCCGACGCGGTGCCCTGCCCGCCCCACGCGCTGGAGGAGCGCGGCGACGGACTTCGGCGACCCGACCTGCACCACGAGGTCGACGTGGGGCATGTCGATGCCGAGTTCGAGGCTCGTCGAGGACGTCACGACGTCCAGCTCGCCGGATTTCAGCTTCGACTCCACCTCCTCGCGGACCTCCCTCGAGAGGCTGCCGTGGTGACAGCCGGAGTTCTCCTCGTCGTAGCCGTCGAAGCGCTCGCGGAGCCGGTGGAGCACGCGCTCCGCGCCAGACCGGGTGTTCGTGAAGACCAGCGTGTTCGTGTGCTCCTGGATCAGGTCGTGGAGCTGGTCGTAGAACCGCTCGGTGACCACGTCCCGGCGGGTGTCGATGAGGTCGTCCGTCGGGCACGTCAGCTGGAGGTCGAACTCTCGGGCGAACCGGGTGTCGACGATTTCACAGTCTCGCGGTTCGGGGTCGGGGAAGCCGCCGCGGCCGTCCTCGGCGTCCGGCTCGTCCGGCACGTCGTTCCCGACGAGGAACTCGGCCACGTCCTCCAGCGGGTCGATGGTCGCCGAGCAGCCGATCCTCGTCGGGGACTCCGCCGCCAGCGCCTCCAGTCGCTCCAGCGACACCGAGAGGTGCGTGCCGCGCTTGCTCTCGGCGAGGCTGTGGATCTCGTCGACCACGACGTACTCCACGGTCCGGAGCTTCTCGCGGAACTTCGGCGCGTTCAGCAGGATTGCGAGCGTCTCCGGCGTCGTGTTCAGCACGTGCGGCGTCTCCTCGAGCATCTTCTGGCGCTCGGTCTGGTCGGTGTCCCCGTGGCGGATCGCGTGGCGCACCTCGCCGACGGGCTCGCCGCGCTCCTCGGCCACCTGGCGGATCCCCGACAGCGGCTCCTCCAGGTTCCGGTGGATGTCGTTCGCGAGGCTCTTCAGCGGCGAGACGTACAGGCAGTACACCGAGTTCTCCAGGCCCTCCTCGCGCTCTCTGGCGAACAGCTCGTTCAGGATGGCGGTGAAGCTCGCCAGCGTCTTCCCGCTGCCCGTCGGCGCGCAGATGAGGGCGTTCTCGCGTGCGTGGACGTGCGGAATCGCCCCCTTCTGCGGCGGCGTGAAGAACCCGCCGTTCTCGGGGACGAACTCGCCGAACTGCTCGACCCACCACTCCTGTACGGCGGGGTCCAGCAGCTCGAACACGTCCTCGTCGTCGATGGCGACCGAGCCGGGCTCCCCCTCGAACCCGTCCAGGTCGGCGAGCAACGCCCTCGCGTCCATTGGTGCCTCCTGGGGGATGGACCGGCAAGTGCCTTTGCACTCGCGAAGTGGCCGTGCGTCGTCGGTGTGCGGGTCGGTTGTCGGACCGGCCCCGGCTCAATAGTTTACAATTATTGTAAACACTGGTAGGTGACCAGCCGAGTGGCGCGCGGCTCGCGAGACCGCGAGCGCAGCGAGCGCGTCGAGCCATCCGCGCGAGGGGCGAGCACCGGAGGGAGCGCTAGCGACTGAGGAGCGCAGTCGGCTGGGGAGGTGTGAGGTGCGGTGCGGTCGCGGTCGGGTGGGACTGAAAGGGGCGACGCGCTCGTCGAGCGAGACGACGCAAGGACCGCAGGCACGAGGACCGCAGCGAGTCGCAGCCGACGAGCACGTCGGGGCTTTCTGGCTGTTGTCACCGCCAGTAGTTTCCCCGACTGTCGGGACCGCCGTCCCTGGTGCTGATGAAGCAGTGTTCTGGCTGTTCTCGTCTCTGGGCCAACTACCGAGATGGACTCGAATCACGACTCTCTGGCGTCACACATTTCACGGACCCCACGCGACAGGACATACATGCGCGTCACGTTTCTCGGAACCGGGAGTGCGATGCCGACGGCGGACCGTCACCAGACCGGCATCCTGCTCGAGGGCGACGAACGGCCACTGCTGGTCGACTGCGGGGCGGGGACGCTCCATCGGCTCGCACGGACGAACGTCGGCTACGAGGGCGTGTCCTCAGTGCTCCTGACCCACCACCATCTCGACCACGTGTCGGACCTCATGGCGCTGCTGAAGGCGCGCTGGCTGGCGGGCGAGGACCATCTGGAGGTCGTGGGTCCGACCGGCACGAAGGACCTGGTCGACGGGCTGCTGGACGTGCACGACTACCTCGACGGCCGGGTCGACCTGACGGTGCGGGAGGTCGGGCCGCACGAGTTCGCGGTCGCGGGCTTCGACGTGGAAGGGTTCGAGGTACGGCACTCGCTGCCGTGTCTGGCGTACAGCTTCGACGGGACGTTCGTCTTCTCGGGGGACACCGAAGCGTTCCCGGGGCTGGCGGCGTTCGCGGAGGGCGCGGCGGTGCTGGCACACGACTGCTCGTTCCCCGACGGCGTGGACGTGGACAACCACCCGACGCCATCGGAGCTGGGCCGGGCGCTGTCGGGCCACGAGATCGGCCGGGTGTACCTCACGCACCTCTACCCGCACACGAACGGCGAGCACGAGGCGATGCTGTCGTCCATCGGCGAGCACTACGACGGCGACGTGCGCATCGCCGACGACATGCTCTCGCTGACCATCGAGTGAACTGGTGACCACGTGTATCTGGTTTCATCTACGGATAGCGACAGCTTTATTTCAAGGAGATTGTTAGTAGCGACATAACAACACCACTGTCGTTATGGTCGAGACACACAGGAAGGCTGCGAGCGCGTTCGTCACGGAGGATGACGGATGAAGGCGCTCAGACGGCTCACGGACGGAATCACGTCGTACAGCAAGGTCATCATCGCGGTGATGCTGGTCATGACCGTCGTCCTCGGCGTCGGC
The DNA here is from genome assembly GCF_052060055.1 of Haloarchaeobius baliensis. Lineage (NCBI taxonomy): Archaea > Methanobacteriati > Methanobacteriota > Halobacteria > Halobacteriales > Halorubellaceae > Haloarchaeobius > Haloarchaeobius baliensis. Next base: position 1,181,188 of record NZ_JBPPFR010000001.1, on the reverse strand, counting down.
GCCGGGAACGTCAGCAGCGAGTCCGGGCTCAGTCAGTTCGAGAGTGACACCCCGGAGGCCGCGGCACAGACCTACATCAGCGAGAACCTGACCAGCGGTGACCAGGAGACACAGACGACACAGGTCATCGTCAGGAGCGAGGACGGGAACGTCCTCTCCCAGGAGTCGCTGATACGCTCCATCGAGTTCCAGCAGACACTGCGCGACGACGAGTCGATAAACGAGACGCTCATCGAGGAGCGACCCGTCGTCGGCGTCTCGAACATCGTCGCCATCGCGGCCATCCAGGGCGAGCGCATCGCGGAGCTCGAGGCCCAGGGCGCACAGCTGCAGGCCCGTCAGGGGCAACTCGAGGAGGACCAGGCCGAACTGGAGGCCGCCTTCGAACAGCTCCAGTCGGACCGGGCCGCGCTCCAGCAGCGCAGCGACGACCTGAACGCCACGGCCGACCAGCTGCAGGCCGCACTCACCGTCATCCGGCAGGACCCCAACGCCAGTATCCGCACGCAGTGGGAGGGCGTCGAGCCGAACGGCTCGGTCACCCTGAACGAGACCCAGTACGCCGTCTTCGAGCAGGCCGGCGAGGACATCCGGAACGCGACGAACCAGTCCGCGGTCGAGCAGGCGTACCAGCTCGGGACCGTCGGCGTGCTGCAGGGCCAGTACAGCGCGCTCGAACAGCAGGGCACGGCGCTCCAGCAGCGCGCGGCCGAGCTCCAGGACCAGCGCGACTCCCTGGAGGAGCGCGGCGCGGCACTGCAGGAGGACTTCGCGGCGTTCCAGGAGCAGCAGTCGGCGCTGCAGAACGCCTCGATGCCGACACTCGCCGAGCAGCGGGAGCAGCTGGCGTCGATGAACGAGTCGGAGCTCGACTCCGTGCTCACCACCGTCCTGAGCGACGGCGACGGTGAGAACGGCGCGTCACCGTTCGCCGGGCAGGCCGTCCGGCTGATGGAGAAGAACTACTCGCCGGGCTCGACCGAGGCCAGCGCGCGGACGATGATCATCCAGCAGGTCGCCCAGTCCAGCAGCGACGTCGGCGGCGGTGCCGGCGTCAGCGACGTCACCATCGACGCCCAGCTGGAGATGCAGGAGTACGCCCAGGACGTGGATTCGGGCGAGGACTACCTCGTCTTCGGCTTCGGCATCATCTCGAACGAGATCGACCAGTCGATGCAGGACTCGCTGGCCATCGTCGGCCCGCTCGCCATCCTGTTCGTCCTCATCACGCTCACCATCGCCTACCGCGACCTCCTCGACATCGTGCTCGGGCTGTTCGGTATCGGCGTGGTGCTGACGTGGACGTTCGGATACATGGGTTACACGGGCATCTCGTTCAACCAGATCATGATCGCGGTCCCGGTGTTGCTCATCGGGCTCTCCATCGACTACGCGATACACATCTTCATGCGCCAGCGAGAGGAGCGCCTGGACGCCGACACGCCGAGCGACGTGCGTGGCTCGATGAGCTACGCGCTGGCGGGCGTCGGCATCGCGCTCATCTGGGTGACCGCGACGACGGTCATCGGATTCCTCTCGAACCTGACCAGCCCGCTCGCGCCCATCCAGGACTTCGGCATCGTCTCCTCGGTCGGTATCCTCGCCGCGCTCGTCGTCTTCGGCGCGTTCATCCCCGCGCTGAAGGTGGAGTTCGACGCCCTTCTCGAGGAGCGCATCGGCTGGGACAGGAAAAAGCGCGCGTTCGGGACCGGTGGCGGCCGCTTCAGTCAGGCGCTCGGGGTCGGCTCGACGCTCGCGAAGAAGGCGCCCGTCGCGGTCATCCTCGTCGCGCTGCTGCTCTCCGTCGGAGGCGCAGCGGGCGCGACGCAGGTCGACACCTCGTTCCAGAACGAGGACTTCATCGCGGACGAGCCGCCGAACTGGATGTACGACCTGCCCGAGCCACTCGCGCCGGGTGAGTACAACGCGAAGTCCAACCTCGACTACGTCAACGACAACTTCCAGCGCGAGGACTCGCAGGCGCAGGTGCTGATCAAGGCGGGCGGCGACGGCACCGGCGTCGACGACCCCGCCACGTTGCGCGCCTTGCACGAGCAACAGGAGCTACTCAGCGACGACGAAACCTACCAGACCCCGTTCGTCGGCGCCACCGGCGAGGTCGCCTACCGGTCGCCGCTGACGGTCATGGAGACGGTCGCCGCAGAGAACGCGAGCTTCAACGAGAGCTACCAGGCGTCGCTCGGCTCTGACGGCGTGCCCGCGGAGAACGTCACGGCGCTGTACGACCAGCTGTTCGCGGTCGCCCCGCAGCAGGCCGGCGACGTCATCTACCGGACCGACGGCGGCGAGTACGCCGCGATGCGGCTCGTCGTGCCCACCGACGCCGGCACGACGACCAGCGAGCAGACCGAGGAGATGCGCGCCATCGCGACCGCCATCGAGGACGGCGGCAACTCGGTGACCGTCATCGCAACCGGCTCGCCGGTCGTCAACGAGGTCGTCCAGCAGCAGCTGCTCGACACGGTCATCCAGAGCCTCATCATCACGCTCGTCGCCGTGTTCGCGTTCCTCATGATCGCCTACCGGGTCACGGAGGGGAGCGCGACGCTGGGCATCGTCACCCTGCTCCCCGTCGCCCTCTCGGTGACGTGGATCCTCGGGACGATGTACCTCATCGGCATGCCTTTCAACGTGCTGACCGGGATGATCACCAGCCTGACCGTCGGGCTCGGGGTCGCCTACAGCATCCACGTCTCCGAACGGTTCAACCTCGAACTCGGCCGCCGCGACACCAGGTGGGACGCGATGGACAAGACCATCACCGGGACCGGCGGCGCGCTGCTCGGCTCCGCGGCCACCACGGTCGGTGGCTTCGGCGTGCTGAGCTTCGCCATCTTCCCGGCGCTCCAGCAGTTCGGCGTCATCACCGCGCTCACCATCATCTACGCGTTCCTCGCGAGCGTGCTGGTGCTGCCGAGCCTGCTCATCGTCTGGCAGCGCTACCTCGGGCCGGACGAGACCGACTCGATGTTCGACGACGACGAGGACGCCGGCGACGCCGTGCCCGCCGTCAACGGCGGCACCGACGACCCGACCGCCGTCGAGACGGCGACGAGCGAGCCCACGACCACCGAGCCCGCCGACGCCACCTCGACAGTCGAGCCCGCCGACGCTCGGCCGGACGCCACCACCGGCACCTCGCACGACGCCACGGCGGCAGCGTCCGCGGAGGCCGTCCCCTCGGACGACCTCGACCTCGGCGGTGACGGGAACGACCTGCACGAGGTGTCCGCGACCGCCGACGGGCCGACGGGCGGGACGCCCACCGGCACGGACGCGGAGACGGCCGACACGGCTGGGTCCGACGCGGAGCCGGTCGACGCCTCGACGGTCGGGAGCGCTGGCGCGGCCGGCGCTGCCGCCGTCGCCACCGGCGACGACAGGCCGACCGCGACCCGGACGGTCTCCGACGAACGACCGGAGCCCGGCGCCGACTTCCAGGTCACCCTCTCGGCCGAGAACGTCGAGGGACGCGTCGTGCTCTCGGAGACGGTGCCCGGAACCGGCGGGCGCGTGACGAAGCTCTCGCCGAAGCCCGCCTCGCACTCGATGGTCGGCCGTCGGCTGTACGTCGCCTGGGAGTTCGACGAACCGACCGACGTGACCCTCGCCTACGAGGCGTCAGTCCCGGCGGACGCGACCGCCGGCGAGGAGCTCGCGTTCGACGCGACGCTCTCCGCGGCCGCGGGCGAGGCCGACCTCGACGGGCCAGCGTCGCTGACGGTGACGACGCCGTTCCTGCGCGAGGCCCTCTCCGGGCCGGTCACGCGCGAGACGCTCGACCGTGCCAGCGAACTGGCGAGCGAGGGCGAACTCAGCCGCGACGAGCTCGAATCGCTCTACGACCGCTGGCTGGACGGGGACGAGTGATGTCCATCGAGGAGGACGACGCCATCGAGTCGCTGGAACGCCTCGGCCTCACCAGCTACGAGGCCAAGGTGTTCATCGCGCTGCACAAGCTCGGCACCGGCACCGCCCGTGACGTCTCCCGGGTGACCGACGTGCCGCGCTCGCAGGTGTACAGCGTCACCGAGAGCCTCGAGGACCGCGGGCTCGTCGAGGTGCAGCAGTCGAGCCCCATCCAGTACCGCGCGGTCAGCATCGACGAGGCGCGCTCGACGCTGCGCGAGCGGTTCGAGCAGGAGTCCGACCGCGCGTTCGACTACGTCGAGACGGTCCGCGAGGAGTTCGGCCCCGACGACGAGGAGGAGCAGGAGGACATCTGGATGGTCCGCGGTCACGAACGGATCGCAGACCGCGCCGCAGACCTCATCCGGCGCGCGGAGCGGTCGGTCCTGTTCGCCGCGCGGTCGCCCGAACTCGTCGGCGAGGACATCGACACCGCGCTGCGCGACCGTGCCGACGACGGGCTCGCCGTCGTCGTCTTCAGCGAGGACCCCGCGGTCCGGGCGCTGTACGACGACCACCCGGGCATCGAGGCGGTCGAACCGATGACCGACCACCACGTCAACGACGAGCACACCGGTCGCGCGCTGCTCGGCGACGACGACATCCTGCTGTTGAGCGTGCTCGGCGACGACGAGGAGCTCCCCGGCATCAACCGCGAGACCGCGTTCTGGAGCGCCAGAACCGGCTTCGCGGAGGTGCTGGTGCAGCTGGTCGAGACGACCATCTCACCGGTCGAGAGATAGACGGACGGCCGAGTGCCGTGGCCGTCCGGGCCGTGCGAAGACGGCCGGGGTGGGGGACGGAATCGACGGTCGACAGGGGTCGTCGTCGCGGCAGTCGGTGACTGCCGGCGGCTGTACACCGCACTCATCGCTTCTCGTTCTGTCCCGGAGAAACGTGTCCCAAACCGCCTAGGCCTCACTCCAGCCGGTAGCGCAGCAGCGCCGCGATACCGCCGAGGTTCCGGAGCTGCAGCCCGGGGTCGAACTCGCTGGAGAACACCGTTATCTCGCCGCCCTTGCGCTCGACGTCGGTGATCAGCTCGTTGACGTCGATGTCCCACTCGCCGTCGGGACCGCGCTCCTCGCGCAGCTTCTCGTCGAGGATGAGCAGCTCGTCGATGGCGCCGTACTCCGCCGCCTTCTGGACCTGCTCCGGACCGTAGGCCGCCTCGTGGCCCGTGGCGATGCGCTTCGTCAGCTCGTCGATGGCGTCGGCCTCGGCAGCGATGCGCGTCTCGCGCTGGACGTCCTCGACCGCGCCGCGCTTGAGCACCTCGTGGACGCCACGGTCGCCGACGGAGGCGGTGTCCACGACGGTCATCTTCTCCGCCACCTCGGGATGGTTCTTCTCGATGTGGTCGTAGGCGTCCTGCTTCGTGAACCCCGGCCCGGCCAGGATGAACGCGTCGGCGTCCATCCGCGACAGCGCAGTCGCGAGTTCGTCGAACAGCTCGCCGCGGCCGCGGGCGTACTCGCCCTTCCCGGTCGTCCCCGTGAACGTGCCCCGCGACTCGGTGCCGTACTGGGTGACCGTGTGGATGTGCGCCTCGCCCTCCTCGACGGTCGCGATGACCACGTCCGGGTTGTCGGCGGACTCCTCGGCCTCCTCCAGCCGGTCGAGCTGGTCGGGCTTCCAGTGCTTCGTGACCTCGACCTCGTCGTGGTCCTCGACGTTGAGCGTGTGGTGCAGCCCCAGCTGGTCCTCCCGCGAGCAGCTCTCGATGGTCCCCGAGACGCGCAGCCGGTTCGCGAACTTGTGGAACTCCACCTCCTCGACGCCGATGGTCACGTGCATGTGCTCGCGCTCGCCGCCCGTGTCCCGCAGCTCCTCGTCGTCGCGCTGGATGCGGCGGGTGGTGTCGCCGGCGACGAGGTCGCCGGGTTCGAGGACGTACTGGAGGTGCCAGAGGTCGTCGAGGCTCTCGGGGACGAGCGTGATGCGCTCGCGGCCGCCCTCGACGCGGACCCGGCTCTTCACCTGCATACTCAGGAGTGCGGGTGCCGCAGGGACATGACTTTCCTTTCATCGGCAACCGAATCCGCCTGATCCCGTTGATGAACGTGTGGTGACACGTCGGCAGTCCCTTGGTCGACGAGAGTAGCTGAAACCACGAACAGCCAGAAAGCTCCGTCAGTCGTGGGACACGCTGGCGACGACGACAGCCAGAAAGCCCCGCGGTTCTCGGCTCCCGGGACCGCGCGAGACTCCTGCGTCGTCTCGCTGGCCTCCGTTCGCACGCTCACGGAGACGCAACTGCGCTCCTCGTGCCTGCGGTGCCTGAGCGCGACGCGCTCAGACTAGCGAGAGCTCCGCTCTCGCGTCGCTTGTCGGGTCCGGGTTCGCCGAGACCCTCGCCCCTTTCAGTCCCACCGTCGGACCTGCGGTCCGACGAGCCCCCGTTCGCTCGCAGGCTCGCTCACGGGGACACCCGACAGCGACCGCACCGTACCTCACGCCTCCCCAGCCGATTCGCTCGGTCGCAGGCTCCCTCGCTCATCCCTCGCACGAGGTTGGCGAGACACGCTCGCTGCGCTCGCGCTCTCGCCAGCCGCGCGCCACCCGGCTGATTGGTCGATGTCGCCACTCAAAGTTTGAAATATTCGTAAACCTACATCGACTACCGCGACCGGACGTACCCGATACCGACCAGCCTCGCAGCCACGACGCTCGCGTACACCGCCACGAGCCCGGCGAGCAGCCCGGCGAGGCTCCGGCCGCCGAACAGCTGGCCGGAGACGCCGAGGCCGACGAGCGCGACGACCATCGCCGCGGCCCAGGCGACGAGGTAGGAGGGGTTCCGGATGACGTACAGCAGGCCGCCCGGGTGGAACAGCGGCGCGTCCTCGCGGTCGAGCCGCCGGGCGACGACGGCGGGGTAGACGTAGCCGACGGCGAGCGCGACGAACATCGTGACGGTCGACCCGAGCAGGACGACGGTGCCGGTCTCCATCGTGATGGCCGACGGGTCGACGCGCGTCGCGCCCTGCACCGTGACGAGCAACATTCCGGCCGGCACGGCGAGGTACGCGACCGTCACCGCGAGGAGGACGACGCCGTCGCGCAGACGAACTCGGATGTCGCCGAACGACGGCAGCGGAGCGTCCCGGTCCGCGACGGTCGTCGCGACGACGTGCCGGCAGTAGCCCGTCCAGGCGACGAGCGGGAGCGGCGCGACGAGCCCGGGCACGAGCCACGGCGTCGCCGGGTAGAGCGCGACGGCGAGCTGGCCGCAGATGGCGGTCAGGAGTCCGCAGGCGAACAGCGCGGCGAGGGCGGAGCGGTCGCTCTCGTCGCGGAACGGGTAGAGGAAGGCCTCAGCGACCACGCTTTCGCCCCCGCCACCGAGTCCCGGCCCGCATGCCTCACTCCTCCACGATGCGGCTCCCGCCCGGCGGCAGGAAGTGCTGGATGCGGTCCGGGCTGGCGACCTTGCGGACGAACGAGGTGTCGGTGAAGCGCTCGCGGAACTCGCGGTAGATGCGCTTCGCCACGTCGCCCTGGGCGTACCGGCCGGGCTCGACCCGCATGCTCGTCTCGACGCGGTCCGCGATGGCCGCGGGCGGGCCGCCGATGACCCGGGTCGAGGGCTCGCACTGGATGCCGACCGCGCAGCCGACCGGCGTGTCCCGGAAGTAGGTCCGGTCGCCCCGGATGGCGAAGCCACCTTTCTCCAGGAACTCGCCGCTCTCGGGCGTCTTCGACACCTGATCGGCGTCGACCATGTACACGTCGTCGGCGTAGCGGCCGTCCTTCCAGACCGAGGAGTAGGTGACGGCGAACTGGGCGGCCTGCTCCAGCGTCTCGTCGTCGAACTCCACCTCGCGCGAGGGCTCGCTGGGGTCCGTCGCCTTCAGTACGGTGACGGGGCCGCCGTGGGCCTGCGTGTGGAACACCTTGTCCCCACCTTCGACGTACTTCTTCACGAGTTCCTCGTTCTGGTCGGCGTCGCGGCCGCCGATGACGAGGTAGCCGGTGCTCGTGTGGAACCAGCGGAACCGCTCGAACCACTTCTCGTCGCGCCGGACCGGGATGGACGAGCGCGCGAGCCAGTCGACCTCGTGGTCGTCGGCCTCGTCGTCCTCGCCGCCCTCCTCGTCGCGGTCCTCGTAGGCCGCCTTGCGCTCCTTGATCTCCGCGAGCTCCTCGCGGGTGTCCTCGATGGCGGCGAGCGCGCCCTCCTTCTTGCCTTCGATGCGCTTGGCCTCGGTGTAGAGGCGGTCGGCGTTCTTCTCGACGCCGTCCTCGACGTCGACCGCGACGCGGGTGCCGTCGAGTTCGAGCGTCACCGTCCCGTCGGAGCCGTCGACGTCGACGACCGCCTCGGCCTCTGGGATGCCCTGCTCCGCGCCGTCCGCGAAGGTGGCGGCGATGTCGTCCCAGGGCACGTCGTCCTCGCGGGCGGCCCGGACCGTCGAGATGACCTCGTCGACGAGCCCGTAGTTGCCGTAGAGGAGTTCGGCCTTCTCGCGTTCCTCCTCGGCCTGCTCCTCGAAGCCGGAGATCGCGCCCTCCTGCTGTTCGATGATGCGCTGGTGCTTCTCGATCTGCTCCTGGAAGTCCGGCCCGGTGTCCCCGACCGGCTCGCTCTCCGCGTCGTCGCTCCGGTCGAGCTCGTAGAAGTAGTCGTCGACCGCGCCGTTGAACGTCTCGTAGGCGTCGCTGGCGAGCGCGTCGTCGGCCTCGTGCTCTTCCAGCGGGACGGGCGTCACGTCGACGACGGGGCGCGGGCCGTCGCCGCTGCCGGACTCCTCGCCATCCTCGCCGTCGCCGTCGTCGGCCTCGTAGTACACCCGTGGGTCGAGGTCGGCAGACGAGAGCGACTCCGCGAGGCGCTGGACGGTATCGTACACCTTCTGGTACTCCTCGTCGGTCGCGTCGGCGATGTCGAGGGTCTTCTCGACGCCGGCGCGCGTGCAGAGCTCCTCGGCCCAGAGGCCCCCCCAGTTCAGCTGGGTGGCGAGCGTGCGGACGACGTCGGTGTCGGAGTCGTCCATCGTGTGGGCGAAGCCCTCATAGTCGACCGTGAGGGGGTTGATGCGGGAGTCCGGGAAGCCGTAGGTCGACCCCGGCGCGACGGTCCGGGATTTGAGGCGCACCGTGTCCAGGCAGTCGATTACCTCGTACGTCTCGTCGCAGACCGCGACGTTGCCGTGGCCGAACAGCTCGACGATGATCTTCGTGTCGCCGTCCTCGCGGGAGAACTCGAACTCGAGGATGCGGTCGAACTCGTACTGCTCGACGCCCTCGAAGTCGGCGCCCGACAGCCGGTTCCGCAGCATCATCGCGAAGTTCGGCGGCCGCCCGGGCGCGTCGGGGACGTGGGTCGGCGCGGCGATGTGGGCGCGCATCACGTCGCCGACCTCCAGGATGAGTTCGACGCGACCCCGGTCGTAGTCGCGCAGCTTCAGCCTGACCAGGTCGTCGCCGTAGAGGTACGCCTTGTCGAGCTTCGCGCCCCGGTAGGCGTTCAGCTCGGAGACGAGCGCGGCGAGGTCGACGCTGGTCAGTTCGCGCTTCGGTTCCATGCCCCCGATTTTTCGTGGCGGGGGTAAGGGCCTGTCGTTCGTGTGTGACGGTGTCGAAAGGGCTTTGACGCAGCCTCGTGTCAGCCGGAACGAAGATGTACGGTCCGATGGTGGGCCCCGGCGACGGCGGCTCGCTGATTCCGCTGCCAGCCCGCGTGCTCGGCGCCGTGACCGTCGGGCTCGCGGTCGTCTCGCTGACGGCGTACGGCGTCTACTGCTCGCTCGCCGGCGAGCCGATGCACACGACCGTCCTCCAGCTCGTCGCCGGCACCGTCGCGCTCGGGCTGGTGCTCGTCGCGTGGGACGAGCTCACCGACTTCTTCGAGTCGTCTCGGCCCTGATTCCAGCTTCGTCTTCTCAGACCTCGTCCGCCTTCGAACGCACGGCGTTCAGGAGCACGTTCGTCCCGGCGACGACGTCCTCCCACTCGGTGAACTCGTCCTCGGTGTGGCTCACGCCGTCGACGCTCGGAACGAACACCATTGCCGTCGGACAGAGCCGGTTCAGATAGCTCGCGTCGTGGCCCGCGCCGCTGACCAGCCGGGTGTACTCGGCATCGAGCGCGTCCGCCGCGTCGACGACCGTCTCCACCAGGTCGTCGTCGAACGACTGCGACTCGATGCGCATCACCTCCTCGCAGTCCCAGTCGACGCCCTCCCGGTCCGCCGCGTGGGCGATCTCCCGCCGGACCTGCTCGGCCGCCCGGTCGACCGTCTCGTCGTCGTACGACCGGAGGTCGACCGTGAAATCCACGCGTTCGGGAATGACGTTGATGGCGTTGGGGGAGACGTCGACCGAGCCCACGGTCCCGACGAGGTCCTCGCCACCGGTGCCGGCGATGCGCCGGACCGCCTCGACCACGTCGCTCGTCGCGACGAGCGCGTCGTGGCGCTGGTGCATCGGCGTCGGGCCGGCGTGGTCGGCCGCCCCCTCGAACGCCGCGTCGAACCAGACGAAGCCGTAGACGCCCTCGACGACGCCGACGCTGTGGCCCGCCGCCTCCAGTTTCGGCCCCTGCTCGACGTGGAGTTCGAGGTAGCAGTGCAGGTCGCGGGGCTCGCAGGGTGCCTCGCCACGGTAGCCGATGCGCTCCAGTTCGTCGCCGAACCGGGTCCCCTCCTTGTCGGTCAGGTCGTACGCGAACTCGACGTCGAACTTGCCCGCGAACGCGCCGCTGCCGAGCATGTCGGGCTGGAACCTGACCCCTTCTTCGTTGCTCCACGCGACGACCTCGATGGGTCGCTCCGTCTCGATGCCGGCGTCGTTCAGCGTCTCGACGATCTCCAGCCCGCCGAGCACGCCGATGACGCCGTCGTACCGGCCACCGTTGTACTGGCTGTCGACGTGCGAGCCGACCAGTACCGGGGGGAGGTCGTCGTTCCGCCCGGCTCGCCGGCCGAAGACGTTCCCGAGTTCGTCGACGGTGACCGTCAGCCCGGCCGCCTCGAACCACTCGACGAGCCGGTCCCGGGCCCGCCGGTTCGCGTCCGAGAGCGACGGTCGGTCCACCCCGCCGCGGTCGGTCGCGCCGATCGCGTTGAACTCGTCGAACCGCTCCCGGAGCCGGTCGCTCGACACCGTCGTGTCCATATCCAGTCCACACCACCCGGGGGTTTCAGTCCCCCGTTGGCCCCAGACGATGCCGCTTCTTCTCTGCGCCGACCGACCGGTGTGTGGACAACCCTCACGGTCGTTCCGCACAATAGTGATAAATAAATGAAACGAGTACTCCCACCGATGACCGACGACTGGCCCGCGGTCCGCGAGCGCGTCGCCGACCGTACCGACCGCGTCCTCGCCGACCTCCGGGAACGGTGGGACACCGAGCGCACCGTCGAGCCGTTCCAGTACGGCCCCCGCCACCACGACCCCGGCGAACCACCCGAGACCGTCGATGGACAGCTGGAACTCCTCGCCGGCATCGCGAGCGTCGTCGTGTTCTACACCGACGCCCACGAGGAGACGGTGCTGGTGTACAACCCCAGCGGCCACTGGGAGCCGCCGGGCGGCGCCATCGAGGCCGGCCAGACGCCCGAGGAGACGGTCCACATGGAGGCCCGCGAGGAGACCGGCCTGGAGATCGAGCTCACCGACCTGCTGTACTCCGGCTGGTTCGAGTTCCAGTACCGCGACGGGTCGAACGTCACGCTCCCGCTCGCGCAGTTCGTCGGCCACCGCGTCGGCGGCTCGCTCACGGTCGAGCGCGAGCGCATCGACCACCCCGGCGTGACCCGGGCGACGGGCGTGTTCGACCGCGAACTCCTGCCCGAGTGTCGGGAGCAAGCAGAGATTCTGGACCTGCTGGCCGACTAGATCAGCCCACCGACGACGAGCGCGATCCCGGCGAACGCGATGATAGCGCCGATGAGCCGCGTGAGCATCACGTTCCAGGCTGCCGGCTCGACCTCCTCCATCGGTGTCGTGCTCCCGATGGCGTCCATCTGCTCGGAGAACCGGGTCAGGCCCTCTGCGTAGTAGTACATGAGTGGCCCCACGACGAGTGCGAGGAGGCCGAAGAAGATGTCCTGTCCTGCGGTCATGTCGGAATCCTGTTCGGCCCGACCTGAAAGTCTTGTGTCGCCCGAGCTGCACCGCGTCCCGACCTACAACCGCTTGCTCACGTACGGTCCGTCCTGATGGTAGCCGAGTTTCTCGCGGTAGTACTGCCGGACCCCGATGCCGGAGATGACCGACAGCTTCCGGTAGCCGGCCTCACGTGCCCGTCGCTCGGCCTCCGCCAGGAGCCGGCGACCGTAGCCCCGGTGCTGCTGGTCGCCGTCCGCACCGGACTGGCCGACGCCGACCTGGTTGCCGTAGACGTGGAGCTCGCGGACGAGCGCGGCGTCCTCGAGCTCCCGCCTGACGGGGTCGTTCGGGAACCGCAGCCGGCAGAAGCCGACGAGCAGGTCCTGCTCCCTGTCTTCGAAGCTGATGAAGTGCTCCGTGCCGCCGCCGGCCTCGTAGGTGATGGTGTCGAGCGTGACGTCCTCGGGCGCCTCGTCGTTCATCCCGGCCTCGCGACAGCGGATGCAGTGGCAGTCCCAGCCGTGCTCGTCCATCTTCTGCCAGGCGAGCTGGCGCAGGTTCGACTTCCAGACGCCGGCGTCGATGAAGTCCGCGGGGATGTCGCGCTGCACCCGCTGGACGCGGGTGTACCTCGGCACCATCGAGAGCGCCTCGGCGACGAGTTCGGCGGCCTCCTCGTTGGTGAGCGGGTCGTACTCGTCGCGGTACCACGAGTCGTAGACGCGGGTGCCGCGCACGACGAGCGTCGGGTAGATTTTGAGATAGTCGGGCTTCCACTGCTCCTCCTCGAAGATGCGCCGGAAGTCCTCCAGGCACATCGCCTGCGACATGCCGGGCTGGCCGGGCATCATGTGGAAGCCGACCTTGAACGCGGCGTCGCGGAGTCGGCGGTTCGCGTCGACGCTCGCCTGCACGCCGTGTCCGCGGTGCATCTCGCGGTTGATGCGCTCGAACGTCGTCTGCACGCCGACCTCGACCTTCGTCCCGCCGAGGTCGAGCATCCGGTCGATCTGCTCGGGGTCGCACCAGTCGGGCTTCGTCTCGAACGTCGTCCCGATGTTGCGCACGTCCGCGGTCTCGTTCTCGGCGATGACGTCCTCCAGGTACCGGAACTCGTACTCGTCGGGGTCCTGCGCGAAGCTCTCGCCCTCCGCCGGTGCGGGCTCCCTGTCCACGTCGAAGTCGTTCATCGCCTCCAGCGCGCGCTTGACGAACCACTCCTGGTAGTCGTGGCTCCGGGCGGTCATCGTCCCGCCCATCAGGATGAGCTCGGCCTTGTCGACCGGGTGGCCGATCTCCCGGAGCTGCTCCAGCCGCAGCGTCACCTGCCCGTACGGGTCGTAGTCGTTCTGCTCGCCCCGGGCCGCCGCCGGTTCGTGGCCCGTGTAGCTCTGCGAGCTGTCGAACTCCGACGCCGGGCCGCCGGGGCAGTAGAGGCACTTCCCGTGCGGGCACATGTGCGGCGACGTCATGATGGCGACCGGCGAGACGCCAGACGCCGTCCTGACGGGCTTGCGCTGGAGCACCGCCTCCAGCTCCTCGCGGCGCTCCTGGGGCGCGTAATCGAGTATCTCCGAGTTCTTCGGCACCTTCGGCGCGCTGTGCTCGGAGCAGGCCGCGAGCTTCGCGGACTCGACGTCGTCGCGCTCGATGTCGCCCGCGAGGATGCCCTCGACGAGCGTCTCGCAGACCGCCTCGAACGCGTCCGAGTTCGTCGGGTCCGTCTCGGTGCTCATTACTCTCTGGTGGCCCCGTGACGGCAAAAAGCGTGTCGTTAGCGAGTATCGGGAGTTATCGACAACGGTCGTGTTCTGGACGTGCTCGTCGGGTGGTTCTGCAATCTGACTCGCCGCCCGGTTGTTCGGCCAGTCGTGAGATTCGATTTGAGTGTGAACAGCCAGAAAGCCCCGCGGTTCTCGGCTCCCGGGCCTCGTTGCGCTCCTCGTGCCTGCGGTGCTTACGTCGGCCGGGTTCGCCGAGAACCGCGCCCCTTTCAGTCCCACCCTCCGACAGCACGGCAACCGCCCACACACCTCCCCAACCGACTGCGGTGCTCGCTCCGCTGCGCTCCTCGCCCTCGCGCGGATGGCTCACGGCCTCACTTCGTTCGGCACGCTCGCCAGCCACGCGCCACCTGGAAACTCGGCAATCGACCCTACTTCCGGTCCAATCGCTGCAGTCCGTGCCAGATGGCGTCCACCATGCGGTCCTCGCCGTCGCCGGAGGCATCGTCCCAGCCCCGCGCGAGGGCGTCCTCCAGCACGGCGACGCTGTGGTTCTCGAAGTTGTTCATGCCGCGGAAGTCCTCCAGGGCGTCGCGCTCGTCGTCGCCGAACCCGCCGTCGGGGGTGCCGTCGTAGAAGCCCAGATCGGCGAGCGTCCCGGTGACTGCTTCGGCCGTCGCGCCGGACAGCTCGCGGGTGTCGGCGGGCTCCTCGCGGGCGAGCAGCGTGATGTCGTAGAGCCGGAACACCCGTTCGAGCTCGTCGATGGGCTGCTCGTGGTCGTCGACGCGCACGTCCACCCAGCGGTCGTTCTTCCCGTCGTAGCCGCCCTCGGGCTTGGCGACGTAGAGCGCGGCGGACTGTTCGCCGCGGGAGTCGCCGCCGGCGGCGTTCCCGGCGTGGAGCGCGGCGATCATGCGCTCGGGGAGGCCGCCGTCGGTCTCCTCGAAGGTCTCGGCCATCGCCGTCAGCGTCTCCTGATTTTCGAGGATGTTGCCCTGCACGGTGTAGTGGGTGCCCTGGACGTCGCCGTAGACGTCGAAGCACTCCTCGCCCGAGAAGGCCGCGACGCTGTCCTCGCGCTCGGCGACGTCGCCGCCGGGTGCCTCGACGATGCCGACCTGTCGCTGCGGAGCGTCGTCGTCCTCGCTCGTCAGCTGCTCGACTGCGTCGGCTGCCGAGTGACCCTCCCGGAGGAGGTCGAGCCCGTCGGGCCCGTAGGCGACGTTCGCGAAGCTCTGCGTGGCGACCGCGCCCGCGTCGGCGCTGACGAACGGGACGACCGCGCCGACGCCGATGAACTTCGACTGGACGGCGACGCCGACCGCGCCCGTCTCGGGGTCGCGGGCCGCGATGGAGAACGTGGATGGCCGTGGCTGCATGGCCGCCACTGCGGCGGCATCGGGCAAAAACCTGCGGTCGCCGGCAGGCGCGTCGGGCCGGCTGGGCGGTCAGTCCGCCGTCGGCACGGCCAGGTGGGCTTCTGCCACGTCCGGTCCCGTCGCGTCGTCGTGCTTCTCGACCGTGAGGGGCTGGCGCGAGACCAGCTCGCAGTCGAAGCCCGGGTGCTCGGCGAAGTGCCAGACGAGCATGTGTCGCCGGCCGCCGGTCAGCCCGGTCCGGCCCACGTCCTCCGCGGTGAAGCTGTCGGGCAGCCGGTCGTAGAGGCGCTCCAGCGCCTCGACGCGCTCGAACACCTTGCTGTGGCCTGCCGAGTCAGCGCCTCGCCGGGCGACGACGTAGCTGCCGTCCTCCCGGTGCGTGCCGGTCGTGTGGACGAACTCGTGGGTCCGTGTCAGTGCGGCCGCCAGCTGGTCGCGTAGCTCGGCGGCGGTGTCGTGCGTCAGAACGTGGCTCTCTCCGTCGACTGCGAGTCGCAGCCCGTCGTCCGTGCGGACGACCGCTGGGGTATCACTCGTGTCGGAGAATTTCTCGACCAGCCGCTTCTGTGCGACTTCCTCTATCCTCGGGTGTCTCCGTGGACATCGTACCTCCTGCTTCGGCGTCGTCCGGCATGAACGTGGTGGTCGTGCAGACCCGGCTGTCGGACCGTCGCTCGCTGGCTGTCGTCGACGTTGTGAACGCCACGGACACCCACCCGACGGAACCGGTCGCGAGTGCAGAACCCGACAACCTTTCCCCACGACACGCGAACAGGGGCACAACATGGAGATTCGGGGCGAGCGCGAGTGCCAGGACTGCGGGACGCGGTGGTCGTACTACGAGACCGGGAGCGTCTCCTGCCCGGAGTGCGGGAGCCTGCACAGCGTCGGTGTCGACGACGACCGGAAGCTGCACACGACCCAGTCCGTCGAGTTCGACCTCACGGAGGCGCGCGAGCGGTTCGAGACCGAGCCGGAGGACGAGGCGCTGCAGTCGGTCGCGGAGACGGTGCGTGCGTACCAGCGCAAGCGGGGGTTCGTCGACGCGGGGGCGCTCCGCGACCTGGACGACGAGTACCTCGTCGCCGGGGAGCTGCGCCACGTCGCGGACCTGGTGGACCGGTCGTTCGACGCGAGCGACGACGAGGAGTGGTACCTGCTGCGGCTGCTCCAGGGTGACACGAAGGGCCGTCCCGAGCCAGCGGACGTGCCGGTCTCGCTGCGGGAGGCACGGGGGCTCGCGGCCGCCGACGCCGTACGGGAGTACCGTCGCGACCTGCGGGACTGGCTGGACGCGAACGGCGTGGAGCCGGACCGGGCGACGACGCAGGTGTTCGCGTCGCTGGACGAGCGGGCGAAGCGGCTCCGCGCGCTGGAGGGGGACGTACCGCCACGGGAGGCGGATGCGCTGGTCGAGGCGCTGCGCGAGGTCGTCGCCTACGTCCGGGACGGCGACGAGGTGGCGCTGTCCCGGGCGCAGGACCGGCTGACCGACGACTGAGGCCCGGCTCAGGCGTCGCGGTCGGCGAAGACGTCGGCGGCCCGGGCGAACAGTGGGTCCATCGTCGCGCGGGCCGCCTGTGGCGTCATCTCGTGTCTCTTCGGCACGTCCAGCGCGTCGATCATCGCGAGGAGCGCCTGCACCTACGGGTGTGGTTCGTCGGCCATGGAACCGGGTACGTCGGGAACTGTCAAAACGGCTGCAGCAGTGTCGGTCCGGGACCGGTGTCCTCAGTACGAGTCGAGCGACAGCCACGAGACCAGGGCGCGGTCGACGACCGCCACGAGAGCGAAGGCCGTGCCGAGCGCCACCTGCCCGGTCGCGAACAGACAGACCGCCGCGCCACCGAAGACGAGTGCCTCGACGGCGAGACGGGGAGCACCGTCGAGTCGTGACGGGGCCTTCGGGGAGACGAACACGCCCCAGACCGCCGCGACGACGAGCGCCAGTCCCAGGCCCAGCGCGGCACCGGTGAGACCACCACCGGCGGTGACGACACCCCAGTAGGCGACTGCCGCGAGCGCACCGAGCTCCAGCAGGAAGCGCACGCCGAGGACGGCGACTGCCAGCGCACCACGTTCGTCGAGGTCGGCGTCGGATGCCGTCGCAGTCACGGCCGGGACACCGACATCGTCATCGGGCCGTCGTGGTCGCGACCAGCGATTCGGCGCGGACCCTCGCAGACTCGTTCACTGCCTGGAAGTTCGACTCGGTGTCGTCACCGACGAGCCGCAGGACGAGTCCGGCGAGTAGCCCGGAGAACCGCTCGGACTGCGTGAGCCGCGACCGGCCGTCGCCGAGGTCCTCGACCGCGAAGCGGTGCTCGCCGTCGAACAGTCCCCGGACGAATAGGTGGCCGAGCCACGCGAACTCGCGGCCCTCGTCGACCTCGACGACGGTCGGCCTGAACGTCGGCATCCGACCGGCGTCCGGTCCTGGCGCGACGCGGAGGCGCTTCCCGACCGCGAGGGAGCCGGTGACGCGGGAGTGGCGGTTCCACTCGTCGTACGAGTCGAGGTCGGTCAGCACGTCCCACAGCACGTCGCTGGGAGCGTCCACGTCGATGGTCGTGACGAGTTCGTTCATACCACCATCACGCTCGACGACAGCATGAACGTTGTGTGACAAGAAACGGCAGCGCCCGGCGGAGTGGGCCCCCGCGCTACAGGTCGACGTCGACCCCGGACTGCAGGCTCGCGGCCTTCACGGTGTTGTACAGCAGCATCGTGATGGTCATCGGGCCGACGCCGCCGGGCGAGGGGGAGATGACCGACGCCTTCTCCTTCGCGCTCTCGAAGTCGACGTCGCCCGTGAGCTCGTAGCCCTTCTCGTTGTCCGCGTCGACGCGGTTCGTGCCGACGTCGATGACGACCACGCCCTCGCTCAGCATGTCGCCGGTGAGCATCTCCGGGCGGCCGACGGCGGCGACGACGAGGTCGGCGGCGCGGGTCTTCTCCGCGAGGTCCTGCGTGCGGGAGTGACAGACCGTCACCGTCGCGTTCCCGCCCTCGGCCTTCTGCAGGAGCAGGTTCGCCATCGGCTTGCCGACGATCTCGGAGCGCCCGAGGACGACCGCGTCCATCCCCTCGGGGTCGACATCGGCCGACGCGAGCAGCTTCTGGATGCCGTGGGGCGTGCAGGGCTTGAACCGCGGGTTGCCGGAGACCATCCGGCCGACGTTCTCGGGGTGGAAGCCGTCGACGTCCTTCAGCGGGTCGACCCGGGAGAGCACCTCGCGCTTGGGGACGTGGCCGGGCAGCGGCATCTGGACGAGGATGCCGTGGATGGAGGGGTCGGCGTTGAGGTCGTCGATGACCTCGTACAGCGCCTCGGCGGGTTCCTCGGGGTCGACCTCGACGGTGGTGCCGTCGATGCCGACCTCCCGGCAGGCACGCTGTTTCATCGAGATGTACGTCTCCGAGCCGGCGTCGCCGCCCATCAGCACCGTCGCCAGGCCCGGGGTGACGCCCTCGGCCTCGAGCTCGTCGATGGCCGCGCGCACGTCGTCCCGGACGGACTCTGCGACCGCGTTGCCGTCGATGACGTGTGTCATTACGTCCGGGTTGGCCGACGGGCCCCTTCAATCCTCGGGTTCGTGCCCAAAATGGCGTTTTAGAACCGAATTCTATGCACGAAACTGCATACTTCTTCCGGCGAGAGCTCAGTCGTCCGTCGCGCTGGGCTCGGGAGTCGGGCCGCCGCGCACGTCGCCGTGACGCCACGAGCCCTGCTGGATGAGCGCGAGGGCGATGAGCGCTCCGGCGGTGTTCGAGACGACGAACGACGCCCAGATGCCCGCCTGCCCCGTCGCGTAGGGCGCCCAGCTGGCGAACGGCTCGATGGATCGCGAGAGCACGTACGCGATGGGCAGTCGGATGACCCCGAGCATCATGATGGAGACGGCGGCCGAGAGCATCGTCTTCCCGGAGCCGCGGAGCGTGCCGTTGTAGGCCCGCATCATCCCGATGAAGCCGAACGTCGGCGCGACCACCCGGAGGAAGGTGACCGCGATGTCGGTCGCCTGCTCGTTCGGCGACAGCGGTGCGACGATGGCCTCGGTGAACGCGAACACGAACACCGCGACCCCCGAGAGGATGACGAACATCGCGACGGCGGCGGTGTGGGCCGTGCGCTCGGCCCGGTCCCGCTTGCCGGCCCCGATGTTCTGGCCGACCATCGTCTCGACGCCCTGGCCGACCGCGATGGCCGGCAGGAAGATGACGCTGAAGATGCGGATGCCGACGCCGAACGCGGCGACGAACGTGTCCGTGAAGATGGCGACGACGACGAGCATCAGGTTCACCGAGATGGAACGGCCCGTGCTCTCGACCGAGGCTGGGAGCCCGATGCCGAGCATCTTCCGGAAGAACTGCAGGTCCGGTTTCATCTGCGAGAGGTGTATCTCGACGCCGCGCTCGCCCTGGAAGAGGATGCCGAGGCCGACGGCCGTCGCGAGCGCCCGGGAGATGACGGTCGCGATGGCCGCGCCCTGCACACCCAACCCGTTCGGGATCGGCCCCCACCCGAAGATGAACAGCGGGTCGATGGCGACGTTGAGGACGACCGTGCCGAACATCACGATCATCGGCGTCACCGTGTCACCGTAGCCCCGCATCAGCGAGATGAACACGAAGAAGCCGAACATGAACGGCATCCCCAGCGAGATGACCTCCATGTACTGCGTCGCCTCGCGGAACACGTCGCCGCGCGCGCCGAGCAGCCACAGCACCTCGTCGACAAGCATGAAGCCGACGACGCCGAGCAGCGTCGACGCCACGAGTGCGAACAGCACCGTCTGCGAGGCGGCGTACTCGGCCTCGGCCTCCTCCTCCGCGCCGGTGTGCTGGGCGACGAGGACGCTGCCCGCCACCGAGAGCCCCATCCCGAGCGAGATGAGCAGGAACACCATCGGGAAGCCGAACGTGATGGCCGCGACCGCGGTCTCGTTCAGCTGGGCGAGCCAGAACGTGTCCGCGAGGTTGTACGCGGTCTGGAGCAGGTTCGTGATGACGATCGGCAGCGCGAGCAGGAACAGCGGCTTGCCGATGCCGCCCGAGGTCAGGTCGAGTTCGTCCTGCCCGCGGAACACGTCGAAGATGCCCATCAGGCCTCACCCCGGTACAGTCGCGTGGCCAGGTACGCGTCGAGCTCGGCCCGGGCCGCCGCCACGCCGCCGTCGTCGTCTCGGGTGACACGCTGGATGCGAATTCCGTTGACCGTCGTCAGCAGGAACTCCGCGGTCACCGCGGGGTCGACCGCCTCGAACGCCCCGTCGTCGATGCCCTCGGCGATGATGGCCGCGAACCGCTCCCGCAGCGCGCGGTCGTGCTCCGTGAACTGCTCGCGATAGGCCGCGTCGTGCGGCGCCTGCCCGCGCAGCTCCTCCATCGCGGCGGTGAACGCGGCGGTCTCCTCGTCGAGCTCGACCGCGGCGACCCGGTCGAGCAGCGCCTCCAGGCGCACCCGCGGGTCCTGCCCCTCCCGACACTCCGCCTTCGCCTCCCAGTGCTCCAGCATGAACCGCAGGAAGTCCACCAGGAGGTCGTCCTTGCCGTCGTAGTGGTGGTAGAGGAGGGACTTCGACTTCTCGAACTCGTCGGCGATCCGCTGTATCGTCAGGTTCGCGTAGCCGTGACTCGTCAGGGCGTCGTACGTGGCCCGCATGATGGCGGCCCGCGTGTCGTCCTCGGCTGCGGCGGCGAACCGGCTGCTATCGCCCATCGTTGAATGAACGTTCAGTCAGCCAGCTACTAAAGTGGCCGGTTCTCGGACGACTGTCGGGTGAGTGTGACTGGCACGCTTGGGATGGCGGAGCCGGAGTACCCCCACCGCAAGCTGATGGACTGAGGAGCACAAACAACCAGAACGCCCCCTGCTGGCTCGACTCCCGGGACCACGGCTGCGCACCTCGTCCCTCGCGCGAGCGTGTCCTCGCCGCCTGGCGAGACTCCTCCGTCGCCTCGCCGCGTCCCACTCGCTGCGCTCGTGGAACCCTCGCGGTGCTCGGCGACGAGGACGGCCGCGCGCCACCCGGCTGTTCGGAGGGTGATGCAGATAGAAGGTTCAGAGTATTCGTAAACCTCTCAGGCAGAGGGCGTGCCGTCGCTCGTACCGTCATCCACCGATTCTGCCGCCTCCTCGCCCATCTCCTGCACGTACCGGATGCGCTCGGGGATGGGCGGGTGGTCGTGGTGGAACGTCTCGTACAGCGGGTGCGGGAACGGGTTCGTCATGTTGTCGGCGGCGAGCGCGGCCAGCGCGTTCGCCATCGGGTCGGCGCCCATCGTCTCCACGGCGAAGGTGTCGGCCTCCCGCTCGTAGGCCAGCGAGAGGTAGTTCTGGAGCGGCGCGCTCAACTGCATGACCGGGCCGACGAGCAGCACCGCGACGAACAGGCCGGCGTAGGTGGCCTCCGCCGGGAACCCGAACAGGTCGAACACCCAGGGCTGGCCGGCGAGGTAGCCCAGCGCGGCGAAGACGACGGCGAACTGCACCGCCGCGAGCGCGACGAACTTCGGGATGTGCTTGCGCTTCCAGTGGGCGAGTTCGTGGGCGAGCACCGCCTGTATCTCGTCGATCTCCATCGACTCGACGAGCGTGTCGTACAGCACGACGCGCTTGGTGCGCCCGAACCCGACGAAGTAGGCGTTCGAGTGCCCCGACCGCTTGCTGGCGTCCATCTCGTACACCTGCTCGCAGCGGAAGCCGGCGCGCTCGAACACCTCGTCGACGGCGTCCCGCAGGTCGCTCTCCTCCACGGGGGTGAAGTCGTTGAACAGCGGGTCGATGACGCGGGGCTTGAGCACCAGCATCGCGACGGAGAAGCCGACGACGAGCGCCCAGCCCGCGGCCGGCCAGTACTGCACGTTCTCGACGAACCAGAGCACCGCGGCGGCGAGCCCACCGACGATGACGAGGCTCAGCACGGTCCCGAGGAGGTAGTCCCGCACCCAGAGCGTCGGCGACTGGTTGTTGAAGTCGAACGCCTCCTCGACGACGAAGGTGCTGTAGAGGTCGAACGGCGCACCGAGCACCCGGGTCGCCAGCAGCGCGAGGACGACGAAGACGACACCCTGCAGCAACGGCGACAGCCCGGTCTCGGTGAGCGCGACCACCACCTCGGTGACGACGCCGGAGTACAGCGCGAGCAGCAGGAACCCGAGCGTCGTCACCGTCTCCAGCAGCGAGAGCCCGACCCGGGCGCGCTGGTAGTCGAGCACCGACTCCACGTCCTCGACGCCGAGGGTCTCGCGCATCCAGTCCGACCGGTCGCGTGCGGTGCGTGCGCCGTACCGGACGTTGACGATGGAGAGACCGGCGAAGAACAGCTCCGTCCCGACGACGAGGGCGACGAACAGGGCGTGGTACGCGAGCATCGGTGCCCGGTAGGTGCGTCCCGTCGAAAACCCTGGCGGTCGCTGCGGGGGGACCTACGGACCGGTGTTCCGAGGCCGGAACCAGCAAGTGGATGCACTCGATAGCCTGACGTGATGAGCACGTTCGCCTGGCCGGCCCTCCTCGCGCTGCTGGCGGGCGTGGTGAACCTCGCCTTCTTCGGGTACGTCCTGCGCTTCGCCGACAAGCCCGGCGGCCGGTCGTTCCTGGTCGTCATCGCGGGCCAGGTGCTGGTCTGCTGCTCACAGGCGGTCGCGATGCTCGTGTTCGACCCGCTGGCCCGGGAGGTGCTGGAGTCGCTGTTCTGGGTCGGTGCGGCCGTCGTCGTCGTCGGCTACGTCGCCTTCGCGTTCGAGTACACCGGCCGGGGGCAGGCCCTCCGCCGCCCGTGGTTCGGGCTGCTGGTCGCCGACGCCGTCGCCTTCAGCGCGGTCGTCGTCACGAACCCGCTCCACGGGCTCGCCTGGCAATCGTTCGAGGTCGTCCAGACCGAGGGCGTCGCCTCCGCCGACTACGCCGTCGGCCTCCCGGTCTACCTCCAGTTCGTGCTGCTGGCGGCGGTGCTGACCGTCTCCATCTTCCTCCTCATCGACACCGTCCTCAGCTACGGCCCGCTCTACCGGACACAGGCCGTCGCCATCGCGCTCACGCCGATCCCGCCCCTCGTGGCCGTCACCCTCTGGCTGTTCGAGGTCGGACCGTCCCCCGAGCTCAACTTCGTCGCCGTCGCGTTCATCCCGCACGTCGCACTGGACATGTACGCGCTCTTCCGCAGCGAGATGTTCGCGCTCAACCCGGCGACCCGGCGGACGGGCGAACGCGCCGCCATCGACGACCTCGGCAACCCGGTGGTCGTCGTCGACGAGGACAACCGCATCGTCACGCTCAACCCGGCGGCCGAGTCGCTGCTCGGGGCCGCCAAGCGTGCCGCCCTGACCAACCCGCTCGACGACCACCTGGACATCGACGCCACCGACGACCACGGCGGCGAGCGACACGTGAGCGTCTACGCCGACGGCGAGCGACTCACCTTCACCGCCGTCGTCACGCCGCTGACCGGCCCCGGCGACGCCACCCTCGGGTACACCGTCGTGCTGCAGGACGTGACCGACGAGCTCGCCCGGAAGCAGCGTCTCGCTGTGCTCAACCGCGTCCTCCGGCACAACCTCCGGAACGACCTGACCGTCGTGCAGGGCTACCTCGACGAGGTCCGCTCCCGGACCGACGACCCCGAGCTGGAGACGATGCTCGCGACCGCGGCCGACGAGACCGACGGGCTGCTCGCCCTCGGCGAGAAGGCCCGCGACATCGAGCGCACGATGGACCGCGACGTGACCGTCGAACCGGTCCTCGTGCACGAACTCCTGTACGGTGTGCTGGACGGGGTCGATTGCGGCGACGGGGTCACCGTCTCGGTCCCCCCGGCGCTCGAGCTGCGGACCGACCGCGAACTGCTCCGGACGGTCTTCGCGAACCTCGTCGAGAACGCCGTGGAGCACGCGGCGTCGACCGACGGCACCGGGGCCACCGTCGCACTCGTGGAGACCCTTCCCGCCGACACGGGTGACGGCCGCGACGCGATCTTCGAGATCCGCGACGAGGGTCCCGGCATCCCCGACCACGAGCTCGACGCCCTCGACCGGGAGGCGGAGACCGCGCTCGACCACGGCAGCGGGCTCGGCCTCTGGCTCGTCAGCTGGAGCGTCGACGCCCTCGGCGGGGAGCTGACGTTCGAGAGCGACGACGACGGGACGACGGTGCGGGTACGGGTGCCCGGCGTGATCGCCGGTCACGAGTGAGCCCCGAGCTTTCGTACGAAAGCATTCAGCCGGTCGCTGGCCGGAACTATCTTGCTGGGGGTTCACTAATGTCGGTCGAATGCTCGAACAGGTGCTCCCGTTCGTCTACGTCGGCGGCGCCACGACGACCGGGGGTCTGGCGGTCCTGAGCTGGCGGAATCGACACACGGACGGAGCGGCGGAACTGGCCGGTGTCCTCCTCTCGGTCGCCGTCTGGCTGGCCAGTGCCCTCGGTGCGGAGGTGGCCCCGACCGGCTCCGTCTGGGGGTATCGTGCGGCCGCGCTGGCCCTGTTCGGTCTCGCCTGTACCACCGCGTTCCTCTTCCTGTTCGCACTCCGGTACGCCAGCTTCGACGACGTCCTCACCTGGCCGGGTGTGCTCCTGCTGGCCGTCCACCCCGTGTTGCTCCTGGTGACCGCGCTCACCAACGACGGGACCGGTATCACGGCCCTCGGCGTCGGCGGCCACTCGCTCGTGTTCGAAGGGGTCGTCCAGCGCGCCGGCAACGAGACCGACATCGTCTGGGGAACGGGGTTCTGGGTCCACATGCTCTACGCGTACGTACTCGTCGCGGTGAGCACCGTACTCGTCATCCGGGCGGCGTTGCGGTCGAACGACGCCTATCGGGGCCAGAGCATCACGATGCTCGTCGCCATCCTCATCCCGTGGCTTGCCAACGCGCTCGACATGTTCGTCCCAGGGGTGAGTGGCCTGCTGGCGCTCGGATTCTGCGTCTCGGCAATCGTCATCACCCTGTCGGTCCTGCGGTTCGACCTCACCTCGCTCGCGCCCGTCGCCCGCCCCGCCGTGATGGAGGCCATCGGCGACGGCGTCGTGGTGGTCGACGGCCGGGGACGCGTCCGGGACGTGAACGGTCGCGCCAGGACGTTCCTCGGTCTCGCGGACGAGACCGTCGTCGGCGAGCCCGTGGAGACCGTGCTCCCGTCACCGTTCGAAGTGTTCTGTGACGGCGGCGTCGAACACCGGGAGTTCCTCGAGTTCGACGACAGGGTGTTCGACGTCGCCACGACCGGGTTCGGAGACGACACCGGTCAGGTGTACGTCCTCCGGGACGTGACCGAACAGCACGCCTCCCGTCGGGAGCTCGAACGCAAGACAGAACGACTCGACCGCTTCGCCAGCGTCGTCAGCCACGACCTCCGGAATCCGCTCGCGGTGGCGCAGGGCTATCTGGACCTGCTGGAGGAGACGGACGACCCCACACACGTCGAGACCATCCGCGAGAGCCACGACCGGATGGAGGCGCTCGTCGACGACCTGCTCGTCCTCGCCCGCGAGGGTGAGACGGCCACCGATCCAGCGCCGGTCTCGCTGGAGGCGGTCGCCGAACGCGCCTGGCAGACCGCGGACACCGGGGCGGCGACGCTCGACGTCCCGAGCGATGCAGTCGTGTACGCCGACTCGGACCGGACCGTCCAGCTGTTCGAGAACTGCTACCGGAACGCCGTGGAACACGGCTCCGACGGGACCGGCGACGGGCTGACCATCACGGTCGACGTCCGGACCGACGGCGACGGGTTCTACGTCGCCGACGACGGCACGGGCCTCCCCGACGACCGCGAGGAGCTGTTCGAGTCGGGGGTCTCCGGCAGCGGGGGGACCGGCCTCGGGCTGTCCATCGTCGAGCGCATCGCCGAGAGCCACGGCTGGTCGGTGTCGGCCACGGACTCGGCATCCGGTGGCGCGCGGTTCGACTTCGAGGGGGTGCGCGTCGAGCCGACCGACGCCCCGGATCAGGCCTCGCCGTAGACCGGCACGGCCGCCCCGCTCGTCGGCGAGGCCGCCTCGGAGCAGAGGAAGAGCATGACCTGTGCCGCGTCGGCCGGGTCGACCCAGTCGTCGCTCGGCGTCATCATCTCGCGGTTCATCGGCGTGTCCAGCACCGACGGCATCACGCAGTTCGCGCGCACCGTCCCCCGGTTCTCCTCGGCGACGGTCTCGGTCAGGAGCCTGATCCCGGCCTTCGTGATGCGGTACGGGCCGTCGCCCTCGCCGCCCTCGAGCGAGGAGCGTGCGGACACCGAGACGATGGAGCCCGCCGACTCCTGCAGGTGGGGCAGGGCGTGCTTCGTCGCGAGGAACGCCGTCTTCAGGTTCACGTTCCAGAGCAGGTCGAACTCCGAGAGCTCGGTGTCCTCGACGTGGTCGCCGCCGCGCCACGTCCCGGCGATGTTCGCGAGGTGGTCGATGTGGCCGTGGTCCGCGACGACCTGCTCGACGAGGGCCTCGACCGCGGCCTCGTCGGTGAGGTCGGCCTGGTAGAACGTCGTCCCCGCGTCGGGGTCGAGCAGCGAATCCTCGTCGCTCGGCTCGACGACGTCCACGGCGCAGACGGTCGCACCCGCGTCGCGGAATGCGTCGACGACGGCACTGCCGAGCGCTCCCGACGCGCCGGTCACGATGGCGACCCGGTCCGAGAAGTCGAAGCTGACGGACATGGCTTACCGATGGGGCTCTCGGGTCAAAGAAGCTCGGTCGACCCGACGACCGCGCGGACGGCTCAGCCGTCGAGCAGCGCGTCCACGACACACGCCTCGGCCCGCCGCAGGAGTTCGTTGGCCGTCGATGGCGCGCAGTCGAGCTCTGTACCGATTTCCTCGTACGAGGCCTCCCGCGGCGTCTCGTAGAACCCGAGTCGGTGCGCGACCTGCAGCGCCTCGCGCTGGCGGTCGGTGAGCCGTGCCAGCGGCGTCGGCGCGTCCGGCTGGAAGCCGCCGGTCCACTCGACAGTCAGGGAGATGTCGAGGTCCTCGACGTCGGTGAACGCCTCGCGGAGCGAGTCCGGGTCCCCGGACACCGTGACACACAGCCCGTCGTCGGTGACCCGGAACGGCGGGTTGAGCAGCAGGCGGTGCGCCTCGACCACGTCGAGCAGCGCGTCGACCGACTCCCGGGCGAGGACGTTCACGAACACGTAGTGGCGTCGGTCGCCGGCGTCGACCACGTCGAACTCCAGCACCTCCTCGTGGTCGGCGAGGACGGCACGCAGCTCGTCGCCGTCGCCACCGACGACCCGGTAGAGCATGGCGTAGGTGCCGTCGCCCAGCCGGTCGAGGACGTACAGGCCGTCGCGGCGCACGTCCGGCAGCGCCGCCAGTACCGTATCGACACCCGGGAACGCCCCGTCCTCCGGCTCGATCCGCAACCCCACGGACTTCATGCTGCGCCCGTTCGCGTGGTCGACAGGAAAGGGTTCGGGTCGCTCGGTACGGTGTACATCGACAGGTACAAACGAGGCCCGAATCGAGCCACGGAACGAGTGTTTTAGGTGGGCCGAAACCGAAAGCCACTTCATTATTTAGGCGAGCCTAAAAGCATGCGACAGACACGACGCGACTGGTTGAAGGGAAGCGGGGCACTCGCCGCGACGATCAGCCTCGCAGGGTGCACGATGGTCGGCTCCGACGACGCCGAGGGCGGGACGGTGACCCCGACCGATGGAACGATGACGGAGCCAGAGGAGACGGAGCGCGACGACGGGGAGGGGGACGAGTTCGCGGCGACCGACGTCGCCGTCGCCGCCGAGTGGAACGCCATGCGGACCCGCCTCTGGAACTCGGTGTCGCTCGGACTCGCCGGGAGTCCCGACGCCGGCGGCGCCCGCGCACAGGCAACGTTCGCCCGCTTCGAGGAGGCCTCGGGCGAGTACAACGCCCACGAGGCGCTGGAGTCGACCAGTGAGACGAGCTACGAGGAGTTCGAGGAGGCACTCGGCGAGCTCCGCACCGAGGGGCTCGCCGCGAGCGATCTCGGGCGCGCGAACGAGGAGGCAGCAATCGCGAGCGACCAGCTGCACGCCGCCCAGCGCGACCGCATCGGCGACGCCGCGGCGCAGGCGCTCGACCTCCAGTACCTCGGTGCGACGCTCTCCGACGCCGCCATGCTGGCCGGTGCCGGCGCGTTCGAGGGTGCCGCGACGCTCGCCGAGGACGTCCAGCGACGGTTCGAGAACGCACCGGTCTACGCGTCGCTCGAGGCCGCCGAGGGCGACGCCTACGCCCGGTTCGAGGGCGGCATCGAGGGGGTCGTCGAGGCCGCCGGCGACGAGGACGCCGCGGCGGTCCGCACGGAGGTCGAGACCGCGCTCACCGCCGCCATCGACGGCTCCTACCGCATCGCCCCGACCGAGACGGTCGCCGGGAGCGGTCACGTCGCCGTCTTCCAGTCCCTCGGCTGGGACGCAGCCGCGCTGGCCAGCATGGGCGGCCCGTCGACCGACTTCGCCCACGCCGCCGCCCTCACCGTCTACCGTGCCCGGGTCCGTGACGCCGTCCGACTGTACGAGGGTGGCCACGCCGACGCCGCGAAGAGCGCCGTGCAGGCCGTCTTCGCGCACTTCGAGGGCGCCCGTGCCCACGAGGCGCTGGAGGAGGCCAGCGAGGAGGCCTACCACCAGTTCGAAGAGGACGGGCTGAGCGCGCTCTCGACTGCCATCGACGAGGGCGACGACGAGGGCGTCAGCTCCGCCGCCGAGACCGTCGACGACGCCCTGGTGACCGCCACCGAGGCGCTCGGTACCGGCTCCGAACCGGCCCTGCTGGAGGCGGGCTTCTTCCGTGCCCGACTCGCCGACGCCGTCGAGCGATACGAGTCCGGCGAGGCGTCGGCCGCCGCCGCCGTCGCGAGCGGCCTGTTCGAGACGTTCGAGCAGAACGAGGCCGACCTCCACGAGACCCTCGAACACACCAGCGAGGAGCTCTACCACACCTTCGAGGAGCAGCACCTGAACGGGCTCGTCACCGCGTTCGAGGAGGGCGACGACGCGGCCGTCGAGACCCACGCCAGCGGTGCGATGGAGGCGCTGCTCTCCTTCGAGACCGAGGCCGGCTCGACCGCACAGGTCAGTGCCGTCGAGAGCGGCTACATGGCCGCACGCGCCTTCGACGCCCGCGCCCTCGCCGTCGCTGGGGCGACCGACCGCGCCACCGCGGTGTTGGTGGACGCGTTCGGCCACTTCGAGGCAGGTGCAGGCGGCTTCCACGAGGCACTCGAGGGCGCCGACCACGAGCTCTACGAGTCCTTCGAGGGCGCACTCTCCGACGCCCGGAGCACGGCCGGCTCCGGCGACCCGACCGAGGCCGTCCGGGCGTTCAACGACCGCGCGGTCGAGGCCACGTACGCCGTCGTCGCTGCAGCGGGCGGCTCCCACGGCGACGCCGCAGGTGGCATCGTCGAGGACGCCTTCGGCCGGTTCGAAGGTGCGCGCGTCCACGAGGCGCTGGAGGAGGCCGACCACGACGCCTACGAGGGCTTCGAGGCCGCACTCGGCGACCTCGGCAGCGCCATCGAGGACGGTGCCGGCGTCTCGGCGGCCGCGAGCGCCTACGCCGACACCTCGCTGCGAGCGCAGTTCGCCATCGCCGGGGCGCCCGCTGCCGCGCCTGTCGGCCAGTCCGACTCCGGCGGCGGGGAGGCGGACGAGACCGAGCTCTCCGGCGGCCCCAACGTCGTCGAGGGCGTCCCCGAGGACGCCGACCACGTCGTCGACATGAACGCCGTCTCCTTCGCCCCCGCCGAGCTGACCGTCTCGCCGGGCGACACCGTCGCGTGGACCCACGCCGGCGGCGAGGCCCACTCCGTCACCGCCTCCGAGGACGAGCTACCCGAGGGTGCGGGCTACTGGGCCTCCGGCGGCTTCGACAGCGAGTCGGCCGCCCGGGAGGGCTGGGAGAACGGACAGGGTGCGGTCCAGTCCGGACAGTCGTACGTCCACACGTTCGAGACGGCCGGCGAGCACCGCTACGTCTGCATCCCGCACGAGGCGGCCGGGATGACTGGCAGCGTCGTCGTCGAGTAACGGCAGAAGCAACAGGGCGGGGGAGCACCCCGCCCGCTGGACAGGTTCAGTACTCGAACTCGGTGTCGACGGCACCCGCGTTCTCGGTCATCACGACCGCGGCGTTGCTGTACTGGAGCACCTTCTGCATGTCGCCGTCGAGGTCGAACTCGCCGCTCATCATCCCCTCGATGGGGTCGGCCTCGCCGTGGATGAGCCGCTTCCAGTTCGTGTAGCTGCCCCGGAACGCGAACCCCCAGTCCACGGCTTCTTCGCCGTCGACCATGCGGGCTGCGGTGCACTCGCCGTCCTCCAGGTCGACGTAGAGGTGGATGGCGTCGCCGTCGTACGTGTCGTCGGGCTCGATGACGAACAGGAACGAGCCGTCGAAGCCGACGCCCCACCCCTCGCCGACCTCGCTGTAGCGGTCGGACTCGTTCAGCTGCTCGCGCCACTCCTGGATCCACTCGTCCGCCTCGCTGGGCAGTGCGATGGCCATGGCACCGGCTTCTCCCGCCTCCGCCTTACCCGTTCCCCCGGACGGAGTCGTGTCTTTAAGCGGTCCGGCCGGTTGGTCAGGCTCCTCGGCTGCAGCCGTCGCCGCGACTCGGCACAGTCCGACGTGGACCCCTCGGCTGGGGAGTGCGCCGCGCCGCAGCGGGTGCACAGACACCGTCAGTCGTCCGTGACACCGCTGAGCTCTACGCGGGCCCCGCCGCCATCGCTCTCGGTCACCGCCACCGTCCAGTCGTGGGCGTCGGCGACCTCCCGGACGATGGCCAGCCCGAGCCCGGTGCCGTCCTCGTCCGTGCTGAAGCCGCTCTCGAACACCCGCTCGCGATCGTTCTTGGCGATACCGGGCCCGTCGTCGGCGACGTAGAACCCGTCGTCGAGCTCGCCGACGGTGACAGTCACGCCGCCGTCGTCCGACCCCTTCTCACAGGCTTCGGACCCGTGTTCCACCGAGTTACGGATGAGGTTCTCCAGCAGCTGTCGCAGCCGGGAGCGGTCCGCCTCGACCGACTCGTCCGCTGTCACCTCCAGCGTCGCGTCCGCAGTGGGAACGGTGCCCCAGCACCGATGGCAGAGCGCGTCGAGGTCGACCGGCTCCGGCTCGACCACGTCGTCGCCGGCCTGCGTGAGTGCCAGGAGGTCGTCGATGAGAGTCGCCATCCGGTCGTGGGCGCGATCGACCGCGTCGAGATGCTCCAGCTCGCCCGTCTCCCGTGCGAGGTCGACCCGCAGGTCCGCGACGTTCAGCGGGCTCCGCAGGTCGTGACTGACCACGCTCGCGAACTCCGCCAGCCGTTCGTTCGTCCGTTCGAGCTCCTGTTCGCGGGCCTTCCGGTCGGAGATGTCCCGCGTGTTGACGACGTAGTAGCCCTCCGGCGTCGGGTCCGAGGCGGCGACCGACTCGACCCAGCGGTAGCTCCCGTCGCCCTGGAGGTGTCGGTACTCGACCGACTGCACGGTGTAGTCGTCGCTGGAGACGAGCGTCTCGAACGCCTCGACGAGGTGGTCGCGGTCGTCGGGGTGGAAGTACTCGGTGAACGACCCGCCGACCAGTTCGTCCTGGTCGAAGCCGAGGACACGCTCGACGGATGGGCTCTCGTACCGGACGATACCGTCCTGGTCGAGGACCGTCAGGATGTTCGTCGAGTGGAGCGGGATGTCCTCGAGCGGCACCGTCTCGCCGCCGTCGTTCGAGTCGGCTCCGTCCGACCGTGGCTCCTCGTCCATACACTCCAGTCCACAGGGCGAGCTATGAGTCTGTTGCCCGTTCGGCGGTCAGAACCCGTCGCAGACCGGGATACCGACCGTCTCGTAGTCGCCCAGACCCTCGATGACGCCCGGCACCTCCTCGAGCGAGACGGTCTCGCTGACGATGCGACCGGGTTCGAGCTTGCCGGTCGCCATCATCCGGAATATCTCGTCGTACTCGTTGGGCGGGATGCCGTAGGTACCGTAGAACTCGCGCTCGTCGGTGACCATCGTGTCCACCGGCAGGGAGACCTCGCCGCCCTCCTCGCTGGTGGTCATTCCGATCTGGAGGTGCTGGCCGCCCTTTCCCAGCGAGTTGACCGCGTTCCGGCAGGTCTCGGCGATGCCGAGCGCGTCGACCGCCACGTCCGCGCCGCGGGAGCTCTCGGTGAACTTCTTGACGGCCTGTGGGACGTCGTCGACCTCCCCCACCTCGACGGTGCGGTCCGCGCCGAGGTCGCGGGCGCGCTCCAGCTTCTCGGTGGAGAGGTCGACCGCGATGACGTTCGCGCCGAGTGCGTCGGCGACGTGGACCGCGGAGAGGCCGACGCCGCCGCAGCCGTGGACCGCGACCCAGTCGCCCGGCGTCACGTCGACCCGGTGGGCCAGCCCGTGGAACGCGGTGGCGAAGCGACAGCCCAGCCCGGCCACGTCGACCGGGTCGACCTCGTCGGGGAGCGTGACGGCGTTGAAGTCGGCGTTCCGGACGGTGTAGTACTCGGCGAACGCGCCGGTCTGGAAGGGGACGAACCCCATCGGGATGGAGCGCTCGCAGATGTTCCCGCGGCCGTCCCGGCAGTGATGGCAGCCGCCACAGCCGAGGTTGAACGGGTTGGTGACCCGGTCGCCGACGGCAAAGCGGTCGACGTTGTCGCCGACCTCGACCACCTTCCCGACGGGTTCGTGGCCGAAGACGAGCCCTGGCTGGGGCATCACCCCGATCCACTCCCAGTCCCCGCGCCAGGCGTGCCAGTCCGACCGGCAGATGCCACACGCCTCGGTCTCGACGAGGATGTCGTCGTCGCCCGGTTCGGGCCGGTCGACCTCCTCGACGGTCATCGGCTCCTCCGCACCCTGGAATACGACTGCGCGCATGGCCCGGAATTCGGTGGCGACCGGCTTAAATGTAATGAAAATTGGTGTAAAAATAGCGTGGCGCGGTCGCTGTCCGGCGGTTGCGAGGACGGCGAGTCGGCGTCAACTCTCGACTCGTTCCCTCACCCGAGGTTCGGCACGTCGCCGTGGTTCACCTTCACCGACTTCGTCTGACTGTAGTCGTCGAGCGCCTCCGCGGCGAGCTCGCGACCCAGCCCGGACTGCTTGTAGCCGCCGTAGGGCGCCGGCTCGAACATGTCGTTGTAGGTGTTCACCCAGACGGTCCCGGCCTCGAGGTCGGCGGCGACCTCGTGGGCGCGGTCCAGGTCGTTCGTCCAGACTGCCGCCGCGAGCCCGAACTCGGTGTCGTTCGCCCGCGCGAGCACCTCCTCGCGGGACTCGAACGTGAACAGCGCGGCGACGGGACCGAACACCTCCTCGACGGCGACGGTGTCGTCGTCTGCCACGTCGCCGAGCAGCGTCGGCGGGACGAACGGCGCGTCAGCCAGCTCGTCGGGGATGTCGCCCTCGTACAGCACCGTCGCATCCTCCTCCATGGCCGTCTCGACGTAGCTCCGGACCAGTGCGGCGTGGTCCGGGTCGACGAGCGGCCCGACGTCGGTCAGCGGCGACAGCGGGTCGCCGACGCCGAGTTCGTCGAGTCGCGCGTACAGCTTCTCGCAGAACTCGTCGCGAACCTTGTCGTGGACGAACAGCCGCGAGCCCGCCGTGCACTGCTGGCCCTGGTTGAACAGCATCGCCACGAGCGCGCCCTCGACGGCGTCGTCGAGGTCGGCGTCGGGGAACACGATGTTCGGGTTGTTGCCGCCGAGTTCGAGCGAGACGGGCGCGATCCGGTTCGCCGCGTTCCGCATCGCGGCCTGTCCCGCGCCGGTCGAGCCCGTCAGGCTGACCTTCGCCACGTCATCGTGGCCGGTGAGCGCGTCGCCGACGACGCTCCCCGCGCCGGTGACGACGTTGACCGTCCCGTCGGGGAGCACCCGGTCGAAGATGCGGACGAGCTCGAGCGTCGACAGGGCCGCCCGCGAGGACGGCTTGTAGACGACGCTGTTGCCCGCCGCGAGCGCGGGGCCGAGCTTCCAGGCGACGAACATCGCCGGGAAGTTCCACGCGCTGATGCAGCCGACGACGCCGTAGGGCTCCCGGCGCGTGTAGATGTGCTTGTCGTCGCCGGACGGTGGACACCGCCCCGAGTCGGCGGTCCGGGCGAGGCTCGCGAAATGTCTGAGCTGGTCGACGACGATGGTGTTGTCCACCAGCAGCGAGTGCTTGTTCGGCTTGCCCACCTCCAGCGAGTCGAGCCGCGCGATGCTCGTCTTCTCCTCCTCGACGATGTCGGCGACCCGGTGCAGCAGTTCGGCGCGCTGCTGTGGCGACTTCTCGCCCCAGCGTCCCTCGAACGCCTCCTGCGCCGCGGCGACGGCGCGGTCGACGTCGCTCCGGGTCCCCTGCTGCACCTCCGCCAGCGGCTCGCCCGTCGTAGAGTCGCAAGTCACTCGCGTCTCGCCGCCGTCGCTCTCGACCCACTCGCCACCGATGAGGTGGCCGTACGTCTCCTCGCCAACGACGTCGTCGGCGACCGAGCGGTGCTTCTCCAGTACGTCCTCGGGGAGGCTCACGCGAGGACACCTCCGTCGAGCTCGACGCCCAGGCCCGGACCGTCCGGCGGTGTGATGTACCCACCCTCGTGGTGGAGCGTCTCCTCGAGGAGGAAGTCCCGAACCTCGGGCGTCCACGGCGGCTCGATGGGGAACTCGCACCACGGCGAGCCCGCGGCGGCCATCACGTGCAGGTTCGCCGCGAAGCCGATGCCGTTCGTCCAGGTGTGGGGCACGAACTCGACGCCCTGCTCGGCGGCGGCCTCGGCGACGCTCACGCCCGCCCGGATGCCTGTCGCGAGCGCGGCGTCGGGCTGGAGCACGTCCAGCGCGTCGTGCGCGAGGAACCGGTGCAGTTCGCCGGGCCGGTCGTTGAACTCGCCGCCGGCGATGGGCACGTCCGTCGCCTCGCGGAGCCGGGCGTAGCCCTCGTAGTCGTGCCTCGGGAGGGGTTCCTCGAACCACTCGATACCCCCGATGTCCTCCAGTTCGCGGGCGACGGAGAGGGCGTCCTTGTAGCGCCACTGCTCCTCCTCTGCCATCACGCGCACCGCCCAGCCCTTGTTCGCGTCGACCATCAGCGGCAGGTCGGGGAACGACTCCCGCACCGTCCTGACGACCTCGACGTCCTCCTTCTCGGCGACCCGGAGCTTCACCGCCTGGAAGCCCTCGTCGACGCGCTCCTGCACGTACTCGATGCGCTCGTCGGCGTCCTGCACCTCGCCGGTGCTCGCGTAGCAGGGGATGGGGTCGTCGCTCCCGCCGAGGAGTTCGTAGACGGGCTTGCCGGCGTCCTTGCCGATGATGTCCCAGAGCGCCAGTTCGAGGTGCCACGGCCGCGGCCCGATGAGGTCGATACTCTCCAGCTTCCGCCTGATGGCGTCCACGTCGTGCGGGTCCTCGCCGGTCAGGAACAGCGAGAGCGGTGTCTCGTAGGAGAGCCCGCCAGCGAAGCTCGGGCTGGCACAGAGCCCGGTGATTCCCCCGTCGGTCTCGACCTCGAACAGCTCCACCTCGTGGCTGGACTGCGGGTAGCCCGGGATCCACGTCGGCTCGAAGTGCCCGTCGAGCTGGTGGCTGAGATGGTGCTGGGTGACGCCGGTTATCTGCATAGTGACTCTCTCACACGCCAGCCCCCTCAACCTTCAGACGGACTGGTCGGGGTCTTCAAGTACGGCGGACACCGCCCGGTGGTCGGAGGCGTCCCAGTCACCGTGGGTCGCCGCCGACCGGACCGCCCATCCCGAACCGGTCCAGACGTGGTCGATGCGCTCGACGGGAGCGTCGGCGGGGTAGGTGCCGCCGTCGGCGGGCGACCGGGCGTCCGCCGCGACCCAGGCGTCGGTGAACGCCTCTGCGAGCAGCCGGTACGCCGGGTCGTCGCCGGGCGTCACGTTGAGATCGCCGAGGAGGACCGTCCGCGGGTCGTCGCCCGCCAGTTCGACCACGCGTCGTGCCTGCTCCCCCTGCACCGCGACCGCGGCGGGGTCGCCGCCCTGCTGGGTCTGGAGGTGGGTGCAGACGACGGGGACGTCGCCGGCCGGCGTCGCGACGACCGACCGCATCGCCAGCCGACGGGGCGAGTCGTGCGTCGGCAGCGAGACGACCTCGCTCTCGCGGATCGGCCACGCCGACAGCAGCGCGACCCCGTAGCTCGCGGCGCTCGTCGGTGCACCGTAGTCGTGGTGGTAGCCCAGCTCGTCCGCCAGCCAGCGCACGCCGTCGACGGTGCCCGATGTGAGCCGGTTGCCCTCTGACTCCTGGAGCCCGACGATGTCGGCGTCGGTCTCGCGGAGCACCCGCGCCACGGCGGCGAGGTTGTAGTCGCCGTCGGGCGCGAGGAACTGGTGGACGTTGTACGTCGCGACCGTCAGGGGACGCGCCCCCGCGTCGGCCGCGCCACGGCGGTCCGGGAGAGCCACCGAGCCGAGCCCCGCGAGCCCGCCGCCGACGGCCAGCATCGCTGCGCGTCGGTCACCGTCGACGGGCGACAGGGACGCGACGCCGGCTCCGACGGGCCCCGGGTTGCCGCCCGTCGTGGCATCCCCGGCCGACGTGGCGCGACCCGCCAGCCAGCCCGTCAGCGACACCGCCGCCGGGAGCGTCGCACAGAGCCCGAGGAGGAACAGCCCGCTCCGGCCGCGCGTCAGCGAGTCCAGCGGTGCGGGCATGTACGCCCAGTTGAGCGACGAGACGAACAGGAACAGCAGGACGACGGCGAGCAGCTGCGATGCGGCCGCCGGCCGCCAGCGCCAGGGTGACGACCGGGCGTCGGCGACGCCACGCGCCAGCAGCCCGACGGCACAGCCCTGTGCGACGCCGACCGCGGTCCCCGCTGTCAGGCCGACCCAGAGCAGGTCCGCGACGGCGAGGAGGAAGCCGACCGCGAGCACCGGCAGGGTCACGCGGGCCGGCGGGCCGCGGAGCGCGACGACCCCACCCGCGAGGGCGAGGCCGAGTGCCGCCGAGACGGTCGCCGTCGTCGGACTCGTCAGGCCCCACGTCGCCACCGCACCGGGTGCACCGAGGAACGCCGCCTCCACGAACAGGAACAGCGCGAGCGGCCCCGTGTCGGCGTCGAACGCGGGGGAAGAGTCCGTGCGGCGGGCCAGGACCAGCCAGCCCGCCGCGACGCCGA
The DNA here is from genome assembly GCF_052060055.1 of Haloarchaeobius baliensis. Taxonomy (NCBI): domain Archaea; kingdom Methanobacteriati; phylum Methanobacteriota; class Halobacteria; order Halobacteriales; family Halorubellaceae; genus Haloarchaeobius; species Haloarchaeobius baliensis. Next base: position 1,143,992 of record NZ_JBPPFR010000001.1, on the reverse strand, counting down.
GGGCCAGCCCGAACAGCACCGCACGGCCCGCCGTCGTCGCGGCGAGAGACGCGCCGTGGCGCAGCGACCGGAGGGCAACGAGCGCGAGCAGTCCGAGGGTCGCACCGGTCGCGACCGCGCCCGGCCTGCGGGCGACCACGGCGACGAGCAGCACGAACGCGAGGGCGGCTGTCGCGCTGGCGGCGACGACACCGGGGACCGGCCCCGCAAGCAGCGCGACGGCCAGTAGCACGGGACTGCAGAGGGCACACCCGTTCAGCACACGTGTCCGGGACCGGTCGGGGAGCACCGTCGCGAGGCCGACGGCTGGGGCACTCACGAGCAGGACGGCGAGGACAGCCGTCGCGTTGGGGCCGGCCGTGCTGAAGTTCAGCAGGTAGAGCCGCGAGACCGCCTGTTCGAACCCAGCGATGGCGACGACCACGACCGCGGCGACGACGAGTGCCGGGAGCGTGGTCGAACGGCCGGGCGACTCCGTCATCGTCCAGACCAACCGTCCCGAGCAGGAAAGCGGTTCGGCCGTCGTGAGACGTGTCGTTAAACCGGGCGACAGGCAGCCCGGGAGTCCCACGTCGTCGGCGTCCGCCGGTCGGGCCGGTTCGGACGGCGGGAGCTACGTCGGGTCCGGCGACTCGTAGTCCGGCGCGGTCAGGGTGTTCGAGAGGTTGGAGCGGCGCTGCCAGCCGATGCCGGCGCCGCCGGCCTCGGGCGGGTTCCGGCGCTGGTTGGCGAACGTCTCCATATCGATCTCGATGGACGCGCCCGGTTCGAGCTGGTCGAGCTCGATCATCACGAACGAGGTGTGGAGCGCGCGGTTGTGGTCGCGCCACTCGTAGCTCGCGGAGTTCCAGTTGTCCCACCAGCCCCCGATGTCGTCGGCGAACTCGACGGCCTCCTGGATGTAGTTCTTCGTGTCGAGGAGCGGCCCGACCGGGTCGGGGACGACCTCGTCGGCGAGGCTGATGACGTACTCGGCCGTGTCGACCCCGAACTCCACCGTCTCCCAGAAGAGGTCGTCGTTCTCGTCGTGGTTGTGGCCACCGATCCAGTCGTCGTTGCCGCTCTCGGGGTACTCGACGTGCTGGTCCTGTGACTCCCGCCAGTTGAACTTGGTCTTCTTGTAGCCGACGAGGGGTGCGAGGTCGTCCGTGTCGTCGTACGTACAGACCGTGGTCGAGAGGGCGCTGAGGTACACGCTCCACTCGCCGAACGGTGCCGGCTGGGCCGGCGAGAAGGAGTACGTGAGGTTCTCCTCGAACGTCGCCGACTGGTTGTCGAGTTCGTTGTAGGCGTCGTAGGACTGCCAGCCGGAGTGCCACGTGCCCTCCGTCGAGTCGTCCGCGTAGGTGCTCGCCGCGGACGCGGAACTCACCGCGGCCGTGCCCAGCGCGGCGGTTCCGAGTGTGATTCCTCCCAGACTCTTGAGGTAGGTTCGTCTGTTTCGCATGCGACTGGACGAACCGAGGCCGGTGGTAAAAGTCTTCTGCTAATGGTGATTACTATCGGCAATTTACCTCTCCGGAGACGACCGCGCCCGACCGGTCGACGAAACGCGTAAACTCGCTCGGAGCGACGAGACGCGTGTGCGACTCATCGCCCACCGCGGGTTCGCCGACGAGGCCCCCGAGAACACGCTGGCCGCGCTCGACCACGCCGCCAGCAGCGGTGCCGACGTGATGGAGCTCGACGTGCGTCGGTGTGCCAGCGGCGAGGTCGTCGTCCACCACGACGAGACGGTCGACCGGGTCACGGACGGGGCGGGCCGGGTCGCCGACCTCACCCGCGACGAACTCGCGGCTCTCGACGTGCTGGGCAGCGGCGAGGGCGTCCCGACGCTCGCCGAGGTCCTCGACGCGGTTCCGGGCTCCCTCGGACTCAACGTCGAGTGCAAGGAGGTCGGCGTCGCCGCCGACGTCGCCGAGACGCTGGCCGCCCACGACGGCGACGCGATGCTCTCCTCGTTCCACCAGGATGCCCTGGCAGCGGCCCGGGACGCCGCGCCCTCGGTACCGACCGCGTTCCTCACCGACAGTCTCCGGAACCGCCCGGTGAAGACCGCGACCGAGCTCGACTGCGACTACGTCCACCCGCACTACTTCCTCCCGCTGCTCTCGAAGCTCGTCCCCCGGGCACACGACGCCGGCATCGAGGTGAACGTCTGGACGATCCGGTCGCCGGCCATCGTCCGGCTGCTCGGCCTCCGGGGCGTCGACGGCATCGTCAGCGACCGCAGCGACGTGCTCTAGGACATCGCGTCGTAGCGGTCGCCGAGCGCAGGAATCGGCCGCGGGTAGTCCACGCCGAGCTCGACGCCGGCGTCGACCAGCGCCCCGCTCGGGGCGGTCCACGGCTCCCGGGTGTACCCGGGGTCGACCGCCGCGAGGTCCGCGAGTTCGGGACACCAGCGCGCGACGAAACCCGCGTCGGGGTCGTACCGCTCGCCCTGGCTCAGCACGTCGAACGCGCGGTCCCGCGAGTCGTTGCCCACGCCGGCGATGTACGCCCAGTTGCCGTAGTTCGACGCCGGGTCGTAGTCCACCAGCAGGGTCTCGAAGTGGGCCGCCCCGCGCCGCCAGTCCAGCCGCAGGTCGTTCGCCAGCAGCGACGCCGCGTTCTGGCGCGCCCGGTTCGAGGTGTAGCCCGTCGCCGCCAGCTCGCGCATCGCCGCGTCGACGAACGGGACGCCCGTCTCGCCGGCTGCCCACCGCTGGAACACCCGCTCGTCCCAGCGCCAGTCGATGTCCGTGCGGTTCCGGATACCCTCCCGTCGGAACTGCTGGCCGCCGTGTTTCAGGAACTGGAACTGGAAGAAGTCGCGCCAGCGCAGCTCGAACAGGAGCCAGTACGTCGAATCGTTGGCGACGCGTTCGGCCTCGTAGCGGTCCACCTCGTCCGCGACGAACCGGGGCGAGAGACAGCCCGCGGCGAGCCACGGCGAGAACTTCGCCGAGTAGTCCGCGCCGACGAGCCCGTTCCTGGTCTCCCTGTACTCGCGCAGGTGGTCGCCCGTCCAGACGTACTCCTCGACCCGTTCGAGGGCGCGCGTCTCGCCGCCGTGGAGGGGGAGCACGCCGCGCTCGTCGGCCGACTGCTCGGGGGCGCTGCCGAGCGGGTCGGGGAGCTCGCCGGCGTCCGGCGCGTCGTCGGGGAGCGGCGGGAGGTCGGGCACACCGACCGGTTCGCGAACCTCGCTCTCGGCCTCGACGCGCCGCCGGAACGGCGTGAACGTGTCGTCGATGACGGTCGGCTGCACCGGCAGGTCGTCGGGATGGTGCAGGGTGTGCGTCCAGTGAGTCCGGCGGGCGACGTCCTCGGCGGCGAGGGCGTCACCCACGGCCGCCCCGGTCTGGCGCTCCTCGGTCGTCGGGAGGGTCTGCTCGTGGACGGCGTCGGCGCCGACCTCGCTGGCGAGTTCGGGCAGTACGTCCTCGGGGTGGCCCCGCCGAACGAGCAGGTCGCTCCCGTGCCCGCGGAGTCGGTCCCGGAGGTCGCCCAGACTCTCGCGCAGGAACCGGGCGCGGTGGCCGCCGAGCCGCTGGTACCGGAAGGAGTCGGGCCCACCGTACTCGCGCTCGCCGACGCGACGCGGGTCGACGACGAAGACGGGCAGCAGGCGGTCGGCCTCGCTCGCGGCGACGAGCGTCGGGTTGTCGTGGAGCCGCAGGTCCCGGCGGAACCGGACGATGGCGGTGCTGGTCACGGTCTAGCTGGGTGCCGGGCGACCTTGAACGGGGGACGCGACTGGTTACCCCTCGACAACGCAGACCTCGACGGTCCGCCGACGCGGGCCGTCGCACTCGACGAGCAGTACCGACCCCCAGGTGCCGAGTTCCGGCTCGCCGCCCTCGACCGGCGTGGAGACGTCCCGCCCGACGAGGGTCGCACGCAGGTGCGAGTCGGCGTTGTCGTCGATCTCGTCGTGCCGCCAGCCGTCGTCCGGGACCACGTCGCCGAGGAATGCCTCGATGTCGTCGCGGAGGCGCGGCTCGCCCTCCTGTACGACGATCCCCGCCGTCGTGTGTCCGGTCGCGACGGTGCAGAGCCCGGTCGCGTCGTCCGGGATGGCCGCCCGGACCCGCTCGGTCACGTCGACGGTGGTCAGGCGCTCGTCCGTCTCGACCGTGAACTGCTCGCGGTGCATGGGTGGCGGTTCGTGGGCCGACAACGAGAACCTTCTTGACGGGGTAGGATGAGGTGAGTGGTAACACGACAGATGGCACGGGGGCACACGTTCGCCTGCCTCTGCCTGCTCGCCGTCGCGGTGGTGGCGACGGCTGGTGTGGCGGGCACGGCGGCGGCAGCCGACGGTACGGGGGGCGACACGGGGAGCGACAGCGTCTGGACCCCGGCGCAGGACGAGGGCTGGTCCGTGCCGAACGGGACCGACGAACAGCCCGGCGACGTGGTGCGGATCCCGGTCGGACTCGCGGGCAACGAGACCACGGCGACGGTGGTCATCGAGAACGAGAGCCTCGACTACCGGCTCGTCGTCCGGGTCGCCGACGAGAACCGCGACGGCGTCGTCGTCCTGCGCTGGAACACCTACCACGCCGGCTTCGTGGGAGGCGACGCCGTCGCGAACCGGACCGTCGCCGTCGACCAGCCCGACCGGGTGCTCGACGCACGGCGGACGACGCCGCAGCGCGAGACCCGCCTCGCCGAGGGACGGTACGCCGTCTCGGTCCGACACGACGGGAGCGTGGTCGCCGAGGACGTCGTCGTCGTCGAGTCGGACCCGCTCCGGCGCTCGTCCATCACCGTCCTGGAGGGCCCGCCGCTGTCCGACGTGTCGGCCGCGTTCGCACGCTCCGGTATCAGCGGCACCATCGAACGGGACGAGTGGCTGTTCGTGCTCGTCGAGCGCCAGAGCATCCACGGCTACGTGGACGATGTCGACGACCTCACCGGCAACGGCACCGACGGCGTCAGCTTCCGCATCACGCGGGGCAGCGACGGTCCCGCCGTCGACCTCTCGAACGCGACGTTCCTCCACCTCCCGGAGTACGACGAGTTCGTCGTCGGTATCCCGCCGAACGCCACGGTGTTCGAGCCCGACACCAGCTACGTCGCCCGGTTCGTCGTGAACCGGTCGAACCCCTACGCCGGCGGCGGGGACGTCGCCTCGGCGACCGAGTTCCGCGTCCTGCCCGCCGGCGCACAGCCGGACCGCGCCGTGCTCGAGGTCGTCGACGTCGAGGCACCCGACACCGTCATCGAGGGCCGGGACGCGACCTTCGCGGTGAGCGTCGTCAACAGCGGCGAGCGCGAGGGCACCGCGACTGTCGTCGTCAGCATGGAGGACACGAACGTCACCCGCGAGGTGACCGTCGGCCCGCGCTCGCAGGGGACCGTCGAGGTGGCGTTCGACACCAGCCCGCTGACCGAGGGGACGACCCGGTGGGACGTCAGCATCGCGGGCGGTGCACGGACCGTCAGCGGCGAGCTGGAGGTGCGGCTGACGAACGACACCATCCAGGAGGACCCGACGCTGGTACCCGGTCCCCGACGGACCCAGGACGGTGGGCAACCGGGGTTCGGCGCGCTCGCGGCGCTCGTCGGGCTTTGTATCGGCATCGGCGGCCGGGTGCTCGCGGGCCGTCGAGGATAGGGGTCCGAGGCGGGCTCAGGCGAGCCAGTCCTCGGGCTTGGTGTCGTAGTCCACGTCGTCGGCCGCGAGGTGTTCGACCTCCTCCCACGGGACGTCCTGCTCGTCGAACGACTCCCCGTCGTAGCGGATGAGTCGACCCTGCTCCTTCGGCTCCGGCTCGCGGTTCCGCCGGCGGGCGACCTCGCGGTCGTGGTCCGACACCTCCTTGACGACGGTGAGGAGGTTCACGGGGCGGCCCCACAGCTCGAACACGCGTTCGAGGGTCTGTTTGGCCTGCCGGACGTCGAGCATGACGCCGTTGTACTCGTGGCCGAGCAACAGCTCGTTGCGGTTGTTGTAGTTGCCGTCGTACACCGCGATGGTCGGCTTGCCGAAGTTCGTGAACTGGAGCAGCAGCTTCTTCTTCACGTCCGCGGCGTCCTGACTGGCGACGCGGTACTGTCCGGTCGCCTGCGAGTACTCGTAGGTGAAGTACCCGTTCTCGTCGATGAACTCCTGGCTCAGGAACTCGTCGACGAACGTCACGTCGTTGTGGCTCCGGCGGACCTCGCGCATCCGGTCCCAGCCCGCCGCGTAGTCCACGTCGGCGATGGCCTCCTCGACGCTGTCGTACACCTGGTCGTCGAACAGGTAGCGCCCGATGCGCTCCAGCTCCGACTGGCTCACCCGTTCGAGGAAGCCACGGTGGGGCCGCCGGACGAGCGAGTAGTGCCGCCGGCACATCCCCTCGTAGGAGAGCACCTTCCAGGGGTACCGGTCGACGTCGATCTCGCCCGCGAGTGCCCGGTCGAGCGCCTCGCGGTCGAGGTACTCGTCGGGCAGCTCCGCGAGCGCATCCAGCGAGTCCGCGTCGATGCTCCCGAGCGCGGCGGGCGGCTGCAGCAGCTCGCGGATCGCCGCGAAGTCGACGCTGTCCTTGAGGTTCCGCCACGTGATGCCCTTCACCCGGAGCAGCTTGTCGAGCACCTCGCGTCGGTTGGTCGTGTTCTCGACGTACTGCCAGAGCTCCTTGCCGAGGCTGTACGGGTTGAGCCCGGGCGAGCCGAGCACCGCCGACATGTGGTCGGCGTAGTTGAGGAACTCGTCGTCGCCGGCGAAGCCCTCGTCGGTCATCATCCGGGACTCCCAGATGCTCGCCCAGCCCTCGTTCATGATCTTCGTCATCTTCTGGGGGGCGAAGTAGTACGCCTCCTCCCGCATCATGTCCAGCACGTCGCGCTGCCACGGCTCCATGTCGGTCGCCTTCTCGGCGTCCCGGTCGTACTGCTTGCCGTGGGTCCGGAGGAACGCGATGACGTCCTTCTGTGGCTCCTCGGGGAACGTCGCCGGCGGCTCGTCGCCTTCCAGCGCGTCGAGCCACTCGTCGTCGAACACCTCGCGGCGGACCTCCTCGGAGAGTTCGAGGTCGCCCAGCCGGTCGGCGATGTCCTCCGGGTCCAGCTCCTCGGGGTCGTCGACGACCGTGCTCACCGCCTGGTACGGACGATGCTGGTCGATGTTGTCCTCCAGCGTGAGCACGTTGTCGATCCACTTCTCGACCGCGGCGCGCTCGATCTCGGGGTCCTGCATGTACTCCGAGATGGCCCGGGCGTGGCGTTCGAGCATCGCCGCCGCGTTCGGCGTGCCCTCCGCGAACAGCTGGAACCAGTCGTTGTTCGCGAAGAAGTCCGAGTGGGCCTCGACGTGCGTGATGACGGCCTTCTGGTCGGCCAGCGTGTTCGACTCCTGCAGGAACGCGTGGGCGGGGTCGTCGTTGTTGACGATCTCGAACGCCTTCCCGCCGCTGTACTGGCCCTGCTTCTGCTGGCGGTCGTACTGCATCCCCCAGCGCCAGTGCGGGTAGCGGTGCTGGAAGCCGCCGTAGGCGATGAGCTCGTTCATCTCGTCGTAGTCGACGACCCAGTAGTTCACCTCGTACGGCGAGAGCCCGAACTTCTCGGCGAGGTTCCGGGCCTCCACGACGTGCTCCTGCAGGTCGTCGGCGATGCGCTGCTTCTCGAGTCTGTCTGGATTACTCATCGGAATCACCCTCCGTGGAGAGGATGGTGTAGATGGCGTCGGTGACGTCCTCCGGCCCCGTGACGTACGCGACGGCCACGTCGTCGCTACCGGCGAAGTGGTTCTCCACCTCCTCGGCGTGGGTCGCGTTGATGGCGGTGCCGGTCGGCTGGGTCTCCACGTAGGCGTGGAGGTTCGCCGGGATCTCCTCCATCAGGGGGATGACCCGCTCCTCGGTGTCGTTGCTGGAGTTCTCGGAGTCGCCGGCCGCGAACACGTACCGGTTCCACTCGCTGAACGGGTACGCCTCGAGCAGCAGGGCGGCGAGCTCGTACGCGCTCGATATCTTCGTCCCGCCGCCCGAGCGGATGCCGAAGAACTCCTCGCGCTCGACCTCCCAGGCGTCGGCGTCGTGGGCGATGTAGATGAACTCGGCGTTGTCGTACTTCCCGGTGAGGTACCAGTCGAGCGGCGTGAACACGCGCTCGACGAGTTCGCGCTTCTTCTCGCGCATCGAGCCGCTCACGTCGCGGATGTTGACGACGACGACGTTCTTCTCGCGCTCCTCGATGATCTCCGGGTGGCGGTAGCGCTCGTCCTCGCGCCGGAACGGCACGTGCTTGATGCCCTCCCGGCGGATCTTCTCGGTGACGGTCTGGCGCTCGACGTTCTCCTCGACCTCCTCCAGCGATGCCCACTTCGTGCGCTCCTCGCGGGGGATCTCCTCGTAGGCGTCGTCGAGCCACGCCATCGAGACGGGGAGGCTCTCGCCGCGGGCCCACTCGAACGCCTTCCGCGGGCCCCAGCCGTCGATCTTCAGCACCTCCCGCAGGAACTCCTCGTCGAAGTCCATCGAGAGCTTGCGCTTCAGCCCCTCTTTGAACATCCGCTCGAAGTCGAGCGTCGAGTCCGGACCACTCCGGGTGATGTCCGTGAATGGACCCTCCTTCTCCTCGATGACGCGCTTGCCCTTCGGTTCGAGGTCGAGCCCGAGCTCCTCGTCGAGCTCCTGTGCGAACTCCTCGGGGTCCATCTCGTAGTACTCGTGCTCGCCGCCCTCCTCGCCGGGGTCGCCCTCGTCGCCCTCGCCGGGCTGTGGCTGGGGCTGGCCGACGGGGTCGCCGACGTCGGCGTCGCCCTGGCCGACGCCGCCCTGGTCGCGGCGGTCGTACTCGAAGCTCGGGAGGTCGACGATCTTGATCGGTATCTTCACCTGGTCCGCGCCGCTGCGGCCCAGCTCGCCGTACTGGATGAACTCCTTCAGGTCCTCGCGGCGCTGTTCGCCGACCTCGCGGAACCGGTCGAGGTCGTCCTTCAGTCCCATCTGTATGCCACCTGTCCCATGACGTGTCTGCTGGTCAGTTCGGCCGACGCCTCGGAGTAGCCCTGCAGGTCGACCATCGCCGCGATGGTCTTCGCCTTGAGGTCGGCGGTCTCGGTGCCACTCGGCGGGTCGTCCCACTGGCTCGGCTCGAAGTCCTCGTAGGTGCGACGCACGTCGTCCCAGTCGTTGGACTCCAGCACCGCGCGGACGACCGGGATTGCGGCGAGGTCGACGTCCTCGATGGCGAAGTCCTCGTCGCGGTGCTCCCACGCGTGGCGGTTCAGCGCCGTGATGATCTTCTCGCGGCGGAAGTCGGCGACGGCGTCGCTGGGGTCGTCGCCCTCGTACTCGGACTCGTCGAACCGGCCGAGGTGCTCGACCTCGAACACCTTCATCTTCAGCGGGTCGGGCTCCTCGCGCTCGCCGCGGTCGTTGACGATCGGCTCGTCGGTCTCCCACGCGTAGACGTGCTCGACGTACTCGGCGACCGTCGCCTCGTCGACGGTGCTGTCGTGGAGCATCGCGTCGACGACGTCCTGCTCCTGGGCGTCGAACACGTGGTTCTTCACCTGGGCGACGCGGGACTCGAACTCGGTGCGCTCGCCGGTCGAGAACACCGGTGCGTCGACGAGGTGCTCCACCATCGCGTTCAGCACGTCACGCGGCATGAGCACGTCCTCGACGGGCAGGTCCGGGTGGTGGCGGTCGGTGTCCTCGTGGAGCAGGTCCGCGAGCACGTCCCGGGTGTAGGTCACGGGGATGCCGTGGGTGCCGTCCTTCGGGTCCTCCGCGAACTCGAACTCCTCGGCGTCCCGCCGGGTGTCGCCCTCCTGCAGGTAGCCCCGGTCGAAGAGGATGGCCTTGTCGACGAGGTCGAGCCCCGTCGGCAGGTCCTCGTCGTCGAGCCGGGTGACGACGCTGTACAGCGCCGCCGCCTCGATCGCGTGCGGGGCGAACTCCCGGTCGGTCAGCTCGTCCGTGCCGCGCTTGACCGACAGCGTCACCGGCTGCCGGATGTTCGCGGCGAGGTCGTCGTAGGACTCGGCGGTCCACACCGACGTCTCACCCGTCAGCTCCCGCCGGATGAGCTCGGTCTCCAGCGAGAGGTTCGTCAGGTAGGTGAACTCGTGCTTGTCGAGCCGTCGCTTGAGCGCCTTCAGCGGGTCCATCCCCTGTCGCTCCGCGTGCTGGTTCAGCGTCGCCTCCAGGTCGGGGTTCGAGATGATGACGAGCTGCGTGTCGACGTCCATCCCGATGCCCTTGTCGAGCTTGACGGTGCCCTCGTCCGGCACGTTCAGCAGCTTCTGGAGCAGGTCGGCGTGCTGTGCGGCGTCCTCGACGACCGTCAGCAGGCCGTTGCCCTGCGAGAGCACGCCGTCGTAGCTGAACGCCTGCGGGTTCTTCCGCCCGCGGGAGTCCAGCTTCTGGAGCATCCCGCGCATCCAGGAACCGACGAGGCGCTCCTTCGGCGAGCCGTCGTCCTCGCTGTGGAGGACGCCGATGCCCTGGCCCACGTCGACGACGTAGTTCTTCACGCGGAGGTGCCGACTGTCCGCGATGGCCGAGAACAGGTCCTCCCGGCCCGCCCGCCGGTAGCGCTCCTCCAGGTAGTCGTACGCCTCGCGGCTGAACGGGTCGAGTCGCTCCTCGACGCGGACGGGGACGTCGGAGTCGACGCGGTCGTTCATCTCCGCGAGCAGGTCCGTCCGGACCGACTCGGGGAACACCGACAGCGGGTGGGCCTGCACGGGTGACTCGTACCAGTCGCTCTCGTCCTCGCCGCCGAGGTCGTCGCCGTAGCTCAGGCCGCGGCTGCTGCCCTCGGCTGCCGCGACGTTCCACTCGACCGTGTAGCGCCGCCCCGCCGCAGTCTTCGAGTACTCGCGGAGCCCGTTGACGAGACAGCGCTTCAGCTCGGACTTCCCCGTGGCGGTCGGCCCGCCGAACCAGAGGATCTTCTCGTGCTTGCCACGGCCGGCGGCGATGGACCGCAGGTCGTCGACGAACGAGTTGAGCACCTCGGTGTTGCCGAGCACCGCGTGCTGGCCGTCGTTGTACGGGTCGTCGAAGAACCGGTAGCGCTCCTTCTCCTCGCCCTCCTCGACGACGGTCCGGGTCCCGGCCGCCTCGATGGCCTGGAGCAGGTACTTCGAGGCGTGGCTGGCGATGGAGGGCTGCTCGAACGCCCGGTCGACGTACTCGGCGAGGGTCATCGGTGCCTCGTACGTGTCCTCGAGCGCGCGGTCGCCGGCCGTGACGTAGTCGTCTCCGGTGCTCATCAGTCTTCCATCTCTGCCTTGGCGACCTCGGCGCCGGCGAACTCGAGCACTTCCGTCGCGCCGTCGCGCGAGTAGCCCTGCTCGATGAGCGCGTCGACCCAGGCGTTGCGCTCGTCGTCGTCGGTCTCGTTGGCGCTGACGAGGGCGCTGAAGTTGATGTTGTGCTTCTTGTCCTCCCAGAGCTTGCGTTCGAGGGCCCGGCGCAGGCGCTCGTTGTCCTGCGGGTTGAAGGTGTCACCCTCGCGTGCGCGCCGGCTGACCCAGTTCGAGACCTCCTGTCTGAAGTCCTCCTTGCGGTCCTCGGGGATGTCGAGGTTCTCCTCGATGGAGCGCATGAACTTCTCGTCGGGGTCCTGGTCGCGGCCGGTGATGTCGTCCTCGATGGTGTCGTCGTCGATGTAGGCCATGACGTGGTCCATGTACTTCTCGCCCTGGCGCTGGATCTCGTCGACGTCGTACGCCAGCGCGTGGCGGACGTCCTCGATGGCGCGAGCCTTGTACTCCTCGCGGACGAGCTCGAGGTAGCGGTAGTACGTCTCGAAGTTCTCCTCGGGGATGGAGCCGTGGTGCTCCAGGTTGCCCTCGAAGAAGTTGAACACCGTCAGCGGCGAGAGGAACCCGCGCGTGCGGTGCTTGGAGTCCATGATGGCCTCGGCGATCTCGTCGCCGATGAACCGGGGCGAGACGCCCTCCATGCCCTCGCCGATCTCGGCCTTCGCCTCGGCCTCGTCGCGGAGCTTCTTGACGTCGATGTCGTCGCCGTCGTCGATCTCCCCGTTGTAGGCCTTGGCCTTCTGTATCATCTCGACCGTCTCGGTGTCGGGCTCCTCGATGCGGGTGAGCACGGCGAACAGGCCCGCCATCTCCAGCGTGTGGGGCTCGACGTCGATGTCCGGCACGTCGGCGTTGTTCAGCATCTTCCGGTAGATGTCGGCCTCCTCCTCGTAGCCGAGGACGTACGGGAAGTCGATGCGCTTCGTGCGGTCGTTGAACGCCTCCATCTTCTCGTCGCCCTTCTTGTCCTTGTACTCGGGCATGTTCGTCCGCCCGACGATGACCTGGTCGATGTCGATCCGGGGGTTGTTCTTCGGCTTGATGGTCATCTCCTGGGTGGCGTGCAGGAAGTCGTAGAGGAACTCCCGCTGGAGCTTCAGCAGCTCCTCGCCGGAGAAGATGCCCCGGTTCGCGTTGCAGAACGCCCCGGAGTAGTCGAACGAGCGCGGGTCGCTCTCGCCGTAGATGGCGATCTTGGAGTAGTTGACGTCGCCGGTCAGCTCCGTCTCGTCCTGGTTCTTCTTGTCCTTCGGCTCGAACGTCTCCAGGCACTGGCGCTTGTTCTCGTCGGCGGTCAACCGGATGACCTCGACGTGATTCTGGAGGACGGTCTCGAGGTCGTCGTCGTACTCCTCGAGCAGCCGGTCCATGTAGAACTCCGACTCGGGGTCGAGGCTCTGCTCGTTGCGGATGGTGTACGGCGCGTCGTGCACCTCGTTGATGTCGTCGAGGACGGCCTGGCGTTGTCGCTTCGGGAGGAGGACGAGCGGGTCCTGGTTCATCGGCGACCGGACGACGTCGTCGGCGGGGTCCTGGTCGCGGACCACGTCACAGAGGTTGGTCCACCGGAACGTGTACATCCGGCCGTCGTCGCGCAGGGTGTAGTCCTCGAAGTACTGCCGGACCATCCGGTCGAAGTGCGACTTCCCCGACCCGACCGGGCCGAGCAGCAGCTTGATGCGGCGCTCCGGCCCCAGTCCGCGCGCCCCGGATTTCACCTTGTTGACGAACTCGTGGATGGACTGGTGGATGACGTTCCCGTAGAACGTGTTCTCCCCGTCGTTGAGGGGGTCCTCCGTCGCCAGTTTGTACTTGACGATGCCCTCGCGTTCGTCGTACTCGGTGCCGTAGAAGTCGAACATATCGGCGACGCGTTGGTGCGCGTTCCGTGCGACGAGCGGGTCCTCGTACACCTCGTCGAGGTACCACTCGAAGGGCTTGGTCTCCCGCAGGTCGGCCGGTATCGACTCCTTGTAGTCGGTGCTCAGTTCCGCCAGTGATTCTCTGGTGTCGGTCATGCTATCATGGGTATCTCGTCGGGACCGGCGACTCGCGCGTCGGGCGGCCGAACGCGCTCGTGCTTCGCCGTCGGTCCAGCACGTGCTCGGTCATCCCTGCCCCGACCGGCCCGTCCGGTCGCGTCGGTGTCGTCGGCGCGCCCGCCCTGGCCGCGCCCCATCCGTCCGGACGTTCGTCGTGACATATGTGAACTCGTGACACTACCGTGCGCGTGACGGCCACTCGACGGTGTTCGGGACCGCAGGGCCACCACCACCAGTAGTGCGGGGGATACCGAGTGGTATCCCTAGGTCAGATGCGGACGCGCATAAGTTTGACCCCAACAAATATTTAGCTGGACGAAAACTCACTTTAAAGGAATCGGTTTGTTCTCGTCGGAGGGTGGCTCCGCTACCCGCTGTTCGCGGCCCGTGGAGCGGACATTTATATACCTGGCCGGTCGTTCCACTCGATTGACACGGTGGAACCCCGAGCACGGTCGGCACCGGGCAGCATCACCACTGCGAACAGGGGCGACGAGGTAGCAGCCACCTACCGACCGCATCGGTCGGGCACCCCGGAAGCAGGGCCGTCCCGTGCAACGTCGGATATATCCGAGCTTACGCCGGTCCAGACGACCGTACCGTCCGTGCAGTCGGCAGGTTCGGGTCGTCAGCTGGCCGCTGGTGCAGTCGGCGTCTCGACGTTCCTTCGGTGTTCGCCGCGGCAGGGACGGTCGCGACCGCGAGAGATGTCGTGCCCCCAAGAGATATCTACCAGAACTCGAACTACAGTTTAAACGAGTCGGTTCACTTGCGTGCCAGCGTGAGGGACACCCCCCGCCCTGCCGCCACTCGCCGAACCTATTTAAATACTACCGGCGCCACAACCGCTGAAGCGCCCGTTCGTGGCTGCCTGAGGGATGCGTTTCGGTTTCGGCCACGGAGACCGGGCGACGGCGAATGACCCACACCGCAGACCGGGAGCCATTAACCGTGCCGCCACCTACCCGCGGCCATGAGCGACTTCGCCGACCTGCCCGAGGGGTGGGTCGTCTGGAACGAGGAGCCCGACGGGCGCTGCATCCTCGCCTACCGGCCCGACGTGTTCGACTCGACCGAGTTCCCGGCGCCGTGTCTGCCGACGCTGTACCTCACGCGCGGCCGCCGGAACCACCGGCGGCCCGGCGTCTCCCACGAGGACGCCGTCTCCGGCGACTGGTTCGTCACCCTCTCCCTCGAGCCGGAGGTGGAGCTCCAGGAGACACATCGGTACGAGAGCCGCGAGGCGGGCGTGGCGGGCACCGTCGAGCTCGCCCGCCGCTTCGCCGACGGCGAGATCGACCCGGACGACGTGTACCAGGTGCCGCGCGAGGACTACATCGCGAAGCTCCACGAGCTGACGGGACAGTCTTAACCGGGTGCCTCGCGTACGCCGCGACATGTCGAAGGTCACGCTCATCGGGGCACGGCTCGCCGACCCCGGTGCGGAGTTCGTCTACGAGGGCGAGGCGAGCGCCTGCGAGGGCTGTCCATACCGCAGCCAGTGTCTGAACCTCACCGACGGCGTGAAGTACCAGGTGACGGACGTGCGCCAGAACGCCCAGACGCTGGACTGTGCGGTCCACGACGAGGGGGTCCGCGCCGTGGAGGTCGAGGCCATCGGCGTCCGGGCGAACGTCCCCTCGCGGCAGGCCTACGCCGGGAGCAAGGTCGAGCTCGCCGGTCCCTGCCCGCACACGGACTGCCCGAGCCACGAGCTCTGCGAACCCGACGGGGCGGACCTGGATTCGGAGCACCGCATCGCCGAGGTCGTCGGCGACCCGCCCCACGAGTACTGCCACCTCGACCGCGACCTGACGATGGTCGAGTTCGCGCCCGAAGAGGACATATGAGCGAGGAACCCGACGACGAGCCCGCGGCGAACGTGGACGGGGACCGCACCGAGCCGGCGGACGGGGACCGCACCGAGCCGACGGACGGGGATGCCGGAGAGAACAGCGTCACCGCCCGGCTCGAGACCCAGGACGCGACTCCAGCCGAGGACGTGCTCGCGGCCGGGCTGTCGCCGCTGCTCTCGCTCGGCTCGCAGGCTGCCGGTGCGCTCGGGCTGCCCGAGCCGACCGTCCTCGCGGACGACGTGCTGAGCCACCCGCCCGAGGAGCGGTTCCGAACCTCGGCGAGCCGGTACGCCGACCGGTTCGACGTCCCGCTGCTCGCACCCGACGGACTGTCCGACGCCGGCGAAGACCTGCCGGTCGACGACCCGCTCGGGACCGCCGTCGAGACGGTCGTCCGGAACGCCGGCCGCTGGCAGGGCCAGCTGCTCGCCCAGCTCGTGTACGAGCCCGACGACCCGGAG
Organism: Haloarchaeobius baliensis; assembly: GCF_052060055.1. NCBI lineage: Archaea > Methanobacteriati > Methanobacteriota > Halobacteria > Halobacteriales > Halorubellaceae > Haloarchaeobius > Haloarchaeobius baliensis. Next base: position 1,128,370 of record NZ_JBPPFR010000001.1, on the reverse strand, counting down.
CCGTACCTCGCGCTCGCGGTGCTGCTCGAACGGCTGGAGCGCGCCGCGGTCGGTGCGAAGGCGGCCCACGAGACCGACGCCGACACGGCGCACCTGCTCTCGACCAGCCTCGCCGTCCTCGCCCGCCTCGTCTCGCTCGTCGAGTCCGACGGGGGCGTCGACGACGACACGTACCGCGACGCGGTGCTCGCGAGCTACCACGTCGAGCTCGCCACCGGCGGCGAGCCCCGGTTCGACCCCGACGGGCGGACCGACGCCGAGTGCCACCGTATCGTCCGGCTTCAGGGCGCGTTGCTCGCGTTCGACACGTTCGACCGACCGGCCGACGAGGTCGCGGCACTGACCGGCGTCGGCCCGGAGGCGATCCTCGCGGCCATCGGCCGTCGCGACACCGCGGATAGCAGTGCCTGAAGGCAGGACAGCGACGCATCGGCCACCGGGAGCGCCGGTCACGAACGGCGCTGGTCAACGGTGACGCACATTTATTATACACTGGGTTCTCCCGTGGAACAGACCGGTGACCCCACGGAGGGCTTTGCATGTCAGGGAAACACGACGGCGGCGGTGTCGAGGGCGGCGCGTCGGAGGGTGATGGCTCCGGCGTCTCCGTCCCGACGGAACAGCTCCGCGAACGACGCGACGAACTGCAGGAACGCGCCCCGAGCCGACGGGCCGTACTCGGGACGCTCGGGGCCGGCGCACTCGGCATCGGCCTCGGGCACTGGGGCATCCCCGCGCTCTCGGACGTGGTCGGCGGCGTCGAGGTGCCGGCCGCCAGCGGGAGCGCCAGTCCGCCGGGTCATCACGACCCCGGCAACGTACTCGCGCTCGTCCCCGAGTCCGAGGTGACCCACCGCGCGAGCCGTGACGGCCGCTGGGACGACCCAGGGACGTGGGGCGGGTCCGTGCCGGACGACTTCGCACGGGCGCAGATCCCCGACGACGTGACCGTCACGCTGTCGGGTGCCTCGACCGGGCGGCTGAAGACGCTCCGGGTCGACGGCGCGCTGGCGTTCGACCCCCGCGAGGACTCGCACCTGCGCGTCGAGACGCTCGTGACGACGCCGGAGAGCGTCCTCCAGATCGGCCGCGAGGGCCGGCCCGTCGGCCGCCGCGGACAGGCTCGCGTGACGTTCGCCGACCTCGGCCCCATCGACGAGGACTGGGACCCCGAGCGCCTGAGCACCGGCCTGCTCGCGCTCGGCGAGGTCCGCGTCCACGGCGCGGAGAAGACGACCTGGACCGAACTCGCCAGCCACCCGACGAGCGGGGCGACGACGCTGGAACTCGACGGTGCCCCGACGAACTGGGACGAGGGCGACCGCCTCGTCGTCCCCGGGATGAACCCCGGCGCGAACGAGGACGAGGAGCTGTTCGTCACCGGCATCGACGGGAGCCGGGTGAGCGTCGACCGGCGCCTCGACTTCGACCACGTCCCGCCGGCCGACGACCTGCCGAGCTACGTGCTCAACCTGGACCGGACGATCAGGTTCGAGTCCGAGAGCCAGGACGTCCCGCGGCGCGGCCACGTGATGTTCATGTCCCAGGCCGTCGAGGTGCGCTACGCCGCCTTCGAGGGCCTCGGCCGGACCGACAAGTCCTACGCGTTCACGGACCCCCAGCACGGGAACCCGCCGGAGGACGTGCCGCCGAACCCCCGCGCCCGGTACGCGCTGCACTTCCACGAGACGGGCATCGACACCGACACCGCCCAGACGGTCGAAGGCGTCGCAGTCGACGGCAGTCCGGGCTGGGGCGTCGTCAACCACCACAGCTACGTCGACGTCACGGACTCCGTCACCCACGACGTCTTCGGCGCGGGCTTCGTCGCCGAGGCGGGCAACGAGCGCGGCTCGTTCGTCGGCAACTTCGCGCTCCGCTCGGAGGGCAGCGGCGACCTGCCGGACTCGCGTGACTTCGACTCCAGCAGGGACGAGCACGACCCCGGCGACGTGGACGACTTCGGCCACGGCGGCCACGGCTTCTGGTTCCAGGGGCCCGCGCTCACCGTCGAGGAGAACGTCGCGGCGGGGCACCGCCACCACGGGTTCGTCTTCTGGAACCGGCCGCTCGTCGACCGCGAACTCCGCCCCGGCGAGGAGATCGACCGCATCCGGGGGACGGTCGCGAACTTCCCGCTGGAGCACGTTGACGAGGACCGGATGCCGTTCCTCGTCGACTCGGACCACGTCTACGACGGCAAGGTCTCCTCGGCGTACGTCCCGCTCAAGTCGGTCCGGAACAACACCACCTTCGCCTCGGGGGGCGGGATGGACCTCTCGCGCCACCAGTTCGGCTGGAGCCACGAGCGCTACGCCGACTACAGCGTCGTCGAGGGGTTCACGGCGTTCAACGTCGGCCCGCTGGTGCGCTCGTGGGGCCACGTCGCCGCACCGGACCACGGCAACGCCGAGGGCGGCAACAACGGCATCAGCGTCCGGTACAGCCACAACCTCCGGGTGAAGGACGCCCGGCTGGTCTGGGGACGCGGACGCGAGGCCACCGAGGCCGTCGTCGACGACGAACAGGCGGACGAGCACCCCGAACGGCTGGAGAGCGTCGGCATCAACCGCAACACTCCGTACCCGTTCCACGTCGTCTTCGAGGGCTGTGAGGTCGAGGGCTTCACCACCGGCGCGAAGCCGCTCCCCCGGGGCGTCACCGTCTACCGGGACTGCCGGTTCGACAACGACCGGGACGTCAGCGTCGAGGACGGCCACCACTGGCCAGCCCGGCGAATCAAGCTGGAGAACTGCACTTTCGCGGGCGACGGCGAGGCCCTCTCGGTCGGCCTGGACGAGCCGGACGACCGCGGCGCACAGGAGGTGTTCGCGGACAACGGCGGGGTTGTCCTCGACGGCCGGCAGGTGTACTACGACGCACAGGCACCCGACCACGTCCCCATCCCCGACGGCGAGATGGCCGACCAGCTCGGGCGTGGCGACCTCTCGGAGCTGTTCGGCACCGACGCAAGCAACCTCGTCGGAAAGACGAACCGCGAGCTGTACGCGGAGTACGGGCGCGCCGTGAAGGGCCACCCGGTCCCCGACCACGCGAGCCGCGACGAACGCGTCGCCGGCGGCTACGTCGGGGGCGACCCGACCGGAGCCGAGGCGTGGTTCGACGCCGAGAACGCCGACGTCTCCGAGCCGTTCCGCGTCCGCGAGGACCCCAGCGCGGCGACCGGGCGCTACGTGGTCGCGGAGGGCGTCGACGCCTCGGGTGAACCGCCGAGCGAGGGGCTCCTGACCTACGAGTTCGAGGTCGACGCGGGCCGGTACCGCGTCTGGAGCCGCGCGCTCGGGCCGTCCGGCGAGGACGACTCGTTCTGGCTCCGCGTCGACGACGGCGACTGGATCCGCTGGGGCGGCGTCGGCGGTCGGCGCAGCTGGGCGTGGGAGCGTGCCCCCGAGCCCGACACCGAGGACTGGCACGACCGGCGACTGTTCGACCTCGACTCGGGCCAGCACACGCTCACCGTCGGCTTCCGCGAGGACGGCGCACGGCTCGACCGGCTGTTCGTCGGGCCGGACGGCCGCACGCCGATCGGGCTGGGACGTGGACTGCCGGAGGAGTGAGTTCGGGCCGAACCGCGCTCCGTCTCGCCCGTCTCAGCCGACGGTGCCGACCATGTCCGCCGCGTAGCCGAACACGTCCTCGTAGCCGTGCGACGACATGAGCACCGGGTAGAACTGCTCGTCGGCGACGACCGCCTCGCCCTCGACGGCGGCGTACGTCTCGCCCGCGTCGACGCGTTCGAAGTTCTCGACGAACACCTCGTACTCGTTCGCGGTTCGCTTCGGGATGCGCCGGTCGAGCCGGAACAGCGGGGTGGCCCTGTCGGGTGCGACGCCCGGCAGCACGCCCGTCGCCGTCAGGAACGAGAGCACGAGCAGGAAGCCGTTCGCCGCCGCGTCCGTGCTGCCCTGCAGCCCGCACTCTACCTCGATGGTGTCCGGAACGGCCTTGAAGATGCGTCCTTCGACGAACCGTCCCGTCTCGACGACCGAGGCGACCGGCAGTCGCGGGCAGACCTCGCGGGCGAAGTCGTCGACCCCGTCGACCACCGCGAACGGCTCGGCGTGGGACTGCGTGGAGTGCAGCGCCAGCGTCCGACAGCCCTCTATCTCGTGGGCCAGGTCGTACGCGAGCCGCTTCTCGTGTGTCTCGCCGTCCGGGTAGCCCGGGAACGCCCGGTTCAGGTCCTCCTCGACGTACCGGACCCCACGCTCTGCGGCCGCCTCGTTCGCGACGACCAGTTTCACCGGTCGACGCACATCGGGGGCGTCCCGCAGCAGTCGCTCGATGGCACGGATACCGCAGGGTTCGTCGCCGTGGATGCCGCCGACGACGGCGACCTCGGCGCGACCCTCCCCCAGCTTCGTCACCTGCATTCATCACGGTTCAGGGGTCGGGGGGAGTAAAACCGTTCGAACCTCTCGGCGCGGGTTCGACCCGTCCCGACCATGGTCGGCCGGGGTCTGTTAGGGCGACACACACAAGACGCTGCAGAGGCTGAAAGACCTATGGCGTTGGCCGACCAGACACCGGGAACGAGACTGACGTTGGAACTGTGGCACCCGAACTGCTGGGCGATCGAGGCGACGAACCGACGAAACGGAGGCGTCCTCGCCCACGCGATCTACGACTCGCCCCGAGCCGACGCACGACCGGCCAACACCGTCAACGGACTGTTCACCGCCTACGGCTCGACCGAACGCGAGGTCGAGCGACTGCTCGACGCCATCCGCGAGACCGACCACGCCGGCGAGGTCCAGGAGCTCCAGCAGCGCTTCGGGCGGGCCCGGAACGCACCGGGCAACGTCGTCCGCGAGTTCTTCCTCGAGTACAACCCGAACGACATGGTCTGCCCGACGCTCCTCCAGCACGGCTTCGTCCACAGCGCGCCGGTCCGCATCGAGGACGGCCGCGAGGAGTGGCAGGTCGGCTTCGCCGGCGAGCGCACCGAGATACAGGACCAGCTCGACGGCGTCCGCCAGGAGGCCGACGCCGAGGTGACGGTCTCCTCGATCACCTCGTCGGACTCCGGGACCAAGTCGCCACGCGAGCAGCGCCTCGACACGCTCACCGCCGCACAGCGCGAGGTGTTCGAGCACGCCCGCGAGGCCGGCTACTTCGAGTGGCCACGCGGCACCTCGACCCGCGAGCTCGCCGACGACATGGACATCTCCAAGACGACGCTGCTGGAGCACCTGCGCAAGGCCGAGGCGAAGCTGCTGGACCCGTAACGGCCGGGACGACCGGCCGACCCGCGGACCCGTTCCTCACCGATGGCTCACGACCGCGAGCCGTGGGGCTGGCCGCGCCCGGAAGCACCGCCGTCACAGCAGTACGTCATCGACCGGCCGACGGGGCGTACGGGTCGAGTCCGGTTCGGCGTACCCGAGCCGGAAGAGGTGCACCGGTGTCTCGTCCCCGAGTCCGAGCAGCCCCGCCAGTTCGGTTCGGAGGTCGTCGAGCTCCAGTATCTGACTCATCGGGTGGACCGCCAGCCCCTCGCCCGTGGCGGCGAGCGAGAGACGCTCGAACAGCCGGCCCGCCGCCAGCAGTGACGGTTCGTCGACGGTCGCGACGGTCAGAACGGCGACGACCGGCGCACTCGTGACGAGCTTCGAGTTCTTCCGACCCTCCCGCTCGCCGATATCCAGGTGGCTGACCGCCAGCTGGCCGACGCGGGCCGTCAGCCAGCTCGCACCGAGAGCGCCGGTTCCGATCCAGTGACCCAGCTCCGTCCGGTACGCGGGGTCGTCGAACTGTCGCTCGTCTGCCCGGGTCTGCAGCGTCGCGATCTCCGCCCGGCGCGCCGGGTCGGTGACCAGCTCGAGTCCGAGCCCGGAAGCGGTCGCGTACTCCCGGAACGTCTCGAGGACCGACCCGGGGACGGGCCGGTCGTCGAACGGCTGGTGGTTCGTCCGCCGGGCCCCGATGGCGTCGAACAGGGCCGTCTCCCCCGCCCCCTCGTCGACCGACGCAGTCGCTGCGAGCCCGACGGTCGCGACGTGCCGGAGGTCGGGCCCCGGAGACGGTGGCGACTCCTCGAACGGCCCGTACTCGACCGTCGGGTCGAGGCCGAACCGCCGGGCTGCGAGGACCAGGTTCTCCACTGCACAGCCGACGCTCAGGAGCAGTTCCCGTCCGTCCGGGTCGGCGACGTCCAGCCGTCTGGACTCGTCCGCGTACACCAGTATCGACCCGTCCGCGACCGCGAACGCCCACGGCTGCGAGTTGTGGCTCGACGGCGCCAGGATCGCGTACCGCAGGAGGAACGTCGCCTGTGCCGGCAGGGAGTCGGCAGCCGGGAACTCGGCCGGGTCTGGTGGTGTTCGGGTATCGGGCATGGCTCGATCGAGGATACGTGAGGGAGCTACATAACTGCGGATTGCGGTTCCCGACAGCCGGGGATGGACGCAGTGTCCACCGGCTGACGAACACGCGACGGGCCCCCTCGACTACGACGGCTCGGCGATGACGGACGGTGCCGACATGGACCCGGAAGGTGGCGTCGACGGCGCCGGTCATCACGAGCGACCGGACGACGAAATCGCGCTCGCTCAGCGGTTCCCCAGCATGGTCCGTCGGGAGACCGAGGGGTTCGTGACCGAGCACGAGGCGGGGAGCCCGGAGACAGCACAGCAGTCCGAAACGTAGAAGCATAACGAACGGCCTGCACGGGTATGGAGTCCTCACCGCTCTCCGCCGCCGACGAAGCCCTCATCGAGGAGACCGTCGAAAGGAATCGAGGGACGTTCGACCCCGAGTTCTTCGACGGTGCCCACATCGTCACCGCCGGACTCAGAACGACCGACGGCGAGGTCTACTTCGGTGCGAGCCTGCCGGCCGCAGTCGGCCGCGCGTCGATGTGCGGCGAACCCGTCGCCGTCGGCTCGGCCATCGCGGACGGTTACCGGCACGACGAGCTGGAGACGTGTGTCGCCGTCGCGTATCCGATGGACCACCACGACGCCGACGAGGCACGCGTGATTCCGCCGTGCGGTGCCTGCCGCGAGCTGCTGGCGGACTACAACGAGGAGATGCGGATCATCGTCCCGCACGACGGCGAGACCAGGGTCGCACGCGCAATCGACCTGCTCCCGACGCGGACCTGGTGAGGGAACGGTCGCCGCTTCCGCGGCGTCCGATTCAGTCCCGCCGTCGCCCCTCGTCGAGCGTTCTCGCCTCCTCCTGGACCTTCGTCAGCTCGCGGTCGACGCTGCTGTCGCCGCTGCCGTGGGCGAACCGGACCGACAGGTCGAGTGGCGAGGGGACGAACCGCCCGGTCTCCGATTCGTCGTCCTCGTCGCCGCTCTCACCGCCGAAGCGTTCGGCGAGCCACCGTCGGAGACGCCGATACATGCCCGATAGTTGAACGCGGAGGGTGAAAAGCGTCGGCTTGCACAGTGAGCCCATGCCCGTGCTACCGAGACAGCCGGTGACCGGTCACCGCCCGACGACCGCCCGCAGCGCGAACAGCGCGTTCGACTTCCGCTCGCGGACCCGGCGGTAGAAGTACGAGAACCACTTGCCGCCGTAGGGGACGTACTGCCAGACCTCGACGCCCTCAGCGGCGAGGTCGGTCTGTGCCTCCTCGCGCACGCCCATGAGCATCTGCACCTCGTACGGGGTGCCGTGCTCGGCGTGCAGCTCGGCGGCGTACTCGATCATCGCGGGGTCGTGGCTGCCGACGGCGATGCCGTCGTCGAACGCCTCGAACATGAACGCGAGGAGGTCGCGGTACACCTCGTCCACCTTCGCCTTCTTGCGGTAGGCGATGTCGCCGGGCTCGTCGTAGGCGCCCTTGACGAGCCGGACCTTCCCGGGGAGGTCGGCGAGCCGTTCGAGGTCCTCGCGAGTGCGCTTGAGGTTCGCCTGCACGCAGACGCCGACGTTGCCGTCCGTCTCGCGGGCGTGGCGCTCGAACTCGTCGAGGGTCACGTCCGTCGTCGGGTGGTCCTCCATGTCGATCCAGACGAACACGCCGTGGTCGTCGGCGGTGGCGACGATGCGGGCGAGGTTCTCGCGGAAGGCCTCGTCGGAGAGCGAGAGCCCGATCTGGCTGGGTTTCACCGAGATGCAGGCGTCGAGGTCGTCGGCCGCGATGGTCTCGGCGAGGCCGACGTAGGCGTCGGCGTCCGCGTCCGCGTCGGCGCGGTCGTCGTAGTGCTCCCCGAGCAGGTTCAGGATGACCGCCACGCCGCGACGGTTCAGCTCCCGGGCGTGCTGAACCGCCTCCGCCGGTGTCTCGCCGGCGACGAAGTTGTTGGCGATGGGTGGTATCATGCCACCCGATAGCTGCTCGACCACCCTATACCGCGACCCGACCAATTCCTTCTCTCCACTGGGAAATGAATATATTCCTTGGGAGAGAACAACACACATACGGAGAGGTTATCGTTACCACAGACCAAAGGTCGGTAGAGTCCCCGACCATGGTAGGGCAGGGGTTAACTCTACCAGTATAATTATTCAGCACAGACCATGGCACCAGACAGCACGGGAGATATGGACAGGAGAACAGTACTCAAGGTCGGCAGTGGCGCGGGTGTCGCGGCGCTGGCCGGCTGCATCAGCACGAACAGCGACGACGGCGGTGAGACCGACACGCCGACCGATGGTGGCGGCGGCGGTGGTGGTGGTGGCGACGGTACCGAGACGACGGACGGCGGTGGCGGCGGCGGGATGAGCACGTTCGAGATCGGCATGGTGGACTCGACCACGGGTTCGCTCTCCGCGTTCGGGCAGCGCAACCAGCGCGGGAAGGACCTCGCACTCGCCGACGTGAACGCGGTCGGCGTGAAGGACGGCGAGCTCAGCATCATCGTCGAGGACTCCCAGTCCGAACCACAGGGCGGTGTCTCCGCGGCACAGAAGCTCGTCAACCAGGACGGGGTCCCGTTCCTCATCGGCGCGGTGGGCTCGGGCGTCTCGCTGGCCATCTACGAGAGCGTCGTCCAGGGCACCGACGTGGTCCAGCTCAGCCAGAACTCCACGGGGCTGAGCCTGACCGACTTCCCGGGTCTGCTCCGGATGTCGCCGACGGGCCGCACGCAGTCGCTCGCGCTGGCGAACATCATGGCCGAGGACGGCCACGAGTCGGTCGCGGTCACCTACGTCAACAACGACTACGGGCAGAGCCTCGCCGACGCGTTCGTCGCGAACTGGGACGGGGAGATCGCGTACAACAACTCCCACGACCAGGAGCAGCAGTCCTACTCCAGCGTCGTCTCGCAGATGAACAGCTCCGGCGCCGACGCCTGGCTGTTCATCACCTACCAGCCGGAGTTCACCACGATGGTCAACGAGATGTACTCCAGCGGGTACGAGGCGCCGATGTACGGCGCGGACTCCGTCTCCGGGACGGACGTCCTCGAGAACACGCCGGAGGGCAGCATGAACGGCATGAAGATCGTCGTCCCGTCCGCGCCCGTCGAGGAGGAGAACTACCAGCAGTTCGCCTCGGCGTTCGAGGACGAGTACGGCGAGGCGCCGACCGTCTGGTCCGCCTACGCGTACGACTGCGTCATCAACGCGGCGCTGGCCATCCAGGCGGCGGACGAGTTCACCGGCGCGGCGCTCCAGGAGACCGTCCGTCGGGTGAGCGGCCCCGAGGGCGAGGAGGTCACCTCCTACGAGGCGGCTCACCAGATACTCGCCGACGGCGGCGGTCCCGACGACGTCAACTACCAGGGCGTCAGCGGCCCCATCGACTTCGACGAGAACGGCGACCCGAAGGGGTTCCTGCAGATCCTCGAGGTCCAGAACCACGACTACGTCGGCATCGGCTTCATCGAAGGCTAAGCCACCGATGCCCCTTCTCGAATATCTCGCGAACGGTCTGATATTCAGCAGCATCATCGTGCTCGGGAGCATCGGGCTCTCGCTCGTGTACAGCATCGCGGACTTCGCGAACTTCGCCCACGGGGACACGATGACCATCGGAGCCTACACCGCGCTGGTGACGTTCGGCGCGGTGGGCGGTCTCGGGGGTGCGGTGCTCGGACTCCCGTTCGGCTTCTTCGTGGCGCTGCTCGCGGGCATCGCCGTCGCGGCGGTCGTGGCGGTCGTCACCGAGCGTCTCATCTACAAACCGATGGACGTGGGTTCGATCGGGATGCTCATCACGTCGATCGGGGTCGCGTTCATCTACCGGGCCATCATCCAGCTCCGCTTCGGCGCGGACTTCACCCGGTACGACGTCCAGACCCTCCGGCCCATCGAGGGGCTCATCCAGTACGACATCCGCATCACCGAACACGACGTGGCCATCGTCCTCTCGGCGGCCATCCTCGTCACCGGACTGCACGTCCTGTTGCAGTACACCGACCTCGGACGCAAGATGCGCGCGATGGCCGACAACCCCGAGCTGGCCCGCGTCAGCGGCATCCGGACCGCCCGGGTGAAGCTCTGGACGTGGGTCATCGGTGCGGGGCTGGCCGGTGCCGGGGGCGTCTTCCTCGGCCTGTTCAACCAGCTCTCGCCCCGGATGGGCTTCTCGCTGCTGCTGCTCATCTTCGCCGCCGTCATCCTCGGCGGCATCGGCTCCGTCTACGGCGCGATGCTCGGTGGGTTCCTCATCGGGATGGTCCACGAGCTGATGCCACTGCTGACCGACTACGGCATCCCCATCGGCACCCAGTACGCCGAGGCCGTCGTCTTCGTCATCATGGTCGCCGTGTTGCTCGTCAGACCGAACGGTATCATGGGGGAGGCGACCTGAGATGAGCTGGCTCAGCGACCCCACCGACGAGTTCGCAGGGCTGACCCGCGCGGAGCAGGGCGTCACGCTGTTCGTCGTCGGCTTCGCGCTGTTCCTGGTGTTCGGACTGCTGACCGGCAGTCTGAACCCGTCGTACTTCCTGTTCCTGCTCGGTCTCGCGAGCATGTACGCGCTGCTGTCGCTCGGCCTGAACTCCCAGTGGGGGTACACCGGGCTCATCAACTTCAGCGTCGCCGCGTTCTTCGGTATCGGCGCGTACGGCACCGCACTGATGAGCGCGAGCTCCTCGCCCATCGCGGGCGGGTTCAACCCCATGATCGGCCTGGTCGTCGCCCTCGTCGTCGCGGCCGTCATCGCGGTTGCCATCGGCGTCCCGACGCTGCGGCTCCGGGCCGACTACCTCGCCATCGCCTCGCTGGGGCTGGCGGAGGTCATCCGACTCATCGTGCTGAACGAACAGGGACTGACGAACGGCAGCGCGGGCGTCCGCGGTATCCCCAGCTTCTTCGAGGGCTGGCCGGTGCTCGCGACGTTCCCGCAGTCGATGCCCGAGACCACCATCGACCTCGTCCCGGGTGGCTCGGTCACGATCGCCGTGCCACTCCTCGACTTCGGCGTCACGTTCGGCCAGGACATCGTCCTGGGAACGCCGTTCTGGCGGGCGCTGCTGAACGTGTCGCTCGTGTTCGTGTTCCTCGGCGTCAGCTACGCCGTGCTCCGGCGGGTCCACCGCTCGCCGTGGGGGCGCGTGCTTCGGACCATCCGGGCCGACGAGGATCTCGCACGGGCACTCGGCAAGGATACGTACTCGTTCAAGATGCAGTCGTTCGTGCTGGGCAGCCTCGTGATGGCGCTGGCCGGCGTGTTCTACGCGCACCTGAACCTGTACGTCAGCCCGGGCGACCTCGACCCCATCACGACGTTCTACGTCTGGGTCGCGGTCATCCTCGGCGGCAGCGGCTCGAACCGCGGCGCGCTGTTCGGCGGCTTCGTCGTCGTCGGCATCCGCGAGGGGACCCGGTTCCTCAACCAGGTCTCCTTCTCGTTCGACGTGGGCGCGACCGAGGTCGTCCTCTCGCTCACGGGGTTCGGCGGCCCGCTCCGGCTGCTGCTCATCGGCGCCATCATCATCCTGCTGATGCGCTTCCGGCCGGAGGGCGTGCTGCCACCGCAGCGCGAACTCATCTGGCCCGGCACCGTCGACGAGGTGCCCGAAGGGCCAGATGTCGGCGTGCGCGAGGCACGGGGTGGTCCCGATGAGTGAGGGCGCCACGTCCATGCGCGAGCGCCACGAGGGCGCCGACATGGAGAAGGAGGACGTCGTCCTCCGCGTCGACGACCTGCAGAAGCGCTTCGGGGGCCTCGTCGCCACCGACCACGCCACCTTCGAGGTCGAACGCGGCACCATCACCGGGCTCATCGGCCCGAACGGCGCCGGCAAGTCGACCATCTTCAACCTCATCTCGGGCTTCTACGAGCCCGACGGCGGTCGCGTCGAGGTCAACGGCATCGACGTCACGGGCAAGGAGCCCTACGAGATCGCCGACGCCGGCCTCATCCGGACGTTCCAGACCCCGCGCAAGCTCGAGGGGATGACCGTCCGCGAGGCGATGCTGGTCGGGCCGCGCGAGCAGCCCGGCGAGTCGTTCGTGAAGCTGTTCACGTCGCCCGGCGAGGTCGCCGCGGCCGAGTCCCACAACATGGAGGAGGCCCAGCGCATCCTCGAGGAGTTCGAGATCGACCACCTCGCGACCCAGCCCGCGACCGACATCTCGGGCGGGCAGATGAAGCTGGTCGAGCTCGCCCGGGCGATGCTCGCCGACCCGGAGATCCTGCTGCTCGACGAGCCGGTCGCCGGCGTCAACCCGACGCTGCGGAACGACCTCGCCGAGCAGATCCGCCGGCTCAACGAGCAGGGAACCACGTTCTGTATCATCGAGCACGACATGGAGTTCGTCATGGAGCTTGCCGACCCCATCGTCGTGTTGAACCAGGGGAACGTCCTGATGGAGGGCCCGCCGGAGGCGGTGCAGACGGACGAGCGCGTCATCGACGCGTACCTCGGAGGTGACGCATGAGCGACACCCCCGTGCTCGAACTTGCCGACGTCGACAGCGGCTACGGCGAGGTCCAGGTGCTCACGGACCTCTCCCTGCACCTGGACGAGAACGAGATCGTCTGTCTCATCGGCCCGAACGGGGCCGGCAAGTCGACCGTGCTCAAGACCGCCTTCGGGCTGCTGACGCCGTGGACCGGGTCTGTGACCTACCACGGCGACGAGATAGGCGGGATGGCACCCGAGGACATCGTCCGCGCGGGCATCGGCTACGTCCCGCAGACCGACAACGTGTTCGGGTCGCTGACCATCGACGAGAACCTCCGCATGGGCGGGGTCGCCCGCAAGGAGGGTCTCGACCGGGTCATCGGTGAGCTGTACGACCAGTTCCCCCTGCTCGACGAGCGGCGGAAGTCGAAGGCCCGGACGCTCTCGGGCGGTCAGCGCCAGGTGCTCGCGTTCGCCAGGGCGCTCGTGATGGAGCCCGACGTGCTCCTCATCGACGAGCCGTCGGCCGGGCTCGCGCCGAACACCGCCGACGAGGTGTTCGGGCACGTGAAGGACGTGAACGCGCTCGACACGGCCATCCTGATGGTCGAACAGAACGCGAAGAAGGGCCTGGGCATCTCCGACCGTGGCTACGTGCTCGACCAGGGCACCGTCAGGTTCGAGGACGCGGCCGAGGACCTCCTCGACAACGAGGAGGTCTCGAAGCTGTACCTCGGCGCGTAGCCCGGCCCCACATCGCAGCAGCCATCCGTCGTCCCACCGTCTCATCTCCCCACCAGTGACCGAGATCCGTCGCTACGTGTTCGCACTCGCCCCGCTCGCAGCGGCCGCGCTGTGGGGCGGGATGTACGTCGTCAGCAAGTGGAGCTTCGGCAGTATCCCGCCGCTCACGCTCGGGTTCCTGCGGGTCACCGTCGGCGCGGCCGTCCTCCTCGCGGTACTCGGTCTGGGGGACGGCCGGGCGACGGTCGACCGCGACGACTGGCCGACGTTCGTCGCACTCGGCGCCTGGGTCACCCTGACCAACGCCACGCAGTTCGTCGGCACGGAGCTGACCACCGCGAGCGAGGCGTCGCTGCTGACCGTGCTGACGCCGGTCGCGACGGTCTTCCTCGGCGCAGTCGTCCTCGGGGAGCGCGTCACGCCCGCGAAGACGGCGGGCATCGCCATCGCGCTGGCGGGGACCGTCGCCGTCGTCGCCGGGCAGTACGACCTCGCCGCGGTCGGTGCCGGCAGCCTGCTCGGCGTCGTGCTCCTGCTCGCAGCCAGCGTCACGTGGGCGGCCTACACCGTGCAGGGCGTCCGCGTCGTCCGTCGGTACTCCGCGCTCACGGCCGCGACGTACGCGACGGTCGCCTCCGTCCCGATGCTCGGCGCGCTGTCGGCGTTCGAGCTCGCCGGGACGCCGGGCGGGATCGCGTCGCTCCCCACCGACACCACGTCCGTCCTCGCCGTGCTCTACCTCGGCGTCGCCGCCACGGCGGCGGCCTGGTACCTCTGGTACAAGGGACTCGAGTACGTGCCGGCAGGCACCATCTCGGTGTTCTTCTTCGCCCAGCCGGTCGTCGGGGCGGCCCTCGGCGCGGCCCTGCTCGGCGAGACGCTCGGCCCGGGCTTCGCCGTCGGCGGTGCGCTGATGGCACTCGGCATCTGGGTCGTCAGCCGCGAACGGGCCGAGACCGAGGAGGAGTCGGCGGCCGCGTGAGCGGGGTCAGTCCAGTCCCTCGGCGTACTCGAAGTCGAGCTCGCGAGCGGTCGGGAACTCGCCGTCGAGCGCTATCTGCCAGCCGTGCAGCACCTCGGGGTCCTCGAGTGCGTTCGTGAGCGTCGTCCGGACGTCGAGCACGTCGACGCCGTAGTAGTCGGGTGGGACGCCCTGGAAGTACTGGAGCGCGGTCCGGAACAGGCTGCGCATCCCGCCGTCGTCCTCGAAGTCGAAGTGCTTGTACGCGCCGGCGGCCACCTGCACCATCGCGTGGAGGAACTTCGACTCCGTGGAGCCGCGGCCGTAGTTGTACCACTCGTCCTCGAAGCAGTCGTGGGACTCGTGGAACTCGCCGCTGTTGTACAGCCGGACCCCGTGGATGACAGCACGGCGGAGCGTGCCGTGTTCCCAACCGTTGGACTCCGGTCTGTCGGCACGCCAGCCCGCCGGGTCGCCCGTCGCGGGCGGCGCGACCCCGGTGTCCAGCGTGTGCTCGTCCATCACAGGCACGTACGGCCTCCCCCGGCATACCCCTTCGGACTCCCGTCGAGAACACAAGACATTTTCCGCGACCTGTCGCGTACCCGACCATGGAACACGGCCGGCCGTCCGGGTCGGCAGGCGGGGGCGACGGGCCGCCGAGCATCCGCGATGCACCCGGCAGCTGGCTCGTCGCCAACGGCCTGTACGTCGAGGCGGCCCTCGTCGGCCTCGCCGTCGTGCTGGCGGTCCTCTCGCTCCTGTTGCTGTTCGTCGGCGCGCTCCTCTCGGTGCCGATGGGGCCCCCGCCTGAGAGCGGCGCCGCCGCCAGCAGCGAGACGGGGCCGTCCCCCATCGTCGACCTCGGCGAACTCCTGTTCAACGGCGGCATCCTCGTCGCGGCAGGACTCGGCTTCCTGCTCGTCGCCCACGCCGTCGTCGAGCTGGTCGTCGCCGTCTCGTCGGGTCGCGACCTCGACCTCGGTGAACCGACCGACCTCGCCTACGTCGGCGTCAGGACCCTCCAGACCGTCGGCGCGGTCGCGTTCGCCGGCACCGTCGCGGTCGGCTTCGTGCTCGCCCGGCTCGGCGTAATCCCGGACGACCCCTCGGGGGCGCTCGGCCTCGTCGTCCTCGGCGGCGGTGCAGTGATGATCGGCAGCGTCGTCGCCCACGCGCTCGGTCGCGTCGTCCGGACCGTCGCCGACGGCTGGTAGTTCGTGCCGGTTCGCAACGTTTTACCACGAGCCACGACGACTCTGGAGTACGTGCGAGGGTAGCCAAGCCTGGAAACGGCGGCGGACTCAAGATCCGCTCCTGTAGAGGTCCGAGGGTTCAAATCCCTTCCCTCGCATGATGGCACGAGCGAACGCGAGTGCCAGAATGCACGAGGGAGGGATTTGAGCTGGGGAGCAGCTCGCTGCGACCGAAGTTCAAATCCCTTCCCTCGCATGACGCCGTGGACGACGTCCGCGGCCGAATGCGGCAAGACGGAGCGTCTTGCCCTCGCAACATCCTCACGACGCCACGAACCGAGCGACGGCTCCGGGACGACGGTCGCTACGACCGGTCGGTCGCGACCACGTCGCCGGCGCGGTCGAGCGTGAGCGAGAGCGTGTCGCCGTCGTGGGTGACGTCGACCCGGACGCGCAGCGGGTCGGTCGACACCACGGTCTCCGCGCCGGGGCGGCAGAAGTCGAGCGTCCAGTACGGGGTCGACCGGACGTCGACATCGTGCTCGTAGTAGAACCGCTGCACGTCGGGGTGGCCGACGAGGAACAGGCCGACCGGGAGTCCGTGCTGGGAGCCGCAGCGGTCGCAGTGACCGAGGAAGTGGTGCCCACCATCCTCTAGCCGGGTGAGTTCCCCGTCGACGTTCCCCTGGCACTCCGAGCAGATGCCCCGTCGGGTCAGCTCGCCCCACCGGTTCTCGAGGAACGCGATGCGCTCGACCAGTGTGTCTTCGGGGTGAGCCTCGAGGAGGCTCGGCGGCACCCAGAGCCCGTGTTCGTGCCCGTCCGTGTCGCACGTGAGCCAGAGGACGCCGTCCTCGTAGCGGAGCTGGAGCGGGTCGCCACACTGGCGACACTCGCCGGGCACGTCGACCGGCCCCCACGTCCAGTCCGTGTCGAGGACGCCCGAGGAGGCGGTGCCGACGAGCCCCATCCCGACGCGGGAGAGTCGATAGCCCGCGTCCTCCTTCACGACGAGGTCGCCGAGCTGGTCGAGATGGTAGTTGAGGTTGCCGTTGTCGCGGATGCCGACCGCCTCTCGGAGTTCGGTGTAGGCCAGCCACGGGTCGGCGGGGGCGTCGCGCTGGGCGCTCGCCAGCGCGTCGAGTATCTCGACCCGGGTCGGGTGGCTCACCCGCTCGAATACCTCGGTCGCATCGACCCCGTGCATCGTCCGGGGCTACGGCCCTCGGGACGTAAAATCTCTCGTGTCAGCACAGCTAGAGCAATCGGTTGCTCCGAACGCCTATCACCCCGCCGGCCATCGATTCGACCATGGACGACGAGACACGCCGCGACCTGCTCCACGAGGTGCGCCGCCCGTCCGGAACGGTCGGGAAGGACCTCCCGGACGAACTCGCCGTTCAGGGCACGACCATCGACGTGCGCGAGTTCGTCTTCGCCTGCAAGGACCTCGACAGCATCCCCGAGAGCGAACGGGAGCGAATCGACGAGGTCGAGACCCAGCTCCGCCGGGAGCGACTCCAGCGCACACAGCGGCTGGAGGACGGGGACATCACCGAGCAGGAGGGCGAATCCCTCGTGCGGAGCATCCACGGACTCGACCGGGCACTCACCGCCATCGAGGGGCTGGACACCCCCGACATCGAGGAGGAGCTGCGACAGAAGAAGCTGGACGACGCGCGGGAGCTGCTGGCGCTGATCCGGTAACCGGATTCAGGCCGCCTCGACGCCGGTCACGTCGCCGACCACCGTCCAACCGTCCTCGGTCTCACGCGCGGCGAGCAGCGTCTCGTCGTCGTCACCGTTCACGATGCGGTAGGTGGTGCCGTCGTCGGTCTCGCCCTCGGCCTCGAGGTCGTCCTGGAAGAACTCGGCGCTGTGCATCGACAGCGACACCTCGGAGCCGTCGGCGAAGGTGAGCGTCACGGGGTCCGGTGCGATGTTGTACAGTCGCTTGGCGAGCCGGTTCATACCCGACCCGTGTACGTCGCCCGGCAAATCGGCGTCGGTATGCTGCGCCCGTCGGTCCGGTTCGCGCCGCAGTCCACGAACCGGAGGGCCTTTTTGCACGGCTCCCCCGAGTGGAGGCATGACAGAGTACGCAGCCCGCGCTCGGCTGGTCGAGCGCGCCGCACGCTCCGGGGCGGCCGTCGCCGAGGGGCACTTCCGGACCGGTATCGCCGTCGAGGAGAAAGACGGGAAGACGGACGTGGTGACGCAGGCGGACCGCGACGCCCAGCGCGAGGTCGTCTCGACCATCCGCGACGAGTTCCCGGAGGACGCCATCGTCGGCGAGGAGGAGGACGAGCTGAAGGAGGTCCCGGACGAGGGCCCGGCGTGGATCATCGACCCCATCGACGGGACGAACAACTACGTCCGCGGCTTCTCGGTGTGGGCGACGAGCGTCGCGGCGGTCGTCGACGGCGAACCCGTCGCTGCAGCGAACGTGCTCCCCGCGCTGGACGACGTGTACACGGCCGACGATGTGGACGTGGCACGGAACGGCGATGCGCTCTCGGTGAGCGACATCTCGGACCCCGACCGCGCCGTCGCCTGCCCGACCATCTGGTGGCCCCGTGACCGCCGCGACGAGTACGCGACGGCCTGCCGCGAGGTCGTGGAACGGTTCGGCGACATGCGCCGCGTCGGCTGCGCACAGGCCGCCCTCGGCATGGTCGCCGCGGGCGGGCTGGAGGCGACCATCACGAACGTCGACGCGAACCCGTGGGACACCGTCGCCGGCGTCCACATGGTCCGGCAGGCCGGCGGTACGGTGACCGACCTCGACGGCGAGCGCTGGCGGCACGACAGCCGCGGGCTGGTGGCCTCGAACGGCGCGGTCCACGACGAGGCGCTTGCGGCAGCGCAGGCCGTCGAGGGCGTGCGGCAGGGATAGCCGGCAGCAGTGCGTCACGGAACGGTGAGAGGTGAGCCGTCGCCGGCCGGCTCACGCGGGGGAGACCGCCCGGATCTTCGTCGACCGGCAGTCGGGACAGGTCACCGCGGACATGTCCGACTTCGTCGACTCGAACTCCGTCTCGCACCGGTCGCAGACGTACTGGAACGTTCGTTCGTCGGTACTGAACAGCCCTTTGACCGAATCTAGCAGTCCCATGCCCAACGTGAACATACACCAGGATTGGTGATAAAACTCCGGCCGGGAGGGTCGCGTTTTTTTCCCCTCGGGACGGTACCGGGTGGTATGGAACTCGACGAGACGGACCGGCAGATCCTCCGCATCCTCCAGGAGAACGCCCGGACCACGTTCAGCGAGATCGCCCGCCGCATCGACATGTCGAGCGCGACGGTCCACGACCGCGTCGGCCGGCTGGAGGAGTCGGGCGTCATCCAGGGCTACCACGCGAAGCTGGACCCGAAGGCGATCGACCTCGGCATCTCGGCCATCATCGGCCTGCGCGTCGAGCAGGGCCGCGAGCAGGACACGCTGGAGCGGCTGCAGGAGATCGAGGGCGTCCAGGAGGTCCACCTGACGACGGGCGAGTGGGACGTGATGGGCCGGGTGTACGCCGAGGACGCCGACGCGCTGCGCGAGCTGATGTTCGACCGCATCGCCCAGATGGATGGCTTTGCGCGCTCGCAGACCATGGTCATCCTCGGGACGCCCCACGAGTCCGAGGAGCTGCCCATCGCGGACGAGGAGGAGGAGTAGGGACCCGGTTACCGTCGAGTGACCGCGCCACGGGAGACCAGAAGGGTAATGGCCCGTCCGTCCGCCCGTCGGTGTATGAGCGACTTCATCGACCGCATCGGCATCGAACGGGCGTGGGTCGGCGCGGTCGGCCTGCTGACGGCCGTGCTCGGCCTCGGGTCGGTGCTGTTCCCGCGTGCGGTGTACGCGAACTTCATCTGGCAGTACTTCTGGGGGCCGGTGTACGCCGACGCCCACAACTGGAACTGCGTGGCCTGGGCCGACGGCGCACAGGTCCAGCCCCAGAGCTGCGGATCGGTGCCCGCGAGCCTCGGACCGGTCGCCGAACCGGGCTACACCGTCGTGAGCGAAATCGGCTACGCCCTCATCCTCCTGCTGATGCTCGTCGGCGTCGGCCTGCTGGTCAAGCGGCTGCGGATCGAGCGCTACCGGGCCCTGTTCTACGGGCTGTTCCCGTTCATGTTCTTCGGGGGCACCCTCCGGGTCATCGAGGACGTGAACGACGCGGCGCGTGATACCGCCGGGCAGGCACCCGTCTTCCAGTACCCGCTGAACAGCTTCCTCATCAGCCCGGTCATCTACTTCACCGTCTTCTTCGTCGCGCTGGCGGCGGTCGTCGTCGCGGTGTTCCTCGCCGAGAACGTCGTCGACCGGGAGTTCGAGTACCCGCTGTTCGTCATCGGCTCGGGCATCCTCGCCGCGAGCCTGGTCTACCTCGGCTGGGCGGCCGCCACCCAGTCCTACGTCTCGTTCTACCCGCAGGTGACCGTCGTCGTGCTCCTGGCGTCGACGGTCGTCGCGGGCGGCGTCTGGTACGCCATCGAGACGTTCAAACCCGAGATCAACGCCGGCACCGGCTTCATGGGCGCGGTGATACTCTGGGCGCACGCCGTCGACGGCGTCGCCAACTTCGTCGGCCTGAACCTGATGCCGGCGCTCACCGGTCAGGCGAACCTGCAGGGCAAACACCCCGTCAACCGGTTCATCGTCGACGTGGCCGGCCAGTACCTGCCCGCCTACCTCGACGCGTTCCCGTTCCTCGTCGTGAAGATGGTCGCCGCGACGTTCGTGCTCTGGGTGTTCGACGAGACGGTGTTCGACGACAGTCCGCGCTTCACCGTGATGCTCCTCGTCGCCATCGTCGCCGTCGGCCTCGGCCCCGGCACCCGCGACATGGTCCGCGCCACGCTGTACGTCTAGGTCAGCTCGTCCAGCGTCTCCCGCGGGAAGTACCGTCGCCCGCAGTCAGTGCACTCCGCGAGCACCACCTCTCGCTCGACGTTCACGCCGAGCGTCTCTCCCGAAACCGGTGTCCGCGACAGCTGCCCACCACACGTCGCACAGGATAGTTCGAACTCCGATACTGGCTCTCCCCCGGCCGCCGAGCGTTCGCTCATGTGAGTAGTTGGCACACCATATCTACCAACGAGCCTGCCCGTCTTAAATCCCGGGTGGCACTCGATTTACGACCGATTACCGATTCATGGATACGGGTGGTGCTGGCGGTTCAGCCGCGCCTCGAATCCGAGCGATTCGGGCACCGTCTCGGCGCGGGCACCGAACGCCGAGTCGTCGGTGAACAGCGGCTGTGCGCCGGGCACCACGACCCGGACCGCCTCGAAGCCGGCAGTCTCCACGTCGGACGGCGTCAGCCGGCTCGCGTACGGCGTCAGCCCGGCGTCGGTCACACGCTCCACCAGCGCGTCGACCGCCGGCTCGCCCGCGGGCACGTCGTCCGGTCCGACGCTGCCAGCCGGAATCGGCCCGCCCGCCTCGAGGAAGTCCGACGCGGCGGAGGGGAAGTCCGCGAACCGGCCGATCGCGCCGGCCTCCTCGTTCGATCCGGCCCGCCCCATCGAGCGCAGCTCCATCCAGTTCTGGAGCGCCTCCGCGAGTGCCGACCGGGCGGCCGCCACGGGGTCGAGCGCGGCGTCCGAGCCCACCGCGAAGCGCGGCCACTCGCCGCCCTCGCGGTGGACCGCCACAGCGACGACGGGTACGTCCACGTCCTGCGTGACCAGCAGCGCGGTCGTCTCCAGGTCCTCGGCACGGGCACGGCGGGCCAGCCGCTCGTAGTCCACGTCGTCGACCCGCAGCTCCAGCGGCTCGAACGTCGAGTACCACGCGAGCATCGTCGCGTCGCGCTCGACGACCTCGGTGAGTCCCGCGACCAGCGCGTCGGCGCCCGAGGTGCCCAGCCCGAGGCCGGTCGTGATGGCCGACGTGTACCGCTCCTCCGGCGGCGGGAAGTGGACGAGTTCGGCGGGCATCGGCACCTGCTCGTCGGACGCGAGCTCCGTCGCGGTCGTCCACGGGATGGGCTCCTCGGGGTCCACCGCCGGTGCGTCGTCCGCCCGGACGACCGCGTCGGGAGAGACGCCGTCGCCGACCATCCCCGGCGGGGCCCGCTCGAACTCCGCGTTCCGGTAGATGGCCGCGCTGTACCGTTCGAGGGCCTCGCCGACGGCCTTCATGAACGCCGCGTTCCAGTCGTCGGCGACGCCGGCGGCCTGCCCCGGCGCGCTCGCGTCGGAGTACACCGACGTCTCGGCGGTCGTCGCGAGGTAGTACGGCGCCGGGAACGACTCCAGCTCGCCGATGTCGCTGACGAGCCCGACGCGCCCGTCGAGCGTGCGCTCGGCGCGTTCGACGGCCTCGTCGAGGCTCACCGCGGCGTGGTCCCGCCGGAGCTCGTCGTCCGTGGTGCCACAGCAGCCCGGCACGGGCAGGAACCGCCGGTCCTCGTGCGGGAGCTCGTGGATGCGGCCGACGAGGTCGCCGGCCGTCCGCCCGTCGTCACCTTCGACCGCCGAGACGGCCTCCCGCCCGGCGACCGCGCCCGCGAGCCGGGCGGTCGGTGCGTCGACGGCCCCGTCGTCGGTCTCGCTCGCGTTCGAGCCGACCCGCGCCCGCAGGCAGTCGAAACAGCCACGCCCCGGCGCCAGTCCGGTGACCGCGGCGTCGACGCCCGCGACCGGATAGCCGCCGATGCCCCCCAGCTCGACCGCCAGCCACGGCCCGTCGGCGGCCTCGGTCGCCGTCGCGAGCGCATCGTCTCCCGTCGGTGCGACGACGACCGCGAGGTCCGCGCCCGCGATGCCGTCGGCGTCGACCCGCTCGGGCTCGGCGTCCGTGTCCGCCAGCGCGGCTGCGACCGCTTCGGCGGCCGGCCCGTCGCCCGCGATTCGTACGTCCATGTCGCGGTCGTTGCGTGGCTGTGGGAAAAGTCCGACGCTCTCGGCGTTCGCCTGCCGGGTCGCGCCCGCTGCTAGATGTGCTCCTCCTCCAGTACCCAGCCCAGTGCCCGCTTGTAGTACGTGAACATCTGCTTGACGCCCTCGTGTTTCATGTCCTCGTCGTCCAGCTCCTCCTTCAGGAACTCGTACTGCTCCCGTATCTCCTCTTCACTGCGCATGGACGGGACTGTGGGTGCTGTCCGGAAGTGTCTTTCCTCAGATTCGGCCCGCGTGGATTGGTCTGCGGCCCGCGAGAGAGCAGCATCAACCGAGTATCACCAGAAAGCCCCCGTTCGCATCGCGGGGCTCGCTGGCGCTCGCCCCGCGCACCGCTCGCGGTCTCGCCAGCGCGCGCCGATGGTGAAAGTTTACAATGTTCGTAAACTTCTGGCCCCGCTTAGTACACGTCGTCGAGGAACTCCCGCAGCGCGTCGTTCACGATCTCGGGGTTCTCCACGTTCGAGGAGTGGCCGGCCTCGGGCACCTCAACGAACCGGGCGTCAGGGATGGCGTCAGCCATCGATTCGCCGTACTCGGGGTCGATGGAGAGGTCCTCCGCGCCGTGGACAACCAGCGTCGGCACGTCGATCTCGTCGAGTCGGTCGGCGACGCCGGGGCGGTCGAGCCATGAGTGCACCTCGTCGTGGACGGCCTCGCCGGGGTAGGTGAGCCAGCGCTGCTTCCAGGCGTCGACCAGTTCCGGCTGTTGCTCGTTCGTCGTCGGCCCGAAGACGATGTGGGCGACGACCTCGGCGAGATTGGTGGGCATCTCGTCGGCGGCCTTCGCCTGCTGGACCATTCCGCCGTAGCGTTCCCGGTCGTCCTCCGGGTGGGGTTGGGCCATGCTGTCGACGAGGACGAGGCCGTCGAGGAGGTCGGGGTAGCGCAGGGCGAACCGGAGCGCCATGAACCCGCCCATCGACATCCCGCCGAGGACGCAGGCGTCGATGTCGAGCGCGTCCAGCAGTGTCCGGCAGTCGTCGGTCAGGTCGTCGAGGTCGTACGGCCCCTGCCAGTTGTCGGTGCGGGCGCGGTTGTCGTAGGCGACGACGCGGTAGTCGTCGGCGAGTGCGTCCATCTGGGGGCGGAACATCGTCCGGTCCATCAGCGTCCCGTGGCTGAGCACGAGCGCGGGGCCGTCGCCCCGGTCGTCGACCAGCGTGTCCGTCCGGTGGCGGTACATCTCGGTGGCGGGCCCGGGATCCTCGGGGAGTGGTGGCATGCAGCACTGTTCGGCGGATGGTCACAAATAGCTACGTCGTGAGCCCGCGAGTACGGGCCCTCGTCCTACAGTCTCGCGGGCCTGCTGGCAGCGCGTGCCGACCAGACTGGCTTCGATTCACTCCACCCTGAAACGTACAAACGTCCGACAGAGAGCCCGAAAACCGTGATATTTAGCGATTGACGGTTCGGTCTTCGTAACGCTCTTGATGCGGCGCGGACCCGTGGCTATCAATGGCACGTGAATCGTGGACGGGGCGGATCGGCTTCGTCCTCGCCGCCGCTGGCAGCGCAGTCGGACTGGGGAACCTCTGGCGGTTCCCGTGGATGACCGCCGAGAACGGCGGGAGCGCGTTCCTCCTGGTGTACCTCGGCATCGTCCTCGCGGTCGGGGTGCCCGGCCTGCTCGCGGAGTTCGTCATCGGTCGTCGCTCGCAGAAGAGCCCCGTCGGCGCGCTCCGGGACCTCTCCGGTTCGCGCAACTGGGGCCACGTCGGCCTGCTGAGCGTCGTCGCCGGCCTCGTCCTGCTCTCGTTCTACAGCGTCGTCGGCGGCTGGATACTGCGCTATCTCGTCGCCTCACCGACGGGTGCGTACTTCGGTAACCCCGGTGCCTACTTCGAGAGCATCGCCTTCGGCCCGGAGGCCGCGGCGTTCCACGTGCTCTTCCTGCTGCTCACCGCCGGCGTCGTCTACGGCGGCGTGCGCGACGGCATCGAGCGCGCGACCACGGTGATGATGCCCGTCGTCTTCCTCGCCCTCATCGGGCTCGCCGTCTGGGTGAGCGGACTCTCCGGCGCAGGTGAGGCCTACGAGTTCTACCTCTCCTTCGACCTCGGCGCGGTCCAGGACGGCTTCCTCGACATCGTCCTCGCCGCCGCCGGGCAGGCCCTCTTCACCCTCTCTGTCGGTGCCGGGACGATGATCACCTACGCGAGCTACGTCGGCGAGGACCGGTCCCTGCCTGCGGACGCGACGCTCGTCGCCGTGCTCAACACCGCCGTCGGCGTGCTCGCCGGCCTCGTCGTCTTCCCGCTCCTGTTCTCCACCCCCGGCGCGGACATCGAGACCAGCGGCCCGGGCGCGCTGTTCGTCGGCGTCGCCACCGCGTTCTCGGAGCTTCCCGCGGGCCGTCTCGCGGCGCTCGGCTTCTTCGCGGTCGTCACCCTCGCCGCGCTCTCGTCGTCCATCAGCATGCTCGAGATCGTCGTCGCGTACCTCGTCGACGAGCGCGGCCGCAGCAGGCAGCAGGCGGTCGTGGCCGTCGGTGGAATCGTCCTCGTCACCGGCACGGTCAGCGCGTTCGTCCCCCAACTGTTCGAGGCGCTCGCCGGTCCCGTCGTCGACTTCGTGCTCACGAGCGGCCTGTTCGCGTTCGTCGTCTTCGCCGCGTGGGTGCTCGGGGGCGACGCGGTCGACGAGTTCGTCCGCGGGACGCGCTTCTCGTCGGGGCTCGCCGACGCGTGGCGGCTGCTGGTCGGCGTCGTCATCCCGCCGTTCCTCGCGTTCACGCTGTTCGTCGGCGTGCTCGGGGTCGCGGGCGTCACGCTCCCGTCGTGGGTGCTCGGGGTCGTCGGCACGGTCGTCGCCGCGGTCGTCGTCTCCCTCGTGCGCTGGACCCATGACGGGACCGGCGCGGCCGCCTGAGTCCCCGACGGCGACAAAAACTGCCACCGAATTTCGACGATCGACGTTGCGGAGTACGGAAACCTTTTGGGCGAGGTGAGAGACGATTGGACCAATGACTGCTGGGTGGTCACCGTGACGATGGAGGACCGCATCGAGGAACTCGAGGAACTGCGCGAGGAGGCCCTGCTGGGCGGCGGCGAGGACCGCATCGAGTCCCAGCACGACAAGGGCAAGCTGACGGCCCGCGAGCGCATCGAGTACTTCCTCGACGACGGCACCTTCCACGAGTTCGACCAGCTGCGCACCCACGACTCCCACAACTTCGGGATGGAGGAGCGCAAGATCCTCGGCGACGGCGTGGTCACCGGCTACGGCGACGTCGACGGCCGGAAGGTGTTCGTGTTCGCCCACGACTTCACCGTCTTCGGCGGCTCCCTCGGCGAGGTGTTCGCCGAGAAGATCACGAAGGTGATGGACATGGCGATGGAGGTCGGCGCGCCCATCGTCGGGCTGAACGACTCCGCCGGCGCGCGCATCCAGGAGGGCGTGAACTCGCTCGCGGGCTTCACCAACATCTTCCACCGGAACCAGCTCGCCTCCGGTGTCGTCCCGCAGATCTCCTGCATCATGGGTCCGTGTGCGGGCGGTGCCGTCTACTCCCCGTCCATCACGGACTTCATCTTCATGGTCGAGGACAGCGCGCACATGTACATCACCGGCCCGGGCGTCATCAAGACGGTCACCGGCGAGGAGGTCACCCAGGAGGAGCTCGGCGGGGCCAAGACACACACCAGCAAGACGGGCGTCGCGCAGTTCTCCTGCGAGTCCGACGAGGCCGCGCTCGACCGTATCCGCGACCTGCTCTCGTACCTCCCGTCGAACAACGTCGAGGACCCGCCGCGCGTCGAGCCGTGGGACGACCCGAACCGCGAGGACGACAGGCTGCTCGACATCGTGCCCGACAGCCCGCAGAAGCCCTACGACATGGTCGACGTCATCGACGCCGTCGCGGACGAGGGCTCGTTCTTCGAGGTGGCCGAGAACTTCGCGAAGAATATCGTCGTCGGCTTCGCACGGCTCGACGGCCACAGCGTCGGCGTCGTCGCCAACCAGCCCCGGGTGAACGCGGGGACGCTCACCGTCGACGCCTCGATGAAGGGCTCGCGCTTCGTCCGCTTCTGTGACTCGTTCAACATCCCCATCGTGACGCTCGTCGACGTGCCCGGCTACATGCCCGGCACCGAGCAGGAGCACCGGGGCATCATCCGCCACGGCGCGAAGCTCCTCTACGCGTACTCCGAGGCCACCGTGCCGCTGCTCACCGTCATCACCCGGAAGGCCTACGGCGGCGCCTACTGCGTCATGGCGTCGAAGAACCTCGGCGCGGACGTGAACTACGCCTGGCCGACGGCCGAGATCGCGGTCATGGGCCCGCAGGGCGCGGTCAACATCCTCTACCGCGACGAGCTCGCGGAGGCGGAGAACCCGGACGAGCTCCGCGACGAGCTCATCGAGGAGTACCGCGAGGAGTTCGCGAACCCCTACACCGCCACGGACCAGGGCTTCCTCGACGACGTCATCGAGCCCACGGAGACGCGCTCCCGGCTCGTCGACGACCTCGACATGCTGCTCTCGAAGCGCGAGGACCAGCCCGACAAGAAGCACGGCAACATCCCGCTGTAGCCATGAGCCAGGAACTGCTCGCGGCGCTCGACGTGCCCGACGACGCCACCGACGACGAGGCCGCGGCCATCGCCGCGGTCGTCGGGGCACACCTCCGCGACCTCGAGGCGCAGGCCGCCGAGGAGGAGAGCGAGGAGACCTGGTCGGGCAGGAAGTGGTCGTTCGCGGGCCGGCTCCGGAGCACCCGCGGGCACTCGGGGCGGGTCCCGGACGGCGCACCCACGAACGCCTGGGCGGCCTCCGGGCGCGCGGACCGGTTCTGAGCCGGACGCGGTCGCGACCCCCGTCTCACCGTTTCTCGACGTGCAGCTCGACACTGCCCACGTCCAGCGTCGCGCCCGGGTCGAGGTCGAGGTCGTCGCTCACGCGGTCGAACCGGCAGCGCTGCAGGATGGTCGCCAGCGCGAGCCGCAGCTCCATCCGGGCGAAGCGCATCCCGATGCAGTGTCGTGGTCCGCCGCCGAACGGGAAGTAGGCGTACTCGGGGCGGTCGCCGTCGTCGTCAAGCCAGCGCCCGGGACGGAACGCCTCCGGCTCGTCCCACCAGCGCGCGTCGTGGTGGACTGCGTACGTCCCGAGCAGCAGCGTCGTGTCCTCGGGGACGGCGTAGCCGCCGAGCGTCGTGTCCCGCACTGGCTGGCGGTAGAGCAGGTACACCGGCGGGTACAGCCGGAGCGCCTCGCTGACGACCGCATCGGTCAGTTCGAGGGCGGGGAGGTCCGCGAACGTCGGGTCCGCATCCCCGAGGACCGTCTCGTACTCCGCGTCGAGTCCCTGCCGGACGTCGTCATCGCCGGCGACCAGCCAGAGCGCGAAGGTGAGCGCGAGCGAGGTGGTCTCGTGGCCGGCGAACAGGAAGGTGACGAGCTGGTCCCGGACCCGCTCCTCGTCCATCCGCGAGCCGTCGGGGTACTCGGCGTCGAGCAGCGTCGAGAGCAGGTCGTCGTGGCCGTCCGGGCCGTCGCCGCGACGCTCGGCGACGAGGTCGGCGAGCAGGTCGTCGAGGTCGGCCGACGCGCGCTCGAAGCGCCGCTTGTTCGGCGTCGGGAGCCAGTCCGGCAGCGCCATCGTCCCGGCGTTCGCCCGGTCGGTGATCGCGCCGGCGGCGGCGCGGACCACGTCGCCGCCCTCCCCGTCGAGCTCGATGTCGAGCAGGGTCCGCGTCAGTACGTCGAGCGTGAGCCGCGGGCAGACGTCGGCGAGATCGACGGTCGCGCCGTCCCCCCAGTCGGCGACCGACTCGGCGGTCGTCTCGACCATCACGTCGGCGAACGACCGGATGCGGTCCGGGGTGAACGCGGGCTGGAGCAGCCGGCGGTCGCGCCGCCAGGCATCGCCCTCCTCGAAGATGAGCCCGCCGGGCGCGATGGCGTCGCCCGCTGCGCTCTCGAACTCGCCCTTCCGGAACTCGTCGTTCCGCGCGACGAGCACCTCCTCGACGATGTCGGGGTCGTACACCGCGACGAACTCCCTCCCGAACGCGTCGAACGCCACCACGTCGCCGTACTCCTCCCGGAGCTCGGTTCCCCAGTCGAGGCCACCCCGCATGAACGACAGCGTCTCCCCGAGCAGCGGCAGCCCGTCGGGGCCGGGCGGTGTCGTCCTCGCCCCGTCCGTCGTCGCACCCTCTGTCTCGCTCATACGACACGCTACGGCACGCTCCCGCCTGTCCGTTCGGCCGAACCACTGAAGCTTTTTAAATACGGCCGGCGGGGTTTGGGGCATGCAGTCGCTCGACGTGACCCTGCAGCTGCCGGACGAGGTCCGCCTGCCCGCGCCGGAGGGGTTCACCCTCGGCGAGGACTTCGTCCGCGAGGAGCTGCTCGCCTGGCACACCGACGAGGACCGTGGCGTCGACTTCTTCCTCGCGCTCGTCGTCGGCGAGGTCGACGCCACCCGCGACGCCCTCGACGAACTCGACGCCGTCATCGACTTCGAACTCGTCCCACTCGACGCGGACACGTTCTACGCCTACGTCGAGCTGGCCATCGGGTCGGAGACGATGGCATGGCGCACCGCGCTCGAAGCACAGGACATCGTCGTCGTCCCGCCGGTCGTCTTCGGCCCGCACGGCTCGGTGCAGCTGACCGTGCTGGGCGACCCGGCGGCGCTCCGCGGCGTCGTGGACGGCTTCCCGGAGTCCGTCTCCGTGGACATCGAACGCGTCGGCGAGCCCCGTGGCATCGGCGGGTCGCTCGCCGGTCGGCTGACCGCGCGCCAGTTCGAGGCGCTCTCGGTCGCGCGGGAGCTCGGCTACTACGAGGTGCCACGGGAAGGGTCGCTTTCGGAGGTCGCCGAGTCGCTCGGGTGTTCCGAGAGCGCCGCCTCGACGGTGCTCAGGAAGGCAGAGCAGGGGCTCGTGGACGCGACGTTCGGATGAGACCCGGGGGAGCCGAAGGTCCCCGCCCTACCGCTTCGTCACCCGCAGCCGGACGTCCTCGGTGGGCTGGTAGGTCGCGCCCATCGTCGGCTCCGGCGGCCCGTCGCCGCGGTACTCGAACCGGCAGTGCCGGAGGAGCGTCGCGAGCACGAGCTTGAGTTCGAGCATGGCGAAGCGCATCCCGATGCAGTGGCGCGGGCCGCCGCCGAACGGGAAGTAGGCGTACTCCGGCAGCGAGGCCTCGAACTCGTCGGTCCAGCGGTCGGGGCGGAACTCGCCGGGGGCGTCGTACCAGCGCTCGTCGTGGTGGATGTGGAACTGCGGCAGGGTCAGCTTGGTGCCCGCCGGAATCTCGTAGCCGCCGAGTTCGACGTCCTCGCGGGCCTCGCGGAAGACGACGTACGCGGGCGGGTAGAGGCGCATCGACTCCGTGCAGACGCGGTCGAGGTACTCCAGGCCGAACACGTCGATGGTGTCCGGCGTGTCGCCGTCGACGGCGTCGTCGATCTCCTCCCGCAGACGGTCGGCCACGTCGGGGTGCTCCGCGAGCAGGTACGTGGTGTAGGTCAGCGCCAGCGAGGTCGTCTCGTGGCCGGCGAACAGGAACGTGAG
Organism: Haloarchaeobius baliensis; assembly: GCF_052060055.1. Lineage (NCBI taxonomy): Archaea > Methanobacteriati > Methanobacteriota > Halobacteria > Halobacteriales > Halorubellaceae > Haloarchaeobius > Haloarchaeobius baliensis. The sequence goes on along the minus strand of NZ_JBPPFR010000001.1, from coordinate 1,098,259 downwards.
CATCGTGTCCCGGAGCTCCCTGTCGGACATCCCGTCGCCGTCCTCCCCGGCCCGCATGAGCATCGCGAGCAGGTCGTCGTGCGCGTCGCCGTCCCGTGCGCCGTCGTCGGTGGCGCGGCGCTCGGCGACGAGTCGGTCGACCGTCTCCTCGAACTCCGCCATCGCGCCCGTGAACCGCCTGTTCGACGGCGTCGGAACCCACTGGGGCACGAACGTCCCGAGTCCGTCCGGGTCGGCACGTTCGTTCAGTGCCTCGGCCGCGCGGGTGATGGCCGCGCCGGCCTCGCTCCCGTCGACGTCGAGGTCGAACAGCGAATCGGCGAGGATGCGCATGGTGAGTTCGGAGAACCGCTCGTTGGCGGCGATGGTCTCGCCGTCGTCGAGGTCGTCGACCAGCTCGCGGGCGTACGTCGCCATCGCGTCGCCGTAGCTCCGCACCCGGTCGAGCTGGAACGCCGGCTGGGCGAGGGTGCGCTGCTCGCGCCACTGCGCGCCCTCCGTGAACAGCAGGCCGTCGGGTGCGAACTCGGTGCCGAAGTCCGAGATGTCCCACTTGCCGAACTTCTCGGAGTCGGTGACGAGCACCTGCTGGACGAGGTCGGGATGGAGGACGGTGGTCATGCGCTGGCGGGCGACGCTGTAGCCGACCACGTCGCCGTAGCTGGCGAGCTCGTCGTAGAAGGCGTGCGGGTCGCTCGTGAACTGGAGGGTGTTCCCGATGACGGGGCGGCCGTCGGGACCGGGCGGGAAGCCGCCGTCGCCGTCGTCGGCGGTCTCGGCCGGGCGGGGCTCGTGGTGGGTCGACTGGCCACTCATAGCTGGAGATTGCCGGCGACGGCGAATGGCGGTTCCGTCGTCGTGCCTAGTTCGTTTAAGTGTGTTCGCGGGATTCGAGGTCAGGATTCGACCACGTCGTCGCCGTGTGGCGTTGAGAAGTTCACGGTCGCCGACTCCGGTGCGGGAGCGGTGCCGACGGGGATGCGGACGAGGATAGTCTTCCGTGGTCTATTCGCCAGCGTTCCCTCGGTAACCGTGATGTTGATACGGACGTGGCTCTCGGTCATCCTGTCGAGATTCTGGACGAGGAGTCGAGCGTCAGACCCCGATACCTGTCGATGAACAATTAGAACGTACTCCCGACCGAAGCGCGTCTCCTCAACAAACTGTTCCAGATCCGCCGTCGTCAGGTCCTCACCACGCCACACCCACTCGTCGTCCTGAAATTCGAGCCCGTCCGCGTCAGATTGACTGGCGACAATTGTAACGTTGTTCGAGGGTTCTTCGGTACCGGACAACAGCCGACCCTCGTATCCGATCATCGGATACGGAACCTCTTCCGGGTACGTCCGAGTCCGACTGCTGTCGGTGGGTTCGCTCGTTGCCTCGGCGGGTGTTGATGTATCGGTCCGATATGTGGTCGGATTCGCAGTCCCCGTATCCCGGTCCGTCGGCTGGCGTGTCGTCGCTGGCTCGTCGCCGTTCTCGGACATCGCCTGACAGCCGGCGAGCGAAACCGAAATCGTTCCACCGAGTGCCGCAAGCAGGGACCGGCGAGAGGGCATGATGTGCGAACCATGCGCACGAGCAGACAAACCGGTTTCGCCGGCCCGGACCTCCCCCACGGCAGTAACGACGAAGGGGGACGGCCGTGAACCACGAACGAACAGATGAAACGTAGCGTCCTCACCGAGTGGGGTGGCAGGTCGTGAAGTACCTCGACGTGCGCATCCGCCAACCCGACGAGTGGCTGCACCCGATGCAGGAGTTCATCCGCCACGAGGACGTGGTCCAGTACGAGGAGCTCCAGACCTGGCACGTCGTTTACGAGCAGGACGTGGAGTACGAGCTGTTCTACGTCGTCGCCGACCGCGAGCGCTACGAGCCGGTCATCGACGGCGTCGACTCCATCCACTGGTACGACATCACCGACGTCGACGACGAGTCGTTCTACGTCTACGCCTGCCAGGAGATCCGGGACGAGGACCGGGACTGGCGGGCGGCCTTCGCTGCGCTCTCGCTCGTCGTCGTCCCGCCCATCATCTACGACCGGGAGGCCGCGATGGGCATGACGATAATCGGTGACGGCGACGACCTGCGGACGATGCTCGACGAGCTGCCCGAGAGCTTCGAGGTCGACGTGCGCGGCATCGGCGAGTACGACACCCGCCGACCGTCGCTCGTCGGCGCGCTGACCGACCGCCAGCGCGAGGCCGTCCATGTGGCGGTCGACTGCGGCTACTACACGGTACCCCGCGAGGGCGACCTCGAAACCGTCGCTACAGCGCTCGACTGCGCGCCGTCGACGGCGTCGAACCTGCTTCGGAAGGCCGAGTCGGCGGTGTTCCAGCGGCTCGTCGACCGGCGGAACGGCCGGTCGTGAACCCGGGCTGGCCCACCGGTTGACCCGAGTGGCAAGAACCGATACAATAACGTGCGTCGTCCGAGACGATTTCGGCAAGAATGTTCAGGAAGGTTCTCGTCGCGAACCGAGGGGAGATCGCGGTGCGTGTCATGCGTGCCTGCGAGGAGCTGAACGTGTCGACCGTGGCCGTCTACAGCGAGGCCGACAAGAACTCCGGCCACGTGCGCTACGCCGACGAGGCGTACAACGTGGGTCCCGCCCGCGCGGCGGACTCCTACCTCGACCACGAGGCCGTCATCGAGGCCGCGAAGAAGGCCGACGCCGACGCCATCCACCCCGGCTACGGCTTCCTCGCGGAGAACGCCGAGTTCGCCGAGAAGGTCGAGGCCGAGGACGGCATCACGTGGGTCGGCCCGGCCGCCGACTCGATGGAGCAGCTCGGCGAGAAGACGAAGGCCCGGAAGACGATGAAGGAGGCCGACGTCCCCATCGTCCCCGGGACCACCGACCCCGTCGAGGACCCCGCGGAGGTAGAGGAGTTCGGCGAGGAGCACGGCTACCCCATCGCCATCAAGGCGGAGGGTGGCGGTGGCGGTCGTGGCATGAAGATCGTCGAGAGCGCCGACGAGGCAGCCGACCAGCTGGAGAGCGCGAAGCGCGAGGGCGAGGCGTACTTCGACAACGACAACGTCTACCTCGAGCGCTACCTCGAGAACCCGCGCCACATCGAGGTGCAGATCCTCGCGGACCACCACGGCAACGTCCGCCACCTCGGCGAGCGCGACTGCTCGCTGCAGCGCCGCCACCAGAAGGTCATCGAGGAGGGCCCGAGCCCCGCGCTCTCGGACGAACTGCGCGAGAAGATCGGTTCGGCCGCCCGCCGCGGTGCCGACGAGGCCGGCTACTACAACGCCGGCACATTCGAGTTCCTCGTCGAGGAGGAGGAGCGCGACGCCGAAGCCGGCGAGGTGCTGGGCCCGGACGCGAACTTCTACTTCCTCGAGGTCAACACGCGCATCCAGGTCGAACACACCGTCACCGAGGAGCTCACCGGCATCGACATCGTGAAGTGGCAGCTCAAGGTCGCGTCCGACGAGGAGCTCGACTTCTCCCAGGACGACGTCGACCTCTCGGGCCACGCGATGGAGTTCCGCATCAACGCCGAGAACGCCGCCAACGAGTTCGCACCCGCGCCGGGCGGCAAGCTCGCGACGTACGACCCGCCGGGTGGCATCGGCGTCCGGATGGACGACGCGCTCCGGCAGGGCGACACGATCGTCACCGACTACGACTCGATGATCGCGAAGCTCGTCGTGTGGGGAAGCGACCGCGACGAGTGCATCGAGCGCTCGCTGCGCGCGCTCCGCGAGTACGACATCGAGGGCGTCACGACCATCGTCCCGTTCCACCGGCTGATGCTCTCGGACGAGACGTTCGTCCACGGCACGCACACGACGAAGTACCTCGACGAGCACCTCGACCACGACCGCATCGCGGAGGCCCAGGCGCAGTGGGGCTCCGACGCGGGCGGCGCGGGCGACGACGAGGACGTCGTCGAGCGCGAGTTCACCGTCGAGGTCAACGGCAAGCGCTTCGACGTCAACCTCGAGGAGCGCGGCGCCATGCCCGTCGGCGGCACGAGCGGCCCGCGTGGCAGCAGCGGCGGCAGTGACGACGGCGGCTCCGGTGCGAGCGGCGGCGCGTCCGGCGGCGGCGTCGAGGTCGAGGGCGACGGCGAGACGGTCAACGCGGAGATGCAGGGGACAATCCTCTCCGTGGATGTCGACGAGGGCGACGAGGTCGCCGCCGGCGACGTGCTCGTCGTGCTGGAGGCCATGAAGATGGAGAACGACGTGGTCGCCTCCCGCGGCGGTACCGTCACCCAGATAGCCGTCGAGGAGGGCCAGAGCGTCGACATGGGCGACGTGCTGGTCGTGATGGAGTAGCCGGACGAGACGTTCCGAGGCTGATTGCTCGCGGAATCGACGACGCCGTCCCTCGCGCTGCTAGCGACGGTAGAACGGAGCCCGCCGGAGTTCGTGGGCTGGCGACTCCGGCGTGGCAGATGGATGGCGGGAGGGCAGTGCACCGGGAAGCGGGTGCGCTGCGGGGACCGGCAGGGCGCGGGGTCGGGCAGTGCCCCGGACGCAGGGCGGTGGGGTCGGGTCGGTGGGCAACCCACTGGGGCAACGACTGACGTGGGTCGGCTTCGGCCGGGAGGGCCGGAGCGCCGCGGGGCACGTCTTCACGTTGAACCCAGGGGGCCTTTCAACTATCCCAAGCTCAAAAACCGGTTTTACCCACCACCTGCGGCCGGTCTCTCCCCGTGCTTTTGTCCGTGTGGGCCGAATGCCGACCGTGCCCGGCGACAGCCAGGAGATCGCGTACGTCACCGTCACGGATGGCGACGACGAGCACCTGCTGGTCGCGCCGGTCGGCGCACGCCTGCGGGACGTGCTGCTGCGCCACGGCATCTCCCCGCACTCCCCGGCGACCCGCCGACTCAACTGTGGCGGGCGCGGCCTCTGTGCCACCTGTGGTGTCCGCCTCGTGGACGACCAGCCGCCCGACCACTGGCACGACCGGCTCGCCGACCGCTTCGGCTACCCGCGGCTGTCCTGCCAGCTGCGCGTGGACGGGGACACTACCGTCAGGCTCGACCGCGAGAAGCTGGTCTGGGGACGGCGGGAGTGAGCGTCGGGATGCCGTAATCGGTATAGCAATCGACCGTCACGTTCGTGGTATGGGTGCCGATGACGTAGGCGAAGTGCTGAAGCTACTCTCGAAGCGCCGATTGTTTCTGGCGTCTTTGTACGACGAACCGAAGGAGAAGCCCGAACTGGCGGCCGACTGCGACGTCGCCCGGTCGACGGTGGGACGGGCGATCCGGGAACTGGAGCTCGCCGGCCTCGTCCACCGGGGCGACGAGGGCTTCGAACTGACGGTGTCGGGACGGCACGTCGTCGACCAGTTCTACCAGTTCGAGCACGCGGTCGACGCCATCTGCGAGGTCGACGAGTGGCTCTCGACGCTGCCCGAATCGGGCCTCGTCCCCCCCGAGATGTTCGTCGGCGGCGAGGTGACCCAGTCCGACATCCACGCCCCCGACAAGGCCATGCAGGAGACCGTCGACCTGGTGTCGACGGCGGCACGGGTGCGTGGCGTCTCGCCCGCCGTCCACGGCGCGTACGTCGAGACGTTCAACGAGCGGATACAGACCGCAGGGCTGGAGACCGAACTGGTGTTCAGCGCCGACGCGCTGACCGAGCTGGCGACGACGTACGCCGACTACATCATGGAGGACGCCGACGGCGTCACCATCTACCAGATCGACGAGCTCCCGCCGCTCGGGCTGATGCTCGTCGACCACGAGGACGGGACGACCGAGGCGAGCTTCGGGATCTACACCGAGAACGGCGTCCAGGTCGTGGTACGGAACACGAGCCCGAACGCGGTCGCCTGGCTGCGCGAGGAGTTCGAGTCCTACCGCGAGCAGGCGACCGAGATACAGCTCTGAGTGCGGCGGTCGTCGGCACGTCACACGCCCTGCAGCTATTTCAGCCCGGACGTCGTGACCCAATCCATGTCCACCGACGACGACCCCACGGTCATCGCACTCTGCGGCAGTCTGAGAGACGGCAGCTACACCCGGAAGGCACTCCGCCACGCGCTCTCGGCCGCCACGGACGCCGGCGCGAACACCGAGCTGGTCGACCTGCGCGAGTACGACCTGCCGGTGTACGACGCCGACGAGGACGCAGCGGGCGACGCACCCCGGCTGACGCGGACGGTGCAGGAGGCCGACGCCGTCCTGCTCGGCACGCCCATGTACCACGGCTCCTACGCCACCCCACTGAAGAACGCGCTCGACTACTGCGGCTTCGACGAGTTCGAGGACAAGACCGTCGGCCTGCTGGCGGTCTCCGGGGGGCACTTCCCGGTGACCGCGCTCGAACACCTCCGCTCCGTCTGTCGCGCGCTCAACGCGTGGGTCATCCCGCACCAGGCCGCCATCCCGCAGGCGTACCAGGCGTTCGACGACGGGAACTTCGTCGACGAGAAGCTCGCGGAGCGCGTCGCCACCCTCGGGAAGCGTGCCGTGCAGTACGCCAACATCGAACCCGACCCCGCATCGTTCGAGAGTCAGGAGAACGTCGGTGCGGAGTGAGGTGGTGGGGTTCGGAGAACGCTCCGAATGCCCGTGCGCTGTCGAGAACGAACGACCCATCATCGACCCGAGAGAGTAACGTCTTTATCGACGGCTCACGCGGTTCCGTGCAGATGCACGCCATCACGAACAGCGGGTGGGTGGAGGTCATCACGGGCAGCATGTTCTCGGGGAAGACCGAGGAGATGCTCCGACGCCTCCGACGCGCCGAGATCGCGGGACAGGACGTGGCGGTGTTCACGCCCGCGCTCGACGACCGGTACGGCAGGGACACCGTCGGCTCGCACGAGGGCCGCAGCTGGGACGCCGTCGCCGTCGAGTCCCAGGGCGAGGGCGTCTGGGACATCGTCGAGCAGCTGAACGGCGAGCAGGTCGTCGCGGTCGACGAGGGCAACTTCTTCGACGAGACGCTCGTCGAGGTCTGCGACCATCTCGCCGCCGAGGGTCGCCGCGTCATCGTCTCCGGCCTGGACCAGACGTACCGCGGCGAGCCGTTCGAGCCGATGCCACGGCTGTTCGCCACCGCGGAGTACGTCGAGAAGCTGCAGGCCATCTGTGCAGTCTGTGGCGAGCCGGCGACGCGGACCCAGCGGTTCGTCGACGGCGAGCCCGCCCACCGCGACGACCCGACCATCGTCGTCGGTGCGGAGGAGTCCTACGAGGCGCGCTGTCGGAGCTGTCACACCCTCAGGAGCGACTGACACATGACCCAGTGGACCGAGAACCCGGAGGGCGGCCGCGCCCGCGGCCCGGGCGGCCTGGCCCGCGCGTGGGTCGAGGTGCTGCTCCGGCCGCGGCGCTTCTTCACGAACGGCATCGCGCCGTCGGACCAGGCCCCCGGACTCGTGTTCGCCATGGTGGTCGTCCTCGTCGAGGAGAGCGTCCGCTTCGCGCTCGTCGACGACGCCTACCCGGTCGTCGCGGGGAGCGAGCCGCTCTCGGCCGCGCTCTGGCTCGGCGTCGTCGTGTTGCTCGTGGCACCGGCTGCGGTCCACCTGCTCGCGGCGCTCCAGACCGTGTTGCTGGTCCCGTTCGCACCCGGCCGCGGTGGCGTGAGCGAGACCGTCCAGATACTCTGTTACGCGACCGCCCCCTGCGTCGTCGCCGGCGTCCCGAACCCGTACGTCCGGTCGCTGGTCGGGCTCTGGGCGATCGGGCTCTACGTCGTCGGGCTGACGGTGCGCCACGACCTCGGCCGCCAGCGGGCGGCCATCCTCGGCATCGTTCCGGCGGGCATCGCCTTCGGGATGGGGTTCCGGGCGTTCCCCGCCATCGGCGTGCTGCTCCGACAGTGGTACATTATCTGACCTGTCCGGGCAAGGAGAAGGCTTTCAGGGTCCCCACCACTACGCCCGACCGATGTCAGCCCGCCACTCCGTACTCACCGCCCTCCGTCAGTTCCTGTTGGACCCGCGAGCCTTCTTCGAGGAGCACGGGACCGCCTCGACACTGCCCGTGGCGGCGCTCGCCGTCGTCGGACTCGCCATCGCACTCGCCGTCGGGGTCACCATCCTCGGCGGTATCCTGGCCGGGGCCGTCGACGGGACCGTGATGGTCGACAACCCGGACCGACCGCCGGGACCCACCTGCGAGGTCTTCGGCAACGACACACCCGGTGTCGAGGGCTGTGACGAGCCCGCCGAGATCGAGCGCGACGCCGGCTCGCTCGTCCGGGAGGCAGCCAACGGATTCCTGGGGACGGTGATCTTCGCCCCGTTCCTGCTCTGGCTCGCCGGCGGCATCACGGTGTACCTCGGCGGGCTGCTCGTCGGCGGCGACACCAGCCTCGCCGGCTCGTTCTCGGTCGCGGGCTGGGCGGCGGTCCCGGAGTTCGGTCGGCTCGTGGCCGGCCTCGTCGCCCTCCAGCTCGCGCTCGGGGACGCGACGATAACGAACCTCGAATCCGCACCCGAGGCGGTCCGGACCGCCATCGCACCGATCGAACCGTATCTCGCGGTCGCGGCGGTGCTCACCGCAGTCTGGCAGCTGCACATCCTCTCGGCCGGCCTCAGCGTCGAGGCCGACGTCGACAGGCTGGCCGCGGCCGTCGTGACCGGCATCCCGCTCTCGCTGCTGGTGCTCACGACGCTCGTCTGAGCCGGCACGCCGCTCCGCCGCTACCGCGGCTCGTACGAGACCCGGTAGCCGTCGTCGGTCCCGTCGACGTCCGTCACCTCGTAGAACCGGATGCGGCGCTCCTGTTTCGTCCGCACCGGGAACTCGTAGTGCTCGGCCTCGTAGCCGAGCGCGTCACCGTCGTCCCGACAGCGCTCGACGAACGTGCGATGCCGGTCGAGGCGGTCGTCGACCAGCGCCCTGGAGCGCGCCGGCAGGTCCTCGAGCCGGTCGTCGAAGGCGGCCGCGAACCCGGCGTCGAGCTCGTAGCCGTGGGAGTCCCGGCCAGCGAGCATCGCCGCCAGCGTTGTCGTGCCGGTGCCCCAGAACGGGTCGAGCACCGTGTCGCCGTAGACCGAGTACATGTTCACGAGCCGGTAGGGAAGTGCGAACGGGAACGCCGCCGAGCGGTCACGCACCGCGTCGTCGACGTGCCGTTCCTGCGTCGCACCGGTGAGGTCCGTCCAGACGTCGGAGAACCAGTCGTTGCGCTCCTCCCAGAAGTACGCGCTCTCGTAGCGACGGTCCAGACCGGGTTCGAACGGTCGGGTGTCCGCGCCGTTGCGGAACACCAGCACGTACTCGTGTTCGAGGGTGACGTAGGCGTTCGTCGGGAGCATCCCCGACCCCATGAACTTGTTCGCCTTGTTCGTTGGCTTGCGCCAGAGCACGTCCGGTAGCGGCCGGAACCCGAGCTCGCGCATGTCCGCCGTGACCCTGGCGTGGTTCGGGTACTGCGAGAAGCTGCCGTCGAGCGTGCGCGTCGCGTCGCCGACGTTGCAGCAGACGATGCCACCGGGACGGACGACACGCGAGAGCTCCGCCCACACCGCCGCCAGCTCGTCGTGCATCAGCGAGAACGCCCGTTCGCCGTCCCCGCTGTCCAGCGCGTCCCCGATGGCCGGGTTCAGCGACGCGAACGTCTCGTCCCACATCTCTATCATCGGGTACGGTGGCGACGTGACGACCAGGTCGACCGAGTCGGTCGCGAGCGTCGTCATGTCCCGGGCGTCGCCGACGGTGCAGGCGTGTTCCGTCTCCATCGCGTCGTCGCTCGGTTGCGCCGTTCCGGACGTAAAGCTGTGCATCCCGGCGACCCAACTATCATCTACGATATGTTTATCTACTCATACGACGTACTACTGTTCGGTTAGAGCCATGATGATACCGCTGTTCATAGGGGGAATCGGCGGCCCGGAGATACTACTCATCTTCCTGCTGGTCATCCTGCTCTTCGGCGCGGACAAACTGCCGAAGCTCGCACGATCCAGCGGTGAGGCCATGGGGGAGTTCCAGAAGGGTCGCGACGAAGTAGAGCGCGAACTGAAGGCCGCGAAGGAGTCCACAGTGTCGACGACGTCCGACTCGGACGACGAGGCCGTGGCCGAGGTCGACGACATCGAGACGACCACCGAGTCGGTCGACGACGTCGACACCGACAAGAGCGCCTCGCTGGCGTGACCACGCGCCGATAGCACAGGCCGATAGGCCGATAGCACACGGACGACAGGCCGATAGCACACGAACGACAGCCGCGCCATCGACCACACCGAGGGGGGGAGACGGCGACAGCACGATTGGGGGGAGACGGCGACAGCACGATTTCTCGACTGCAGTAACGTATAACTCGGTTGCAATCTTTGTTCTGGGCAGTGATGCCCGGGCACGACACCGAGCAACCGACGGTCCTCGTCGTCGACGACGAGGAGAAGTTGGCCGACATGTACACACTCTGGCTCCGGAACGAGTACGACGTCCGGACCGTCTACGACGGCGAGGCCGTCCTCTCCGAGCTCGACGGCGTCGACGTCGTCCTGCTGGACCGACGGATGCCCGGCTGCTCCGGCGACGAGGTCATGGAGCGGCTCGAACGCCGCGACGAGGACCCCGCGGTCGTGGTCGTGACCGCCGTCGACCCCGACTTCGACATCCTCGAGCTGTCGTTCGACGACTACGTCTGCAAGCCCATCCAGGCCGACGACCTCGTCGCGGTCATCGAACAGCAGCTGACCGCACGCGAACACGGCGACGACCTCCGACGCTACCTCCAGCTCGCCACCAAACGCCGGCTCCTCGAACTCGAACACGGCCCCGGCGTCCTCGACGACACGTCCGACCTGCGCGCGCTCCGCGACGAGGTCGAGGCGCTGGAGAACGACCTCCGACGGACGGTTGCGGACTTCGATGCCATCCTGGAGTCGTTCCAGCAGATCAACCGCGGGCCCGGACGTTCGCGATTGTGAGAGACACCGCAGACTCCCCGTGATGATAGACACCGGCCTGCTCCTGCGAGCCCTCGTCACCTATCTGTTCAGCGCCTTTCTGGTCTGGGCCGGCGCGAGACGGACGTCCTTCGCACTCGGTGGCCGGAACGACCGGTTGGATTACGGAACGCTCGACCTGGTCCTCGGGGGTACGGACCTCGGCGAAAGCGACGCGATGCAGCGTGGCGTGTGGATCGTCTTCGGCCCCATCTGTGTCGCCTGGGGGCTCGGTCTCGCGGGACTGATGACGTATCTACTGCTGTTCTCCGGGGCGTAACCGCACGGAAGCGTCATCGCGACTGTGTGTCCACTTCTCCTGAAGCAGCGGTAAGAAACTCAGTGGGTTGGGGCAGATTTGAACCTCGGTCGCTCCACTGCGTTCCGCTCCCTGGTTCAAATCCGCCGACCACATCTCCTGCCGACGGACTCGTCGCTGCGCTCCTCGTCGATGTCGGCAGGAAAATGGGTTGGGGCAGGACTGCGAGTACGGCTTATCGCAGCACTCTCTACCCATCTCGTAGGCCGATTTTGCGCGCATCATTCCGGTAGGTACCTCCGTCGCTGCTCCATCTTCTCGCGAGCAGTTCGCCGGTCGTAGTGCCGGTCCAGAACAGTCTCCGAGACATTCATCCGGTCCTGCGTCACGTCCTTCGGTGTCCCTTCGAGCAGATGCCGGGTGAGCGACCCACTACGGAAGTCGTGAGGCGACCGCGACGACGGGCACTTCGACGCGAAGTTGTAGTCCACCGCCTCGCAGGTGTCCGGGTCCCTGTCGTGTGGACACTCCTCGTTGTACCAGCACGGCCGAGAGACCGCGTACACCGTGTTCCGAATCGTCCCGGTCTGGGGGCGGCCGTGCGAGGTCGTCAGCAGCGGCTCGCGGTCATGGTCATCGCGCACGTCCTTCCGCGGACCGCGAACGTAGTCCTCGATGGTCTGGGCGACGTAGTGACTAATCGCGTTCCATCGAGTCCCCTTGGTGCCGTTCTTCAGCGGCGTCCCCTGCTCCGGTCGGTGGACGATGTGGACCGCCGGGCCGTCGACCTTCGGATGCGACCCTTCCAGGTCGAGATCGTCCAGGTCGATGGCGCGAAGCCCACCGGACCGACACCCGAGGTGCCACAGCAGCAATGTGGTGACGTGCTTGCGCGTGGCGTAGTGGTGCCGGTCGAGATATCCCAGAATCTCCTCGGCGCGGTCCGGGTCCAGCGTCGTCTCGCTCACCTGCTGTTTCTCCGTGACGCGGGGGAGCAGCACCTTCGACGGCAGCTCCTCCGGCACCGCGTCGATCTGCGCGCAGAACCGCAGGAACACCCGGAGGGTCGAGAGGTGGTTATGGAGGGTCTGGGGTTCGAGCGGGTCGTAGCCGTCCAGAAACTTCACGTCGTAGTCGTCGAATCCCTGCCGTCGACATGCCCGGAACGAATGGAGGGTTCGCCCGTCGAGTTCGTTTAGGTTCTCGATCTCCTCGACGCGGCACCAGCGAGTGAACGCAAGCAGCCGGTACCGCTGCGAGGTGAGCGTCTTGTCCCGCAGCTCGCCCTCGCGCGTGCTCAGGTACATCTGCATCGCAACGTCGGGCTCGATTGGGTCTAGACCCATCAGGCCGAACCCTCCGCAGATGACCATGACCGGCCGGAGAGAGTGAGATCCAGACGCGACTCGTCGCTACCGTGCGGGGATTTATGCCCCGTGTCGTCGATTTTGTACATGGTTTCCGTAGCGTGGATACGGAAGCCCGCGCGGACCGGTGCTCCAACACCGGGTCCGCCAGTTTTCGAGCATGGACCCACCGGGTAGCGACGGGTCCGCGAGCGGCTTCCGTTATCACACCTTTCCATATGGAAGTCTCTTAGTTCTTTCCTAGATAGGAGTCTCTGAACACCCATCTGGAACTCAAACCTCTCCCCTTCGATACAACTATGGTCCGCATCCGTCACGGGGAGAGTATGCGACAGCGTGCGGAGTGGATGAAGCCAGCCGACGACGCTATTCTCGAATATATCCGCGACGCCGGTGAGGTTCCACCCGTCGTCATCGGCCGGAACATCGACATCCACTCCAAGTACGCCGGAGAGCGATGCAGGGAACTCGCTGAACACGGCCTCCTCGACCGAGCCGATGACGGATACTACTCGCTCACCGACCTCGGCGAGCGGTACCTGGACGAAGATCTCCGGGAGGGCGAACTCGATTCGGAGTCGGGCGACTGAGTCTGTCACGGCGCACCCTCCTCACCGTACACGTCGTGGTACGGTCCCCACTCAGTGACCAGCTCTAACTCGTCGCGCTCGTGGGTCTCACCCGTTCTAGTGTCGTGGAGTTCCTGAAAGACGGCTTCGAGATCCGCCCGAGCGCACGCCTGACACCAGAAATGGTTGTTCGTCGGCTCCCAGTTCCGGTGTCCGTTCGGGCAGGTCCATCGCCAGCGATCCAACTTTTCGTCGAGATTGATTCGAAATCCCATCCGACCGGGACTGAGGGGAGTTTATGTAAAAGTCCGAATCCTTGCGCGGGGTGAAAGTGAAACTGTAATCGAGTACCCCATAGACTGCTGAATAACCAGATTAGGGGCTAAGATACACCCGTCTTGTAATTTCTTCCGCCAGTGAAAGTGGTCCAAAGGCAACGACCATCATCATGTTCAACGTTACCATGTTGTGTCAATTGTCGTAATTGTGAACGGGTTGAATAGGTTGTTCCATCGAGGTTATTATCAGTTTATAAATGTATGTTAGGTTTAATGAGTGTGGCTGTTTTCAATGGTGATGGGAATTGATGAGTAACGAACCAGCAACTGTAGACGATGTATATGGTATAACCAGAGACCTACCTCAGAATTATGTCGAGCGGAAGCCGGTTGACGACAAATTACGGGATGACCTGAATAGGGGGAAACATGTCGTGATTTATGGGAGCTCCAAGCAGGGTAAAACTTGTCTCAGAAAGCACTGTATTGATTCTAAGGATCAAATCAATATCCAATGCAGTAACAAGTGGGATGTGAAAGAAATCAACACGGCAATTTTGAAAAAAGCCGGTTACGAAGTCACCCTTTCTGAGGAGAAGACAATTTCGGGAACGCAAAAAATCAAAGCATCAATCAGTGCTAAATTACAGGGTATTGGGGGATCTGCTAGTTCCGAAACTTCTGTCTCGGGCTCAAAAACAGAAACGACTAGGGACTTAGAATTAGATCCGACCGACGTAAACGACATAATACAGGCACTTGAGGAGATTAATTTTGATAAATATATTGTACTGGAGGACTTTCATTATCTCCCCGTCGAGACCCAGAAAGACTTTGCTATCGAATTGAAAGCATTTCATGAAGCATCTCCATTCTGCTTTATCGTGGTTGGAGTATGGTTGGAAGAGAACCGTCTAATTGTTCTGAACGGTGATCTTACCGGCCGCGTTATTTCGGTGAATGCTGACGACTGGAATCACAACCAGCTAAGAAGAGTAATTGAAAAAGGCGAGAACATCCTCAATGTTAAATTCAATCTTAATTTTAAAGATGAATTAATCAAGAATTGTTTCGAGAGCGTTTACGTTGTCCAAGAATGCTGTAGAGAAGTTTGTGTAGATGAAGGTGTCTCCGAAACTCAAAAATCGTTATCAAGACTTGCTGAGGACAAAGACGCAACAGAGGTTGTGAATTCGGTCGTTAGTGACCAGAGTGCTCGTTACAGAGCGTTTTTACGAGATTTCTCTGACGGCTTCCAAGATACAGAATTGGAGATGTATAAGTGGCTTCTGTACCCGATTCTAACGACGGAAGCAGAAGAGCTTGAGCACGGACTAATATATTCGGATATGAGAAAAGAAATCCAAAGTGAACATCCTAGGGGAGAGGATTTGAATCCCGGAAACCTGACCCAAGCGCTCCAGTCTACCGCATCCCTTCAGGTGAAGAAGGATATAATGCCGATTATTTTGGATTACGACGAAACTAATAGAAGAATCAGCATTGTTGACAGAGGGTTCCTGATTTGGATCGACAATCAAGATACTGAAGAATTGCTCGAGATTGCTGGTCTGGACACGGAGCTATAATCGTATGGCCGTCTTTTGATTGCGAGGGTTAAGTACTGATTCCTGCACGGCTGGAGTGCAGTATGTCGAGAAACCAGATCGACCTCGTCGACGTTGTAGCGCTGATCCTCGTCCCGTTCATGGGCGCAATCGCCCTCGGGACCATCGGGATGCAAGTAAACGTGTTCGGGAACTTCGCCTTCTCGGACGTACTCTGGTCGGCCTCCAGCGTGGAGCTGACCGCCGCCGCCCTGCTCTCCATCGCGGGCACCGTCTGGATCGTCGCCACCAACGAGATCGACGGCAGTAGCTACGAAAACTACGAACTCGTCATCCTCGCCGTCACCCTCGGTATCGTTCCGGCGTACGTGCTGATTCCCGCTGTCCGCGCGTTCGCAGGCATCGACGCGATCTCGTTCGTCCTCGCGATGGTCCAGTCCGGCGGCGCGATCCTCGTCAGCTACGTCGAATAACCCCGCTTCCCCTACCCATTCATGAGTACCCACCAATCCGCAGAACCCGGCAGAATCGTGCTCCGTGGCTTCGACCCTGAAACGACGAAACAACTCGAACGCATCATCACCACGGCAGGCATCCGCCAGCGCGTCATCGACCGCGAACCCGACCGGGGTGAGCGTCGTGAGTGATCCGACCGCCCGGCTGGTCGGGCTCGCGTTCTGTGCGGTCGTGCTCGTCGGTTCGCTCGTCTGGTTCGGGGTGAGCCTCGCGTGAAGCGCGTCGCTCGCGTGGTCATGGTCATGCTCCTGGTGTCGACCGTCGTCGCCGGGCCAGCAGCGGCCGCGACCGCCTCGCCCCGAGACGCTACAGTGCAGCCCGAGCCGCCGGACCCGACACCTGGCTGTGGTGAGCACATCGTCGAGAAGGCCGTCCAGTTCCTCAGCCCGGCCTACGCGGCCTACGACGCCGTGACCGGCGGTGACCAGTGCAACGTCGAGGAGATCCGCCAGGGCAACCAGGAGCAGGAGATGCAGGACATCCACGCCCAGGCCCAGACCCTCGCCGTGGACCAGCAGTCCAGTCTCACCGCCTATAGCAACGCTCTCAACGACGCGCGCACGGTCGCCTGGACCAAGGCCGAGTGTGCCTCCCTCGATGCACTCGAAGCCAACGCGACCCAGGCAGAGACCCGCGTGGCCGCCCGTGACGCCATCGAACGCTACTACAGTCGGATGCTGACGAACGTCATCGCCGAGCGCAACGCAAACTGGCAGGAGTTCATGTATCTCGCCCAGACCCGCCAGAATGAGAGCCTGAACCAGTCCGTGTTCGTCGTCGACTACATGACCACCGACGACCGACTCAACCACGGTCTCGGCGCGTACAACCTCACCGACACCCTGAACTACACCCTTCCGAACGGCAGCATCGCCCAGGTCGAAGCCATGCACGGCTCCGCGTCGGGTACCCACATCGGCGGGGGTGGCATCGGTCATTTCTCCGGCCCGCTCGTCGAGGGCGCGACGTGGCCGAACTCCGACGACTACGGCCCCGAAGACGTTGCCTGGATTCACATCCGCTCGACCTACGACAACGACACCGTCACGGCCTACAACAGCACCCGCTGGTGGAACGTCATCGACCGCATCGAGAACCAGAACCAGCAGATGCTCTCGAATGCGAATCAGACGGTGAACGGTCTGTACGGGAGCTACGTCCGTGGAAACTTCAACATCTCCGACTACCGCTCCGTGCAGTGTACGGCCGACCAGACCGGCGTCGGCGTCAACGACACCTACTACAGCATCTACGCGGTGAGCGCGCTCGCAAAGGCCGGAGCCGAGACGCCCGATCTCAACTCCACCGGCTCGATGACCATCGCCACCAGCGAGTTCACCGCCAACAACACCACCGAGCAGTTCACCGGCCTGCTCGTCGCCTCGGACGTGCCCGGCGACAGCTGGCAGACCGGCCAGACCTACGACCCCGCCACCATCAACGGGAGCGTCACCTTCCACGTCTCCGACAGCAACCGCTCGTTCTTCCTCTCCGAGCCGTTCACACTCGTCGGAGCGGAGGGGAGAGACGGCCAGGAGATCTCCACCGTCAACACCACCCAGTACCAGTATCGAACCGAGAACTTCAGCGAGCTCGGCGACAAGCTGGACCGGCTCATCGAGCTGCGCCAGGAGGAACAGGTTCGCATCGAAGACGCCTCGAATCCCGACACCGGCGGCACCATCGGCTGGCCGCGGCTCGGCGGCGCGGGTGGGCTCGCCCTCGGCGGCGGTGTCGTCATGCTCGCCATCGCTGCTATCCTCGTCGGTATCGGCGTCAAACTCTACTTCGAGGTGATGACGCCGTGAGAGGCGCGGCGGTCATGGTCATCGCGCTCGCGCTCGTCACGGTCGGCGTCGTCCCTGGGGTAACCTCTGCACAAGACGGGGACAACGCGACCGCGACGACGGCAGTGCCCGACGGCCAGAACGCGTCAACAGTGCGGGCCGATCTCGGCGCGGGTGTCACCCTCGTCGACATGGAGAAGAAGCCCGGTCAAATCGTGCTCATCTTGCACGCCGAACAGCCTGCGACGATGCTGAACTGGCAGGACAGCATGGGTGCGATGAAAGCCGCCAACGACCGCGGCGGGGACGACCTCGCCGCTGTCGACATGGACGCCTACCAGCATCGCGTCTGGCTCGACCGTGGCCGCCAGCGCGTCGTGCTCGACGTCGAGACCTGGCGCGGTGCCTCTACCATCACAGTCTGGACCACCGAGAAACAGTTCGTCATCTCGACCGATCTCCCGTCGGCGAACCCGTTCGGTGCGACCTCGTCGACGGGCGGCTGGCTCGGCGGCTTCGGTGTCGCCGTCTGCATGGTCTCGTTAGCGGCCTGGAAGCACAAGCGGAATCCACCGCAGGGGGTGCGTGACCTTGAGTGACCGCTACCGCCCCACCTTCGCGAGCCGTTGGGACTACGCCGTCTACCTGCTCGCCGAGTACAAGGTTCCCATCACCCTGACCGTGCTCGCCGTCGGCGTGTGGGCCGCGTGGGCCGTCGAGACCGTGCCCTCGCCGCCGCCGGAACTCGTCAACTTCGCCGCACCTGTCGCTATCCTCGCCATCCCCGCCTACGCGGTCGGGGACCGGCTCGCGAAGTGGCTCGACCCCCACGAGTGGATCAAGGTCGGCGTCGCCGACCCCGGCACCGTCGACGGGGACAACTTCGAGACTGCCAAGTACGACGGCAAGGGCGTCGCGCCCGACCTCTGGGACCAGAAGACCGTCACCGGCTACAGCCCACTCCGGCCCGATGACGGCACCTTCGACGCCGTCGTGACCGCCTTCAAGTACTACGACGATATCGACGAACTCGAAGTGCGTGGGTGCGAACAAGCCGACCTTCCACCGGCCGAAGCGTGGGAGTCCGCAACGCGAGTAGACGAGATCTACGAGCACCACCACCGGGTGAAGCGCGCGTACAGTCAGCTCAAGTCGACGGTCCACAGCTACGCGACGCAGGTTCACGACGCGACGCTGCTACTCGCGGCAGCGGAGGACGAGAAGGCCAACGTCGCGCCGGACGTGGAGATCCAGGCACTCATCGACGAGATGGAGAACGAAGTCGAAGATCTCCCCGACGCGCCCGCGCCCGATCAGGAGGGCCAGTGGCTTCGGGAGGCGAAGGGCGACCTCGGCCAGCTCGATGACCATGACCAGATGACCGACCCCGTCGCAGACGGTGGTGAGGAACCGTGAGCCACGACGAGGGCGGCTCCGGCGAGTGGGCGAGCAGTGAGGCGAAGGACTGGAAGGACGGCCGTCACAAGCGCGAGAACGGCTACGTACTCAACCACGCCGGGGAAGTCGGCGATACGACGACGCGGCAAGCTCTCACCGCGTTCCACGGCGTCTTCGAGCGCGCGTATCGTCGAGGATGGATCGACGGCGACTGGCCCGACAGCGTCACCGACACCGAGATGTACCGCCGCTGGCGACGCACCCAGCAGACCGAAGCGTTCGCCCGCGCTGTCGACCAAGGCGACGCGGTCGATCTCCGCCAACAGGTCGGCAGTCAGAACGACGAAATCGACGTATCCGGCTGGCGTGACATCGAGCACATCCGCGAGATAGCCGTCCAGCGCCACCTCCGGCTCTACATCTACGGTGAGCCAGGCACCGGCAAGACCCGGTCGGGCTCACTCGTTGCCCGCCACTGGGTCGAGGAACGAGTTGAGGAAGGCCACCAGGACGCGCTCGTACTCACGAACATCCGGACGCTGGCCGACGAGAGCGACCGCGTGCGCTGGGTCTCCAACTGGGCCCAGCTGAAAGACGTGATGCACTCGGAGATGGACGATATCCTCGCCGAGAACACCCGGCCCGTGCTGTTCCTCTTCGACGAAGCCTCGTCGCAGGCAGCCGGGCGGGGCAAGCAGGGCCACGAGGCGAGTACGAAGCTCGCAACGCTAGTCTATAAGATTCGGAAGTTCGCGGGCGCTATCGTCATCATCGGCCACGACGGCAAGGACCTCCACCCGGCCGTCAGGGAGCTGTGTACGGTCTGCGAGAAGGAGTCGAAAAAGGTCGCGCGGTTCTACGAGACGGTCAAGAACCGGGAGGGAGTCGACCCGATCACGCCGACCATCACGGGCTGGCCCGATTCGATGTGGCAGCCCAACGACAAGGACCCGGCACCGTGGTCGTGGGACGACGGCCAGGAGGCCGAATCGGGCGAATCTGAGTCGCACATCTCCCGAGAAGACGCGTATCGGGAGTTGGCGATCTGGACGGTCGTCGACGAGAAGACGAGGAACGGCGACGATGCGCTGTCGTTCGAGAAAATCGCGCAGAAGCGGTTGAACGGCCTGTATTCGGGCGAATGGTGCCGCCGTCGCTGGAAGGAGTACGATTCGGGCGAGCACGCCGACACGGTTGCCACCGTGCAGGAGGCAATCGCATGAAGGCGAGAGCCCTCGCGGCAACCAACAACTCGACTCTCCCCGCCGTGGTCATAGGCGCGCTCTCACTTCACGTCGAGCGTGACCATGACCGCGCGCGGCCCCGGCGGCTCGCTATATATAAATCACGCCCGCGAGGTGCGTTCGCGTGAGTCGGTCGAGCAACGCGAGCCGGTACGGTTCGCTCGCGGAGAAGCATCTGGCGGACGAGCGCGGGCTAGTGCTCGACGGCCAGCACACGAGCTGGTGCGATGCCCGGTTCCAGAACGGCACGCCAGTCGAGATCAAGAGCGCGATGGTCTCGACCGGCTACTTCCAGATCTACCGCAAGTACCACGAGAAGCTACGGAACGCTGGTGGCTGGTACGGGTTCGTCGTCTACCGCGAGCACGGAGACAGGATCCGAGTACTCAAGACGCGGATGACGCGGCCGGAGCAGCTCCCGCTGCGGACGCTGTGGTCGCCGACCGGCGGGCATCGGGACAGCGAAAAGGCGAAGGTAAAGATCAAGCAGGTGATGCGCTGAGACTGCCGTAGCTCGGTGACAAGACAAGTCACACCGATGAAAAAGATGCTAGGTGGCCAAGCCGACACAGCTGATAAGAGACATAGGCACAATACTGGCAAAAAATTTTCATTTCCAAAACGCATAGATATCGGTAATTATTTATGTCCTGTGTCTGGAATAATCTGATATGCCAAATTGGCATAACAGACGAGAGTTCTTACAGTCCGCTACAGTAACCGCAGGTATTGCAGCACTTTCTGGAATAAGTCAGGCTGATACGAATGAAGAAAACACAGTTAAAATGATATCTAAGGACCGTTTAGAACTGAGAGATGGTCGCATCGAAAATAATAGTAACCAGAGCCAGGCGGACCTCACTCTAACTGAAAGGCAAGAGTCGCTCCTTTCCGAGCTGAGGGACAATGAGAGAATCATCCCCAAGTCCGCGATCGACTTTGAGAATGCAGCCAATCACCTCAACGAAGAAAAAAGAAAAGGTAATATCGAGTTCTTAGAACGAAACGGTATGCCTCATATCTGTTTAACTGAGAGAGGACGCAGAATTGCGGATAGAGCCAGAGAAGAGACCGAGAACTCGAACGTATCTCCCCACCATGATGGAAAGAATGATTACGCAAAAAATGTAATTGCAGTCCCACCAAATGTCAAGGCATGGACTGACGACGATGTCACCGGAGATGTTGTAGTCGGGTCAATTGTTGTATCTGGCCTGTTGCAAGCCTGGGGAGCTAGTGGAGCGGTTCCAGCCACGTTTGCCGGGATTATTCTTTCGACCTCAGCGGGTGTTATAGCCGCGCAAAATGAGGGGCATGGAGTCCAGTATGCGATTTACTCACTTCCGCCCATTGCCAATATGGTTCCAACTATAACGTCTCAGTAGTATAGAATAATAACTAACTCCCTACAGTAGATATTATTGAAATAATGAAAAAAGAGACCGTTATTTCTGTGATGTTTTCTGTACAGACTGTGGCAGCTTCCGTGGCCTTCCTTTCGTCTTCAGGCTCTCTTGTCACCTTCTTCATGGGTGTGAATCTAGGAATCGGATTCATGGGTGCTGTTCTATACGGACAGAAATCTTTTCAGATAGAAGGGGAGAATAGCTCTCCCGAGAACGGGTTAGTGTGACTCCCTGACAAAGGTCGTTTCGTACACACTACCCCAGAATCCTAGTTTTTTGAGTGACTGAAACCCTTATTTTGGCGTATATCGCACGGTTTGTGTCGGCCGGTTGGGGTGGAAATGCGGTTGAGGCAACGGTGATTGAGCCTACGTACACATGCCAATCTCCAGTTCGTGTGCATAGTTGAGGAATCGAATCTCTCAACATGCGGCCCCAGGGGGTCGAACCCAGGAGCGCCGTTGTACTCCTCCTGGTAGATAGAGGAAAAGTACTGTTCGTTCAATCAGCTATGTAATCGTCAGGATGAGCATTCGAGAAGCATCAACGAACTCGTATCTTCCGCGTTGAATGCAAGTATTCTGTGATTCTTTTGGAGTCCACAGTTCGTACTCGATGACTGCCTGTTCACCCGGTTGGAGAACAGTCTGTTTGACGAGGAGATCGCTCCCCAATGTATTCTCAGGACTCCAACAACGATCGCCCTCTCGTTGATAATCAAATTCACCCACAGGAATCAAGATAAGCTCTAACGAGTGTCCCTCTAAATATATGTAGGTGGGATTGCTCGGGTCTGCCTGGATTTCAATTTCTTCATTTCCAGTATTTTCGGCAGCCGTTCTAACAGTTGCAGTATGCGACTCCGTTATTCGGGGTTCAATCATCTCGGCTCTGTATTCCAATGCATCGTGGTCCGAAGATGACTGCTCAACACCCACTTCCATCGGCTTACCGCTTACCGAATTTGTCGAGAGCCCACCGAGGCAGCCTGCATTAGCCGTCGAACAGATCCCAGTACCGGCCATTTGAAGCAGGTGGCGTCGCTTCATATTGGTTAGTATGAATCACTATCACTAATATCATAACCTCTCTGAAACACCTATTTTATCAAGCCAATTGAAAGATGAGCATTCCTACTTACCGAGTGTTTCACCGCAGATAGTGTCTGACAAAGAGGGTTCCACCAGAGCCGTTACATCAAAAGCGATCTCGCCAACACCACCGTTTCGAGTGTTTCATCTGGAATCAACGGTGCGGAGGTGGGGCGGGGGCTGGGTATTTTTTCTGCTTTGTGCCCTTGGGCACACTCTCCAAGGGGATGTTCCCGCCCGCCGGGAACGACCCGCGCGGTCGCCGGCCCGATCTCGAGCTCGACGAGCCACCCCATGACCAGATGACCAACCAAAATTGACCGAGAACCCCGAAGTAGGCAACTCAGATGGGAAAAACAGGGGCGCAGGATAGTGATGCCTCTACTCGGGGCCGCGCTACCCAGCGAGCGCAGCGAACACGCCCCGTTCGCGCTCTCCGTCAATCTTCGCGACGACCTCGGCACCGGCCAGATCGATCACGTCGTACCCGCTCTTGTGCCACGCCGTCCGACCCTCTGCAAGCACGTCCTGAATGCGCGGCTTCGCCGTCGCTTTCAGCTTCGACAGCATCGTCTCGATACGCACCGTCTCAACGCTCCCGTCGTCTGCTACTGTGACCTCCGCACCGTACTTGTTCAGCCAGAGCTGGAACGCCGACGACTCAGCCTGACACCGATTCATCCCGAGGATCTTCGCCGCGCGGTCGGCTGCGTTCTTCACCTGGTGCTCGGTGCTCTCGATGATACCTTTCAGCTCGTCGTGGAACTTCCGCGACGCGAAGCTCACTACGCCGTCGTCGTTCTCCAGCACGGCACCGAGGCGCTTCAGCGCCCGGTAGATGGTACTCACCCCACGCCCAGTCTCCTCGGCGATCTCCTCGTAGTGCTGCCCACCGCCGTCGGTCAGCAGCTGGTCGAGCACGTCCAGGTCGGCGTCCGTCATGTCCCGCAACGACGTGACCAGCAGGTGCTCCTGCTCGGCTTCGATCTGTGGCGTCGGGTCGTCGTACATCGCGACGGTCTCCTCGCGAGCACCCGGTCGGAAATGGTCGTCTTCGACGTACGTCCCTGGGTCCGGATCGGTCGGCACGTCACCCCATTCGAGGAAGTTCAGTAGCGTCTCCTCGATCTCGCGCTCGGCGTCGTCCAGGTCGCGCCAGACGATGGGGTCGCCCCCGTTGCGCTCCTGATTGATGAGCACGCCAATCTTCGGGTGATACAGTGGGTTCTCGGGGTCGCTTTTGACGGTCTTCGGGTGGTAGTGCTTGAACTGGAAGCCGTACCGGTGGCTCGGAATCAGCTTCTGTGCGCTCTCCGGGTCGACCCAGAGGCGGTGCATGTAGCCGACGATCTCCTCGTTGTTGACCTTGTATTCGGCCTTGGTCCCCTTCTCGTCGGCCAGCAGGTGTATCGCTTTCATCATCGTGCCACTCGCCAGCAGCTTCGACGCGATCCCCCGTCGGACTCGTACGTACCGCTCGTAGGCCGTCACTCGGGAGTGCGCCGGGCTCGGTTCATCGGTGAAGTACCGCGAGTTCATCGACAGCCCCGCGTGCGTCGCGACCGCGTCGACGATGCCGTGGAGTAGCTTCGGCACCTCCTCGGGCTCGACGTTGCTCGCCTTCAGCTCGACGTCCACACCTTCGGTGCCGAACCGGTTCCACCAGCGTTTCCCGAACCCGAGTTCGTCCCCGCTCTCGCGATGGCGCATGTCCTGAAAGCGGGGCTCGATTATCGGCGAGAACTTCCGACGGCCCTCACCCTTGCACGTGATGTCCCACGAGTACAGCGCCTCACCAGCGATGTTGTCGCTGGGGCGGGGCGCGATACCCGTCTTCGAGTAGTTACACTGGATCTCCCAGGGTTCGCCGTCTATCTCGGTCTCGAACTCGGCGTATCCATCGAAACGACCGACGATGGCCTTCGCGAGCAGCTGGTATGGACCCAGCCCGTACTGTGGGTACTTCAGGTACGCCTCGAACTCGTGGGGCTGCGTCACCGTCTGCCCCGTCACTGTCTCACCTCGTGCAGCTTCGCGGTCGCGCTCCGTCCGCGTTCGACAGGGTTCCCATCGGCATCGAGGTAGATCGTCTCGGCAGACCACTCCTCGATGGTCTCGGGGTCGCGCCGCGGTCTGTCGCCGCGCTCGCCGTGTTCGAGCAGATAGTCGCGACGGCGGTCGAGCAGCGCCAGCACCTTCTCGCGGGTGTCGCGGGCCAGCGCCCGCTCGCACTGCTTCCAGCAGTTGATTACCTGGAGTCGGTCGATGCCCTCGATACGCGCGACCGCGAGTCGCCGCGCGTCGTCGTCCCCGACCAGGTCATGGTCAAGGAACCGCGCGGGGTCTTCGCCGATGGCCTCGACGATACGCTCCCGCAACTCCCGGTCGTACGTCACCGCCGCTCACCTCGCGGGAGCCGCCTGGGGGTGTACTGGTTCTCCCTCGGCCGCTGTGGCTGGCACGCCCGGCAGAGAATCGAGTACCGAACCCGCTCGCGACGGTCGTCGTAACCCTCGATGTAGACGCTTTCGCGCGGGTGCTCGACGCTGGAACCGCAGATACTGCACCGCGGCATCACGCGTCACCTCCCTCGAGGTCTTCCAGCGTCGGCCGCTCGCGCTCGGCTCCTGTTCGTCGGAGCCGCCGGGAGCAGAAGTACGCATGGCCAGCTTCACCGCCCTCGGTCAGCCGGGTGCAGCGAGCCTTACACTCCTCGCACCGGAACTCTCGCGACGTGGTCGGCTTCGGACGCGCCTTCTCCCGGACCCGTAGCTCCTCGGCCGAGATACCCAGCTGGCTCTCGGCACTCACGCTGACCACCCTTCGGATATGAAAACCGCCCGACTGCGAAGGGCCGCGTTAAGTGACTTACTGAGATAGGATTTTGACCGCCCGAATCGCCAACCCCAATTCCGTCGATTTCGTGCGCGAGAACGGCCGCTACGGCGCGTTCGCTCTTCCTTAAGCAGCGGTAAGAAACTTAATGGGTTGGGGCAGATTTGAACTGCCGACTTCCTCCGTGTGAAGGAGGTGTCATAACCGGACTAGACCACCAACCCGCGATACCTGTCGCTACCCGGTTGTGAAACTTAAGGGTTGCTTTCCGCCTTACCGGCTGATGGGCATGCCGCCGAGGCGGTCACGCGCATTCCGCCCGACGCTGCGGACGCGGTCGGTGCGGGTCGGCTCGGGTTCGGGCTCCTCGACGCCGCGGTACTCCTCGACGCGGGCTTCGACCCGCTCGCGGACGGGTTCGAGTTCCATCTCGACGCCGGCGTAGAGTTCTTCGACGGTGCGTCGGGCGTGGTATCGGGCATCTCTGAAGTGGCGGTTCATAGACGAGAGTACGCCGGAACGAGCTATAAAATTGTCGCCGATGATAGGACAGAACCCTCGATTTTTAGGCCACCCAAAACCGGCAGCTTTTTGTGATTGTTAGGCCGACCTAAAACTGCGGTCGGCGAGGAATCCACACCGTGCCAACCCGCCGTCTGGACACCCCATAGCGAACGACAGTCATGCCATCGGCGCGCCCCGACGCGCCAGGGGACCGTGGGCATCACCCGGCCCCCGCTCCTGCCTGTCCCGCCGACCCACCGTTTTCGCCGAGGCCCAAGGGTTTACCACCGAGAGGGGTCACTCCCGAGTATGTTCGAGCGGTATCCGATCCCGACGCCCTTCCAGGTCGGTCCCATCAACGCCTACCTCGCCGGGCGCACGCTGGTCGACCCCGGGCCAGACGGCGAGGAGGCCTGGGCCGAACTCCTCAGCGCGCTCGAGGAGCACGACCTGACGCCCGACGACGTCGAGCAGCTGCTCGTGACCCACCCGCATCCCGATCACTTCGGGAGCGCCCACCGGTTCGCCGAGCGCGGCGCGACGGTGTACGCGAGCGAGTCCTGCGCCGAGATCGTCGGCGACTTCGCCGGACGGTGGGCCTACGAGCGCGAGTTCTTCACCGACTTCTTCGAGCGAAACGGGATGTCCGCGGCGACGGCCGACACCATCACCGAGCTCCCCGAAGCGTTCCTCAACTACGCGCCCGACGTCGAGGTCGACGAGACGCTCGCGGCGAGGGACACCGTCACCGCCGCGGGGACCGAGCTCACGGTGGACGAGGTCACCGGGCACGCGCTCGGCGAACTGACGTTCACCTACGAGGACGACGACGGTGACACCGTCTCCATCGTGGGTGACAACGTGCTGCCGGACATCACGCCGAATCCGTTCCTCCAGCCGCCGCCGGAACCCGGCGGGGAGCGGCCTCGCGTCCTCCCCCGGTACAACGACTGTCTGGAGCGCCAGCGCGACGCCGGCTACGACCGACTCCTCCCCGGCCACAGGGACGTCATCACCGACCCCGCGGGCCGCATCCAGGAGATCCTCGACGCACACGAACAGCGCACGGCCGACGTTCGCGAACTGCTCGACGGCCCGAAGACGGCGGTCGACGTGATGGCCGGCCTGTTCGAGGACCTGCCCGTCACCGAGCAGTTCTCGGGGATGAGCGAGGCCGTCGGTCACCTCGACGTACTCGAAGAACGTGGCGCCGTTCAACGCCACGAGCGCGGCGGGATGGTCGTCTACGAACGCACCGATCAGTAGCTCGGGCTCTCCTCGGGGACGCCCTCGCGAGCGTTGACCACGCGCGCCCAGACGAACAGCCCGTCCGACAGCCGGTTCAGGTACTGGATCGCGTCCTCGTTGGCCTGCGCGTCGGCCGCCAGCGCGACCGCCCGGCGCTCTGCCCGGCGACAGACCGTCCGTGCGTGGTGGAGCCGCGACCCCTTCTCGCTGCCCGTCGGGAGGATGAACGACTGGAGCGGCTCGAGCTCGTCGTCGTAGGCGTCGATCCACGACTCGACCTGGTCGACGTGCTCCGCCGTGATGATCGGGTCGTCCTCGTCGGGGTCCGGGTTGGCGAAGTCGGCCTGCACGACGTGGAGGTGGTTCTGCACACCCGCGAGCTTCTCGTCGATGTCGTCGTGCCCGGTCGGACGGACGGTCCCGACGAGCGCGTTCAGCTCGTCGACGGTCCCGTAGGCCTCGATGCGCGGGCTGGTCTTCGACACGCGGGACATGTCCCGCAGGTCGGTCATGCCGTCGTCGCCACGGCCGGTGTATATCTTCATGCACCCTGCTTCGGGCGAGCCCCACTTAACTCCGGGCGCGAACGGGGACGACGCGGACATTTTATATCGCGCTATACAGTTTACGATGAGTTATTGCGGCCAGAACGGGACGCTCCGCAGGAGCCCCGAACACAGCGTAGCGCGTCGATTCTGGGCTGAAACCACCAGAAACTGGCCACGACGCCCGGGAACCCGCCGGCGCCCCGGGGTGAGAGAGCTGCTCCGCCGACGCCGGTCCCTCTCGAACTTCCCCGCCCCCGGCTCATCCCCGTGCGAGCCCACGGACCCACTCGGCGCCCGGTCGTCGTACGCATCGACCCCCACCCCACCGATAGGCGACGCCAGTCGTGGAGTGAGCGGGCTCACGGGACTCCAGTACGTGCGTGGCGACACTCGCGTACGTCAGACGTCTGACGTAGATTAATGTGGTAGTCGGCCGCATACAACGGTATGTCGCTCCCCGAGGGTCGCGCCGCGCCAGACGAACTGTTCGAGACCTTCCCCGAGGCGTCTCCGGAAGAGGTGATGGCGCTCGCCGATGCCGAACCGGAGACAGCGACGGACGAGGTGGGGTCCGAGACCTTCGACCGGTTCGTCGACGGTGTATCGGTCGAGCGCACCGACCGCCAGGGAGCTGGGGCGGACGACGAAACGGTCGACCTGGACGAACTGTTCGGCTGAGCGCGCTTCGAATCAATAAAGTCCCGTCCCCACGGACTGGCTCGCATGAGCCTGGAGACGGAACACTACTGTCCCGACTGCGAGAGCGACGTCACCTTCTACCGTGCCGCGAGCACGCACGTCCACCTCGGCGAGAAGGTCAAGTGGCACTGCACCGAGTGTGACTACGGATTCGTGAAGATCGACGCGAACGTCGACACGAGCGAAGCCTGAACGGCACGAACGGACTTCTCCGCAGCCTCACCCTCGCCGAGCCGCGGCTGTACCGATTCCGCCGGTGTCGAACCACCTGCCGACGAGTGCTCCGACCGATACGACAGTCGCAAACAGCCACCATAAATCACATGTCGCGATAGCAAATGCGGTCGGCTCCGGAAACCCGCGACTGCACACCCCGACACGCACGTCGCCCGAGTTACCAAAATATATTTCAGCGAACATATATCCCGTTCTCGCCGGTAGCACCGTCTGCAATGGCGAACTACGAACTCGACCCGCTACCCTACGACTACGACGCGCTCGAACCGCACGTCAGCGAACAGGTGCTGCGCTGGCACCACGACACCCACCACCAGGGCTACGTCGGCGGATGGAACGCCGCCGACGAGACGCTCGCTGCGAACCGCGAGGAAGGGACCACCGACGGCTCCGCCGGCGCGATGCGGAACGTGACCCACAACGGCTCCGGGCACATCCTCCACGACCTGTTCTGGAACTGCATGAGCCCCGAGGGCGGCGCGGAGCCCGAGGGCGCGCTCCGCGACCGCATCGAGGCGGACTTCGGCTCCTACGACGCGTGGAAGGCGGAGTTCGAGGCGGCCGCCTCGGCCGCCGGTGGCTGGGCGCTGCTCGTCTACGACTCCTACAGCGAACAGCTCCGGAACGTCGTCGTCGACAAGCACGACCAGGGCGCCCTCTGGGGTGCACACCCCATCCTCGCACTCGACGTCTGGGAGCACTCGTACTACCACGACTACGGCCCCGCTCGCGGCGACTTCGTCGACGCGTTCTTCGCCGTGGTCGACTGGCAGGAACCGACCCGACGCTACGGGGAGGCTATCGCGCTGTTCGAGTAGGAAGGAAGAGCTCTGTCGTCCCGTCTTTCGAAGAGACCCGAGCGGCCGCGGTCTACCCCTCGTCGAGCGACTGCCAGGAGAGCCGCAGGTCGCGTGCGGCTGCGGTCTGGTCGATGCGCCGGGCGGTCGTCCGCTCCGGCGCGGCCGCCAGCGCGTCGTCGTCCTCGCCCGCGACGGCGTTGAACGCGTCGGCGAGCTGGTCGAGTGTCTTCCGGTTCTCTATCTCGGTGGGCTCGGTCATCAGCGCCTCGCCGACGATTTCGGGCCACTTCGTCGTCGGCGGGTGCACGCCGTAGTCGAGCATCCGCTTGGCCACGTCGGCGGCGTCCTGTGCGCCCGCGCTGGCGACGAACTCGTGGTGGAACGGCCCGTAGGGCACCTCGTACTCGATCTGGCTGGCGAGGTAGTTCGCGTTGAGCACCGCCTTGGCGCTCGCGTCCGAGAGCCCGGGGTCACCGAGTCGGGCGATGTACGCGTACGCCTTCACGAGCACGAGCCAGTTGCCGAGGTAGCCGTGGACCTTCCCGATGGAGTGCTCGGGGTCGAACAGCTCGTACGTCCCGTCGTCCTGCTCGACCTGTGGCTTCGGCAGGAACGGCGCGAGCTCGTCGACGACGCCGACCGGGCCCGCGCCGGGGCCGCCGCCCCCGTGGGGCGTCGCGAACGTCTTGTGCACGTTGTAGTGCATGATGTCGAAGCCCATGTCGCCGGGGCGGGCACGGCCGAGCAGCGCGTTGAGGTTCGCGCCGTCGTAGTAGAGCAGGCCGCCTGCGTCGTGGACCATCTCGGCGATCTCCTCGATGTCGCGCTCGAACAGCCCGAGCGTGTTCGGGTTGGTGAGCATGAGGAGCGCGGTCTCGTCGGAGAGCGCTGCCTCGAGCGCCTCGAGGTCGACTCGACCGTCGTCCCCGCCGGGGAGCTCGACCACGTCGAAGCCCGCGAGGGCTGCGCTGGCGAAGTTGGTGCCGTGGGCGCTCTCGGGGATGATGATCTCGGAGCGGTCTTCGCCGTTGTGCTCGTGGTACGCCTTCGCGACGAGGACGCCGGTGAACTCGCCGGCCGCACCCGCTGGCGGCTGGAGCGTCACCGCGTCCATCCCGCCGATACGGCCGAGGTAGTCCTGCAGGTCGTAGAGGAGTTCGAGGGTGCCCTGGACGCTCTCCGGCGAGCGGTCGGGGTGGACCGCGGCGGCATCGAGCGCCGCGACGTCCTCGGTGAACTTCGGGTTGTACTTCATCGTACACGAGCCGAGCGGGTACGGCCCGGAGTCGACGCCGTAGTTCATCTCCGACAGGCGGGTGTAGTGTCGGGCGAGTTCGGGCTCGGACAGATCGGGCAGTTCCAGCGAATCCCGGGTCAGCTCGTCCGGAAGCGGCGAGTCGTCGAGGTCGCCTTCGGCGGTGTGCTTCTCGCTGAGCAGCGGCTCGTAGCGCTCGTCGTCGTCGGTCCAGCGCGCCTGATCGTAGTTCATCGGGCCACCTCCGCGAGTGCCGCGAGGAAGTCGTCGGTCTCGCCTTCGGGGAGTGCGCTCGCGTTGATCTGGATGTGGTGTTCCCCGAGCACGTGGACCGCGTACCCCTCCTCCTCGAGGTCCGCCGCGACCGCGGGGGCGGGCTGGTCCGTGTGGGCGACGAACTCCCGGACGTGGTGCCGGTCGTGGACCGGCGCTCTGACGCCAACGACCTCGGTGACGCGGGCGGCGAGCTCGGCTGCGTCGGTGACGCTCTCCTTCGCGAGGTCTGTCAGCCCGTCGGGGCCGAGCGACGCCGCGTGGATGGCCGCCCGCAGCGCGACCCACGCCTGGTTCGTACAGATGTTCGAGGTGGCGCGCTCGCGCCGGATGTGCTGCTCGCGCGTCTGGAGCGTGAGCGTGTACGCCCGTCGCCCGGTGTCGTCCGTGCTCGCGCCGACGAGCCGTCCGGGCACCTGCCGGACGTACTCCTCGCGCGTGGCGAAGAGGCCCAGTCCCATCCCGTAGCTCGTCGGGAGGCCGAGCACGTCGGCCGCGCCGACGACCACGTCGGCACCCACGCTCGCGGGCTCCTGCAGGAGCGCGAGCGAGACGGGGTCCGAGCCGAGACAGAACAGCGCCTCGTTGTCGTGTGCGAGGTCGCCGACGGTCTCGAGCGACTCCTCCACGCAGCCCCGGACCGTCGGGTTCTCCGCGTAGACCATGACGGCTGACTCGTCGAGTGCGTTCCCGAGCGCCTCGACGTCGACGTTGCCGTCGTCCATCGGGTACTCCTCGACGGTGAGGTCGGTCCCCGCGACGTAGTTCGCGAGCACCTCGCGGCGGCCCTCGGCGAGCTGCTCGGGGACGAGCACCCGCGTCCCGGAGGTCTGGCGCAGGCGGTCCGCGAGCGTCGCGGCCTCGCCCAGCGCCGTCGCGGCGTCGTACATCGAGCAGTTCGCGACGCCGAGGCCCGTCAGCTCGACGAGCAGCGACTGGTACTCGAACAGCGCCTGCAGGAACCCCTGCGTGACCTCCGGCTGGTACTGCGTGTACGAGGTGAGGAACTCAGAGCGCAGCGAGAGGTGGTCCACCAGCGAGGGCACGTAGTGGCTGTAGTGGCCCCGGCCGAGCAGCTCCACCAGGTCGTCGTTGTTCTCGAGTGTCTGTTCGACTTCCGCCCGGATCGCCCGCTCGCTCCGCGGCTCGATGCCGAACTCGCCGTCGAACCTGACGGGGTCCGGGATGTCGAACAGCTCGGCCTCGCTGTCGACGCCGACGGCGTCCAGCATCGCCTCGGTGTCGGCAGCGGTGTGCGGCGCGAAGGGGCTTCCCTGTGGTGAGTGGTGTCCGCTCATGGTGTCTCAGATGTACCCGCCCGTGGCTGTCCCACGGCCGTCGTTCGTGTCACGGAACGCGGTTGGGACTACTGGCATATGATTACCGTGGTTCGAACCGGAGTAGTATGCATGTACCTGCATACAACCAGCAATGGATTGTGTGTTCTACGCTCGTTCCTGCACACTTGCCGGCAGGATTCGCCCCCGCACCAGCTCCCGGCCCGAGTCGCCGGTGCCCGGAGACTGGTGACGGACGGCGGACCGCAGGCTCCGACGGGGCGATGTCACGGGGACGAGACGGTGTGGCGGCCGACCGTTCAGGCGACCTGGTCCGCGTACTCGTCCGCGGAGAGGAGCGCGTCGAGCTCTGCCTCGTCGGCCAGCGCGATCTCCAGCATCCAGCCGTCGCCGAACGGATCGTCGTTGACCATCTCGGGCGCGTCGAACAGGTCCTCGTTGACCGCGGTGACCTCGCCCGAGACGGGCGCGTAGAGGTCGGAGACGGCCTTGATGGACTCGATGACGCCGAACGCCTCGTCCTGCGTGACGTCCTCGCCCACGTCGGGAAGTTCGACGAAGACCACGTCGCCGAGTTCGTCCTGGGCGAAGTCGCTGATGCCGACGCGAACGGTGTCGCCGTCGCGCAGTGCCCATTCGTGCGATTCGTTGTACTGCCGGTCGTCGGGTGTCTCGAAGCTCATTGTTATCGTTCGTAGAAGGGGAGCGGTTCGACCACGGCCTTCTTCGGGCGGTCCCGGACGACGACGCGCAGCATCGTCTCCGGGTCGGCCAGGTCGGTCGGTACGTACGCGAGTCCGATGGGTTCGTCGAGCGTCGGGCTCATCGTCCCGCTCGTGACCGTGCCGACGACGTCGCCGTCGGTGTCGGTCACGTCGTAGCCGTGGCGCGGGATGCCGCGGTCGATGAGGCGGATGCCGACGAGCTTCTCGTCGACGCCCTGCTCCTTCTGGGCCTCGAGCGCGTCGCGGCCGACGAACTCGGTGTCGAGCTTGACGGTGAAGCTGATACCCGCCTCGTAGGGCGTGCGCGGGTTCTCCTCGTGGTGGAAGTCCTGCCCCGAGAGGAGCAGCCCCGCCTCCAGCCGGAGCGTGTCACGGGCACCGAGCCCGCACGGCTCGACGCCGTCGAACGCGTCCCACACGTCCTCGGCGGCGTCCCACGGCACGACGAGCTCGAAGCCGTCCTCGCCCGTGTAGCCGGTCCGGGCGACCAGACACTCCGCGCCGGCCACGCTCGCCATCGTCGCGGTGAACCGCGACAGCGACGCCACCTCGATGCCGTTCTCGACGGCGTCCTGGACGTGGTCCTCCGCGTCCGGACCCTGCACCGCGAACATCGCGTAGTCCTCGGTGCGGTCGTCGACGGTCGCGTCCAGGTCCCACTCGTCGCGGTGCTCGGTCCAGCGCTCGACCATCCAGTCCTCGTGGCCCGCGTTCGGGACGAACAGGTACGTCGGCGTCTCGCCCTCGTCGGGCCGCCGGTAGACGACCGTGTCGTCGAGGATGACGCCGTCCTCGTCGGTGATGCAGGCGTACTGCGAGTCACCCGGCGAGAGCGCCGTCACGTCGTTCGTGGTCAGCCGCTGCATCAGCTTCGTGGCGTCCGGGCCGTGGACCTCGACCTCGCCCATGTGCGAGACGTCGAAGATGCCCACGGCCTCGCGGACCGCCTCGTGCTCGGTGCGGATGCCCGCGAACTCCACGGGCATCTCCCACCCGCCGAAGTCCGTGAACGACCCACCGGCTTCCTCGTGGCGTCCGCGCAACGGCGGTGTCCTGAGGGCCATACCCGAACCCTCTCTCGCCGGCAAGTAATGTTTTCGTATCGCGGAGCTACCGGAACGTGTCGCGGAGGGATGCAGGAGTTCGTCCACCGTCCCCCCAGACGGACGCCGGTTTCGAGGACCGTCGATGGGTCTCGACACCAGTTCGCGAGCGTGCTGTCGACGCGGGTGAAAGAGGATTTATCCCTTTCTTGCGTGAATATGACTAGCATGGGAACTGTTGTCAAGATGCCGAAGCTCGGGATGGACATGGACCAGGGGACAGTCGTCGAGTGGTTCGTCGACGAGGGCGACGAGGTCCAGTCGGGCCAGGTCGTCGCGGAGATCGAGTCCGAGAAGACCACGGGCGAGGTCAGCGTCCGACAGGACGGCGTCGTCCACCACATCCTCCTCGGTGTCGGTGAGAGTGTCGAGCCAGGCGGGGACATCGCCATCGTGGGGGACGCCGACGAGGACGTCTCCCAGCTGCTCGCGGAGGCGGGCAGCGAGGACGGTCCGGCTGACGAAACAGGGACTGCCGCAGCTGCGGAGGCATCGGGAGACAGCGAGGCAGCAGCGGAGGCGAACCCGGGCGACACCCAGTCGACGGCCGCCCAGTCCTCGACGGGGTCGGCACCGGAGGGGTCGACAGACCGCGTCAAGGCGACGCCTCGTGCGAAGAAGCTCGCCGAGGAACTCGGCGTCGACCTCACGACCGTCGAAGGAACGGGGCCGCAGGACGCTGTCTCGGAAGCGGACGTCGAGGCGGCAGCGGCGGCCGCGGCCGAGGAACCGGAACCAGCGACCGAACCGGAAGGAACGGCGCCCGAAGCCACGACGATCGAAGCCACGGAGAGCGAACGGCACGTCTTCGCCCCGCCACGGGTCCGCCGTCTCGCTCGACAGGCCGGTGTGGACCTCTCGGCGGTCTCCGGCTCCGGCCCCGGTGGGTCCATCACCGAGGCCGACGTCGAAGCCGCAGCCGCAGGGGAGCTCGACGAGGACGCCACCGAGGCCGAGCCGCCGGGGACCCACGACGAGGAACGGCCGCTATCGGGCATGCGCCGGACCATCGCCGACCGGCTCGGCCAGAGCTACCGGGAGGCCGTCCACGTCACGGAACATCGCACCGCACTCGCGGAGGAGCTCCTCGACGCTGCAGCGGCGGCGGACGAGGGGCTCGACACGAAGGTGACGGTGAACGACGTCCTGCTCCTCGCGGTGTCCGCGAGCCTCGACGAGCATCCGGCGTTCAACGCCACCTTCGAGGACGACGTCCACCGCCTCCACGAGACACAGAACATCTGCGTCGCCGTCGACATCGACTCCGGCCTCGTCGCCCCCGTGGTTCGCGACGTCGGCAATCTCTCGCTCACCGAACTGGCGGCGAAGCGACGGGCCGTGACGGAACGGGCGCTGTCGGGCGAGTACTCGATGGACGACCTCTCCGGTGGGACGTTCACCGTCTCGAACCTCGGCGTGCTGGGCGTGGAGTCGTTCGACCCGGTCATCAACCCACCGCAGGTCGCCATCCTCGGTGTCAACACCATCCGGGACGCGGTCGTTCCCACGGACGACGGCGTCGGCGTTCGCAAACAGATCTCGTTCGACCTCTCGTTCGACCATCGCATCGTCGACGGCGCGGACGCCGCCCGGTTCCTCGAATCGCTGGTCGGCCACGTCGAGAACCCGTGGCCGCTGGTCGTCGCCGCCGGTGGACGCTGAGGACGGCTCAGTCGGACCGGAAGTAGCCGTCGTTCGCGGCGTGTTCGTACACCGCGTCGATGTCGACGACCCGGGGGCCGTCTGCGACCGGACGGACCTCGATGGTGGCGTCGCTCACCTCGAGTTCCCGTTCGCCATCGACGGAGACGACCCCGCGCGGAAGGTCGAACCGCATCGCTTCCTCGTCCGCGAGTCCCTTCCACTCCCGGACGCCGAGCCGTTCGACCACGCCGGGGACGGTGATGGCCTGGACGGTCCGTGGCGACGTCTCGGCAGCGCCGAGTCGGAATCCGACGCCCCCGGCCTCGCCGGGCCTGTGTAAGGTGAGTCCGCCGGCGATCCCAGAGAGCCCGATCTCGGTGGGCGACGCCCGCGAGACGACGCCACCGACGATGGTCTCGGCGTCGAGGATGGCGCGCGTCCCGATGAACATCTGGTCGAGAATCCCCAGTGTCGCGAGGCCCTGGATCCGATGCTCGCCAGTGGCCGTGTCGGCGACCGCCGCCACCATCCCGTGCCTGTACGTCGTCGTCGACCGGGGCACGGCACCCGTCGCGACGAGGGCGGCAGCGCCGCCGGCGACGGTCCCATCGACGGCGTTCGGGAAGACGTTGTTCGTCCCCGTCGAGATGCTCACGAGTGGCACGTCACCCGACGCCCGCGCGACGTCCCGGTTCGTCCCGTCGCCGCCGAGGACGACGATCGCGTCCGCGTCGTCCGCGAACTCGGCGGCCGCACGTCGGGAGTCCTCGCCGCTCGCGCTGACGGTCATCTCGAGGAGACTCGTCGGTAGCTGCTCGGGTGCGTTGTCGACGATCCGCTGACTCAGCGTCCCACGGTCGGGCATCACCTGCACCGCGACGTCGTCCGCGACGGTGAGGCCGGCGAGGACGCACTCGGCGGTTCGCCGTTTCTCGTAGTCGTCGCTGATGCTGGCTCCGCCGGTGAGCCGCCGGATGTCCCTGCCCGCAGCGGGGTTGACGACGAGTCCGACCGTCGCCGTCACTCAGACCACTCGGTCGATGGCTGCGCGGACCTCGTCGGTGCCCGGGAGGACCTCCTCCTCGAGGACCGGGCTGAACGGGATGTGGGTGTCCGGAACGCCGACGCGCTGGATCGGCGCGTCGAGGCTGAAGAAACCCTTCTCCTGGACCCGGGTGACGACCTCCGCGTGGGTGCCGTAGGAGAGCGGACTCTCGTCTGCGACGACGAGACGGCCGGTCTTCTGGACGCTGTTCAGGACCGTCTCGGTGTCCATGGGGTACAGCGACTGGAGGTCGATGACCTCGACGCTCGTCTCGCCGTCGAGTT
This sequence comes from Haloarchaeobius baliensis, assembly GCF_052060055.1. NCBI lineage: Archaea > Methanobacteriati > Methanobacteriota > Halobacteria > Halobacteriales > Halorubellaceae > Haloarchaeobius > Haloarchaeobius baliensis. The sequence continues at coordinate 1,061,372 of NZ_JBPPFR010000001.1, read as the reverse complement.
CCTCCGCGAGGTCCACGGACTCGCCGACCAGTCGCTGTGTCGCGACGACGGTGACGTCCTCCCCCTCGCGCTCCACGCTCGCCTGCCCGAGCGGGATGGTGTAGTCCTCGTCCAGCGGGACCTCGCCCTCCCGTTCGTAGATCTCCTTGTTCTCGAAGAAGAACACCGGGTCGTTCGAGCGGATGGCGGTCTTCAGCAGCCCCTTCGCCGCGCGCGGTGTGCCGGGCGTGGCGGCCATCACGCCGGGGAGGTGGGCGAACCACGTGTGGATGGTCCCCGAGTGCTGACTCGCCGCACCCATGCCGCCGCCCTCGGTCGTCCGGACGGTGACCGGCATCTCCGTCTTGCCGCCGAACATGTAGCGGTTCTTCGCCATCTGGTTCAGGATCTGCTCGGAGCAGACGCCGAGGAAGTCCGAGAACATGATCTCGACGACGGGGCGCATGCCCGTCGCGGCGGAGCCGACCGCGGCCCCCATGAACCCGGCCTCGCTGATCGGCGTGTCCCGGACGCGTTCCTCACCGAACTCCTCGACGAGGTCGCCGGTGACGCTGAGGACCCCGCCGAACTCGCCGACGTCCTCGCCCATGATGTACGTGTCCTCGTCTCGTGCGAGCTCTTCCCGGAGGGCGAGCCGGATCGCCTCGCGGATCGTCATCGTCTGTGTGTCCGATACGTCACCGCCGGATTGGGTCTCGGTACTCATCGGGTCTCACCACCGTCCGCCCGCATCTGCGTCGCAAACTCGTTTATCTCCGGAACAGACGCACCGAACATGTCCTCGTACGCTTCGCTCGTGTCGGGGTAGTCCGCTTCCTTCGCCTTCGAGGCGGCATCGTCGATCTCGGCCTCGATCTCGTCGCGCATCGCCTCGAACTCCTCCTGCGTGATGGTGCCGGCGTCGACGAGGCGGTTCTTGAACGACTCGATGGCGTCGCGGTCCTTCCAGATCTCGATGTCCTCCTTGGACCGGTAGGGCTGGTGGTCGCCCTCGAAGTGCCCCTCGTACCGGTAGGTGTCGGCCTCGATGAAGGTCGGTCCGTCCCCGTTCGCGGCGCGTTCGCGTGCCTCCTTCACCGCCTCGTACACGGCCGTGACGTCCATCCCGTCGACGGTGAACCCGGGGATGTCGTACGCCTCGGCCGTCTCGCTCAGATGTTCGAGGTTGTGCTGCTTCTCGACCGGCGTCGCCTCGCCGAACTGGTTGTTCTCGTTGACGAACACCGCCGGGAGGTCCCAGGTCGCCGCGAGGTTGATCGCCTCGTGGACCTGCCCCTGTGCGACGGCACCGTCGCCGAAGAACGCCAGCGCCACCGTGTCTGTGTCCTTCATGTCCGCCGTGAGTGCCGCCCCTGTCGCCAGTGGCGGCCCCGCACCGACGATGCCGTTCGCCCCGAGCATCCCGGCGTCGACGTCGGCGATGTGCATCGAGCCACCCTTGCCGTTGCAGTAGCCGTCACGCTTGCCGTACAGTTCGGCCATCATGCGGTACGTGTCGAGCCCCTTCGCGATGCAGTGGCCGTGTCCACGGTGCGTGCTCGTGATGTAGTCGTCCTCCTCGAGTGCCGACACGGCACCGACGCCGACGGCTTCCTCTCCGATGTACAGGTGGACGAATCCCGGGAGCTCTCCGTCGGCGAACAGTTCGCCGGCTTTCGTGTCGAACGCACGGATCGTGAGCATCCGTCGAAGGATCTCGGTCTGTCCGTCCTCCGTTTCCATGTCTATCGTTACCATGCAACAGTATAGAGCAGAGGATACCCCATAATTGTTCGTGTAATATATAATTTGATAGAATGCTGTTCGATTCGGTCGTGCACGGTTCAGTACGGGGACAGGAGGACGGAACCACGGCAACGACGGCCGTCCCCAGTTAGCCCGAAAACCACACGGTGGCGGTACGGTCACTCGCCTCACGGAACGTCTCGTCTCCCATCCGGGGCGGAGTGTCCGGAGTCCATCCAGCAGACGCTGGTGGGGGGCGACCAGAGGTCCGGCCACCGCAATTCTGACAGTATATATAGATGGCTGGACGGTCCGAACCGGCTGTTCGGGGTCCCCGGGCGGGATCGTGAGCCAGTGGTCCGCAACCGGATTCGTGGACGACCTCCCCGTGGGACAGCCCGGCGGGACACGCCACGTTCTTCCAGTCACCGTGCCAAGCCCGACCCATGACTCGCTTCGACGCCACAGACGCGGCCGCACGGCGCGAGCTCGTCGTCGACGCGTTCGCCGCCCACCGCGAGCGCGGGAGCCCGTACGTCACGCTGACGACCGAGCCCGACGAGGCGGACGCCGAGCTGGAACACGGCGCGCCGTGGGTCCAGTACTTCGACGACACCGTCGCGCTGGACTGCACGGACGACGAGCTGGCGCGGCTGAAGGAGCTCGTTCGGGACTACCCGTCGGCGACCATCGAGGAACTCGTCAGCCCGGAGGAGGCCGAGGGCACCCACGCCCGGGTGACGGTCCGGACCGACGACGACCGGATCGCACAGCTCGTCGACGACGTGTTCACCGCCGTGTACGGTCGACCGGAGGACTTCCGACTCTGGGCGATCGAGATCTGACCCGGCGGAATCAGGCCCGGTCGCGCAGCGCCCAGACGTCCGCGTCCGGGTCCAGATTCGAGGGCTCGGCACCGCGCTCGGTCAGGATGCCCGCGTGGAACAGCATCGCCTTCAGCTGGAACACGGTCGGGGAGTGGTAGACGGAACCGTCGTGCAGCGGTTCGACACGCAACTCGCCGTCGGCGGTGAGCGCGCGTTCGCGGACGTCCTCGGTGCCGCGGAGGAACAGCTCGACGGTGAACGAGGGGTGGAGTTCGTGCAGGTAGCGGACGAACTGCGGGAGCGTCGGCTCGGGGAAACCGTCGTCGTGGAGGTGCTGGAGCTCCTCGACGAGCAGCTGGGTGGCGGGGTAGTCGAAGACGACGCGCCTCGTGAGCAGCCCCCAGCGCGGCGCGACGTCGGAGAAGCGCTTCCGGGAGCGCTTCCAGTTCTCGAACTCCCGGAGGGCGGAATCGAGGTCGCCGTGTTCGCGGCGGGCGAACCTGACGACCTCCCGACCCAGCGGTGTGAGTTCCTCGCGCGAGCCATCGAGGTCGACCAGTCCGAGGAACGACGCGCCGCCGCGGGCGCTGTCGGTGGCGGCGACGACGTGCTCGGCCAGCAGCGACCCGGTGTCGCCGTCGTGGGCCAGCGCGACCGGGTACCCGAGGTAGTTCTTCGGGTGGTTCAGGCCGAACGAGCGGTCCGCGACGCCCTGTGCGCTCGCCTGGAAGCGGATGGCCGTCGCCTCGCCCGTCGTCCGGTTGCCGACGATCCGAGGGAGTTCGAGCGTCGCGACCGAGCCGGACTCGTCGACCCCGAGCACGCCGACGTTCAGCTGGCGGGCGAGCGTGCGCTCGGACTGCGAGATGGCCGGCTCGGGGGCGGCGACGTACGCCGCGTTCGCCTCGTGCAGCCGGTCGTACGCCTGGACGATGCCGCGCTCGACGTCGACCCCGCCGGCCTCGGTGTACCCCTTCGCCTCGACGGCGACCAGCGGCGGGTTCTCGCCGAAGCGCTCGACAGCGAGCAGGTCGTCCTCGAGCGTGCGCACGCCGACCAGGTCCGGGTAGCCCGAGCCGACCCGCACGTGGTTGAACGGTGCGAGCGTCTCGCGCACCTCGGCCGGGACCGCGGCGCCGGCGACCCAGTTCGTCTGCGCGAACTGCGTGTCGACGACGGCGTAGGCCTGCTCGGCGTCGTCGGGGAACAGCCGGCGCTTCGTGTGTGCGAGGACCGTGGGCTCCGTCAGGGTCGCACTCGCCATACCCCACCCACCGAGGCCACCGATATGAAGGCACAGGCCGACGGCCGGATCGGGCGTGTGACGGGGTCACAATGGGGTAGTTGCAGAGTCTGAAACCAAGGACCTGATTATAACGACCTGTTCGTCATCTGTCCAGATGCAGAATGTTTGGGTTAGACAGGGTCGTCCGAACGGTCACCGACCACAACAGAATCGTCCTCCTCGTCATGCTCCTCGTCTGTGCGGGGGTCATCGGCGGCATCACGCAGCTCGAAGGTGGTGGGGCTGCGAGCACCGACAGCGACGCCTTCGGCGACACCACCGTCGCCCAGAAGGCGGACTACATCGAGACGTACTACGGTGGGCTCGACAGGTCGAGCAACGTGACCTATTCGAGCGTCTACGTCCGCGAGACGGACGGGAACGTGCTCACGAAGGAGTCGCTGCTCGCCTCGCTCGAGTACCAGCGGACCGTCCGCGCGAACGAGTCCGTCGCGGACGCGCTCGCCGACGAGCAACCGATTCTCGGCGTCTCGAACATCGTGGCTACGCGGGCCGCCGGCGACCGGAACGCGAGCCTCGACGCACAGATCACGGCACTCGAATCCACGAGTGCCGACGAGGTCCGCACGCTCGTCTCGCGCACGCTCAGCGAGGGGTCGCCGGCACTCCAGCTGCTGCCGCAGGAGTACGAACCCGGTACCGCGACGGCCGAGAGCCGCCGCATGGTGTTCACCATGGAGACCGCTCCCGGTGCGAACAGCTTCGGGCCGCCGGCCGACGCCCAGCGCGCGCTCTACGAGGGCACGGTGGAGCAGTCCGACGCGAGTGCCGAGTACTTCACGCTCGGCCAGCACGCGCAGGCTCCGTACCAGTCGCAGATCTGGACCGACACCACGGAGCTCATCCTCCCCGCGGCGCTGTTGCTCATCCTCGCCGTCCTCGGGTTCGCGTACCGCGACCTCGTCGACGTCGTGGTCGGCTTCTTCGGGGTCGTCGTCTCCGTGCTCTGCATGTTCGGTATCCTCGGCTGGCTGGGTATCCCCGCCGGCGTGACGATGATCATCGGCCCGGTGCTCATCACCGGCCTGAGCATCGACTACGGGCTCCACGTGTTCATGCGCTACCGCGAACAGCGCGGCGAGGGCGAGGGCATCCGCGAACCGATGTACCGGTCGCTCTCGGCCGTCAGCGTCGCGCTCCTGCTCGTCACGGTCACGACGGCCGTCGGGTTCCTCTCGAACCTGACGAGCCCCATCGGCTCCATCCGCCAGCTCGGCATCGGCATCACCCTCGGCGTCGTCTCGGCGTTCGTCGTCTTCACGACGCTCGTCCCGGCGCTGAAGGTCAGCATCGACGGCCTGCTCGAGCGGGTCGGCCTCGACCGCCGCAAGGCACCGCTCGGGCAGGGTCGCTACCTCGAACCCTTGCTCACCGCCGGCGTGCGCGCCGCCCGCGTCGCCGCGCCGGTCGTCGTCGTGGTCGCCGTCCTCGCCGGTGCCGGCGGCGCGGCCGCCTGGTCCGAGCTCGACCGCCAGGGCTACCAGACCTCCGAGGAGGTCGCCGACTGGAAGGAGGAGCTCCCCGGCCCGCTCGCCTGGGAGGCGACACAGACGGAGTGGTACCAGAACAGCAACTACGTCGACTCCCAGTACCAGGCGGAGAGCGACAGCCAGCGCTACACCTCGATACTGATAGAGGGTGACGTGACCACGGCCGCCGCGCTCGAACGCGTCGACGCGGCCACCGCCGACGCCGCCCAGCGCGAGGCGACCTTCAGCCGCAACGGCGCCGCACCCGTGGTCTCCCCGCTGTCTGTCATGGAGCGCACCGCCGCACAGAACGAGTCGTTCGCCGCGACGCTCGCCGACGCAGACACCGACGGCGACGGCGTGCCAGACCGGAACGTCTCCGGCGTGTACGCCGCCCTGTACGGGGCCAATCCGGCGCAGGCCAGCCGCGTCGTCGAGCGCACCGACGGCGAGTTCCGCAGCGTCCGGCTGCTCGTCCCCGTCGAGCAGGGCCTGCAGGTCGACGACCGCGCGAACGCCATGCACGGCGTCGCCGGCGTCGTCGAGAGCGAGAGCGACCTGACCGCCACCGCCGTCGGGCAGGCGACGTTCGCCAACGCCGAACTCGGGCAGATGGCCGACGGCATCGTCGAGACGATGGTCATCGCACTCGGCATCATCGCCATCGTGCTCGCGCTCGTCTACCGGCTCACCGACGGGAGCGCGACGCTCGGCCTGCTCACGGTCGTCCCCATCGCGCTCGTCATCGGGCTCGTGCTCGCCGGGATGTACGTCACCGACACCCCGGTGACGCTCCTGACCGCGCTGCTGTTGAGCCTCGCGGTGGGCCTCGGCGTCGACTACAACATCCACATCAGCGACCGGTTCGCCCACGAACTCGGCCGGAGCGACGACCCCGTCATCGCCCTGCGGACCGCCGTCACCGGCACCGGTGGCGCGCTGCTCGGGAGCACGCTCACCTCCGGCGGCGCGTTCGCCACGCTCCTGTTGCACGTCAGCCCGCAGCTGCGCTCGTTCGGGATGCTCGTCGTGCTCGCACTCTCGCTGTCGTTCCTCGTCAGCGTGTTCGTCTTCCCGAGCATGCTGCTGCTCTGGGCGCGTCGCGTCGGACACGCGAGCGACGTGACCCGCGGAACCGCCGTCGGGGCGAGCGACGACTGAGACCGGAGGTCAGTCCGCGGTCCCCTCGGCCCCCCGGTCCGCCGCGACCCCGAACGGGTCGTCGGTCGACGCCGCCGTCACCAGTCGCAGGAACTCCCCGGCGTTCGTGAGCAGCTTGTTCTCCGCCTTCCGCAGATGCTCCTCGAACGTCGAGCGCGCGACCGAGGTCGTCTCGGCCAGCTCCCGTGTCGAGACCGCGCGAGGTTGCTCGTAGTAGCCGCCTTCGAGCGCGAGCTGGAGCGCGGCCAGCTGGCGGTCGGTGAGGTCCTCGAACAGCCGGTCCACCGGTGCGAGCATGCTGTGCGGGACGTGTTCCTCCGCGATGGCGGTCTTCGAGAGGAGCTCGATGTCGCGGTCGTCGTCCAGTTCGCCCAGCAGAGCGCGGACATCGCCCTCGTCGAACGCGACGACTGAGTAGTGCTCCCATCCCTGTCGGTGGACGGTCGGCGGCTGGTAGAGGCAGTTGTGGGACTCGAAGCGCTCGATGATGGAGTCCTCGAGCGTGCAGAGACAGGACTGCGTGACGACGTGGAGGCCCGAGGCGTCGACCGAGCGGTGGAGTACGTCGCCGAGGCGCTCGATCTCCGCGAGCAGTTCGTCGGTCGGCGTCTCGGACGACGTGATCTCGAGCACCTGGCAGTCGCTCAGGTACCACTCCCGTATCGTCAGGTCGGGGTACCGCTCCGACAGCGCCCGGTACGGGCACTCGTGTCGCACCCGGAACGACGACTGGTAGAGGCTCATACGACGGTGTACGTCCCCAGGCGCTATAGGCTGCCGGTCATGACCGGCAGTATCGGTATCCTGGGGCTCGACGTACCGCATGGCAAGATGACGGACCACGAGACGGACGAGCCACAGCGAGGCACACGCGGAGTCGCCGGCCGAGCCCGGCTGCTCGCGAGGGCGGCCCGCGGGGGCGGTCGATGACGATGGGGACGACGACCGACCGTCGACAGGGTATCCGTGCGCACCTCGGACAGTTCTCCCTGCACGTCCTGCTCGTGTTCGCGACCGGGCTGACCATCGGGTCCGAGCGCTCCGTCGTCCCCGTGCTGGGCGAGCAGGTCCTCGGCGTCGAGTCGTTCCTCGTCATCGGCTCGTTCGTCGTCTCATTCGGTTTCGTCAAGTCGCTGCTCAACCTCTACGCCGGGAAGTGGGGCGAGGAGTACGGCCGGAAGCCGGTGCTCGTGCTGGGCTGGCTGACCGCGCTGCCGCTGCCGGTCGTCCTCATCTTCGCGCCGAACTGGTGGTGGATCACGGTCGGGAACGTCCTCCTCGGCGTCAATCAGGCGCTCACCTGGAGCATGGCGATCAACGCCAAGATCGACCTCGCGGGCCCCGAACAGCGCGGGCTCGCGGTCGGCATCGACGAGGCGTTCGGCTACACCGGCGTCGCCGTCGGTGCCTGGCTCACCGGACTCATCGCGGCGCGGACGAGCCTCCGACCCGAACCGTTCTACTTCCTCGCCGTGGTCGTCGTGCTGGCGCTGCTCGCCTCGGTCTTCCTCGTCAGGGAGACGCTCCAGTTCGCCGAGGGCGAGGGCGACGACGACCACCAGGACGCGAACCTCCCGTTCGAGGCGGTGCTGCGGCGCGCGACCTACGGTGACCGGACGCTGTTCGCGGCCGCCCAGGCCGGCCACGTCGAGAACTTCGTCGACACGCTGTTCTGGATCGCCGTGCCGCTGTACCTCACCAGCCAGGGGCTCGGCATCGACGCCGTCGGCGTCGTCGTCGGCGTCCACAGCGCGATGTACTTCACGCAGATCGCGACCGGCGGGCTGGCCGACCGCATCGGCCGCCGTCCGCCCGTCGTCGCCGGGATGTTCCTCGCCGGCGGCGGCGTCCTCGGGATGGTGCTCGTCGAGGGCTACCTCGCGTGGGTCACCCTCGCCGCCGTCTCCGGGCTCGGGATGGCGCTGCTCTACCCGAACCTCATGACGGTGCCGAGCGACGCCGCCCACCCCACCTGGCGGGCCGCGGGCATGGGCGTCTACCGGATGTGGCGCGACGCCGGCTACGGCGTCGGCGCGATACTCATCGGGCTCTCGATGGAGGCCGTGAGCCTCGAGGCCGCGTTCTACCTGACGGCACTGCTGATGTTCGCCTCCGGCGCCGTCGTCTGGCGCTGGATGGAGGAGACCCACCCCGAGTTCGGGACGCACGAACCGCCCGCACCGGCGACTGGGGAGTCCACCAGCTCTGTCGCCGAGGACTGACGCGGGCAGGTCGTCGGTGTTCGGCGCCCGTTTCGGCCGCAGCGAGCAGAACGGTCCCCGCCCCGTTCGTCTGCAGCCACGCTCGCGTCGGCAATCAACTATTTCAGACCACAAACACTTCTCGTCCGTATGAGGGGTTGGGCCTGCAAACGCTGCGCGGAGATCCACACACAGAACCCGAACGAGTGCCGGAACTGTGGTCACGGCATCTTCCGTCCCGTCTCGAAATCCGAGCTGAGCGAACGCTCCACCGGCGGTGACACCCCAGAACCGTTCACGCCGACGTACACCGTCGGAAGCGCGCCTGACGAGGAGGTGGAGAAGAGTCCGGACGTGAATCTCGACGGGTCGATCAACCGGCCCGACGAGGAAGACGACCCCAACGCTCAGAAGCAAGAAGGTGGCTTGCTGGCCCGTTTGCTACGCTGGTTCCGGTCGTGAGGTCTGTCCGCATGGACGCAGAACGCTACTGCCGCAACGACGCCACCGTCTCTCCCTCCTGCTCCGCCACGGTCACCAGCCCGTCGTCGGCGAGGTCCGACAGCAGCCCCCGGAGCCACTCGCGGCCGTGCTCGCCGTCGGGGGAGTAGTCCACACGCACCCGCGGCCCGAGCGTGTCGAGCGCGAGCTCGTCGTACTCCTTCAGCACGGAGACGACCCGGCCGCGCATCTGTCGGCGGCTGCCCTCGAATGTCGGCTGGGTCGGCACGTCGGGCGCGGTGAAGTCGCCCGTCTCGTAGGCGTGGCACCACTCGCGCCAGGGGCAGCCCGCCTCGTCGCAGCTGGGTGTCTTCTCGCAGGCGACGCCGCCGAGCTCCATGATGGCGTTGTTCCAGACGCGGGACTCGCCGGGAGGCATGAGGTCCCGTGCGACGCGCTCGAACGTCTCGTCGTCGTCGGGCACGTCGAACGCGCGGTAGAGCACGCGCTTGACGTTCGTGTCGACCACCGCGTCGCCGTTGTCGAACGCGAAGCTCGCGACCGCGTTGGCGGTGTAGGGGCCGACGCCCATCAGCTCCTGCAGTTCGTCCGGCGTCTCGGGGAACGCGCCGTCGTACTCGTCTTCGACCTGCCGCGCGGCCTCGTGCAGGTACTTCGCCCGGTTGTTGTAGCCGAGCGAGTAGCTGGTCCAGAAGCCCACCACGTCCGCGCGGTCGGCGTCGGCGAGGGCCGCGGTCGTCGGCCACCGCTCGAGAAAGGCCGCCCACGCCTCGACGACGCGGCCGAGCTGGGTCTGCTGGCTCATCACCTCCGAGACGAGTATCTCGTAGGCGTCGTCGGTGCGTCGCCACGGGAAGTCGCGGTGGTCGGCCTCGTACCACTCGACGAGGGCGTCCTGCACTGCCTCGTGGTCGACGTCGTCGGGGAACGTCCACTCCTCGGACGTGCTCATCTCGTCGTCGCTTGGGAGGGTGGTGGTTTAGGGGTAGTGGTTCCGGCGGGCGACACGAATGGAACCGAATTTTTACCCTCCCCCGCGAGAGCCAGTACGACGACACGCATGAAGGTCCAACTACTCGAGGCCACGGAGGACCCGGAGGAGCTCATCTGCACGGCGGCGCGCAACGACTACTACGACGGCTACGTGGGCGAGGAGTCGTTCGAGACGGTCATGGAGAGCATCGACGGGGAGACCATGGCGGAGAAACAGGAGACGCTCATCGGCCACCTGCTCGACCACGGCCACTTCGGCCCGTTCGAGCACGTGCAGGCGACGTTCGCGGTGAAGGGCATCAGCCGCTCCTGCATGGCACAGATAACCCGGCATCGTCACGTCAGCTTCGACGTCCAGTCGATGCGCTACGTGAGCTTCGACGACGTCGATCCCGCCGAGGTCGAGGAGGGCGCGATGGTCGTGACGCCGCCGTCGGCGTCGGACCCGGACTGGGTGGGGCGCAACCAGCGGACCGGCGCGGTCGACGACGAGACCGTCGCGAAGCGCGAGGAGCTGTTCCAGCGCTCGGTGCGGCAGTCCGTCGAGGACTACCAGGAGCTGCTCGACCTGGGGATGCCGCCGGAGGACGCGCGCTTCGTGCTGCCCATCGGGACGAAGGTGAACATGGTGATGTCGATGAACGCCCGGATGCTGATGCACGTCGCCGACATGCGCGCGGCGGCCGACGCGCAGTGGGAGATCCGCGAGATGACCGAGCGCGTGCTCGACCTGGCGGGCGAGTGGTGTCCCATCACGTTCGAGCACTACGAGTCGAAGATGAAGAACCGGAAGAACCGGCTCGCGCCGTAGGCGGGAACCGGCGGCAGGGGACTCGACTCTGGAGCGCCGTCGCTCGGCGGTCGAGACAGCGGAGAGCAGGTCGGGCCGTGGACCCGAAAGCGCAGTGTGGGCGGGGACGCTACGAGGTCGTGACTACCGCACAGCGAACGGCACCGCGGCGGCCGTCACTCGTCGTCTTCGTCTTCCTCGTCGTCGGCACCACGGACGAGCGCCGCCTGGCCCTGTCCGTCGGGCTGCGGGTCGCTCGCGTGGGGGCCTTCGATGAGGGCGCCGAAGTCCTCTACCTCGTCGTACTTGTCCTGGTACATCAGCGCGATGCGGCCCTTCTTTGTGATCTCGTAGAGGCCCGAGCGCTGTGCGGGACCGATCTTCTCGACGAGGCCGTAGTCGGCCAGCACCGGCAGCCGGCTGTTGATGTTCTTGCGGCTCTTGTCGGTGTGGTGGGCGAGGTTCGTCGCGACGTTGCGACCCTGCGCCTGCAGTGCTTCGAGTATCAGGAAGTCAGTGGGTTGTCGTAGTCTCATGGTAACACGCTCCGGGTTTCGGTTTGTATCTATTACTTGGTCGCTCCTTTTATTTCTATCTAATGGCAATTCGACGGTTGCATGACCAATGGTCTCGAACGTAACACCCTGGGATAACCATTAGCGATTTTCTGCGGTAATTTTATGTAGGGGTAGGTTCAACGTGATGATAGGGTGTGACGGCAGACCCGGATTACCCGTTCGTCTGCTGCCATCCACCCTGACTGGACGACCCCCCACCCAACCCCCCCATCGCAACTCTGGTCAGAGGCACACCCCCAACCACCACCAAACGACGCCAATCCACCACCACCACTCTTCGCGTCGACTGGAGCTCCCGTGCGATCCGTCATCCCGCGCGGGTCCAGTTTTTTGTGACCACTCGTCGAACCACCGGTATGGTCGCGACGTTCGAACTGTACGAGGACCGCGCCGGACAGTACCGCTGGCGGCTGGTCGCCAGCAACGGTGAGATAATCGCGGACGGCGGCGAGGGCTACACCACGAGGGCATCCGCACGTGACGCGATCGGTCGAGTCCGGGAGCACGCACCGGACGCCGCCGTCCCGACGTTCGAGGACACCCACTTCGAGGTGTTCCGAGACAAGGCGGGCGAGTACCGCTGGCGGCTCGTCGCCGACAACGGGCGCATCCTCGCCGACAGCGGCGAGGGCTACGCGAGCAAGCACGGGGCGCGAGATGCGGCAGCGCGTGTCCAGCAGCGCGTGACCGACGCGGACACCGAGGAGCTGGAGGACGCGTGAGCCACACACTCGTCGTCCGGGACGGAACCGTGGTCGACCACCGGGGCGCCCGCGAGGCGGACGTGGTCGCCGTCGACGGTGAGATCACCCGGGTCGAGGACGCCACCGAGGTGGACGCGGACACCACCGTCCACGCCGACGGGGCGTACGTCGCGCCGGGACTCGTCGACGCCCACGTCCACCTGATGATGGACGCCGGCCCCGATCCGGCGAGCGACGTCGACCGGTCGACCGCGTCGCTTACCTACCGCGCGGCGAGCAACCTCCGCGACGCGCTCGCCGCGGGCGTCACGACCGTCCGGGACCTCGGCGCGCCCGACGAGATCGCACTCGAGGCCGCAGCAGCCGTCGAGGCGGGCGTCCTTCCCGGGCCACGCGTCGTCGCCTGCGGCCGCAACGTCGTGATGACCGGCGGGCACGGCCACTGGTTCGGCCGCGAGGCCGACGGCCCCGCGGAGATCAGGAAGGCCGTCCGCGAGCAGCTCAAGGCCGGCGCCGCGGTCGTCAAGTGCATGGCCACCGGTGGCGTGCTCACACCCGGTGCGAACACGGGCGCGCCCGAACTCACACGCGACGAACTCCGGACACTCGTCGACGCCGCGAGCGCGAAGGGCGTCCCCACCGCGGCTCACGCCCACGGCACCGACGGCATCCGCAACGCCGTCGAAGCCGGTATCGACAGCATCGAGCACGGCACGTTCATGGACGCCGTGGCCGCCGAGGAGATGGCGGAGAGCGGCACCTACTGGGTCCCGACGGCGAGCGCGCTCGCCGGCATCGTCGACAACGCAGCGACCGCACCCATCCCCGACTACGCCGTCGAGAAGGCCAGGGAGGCACAGGCCGCGTTCGAGGAGGCGTTCGAACACGCGCTGGCAGCGGACGTCACCATCGCGATGGGCACCGACGCGGGCACCCCGTTCAACACGTTCGCGGACATCCCCCAGGAGCTGGCGCTGATGGTCGAGTACGGCATGACACCCGAGACGGCGTTCGAGGCCGCCACACGCACCAGCGCGGAGCTCCTCGGCGTCGACGCCGGCCGGGTCGAACCCGGGACGAACGCGGATCTGGTCCTGCTGCCCGACGACCCACGCACCTCGGTCGACGTCTGGTCGGACATCGAGGCCGTGGTCACCCGCGGACAGCAGTTCGACCCGCGGACCTAGCGTTCTTAATCCCTCCCCGAGTAAGGGGTGACGAATGCGTCGGCTACTCGGTGTGGGAGCGCTCGTCCTGCTCGCGGTGAGCGTCGTCGTGCTCGCCGGTGGCGCCACGGCGGCGGCACCCGGGCCAGACGGGTCTGTCCACGCTCCTCCAAACTCGACGGGCGCGCTCGGCAGTGCACAGGAGTTCGACCGCACACAGTTCCGCATCCGCGTCTTCGAGAACGGCTCTGCGCGGTTCGCCATCCACTACGAGCGCCAGCTCGCGAACGAGTCCGAGCGCCAGCAGTTCCAGGAGTTCGCGACGGAGTTCGAGTCCAACGAGACCGAGCTGTACACGAACTTCGAGCGCCGCGCGCGCAACCTGGTCGCGTTCGGCCGCAACGAGACCGGGCGCGAGATGACCGCGACGGCGTTCCGTCGGGGCGCCAGCGAGGAACCGACGTTCGACGGCCACGTCGGCATCGTCAACATGTCGTTCCGCTGGACCGCGTTCGCACAGACCAGTGGCGACCAGGTCGTCGTCGCGGACGTGTTCGAGGGTGGGTTCTACATCGGCCCCGCACAGTCGCTCGTCTTCCTGCCCGGCGACGGGCTCGTGTTCGAGAGCGTCTCCCCGGAGGGCGAGTTCTCGGCCCCCACGCCGGCCGGGAGCGACAGCGTCACCTGGCAGGGCGAACGCAGCTTCTCCGACCAGCGCCCGCGCGTCGTCTACGTCGCGGGGTCGGCCGCGGGGACCACGACGGGCGGCGGCGGGACCAGCGGCGGTGGCGGCACCACCACGGGCGGCGGTGGCTCGACCGCCACGACGCCCGAACAGGGCGGCGGCGGCAGCTCGTTCCCGATGCTCCCCGTCATGCTCGGGCTGTTGCTCGTGGCCGGCGCCGGTGCGGTGGTCTGGCTCCGTCGTCGCGAGGACGGCGACGACACCGGCGCGACGGCCACCGGCAGTCCGGCCGACGCCACCGGGGGTGACGCGACGACAGCGTCACAACCCGAAGAACCCAGCGTCCCCGACGAGGAGCTGCTCACCGACGAGGACCGCGTCGTCGAACTCCTCACCGAGAACGGCGGCCGGATGCGCCAGTCCAACATCGTCGACGAGACCGACTGGTCGAAGTCCAAGGTCAGCATGCTGCTCTCGGACATGGAGGACGACGGCAGCATCAGCAAGCTCCGCGTCGGCCGCGAGAACATCGTCAGCCTCGCCGGCCACGAACCAGACGCCGTCGGCTCGCCGTTCGACGACGAGGAGGGCGAAGACGGCGAGGACGACGGACGGTAAACCGCCCCACGGCGAGGCCGAAACGCAAGGGTTTTACTTGTACCGCCGAAAGCAGGTGATGCGAAGAAGCACACCGCTCCGTTGGTGTAGTCCGGCCAATCATCTTGCCCTCTCACGGCAAGGACCAGGGTTCGAATCCCTGACGGAGCACTTCTCACGAAGCAAGTCACCGAGCGACAGCGAGGTGGCTTGCGAGGACAGAAGCGCGCACGCCCAGGGATTCGAATCAGGGAGCGGAACGAAGTGGAGCGACCGTGGTTCGAATCCCTGACGGAGCCCGGCTTCCCGACCACACGTTCATATCCCAGGCCGGCAAACGAAGACAGCGATGCCCACCATCCCCGAGAGCCTCCTCGCGATCGACATCGAGACCGCGAGCCCGAACCGATCGCCGGAGGGCGGCGACTTCCGGGACACGGACTACTTCGAGCTCGTCGCGGTCGGCCTCGGCCACCAGCGCGCGCCCGGCGCGCCCGTCGAGACGGGAGTCCTCTTCCGCGACGGTGGCTGGGGCGTCGAGGCGACGGCCGACCTGCTCAGACGGATCGACGACTGGTGTCGGGGGCGCGAGGCCGACGCCGTCCTCACCCACAACGGCAACCGGTTCGACGCGATCCACCTCGGCGGCTGGGCACAGCGGGCCGTCGAACACGGAACGTGGCCGGAGGCAGCCAGCCGCCTCGACGCGCTGTTCGAGCACCACGTGGACCTGAACCCACTCGCGGTCGATGCCTACGCCCAGCGCCTCGAATCCTGGCGCACCACGGTCGCACTGGAGGACGTCTGTCGCTGGGAGGGGATCCCGGTCGAGTCGACGCACTACGCCGACTACGACGTCGGCCCGGTCGCGAACCATCCCGCCATCGACGGCCCGACGGTGACGAACGTCCACATCGGCAGGGTGCTCGGCGAGGCGTACGTCGCCCAACTCGTCGAGGGCCGCACCGACACCCACGAGTTCGCCGAGCTGGAGCGCCTGCTCACCGACTACACGAGAGCCGACATCGAACCGCTGTTCCGGCTCGCGCGGTCGTTCGCCGACTGAGCGGCTGCTCTGCGGTGGTGGTCGACACGAGACGAGAATCGAAACGGGGTTTCGGACGTCAGTTGCCGAACATCTGGCGCATCATCGGGTGCATCTCCATGAGCTGCTCCTCGGCGATCTCCTCGTACAGCTTGTACGTGATGGAGACCGTGAGCAGCAGACCGGTGCCGGTGACGCTCCCGACGGTGCCGAGCATGTTCGCCATGACGGCGAGCAGGCCGACGAGCGCGCCGCCGATGACGGTCACCTGCGGGATGTAGCGCTCCATGACCTTCTCGATGACGCCGACGTTCTGGCGGAAGCCGGGGATCTGCATCCCGGAGTTCTGGATCTGTCGGGCGGTGGACTTCGGACCCATGTCGGTCGTCTCCACCCAGAAGATGGCGAAGATGGCCCCGCCGGCGATCATGAACGTGAGGTCGACGCCGACACGGGCGATGACGTGGATGACGCCCTCCTGTGCTGCGACGGTCGCTGCCGTCCCGGTCTGGTCACCCCACCAGATCCAGTCGCTGGGACGCTGGACCGGAGCGAGGTAGTAGAACAGCCCGCCGATGGCCTGCCCGCTGCTGTTGTACTCGACGAGCCAGGCGGGAGCGCTCCCGAGGCTGTTGAGACCGCGGCCGAGGAACTGGATGTTCGCCTGCAGCGCGCGGACGAGGATCATCGGCAGGACGCTGGCGTAGATGAGCTTCACCGGGAAGCGACCGCGGGCACCCTTCACCCGTGCGTGGCTCAGGGGGATCTCCACGCGCACGCTCTCCGCGTAGACGACGATACCGAAGATGAGGAGCGTGGTCACCAGCGCGATGATGTGACCCTGGTTGAACAGGAGGTCCTGGAACCCGGCCTGCGTGAACACGTTGACGCTCGTGTTGCCGGCCACGATGCTGAACCAGTCGCGGAACACCGCGATGAACCCGGTGACGAGCCGCTGGCTCACGCCGGCGATGATGAACAGCCCGATACCGGAGCCGACGCCCCACTTGCTCACGATCTCGTCCATGAACAGGATGAGGACGCCACCGATGAAGATCTGGGCGAAGATGAGCAGCTTCGTGGCCATCGGCGCGTTTCCGACGCCGACGAAGCCCGCCATGACCTCCTGTGCACCCGGCGCAGCCGGGAGGATTCCAGACGAGAGGAACACCATCGGGACGGCGGTGAGCACCGTCATCACCAGCACCAGCACCTTCTGGAGGCCCTGGTAGAGGATCTGGTCACGGGGGTCGTCCGTGTCGAGTCCGAGGAGGTTCGCGCCGCCGAGCAGCTGCAGGACGATGCTCGCGGTGACTATCGGCCCGATGCCGAGGTGCAGTATCGAGCGATTGGCACCGGCCAGGATCGACCGGAACTGTCCGAACGCGTCGCCTCCGCCGACGCCGACAGGCTGTGTTCCGTAGACAGTGATCGTCGTGAGGAAGAAGTACAGTACCAGTATGCCGCCGGTCCAGCCCAGCTTCCGCTTGAAGGGGACGTGACCGTCCGGTCGCTGGACCGAGGGCATCCTGGTAAGGACCGGTTCGGCGGCTTCTTTCCAACCCATATACGGGGACAAACCGGACGGATGCTTGTATGTACTTCGCTTTGCTCGCGCCGGAGCCGCGGGCACGCACCTGCCGAAATCGGGGGCGAGACCGAGCGCACCCTGAAGATGGGCTTCGAGACGAAGCGCGACATTCCGGCCGTGACGAGCGGATGTCGGTTCGCACTGACGACGGCCCCGCGAGCGACCCGTCGGTCGGGCCGCTGGCTCCTCGTCGGTGGGTCGTCGAGAGAACCGCAGAAAGGCGTCAGACGGCGTCGACGGGCTACTCTGCGGCCGCGTCTTCGCCTTCGTCCTCGTCGGCCTCGTCCTCCTCGGCGCTCTCCGCGCGCTCGGAGAGGACGGCCTCGCCACCGGCCTCCTCGATGAGGCCACGGGCGCTCGCGCTGAAGGCGTCTGCGGTGACGGCCAGCTCGTTGCGGACCTGCCCACCGCCGAGCACCTTCACGACGTCGGCGTCGTAGCCGCCGTCGACCACGTCGCGGGCGTCGATGACGTACGTGTCATCGTCCTGCTCGGCGAGGTCCTCGGCCGCGTAGAGGACCGCGTCCTCGTCGAGCTTCTGGACGTTGATCTCGACGACGTCGTCCTGGACGTCCTGCGGGCGCTTGAACCCGTGCTTGCCGAGCGGTTCGTAGTTGTGGAACTCGTGCTTGTCGCGGCCAGCACGGCCACGGCCGCCACGGTGGCCGGCCCCACGACGGTTCTTGTGGGTACCGCCACCGTGCGTGCGCGAGCCGCGCTGGCGTCGTTTCTTGCTCGTCATTGTTATCGCATTGCCTCGAGGAGCGTGTCGATCTCCTCGGTCGTGTGCTTGCCGAGCTCGCCACCCTCCTTGGTCGGGTGCTTGATGCCGTCGTGCCCCTTGCGCGGGGGGTGCAGGCGCAGGACCGGGGAGAGACCCTCGTCCGTGAGGGTCGTCTCCTCGGCCAGCAGCGCCTCGGCGAGCTCGTCGATACTGCCGTAGTCGGTCTCCTCGGCGACCCACTCGTCCGTGAGTGCCTCGCCGGTGGCCTCTACCTCGCCACGCTTCGCGAGCACCGTCGCCAGGACGTCCTGGCTGGGCTCGCCCATCGCGACGTAGTCGTTGACCTTCGTGAGCATGCCACGGTAGCTGGGCGTCTCGGGCACCAGCGTCGCGTGGTTCACGCGGTTGATGTTGAGCATCGACAGCGTGTCGTCGACGTCGCCGGAGCGGTCGACCTCGCCGCGGAGCTGGACGACTGCCTGCATCACTCGGCCACCTCCTCGGCGGACTGGAGACGTGCACGACGCGACTGGGAGGCGTTCTCCAGTGCGTTGAACGTCGCCTTCGCGAAGTTGACCGTCGTGCGCGTGTTGCCGTAGCTCTTGGTCCAGGCGTCCTCGATGCCCGCGAGCTCCAGCACCTTGCGGACGGTGTCGGAGGCCGCGAGCCCCAGCCCGAGCGGGGCGGGGATGAGCTCGACCTCGACCGAGCCGGCCTTGCCCGACGTGCGGTGGGTCAGCGAGTGCGGCTTCGTGCTCCGGTCCTCCCAGGAGCCCGAGCCACGAGGCACGTCGATGATGTTCAGCTTGGCGATGCCGATTGCCTTCTGGATGGCGGCTCCGACCTGATCGTCACGCCCCTCGGCGTAGCCGACGTAGCCGTCGCGGTTGCCGATAGCGACGACGCAGCGGAACTTCACCCGCCGACCGGAGTCGGTCATCCGCTGGACCATGTTGATGTCCAGCACCTCGTCCTCCAGCCCCGGCAGGAGCTGGTCAGTGACTTCCGGCTCCTTCAGCGGGAGCCCGGAGTTGAGGGCGGCCTCCATCGAGTCGATCTCGCCCTCCTGTACCTTCTTACCGAGCCGTGTGACGGGTTCCCAGCCGTCGTTGTAGTTGTTGCCGCTCATGTTATCGCTCCATCAGGGTCTCGCGCACTTCGTCGAAGTGCTCGGGAAGGTCCGTTGCGTCGAAGTCACCGCTGTAGAGCGGCTCGTCGAGTTGCTCTGCGTACTCGGCGATGTGCTCGCCGCGGTTCCGTGGCCACTCGGCCAGTACGTCGTCGTTGTGCGGGATGTCGAGACCGGCGTCGATCGCGCCCTCCTGCACCGCGAACACCTTCGAACCGGGTGTCGCCGTGTTGAGGCCGATGTCGAGCACCGCTTCCTCGACGCCTGCATCGAGTGCGCGCTTGCCTGCGAGGAGTCCGGTCAGGTACGCCGCGGGCAGGTTGCCCGTGGGCGCCTCCCAGCCGAAGTCCGCCAGGTCCTCGGAGGTCGCACTCGCGAGTGTCTCGTCGCCCTGGGTGCCGGGGACTATCAGCTGCGCCGTGGCGTGCTTGTTGCTCTTTCGAGCGACGAGCCGTGGCTTGCCGGATTTCAGCAGGCGCAACCTCTGATGGTAGTCCGTCCGGACCTCGCGGCGACGACGCATCGGAACCTTATATCGTGGTCCTGTCGCCATTATTGGTCACCGTAGTTGTTTTCGATGTAGTTCAGCAGGTACTGGACGCTCCGGAACTCGCCACCGCGGGCCTTGTTGTAGAGCTCGCGGTACTGGGTGCGGTCGATCTCGCCCTCAGCACGGAGTTCGTGGAGCTTCTTTCGCTGCGCTCTGATGCGGTTCTGCCACTCCTTCTTCGGGTCGGAGCGCCCGCCCTTCTTGCCGCGGCGCTTGCCGGGCCCCTTCTGGTGCCCGTAGGCGCGCTTGGCCTTCCGCTCGCGGGAGCGACCCTTGGAGTTGCCGCGCTTCTCTTCGGCTCGAATCGTACCCTCGTTGACCAGCTCGCGGATGTCCTCGCGGGTGATCGCCTCCGAGATGTCGGCCTGTGCGTCCGGGTCGAACCAGACGCGGTTCTTGCCGACGTCGAGGACGTCTGCAGCCAGTCGCTTCTGGGCGGACAGATCAGTCATCCGAATCCACCTCGACTTCGACGTAGGTCGGGTTCAGCACGCGGATGCCGTTCTCCTCCGCACGCTCCTCGATGCGCTCGCGCTTGCGAGCGCCGACCTTGGAGGCGATGCGGACCGCTTCCGTGTCGCCGTCGACACCCTCGAGGTCGTCCACGTTGTGCACGTAGACCTCCTCGAAGCCCGAGGGGTGCTTGCCGCGCACCGCCTTCGGGGTCCGGAAGCCGGCCGCGACCTTCGGGCCCTTGCCCTTGATGCCGCGTCGCTGCTTCGAGAGACCACCGGTCGGGCGCCGCCACGATTCGGGCGTGCGCTTCTTCTTGTGGTAGTCCTGCCGCCTGAAGGCGGGCTTGCCCACCTTCTGTCGCTGCTTGAGGAGCCGCTCGTGCTCTTCGGAGAGCTCGGGCGTCTTGTCCGCGAGCCCGCGGGGCTGGAGTTCGGTCTCCACGTCCTCCTCGGGTTCCTCCTCTTCGTCCTCGTCGCCCTCGATCTCGGCCTCGGTGTCCTCGCTGACTTCGAGGTCACCGACGTCGGCCTTGATACGGGCGGCGAGCGCGTTCCCGATGCCCTCGACGTCCGAGAGCTCGGACTGCGACGCGGCCTTCACGTCCTCGACGGTCTCGTAGCCGGCTGCGCGGAGCGCATCGGCCTTGGACTCGCCGACACCGCTGATATCTTCGAGTTCCTGTGGGTCGTCTGCCATGCGTTAGGCACCTCCCTTCGCGGGCTTCTTCGTGATGTAGACGCCGTCCTGGAACACGCGAGTGTCCTTCCCGCTGACGCGGGTCAGCTGCTCGATGTCGGCGGCGGTCTGTCCGACGGCCTCCTTGTCAGGGCCGGAGAGGGTCAGCTCCTCACCGTCGACCTGCACGTCGGTGTCGCCGTGGATGTTCGTTCGTCGCGGTGCCTTCTCGCCGAGGAAGTTCTCGATGACGACTGCGCCGTTGTCGACCTGCACCTTCATCGGGAAGTGAGAGTAGAAGACCTCCATCTCGTACTCCCATCCGTCGGTCACACCGTGGAACATGTTGGTGATGTGACTCTCGAAGGTGCCGACGGTGGCGTTCGTCTTCGCGTCGGATGCGTCGGACTCGACGACGACCTGGTCGCCCTCGACGCTCACGGTGATGTCGGGGAACCAGAGTCGGCGTGTGACCGACCCGTTCGGACCCTCGACCGTGAGGTCGAGATGGTCCATCTCGGCTGTTACGTCGTCCGGAATGTCCAGTTCTACTCGCATTGTCTTAGTACACGTATGCGATAACCTGGCCACCGACTCCCTGCTCGCGCGCCTCGTAGTGGCTCATGACGCCCTGGCTGGTCGTCACGATGAGCGCACCGTAGTCGCGTGCCGGCAGGAACCGCTTCTCCCACGTCTCGAACTCGTCGGACGCGACGGAGTAGCGCGGTTTGACGGGGCCGCATTCGTTTATCGCACCTTTCAGTTCGACCTCGAAGCGACCGGACTTGCCGTCGTCGACGAACTCGAAGCCGTCGATGTACCCGCGGTCGTAGAAGACCTCGAGCACGCTCCCGATCTCGTTGGAGGCGGGCGATACCGTGTGGGTGAGATGCCCGACGCCCTCGGCGTTGTCGATGCCGGAGAGCGCGTTGCTGAATGGGTCGTTACCTGTCATTGTTATCGGTACTTCTTGAAGCCCATGTCGCGGGCGATCTCTCGGAAGCACTGCCGGCACAGCCAGATGTCGTACTTGCCAACGAGGCCCTGCTTGCGGCCACAGCGCTGGCACTCCTCCATCTGACCGGTCCGCTTTGCGGCGTGCTCGCCGGTGTCTAGTTCTTCGCTTTCACTCATCGTGTCACCTCGACGTCGAAGTTGGCCTCGACGAAGGTGATCGCGTCCTCCGCGACGAGGCGGTGGTTCGACGGGATCGGCTGGGACCGCTTGTCGCGCTTGGCGACGCGGTAGCCCGGGCGGACGAGGTTGACCGTGACGTCCAGCCCGAAGATCCCGACGTTCGGGTCGTACTCCTGGGACGGGAAGTCCGTGTGCTCCTCGATGCCGAAGCTGAAGTTGCCGGTCTCGTCGAACTGCGTCTCGGCAACGTCCGCGAGTGCGAGCGCGGTCTCGAGGAACTCGTGGGCGTCCTCGCCACGAAGCGTGACCTTCGTGCCGATGGGGTCGCCCTGACGGATGCCGAAGTCCGGCATCGTCGACTTGGCCTTGGTCCGGACCGACTCCTGACCCGTGACCGCCTCGATGATGTCCTCCGCGTTCGCGAGCTCGCGACCACCCTCGCCGACGCCCATGTGGACGACGACCTTCTCGATGGTGGGCTCACGCATCTTGTGGAACTCGGCCTCCGACATCAGTCGTCACCTCCGACGAAGTTCTCGTCGATGACGACGACGTACTCCTCGATGGTCTCGAACTGGCCGTCGTCCTGCGTGACGGTGACCGTGTTCGAGCCCGAGCCGGGAGTGACGTCGATCTGCTCGATCTCGCCGACCTCGCCAGCGTGGCTGCCGGCGACGGCCGTGACGAGCGCACCCTCCTCGTACGGGAAGTGCGCGACGATGTCGGTCCCCTCGTTGGAGACGACGAGCGAGTCGTTCCCGCCGTACTCGGAGGCGTCCTCGAGCTGGAGCGTCTGTCCGTCGTGCAGCGTGAGCTGCGTCTCGCCGCCAGTGACCTGGCGCTTGCCGACGATCTTGCCCAGCTTCGAGTCCGCGGCGTCCGCCTCGATGGGGGTCAGCGAGAGCCGACCGCCCTCGTCGGGGAAGACGCGGTAGTACTCGTCACGCTCGGTGAACGCGACGATGTCGAACATGCCGATGGGGCGCTGCTCGTCGGAGACCGCGACGCCGTTGACCAGGACGGTGTCCTGGTTGAGGGCGTAGCGGGCCTCCTTCTTCGAGTCGACGTAGCCCAGCACGTCCCGCAGGAGGATGACCAGCGGGACGCCGGCCTCGCCGTGCGGGCCGGAGTCGGCCTTCACGGTGAACGTCTCGGTCTTTCGCTCGACCGGCCAGGACTTCGGGACGGAGAGTCGCTTCTGGTGCTTGGTCATTCGTCATCACCTTCCAGACGCGCGACCCGCACCTCGTCCTCGAGGTCCAGCTCCGTGATGCGGACGTTCGACGGCTCGAGACGGCGCGGCACTTCCTCGCCGTCGGCGGTCTCGAGCGTGACCTCCTCGACCGAGATCGTGCCGGCCTTCACGTCGACGTCGAGGACCTCGCCCTCGTCGCCCGCGAAGTCACCGCGCATGACCTCGACCGTGTCGCCCGCGTTGATGCGGGCACGACGCTGTCCGTACTCCTCGCGGAGGTCCTCGGCCAGCGTCGCGTTGAGCTGCTTGCCCTTCTGGTGCAGGGGCGCGTGCTCGGCGTTGTTTCGCTGTTTGCGTGGTTGTCGTGTCATACTATCATCGTAGCCGTGGATGCGACGCTTCCGAAGCGCTCTGCGACCTCACGCGCGATGGGACCCTTGATCTCCGAGCCCTGCGGTTCCTCGTTCTCGTTGACGAGGACGGCCGCGTTGTCTTCGAACTTCACGCGCGTGCCGTCGGGACGGCGGATGGGCTTGCGCTGGCGGATGATGACTGCCTCCTTGACCTGGCGACGCTCTTCGGGCGTCCCCTTGGTCACCGAGACGGTCACCTTGTCGCCGATGCCAGCCTTGGGGTGCCGGTTCTTGGTGCCGTGGTAGCCGGAGACCGAGATGATCTTCAGCTCGCGGGCACCACTGTTGTCGGAACAGTGGATCAGCGACCCCTTCTCGAGGCCCTGCGTGACGTCGGCCTTCAGGGCCTCCATCAGGCGTCACCTCCTTCGGAAGTTACTTCGACGACCACGTGCGATTTCGTCTTCGACAGTGGTCGGCACTCTGCTATTCGGACCGTATCGCCGACTTCGGGCTCGAGCACGCCCGGCACGTGTGCCGGGACGCGCGACCGACGCTTCATGTACCGATCGTACTTCGGTACGTGAACGTCGTACTCCCGCTCGACGACCACGGTCTTCTCCATGTCCGTCGAGACGACCTCGCCTTCGAGGGTCTGCCCTCGAACGGAGAGGCCGCCATAGAACGGACACTTCTCGTAGTCGTATGTCTCCGGGTCTTCGGGTTCCGGAGGCTGTGTTACGTCAAGTCCTATCGCCATTTCGAATCACCTGTCGTTTCGGTGCGCAGTGCGGGTCGTGAGAGCAGTCTGGCTCCATCCACCGTAACGTGGGCCGCGTCCTCGCCGGTAGGGTGGTCCGGTTCGGAGGCGGTCCCCGACCCCTTCGCGGGGTCGGCGGTTTCATCTGTGAGCCGAAACTCGAACGTCGTGCCGCGTTTGGGCACCTGGCGAACCCGAGCGTCGCCCGTGGCCTCGCCGGCCGGGACCGGGTCGACGTGGAGCGTGTTCGTCGTCTCGACGACGACACGCCCGGCTATCCCGACGAGGTCGGGGTTCGCCGCGTCGACCACGGTCACCGTCAGACCGTTGAGTTCGTGCCGGGGCAGCGTCTCGGGTGTCAGCGCCATTATTCGTCGTCCTCGAAGTCGCCTTCTTCCTGCTGGATCGTCTTGATGCGCGCGATGGTCTTGCGAAGCTCACCGATGCGACCCGGGTTCTCCGGGGCACCACCGGCGGCCTGCACGGCCTTCGCGTTCAGCAGTTCCGTCTCGAGTTCGTCGAGCTCTTCCTCGCGCTCGCGCGGGGTGAGGTCTCGGATCTCGCTGGCTCGAAGGATCGCCATGGATTACTCCTCCTCCTCGTCGTCTGCCGCGTCCATCTCCTCGACCATCGCGGCGGCCTCCTCTTCGACGGCCTCGTCGAGTTCGTCGAGCTCCTCGGCGACGTCGTCGTCGCCGGGCACCTCGACCTCTTCGTCGTCGAACTCCTCGGGCGTCTCCTCGACGACCTCTTCGACGACCTCCTCCTCGACCTCGCTGGTCTCGTCGTCCTCGCTGGCCTCGGCGGCCTCCGCTTCGAGCTCCTCGAGCTCGCCCTCCTCGGGCTCCTCGAGCAGCTCCTCGACGGACTCGTTGGCCTCGACGGCCTCCGGTGCGAGCTCCTCGACGTCCGCGTCGTCGTAGATCTCGAAGTCGTCGGGCAGCTCGGCCTCCGGCGGGATGATCTTCACCGTCACGCCGATGGTACCGAGCTTCATCACGGCGACGCCCTGACCCTCGTCGACGATGGTCTCGGCTGGCTCGCCGTTGTGCTTGATGTAGCCGTCGTTGAACTTCTCGACGCGCGAGCGGGCGCCGGTGACCTTGCCCGAGAGGACGATCTCGGCGCCGAGGGCGCCGGCGTCCATGATGCGCTCGAGCGTGGTGTGGCCTGCCTTGCGGAAGTACCAGCCACGTTCGAGGGCGTTCGCGAGACGGTCCGCGACGATACGTGCGTTGAGGTCGGGTTCGTCGACCTCCTGCACGTCGATCTGCGGGTCGTCCAGGTCGAAGCGCTCCTCGAGCGTGGTCGTTACCTTCCGGATGTTCTCGCCGCCCTTCCCGATGACCATCCCGGGCTTCTCGGCCTTGAGCACGATCTGTGTGCCCATCGGGGTCTTGGCGACCTCCATGCCGCCGTAGCCCGCACGGCCGAGCTCCTCGGCGAAGAACTCGTCGATCTGGGACTTCTGCAGTCCGTCTTCGATGAACTGGTGTTCGTCTGCCATTAGTTATCGACCTCCTCGACGATGAGTTCGACGTCGACCTGCGGCGTGTTCCACGCCGAGGCACGCCCCATCGCGCGTGGCTTCCGGCCCGGCGACTCGCCGACCTTGTGGGCGGCGACGTGGACGATCTCCATCGTCTCGCCGTCGAAGCCCTGCTGGTCCGCGTTGTTCACGACGTTGCTGAGCAGGTCGAGGAAGGCCTTCGAGACCTTCTCCGGGTAGCGACCCGCGTCCCAGCCATCGATGTCGCTGCGGTGGCCGACGCCGCTGTTGTGCTGTTTGAACGGGACCGAACGCTCGCCCTCGACGACGGCCTCGAGATACTCTCGGGCCTCGTCGACGGTCTTGCCTTTGATGGCGCGAGCGACGGCCTTGCTGTGCTTGTGGCTCATGTGACGCTCCCGGAGCATGGCCTTGGCCGTCGTGTCCGGGTCCGCGTCGACGCTGTAGTTGATTCCCATTCAGTTCACCTCACTTCAGTGGCACGAACTTCGAGGAGCGGGTCGCGCCGATACCGGCCTGTCCGTGCGTGACGGACGAGCGTGTGAGCTGGAACTCGCCGAGGTAGTGGCCGATCATCTCGGGCTCTACCTTGACGCGCTTGAACTCCTGGCCAGTGTAGACGGCGAACGTCAGGCCGACGAACTCCGGGAGCACCGGCACGTCGCGCAGGTGCGTCCGGATCGGGTTGTTGGCCGTCTCCTCCTCGGTCTTGCCGCGTGCCTTCTCCACGAGCTTCTCCTTCTCGACGGAGAGACCGCGCTCGATGCTTCGCCGCTGGCGAGCGGGGAGCAGTTCCGCGACTTCTTCGATGCTCATCTCCTGCAACTCGTCGAGCGTGTGACCGCGGTAGGCGAACTCCTCGCCCTCACGGCCGGTTCTGTACTCGGAACTCATTCTTTGCCACCTCCGCCTCGACCGGTCTTCCGGGAGGCGATGTCACCGACCTTACGTCCCGGCGGGGCGTCCCGCGAGACGGACTTCGGTCGGCCGGGGTGCTGGCGGCCACCGCCACCGAACGGGTGGTCGACGGCGTTCATCGCCACGCCACGGACGTTCGGCCACTTGGTGCCGCGCGCTTTCATCTTGTGGTACTTCTTGCCTGCCTTCACGAACGGCTTCTCCGTGCGCCCACCGCCAGCGACCACGCCGACGGTGGCGCGGCACTGCGGGTCGAGGCGCTTCATCTCGCCGCTGGGCAGCTGGACGACCGTCGCCTTGCGGTCGTGCGTGATGAGGTCGGCGCTGGTGCCCGACGCGCGGGCGAACTTGCCGCCGTCACCGGGCTGGCGCTCGATGTTGCACACCGGGACCCCTTCCGGGATCTCGGCGAGCGGGAGCGTGTTGCCGGGTGCGATCTCGGCGGAGACACCGACCTGCAGTTCGTCGCCGACGGCGACGCCCTCGGGCGCGAGCACGAGGCGTCGGTCGCCGTCCTCGAACTCGACCGCCACGACCGGTGCGGACCGGGCGGGGTCGTGCTCGATGTCGACGACGGTGCCGCTGACGACGTCCGAATCTTCGGGCGTCTTGTGTCGGAGGTCAGCCTTGTACCGGTGGCTGGGGGCACGGAACGTCGGCCCACCGCGGCCTCGGCGCTGACCCTGGATTCTGCGTCCCATGTGTCAGAACACCCCGATTCGCGAGGCGACTTCCTGGGCGTCGTCGTCCTCGGAGAGGCGGACGACGGCCTTCTTGTTGCCGTTCATCGTGTTCTGCGTGTTGACCTTCTCCACGCCGACCTCGAAGCGGTCCTCGACGGCGTCGCGGATCTCCGGCTTGGTCGCGTCCATGGTGACGATGAACTGGAGCTTGTTCTCGAAGTCCATGTCGTTCATCGCCTTCTCCGTCACGAGGGGGAACTTGATGATCGAGCTCATCGGTCTGCCACCTCCTCGACGGCGGATTCGGTGAACACGGTCAGTCGGCCCGGGTGCGCACCTGGCGCGAGGTCCTCGACGTTGACGTTCGCCGCGGTGGCGACGTCGACACCGGCGAGGTTGCGTGCGGCCTTCGACGGGCCGGCCTCGCTGGAGGTGACGAAGAGGATCGACTTCGGCTGCTTGTACTTGCGGCCACGGGTGGTCCCACGGCCGGCACGGATGGAGCGCCCCTCGTCGGCGCGCTCGACGTCGTCGTGGGCACCGAGACCCTCGAGGAAGCTGACGACCTCCTTGGTCTTCAGCAGGTCCTCGAAGTCGTCGGCGACGACGACGGGCAGCGCGAGGTCCTCGTCGAACTCGTGCCCGCGCTCGGCGACGCGCTCTGCGTCGACGGTCGCGGCGAGTGCACTGCGGAACGCCTGCTTGCGCTCCTTGGTGTTGACGTCCTCGCCCTGGTTCTTCTCGGCCTTCGGCGGGTGTGCCTTGCGGCCCCCGACTGCCTGGGGGACGCGGGCACCCTGGCCGTTCGACCGCGGCACGTGTGCCATGCCGCGGCCGGAGCCGAACGATTCAGCGGACGTCCGCATGCCGGCGTACTCGTCGGCACCGTAGTCCTGTTTCCGGTTGGCCTGTGCGGCGCGGACGGCACGTCGGATGAGGTCCGGTCGGTACCGGCTCTCGAAGACCTCCGGCAGGTCGAGCGTGCCTGTCTCCTCGCCGTCCAGGTCGTAGATGGTTGCCTGCATGGATTATCCCTGGTTCGATGCGGTGGAGACGAACCGTACCTCGGGGTCGAGGCGCGGCTGGTCGTTCGGTCGGATGGCCGGGCGGAAGCGCAGGAGGCGCTGGTCCGGACCCGGGAGCGAGCCCTTCACAAGCGTGAACGGACCGCTGACCTCGCCGTAGTTGACGAAGCCGCCGTCGACGTTCACGTCGTCGACATCCTCCGCGTCGCCGATGTCGATGAGGCGCTTGTTGAGCTCCGTGCGCTGGTGGTAACCGGTCTGGCCCTGCTGGGGAACCGTCGAGCGAACGCGGCTCGGGTTCCACGGGCCGAGGTTACCGATGCGCCGGCGCCATCCCTGGCGGGCGTGCTTGCCCTTGCGTTTCTGGACGCCCCAGCGCTTGACGGGGCCCTGGGTGCCCTTGCCCTTCGTGACGCCGGAGACGTCGGTGTACTCACCGGCGCGGAAGGTGTCGTTCATCTCGTGGACGCCGCCCTCGGAGACGAGTTCGAGGCCGAAGTCGACCCGGTCCTGGACGGAGCCCCCGCCGATGCGGGTCTCCATCACGTCGGGCTTCTTCTTCGGCACACCGGAGACGTCGGAGGGGACCGTGTGCGTGATGGCCCGGACCTCGTCGACGTCGCCGGCTTCGACGGCCTCGTGGAGCTCGTCGGTGTTGTCGTCGGCGTCTTCAGGCAGGTCCAGGACGCGGTCGAGTTCGTCGTGGAACTCGTCGGTCCAGACCTCCGTGAGCGGACGCTTTCCGTAGGGTGTGTCCTCGTACGCTCGCAGGGCAACCGCCCGCATGGGCGGTGTCTCCACGATGGTGACTGGGACGGTCTCCTCCATCCCTTCGCGGGGGGAGTTGGACTCGTCGTTGATCATCACCACGTGGGTCATACCGGCCTTGTAGCCGGCGAATCCCTGCAGCGTCGGCTGTCCGTCGTCGTCCGGCCAGCTCGAGAAGCGCGGAACCTCCGAGGAGGCGCGCTTTCGCGGGCCGAACCCGAGCGAACCTTTGCGTGGTCTGCTTGGTTGTGGCATCGTATCACTCTGTGAGCGTGAGCAGTCCGAGCGTCGCGAACACCGCTTCTTCGGTGCGAACGACCTCACTGCCCTGGTTCGGAATCGAGTTGAGCCAAAGGTCGAACCCGCCGATGGGTTCGGTGGCGTCCTCGTCCCCGCCGGCCGGTACATCGGCCTCGGGGAATCCGAGTATCGCAGGCAGCCCTCTCTCGGGCGCGCCGAAGGCGATGGTCGCCCCATCGCCCTCGACACGTCCGGCCAGGCTCGCGAGTCGCCCCACGGTGAGCGGTTCACCGTGGCGCGAGGTCGCGATACGGAGCCCGGCGTCCTCACGGCCGAGTGCTGTCTGCAGGTCCATGCGTTCGACCGAGAACCCCGGGAGGGGTTCGTCGACCAGCCGTGCACGGACCGGACGTCGCGAAGAGACCCTGACGGTCACGCGCTCCCCCTCCGTGAGTTCGCCCATTTCTGGGGGCGTCACGAGGGAGATCGGGTGTTGCAAGCCGCAATTGACCCGTACGCGCCTGTCAGGTCCGACCTCGGTCACGATTCCCTGTCTTAACGACCCCGAACCGTTCGATTCGGAGCCGGTCTGTGACGTGGCGCGGAGCGGCGGCAGGATGCCCGCGTACTCCAGTTCGCCTCGCTGCCCCCACGCCTCCTTTCGGAGGTACGGGGGCGTTGCCGCGTAGGCGAGTACCGTGCTTACGAACCCGCCGCCCCATCTCCGTTCGCCGTCTTCGTCGTCGAAGACGACGAGGCGATCTGCCCGGAACACCGTCGCCGCGCGGGCGACGTAACCGAGTTTGCGAGTTGCCTCGCGTTTGTCCTCGGCTTCCCGGACGAGGGACGACGGCACGAGTACGCTGACTGTCATGCCGTGACGCTTCGACGCCTCGTCACTAGACTGTGCCGATGTTATTCCGGTATCGGTTAAAAGGGTGCCGGATTGTTTTCCCGGTTGTGACGGCCCCACACGCCCGCAGATGGATGTTTCGCGTTGACACGATACTGCGTGTCGGGGTGCCTGCTACGCGTCACGCGTGCAGGCGGTAGAGTAATATACCATATCCCGCCTCCGTCGTGTGGTTCTCACTGCCGTGGGGCGACCGATTCGGAAGCCTTTTATTTATTCCTGCAGTTGTTCAGAATGCGAACGGGCGCTGGTAGTGTAGTGGTATCACGTGACCTTGCCATGGTCACAACCTGGGTTCAAATCCCAGCCAGCGCATTTTTGGAATTTCACGACGACGAGCGGAGCGAGTCGTCCGAAATTCCAAAAATCCCACTGGGATCTGAATCAGGGAGCGGAACGCAGTGGAGCGACCGTGCCCAGCCAGCGCACTTCTGTCGACCGCAACACGACGAGCAGCGCGGCGCGGCGCGGGCGACCGCTGCACTGACTGTGACTATGTTCATTCCACGAGGTCCCGAAGGGGAGAGCGTGTCCTCGACGATCGGGGCGCTCCTGTTCTGGGCCCCCATCGCGTTCGCGTTCCTGGCCGGTGATCGTCCGTCGGGACGAAGGCCGCCCTCCGCTCGTACTTCGAGGAGGAGGTGCCGCCGTCGAGTTACAGCAGCATCCAGGACGAGGGCCGGGGGCCGTAGCCCAGCGCACGGCCCGCCAGGATAGCCGGGGAGACATCACAATCCGCCAACGAATCGCGGGAGAGCGTCGCTACCGGCGGATTCCACATTCACTGCGTGGTCCAAGTTTTTCCCCTTCGAACCGCCGAATGAAAGCAATGGGTTTCATCGAGCGACTCTCGGGACTGTTCGACCGCGGCGGGACGGAGACACCGGACGGAACGACGACCGGCGAGACGGGCCCGTCCGCCGGGCCAGTCACGTCCAGCGCGGGACCGCAGGAGCCGGAGGGAGGGCCGACGAGGAGCGAGGCGGGCGAGCCAGCGACGGAGCCGCCCGAAGAGACAGACGACGACGGACCCGACCCCACCGCCGCGTTCGCCGAGCAGGCCGAGACGCTGGCCGCCGGGCATCCCGACCTCGACCGGTCGCTCGACTCGCTCGCGGCGGCCGACGAGGTCGCCGAGGCGCGCGACGCCGACGAGACGACGGTGCTGGCCCTGGGAAGCTACTTCGGTGAGACGCTGCTGTCGGCACACGACGGCGAGTGGACGAAACCCGAGGGCGGCACCTGGGCGGTCGTCCTCGACGGCGCGGAGACGGACGTGACGCTGAACGCGTTCCAGCTGGCGGCCGAGGTCATCCGCGGACCGACGTCGTTCGCGGCGACGTACCGTGCGGTCGAGCGCCGGCTCTAGGACGAGGTTTTTTGTCCGGTAGGCGAGAGCTATCCAGCATGACACGAAACCGGCTGTCGTCGGCGTGGAACTTCGCGCAGGACTCCGTGTTCATGCGCTGGCTGGTGCTCCCGCTGCTCGTGCTGGCGACGCTGGCGTTCGTGATGGGACTGGTCATCCTGCCCGCG
Source organism: Haloarchaeobius baliensis (assembly GCF_052060055.1). Classification (NCBI taxonomy): domain Archaea; kingdom Methanobacteriati; phylum Methanobacteriota; class Halobacteria; order Halobacteriales; family Halorubellaceae; genus Haloarchaeobius; species Haloarchaeobius baliensis. Next base: position 1,029,500 of record NZ_JBPPFR010000001.1, on the reverse strand, counting down.
GCGGTGGTCGCGGAGGTCGTCGTCTACTACGTCCTCGTCGCGGGTGGCGTGATGGTCGTCGGGCTGGGTGCTGAGTGGCTCCTCCGCCGGCACCTCGAATCGGACGAGGAGCGTGCGTACTACTGACGTGGGTGTGGTCGACCGACACCGACAACCATTTTTAAACTGCCTCGTGAACGGGTCAGCTATGGAACGAATACTCGTTGTCATCCGGAACAAGTCAGAGACGACACGCGAGCTGGTCCACGAAGCAGGCGTGGTCGCGGCGGGCACGGGAGCGGAGCTACGACTGCTCCACGTGATGCCCGACGAGGAGTACGACGAGCGGATGTCCTCCCGTCTGGAGAGCAAGTCGGGCGGCTACTCGCTCGACGAGGCCGAGACCGAGGCGAAGCGGCTCGCCGCAGAGGTCGGCCGCCGCGCGCTCTCGGACGTCGACGTGGACTACGACGTCATCGCCGCCGTCGGACACGAGGAGGAGACGATCCTCGACATCGCCGCGGAACAGGAGTGCGATCACCTGTTCATCTCCGGCCGGCGTCGCTCCCCCAGCGGCAAGGCCCTGTTCGGCGACCTCACCCAGCGCCTCCTGCTGAACTTCGACGGGATGGTCACGGTCCACCTCACCGACGACTGATGACGACCGTCGCCTTCCTGTCGGTCGCACCCGTCGTCGAGGGGAGCATGGCGTCGGAGGTGGCGAAGGCGGTGGCCGCGCTCGAGGAGTTCGACGTCTCCTACGAGACGACGCCGATGGGAACGACCATCGAGGCCGACGACGCCGCGACCGTCTTCGCGGCCGCACAGGCGGCCCACGAGGCGGTCGACGGCGACCGCGTCTCGACGTTCCTCAAGATCGACGACAAGCGGGCGGTCGAGACGACGGCCGACGCGAAGGTCGACGCCGTCGAGGAGCACCTCGGGCGCGAGGCGCGACGCCGTCGCTCGACGGAGTGAGCGTCGAGAACGGACGGCCTGATACTTCGGCCATCCGCGGCAGGGGTCAGCGGCGTCGGCCGTGATCGCTCACCGGAGTCGCCTGACAGCCGCATCGCTGCCGCCGTCGTCGGAGTCCGAGCCGTCAGAGCCGTCACCGTCGGTGGTCGTCCTGCCATCGCCGTCCGAGCCATCGTCCGTCGTCGTGCCACCGTCACCGTCGCCGTCGGTTCCGTCTCCCTCTGTCCCGTCGCCATCGGTCCCGTCGCTGTCGCCTCCATCGCCGTCCGTCTCGTTCCCGTCGGCCTCGCCGTCCTCGTCGTCGTCCGCTTCGTCCTCGAACTCCTCGCCGACGTCCTCCCCGACGACGCCCGTGACGTAGGCCTCGGTGTCGGCGTCGACGAGGGCGGCGGCCTGCTCGCGGATACCGGCGAACGTGCCGTTCCCGATACCGTACTCGGAGCGGAGGTCGTTCGGGAGGCGGTTCGCGAGCGCGCCGGCGCGCCGGGCCTCCTGCTGGACGGCCCGCGCGTTCGCAACGATTCCGGCGAGGCGAGCCGTGTACTCGCCGTCGTCGACCTCGTCGTCGTCGATCTCGTCGACGTCGTCCTGGAGCTCGGCGAGTCGGTCGACGAGCGAGTCGCGCGTCTCGGCGAGGATGGCGGCGCGGGAGGGGTCGTCGTCGGCCTGGGCGAGACGCACGGCGAGCCGCCGCTGTTCGTAGGCGGCGTCGACCTCCGCCTGCCCGGCGCTCACCACGCTGGCGAGCTGGCTGCCCGGCGACACGTTCGCTGTCGGGTCCTGGGGGCTGGCGGGGCTGGCACTCGCACCGCCGGTGTCCACGTGGCCCAGGGCGACGACCGGCGCGAGCACGAGCAGCAGGGCGAGGGCGACGGTCAGGGTTCGCTTCACGGTCACCCCTTGTCGCCCCACCGTCAAGAACCGCCACGGTCCTCGCGCCGGATTGACGCCAGTTGACGACCGTTCATCCCGTTCACGTCCGTCGGTCACCGCTCGAACACCCCCTCGTCCACGTCGGGGAGGACGAGCACGTTCTCGCGGCCCACGCGGAAGCTGTCCAGCCGGTCAGCCTCGCGCATGTCGCTGACGACGTGGCTGGTCTTCGTCTCGCTCCAGTCCAGCTCGTCGACGAGCGCCTGCTGTTTCATCCGCCCGCCGTGGGCGCGGAGCGTCTGCTCGAGGAGCTCCTCGTTCGAGAGCAGCTCGGGATCGATGTCGGCCATCGGGTCGGCGTCGGCTGCCGCACCGGCCACCGGTTCGCTCGCTCCGTCCCGTGGCGGGGAGCCATCCTCGTCACCGACGGCTTCCCCGGAGCCCGCCGCCGGTGACTGGGACGCCGTCGGTGACGGGCCGTCCTCGGCCGCCGGGTCCGCGGCCCGTCGACGGTAGAGCCCGAACGCGGCTGTCCCGGCGACGACGAGCGCGCCGGCGGCGAGGAGCCAGCCCGGGAACGGGAGCTGACCTTCGCTCGCCGCACTCGCGACCACGACCGGTCGGTCGCTCGCGAACGCGAGCGGCCCGCGCCAGGAGACGACGCCATCCCGGCGCGTGTCGGCCGTCGGTGCGACCTTTGCGACACGGTAGCCCGCCGGTGTCTCGATCTGGAGCGTCGAGTTCTCGCCGAGGTAGTACCCGGCGAGGGCGTCGCCGATGCGGACCTCGTTCCCGTCGACCGCGGCGAACCCGCGCCAGGTCGCGCTGTACCGGAGGACGCCGTACCGGCCGTCGAACCCCTCCGTGGCGGTCACGGTGACGTTCTCGACGGCCATCTCCCGGCCGGTCGTGTTCTCCGCGGTGCGTGCGGTCCGGCGGAGCCGCTCCCCGAACCGGTCGCGGTAGCGCGACGTGTTCTGCTCGATGTCGGTCCGGAGCTGCTCGAACGCCGCGGTCGCGTTCTCGTCCTCGAGTGCGACCCGGTACTCGACGGTGAACGTCGCGTCGCCGTTCTCGGGGACATCCGCCCGCACGAGCACGCGGTCCGGGTCGACCGCGTCCGGCTGTCCGAACGCGCTCTCCTGCTGGGCCGTCGGTGCCGTCCCGGACGCGAGGCCAGCGAGCAGGCAGAGCGCGAGCGCGAGGGCGGCGACTCGTCTTCGCATATCCACCTCGGCACTGGGTCGGGGCTGCCAACTAGTTTCCGCTATCACCGTCACAGCGGTGTCGGTCGGGTCGCCACGCGACCCGGATCTACCGACCCCGTCGATTCCCCGCGGTCGAACCAGAACCCGGCGCGCCCGACCCGCACGCTGTGACTGCTGGCGGGAGCCAGCTCCGACGCCCGTCGGGAGAACTGAAACCCTTTACGCGGAGCCGCACAACCCCCGCACATGGAGAGTCTCAATCGGATGGCCATCGAGCTCGTGGACGAGGCCATCGACTTCGCGGAGGTACTCGACGTCGGCGCGTACGAACTGGAGAACGAGGCGACGGTGCTCGACTTCGGCGTCGACTTCGACGGCGGCATCGAGGCCGGCACGCTGCTCACCGAGATGCAGACGGCCGGGCTGGCGACGGTGCAGACACGCATGGACGAGGTGGCCGGTGCGCCGCTCCGGTACGTCGACCTCGTGACCGACCACCCGGACCTCGCGCTGCTCTGCTCGCAGAAGGCCGGCTGGGAGGTCGGCGTCGGGGACTTCGAGGGACTGGGCAGCGGCCCCGCCCGCGCCCTCGTCGGCACCGAGGACGTGTTCCGGAAGATCGGCTACCACGATGCCTTCGACCTGACCGTCCTGACCGTCGAGTCCGACGCGCTCCCCGGCGAGGCCGTCGCCGAGCACGTCGCCGACATGACCGAGACGAACCCCTCCTCCGTCTTCCTCGTCGGCTTCCGGACCGCCAGCCTCGCCGGCAGCGTCAGCATCGCCGCCCGCGCCGCCGAGCTCGCGGTGTTCCGGCTCTCGGAGCTGGGCTACGACCCGCGCGACGTGATCTCGGCCTCCGGCACCGCGCCCGTCGCACCCGTCGCCGCCTCCGAGGAGAGCGCCATGGCCCGCACGAACGACGCGCTGGCCTACGGCGGGCAGGTCCACCTGACCGTGCGGGAGGAGTTCGACCGGTTCGACGAGATTCCCTCCTCGGCCGGCGAGACGTACGGCCAGCCGTTCGAGCAGGTGTTCGACGACGTCGACTGGGACTTCTACGAGGTCGACGAGAGCGTGTTCGCGCCGGCGCAGGTCACGGTCGACGTGGTCGGCGGCCCCACCGAGGTGTACGGCGAGACCGACGAGGAGGTACTGGCGGACTCGTTCGGACTGTGAGGGTCAAGCACGTCCCGGCCGCGCCCGACGACCTCGCGTTCGTCGCGGACGCCCAGCGCGCGGTCCCGCTCGTCCCCGACAGCCAGGACGACTGCTGTGCCCGGCTCCTCGAACGCACCGACCTCGTCGCGCGCGACGACGCCGCCACCTGGCTGACGTTCCTCCGCGGACTGGGCCTCGTCGAGCGCGGCCCGTCGGGCTACAGCCGCGTCCGACGCGAGCCCGACACCGAGTTCCTCCGCGAGGCGTTCCTCGCGGGTGTCTTCGGTGCCGAGGACGTCCTCGGCGTGCTCCGCGACGCCGACCGGCCACTGACCGCCGCGGAGACCTTCGAGCGCGTCCGTGACGCCATCCCGGAGTGGGAGCGCCACAAGAACCCGAACACCTGGACCGACATCTGGACCCAGACCGTCACGAACGAACTCGACTGGCTCGTCCGCCTCGGGCTGGCCGACCGTGTCGACGGCGGCTACGTGGTCGCCGAGGCGGACTGACCCCCGAAGGCCAGCACTTTATCACCCAGTACGACGCAGGTTTCACCGGATGACCGACGCCGACATCGACACGGTCCTGTTCGACCTCGACCACACGCTCTGTCGGTACCGGCGGAGCGTCGACGAGGTGCTCTCGCTCGCGTTCGACCGCGCCGGTGTGGAGCCCGTCTTCGACGCCGACGACTACGTGGGCGTCTACGACGACTACTCGGAGCGGGCAGACGGCATCACCGAGCTCCGACGCCTCTGTTTCGCCGACCTCGCCGCGGACCGCGGGCTGGCACCTGACGCCGGCCACGCCGTCGCCGAGGCGTACACCGAGACGCGCGACCAGACGGCGGTCGACCCGCTGCCGGGCGCGACCGAGGTGGTCGACGCCCTCGCGACCGACCACCGGCTCGCCATCGTCACCAACGGCGCACCGGAGATGCAGACCGCGAAGCTCGGCGCGCTCCCGTTCGGGGACCGGTTCGAGCACGTCGTCCACGCGGGCTACGACGCGCCGGCGAAGCCGAGTCCCGAGCCGTTCCACCACGTGCTCGACCTGCTGGACGCCGAGGCCGACCGGGCGGTCCACGTGGGGGACTCGCTCGGCTCGGACGTCCGCGGCGCCCACGCCGCCGGCCTGCGCTCGGTGTGGCTCGCCGACGGCTCGACACCCGAGCCGGCGCCGACGTACGTGGTCGACCGGCTGGACGAACTGGTCGAACCGCCCTGGCGGTAGGACGGACCCTCGACCTCCGGCAGTCTCCTGCGGAGTCGCTACTCGATCTCGATGGCCGTCCAGGCATCGTCCGCGCGGTCGAGCAGGCGCTCGACGCGCTCGCGCATCGGCGGGTGCGTGGCGAGCAGGCGCGTCAGCCCGCCCTCGTCCTCGCCGTGGATGTACAGCGAGGAGAGCAGTCCCCGGTCGGGATTCGAGGCGCGCTCGATGCGGGTCAGCGCACGGGCGAGGTCGGCCGGCCGGCCCGTCACGTCGGCCGCCCGGTCGTCGGCGACGAGCTCGCGCCGACGGGAGTGTGCACGCAGCAGCAGCGTCGCGACGACGGTGGCGGCGACGACGACCCCGGCGACGACCACGTACACCCGTCTGACGTGCTGGTCGAGCGGTTCGATCGGGCGACCGAGCAGCAGCCGGACAGCACGCCGGACCCCCACGACGAGCAGGCCGACGGGGAGCAGGAGGAGGAAGAGCAGCCCGCTGAACGTCTCGAGGACGCTGTAGCCGAGCGTCTGGACGAGGCTGTCGCGGCTCTCGATGTGCGCGAGCTCGTGGGCGACGATGGTCTCCAGCTCGTCCAGCGTGAGCAGTCGGAACAGGCCGGCGTCGAGGACGACCACGCTGCCGTCTGCGCGGCCGCCGATGGCGAGCGCGTTGGGCATGGGCATCCGGCCCACGAGCAGCGTCGGCGACCCGACGTCCATCCGCTCGGCGAGGTGGTCGACGCGGGCGTGGAGCTCCGGGGCGCGGTCCCGCGGCAGTTCGGCCGCCTCCAGCGAGGAGAGGATGCGGGCGGTGCCGCCGCGGTAGCTCGCGTAGCCGAACAGCAGCGCCGAGACGAGCAGCGCGACGGCGAGCCAGACGGGGTCGGGACTGCCGGCCCAGAGCAGGGCGAACACGCCGGCGAACAGGGCACCGAGCAGCAGGTACAGCACGAGGAGGACCACCCCGGTGGCGACGGTGAGGAGGCGGGTGGCCAGCGCGTGGGAATCCATCGGAGATAGGGGGTACGGCCGGAGGTCTGAAACCGTTATCGGGCAGCGGGGCCATGCGTGGTCATGGCGCCTTCGAGGACGAGCGGTGTGGAGCCGGGGCGGGTCACTCCCGGTGGACGTCGGTGACGGTGCCGACCCCCTTGGACTGGCCCTCGCGGAAGACGAACCGCTGGCCCTCCTCGACGAGGTAGGGCTGGAACTTGAACCGGACCGTCGCGTGACCGGTGTCGCCCGGGAGGAGCTGGCCGTCCTCGGGATGGAAGACCGCGGCCTCGCTGATGGTCTCGACGTGGACGACGGGCTCGTAGCCGTCGTCGATGCGGGTCGGGTGGTTGAGCACCATCACGTCGGCGTCGAACTCCCGCACGGTGGCGGGGTCGCTCTCGCGGGGGACGAGCGCCATCCCGCGGGAGATCTCGGACTCGCTGACGCCCTTGAGCGCGATGCCGACGATGCGGCCCGCCCGTGCCTCGTCGACCCGGTGGTAGTGCATCTCGATGGAGCGCACCTCGACCGGCCGCCAGTCGCCGCCGGGCATCGGGCCGAGCAGCAGCTCGTCGCCGGCCTCGACCTCGCCGGCCATGATGGTGCCGGAGGCGACCGCGCCGACGCCCGTGACGGAGTAGGTCCGGTCGACGTACATCCGGAAGTCGCCGTCGTCGCCGGCTGTCTTCGGGAGGCGCTCGAACAGCTCGTCCAGCGTGTCCAGCCCGTCCATCGTCACCGCGCTGGTCGTGACGATGGGGACGACCGTGTCGCTGATCTCCTCGACGGCGGCGTCCACGCCGTGGCGCTCGACCCGGAGCGGCGTCTTGTCGACCTCGCGGAGCAGGCGTTCGACCTCGCGTTCGACCTCGCGCAGGCGCTCCTCGTCGACGAGGTCGGCCTTCGTGATGGCGACCAGCGTCGGCAGCTCGGTCGCGAGCAGCACGCCGAGGTGCTCGCGGGTGGTCTTCGTCGGGCCGTCGTCGGCCGCGACGGTCAGCAGCCCGTAGTCGAGCTTCTGGCCCACCAGTCCCCGGATGGTGGTGCGGAGCCACGGCTCGTGGCCGACCGTATCGACGAACGAGACCAGGCGGTCTGCCTCCTCGACGACGCGGGCGCGGTCCTGCTTGCGGTGCGGGTTGTCCATGTGGACCGCGCCGTCATCGTCGTCGAAACCGTAGACGGCGTACGAGAGGTCCGCGGAGAGCCCGCGTTCGACCTCGTGTGGCTTCACGTCGAGGTAGCCCCGCGTGGAGCCGTCGCCGTCGTCGGACTGTCCGGTGACGAGCGAGCCGACGAGCGTGGACTTGCCGTGGTCGACGTGGCCCGCCGTGCCGACGACGATGTGCGTGTCGTCGGTCTCCAGCACGGCACCCTCGCGGACCACCGCGACGCCGACGATGCCCCGATCGTCGTCGTCACCGACACCCCACGTCTGGACGTCCTCGAGGTGTGCACCGGCCTCCTCGGCCAGCAGGCTCAGCACGTCCATGGACTCCGAGAAGGTGTCGGGCGCGATGCCCGCGAGGCCGCCGTCGTCGGTGACGCCGACGACGTACAGCGCCTCCCCGTCGCCGGAGAGGACGCGATGACGGAGCTGCGCCGCCAGACTCTCGCGTCGGCCGTCCGCCAGGTGGACGTCCTTGCTGAGCCGTTCCTTGAATTCGACGTTGCCGCCTTCCTGCTCGCCGCGTTCGAGGGCCCGTTCCAGCACGGCCCTGTCGGGGCTCATGGTGTCGCGTTAGCATACAGTACGGAAAAGCCTTCCCGTATATTGGGTCTAGTTCACATGGGAGCGCTCGGGAGACCGACTCAGCCCCGCTTCCCGTAGAACAGCACGAGCCGGGCGACGGCCGTCGTCCAGAACCAGGCGAGCATCCCGAGCTCCACGGCGACCGGCAGCCCGCGCGGGAACAGCAGCAGGCCGACGACGAGTGCCACCCCCAGCAGCAGCAGGAACGCCAGCGTGTTGTCGAGCACCGTCGGCGGCTCCAGAGCGTCCTCGTAGGCCAGCTGGAGGACCGCCGCCGCGATTCCGACGCCGATGGCCAGGAAGAGCGTCCCCACCTCCGGTAGCGGTGGCACCGTAGCGTCCCAGAACTCGACGTAGACGATACCGGTGAGCACGATGGCCAGCACCACGGCGGTTCGACTCCGCCGTCGGTCGACCGTCTCGGGGACCATACGTCCCCCATCGACTTCTGGCCTCAAAAGACCACACCCCGGCGTCACGACACCGTCGGTCGACCGTGACGACGCGTCAGACGGCTCGGATCGCCGGGAGCCGGCTGGCACTACTCCTCGGACAGCCGGTCGTACGCCGCCGTCACGCGCTTGAACGCCTCCTCGTCGCCGCCGGTCGTGTCCGGGTGGACCTCCTTGACCTTCTCGCGGTACGCCTCCCGCACGTCGGACTGATCGGCACCCGATTCGAGGTCCAACCGGTCCAGCGCCTCGCGCCGGGTCGGTCCCTCGGTGGTCCGCGGCGCACGACGGCGTCGGTCGCGCTGGCTTCGCTGCCTGCGACCGCCCGTCCCCGCGCCAGCCGCTGTCGCACGGGCCCGGGCACGACGGCGGCGCTCCTCGGCCGCCCGGCGCGCCTCCCGACCGAACCGGCTTCTGGGCCCTCGCGGCCCCTCCGCCGCCTTCTGCTCGGCCGCCCGTCGGCGCTGCCCGAACGCGTCGCGGTACGTGCCCGCGTCGACGCGCTCCCGCAGCCGCCCGCTCGCCTGGAACCAGAACAGGTACGTGGTCAGGGCTAGCGGGGCCGCGATCCCGAGGACGAACAGCTCGCGGGTGACGATGGCGACCACGAACAGCACCGTCGTCAGGCCCGCGAACACCGCCGCCAGACCGAACAACAGCGGTGAGTCTCGCACGAGACGGAGCTACGGACTACCCGACCTAATATCTCTCGGTGGCACGGCTACGGGTCGGCTGGCGCGTCTGTTCGAGCGTGAGCGGCGACCCGACTGCCGGGACGGGAGCGACCGCGAACAGCCGGAGGCCCCGACCGTCCCGGGTCGGCGCTGGCACAGACTCAAGGCCTGCGGCGTGCTACTCCCTCGCATGAGCGTCGAGACCCTCTGCCAGATCTGCGAGGACGCCCGTGCGACCCAGCACTGTGCCCGCTGTGGGGCGATGGTCTGCGACCGGCACTACGAACGCGAGCACGGGATGTGCCTCGACTGCGCGTCGCGGGCCGACCCGACCGGGCGTGGCGGCGACACGTACCAGTACTAGGCTATCGATACTGGTTGAGACGCCGCTTGAGCCGGCGGGCGGCGTCACCGGCGGCCGCGAAGAACTCGTCCTCGCCCGTTGCGTTCTCGCCGGCGAAGATGATGCCCCGCGAGGAGTTGACGAGCCCGACCTCGACGCCGCGGGCCGCGGACTCGGTGCCCTCCGGCAGTTCGACGAGCCCGTGTTCGACGGCGGCCTCCGCGTCGCCGCCCTGCGCGCCGACGCCGGGGACGAGGAACGGGAGGTGCGGGACGCGCTCGCGGACGTCCTCGAGTTCGTCCGGCGTGGTCGCGCCGACGACCAGGCCGACGTTGCCGTGCTCGTTCCACTCCGAGGCGCGGGTGGCGACGCGCTCGTACAGCGGCTCGCCCGTCGAGAGCTCGAGGTCCTGGAAGTCGGTGCCGCCGGGGTTCGACGTGCGGGCGAGGATGATGACGCCCGCCTCCTCCCGGGCGAGGAACGGCGCGAGGGAGTCGCGGCCCAGGTAGGGGTTCACGGTGATGCCGTCGACGACGTCGAGCAGCTTCGCGTACTGCCGCGTCGTGTTGCCGATGTCGGCGCGCTTGGCGTCGAGCAGCACCGGCACGTCCTTCCCGTGAGCGTAGGCGACCGTCTCCCGCAGGGCACGCCAGCCGTCCGCGTCCTCGTAGAACGCCGCGTTCGGTTTGAAGCAGGCCGCGTGCTCGTGGGTCGCGTCGATGATGCGGCGGTTGAACGCCCAGCGCGGCAGGTCGTGGTCGGCGAGGAACTCGGGGATGCGGTCCGGGTCGGGGTCCAGCCCGACGGAGACGACCGTGTCCCGGTCGTCGATGCGGGCCGCGAGTCGGTCGAAGAAGCGCATTGCTTCGGTGTCTGCGGGGGGCCATCTTGGACCTGTCGAAGCCGGACGGGGGTCTCGCCAAACAGCCTCACTCCACCCGCGCGCCGCGGCTCGCGGGTGCGGCGACGCGTACCTCGCCGTCCACGTCGGCGGCCCGGAGCGCCTCGCGCGCCGCGGCTGCTGCGGCGTCCTCACGGTCCACGTCGGTCAGCCCGTACACCGTCGGCCCCCACGACGACTGCCCGACGCCGGTGACCGCCGGGTGGCCGGCGAGTTCGTCGACGACGGTCCCGACGGGCGGCCGGAACACGCCGCCCTGCTCGTCGGCGTACCACGCGCCGTTCAGGCGCCCGACGGCGGCGACGGCGTCCCCGAACTCGTCGAGTCGACCCTCCGCCGCGGCGGGGAGCAGTCGACGGTTCACGACGCCCGCGACCTCGTCGGCGATCGCGGGGTCGGCGCGCTCGACGACCGCGCGCATGCTCTCCTCCTCGCGGCCGCCGTTGCGCCCCCGTGCCGCGTCCGGTATGGCGAGTACGAACCGCCAGTCGTCGGGCAGCCCGTGGCGGGCGACCACCGGCGGGACGGACCACTCGCCCGCCGCGGGTGGGTCCGTGGTGAACCGCGCGGTCGGGTGGCCCCCGTCGACGACGAAGCCGCCGTCCTCGAACGCGGCGACGCCGACGCCGGAGCGCCCGCCCCGGCCGAGGTCCGGTGCGCGCTCGCGGACCTCGGGGTCTCGGTCGTAGGCCTGTGCGACCGCCGCCAGCGTCGCCAGCGCGAGCTGCGTGCCGCTCCCCAGCCCGACGTGTCTGGGGAGCGTCTCCGCGACCGAGACCGCCGCACCCGGCACGTCGAGGAGCTCGATCGCTCGTTCGGCGTACCGTCGGACGGTCGCGTCGGCGCAGTCCACCCCGTCGGCCGGCTCGGCGGTGACCCGCACCCGCGGCTCCGCGAGCGCGACGCCGAGCCCACCGTAGAGCCGGGCGTGCGCCAGCGAGAGGTTCTGGAAGCCGAAGTGCAGGCGTGCGCCGACGCCGACCGTTGCCATTGTCGGGATATGGTGTCGTGGTTGGGAACCGGTTACGGCGGTGGCAACCGTGTCCGGTGTCGAATGTCCGAGGAGTGTGTCTGGTTTCGGACGCCGACAGAAGCGTGTCGGACAGCCAGACCGCCCCGGCGGTCTCGACTCGGGAGACGTGCAGTTCCTACAGCGCGTCGACGATGGCGTCGGCGGCGACCTCGGCCCCGTTCTCGAAGCTGGGTGGGTCGGGCGGGTTGGCGACGGCGCGGCGGATGTGCGGCACCGAGTGCTCGATCTGGAAGCCGGTGACGCCGGCCTCCTGGATGACGCGACCGACCCCGCGCTGCTCGTCAGTGAACGGCCAGATGATGCAGGGGGTGCCGGCGACGGCGGCCTCCATCACCGTCGAGTAGCCGGAGCAGACGACCACGTCGGCGGCCTCGAGGTGGGGGAGCATCGCGGGCACCGTCTCCCAGTCGTCGTCGCCGACCTCCGTGACGCTGTGGCCGTCGTCGCGGAGCCCGGCGACGAGCCGGTCGAGGTCGTCGGAGTAGTGGCTCGGGACCACGAGCACGTCGAACGGCTCGACGGTCCGGTCGTCGTCGCACTCCAGCGCGACGGGCGGGACGTGCGTGACGCCCTCGGGGTCGTCGTCGCAGGCCGGCCACACCGCCGGGTAGAGGAACTGCTCGGACTCGTAGAGCTGGTGCTTGGTCAGCAGCCAGGTGAACCACTCCTCGACGGCGGCCTCGTAGAAGTGCGGCGAGTTGTGCGTGAGCACGTGGAGGTCGGTGCCGGTCAGCGTGGCGGCCATCGCGGCGAACATGTCGTCGGTGACGAGCGCGTCGGGCTCGGTCCGGCGGAGCCACTGCACGTAGTCGTAGACGCGCTTGCCGCTCATCGGGACGCTGTGGGTGATTACGCGGAAGAGGTTCCCGCCGTCCTGGTAGTCGCCGATGTAGTCGACGACCGCGGGGACGTACTCCTCGTAGCCGTTGAGCTCGACGAACCGCTTCCCCGGACCGCCACCGGCGAGGCGGACGGTCGCGCCGCGGGCTTCGAGTGCCTTCGCCACGGCGAGCATCCGCGTGGCGTGGCCGGCACCTTCCGGATAGTGCGCGACGGCGACCTCGGGGTCCATGTCGTCTCGTGTGCCGCGTCCGCGCAAGAACCTTTTGAAAGGGTGACGCGACGCTGGCGACGGGGTACGGTGGCCGTACCGTCGCAAGCCGACGTTACCCCACGTACGGGGGCCAGAACGGCCGTCCTCGCGGCTCGGCGGGTAATCGGCTACATACAAACAGTCCGGGCGTTCTGGGCGTTCTATGGAGCGGCTGGAGTACTACGAGGGCGACGGCGCCGTCGAGAAGTACGCCGAGGTCGGTCGCGAGGGGCTTCGGCCGGTCGAACGCCGACTGCTGGACGAGTACGTCGACGACGGCGGCCGCGTCCTCGACCTCGGCTGTGGCTCCGGTCGGGTCACGGCTCCGCTCGCCGAGCGCGGGTTCGACGTGGTCGGCGTCGACGTCAGCGAGACGATGATCGAGGTGGCCGAGGCGCTCCACCCCGACGTCGAGTTCCGTGTCGGCGACGCCACCGAGCTCTCCTTCCCGGCCGAGTCGTTCGACTACGTGCTGTTCGCGGACCGAGGCCTCGACGACGTCCGGCCCGCCGCCGACCGGATGCGGTCGATCCTCGAGTCGTGGCGGGTCCTGAAGCCCGGTGGCCTGTTCGCCTTCGACGCGAACAACCAGCTCAGCCGGTTCGTCGCAGACCCGACCGACCGCGCTGCCGTGGCCGAGACCGTGCGGTTCGTCGCACGGAACCGTCGAGCCGGGACGCTCCGGTCGCGCTACGCGCTCGTCGAGTACTCGAACGGCGTCGACCGGACGTACGCCATCGTCCCACCGGCACAGCGCCGGCAGCTGGCCGCCGTCGGCTTCGACGTGCTCGGACTCGTCCCGAGCGCCGACGACCGCCGGCCCACGCCGCTCGACCCGCGGCCCTACTACGTCGCCCGGAAGCCGCGAGCGTCGGGGGAGTGAATCGGTCTCCCCGGCCGGTTCAGCTGTCCGGCGCGAGCCCGAACGGTGCGCCGCGCACGTGGCTCTCCGTCAGCAGGACGAACATCGCCTGCGACCAGTTCAGGTGCGAGTTCCAGCGCACGGCCCCGTTCCCGTCGACGCGCTCGGGGAGCAGTCCCGCCGCGGTCCCCCACTGGCTCGCGTGGCTGAACACGTAGTCCGAGACGGCGTTCGCGTCGCGGCCGCCCTGCCAGCGCACCACGTCGGCGTACGCCTCGGTGAGCGGCCAGCCGCCGTCCTCCGGCGAGTCCGTCGGCGTGTAGTCGTCGCCGGGGTAGCGGTCCAGACACGGCGTGTTGCTCGCGGTCCACGACGGGTCGCCCGTCGCTGCCACCGTCGAGTCCATCTCGGGGCTGTCGGCGGCCTTCACGTTCCACGGCCAGTACGCCATGAACGCGGCGGCGTCCGGGCGCTCGTCCGCGGCGGGCTGGCCGCCGTAGCTCGAGTCCCACGCGGGCGAGTCGCAGGTGACGTAGTGGTCGCCGAGGAAGGCGTTCGTCTTGTAGTGGTAGCCGTCGAAGTTCGACGCCCAGGTGTTCGCCGTGCTCCGGCAGGTGCTCGCGAAACCCGACTCGCCCTTCGCGTCGGCCATGGCGGCCATGCACCGGAGCCCGGCGATGGCGGCCGCCGCGCCCTCGGTGCTGTAGCCCCAGTTCTCCTCCCACGGGTCGTTGTGCCGGTCGACCATCCCGTAGCCGTTGTCGTAGCCCAGCAGGAACTCCGCGGCGAGCTTCGACATGGCGTAGTGGTCGTCGAGGATGGTGGACGAGGCGGCGCCCCCGTCTACCTCCTGCCAGCAGAGCCAGTGGGCGTAGATCGGGCCACCGACCTGGTCGACCTGGAGCATCTCCCAGTTCTTCGAGCCGTCGAGGTAGTAGTTCTGCCACCAGGTCCCCTTCCGATTGAGGGTTCGGCCGGTGGGGTCGTCGTGGTACGTGTCCGACTTGAGCTGGACGTCGTCGAGGAACGAGAGCGCCTCGAGCGCCTCCGCCGCTGCCCCGGCGGCGAGCCACGACTGGATCATGATGGTCTGGTCCCGGGGCCAGACGTACGTGTACTGGTCGCCGTGGGGCTCGAACAGCCCGGCGACGGTCGGACCGGCGGGGTCCTGTGCGGCCTTCATCGCGGTGAGCGAGCGCTCGTACAGCGCGTCGGCCGTCGCGTCGCCGGTCGGCGAGCTGGTCACCGAGCCGTGCCAGGACTCCCAGGCATCGACGAAGTCGCTGCGCTCGGCGGCGTAGCCGGCGTCGAGGCTGGCCGTCGCGTTGGCGACCGCCTCGCTCTCGCTCGCGCCGAAGCCGACGACGGTCTCCCACGTGACGGTCGTGTCGGTGCCGACGTACAGCCCGGTCCCCACGTCGACGTTGCCCGCGTTGTAGCCGTTCGAGTCGATGTAGCCGTCGTTCTCGACGTAGATGTCCTGCCACGCCGCCCGGTCCCCGCCGCTCGTCGTGCCCTCCAGCCCGATGCGGTGCCCGTCGAAGCTCGTCTTCCCGGTCGAGGGCCGGTGCTGGGCGAGCGCGAGGTACCACGTGCCGTCGGTGGCGACGACCAGCTCGTAGCCGTCGGCCGTCGTCGTGTACGCCTCGTCGCCCTCGCCCGCGGAGTCGAAGTCGTCGATGGCCGGGTTGAGCAGGGTGAACAGGGTGTGGGTGTTCGCCTGGTCGAACTGCACCTCGTTCCGGACGTGCAGCGAGTGGCGGTTCGGACTGACGAGCACGTCCTGGTACAGGTCGGCCCAGTAGCCCGACGAGAACTGGAACCAGTTGTGGACGTGGACCTCCGGGACCTGCGCTGACTCGTAGGAGACCTCGCTGCCCGCGGCGTCCTCGCGCACGTCGAGCGTCTCGCCGAGGTCTGCGTCCCACAGCATCGTGTGAACGTCGCGGACGTGCTCGATGTCGTACCGGGACGCGACGACCTCCTCGATGAGGGTGCCGTACCGCCCGCCGCCGCCGTAGCTCGGGTACTGGTTCAGCGACGCCAGCACCGCGCCCTGGTCGGTCGGAGCCGAGACGACCGCGTCCTTGTCGCTGTTCCCGTACTCCTCGCCGGCCAGCGCGGGCGTCGATGCGCTCGTGAGCAGCCCTGCACCGGCGGCCGCTGCGGTACTTGCCTTCAGGAATCGCCGTCGTGTGTGTCCATCACTCATGGGTGCCTCTTGCACACATCCGAACGTCCGTAATAAAAGATTTACTCAATTCATGAGGAACTTTTTCCGCACTGATTGATGGCGGTCCGGAACCCGGTTGGCGACGGTGGGACCCGCTGCTCGGAGGTCGACGGTTGCTGTGAACTGTTCCGCGCCAACAGCTGAGCAGTCAGCCGGCGGGGAGCGCCGGCGACGGATCGACCGGCGGCCTGCGAGAGTGCGCTCTCGACTCGCGATCAACTCGGTCCGGTTCCAGACAGCATCACACGTTCGGGTTCGGCAGCAACATCTGTCCCAGCGACGGGACTTAAGCCGTCGCGTGGCTACCCTCGACCATGCACGACCGACCCGAGAAGCCCGAGGGGCTCCGCAGTCGCGAGGTCACCGAAGGGCCGGAGCGGGCACCACACCGGGCGATGTTCCGCGCGATGGGCTACGACGACGCCGACCTCTCCGCGCCGATGGTCGGGGTCGCGAACCCCGCGGCGGACGTGACGCCCTGCAACGTCCATCTGGACGACGTGGCCGCGTCGGCCATCGAGGGCGTCGAGGCGGCGGAGGGGATGCCCATCGAGTTCGGCACCATCACCATCTCCGATGCCATCTCGATGGGGACCGAGGGGATGCGCGCGTCGCTGGTCTCCCGCGAGGTCATCGCGGACAGCGTCGAACTCGTGGCGTTCGGCGAGCGCGTCGACGCGCTCGTCACCGTCGCGGGCTGCGACAAGAACCTGCCCGGGATGCTGATGGCGAGCATCCGAACCGACCTCCCGAGCGTCTTCCTGTACGGTGGGTCCATCATGCCCGGCGAGCACGACGGGCGCGAGGTCACCGTCCAGAACGTATTCGAGGGCGTGGGCGCGGTCGCCTCGGGCGACATGACCGAGGACGAGCTGGACGAGCTGGAACGCCACGCCTGCCCGGGCGCGGGCTCCTGCGGCGGGATGTTCACCGCGAACACGATGGCCTCCATCTCGGAGGCGCTCGGGCTGGCGCCGCTCGGGAGCGCCAGCCCGCCGGCGGAGGACGAGTCCCGGTACGAGGTCGCCCACCGCGCCGGCGAGCTCGCCCTCGAAGCCGTCGAGGAGGACCGCCGGCCCTCCGACATCCTGACCAAGGAGAGCTTCGAGAACGCCATCGCGCTCCAGGTCGCCATCGGCGGCTCGACGAACGCGGTGCTCCACCTGCTCGCGCTCGCCGCCGAGGCGGGCATCGAGCTCCACATCGAGGAGTTCGACGAGATATCGAAACGAACCCCCAAGATCGCCGACCTCCAGCCCGGCGGCACGCGCGTCATGAACGACCTCCACGAACTCGGCGGCGTGCCGGTCGTCCTCCGGCGGCTGCTGGAGGGCGGCTACCTCCACGGCGATGCGGCCACCATCACGGGCCGGACGATAGCCGAGGAACTGGCCCACCTCGAGAGCGAGGGCGAGCTACCCCCGGACGAGGACATCGAGGCCGACTTCCTCTACACGACCGACGAACCGCTCCACGAGGAGGGCGCCATCAAGATCCTCACCGGCAACCTCGCACCCGACGGCGCGGTGCTGAAGGTCACCGGCGAGGACAACTTCCACCACGAGGGCCCCGTCCGCGTCTTCGAGAGCGAGGAGGCCGCGATGAAGTACGTGCAGGAGGACCGCATCGAGAGCGGCGACGTGCTCGCCATCCGGAACGAGGGGCCACGCGGCGGCCCGGGGATGCGCGAGATGCTCGGCGTCACCGCGGCCGTCGTCGGCGCGGGCCACGAGGACGACGTCGCGCTGCTCACCGACGGCCGGTTCTCCGGCGCGACCCGGGGCCCGATGGTCGGCCACGTCGCCCCCGAGTCCTACGTCGGGGGACCCATCGGTGCGCTGGAAGACGGGGACGTGGTGACGGTGGACATCCCGAACCGGGAGCTCTCGGTGGATCTGAGCGACGAGGAGATCGAATCTCGGCTCGACGCACGCGACGAGCCCGAGCCGGCGTACACCTCGGGCGTGCTCGCCAAGTACGGCCGCGACTTCGGCTCGGCGGCCAACGGCGCGGTGTCGAACCCCGGCGTGAAGCGGGAGGACTGACTACTCGACCGCGTCGGCGAGCCGGACCCAGCCGGCCGGAACCCCCTCCATCCCGACGAACCGGACCTCGCGCCCGCCGTCGCGTCGCCGCACCCGGACCAGCCCGTCGAACAGGTGCTTCAGCCGCTCGAAGTCCGTGCCGTCGGTGACGTTCGTGTACACCGGAAAGAGCGACAGCCCCGTCGCACCGCCCGACAGCAGCACCTGATGGGCGTAGCGGAACACGGTCTCGGCGTCGGTCGAGAGCAGCAGCGTCGACAGCGAGTCGACGAGGAGGTGTCGCCGGGCGACGCCGGCCTCCCGGAGCGTCTCCAGGCACTCGTTGATGGCCATGCTCGCGCCCGTCAGGTCCGTCGGCGACGGCACGCTCCAGTGGCGCTCGCGCGGGTTCGCCCGGACCACGTCGTGGGTGGGCGTGCAGTCGACGACGCCGATGCGGTCGCGCTCCAGCGCGGGGACCTCCATCCCGACCCGGTCGAGGAGGGTCCGCGCGGCGTCGCGGGTCGTCACCAGTGCCGCGCCGTCGGCGGGGTCGGCTGCCGCCGCGAGGATACGCGTCGGAACCGGCCGGACCGTCTCGCGGCTCGGGCCCGCGACCAGCAGGTCCCGGTGGCGCGAGAGCACAGCGTCGGTGAGGACCTCCTCGAAGCGGTACGCCTGCGTCATGACTACCCGCCGAAGCTACCGGAAGACGACGGTTCAGCGACTTATCGTTGTCGGTCGTCGGGGTCCCGGACCACTTCCACTCCGGTCTCCGTCGACTTACGGTCCCCCCGCCCCAAGGGGCCGACGATGATCACGGACCCGCGGGTGCTGCGCGACGAGTGGGTCCCCTCCGAGGTGCGCCACCGGAACGCCGAGTGCAACCAGCTCTCGACCGCGCTCGCACCCGTCGCCGACGACGACCGGCCGGGCAACGTCTTCCTGCACGGGCCGCCCGGCACGGGCAAGACCTGCTGTGCGCAGTACATCGTCTCGCAGTTCTGCCGCGAGGTACGCGACGTGGCCCACGAGTACGTCAACTGCTGGACGGACTCGACCCGGTTCGCCGTGCTCGAACGGCTGCTCGAGAACGTCGGCGAGGGCGTCGAGACGCACCGGCAGGCGACCGCGGCCGACGTGCTCGTCCGCCGGCTCCGCGAGTACGGCGAGCCCTACGTCGTCATCCTCGACGAGGTCGACGTACTGCGGGACACCGACGTGCTGTACGACCTCTACCAGCTCCCCCACGTCGCCCTCCTCCTCGTCGCCAACCGGGAGGAGGAGTTCCTCGCGGACCTCGACCCGCGCCTCCAGAGCCGGCTGCGGACCTGTGCGTCCATCCGGATGCAGCCGTACACGACCGAACAGCTCGTCGCCATCCTCGACGACCGGGTGCGCATGGGGTTCGAGCCGGGCGTCGTCGGGGACGACCAGCTCGCGCGCATCGCCGACGCCGCCGCCGGCGACGCGCGCCTCGCCATCAACGTGCTCCGGACGGCGGCCCGCCAGGCCCAGGAGGCCGGCGCGGAGACCGTCGAGCCCGCCCACGTCACCGCGGCCATCCCCGAGGCCGAACACGACGTGCGCCGGAAGACGCTCTCGAAGCTCTCGAAGCACCAGCGCGTGCTCTACGAGATCGTCCACGAGCTCGGGGAGCCCTCGGGAGCCGAGATACGAGAACGCTACGAGGAGCGCGTCGCGGAACCGAAGGTCCCACGGACCCGGCGGCGCTACCTGACCAAGCTCTGCGACTACGACCTGCTGGCCAAGGAGGGCGAGGGCCGGGGGCGGACGTACCGGGTGGTCGAGCCCGCGCCGATCCCCTGACCGCCTACGCCGCCGTGGATGCGGCCGACTCGATGTCGAGGTCCTCCAGGTCCTCGACGTCCTCGATCTCGTCGAGGTCGAGCTGGTCGTACACCCGCCCGCTGGCGACACCAGATACCGCGGCGAGTGCGAGACCGAGGGCGATGCCGGTGCGTCGCCCCCGGAGCCAGGCACCGACGACGTAGCCGAGTGTGAACCCGAGACCCGCGTTGAGTAGCTGTGTCTGGATGCGACTCATACCGGGGTGATGACGTGACGAGACAAAGAAACTGCCGTCGCCTGTCCCCAGGACGACCACCGGACGCAGCTTCCGGGCGCGGCTTCCGGGCGCAACTTCCGGACGACTTTCGGACGCGACTGCTGGACGCAGCTTGTGGACGACGTCCGGACGGGTTCCGGACGCGACTTCCGGACGACTTCCGGACATGACGTTGACGGCCGCGACAGAGGCCCTATCGGTGTGTGTCGGCACTCTCGTCGTTCCCGGACGTTCCGGACACGCCCAGCTCGCGCTTTTCCCCTCCGTGTGACAACGCACTGGTATGGAGCACGAACCGACCCTCGACCCCGGACTGACGCTGCTCGCAACGCCCGACGCCCGCTCGACCGCGCTGCACCGGCTCGTCGCCGGAACCCTGACCGACGGCCGGCCCGCGTACTGGGTCGACGCCCGGAACACGGCGACGACGTACGCGCTCGCCGAGCTCGCGCCGACCGACCGGCTGCTCGACCGGGTGCAGGTCGCCCGCGCGTTCACCGCCTACCAGCACCACGACCTCGTCCGCGAGCTGGTCGGCCGCGTCGACGGCCGGACCGGCCTCGTCGTCTGTCCGAACCTCGGCTCGCTCTACCGCGACGGCGACGTGCCCGAGCGGGAGGCCGACGACCTGCGCGCGGCGACCGTCGCCGTGCTGGCGGACCTCGCCGACGCCTGCGACGTACCGGTGCTCGTGACCGCCCGCGGCGAGGCCCGCGAGGCGGTCGCCGCCGTGGCGGACCGCGAGCTCGACTGCACGCGGACCGACTTCGGACTGCGCTACGAGGGCGAATCGTTCGAGACCACCGTCTACCCCGTCGACGGCGGCTGGCAGACCACGGTGCCGTACTGGGTCGACCGGTGCGGTGCGGTCGCGGACCGGGCCGCCGTCGACGCCGTCGTCACCGACGCCCTCGGACCGGACGACCCCGCACTCGCCGCCTTCGGGGGTGTCTGAGATGGGCCGGACGAACCCCACCTACCGCGACCGCCTCCGCGAGTTCGAGGAGCGCTACCAGCCGTTCCGGCGGGCGCTCCGGTACGAGCACCAGCTCGACTTCGACCGGCTGTTCGAGCGCGCCGACGCGACCGCCCACGCCGCCAGCTACCGGAACGCGACCGACCCCGCGGTCGCGACGCTGCTGTCGATGCTGCTCGCCCACGAGGCGGAGATCCGCGAGCTGCACGAGCGGCTGGCGGCCGCTGAGGGCCACGACGAGGTGGCCGACACCAGCATCGACGACGCCGATACGCCCGGCGCGGACGACGACGGCACCGGCACCCCCGACTGATGTTCGCGCTCGACTTCCACGACGACCGGGTCGTCGAGTGGCACCGCGACGGCGACGACGCCGTGGCCGTCGAGAACACCGACTACCACCCGACGCTGTACGTCGCCGGGCCCGACGACGCCCGGGCGGAGCTGCAGGGTGCGCTCGAAGCGGACCCGAAGGTCGTCGCGACCGACACCGAGGAGTGGCGGCTCGACCTCCACGCCGACGAGCCCGAACCGGTGCTCCGGGTGGACTGCGAGCGCGTCTCGGAGGTCCGCACGCTCGCCCGCGAGGTGCGCCACCACCACGAGCGCGGGAGCCACGCCCCGGGGACGTTCCGGCTGTTCGACGTGGACTTCGCGCCGGGGTTCCGGTACTGCGTCGAGACCGACACCTCGCCGGTGCCGACCGAGCCGCTCCGCACGCTCGAGATCGGCATCGACGAGGCGGCGCTGGCCCACGACCGCGTGGGTTCGCTCCGGATCGACGGCGAGCAGGCGGGTGGGACGCCCGGCGCCGCGCTGCGGACGCTCGCCCGTCGGCTCGACGACGTGGAGCCCGACGTGCTCCTCCTCTCGCACGCCGACCTCGTGCCGACGCTGGCCGCGGCCGCCGACGAGCACGGCGTCGATCTCGACCTCGGCCGACGCCCGGGCTGGACCCGACTGGCGGGCGAGAGCACCTACGAGAGCTACGGCCGGGTCGGCCACTCGCCGGCGCGCTACGCCGTGCCGGGGCGAGCCATCGTCGTCACCGGCTCCAGCTTCCTCTGGAACGAGTCCAGCCTCGCGGGGCTGCGCTACATGGTCGAGCGCTCGTGGCGACCGCTGCAGGAGACCGCGTGGGCGAGCATCGGCACCGTGCTCACCGCGATGCAGAGCCGGGAGGCGCTCTCGCGGGGCGTGCTGGTCCCGTGGAACAAGTGGGAGCCGGAGCGGTTCAAGCCCGCGCGGACCCTCCACGCGGCCGACCGCGGCGGCGTCACCCTCTCGCCCGAGGTGGGGCTCCACGAGGACGTCCACGAGCTGGACTTCGCGTCGCTGTACCCGAACGTCATCCGCGAGCACAACGTCAGCCCCGAGACCGTCGGCTGTGACTGCCACGCCGACCGCGACGACGTCCCCGGGCTCGGCTACGCCATCTGCGACGAGCCGGGCTTCCTCCCGGACGTGCTCGCGCCGCTGCTCGACGACCGCGCCGGGTTCAAGGAGCAACTCGCCGAGCTACCCGACGACGCCGACGACGATGGCCTCGCCGCGAAGTCCGCGGCCATCAAGTGGGTGCTCGTCTCCTGCTTCGGCTACCAGGGCTACCGGAACGCCAAGTTCGGCCGCATCGAGTGCCACGAGACCATCAACGCGTTCGCCCGCGAGGTGCTGCTCGACGCGAAGGCCGAACTGGAGCGTGCGGGCTGGCACGTCGTCCACGCCATCGTCGACTCGGTGTGGGTGACCCCCCGCGAGGGCGCCGAGCAGGAACCCCTCGAATCGGTCGCCGCCCGGGTCACCGACGACGCCGGCATCCGGCTCGAGTACGAGGCGGGCTACGACTGGGTGGCGTTCGTCCCCCGGCGGGGCACCCAGGCCGGCGCGCTCACCCGCTACGTCGGCCGGGCCGAGGACGGCTCGTTCAAGCTCCGCGGTATCGAGGCCCGCCAGCGGTCGACCCCGACGTGGGTCGCGGACTGCCAGCGCGACCTCCTCGAGATCCTCGACGCCGAGCGCGCCCCCGAACCCGTCGTCGACCGCCTCCGCACGCACCTGGTCGACCTGCACGCGGGCCGGGTCGACCCCGCCGAGCTCGTCGTCACCAAGCGCGTGGGCAAGCGCCCCGACGAGTACACGCAGGAGACCCGCACCGTCGGCGCGCTCCGGCGGTACGAGCGCCACGACGTCGCCCGCCACCCCGGCCAGCCGGTCCGGTACGTCGTCGTCGACGACGACGCCGGCCGCACCGCCGAGCGCGTCCGCCTCGACTTCGAATCGCCCGGCGGCTACGACCCGGACTTCTACGCCGACCTGCTGACCCGGGCCGCCGTCAGCGTCGTCTCCCCGCTCGGCTGGGACCGCGAGCGCGTCGACCGCTACCTCCGCGAGCGCCGGGACGCCGCGCTGTCTGCGTATCTGTGAGCGCGCGAAGGTTTACAATATTTGTAAACTTCGAGGCCAGCCCGTCCACTACCGGCGCGCGCTGGCGAGCGTGCCGAGCGCAGCGAGGCCGCTCGGCATGCACGTGCGAGGGACGAGCACCGCAGCGGAGCGAGGAGCGCAGTCGGCTGGGGAGGCGTGAGGTGCGGTGCGGTCGCGGTGGGTGGGACTGAAAGGGGCTGCCTGCTCGACGAACCCCGACGACGCAAGGACCGCAGCGGAGCGAGGACCGCAGCGAGTCGCGGGAGTCGAGCAGGCAGGGGCTCTCTGGCTGTTAGCGGTTCGGGCGAGCGCGACACCCATCGGGAGATTCCGGTCGGTCGCAGACCAGCTCACCGAGGACACACAGCTTAGCTCGATTCCTCGCGGAACTGTCTGACGCAGATATTAAGCGCTGGCGGGCGAAACGGAGCGCATGGCTTTCGACACCGGCTGGGACCTCCCGGCGACCGTGGCCGTGGCCTTCGACCCGCCGGTCGAGGCGGCCGGGGTCGCCAGTGCGGACGCGTTCCGCGCGGCGTACGGGCCGTTCCTGCGCGGGGTCCTCGGGACGAACGTGGACCGCGAACTCGACGAGGCTACGCTGACGGGGCTGGCGAACCGACTCGGCGGGGTCACCTGGCAGCCCTCGCACGCGCGGTTCGAGCGGCCGGCGGACGCCGACGAGCTGGCGGATCTGACGCGGGTGGTGCAGGCGTACGCCCGTGCCGGCGGGGCGATGCGGCCGACGCGGCGGCCCGGCTACTGGCGGCACGAGGCGTCGCGCGAGCGGGCGGTCGACCTCACCGACGAGTGCGACGAGTGCGAGGTGCGCGAGCTGACCGTGACGGCCGGGTCGGCGACGTGCTACCGGCTCTGCGAGGAGCATCACCGCGAGGTGTACCGGGAGTACGTCGACGCGACCCGACGGGAGCCGGACCCGCCCGAGCACGAGGAGGCGTTCGACCTCGCGGACCGACTGCGCGAGGAGGCGCTGCCGACGGACGCGGCGAGCCGGCTGGCCGAGATCGGGGCGCACGACCCGCACCGGCTGCGGCCTGTCTCGGGCGTGCTCGTCGACGCGTTCGAGGCCCAGCGCGGCGCACACATCGTCAGCGTGGACTTCCTGCGGGCGGTGACGACGGCGCTGACCCACCTCGGGACCATCGACGCGACCGTCCGCCAGCACCTCGTCGCGGGGCTGGGCGACGACGACGAGAGCATCCGGGGAGCGAGTGCCGCCGCCATCGCGGCGCTGGCGTGGGAGCGCCCCGAGGCGCTGCTCGACGTGGACGAGGAGAGCCTCGGCGGGTCCGCCGCCGAGCGTCGCCCGCCCGTCATCAGGCGGCTCGGGGGGATGCTCGGGACCGACTCCGTGCGCTGTCGGACGCAGGCGCTGTCGGCACTGCGGGAGTTCGCGCGGAGCGACCCCGCGCAGGTCGACCCCTACGCGGACTCGGTCCGGGCCGCGACGACGGACGAGAACCCCAGAATCCGGTTCCTCGCGGGGGTCACGCTCGCCAACCTCGCCCGTGCTGACCCCGAGCGCGGCGCGGACTGGCTCCCCGACTTCGCCCGGCTCGCCGACGAGGAGAGCCACGTCGCCGCGGCCGGCGTCGTCGGGCTCGGGGTCCTCGCGGACGCGGGGCAGGACACCGGCCACGAACTCGACGACCTCACCGCGCTCGTCCGCACCTTCGCCGACCCCACACGGCGGCCCCACCGGGTCGTCCGCGAGGCCGTCTTCGCGCTCGGCCACCTCGGCGGCCCCGGCGACGCCGAGCACGTCGACTGGGTGGCCGACTGCGCGCGGACCGACGCGCTGCGGGATGCGTGCGAGCGGGCGAAGGACGAGCTGTTCGTGACCTGAGTCCGGGCGCTGCCGCGGGGCTCACCGGCACGACGGGCGGCGCCGTTGGGCCGAACTTATACGCCCGGACACGGACCGGGACGTATGGACGACCCACTCGTCTTCGCCCTCCCGGACACCGTCTTCGTCGCGTTCGACGAGGAGCCCGCGGTCGCGAGCCGACGCGGCGCGCGCCACGCCATCGACGCCACCGACTTCGCGGCGTTCTTCCGGCGATACGGCGTCGACATCCGCGAGGCCGACAGCGCCGACGTGCGCTCGCTCGGCGACCTTCTCTCGACGCTGTCGTGGGACGACGCCGAGGCGACCACGGTGCCGCGCCCGGCCGACGCGGACGAGCTGGCGGCGCTCACGCGACTGTTCCTCGCCTACGGCGCGGCCGGGGCGAGCCTCGAACCCGCCGACGGGACGACGACGTACCTGGACGACGACGGGCTCCGGGCGACCGCGCGGCGGACCGCCGAGGGCTGTGACAGCTGCACCGCGGCGTCCGTCGACCAGGTCGGCGCGACGTACTACGAGATCTGCAACCCACACCGCAGGGCGCTGTACCGGCGGGCAGTCGAGGCCGCCGGGGACGACGAACCGGACCTCGACGCCATCGACGTCGCCGACTGCGTGGACCGGCTGGAGACCGACGACGACCCGACCGCCGCGGCGGCCGCGCTCGCCCGGGTCGCTCGCGAGGAGCCCGAGCGCGTCAGCGCCGCTCGCGGCGCGCTGTTCGACGTGCTCGACCGGCTGCGCGCCGACCCGTTCGCCGACGAGGGACCGGCGACGGCCGCGGTCACCGCGCTGGCCGGGCTGGCGACGGTCGACGCCGAGACGCGGACGCGGCTCGTCGAGCTGCTCGACGACGACCACGCTGGCGTCCGGCGCTGCGCCGCGACCGCGGTCGGCGTCGCCGCCGAGGACCCGGAGACTGCGGCCGCCCTCGTCGCGAGCGCGGACGACGACGGCGGGCTGCTCGACCGTGTCGTCGGTGGAGGTGGGCCACCGCCGGCCATCGACCGCCTGCGGGCGATGCTCGACGAGGAGTCGCCCGAGAACCGCGCCCGGGCGCTGTTCGCGCTGACCGAGCTCGCCCGCGACGAGCCCGACGCCGTCGCACCGGTCGCTGGGGCGGTCCGGGGCCACCTCGGCGACGAGGACCCCGACGCCCGGTTCCGGGCCATCGTCGCCACCGGCGTGCTCGCCCGCCACGACCCCGACCTCGTCGGCGACGCGCTCGGCCGCCTCCGGCAGTTCGCCGGGGGAGCGGGACCGGACGCCGAGGCGGCGACGGTCGCCCTCGCGTACTGTCTGGCGGCCGGACTGGACGTCGGGAAGGACCGCGGCGACCTCCGGCGTGCGGTGCGCGACCTCGCGGACCCCTCGCGGGAGCCGGACCGGACGGTCCGGGAGGCCGCGCTGGCCCTCGGTGCGGTCGGCATCGACTCCGACCGCGACTACCTCTCGTGGGTGCGGGACTGTGCAGGCTCGCCCCGCGTGGCGGCCGCGGCGGAGCGGGCGGCGCGGGACCTGCGCGAGCGGGTCTGAGGCCCGGCCCGGAAGCGTGCGACCGGTTCGCATCCCTGGCGAACGGCTTTTACGCCAGTGGCCGATGCGAGGGTATGGAGCTGTTCCCCGCCACGCTCGAGACCGAGCGACTGCGGTACGAACGTCTCGACGAGTCGATGGGAGCGTTCGAGCTGTACGAGTACACGAGCAGCGACGAGTTCGCCGATATCGGCCGGTTCATCTCGAAGGGCCAGCACCACACCCCGAAGGAGACGGCTGAGTACCTCGCCGAGTCCGGGGAGCGCTGGACGGAGGGGAGCCGCGCGAACTGGGCGCTGTCCCCGAAGACCGGCGAGGACGGCACGGGCGAGTTCGCCGGCGTCGCGAGCCTCATCCCGCTGTGGGACCGCCGGACCGCCCGGCTCGGCGTCTGGCTCCGCAAACCGTTCTGGGGCCGGGGCTACTCCGGCGAGCGGGCGGACGCCCTCGTCGCGCTCTCGTTCGACCGCCTCGACCTCGAACTCGTCGGCGCGGGCTGTGTGGCGGGGAACGAGAACTCGAAGCGCGCCATCGAGAAGTACGTCGAGCGCTGGGGCGGCACGTACGAGGGCCTGCTGCGGAACTGGCTCACCCTCGACGACGAGCCGCAGGACCTCCACCGCTGGAGTATCAGCCGCGATGAGTACGAGGCTGCCGACGTCGACGTCGAGCTGACGGTCGATGAGTGAGCTGTTCCCGGACCGCATCGAGACCGAGCGGCTCCGCCTCGAACACGAGTCGCCCGCCGACGCGGACCTGTACGAGCGGTATCGACACCTCTCGACGGACGCGGTCGACCCCGAAGCGTTCGAGTACATCCCGGTCTCGCCCCACGAGCACCCGCACGACACCGCGGAGATGCTCGCGTCCCGCCACGAGCGCTGGACGGACGGCATCGGCGCGACCTACGTCGTCAGGCCGAAGGACAGCGAGGAGGGTGCGAGCGAGGCGCGACGCGCCTCGGACAGCCGAGCGGGCGACGCCCGCGAGAGCGGCCCCCCGGCCGGCGAGGCCGAACTGCTCGCCGACTGGGAGGCGCGGAGCGCGTACTTCGCGTTCGGCCTCCGGAAGCGGTTCTGGGGCCGGGGGTACTCGGGCGAGCGCGCCGCGGCGCTCGTCTCGCTGGCGTTCGACCGCCTCGACCTCGAGGTCGTGAGCGTGACGCACCTCGTCGAGAACGAGAACTCCCGCCGGGCCGTCGAGCGGTACGTCGACCGCTTCGGCGGCCGCCGCGAGGGCACCATCAGGAACCAGATCACGCTCGACGGCGAGCCCGTCGACACCGTCCGGTACAGCATCAGCCGCGCCGAGTACGAGGCGAGCGACCCGGACCGCGACCACACGTTCCACGACGACTGACCACCGCACACGACACGAACCAGCCATGACGATCACGTTCACCGACTGGGAGGGACTGCTCCCGCGACGCATCGACACCGACCGCCTGACCATGCTCCCGTCGAGCCCCGAGGTACTGGACCCGCTCGCCCTCTACCGGGTCTGCTCGGGCGACACGGCCATCGACGAGGTAACCGAGCACCTGACCTGGGAGCCACACGCGACCCCGAAGGAGAGTCTGGAGTTCCTCGAGACGACCCGGGACGGCCTCGACTCCGGCGAGGACGCCAGCTACCAGCTGTACGTCGCCCCGGACGACGCGCCCGAGGGGATCGACGGTCCGTCGCCCCGCGGCCCGTACGCCGACACCGACCTCGTGCTCGCCGGCGGCGCGGGTATGGGTATCGACTGGGACCGACGGACCGGCACGCTCGGGACGTGGCTCCGCAAGCCGTTCTGGGGTCGTGGCTACTCCGGCGAACGAGCGGCCGCGTTCGTCGCGCTCGCGTTCGAGTGCCTCGACCTCGAGGTCGTCGCCGTGGAGCACGTCGCCGGCAACGAGAACTCGATGCGTGCCATCGAGCGCTACGTCGAGCGCTTCGGCGGTCGGACGGAGGGCGCGTTCCGCAACTGGGCGCTGAAGGACGGCGAGCCGGTCACCCAGCACCGCTACAGCATCACCCGCGAGGAGTACGCGGCGAGCGACGCCGAACTCGACGTGACGGGGCGGCCCTGACCGCGCGCCGTCCCTGACTGCGGGCCGGCCCCGACCGCATGCCGAGGACCAGCCGTCCATGACCGGGGGTCCGTGACGGGGCGACACCAACCGGTTCACGACGACTGCCGGATTCGATTCGCCGGCCCGGTACTTGAAAGCGACCCCTACGATAGTTGCCCGAAATGTGATATGGCCAACGCAACGAAAGGAACCCACTGTGTGTTTGCCGTGAATTTTTAACATCTGAGCCAGAACCCGCTCCTGTCATGTCATCGCACACGAGCCTCGGAAACGCACGGGCGAGCGAGACCGGCGTCGACCTGCGTGCGGCAGCCATCAGCGCAGGGGCCGGCGCGGTCGCGTTCGTGGCGAGCTACCTGCTGACGTTCCTGCTGTGGACGCAGACGACGCTCCCGGACCCCGAGAACTTCGACCAGGCGATCGACCGGGCGTTCGTCCAGTCCGTCCGCGACACCGTCCCGTCGTGGAAGGCCGCCGGGATGACCCTGTACAACGCGCACTTCGTCGACCTGACCTACAGCACGCCGTCGGGCTCCAGTTCGGTGAACCTCATCGACGCGGCCGGCGGCGGCCTCGTCGGGTTCGCGCTGTTCGTGCCACCGCTGGTGCTGCTGGTCGCCGGGTTCGCGGCCGTGTACGTGAGCGACGTCACCGCCGACCTGCCGAACGCGGTGGCCGCCGGCGCGCTGACCCTCGTCGGCTATCTCCTGTTCGCGCTGGTCGGGGCCGTCCTGTTCGGCCACACCGAGACCGTCGAGTTCTTCGGCATCTCCGGCCAGTACAGCCTGTCCATCCCGCTGCTCTCGACCGTCATCTTCCTCGGTGTCGTCTACCCGGTCGTGTTCGGCGGGCTCGGCGGCGTCGGTGCGTACCTCGTGAAGGATTAGAGCTCGCGGGCGACCATCTCGCCCCAGTGCGCGAAGCCGTGTCGCTCGTAGAACGCCTTCGCCCGCTCGTTCTCCCGGTCGACGTCGAGCACCAGCCGGTCGAGCGGCAGGTCCTGTGACCGCGCGAACGCGACCGCCTCGTCCACGAGGTCGTCGGCGAGTCCCGTCCCGCGGTTGGCGGGGGCGACCCACAGTTCGTTCAGCACCGCCGCGTCCCAGACGTGCGCGAGTTCCTCGGGTAGGACGAAGACGTAGCCCGCCAGCGCATCGGCGGAGTCGTCATCGTCGGCGGGCTCGACGAGGACACAGCGCTCGTCCTCGGCGACACAGCGGTCCACCCACGCGAACCAGGACTCGCGGTACTCGTCGGTGAGCTTGTCCTCGTACTTCGCCTGCTTGTCGTCGCCACCGGTGCCGGAGCCGAGGCCCAGCTCGAACGCGCGCTTGGCCTGCCAGAGTGCCTCGCGGTCCGTCTCGGCGTCGTACGGTCTGACCATGGTCGGGATTCGGGAGGCTGTGGCTTCAGTCGTGCGGGTGTCGGTGTCGGCCGGGTCGGGGTCGGCTCAGCTCGCGTACTCGTCGAACAGCCGGCTCGCCATGACGAACGCGCCGGTGACGACGAGCAGGAGCTGTTCGCCGCTGTCCGCGAGCGGGAACACCCGCTCCTGCACCTCGGCCTCGCCGGAGCGGTCCGGGTTGGTGTCGACGCCGGTGTGGTACTGCGTCTCCTGCGTGGAGCCACGGGAGACAGACTGTGCGGGCTCCTCGCTCTCAAGCTCGACGAACGTCTGGACGAACCCCTTCTGGTCGGAGAGGTACATCTCGCCGTTGAACGCGTAGAACTGGTCGTGGACCGGCCAGAACAGGTTCGCGCCGTTGGTCATCAGGTCCGGGCCGATGGCGCCGAAGACGGCGGCGACGACCGCGACGGCACCGACGCGGTGGGCGGTCGGGCCGAACCGCGCGCGCAGGAACGAGTCCGCGCCGCGGGACCGGTCGTACAGCAACACGACGCCGATGGCGGCGAGGAACACCAGCGAGTGGAACGCCGCCCGATGGGCACCGACGACGACGAACCCGAGGAACACGTCGAGGTCGACGAGCACCGTCAGGCCGAGCACCGCGAGCAGCGCGCGCCAGGAGAACGCGCGACCGAGGAGGGCACACGCGACGATGCCGGCGAGTGCCACGTGAACGACTGTCGAGGGCATACCCGAGGCATCGTCGCTCGGAGCAAAACCCTTCGGGTTCGTCACCTGTCGAAGGTGACTTTCGATACGCTTTTGCGCCGCGTCCCCGACCACCGGACGATGAGCGACAGCCCACGCCGACAGCTGGCGACGAAGATCGCCGGCGAGGTGACCCTCTCCGCGGACCCCGGCTCGACCCTGCGGAAGTGGCGCACCGACTTCGACATCTCCCAGACGAACCTCGCGGCCGAACTCGACGTCTCGTCGTCGGTCATCTCCGACTACGAGAGCGGCCGGCGCGAGAACCCCGGCATCGGCGTCGTGAGCCGCATCGTCGAGGCGCTGCTCACCATCGACGAGTCCCGCGGCGGCGACCACATCCGCCAGTACGCCCGCGTCCTCTCGGCGGGCTTCGAGAGCGACATCGTCCGCGACCTGCGCGAGTACCCGACGACCGTCTCGCTCTCGCGGCTCTACGACGCCATCGACGCGACGGAGGTACAGTCCGGCCACGCGACCAGCGTCTCCGGGCACACCGTCATCGACTCGATCGCGGCCATCACGCGGCTCTCGTCCGAGGAGTTCTACCGGCTCTACGGGCAGTCCACCTCGCGGGCGCTCGTGTTCACCGAGATAACGCGTGGGGAGTCGCCCCTGGTCGCGATGCGCGTCGTCACGCCGACACCCAACGCCGTCGTCCTCCACGGCATCGACGAGGAGGACCTCTGGGAGCACGCGCCGAAGCTCGCCCGCGCCGACGGCTTCTCGCTGGCCGTCACGAACGCCTCGACCGAGGAGATGCTGGAGTCGCTCGCGTCGCTGCCCTGAGTACTCGCTCCTCGTCGTCGCCCGCCGACCCACCGCGCTGCGAGTCGGAGTCGTGCTCCGAGAAAACCGAGACGGACCACCGTCATCGGCACGTCTGACGACGCTTTCCGAGCCAGAAAACCGCCGGCCCGGTTTTTATACGTCCCGGGCACAGGATGAGATGGCGACGGCCGCCCACCCCGCCATCCACCGTCGCCATCCACCGACCCCTCCCGCCGGCGTCGGACCCCGCCCTGGGTCCGTGGTCGGCCGCTCCCGACCCATCGCCTCTTTCGCCGCACGCTTGGGTTCGCCCCGCTGACGCGACCGGCCGCACTACGCGACCGGCCGCACCCTGTCAAGGCGCCGCTCTGACTACTCGACGTACGTGTACTTCCGCTCGCCCATCCGGCCCCAGCCGTCGAAGACGAACTCGGCCTCGGGCGTCGTGAACTCCTCCAGCTCGGAGTCCATCTCGTGGTTGTGCCGGTCGTGGACCTGCTCGTACTCCGCCCACGAGAGGTCGTACCGCTCCGCGATCTGCTCGTCGACGTCGAGCGCCGCGATCTCGTCGGCCCAGCCGTCCTGGACGACCTCGCCGTGGATCTCCGCCTGCGCACCCGAGCCGTAGGACGCGACGAGCATCGACTCGCCGGCCACGTCACGGTCGGACTCCAGCGCGGTCTTCAGCGCCGAGACGCGGGCCAGGTGGACAGAGCCCGTGTACCAGTTGCCGACGTCGCGCGAGATGGTCAGCGTCGGGTCGACCGTCGCGGCGTACCAGTCCTGGTACTGCTCGGTCTCCTTCAGCGCGTCCATGTACTCGCGGACGGCCTCCTCGTACTCGCCGTCGTCGTCGAAGCTCTCGCGGCGCGGCTGTCGACCGATGCTCTCGGCGAGCTCCTCCTCGACCGGCGTGTCGCGGGTGACGTGGCGGTACGCCAGCGCCGCCGCCTTCCGCACCATCCCGGGGTACGGCGTGTGGAACGGCGCGTAGATGAAGTCCTCCAGGCGGACGTCGCCGGCGACGCTCTCGTAGTCCTCCAGCGCCTCGCGCATCCGGGCGAGGTACACCTGCACCGAGCGCTTGCCGTCGACGCTCGGGAACTGCTGGTTCGGCTTCAGGAAGTCAGTCTCGTCGGCGCTGCCGTAGCCCTGCTCGGTCGACAGCTCGACGAGGTCCGGGTCCTCGTCGATGAGCATCGCGACCGCGCCCGCGCCCTGGGTCGCCTCGCCGGAGTCGTCCCGGGCGTACAGCGCCGTGTCGGTCGCGACGACCAGCGCCGCCCGGCCGCGGTTCCGGCCCGCGCGGATCCAGTTGTACGCGTCGTCGATGCTCTGGGTGCCCGCGATGCAGGCGAACTTGCGCTCGCCCTTGTTCGCGTGGTGGAAGTCGCCCTCGTACACCTGCTCGAGACAGCCCGCGATGTACGTCGAGATGGGCTTGGAGTTGTCGAAGCTCGACTCCGTCGCCACGTCGATGCGGCCGATGTCGTCGGGCTCGAGTCCCTTCCGGTCCATCAGCTTCTTCGACGCGTTCGCGCCCATCGTCACGATGTCCTCGTACGAGTCCGGCAGCGAGGACGCCCGCAGACCGAGCCCCTTCGTGAAGTACGCGGGGTCCTTGCCCTTCTCGTCGGCGAACGTCTCGGCGAGGTCGAGTTTCAGGTTGCCAGTCCAGACTTCGACCGCGTCGATGCCCACAGCTGTCATGTGATGGACTGGGTGGACCGGCTATTTGTGCGTGTCGATGAATCTTTCGACAGTCGACGTAAACCGCCGGGGGTAACACTCATCCCCACGACGGTCGAACGGTCCTCCGTGCCGCTCCTGCGTACAGTTACGCTCGTCGACGGCGTGTTCGTGGCCTGCGTCGTGGCGCTGTGGGTCGCCTGCCTCGGCTACCTGACCGACCACGAGGAGCCCGCACGAGCCGTCGCGTTGGCCGGGTGGTCGACGTTCGCGCTGTTCTGGGCGTACACCAGCCTCGACTACCTGACGACGTCGCGGACGTTCCTCGGGAGCATCGGGCTCGTCACGGTCGTCCTCTCGGCGTACACCGTGTCTCTGGTCGCACGCCGTGCGGACGCCGGCACCCGTCTCACCGTCGCCTTCGCCGTGATGGGACTGCTGTTCCTGCCGTTCGAGTTCGTCGAACCCATCCACCGCGCCGTCCTCGGCGGCGTCGCGGCCCACACCGCGTGGGGCCTCTCGCTGGTCGGATTCGACCCCGTCATCGGCTACGGTCCCCAGGGCTACCCGAACGCCGTCTACTTCGTCGGCCTCCCGCCGCGGTACGGCATCGCCATCGTCTCCGCGTGCTCCGGCATCAGCGCCATCTCGCTGTTCGCCGGGCTCGTCGTCGCCACGCGGGCACCGCCGAAACGACGACTCGCCTTCGCGGTCGGCATCGGGGCGTTCGTCTACCTCCTCAACGTCGTCCGGGCGATGTTCGTCGCGGGCGCACTCGGTGGGCCCTGGTTCGGCTTCGCGGCAGGTGTGACAGGGAGCCTCTACGGCGTGACCGACCCGCGGCTGGCGTCGTACTACGTCGCCGAGTACCTCGTCTCGCAGGTGCTCATCGTCGTCGTCCTGCTCTGGGTGTACGTTCGACTGTCGTCGATGCTGCCCGAACTGCAGGAGCTCGTCGGCGGCGTCGTCGACACCGCGACGGCGGACTGGCGGCGCCTCACCGGTCAGATGTAACCCCGCCGGCGCAACGCCGCCCCGGCCAGCACGGCGACCACGACCGCGAACGTCTCCAGCCCGGGGGTCGGAACCGGAACGTTGTTCTGCGAGGTCGTACCCGTCGCGCCGTCGTCGTCGGTGACGCGGAGCGAGACGGTCCGGTAGCCGGTGAACGTCCGCGGTTCGAGGACGTACACCGGATCGCTCGTGCTGACCTCGTAGACCCCGTCCTCGTTGAAGTCCCACTCGTAGGTCGTGACGGAGCCGTCCGAATCGCTCGAGGCCGACGCGTCGTAGACGTACTCCGCCGTCCCGTCGCCGTCGATGTCGAACACCGACGCCGTGAACGACGCCGACGGCGCGACGTTCGACACGGTGACAGTCGTCGTGGTGGTGTCCGTCGCACCGTCGTCGTCGGTGACGGTGAGCGTCACGGTGTACGTGCCGTCGTCGGCGTAGCTGTGGGTGACGCTCTGGCCCGTCGCGGTGGTGCCGTCACCGAAGTCCCACTCGTAGGAGACGACGCTACCGTCGGTATCTGCCGAGCCCGCTGCATCGAACGTGACGGTGTCGCTCGTACTCGGACTCGTCGGCGACGTGGTGAACGACGCCGTCGGGGCCACGTTGTCGACCTGGACGCTCCGGGTCGTCGTGTCCGTGTTGCCGTTCGCGTCGGTGACGGTGAGCGTCACCGTGAAGGTCCCGTTGTCGCCGTAGCTGTGGGTGACGCTCTGGCCCGTCTCGGTCGACCCGTCGCCGAAGTCCCACTGGTAGCTCCCCGAGCCGGCGACGGTGCTGTCGGTGGCGTCGAACGTGACGGTGTCGCTCGTGTCGGGGGTCGACGGCGTGTAGTCGAACGACGCGTTCGGCGCGGGGTCGAACAGGTCGGTCTCGACCACGTCCGACCAGTCGCTCGGGGCGTCCGTGTCGACGTACCAGCCGGCCCCGTCGGCGTCCCGGGTCGCCACACCGGTCGCGTTGCCGTAGGTGTAGCTCCACCCGTCGCCGGTGGTCGCCGTACCGTACGCGAACTCGTCGACGACCACGCCACTGCTGGTGTTGACGAGCTCGAGCGGCTCGCCGTCGTTGGCGAGCAGTCCGGTGTCGGTGCCGGGCTGGAACTCGACGAGGGTCACGCCGGCCGGGACGGACCACTGCGCCTGGAACGCGCTGGCGTTCCGGACGAACCAGAGCGTCCCGTCGCTCGTCCCGGGGAACGTCGCCTGGGTGGCTCCGGCGCCGGTCTCGTCGTCGCGGACGACCCAGTCCGTCGTGTTCGTCGGGCCGTCGACCGCGACGGCGACGAACTCGCCATCCGGTTCGGCGAGGGTGCCGGGGTCCGGTTGGACCGCCGTCAGCAGCGCGGCGGGCCGGACCGTCACCGTCCGCGTCGCGCTGTCGGTCAGGCCGTCGTCGTCGGTGACCGTGAGCGTGACCGTGTACGTGCCGGGCGCGCTGTAGGTGTGCGTCGCCGTCGCGCCGGTCGCGGTGGTGCCGTCGCCGAAGCTCCACTCGGAGGAGCTGATGGTGCCGTCGGCGTCGGACGAGCCGGAGCCGTCGAACGTGATGGTGTCGCGCGTGGTCGGACTCGACGGCGAGGCGGTGACCGACGCGGTCGGCGGCGTGCCGCCAGCGTCGTAGGTCGGACAGTCGCCGGCGACCGCGACGCCGCTCGCGCCGTCGGGTTCGACGGTGAGACCGGCGAGACACGGGCTCTGTGCCGGCGCGGTCGTATTGAGTTCGACGACGACGCGGAACTGGTCGCTGGAGGTGCCGAAGTTCCCGTCGCCGACGGCGTAGGACTGCTGGCCGTCGACGATGGAGACGGGGTCGCTCCGGTTCCAGGTCCCGTCGTCCTCCGGGTCGGACTCGACGAAGACGGTCATGCTGGTCCCCGGCGGCACGTCGGCGGTGACGTTCTCCAGACGGATGGTCCGGGGGTCGACCGCGACCGACGTCGTCCCCTCGGCAGTCGTGATGGTGCCGTTCCACGTCGAGTCGTACAGTGCCAGCGCCTCGGCGTCGGTGAGTGCACGGTCGTAGAGCCGCACGTCGTCGAGCCGCCCGTCGAGGTACTCCGGTGAGCCGCCGGTGTCCTCGATGACGCCGATGCCGGAGAACGCGCTCGTCTTCGCGCCGGTCTCGGAGGTCGCGGTGTCCTCCAGCACGCCGTCGACGTACACCCGCGTCTCGCCCGTGGTCGCGTTCCGGACGAGCACGACGTGATGCCAGGTTCCGTCGTTGATCTCGGTCGTGCTCAGGGCGCCGTCGGTGTTGCCCGCCATCACGCCGATGTTGCCCGAGGCGTCGATCCAGCCGTAGAACACGTCGTTGCCGTCGCCGTTGCTCTCGACGCCGGTGATACCCGGCGCCTGCCACATCGTGTCGTCGCCGCTCTGGGTCGTCTTGATCCACGCGGACACCGTCCCGCTGGTACCGAGCGACGACGAGAGGTCCGTCGGCGCCTGCACCGAGTCGTCGACGCCGTCGAAGCTGTACGCCGAGGTGTTCAGGATGCCGGGGACGCCCTGGGTCGCGCCGTCGACGGTCCCGTCGTTCCCGCCGCTCGCGTCGTCGGCGGTCGAGCCGCTGTTCTCGTCGACCGGGTAGTACGCGACGAGGCCGGTGTCGGCCGTCGGATACCCGAGCTGCACCGCGCCCGCGTCGTGGTCGCCGCGGTCCGCGTGCACGACGTTCGACTCGGTTGTCGCGGCGTCCCAGTCGGCGGCGGTCTGCCAGACCAGCGGCGAGAGCGCACCGCTGACGACCTCGACGACCAGCCGGTCGCCGCTGCCGCCGCTGGTCACGTACGCGAGGAAGGTCCCGTCGGAGTGCAGGTCGAACGTCGCGTCGGCCGCCCCCGAGGCGTTGGTCTGCCCGTCCGCGCTCGCGACCGTCGCGACGCTCGTGTCGTTGACCGTGAACTCGACCGGCTGGTTCGCCAGCCCCTCGACGATGCGGGCGGTGAAGGTCTCCGTCGGTGCGGTGATACGGTCGACCGTCACCGTAGAGTTGCGGTCCCACTCGACGGTGTACGCGCCGCCACTGCCGCCGCTGCCGCCGCCACCACCGTCGTCCGGCGTCACCGTCGTCGCGACCGTCGCGT
The DNA here is from genome assembly GCF_052060055.1 of Haloarchaeobius baliensis. NCBI lineage: Archaea > Methanobacteriati > Methanobacteriota > Halobacteria > Halobacteriales > Halorubellaceae > Haloarchaeobius > Haloarchaeobius baliensis. Next base: position 992,070 of record NZ_JBPPFR010000001.1, on the reverse strand, counting down.
TCAGCGGTGCGCTCGCGTCGAACCCGCTCCGGGGGTCGCCGGTGAGGCTCACGTTCACCGTGACGTCGGTCCGGCTGGTCACCGAGTCCGGCGCGTCGTAGCGGACCGTCAGCTGCCCGTCGTCGCCGACCACGACGTCCGTGAACGTGCGCTGGCTGGTGCCGGCGACGGTGAGGTTCCCCGGGCTCCCGCCGAGGGTCAGGTTCACCGACGCCTCCGGAACCGGGTTGTTGTACCGGTCGCGCACCTCCACCGAGAACTCGTGGCTCGAGCCGGCCTCGACGCTGCCGTCGTCGCCGTCCACGACCGTCACGTACGCCGGGTCGGGCGCTGCCTCGTCGGGCGACGACGCGGTGTCGACGTTCACGCGCGTGGTCTGCACCGCGTACGTCTCGTTCGCGACGAACGTGATGCCGACCCGGTACAGGGTCTCCCCGCCCACGGTGAGCGTGCTGCGGTTCCCGACGCCGGCGACGTAGCCGCCATCCTCGTCGAGCTGGCCGTCCGCGGCGAGGCTCTCGTTCCAGACGGTCGCCGACCGGTACGACGTGACCGTCATCGTCACCGGACCGGAGTCGTTCCGCACGCGGACCGTGTTCGTCGAGCTACTCGTCGGTGACACCTGGAGCGAGAGGTCCCGGGTGATGCCGGTCCGGGTCTCGCTCACGTTCCCCGAGACGACCAGCAGCGAGAGCCGTCGGCCGTCGACGAGCGACTGCGGCGACCGGACGATGGTGGTCGAGTCGTACCGGTCGTACAGCAGCGTGTTGTCGAGCACCGTCGACGGTGCCGTCTCGTACTCGTGGTAGCCCGGCCGGTAGGTGAGCAGTGCGGTGCCGTAGCTCAGCTCCGTGCCCCAGAAGTCGGCCGTCTCGCCGTCGACCGGCGTCGCGTTGGAGACGTTCAGCGTGACCGCGCCGCCTCCCGAGACCGTCCGTAGTTGCCCCGCCGGCGCCGGCGGGTTCCGGTAGATGGTGCGGTCCGGGTACGTCGTTCCGAGCGGGATGGTGACCGTGCCTCCCCGTCCGCCCGCACTGACCGAGACCATGCGGCTCCGGAGCTCCTGCAGCTGTTCGTGGACCTGCTGGTTGTGGCCGTACTCGACCTCCTCGTTCTGGGCGGGGACGACGCTCACCTGCCAGGCAGTCACCGCGAGAACGAGGAATCCGAACAGGAGGACGAACGCGAGGACCTGGCTCTGGGCACGGGCGTCGTCCCGGAGGCGGGCGGGGCTACGGTGCCACACGGACGTCGATCCACCTCCTCGGCGACGGCCCCGCACGGTCCGAAGACGGCGAGGACGGGCCACCCGGCACGGGCTGCAACATCGGGGTGGCTGTCGTACAGGTGGCCTGTGACTTGTCCTGTGTCACCCCTGCGCTGTTGATCGTGAACGTACACTCCTCGTAGTTCCCGCTCGTGTCGTTGACCCGGATGGTCACGGTCACGGTGCGCTGGTTCATCTTCTGTTCGGGGATGTTGTACGTCGTGGTCGTGTTCGGGTTAATCGATAACGAGTCGACCAGCGTCGTCCCCTGGTCGTTCACCGCAGTGAAGCTGACGTTCTGCACCGCCACGTCGTCGCTCGTGTCGTAGTCGAACGTCAGCTGGTCGGCCTTGTTGCCGTTCGGGTTGTTGATGCTCACGCTCGTCATCGGCGCGAACTGCGGTGGCGTGGTGTCGCCCGGCGGCCCACTCGCGACGCCCTCGACGGTGAACTCTACCCGGTCGCCACCTGCGCCGCTGGTGACGTACGTCGTCACCGACCCGTTCTCGGTCACGGTCAGCGTCGTCCGGTTCTCGCCGGTGCTGTTCGTCGTTCCGTTGGTCGGCGAGACGCTCCCGACGGTCCCGTTGCTCACCGCGTAATCGACGCCTGCACCGTCAGCGACCGTGTCGGTGAACATCACCATCGGGAGGTCGACCGAGGACTGGCCGCCCGCGTCGATGGTGCAGACGGCACCCGGAGGGTCCTGCGAACAGGTGATCGAGCCCGTCGAGAGCGTCGCGTTGTCCGGGTGGTGCCACGTCACGTTGTACGCGCCGTTGCCGCCACCGGTCCCGCCGCCGGCTGTCACCGTGATGTCGAAGGTGACCCGCTCGGAGGCGTTCGGGCTGGTCGAGATGTTCATCGCGACGGTCGCCGAGCCGGGACTCGACGGGGCGTCGTAGACGAAGGAGACGCGGCCGTCGTCACCGGTGCGGCGGTCGGCGTCGCCCGAGATGGAGCCGCCGCCGCTCTCGACGCTCGCGTTGACGAGGACGCCGCTCTGGAGCGAGTTGAACCGGTCGCTGACCGAGACCGTCAGGGTCTCGCTGCCGCCCGCGGAGACGCTCCGGTCGGTGCCGCCCTCGGCGCTCAGGTAGGTCCCGCCCTGGACCGGCGTGACGCCCGTGCCGACGCCGGCCTTCGCGAGCCGGAGGCGGTACTCCTCGTCCGGTTCGAGTTCGAAGGTGACGAGGTAGAGCGGGACCTGACCGGACGTGTCGAGGGTGCGATTCGACCGGACGGCGCTGACGTACGCGTTCGGGTCGCTGTCGGTCGGGTCGTACTGTCCGGACTCCGCGAGGAGGCGCTCCCACTCGGCCGCCGAGAGGGTCGTCGGGATGGTCACGGTCAGCTGCTCGCCGGTGGTGTTCTCGACGGTGACCGTCCGCGGGTTGGGGGTCACGGACCGGACAGTCAGCGACGCCGTCCCGCCCTCCCGGCGGACCTCGCCGTCGAGCGCGGTGAGCGTGATGCGGTTCCCGTCGAACACGTCCTGGTTCGTCAGGGTGATGTTCGCGGTCCGGAAGCGGTTGTACGCGAGCGAGTTCTCGTACACCGTGGTCGGGGCGCTCTCGTAGACGTTGTACCGCGGGACGTAGACGATGGCACCGGTGGAGAACGAGCGCGCGGTGCCGTTCCAGTAGTCTGCAGTCTCCCCGTCGAGGGCGGAGGCGTTGTCGACGGTGAAGCCGACCGAGTCGTTCGTCGTGCCGACTGTGCGCAACAGCCCCGTCGGTGGGGGCGGGTTCACGAAGATGCTGCGTGCCGGGTAGCGCGTGCCGAGCGGGACGGCGACGGAGCCGCCGACGCCGCGAGCAGGCACCGTCCCGACGGTGTCGCGGAGGTCCTGCATCCGCTCCTGGACCTCGCGGTTGTGGTTGAGTTCGACCTCCTCGTTCTGGCTGGGGACCACCTGCACCTGGTAGGCCGAGATCGCGATGACGACGAACGCCAGGAGGACGACCGCGCCCACCTGGACGCTCACCCCACGCTCGTCGTCGAAAAACCCCATGTTACGCGCTGATTAGCTTGGCGCGAGTAAAACCCTTATGACCAAAATACCGAGGGAGTAGGCCCCGATTACTCGGCGTCCTCGTCCTCCTCGACGACCTCGGGGTCCTCCATCGCGGACTGGAGGCTGGCGAGGCCGTTGAGCCACTGCGCGACCGGGCCGTACTCGAGTTCCTCGCCGAGTTCGGGCGAGAGCTCCTCCCCGTCGATGATGAGCGTCCCGGCCTTCACGAGGTAGCCGCGGGCGCTCTCGATGTCCTCCTCGGACTCGGCCTCGGCGGCGGCCGAGACGTACTCCGGGATGGACGCCTCGTCTGCGGCGCCGGCGTGGATGTACTCCATCGCGGAGTGGAGGACGATGCTCAGGCTCTCCTGGACGCTCCCGACCAGGAACAGCTTGTCCTCGTCGTCGAAGTCGGGCTCGGTGAAGACGATGTCGCCGATCTCGTTGATCTTCTCGGAGGCCTCCTCCTCGTCGAGCTCGCCGTCGTCGCTCGCGGAGACGATCTTCGCAACGGCGATGGCGGCGTCGTCCTGCATGAGGTCGAACACGCGCATCGAGTCCTCGTCTTCGGCGTCGACGTCCTCCTCTTCGACTCGGTCGATCCAGTTCTGCCAGCGTTCCGCCGAGTAGTATTCGGTCGGGGGAGTGCTCATACCACAACCTACCCCGGCGTAGTGAAATGCCTTTCTCTACAGTGGGACAGTCCGGGGAGAGACGGCCGTGTGTGGATACGACACGACGTGGTGAACCGGGACACACCGTGGTGGTGGGGACAGCGGTTGGCGGTCGTCCCGCGGTTACAGCGTCGCGGTCGTGTCGACGCCGTAGACGAGTTCTGGTGTCTCGACGTGCGCCCGGTGAACGGCTTCGTCGTGGCCCTCCTCGAGCAGCCAGCGGACGCGGCGGGGGACCGTCTTCGGGCCGAGCACCGCGCCGGGGCGGTCGGGGTCGTCGACGAAGTCCGTCTCCATCAGGAACGGCGCGTCCGACGCGGCCGCGACCGCCAGCCGGTCCTTCTCGCTCATGACGCTCGGGATCGGGCCCGCGAGCTCGCCGCCGGCGTAGTGCTTGACGACCCGGGTCCGGTCGAGGCCCTCCGCTTCGGCCCACGCCGCGACCTCGGTGAGGTCGTCGCTGGCTTCGGTGTGGAGCTGGACAGCGCAGTCGTGGTCCGCGCCCAGCGAGAACGCGTGGCGCATCACCGCGTTGGAGGCGTCCCAGACCGCGTCTTCGACCTCGTAGTGCGGGCGGCCGGACTTGAGCGCGAGCGCGCGGCCGTCGGCGACGTACTCCGCGGCGAGGTCGAGTCCGGCCTGCATCAGGTCGCGCGCCGCCTCGGGGGAGTGACCGTCGTCCACGAGGTGCGAGACGAGCCCGGGATGGACGCCCAGCACCGGCCACGCGCGCCCGTCGAGTCGCTCCGAGGCGGCCGCGACCACGCCGATGGTCGTCTCGAACACGTGCCGGAAGGACTCGCGGTCGGTCGGCAGGTCGCCCAGGTGCCAGGACGGTTTGTTCACGACCAGCAGGTGGGTGCCACCCAGCCGTGCGAAGTCGTCGACGGCCGCCATGCCGCGGCCGTGGTCCGGGTCGAGGTGCAGGTGGTTGTCGAGTACGGGGGTGTCGAGGTCCTCCATCATCAGTACGTGCGTGCGTGAACGCGGAAGTAATATATCGTTCTCTTCTCTCGGCTTCTGGACCAGTGGTGCGGCCGCGACTGCGGCGACAAACGGTCGTGAACTGACAACCACTCGTATAGAATCCTAGTTAATTCAGTTCCGGGTTGCCAAGATATAAATGACCAGCGGTGATTGCTATTGGTGGGCATGGCAGATGATACCCCACGCGGTACGAACAGACGTACCTTCCTGAAGACGACCGGTGCCGCCGCGAGTGCCGCCGCCTTCGCGGGACTCACGCAGGCAACCCCAGGGCGCGAGCCTGGTGCGAAGGAGAACGAACTCCTCGTCGGAATCTCGTCGTCGACAAGCATGGCTTCCGTCCAGCAGACGGTCGAGCGAGACCTACCCTCGGACGCGAACGTCGTCCACGAGAACGAGAATCTCGGCTACATCGCCGTCGAGGTACGGGACGACGGCCCCTCCACGATGGACGCCGTCGCCACGCGTATCGAGCGGCAGTCCGGGGTCCGCTACGTCGAGGAGAACGCGACACACCACGCGTTCGCACAGCCGAACGACCCCAAGTTCGATCAGCAGTACGCGCCACAGCAGGTCGGCGCACCCTCGGCATGGGACACCACGTTCGGCAGCGAGGGCGTGACCGTGGCGATCGTCGACACCGGCGTCGACTACACCCACCCCGACCTCGAGAGCCGCTTCGGCACGAACAAGGGCTACGACTTCGCGGGTGGCGACGGTGACCCCGACGCCCCCAGCGGCGAGAACCACGGCACCCACGTCGCCGGCATCGCCTCGGCGACCACCGACAACGGCACTGGTGTCTCCGGGATGTCCGACTCGACGCTGCTCGCCTGCCGGGCCCTCGGCGGCGGCAGTGGGTCGACCGCGGACATCGCCGACGCCGTGGAGTACGCCACCGACCAGGGCGCGGACATCATCAACATGAGCCTCGGTGGCGGCGGCTACACGGACACGATGAAGAACGCGGTGTCCTACGCCGTCAACAACGGAACGCTCCCCATCTGTGCGGCCGGGAACAACGGCTCCGGCTCCGTCTCCTACCCCGCCGCGTACGACGAGTGCGTCGCGGTCTCGGCGGTCGACGAGAACGAGAACCTCGCGGACTTCTCGCAGTACGGGCCGAACCTGGACGTCGCCGCCCCCGGCGTCGACGTGCTCTCGACCTGGAACGACTCGCCGTACAACAGCATCTCCGGCACGTCGATGGCGTGTCCGGCGGCGTCCGGCGTCGCTGCGCTCGGCAAGGCGGTCGAACCGGGCCTCACCGCGACCGAGCTCCGGAGCAAGCTGAAGAACACGGCCGTCGACATCGGCCTCTCCGAGCAGGAGCAGGGCGCAGGCCGCGTCTCGGCGGCCAACATCGTCGGCGGTGGCGGCGGCGGCAACAACGCACCGACGGTGTCCATCGACGCCTCGTCCGCGACGGTCACGGTCGGTCAGGAGGTCACCTTCGACGGCTCCGGTTCCAGTGACTCCGACGGCTCCATCAGCTCCTACGACTGGAGCTTCGGCGACGGGACCACGGCGACGGGCCAGACGGTCACCCACACCTACAGCGCCGCAGGTGACTACAGCGCCAGTCTGACCGTCACCGACGACGACGGTGCCGAGAGCACCGACTCCGTCTCCATCACCGTCGAGTCCGACGGCGGTGGCGGCGGCAGCTGTGGCGACGCGTCCACCGGTGGCTCCGCCGACAGCTCGCTGTCGGGCTACTGGGACGCCGAGTCCTACACCTACACGACCTCGCTCGACAGCACGTGCCAGGTCACCGTCTCGCTCGACGGCCCGAGCGGTGCCGACTTCGACCTGTACGTGACCCTCGACGGGCGCACCCCGACGACGAGCGACTACGACAAGCGCTCCATCACGCAGGACAGCCAGGAGCAGATCATCGCGGACGCGGTCAGTTCCGGCCAGGACATCGGCATCCTCGTCGACTCCTACTCCGGCTCCGGTAGCTACACGGTCAGCGTCGAGGAGCTCGGCCAGTAGGCCTCGACACCCTCCCGGCCGCCGTGTCACTCGCCGGAGACGTTCCGGTCGAACCGCATCCTTCGTTTCCAAACGCCATAGCGGCTGGATTCGGTCGGTTCAGCACGGTACCGGCAATCCATCCCAGGAACAGGCGACGAGTTGATTATAGTTTTTAACCACTTAAACATACAACTTTTACGAAAATAGCGAGCAAATATTATAACTTCAAAATAAATTTACACCGGATTCATAAAAATATAAGTAGTGGACGCGTGACTGCCGTTGTGTGTCATGACAGGCGATAACACGCAATCGTGGGCACGACGTACCTTCCTGAAAGCGACCGGCGCGGCGGCCTCGGCCGCGGCACTGGCGGGCATGAGCTCGGCGACCCCCGGACGGGATCCGCAGCCGCGTGAGAACGAACTCATCGTCGGCGTCTCGGCGGCATACAGCATGTCGTCCACCGAGTCGAGCGTGCAGAACGAGCTACCGAGCCAGGCGAACGTCTCCCACCGGAACGAGAACCTGAGCTACTTCACGGTCGAGCTCCCGGACGCGGCCGCGGCACAGGCCGAGTCCGCCCTCGCGGAGCGGCTCCGCGAGCAGTCCGGCGTCCGCTACGTCGAGGAGAACGAGACCGTGCACGCGTTCGCGACCCCGAACGACTCGCTGTTCGACCAGCAGTACGCGCCACAGCAGGTGCGTGCACCGTCGGCGTGGGACACGACCCAGGGCAGCTCGGACGTGACCGTCGCGGTGGTCGACCAGGGTGTGAAGTACGACCACCCCGACCTGGAGGCACGGTTCGGCTCCGACAAGGGGCAGGACTTCGTCGACAGCGACGGCGACCCGTACCCGGACTCCATGGCGGACGAGTACCACGGCACCCACGTCGCCGGCATCGCGGCGGCGACCACCGACAACAGCACCGGCGTCGCCGGCATGTCTGACTCGACGCTGCTGTCCGGACGAGCCCTCTCCGAGGAGGGGAGCGGTTCCACGACGGACATCGCGGACGCCGTCGAGTGGGCGGCCGACCAGGGCGCGGACATCATCAACATGAGCCTCGGCGGCGGTGGCTACACGGACACCATGAAGAACGCCGTGAGCTACGCCGTCAGCAACGGCTCGCTCCCCATCTGTGCGGCGGGTAACGACGGCTCCGGCTCCGTCTCCTACCCCGCCGCGTACGACGAGTGTGTGGCCGTCTCCGCGGTCGACAGCAACGAGGACCTCGCGAGCTTCTCGCAGTACGGACCGAACCTGGACGTCGCCGCACCCGGCGTCGACATCCTCTCGACGTGGACCGAGTACAAGAGCCAGTTCGGTGGCGAGTACAACAAGATATCCGGCACGTCGATGGCGTGCCCGGCGGCGTCCGGCGTCGCGGCGCTCGGCAAGGCAGCCGACTCCGGCCTCTCGCCGACCGAGCTGCGCAGCCGCCTGAAGAACACGGCAGTCGACATCGGCCTCTCCGAGGAGGAGCAGGGTGCGGGTCGCGTCGACGCGCTCAACATCGTCGACGCCGCCGGCGGCGGTGGTGACGACCCGCCGTCGAACGAGGCACCGACGGTGTCCATCGACGCCTCCTCGGCGACGGTCACCGTCGGTCAGGAGGTCACCTTCGACGGCTCCGGCTCCAGTGACTCCGACGGCTCCATCAGCTCCTACGAGTGGAGCTTCGGCGACGGCGCGTCCGCGACCGGCCAGACCGTCACCCACACGTACAGCGAGGCCGGCGACTACAGCGCCAGCCTCACCGTCACCGACGACGACGGTGCCGAGAGCACCGACTCCGTCTCCATCACCGTCGAGTCCGACGACGGTGGCGGCGGCAGCTGTGGTGACACGTCCGCCGGCGGCTCGGCCGACGGCTACCTCTACGGCTACTACGACTCCACGTCGTACACCTACACGAACAGCCTCGAGAACCCGTGCCAGGTCACCGTCTCCCTGACCGGGCCGAGCAGTGCCGACTTCGACCTGTACGTGACGCTCGACGGGCGCACGCCCAGCACGTACGACTACGACAAGCGCTCCATCTCGATGAACAGCGACGAGCAGGTCATCATCGACAGCCCGAGCGCGGGGCAGGACATCGGCATCCTCGTCGACTCCTACTCCGGCTCCGGCAGCTTCACGGTCAGCGTCGAGGAGCTCGGTCAGTAAGGCCAGCGCACCACGGAACCACTCCCGCCGCCTTCTTCCCCGTTCGCTCCCCTGCCAGCGGCGCTACTCCTCGATGACGACGTCCTCGTTCGCGGCGTTCCGGAGCGCGTCGGAGCGGCCGTGCTCGCCGGGGGCGATGGCCAGCGTGCGGATGCCGTAGCGTCCTGCCTTCTCGAGCACCGGCTTGAAGTCGGTGTCCCGCGAGGCGATCGCGAGCGTGTCGATGGCCTCGGTCACCACGGTCTCGGTCGCGTCGACAGCGAGCTTCACGTCCACGTCCCCGCTGGTGATGACGACCTCGAAGCCGCGGGCCTCGGCGGCCTGGATGAGGCCGGGCGTCGCGTGCTCGTCGAGGTACAGCCGGGTCACCGCGAGGTCGCCCACGTCGGTCGCCGCCGTCCGGACGTCGTCGAGATCGACGTCGAACTCGTCGCGGAGCACGTTCGGGCCGTCGACGAACAGGCCCACGCGTGCTCGCGGATGCGGCTCCGTGCCGGGCAGGAGCCGTCTGAATCGCTCGTCCATATCTGCTCCTCTCTCGGTGCCGCTCAAAGCCGTGGCGGTTCGGCTGGAGCCAACACACAACTACTTGCAACTAGAATTCAATTTGTATCTGTATTAAAATTAGCAATGGAATCTACAAAAATTTAAATAGGCAAGGGGGTCTCGGTAGGAGTGTCTCATGACAGACGATAGCAGTCACGATTGGGGACGACGTACCTTCCTGAAGGCAACTGGTGCCGTGGGGGCGGCAGCAGCGTTCGCGGGGCTCACCTCCGCGACACCCTCGCGACAGCCGGGCCCACGACCGGACGAGATCCTCGTGGGCGTCACGAACACGTACTCGGTCACCGACGTCGCGTCGACGACCGCGAACGACGAGCGACTCCCGAACGGGATGTCGGTCACGCACGAGAACGACGACCTCAGCTACATGGCACTGTCCAAGCCCGAGGTCACGACGATGTCGGACGACGACATCATCGAGACGCTCGAGTCGCTCGAGCACGTGCGCTACGCGGAGTTCAACGAGACGCTACACGCGCTCGCCGAGCCGAACGACCCCCGCTTCGGCGACCAGTACGCGCCGCAGCTCGTCAACGCACCGGCCGCGTGGGACACCACCCTCGGTAGCGAGGACGTCACCATCGCGGTCATCGACCAGGGCGTGAAGTACGACCACCCCGACCTCGCGGGCCAGTTCGGCTCGAACAAGGGCTACGACTTCGTCGACGACGACGGCGACCCGTATCCGGACTCGATGTCGAGCGAGTACCACGGCACCCACGTCGCCGGCATCGCGTCCGCGACGACGAACAACGGCGACGGCGTGGCCGGTATGTCGAACTCCAGCATCCTCTCGGGTCGTGCACTCTCCGAGCAGGGTAGCGGCTCCACGGCGGACATCGCCGACGCCGTCCAGTGGGCGGCCGACCAGGGCGCGGACATCATCAACATGTCCCTCGGCGGCGGTGGCTACACCAACACGATGAAGAACGCCGTGAGCTACGCCGCGGACAACGGCGTCACCATCATCTGTGCGTCCGGCAACGACTCCTCCGGCTCGGTGTCGTACCCGGCCGCCTACGACGAGTGTATCGCGGTCGGTGCCATCGACGAGAACGAGAACCTCGCCAGCTTCTCGAACTACGGCGAGAAGCAGGAGGTCGTCGCACCCGGTGTGAACGTCCTCTCGACGTGGACGGACTCGCCGTACAACCGCATCTCCGGCACGTCCATGGCGTGCCCGGCAGCGGCGGGCGTCGCCGCGCTCGGTCTCGCGGCGAACCCCGGCTGGTCGAACACCGAGCTGCGCAACCAGCTGAAGAACACGGCCGTCGACATCGGGCTCCCCGAGAACCAGCAGGGGTCCGGCCGCGTCGACGCCGCGAACCTCGTCGGCAGCGGCGACGACCCCGACCCGCCGGAGAACGAGGCCCCGACGGTGTCCATCGACGCCTCGTCGGCGACGGTCACCGTCGGCCAGGAGGTCACCTTCGACGGCTCCGGCTCCAGTGACCCCGACGGCTCCATCAGCTCCTACGAGTGGAGCTTCGGCGACGGCGCGACCGCGACGGGCCAGACCGTCACCCACACGTACAGCGAGGCCGGCGACTACAGCGCCAGCCTCACCGTCACCGACGACGATGGCGCGAGCACGACGGACTCGGTCTCCATCACCGTCGAGTCCGAGGACGGCGGCAGCTGTGGCGACGAGTCCTCCACGGGCTCGGCGGACGGCTACCTCTACGGCTACTACGACTCGGACAACTACACGTGGACCAACGACCTGCAGAACCCGTGCCAGGTCACCGTCTCGCTGTCGGGTGGCAACTGGTCCGACTTCGACCTCTACGTCACGACCGACGGTCGGACGCCGAGCCAGTACGACTACGACCGACGCTCCATCACGCCGGACAGCCAGGAGCAGATCACGCTCGACGACGTGAGTGCGGGCCAGCAGATCGGCATCCTCGTCGACTCCTACTCCGGCTCCGGTAGCTACACGGTCAGCGTCGAAGAGCTCGGTCAGTAACGCGCGCCACCGCGTCGAGCCACTCTCAGACTTTTTATCATATCGCCGCGGTTTTGATTTTTCTACGCTTCCCGAGGGAGTTCCGGACGACCGGGAGCCGAGGCCGACACATTTTTATAACCAAATTCCATTTCCATCGGAAATCATAGATGAACATAGCCAATATCGCAAGCCTTTAGTGTCGTCTCTCTGACCGGCCACTCGGTCATGGCAGATGATGACAACCGACAGTTCGGACGAAGAGGCATCCTGAAAGCGACGGGCGCGCTCGGCGCGGCCGCTGCGGTCGGCGGCATCACCAGTGCGACCCCGAGTCGGTCGCCCGGACCGAAGGAGGAGGAGATACTCGTCGGCGTCAGCGCTGACGTCACCGACCGACGGGCGGCGATCCGGTCGGCGGTGCCCGCCAACGCACGCATCGTCCACGAGAACGACGACCTCGGCTACGTCGCCGTGGAGTTCCCCGACGTGGCGTCGACACAGGCCCGCGAGAACTTCGTGTCGGCGGTGACACGTGAGGATGGTGTGAAGTACGCCGAGCGCAACGAGACGATGCACGCGCTGGCGACGCCGAACGACCCGCAGTTCGGCGACCAGTACGCACCACAGCAGGTGAACGCCCCGGGCGCGTGGGACACCACGTTCGGCAGCTCGAACGTCACCATCGCCGTCGTCGACACTGGCGCACAGTACGACCACCCCGACCTGGCGGCGAACTACGCCTCGGACCCAGGCAGGGACTTCGCCGACGGCGACGGCGACCCCTACCCCGACGCCCCGAGCGACGAGTACCACGCGACCCACGTCTCGGGCTGTGCGTCGGCGGTCATCGACAACGGCACCGGCGTCGCCGGCCAGAGCAACTCGACGCTCATCAACGGACGCGCGCTCGACGAGACCGGCAGCGGCTCCACAGCGGACATCGCCGACGCGGTCCAGTGGGCGGCCGACCAGGGCGCGGACGTGATCAACCTCAGCCTCGGCGGCGGTGGCTACACGGAGACGATGAAGAACGCCGTCAGCTACGCGACGAACAACGGCGCGCTCGTCGTCGCCGCGGCGGGGAACAACGGCTCCGGCTCGGTGTCGTACCCCGCCGCCTACGACGAGTGCGTCGCGGTCTCGGCGGTCGACGACAACGAGAACCTCGCGAGTTTCTCGCAGTACGGGTCCAGCGTCGAGCTCTGCGCGCCGGGCGTGGACGTGCTCTCGACGACGACCGAGGCGCGTGGCTCCTACGAGCAGCTCTCGGGCACCTCGATGGCGACGCCCGTCGTCTCCGGTGTCGCCGGGCTCGCCGCGGCCCAGTGGGACCTCACGAACGCGGAGCTGCGGAGCCACCTGAAGAACACCGCCACGGACATCGGTCTCTCCAGCGACGAGCAGGGGAGCGGGCAGGTGAACGCCGAGGCCGCGGTCACCACCGAGCCCGGTGACGGTGGCGGTGGCGGCGGCGGCGGTGGTGGCGGCGGCTCCACCTCCGGGAGCGTCTCCGACTCGCTGTCTGGCTACTGGGACTCCGCCTGCTACACGTGGGCGTGGGAGTACAGCTCCCCGAGCCAGGTCGAGGTCGTCCTCGACGGGCCGTCCGACGCCGACTTCGACCTCTACGTCAACGACGGCGAGGCGGCGTGCCCGTCCTCGAGCAGCTACGACTACGGCTCCTACACGGTCGACAGTCAGGAGACGGTCGTCATCGACAGCCCCGACACGTCGACCGACCTCTACGTCACCGTGGACTCCTACTCCGGGTCGGGCAGCTTCGACCTGACCATCACCGAGTACGAGTAATCCGCGCCACAGTCGGTCGGCTCACCCGCCCGGTCCACCGTAGACCGGTGGTGGTCGACCCCCGTGCCAGCCGTTTTCTTTAACTCTTTACGTCCCGGGTTCGACCGCCCAGGTATGAGCAGTCCGCACATCCTCATCCTCGGTGCACCGGGCGCAGGCAAGGGAACCCAGTCCGCGAACATCGTCGACGAGTTCGGCGTCGAGCACGTCACCACCGGCGACGCGCTCCGCTCGAACAAGGAGATGGACATCTCGGACATGGAGTTCGAGTACGACACGCCGGGCGAGTACATGGACGCCGGCGACCTCGTCCCGGACGCCGTCGTCAACGCCATCGTCGAGGAGGCGCTCTCCTCGGCCGACGGCTACGTCCTCGACGGCTACCCCCGCAACCTCGAACAGGCCGAGGAGCTCGCCGACATGACCGACCTCGACCTCGTCCTCTACCTCGACGTGGACCGGTCGGAGCTCGTGGACCGGCTCACCGGCCGCCGCGTCTGCGAGGACTGCGGCGCGAACTTCCACGTCAAGTACAGCCAGCCCGCGGAGGCGGGCGTCTGTGACGAGTGCGGCGGCGAGCTCGTCCAGCGCGAGGACGACACCGAGGAGGCCGCCGAGAACCGCCTCGACGTGTTCGAGGAGAACACGCTCCCCGTCGTCGAGTACTACGAGGGCACCGACGAGTTCGTCGCCGTCGACGGCGAGCAGGCCCCCGACGCGGTCTGGGGCGACGTGAAGGCCGCCATCGAGGCTGTCACAGAGTAAAAGACTCTTATCCCACGACTGCCAACAGGCTCCCATATGGCCTGGACGGCGGAACAGATACAGGACTTCCTCTCGGACAACCCCGGGACCTCCGAGGCGTTGCAGACGGTCATGGACGCCTCCAACGACGGGGCCGACGAGGTCGAGTGGAAGGACGTCAAGGACGAGGACGGTATGGACAGCGGCCGCTGGGGACGACTCATCCAGAGCGAGATCCTCCGCGAGCAGGAGGACGGCTTCGTGGTCGTCGACCCCGACGCCGTGCAGGACGCGCTCGACGACGACATCACCGTCGCGAGCGAGTCCGTCGAGGTCGACAGCGAGGGCTCGAGCTGGCACACCCGCGACAAGCTCGCAGCGGTCGTCTCGGTCGGCATGATGGCCGGCTACTACTACACCCCCATCCGCAACGCGGTCGGGAGCAGCATCAACGTCATCTTCGAGCCGCTGAACGACGTGCTCCCGTTCTACGCGGTCATCCTCTCGGTCGCGCTCATCACCGGGCTCTACTCGACGCTGCTGCAGGCGAACATGGTCGACCGGAGCAAGGTCAAGCAGATCCAGCAGAAGATGCAGAACATCACCGAGCGCGAGCAGGCCGCCAAGGAGGCCGGCGACGACGCCGCCCTCGAGCGCATCCAGGACGAGAAGATGGACGCGCTCGGCGACCAGGGCGAGATGATGAAGGAGAACTTCCGCCCGATGGCGTGGATCATGCTCCTGACCATCCCGGCGTTCCTCTGGATGTACTGGACCATCCTCGACCCCGGCCACCTCGGCCCCGCCGAGCAGAGCATGGTGCTGCCCATCTTCGGGGAGCGCGAGTGGATGGCTGGCGCCATCGGCCCGATGCCGGCGTGGATCGTCTGGTACTTCCTCTGCTCGATGGGGTTCACCCAGCTCATCCGGAAGACGCTCGACCTCGACGCGACGCCGACGTAGGACCGGCACACACGGCCGTCGTCCCGGCGTCCAATCACAACCCATTTTACGGCCACCCGCGCAGATAGGATATGTTGCTCACCGTCTCCGGCCCGCCGGGCAGTGGCAAGAGCACCACTGCGGCCGGGCTGGCCGATGCGTTCGACCTCGACCACGTCTCCGGCGGCGATATCTTCCGCGAGCTCGCCGACGAACGCGGCTACACACCGCTCGAGTTCAACAAGCTCGCCGAGGAGGACGACCAGATCGACCGCGACCTCGACCGACGCCTCCGCGAGATCGCCGTCGAGCGCGACGACCTCGTGCTCGAGTCGCGCCTCGCCGGCTGGCTCGCCGCCGAGCAGGCCGACTTCCGCTTCTGGCTCGACGCCCCCCTCTCGGTGCGCGGCGACCGCATCGCCGACCGCGAGGGCAAGGAGCCCGCACTCGCCGCCGAGGAGACCGCGGCCCGCGAGTCCAGCGAGGCCCAGCGCTACCACGAGTACTACGGCATCGACATCGGCGACCTCTCCATCTACGACCTGAGCGTCAACACCGCGCGCTGGAACGCAGAGCACGTCCAGCACGTCCTCGTCAGGGCGGTGGAGTCCTACGACCCCGAGACCGACGAGGGGAAGGCACCGGTCGAGCTCGACTACGAGTTCTGACCCATGTCCCTCCGTGCACCGCCCGACGAGCGCTCGCCCGCCGAACTGCTCGAGTTCGGCGTCGTCAACCTCGACAAGCCCGCCGGCCCGTCGGCCCACCAGTTCACGGGCTGGTGCCGGGACGCCGTCGCCGACGCACTCGACCGCGCCGGCAGCGACGCCACCGTCGACGAGGCCGCCCACTCCGGCACCCTCGATCCGAAGGTCACCGGCTGTCTCCCGACGCTGTTCGGCGACGCCACCCGGCTCGCCCAGGTGTTCCTCGAGGGCGCGAAGGAGTACGTCGCGGTGCTCGAACTCCACGGCCGCGCCCCCGGCGACGTCGAGGCCGTCGCCCGCGAGTTCGAGGCTCCGCTCTACCAGAAGCCCCCGCGAAAGAGCGCCGTCTCCCGAAACCTCCGCGTGCGCGAGGTGTACGACCTCGACGTGCTCGAGGTCGAGGAGCGCCGCGCCCTCGTCCGTGTCCGCTGTGAGTCCGGCACCTACATCCGGAAGCTCTGTCACGACCTCGGACTCGCACTGGGCACCGGCGCGCACATGGGCCACCTCAGGCGCACCGCCACCGACCCGTTCGACGACTCGACGCTCGTCACCTACCACGACCTCGTCGACGCGCTCGCGTTCTGGGTCGAGGACGGCGACGAGGCACCGCTCCGCGAGGTCGTCCAGCCCGCCGAACGCGCGCTCACGCACCTCCCCAGCGTGACGATTGCGCCGTCAGCCGCCGAGCAGGTGGCCCAGGGCGCACAGGTGTACGCGCCCGGTGTGATCTCGGTCGAGGGCGGCGCGCAGGGCGACCTGGTCGCCTGCTACCTGCCCGGCGGCACCGCGGTCTGTCTCGGGACGCTCGTCGGCGACCCCGACGCCGACTCCGGAACCGTCGTCGAGCTGGAGCGCGTGCTGGTGTAGCGTGGTGCCGACGAAACGACACGCTTAAACGGCAAACGGGCATCGGTTGACGTACGGGACCGTGGGGTAGTGGTATCCTCTGCGGATGGGGTCCGTAGGACCCGAGTTCAATTCTCGGCGGTCCCACTCGAAATTTAGCAACTCTCCAACAACGGAGAGTATATCCACCCGAAACGCCCGAAAATCCAATTCTCGGGTTAGGGACCTGTTTCCTTAGACACTCACATAGCAGTCGCGACGGCCCGCGAGGTGGTCATCCGTGAGTTCTGTCGGTATCTCGCACGAGGAGCTTCGCGTTCGGGAGCGGTCCCGTCCGAAGCCCACCACGTCGCGGGAGTTCCGGTGCGACGACTGTCGCGCCCGCTGCACCCGGATGACGGACGGGACCGAGGCGGGTCACGCGAAGGGGTGCCCGCACCGGCTCCGTCGACTCGGGAAGGGCCAGCGCGCGCCGCCGTCGACGGAGATCGTCACGGACGGAGGTGCGAGCGACGATGCGTAGTGCGTTCGTCCAGGCGTCCCGGCTGTACGACGCTGAGAGCGGCGAGACGACGCGCTGGGACTGGCCGACGCCCGACGAGTCGGAGGGGCGACAGTGACGACGCAGACGGGGACGCAGGCCCACGAGTTCGAGGCCTATCTGAAGTACCCTCACTACGGGCTCGGACCGTACATGCTGCTCGCGAAGGCTATCGTCGGTCGGTTCGACGGGTACGCTGAGTTCGAGACGGAGATCGACGGCGAACGCTGGGAGATTCAGTGCAACTACTCGAAGACCGGTATTGCGCCCCGTCCCAGCGACAACGTGCAGGGAGACGCGCTGTACTCGTGGGACATCACCTGCACGGGCGAGGGCCGTCGCAAGTTCTCCCCGCTGATTGAGCCACGGTTCGAGGATATGCGCCACCGCGAAAGCGGGGAAGAACTCGGGTTCGGTCAACGCTGGTGGAAGCGGTTCGGCACCGAGGGCGTCGACGTCGAGCTGAAGGCCAGCAACGTCGACCCCGACGAAGTGCCGAAACTGATGCATGGCATCGTCGACGCGATTGCCACCCACGCGGGGCTGTCGATGAACTCGCGGTACTTCAGGGACGAACCGAGTTCAGCCCACTCTCGGGTCACAGCCTACGAGCGATACGTTCGGGTCCGCCGGTCGATGGCATCGAAGATGCTCGCGAGCGGGACCATGATGCAGGTGATGCACCTGCTGGCCGACGAGAAAGGGACGAAGGTCGAGTACAAGGCCGACAACGAGGGCATCGTCGGGTACATGCACCGGCTCTGGGTCGGTCCGGATAGTGCGAAGAAGCTGATTCCGAGCCACCGGTACGGGTTCCAGTTCAAGCACTACCACCCGAAACACGTCCACAGCGACCCCGAAGAGCCGTTGTACCACCCAAAGGTGGGCGTGCTAGTGAACCAGCAACGTAACGGTGGTAACCCGATTATCTGGCGCGACCTGGACGACGCCGAGCGCGAAATCGAGGAGACGCTGCTGAACTTCCTCGAATGGGGCGGTGTGCCGACCGAGCCCGACCCGACGACGTACATCGAAGACGACCATTTCCGACCGGCAGTCCGTGAGGAGACCGTCGCGATGTACGATGACCCGACACCGGAGATCGAGGCCGAGCAGGAACACCTGCTCGTCACGTCGCTCCGGGACATGACCAACGCCGACGTTGCGGTCCTCGACCAGCTGCTGACCGACGGCGGTGGGCAGCACTACGAGGAGATAGCCGACGAGACCGACCACGCGGTCAGTACCATCTACCGGGCGCTGGAACGCCTTGGCGCGGTGCTGAAGAACGACGACGGCGTTGTGAGCTTCGCATCGCGGAAGTTCCACGACGAACTGAAGGGCATCATCGAGAGTACCGAGCACCAGGTGAAGAACGCGGCGGACCGAGCGGCGAAGATCCTCGGGATGAACAGCCGTCAGGCCGAGTCGTCTCCGTTCCAGCTGTGGCTGAACAAGTACGGTGCCGAGGTCTCGGTGGGCGATGGCGGCAGCGTGGAGACGGTGCGTATCGACACGATGCTGTCGCTGCTCAAGTCAACGAACAAGCCACGCATCCAGGACGTGCTGGCCGAGGCGCGGAAGGCCTGGCACAAGTGCGGCTACGACGTGATCGACCTGGCGGGTGCGAGGGTCGTCGCGAAGATCGACGGGGAGCGCAAGACCGGCGTGTTCTCAGAACTCGCCCGGTAGCGCGGGCCCGAGTAGAGGCATCACTGTCTCGTACCCCTATTTTCCCCACCTGAGTTGCGTCCTTCGCCTCGTGTAGCTCAACTTTGGTTGGTCATGTGGTCATGAGCGGTTCGTCGAGCTCGAAATCGTGCCGCCGACGGTGCGGGTCGTTCCTGCGTAGCGGGAACATCCCCTTGTAGAGTGTGCCCAAGGGCACAAAGCAGAAAAAATACTCAGCCCCCGCCCCACCTCCGCACCGCCGATTCCAGATGAAACACTCGAAACGGTGGTGATGGGAGCATTCCGCCGGTACATAAGGTTCGCACAGAACACGTCAGCTGTTGCATGTTTGCATCATGTTATTCGGTCCTTCCCCTTTGGTGCGGGCTCTGTGAGTTGCTTCCAGGGTGATTATCTGGTGACCGTGGACTGGCCTCAGGATGAGTGGAGAATTCAGTATATCCTGTTAGGGTTCTGGGGGTGGGTAATCGAGGACTGCTTGCAAGAATGCGATTGGGGTCTCGTAATTGTGATTGCACAAATTGACGTAGGGTTGGTCGATTGGCTGAACGGTGGTCCCGTTGTATTCGGCGTTTGGGAGCATGACGTCGTTTGTGGCCACGCACATCTGGAATTCGATTTCGGGGTGGTCAACGAGTGTACAGACGTCTTCGAGGGGGTCCCGAAGTGATCGGGACATTTCTGACTTGTTCGTGTAGATGACTACTTCTTGGGTTGCCCTTCGGAGTTCATCTCCGAGTCGGGTTTGTGCTGTTCCTTTTGCGTTGTGCGCTTCGACGTTAAATTCGACTGGATCGTCAATGATAGGAATGCATAGTACGACGTCAAGATTCTTGTCCATCAGGCGAGCAGCGTACCCATAGAGCTTTTCTTGGGTCTCGCCAAACGGACTGCAGTTTGAGGCGCTCATGTTAGAACCTCAGAAAGTATGCATAATCGTCGTCAGTGTGAGCGCTGAGTTTCGATCGCGTTTTCATTTCGGTCATCTCGTTTTCGACCGGTTCGCGGTCCACTAGCCAGTCTTCTATTTCTCGGAGCACACCATTGCTGAGAATCTCCGATTGTGGAACATTGAAGATGGTTCGTTTGAGCTGGAGGTTTGCCTCACACCCGTCTACATCCGGCGAGAGAAATACTGTTCGGATGGTCTCGGGGTCGATCTCGGAGAAGATATGGTCAAATTCGCTCCGGATACGCGCTGGAAGTTCCTCGCCGTTCGTTTGATCTTCGTTGACGAGGCGAGCCTTCGCGATCTCTGCTTTCAGTTCAGCCAGCTCATGGATGTCGACGTTATAGTCATCCGCAAGCTGCTTGATCTGGCTGAGCGTGGTCTGCATTTCGTTCTGCAGTCGGTTGATCGTTTGTGGATAGGTGAAGCCGAGGCGATCTTGAATGATCTCTACAGCGGCTTGTTCTGCATCAGTTCGGCTATCAGTCTCGGTTTCGGTGTTCAGGCCGCTTGCCCCAACTCGTGTGATGATCTCGTCCCACGCTGGGGTATCGGTGTTCAGATCATGACTCCAGAGTTCTTCATTAAGGACTTGTGTGTTTCTGGTCAACCGGTACAGGGACGATAAGATTTTTTCGGGACGACTGTCCAGCGTGTCCCAAAATAGGTCAACGACTCCCTGGCCCCCTTCGATTTGTTCAAAGGTATGGACTTTATATTGGTCGCTGTCGGTGCTGTCGGTCGGGCGGTCAGTTCCGTAGAGTAGGACTTGGGTATTGACTCCGGTGACGTCGGCTACTAACATTGTCAAGAGATGGGATGCTGTCACCGAAATGATGCGGTCGTTTTCGATCGTGTCGAGGGCTTTATGCTGCGCAATTCGGTTGCGATCGAGATTGATACGCCCGTCACTGTCTCGGAACCGTTCAATTAATGAGTTGATCGACAGTGTGAGAGCCCGTGTATTCAGAGAATAGCCCAGTCGCTGATCGCCAGCGTAGATCGTCTCTTCGATTGTGGGGGCGTCGTAGTCGAGACTCGGCCCGTTATAACCTTCTTTGGTGGGGGTGATTTCGAGACTTACAGATTCGACCCACGCCTGAGCGTTGACCGACCGAAGATCGAGAAGATCACTGTGTTTGTTCCGTTTTGTGGAAACTTCTGTAGGGTCGTTGACCCGGGTAGCAATTTCGGGCCTCGAATAGATCTGGCCAAATTCGCGTTCTTCCTTATCGTAGAGCGTGACCTCATTTGGTGAGAGGATTTCGTACGTATTTGCGTCATATGGGACGATCTTGTTTCCCCGTCCGGAGATGTCTTCGACGCGTTTGAGCGATATTTGATCAGGTATGAGAACGTTGTTATGCACTTCACCGAGTTCTGAGAAGTTGAATTCTAACTCACCATCTTCGTTGCGGACGACATCGGGCTGGAATACGTTCATGGCATCCGCACTTCCTCGTTCGCTTGCTCCGGCGGCGTATTCCGTCCGGAATGGCAGATATTGAGAGAGGAGTTTGTCGACAGACTTCTCTGTTGACGTGTCATTTGGTCGTTCGAGATCGAAGTACCACCCCGTATCTGCGAAGTAATTTGGTGGCACATACCAAATTTTACCCATTACGGTTGGGTCGTCGGCGTCTTCGTTGCCGCGGTCAACGCGGAGAGCCTTCTCGAAATAATACGCACCACGGAGAAGATATTTTACGGCATAGATACTCCCTTGCCTAAATCGAATGTTTTTGTATTCACGTATTTGCTTGAACGATTGTTCAAGATAATAGAGGATACGTCGGCGCGTATTTTGGCGCTGAATTTTCCCTGAAGTCGCCCCCTCTTCGATTGTTTTGATAGTCTGGGTTAAATCAAAGAAGGACTGCACAGGATCATCGTCAAGCGTCTGTTGCGGCAAGTCTCGGACATCTCCTACAACACCAAAGTTTGAGCTGATAACTTGATTGAGCTCCTGCGCTGCAGTCTCGGGATCATCGAACTGAATCGATTGGATTTCGTCCCGGAAATGCTTGAGCGACTCTTCTAACCCTGTCTCCCCTTCTCGGTTCGCTAACTCGATAAAGGTATTTATGTGCTTGAGCAATTTCCGTCGAAACTGCCCCAAGAGGTCTGCCACAGCGTCCTGTTGTAAAAATACCTTATCTGCCTCTCTCTCGAGCGCACCACTAAATTGACGGAAATATGTTTTGATCTGTTTAACCTCGTTCTCAACCGGATTCCACGCCTGTGCCAGTGAATTATCCAACAGCGAGTCCGTATTTACCGTCACATCGACCAAGTTCTGAAACACCGATTGGGGCGACTGAAGGAATTCGTCGTACAACTCCCAACCCTCTCTTTCAAAGAATCGCGTGAGAATTGCTGATTCGTGGTGTCTCCAGTCGTTCTGTTCCGCCACCGCTGCTAGTTCACAGTAGTAGTGGTAAAACCACTTATGAATCTCATCTACAACGTGGTTCTCCGTCCGTAGTGGCGTTGAGATATCTTGGTCGACGAAGCCATCCGCTCGGTAGTAGAAGTTAGTATCCCCACTGTAACTCGAAAGCAACGTAAACATGTGGGCGTCCCCGGATGACCTGCCGGCACGGCCTGCCCGCTGCTTTAATGCAGCTACGCTATTCGGTTCACGATAATTAATAATGTATCCAAGAGTTTCGATGTCCACACCGACCTCCAAAAACTTCGTGCCGAGCGTAAGATCGTGCGATGGAATTTCATCAATCGTATGCTCAGAATCAGAATACACTAATCTCGGCTCATCAAGCGGCGTATCCGACTGCGGAACATGCTTCGTCTCCTCCGCAAGGACCCGCCAATCGCCCTCCCCGCCATGATCGAAATGATGCTGGTAGAGTTCCCGATGCCGATCAGCATCGACAAATTTGGTATTGAGGCTCCGAAGCAGACTTTTACTATCGATAAACGAGAGGATGTTTGACCGATCTGTCTTCTCGTTCTCAGCGGTCGGTTCAAGAAGTGAATGACCCAGCATCATGCCATGCTGTAAGAACTGCGATGCAACATCTGGCCCATCATCACCGGGAGGCGTCAGCATGAAATAGTAGTGTTGCTTGTCCGAATTCCCATCATCAATGTCCGTCTCCGTCGGCGCAACCACCTGCAAGTCCTCCTTCGCATACCCTTCTTCTGTTCCATTCGGAACCGCTGAATCAATCGATAAGCCAAAGAGACGCCGACCAAATCGACCTGGATTCTGGATTGTAGCACTCGAACCAATAAACACTCCCGGTGACGTCTCACCGTCAGCTTCTCGATTCCGGACCCGTTTGATGTTCTGGATCACATTTGCGGCATGCGAGCCCCGCAAGCCACTGTATTGATGAATCTCGTCAAAGACAAAATAATCCGCCCTGTTGACGAGGTCGTAATGCGGTTTCATCGCGATATTTTCCAGTGACTCCAACGTCGTCAGCAAAATGTTCGGCTCCTGATCGACAATCTGGCTCCGACCAAGATAGAACTCGCTCGAATCAAACAACGACTCTCCACCGCGATTCTCCAGCGTATACGATGACCGCCCGTCAGGGTCGTCATTAATAAACAGCCGGCTATCTGGCGCGGAGGTATCCCAATATTGTGCTCCAGTAAAAACGGTGCCGGCTCGAGAGTATTCAGCTGTGCTTCGCGACGTATCCCCAGCCTGCCCTCGCCTTTGCGGGGTGTTCCCGTACCAAATCCCAAATGTTGGGATTTCCTCCCCCGCCTCTTTCCTTTGATATAAGATGTCCATCACACGGGATAACTGATCATGGAGCAACGCCCGACTAGGATACACGAGAATGGCGGTGTCGCCACTAACGTTCTGACGAGTCCCGTAGTCATTATCTAGATTCGAGAATAACCGATGCATCACATACCCCATAAAACAGCCAGTCTTGCCAAATCCGGTCGGAGCTGTGATGACCACACCCTGATCTCGCCCCGACTGCTGGGCACGAGTTTCGAGTGAGTTCATCGTCTCCCAACTCTCGAGCTGGAATTGGAGTGCCGTCCCACTGTACCCGAGCAAATCAAGAATCTCTTCGTATTGGACCTCGTACTGCTCCTCAATGTCGTTGACCGGTCTGTAATCTGCTCTGGGTTTGTCTTTCGAGGCGTGCTTGACTGAATGGGTCGTATAGGTCGCCTCGTCATCATCAGCAGGATCATTGAACAGCTGCTGATTGTAGACAGTCGCGCGAAGAATGGCCGCAATCTCCGGGTCTACGTCCAAGTTTGAAAAGTCCGTAAACCGGTCAACATATCGCATGAGACTTACCAATATGGGCTTATAGAAAAAACTGCTGTCCACATAGCCACGAGAAGCTCACCATCGGTTAGTCGGTGTCGTTTTGTCGATGTTTCTCGAGTTGCGTTTTTGCTTCAAGAATAACATCGTCATAATCGTTTTTCCGAAGGAATCGCGGATAGTGAATGCCAGACAACACCGCCTCTTCGAAATCCCTGCTGAGGCCCGGGAAGATAACGATATCCAGGATTCGGCGGCGATAATCTTTCGTCTTGAACGTATCCTCATAAACAAGCCAGATTTTGAGCCTGGCCGCCGATTTCTGCGGGTACTCACGTTGCAACAAATCATCGATATTCATCGCCGAATCAGCCGTCTTCACGCCGATCTCGGCAAAGTACGCTGTCTCTTTTTGTTCACCCGGGATCGTTTGTTCGTGGGTGTCCTTCCAAGGTGTCTGATGCACATTTGCCCGGAAAACATCAAGTCCAAGGGTGGCAGGGCTGGATTGTAATTCAGGAAAAAGAGGCTCTGACGAATCACCCGTCCCCTGCCCCCCCGAGTTGATCTCCGTCAATTGTGATTCGGCACGGACACGATCGGCTTTACCCTTTCCGAGATTTTCGACCTCGAAGAGCAATTGATCCTCATTTACGTCCTCTGGGTCAGGATATTCCTCAGTGGCTGCACAGACCGATTTGTAATGTCCCGCACGCTGGATGACGAGATCAGGCAGATACTGCTCGCGCTGAATTCGGAACTGCAAGTAGACTAATACCAATAATAGCAGCGACGATAGCGGTGGCGCAACTTTGGTCACAAGAAACTCAACCGTATCCATGGCCCGAAGACGGACTCGCCTCAAAATAATAGTTCCCCATCATGATAACAATTCTGAACACTTGAGATAGCGTTTGAGACAGCCCAAATCTTTACCATGAGTGGATTAACCCCCTAGACAAACAATGGGATCAACGCGTGATTTCCCTGTGTTTAATCTGAATCACCCGAAGAACTTCATCGGATACCTATTTGTACGTCAAACCATCGATCAAACTACGTCAATTGCAGCCGCCTACGACCGCTACCAAATCGGTGGAGACCTTGTTGATGCCCAACGCGGCGCCGAACGCTTCGGGTGGATCAATCGGCATACGGATTCCATTACTCCTCCGGGAGAACAGCTCCTTGCAACGACGCGTGAGCAGTTCGGATCGATCACTGGTGGACTGACCGCGATCGAAGACCTCTATGGGAGTAGTACGCGGCTTGTGGATGCTCATCCTTGTTGGAAACCCGCGCTCCAACAAGGCGTCGCCAATTCACCGCGCCTCATCCGACTTCTCCGCGCGCTCGCTGATAGTACAGCGACCAGTTCGCGATCTACTCTCTCACTTCCAGAATTCTTTCTTGCCCTCTATCAGCGGGCCCCAGAGTTCGCCCTTACCGCATTTATCCGAGACAACCACCGTGATAACCTCTCATCCCTTCTCAACTCCGACTCGGATCAGCAAACCATTCTTGAGGAACTTCAGGACCCGTCGTTCTATTACGTCCCAACAGTCCAGCAATTGAAATCAGTGCTATACCACAGCGGTATCCTCACCACCCGAGGAAGCGATGCACGAAGCCTAAAGCCCGGAAAACCAGCCTTCGAATGGGCTCTCACCAACGACTACCAACTCCCCGGACCCGAGACAACAGGGCTCAAAGCAACCACTGCTCACGGATCACCACTAGAAGCATCACCACATCCAGACGAGCAGTCACCCGATTATTATCCACCCGACAGGGCCGACTACACCACCTCGCGTGTCATCCGAAACACCACTATCGTCTCCGAACTCAAAGACACCTACACCTCTACCTGCCAAGTTTGTGGCGAACAGCGGAAACGAACGCCCACACAGCCCTACGCAGAAGGCCACCACCTCAAACCTCTTGGCAACCCCCACAATGGCCCAGACGCAAAATCAAATTTACTCATCGTATGCCCCCAATGCCACGCTGACCTCGATTACGGTCTCATTGCAATCCACCCAGACACACTCCACGTTGCGCACGAATATGACCAGACGAGAGATAGTATATCACTCACCATCTCAGAAGCTCACGATCTCAACCCCCGTTTTCTCACCTATCATAATCAGACAATCGTCAACTGGGACTGGCGCTAACTTTCGAACTCAGCAATCGCTGTCGGGCCAGCCAACCATAACACCTCCTCGTCTTCCTCAACACGTTTCACCCACCCAGCACTCGCAATCGCCTGCAACGTCGCCTCCACTTGATCAAACTCCGAACTCTGGACACTGGCAGCCAAGCCGATGTCTCGTGTCGAAACTGGCATGGCATTCGAACGCAACAAATCAAACATCGCCGTCCACACCCGGTCGCGGACAGTCTGATCGGTCCGGTCGCACTCTCGATCGGTACTCTCGCTCGGAGATTTCGTTCTATCTAGCGACATCGTTCCAGAGAGTTCTCGAAGCCGTCGTCGCCACGTCAACCATCCTCTTGCAGCATCCCGGAACGTAAACGATTCTCCGGGCTGTCGCTGATGCCGACTGAACGCGTAGGCGTACGCCCCAGAATCAGCACTCCGGAGCGCATCTAATACCTCGCTGTACTGCAGCACTTCATTCTTTACTCCAAACGCATGCAGGTCCACCCACCCGGGTAACGCCTCATGTAACCGCACGATAATTCGGGCGACCTCCTCTGGCTGGTGTCGTCGACAGACTGAGCCAATTCCAAGATAGTTCGTTAGCGCACCGCGGTCACGCAAAGCCTCGAAACACTTGAGATATTCATCGACTGTCCAGCCCTGAAGCACAGCGATTGGTTGCCCGGGAATGGATTGCTCGCTCGCTGCGTCTAACAACCGCACGTGATGATCGACTGTATAATCAATGTGATCTGATACAGTTCGATCATGCTTCTCGAGGAGACCTGGCTCGCATGGATAATCTCTCAGCGCCCAATAGGCGGGGGCCTCCTTGTTGAGATAGGAGAGATAAGCATCGTCGGACGTCTCATATTCACCGGTTCCTTGCATCATGTGACTGAACCCACCTGAATCGACAAACAGCGTATACTCGGACCGGGAATGATACTTGTTGTCCCAGGGGCGATTGCAGGCGGTGGCATGGGAAATCATGATGCGATCGGGTTGCATTCGCATCAACGCGGATCGCTGTTGCCCTGAAGCGGCCCCGTCGTACCATTCAATCTCTGGAATCGAATCAGCCATAGCAGGATCTCCAAAGATCCCGCGCGACATCAATGTTCGCCAGTCACTGACGAGGTTGCGGTGGAATCAGAATCATTACCACCCCTGACGGCGAACACACTGTATCTGAATGTCGGCGTTTCACTCCTCTTTCGTGTCGGCGGATGGTGATGCACGCATTGGTCGGATCGAGACACCTCGCGGATCGGTTGAAACACCGGCGTTTTTCCCGGTCGTGAATCTGATTGGCGGCACAACTGTTCGATCTGGCGGTCTGTGGAGTCGAACCCGGAATCGATTGTTTGCTGACGACCGGTTCCAGGGCGCGATGTTTCAGGCGATGGGGTTCCTCGACTTTAACATCACACCTGCAGATTTGGAGCAGTGGCGGTCCAAATCGATGCACGAGTGGTATTCAGACCGGGACCCCCGTTCGAACGCCGTTGAACCAGCTGCTGATTTTACACAGCCGTTGTTCGTGGATTCGGGCGGCTACAAGCTGATGAATGCAAAGACATTCGGCGACCGGCCGAGTGACGGTGGCGAGGACAACGAATGGGGGATCTACACTGACCCTGAGAGCATCCTAGATTTACAACTCGATTACGGTGCAGATATCATCGCCACGCTTGACTATCCGATTCCACCGGACCTGAAGGAAGAGGAACGGTATGCACGGATGGAGTCAAGTATTGCAAGCGCGAAACAGACCCTCAATTTACTTGAGGAGCGAGAGAACGCGGCTGGTGGGGACTTTCAGCGCCCAAGCGTCTATTTCTCGATCCACGGCCACGACTACGAGTCAATAAATTGGTTTGTCCGTCGGGTTCTTGACGAAGTCGGAGACCAGGCTTCATTTGACGGGTTCGCTGTCGGCTCCCTGGTCCCACTCCGTAGCAACATTGAGCTCTTGATAGACATCGTGCAAGGAGCTAGTATGGCCATCCCCAAAGCTCGTCGTGATGAACTCGGCCTGCACGTCTTCGGCATTAGCGGCGAACTCTTCGCCTTACTTTCGTTGCTGGGCGTGGACTCGTTCGACTCGTCCTCGTTCGTCCAGTCGGCTCAATACCAGAAAATAATCCACCCAGAGACATGGAGGCGACAGGATGTGATGGACCTTGATGACACCTGGACCTGCCAGTGCTCGGCCTGCCAGGAGATGAACATCCCGGCAATGCAACAAACACTGGACGCACCTGGTCGCGACTACGACGATCCCCACGGGTTCCTCAAAAGCGATTACTATGCCCTCCTCGCTCAACACAACTTCGAAATCTATCAAGACGAAATCGAACGCGTCCGCGACAAAATCCGGGACAACGATCTCCTCAATTACGTCCTCCAACAGACGAACACCCACCCGAAGATTCGACAGGGACTCAAGCGCGCCCAGCGCTTCGCCGAAGACATTACCCCTAAAATCAAAGCCAGTAACGTCGCGGGCTCAGATAAAGCTGTTCGAACACAAACAAAACAGCTCATGCTCCAAGGTACTGGTACAACCCCAGTCGAAACCGATAGCAAAGAGACTCGCTCTGACTCAATCTCGCTCGCATATACTCCGGCTGACTTCGATGCCACCAAGGAGCCGGTCGAACCAATCGGCTGCCCCGTCCTCCTTGTGCTCCCCTGCAGTCAGGTCAAGCCCTATAGTGAATCGCGCACCCACAAAGCCGTCGCCAACACACTTGAAGACATTGCCCACAAATACTACAAAATCTCACTCTCTGGGCTCTATGGTCCTGTCCCAGAACCCTGCGAGACTCAAGACCCAGTCCGAAATTACGAATACGTCCTGTCCAAGGTCGATACAGAACAACAACAACTCGTCCGCGATCGACTCACGCAGTACCTTGACCAGTACGGCGACCGCTTCAACCAGATCATCGGCTACGCTACCACCAAACCATACAGAGGCGTTATCGAAGACAGTTTTGCACGGACCCAATACGATACCACTCTCTTCCCAACAAACCTCTCCGTCCAACAACTCGCCGAGTACTTCCGAAACGACCATCTTGAGGAACTATATGATGCGGTCAATGACGCTTAATGGCCCATCAGACCCCCGTCTCCAATACCACTCCACACCGGCTATCAGGAAATTCGTATCATCGTCGGTGAATCGAACCTGTTCTTCGAGCTGAACTCAGCCTCTGTATTCAGCGCAGGACATTAAATAAGGGTTCAAGAATTTCTGATTCACATTGTGGGGCACAACCGTTCTATTGACTGCAGAGGAATCCGATATCACTTCTAGGTTCGACCCCCCGGGGTCACACGTCATGGAACTACCTCGTCCGGATATGAACACGAGTCGCGCCTCGGTGTCCGTCGCCGTGTTCACGAGCGCGGGGGTAGCGAGGAGATCGGGCCCGACACGTGCTCGTCGCGGACCCCCTCGACAGTCTCATTTATATGTCGGCGTACACTCGCTCACCGCAGAAAACTAGGAATTGCAGCTCGTGTTCACGACCATGGGTCAACGAGACACCCCCGGAAGCGTCCGCATCCGCACCGACGATGGCAACGAATGGCGATATGACGCCATCCAAGCCGCCGCGAACTACTACGACTGCAACCGATCCGATGCCGTCGCATACGCTTGTGAGGACATGACCGGTGCTGTGGAGTTCGTAAAAAAGGTCCCCCAGCGCAAGGACCTAACAATCAACCAACGAAGAGAGCTCGTCGAACTTGCGAATCTTCATCTCCGAGGAATCTCATTCGAAGCTACTGAGTCAATTAAATCTGAACGCTGCTAACCCTGTTACTCGGTTTCTGCTTCAAAAAGTTGGATGTTTGACCACCCAAGGGATATTTGTCGCACGATACCCTAGCTTGAGCTGTCCTCAGTCACTTGGACAGCAGGTACGCGACAGCCAGAGCGGCAAGGGCGGCAACGAGCGCAACCTCGTTGGCGTCCTTCCCCGTGGTCGTGACTTCCGGCTCCCCGTACGGGGGAAGGAAGTCAAATGAAGATCTTTCCTTCATGTGGTTTTATCAACACCTCCAGCCGCACCTACGTTTTCTCAGTAGGTACCTGTTGGCTACATACCAGTTAGTATTGTTTGCACTTGAAACTCTAGGTTGGGGTCCGCCTGATTGGGAGATTTCTGTGCACACGTATACACACAATTTGTCCGGATTGGGTCTGATTGGGCGTGTTTCGGGCCACTGCGATACCGGTTTCAAGAGGTGGAATCAATGCACCTTTGACATGGTATGTTTCAACTCCAAATCTGGCCCTCGTATCATGTCTATCGATAGTTCCGACAGACTGACTCTTGGTACACAATCCGACCATGAAGATAGGGGGCCAAAGAGGGCCATCGAGTACCCCCACGAAATTCGAACGTTGAGCAGTACGCAAAACCACAGTTGTTGGCTCAAGGATATAGGTCCCTCTTTACCCGGATGTGAGGGGCTGTTCGTACCCAGTTCCACCACGATAAGTTAGTCTGTGAAATCGTGATCTGGTTCCTGATATCATAGGACGGACGAAATCGGAACTTTCGTTTTCCGACTCTCTCGGTGCCCCCCAGTCCCTGACCACTTCATCAGCGGCATCTTCGACGAGCGGCGCATTCGCACCGTGACAATCCGTGCACTTGACCCAGATCGTCGATACGGAGCGAACGCATACCAGCCACCAGCTCGACGAAGCTTCCGATGGGCTTCTTCGTAGATTTGGAAGTAGCCGGTCGAGTCAACGTCACACGCCTTGATCTCGACGGGCGTGCCGTTCTGGAACTTCGCATCGTGCCAGTAGCAACGTGCAGGTGTCAGATTCCGCTGCTCGATGACGTAGTGTTCCGCCGCCGTGCCGTACTGATTGGCTTTCTTCGACGGCATGGCTACGCGCCTCGCGCGTTGATATATATCGACTCCTCTACTCTGAGCGCGGCGCGGTCATGGGCGAGGTCGCGCCGGTCGAAGACCGGGGCGACCGGCGTATGACCCACGAGTACGGGATGGGGTGTTGCAACTACAACACGCTCGCAGACCCGCGCTGTCATGCGATTACCTCCGCGACCTGTTGCACCTCGTCGCGGTACTTCCCGTCGTCCGTGTACCGGTCGTACCGTCTCTTGCAGGTAGAGTGGTCCCACGGGGTCGCTCCCGCCAGTTTACGCCATGCAACAGGTCTCTCGCTGTCCCATTTCTCCGGCTCCTCGCGAGCCGTCACGATGTTGTACATCGCGACCGCCTCCATCGCATCCTCGAAGTCTTCGGAGGTGTCCCCGTCGCCAGTACGGGAATCCTCCCAGGACCACTTCGTCGGTTCCTTGTCGTTGTACGTGAGGTCCGTCGGGGGGATGCCGGAGATCGGGTCGCCCAGCGGGTTCCGGGCGGAACCGTTCTTGATGGAGTCGAATACCTGGGCCTCCTTCACGTCGATCTTCTTCACGATGGTCCCCAGCTCCCGAACCAGGGGCGCGACGCTGTTGGGGTCGTGTCCGATGACGATGATCGAGCCGCCGTACTTCCTGATTTTGAACAGCAGCGGCCCCATCTTGGTGCGCATCGTGTACCCCTGCTCACCGACGCCCGACCCGGCGCTGCTCACTTCGTCCCAGACGAAAAGCTTCGGGCGCGGGTTTCCGGCGAGCACGTCGCCGTCCTGTTTCAGCCACTCGGTCAGCTCACCGTAGCTGCCGAGCCAGCCGTCCCGCACGCGGCCTTTGTCGTCGACCCACTCGTCCGTCTCTTCGAGCGTCTTGATGTTCGACGCCAGCAGCGCGTCGTTGGGCTGTCGCTCCTGCCAGAGCTGGGCGAGCAGCAGCGCGAAGTTCGTCTTGCCAGCACCCGGCGGCGCGAAGATGTAGATGATGGGTGCGGGTCCGCGCATCAGCCCGCGAAGTCGGTCCATCTCCTTGATACCGGACACGTCGGCCTGCTGGCTGGGGTCGCCGGGAAAGCTCTTCAGCGTGCTCATGTTCCCGTGCTCGAACGCCTCGGTGAATCGCTCGGTCCCGGCGACGCGGAGCAGCTGACGATGTTCGTCGAGGTCTTTCGCCTGCCCTGGCGCGAGATCGGGGCGGTCCCACGCCTCAGGCTCGTACATCTCCGCTCGGACCGAGAGCGCACGAGCGATTCGGTCGTTCTGGACGTGGGGGGCGTGGTGGTGTACCCGGTCGTTCGGACGGCGGGTGTTCCCGTCGCGCCACTCGATTGCGCCGCCAGCCGTGAACAGCTCTTGCTGGTCGGTCATAGGTCATCGCCCTCCTTCATCTCCGGCGATCGCTCCGGCCCGATTCGCTCGGCGTTCGGATTCCGAGTTGGGTCATATCCCTGGCTGTAGTCCTCGATCTCGTCGATTTCGAGCCGGTCGTCCGACCCGTGTACTCGGTCGATGGTGTCGTCCCACTGCTCGCGCACCGTGTCGGGCGCGAGCATGAGGCCGCGTTCTGTCGCCTCGGCGTTCCGGTTGATGACCTCCTGCTGGTTTTCGAGGGCGCGGCGCGTCTCGGTCCCGCGCAGCTCGTTGCGTTCGAGCCAGGCGTAGACGAACCGGTCGTGGAGGTCGTACACGAGTGATTTGAAGGTGACGAGCGCCGAGTCCTGCATCTGGCTCATGTAGCAGCCAGTCACCACTACTTCGCCCGTGTCGTCGTGATACTCGAACTCGCGGACTTCCCACGCGGTGTTCTCGTTGACTTGGTAGGGGGCGGGACCGTCGACGGTCTTGTCCTCCCACACCTCGGGCTTGACGTACAGCTTCCGGCGCACGTCCTCGGCGGCGTTGATGTGGTACACCTCCTCGTGGGTGAGCTTCCAGAACAGCTTGATGATGGTGACGAACAGCCCCGTCAGCGGCGGCCCGAACAGCAGCATGGTGGCGAACACGCCGCCAGTCCATGGTGGCACCTGCGGGAGGGCAGGCCGCCACAGCCACAGCAGCACACCGAGAGAGACGAGCAGGCCCGCGACGAGCGCCTGCGCGTTGCTCAGGACGTACGTGAGGCGGTCGGCCCAGCCGTCGAACGTCGCGCTGGTGTCGCCGGTCATGGTCATGCCTCGATCACCTCGCCCTGCTCCTTGCGGAGAATGATTCCCGTCGCTGTGAGCGCGGCCAGGACGGACGTGCCGACGCCAGCGAACACGCCCTGCGTACCACCGAAGGCTTCGAGCGGGTTGCCCGAGGGCAGGTCTTTCGAGATGACGAACTCCTTCTCGGTGGTCCACACCGAGACGGTCGACGTGCCGCGCCACGTCTCGACGTCGAGCACGACGCGGTTCATCCCCCGGTCGAGCCATACCTCGTGTTCGTAAGCGTCCATGTCGACAGCCGAGAGACCGGAGTCTGACGAGCGACGGTTGGCTTCCTTCATCGCGCCCATACTGTCTTGCCACTTCAGCAGGGTCGCCGGAGTGTCGGCTTCGAGGGTGAGCACGATACGACCCGGCGAGTATTCCATCTCGACTAGGGTGACGCCAGCGCCGAGATCGGCGCGAATCGTCGAGGCGCTGGGCTCCTCGGTCGTCCCGTTCGTCGCGGTCGCGTTGTCCCCGTCTTGTGCGGAGGTTACCCCAGGGACAGCGCCGGCCGTGACGAGTACGAGCGCGATGACCATGACCGCCGCTCCTCTCACGGCGTCATCACCTCGAAGTAGAGTTTGACCCCGATGCCGACCAGTACGGCCGCGAGCGCGAGCATGACGACGCCGCCACCGAGGGCGAGGCTCGCGCCCGTACCGAAGTCGGGCCAACCGATGCCGCCGCCACTCCCGCCACCGTTGGCGGCCTCTTCGATGCGCTCCTGTTCCTCCTGGCGGAGCTCGATCATCCGGTCGAGCTTCTCGCCGAGTTCCTCGTAGTCGTTCGTACGGTAGTTGTACTCCTGACCTTCGACGACAGCGATAGCGTCGCCGTCCTTGTCGGTCGCGCCGGAGAGTTCGAACGGTTCGGTGAGCACGACGCTCCGGTTGGATGCTTCGACGTGGAACGTCAGCGTCCCGTTCCCGTTGGCCGGGTCATACGTGTCGCCGACGGTCCAGTTACCGGAGCCGTCCGGCGGGTCACCGACGACGAGCCCGGTTAGCTCCTCGGTGGAGTTGTTCGGGGTGAACTCATCGGTCGAGATCGTCATCGAGCCCGTCGTGTTCAGGTTGGGAGTCGTCGCCCCGGCCTGCGCGAGTGCCACTACCGAGTAGAACGAATAACCCGTCTCGTCGAGGTTCTGGCTGCTGTCCATCGCCGCCGCCTGGACAGACTGGTACTCGT
This sequence comes from Haloarchaeobius baliensis, assembly GCF_052060055.1. Taxonomy (NCBI): domain Archaea; kingdom Methanobacteriati; phylum Methanobacteriota; class Halobacteria; order Halobacteriales; family Halorubellaceae; genus Haloarchaeobius; species Haloarchaeobius baliensis. Next base: position 957,496 of record NZ_JBPPFR010000001.1, on the reverse strand, counting down.
CGATGTCGAGTTCGCCCCGGACGTAGCTGCCATAAAGCCCGTTGACGGTGCTGTTCATGTTGTCGAGCATCTGTTGGTTCTGGCTCTCGATCTCGGTGATGATGGCCCACCAGCGCGAGCCGTTGTAGACGTGGACCTGCTGGCCGTCGTACTCGGAGAACACGTCGACGTTGGCGACGCCGTCGTTGCCGTAGTCGTCGTTCCCGACGAGGGTCGCACCTTCGACGAGCGGGCCGTAGTACTGGCCGATACCCCCGCCGCCGACGTGCGAGCCGTCGCCCTTCGCGTCCATCGCGGCGAACTGGACGACCGACCCGTTGGGGAGAGTGTAGTTGTAGCGGTCGGCGACTGTGCGGTTAGTGATGCTCAGGTCGAGCCGGTCGTCGTTGGCTGCCCAGTCGATGTAGAACGTGGTGCTGTTGAGGGACTCGTTCCGGCGTACCTCGTCGAGATACTCGAACTCCTCCCACTTCGCGTTGCGGTCCGCAATCACGTTCTGAAGCATCCGGCTGTAGTACCGCCGGACAGCATTCCGAGCAGCGACGCGCGTCTCTGCCTGTGTGCTGTTGTTCTCCAGGGCGTTCAGCGTCGCCACCTCGGCCTTCGTCCACGCCACAGTACGGGCGTTTTCGAGGCTGTTGTGGGTGCCGTCGAGGAAGCTGTCAGCAGAGACGGAGAGCGTTTCAGCCCGGCTGTGGATGTCCTGCATCTCCTGTTCCTGGTTGCCCTGTCGAATCTCTTCGATTCGGCACTCGGTGGACTTGTCGAAGTTGCCCTGGAGCATGTCGACGGCGACGCCGATTACGTCACGGCCACAGGGGTCTCCGGCGAAGCCGGTCCCGTCGTCATCGTCGTCGGGAGTCGACGCAGCGACCGGAGCGACGAGGGCGGTCGAGAGGAGCATGGCCGCGATGACCATGACCGCGAGACGGCGCACGGCCTTCATGCGAGGCTCACCCCGAACCAGACGAGCGAGCCGACGAGCACAACGGCACAGAACGCGAGCCCGACCAGCCGCGCGGTCGGATCACTCATGCTGGCCTCCGTCGGGTTCTCGATCGATGATGCGCTGGCGGATGCCCGCCGTGGTGATGATACGTTCGAGCTGCTTGGTCGTCTCCGGGTCGAAACCTCGGAGCACGATTCTCCCGGGTTCAGCGGCTTGGTGGGTACTCATGAATGGGTAGGGGAAAGCGGGGTTACTGGTACGCGAGCAGGTAGAACCCGGCTCCGTTCACGCCGATCATGAGGAAGCCGAAGCCCCAGAACGACGCGATCAGATCGGCGAAGGCCGGAACGAGCACGTAGAACAGGTTGGCGATGATGAACACCGGGCCGACCCACTCCAGCGGGCTCTCGGGCTCCATGATGTCTGGCTGGTTGGTCGCCCACGCGATGCCGATAGCCAGCAGCGTGACGACCGCGCCCACGGTGATGCTCGGGCCGTTCGAGATCGCGTACACCACGTCGCTCATATAGAGCGTGACCGGGGCGTCGACGCCGACGGTGGCGATGCCCGCCATTGCGAACGTCGCGGCGACGAAGAACGGTGCGAGGAAGCTGTCGATGAAGTCGATTCCACTCGGGTTGTGGAGCCAGTCAGGCCCCATCGTTGTAGTTGACATACTACGCCCGAGGCTTCGGGAATTAGCACTTAATGGGGAGTATCAAGACTACAAACCAAGAGCGATAAACAGAAGTTCTGGTACCAGTGTGATTACAACTAGAGTATCACACCCAAAACCGCAACTCCGGTCCCAATTATTGCGATTACTGTCCCCCAGTTTCGGCAACTCTTTTCAATTGATTTGTAGACAATATCGGCTAACTTTTCTTGACTGAAGGCGCCACGAAAGAACTCGTCAGTAGACCCATCTGGGTAGGTTACTTCAATTCGATCAGCGCCATTCCTTATTTCTCTTGGGACCTGATTGGGTGGTGAATCATTTCCGTATTTTTCCACATAATCAATAAACTCCTTCCTCACCCGTTTATCTCTAACAGTAAATCGTATTCCTCTGTCGCTGTTTTCAATATCTTTGAATAATCTATATCTTGTTTTGACATTTGGAAGTACTGAATACACAGTATTCCTAATGCGTCTGCTTATTACAGGTAGCACCCTGATTACGATTCCAAGAAGTCCAAAAATAAGGCCACTTATCGTTAGTACCGGAACAATCACGGTCACAGCCTCCATAGCAATGAAATTAAATGTTTACATGTGGGAACAGGCCGAGAGTGTCACGTTTAGACAATTTATGATTATAGACCGAGAATGATAGTCCAAATTAATAGTTCACTTCCACCCCATCTCCTTCTCGTAATTCGCCCGTTTCAGTTACTATCTCTATTAAATTCTAGACTTTCGTCCATTCTCAGGACCACTTTCACTTTCACTCCGGGTATAAGGATTCGTACTATTACAGTGCCGTCCCTCGATTTCGATGCGGATGGCAAACGTAGTTAACGTAGATGATAAGACGCATCGCTGGCGATGGACTTGCCCGGCCGGACACCGATCTTGGGAGCCGACGAATCACCACTTCTGGTGTAAGCAGTGCTCGCGGATTCCCGACCTGGACGGGAGCTTCGACGAACTGCACGACAAGCAGCGCGGCGAGACCTTCAAGCGGGACGAACTGAAGCTGGTCACGGACGCAGGAGCCTACGTCGACGTGTACGGGAAGGAGGGACGGCCGTGACGGTCGCTACTCTTCCAGCTCCTCAGCGTCTACCTCACCCGCGAGATACGCACGCCCGAGGTCGGAGAGTCGATAGATGCCCTTCGACTCGTCGTGATGTTCGATCAGCCCGTGGTTTCGAAGCGCGAGAACGTGTTCTCGGACCGTCTGGTGATTCCAGTCGATGTTCTCCGAGATGTGGCGAGGGTTCAGAACGAGTTCGTGTACTCCCCCGTCGTTCTTCAGCAGTTCGAGGATGTCCCTGTCGACCGGAGTCATCCACTCGGCGAGACGGGGGCGCATTTGCTCCATGGTCGTCCGGGCGTTGTATCACTATTTCCCTCCATCTGGATAATCAAACCATCGAGTGTGTTCTACCAACTACCCTGTTGGTAAAGGCTAAGTGGTTCGCATACAGGGTAGTAGGTGAGACGAGTTCCCGCGCGGACCCGGTGCTGGCGGAGCACGGGTTCGCAGGAAAGTTGCGGGCCCCGATGTTGCAGCATCGGGCCCGCGTGGGGTCTCGTAATCAGGGTACGAAACCCATGTACGAAAACGACAGAACGGGCCATAAATCCCCGTACGGTAGCGACGTATCGCCCCTCCTGACTGGTATCGTCACCCGCGAGGTCTACAGATGAGCGCGGGCGACGAGCTGGAGCCGATTCATCCAGCGGACGCGCTCGATATCTGGCTGGAACGGCTGGAGTCGACCCGCGCAGACGAGACGATAGAGAGCTACAGGTACCGGATGCAGTCGTTCCTCCAGTGGTGCCGGTCGGAGGGCATCGACAACATGAACGAGCTGACGAGCCGCGATATCGTCCGCTTCGACTCGTCACGCCGTGCGGACGACCTGGCAGTGACGACCCTCAACACGCAGATGGGGACGCTGAAGCGGTTCATCCGGTTCTGTGCCCGGCTCGATGCCGTCGACGACAACCTGCCCGCGAAGATCGAGGTTCCGTCGGCGGACCTGGCCGACCGGGTGAACGACGAACTCCTCTCTGCGCACCGCGCGGAGACAATTCGCGAAAACCTGAATCGCTACGCCCGTGCGTCCCGCCAGCAGGCGATGTTCGAACTCCTCTGGCACACTGGGTGCCGTCTCGGTGGGCTTCGGGCCCTCGATCTCACGGACTGCTACTTCGACCGCGATGACCTTGACCGGCTCCAGCACCAGGACGACATCGAGCGCGAGGCATTAGAGAACGCCGAGCTGCCGTTCGTCTACTTCAGGCACCGACCGGAGACGGGGACGCCCCTGAAGAACAAGCGCGACGGTGAGCGCCCGGTGGCCCTCTCCCGCGAGGTCGCGGACCGGGTGCAGGAGTACATCGAGGTGAACCGAGTCGACCGGTCGGAGCCGAACGAACGCCGCCCGCTGTTCACGACGGAGAAGGGTGCGAACGCTCGCGTGTCGAAGTCAAGCGTCCGCCGCGAGGTCTACATCATGACGCAGCCCTGCCGTTGGGGGCAGTGTCCGCACGGGCGGAGCACGTCGTCCTGCGAGGCACTGAAGCACGGCCTGGAGGCTCGGTGTCCGTCGAGCCGCTCCCCGCACCCGATTCGGTCAGGTGCGATTACGAACATGCGAGACAACGGCTGGCCGCCGGAGGTCGTCGCGGAGCGGGTGAACGCGACGCCGGAGGTCATCAGAGCGCACTACGACCACCCGGACCCGATTCGGCGGATGCAGTCTCGTCGGGAGTTCCTCGATGGGGGTGACGACGATGACTGATTCCCCACGCAGAACGGGGATTGCTGGGCTCGGCGGTCCCATTTTGCGGAACGAAGTGGAGCAAAATGGGAGCAGGTTGCGAGCGCAGCGAGCAACCGTGGTCCCATTTCTCGAACTCCGTGAGAGAAATGTGGACGAGGACGACGAGCGGAGCGATCGACCGTGGTTCCAGTTCTATAGTAGCCAAGGACGGACCGAGTGACCGCTGTTCAGAGTGTGCCCAAGGGCACAAAGCAGAAAAATACTCAGCCCCCACCCCACCTTCCGCCGATTCAACTTGACATTCTCGACATGGGGGTCGTTGCCCAACTTAATCCATGGAGGCTCGTATCCTTCGGAAGATCTCGGCCCCGGTAATTCCCGCTAACGGAAGCAGGAAACCCCACACGTAGCCAGCCATGTGTGCATAGATTCCTGCCGGGGCAGATGATGGGAATAGGCTTTGAATCCCAATCAGGAAGAGCAGAACGCTGAAAATGAAATAGAACACCCGCCGGTCCGCTAGAAAGTCGAGTTGCTGGGTTAGTCGATGGCCCACGTAGATTAGAACGAATACTGCCATCCCTGCTACAACCAATATTGAATTATTCAGCTGTCCCAGATTGTAGAATGCCACGGAGATACCGAGACCGAACAGACCAATTGTGCTCCACATCACATCTGCGGTCCAGATTACATTTCCTCTGATTAACTTCGAGTAGTAGCTCGCAATCGCGATCGGCAAGAACCCGGTTACTGCGCCGACAGTTTGAGAGAAGCCTACACTTTCATATTCAGCGAGTATCTCGGGATGATTCGAGAAGATACGGATAACCGTCCAACTGGCGACGAATGGAAGAATCACCAGATACGCAATGAAGGCATATCGGTAGATGTGAGCGGATTTCGTCCGCTCCGTCAGAATATACGCGCCTCCACCGAGGAGCCAGTATCCTGCAATGTTGTTGGAGATGTGTGACAGGCTCCGGTGGGCCAAGTTCGATCCAAGAATACCAACGAGGGTTGGGTTTCGAGCCTCAAATTCCAGCAACTGTTCGCTCCGGGGGAGTGCGTAGATAGCCATCAGAGCTATCGAGGGTAACACGAAATACAGCAAGATATCTCGTTGAACTTCTGAATCCTGGAAAATTCTTAGAGCATCTGGAATGCGTCCCTGTTTCTCACTTTCTGCCGCCGCCATACTTATTCCGCCCCCGCGATTTTCTGAGTCTTGAGCCATAATGCAATCCGTTCGACGAGCGCCAATAACATATAAAGCCAGGACAGTTCAAATAAAATATGGGTTGTGACGTGAATCATAGGGGTAAGACCGAAGCTATGATTGGCATCACGAGCCACTGCAGTCGGGTGGTTACGGATGGATGAAGAAGAGGAGCTACTTCGGAAGTATAACGGGCCAAATCAGAATACCAAACGAGAAATAATAAAATTACTGTACAATAACCCGCACAAGGAACACCAGCCGGAAACAGTATTCGAATCAATCAAAGACAATTGCCCTGCGAATACGTCTGATACGGTGGCTAACGCCCTGTCTGATCTATCTGGTGATGAAGAGATAATCGAGCAAGAACGGCGCTCATATTATCAGTGGAGTGGTGAAGGTCGTCGACGTCCGAACCGTCAGCTGCAGGAAGTACGAATTTCAATGTTCGAATGGCTAAAATCTCTTGAACTCTCTTTCTACACAGCGATATTAGCCTTCTTGATTTGGGCTCTCGGTATGATATTTGCAGCAATTAGTCTTATTCCCCTATTCACTTCCAATTCAGTAGCAGGAATCACTTTCATAGGGTGGTTCCGATTAGCAGGTACGCTGACAATCTTGGGCTCAACTGTAGTGATGATATGGATTCCACTATACTTGTGGGACGTGCGAACTGCCAAGTGAAGGGTAGCCATCACAATCAGACTACAGAATAACCGAGAGGATAGATTCGATACGAAATCCCAGGGGGTCACACATCAACAAACCCGATCCTCCGAATATGCACACGAGGCTGCAGTTGCTGTGTGTACACCTTACCTGAGTCCCCAAGCGGGATAGAACAGCAATCCGCAAACCACCCCGAACACCCCGAATCGACGCGAGACCTACCTCGCACTCACAGCACACAACCCGACAACCAGTCCTCGTGTGCAGGAATCCCACCACGACACCGTTTAGGCCGACCGAAAAGTTGTAACGTTCGTGATAGGATTTATCTCCGCTGAGCAGCTACCTCCACACATGAGTCTCGTGGGCAATCTCGTCGTCGTCTTCCTGGCCGGGCTGGCGACCGCGCTCGCAACGGGTCTGGGGGCGCTGCCGTTCTTCCTCGTCGACGACGTGAGCGACCGGTGGAACGTCGCGCTGTGGGGGGTCGCATCGGGCATCATGGTCTCGGCGTCGCTGTTCGGCCTGATGAACGAGGGCCTCGCCGCCAGCGACGGCTTCCCGGCCATCCTGCTCGCGGGCGTCGTGGTCGGGGTGCTGCTCGTCGTCGTCGCCGACGACGTGCTCGACCGGGTCGACGTGGGGAAGTACGCGGACGACGAGCCGGAACGGGCGACCGACGGCGGAGCCGTGGAGGGGGTGCAGGAGCACGACCCCGACCACGCAGCCGAGGGCCACGGGGACGGTGACCACGAGCACGACCACGACGAGCACGGCCACAGCCACGACCACGCGGAGCTGGTCCACCCGGACATCGTCGCGGAGGGCGACCTGAAGAAGCTGGTGCTCGTGCTCGGCGTGCTGACCGTCCACTCGTTCCCGGAGGGGGTCGCCGTCGGCGTCTCCTTCGCGGACATGGGGCTTGCGGGCGGCATCGGGATGCTCGGGCTCACCGTGCCCGTGCTGGCGATCATGATGACCGTCGCCATCTCCATCCACAACGTCCCGGAGGGGCTGGCAATCTCCATCCCGCTGCGGGCGATGGGCGTCGGACGCTGGCGGATGGTCGGCGCGGCCATCTTCTCCAGCCTGCCCCAGCCCATCGGCGCGGTCATCGCGTTCGCGTTCGTGCGGAGCGCCCGCGAGTTCCTCCCGTTCGGGTTCGGCTTCGCCGCCGGCGCGATGGTGTTCCTCGTGCTGACCGAGTTCATCCCGGAGGCGCTGGAGGCGGGCGAGGGGCTGGACTCGAACGGTTACCCCGAGCTCACGGCCGGGCTGGTCGGCGGCTTCGGCGTCATGGTCCCGCTGCTGTTCGTGTGACGGTCACACGCCCCCGGCGCACTTTTGTGTCGCTGCATTGAACTTCCAGCCATGCAGCGCAGAACGGTCCTCTCGGCCGCGAGCATCGCCCTCCCCACCGCTCTGGCGGGCTGTAGCCTCCTCGACGACACAGAGGAGGTGACGGAGTCCGTCGACCGGACGGTCGACGTCGACGGCGGGACGCCGGTCAGCGTCGTCGGTCGCAACGGCGACATCGCGGTGACGGCGACCGACGGCGACGCCGTCTCCGTGGCCGCGACCAAGCGCACCCGCGGCGGGCAGGACGCGCTCGACGAGGTCGCAATCAGGGTCGAGACCACCGACGGCGCGGTCCGCATCGTGGCCGACTACCCCGACGACCTCGACCTGCTCGCGCGGCCGGTCGTCGTCGACTTCGAGATCGGCGTCCCGTCAGGCGTCCCGGTCGACCGCGTGGAGACGGGTAACGGGGACGTGACGGTGACGGGCGTGGCGGGAGACGCCACGCTGGCCACCTCGAACGGCGCGGTCACCGCCGAGGACGTCGACGGCTACGTCGCCATGCGGACGACCAACGGGCCCATCGAGGCGACCGGCGTCGCCGGGCTGGACCGGGCGGTCGGGACCAACGGCGACATCGACGTGGAGCTCCGCGCCCTCCGCGGTGGCGTGCCCGTCGAGACCACCAACGGCGACGTCACCGTCCGTGCCGCCCCGGAGCTCGAGGCGACGTTCGCCCTCGAGACCAGCGTCGGCGAGGTCTCGGTCGCGGGGCTGTCGCTCGGCCGCTCGACCGACCGCTCGGACCGCGTCGTCGGCGACCTGAACGGGGGCGGCGAGCGCGTCACCGTCGAGACGACGAACGGCGACGTGACGCTCCGGGCGCTCTGAACCGGGTCACCAGTCCAGCTCCCGGTCCCGGTCGTCGCCGACGTCGAACTGGCGCTCGGCCTCGGGGTCGTCGAGCAGCAGGTCCAGCCGGCGCTCGAACTCCACCTCGTCGATCTCGCCGGCGACGTAGCGTTCGCGGAGCCGTGCCGCCTCGCTGGCTGCGTCCTCGCCCCCGGTGTCGACGGTGGTCTCGACCGACGTCTCTGCCTCGAACCAGTCAGCCGCGCCCCCGTCGTTCCCGCCGTCGCCCCCGGCGAACAGCGACAGGAGCCCGGCGGCGACCGCGCCGAACAGGACGAGCAACCCCAGTACCACGACCGCGGTGAACACCGCGCTGAGGATGCCCAGGACCAGTCCGACGACGGTGGTGACGACGCCGAGGAACACCAGCAGCACGAACGCCCAGACGATGAGTCGGAGGACCGTGCCGCCGAAGGAACGTCCCATGTTCGACTGTCCGACACGCGCGGACAAAAAGCTTCGACCGGCCCACGAACCAGCCAGATCCCGTACAAAAACACGTTTCAGCGAGCGCTTTAGTGGCCACGTCCGGTATCCCGGTTCATGCAACGGAACGTACACGTGCTCGGACTCCCGGGGAGTCTGCGCGACGACAGCGGTACCCGAACGGCGACGCGACGTGCCCTCGCAGCGGCGGCCGCCGCGGGGGCCACGACGGAACTGCTCGACCTCCGAGAGTACGACCTCCCGCCCCGTGACGGCGACGACCGCGATGCCGGGGACGCGCCGGCCCTCCGCGAGCGTGTCGCGGCCGCCGACGCGGTCCTGCTGGGCTCGCCGGTGTACCACGGCTCGTACGCCTCGCCGCTGAAGACCGCGCTCGACTACTGCGGGGCAGACGAGTTCGAGGGGACCACCGTCGGGCTGCTGGCGGTCGCGGGCGGGAGCTACCCGACGCCGACGCTCGAGCACATGCGGTCGGTCGCCCGGGCGGTCGGCGCGTGGACGCTCCCGCTGCAGGTCGGCATCGGCGACGCCGGGGCGGCGTTCGAGGCCGGGGAGCTCGTCGACGACGACCTCGGCGACCGCGTCGACCGCCTCGGCGAGGAGCTGGTCGCCTACGCCGGCGTCGAGTCGTACCCGACCGCCGTCACCGAGACGTTCGACCCGGTGACCGGCGACTGATGGAGCCCGACCGCTACCTCGAACGGATCGGCGTCGACCCCGCGAGCGTCGACGTCGGTGCCGTCGACCTGGACACCGTCGGCCGCCTCCAGCACGCCCACGTCGGTGCGGTGCCGTTCGAGAACCTCGCCATCGTCGGCGACCCGTTCGACGACGCTGACGACGGTGCTGGCGTCGTCCTCGCGCTCCCGCACCTGTACGAGAAGGTGGTCGAACGCGAGCGGGGCGGCTACTGCTTCGAACTCAACGGGCTGTTCGGCTGGCTGCTCGCAGAACTCGGCGTCGACACCCACCGGGTCGCGGCACGGGTCGTCGGCGACGACGGGGACGCCACACCGCCCGCGAACCACCACACGAACGTCGTCGCGTTCGACCGCCGGTACCTGGTCGACGTGGGGATGGGAACGCCGACGATGCGCCGACCGCTCCCCGTCGGCGGCGAGGTCGTCACCGGCCCCGTCGGCGTGGACTGGCGCGTCGTCGAGAGCGATCGCCCCGACGAGACGCACCTGACCCAGTACCGCAGGGCCGGCGACGACGACTGGCAGGACCGCTACCTGTTCACCGACGAGCCACGCGAGCTGGGCTACTTCGAGGCGACCTGTGACTACCTCCAGAGCGCGCCGGAGTCCACCTTCACCGGCGACCCCATCGTGACAATCGCGACCGAGACGGGCCACGCGAGGCTGAAACGCGACTCGTTCGTCCGCGAATCAGACGGCGACGAGCGCGAGGAACCGGTCGCCCCCGACGAGTGGCACGACGTGCTGAAACGAGAGTTCGGCCTTGAGTACCGGTCGCCCTGAGCGACCGCCCTCGACGGGAGCCGCTTCTCAGTCCGACGGCGTCGCCTCATCGGCGGTGGCGGTCGTCGTCCCCGTCCCCGCGCGGACCGGTCGCGTGAGGAACCAGAGGACGCTTGCGACGACCACGAGCACCGCCCCGGCTCTGGGCAGGAACGCGAGCGGCCCGAGCTGTTCGGCGACGCCACCCAGCGAGAGCTTCAACAACCCGCTCGACAGCGAGAGTACCATCGAGACGCCCGAGAGGACCGTCGCCCGACCGACGTCCGCGAGCCGGTCGTTGAGGTACTGGTTCTGGACCGGCTGGACGACCGACCGGACGCTCCGGTAGAGGAAGAACGTCGGGACGAGGAACACCGGGAACAGCGCCCCGAGGACGAACGCGACGGCGAACACGGGGACGAGCAGCCCCAAGACGCCCCGTGCGCCGAGGCGCTCCTCGAACCAGCCCGCCGTCGAGGCTGCCCCCGCGGAGACGAGCTTGAAGGCGGCGAAGACGACGCCCAGCCCGGCGGCGGGGACCCCGAGCGCGTCCAGCGCCGGCTGTTCGACCATCCGGGCGAGCCCGAACAGGCCGGAGAACAGCGCGACGTAGGCGACCAGCCAGCGGACGCTCTCGCGACTGGCCTGCACGCGGAGCATCCGGACCGCCTCCCGCACGGTGAACACGTCGGCGTCCTCGTCGGCCACCTGGACCGAGGGGAACGTGTAGAGCACGGGGACCCCGGAGACCGCGAGCGTCGCGCTGAGCAGGAACGGGAGCTCGTGGGCGACGCCGTACAGCAGCCCGCCGGCGATGGCCGTCACGCCGGAGGTGAGGAGCAACACGGTGCTGCCCCGGCCCTTGATGCGGGCGAACTCGTCGTCGTCGCAGGTCCGGGCGAGCAGCTCGTAGAGCCAGGCGTCGCCCGTGCCCGAGCGGAACGCCCAGCCCGTCGCCCAGACGACCTGCATCGCGACGAAGCCGACGGGCGTCTCGACGAAGGCGTAGCCCGCCATCCCCGCCGCCCGGAGCAGGTTGCCGACGGCCAGGCTGGCCCGCCGGCCGATCCGGTCGCCGAGGTAGCCCGAAGGGATCTCGGCGGCCAGCATCGCGAGCGAGAACGTCGCCTGCACCAGCGCGACGAACGCCAGCCCGAACCCCTGGTCCAGCAGGTAGAGGACGCTGATGGGGAGGTAGAAGCCGGCGGCGTTCGTCGCGCGGAACAGGTAGTACCGCCGCACGACCGAGTCGTCCGTCGCCATCACAGCTAGACGTACGGGAGATGAACTTGTAGGGTTTCCCGGAAATTCACTTCTGTAAACAGCCTTGCTGGAATCCGTTTTGGTACGGATTCAGACAGCTCGGGCGGGCGGAATACTCAGGCGGTGTCGTTCGCTAGCTCCCGCACCGCGTGCAGCGTCTCCACCTCGTACGTCGGTTCCGTCGAGAGTTCGACCGCCCGGCTGTGCTCGCGGCGGACGAACGCCGAATCCATGCCGGCGCGCTCGGCCGCCACCACGTCGCTCTCGCTGTCGCCGACGTAGAGCGCCGACCCGCCGCCGAGGTCCGTCATCGCCAGGTCGAGGTAGTGCGTGTTCGGCTTCTTCAGCGAGATGCTCTCGATGGTCATCGGCCGGCCGTAGTACGTCTCGAACTGCGCGCCGAACGCGAACCGGTCGAGGATGAACTCGACCGTCGTGTGGTGGTTGTTGCTGACCACGCCACAGGGCTGGCTGATGTCGGCCAGCGCGGTCACGTCGTCGTAGCTGTCCCGCCGACCCGCACGGAACGCCTCGAACTGCGAGCGCTCGTCGTGGCGCTCCCGGGCGTCCCAGAGCGCCTCGCGGTCGACGTCGTAGGTGCGTTCCAGCTCGGCGAGCAGGTCGGGCGTCACGCCCCCGGTGAGCGCCGTGACGTGGTCGTCGTCGACCGGTTCGATGCCGAGCTCGTCGAATGCGTCGTGGATGGCCGCCACCTGGTCGTCGTGCGCCGGCGGGTCCACCAGCACGCCGTCGTTGTCGAAGAGGATCGCGTCGTAGGTCGTCACTTGTCGGGTGTTGTAGTGGTCGGGAGTTGGGTGTTGTGGTCGTGTGGGGCCAGCTCCCACAGCCCCCGACGATGGGCTTTATCGGGCCGCCCGTCGTCACCCAGGCCATGTCCCAGGAGTACGGCCTCACACACGTCAGGCTCCTCGTCGACGCGTACGCCGACTGCTTTCGGTTCTACCGCGACACGCTGGGCTTCGAGGCGACCTTCGGCGACGAGACGAGCGGCTACGCAGACTTCGACGCCGACGGGGTCGCGCTCGCGCTGTTCGACGCCGACGAGATGCTCGACGCGCTGCCCGGTGACGACGAGCGAGACCGGACAGTCCGGGGGCGCGACGACGCCGCGCTCGTCCTCCGGGTCGACGACCTCGACGCAGCGTACGAGACCGCCGTCGACGGTGGCGGGAACGCCGTCGCCCCGCCTACCGACCACGTGGAGTGGGGCATCCGGACGGCGCACGTCCGCGACCCGGACGGGACGCTGCTGGAACTGAATCGCCCGCTCTCCTGAGCCCACCGCCGACAGCGGTTCGGACCTACAGTGGTTCGGTGTCCAGCTCGAACGCGGGCGGCTGGCTGCCGTCGGAATCGGTGAAGTCGTACTCGCGGGCGAGGTCGCCGACGGCGTGAACGTCGCCGGATCTCTCCATCACGGCCGGGTCACCGGCCAGCGCGACGACGGCCCGGCCGACGTAGGCGGGCGAGTGCGTCTCCTCGGGCACCGGTTCGCCCGCCGCCTCGAACGTGGCGACGACCCGCTCGGTCCGCGTGAACCCCGGCTGGACGACCACCGACGCGACGCCGTGTTCGCGGAGTTCGTGCGCCGTGGCCTTCCCGAGGCGCTCGACGGCGGTCTTGGAGACGTCGTAGGGGACGCTCCCGCGGTACTTCTCGCCGTCACCCGAGGACGTGGCGACGATGAGCCCGGTGTCGCTCGCCAGCAGGAGCGGGACCGCGAGTCGGCTGGCCGAGAAGTGCGCCCGGACGCCCGCGTCGAACATCGCGTCCCACCGGTCGAGCGGCTGCTCCCAGAACGGCGCGTCGAACGTCTCGTCGTACGCTTCGTAGCCGCCCCAGACGTTGTTGACGAGGAGGTCGAGGCGGCCCTGCCGGCGCTCGATGCGGTCGAACAGCGCCTCGACGTCGGCGTCGACGGTGTGGTCGCACCGGACCGCGACCCCCTCGCCGCCGCGCTCGGTGACCAGTTCGGCCGTCTCGGTGACGGTGCCGGGGAGTCCCTCGGTTCCGTCGGCGACGCTGCGTCCCGTCACGTACACCGTCGCGCCGGCCGTGCCCAGTTCGATCGCGATGCCACGCCCGACGCCACGGCTCGCACCGGTGACCAGTGCGACCGTCCCGGAGAGGTCTGTCATGGCTCTCGTAGGTGTCGACCGGGCAAAAGCGTCGTCGCCGGCCGTCCTCAGTCGTCGACAGCGGGGTCAGCACCGGTCGATGGCACGGTCGGCCCACGACCGGAGTCGATGACCAGCAGGAACCGCGCCGTCACGACCAGCCCGACCGCGCCGAGCACGCCGAAGATGACGATCTGCGGGAGCGGGACGGCCTGCCCGTCGGCGAGCATCACCGCGACCATCGCGAGGACCGCCAGGGCGAGCGTCGTCGCCTTCACCAGCAGGACGGCTGTGAAGGCGTAGCCCCAGGCCCGGCCCCGGTGCAGCCAGTACGCCGAGAGCACGAACGCGGGCAGCACCACCGCGAGGTCGAGCGACTGGATGACCGGCGTCACCAGCCCGGTGTCGGCCATCGCGGCGGGGGTCGTCCCCCCGAGCGAGGCTGGACCCACGTCCGCGAGCCAGAGCAGGCCGACGAGCACCGCGACGGCGAGCTGGTAGGCGACGGCCGCCCGGACTGACGTGTCCCCCACCGCACGACGCAGGCCCCGGGCATCCAGCCGGGCCATCCCGGCGACGAACGTGAACAGCGTCAACCCGAACAGCGCGACGTACACCAGGTACAGCGGGTTGAACGCCGTCATCACGGCGTAGGAGGCGTACGTGTAGAGCAGGTAGCCGGTCACGCCGAGCCAGGCGACGTAGCCCCGGCGCGAGCCCCGGAGTGCGAGGAACAGCGACCCCGCGAGCGCGGGGACGCCGACGACCAGCGTGAGCAGGTCCTGCCCGTACAGCTGCGTGAGCAGGACGTCGCTGTCCCGGTACAGCGACGGGGCGAACACCCCCGCACCAGCCGCGATGGCAGTCAGGACGAGGGTCGCGAGCGAGGCGGCGACGAGGGGACGGGACGGCACCCGCTGCGTGGTCGTGGGCATCACGTCACCCCTCAACCTCGGCGAGCCCGTCGGCGTCCGGGTGCGCGTCCTCGACGAGCGCGGCGAACTCGACTGCGAACCGGTCGACCGCCTCCCAGTCGGTGTACTCGTAGTCGCGCGAGGTGTCGGTGTCGCCGGTCGCCTCGGCGGCGATCTTCTTCATCATCAGCCGCTTGAGGAAGCCGTACTCCGAGAACCGGAGCGCACCGGCGAAGCTGGCGACCAGGTCCGGCTGCCACCCCGACCTCTCGACGAACGAGTCGATGTAGCCCGTTGCCTCCGCCCGGCGCTCCGTGTCTTCGCTGGCGCTGGAGAGGCACACCTGGAAGAACGCCGACGGGCGGGTCTCGAGCGCGTCGCGGTGCTCCCGGGCGAACGCGACCACGCTGTCCTGGTGTTTCCCGACGTGGATTGAGCCGCCGACGAGGATTCCGTCGAACGCCGTCACGTCGAGGTCCGCCGGGGCCGCGGTGACGTCGTACGTCGTCACCTCGTGTCCGCGTTCGCGCAGGTCCGTCCGCATCGCGTCCGCGACCTTCGCTGTCTGTCCTTCACCGGTGCCGTAGATGACGAGGAAGTCGGCCATGGGTGTCTCACCAGGTGTCAGTACGTCGTCTCGGGGGGAGTCCGTAGCGATGATTCTCCGGGCGTGGGAACCAAGTGTGGATCCGCAGAGGAGCGAATGTTTACGGACCGGGGATACTCCGGTGGGGAAGCCTACGTGTCGGTATTTCGTGGCGGTCGTGGCAGCTCCCCGGCAGTGGTCAGGGTTTTCGCCCCCCAGATGGATGTGAGCAGCACAGCGAGCAGCACCCAGTGACCGTAGTAGAACACGTCGGCGACCTCGACCATCTCGGAGACGAAGTTGACCCACCCGTGCAACAGGATGATAGCGAGGATACTGCGCGCGGTATTGTTGTAGACCCAGGTGATGGCCACCGAGAGCGCTACGATTCCAGTCATGAACAGCCAGAACCCCGTCGTCCCGAATCCGACACTCTCCGCCTGAAACGAGCCTTCGACGAAGAAGAGCGGGAGATGCCAGACTGCCCAGACGACACCCAGAATCAGGCTGGCGCTCAACGCTGACCAGTTCAGTTGAAGGCGATCTAACGCATAGCCTCGCCATCCCAATTCTTCGAGGAGGGGTGGGAGCGTCGCGAAGAACAGCGATGGCAGGATCGCCAGTGGGTTCACGCCGAACTCCCGTACTCCCGCACCCAACGTGACGCCCGGGCCACCAAACAATCTCTCGACAGCTGCTGCGACGATAGTTACCGCCACCGGGAGCAGGAGTATGATGAGGAACCACCGGACACCGATTCGGCGAACCTGGCCGAGCCGATTCCAGAAATCCACTCGCCCCTCCTCATCGTAGACGAGGTAGACGAAACCGATTCCAGCGGCTCCTGGACCAGTCAGGCCCACTAGCAGCAAAACCAGTCCGACTGCGCTATCGAACCGCACTCCAAGGGCGATCGCCGCCAGCCAGAAGGCCCAGGTGATGGCGTAGGTCGTAGCGAAAAACAGCCATGGGTTCCCGACGGAGGTACTCCCGAACCTCGAACGTGAGCTGTCGGTCATATCGTCACTTCCTCCGGTGCAGAGTTAATGTTATATCACAATTACTTACCACCGAAATGTGAGTAGAGATCTGGAACCGGGGTCCTTCACGTCCGCTCGTCACCCACACCGCGCAAGCCAGTATCCACGAGGGGATGCCAGCTCGTCCACCGTCTCCTGTCCCTGTCTGTCCCCGGCGGTCCGTGTTCGCCTTCGGAGTGGATGCTCCCCACCGCGATACAGCAGATACCTGTCTCTACCGACCACTGCGGTGAGCCAGGGTGGTCCGTGAACCATCCACCGACGCCGTCGAGCGCAACCACTAAACGCGGCCCGCCCCTCCTGCCGGTAATGGCAGACTGGACGGAGAAGTACCGCCCATCGACGCTCTCGGAGGTGCGCGGGAACGACAAGGCCCGCGACGCCCTCCGGAAGTGGGCGGAGACCTGGGACGACCACCGCGAGGCAGCCATCGTCCACGGCTCGCCGGGGGTGGGCAAGACCTCGGCGGCGCACGCCCTGGCCAACGACATGGGCTGGCCGGTGATGGAGCTGAACGCGAGCGACTCCCGGACAGCCGACGACATCAAACGCTTCGCCGGCCGGGCGTCGAAGAACCAGACGCTCGGCGGGGCGGGCGGCCGGCAGCTGCTCGTCGTCGACGAGGCGGACAACTTCCACGGGAACAGCGACTACGGCGGCTCGCGGGAGGTCACGCGCATCGTGAAGGAGGCCGACCAGCCGATGGTGCTCATCGCGAACGAGTTCTACGACATGAGCAACAGCCTCCGGAACGCGTGCCAGGAGATCGAGTTCCGGGACGTCTCGCGGCGCTCCATCGTCCCGGTCCTGCGCGACATCTGTCGACAGGAGGGCATCGAGTACGACGACGACGCGCTCGACAAGATCGCCCGGGAGACGAGCGGCGACCTCCGGTCGGCGGTGAACGACCTGCAGGCGCTCGCCGAGCGGAACGAGCGGCTCACCGTCGACGACGTGGTGATGGGCGAGCGCGACCGCACGGAGGGCATCTTCGACTTCCTCGACGACGTCATCAAGCACAAGTCCGCCGAAGAGGCGCTGTACGCGTCGTACGACGTGGACGAGACGCCGGACGACCTGCTCAACTGGGTCGAGGACAACGTCCCGAAGGACTACCGCGGCGACGAGCTGGCCGACGCCTACGGCTTCCTCGCGAACGCCGACCGCTGGCTCGGGCGTGTCCGGGCGACGCAGGACTACTCGTTCTGGCGCTACGCGACGGACAACGTCGCCGCGGGCGTCGCGGCATCGCGCCGGCACGACCACGGTGGCTGGACCCGCTACGGCCCGCCGTCGTACTGGTCGAAGCTCGGGCGGTCGAAGGCCACCCGGAACAGGCGAGACGGCATCGCCCGGAAGATCGCCGAGCGGGGCGGCTTCAGCATGGCGACGGCCCGCCGCGAGGTGATGCCGTTCCTCGCGGAGATGACCCACCACTGCAAGCCCCGCGAGCTCACCGTCCGGATGACGATGCTGTACGACCTCGACGCGTCGGAGGTGTCGTTCGTCACGGGCAGCGGCGAGGACACGAACAAGGTCCAGGGCATCGTCGAGGAGGCCCAGGAGCGCCGGGACGACGCCGTCGTCGAGAACGCCGGCGACGCGTTCGCGCAGTTCGAGTCCGACGGGGAGAGCGACGACGCAGCGACCGACGGTGAGCCGGCCGCAGCCGACGGCGACGACGCCGATGACGGCCAGACGACACTCGGTGGCGCGGCCGACGCGGACGACGGACCGGCACCGGACGATACTGACACCGAAGCGGAAGGAACAGACGACGGACAGTCCGGACTCGACGACTGGCTCTAGCCTTCACCCCCGACGCCCTCCCCGGAACTCGCGGAAACTTTCTCGCTGTTTCCGGTGAAACGAGACCGCAACGCCTAAGCGTACCAACTCCTGTGTTGTGAATAGTTCTCACATGAAGCGAGCGCTTCTTGCAGTCGCGTTGGCCCTCATGCTGCTGGTCGCGGGGTGTAACACCACCGACCAGGGAGGGGACTCGACGACAGTCGAGACCACGGGGGAGCCGACCGACGAGATGACGACGGCACAGACGACCGCCGAACAGACCGACACGCAGACCACCACGTCCGACGGCGAGGACGAGGAGGACGACGAACAGGAGGAGCAGGAGGAGCCCTGCGAGTACCGGAGCGAGGAGGGTGACCTCGTGCAGGTGCAGGGTGCCTGCCTCGGCTTCGATGCCAACCAGGTCTACCTGAACGTCATGGAGATGGCCGGCGTGGAGCTCGACACGGGCCCGTCCGTGCGCTCGCTCTCGCCCGAGCAGACGAACCCGTACACGTTCGACCAGTTCGGGTTCAGCAACGAGTCCTTCCAGGCCGTCATGGGCATCGCCCCGAACGGCACGCCCGACGTCTACGTCGCTGGCTACGCCTCCCCGCAGACGGGCCCGGACGGCAGCGTCGAGGTCAACGTCGTCATGCGGTACATCAACGCCAGCAGCGGCGAGGGCCGCCCGCAGGGCCCCGAGGAGGCAGAGGTCACGCTCGCCCACGAGTTCCTGCACGCCATCCAGTTCTACGAGGGGAGCCAGGACCGCCTGGCCGCCAACCTCACGAGCGAGGGCGTCAACCTCGGCGACGTCGAGACCTCGCTCGTCGAGGGCAGTGCGGTCTACTTCGAGAGCGAGTACCAGGAGGAGTACATGGACCGCGACGCCGCCTCGCGGAACGTCTCCGCGTGGGCGAACTCCTCGCCGTTCTCGATGTACACGCTCGGTCCGTACGTGATGGGCGAGCGCTACACGAAGTTCCGCGTCAACTCCACCAGCGAGTTCCAGACGCTGTACGACAACCCGCCCATCTCGATGGAGCAGATCATGCACAACCACATGCCGGACGAGGAACGGCCGCTCGACCTGAGCGTCGAGCGCGGCCAGGACTCCGTCTGGAACCACTACTCCACGAGTACGCGCGGCGAGCTGTTCCTGCGCTCCTCGCTCCGGGCCGGCGTGAGCGGCCCGCGCGCCGCCGACGGTGCCGAAGGCTGGGGTGCCGACCGCGTGATGGTCTTCCAGAACCAGAGCTACGGCGACGCCTACAAGTACGGCTACGCCTGGACGCTCCGGTTCGACAACGCCTCCGAGCAGGACGAGTTCAGCGGCATCTTCCAGGACTGGCTGGAGAGCCGCGGGCCGCTGACCGACGGCGTCTACCGGATGGACGAGGACCACACCTACCGGATGGTGGAGATCAGCGACGAGACGGTCGTCGTGCTCGCCGGTCACGAGCGCTTCACCACCCAGACCGTCGCCACGGGCAACTCGAGCCACGTGACGGTCACGATGACCGACGCCGACCAGACCAGCAGTGTGCAGTCCGACGATGACGACGACGAGGAGCGGCTCGTCGCCGCCAGCGTCGCGCCGCGCGCTGCGGTCTGAAACCAGGGGAAGACACCGACCACCTTCTTTCGCGCGTTCGACGGCGAGTGGCGACGCTGACGGCGTCAGTGGGCCTGCGGGGAGACGACCTACGGTGTCGGCAGGAACGAGTCGGAGAGCTGTGCGTCCACGAGGTCGACCGCGTCGGCGGGCTCGTCGATGTCGACCGGCGGCACGGTCTCGACGGGCAGCCCGGTCATCCGTTCGAGTTCGGCCGGGTTCGTCCGCTCGGCGACCGTCTCGCCGGCCCACTCGTTGAGGACGATGCCCCGCACCGACACCCCTGCGGCGTCGAGCGCGTCGACCGAGAGGGCGGTGTGGTTCAGCGTGCCGAGTCCCGACCGGGCGACGAGCAGGGCCTCGCAGTCCAGGTCGGCGACGAGGTCGAGCACGTCGTGGTCGTCGGTCAGCGGCACGCGCAGGCCGCCGATGCCCTCCAGCACGCCCACGTCTGCGGCGTCGAGCGCGTCCGCCGCCCGGCTCCGGAGGTCGGCGAAGTCCAGCTCGGTCCCCCCGCGCTCGGCGGCGACGCGGGGCGCGAGCGGGGGTTCGAGCCGGCCCAGACAGGTCGCCGCCTCGTCGTCGTCACAGGCAGCTCGGACGAACGCGGCGTCGTCGTCCGGCGGATAGCCGGTCTGACAGGGTTTGACCGCACGGGCGTCGACGCCACGCTCGCGGAGGGTACCGGTGACGCCCGCCGTCACGACCGTCTTGCCGACGCCGGTGTCGGTACCGACGACGGCGAACCTCACAGCAGGCCCACCTCCTCGCCGGCCGCCCGGAACGCCTCGATGCAGTGCTCGACGTCGCTCCGGGAGTGGGTGGCCATCGGCGCGACGCGGATGCGGCTCGTCCCCTCGGGTACCGTCGGGGGGCGGATGGCGGGCGCGACGATGCCGCGCTTCCTGACCGCCCGTTCGAGTGCGAGCGCGTCCGTCCGGTCGCCGACGACGATGGGGAGTACCTGCGTCTCGCCCCAGACCTCGTAGCCCACCGACTCGAGCCCGTTGCGCAGCTGGCCGACGTTCGACCAGAGACGGTCGCGGCACTCGCCGTGGCGGGCGAGGTGGAGCGCCTCGCTGGCGGCCGCTGCCGCCGGCGGTGCGAGCCCCGTCGAGAAGACGAACGAGCGAGCCTCGTTGACGAGGTGCTCGATCAGTGCCTCGCTCCCGGCGAGGTAGCCGCCCTGGCTGGCGAGCGCCTTCGAGAGCGTCCCCATCTGGACGTGGACGCGCTCCTCGAGTCCCTCGCGCTGGACGATGCCGCCGCCGTCGACGTGCAGGCCGGTCGCGTGGGCCTCGTCGACCATGAGCCACGCGCCGAACGCCTCGGCGGCCTCGCAGAGCTCGGCGAGCGGCGCGACGGTGCCGTCCATCGAGAACACGGAGTCGGTGACGACGAGCCAGGACTCGTCGGCGGCCGCGTCGGGAGCCGAGCCGCTGCGCTCGGCCATCCGCTCCCGGAGGTCGTCGGCGTCGCGGTGGTCGTAGACGACGACGTCGGCCCCGGAGAGCCGACAGCCGTCGACGATGCTCGCGTGGTTGAACTCGTCGGAGTACACCACGTCCGGCGAGAGGGCGGCGATGGTGCCGACGTTCGCGGCGTAGCCCGAGGAGAACGCGAGCGCGCGCTCGGTCCCCTTGACCTCGGCGAGCCGGCGTTCGAGGTCGCGGTGTACGAGCGTGTCGCCCGTGACGAGGCGACTGGCGCCCGCACCGGTGCCGACCACGTCGGCGGCCTGCGCGGCGGCCTCCTGCACGCGCTCGTGCTGGGTGAGGCCGAGGTAGTTGTTCGCGGCGAAGACGAGGTGCTCCTCGCCGTCGAGGACGGGGAGGTCGCGACCGGGGTCGGGGGCGAAGTAGCTCCGCTCGGCGACCCGGTCGACCGGTGCGACGTCGCGGTAGAGGTCGGCGTCGTGTCGGGCGGCGACACGGTTGGCGAGGTCGAACCCGCGCTCTGTCATCTGGTCGTAGATGTCAGTCACCGGGTCTTGAACGGTTCGATACCGTGGCGGGAGCCGGCTTGCAGAATCAGGGTATCACGACCCGCGACGGGAGCAGGGAGGCGGGCCTGCTAGACCACCGCAGTCACGATCTGCTTCAGCCCGAACACCGCGTACGTCCCGCCGGTGTAGGCGTTGTAGAGGAAGTAGAGCGGCAGGACGGCGATGGCGAGCGGGAGGATCGGGAAGAGGAACAGCGCCATGAGCGCCCCGAGGACCCCGTCGGCGACCAGTCCCGCGCCCACCCCGAACGTGAAGCTCACGGGGAACACGACGGCCGCGACGAGGCCGTACAGGAAGGAGTGCAGCCCGTGGTACCGGACGAAGTCGTTGTCGTCGATGAGGAAGAAGACGAGCCCCAGAATCGGCAGTAGGTAGCCGAGCACCGCGACGATGCTCCCGTCGAGGTCACCCACCGATGTCTCGTTCGCGCCGGTCGATACGTCAGTCGTCGTTGTCGAACCTGCCATGGTGTATCCACCGCGGCCCCCACGGCCGCGATAGTTCGCAACTGTTGACAGTAGTACAATAGGATTCCGGTCCGGTCTCGTTAATCCAACCGAGGGCTGCCGGGAGTGTTTGTGGTGGTCAGAACCCGGGCAGCAGGTCCGCCGGACCGAACACCCCGTAGTCGCCGACGCGGTTCATCCGCACCGCGCTCTTGAGGTAGCCGAGCGCGGGGCCGTTGACGTTCGCGGCCATGCTCGTCGCGTCGTCGAGCTCGAACGTGTTCGTCCCGCGCTCGCCGTCGAACGTGCGGCCGGTCACTCGCACCGTCGTCGTCGTCGGCTTCTCGTCGCTGCGCACGTCGAGGATGCCGCCGACGGTGACGTCCTCGGCGTCGCAGATGCCGGCCCGTTCGAGCAGCACGTCGTCGGCGTGCTCCATGTCCTCGAACTCGATGACGCCGTCGTGGGCGTCGACGACGGCCTCGATCTCGTCGTCGCTCAGCTCGCGGGCCCTCTCGATGTCGTAGCCGTCGAGATGGGCGATGTCCTCGCGGACGGTGCCGCGGTTGTCCTCGTACCCGGACCTGAGGCCGACGCCCCACCAGATCTCGACCGACTCGACCTCGACGAACGACTGGGCGGCGAGCGCGGCCGCGCCGGTGAGGAAGCCGGGCGTCGCGCCGGCGCCACAGACGAAGGTGATGCCCGACTCCTCGAACAGCGGTTCGCGCTCGTCGAGCAGCCCGATGACACGCGACCGCTTGAGGACGTCCACGAGGACGCCCTCGTAGCCCACCTCTGCGAACCGCTCGGCAGTCTGCGGGATGAAGTCGTGCGTGAGGTTCGGGAGCGCGAGCAGGACCGCGTCGATGCCGTCGGACTCGTCGATGACGTCCTGGATTGGCGTCTCGGTCGGCCGGGCCTGCTCGCTGGCGACGACGCCCGCACCGTCGCCGTGCTGCTTGACGGCCGTGCCGCCGTCGGTCAGTGCGTCGCTGTCGTCGTCAGTGTCGCTGTCGTCGTCGCCGATGTCGTCGCCGATGCCGTCCCCGGCGTGCTCGCTGGCGACGTTGCCCTCCGTCGCGGCGAGCAGTTCGTCGACGTCGAGCCCGTCGTGGTCGACGGCGATGCCGTTGCGGTCACACGCCGCGACCGGCGTGAGTCCGTCCTTGTGCTGGCTCACGTCGAGCGTTCGTCGGCCGATACCGCCCGTTCCGAGTACCGCGAAGTTCACGTCGTCCATGGCTGTGTCGTGTGGGATGAGTCTCGGGTCGTCGGTCAGTCGTCCAGTTCCGCGTTGCTCGTCGCCGTCCCGGCGGCGGTCTCGACAGTCTCGTCGGGGTCCTCGCCCCGGGCCTTCACCGCCTCGGGGTCGAACTCGTTCGACTCGGTGTTCGGTTCGAGACCGGCACGCTCGATGACCTCGATGTCGTCGCCGGGAGACTGCCCGCCCGTGGTGAGGTAGTCGCCGGTGAGGATGCCGTCCGCGCCGGCCTCGAACGGGAGGTGCTGCTCGTCGACCGCGAGGTTGACCTCCCGCCCGCCGGTCAGCCGGACCCGGGCGTCTGGATGGAGCAGCCGGTACACCGCGATGGTCCGGAGTATCTCCGTGGTCGAGATGTCGGCGGAGTCGCCGAGTTCGTCCCCCAGCGCGGTGCCGGCGACGGGGTTGAGGATGTTCACCGGGAGCGAGGAGACGCCGACCTCCTGCAGCGCGATGGCCGCCTCGACGCGGTCGGTCGGCGTCTCGCCCATCCCGAGGATGACGCCGGCACAGAGGTCCATCCCCACGTCCTTGGCGAGTTCGAGCGTCTGCACCCGGTCCTCGAAGGAGTGCGTGTCGACGATCTCGGGGAAGAACCGCGGCGAGGTCTCGATGTTGTGGTTGTAGTGGTCGATGCCCTCGGCGGCGAGTATCTCGGCCTCCTCGCGCGTGAGGATGCCGAGACTGGCATCGACCTCGACGTCCGTCTCGTCGCGCACGAGCCTGATGGCCCGGACGACCTCCTCCCACTCCTCGGGACGGTGCTCCTTCGAGACGCCCTTCTCCGCGACGACGATGCCGAACCGCTGTGCGCCGTCGCGTTCCGCCCGCTTCGCGGCGTCGAGTATCTCCTCGGGGTCGAGGAAGCCGTACGTCTCGATGCCGGTGTCGAAGTGGACCGACTGCGCGCAGAAGCCGCAGTCCTCCGCGCAGTTGCCCGCCTTCGCGTTCACGATGGAGCAGGCGTCGACAGTGCCGTCGCCGCGCTCCGACCGGACGTAGTCCGCCGCCGGCGCGAGGTCCGCCACCGGCTGTGCGATCAGTGCCAGGCCGTCCGTGCGGTCGAGGCGCTCGCCCGCGAGCACGCGCTCGATGGCGTCGTCGACCGTCGGGTTCCCCGTCTCGTAAACCACGCTAGGTCCGGTGGTTGACGGGTTATTAGTTCTTGGGGTCTGGTCGTGGAAGGTTGGTACGGGAGCGCGTTCGACGATGCGTTCCGACGACGGTTCTCCGTCACTCCGTCAGCTCGAACCCCTCGAGCGTCCGTTCGCCCGCGTCGAACCGGTCGAGGTAGTACTCGATCCCGGGCTGGTGGGCCGCGCCGACGAGGAGGTGCACCGTGTCGCCGGGGCTGGCGTGGTACATCCCGTAGTCGGCCATGCGCTCGTTGCGGGCGTGGGTCATCAGTTCGAGCTCGGGGTCGTGCCGGCGGAGCCACTCGCGTTCGAGGGGTTGCGGGAGGAACGTCGTCCGGTAGTAGTGCTGGAGGTCGACGAGGTGCGTGGGGTCGGTGGCGGCCCGTCTGGTGAGCTTGAACGACTCGTAGTCGTCGCCGGTCGCCAGCCCCTCGTGGCTCGTGAGGAAGTCGGAGGCGAGATCGCCGAGGGTGCGTTCGAACGTCTCGCCGTAGACGTCGCTGCCGTCCTCGACGAGCGAGAAGACGGCCGCCTTGAACTCGCCGGTGAACGAGTCGACGTCCTCCAGCAGGCCCTCGAAGTTGCCGGGCAGCTCGTCGAGGTGGGAGTCCACGTCGAGCTCGCGACAGCGCTCCATCGCCCAGCGGTAGTCGTCCATCTCGCGAGGGCGGTCGAAGTCCGCGAAGTACATCCGCCAGATTCCCTGCTCGCAGTACACCGACGCGCCAGAATCGAGGAAGTCGGCGACGTGTTCGCGGAGGAACGAGCGCTCGGCGTCGGTGTCGGCGTGGGTGATGCCGTGGACGTGGAACTCGCGGTCGCCTACCGCGACGGTCGTCCCGGGGACCCCCGGCTCCGGTGTCGGGTCGAGGCGGCGCTCCTGGAGGGTGCGCCACTCACGCTTGGCGGCGAGGTAGGCCGCGTGCTCGCCGTCGGCGGCGGTCACGTCGGCCAGTTCGGCGAGGCTCCGGGTACGTCGGAGCTTATCGAACCGGTCGCGCTGGGATGGGGTGAGCCCCCGTTCGCGGGTGGGGGACACGTCGGTCATCGGGTGGGAACTCGGGACCGAGCGCGCTAAAGGGTGACGGGGGTGGGCGGGTCGGTCGTCAGTCCGTCACGACCGCCCGCGGGCCTGGCCGAGCCCGGGCAGCGAGACCCGGTCCTCGACGTAGCCCATCAGCTTCGTGGCGGTGATGACGATGCCGATGTACACCAGCGCGACGACGGTGAACATCGCCGTGTAGTCGAAGGTGTCGCTCGCGACGGCGTCGGCCCGCCGGAACAGCTCGGCGACGGTGATGAACGTCGCCAGCGAGGAGTACTTGATGAGGTAGACCAGCTCGTTCGTCCAGCCCGGAATCGCATAGCGCAGCGTCTGCGGGAGCACGACGTGCCGGATGCCCTCGCGCTGGGTCAGCCCGACCGACCGCGCCGCGACGAGCTGCTGCGGGTCGACGCTCTCGATGGCCGACCGGATGTACTCCGCCTGGTACGCCGCGCTGTTGATGGTGAAGCCGATGAGGGCCACCCAGAGCGCGGTCCGTAGCGTGAACGGGCCGAACTCGGTGAGCCCGCGGAAGAACTGCGAGAGGTTCAGCCCGTAGTACAGCAGGTAGAGCTGGGCGATGAGCGGCGTCCCACGGATGAGCTCCGTGAACGACAGCGACGCCCACTTGCTCCAGCGTCCGTAGACACGGGCCACCGACAGCGGCACCGCGAGCACGAGCCCGGCGAGGATGGCGATGACCGTGATGAGCACGGTGATGTACGCCCCCTCGGCGAGCTGTGGCAGCGACTGGAACGCCGTCGCTGTGCCGCCGGTCAGTCCGAGCGCCTCCGGCGAGACGAGCGGCTCGCCGGGCGTGCCGAACGGCACCCAGTTCCAGTTGATGAGCCAGCGCAGGAGCAGGTAGCCCCAGAACAGGGCGCCGAGTGCGATGAGGGCCAGCGAGCCGACCGACCGCCCCTCCCGCGCCCGGACCCGTCGGATGTCCTCGGCGTAGCTCACGACGTCTCACCGCCGTGGAGCCTGGTGATGCGCTGCAGGAACTCCGCGGTGCGTGCCTCCGTCGGGTGCTCGAACAGCTGGTCGGGCGGGCCGCGCTCGACGATCTTCCCCTGGTCGAGGAACATCATCCGCGAGGCGGCCTCGCGCGCGAACCCCATCTCGTGGGTCACCACGAGCATCGTCATTCCCTCGTCGGCGAGCTCCCGCATGACAGCGGTGACCTCGCCCACGAGTTCGGGGTCGAGCGCGCTCGTCGGCTCGTCGAACAGCATGAGCTTCGGGTCCATCGCGAGCGCCCGGGCGATGCCGACGCGCTGCTTCTGCCCGCCCGAGAGCTCGGCCGGGTACGACTGCGCCTGGTTCGCCAGGCCGACCCGTTCGAGGTGCTCCATCGCCCGCTCGCGGGCCTCGGCCTTGCCCAGCCCCTTCACCCGGCGCAGGCCGAGCGTGATGTTCTCGAGCGCGGTGAGGTGCAGGAACAGGTTGAAGTCCTGGAACACCATCCCGACCTGCCGCCGGAGCGCGTTCACGTCGGTGTCGGGGCCGCTGACGCGCTCGCCGTCGAGGTAGATGGTCCCCGAGTCCGGCTCGGTGAGCCGGTTGACACAGCGCAGCAGCGTGGACTTCCCCGAACCGCTCGGTCCCGACAGCACCTCCACGTCGCCCTTCTCGAGGTCGAAGCTGATCCCCTTGAGTACCTCCTCGTCGCCGTAGCTCTTGTGCAGGTCCTCCACCCGCAGCAGCGGGTCGCTCATGCGTTCTCACCCGTGGGGACGCCGAAGTAGTCGCCCGCGAACTCCAGCCCGCGGTTCGTCGTTACCGTCAGCACGAAGTAGACGAGGCTGATGGCGAGGATGAGCTCGAGCGCGGTGCCGGTGCGGTTCTGCTGGAGGAACAGGTCCTCGGCGGTGCCGAGCAGCTCGGTGACCCCGAGGATGATGGCGATGCTCGTGTCCTTCAGGACGATGGTGAACTCGTTCTGGAAGCCCGGGATCGACCGGCGGAGCGACTGCGGGACGATGACGTAGGCAATCGCCTCCAGCTTGGTCATACCGACCGAGCGGGCGGCCTCCATCTGGCCCTCGCCGACGCTCTGTATCGCGCCCCGGAAGATCTGTGACTGGTACGCCCCCGAGCGCAGCCCGAGCGCGAACGTCGCGGCGATGAACGGGCTGCTCGACACCGAGAACACGTAGAACATGTAGATGAGGATGACCAGGATGGGCACCGCCCTGACGACGACCCCGACGGTCTCGACGGGGACGCGGAGCCACGGCGGGCCGTACACCTCGGCGACGGCCGCCGGGAGCCCGATGACGAACCCGAGGACGATGGACACGAACGTCAGCTGGACGGTGACGACGGTCGCCTCCAGCATCGCGTCGCGGTTGCTCCAGACGTACCCCCAGTCGGGGTTGTCGAGGAAGAACCGACTCGCGGCGTCAGCGAGCCCGCCCTGGAGCGGGACGGCTGCCGGGGTGGGGTCCAGCACCATCGGGGATTACTCGCCGAACCACTCCGCCGTCAGGTCCTGGTAGGTGCCGTCCTCGCGTACCGTCGCGAGTCCGTCGTTGAGCGCGGTCTGGAGCTCGCTCTCGCCGCTCCGGATGCCGAAGCCGTACTCCTCGCCGGTCTCGTAGACGAAGGCGACGCTGACGCTGCGCTCGGACGCGAACGACGCCGCGACCGGCTCGTCGAGGACGACCGCGTCGATGTTGCCGTTCTCGAGGTCGGTGACCGCCAGCACGTACGTGTCGTAGGCGTTGTAGTTCGACTCCTGGAAGTCGCCGTCCTCGATCATGCCCTGGACGACGCCCTCGCCTGTCGTCCCGGACTGCGAGCCGACCTGCCGGCCCTGCAGGTCCGAGAGCTGCGACGGCTGGAAGTCGCCGCCCTCGCGGACGAGGATGGACTGGTTCGCGCTGTAGTAGGGGTCGCTGAAGTCGATGTTCTCGTCACGGTCCGCGGTGATGGTCATCGCCGCCGCGATGACGTCGATGTTGCCGTTCTGCAGCGACGGGATGAGCGAGTCGAACGAGTTCAGGTCCTCCCAGGCCGCGAGCTGGTAGTCCGTCTCGTCGACCACGGCCTCGAGCAGGTCGATGTCGAAGCCGACGACCTCGTCGCCCTCCTTCATCTCGAACGGTGGGAAGCCCGACGCTGTCCCCGGGATAATCGTGTTCTCCCCGCCACCGCCACCACCGGTGAACGAGTCGATACAACCCGCCAGAGAGATAGTCGTCACTGCTGCACCACTCGCCTTGAGATAGCTGCGTCTATCCATATCGGTGGAGTATGATACCCCGATATAAAACGGTTCGCAGCTTCCGGAGATTCTTGCCGGGTTGGCCTCGGCCCTGTCTGTCGGTTTTGCGAACGTTCCCTGCGACGCGGCATCGGTGACGGTCGCGACGCTCGGACGACTCCCCGGCGACGCTCAGTCGTCCTCGGGGGCAGGGTCGACGTGGTGGACCGCGTCGGGCGAGATGAGCCGCCCGGTCGGCAGTTCGACCCAGCCGTTGGCGAGCACGCGAACCTCGCCCTCGTGGAGGACGTCAGCGGCCTCGCGGTCGCCGTAGACCGTCGCGTTCCGGTACTCCTTCACGAAGTAGTCGTCGCCCCAGTCGAAGATCGAACTGGTTCCAGCGGGGAGCATACCCGCGGCTTCGCCACCGAGCGTGAAAACTGTGGGGTCAGTCCGCGTCGACGGCCCGCGTCGTGCCCTCGCGGTCCGCCGTCGTCGTCGTGCCGCTCTCGCCACTGCGGTCGAACATCCACGCGGTCGCGCCGACGAGCCCGGCGAAGATGATCATCGCCGCGCCGTGGTGGAGCGTCTGGACGCCCGCGGTGTAGGTCACGACGGTCTGGCGGCCGAGCAGGACCTGCACCGGCAGGACGGCGATGGAGATGGCGACGGCGGCGTGGATACGCCGGCTGTCGAACGCCTTCCATGCGCCGTAGGCCGTCCCGAGGATGAAGAAGCCGGTTATCGAGGCGACGAACCGGTGGATCCATTCGGGGTACGACGCCACGTTCGGCGGCAGCAGACCGAACAGCGGCCCGCCACAGAGCGGCCACTGTCCCCGACAGGTGAGTCCCGTCCCCGTCGCGGCTGTGTACACGCCGAGCAGGATGAGCAGGAACGTCAGCCCCGTCGTCACCGCGCCGAGGATGGCGACGTTCCGGCGGTCGAGCCAGTTCATACTCCGTTCTCGGGAGTACGGCCATATCAAGCGCACGGTCCTTCCGAGGGTGTGAGAATGGAGAGAGTGTATGGGCGATTCGAGCACAGTCTGATGGGCTGCTGTCGACACCTCGAAAGCCCCCGTCGTCTCGACTCCCGGGACCACGACTGCGCTCCTCGTTCCTGCGGTGCCTGAGCGCGACGCGCTCAGACTAGCGAGAGCTCCGCTCTCGCGTCGCTTGTCGGGTCCGGGTTCGCCGAGACGACGGCCCCTTTCAGTCCCACCCCCGCACAGCACCGCAACCGCCCTCGAACCTCCCCAGCCGATTCGCTCAGTCGCAGGCTCCTTCGCTCATCCCTCGCGCGGATGGCTCGCGACCTCGCTAGCGCTCGGCACGCTCGCCAGTCGCGCGCCACCCGGCTGGGTGGTCATCGTCGCAGTCGACCCGAAATCCACGCTGCACTCGTTCTCGAACTCCCTCCCACTCCGCCAATCTTCGACGACTGTCGAACAGTTGGTTCGATTAGCTTTTAGTCGTACCATGTGGTGGCATTCGTATGGGACTCGACGAGGATTCACTCGACTATCACGAGGCGGAACCGCCCGGGAAGCTGGAGATATCGACGACGAAGCCGACGAACACACAGCGCGACCTCTCGCTCGCGTACTCGCCGGGCGTCGCGGAGCCGTGCCGGCGCATCGCCGACAACCCCGACGACGCGTACAAGTACACCGCGAAGGGGAATCTCGTCGGCGTCGTCTCCAACGGCTCGGCCGTCCTCGGCCTCGGTGACATCGGCGCACAGGCCTCGAAACCCGTCATGGAGGGCAAGGGCGTGCTGTTCAAGCGCTTCGCCGACATCGACGTGTTCGACGTCGAGCTCGACCAGGACGACCCCGAGAAGATCATCGAGGCCGTCAGCGCGATGGAGCCCACCTTCGGCGGCATCAACCTGGAGGACATCTCCGCGCCCGAGTGCTTCACCATCGAGGAGACGCTCAGGGAGGAGATGGACATCCCCGTCTTCCACGACGACCAGCACGGCACCGCCATCATCTCCGGGGCCGCGCTGCTGAACGCCGCCGAGATAGCGGGGAAGGACCTCGCTGACCTCGACATCGTCTTCTCCGGCGCGGGTGCCTCGGCGCTCGCGACGGCCCGGTTCTACGTCTCCCTCGGTGCGAAGAAGGAGAACATCACGATGTGTGACTCCTCGGGCATCATCACGACAGCCCGCGCCGAGGCGGGCGACGTGAACAAGTACAAGCAGGAGTTCGCCCGCGACATCGACGAGGGCGGCCTCGCCGACGCGATGGACGGGTCGGACGTGTTCGTCGGGCTCTCCATCGGCGGGCTCGTCGACCAGGAGATGGTCCGGTCGATGGCGGACAACCCCATCGTGTTCGCGATGGCGAACCCGGACCCAGAGATCGGCTACGAGGCGGCCAAGGCCGCCCGCGACGACACCGTCATCATGGCGACCGGGCGCTCGGACTACCCGAACCAGGTGAACAACGTGCTCGGCTTCCCGTTCATCTTCCGCGGCGCGCTCGACGTCCGCGCGACGGAGATCAACGAGGAGATGAAGGTCGCCGCGGCGCGCGCGCTCGCCGAGCTGTCGAAGCAGGACGTGCCCGACGCGGTCGTGAAGGCCTACGGCGACCAGCCGCTGCAGTTCGGTCCGGACTACATCATCCCGAAGCCGCTCGACCCGCGCGTGCTGTTCGAGGTCGCACCCGCCGTCGCGAAGGCCGCGATGGACTCCGGCTGCGCCCGGCAGGAGCTCGACCTCGTGGCGTACGAGGAGCGCCTCGAGGCCCGTCTGGGCAAGTCCCGGGAGATGATGCGCGTCGTGCTCAACAAGGCGAAGTCCGACCCCAAGCGCATCGCGCTGGCCGAGGGCGCCGACGAGAAGATGATCCGCGCGGCGTACCAGCTCGAGGAGCAGGGCATCGCCCAGCCCATCCTCATCGGCAACGACGAGCGCATCACGAAGACGACCGAGCGCCTCGGGCTGGACTTCGAACCGACCATCGCGAACCCACGCGCCGACGACGAGCGCCACGGAGACTACGCCGAGCGGCTCTACCAGGTCCGCAAGCGCAAGGGTCTGACCAAGAGCGAGGCCGAGGACCTCATCCGCCGCGACACCAACTACTACGGCAGCGTGATGGTGGAGTGCGGCGACGCCGACGCGCTCCTGACGGGGCTCACCCACCACTACCCGTCGGCGCTGCGTCCGCCGCTGCAGGTCATCGGCACCGCCGAGGACGCCGACTACGCCGCCGGCGTCTACATGCTGACGTTCAAGAACCGCGTCATCTTCTGTGCCGACACGACGGTCAACCAGGACCCCGACGCGAAGGTCCTCGCGGAGGTCGCCGACCACACCGCAGAGCTCGCCCGCAGCTTCAACGTCGACCCGCGCGTCGCCATGCTCTCGTACTCCAACTTCGGGAGCGTCGACAACCCCGGCACGCGCAAGCCCCGCCGGGCCGCCGACATGCTCCGGAACGACGGCGACGTCGACTACCCCGTCGACGGCGAGATGCAGGCCGACACCGCCGTCGTCGAGGAGATACTGGAGGGGACCTACGAGTTCACGGACCTCGAGGAGCCCGCGAACGTGCTGGTGTTCCCGAACCTCGAGGCCGGCAACATCGGCTACAAGCTCCTCCAGCGTCTCGGCGGCGCGGAGGCCATCGGCCCGATGCTCGTCGGCATGGACAAGCCGGTGCACGTGCTCCAGCGCGGTGACGAGGTCAAGGACATCGTGAACCTTGCGGGTGTCGCCGTGGTGGACGCACAGCAGAACGAGTAGGCCGTCGCCGTCGCATCCTGGTCCACTTTTTCGAGCGGTGCGAGGTGACGGGGTCACCCCGATGCGAACGGAGAACGTCTGACCCGTGAGCGAGGTGGAGCCGGTCGAGACTAACGGTGATCCTACGACGATGCTGGTGCTGCTGCGGCAGACGCCGAGTAGGACGAGCCGTCTCCACCGCTGCGTTCCGAGCGCACCGTACCGTCACACCTGTTGATCGATATACACCCTGAAGAAATTCCGGTCAGACCGTCCTCGAAGAGTGACGTCGCGGCTGTTAGCGTCGTCCGGGAAAGCAAAGTTTCGTGCGACGGACCCCGGCTCATCACCGATAGTGATAGTTGCCTCGTCGTAGTCGTCCTCGGGTGTCCCGCTCCAGTAGACGTAGGCCGTGTCACCCGATTCGAACTGCTCGGGGAACGTCGTTTCACTAGCCTGTGCGGTCCCGTCGGCGTCCTCCACATACACTCCCTCGCCTGCGGGTACGCTCGGGCCACCAGTGTGTTCCAGAATGATGGCGGAGTTGTCCGCCGTAATCGAGCCATTGATGCGGGTCAGGGTATCGGCGAACGCCGGGGGCGATACGGTTACATCGCCCGTATTCCCGATCTCGTAGCTGTATCCGATGGTGTCCACTTCGTCGGCTTCGGGGCTTTCTGCTACGAGTACTTCAGCGTCTATCGAGCGGATGTACCCGGCTTCGGCGACCGTAACCTGGATGTCGACCGACCGGAAGTCGGCTTCGGCTTCCTCCGCGACCGCCTGGTTGGCGCTGGTCGCTTCGAACACGGCCGTGCCGTCGTCGGTGTCGACAGCTTCGAACGCTCCGAGGCTGATGAAGTTACCGACCCAACGCCGCATCATGTACGGCGGAGTGAACCCGTCCGGGTTCGAGGCGTACGTCTGAAGGTTGATCCGGGCGTTGCCCGAGAACCAGACCGTCTGCTTCCCGTCGGTGTTGACGTTTCGAGCAGCGTCGGTTCCTTCGAGTAGCGTTCCCTCACCGTCGCTACGGATGCTGTTTTCGACGGTTGGTGATTCGGCGGCACTCGGTTCGAACCGTTCCTCGGAGGCGAACGCCATTTCGGAGACCGACTCGTAGTGACGATCCAGCAGCGTCTCGGTCGCAGGGAGTGCCGTCCCCTCGTCCGATTCCGTCCCTGTTTCAGTCGCGTTGTCGGTTCTATCGTTTCGCTGTACGGTGGATTGGACGTCTGTCGGGCCTTCGCTCTCCCCCGCTGGTGATCCGTTGGTATCTCCCGTACATCCCGCAAGTCCGACTGCGAGGCCGCTCATACTTGCGAGAAACCATCGTCTATCCATGGCATATTGTCAAAACGATAGAACAAGTACTTGGTGGCCCCGTCCCGAAACGCCGCGACAGTCACCCCACTACCGAGCGGCGCGGGCCTCACTCGGATACTGTTTGCAGGCTCACTCACGTCACGAGCCCCCGCCGTCACCCTTCGGCCCAGCTACGGTGAGCACCCGGCGTTACCCTGCCCGGTCGTCATCCTCCGTCTCGTGGGCCGTGAACTCCCGCCAGTGCCGCAGCCCCCAGACGCCGACGCCCGTACAGACGAGGCCGGCGGCGGCGATGTACAGGAGGAGCTGGGGCACGAACACGTCGCCGGGATGTTCGACAGCGTAGACGACGCCCTCGCCGGCGAGTGAGACGAGCGCGAACACGCCGAGGGAGATGCCGGCGACGGCGACGATGATCTGGACACCGTCGGCCGCGGGGTCGTCGAGGACGAACAGCGTGACGACGAACGAAAGCGCCGCGGCGAAGACGTACGCGGGGAGCCGCCCGCTCACGCCGGCGTTGCCGCCGTTGGTGAACGCGAGGATGCCGACCATCGCGAGCGTGAGCACGACGGTCGACGCCGCGACGGAGACGGCGGCTCGATGCACGGGGTCGTCCAGCCAGTTCGGCGTCCGCATGGTCGAGCCGACACAGTCGGGGTCGAAAAGGATTCCGGGGGGAAACCTATGGTGGTCCGGCCTGTACCAACCGCCGAATGAGCGACGAGGACGACGGGCTCGCCGTGGCCGAGGACGAGAGCGTCCGCTTTCCCACGGCGGACGTGCTCACCGGACGGGGGTTCGTCACCGGGAAGTCGGGGTCGGGCAAGTCGAACACGGCGAGCGTCGTCGCGGAGGAGCTGCTCCAGCGCGGTCGGGGGCTGCTCGTCGTCGACACGGACGCGGAGTACTACGGGCTGGCCGAGCGCTACGAGATGCTGACCGTCGGCTCCGGAGACCACTGCGACCTCGACCCGCGCGAGGTCGAACCCGCCTCGCTCGCGGGGCTGGCGGTCGAGGAGAACGTCCCCATCCTGTTCGACGTCTCGGAGCTCGGTGCGGAGGCGGACGAGCTCCTGGAGGCGGTGCTCGACGCGCTGTTCGACGCCGAGAAGACGGCCAGACACCCGTACCTGGTGCTCGTCGAGGAGGTCCACGAGTTCCTCCCCGAGCGCGGCGGGTCGGACGACCTCTCGGAGACGCTGATCCGCATCGCCAAGCGTGGACGGAAGCGCGGCCTGGGTATCTGCGGGCTCTCCCAGCGGCCGGCCTCGGTGTCGAAGGACTTCATCACGCAGTGCGACTGGCTCGTCTGGCACCGACTCACCTGGGACAACGACACGTCGGTCGTCGACCGCGTCGCCGGGTCGGAGGCGGCCGAGGACGTCCAGTCGCTCGCCGACGGCGAGGCACTCGTGATGGCCGACTGGGAGCCCTCGCTTCGGCGGGTGCAGTTCCGTCGGAAGCACACCACCGACTCGGGGGCGACACCGGACCTCTCGGAGAGCCGGTCGACGCTCCCGGCCATCGGCGGCGACGTGGTGGCACGCGCCCGCCG
Organism: Haloarchaeobius baliensis; assembly: GCF_052060055.1. NCBI lineage: Archaea > Methanobacteriati > Methanobacteriota > Halobacteria > Halobacteriales > Halorubellaceae > Haloarchaeobius > Haloarchaeobius baliensis. Next base: position 921,995 of record NZ_JBPPFR010000001.1, on the reverse strand, counting down.
TGAGGATGCGGCCGGCACCGGCGGGACGGTGCCCGGCGAAGACGACGCCGCGGGCGCGGACCGGACCGACCTGCCGGTCGCAGACGAGACCGGGGGTAGTGGTGGTGGTGGCGAGAGCAAACCCGGAGATCGCGGCCGTCGCGCCCGGCGCCCGGCGGGCAACGGTGGCGATCTCGCGGAGACGTCGCCCGCCGGCGCGCTCGCCGAGGTGGGCGACCTCGTCGTCCACGTCGTCCGCTTCTTCGTGTCGAGCGTCGTCTGGGCGGTCGACCGCGTCGAGGACTGGCTCGTGGACTGGTACGGGGTCCGTCGCCACGGCAGACTGCTCGCCCGTGCGGTGGTCGCGCTCGCCTTCGTCGTCCTGTTCCTGCTCCCCCTCGGGCTGGCGACGGTCCTGTAGGCCCGGCCGACAGGTGACCCCTACTCCAGTCGGCGGCGCCGACGGAACACGTAGATGGGGCCGGCGACGACCGAGGAGAGCAGCACCGAGACGATGACGACGCCACCGACGAACTCCGCCGGACGTGCGATGGTCCCGTCGAGGAACAGGACCCTGCCGACCAGCGCGACGGTGACGACAGCGGTCCCGGCTACGGTGTAGTGGGTCGGGTTCGGCGACCAGTCGGTCGTCTCTGCCACGTGCTTCGCGTCGTCGAAGAGGTGTCCCGTCGCCGTGGCCGCCACGCCCACGAGTGCGGCCATGAGAGCGAAGCCGAGCAGGTGGGGTTCGCCACCGCGGGTCGAGTAGAGGAGCTCCTGTCCGAACGCGAGCACCAGCGGCAGGTACGAGAGCGCGAGCGCCGCCGGTGCGAGCAGCAGCCACTCGCGGTACGTGAACGAGGCGCCGTCCTCGTCGACCTCCTCGATGTGCTCCGCCAGCTCCGTCACGTCCACAGCGTCCACGTCGGCCCGGCTGGTACGCTGCTGGGACTCCTGCACGTTGGAGCTAGGCATCGTCCCTCACCGTCCGGTCCCGCAGGTGGGTGGTCGGTCGTCTACACGTCGCTCCGGGATTCCGCCGTCCGTCTGTCGGTTTCGGGTGGTCGTTTGACATGGTGTCGTGGCTCTGCGGCCCTGACGCTGGCTGCCGCGTGGCCACCTGCCGACGACACAGCGATGCCTCTGTGTGGGTAAGGCTTATGCCGTCGGAGGGAGAAGACGGTAGTGTCCTAATCCTCCCGTCTCCCCGCGTGGTGTGTAGCCTCTGCCTTAGCACCCATTGCCCCGGAGGGACTTCAATGTTATCTGGTCGAATGAACATATCAGTGTCTGACATTTAGTGCGCCGGCGGCGACGATGAATCAGAATCTGCCTGCGGCGGTTTCGAGGGAATACTGGCGGGACCGGGAAGCGACCCATCTACAAATTTATCTGACAGTTGTGGAGTGGTATCTCAAACGACCGTTTGTCTTACCTTCGGACTTTTGGGGGTCCGACCGCACTCTCCTGTATGGAGCGTCGTCAGTTCCTCGCCGTCGCCGGGTCTGTCGCCGCCGCCGGCTGTGCTGGCGTCACCCTGCGGGACTCGTCGAGCACCGACGGCGACGATCCGGACACGTCCCTCACCGTGGACGACGCACCGGCGACCGACGCCGCCTCCGACGACGCGGCCTCGACGCCGACACCGGCCGCCGAGCTCGAGATCCTCTCGACCGCCTCTGGGACCATCGAAGCGGGGTTCCAGCTGCAGCTGTACGACGACCTGCGGACGGTCCACGAGCGGACTCGCGACCTCGACTACGGCGAGCGGGCCTACCTGTCGGGCCGGCTCGCGGAGGATACTGACTACCTGTTCGACCTGAGCGTCGACGGCTCGTTGCTGGTCGAGCGTCCGATCTACGCGGGCGAGCGGGTCGTCCTCGAGATCGCCGACCGGCACACGGTCAGACTGGTCGAGCGACGCCTGCTCTAGTCCGAGGCGTTGCGGTCCGCCCGGGACGGCGGCGGGTACTGCGGGCCCGTCGTCCGGGACGGCTCCACCGGCTCGGGGAGTACACAGCGGTCGGGTTCCTGGTTCACGTGTGCATAGCGCGACGGATCGTTGGCCAGCGGATGTGCCGGGTTCTGGTCGGAGTGGATGCGCGCGGCGCGGGCCTCGCCGAAGCCGGAGAGACGGGCCCTGATGCCACGCCAGTGGTTCAGGCTGGCGTCGGGCACGTCGAACCGCCTCGTCGGCTCCCAGTCCGGGTGCCGTGCCGCGAGCAACGCGTTGTTGACGTTCGCGGCGAGGTCGTCGTGGTCGACGAGGATACCCACACGGGCTGTCGGCGGTGCGCGTGCGGCCAGCACGTCCAGCCCGAGGTGGAGCGCCCGGTACTCCGCGACGTTGTTGTCTGGCGGCGAGTCGGACGACGCGACGCGTGCGACTCGCGTTCCGTCACGCGTCTCAATGACGGCACCCAGCCCGCCGGGACGGTCGTCTCTGTAGGAACCGTCTGTGGCGACGTAGAAGTCTCGATGGTGCGTTTCGGGCGGGTGAGCGATGTGCGGCGTCGGCGACTCGTCGAACAGGTCCCGCAGGGCGGGTCGGCCGTGAGCGGCCATGGTTGCAGTAGCGTGTTGGATTATATAAATCGAACGGCTGTGACAGTCAGTACCACGCACAGATTGAGGCCGATTTCCCCGGATGGGAAAGTCCTGTTACCGTCGATACACTCACAGGGGACGTGTCCCGGTACCGCAACGTCGCGCTGTTCCTCTTCCTCGCGGCAGTCTGGGGAAGCGCGTTCATGGCCATCAAGGCCGGCGTCGAGTTCATCCCGCCGGTGCTGTTCGCCGCGCTCCGCTACGACATCGCGGGCGTGCTGATGCTCGGCTACGCCGTCGTCGCCGTCGACGACTGGTACCCGACGACGAGAGCCGGCTGGACCGAGGTGGCCATCGGCGGCGTGTTCATGATCGCGGCCTACCACGCGCTGCTGTTCGTCGGGGAGACCGGTCCCGTCAGCAGTGCGGCGGCTGCCGTGCTCGTCGCGCTCTCCCCGGTGCTGACGACCGCGTTCGCCCGACTGCTGTTGCCCGAGGAGCCCGTGACCGCCGCGACCTGGCTCGGGATGCTCCTCGCGCTCGTCGGCGTGGTCGTGCTGATGAACCCCGACCCCGAGCGACTGTTGACCGACGCGGTCGTCTCGAAGTCGCTCGTGTTCGCCGCAGCGGCAGCGTTCGCGCTCGGGAGCGTGCTCACCCGGCGGGTCGACGGCGACCTGCCCATCGAGACGATGGAGGCCTGGTCGATGCTGCTCGGTGCCGGACTGATGCACGTCGTCAGCCTCGCGATGCCCTCCGAGTCGCTCGCGATGGTCGAGTGGAACCACACCGCCATCCTCGCGCTCGCGTACCTCGCCGTCGTCGCCAGCGCACTCGGCTTCCTCGTCTACTTCGACCTGCTCGACCGGCTCGGCCCCGTCGAGATCAACATGGTCTCGTACGTCGCGCCGGTGTTCGCGGCGGTGTCGGGCTGGCTGGTGCTCGACGAGGCCATCACGCCCTACACCGTCGCCGGCTTCCTGGTCATCTTCGCCGGCTTCGTCGTCGTGAAACGACGGGCCGTCGCGCGGGAGGTCGCGCTGCTGAACACGAGCTAGGTCAGGGGTCGTACTGCTTCCCGACGATGAGCGCGAGCGCGTTCCAGACGAGCAGCAGGACGAACGCGACCGTCTTCGGCGTGCTGTTGAGGCTCGAGACCAGGAGGCCGAGGTTCACGACGGGGAGGGAGATGGCACTCCAGAAGGCGACCATCCGCACGGATCGGGGGACCGACCGCGAGACGGTATCGATGGGGCGCTCGGGGATGCGGCCGAGGAGGGACTGGCCCGACATCGTCGACCGATGCTACCGGACGCAGGAACTTATAACCAGTAGAAACTGTTTTTCGTTCAGGTGTGAATGGCCCCGGTAATTATCCGCCGTCCGACCCCGTCTCACTCACGCCAGTGCCAGCCGGATCCGGGACTCGTTCCCGGTCAGCTCGATGGCCGTTTCCATGGTAGTACGGCCCACTGCGACGGTCTGGACGTACTCGCCGGGCGGCAGTCCCGGCTGCTCGACCGTGAACTCGACCCGGGTGGACTCGCCCGGGGCGAGGTCGACGGTCTCCGTGGCGAACACCGTGTCACCGATGCGATACGTGACGGTATCTGACTCGCGAGCGTTGCCCTCGTTGGTCACCGTCGCGGCGACCGCCACCGTCCCGTTGCGCTCGGCGGTCGCCGGCGCGTCGAGTTCGGTGACAGTGTAGTCCGCCCCGACGACGGTGAGGTTCGTCCCGTCCGGCAGGAACCGCTCCCGGGGCGTCTCCGGAGCCCGCGCGACCGCCGTCACGTCGCCCGGCACCTGGAACCGGATGCGTAACTCGCCGTCCTCGTCCGTGACGTAGCGCGTCCCGAACAGTTCGACGGAGCCGGCGACCGGCTCTCCGGTCGTCGCCCGGGTGATGGCGAACGTCACGCGCTCGCCCGACGGGACCGTCGTTCTGTTCACCGCGAGGTCGAGCCCGACCAGCCGTGGTCGGACACGCAGGCTCGCCGTCCCGTCGGTGAACCGTACCGCGTCCGTCTGCGGTGCGCTGGCGGTCACGTCGTACGCCCCGCTCGCGTTCAGCTCGACCCGCGTGGTGCCGTCTGCCCCGGTCCAGACGCTCCCGTTGGCGACGGTCACCGAGGCGTTGACGGGCTCGCCCGTATCCGCCCTGGTGACCGTCGCCGTCGTCGCCTCGTCGACGCGCGTCGGGTTCGGCGAGAGCGTCACGTCCAGCCCGACGGGGCGTCGCTCAACCGAGACGGGGATGCGAACCGACTGGAACCGCTCCATCTCCGTCCGCTCCTTCTCGACACGGAGCTCGTAGCCGCCGGCGGTGTCGAACGCGAGCGTCGCCACGCCCGACCCGTTCGTCCGGACTGTCCGGCCGTCGACCACGACGACACGGCCCGTCACCGGCTCGTCGATGTCCCCGCGCGTCACCGTCACCCGGAGCACCTCCTCTGTGACGACACTGCGCGCCGATACCGACGCCGAGAGGGGGACGCTGAACCGGCGGACCCGGAGGGGGAGCCGGGCGACCGTGTTGTTGGCGTCCTCGGGTTCGACCACCCGGGCGGTGTAGTCGCCCGGGGTCTCCAGCCGGACGGTCGCGGTGCCGTTCGCGTCGGTCTCCACCGACTGTCCAGCGACCTGCAGCGTCGCGTTCGCCACCGGTCGGTCACCCGCCACGACGCTGAACTCGACCGTGTCACCGGGGTCGAGGACGGTCGAGTCGGCCGACAGCGTCACCGCTTCGGGCTCCGGCTGCTGGTCGCCGTCGTAGTCGTAGAACGGGAACACCGGCCCGTCGGAGCTGTTGTCGTCGCCGAAGGGTGGCCCGGTGCCGAGACCGCCGAGCATGACGGCGAACGTCCCCAGCACGATGAGCACGAGGATGATGACCTGTGGGTCACGGTGGGGGCGATAGCGCTCGTCCGCCCTGAGGGGTGACGACCCGGGAACTGGACGGGGTGCTTCCGACGGCATCTGCTTCTCTGGAGATGGACGGGGGAGGAACTTAAGCGCGTCTGCCGATTCCATCGTTTCCCGCTCGGGTTCGCGCTGCGCTCGAACCGCTCCCGGCAAGAACAGGGGTGAAAACGCCCGGCGGGTCGCAGGCTCCCCGTTCGCCAACGCGGCTCTCGCTCGCAAGCGCTCGTTCCGAACCGCGCACCGCTCGCTGCCGGTGGATCGCGCACACTGCGGTCACGCGAACGTCCCGCAAAAATCCCGAACCGCGACTACTGGAAGCCGATGCGGCCGCCGCGACGGTCCTGGCCGACGTCGGCGGTGCCGCCCTTGAACTCGTCCTCCATCTGCTCGTAGTAGTCGAGGATGTCCTCGGTGATGGTCGGCCTGACGTTCTCCATCGCCGAGCGGAAGTGACGCATGTCGACGGCCTCGGCGTCCTCGTCCTCGCGCAGCGCCTCGATGGCGGCCTCGCGGGCGATGGACTCCAGGTCGGAACCGACGTAGCCGTCCGTGAGCTCGGCGAGCTCGCGCAGGCTCACGTCGGTCGCGAGCGGCGTGTCCTCGGTGTGGATCTTGAGGATCTGCTCGCGGCCTTCGACGTCGGGCTGGCCGACCATCACGAGCCGGTCGAACCGGCCCGAGCGGATGAGCGCCGGGTCGATCATGTCCGGGCGGTTGGTCGCGCCGATGACCATCACGTCGCCCATCTCCTCCAGCCCGTCGAGCTCGGTCAGGAGCTGGTTGACGACGCGCTCGGAGACGTTCGACCCCATCTCGCCGCCGCGGCCGGGGGCGAGGGAGTCGAGCTCGTCGAAGAAGATGACCGTCGGGGAGACCTGCCGGGCCTTCCGGAACGTCTGCCGGATGGCCTTCTCGGACTCGCCGACCCACTTCGAGAGCAGCTGCGGGCCACGCACGCTGATGAAGTTCGCGTTCGTCTCGTTGGCGACCGCCTTCGCCATCAGCGTCTTCCCGGTGCCGGGCGGGCCGTACAGCAGCACGCCCTTCGGCGGGTCGATGCCCATCCGCTGGAACTTCTCGGCCTGGTTCAGCGGCCACTCGATGGACTCCTCGATGTTGTCCTTGGCCTCCTTGAGGCCGCCGACGTCGTCCCAGGTGATCTTCGGGAGCTCGACGAGCACCTCGCGCATCGCGCTCGGCTCGACCTCGTTGAGTGCGCCGCGGAAGTCCTGGCGCTTGACGATCATCCGGTCGATGAGGCTCGGCGGGATGTCCTCCTCGTCGAGGTCGATCTCGGGGAGGTACCGGCGCAGAGCCTTCATCGCGGCCTCCTTCGTGAGGCTCTCGATGTCGGCGCCGACGAAGCCGTGCGTCTCGTCGGCGAGGTGCGACAGGTTGACGTCGTCAGACAGGGGCATGCCGCGCGTGTGGATCTGGAGGATCTCCTCGCGGCCGACCTCGTCGGGCACCCCGATCTCGATCTCGCGGTCGAACCGGCCGGGGCGACGGAGGGCGGGGTCGACGCTGTCGACGCGGTTCGTCGCCGCGATGACGATGACCTGCCCGCGGGCCTCCAGTCCGTCCATCATCGTCAGCAGCTGGGCGACGACGCGGCGTTCGACCTCGCCGGTCACGTCCTCGCGCTTGGGTGCGATGGAGTCGAGCTCGTCGATGAAGATGATGGCCGGCGACTCCTCGCTCGCGTCCTCGAAGATCTCGCGGAGCTGCTGTTCGGACTCGCCGTAGTACTTCGAGATGATCTCCGGGCCAGCGATGGAGAAGAAGCTGGCGGAGGTCTCGTTGGCGACCGCCTTCGCGAGCAGGGTCTTGCCCGTGCCGGGCGGCCCGTGGAGGAGCACCCCCTGGGGCGGCTCGATGCCGAGCTTCTTGAAGATCTGTGGGTGCTTCATCGGCAGCTCGACCATCTCGCGGACCCGCTGTATCTCGCCCTGGAGTCCGCCGATGTCCTCGTACGTGATGCCGCCGCCGGTCTTCTCGAAGCCCGAGATGGGCTCCTCGCGGAGTTCGACCTCGGTGTCCTCGGTGATGAGGACGACGCCCTCCGGCTCGGTCTCGACCGCGATGAGCGGGATGGCCTGGCCGGGCGAGCGCATGAACGGGTGGTTCGTCGAGGACATCACCGGAACGATGTCGCGCTCGACGACCGGCCGCTTCAGTATCTGCCGCTTGACCATGCCGGCCGCGTCGGAGCCGAACTGCACGGACGCCTCTTCGGGCGGAGCGAGCACGAGCGTCTCCGCCTTCGTCGCCTCCGCCTTCCGGATCGTCACCCGTTCGCCGATGCCCACGTCGGCGTTCTGACGGGTGAACCCGTCGATGCGCACCGTGTCTGTGTTCCAGTCCTGCCGGTCCGCACGCCACACCTTGGCCGCGGTGGTGTCTGCACCCTCGATCTCGATGATGTCGCCGGGGCTCAACTTCAGATGTAACAGCGTATCCGGGTCGAGCCTGGCGATACCGCGCCCCGAGTCGTTCGGGTACGCCTTGGCAACCTCCAGTTGAACTTCGTTCATGATTCAGGCTACGGGGATGGTGGCCACTCGGTTTCGTGGCCCGATATGTCTTTTGCTACCGGGGGCTGCGTGCGAGCCGGCGGGACGATACTGTGCCATGGTAACACATCGAATTTCGCGGCGGTGCACCCTAAATCCTACCGGCCACGTGATGGTCGGGCTGCAGGACCCGTCCAGATATGTGTCATACATAGGCATATCGCCACGAACCTTAGACTGTATTAATACTCTTTAGCCCCCTATACATTCCGTCAGCTAACCTTATATGGAATGCGCACATGGTTTTCTGATAGGTACGAGGCCATGCCCACCGAGAACGACACCACAGGGGAGCGCGAGAACATCTACGACCACCACCCGTTCAACTTCGGCGTCTGGCGGCGTGCGGAACCCGCCGGCGACGACGAGACCGACGCGGAGACCGAGTCGACCGACGAGACACCGACCGCCATCGCCGACGGCGGCGTCGCGGTGACCACCGACTGCCCGTCCTGTACCGGTGACCTCGTCAACGTCCAGGGCGTGCCGGCGTGCTCCGACTGCGACTGGACCGCCCGCTAACGACGCCCGGTACACCACACCACGACCGCCGGCACCGTGGAGTCGGGGGACTCCAGGGCGCCGGCCGGACGTTCTCTCTCTCGCGACCCGTTCAGCTACTCCTCGTCGCTCTCACCGTGTCGCGCCAGCGCCTCCTCGATGCTCAACTCGCCCGCGGCGACCCGCCGGGCGAGCACCTCGTCGATAGCCCGGTTCTCCGTGGACTGCTCGCGCGACCGGTCCTTGATGACCTGCAGCTCGCCGGCGGTCGGCTCGACCTCCCGCTTCTCGACGACCTCGCCCTCCAGCCGGGCGATGTTCACCGCCGCGAGCACGTCGCCCATCCCGCGCGCACCGGTGCCGAGGTACGGCGTCGTCCCCGTCTCGTCGACGAGTTCGACGCGCACGTCCTCCAGCTCGTTGACGATGGCCGCGCCGTCGAGCCGTGCGCCGTCGCCGACCCTGACGACCGGGTCCGTCGCGTCGGCCACCTCCGCCTCGACCACCGCTGCCGCGTCGTCGCGTGGCACCTGGAACGCCGCGACGACGGTGTCGCCGGCCAGCACGGCGATACCGGGCTTGCGGCCGGGGTCCACGCCGACGACGGTCCGACCGTCGCCGCCCCGGAGGTACGCGAACGCCGCGTCGACCGCGCGTCGCGGTGCATCGGGCGAGGCGTGGACGACGTGCACGCCCGGGGCGGGGTCACCCTCGTCCGCCTCGCCCGTCTCGACCGCCTCGCCCTCCGCCACGACGACCACGTCGGTCCCCTCGGGGAGCGGGTCGCCCGGCTCGACGGTCGTGAACGTCACCCCGCGGTCCCGGAGCTCGGTGACGACCTCGTGGTACAGCTCGAAGTCAGCCGTCGCGACGACTATCACTTCCCGAACTTCCATGCGGTCGGGCTTAATGCCTTCCGTGGACTTTTATCCGGAGCCGACCCAGGGGGAGACGTGACCGAGAGCATCACCACCGGGTACGAGCCGCTCGACGAACTCCTCGGGGGCGGCTTCGAGCGCGGCACCGTCTCACAGGTGTACGGTCCGCCCGCGGCCGGCAAGACCAACGTCGCGCTGGTGACCGCCGTCGAGACCGCCGCCAACGGCGGCACCGTCGTCTACGTCGACACCGAGGGGCTCTCGCTCGACCGGTTCGAGCAGGTCGCGAGCGCCCGCGCCGAGCACGCCGACGAGGACATCGCGGACATCACCGACCGCATCGTCGTCGAGGAGGCACTCGACTTCGGGGAGCAGGAGGAGGCCGTCCGCGACGTCGAGGGGTTCGCCGAGCGCGCGGACCTCGTGGTGGTGGACTCCGCGACCGGCTTCTACCGGTTGAAACGCGGGGAGGACGGCGAGGCCGGGGACGCGCTCCGGAAGGTCGGCCGTCAGGTGACCCACCTGCTGTCGCTCGCTCGCCGGCACGACTTCGCCGTGCTCCTGACGAACCAGGTGTTCAGCGACCCCGACAGCGACCGAACGCGTGCGCTCGGCGGGAACACGCTGGAGCACTGGATGGGTACCGTCGTCCGGATCGACCGCTTCCGGGGCGGGAACCGGCGGGCGACGCTGGAGAAACATCGTGCGAAACCCGCAGGTGAATCGATACAGTTCGAGATAACGGACGCCGGCATCGCGGCGACCGAGCTCTGAGCGACGGACCGGACCGGGGGTGTCAGCCCCGCTTCCTACAGCTCGTTGAGCTTCCGCGCGAGCTGACCGCGGTACTCCTCGTCGGAGCGGTAGTTCTTCATCTCGAGGACGTTGCGCTCTAGCTTGTCGAGTGCGACGCGGAACGCGCTCTCGGCGCCGTAGCCCTCGCCGGAGCCCCCGACCTGCCCGTTGGTCGTGCGGACACGGATCTGGCTGTAGATGAGCGGCGTGCCACGGAGCTTCTCCTTGTGCTCCTGGAAGCGAACGTGGACGTGGACCACCTGCATCTTCTGGTACTTGTCGAGCACGTCCGTCAGCGACTCCCGGATCTCCTCGCGGGAGATGGTGTCCAGCAGCGAGATGTTCGTGATCTGGACGTCCATGTGCTCCTCCTCGGTGAACGTCAGCGCGCGCAGCACGTCCGTCTTGGTGACCACGCCGACGACCCGGCTGTCGTCATCGCTGTCGACGACGACGAGGCCGCCGAGGTCGTTCTCGAGCATCCGCGAGACCGCGTCCTCGACGGACTCGTCGAGCGTCGCCGTCTGGACCGGGCTCGTCATGATGTCGTAGACCGGCAGGTCCAGCATCCGGTCCGTGTCGCCGACGCGCTCGCCGCGGGTCGTCTTGTCCATCCCGCGGACGACCACGTCGGCGATGTCGTGCGTGGTGACGACGCCGGTCAGCCCGCCCGCGTCGTCGAGCACCGGGAGCCGCGAGATGCCGTGCTCTCGCAGCAGGTTGATGACCTTCCCGAGGCCGTCGTCGTCGCGGACCGTCACGGGGTCGTCGGAGTAGATCTGGTCGACGGTGAGCGCGTCGAGGTTGTCGAGCACCGCCTCGAGGATCGCGTCCGCGGTGACGATGCCCCAGAGGTTGTCACCCTCGAACACCGGTGCGACCTTCACGCCGCCCTCGACGAGGACACGTGCCGTCTCCCGAATGTCCTCGTAGCGGTCGACCTTGGGTGCCGGTGCGTTCCGGCTCGGCTTGACCAGCGCCGCGACCTTGGCGTCGTCCTCGACGTGGGACTGGATGAGCTCGCGCTCGGAGAGAACTGCATCGTACTCGCCATCCCGGGTGACGATGATGCCCTTCGGATTGTCCTGCTCGAACAGCGAGCGGACCTTCCCCAGCCGGGTCTTCACGTCGACTTCGATGAACTCCTCGGTCGCAATATCAGAAATATCCATAGTACATCTGTAGATTCCGCCCGACCGGTCTTGAAGATACCGCCAATTCCCATCACGCCAGCGTCGGCACACCGGGTCTGCCCCCAGTGCGGAACGGCAGCGGAACCATGTCGGTCCGGCCCCAAGCCCCCGGCATGCTCCCGGACATCACCGTCCTCGGCCCGTGGACCTACCTCGCCACCGAGGTCGTCTTCGGCACCGCCGCGTTCCTGCTGCTGCTCCGCGCCGACGCGCTCGCCCGCGCCGGCCGGACCATCGCCGTGCTCTACCCCGTCGCGTACTTCTGGGACTGGTACACCCTCGAGGTCGGCGTGTTCTCCATCCCCATGCGCACCGGCGTCGAACTGCTCTGGATCCCCATCGAGGAGCACATCTTCATCGTCGTCGTCCCCGCCTTCGTGCTCGGCATCCACGAGAATCTGCGGTTGCGGGACGAGGAACGGAAGTGACAGCATTCGACGAGCCCGGATTCTCACCATCGGCGCGCGCTGGCGAGCGTGCTGAGCGACAGCGAAGCCGCGAGGCGCCAGCGCGCGAGGGATGAGAAGCGCAGGGAGCCTGCGACCGAGCATCGCAGACGGCTGGGGAGGCGTGAGGTGACGTGCGGTGCTGAGCTGTCGGGTGGACTGAAAGGGGCGACGCTCTCGACGAAGGCAGACGAAGCAAGCGACGCGAGAGCGAAGCTCTCGCTAGTCTGAGCGCGTAGCGCTCAGGCACCGCAGCGAAGCGAGGAGCGCAGGGAGTCTCCCGAGTCGAGAGTGTCGGGGCTTTCTCGCTGTTTGTATCACAAGCAACAGAGAGAGCCACAGCCGCAAACGAGGACACGAACAGAAATCCACGCAGTTTTACCCGCTACCGACAGACACCCCACCAACATGGACGCCCTGAAACGCTCGGTCCACGAGGCCCCGGTCATCGACCAGGACGGACGCCCGTACCTCGTCCACCCCATCAGCAACGGCATCCCGACGCTCGACCCGCAGCTCGTCCGCGAGGTCGTCAACGGCATCTGCCAGGTGGCGGACCTCGCCGACGCGGACGTCATCGCGACGCCGGTGACGATGGGCGTCCACGTCTCGACGGCGGTGTCGCTCGTCTCGGACATCCCGCTGGTGGTCATCCGCGACCGGCAGTACGGCTTCGACGACGAGTACGGCTTCGACGCGGGCGCGGACCGGCTCTACCTGAACGACGTGGAGCCGGGCGACGACGTGCTCGTGCTCGACGACCTGACGAACACGGGCGCGTTCGTCGCGGCCATCACGGAGGCGCTGGACGAGGTCGGCGCGAACGTCGTCGACGTGGTGACGGTCATCCGTCGCGTGGAGTCCGACCCGGTGCCGATGGACCACGAGGTCAAGAGCCTGCTCGACGTGCGCGTGGGCGAGGACGGCGTCGAGATCGTGGACTGAGCGGCCGGCGGGCAGGACAGCGAGGCGACCGCGGGCCGACCGTGGTTTCTTCCCGGTGTGGCGGGACGGGGTGGTATGGTCGCGCTTCCGCTCGTCCCCCTCGGTATCGTCGCGGTGGTCGTACTGGTCGGTCTGAGCGCGTTCTTCTCCTCCAGCGAGACGGCCATCTTCTCGCTTCCGGTCGAACAGCTGGCCGAGCACGCAGCGACTGGCGACGGGCGGGCGGCACAGCTCGCCGAGCTGCGCGACGACCCCCACCGGCTGCTCGTCACGCTGCTGGTCGGTAACAACGTGGTGAACGTGGCGATATCGAGCATCACGACCGCGCTGCTCGTGGAGTCGTTCTCCACGGGCGTCGCGGTGGTGCTGGCGACCGTGGTCGCGAGCGCGACCGTGCTGGTCTTCGGCGAGATCGTCCCGAAGTCCTACGGGCTCGGGAACGCGTTACAGTGGGCGCTCCGGGTGGCGCGGCCGCTCCGCGTGGTCGAGCTGGTGCTGTTCCCGCTCGTCGCCGTCTTCGACGTTGCGACGCGGCGACTCAGCGCGGCCATCGGTGGTGAGGGTGCCATCGAGAACTACGTCGACGACGCCGAGTGAGGCACACGAGAGTCTCGCGTCGTTGCGTCGTCAGAAGTGGGTTGGGGCAGATTTGAACTGCCGGCCTCCTCCATGTCAAGGAGGTGTCATAACCAGACTAGACCACCAACCCAGTGGCGCACTGGTTCTGTGCTGCGTGCACTCAATCGTTCACCGCTGGTATAAAAAAGGGTTTCGATTGGGGCGGCGTATGGTGGTCCGAGACAGGGCGACGGCGCGGGGTCAGCGCTCGGGGCGCTCGACGTAGACGAACAGCTCCGTCTCGGCCGTCGCGCCGTCGTCGTCGGTGACGGTGAGGGTGACCGCCTTGGGGCCCGTGCGGCGGAACTCGTGGTCGACGACCATCCCGTCGACGGTGTAGCCGTCGAAGTCCCAGGTGGCGGCGACGATCTCGCCGTCGTCGTCCTCGCTGGCGGTCGCGTCGTAGGTGACGACCTCGCCGGCGGTCACGGCGGCTCCGTCGTCGAACCAGCGCGCGGGGTAGACGTCGGGGACGGCGAGCGGTGCCTCGTTCTGCTCGACCACGTCGACGCGGAGCGTCTGCCGCGCGACGGTGCCGTCTGTGTACTCGACGGTGAGACCGATCTCCCGTGTGCCCGTCGTCTTCCAGGTCCGTGTCACCGCCGGGCCCGTCAGCGAGGCCGTCCCGTCGATGGTCCAGGTGCACTCGCTGACGCGGGGAGCACCCGGTCGGACGACCATCGTCGTCATCCGGGCGAGGGCGAACCGGACCTCCCGCCCGACGACCGTCCGGTACCGCGTCCCGTGTACGGACGGGACGGCTTCGGCGCCGTGGACGGCGACCGGCGGTTCGTCGCCAGCCTTCGGTGTGGGCTCGTCGTCGTCCGCGGCCCCCGTCCCGGCGAGGGCGACGCTGGCGAGTCCACCCGTGGCGAGGGCGCCGGCGGCTGTGCGCAGTACGTGTCGTCGACTGTGGTCTCCCGACATCGTGCCCCGGAGTGGCCCCGTTCCCGTACTTGAACCCTCGCCAGTGACGACACGTTTAAGTTGATGTACGATTTTGTACATCGTAAGACGAAACCATACATTGGTGACTTACAATGCAGGACTACATCGAACGTGTGGCCGCGGGGGAGGACCTGACACAGACCGAGGCCCGCGAGGTCGCGGGCCACGTCTTCGAGGACGCGACCGACGCCCAGATCGGGGCGATGCTCTCCGCCCTCCGCGCGAAGGGCGAGACGGAGGCCGAGATCGCCGGCTTCGCCGAGGGGATGCGCGCGGCGGCGCGGACCATCTCGCCGAACCGGGCACCGCTGGTCGACACCTGCGGCACGGGCGGTGACGACTACGACACCATCAACGTCTCCACGACGAGCGCGCTCGTCGCCAGCGGCGCGGGCGTCCCCGTCGCCAAGCACGGCAACTACTCCGTCTCCTCGTCGTCGGGGAGCGCGGACGTGCTGGAGGTCGCGGGCGTCGACGTGGCCGCCGAACCCGCCGCGGTCGAGGCCCAGATCGAGGACGACGGCATCGGCTTCATGCTCGCGACGGTGTTCCACCCGGCGATGAAGGCCGTCATCGGTCCGCGCCAGGAGCTCGGGATGCGGACCGTGTTCAACGTGCTCGGGCCGCTGACGAACCCTGCCGGTGCCGACGCGCAGGTCGTCGGCGTCTACGACCCGGACCTCGTCCCCGTGCTCGGTCGCGCGCTCGCCCGGATGGACGTCGAACACGCCCTGGTCGTCCACGGCTCCGGCATGGACGAGATCGCCATCCACGACGAGACCGTGGTGGCGGAGGTCACCGGCAGCGACGTGGCGGAGTACACGCTCACCCCGGAAGACCTCGGACTCGACCGCGCACCCGTCGCCGCGGTCGCCGGCGGTTCGCCGGAGGAGAACGCCGAAGACCTCACGGGCATCCTCCGCGGCGACGTGACCGGGCCGAAGCGCGACATCATCCTCGCGAACGCCGGCGCAGCGATCTACGTCGCGGGCGAGGTCGACAGCATCGAGGCCGGCGTCGAACGGGCGCGCGAGGCCATCGCGTCGGGCGACGCCGCCGACCGGCTGGCGGACCTCCAGTCGGCCGTCGCACAATGACCCGGGTGAAGGTCTGCGGGCTCACCCGCGAAGCGGACGTGGACGCCGCCGTCGATGCCGGTGCGGACGCCATCGGCTTCGTCGTCGACGTGCCGGTGGACTCGCCGCGCGAGATCTCGGCCGCACGCGCCGCCGAGCTCGTCGCCCACGCGCCACCGTTCGTGACGACCGTGCTGGTGACGATGCCCGACGCACCGGCCAGGGCCGCCACCCTCGTCGAACAGATCGAACCCGACGCGGTCCAGATACACAGCGACCTGCCGCCGGGGGACGTGGCGTACCTCCGCTCGCGGGTGGACGCGAGGGTCGTCAAGCACGTCGACGCGGCCGTACCGGAGACCGCCGAGCGGTACGTCGATGTGGTCGACGCGCTGCTCGTCGACTCCATCGGCGAGGACGGCGGTGGCGGCACCGGCGAGACGCACGACTGGGCGCGTACCCGCGAGGCGACCGCCGACCTCGACGTGCCGGTCGTCCTCGCCGGGGGGCTCACCCCGTCGAACGTCGGCGAGGCGGTCGCGACGGTCGACCCGTTCGCCGTCGACGTGGCCAGCGGCGTCGAGGCCAGCGGCGGCGTGAAGGACCACGACGCGGTCGCCGCGTTCGTCGCCGCCACGCGGGAGGCGACGACCGACGGCGAGGCGGCCACGGAGCGGCCGACGGTGGAGCCATGAACGACGCCGGTTTTGCACTGGTCCCCGACCGCGACACCTTCTGCGACCTCGTCGACGACACCGCGACGGCCGAGCGGCCGGCGGTCGTGCGCGCGGAGACGACGCTCGACGTGGACAGCTCGCCGCTGGGCGCGTACGCCGCGCTCTCCGACGAGGCCAAGCACTCGTTCCTGCTGGAGAGCGCGGAGAAGACCGCCTCCAGCGACCCCGACGGCGCCTTCCGGCCCGACGACGGCGACCGTCACGCGCGCTACTCGTTCGTCGGCTACGACCCCGCCGCGGTCGTCAGCATCACCGACAACGAGGCCACCGTGACGGTCTGCGACGAGCGCTACGAGGGGCTCGTCGCGCCCGACGGCGACGACACGCTCGACACGCTTCGGTCGGCGATGCCCGACGCCGAACCCGTCGGCTTCCCCGACACCGAGCGACAGCAGCTCGGCGGCGGCCTCGTCGGGTTCCTGGGATACGAATCGGTGTACGACCTGTTCCTGGACGATGTCGGCCTCGACAGGCCGGACTCCGACGTGCCCGACGCCGAGTTCGTGCTGACGACGAAGACCCTCGTCTTCGACCACCACGCAGACGAGGTCTCGCTGGTCGTCACGCCCGTCGTCAGCGCCGACGAGGATGCCGGTCCAGTGTACGACTCGCTCGTCTCCGAGGTCGAGTACGTCGCGGGCGTGCTCGCGGCGGCCGCCGAACCGGACCCCGGCGGCTTCGTCCGGACCGGCGAGACGGCCGGCTCGCGCGAGGCGTACGAGCGCGCGGTCGGGAACGCGAAGGAGCACGTCCTCGACGGCGACATCTACCAGGGCGTCGTCTCCCGCACCCGCGAACTCGTCGGCGACTGCGACCCGCTCGGGCTGTACGCCGCACTCCGGGACGTCAACCCGTCGCCGTACATGTACCTGCTCGCCCACGGCGACCGCCACGTCGTCGGCGCGAGCCCGGAGACGCTGGTCTCGGTCGGCGGCGGGCGCGTCACCTCGAACCCCATCGCGGGTACCTGCCGGCGCGGCGACAGTCCCGTCGAGGACCGCCGGCTCGCGGGCGAGATGCTCGCCGACGACAAGGAGCGCGCCGAGCACACGATGCTCGTCGACCTCGCGCGCAACGACGTGCGCCGGGTCTCCGAACCCGGCACCGTCCGCGTCGAGGAGTTCATGAACGTCCTGAAGTACAGCCACGTCCAGCACATCGAGTCCACGGTGACGGGCGCGCTCGCCACCGATGCCGATGCGTTCGACGCCACACGCGCCGCCTTCCCCGCCGGGACGCTCACCGGCGCGCCGAAGGTCCGCGCGATGGAGATCATCGACGCGCTGGAGGACGAGCCCCGCGGCCTGTACGGCGGCGGCGTCGGCTACTACTCGTGGACCGGCGACGCCGACGTGGCCATCGTCATCCGCACCGCCACGGTCGAGCGCGGCGCGGCCGCGGACGGACAGGACCGCGTTCGCGTCCGTGCGGGCGCGGGCATCGTCGCCGACAGCGACCCCACGGCGGAGTACGAGGAGACAGAGTCCAAGATGGACGGCGTGCTGACGGCGCTCCGGCGCATCGAACGCGAACCCGAGGAGCCGGTCCCGGAGGTGCCGCGATGACGCGCGTGCTGTTCGTCGACAACTTCGACTCGTTCACGTACAACCTCGTCGAGTACGTCGAGTCGTCGCTCATCGATTCGGGCGCGGAGCCGGAGACGCTCGTCCTGCGGAACACGGCGAGCCTCGACGAGGTCCGCGCGTTCGAGCCCGACGCCGTCGTCGTCTCGCCGGGGCCGGGGCACCCGAGGAACGAGCGCGACGTGGGCGTCACGCCCGCCGTGTTCCGCGAGGTCAGCCCCAAGGTGCCGACGTTCGGCGTCTGTCTCGGACTGGAGGCCGCGGTCTACGCCTACGGCGGGAGCGTCGGGCGCGCGCCGGCCCCCGTCCACGGGAAGGCCTGGCCCATCGACCACGACGGTGCGGGCGTGTTCGCGGGCATCGAGCAGGGCTTCTCGGCGGGTCGGTACCACTCGCTGGTCGCCGAGACCGTCCCGGACTGCTTCGCGGTGACCGCGACGGCCGACCACGCGGGTGAGAATGGCACCGAACAGCTCGTCATGGGCGTGCGCCACCGCGAGCACCCCATCGAGTGCGTGCAGTTCCACCCGGAGTCGGTGCTCACGGGCAGGGGTCACGACGTGGTCGACAACTTCCTGGACTCCATCACCGACGCGCGCGGTGCCTGACCGCGCGGCCGGGGTTGGCGTTAGAAACCGAAGACGACAGGTGCGACAGCAGCCGGCAGGCCCAGCGGGTTGAAGCCGACGAGCGCGAGCGCGTAGAGGATGATGAGCGCCGCGATGGCGATGACGATCACCTTCACCGCGATGCTGTACGCCACCCGGATGATCTTGAAGATGACCGCGAGCGCGAGGATCAGGAGCACCGCCGCTCCGGCGAGCTCGATGTTCGACTGTAACGGCAGCAGGAGCATCGGGTCTACCATACCCCGACCGACACGACGCGGGGGCATAAGGATGCGGGCGAAACTAGTTGGTCCGTAACCGTCACCCCTGGTCAGTTCGGTCACGTTTCACTTTCACTTCGGTATCCGAGGGGTTATTGACCCGCCGACGCGTACCTTCGTCTAGCCACAGACAGCCGTGGCTCGGGCCACCGGAGCATCCTGACACAGTGGCCACGCTCCGAACACAACCGAGCTTTCAATAGGACAAACGAACCGTAACCTGTCCATTTATGATGGGTGCAACGGTAACGAAACTTCGTCTACGAACGATGCAAACGACATCAAACGCGACACACGGAAACGGTCGGCAGCGGGCTGCTGCCGGTGGGGAGGGACACGAATGAGTCGGTCGGATCTGTCCGCCGACGAACTCGAGCTACCGGTCAAGCGAACCGAGGGCGACACCCTCGAGGAGCGCCTGACCGCCAACGCGTACCAGAACATTCTGCCGGCGCGCTACCTGCGGAAGGACGCTGACGGCGAGCTCATCGAGGAGCAGGAGGACCTGTTCGAGCGCGTCGGGAAGAACATCGCGCTCGCCGAGGCGGTCTACGAGGCCGAGAAGCAGGACGAGACCATCACGGTGACGCCGGCCCAGCTCAAGCCGGACCACCCGCGGCGGGACGAGCTGGCCGCCGAGGTCTTCGGCACGGGAGTCACTGCCGAGGACGACGCGGAGACCGAGCTCACCATCTACAACGTCAACAAGTTCGCCTACGACACCATCGTCCCGGAGCTGCCGGCGGACGTCCGCACGCACGTCGAGGACGTCTCCACGGAGTTCCAGGAGATGATGTCGAAGCTGGACTTCATGCCGAACTCGCCGACGCTCATGAACGCGGGCGACGAGCTCCAGCAGCTCTCGGCCTGCTTCGTGGACTCCCCCGACGACGACATCGACGACATCCACCAGACCGCGAAGGAGGCCGCCCAGGTGTTCCAGTCCGGTGGTGGCATGGGCTATGCGTTCTGGCGCCTCCGCCCCTACGGTGACGCGGTCGGTTCGACCGGCGGTATCGCCTCCGGCCCGATCACCTTCATGCGGACGTTCGACCAGATGTGCGAGACCATCGCGCAGGGTGGCGCGCGACGCGGCGCCCAGATGGGCGTCATGCGCATCTCGCACCCCGACGTCATCCAGTTCATCCACGCGAAGAACAAGGACGTCTCGCTCGCCCAGACCCTCCGGCTGAACGACCCCGACGACTACACGCACACCTCCTTCGCGGACGCACTGGAGGAGGCGCGCGAGCTCATCGACGACGAGGGGAAGGTCCCGAAGCACCTCCGGAACGCCGTCGAGGGCCACCTCTCGAACTTCAACATCTCCGTCGGCGTCACCGACGACTTCATGGCGGCCCTGGAGAACGACGAGGAGTTCACGTTCACCAACCCGCGCACCGAGGAGCCCCACGTCGCCACGCCGCAGACGAAGGAGCTCTACGAGATGTTCGGCCTCGGCGAGTACGTCGAGGTCGGCGAGGTGCTCTCGATGCCCGCCGAGGTCATCTGGGAGGACATCGTCGAGGGCGCCCACGAGAACGGCGAGCCCGGCGTCATCTACTTAGAGCGCGTGAACAAGATGCACTCCTTCGACGTGGAGGAGCACCCGGACCACCGCATCCTCGCGACCAACCCCTGCGGCGAGCAGCCCCTCGAGGAGTACGAGGCCTGCAACCTCGGCCACATCAACCTCTCCACGCTGGCCGACCTCGACGCGCCGGACTGGCGCGTCTGGTCCGAACAGCACGCCGACGAGTACGAGGACATGGAGGCGGCCGTCGACGCCTTCCTCGAGGAGGCCATCGACGTCGCGGAGTTCGACCGCCGCATCGAGATGGGGACCCGGTTCCTCGAGAACGTCGTCACGATGTCGGACTTCCCCGTGAAGAAGATCGAGGAGAAGGTCCGCGCGATGCGCAAGATCGGCCTCGGCGTGATGGGACTGGCCCAGCTCTACGTCCAGCTCGGCATCGAGTACGGCTCCGAGCCCGGCAACGAGGTCGCCCGCCAGCTCATGCGCCACATCAACCACGGCTCGAAGTGGGCGTCCCACGAGCTCGCAGAGGAGCGCGGCTCCTTCGACGACTGGGGCGACTCCAAGTACGCGAACCCCACGGAGTACGCCGACTGGTTCGAGCACCACACCGGCCTCGACGCCGACGACTGGGAGGGCGGTTTCTCCATCCGGAACCACAACACGACGACCATCGCGCCGACCGGCACGACCTCGATGGTCGGCAACACGACGGGTGGCTGTGAGCCCATCTACAACGTCGCCTACTACAAGAACGTCTCCGACGACGTGCAGGGCGACGAGATGCTCGTCGAGTTCGACGACTACTTCCTCCGCGTGCTCGAGGCCAACGACATCGACGTCGACGCGGTCATGGCCGAGGCCGAGGAGCAGATGGCCAACAACGAGTTCGACGGCGTCGAGGGCCTCGACGCGGTGCCGAACGCCATCACGGAGCTGTTCGTCACCACGCAGGACCTCTCCGGCAAGGAGCACGCCGCCGTGCAGTGCGCCTGCCAGGAGGGCGTCGACTCCGCCATCTCGAAGACCTGCAACTTCCCGAACGACGCGTCCATCGAGGACATGGACGAGGTGTACCGCTACATCTACCGCAACGGTGGCAAGGGCGTCACGGTCTACCGCGACGGCACCCGCTCGAAGCAGGTGCTGACGACGCGTGCGGACAACGCCGACTTCGCCGACGAGGACGAGGCCGCCGAGCAGCTCGTCGCCCAGATCGAGGAGATCTTCGGCGGCATCGAGGGCTTCCTCGACAACGACGACGTGCAGGCCGCGCTCGACCGCGAGGTCGCCGGACTGCTCGAAGCCGCCGACGAGGGCGTGGCCTACGCCGACAAGCGCGCACGTCCGGACGTACTCCACGGCGTGACCCAGCGCATCGACACCGGCTACGGCAAGCTCTACGTCAACATCAACGAGGACGAGCAGGGTCGACCGTTCGAGCTGTTCGCCAACATCGGCAACTCGGGTGGCTTCACCGCCTCCTTCACCGAGGCGCTGGCGAAGACCATCTCGACGGCGCTCCGGTCGGGCGTCGACCCCGAGGAGATCGCCAACGAACTGGAGGGCATCCGCAGCCCGAAGGTCGCCTGGGACAAGGGCGAGCAGATCCAGTCCATCCCGGACGCCATCGGCACCGCGATGCGGCGCTACCTCGACGGCGACATCGAGCGCGCGCACTACCCGCAGCAGGCGACGCTCGACGAGACCGCCGCCGAGAAGGCCGAACGCGAGGCCGCCGCCGAGTCCCGCGAGACCGACGGCGGTGCGGTCGCACAGGACACCAGCGGCGCGGACGACGATACGCAGTCGCTCATCGACGCCGGGGAGAGCCCCGAGTGTCCCGACTGCGGGTCGATGACGCTGTACTACTCCGAGGGCTGCAAGACGTGCGAGTCCTGTGGCTGGTCGGAGTGCTAGGCTCCGGACGACAGTTTTAGCATCCGGTCCATCCTATCTCCGGGCGTGACGGCCGACGACGCCCGCACCGACCGGCGCTGCCCGATGTGCGAGGAGCACCTGTTCAAGCGCCACTGCAAGTACGTCTGTCCGCAGCACGGCGTCGTCGTCGACTGTTCTGACCCGTTCACGTTCTGAGCCCCCGATCGGCCGGGGCACGCACCGGCATGGTGACTGGCCGAAAGCACTACGTTTGTTGGCAGATTGTCATCATAGCAGTAGCCCTGACGACCCATGCCACGACCGACGATACTCGTAGTCGACGACGAGGAACGACTCGCCGACCTCTACGCGACATGGCTGGCCGAGGAGTACCGCGCCGTGGCCGTCTACGGCGGCGAGGCGGCACTGGAGACGGTCGACGACTCGGTCGACATCGTCCTGCTCGACCGGCGGATGCCCGACCTGACCGGCGACGAGGTGCTCGAACGCCTGCGCGCCGACGGCTACGACGGCTGGGTCGTGATGGTCACCGCGGTCGACCCCGGGCTCGACCTGCTGGAGCTGGACGTCCACGACTACCTCACCAAGCCCGTCTCCCGCTCGCAGCTCGTCCGGCTGGTCGAATCGTTGCGTGTCAAGAACCGCTTCGACGACACGCGACGGGAGCACGAGGAGGTCGCGAACAAGCTGGCGACGCTGGAGGACGAGCTCGACGCCGAGGAGCTGGCCGAGACCGGTGCGTACCAGCAGCTCGAGAGCCGGCTCAGAGAGGTCGGCGACGAGCTCGCCGCGGAGACCGCTGCCGCCGAGGAGCGCTTCGAGAACCTCTACGCGGAGGACTGACCACCTACTCGGCGGACTGCGCGTAGCTCCGGTACGCCGGGCCGGCCAGCAGTGCCAGCGCCGCGGCGACGGTCACCACCCCGAGCGGCAGCCCCACCGAACCCAGCCCGCCCGTCGACAGCTCCTTCGCCGAACTGCCGACGACGACCGCCGCGATCGTCCACGGGAGCTCGCCGAGCAGCGTCCCCGCGACGAACGCCGACGTCGAGACGCCGCTGACCGCCGCCGTACAGGAGACGATGTCCGCCGGGATGGGAACCAGTCGTGCGGCGGTCACCCCACGCACGTCGCCCGTCGCGCCGAAGTAGCGCTCGATGTGCCTCCGGAGGCGGCCGTCCGCGTCGTCGTCTGTGTCGGTCGGCGCCAGCGTCCCGCCGTCGAACCACCGCGTCGCGTAGAACGGGACGAGCGACGTGCCGACCACGGCCACGAGCGCGACCGGCACCCCAAGGGCGACGCCGTAGCCGTAGCCCACCACGACCGCCAGCAGCGTCGCCGGCCACGCGAGGAACGGGCGGACGGCGTAGAGGGCGACGAGGACGCCGGCGAACGCGACCGGATCGTTCGCTATCGTCGCGACGTACCCCATCGCCGCATCCGGCGACGTGAGCAGGCTCGCGATCACGACGCAGGCGACGACCGCGCCCGCCAGCGCCCGCCGACCGAACTCGACTCGCATCGTGTGCCCGTCTGCGTTCGACGGCCTACCCTGTTTCGGTCCTATCAGTCGTTGGATTCCGTAGAACCGGGACTGCAGGATTCACTGCTCGAAACGGGAACGCGAACAGCCAGAAAGCCCCGGCAATCGTGATACTCTCTGGAACCGCGAACAGCCAGAAAGCCCCGGCAATCGTGATACTCTCTGGAACCGCGAACAGCCAGAAAGCCCCGTCAATCGTGATACTCTCTGGAACCGCGAACAGCCAGAAAGCCCCGTCAATCGTGATACTCTCTGGAACCGCGAACAGCCAGAAAGCCCCGGCCGTCTCGACTCCCGCGACTCGCTGCGCGCTTCACTCCGTTGCAGTGCTTGCTTCGTCGAGGTTCGTCGAGACGGCCGCCCCTTTCAGCCCCACCCGGCCGCGACCGCATCGCACCTCACTCCTCCCCAGCCTCCTGTGGTGCTCGCTGGCGCTGCGCTCCTCGTCCCTCGCACGAATGGCTCGACGCGCTCCCTTGCGGTCGCGCAGTCTCGCCAGTCGCGCGCCACGTGGGAAGTCAAGTTACGTCGCAGAAGCAGCGGGGCGAAGAACGCAGGTGGTCGGTATCTCAGGGACGCGGCGCGGCCTTCTGGAGTGCGGTCTCGGCGATGTTGCCGGCGTAGTCGGCCGAGCGCGACAGTGAGTCGACGACGAGTCCGATGGACTGGGCGGTGTGGGGGTCGCGCTCGCGCAGGAGCTCGTCGATGGTCCGGGTGTGCTCGTCGATGTCGAGGATGCTCTCGCGGGCGGTGTTGGCGAGACGGGTTGCCTCGTCGCTCTCGTCGGCGAAGAGGGCGTCCATCGCGTGTTCGAGGACCTCGGCGGAGTCGTCGTGGAGTTCGAGGAGGGCCTCGCCGAGCTCGCCGTCGATCTCCTCCATGTTGAGCGCGTGGGAGGCGATCTTGGCGGCGTGGTCGCCGATGCGTTCGAGCTGACGGGCGCTGGAGTGGTAGTCGAAGCAGGTCTCGCGCGGGAGGCCGAGCTCCTCGGCGGCACGTGGCGAGCGCAGGGTGGCGCGGAAGATGCGGGAGACGACGAACCAGAGGCGGTCGACGTCGTCGTCGCGCTCGCGCACGTCGCGGGCCATGTCGTCGTCGTCCTCGACGAGCGCGACGACGGCGTCGTGCAGCATCGACTCGGCGATGAGGCGCATCCGGGTGACGGCGTTGTGGATGCTGAGTTCGGAGGAGTCGAGCAGGTCCTGGATGACGACCTTGTCGCCGGTCTCCTCCAGCACCTCGACGCCGACGAGGCTCTGGGTGGCCTCGCGGATGGCCCGGCGCTGGTCGGTGGTGATGCGGTTTGCCTCCAGCGAGATGATGTCGAAGCCGGAGACGTACATCGTCATCACCGCGCGCGTGAGTCGGTCGCCGTCGAGGTCGGACACGTCGAGGTGGCCCTTCGTCCGCTGGACCTCGCTCTGGGGTGTCAGCAGCAGCGAGTCGTCCTCGGGGTAGAACTCGACCGTCGTCCCGGCCGAGACACCGTTGTCCGTCGCCCACGACTTCGGTAGCGAGACGGTGAACGTCGAACCACCAGTGACCTGGACCTTGCGGGTCTCCATGTGGGGTCGTCCGGTGGGGTACAAAATAAATCTGCCTGTTCCTATATATTCCGCTACGACGGCGACACCAGTAACGGAATACTATTGCGTGACTGTAGCCGTATTTCGGCGAAATAGCGGTCCGGAGCAGACCACCGGTTCGGGCCCGGTTACGCCCACTGCACCGCCAGCATCGGCAGCGTGTCCGATTTCCGGTGTGCCCCCGTCACGTGTGGCGGTATCCCGACCGTTCTTCGCCCATGTGAGTACACAGCACTCAATTACGGTATGTATATCTATATATTTATCATAGCAGGGTATTTATTCGGATGTCGCCCTGTCTCCGGTAATGGCAGACGACCGCTTCAGCCGACGTGAATTCGTGGCAGCCACAACGAGTACGGTCGGAGCACTCGCACTGGCCGGGTGTACCGAGAACCAGAGTTCCGACGGCGGCGGCGACGGCCTCTCCGGCACCATCGACATCGCGGGGTCCTCGACCGTCTTCCCGCTCTCGACGGCGATGTCTGAGCGGTTCAAGAACGACCACGACGGTGTCGAGTTCAACCTCCAGTCCACCGGCTCCGGTGGCGGCTTCGCGAACCACTTCTGCCCCGGCCGCACCGACTTCAACAACGCGTCGCGCCCCATCCAGCCCGACGAGGAGAGCGCCTGCGCAGAGAACGGTGTCGAGCCCGTGGAGCTGACGGTCGCGACCGACGCGCTCACCGTCATCGTCAACAACGACGCTGACTGGGTCGACTCGATTACCGTCGAGGAGCTCGGGACCCTCTGGTCCGGTGACGAGCAGCCCGAGACGTGGGCCGACGTGAACTCGGAGTGGCCCGACGAGCCGCTCGAACTGTACGGCCCCTCGGACGCCTCGGGGACGTACGACTACTTCATCGAGGCCATCCTCCACGCCGGCGACAGCGAGGTGACCCACCGCCAGGACTACTCCGCGACCGAGCAGGACCGCACCATCATCCAGGGTGTCGAGGGCTCCGAGTACGCCATCGGCTACATGGGCTACGCCTACTACAGCGAGAACACCGACCGCGTGAAGGCCCTCGCCATCGACAACGGGGATGGCCCGGTCGAGCCCTCGCTGGAGACCGCGAAGTCCGGCGAGTACGCGCCCCTCTCCCGGCCGCTGTTCACCTACCCGAAGAAGTCCGCCCTCGCGGAGGAGCACATCGCCGAGTTCGCCCGCTACTGGATCGAGAACTCGACCAGCCAGGAGATCGTCGCCGACGAGGTCGGCTACGTGCCCCTCGACGACGACCAGCAGTCGGAGCAGATGGACGCCCTCGAGTCCGCCATCGAGGAAGCGAACTCCAGCTGAGACGGCGCTGACGGCCGAACGAAGCGCTTTTTCACTACTAGCGGAAACACGAACGACAGCCAATGAGCACGGACGACCTCACAGAAGACCTCACACGGAACACGGCAAACGCGCCCCCGGAGCTGCTGACACGCTCCTTCTTCTTCCTCTGTGCCGTTCTCTCCATCTTCACGACGGTAGCCATCATCGTGCTGCTCGTGACGGAGGCGGCCAAGTTCTTCACCATCACCGCGCCGCTGGTGGGCATCGAGGGGGAGACCGCGTCGGTCGTCGAGTTCCTCACCGGTACAGAGTGGATAATCGGCGAAGGCAAGTTCGGCGTCCTGGCGCTCGTCACCTCGACCATCATGGTGACGCTCGGCTCGGCCATCATCGCGCTCCCGCTCGGCGTCGCGACGGCCATCTACCTCAGCGAGTACGCCGACCCGCAGATCCGGTCGGTCCTGAAGCCCGCACTCGAGATCCTCGCGGGCATCCCGACCGTCGTCTACGGCTTCTTCGCACTCATCTACATCACGCCCGCGCTGCGAGTGGTGTTCCCCAGCATCGGCACGTTCAACCTGCTGTCGGCGAGCATCGTCGTCGGCATCATGATCATCCCGATGGTCGCGTCCATCAGCGAGGACGCGATGTCGGCGGTGCCCGACGATCTCCGGCAGGCCGGCTACGGGATGGGCGCGACGAAGTTCGAGGTGTCGACCGGCATCGTCGTGCCGGCGGCGCTCTCGGGCATCCTCTCCTCGTTCATCCTCGCGCTCTCGCGGGCCATCGGCGAGACGATGGCCGTCACCGTCGCCGCGGGCGCCCAGGCGAAGTTCCACAACCCGTTCAACCCCGCCGCGTATCTCGACGGCGGCTCGCCGATGACCGCGACGATGGTCAACCTGCTCACCGGGGACATCACCGGCGGCGGGCTCGCCTACCGGAGCCTGTTCGCCATCGGGCTCACCCTCTTCGTCATCACACTCGTCATGAACGTCATCAGCGAATGGATCGCACAGCGGTACAGGGAGGAGTACTGAGATGGCGACGGAAGAACGCAGAAGCTACGCCGACGGGTTCGGACAGGTCAGCCGTACGGTCGGGACCATCTTCCGGTACCTGCTGCTGGCGTCGACCCTGTTCGGCCTCGTCATCCTGTCGATACTGCTGGTGTACGTCGCCAACGACGCCATCCAGCCGCTCACCGCCGACGCCGGCTGGCACCTCACGTTCCTGCTCACGTTCGTCCTGCCGACGCTCGTGACGGCGGGCTACCTCGCCACGGCTGACGTCGGCGCGCTCAAACTCGGCGCGACGACCGTCGGGTTGCTCGTCGTGAGCCTGCTGTTCAGCGGCGGCGTGGCCATCATCTTCGTCGAGGTGCTGCCCGCGCTCGTCTGGTTCGCCTACGTGCTCGCCTTCGCCGTCCCGGTGGCGGTGACAGTCGCCCTCCAGCAGCGGAGTCACCGGATCCCGTTCATGACCCGGTTCGTGGTATCGGGCCTCGCATTCTACGGCTCCCTGTTCGGCTTCCCGGGCATCATCGGCGACGTCGCCGGCCTCCCCCAGGTCGTCCCGAGTCTCGCCGCCGTCGTCCAGTCCTCGCCGGTCGTCCCGCTCGACTGGGTGCTGTTGATGCTGACCATCGGCGTGTTCGCGGCGACGCCCGTCGCGCTCTATGCGTCGAGCATCAGTGACCGGCGCACCGGCCTGTCGATGGGCGTGGTCGCCCTGGTCGCGATCGCCGCGTCGGCGTTCGTCGGCCCGGCCGCGTTCGGCGTCGGCTCGGTGCCGTCGGTCATCCTCGCGTCGGTCGCCGTCGTCCCGACAGCGGCGTTCGTCGGCGGCGCATTCACGACGCGTCCCGACGAACGCGTCGGACTGGCCCTGCCGGCGGTCGTCGTCGGTGGCGCGCTGCTCGGCGAGTTCGTCGTCGACACCGTCGGCTACGCCGGTCCGCAGTCCTGGGTCGACTGGCAGTTCCTGACCAGCTCCCACAGCGGCACCGCGGCCGACGCCGGCCTCTACCCGGCCATCGCGGGCTCCATCCTCCTGATGGTGACCGTCGCCGCGCTCTCGTTCCCCATCGGCGTCGGCGCGGCGCTGTACCTGGAGGAGTACGCCCCCGACAACCGTTACACCCGGTTCATCGACGTGAACATCTCGAACCTGGCGGGCGTGCCGTCGGTCGTCTACGGCCTGCTCGGACTCGGCCTGTTCGTGACCCGGCTCGGCCAGCCGGCTGGCACCATCCTCGTTGGCGGCGCGACGCTCGCGCTGCTCATCCTCCCCATCGTCATCATCTCCGCCCGGGAGGCCATCCGGTCGGTGCCCGACGAGATGCGCCAGGCGTCCTACGGGATGGGCGCGACGCGCTGGCAGACGATGAAGAACGTCGTCCTGCCCCGGGCGTTCCCCGGCATCCTGACCGGGACCATCCTCGCGCTCGGCCGCGCCATCGGCGAGACGGCACCGCTCATCATGATCGGCGCACCGAACGTACTCTACTCGTTCCCCAACTCGTTCGACTCCGCGGTGAGCGCGATGCCGCTGCAGGTGTACAGCTGGGCGAGCTACTTCGCGACGGCGGACTTCTACCAGAAGGCCGTGCCGGCCGGTGTCGTCGTCCTCGTCACCGTCCTGCTGGCGATGAACTCCATCGCCATCGTCTTGCGCAACAGGTATCAGCGAGAAACGTGACCAATGAGCCAAGAGAACATGAGTAACGACAACGTGGAATCGGCGACCGAGGACCCGACGGACGACGACATGCTCCTCGAGACCGACGTGACGTCCGGGCTCGAAGAGGGCAGTCAGGGCTCGCGGACGACCCACGAGCGGACCATCGTCGAGGCCCGGAACGTCAACGTCTGGTACAACCAGGACCAGGCGCTCCGGGACATCTCGATGCAGGTGCCCGAGAACAAGGTCACCGCGATGATCGGCCCGTCGGGCTGTGGGAAGTCGACGTTCCTCCGGTGCATCAATCGGATGAACGACATGATCGACGCCGCACGCGTCGAGGGCGAGCTCTACCTCGGCGAGAAGAACGTCTACGACGACGACGTCGACCCGGTGGCGCTGCGCCGCCGTGTCGGCATGGTGTTCCAGAAGCCGAACCCGTTCCCGAAGAGCATCTACGACAACGTCGCCTACGGGCTGAACATCCAGAACATCAGCGGCGACCACGACGCAATCGTCGAGGAGTCACTGAAGCGCGCCGCGCTCTGGGACGAGGTCAAGGACCAGCTCCACGAGTCCGGCCTCGACCTCTCCGGCGGTCAGCAGCAGCGGCTCTGCATCGCACGGGCCATCGCACCCGACCCGGAGGTCGTCCTGATGGACGAGCCCGCGAGCGCGCTCGACCCCGTCGCCACCTCGAAGATCGAGGACCTCATCGACGAGCTCGCCGAGGACTACACCGTCATCATCGTCACCCACAACATGCAGCAGGCGGCGCGCATCTCCGACAAGACCGCCGTCTTCCTCACCGGTGGGGAGCTCGTCGAGTTCGACGACACGAAGAAGATCTTCGAGAACCCCGACAACGAACGCGTCGAGGACTACATCACCGGCAAGTTCGGATGAGCAACGCAACGCACACCACCCCCACCACGCTCTGATTCACCAATGGCACGACAGAACTACCAGGAGAAACTGGCTAGTCTCGAAGAGGACGTCCTCTACATGAGCGAGGTCGTGGTCGACCGACTGCGGACCGCGCTCACCGCCCTCGAGAACAAGGACGAGGACGCCGCGTGGGAGGTCATCGACGGCGACAGCGAGATCAACTCGCTCTACCTCGACATCGAACAGCAGTGTGTCGACCTGCTCGCCCTCCAGCAGCCCGTCGCCGGCGACCTCCGCTTCATCGCGGCCTCGTTCAAGATCATCACCGACCTCGAACGGGTCGGCGACCTCGCGACGAACCTCGGCGAGTACACGCTCGACGCCCGCCACGACGTCTACCCCGAGGTCGACGTGCAGGCGATCGGCGACCAGACCGTCTCGATGGTCGAGCGGGCGATGGAGGCCTACGCGGCACAGGACACCGACGCCTGCTTCGACATCAACGAGAGCGACGACGAGCTCGATGCGATGTGCGAGCACGCGAGCCAGACCGTCGTCCGCGACCTCATCGAGAGCGAGCTCGACGACGGCACCGAGGTCGAGACCGTGCTCGAGGACGTCTCGCGGCTGCTGCTCACGGTGCGCGACCTCGAGCGCATCGGCGACCACGCGGTGAACATCGCCGCGCGGACGCTGTACATGGTGGAGAACGACGACGAACTGATCTACTGACTCAGCAACTCACGTCGCTGGTCCACACCTCGCCCTCGGCCGGCGGCGAGACGCCCGGAACCTCGGCCAGCCGCGGAGCCACCATCTCCCACCAGGCTGCCGGGTCGTCGTAGCCCGCGTTCTGTGTCGGGAACACGTACTCGACGAACTCCGATTCGACGACCGGCCCCTCCTCGACGACGAACTCGAACGCCGCACGGACGGCGTCGCGTCGCCAGTCGCGCATCATCTCGCTCGTGCCCGGGACCGACAGCTCCGCGAGTGCCTGTTCGGCTCGCTCCTCGAGGTCTGCCCCGGCCTCGGCCGGCCGGTACCAGGCGGTCACGGTGCCGTGCCCACAGTCCAGCTCGCGCCGGGCGAGCGCGTCCCGTTCACAGAGCGTCCGACACGTCTCGTCGACGCGCTCGCCCGCGGCGTTCAGCTCTTCGGCGAGCGACGCCGTCGTCTCCGGTGCGTGCCCGTCGAACGCCGCAAGCACGCGCTCGGATGTGAGCTGGACCGACGCCCCACCAGCGGTCCCACGT
The DNA here is from genome assembly GCF_052060055.1 of Haloarchaeobius baliensis. Lineage (NCBI taxonomy): Archaea > Methanobacteriati > Methanobacteriota > Halobacteria > Halobacteriales > Halorubellaceae > Haloarchaeobius > Haloarchaeobius baliensis. Next base: position 890,683 of record NZ_JBPPFR010000001.1, on the reverse strand, counting down.
TCGTTCTGGCTCATGGGTACTCCCACGTAGCCGAACCATATTATTTTTTCCCACGGTGAAACGGCAAGAAACGAGGAGTATCAGCTGGATAGCCTAAGTTTTAGATAGGGGGATGTCGTGATTTACGCCGATGACGGACCTGACATGCGGCCGTGGATGGTGCACAGCGTTGACGGGTGGTGTTCTGTGAGTTCGTTGACAATCGAGGTGGACGACCCCGAGGACGCCTACGAGAACCTCCGGGCGATGCTGGAGGCTGCTCCCGTCGAGTTCTCCCAGATCACGTCGGTCCGACTCGAGCTGGAGTACGACTCGAAGGCCGAAGCCGACGAGCCCGACACGACCGACGCCACGGACGAGGAGACGGGGACGACCGCCGCAGGCTTCACCGACCCCACGGCGCTCGCATCACCCGAGGACGACTCGCCGTCACCCCCGATAGACGACGCCGAGACGGCCGACGAGCCCACGGTGGGGCAGGCCGTCGACGGCGCGGACGAGATCACGTTCCGGAAACCCGGTGACGACGGGGACGACCAGACGTCCGTGTTCGGGAACCCCACCGAGACCACCGGCACCGACTCCGTCTTCTCGACACCCGAGGACGCCGTCAGCTTCGAGGAGCCCGACGCGAACGCCGACCAGCCCGGCGACGCCAAGACCACGGAGGACGGTCGCCCCCTCGGCGACGCGGTGGACCGCAGCACCGCAGGCACCGGCGCTGCCGGGTCCGCCGACGAGTCGCCGTCGAACGCCACCGGCGGCCAGCAACGCACGGTCGACCCCTCGCCCCAGACGTACAACAAGGTCGTGCGACTGCTCCAGAACCGCGACTTCCCCATCGAGCGGGGCGAGATCGAGGACGTCGCCGTCGGCGCGTACGACGTGAACATCGAGGAGTGTCGCGCCGTCATCGACGCCGCCATCGACAAGGGCCTCGTCGCACAGGACGGCTCACAGCTCGTCGACCCGACGGAGTAGCCGACACTCGCTGTTTCCCCGCTTCCGCGCCACCGTCAGCAGAGCCGCTCGGCTCGTGACGACGTGGGAATGGCCGGACTCGTCACTCGCTGGCGTTCGTTCCTCCACGTCAGAAGTGGCCGGGGCGGGCTCCGAACTTCCGATGCACTCCTCACTCCGTTCGTCGTGCATCGACCTCCCACTCGCTACGTTCGCGGGAGCCGCGAGCGGGTTCTCCGCCCGCACCCGGCCATCTACGGCGTCGCCACTCGCCTGTCGGCTCGTGACGACTTGAGAATGGCCGGGGCGGGCTCCGAACCCGCGATCTCCGCATGACCCAGGTTCGAGGCTCGGCGGGCCCCGAGGTCACGCGTAAGCCTTCCAAGGCTCTGGTACCGCACCGAATCTCTGAAACCCTATGAGTGCGGCGCTATGTCCAGCTAAGCCACCCGGCCTCACTCCCTCGTTACCGGGTGGACGACTTAAGCCTTCTCAACTGTTCCCCGGGCTGTCCTGCGGTCGCATGGCTCCCGGCCTGCGGTTAGACAGCCCCACGGATTTATACCGTGGGGTGGTAAAGCAGTGAGCATGGACGTCCCGGGCATCGTGGAATCGGCGCTGGAGGGCGAAGATATCGCCGCCGAAGTCTCGCTCGGGGGCGAGAACGCCCTCTACGTGACGCCGACCCGAACACTCATCTACCAGTCAGAGGGGTTCCTCAGCGACGAGTCCGTCGACGAGTACCCCCACGACGCACAGCGGATGACCGTCAAGGAGGGTCGCCGCAAGACCCGCATCAGCCTCGACTACTCCCTCGATGGAACCGAGGAGTTCACCGTCCCCTCCAACGCCACCGACGACGTGGTCCACCCCGTACTCGCCGGTGTGTTGAACGCGAGCGGCGTGACGGACCCCGACGAGAAGGTGACACGCACGTTCCGCCTCGACGAGCTGACGCTCGTCATCACCTCCGCGCGGCTCGTCAAACACGTCGGGAGCGCCGTCTGGGACGAGGACTACGAGGAGTACCACTTCGCGGACGTGACCGGCCTCGACTTCGAGGACGGCAGCGTCGCCACCCAGCTCGTACTGACCGTCGACGGTCGGCCCGAACGGATGAAGGTCTCGAACGACCGCGCCGCCGAGGTGAAGGAGTACCTCCAGCGCTCGCTGTTCTCGTACTACGGCGTGTCCTCGCTGGACGCGCTGAACGAGGCCGTCGCACCCGAGGAGGCAGACGAGGCCGACGAGCCAGCGGCCGTCGACTTCGGCGAGGGTGTGGACCCACTCGACGCCGGCAACACCGTCCAGCCGGACGACGGTGGAGAGGCCACAGCACCCGACCCGGCACCGCCACAGGGCGACCCGCTGGACACCGACCAGGGAACGGCCGCCAGCGCGGACCCCCAGCCCCAGGCCGCCGAGCAGCCCGCTGCGGAGTCGGGCGCAGGTGGCCAGGGTGGCGAGGCAAGCCAGCCGAGTACGGACCAGCCCGCCACCGGCCGGTCCGCCGCAGGCCGGTCGCAGGCGAACCAGACACAGCCGCGCTCGGAGCCGGCCGAGACGCAGCAGCCCGAGACGCAGCAGCCCGAGGATCGGCAACCGGAACCCCAGCAGGACCCGCAGGGGGAGCCGGCAGACCCCGAGGGCGTGACGGACGCCGTCCAGCAGGAGTCCGCACCTACAGCGACGGGGTCGTCGGCTCCCACAGAGTCGTCGGCCGCCACGGAGCCACCAACCGCCTCGGAGTCAGCAACCGACACCGCCGAGGCGACCCCGAACGAGGTCGCGTCGACGGTCGAGGAGGCCGTCGAGGACGACACCGGGGGCGAGGACACCGACGACGAGGACGACGAGCCGCTCTCGGACTCGAAGTTCGCAGAGGCCGGCTTCCAGCCAGCGACCTCCGCCGGCGACGAGGAACTGCTCGAACGCATCGAGACGCTCGAGTCGAAGGTCGACCACCAGAACGAGCTGCTCCAGCGCCAGCAGGACCTCCTCCACCAGCTCGTCGACGAGCTCAGCCGCGGTCGGTAGCGCCGTCGACTCAGTCCCGCCCGGTGACCTTCCGCACGCACTCCGGCCCGAACGGGCCGAGCTCGCCCGCCTCCAGCTGGACGAAGTGCCCCGTCGAGATCGACGCCCCACAGCGACGGCACTCGTAGTCGCCCTCCCGGCGGACCACGTCCGCGGTCTGGCTGACGAAGCCACTGCTGCCGGTGGTCTGTACGACGCCGTCCTCGCGTTCGATGACCCCGCGCATCACCGCCGTATCGAGGATCTCGCGGACGGTGGCGGGGTCCCGGGTCACCGTCTCGATGCGGTCCATCGCCTCGGCGAGTGCGAGCTCGTCGTCCTCCAGCTTCGAGAGGAGCTCCACGCCGAGTTCGACGCGCTCGTCTGCCATCGTCCTGATGTGGGACGGTGGTGTGATTAAGGCTTGTGAGCGTCCGCCGAGGAGCGGCCGGACTCCCGGTCGGAATCGCCACAGCTGGTTGCCATCGCTCTTTAAGTCACAGGCGGCCATCGGGTCGGACATGACCGTCTACGAGACCGACGTCCCCGGCGTCGGCCGGAAGTTCGAACTCGAGGTCGGCGGAGGTGCCCGACTGGTCGTGCTGATGCACCACGATGGGCGTCGCGAGCTGTTCCACCGACCGAGCCCCGACGCCGACAGCCAGCGCATCGCCGACGTGGACGGCGAGACCGCCCGCCAGCTCGGGGCCATCCTGAGCGGCGCGTACTTCCAGCCCATCGAGCTGGACCGCACGCAGGTGCCCCTCGGCGAGGCCATCCTGGAGTGGGTCGAGATCGGCGAGGACGCCACCATCGTCGGGCAGACGCTCTCCGGCTGTGACGTGCGGAACCAGACCGGTGTCTCCGTCATCGCCATCCAGCGCGGCGACGAGACGCTCCCGAACCCGGACCCGGGCGAGACCATCACGGCAGGCGACATCCTCGTGGTGCTCGGTACCCGGGAGGAACAGCAGGCACTGCAGGAGTTCGTCGACCAGTAGGATGGCCTCGGGACTCCTGCTGGAAGCCGGGCTCGCGATCACCGTACTCGCCGTTGCCGGGACGCTCGCGTACCGCCTGGGCCAGTCGGTCATCCCGGCGTACATCGTCATCGGACTGGTCGTCGGGCCGAACGCCCCGGAGGTCGCCGGAGTCTCCTTCGCGGTGCTGCAGCGGCACGAGTTCGTCGACCTGCTCGCCGAGCTCGGGGTCGTCCTCCTGCTCTTCTTCATCGGCGTGGAGTTCAGCATCGACCAGCTGCTCGCGAACCGCGAGAGACTGGCGGTCATCGGCGGCATCGACCTCGTCGTCAACGCTGCCGTCGGCGTCGCCATCGGGCTCGCGTTCGGGTTCACGCCGGTCGAGGTCGCGTTCGTCACCGGGATCGTCTACATCTCCTCGAGCGCCATCGTCACGAAGTCGCTCATCGACCTCGGCTGGGTCGCCGACCCCGAGGCGGAGGTCGTCCTGGGCACGCTCGTCGTCGAGGACCTCGTCATCGCGGTCTACCTCGCGGTGCTCTCCGCGCTCGTCCTCGGCGGTGGTGGCGGCGCGGCGCTCTCCGCGGTCGCAATTGCGCTCGGGTTCATCGCGGTGCTCGTCGTCGTCGCGAGGGTGGGGACACCCGTCATCCAGCGCGCCCTCGCTGTCGACTCCGACGAGCTGTTCGTGCTGACGACGCTGGGCGTGGTCGCGCTCGTCGGCGGGCTGGCGCTCCAGCTCGGCGTCAGCGAGGCGGTCGCCGCGTTCTTCGTCGGGACGGCCGTCAGCGCGACGGACGCCGTCCACCGCGTCGAGAAGCTGCTCTCGCCCGCCCGCGACCTGTTCGCGGCCATCTTCTTCCTCGCCATCGGCTTCCAGACCGACCTCGGCGCGCTCTCCGGCACGGCGCTCACGCTGCTCGCCGTCGCCGTCGTCGTCACCTCGGCGAGCAAGCTCGTCAGCGGCTACTGGAGCGGACTCCGGTACGGGCTGAGCGAACGACGTGCCCGCCGGGCCGGCATCGCGCTCGTCGCCCGCGGGGAGTTCTCGCTGGTGCTCGCCGCGCTCGCACTGGAGGTCGGCACCGGCGCGCTCGCCGACGTCATCCCCGCGTTCGCCGTCGGCTACGTGCTCGCGATGAGCGTTCTCGGGACCGTGCTGATGAAGTCGGCGCCACGGTTCGAACGGTACTTCGAGGAGCAACCCGCGGAGACGGACGAGTCGGTCGAGGGCGCCTGACTCAGGACTCGGCTTCGACCGCCGCCACCAGTACGTCCGCTGCCCGCTTGACCGCCGCGCCGGACTCGACGAACAGTACGACGCGGGGCGGCTCGACCGCCTTCGGGCGGACACGGAGGTCGACGGTGCCGTCGGCCGCCGTCGCCAGTGCCTCGGCCCGCTCGACCGCGGCGTCGAGACCCGTCCGGAGTTCGACCCGCGTGCGGTCCGGCTGGACGAACACCTCGGCGACGGCCTCGCCGTCACAGGTCACCCGATAGGCGAGCGCGCCGTCGACCGTCGGCGCCACGTCTCGGTCGGCGTCGACGACGGCGAACCGGGCGAAGGTGCCGTCCTCGCGGCCGTCCAGCTCGGAGGAGAGCAGCTGGGCGATGCGGACGCCGTCGGTGACCCGGTCCTCGACCATCCTACGTCCCCTCCTCGTCGTCGCTCGCCAGCTCGGCGACGGCCTTCTCGCGTACGTCGCTCACGTCCAGTCCGTTCCGGCGGGCGTACACGACCGCGGCGGCCTCGATGGTCACGTCGAGCTCGCCCTGCAGCTGGTTGATCTCGCCCACCGCCTCGTGCTTCTCGTGGCCGTCCGCGACGAGGTCGTCGAGCACCTGCTCGAACGCCGAGCGCGAGCGCAGGACGTCCTCGCCGGGGACGAACCCCTCCGGCACCGACACCGACGACGGGTCGAACGTCGGGCGCAGCCCGCTGTCGTCGCGCTCCAGCAGCCCCTCGCCCGTCGCCACGTCGACCAGCCGCTTCGCCTGATCCGGCGAGAACCAGTCGCGGTCGAGCGACAGCGCGACCACGAACTCGTTCTCGGCGAGCTCGTCCTTGCCGCGCTGGCGGAACGGCGCGGCCACGGCGACGCGGAGACTCATGTCTCGCCGGTCGGCCGAGGACGGCCTAAACCCTCCGATTCGGCCCGTGCCAAGTCGAGCGATTCAAGTAGCTCCTGGGACTCTTGCCGGGTATGCAAGACCAGGGACGCTCCACCCGCAAGCGCACCGGTGGGCGACTGCGCCCGATCCGCAACCGAAAGAAGCACCAGCTCGGCCGTCTCCCCACGGAGACCCAGGTCGGCGAGCCGCGATTCCGCACCGTCGACACGCGCGGCAACACGACGAAGACCCGCGCCCTCGCGACCGACGTCGCCAACGTGAACAAGGGCGGCGAGACCGTCGAGGCCACCATCGAGGACGTCGTCGAGAACGACGCCAACCCGAACTACGTACGCCGGAACATCATCACGAAGGGCGCGCTCATCGAGACCGACGCCGGCACCGCCCGCGTCACCTCACGTCCCGGCCAGACCGGCCAGGTCAACGCCGTCGCCGTCGACGAATAAGCGGCTCTCTCTTCCCGTCTCTCTCGGAACTCGCGTAGCGACAGGTGTGCTTTCGGTTTGCTTCGGTTTCCAGATTTTCCAGGTGGCGCGCGGCTGGCGAGCGTGCCGAACGAAGTGAGGCAGTGAGCCGACGCTCGCGCGAGGGATGAGCGAGGGAGCCTGCGACCGAGCGAATCGGCTGGGGAGGCGTGAGGTGCGGTGCGGTCGCGGTCGGGCGGGACTGAAAGGGGCGACGTTGTCGACGACGGCGGACGAAGCAAGCACCGCAGGCACGAGGAGCGCAGCGAGTCCTCCGAGTCGAGAACGTCGGGGCTTTCTGGCTGTTGTCGTCACCAGCAGGTCCAATGACTAAGCCGAAGGCAACTCGCAGGAAACCAACAGTCAGAACCTACCCAGAACCAGCAGCATCCGCGAACACGAACTCTCGCAGCAGCTTCCCACCCAGCGAAGCAGCCTGCCCGTCGTCGCGGTCGTTGACCTCGACCACGTCGAACCCCACCACGTCCCCGGTCGCACCGACAGCCCGAACGACGTCCCGCATCTCGCGGGGCGTCAGCCCGAAGGGTTCCATGGTCCCGGTCCCCGGTGCGAACCCGGGGTCCGCGCCGTCGATGTCGACCGAGCAGTAGACGTCCCGGTCGCCGAACTCGGGCGTCCAGTCGGCCACCTCGTCCGGCGGCACGACGGTCACGTCGTCCTGGCTCGCTCGCTCCCACTCGGCTTCGCTTCCCGTTCTCGCGCCGAGGATCACCGCCTCGTCCGCCACCTCCAGCACGTGCCGGGTGACGGTCGCGTGGCTGAGCTCGTTGCCGTCGTACTCCGCCCGCAGGTCGAGGTGGGCGTCGAGGCAGACGAAGACGTCGGGGTCGGTGGCGCGGACGTTCGCCAGCGTGACGGTGTGCTCGCCGCCGAGGACCAGCGGCGTGGCGTCGTCCCACACCACGTCCGTGCAGACGCCTTCGAGGTAGTCGAGGTACTCCGCGGCGTCGTCCCAGGCGCGCACGTCGCCGTGGTCGGCGACGCCGAGGTCGGAGAAATGGCTGTCCGTGTGGTGGTCGTAGTCGTCGAAGGTCTCGGCAAAGCGCCGGATGCGGTCCGGTCCGAACCGCGTGCCCGGCTGGAAGGTCGTCGAGACGTCGAGTGGAGCCCCGACGACCACGTAGGCTGCGTCGTCGCGGTCGGCGATGGCTCCGGGGAACATCGGCCTCAGACGATCTTTCGCTGGTCGTCGAGTTCGAGGTACTCGATCTCGTCGTCGGGCTCGAGTTCGAGGTCCGCCGGGATGGACATCGAGAACGTCTCGTAGGTGTCGAGGTCCATGACCTGTGCGACGGTGTCGGACTCGACGGAGACGACCTGGCCGCCCTTCCGCTCGATGATGGGGACCCAGCACTTCGCGTCGACGGGCTGGGACATGGAGCGCTTCTTGCCGTCGAAGACGCCGACGGCCTCGACGCGGGCCTTCGCGCTGCCGTGCTTGCCCGGCTTCGCCGTGGAGTAGCCGTTGATCTTGCAGGCGACGTCGTCGATCATCACGTAGCTGCCCTCCTGAAGGTCACGCACTTCCTTCTGCTCTTTAGCCATGTGGCGGGATTCTGCCCGCGTGTGTATAAACCGTTTGGAACGGCGCCAACGAGGTGCTCTGTGGGCGTAGCGACACGCCCCACGACGACGCGTCGGTCAGCCCGACGCGAGGGCGGCTCAGGCGCCCTCGATGATTCGCGAGACGCGGGCCAGGCCCTCCTCCAGCTCGTCGGTCGGGAGCCCGAAGCCGAGCCGCCAGTACTCGGGGAAGCCGAACAGGTCGCCGGGTGCGAGGACGACGCTCTCCTCCTCGACGACCCGGACGCAGAACTCGCGGCCGTCGTCGAACCCCGATGGCACCGTGACGAAGCCGTTGACGCCGACGGGGTCGTACCAGTCCAGCCCGTGCTCGTGGACGAACTCGCGGACGATGGCCCGGTTCGTGGCCGCCAGCTCGCGGTTCTCGCGCAGGATGTCGTCCTCCTGCTCGCCGAGGGCCTGTCGAGCGACGTGCTGGCCGAAGATGGGCGGCGAGATGGTCGTGTAGTCCTTCCAGCGCACCGCGTCCTGCACGACCGTCTCCGGCCCCGCTATCCAGCCGAAGCGCAGTCCGGCCAGCCCGTAGGCCTTCGTCAGGCTCGTCGTCGAGATGCCGTGGTCGCCCATGCTCGCGACCGGCGGGAGCGGCTCGTCGTCGAGCAGCCGGTACACCTCGTCGCAGAGCAGGTAGGCGTCGTGTGCGGCGGCCACGTCGTACAGCTCGCCGACGACGGCCTCGTCGTGGTACCGGCCGGTCGGGTTGTTCGGGTTGTTCAGCACGACCAGCTTCGTCTCCGGGCGCATCGCGTCGGCGACGGCGTCGACGTCGAGCGTCCACGCGGGCTCCTGCAGGTCGACCGTCGTCACGTCGCAGATGGACTCCGGCACCGCCTGCAGCGCCTGGTACGTCGGCGTCACGACGACCGCGTGGTCGCCGGCGTCGAGCAGCGAGAGGAAGACGAGCAGGTTCGCCTCCTGTGTGCCACAGGTGAAACACACCTCGTCGGCCCCGCGGTCGTAGCGCTCGCCGACCTCGGCGCGGAACTCGGGGTCCCCGTCGGTCGGGATGACGTAGTTCAGCTCGCCCGGGTCGGTGTCGAAGCGCGAGGAGTCGAGGGGGCGGATGCCCGACTCCGCGAGCATGATGTCCGCTCCGTGTTCGTACTTGCCGAACCACCGCTCCAGTCCGAACTCGGCGATGTCCATACTCGAACTGTGTGCGGCGACGAGAAACGTGTACCGGCACCGGGTCCAGTGTCAGTCCTCGCCCCGCCGCTTCCGCATGTTCTGCCTGGTGAACTGCGGCTGGGCGCGGATGCCCTTCTTCTCGCGGAAGGAGAGCCAGAGCAGGATACCACCGACGACGCCGACGGCACCGGAGACCCCCGCGGCGTACAGCGAGGCACCCTGGTAGAGGTACGCCGTCGCGAGGATGGAGAAGGAGAACACCAGCCCGTAGACGATGCGCTTTGCGAGCCGGTCGATGACGCCCTTCTGGTCGTTCAGCTCGACCTGCAACGTGAGGTTGCCGCGCTGGGCGCGGTCGAGCGTGTTCTCCAGCTTCGGTGGCACGCGGAGCATCGACTGGGCGGACTCCCAGGCCTGCTCGCCCGTCTCCTCGACGTACTGCTTGATGGACTCCTCGCGGTAGCCCTGCTCGGTGAGGTACTCCGTCGCCGTGCTGATGAAGTCGAAGTCCTCGTCCAGCGTGACACAGACCCCCTCGACGACGGTCGCGACGCGGAGCACGAGCGCGAGGTTCTCGGGCAGCCGGAACGGGAACTCGTAGATGGAGTCCTCGATCTGGCTGACGATCTGGTTCACGCGGTACTGCTCGATGTCGTCGCCGCGGGCGTCCGCGATGGCGAGCTCCATCACGTCGCCCATCACGTCGCGGTCGGCCTCCGGCGAGAGCGTGCCGATGGCGATGAGCGAGTCGAGGATGCCGTCGATGTCCTGGTTCGCGACGGCGATGTAGAACTCGACGATGCGGTCCTGGATGTACTCGTCCACGCGACCGGACATCCCGAAGTCGTAGAAGACGATGGTGCCGTCGTCGGTGACCGCGAGGTTGCCCGGGTGGGGGTCGGCGTGGAACACGCCGTCCTCGATGATCATCTGGAGGTACGTCTCCTGGAGGGTCTGGGCGACCCGGCTGCGGTCGATGCCGAGCTCGTCGAGGCGCTCGACGTCGTTAATCTTCGTCCCGCCGACGTACTCCATGGTGAGCACCCGTGCGTCGGAGTAGTCGTCGAGGACCGCCGGGATGCGGACGCCGTCGAACTCCGCGAAGTTCGCCCGTATCTCGGTGAGCATCCGCGCCTCGCGCTCGTAGTCCATCTCCTCGCGGATGGTCTTCGCGAACTCGTCGGCGAGGTTCTCCAGCGAGAACGCTCGCGCCTCGCCGACGAAGCGCATCAGGATGGGGAGCGACCACTTGATGACCCGGAGGTCGGCCTCGACGAGCGACTCGACGCCGGGTCGGCGCACCTTCACCGCGACGTCCTGGCCGCGGACCGTCGCGCGGTACACCTGCCCGAGGCTCGCACCGCTGATGGGGTCGGTGTCGAACTCGTCGAACGTCTCCGCGACGGGCCCGAGCTCCTCCTCGAGGACGACCCGTGCGTCCGCCCAGTCCGCTGGCGGCACGTCGTCCTGCAGCGAAGAGAGCACGTCGATGTACGCCTTCGGAAGCACGTCGGGCCTGGTCGAGAGCAGCTGGCCGAGCTTGATGAACGTCGGGCCGAGCGTGAGCAGCGACGAGAGCAGGTGCTCGGCGCGCCGGACCTGCGTCTCGCGGTCGACCTGCCGGCGGCCGCCGAACAGCAGGTACCGGCGACGGTCGCGAGCGTAGGCGAACAGCAGCGGGAGGAACTGTCTCGCCACGACGAAGAAGCGCCAGTACGCACGAAGGTTGACCAGCGTGACCACCCCGGCTTACTCGTCGTCGCTGATCTCGATGCGGGTCTCCTCCGCGCGGCGCTTCGGGAGGCGGAGCTCGAGGACGCCACGGTCGACCGAGGCCTCGGCGCCTTCGGCGGTCGCGTCCGGCGGGAGGGGTAACTCGGCGTCGAGGAACATCGAACGGTCCTCGCGCTCGTAGCGGAACTCGGCCGGCACGTCCTTCTCGCGGCGCGCTTCGAGACGCACCCGGCCGTCGCTCACGACGATGTCGAGCGTCTCGGAGGACACGCCCGGCAGGTCGACGACGAGGAGGTAGGCCTCCTCGGACTCGAGGAAGTCGGCGAACACGGCGTCGGGCAGGTCCCGCAACGCGTCACGCAGCGCTGACATGCACTTCACTTGGGAGTCGGGGACGAAAAAGGCCGCGGAGACGGAACCGACGCGTGTCAACTCCCTGCACGCCCGGGCCGGGAGGTGGCTCAGCCCGTTGCCGAGAGGAGGATCTCGACGAGGAACACGGCCGCGGCGGCTCCGAGACACCAGATGACTGCTCGCCGGAACAGGTACGTCAGGTAGCCGGCCCGTGTGCCGGTCACCACCGAGCCGGTGAAGCCGACCAGCCCGTCGTTGGCGACGAGGACGGGCTCGCTGTCGCGCTCCGCCACGATGCCCGTCACCGTCGCGGTGTCGCCGGGTTCGAGCTGGCGTGCGGTGAGCCTGAACGAGACGTCCTCGTGTTTCATATCCGGGTTTTGTAGGAAGCTCCCCTGCCGGTTGCTCGCGAACTGCTTCGCCGCGGCGAGGTCACCGTCGCCCGTGTCGATGGGCTCGCCGTACAGCCCCATCCCGTCGGGGTCGACACGGATGTGGCCGGTGTCGTCGTCGAGGTCGAACGCGACCGAGTGCCGGTACCGGTCCTCGAAGTCCTCGCGGGTCTTCCGGTCGTCCAGCTCGTCGTACGGGTTGTTCCGCCGGGAACGTACGTCGTTCCGGTAGACGAGACAGCGGTCGTTGGTGATGGGAGAGGTCGTCGTCCCGTCGGCCGGCTCGACCGTGCCGGTGACGGTGACGCGCTCGCCGACCGCCACCGATCTGACGGACTGCGGCCACCACGTCGCGACACGTGGCAGCGACCGGAGCATGAACAGGCCGACGAGGACACCGACCGCGGCCGCGGTGACCGCGACGGCCTGCCACCGGGGCAGAGATGTGAACCACCCGACAACATCGAGCATGTATTCGTTGCGTGCCGCTCCGAACAAAAAGACATCGGCTCACTGGAGCAGCGGCGTGAGCCCGAGCGCGACCAGACCGACACCCAGCAGCGTCGGGACGACCGCCTTCCAGCGGAGCCGCCCCACGACGCCAGCCTCGGTCGTATCGGAGACGAGGAAGCCCGGGCCGACGAGCCGCTCCAGCCAGGAGCCCGTCCCGTCGGCCGGCGGCCCGGCCACGACGCCCTCGACGCCGCTGCCGGGTCGGCGGTTCGCCCGGGCGTGGCTGAACACGTACGCACCGTCACCCGGGTCGAGGCGTTCCTCGACGTAGCGACGGTCGTTGCCCGTCGAGAACGTGACGACGCCGAGGTCGAGCTCGCGGTCCTCGTCGTCGACGCGGTCGTTCGCGTCGATGAACTGCTGGACGCGGTGGGGCGGTGCGTCCCCGCCGTCGACCCGGATGGTGTCGTCCTCCCCGAGCGAGAACTCGGCACCGTCCGGGTCGACGAGCACCCGACCGGTGTCGTCCGCGAGGACGAACGGCCGCAACCAGACCCCCGAGTCGACGGTCTTCCAGTGGCTGTGCTTGCCGGACTGCTGGTACTCCTCGACGGTCCAGCGGCAGACGAGGCAGTCGGTGCCGGTGAACGGTGCCGAGACGGTCTCCTCGTGGACCGCCGCGACACCCTCGACCTCGCACGTGCCGCCGTGACGGAGCCGGTACGTCGGGATGGGGTCGTCGCGACCGATGCGGTAGGCCTTCGCGCCGACGACCGTGCCGTAGCCGAGCGCGAGGAGCCCGGCGAGGGCGAACAGCTGGTGGAAGGGCGTGAACGTCATCGTCCGGCGGTTCGAACCGTAGCGTATAATAATCGATATGTCTCCGGCCGTCGTCCCGTGCGACAGTCCCGCACGTTTTTGCCTCCGCCCGCGGTCTCTCCGAACATGGACGAACGCAGGCGCGAGTCCGGGTTCCGCGAGCGGACTCGCATCGACGACGCGAGGGAGCGCCTCCGCGAGGCGGTGTCGCCGGTCGACAGGACGGAGACGGTCGCGGTCGCCGACGCGGACGGGCGGACGCTGGCCGAGAGCGTGGCCGCTCGTCGGGCGGTACCGGGGGAGTCGCGTGCGGCCGTCGACGGGTTCGCGGTGGCGGCGAGCACGACGTTCGGCGCGAGCGACCGGTCACCCGCGCTGCTTGCCGCCGACGGCGACATCGGCGACGGCGGTGGCACGCGGGGCGCACACCGCGTGGACGCCGGCGAGCCGCTCCCGTCGGGCGCGGACGCCGTCGTCCCGGTCGGCGGGGCGACACGCGTCGACGACACCGTCGAGGTGTTCGACCCGGTCGCCGTCTGCGATGGCGTCGCGTCGGTCGGCTCGGACGTGGCCGCCGAGCAGTCGATGTACGACCCCGGCCGGCAGCTCCGCCCGCCGGACCTCGGACTGCTGCGCGCCGCGGGCGTGGAGACGGTCACCGTCAGGGAGCGGCCGCGGGTCGCGGTCGTCCCGGTCGGTGACGACCTCGTCGACGACGAGCCCGGCCCCGGCGAGAGCGTCGAGACCGACTCGCTGACCGTCGCCCGGCTCGTCGAACGCTGGGGCGGCGTCGCCCGGCGTCAGGACCCGGTCGGCGACGAGGTCGCCTCCATCGGCGAGGCGCTCCAGGAGGCGGCCGCCGGGGCCGACGTCGTCGCGACGACGGGCGGCTCGGGCCTCGGTGAGTCCGACCGCGTGCCCGACGCGCTCGCGAGCGCTGGCTCGCTGTTCGTGCACGGCATCGCGGCGACGCCCGGCGAGTCGCTCGGGCTCGGGACGGTCGAAGAGACGCCGGTCGTGGTCCTCCCGGGCGGCCCCGCAGCGTGTGTCGTCGGTGCGGTGCAGTTCCTCCGGCCCGCCGTGACGTGGGCCGAGGGGCGCGAGCACGAGGAGCCGCCGACCGGCCCCGCGATGCTCGCCCGGAAGGTCCCCTCGGAGCCGGGCGTCAGGACGTACGTCCGGGTGCGGTTCGACGCCGAGGGCGGCCAGCGCGTCGCGGTCCCCATCCGGAGCGACGGGCCGCTGTCGCACTCCTCGGTGGGCCTCGCTGACGGCTGGGTCGAGATACGCGAGGGCATCGAGGGCCTGCCGGAGGGCGACCTCGTCGCCGTCCAGCGCTGGGGGTGGTCGCCGTGAGGAAGGAGTTCCGCGAGCTGGCATCCCCCGAGGCGGCCCACGAGGCCATCGCCGGGCTCGACCTCGAACCCGACTCCGAGACCGTGCCGCTGGCCGAGGCACGCGGTCGGGTGCTCGCCGAGCGCATCGACGCCGCGCGCGACGTACCCGGCTTCGACCGCGCGAAGCTCGACGGCTACGCGCTCCGGGCGAAGGACACCTTCGGCGCGAGCGAGACCGAGCCAGCGACGCTCGACCTCGTGGGCCGGGTGGACGCCGGCACCGAACCCGACGTGACCGTCGGCGTCGGCGAGTGCGTCGAGATATCGACCGGCGCGGTGATGCCCGACGGCGCGGACGCGATGGTGATGGTCGAGGAGACGGACCGCGTGGAGAACGGCGACGGGGGCGAGCACGTCGCCGTCAGGACCAGCGTCACCCCCGGCGGGAACGTCGCCTTCGCCGGTACCGACGTCGCGGCGGGCGAACGCGCGCTCGGCCCCGGGACCCGGATCACCCCTCGCGAGATCGGCCTGCTGTCGGCGCTCGGCGTCGACGCGGTGCCGGTACGGGGCAAACCGACGGTGGGTATCGTCTCGACTGGGGAGGAACTCGTCAGACCTGGCGAGGAGCTCCACGACGAGCGTGGGCAGATCTACGACGTGAACAGCTACAGCGTCGCCGCCGGGGTCGCCGACGCCGGCGGAATCCCCGAACTCTACCCGCACACCGGCGACGACTACGACGAGATGGAATGGGTCCTCTCGCAGGCCGCCGACGAGTGCGACCTGGTGCTCTCCTCGGGCAGCACCAGCGCGAGCGCCGTCGACGTGGTGTACCGCGTCGTCGAGGAGCGCGGCGAACTCCTCGTCCACGGCGTCGCCGTCAAACCGGGCAAGCCGATGCTCGTCGGGGAGCTCGCGGACAGCGCGTACGTCGGCCTCCCCGGCTACCCGGTCTCCGCGCTCACCATCTTCCGCACGTTCGTCGCCCCCGCCATCCGCCGGGCAGCCGGCCTCCCCGAGTCCACGATGGCGACGACGACCGGCGAGCTCGTCGAGCGCGAGCGCCACGCCGAGGGGCGCCACCGGTTCGTCTCCGTCGGGCTGGTCGAGTCTGGCGACGGCCGCACGCTGGTCTACCCCGTGGACAAGGGCTCCGGCGCGACGACCAGCCTCGCGGAGGCAGACGGCGTCGTCGAGCTGCCCGCCGACGTGACCTACCTCGAGTCGGGCGAGACCGTCACCGTCCAGCTGTTCTCGCCGGACGTGCGCCCGCCGGCCGTCTTCGGCGTCGGCGAGGACGACCCCCTGCTGTCGCTCGCCCTCGACCGCGTCTCGTCGGCGCGCTACCTCGGCGTCGGCACGCGTCCCGGCCTCCGGCGGCTCCGCGCCGACGTGCCGGACGTGGCAGTCGCCGCCGGTCCCGTCGACCTGGACCGCGAGGGCGAGAGCGACGAACCCGAACTGCTGGCGGACTGGACCCGCGAGTGGGGGCTGGTCGTCCCGCACGGCAACCCCGACGAGGTGTCTGGGCTGGCCGACCTCGTGGACCGCGAGCTCCGGTTCGTCAACCGGACCACTGCGTCCGGACTCCGGACCACGCTCGCGAACGCGCTCGCGGACCTGGCCGAGGACCGCGGCGTCGAGCGCCACGACGTCGTCGAGGCCATCGACGGCTTCGACGCCGGGCGGCGGGCCCACGAGAGCCCTGCCCGGGTGGTCCGGTCGGGCGACGCGGGCGTGGCACTCGGGCTGCGTGCGACCGCGGAGAAACTGGACATGGCCCTCGTCTCCTGTGGACACGAGCGCGTCCGGCTGCTCGGGAACCCCGAGCGTGTGGGGAAGCCGGGCGTGCAGACGCTCGTCGCGGCGCTGGCTCCGGAGTCTGGGCTCGCGGACGGGCTGGCGGGCTACTCGCTGTAGGTCGTCGCCCCTGCGCCTCGTCCCGCGAACCCGACACTGGAACAGTCGTGTCGCATCGAGATACCGCAATCAACGCTCGTGAATCGATTTGGGGCGTCGACCTGCAACCATACATCGGCCGGTCATCTCCCGGTGGGAAACATTATTTGTACCCGGTACGAACCGCCGACAGGACGATGTCCGACTCCGTCGAGATCACCGGCAGACACGCCCGACTGGCGCTGTTCGGGGTCACCGTGGCCGGGCTCGCGATGGCCGTCGTGCTCGTCGGGGTCTCCGTCGGCGGTACCCGAGGTGTCGCGGTCGCGGCGCTCCTCTCGGGGGTCGCGGTCCTCGTCGCGGTCGGAAGCTGGCGGAGTCTGACCGGAAAGGCCGTCGGCCCGGTGATGGGGACGCCCTGGGACATCACGTACGACCGGTACGCCTTCCCCGGGCAGGCGGCCAAGGACCGGTGGCTGCGGACGGTCCATCGGCTGCCCGACGGCGATGAGGAGGACGAAGAGGACTGATTCTCGGGTGGCGACTCAGTACCGGTCGTCGGCCCACAGATCAGCAAAGGTCTCGACGCGGTGGTCGCCCATCACGCAGTGCCCGCGGAAGTCGTGGCCGTGGCGTTCGACGTGGATGGCGTCGAGCCCGGCGTTCCAGGCCGCGCCCACGTCGCCGCTGCCGTCGCCGGCGAGGACACCGCGTCCCTCGGTCGGGGCGCCGCCGTCGGTGGCGACGGGCGGGGTGGTCAGCCCCATGTCCCGCAGCGCGTGGAAGACCGGCGTCGGGTCGGGCTTCCAGCCGGTGTCGTCGGTGCAGCAGACGATGGCGTCGAACCAGTCGCGGATGCCGACCTCGTCGATGACGGGGTCGGCGAGGAATTGCTGGCAGTGCGTGACGAGCCCGACGGGGCAGTCGAGGTCGCCGACGAACTCGGCGTCTGCGTGGAGGAACGTGTTCTCGGCGCGGACCTGCGGGTCCTCGACGGCGTGGAAGGCGGGCCAGAACTCCGCGGGGTCGATCCCCCACGCGCGGAGCTGTTTGTCGCGGCTGCCCGTGAGCCCGTGCCAGAGGGTGTGGGCCTCCTGGTCGGTGAACCGGCGGCCGAGACGGTCGCCGACGCGGTCGAACACCTCGCGGGTGTACGACCAGTCCACGTCGACGAGGGTGCCGTCGAGGTCCAGCAGCCAGTAGTCGTACTCGGGCGGCATCGGGTACTGAACTAGGTCGCTTCCCGGTAAGTGTCTTCCGGGGGTGTGGAACCGTGTGACTCGGGGCCAGAACCGCCCCACAGGGCCCAGACATGCCACGATACTGCCTGTCGGGAATCGTCGCCCGCGTTTAAGGCCCATGACGATGAACGGTCACGTATGTACGACACGGTGCTGTTCCCCACCGACGGGAGTGACGCGACGAACAGGGCGCGACGCCACGCCATCGACCTCGCCAGACAGTACGACGCGACGCTGCACGTCCTCTCCGTGGTCACCGAGGACCCCTACCGCGACGAGACCGCTGCGGAGCGGGCGACCGAGGAGGCCGAACGGACCGTCGAGACGGTCGGGAACGCCGCCCGGGAGGACGGCGTCGACGTGACGACCGCCGTCCGGCAGGGCGTCCCCCACGAGGCCATCCTCGCCTACGCCGAGGAAGCCGACGCCGATATGATCGTCATGGGGACCCACGGTCGCACCGGCGTCGACCGGGCCATCATCGGAAGCGTCACCGAGCGCGTCGTCCGGACCGCGGACGTGCCGGTGGTCACCATCCGGATGACCGACGAGCCGACCATCCACGACGCCGACGAGGCCACCGAGCTCGCGCTGGAGGAGCTGAGCGCCCACGGCTACGACGACCCGACGGTCACCGAGGAGCCGTACCGGACCACCGGCTCGTGGATCGTGCCCGCGACGGCCGGCGACCGCAGGGTGCAGGTCCACATCGACGCCGCGTCGGGCTCGGCACGCATCGCCCGCCTGCGGGACTGACACGCCGTCGACGGTCGCTCACAGCTCGTCGACGACGTGGATGGAGCTCCCGAGGTACTTCGAGAGCGCCTCGCTCGTCGAGTCAGCGTTGAACAGGTCGAGGTTCGCGCCGACCGCGGCCTGCAGCGCCTCGCGGTACGCCTCGTCGGTCCGCAGCTCGCGGAAGGAGGCGTCCTCGACCGGCACGCCGAGCGCCTCGGAGAGCAGCTCCCGGGCGTGGGCCGGGGCGTTGAACTCGCCATGCCAGCAGTGGTCGCGGAAGAAGAGCCAGCCGTCGCTGCCGGGCTCGGGAGCCGACCAGAAGACGGTCGTCTCGAACGTCGCCGGGTCGACCGCCACCCGCCCCTCGGTCGGGGCGAGCCGGAAGCGCACCCGGACGACGTACGCCGCCTGCACCGCTAGTGCTCCGCGTTCAGGATCTCCGCCATCTCGATGTCGTTCCCGGTGATGCCGCCGGCGTCGTGCGTGGTGAACCTGATCTCCAGCTCCTTGTACCGGATGGTCATCTCCGGGTGGTGGTTCTGTGCCTCGGCGATCTCGCCCGTCAACTGTGCGAAGTTGACGCCTTTCATGTAGTCGTCGAACTCGAAGACCCGGACGATCTCGTCGCCGTCCCGTTCCCAGCCCTCGGGAAGCTGCTCGTCGACCTCCTCGTCGGACAGCACGTCTGCCATACCCGAGCCAAGGGCGGGCGCCGGGATAATCGTTGGGGGCCCGGCACCACGACGGAGTGGGGCGGTCACCAGCTGGTCTCCACCCGGTCGCCAGTCGACGCCACCCCAAAGATTACGCCCCGAACCGTCGACGGTTCCGACGTGCATCCGCCCTCCAGACGACGGCTCCTCGCGGCCGTCGGCACCACCGCCCTCTGTGGGTTCTCGTCGGGTCGCCCGGCGCAACAGCCGACGCCACGGCTCGCCGTCGCCGTCCACCCAGACACGCGGTTCGGCTGGAACGAGACCACGCGGTCCGTCCGCGACGCGGTCCGCGTCGGCGTCGAACAGGTCGCCGCCCGTGCAGAGCGTTCCCTCGGCGTGACGGTCGAGACGAGCATCACCGAGGGTGACCCGGTCCCCCCGGACGGCGTCTCGACGACCGACCAACCCGCCCTCTTCGACAGCGTCGAGCGCTGGCTCCGCGACCGCGACGCGTACGACGACGGTGCCTGCCACCTCTACCTCCCGCGGCTCCCGTTCGACCAGGCCCTCGGCTACGGCGCCGCGAACCGTGACGTGGCCAGCGGTGGCGCCGTCGCGTTCGCGAACCTCGGCGCGACCGAGCTCTGGGACGACCGCGCCGTCTCCGAGAACATGGCCGTCCACGAGTGGCTCCACACCGTCGTCCGGCCCGATATCGCGGCGGCGGTCAACGGCAGCCGGTGCGAACACGATCTCGGTGCGGTCGTACGGCGCGACCTCGAGACCGTCGTCGTGACGCCGCTGGCGACCTCCTACGCCGACGACACCCTCCTCGGCGGGGAGACGCGCTGGCACGGCTCGGGCTGTTACGACCACGCGTCGTTCGCGACCCACGACGGGCGCGAGCTCGAGCCCCGGCACTGGACGCACACCTGGCAGCTGAGCGACGCGACGCTCCGTGCCACGACGCGCTACGTGGACGAGTACCTCCGCTGAGAACGGCCAGAACCCTCAGTCGTCGTCCGTGACGACGCTCGCCGGGAGGTCGACGTCCTCGTCGCCCGCCGTCATCGCCCCGACGAACGCCGGCGGGGAGCCGCCGAACTCGGGGTCGAACAGCTGGAGCGCCGTGTTGATGGTCGCCCAGTCGTCCTCGGCGGCGGCGTCACGCAGGCTCTTCGTCGGCGGGGCGAGCAGCTGCCCGACGAGCGAGTCCGCCATCGACTCGACGACCTCCCGCTCCTCGTCGTCGAGGTCGAGCTTCGCGAGGGCGGTCTCGACCTCGCGGGCCTTCACGCGCTCTGCAGACTCGTACATCGCCGCGATAACCTCGTCCGCGCGCTTTCGCTTGTACTGGTCGAGCAGGAGGTCGAACTCCGTCTCGACCATCGTCTCGACCTCGCCGGCCGCCTCGCGGCGCTTCTCACGCGTCTCCGCGGTGACGTCCTCGAGGTCGTCGAGGTCGTACACGTCGACGGCGTCCAGCTCGCGGGCCGCCGTCTCGACGTCGCGTGGCTGTGCGAGGTCGAAGACCGTCCGTTCGCGTCCGTCGTCCAGATCTGTACGGGCGATGACGGGGTCGTCGCTGCCTGTCGCGGTGACGACCACGTCGGCATCGCGCGTCGCGCTGTCGAGGGCCGCCAGCGTGACCGCCCTGGCGTCGACCTCGACCTCGCCGACGAGGTGCTCGGCGTGCGGGAGCGTGCGGTTCGCGACGACGAGCTCCGCGACGCCCCTGTCGGCGAGCGCCCGTGCCGCGAGCGTCGCCATCTCGCCCGCACCGACGACCAGTGCCGTCGACTCGGGGAGGTCGCGCTCGGCGGCGACGAGGTTCGCGGCGGCCGAGCCCAGCGAGACGACGCCCTCGTTGATGTCGGTCTCGTCGCGGACGCGCTCGCCGACGTGGATGGCCTTCAGCACGGCGTCGTCGAGCATCGGCCCGAGGCCGTCGGCGCCGCGGGCGTCCTCGTAGGCCGAGCGGATCTGGCCGAGTATCTGGTCCTCGCCGAGGACGATGGACTCGAGGCCGGCGGCGACGCGAAGCAGGTGCCGCAGGCTCTCCTCGTGGTCCATCCGGACGACCGCGTCGTCGTTCTCCACGGGCTCGGCGTAGGATTCGAGCGCCGCCCGGCCGGTCGCCGGGTCGTCCGCGACGACGTACGCCTCTGCCCGGTTGCAGGTGTGCAGACAGAACGCCTCGTGGACGCCCTCGCGTGCGGTCAGGTCGGCGACGACCTCGCGCTGGGTGGCCCCGCTGGCCGCCGCGATGTCGTCGACACTGGCGACGGAGTGCGAGACGCGAACGCCGGAGATGACGCCAGAGGCACCTATCATGGTTCGTCGAGTGCGCGGTCGGCGACGACCTCGCGCGCTATCTGGCGGAGGTTGGGGTTACCTGTACGTAAAACTGTCCAAACGTCGGGCGACCGAACCACGTCCCGTACCACGGTGCGCCGCCTCTCTGGCGGGACCTCGCTGGCCTGCAGCTCCTCGCGGACGAGGCCGGTCAGCTCCGCCATCGCACCCGCGCCCTCGATGTCCTCCTCGAGGGTCTCGCGGAGGTGCTTCGACAGGGCCGGCGACGCCCCGCCGGTCGAGATGGCCACCACGACGGGGTCGTCCCGGACCGTCGCGGGTACCACCACGCTGCCGGGGTCGCGCCCGCCGTGCGTGTCGGTCCGGTTCACGAGCACGTTCCGCGCCGTCGCGGCGGACTCGATGGCCGCGTTCAGCTCGCCGTCGTCCGTCGCCGCGACGACCAGCGCCGGGTCGACCCGGTCCAGCCAGTCGTCGACGTCGTCCGGGGCGAGCGCCGCACGGACCATCTCCACGTCCCCGAACTCCGAATCGTCGGCGAACGCCGGGCTGACGACGACGACGCGGGCCTCGCGGGCGAACCGCCGGGCCTTCCGCGCGCCGACGCGGCCGCCGCCGACGACGAGGACGGTGGTACCGGTGAAGTCGTGGAGCAACGGAATCATCGACATCGCCTCCGGTGTGGTGGCATCAGCTCTACCGGAGCGAGGGAAGCGACGGACAAAAGCTCACCGGGGGGTCCCACCGGGTGGGAATGCACGGCGTGGGGCGCCGCGACCGCGGTCACCGGGCCTCGACTTCGGCGTCCGTGTTCGCGTCGGCGCGCTCCGCGAGCCGGATGCCGGTCTTCTTCAGGATGCGCGAGGAGAACAGCGAGTCCCAGTCGCCGTCGTCAACGTCGCCGGACTCCGTCCGGCGGGCTGACGAGGGTTCCTCGTCAACGTCCCAGTATTCGGCCATCTTCTCGCGCACCTGCTCGATGCGCTCCTGGCTCTCCGCCTCGCTACGGCCGTGGGTCATCGCGAAGAAGTTGTACGGCCAGACGCCGTCGTGACGCGGGCGCTCGTAGCAGTGCGTGACGAAGTCGAGGCCGGCGACGGCGGGGCCGACCTCGTCGACGACGTCGTCGGGCACGTTCCAGACGGTCATCCCGTTCTCGGTGTAGCCGAGCGCGTAGTGGTTCGGGATGACGCCGACGCGGCGGATCTTCCCCTCGCGCTCGAACCGGCGGACCGTCTCGACCACCCAGTCGACATCCTCGCCGAGCGTCTCCGCGACGTCCCGGTACGGCGTCGCAGTCACCGGGAACCCGTCCTGTATCTCCAGGACGAGGTCGCGCTCGCGGGGCGTCAGCGTCTTGCGACCGGAGGGTTCGACGCTCGGGCCCAGCCCGGTGAGGTCCAGGTCGCCGTCCGCGATGGGGCCGTCGAGGTAGAACTTCGCCTCGACGCGGAACTCCTGCTGTTTCGGCAGGTTGTACGTCTCCTGTCCCGTCTCGGCCTCGATCTCCGCGAGGACGGACTCGACGCGGTCGTCTGCGGTCTCGTCCTCGCCGTCGGCCACCGAGAGCACGAACCACATGTTGAGGTGGGGGTGCTCGCGCTCGTAGTTGTGCGCGACCTCGCGGTGGGCGTTGACCTGCTCCGCGACCTCGTCGAACCGGTCCTCGGGGGCGTGCATCGCGACCAGCGTCGCGGTGCCGCCGATCTCCTGTGCGTTGACGAGCGGCCCGAAGCGGCTCAGGACGCCCTCGTCGTCGAGCGTCCGGACGCGCTCGACCAGCTCGTCGGCGCTCACCTGCACGCCGCGGTCCCGGAGCGCGGCCGCCGCCGGGTCGAACGGTCGGCGGACCACCGGGAACCCCCCCTGGAAGGCGTTGACGACGGCGCGGTCGGTTCTGTCCAGCTCGTACTCCACGGCCCGTCCCATACCCCCGTCTGGGGTTCGCGCGGGTAAAAACGGCGCGCTCTCCGTGTTCCGCTGCAGGGACGAGCTCGGACCAGGTCACGAACCACCACAACGCACTTGCCGGGCTCCCGAGAGACATCGGACGATGGCGACAATCCGGACCGCGACCGTCGCGGACCTCGCCGCGATGCGCACCTTCGAGCGCGAGTTCGTCGGCCACGACGTGTCCCCCGCGGTGTTCCGCGAGCGGTTCGAGCAGTTTCCGGAACTGTTCGTGCTCGCCGAGACGGCCGACGACCAGGACGGCAGCGAGGGCGTGCTGCTGGGTGCGGCGTCGGGCTACGCCGACGGACCGGAGGTCGACGACGACACCGCCGTCCTCGCCGCCATCGGCGTCAGGAACGGGTACGAGGGCAACGGCATCGGCCGTGAGTTGCTGACAGCGTTCGAGGACGGTGCACGGGAGCACGCCACCGTGGTCAGCGTCGCCTCGGCCGACGACGTCGAGGGGTTCTACCGGGCCTGCGGCTACGAGCCGTCGCTGGTTCTGGTGCAGGTCGCCGAGGACGAGCTGCCGACCGGGTACGCGGACCGCGTCGACGTCGTGGACGAGCGCAGCGAGGACGGCATCCGGTTCCTCTACGTCGGGTTCGACGAGTACCGTCCGGCGGTCCGTGTCGACGCACGCGACCGGCTCGGGGGCTCCGCGGCGAACACGATATTCAGGAAGGAGCTGTAGCGACCCGCCGGTCAGTCGCCGCGGACGCCGGTGACGTCGTAGCCGAGCTCCTCGATGCCGGCGACGATGCCCTCGTGGTCGGCCGACGCCTCGTAGTAGATCACCACGTCGAAGCTCCCCTGCCGGAGGAGCTGCTGGCACTCCCAGACGAACTCCTCGCCGTCGATGGTGAGTCCCTGATGCTGGTTGGAGGAGAAGTCGGGGTCGTCGTTGCCGGAGTTGACGTAGACGTCTTTCGGGTCGTGGCCCGCGTGCTCGGCGATGACGTCGCCCGCGTCGAGCGTCGCCTGCATCATCTCAAGGTCCTCCTGGCCCGAGTACTCCGTGTGGACGATGACGCCGTTGAGGTCGATGTCGCCGGGTTCGAGCAGTGCCTTCGTCCGCGTCACGAGGTCGTCGTCGATGGCGTCGGTCATTGCTCGACCGGAGGCCCTGGTCACTCAAATCGCTCACGGTACGGTCGTGCCACTGGTCGTGCGAAAAATGGGGTTGTGACACGGGAAAGACGGCACGCCGCCCGCCCGGAAGCCGCTCGCCTGTGGGGGTACGACTACAGTCGCGTGAGGTTCTGCGCCCGCGGCCCGTCGTCGGTGTCGACGATGTCGAACTCGACCTCCTGGCCCTCCTCCAGATCTTCGCCGCCGACGTCCTCCATGTGGAAGAACACGTCCTCGTCGTGGTCCTCCGTCGCGATGAAGCCGTAACCGCCCGATTCCTTGAAGAAATCGACAGTACCTGTTGCCATTCCACATGGAATCACGACGGCATCGGATAAAAAGGTGTGTGGCGTGCTCGCGCACCACAGTACCGCCCACCGGTCAGACAGCACAAGACCCATTAGCCGTTCCGTCGAAGGTCCGGTGATGCGAGCGTGGGTCCGGGAGCGATGGCAGTCCGCGTACGAGCAGCTGCTGAAGCGGGAGATATCCGGCTCGCCGACCCACGTCGCCGTCATCCAGGACGGCAACCGTCGGTACGCCAGACAGCGCGGCGACGACGCACCCGACGGCCACAAGGCGGGCGCGAAGACCAGCGAGCAGATCCTCCAGTGGTGCCGCGACGTCGGCGTCGAGGAGCTGACGCTGTACACGTTCTCGACGGAGAACTTCGAACGCCCACAGGAGGAGCTCGACCCGCTGTTCGACCTGATGGCCGAGAAGCTCCGTGACTTCGCCGACCACGAGCAGATACACGAGCACGAGGTCGCCATCCGCGTCATCGGCGACGCCGAGATGCTCCCCGAGCGTGTCCGCTCGGCGGTCCGCCACGCCGAGGAGCAGACCCGGGGCTACGACGAGTTCGTCCTCAACATCGCGCTGGCGTACGGCGGCCGGAACGAGCTGTTGACCGCCGCACAGCAGATCGCCCGCGCCGTGGACGAGGGCGAACTCGCCCCCGGTGACGTGGACATCGAGACCATCGAGGACCGGCTCTACGGCCAGGCAGTGCGTGACGTCGACCTCATCATCCGGACGGGCGGGGCCGAGCGCACCTCGAACTTCCTCCCGTGGCACGCCAACGGCAACGAGGCAGCCGTGTTCTTCTGTGCGCCGTACTGGCCGGAGTTCTCGAAGGTGGACTTCCTGCGTGCGATACGGACCTACGAGAACCGCGAGCAGTCCTGGCGACGCACCCGGGCCCGTCGGGCGCTCGCCCTGGTGAAGGCGTTCGGGACGACCGAGCTCGCCGAGGCGACCAGCGTCGTCCGCAAGTTCCGCGACTCGCTCTCGGGCAGCGAGCACGACGAGGCCTCCCGCGTCACCGAGGAGTCGACGACGGCGGACTGACTCACCGGAGCGCGGCCGCCGACAGCAACGCACCGACGAGCAGCAGCGCGGCCGCCGCGGCCGGTGCCTCCCCCGAGCCGACCCTGTACGCGCCGTAGCCGAGGCCGGCGGCGACCGCCGCGACGAGGAGCGTGGTCCCCGTCCGCCGGAGGACCAGCCGCGCCGTCGCGGCCCGGGGGACCTGTGCATCGAGGGCGACCGCCCGCTCGCCCCCGTCGGCGGCGACCAGCGCGGCAATGGTTCCGCCGAGCACTGCTGGAATCGGGAGGCCACCGTACGCGCCGTAGGTGACGGACCCGACCAGCAGCGCCGCGCCGACGAGACGAAGCCGACGGCCATCGTGGACCGTGCCAGCCCCGAGCGCCGCGGTCCCGGCGACCGCGACCACGGTGCCGGGGACCGTCACGCTCGCGACGAACGTCACGGCGAGTGCGGCGACCAGCGCGACGAGGACGGCGGGCGTCCCACCAGTAGCGAGCCCGCTGCTGTCCGTCTCCGTCATCGGGACCACCCCGCGCGGGCGAACGCCTCGCGGGCGTCACCTTCGACCCAGTCGAGCACCGGAATCCCTGCCCGGCGGAGCTCCCGGACCCGCGCTCCGCGCTCCAGGTGGGCGAGCTGGTTTCCGGGCCCGTCGGTCGTCGTCGGGTCAGGGCTGACGACCGAGACGGGCGTCCCACCGGCGTCGAGCCGCCGGGCCAGCGTCGCCACGGCGTCGTCACAGAGCGGCGTCAGCAGGCAGACCTGTGCGTCCGCCGGTGCGCGCGCCCGGAGCGTCGACGCGACCGATTCGAGGTCGGGGTCCGGACCCGCTGGCGGTGCGACCAGCGCCGGGTCCTCGTCGAGTTCGCGGCGGAGCTTCGCGCGGTGGGCTCGCCCGGTGCCCGGCGGCGTCCACGACACGCCCGAGCCGGGCACCGCGAGGCCGACCTGCGCGTCCGCGAGTCCGGTGACGAGGGTCCGGGCCGCGTCGACAGCGTGGTCCCGCGCCGGCGTCGCGTCGTCGGCCCGCGCCACGTACGCGGCAGACCGGGCGTCGACCACCAGCACCACGGTCGGGGCGCGCTCGGCCCGGAACGTCACCGTCGACAGGTCGCCGGTCCGCGCCAGCCGGGACCAGTCGACCCGGGCGAGCGGGTCGCCCCGACGGTACTCGCGGACGGAGTGGAACGCGAGCCCCTCGCCGGACTCGGTCCCTGTCAGCGGCCCCGGTGGGCCACCTCTCGGTGGGCGCAGCGCCACCGGCTCGGCGTCCGGCAGGGGTCGCGAACCCCCCAGTCGGCCCGCCCCGGCATCGACCCGTGAATGCCGTTCGACCCGGCCGGTTCGGTCCGCGACCACGACGAACGGGTCGTCGAACCGCCGGGTGGACTCGGGGGCTTCGACCCGGTAGCGGAGGGTCCGCGACGCCCCGGCCGCCAGCGAACAGGCCAGCTCCGGCGTCCCGTCGACGACGGCGCAGTCCGCCGGGACGCCGTCGAGGACACGCACGTCGGGCAGGGCGGTGTCACCGTCGTTCGTGACCTGGAGGGAGACCGCGACGGTGCCGTCGTCTCGCTCCTCGAACCGGCGCTCGCAGGCGATGGTCGGGTCCGTCTCGGGCGATGCGCGGGCGAACGCCGCCACGCCGACGCAGACGACCGCCCCGAGCACGACCGCCGGGTTCGACGAGACGACGCCGACGGGCGCGAGCACGAGCGCGACGGGGACGAGCCAGCGCCAGCGCTCGGTCGTCGTCCGGTGCCAGCTCATCGCCCACCTCCGGCGAGTGCCGAGAGCGCCGCGAGCGCGTGCCGGGCGCGCCGACGGAGCGGTGGCTCGCCGGTCCAGAGCGTCCGGAGCCGGTCCCGTGTCGTCCAGTCGGGCGCTGCACCCTCGACGAACAGCGCGGCAGCGACGGGGTCGTCGGTCCAGGTGCCCTCGTCGAGCCGCCGTCGTGCCTCGTCCGGCGTGCAGTCGTAGCGGGCGACGAGCGTGTCGACCGCGACCGCGGTGAGTCGCTCGTACACGTCCTCCCGGGCGTCGTCGCCGCGCACGCGACCCGCAGCGGTCACGTTCGCGAGCTGCTCGTCGGCGGACCGTCCGGGGACTCGTGGCCCCGCTCGGTCGGGGGTCGTCGCCCGGTCGACCGTCCGTTCCGTGTCCTGCCGGGCGAAGACGACGGCCAGCGCGACCGCAACGAGGCTCCCAGCGACGAGGACGACGAGTGCGACGGCGTCGCCGACGACCAGCCCGGGCGCGACGGTCCCGAGCAGTCCCGCACCGACCAGCGAGAGGCCGACAGCGAGCAACAGCCCGCGTGGGCCGGGCAGGCGGCTCATCGCTCCACCTCGTCGGTGCCGTCGTGTGATTCCGGTGCGTCCGCGGCTGCGACTCGCTCGGCGAGCCGTCGCGCCTCGTCCGCACAGTCCTCGGGGCGACGCCGGCCGTATCGCACCTCGTGGAACAACCGCGTCAACCGGTCGACTGCGTCGGGGTCCCGCCCGTCGGCCTTCGCCGTATCGGCGAACTCGCCGGGCGTGCGGGCCCCCGGCGACGGCGGTTGCAGGTCGGCGACCATCCGCTGCCAGGCACGCCGGACCGGATCCGTCCCGGCGGTGCTGGCAGGGTGTCGGGTCGCCGCCCCGGCACGGTCGTGGGCGACCGCTCGCGTCTCCCCGTCGTCGGACCGGTCGGTGTCCGGAGCGAGCACGTCGAACCGCCAGAGCAGGCCCGCCACGGCGAGGCCCAGTCCGACCAGCACGCCGACGCCTGCCAGCCCGAGCGCGTCGCTCGTCGCGAACGCGGGCACCGACACGTCGGCGGTCGGCCGGTAGAGCAGGTACCCCGCGGTGCCGACGACGCCCGCACACCCGGTGAGGACGACCACCCGACGGGAGTCGGGGAACAGCACGTAGCAACAGACCAGCGCGGTCGCACACAGCGCGGCGAGGAGCCGGAGGTACGTCTCCTGGCCGATTGTCTCCCCGCCGGTCACCGCGCTCGAGGGCGACGAACTCCCGTTCTCGGGGTCCTCGGGCGTCCGGACCCCCTGCTCGTCCGGGCCGAGGTCGGCCGAGAGCCCGCCCAGCGAGCCCGCCGCCACCCCGAGTGCGACGGTGACCAGCAGGGCTATCGCGACCGTCTGGAGGGCGAATCGCGTCACGGTCGAGGTGAGGAGACGGACGGTCCTAAAACAACCTCTCGTTTTCCGGGTCGGAACATCCGGGGGTTCGCGGGGTCTCGCAACCGGACGACGGCGGTTCGACGTCCCGCCCCCCTACCGTCCGAATCTGCGCTGGCGGTCCTGGTACTCCCGGATCGCACGGTAGAAGTCCCGGTCGCGGAAGTCCCGCCAGTTCAGGTCGGTGAAGTAGAGCTCGGAGTAGACGGACTGCCAGATCATGAAATCGGAGAGCCGCTCGGCACCGGTCTTGATGACCAGGTCCGGCTCTGCGGGGAACACGAGCCGCCGCTCGATCTCCTCCTCGTCGACCGCCCCGGGTTCGAGTTCGCCGCGGGAGACCTCCTTCGCGACGCCCTGGACGGCGGCCGTGAACTCGTGTTTCCCGCCGAGGCCGATGCTCACCTGGATGGGCGCGTCGGCGCGCTCGTCGTCGTCCGGCCCCCGCACCGCGACCGGTCGCGGCGCGTCGAGGTCGTCGAACTGACGGGCGAGCGTCGGCGCCGCCGCCTCGTCGAGCACGCTGACGTACACCGTGATCCGGTCGGCGCCGACCTCGAACGCGAGCTCGAAGAACCGCGAGAGCGTCTCGTACGCGCCCTGTTCCAGCAGGTCGCGCTCCGTGATGACGAGGGCGACGTGTGCCGGCGGCGGCGTCTCGTCGCGGCGGATCCGATAGGCGAGGTAGCGGTCGTACAGTCCCACGCCACCCAGTTTCACACGCTCGTGCGTGAACCTGTCGACTCGCCGTGGCGACTCAGTCGGCCGGGCGTGCGAACGTCAGCCGGATGCGGTTGCCCGACGACGATGGCGCGTCGAACTCGATCTCGCCGTCCGAGAACTCGACCAGCCAGTAGACGAGCCAGAGCCCGATGCCGCTGCTGTGGTACACGTCGTCCATCTTGTGGTCCCCCGTGATGACGCGGTACTCGTACTCCGGAATCGGGTCGCAGTCGTCTGCGACCTCGACCTCGACGGTCCTGCCGGTCGTCCGGCAGCCCAGCCGAACCGTCGGTTGCCCGTCGGTCGCGTGGACGATGGCGTTCTCGGCGAGTTCGGCGATCGCGTCCTCGATGGTGGGGAGGGCGAGCGCAGTCGCACGGTCGGGGGAATCGATATCTATCTCGGCGTCGGGGTACCGCTCCCGCATCTGCCGACCCACCCGTTCGACGGTCTGGCTCATGTCGACCACCTCCGGCGTGCCGGGGTTCGTGAGGAGCTCGATGAGGTCCCGCTGTTTCTCCGCTGTCGCGATGAGCTGGGTCGCGGTATCCCGGATCGACCGCTTCCGTCGCGCGACATCGGGCCGACCGCTCGACTCGATCTGCTCGGTCTCACCGAGGACGATGTTCATGTCGTTCCGGATGTTGTGTCGGAGGAGCTTGTCCATCACCGCGAGCTGCTGTTCGCGCCGTCGGCGGTCGGTCACGTCCCGGCTGAAGCCGACGATCCGCTCGACGTCCCCGTCGACGACGATGGGCTCTGCCTGCACCCACACCCAGGACTGATACCCCAGATCTGGGTTCACCCGGTACTCGACCTCCGCGGCCTGCCCGTTCGAGAGCTGTCTCATCGCCGCCCTGACGAGCGGGCGGTCGTCCGGATGGACGGCGTCGAGAAAGCGCTCCGGCTCCTCGCGCACCTCGTCGGCGGGCTGTCCGTACACGTGCTCGTAGGCCGAGTTGACGAAGAGACACTCCGACCAGTCGCCGCTGAACATCCAGAGCACGTCGCTGGCCTTCGCGGCGATCTCCTGCAGCCGTGTCTCGGTCGTCTGCTGCTCTCGCTGTGCCGCCACCCGGTCGGTCACGTCGTTGGAGCTGACGACGTACCCGTCCACGTCGGCCCCTTCGAGCTCGGTGATGCGGCTCTGCAGCCAGACCCAGTCGTCGTCCGCCGTGCGGTACCGGTACTCGATGACCGACGCCACGTCGGGGTCGCCGTCGACCACGGCCGCGAACGCGGCCATCACGCGCTCGCGGTCCTCCGGATGGACGTAGCCGAAGGCGTCGGTGTCGACGAGCCGCTCCGGCTTGTACCCCAGAATCCGCTCGGCAGCGGCGTTCACGTACGTTATCGTCCCGTCCTCGTCGACGATAGCGAGCTTCGCCTGCGTGTGGTCGAGCAGCGCTGACCGGTCCGGCGGAGACACCATCTCTCTTGGGAGAGACAGTCGAGCGGTATAGACGCTGTGGCGGTTCACGGGGGTCCGGACGAGGGCGTTCGGAAACGGTAAGTAAGCCCCGGGAAAAGAAGCGCCCGCGTGACTTCCCCAGTTCGACGTGCGGGTGCATTCGCGGCGGTCGGCTCGCTGGTGCTGCTCCTGCCAGCGGTCGGGCCGGAGGCGGCGATGACCGTCGCCGCAGCCGTGCTCGTCGGTGCCGCCATCGTGACCGACGGCCCCCTCTTCGAACTGTTCGCTCGCCCCGGCGACCGCAAGGAGCGACGCCTGTTCGGCCTCATCGGCTTCGGACTCGCGGTCGTCGGCCTCGGACTGCTGACGGTGACCGACCTCGTCGGTACCGGCCGTGTCCCCCCGCTGCAGGTCGACGTGTTCGTCGGCTCCGTCCTCCTGCTCGTCTACGGCAACCTCACCTCGGAGCTGGTCAAGACCCGGTACCCGTACCCGTTCCACGTCAGCACCGGCTTCGTCACCGGCGGCGTCGTCGCGGGCATCACCGGCCAGCTGGTCGCCCGCGTGCTGCTCGACCAGCCCATCGCCGGGACGCTCCCGAAGATCGTGTTCCTCGCCGTGAGCGGTGCGTTCCTCGGTGCCCTGCTGCGAGCTGCGCTGTTCGAACGCGACGACCCGCTGGTGCTGTTCTCCGTGGGCCTCCTGCTCTGGCTGCTGTTCGAGCTCGCGCCCGCCGTCCACAACCAGGAGATCGCGGCCGCCATCGGCGTTACACTCGTCCTCGGCTACCTCTCCTTCGCCCTCCAGACCGCCTCCGTCGAGGGGATGCTGACGGGCGTCCTGCTCTCCATCCTCACCATCGTCCTCGGCGGCATCGGCTGGTTCGCGGTCCTCATCTCCTTCTTCGCGATCGGCGCGCTCTCGACGAAGTACCGGTACGACACGAAGGCAGCGCGCGGCATCGCCGAGGACAACGAGGGCGCCCGCGGCACGGGGAACGTCCTCGGCAACGCCGCGGTCGCCATCGTCGCGGTACTGGGCTTCGCAGCCGCCGACCCCGGGGTGGCGCTGCTCCGGGTGGACGGGACCATCTTCCTGTTCGCGTTCGCGGGCTCCATCGCCACGGCGCTCAGCGACACCCTCTCCAGCGAGATCGGCGCGGTGTTCGACTCCCCACGACTCATCACGACCCTCAAACCGGTCGAGCCGGGCACCGACGGTGCGGTGACCTGGCAGGGCGAGCTCGCCGGCTTCGCCGGCGCGGCGTTCGTCGCCACCATCGCCTTCCTCGTGTTCCCCGCCGTCGACGGCTCGGCGACCGTGACCGCGACCGGTGCGGGCGTGGTGTTCGTCGCCGGCGTCGGCGGCATGACCGTCGACAGCCTGCTCGGCGCCACGCTGGAGGGGGACGTGCTCGGCAACCAGGGCGTGAACTTCTTCGCCACCCTCGCCGGCGCCCTCGTCGCGGTGCTCGTGGCGTTCGTGGTGGGCGGCGCGGCGTTCCCGTGACGATGGCGGTCCGCGAGGCGACACCGGCGGACCTGCCGGCGCTCCGGGCGCTCCAGAGCCTCCTCGACGCGCCGGTCCAGGGCCTGTTCGACGAACTCCCACCCGGGGTGACACTCGTCTCGACCGCAGACGGGGTGCCCGTCGGCTACAGCCACTCGTTCACCGGCGAGGTCGCCCACGTCGCCGAGCTGGTCGTCGCTCCCGCACATCGGCGCGAGGGGCGCGGCCGTCGGCTGTTGTGCGCCGTCCTGGTCCGGCTCCGACGCGAGGGCTGTCGGGTCGCCGAGCTGGTCGTCGCGGCCGAGAACGCGTCGGCACGCGCGCTGTACGAGGAGCTCGGGTTCGAGGCAGGCGAGACGCTACCGGGCTACTACGGGCGTGACGGGGAGAACGAGACGGCTGACGGCGAGGAGACAGACCGCGACGCCGTCCGGTACCGGCTGACGCTCTAGGCGTCGCCGAGGAGCCGCTCCGCGGTCCTGATCCTGGTCCCGGTCGGTCGTTTCACGAACTCGCCGAGCGACGCCGCGACGACGTGGTCGACGCCGCGCTGGGCCGACACGTCGAGCACGCGCTGGCTCAGCTCGCCGTCCAGCACGACCGCATGCGGCACCGGCTCGGCCTCGCGAACGAGGTCGAACGCCTCGGCCGCCGGGCCCTCGTCGATGAGACCCAGCTCGTCGTCGAGCAGTCTGACCTGTCCGCTGCCACCCGCGACGACCGCCTCGACGTGTCCCCGGAGGGTGTCGGGCGGGGCCGCCCCGTCGGCCGCTTCCGTCGCTGTCGACTCGGCCGCGGCCGCCTCCGTCGTTTCGGCAGGCGGGTCCGCCGATGTCGTACTCTCCGGGTCGACGGCATCCCCGGTCGTCTCCTCGGTGGCCGTCCGTGTCGACTCGATGGCCTCCGTCGCGGCCTCGACCACCGCCGACTCGGTCTGTGCCGACTCCGTGGCCGTCCCGGTCGACCCGCCTGCGGTGGACGGTTCCGGTCGGCTTGTCGTCCCGTCGTCGCTCCCCGTGGTCGACATCGAGACCGCCTCGGGCGTGCCGATGGCCTCGTGGGGCGCGCTCGTCTCGGCGACGACCGAGAACGGCACCTTCTCGCGCAGGGCCTCGAACACCTCGTGGTGGAGCAGGTCCTCGACAGACTTGCCCTCGGGCGCGAAGGCGACGTAGTCGACCTCGCCCACCTGCGAGAGCTCCTTCAGGATGAGGTCGCCGCCCCGGTCGCCGTCGAGGAACGCGGTGACGGTCTTGTCCTGCGTGAGCGTCGCGACCGCCTCGGGGACGTCGGTCCCCTCGACGGCGATTGCGTTCTTGATGCCGTACTTCAGGAGCTGGAGCACGTCCGCGCGGCCCTCGACGACGACGACGGCGTCGCTCTCCTCGACGCGGGGGCCGGCCGGCAGCCCCTCGTACTCGGAGATGTCGGCGACGCGGGCGTGCTCGCGGACCTCGCGCAGGATCTCCTCCGAGCTCATCATCGAGTCGTCGAAGGCGGTCGCGAGCAGTTCCTTCGCCCGGTCGACGACGCGGCGTCGCTTGGCCGCCCTGACGTCCTCGATGTCCTCGATCTCGAGGGTCGCCTTGCAGGGGCCGACGCGGGTCAACGACTCGAGGGCGGCCGCCAGCGTCGCCGTCGCTACCTTGTCGAGGCTCGTGGCGATGGTGACGCTCCCGTGCGACCGGCCCGCGTCGCTGTCGATCTCGACGTCGATGCGTCCGACCTTCGAGGACTGCTGCAGCTCCCGGAGGTCGAGCTCGTCGCCGAGGAGCCCCTCTGTCTGGCCGAAGATGGCCCCGACGACGTCACTCCGCTCGACCACCCCGTCGGCCGTTACCGTCGCGTGAATGAGATATTTGGATGTATCCTCCATTGATGATCTGCCCCGTGTGGGGGGCGTGTGATGGTGATGTTGCCATGAACTGGTTCATGGACACGGGAGCTACGGGCTCCCGGTTCATACCTGTTGTTATCGGGAGAAGTGTCGTGAACGTATCCCCGAGGGCCACGCCCCGCGTCAGTACCGGTCGCCGGACCAGTACCAGTAGCCGAGGACGAGCGTGAGCACGAGCAGGCCGCCCGCGAAGAACAGCAGGCCGGGCTCGATGGTGGCGAGCAGCGCGTCGGCACCCTGGGCGGCGGCGTCTGCGCCCGACGACGCGCTCTCGGTGGTCGTCTGTGGCGCCTGCGTGGCGGGGGCGTCCGCCATCTCGGCGGTCTCGGTCGCCGTGCTCTGGTCGAACACGCTCACGTTGCCCCCGTCGGTCGCCGTGGGCTGCGCGGTGCTGGTGCTGGTACTGGTCTCCGCCGCGACCTCCACGTCGCCCCGGGCGGTCGTGGCTGCCGTGGTCTCGTTCGCGTTCCGGGCGACGAACTCGGCGTCGTCACCGCCGCCACCGGTCGGCTCGACCGCACCGCCCGAGCCGCCGGTTACCCCCCAGCCGGTGCGCCCGAGCAGGCGCGGCAGGCCGTACTGGACGAACAGGCTCGCGGCGGCGAGCACGCCGACGCCACCGACGAACCGGCTGAGCGCCGACCGGAGCCGCGAGGAGCGCTGCTCGTCGCCGGAGACGATGAGCGGGCCGGACTGTGGTGCGTAGACGTTCATCTCGTTGCCACGCGAGGAGTACCAAACGTCCACGACGTCGATGAGGCCGGCGTCCTCCAGCTTCTCGAGGTGGTACCTGACGTTCTGGATGGAGGAGTCTATCTCCTCCGCGATGTCGCTCGGGGTGCGCGGCTCCTCGTGCAGACAGGTGTAGATCCGTCTGGCGGTGTCGGACGAGAGCGCCCCGAACACCTGGTCCGCGTCGTCGCTGTCGAGGTCGACCACCCGCGGTGGCTTTTCTGGGGTGGGGGTCGTCTCGTCGGAGCGGAACGGGAGGAGCCGCGACATGCTACTCCACTCTACAACAGGGACAGGTAAACCAATTGTGCAAGCTGAAAACTGGTTTTGAGCTATCTGGGGCGGTCACGTCTTGCGGTTGTGGTTTCTCTTCAGCGAGCAGTAAATCGTGTCCGGAAAGAGATAACTCCGAAGCTGAAATGGCGATTGCAGGTGGGAAATCCCATCGTTCCGCACCGCTCCTCGGCCGACCACCGCACCGTCGGGACCGCCACGCCGAAGGCACTCGGGGGCGTAGCTGGCATCGATGAGTGCCCCGCGCCTCCCCGACGCGTTGCTCGCCGAGTTCGGCTGGGAGCTGGCCCGGACGGAGTCGGAACTCGCGCTCGAACTCCCCTTCTTCTCCATCGAGGCGTTCAACGCCATCTACGTCGAGTCGGCGAGCGTCGACGTCTACGAGGCCATCGCGGACCCACGGGTCGACCTCGCGGGCCGCGCGTTCTTCACCACCGACCTGCAGTTCGACCCGTCGTTGGACTCCTTCGGCGTCGACCCAGCGTCGGTGTTCGGCATCGCCACCAGCTACGCCGAACGTGAGTTCAAGGAGAGCATCGAGGCCGACGGCCTCACCGCGGTCGAGACGGTCGAGGAGCGCGACTTCGACCGGGGCGACGGTCGCCCCGCCCGGGCGTTCTGCTACGACGTGGCCTACCCGCTCTCGGACGACGTCATCGAACAGGACGTGGTCGACGGCCAGTTCACCCTGCCGTCGACGCTCTGGGCCTGCATCTGGCCGACGCGGGGCGCGTACGCCATGGCCGGCGGGATGTACCCCACCGAGGAGTTCGCCGACGCGATCCACCGGCAGGCGTCGGGCGCACGGCTGGCGGTCGACGTCGCGGTGAATCCGAATCCCGAGCGCGACAGAGAGCGCGTCTTCGAGGCGATGCGGCGGGTGGAGTGAGTCGCCGCGACGGGTCGAGTGAGTCCTACCGCTGGACGGCCCGGACGAGCGCGCTGTCGCCGATGGCGAAGTCGAACCGGTCGGTCGCGAGCAGGCCGATACCGAAGCCGACCGCGAGGACGACCGGGACCCAGTTGCCGTAGAGCGCGTTGATGCAGCCCCAGAGCAGCACGAAGCTCACCATGTCGTCGAGCATGAACTCGCAGTCGGCCAGCCGGTCGAGCAGGTCCTCGCGGGCGAACGCCACGTCGAACAACACGACGGCGACCGTCGCAGAGAGCACCCAGCCGACGTAGTTCGACGCCGGGACGCCGTAGTAGCCGCCGACGCCGTCGGGGTGCGCGGCGTACTCCCAGAAGTCCACCGCGACCGCGCCGGGGTCGAGCACGAGGTCGATGGCGACGACGGCCGCGACGGTCACGAGCAGCCGGACCGCCCGCGAGCGCGCCCGACTCCCGAGCAGGAGCAGCATCAGCAGGTAGGCGTTGAGCACCAGCGGGAAGAAGAAGACCGGGAGCGCGACCGGCACCTCCCCGAACAGCATCGGCCCGAGCGGCACCTCGTACTCGAAGTAGCCGTACGGCCAGCCCGTGCGGATGCCGACGAGCTCGATGCCGTAGGCGTACAGCGTCAGCAGCCCGAGGCTGGCCGCGGCCCGCTTGCCCACGAGCGGGAGCACCCCTGCGACGAGCGGGAGCCGCATGACGAGCACGCCGAACAGCACGAACAGCGGGTTGTACGCGAGCGGGTCGGGGAGCCAGCCCTCCGCGCTGGCGACGAGGGTCACCGCACCGACGAGCGGGAAGACGACGGCGATGGTGAACCGGTGCTCGCGGACCAGCTCGTCGAGGCGGGCCTCGAACCGGCGGCGGTCGAAGCCGTCGTCCCCGGTGTCGGTCGACGGACCACCTGAACCGTCCGTCGGCGCCCGGTCAGCCATTCACCATCACCCAGAGCTTCCCCATCGTCATGGCGGCCCCGACGGCCGTGTTCAGGAACGGGAACCACCAGTACGCGCGGTCGACGGCGACGTCCGAGAGCGCGACGCCGGTGACGAACACGGGGTAGACCCCGAGCAGCAGGCCGAGCCGGTAGTCGACCAGCGCGAAGCCGGCGGCGGCGGCGAGCCAGACCACGGCGCAGTAGACGTAGGTGGCTCGCTCGCCGAGGAACGTCGCCGTCGTGCTGATGCCGGCCTCGCGGTCGGGCTCGATGTCGGGGATCGCCGAGAACGTGTGCATCGCCATCGTCCAGAGCCACGCCCCCGCGATGGCCGCCGCCGGCGGGAGCACGTCGGCGACGGCGACGAACGCGATGACCCCCGGGAGCGCGTACAGCCCGTTCGACAGCGAATCGAGGAACGGCGTGGTCTTGAACCGCAGCGGCGGCGCGCTGTACTCGACCGCGAGGAAGAAGTACAGCAGGAGCACCTGTACCCCGGCGGTCGGGAGGACGAACAGGAACGTGGCCCCGAGCGCGCCGGCGAACGCGACGACGACGCCGACGATGGCGTCCCGGCGGAACCGGACCTCCTTCTCCTCCTTCTTCGGGTTGTGCTCGTCGACGTCGCGGTCGAACGCGTCGTTGACCCCGTAGAGGAACACGTTCGCCGGGACGAGGAAGTACGCGAACAGCGCGAGCGTCAGGGGCGTGAGCAGGTCGGCGGTGCCGCTCGCGGCGTAGGTGACGCCGACGACGACCGGGCCGGCCAGATAGAACCAGAATCTCGGTCTGGAGAGCCGGAGCAGGTAGCCCGAGAGGCGGTCCTCCGACGGGACGACCCGGGCGAGGGTCGACGCGAGACTGGGGACGACTCCGGTCACGGTCCGTTCACCCCGGTCATCGTCGGTTCACTCGCCGTAGTCCTCCAGCACGGCGTCAGCGGTGATGTCGCCGCTGATGAGGCACATCGGGACGCCGATGCCGGGCGTCGTGTACGAGCCCGTGAAGTAGAGCCCGTCGACGGCTTTCGAGCGGTGCGGCGGCCGGAACATCGCGGTCTGGCGCAGCGTGTGGGCCATCCCGAGCGCGGTGCCCTGCATCGAGTTGTAGCGGTCGGTGAACTCCGAGACGGAGAACGTCTCCTCGACGACCATGCGGTCGCGCAGGTCCGTGTCGGCGAACTCGGCGATGTCGTCGAGGATGAGCTCGCGGTACCACTCCCGGATCTCCTCGTCGTCGTCCAGCCCGGGCGCGATGGGGACGAGCACGAACAGGTTGCTGTAGCCCTCCGGCGCGACCGTGTCGTCGGTCTTCGACGGGACACAGAGGTAGTAGGCCGGGTTCTCCGGCCACGCCGGCTCCTCGAATATCTGGTCGAAGTGCTGGTTCCAGTCCGTCGGCAGGACCAGCGTGTGGTGCTCGAGCGCCGGAACGTCGCCCTCGACGCCCATGTACATGAGGAACGCGGAGGGGGCGTAGGTCCGGGACTCCCAGTAGTCCGCGCTGTACTGGCGCTTCTCCGGGGGCAGGAGCTCCTGTTCGGTGTGGGCGTAGTCGGCGTCGCTGACGACGATGTCGGCGAGGTGCTTGTCGCGGTCGGTCTCGACGAGGAAGCCGCCGTAGCGGCCCTTGATCTCCGTGACGGGCTCGTCGACGAGGAACTCCGCGCCGAGCTCCTCGCCCATCTCGACGATGCCGTCGACGACGCCGCCCATGCCGCCCTCGGGGTACCAGACGCCGAGGTTGAAGTCGACGTGGCTCATGAGGTTGTAGAGCGCCGGCGTGTTCTTCGGCGAGCCGCCGAGGAACACGAGGGTGTACTGCATGATCTGCTGGAGCTTCGGGTGGTCGAAGTAGCGCTCCACGTGGTCCTGCATCGACCCGAGCAGCGAGAGCCCGCGGGCCTGCCGGGCGACGTCGATGTCCACGAAGTCCCGGAACGACGCGCGGTCCTCGTAGACGAAGTGCTCCATGCCGACGTCGTAGTTCTCCTCGGACTTGTCGAGGTAGCGCTCCAGTGCCGCGCCGGCACCGGTCTCGTACGACTCGAACACCTGCTTGGTGCGTTCGAGGTCGCGGGTGATGTCGACCTGGTCGCCGTCCTTGAAGAAGATACGGTAGTGGGGGTCGAGGTGCTCCAGCCCGTAGTACTCCGTCGGCTCGCGGTCGAAGTGGCCGAAGAAGCGCTCGAACACGTCTGGCATCAGGTACCAGGAGGGGCCCATGTCGAACCGGAAGCCGTCGCGTTCGAGGACCGAGGCCCGGCCGCCGAGCTGCTCGTTCTTCTCGATGACCGTCACCTCCGCGCCGGCGTCCGCGAGGTAGCAGGCCGTCGAGAGCCCGCCGAAGCCACTCCCGACCACGACGACCGACTCTCCTGCGAGGGATTTCATGCCTCTCTGTTGTAACGAGACCTGCATAAAGTCGCCGCAAACCTGGTTGGGGTCGTCGGTCCAGCCGGCCCCCGAACTGTCGGTTCCGGGACCGATGCTTTCCTGCGGACCGAGCGCGAAGGTGGGGTATGGACGGACAGACAGCGGTCGTCACCGGTGCGAGTCGTGGAATCGGCGCGGCGGTCGTGGACGAGCTGGTCGCGGCGGGGGCACACGTGGTCGCCTGTGCCCGCGACCCCGACGACCTCGACGGACTACTCGACCGCCACGGCGACGCGATTACGTCGGTCAGGGCGGACGTCCGGGACGAGTTCGACGTCGAACGGCTCGTGGAGATCGCCTCGCGGGCTGGCGCCGGCGGTGGCATCGACCTCGTCGTCGCCAACGCGGGCGTCTATCACGGTGACCCCGGTGAGACGCCCGTACAGGAGGAGGCGTACTCCGCGTTCGACGACCACCTGCGCACGAACGCCCGCGGGGTGTTCGCCACGTTCCGCGAGGCCGTCCCGCACCTGAACGAGGGGGCCCGACTGCTCGTCCCGACCGGCTCCATCGCGCGCGACGCGAAGCCCGGTATCGGTTCGTACGCTGTCTCGAAGGCCGCCGCGGAGGCCGTCACCCGCGCCTTCGCCGTCGACACTCCGTTCGTCGCTGGCTGTGTGGACCCCGGACAGGTCGCGACCGACCTCTCGGGCCCGGGCGGACGGGACCCGGACGAGGTCGCTCCGATGTTCGTCTGGGCTGCCACCGAGTGTCCAGCCGAGGAGCTAGACGGTGCGGTCGTCGGCCTGCGGGAGTGGAAGTCCGCGACCCGGTAGACGGGGTCGTCGCTCCACACCGGACTGCGGTAATCGAACCCCTTATTAATTCGAATCCTGTTGTTAGCAACAATGGGCTCCACTGAATCGTTCAGCTGGCGGGGCGTCGACGACCTCTCGAGGGTCGGCCTCGTCGCCGTCGCGTCGTTGCTCGCACTGAGTGCTGCCGCGGTCGTCGCCGCACCGAGCACCGACGCGATGAAGCCCGTCGGTATCGCGTGGGTCGCGTTCTTCGCCATGGCGCTCGCCATCCCGCTGGGCGTCAGGGCACGCGACCAGCACGCACGGGCACTCGTCTGGGGCTACGGACTGGCCTCGGGCGCGATGATCGTCAGCGCCGCACTCTTCCTCCTCCCGCAGGCGTTCGGGCTGGCACAGGGCGCAGCGAACCCCGCGACCGGGATGAAGTACGCCGGCGCCGGCGTCGCAGCCGGACTGCTGACCGGCTTCGGCTCGCACACGCTCGGGCACCGCTTCGCCCACGTCGACCTCGGCTTCGACCACACCGCCGTCGAGCTCTCCGCCCACGCGCTCGCCGCCGGCGTCATCATCGGCATCGTCTACGGCACGATGCCCGAACTCGGGGTCGGCCTCGGCCTCGCTATCGTCTCGCACAAGGGGCCCGCGGGCTACGCAGCCGCGCGCCGCCTCGCGAGCAACGGACAGACCCCGACGGTCATCCTGTTGCCGGCGACGGGGGTCGGCCTGACCGCCATCCCGGCGAGCTTCCTCGACCTCTCCGGCGAACCGCTCGTCACAGCCGCCGTCTTCGGCTTCGCGGCGGGCGTGTTCCTGCACGTCGCGATGGACTTCCTGCCGCGCTGTGAGATCGGTGGCGAGGTGTACGAGGTCGCCCAGGTCTCCGACGACGCCCACCACCTGCTCGACCGGCTCCGCGTCCACGCCGTGGGGAGCACTGCCCTCGGCGGCATCGTCGTCTTCGTCGCCTGGCTGCTCGTCGGGTGACCGCAGCAACGAACGTTTATATCAGTCACCGGTAGTCGTTGGATATGGTACTACGGGGCCTCGCCCAGAAGTTGTACGACAACACCGTCCGAGACCATCTGCCACGGAAGGTGAAGGTGTACAACGGTGTCTCGCTCAACACCGGCAGACTCCTGGATACGAACGTCGTCTCCGAGGACTACAAGCAGGGCACCATCGACCCTCTCCGGGAGCTCACCCGCCCAGACGACTCCGTGGTGGTGGTCGGGGGTGGCCACGGCGTGAC
Source organism: Haloarchaeobius baliensis (assembly GCF_052060055.1). Lineage (NCBI taxonomy): Archaea > Methanobacteriati > Methanobacteriota > Halobacteria > Halobacteriales > Halorubellaceae > Haloarchaeobius > Haloarchaeobius baliensis. Next base: position 849,019 of record NZ_JBPPFR010000001.1, on the reverse strand, counting down.
CGCCGTCGTCGCGGCCCGGCAGGGGGAGTCCGTCGTCGTGTACGAGGGAGGCCGAGAGCTCGCCGAGCGGGTCCGCGAAACCGCACGACTGAACCGCGTCGACGACCGCATCGACGTCAGACACGCCATCGTCGCCGAGGGCAAGGAGGTGTACGGGGACGAGACCGGTTCGACCGTCGTCAGCCCGGCTGACCTGGAGGAGTGTGACGTCCTCGAGCTCGACTGCGAGGGTGCCGAGGAGCCGATCCTGAAGGGGATGACCATCCGCCCCCGTGTCATCATCGTCGAGACCCACCCGGGCTTCGGTGTGGACCCGACGGAGATACGATCGCTGGTCACGGGCTGGGGGTACACACAGGTCCACGAGTACGAGTTCAAGGAGAACGTCACGTTCGCGTTCGTCCGCGACGAAGCCACGGCGTGAGCCCCGTCAGCGAACCGCAACGAGCGCGACGCACTCGAACCGGTCCCCCTCCGTCCAGCCGCGGCCGACGCTCGCGGTGAGCGAGAAGGCGTACCGCCCGGGGTCGAGCGAGGCGGCGATACCGGTCCCCTCGTCGTCCGTGGCCGGATCCTCGGCCGCGTCGATCCGCCACTCGTACCGCTCGCCGGGGTAGACCGTCCTGAACCCGTCCGCCGCGTCGCCCGACGCCACGTCCGTCCAGCGGTCGTCCCGGAGTCTGCGGACCGTCCAGTCTGCGGGCGCGAACGTCAGCGGTACGTCCGTCCGCGGCCGCAGTGTGATGGCGAACGGTGTCCCCGCCTGGAGCGGAGCGTCCACCGGGGGCTGAAGCGCGACGGGGACGCCGCTCGGCATCGGGTGACCGCCACCGGTGCAGACCGTCCGGTCGGCGGTCGGGTCGAACCCCGGACACGGCGGCTCCGCACCCCAGCGCTCCCGCTGGGAACCCGGCGAGCGACCGCCCGCAACGCCCAGCGGGCCCTGGAGGCAGCCGGCGAGGCCGACGACGCCGGTGGCGGCGGCGGTGAGGAGGGCACGTCGGTGCACGTGTGAGCCGACGCGGGCGTAGACAAAGTGTCCTGTCCTGGGTGAAACGCGGGTTTCAGCCTGCCGGAACCACGCGTGTCGGCCCTATCGCTCGTCCGATTCGAGGTGCTCCTCGGCCCACTCCGAGAGCGACTCCCACCCGGTCTTCTCGCCGAGCGTCTCGATGGCCTCACCGAGCGTCTCTCCGGGGGAGAGCTCTCGCTCCGAGCCGGGGACGACGGTGTGTTCGTCGTCACTGCCGTGTTCGGTCCGGAAGAACACGGACCGCTCCGGGTCGTAGAAGACGTTGCTCCCCTGGCTGAGGATGCCGACGTGTTCGGTCGACTGGTGGGCCGGGTCGTGGATCGTGCTGCTGTCGGGGTCGTTCCCGTCTGGTCCGTTCATGGTCGAACCGTGTCCACGGAGCGCCCAGAAGGGTCGGCCTAGTCGAGTTGGCTCAGAGCTCCCGGTCGCTCTCCGGGTCGTCCAGCTCCCACAGCACCTCGGGGAGGAACGCGTCGAGGTTGTCGACGACCTTCCGTTCGGAGACGTCGAGTCCCTCACAGTGCTCGTGGGCGCTGTCGCGGATGTCGACGTGGAGGTCGCCGTCCTCGACCGTGACAGCGAGAGGGAACACCGAACACCGGGCGGGCTTCCAGTCGTGCTCGAGGTGGAGCGAGCAGAGGCCGTCGTCACGCAGGAAGTAGCAGGCCTGTCCGTCCTCGCCGACGTGTTCCTCGCGCTCCTTGTCCTCCTTGCGGACGAAGTCCTGTCCCCGGAACTCCGTCGTCGCGTCGGCCAGGTCGGCGTGCTCGGCCAGTGCGAAGAAGTCGGGCTCGTACAGCAACACACCGTGCTGGCAGCACCAGGTGCAGTCGTCGACGCACTCGAACGTGAGCGACGGGTCGAAGTCGACGACCACCTCGCAGCCGGGGTGAACCTCGACGCGTCTGGACGCTTCCATCGGGGGACAGTCGGGCCCCGAGGCTCAAATGGGTTGCCACCCGGCGCCGTGGCGGACAAGCAGGTATAGAGGTCGAGCACGGAACAGTAGCATGATGCCGAACACAACGCATTTACCGGTCGAGACCGGGAAGAGATAGACGCAATGAGCGAGGAGTTCAGGGTTCTGTATCTCACCGCCGACCCGACTCCGGAACCGGAGCTTCCGGACGGTCCCGGCTCGGGGCTCTCCGTCGAGACCGTCGATTCGGTCGCGGAACTGGACGACCGGCTCCGTGCAGACGGCGCCGACTGCGTGGTCGTCTGCGAGGACCGCGACCGCGACGACGGGCTCGCCGAGGTGCACGAGACCCACGCCGAGACGGTACCGTTCGTCCACGTCACGACCGACCCGGCGCTCGACGCGACCGCGGTGGTCGGCGACGGCGTACTCCACACCCTCACGGACGACCAGCCGGTGCCGTTCCGCGAGCTCGCCGCCTACGTCTCCACGAGCGTCGACTTCACCGACGCCGCGAACCGCTTTGCGGTGTTCGCCCACCACGCGCAGGACGCCGTCGTGACCACCGACAGCGACGGTCGCGTCACCGAGACCAACCCCGCGGTGGCGGACATCTTCGGCTTCGAGGACGGCGAGCTCGAGGGCGAGGACCTCTCGAGACTACTCCCCGAGGACGGTGGCGACCGGACGCTCCTGCCGCCGTTCGCGCCCGACGACGAGGGACCCGCCCGTCAGTGGCAGCCGGTTCGGTTCACCGCGACCGACGCCGACGGCGACGACGTGCCCGTCCTCGTGACGTTCGGCCGGTTCGAGACGACGTCGGGCATCCACTACACCGGCGTCATCCGGGACGTCTCCCAGCGCGAGCGGCTCGAGTCCGAACTCGAGTCCCACCTCGAGCGCGTGACGGACGCGTTCTTCGCGCTCGACACCGAGTTCCGCTTCAGGTACGTCAACGAGCGCGCCGCCGAACTCATCGAGGTCGACGGGGACGCGGTCGTCGGCGACCTGGTCTGGGACCGGTTCCCCGAGGCCGCAGACAGTCGGTTCCAGGCGAAGTACGAGCACGCACTGGAGACACAGGAGGCCGTCTCCTTCGAGGAGTACTTCCCGCCGCTGTCGACGTGGTTCTCGGTCCGTGCCTACCCCTCCGAGACGGGGCTCTCGGTGTACTTCCGCGACGTGACCGAGCGGAAGGAGCGCGAGCAGGCCCTGGAACGGAAGCGAGACGAACTGGAGGGGCTGGCCCAGCTCAACAGGGTCCTCCAGCAGGTCAACGAGACCCTCGTCAACGCCGCGAACCGGACGATGGTAGAGCAGACGGTCTGTGAGGAGCTCGTCGAGTCGTCGCTGTTCGCGGCGGCCTGGCTCGGCCGCGTCGACTCCCGACGCGACACGGTCGAACTGGCGACGAGCGCGGCCCACGACGAGTTCGAGCCGGAGGCGAGGGTCCCCGTCAGCGAGGTGGTCACCCACCCGGCGGGCCAGGCAGTCGCGTCCCAGTCGGTCGAACGGGTCGACGACCTCGCGTCGCTCGATTCGGGCGACCCCTGGGTCGAGGTCGCGCGCGAGCACGGGTTCCGGTCGGTCGCCGCCGTCCCGGTGTCGTACAAGGGCTCGCAGTACGGCGTCGTCACCGTGTTCGCGACCAAACCCGGCGTGTTCACCGAGGGGGTCGTGGAGGCCCTCTCACAGCTCCGGAACGTCGTCGGTCTCGCGATCAACGCGACCGAGCGCCGCGCCGCGCTCATCGCCGACGGCACCATCCAGATCGAGCTGACGCTGCGCGACGCCACCAACCCGCTGTTCCGGGCGGTCGACGAGAACGGCGTCACGGCCACGCTGGAGGGGGCGACCGCGCTCGACGACCACACGTTCGTCGAGTACTTCACCATCACCGGCGGGCCGGACGAATCGTTCTTCGACACGGTCCGCTCGTTCGACCACGTCGAGGGCTGTTCGGTGCTCGAACAGGACAGCGACGAGGCGCTGGTGACGTTGACGGTCGTCGACCCGCCCATCTCGACCCAGCTCGCAGAGCACGGGGGCACCGTCCGCAGGATCGTGGTCGAGGACCGGTCGGCTGAGCTGGTCGCAGAGCTCCCGAAGTCCGGGTCGATCCGGTCGCTGATCGACTCCTTCGAGCAGACGTTCGACTCGGTCGACCTCCGGGCGAAGCGCGAGCGGAAACGTCCCGAGCGTCGCGTCTCGGAGTTCCGGTCGACGCTCGAGGAGCAGCTCACCGACCGCCAGCGCGAGGCGCTCGAGGCCGCACTGCAGGACGGGTACTTCGAGTGGCCCCGCGAGAGCGACGCCGAGGAGATAGCGGCGACGCTCGACATCTCCTCGCCGACCTTCCACGAACACCTCAGGGCCGCTCAGCAGAAGCTGTTCACCGACCTGTTCGACGTGCCGGCGCCCGACCACGAACGCGACGTCCGTGCAGGCGAACGGTCCTGAGACAGGCGGTCGTGGCTGCTGTCCGGTGTGTCCGGTAGGTTACTCCGCTCGGTCCTGCCAGCGGTCCCGACAGCTGCGGTCGCAGAACGAGAGGATCTGGACGGCGCCCGTGTCGGTCCTCGTGGTCGCGGCAGGGTGCCACTCGTCGGTCTCGACGGGGGCACCGCAGCCTGCACACGTCGCCTCTGTCTCCTCGCTCGATGTGACCGCCTCTGGTTCTGCTGAGGTCATCTTCCCTTCCACGTGACGCTACACCACGAACCACCGTAAGGGTAGGACCAAGCCACTCTGGTTCACGGCCGCATACCTACGTGGATAGGGGTTCAGCCGGTGTTCTGCATCCCGGCCGCGATCCCCTTGACCGTGAGCCGGAGGGTGCGCTCCTCGGCGTCGGTCCGGTGGCTCTGGGCGAGCAGCCGCGTCTGGAGCAGGTTCAGCGGGTCGACGTAGGGGTTGCGCCGGCGCAGGCTCTCTCCGAACCAGTCACGGGCGTACAGCGTCTCGCGGTCCGCGATGCTCGTCACGAGGTCGGTGGCACGCTCGTACTCGGCACCGACCCGGGGGAAGAACCGCTCGCGCAGGGCCGGGTCGGCCAGCTCGGCGTAGTGGCTCGTGATCTCCAGGTCGGTGTGGGCGAGCGAGAGCGCGGCGTTGTCGAGCGTCGACCGGAAGAACGGCCACGAGTCGTACATCTCGCGCAGGGTCTCGACGTCGCCGCCCGAATCGAGGTAGGCGTCGATGCCGGTCGCGAGCGCGTACCAGCCCGGCAGGATGCAGCGCGACTGCGTCCACGAGAACACCCACGGGATGGCCCGGAGGTCCTCGACGCTGCGGTCGCCCGAGCGCGAGGCCGGGCGCGAGCCGAGGTTCAGGTCCTCGATGACGGTGATGGGCGTCGCCTGCTCGAAGTAGTCGACGAACCCCTCGGTCTCGAGGAGGTCGCGGTACTCCTCGCGGGCGGCGTCGGCCATCGTCTCCATCGCAGTCACCCACTCGTCGGGGACCGACTCCTCGGGCGTCTCGATGGCGTTGCGTCGCGCACGGAGCTGGGCGTTGAGCATCTGGGAGATCTCGCGCTCGGCGACCCGCGGGTTGGCGTACTTCTCTGCGATGGACTCGCCCTGCTCGGTGAACTTCACCTGCCCCGTGACGGACCGGTTCGGCAGCGCGAGCAGCGCCTCGTGCATCGGGCCGCCGCCGCGGGAGATGGAGCCGCCGCGACCGTGGAACAGCCGCAGGGTCACGTCGAACTCGTCGCAGACGTCGGCGAGGTGGCGCTGGTTCTCGTACAGCGACCAGTTCGCCGCGAGGAAGCCGTTCTCCTTGTTCGAGTCGGAGTAGCCCAGCATGATCTCCTGCGTTCCGAGTGACGGGTCGTCCGCGTCGCTCTCCCCGCGGGCCGCGAGCGCCGCGGCGTAGGCCTCGTTCTCGAACAGCGTGCCCATGATGCGCCGGGCCCCCGAGAGGGCGCTCTCGGTCTCCAGCAGCGGGACGACGTCGAGCCCGCAGTAGCCGGGGAGTTCGACGACGCCGGCCTGGTCCGCGAGGAACAGCACCTCGAGCACGTGGCTCGGCTCCTCGGTCATCGAGATGCAGTACGTGTCGATCGACTGCGCGCCGAACTCGGCCTGCCAGTCGGCGAGGTGGTCGAACCGCCGGAGCACCCGGGTCGCGGTGTCGCCGAGCGCCTCGGTGTCGGTCACGTCGACGATCGGCTCGTCCTGCAGGATGGCCTCGGTGAGCGTCGCGACGCGCTCGTCCTCGTCCAGTGCGTCGTAGTCGATCCCCTCGCGGTCGAGCGCCGCCGCGACCGTCTCGGTGTGGTTCTCCTGATGGTCGCGAAGGTCGAGGCTGGCCAGCGAGAAGCCGAACGTGGCGACCTGCCGCCGCGTCGGCTCGACCTGCGCGTCGACGATGGCCGCACCGCCGTTGGCGCGAAGGCTGTCGGCCAGCACGTCGAGGTCGGCGGCGAGCTCCGCGGCGTCCTCGTAGCCACCCGGGCGGACGTCGTCCACACGGTCGAGGCGCTCCCGCATCAGCTTCAGCTTCTGGCGGTAGGGCTCGCTCGGGTAGCGCGCCTCGGCCTCGTCGACGACGCCGGGGAGGCGGTCGCGGTCGGCGGCCAGCGACGCCTCGAACTGCTCGCCGACGTCGAGGCGGTCGGCGTCCTGGCTCAGGATGCCCGACAGCGACTTCAGCCGGTCGCGATAGCGCTCGAGGACGACCCGGCGCTGGCGCGACAGCGTCTCGGTCGTGACCTCCGGCGTGACGAAGGGGTTGCCGTCGCGGTCGCTGCCGGCCCACGAGCGGAACTCGAACAGCTTGCCCACGTCGAGGTCGTCGAACGACTCGCCGAGTGCGTCCTCGAGGTCGGCGTACACGTCCGCGGTCACGTCGAACAGCGTGTTCTCCAGGTACCACTGAACGTTGCGCGCCTCGTCGGTCGGGTGTGGCTGGCGGTCCCGGACCTGCGGCGTCTGCCAGAGGCTCGTCACCTCGGCCTCGAGGTCGCGTTCGACCTGTGCTGCCTCGTCGTCGGTGAGTCGCTGCTCGTCGAGCGTCTCCAGATGGTCGGCGACCGACCGGAGCTTCGCCTTCACCGTCTTCCGGCGCGCCTCGGTCGGATGCGCGGTGAACGTCGGCTCGACGAGCACGTCGTCGAGCACCTGCTGGACGCGCTCGGGGTCGTCCGCGGCCAGTTCCGCGACGGCCTCGCGGACCCCGTCCGAGAGCGTGCCGTCCTGTTCTCCCCGGCGGACCGACCGGACCCGTTCCCGTTCCTCCGCGAGGTTGATCAGCTCGAAGTAGGTGGTGAACGCGCGAGCGACGACGCTCGAGAGCTCCGGGGTGAGCCCGTCGAGCTCCGTCGCGAGTTCGTCCCGGTCGTCGTCCTCGCCGCGTCGGTAGTCGATGGCCGCCGTCCTGACCGACTCGACCGTCTCGAACGCTCCCGTGGAGGACTGCGCCTCGAGCACGTCGCCCAGAAGCGCGCCGAGCTCCCGGACGTCCTGCCGAACGCCCCTGTCGTGCAAGCTCATAGCACGGGATTCGGTAGCGAGCCCTATAGTCACCAAGCACGGTGGAGAAAATTGCCACTCGGTTCCGAGTGAACAATTGTTAACGTTCCCGACATCCGACTCTTCGCCGTCCGAACCGTGGTCGGGACGGCTGGTTCTGGGGGCCGACGGCAGACACGAGGACAACCCCGCACGCGTCACGGACTCGAGGACGGTCGACGCCACCACCCGCTGTCCGAGGCGCTCCCCGGGAGAATCAGTTGTAGCCGCGCCACTTCTTCCCGCACTCGGTGCACTTGAAGAAGCGCGTCGGCGGCTCGTCTGCGGAGGCGGTCTGCTGGATGTAGTACCACGCCTCCTCGGTGCCGCAGGCGTCACAGCGCACGTCCGTCGCCGTGGGCTTGCCCTCGAACTCGGCGTTCTCCTCGGTCTCGATGACCTCGCTGTCGGTCTGTGATTCGGTGCTGACGAACTCGCTCTCGTCGCCGCCGCGGGCCTCGCTGGCGCCACAGCTCGAACAGACCCACTCGTCGCCCTGTGCCTTCATCATCGAACCGCAGTCGTCGCAGAATTGCATCGTTGTAGTGTCGGGTAGCTACCGTGTGCGTTCTAGCCGTTCGTCCTCGAGTATCTTCGGACAGTCGACGACCTCGAACTCGTCCATGCTCGCCTCGCTCCGGATGGTCGTCCCGTCGTGCGTGCAACCGACCTCGGGGGGGTCGGTGAAGTACTCACAGCGCTGGCAGTACTTGCTCTTGGAGACGACGCGGACCTCCGGGGCGTCGGGTTCCGGCTCGGCGGTCGGTTCGTCGGTGGACACCTGCTCCCAGAGCGCCTCGCTGTCCACGTCCCCGACGTCGACGGACTCGAACAGGTCGTCGTCGTCGGGTTCGGCGTCGCGCTCCGCCCGGCGACGCTCGAACTCGTCGGCCATCTCGCCGAGCGGGCCGGCGGTCTCGCCCTCCAGTTCGGGCGGTGACTCGTCGCCGGGGGCCACGACCTCTGCGGTCACGTCCTCGACACTCGGCACGTCATCGTCGGCGGGCTCGTCGCCACCGGGTTCGGCGTCGGTGCTGGCGTCGTCGGTGTCCCCGTCGTCCGCTTCGCCCTCGTCGTCCAGCGGCACCGATCTGGTGTCCACCATCTCGTCGACGAGGTCGTCGAGCGGGTCGTGACTGTCGTCGTCCTCTGTCATTCTCTCTCCTCGATGTCGGGTGCGGACCGGTCGTCGCCCTCGAAGAAGCTCTCGTCCAGGTCCTCCTCGAGGCCCTCCGCGAGGTCGGAATCGGTACCCTCGGGCAGCGCCGGGGCATCACCCGTGAGCAGCCGGTTCGAGCCGAACGGGCCGAACGAGTCGCTGGCCTGGACGTCGGTGAACGAGCTCGCGCAGTGTGGACACGCGGGCTCGGTCAGCAGGGAGAGACGGACCGTCGAGGAGCACTCCCCGCACTTCGCGCGCTCGATGCCCTCGCGGTTGGCCGCGAGCCGGAGCGTGTCGACCGCGGACCGCCGTGCCTCGGCTGCGGCCAGCCGCAGCACCTCCTCGCGGAGATCGACGGTCAGCCGTGCGAGCTTCGTCAGCTTGGCGTCGAGGTCCTCGGTCGTATCGCTCAGGTACCGCAGGATGGTCTCGTAGTTGTCGAACCCGGCGTCGAGCTCCGCCGAGAGCTCCGCGACCGCCTCGTCGATGTCGTCGAGATCGTCCCGGACGCCGTCGAACTGCTCGACCGCCGCCGAGAGCTCGTCGAGTCGCGCGAGCAACTCCTCGTGGCTGTGGTCCGCGGGCGCCTTCCCGTCGGTCTCGCGTTTCACCTGGATGACGCGCTCGCGGACGTCCTGGATCAGGTCGGTGTACTCCTCGCGTTGTGATTCGAGGCGCTCGTCGAGCTCCCCGCTCCGGTCCTCCAGCAGCGACGTGAGGTCGTAGGCGTCGTCCTCGTTCGCCGCGGAGACCGTCCGGTACGCCGACAGGAGCTGTTCCAGCAGCGCCTCCGGAGGGACGTCCTGCTCACTCGCCTTGTCGTGCAACCACTCCCCCAGTTCCGGTGGTAGCTGCACGGATAGGTCGACGTGCTCCTCGCTCGCCATTCGTCCGCAGTTCGGCTGGGAACCGCTTAAGGCTTGTTGCAGACGAAGCGGCGGCCGTCAACGGATTTTGCGCACGTCGCTGATGTCGAACCCGCCGTCGTGGATCTCCGTCTCGAACTGGATGATGTTCTCGTCCTCGAGCCGCGAGAGAACCCCACGGAACTGCTTGACGACGAGGGTGCGTGCCCGCTCGGAGCCGCCCGACTCCCACTCGAACAACAGCGTCCCGTCGGTCGCATCCATCAGCCGGCCGAGATGGTTCTCGGACAGGGCCTCGGTGTTCACCAGCAGGAGCACCAGCCCACCCCACCGGTAGGAGGCCTTCTTCAGCCCCTTCATCAGCAGGGTGATCTGGTTCCAGTCCATCTGCTCCTCGGCCGCGCTCAGCAGGTCGGTCACCGAGTCGATGACCACGAGGTTGCCCGCCCCGTGCTCGTTCAGGTACTCCCCGATGGCGTTGAGCGTCCCGCGCCGGTCCCGGTCCCCCAGCGACCCGATGTCCGGTGTCGCGTCGGAGTACCACTCGCGGGGGACCTGCGACAGCTGGAAGTACTGGCTCGACAGGTCCGCGAACTCGACCTGCTTCGTCCCGGCGTCGACCAGCTCGTCGTCCATCACGTACCGCATCTCCTCCAGCAGCGCCGCACTCTCGGACGTGAACGAGACGTAGTGCACCTCGTCCGGGAACCGCGCGTCGTCGTGGGCGTTCCCGTAGTAGAGATCGAACAGCTCCTGGTCCGACTCCTTCAGTCCGTTCATCGCGACGCTCGTGTAGACGAACTCCCGGGCGCCCGCCCCGACCTCGCCCGCGAGCAACACGACGCTCCCGGGTGGCGCGCCACCGCCGATCATCGAGTCCAGCCGGGAGATTCCCGTCGGCAACCGTTCCATACCCCGGGAGTCGGTCGGTGCGTAGGTAACCGTTACGGCGGCTAGTGGTTGAGGTTGGGAGTTCGGTTGGCGGTGGGTTCCTATTCGTGGAGATCTCTGGGACCGCGAACAACCAGAAAGCCCCTGCTCGCTCGACTCCCGCGACTCGCTGCGCTCCTCGTCCCTGCGGTGCTTGCTTCGTCGGGGTTCGTCGACCGAGCAGCCCCTTTCAGTCCCGCCCGACCGCGACCGCACCGCACCTCACACCCCCCCAGCCGATTGCGGTGCTCGCTGGCGCTGCGCTCCTCATCCCTCGCGCGGAATGGCTCGACACGCTCGCTGCGCTCGCGGTCTCGCCAGCCGCGCGCCATGGCGGTTGTGCAATCGTTTAAATCACATCCCGCGGCCAGACGCGACGTGACCTGAGAGCGGTCCGACGGCGGGCAGCGGGTGTGCGCCACGTCGCCGTCGGCAGGAGAGTGGTGCCTGTTCGCCAGCGCGGGAGCGACAGCTATCGCGGGAGCGCAGGGTCTTTCTCGGCGGCGACCCTCGGTTCGGGCATGCGACTCACCGAGTTCTGCGGGCGACTCGACGACGAGCTCCGGACGGCGGACTTCGCGGGCCTCGACGCCAGCGCCAACGGGCTGCAGGTCGGGCCCGCGGAGGGAAGCGTCGAGCGCGTCGCGTTCTGCACCGATGGCGTGAAGGAGACGTTCGAGCGCGCGGCCGACTGGGGAGCCGACGCTATCGTCGTCCACCACGGCATCTCCTGGGGCGGTATCGAGCGCATCACCGACCGGACGTACGGCCGCGTTGCGCCGCTCGTCGAGAACGACGTGGCGCTGTACGTCTCGCACCTGCCGCTCGACGCCCACCCGGAGCTCGGCAACGCCGCCGGGGTCGCCGACCTGCTCGACCTCGAAGACCGCGAACCCTTCGGGGAAGTCGGCCCGGAGCACGTCGGCCAGCGCGGCCGTGCCAGCGACGCGTTCACCGTCGACGAGCTCCGCGACCGGCTCGCCAGCGACCTCTCCACCGGGGGCCAGCCCGTCCGAACCATCGACTTCGGCCCCGACGAGATCCGGGACGTGGCCATCGCCACCGGCGACGGCTCTGACTACGTCGGCGAGGCCGGCGCGAAGGGCGTCGACGCGCTCGTGATGGGCGAGGGCAAGCAGAAGACCTACCACGAGGCTCGCGAGGCCGGGCTGAACGTGTTCCTCGCCGGGCACTACGCCACGGAGACCTTCGGCGTCCGGAAGCTGCAGGACTGGGTCGCGAGCTGGGACGAGGAGATCGAGACGACGTTCTTCGACGTCCCGACCGGCCTCTGAGCCGTTTCGTTCATCGCGGCGCCGAACGGAACGATTAACTCGACAGCCGGGCGACAGCATCGCATGAGCGACACCATCCTCGACGAGGCGACGCTCTACGCCGGGACCGCCGTCGGCCTCGTCGCCTTCCTCGCGGGGTACCTGCTGACCGGCGTCGTGTTCGTCCTGCGTGCTGCCGTGGCTGGCGAGCCGCTGGTCACGGACATCGTCGTCCGGACCGGCTGGCGGTTCTACGCCAGCCACGGCGTCCCCATCCTCGTCGGCGGGGCGCGCATCGGAACCGACGGCGTCGTCCCCGTCGTCGTCCCGGCGACGGTCCTCGTGCTCGCCGGCGGGATGCTGCTCCACCGTCGCGGCCGAGGCGACGTCGAACCGAGCGACGCAGCAGTCACCGGCGCGGCGGTCACCACCGGCTACCTGTTCGGTGCGGTCGCCTGCCGTCTCCTGCTCGTCACCGTCCTCACCTCACCACTGCCCGCAGCCCCCGGCCTCGTCGAGACGGTCCTCTACGCCGGCCTCGCGTTCCCCATCGTCTTCGGTGGCCTCGGTGGCTACCTCGGTGCCCGGATCGACTGAGCCGGGGAAAGCGTATTGTCACCGGCGGCGGTAGCATCGTCCATGACCCTTCTCGTCCCGTTCGACGGCGCAGCGCTCTCGACCACCGCACTCCGACGCGCCACCGAGTTCGCGGCGTTCCGCGACGAACAGCTGGTCGTCCTCACCGTCGTCCCCGACGATCCGGAGTACGCCCGCGAGCGCGGCTGGCTCGACCCCGAGGACACGTTCGACGTCGGCGTCATCGAGCGCAAGCTCCGTCAGCGCGTCCTCGACCTCGCACCCGACGCCGAGTTCCGCTGCGAGCTCATCGAGAACGTCGAACCCGTCGCCAGCGAGACGACCGACGTGGCCCGGCGCATCCGCGAGGTCGCCGCGGAGGTCGACACCAGCGTCGTCTTCGTCGGCAGCGAGAACGCCGGCCGCGTGACGAACCCGCTCTCCAGCGTCGGCTCGCCCGTCGCCGACACCCCCCAGTACGACGTGTACATCGCCCGCCGACGCGAGGAGTGAGAACGCCTTTTCCGCGGATCCCGCGGGCCCGGCCGGTGCCGCCGCACCGGATACCCTACACGAGTTCGGCGTCGATGGCTTCTCCAGCCCGGTCGACGGCGGCCTCGGTCCGGGGTCGGAGCACCGCCACGGCGGCCTCGTCGTAGCCCTCGTCGTCGTCGGACCCGGACAGGAGTTCGAGTGCTTCGGTCAGGAACGAGACGACGGTCGAGAGCTGCCGGTCTGCCGTGCGGGCGTCGCCACGTTCGGCGGCTGCAGTTGCCCCAGTAGCCGCCTCCAGTGCCCGGGCCAGTCGGTCGCGCACCTCGCCGCCGGCTCCGTCCGCACCAGCGAGCGAACGGGCCAGTTCGAGCAGGGCGGCCAGTTCGTCCCGGAGCGTCGTCGTCAGCGGCAGCTTCCCGGTCTCGACGACCTCCCGGACGGCGTCACCGGTGTCGTCGAAGGAGTCCGGCGTCACCCGGTACGCACCCGGTCGGCCGTCGCGGTCGACGACCTCGACGGTGTACAGACCGTCGCGGTGGACGGCGACCGCGAACCGGTCCTCCTCCGTGGGTTCGCCGTCGTAGACGACGCCGGCGTAGTCCTCGACGACGCGGACGTGGCTGATCCCGTTCGCGCTCCGGCCGTCGCCGCGGAGCCAGCCGGCGTCCTCGTTCGCCACGAGCGTGAGTTCGCCGTCCGACCCGGCGCGGAACGTCCCGCCCTCGTGGACGAAGCGCTGCGCGACCGGTGCGTATCCCGGCCCGTTGACGGCGAGGAGGTGCTCGCCGGGGGCGACGTGGAGGAAGCCGAACGCGCCGTCGCGGGTGACCGTCGCGACCGGGTCCTCGCTGGCGAGGCGGACGGCGGCCTCGACCGGCAGCCCGAACAGGGAGACTGTCGCGACATCTGCGGCTGCCTCCTGCGCCGCGTCGGCGACCCCGTCGAGTGCGCCCGTCGCACCGCTCCCGAGCTGCCGCGCGCGACCGACGACGCGGTCGAGCAGGCCGGACGGCTCGCTCCCGTCGATGTACCGGCGGTGCGCGGGGTCGGTGACGTCGTCGAGGGGGTCCGCGAACCGCGGCTGCTCCCACGGTATGCCGACCGATGTGATGAAGCTCGCGAAGCGGTCCTCGACGAACCCCGGGATGGCGAACTCGAAGCTGAGCTGGGGTCCGCTGAAGCCGTCCACGGCGTCGGCCACCGTCGACAGCGGCTCCAAGGTGTACCGGACGTCGGCGTCCGTCGCGCTGTCGGCGTGGGCGAACGTGAGCCCCGGCTCGCGGAGCGGGAGGTCGCCCGGCGGTCGCGCGAGGTCCCGCCAGTCGCTCACGGTCACGCGTTCGTCGACGAAGTCGTCGGTCCCGACCGAGAGCGACGGGTGGTCGTCGAGCCGGTGGCCGTCGAGCTCCGGCATGACGAAGGGGAGCCTCGCCCCCTCGTCGCGGGGGAGCCCGTAGGCGAACGGCGACCCCAGGTTGAGGCTGAACCCCAGGACCTCGTTGGTGACGTCGGCGTCCCGACCGCCGGCCGGGAGCCGCTCGAAGCTCGGGAGCAGCTCGTTCACCTCGCTGGCGCTCGAGTGCGAGCCGACCTCGGTGAGGATGCCCGGTCGCCGGTCGCCGCCGAACGCCGGGTCGCGGAACTCGTTGTTCGGGACTGACCGGGCGTGCGCGCTCGCCGACAGCAACAGCGGCGTCCCGGTCTCGCGGTCGACGAACACCTGGAGCAGCTCCCAGTCGTGCCAGTGGAAGTTGACGGTGAACTGGTCGAACGTGGAGTAGAACCAGTACTGCAGCGCGTCGACGCCGGCGGCCGCCTCGACGACGTTGTAGAACGCCACCGGGTTCGGGGGCGTTCCGGTCTCCCGGTACGCGGCAGCGTAGCCATCGAGCGCCGTGAACCCGTCTACCATCCGGCCCGCGTCGGTCTCGACGACGTACGGTCGCGGGTCGGTCGGGAACCACTTCTCCAGCGCGCCGAAGTAGAGGTCCGGGGCGTACCGCGCCACCAGTTCGGGGACCGCGGCGGGCGTGTCCTCGTCGGCCTGCTCGGTCGGCTCGGCCGTGGTCGCCGTGGCGGACGGCGACGGGTCGGTGTCGCCCCCGTCGTCGTCCTGTGAAAGAGCCCACGCGCCAGCGATGCCACCCGTTCCGACTGCCGCGACGGCCGCGGCCAGGAGGAGCCGCCGTCGTCGCTCGTCGTCGACGGGGTCGTCACGCTCCCCGTCCTGTCCCCCACCGTCGACCCCATCGTTCGTCGCCATGATTCGCTCCCAGAATCATTGGCTGGCTGACTATAACTGCTTTCCGTGCGTCGCACTCCGGGACGTCGCCTCCCTCGACACGGTACGACCGTCACCAGCAGGGCGAGTGAGAACGCTCTTTTCCGCCGGCGGTGTAGCCCCGGGTGGCCGATGACGACGCACCCGCTCCGAGCCGGGGTGGCTCCCGGCGGTGACGAGCCCTATGAGTGCCGAGGCCAGTACTCGATTTCAGCGCCGACAGTGGCAGCAGAAGTCGCCTACCCCGCCGAACGGCCGGGAGGCTGGAAGTCTGCGCAGCGTCAGACCGGCGGCCCCTCGCGGATCCGAGCCAGGTTGTCCGCGTGGCTCTCGTCGTCGAGCAGCGAGGACGTCAGGAGCCAGGTCGCCCCGACCTCTCGGCAGAGCGCAGCGAAGTCGGCCGGGGCTTCGGGGATGTCGACGGGCAGGAGGAGCTCCTTCGGTTCGTCGGTGTGCTCGCGGTAGAACGCCAGCATCTCGGTCAGCTCCTCCTCGACGGTGCCGGTGACGGGTTCGCCCTGCTCGCCCTCCGACCCCCAGAACGAGGGGGCGGCGGGCATGATGCCGTCCCAGTCGGCCGCGCGCCGGAACGGGTTCCTGTTCGGCCACCAGCAGCCGAGCAGGATGGGGATCCGTGGCTCCTGCACGGGGGTGTAGGGGAGCACCGCGCCGTCGAGCGTGTAGAACTCGCCGTCGTGGTCGACGTGCTCGCCGGTCCAGAGTTCGGTGAGGATCTCGAGCACCTCCTCGTAGCGGCGGGCGAGGCGCTTCGGGTCCCACTCCTCGCCGAAGGTGGTGTAGTTCCCCTCCGAGCCGAGGCCCGCCCCGAGGAGCACGCGGCCGTCGGAGAGCCGGTCGAGGGTGGCGAGGTCGTGGGCGAGCTGCCAGGGCAGGCGGCGGCAGACCGGGGTGATCCAGGTGCCCAGCACGACGTCGCTCGTTCGCGTCGCGATGCCGGCGAGCGTCGTCCAGGGGTCGACGGAGGGGAACTCGGGGTAGAGGCCGTCGGCCATGAACACGCCGTCCCAGCCCGCCTCGTCGGCGGCGACCGCGTACTCGAGCATGTTCGTCGGCGTCGCCAGGTCGCCGAGGTAGACGTTGCAGTTCTGCAGGTACAGGCCGTGCTTCGGTGGTGGGTGAGACATCGATGGTCCTCGCTGCGGGATTCACGTGGCGGGCCGCGGTGCCGGACGGGAAATCCCTGCGTTCTGAGGGAGCCGACACGACGTAAGTTTTCACCCTGGCGGTGTTCGGATGCGGCCTCACGGGCCACGACCGGGACGCCTCGCACTGCAAGGCGTGCGGGGCGGTCATCTCCCAGGAGTACGACGCGAACAGCTCGCAGTGAGCTGTGGCGGGCGAATGACAGTGTCACAGAAACGGACATCGAATGAAGCCACGCGGCGGCCGGGAGCGGAGTACGACAGTGGAGGGGATGTTTCCGGGCGATCTCTTCCGCCTGCGCTTCGGTGACGACGTCGTAGACGAGTTCGCCTGCCGCTGCTTCTACTGCTGGAAGTCTTCGCTGAAATAGAGACTGTCGACGGCACCGACTACTTCATGGCCGGCTCCGACAGAGCACTTGGAGAATTTCGGATTACACCGGGTGATAGAATAGAACCAGAACATTCTGACCTAGGAACATATACGGGCAGCACTCAAGCTGTAAATGGAGCGCTCTGGCCAGACTACCCAAGAGGAGGGCTTGGATCTGAAGAAGTTAGAAGACATCCAGGAGCTTACTACGAAGATAGTCAGTAAATAGAAGAAAAAAGTGGGAGAGAAAGTTTGTTACAGGGCTGCTATCTCTTCTGCCTGGTCTTCGGTTACTACGTTGTAGACTAGCTCTCCTGCCTCTTCTTCGACAGCTAGGTAGTCTTCGCTGAGATCGTAGCCTTCCATCTCTGCTGTTGCGTAGGCTTCATTGACCTCGTCTTTGACATCTCTGGCTACTTCTGGTGATTCTCGTAGTTTCTCTGTTGTCAGGAGTCCTCCTTCACGACTGAAGACAAGGTTGGCGTCACTATTTCTTGCGCCCCAGAGGAAGTTACCCCATCCGTCATGAATTCTTTGCGTTGTTCCTTCTGGGATATCCCAGTCAATACTTTCCATGATCTCGAATTCCATTGACGAAACTTGGCCATCATTTCCTGAATCCATGAATTCGCTTTCACTGTAGGGTCCTAGCCATTCTCTTGATGGTCTTGTGACATGTGTTGCATTGTTCATCAGGTCTCTTCTCAATTCACCGTTTTCGTCTTCGAAGGTGTTTACAGACATTCCGAGAGCCATTTGCCCTTCTATCATTGTTTCTAGGTCAACTCTGCAACCGTCTTCGAAGGTGAACCAGTCGAATGTGTCGTTGACTGCTTTGACCATTGCCAGTTCGGATCCGCGTTCGGCTCGGGCGTCGTATTGTGCGGCGGCTGCAGCTGCAACGTTCTTCACCTGTTCGACGCGGTCGCCTGCGAACGCTGCGGCGATGTTGTCGAGGCCGACGACCTCCGTCTCTTCGTGCGTCGCGTTCTCCATCTTCTCGTGGTAGTTCCCTGGCGTGACGATGCTGTTCTCGTACTCCGCCCGGAGCTGATTGTCGGAGAGGTCTGGCTCGATTCGCTGCGGGAACTGTGGTTCTGGCTCTGCCGTCGCGGTCGCGGTGTCGGTCGCCGTCGCTGTCGGGGTCTGCGTGTCCGCTGCGGTCTCTGTTCGTGTGGCTGTCGCGGGGTCGGCACCGTCGCTCGAACCCGCACAGCCGGCCAGCCCGGTCGCTGCTGCACCCCCGAGAGCGGCAACTACCTGTCTTCGGGTTCGGCCGTCGGTCGCGTCCTCAGTCGACGAGTCATCACGCGTCACGTGCAAACACCAGTTGTTGGACTCTCGTTGTCACGTCGACGTAAATAGGTACTTGCTGGTGCGGCGGGAACAGCTCCGTTCGCCGTCGTTGTCCTCAGCTACGCCCACGTTCAGTCGAGGAGATTCCATCGGAACACATCATCGGACAACCCGAGGGACTACGGTGACCCGTGCATACGAACACGGTATGCAGTCGACGGCGACCGGGAGCGAGGGACGGACACTCCGGGAGACGGTCAGGTTCTACCTGCTCGACCATCGGACGTGGCTCGGGAAGGCGATCGACATCTCGCTGATGGGGCTGAACCTCCTGTTCGTCGCCATCTTCGTCGTCGAGACGTACCCGGTGTCGGCGGCGACGGAGGCCCGGCTCTGGGCGCTCGAGGTCGGCGTCGCGCTCGTCTTCCTCGTGGAGTACGTCCTGCGGCTCTACGGCGCCCAGGACCGCGTGGCGGAGGCGACGAACCCGTACACGGTCGTGGACCTGGTCGCCATCCTCCCGACGCTCGTCGTGCTCGCGACGCCGACGCCGGCGGTCGCGCTCGAGATCGGGTTCCTGCGGGTCGTCCGCGTCATCCGCGTCCTGCGGTTCTACCGGTTCACCCGCGACGCCGAGTTCTTCTTCGGGACGATCTCGGACAACGCGCTCCGGGCACTGAAGCTGCTGCTGACGGTGCTCGTCATCTTCTTCGTCTCGGCGGGGCTGTTCTACAGCGCCGAGCACGCGGTGAACCCGGGCGTCTCGAACTTCGGGGACGCGTTCTACTACACGGTCGTCACGGTGTCGACGGTCGGCTTCGGCGACATCGTCCCGATGACGCCCGCGGGCCGCTGGATCACGACCGGGACCATCATCGCGGGCATCATCGTGCTGCCGTGGCAGGCGAGCAAGATAATCCGCGAGTGGGCACAGAAGGACGTCGTGGACGTGACCTGCCCGAGCTGCGGCCTCACCGGCCATGACCGAGACGCCTCGCACTGCAAGGCGTGCGGAGCGGTCATCTACCAGGAGTACGACGCGAACGGCTCGCAGTGAGCTGTGGCGGGCAGGGGGACCGAAAGTCGCTGCAAGAACCGGCCGGAGCGTTGGCGCGCCCACGGGTCGAGGTCGAGAACTCGGCCGCGCTCGCGGCGGTCCCCAACCGGGGTGACCCCCGGCGGTGACGGGCCCTCCGAGTGCCGAAGCCGACCTGTTACCGGGTCACCACCCGGCACCGTCGCGGTCAGCAGACGCTCGGCTCGATTCCGGGTGGCTTGTCTCTCTTGACAGCTGATCCAGAACCCCGTGCTGGGATGGCGCTGATCGGTGTCTCTTGCTGCAGCGCCGGGGGCCGCTCCGCCCGGCTTCGATGTCCCGTTCGTGCGAGTCGGGGTCGTGCGCTCCGGGACGGTGTCCACGGACGTGATAGCACATTACCACCAGTCGCCGGTTCTTGGGTGCCAGTCGGGAAGCTACGGACACACGATGCCAACTCCCTTCGAGATTGCCCAACTCGCGACTGCAGCCGGGATTCCCGTGAGTCTGCACGTCGTCATGAACCAGGTCCGTGACGTCAAGTGGCGCCGACTCGCCCCGGCCATCGTCATCAACGCCTTCCTGGCGGTCTGGCTGCTCGCCAGCGAGGGCGTCATCAGCCTGCTCGGTGGTGCCTTCATCGTGATGCTGTTGCTCGGGCACCTGACCACGTTCCTGGACACCGACTGAGGAACCGCGCACGACCATCGAGCCGTTCACCCCCACGACCAACCCACCCCGGAGGAACGACCCACACCATGAGTTTCGGAACGACCGTGACGCTCGCACTGATCGCACTGATGGCCCCCATCGGTGCCGGAACAATCATCACGAGGCGACCGACGCTGAAGTGGACGGAGATGCTGCTCATCGCCGGTACCTGCATCGTGCCGCTGCTGGTGGTGCTCTCCGTCCAGAGGCTCATCAGTCCGCTCGCCACGGTCATCATCGTCGGCCTCGTCATCGGCCACCTGTTGACCCACCTCGACACGGACTGAGCACCGCACGACAGTCGAGAGTCGAGTATCGGCGCGACGAACGAGCAGAACCGGGACGGGACGTCGGGCTGCCGGCCCCGAGCACGAACTCGCCCGGCCCCCTCGGATTACCAGGATGATATGTTCGTCAGATACATCGATTCGGTGGTTTACCCCCTCCGACGTCGTACCAGCGGACACGAGATGCTCGAACTGCAACTGGACCTCCCGACGGTGCTGCCCACGGTCACGCACAGCGAACTGATCCAGCTCATCGTCGCCGTCAGCGTCCCGTACGCGATGTACCGCATCACGCAGATGTCGCAGGTGCTCACCTGGCCGGATATCGCCGTCACCCTGGCGCTCGTCATGACGCCGGTCGTCGTCGTCCTCGCGCTCCAGGGCGTGCTGGGCGGCGCGGCGGTCATCGGCATCCTGAGTGCGCTCCTGCTCAACTCGCTCGGCGTCATCGTCGTCGACTGAGCGCCGGGGGCGAAACCACCGTTTCTCGGCGGCACCACCGCCGCGCCGTCCGCCCGGGTCGGAGCTGCGCTCGACGGCGAGGGGCGCCACCGGTGGCGTGTCACGGCAACGTCGATACCAACATGAACATTTATGATAGATTGGTGCAGAGGTAGGGACACGATGAGCCACGTACTCGCAGCACGCGCGGCCCGCCCGACACCGAATTGCCAGCGACCGACCACACCACCCGAACGATTCACCACATGAGCACACGCCCCGAGACCACGCCCGAGACCACCAGCACGACGCCGCACATCGACGAGTCGACCGACTTCTCCCGACCCGAACCGACCAGCGAACGGTCCCCGCCCACCGACGTCTCCTGGACCGCGCAGTGTCAGCGCCAGTTCGACAGCGATGACACCAACCGCTGCAAGAACCTCGCGGACGACGAGAACCAGGCGATGCACGGGGGCGTCTGAGGCTGCCACCGCGTTCTCAGCCTTCGAACTGCCCGAACCGGTCGGCGTCGATGGGGTCCGAGTCGGCCCTGACCGAGGCGTAGACGCGCTCGGCCCACTCGCGGGCGATGGGCGAATCGGTGTCGACGAACACCTGCATCTGGCCGGTCCGTTCGTCGTACCCGCCGATACCGACGCGGTCGTCGAAGAGCGCGAGTCCGTACGGCAGGTCGTCACGGGTCCTGAGCGCGAGGTGCCCGCTCTCGATGGCCGCCATGGCACGGTCCGGGTACGTCTCGAAGAGTTTCTCGACGAGTCCGGGGAGGTAGATGACCTCGCTGTCGGTCCCGTCGAACAGTCGCTCGTGGAACCGTCCGAGCACGAGTGGGGCCATGTGGCTGGTGTTGAACCCGCGGAACGTCTCCGAGTCGTCGACGAGTGCGACGAACCGTTCGATGGGCTGGTACGGGTCGGTCGGTTCGGCGACGGTGACCGTCGCGTCGACGAAGGGCTCGACGACGAACTCCTGGTGGTCCTCGCAGATGACGTCGAGCAGCGGGCCGAGCCGGGTGACCGTCGCGACGGTGGCCTCGAACCGGAGGACCTCGTCCGCGACGGCCTCGCCGCGTCCGGTGAGCCGGAACCGCCCCTCCGCTTTCTCGACGAGCCCCTGCTCGTCGAGCCACTGGGTCAGTCGGTGGCTGGTGGCACGGGAGACATCGAGGCGCTCCTCGATCTCGCGGCGGTCGAGCGGTTCCCGACGGAGCGACTCCAGGGCGGGGCCGTGTCGGACGAGATCGCCGAGGAAGGCGGTCCCGGGCCGTTCGCCGGCCCCGTCCAGCCGGCGGCCGAGGTGCTGGCGGTTGCGTGCGTTCTCGAGCAGCGCCTCGAGTATCGGCGAGCCGGGCTCGCGACGGGGGCGGTCTGCTTCCGGTGCGTCTTCGTCGGTTCCCATGGCCGGTTCTACGTGGAGGTACGCGACCCCGGGTAGTAACTCCCCCTGTGCGAGCCCGGACTGTTCACGGCGTGAGACGGCGTTCACGTGCCGAACGTGGTCCGATGGGTGAGGCCAACTGCCGCGCTGTCCTCCCGTGAGACATGGAGTCGACAGCACCCGACGACGGACCGGTCGAGCAGTTCGAATCGACGCTCCGCGGCGAGCTCGTCCGCCCCGGCGACGCCGGCTACGACGACGCGCGTGCCGTCTGGAACGGTGTCATCGACAGGTCGCCCGCGCTCATCGTGCGCTGTGCCGGCGTCGCAGACGTCCAGCGGGCAGTCGGGTTCGCCCGCGAGACCGACCTCCCGCTCTCTGTCCGTGGCGGCGGGCACAACGTTGCCGGGACGGCGGTGTGCGACGACGGGCTGGTCGTCGACTGCTCGGCGATGACGGCGGTCAGGGTCGACCCCGACGCACGGACGGCGTGGGTCGAGAGCGGGGCGACGTGGGCCGACGTGGACCACGAGACGCAGGCGTTCGGGCTCGCGACGCCGGGGGGCGTCGTCTCCGACACGGGGGTCGCCGGGCTCACCCTGGGCGGCGGCATCGGCCACCTGCGCTGCAAGCACGGCCTGAGCTGTGACAACCTCCGATCGGTCGAGCTCGTCACCGCAGACGGCGAGTTCGTACGCGCCAGCGAGACGGAGAACCCCGAGCTGTTCTGGGGCCTCCGCGGCGGTGGCGGGAACTTCGGCGTCGTGACCGGCTTCGAGTTCGAGCTCCACCCGGTCGGCCCGGCGGTGGCGACGTGTCTCGTGTTCTATCCGGCGGACCAGCTCGGCCCCGTCCTGCGGTCGTATCGCGAGTTCGTCGCGGACGCGCCGCGCGAGGTGAGCAGCCTCGTCTTCGCCGGTGAGCTCCCCGAGGAGGAGCTGTTCGACGCCGGTGACCGGCACCGGCAGAAGTTCGCCATCATGGGGTGCTACGCGGGCGACCCCGACGAGGGTGCGGCCACTCTGGAGCCCCTTCGGGAGTTCGCGGACCCCCTCGCGGACGCGAGCGGCAGGCTGCCCTACGTGGAGTTCCAGCAGCTCCTCGACGCGGACTACCCGGACGGACTGCGCTACTACTGGAAGTCGTGCTACCTCGACGGACTCTCCGACGCCGCCATCGACCGCATCGGACACTGGGCCGCCGCGGCGCCGTCCCCGCTCTCGACGGTGGACGTCTGGCAGCTCGGCGGAGCCATCGCGGACGTCGGGATGGACGAGAGCGCGTTCGGCGGCCGCGACGCACCGTTCCTCCTCGGTGTGGAGGCCAACTGGGAGGACCCCGACGCCGACGAGGCGAACGTCGCGTGGGTCCGGGACTGCCTCGCCGACGTGCGACGGTTCTCGGACGGCTCGCTCTACCTGAACTTCGCTGGCTTCCTGGAGGACAACGACGAGCTGGTGCAGGCGACGTTCGGCGACGCGTACGACCGGCTGGTCGCGCTGAAGGACGAGTACGACCCCACGAACCTGTTCGACCGGAACCAGAACG
This sequence comes from Haloarchaeobius baliensis, assembly GCF_052060055.1. Lineage (NCBI taxonomy): Archaea > Methanobacteriati > Methanobacteriota > Halobacteria > Halobacteriales > Halorubellaceae > Haloarchaeobius > Haloarchaeobius baliensis. The sequence goes on along the minus strand of NZ_JBPPFR010000001.1, from coordinate 825,714 downwards.
TCCGCCCGTCCGGCCACGGTGGTCGGTGACCCACGACCTCGGACGAACACGACCCGAATTCGCCCCGGACACCGATTCGAAAAGCGACTCTGCTGGCGATTACCGAGACGGTGCAGTGAACTACCGGCGAGACTCGTTTAATTAGATAAGTTTTATGGCCGATTACACGTCAGATAGTATCATGGTACCTAGTACCAGAAGAGATGTTCTCAAGGTAAGCGGGGCACTGCTCGGGGGAATCGCGGTCGGATCGACGGTCACGGCGGCGACATCGACGGACCGGTTCATCGTCCGAACCAAGGGACGAGGCCTACCCAGCGGCGTCGAGGTGGTACACGAGATGCCGGGGACCAGACTCGCGGTCGTCTCGGGCGACGAGGAGGCACTGTCGTCCTCGAACCGGGTTGCGGAGTACGGACCGGACACCCTCATCGAGATCGGCGAGCCCGAGGTGAACACCGACGCACCGACACTGGAGGACAGCACCGTCTCCGACGAGCCACTGTACGACCTCCAGTGGGACAAACAGGACCTCGATGTCGAGTCAGCCCACGAGACGACGATGGGCGAAGGGACCAGGGTCGCCATCATCGACACGGGTGTGGCCGCCGGTCACCCCGACCTGAACGTGAACGAGGACCTGTCGCGGAACTTCACCGGCGACGGCTTCGGGGCGGCGAACCCGGCGGGCGGCTACCACGGCACGCACGTCGGCGGCATCGTCGGTGCAAGCGACAACGGTGCGGGCGTCATCGGGACGGCACCGGCGACCGAGCTCGTCGACTGCCGCGTCTTCTCGCCGAACGCGCTCGCTTCCTTCGGCGACATCCTCGCGGCGGTCGCCTACAGCGCGAGTATCGGCGCCGACGTCGCGAACCTCTCCATCGGCGCCTACCCGGTAGTCCGGCAGGAGTTCGGCTCCTTCTACGGGAAGGTGCTGAACCGCGTGATGACGTACGCCAACAGTCAGGGCACCCTCCTGGTCATCTCCGCGGGCAACGACGCCGCCGACCTCCAGCACGACGGCCAGGTCTGCATGGACTTCGACGACGACGGCGAGATCGAGTGCAACCCGGTCATCAGCCTGCCGAACGAGGGCGCGCAGGCGCTGTCGGTGTCCGCGACCGGTCCCGTCGGCTTCGGGTACGACGCCAGCGACTACGGCGGCGAGCAGCCGGCCCAGACGCCGGCCGTCTACACGAACTACGGCACCAACGCCGTCGACCTCGGGGCACCAGGTGGGAACTACAGTCCCGAAGCCTACAGCGCGAACGTTCCCGGCTGGTACTACGACCTCGTGCTGAACACCATCGCCGAGCCGACCTACGCGACGGACGGCGACGGGAACGTCACGGGTATCGAGAGCATCGACTACACCTACAGCTGGGTCGCCGGCACCTCGATGGCGGCACCCAACGTCGCCGGCGCCGCAGCGCTGGTCAAGAGCGCGAACCCGGACTACAACGCCAACCAGCTGGAGTCGGCGCTCAAGCGAGCTGCCGACGTGCCGTCGGGCTACGGCAAGGAGTACTACGGCAGTGGCTACCTGAACATCGTCGACGCACTGTAGCCTCCGGCGACCAGAACCGCGTCCCGACGCGGCTCCGAACGCGTCTTTCTTCGACGGCACGGACCCGATTGAGCCCGAACGGGCCGTGGTCGGTCACCGCCTGCGACCTGTCCAGTCACCGGCAGGAGTGCTTTTGCCGGTGGGCGACCATGGTGTGGGGATGAACGACGGCGACACCGACCTCCCAGCCGGAACCAGACCGGGGCGCGTCGCGCTCGTCGTGAACGACCTCGACAGACTGGTCGACTTCTACCGTGACGTCGTCGGCCTCGACGTCACGTCTCGGAGCGACGGGCGGGCGACCCTCGGGACGGCGACCGACCCGCTGCTCGAACTCCGGGCGGACCCAGACGCCCCCGAACGCACGGCGACCGAGACGGGGCTGTACCACGTCGCCATCCTGTTCCCCTCGCGGGGCGCCCTCGGCGACGTGCTCCGCCGGGTCCGCGAACGCTGGCGGCTCACCGGTGCGTCGGACCACGGCGTGAGCGAGGCCCTGTACCTGACCGACCCCGAGGGCAACGGTGTCGAGCTGTACCGGGACCGACCACGGTCGGAGTGGCCGGTGACCGACGACGGTCGCCTCCGGATGGGGGTCGACCCGCTCGACATCGACGCCCTCACCGACCGCGCCTGCAGACTGTCGGGTGTCCCGGACGGGACGACGGTCGGTCACGTCCACCTGGAGGTGAGCGACCTCGCCGCGGCAGAACGGTTCTACGTCGACGCACTCGGACTGAACGTCCGGCAGCGCTACGCCGACGCGGGGCTGTTCCTCGCCGCCGGCGACTACCACCACCACCTCGGGCTGAACACGTGGAACAACCGGCGCGACCCGCCGACGGGGCGCGGGCTGCGCTGGTTCGAGCTCCTCCTTCCGGACGGGACAGCCCTCGAGACGGTCGAGACCCGGCTCCGTGACGCCGACGTAACAGCCCGGCGACCCGAGGACGGCGACGGCCTCGAGCTGACGGACCCCGACGGCATCACGCTCCGACTCCGAACGCCCTGACACCCACTGGACCCGACCGCTACCGCGACCGGTCGGGGTCGCCGTGGACGAGCATATCGGTGAAGATGGTCTTGAACCGGTCCTCGTCGATGGACTCGACGACCCGCGTGCGCGCCTCGCCCCCGGTGATGCCGAGCTCGTCGACCATACTGTACCCCCTGGTGAGTCCCTCGCGCTCGTCCACGTCGACGTGGTACGCCGGTGCCTCCTCGACGAGCTCGGGCTCGATGACGGCCGCCATCGCGAGCGAGTCCGGCTGGGTCGTCGCGTCCGAGCCGAACCGCTCCTCGCTGAACTCGCGCAGGTGGGCGGTGATCTCGGTGAAGAAGTCGGCGTAGGGCGTCTCCGCCGCCTCGATGGGGGCGAGCTCGTCGGCCGTCATGGTCGCCTGTCGCATCGTCAGCCCCCAGTCGACGAGCGTCACGTCCAGCTCGCGCATGACGACCTTCGCAGCGTCCGGGTCGACCCAGAAGTTGAACTCCGCCGACGGCGTGTCGTTCCCGAGCGTGTTCACCGCGCCGCCCATCACCACGACCTCGTCGACGAGCTCACCGAGCTGGGGTTCGCGGCGGAGTGCCAGCGCGATGTTCGTCAGCGGCCCGATGCAGACCAGCGTCAGCTCTCCCGGCGACTCGCGGACCGCCTCCACGATAGCGTCCGGGCCGTAGCCCTCCGCGGACTCGATGCCCGTGTCCGGGAACAGGTCGCCGCCGAGGCCGCCCGCGCCGTGGACGTGGTCGACGTGCTCGAACTCCTTGACCAGCGGCCGACGTGCACCCTCGTACACCGGCACCTCGTCCGCGACGCCCGCCAGCTCGAGCGTGTACTTCGCGTTCTCCACCTGGTAGTCGAACTCGACGTTGCCGGCGACGATGGTCAGCAGCTCCAGCTCGACGGCCTCGGAGAGCGCGCCCAGCAGGATCGCCTGTGTGTCGTCCCCCGCGGTGTCCGTGTCCACGATGACGCGACGGGTCATGCGCGGGAGTCTGCGGTCCCGGGTCTTAGTTCGTCCGGACGTGGCAACGCGGACGGCTGTGCGACGGTCGCTCGCAACCGGGGGCGATGCTGCCCGATCAACCGGGTGGCGCGCGGTCTGGCGAGACCGCGAGCGCAGCGAGCGTGTCTCGCCGACGCTCGCGCGAGGGACGAGACGCGCAGCGAAGCGAGCATCGCAGTCGGCTGGGGAGGTTCGAGGTGCGGTGCTGTCGGGTGGGACTGAAAGGGGCGAGGCGGTCGGCGAACCCCGGCGACGTGAGCACCGCAGGAACGAGGAGCGCAACGAGCCGCGGGAGCCGAGCGCCTCGGGGCTTTCGAGGTAGTTACAGTCGCCGCGTAGCCACTCCAGCAGTTCCAACCGGATACCACCGATACTGAGAGCCGAATCGTCTTATACGCCCGCGCCAACCACGAAGCCATGGCACGGGTCGTCAGCTTCGGGAGCGTCAACGTCGACCACGTGGGCTACCTCTCCCGCGAACGAATCCGCGAACTGGCCGACGCCTACGACTGGTTTCCCGGCGCGGGCGAGACGGTGCGCGTCGACGCGGTCCCCGACGAGGTTCACGAGCACCTCACGGAGACGTTCCTCGGTGGGAAGGGCGCGAATCAGGCCGTCGCCGCAGCGGCCGCCGGAGCGGACGCCAGCCTGCTCGGCCGTGTGGGCACCGACGAGGACGAGCACGCGGTCGTCGAGACGCTCACCGAGCGCGGCGTCGGGGTCGATGCCGTCGAACGGGTCGACGCGCCGACGGGCTACGCGGCCATCGTCGTCCACGACGAGACGGGCGAGAACCACATCGCCATCGTCGCCGGCGCGAACGGGCGGGTGACGCCGGAGTACGCACACCGACACGGCGACCGGCTCCGCGATGCCGACTGTCTACTCATCCAGAACGAACTTCCAGCCGAGGCGGCGCTCGCCGCGCTGGACGAGCTCTCGGACGCCGAGGACCGCCCGGTCGTCGTCTACGACCCCGCGCCGGCCGACGGTGCGGCGCAGGTGCTCGCCCACGACGCCGTCGACGTGGTGACCCCGAACGAGGGCGAGGCCACGCTGCTGGCCGGCGCGCTCGACGGCTTCGACGGGACCGTGGTCCGGACACTCGGCGAACGCGGCGTCGAGGTGGAGGAGGGCGACGGTGGCGAGTCGTTCCACGTCGACGCACCGCCCGTCGACCCCGTCGATACGACCGGCGCGGGCGACGTGTTCGCGGGCTACCTCGCGGCGGAGCTCGGGGCGGGCGCGGAACTCGGGCGTGCCGTCGAGCTGGCGACGGTCGCGGCCGCGCTGTCGACCACCGACGAGGGCGTGCAGACGGCAGTGCCCGGGCGCCAGCGGGTGCTCCACGTGCTCGACGACCGAGAGAACTGAGCCCGCGCTGGGCCCCTACTCCTCGCCCTCGAACTCCAGCGCCACCGAGTTGATGCAGAACCGCTTGCCCGTCGGCGCGGGACCGTCGTCGAACACGTGCCCGAGGTGGCTCTCGCAGTTCGCACAGACGACCTCGATGCGGCGCATCCCGTGGCTGCGGTCCTCCCGTTTCTCGATCTTCCCCTCGTCCGCGGCGTAGAACGACGGCCAGCCGCAGCCGTGGTCGAACTTCGTCTCCGAGTCGAACAGCACCTCGCCACAGCCCTTGCAGCGGTACTTCCCGTCCGCGAAGTGGTCGACGTACTCGCCGGAGAACCGCGCCTCGGTGCCCTGCTCGCGGAGCACGTGGTACGACTCGTCGTCGAGACGTTCGCGCCACTCCGACTCGGATTCGGGGACGTCCCGTTCGGTCGTGCTGTCTCGTTCGCTCATGACTCAGCGTAGGTGCGCGACGGGCAAAGAGGCCGTGGTCGCGGTGGAGGTCGTGCACCGACACAGACTAGGAGCCCCACGAGAGAGGGCGAACATGAACCACGAGGAGCGGGAGGCGGTGTACGGCCGCGAGGAGTACTACTGGGGGACAGAGCCGAACGACCTCGCTATCGAAGCTCTAGAGCACGCGCCGGACGACCGCGACGACCCGACCCTCCTCGACCTCGGTGCCGGCGAGGGCCGCGACGCAGTCTACTTCGCCGAGCAGGGCTGGACGGTGTACGCAGTCGACGTGTCGCCGGCCGGACTCGAGAAGGCCGAACGGCTGGCGGGCGAGCGCGGCGTCACCGTCGAGACGCTCCGGGCGGACGGGAACGACCTCGACGTACCGACGTCGCTCGACGTCTTCTACTCGGTCGGCGCGGTCCAGTACATCGAACCGTCGAACCGCCCAGGGCAGTTCGCGCAGTTCAAGACGCAGACGAAGACCGGCGGCGTCCACGTGGTGTTCGCGTTCGTCGACCACCCGGAGGTCCCGACGCCCCCCGACTGGACCGACAACGAGCACTTCTACGGGCAGGATGAACTGACCGGCTACTACGACGACTGGGAGGTCGTCGACAGCCGAGAACTCGTGTTCGCGGACGATTCGGGCGACGAGCCGCACGAGCACGCCGCCGAGGTCGTCGTCGCACGGAAGCCGTCGTCGCGCTGACCAGCGCCAGGCGATTCGCGAGCTATGCCACCCCATACCATCACGAACGCGGATTTCAAGCCTTATGCCGGCCGATGGCGTCCGATGGTGCAATGAGCTACAACATCGGTCTCGTCGGTAAGCCCTCGGTGGGCAAGTCGACGTTCTTCAACGCGGCGACGATGAACGACGTGCCCGAGGGCGCGTACCCGTTCACGACCATCGACCCCTCTATCGGCGAGGCGTACGTCCGGGTGGACTGCGCCGCCCCGGAGTTCGAAGAGTCCTGCACGCCGGACACGGGCTACTGCCGCGAGGGAACCCGCTACGTCCCCACGAAGCTCGTCGACGTCGCCGGCCTCGTCCCGGGCGCACACGAGGGGCGCGGGCTGGGCAACCAGTTCCTCACCGACCTGAACGAGACGGACGTGCTGGTCCACGTCGTCGACTTCTCCGGCGAGACCGACCTCGAGGGCGAGCCGACCGAGGACCACGACCCCCGCGAGGACATCGACTTCCTCGAGAACGAGCTCGACCAGTGGTACGTCGGCATCCTCGAGACGGGCATCGAGAAGTTCGAGAACCGGTATCAGGGCACCGAGGATCACTCCATCGAGATCGAGCTCGCCGACCAGATGTCCGCCTTCGGCACCAACAAGGACGAGATCAAACAGATCATCCTCGCCCTGGAACTCGAACTCGACCCCGAGACCTGGGACCGCGAGGACCGCGAGGCCCTCGCCCGCGAGATCCGAAAGCGCACGAAGCCGATGGTCGTCGCCGCGAACAAGATGGACACCCCCGCCGCGCAGGCGAACTGGGACGAGATCACCGACGACCCGGACTACGACCACCTCCAGTTCGTCCCGGTCAGCGCCCACGCCGAGAAGGCACTCAAGAACGCAGCGGAGCAGGGCGTCGTCGACTACCACGCCGGCGACGACGACTTCGACATCGTCGCCGACGTCTCCGATGAGCAGGAGCAGGGCCTCGAGCAGATCCGCGAGTTCGTCACCGAGTTCGGTGGCACCGGCGTCCAGCAGGCCATCGAGGCCGCGCTGTTCGACGAACTCGGTGTCATCGCCGTCTTCCCCGGCGGTGCCGAAGCGATGGGCGACGAACAGGGCCGCGTGATGCGCGACTGCTTCCTCCTCCCCGGCGGCTCGACGACCAGCGACTTCGCCTACCACCTCCACTCCGACATCGGCGACGGCCTGCTTCATGGGCTCAACTGCCGGACAAAGCGGCAGATGGGCGGCGACACCGAGCTCGACCACCGCGAGGTCGTCGAGCTCGTCACGACGAACTGACCGACCCTTCTTGTACGAAGCCGCGGCCAGACGTGGCGTGTTCTGACGACGAGCCACGCGACGGCCGAGGCCGGTGTGCGACGCACCGTCGCGTGACCACGTAGCCCGCCAGCGCGTCGCCTGTTCGCCATTTCCGTCATCAGCATCAGTGGCTGGTCTGGCAACCCAACGAGTCCGGCGCGGGGACTATGGGGGCGTAGTCCCCAGTGTCGGCCGATGACCAGACACATCGCCGTCGTCGGCGCCGGCGTAGCAGGCGTCGGCGTGGCGGACGCCTGCCGCGACACACCGGTCGAGGTGACGCTGTACGACAAGGCCAGCGGCATCTCCGGCCGTGCAGCCACCCGGCGGAAGCACGGCTGTCGCTACGACCACGGTGCGAACTACATCAAGCCCGGCGAGGATGCCTGGGTGGACGACCTCCTCGCCGAGCTCGGGAGCGACGGCCTCGCCGATATCGAGCTGCCGGTGTGGACCCACGACGCCGACGGCACCATCGCCGAGGGCCGCGGCGACGAGGGGCCGAAGTGGACCTACACCGAGGGGATCACCCAGTTCGCGAAGCGGGTCAGGAAGCGGGCCGGGGCGACCGTCCACACCGAGACCCGCATCGAGTCCATCGCCCACGAGGACGACGGCGAGTGGACCCTGACCGACACCGACGGCGAGTCACACGGCCCGTTCGACGCCGTGGTGCTGACGCCGCCAGCACCCCAGACCGCCGACCTGCTCGCCGCGACGGACTGGGACGACGAGCGGCTGGACCGGCTCCACGTCGCCGTCGACGCGGTCGCGTTCCGGACCATCCGGACGGTGCTGCTGCACTACCCGTTCGAGCTAGAACGCCCGTGGTACGCGCTCGTCGACCCCGACCGCGCACACCCCGTCGGCTGGCTCTCCCGCGAGGAGTGCAAGCCCGGCCACGTCCCCGACGGCCAGAGCCTGCTCGTCGTCCAGATGGCCCCGGACTGGTCGGTCGAGCGCTACGACGAGCCGCTGGATTCGGCGGCAGACGTGGTGGCCGAACTCGTGGCCGACCTGCTGGACGACGCCCGCCTCACCGACCCGGACTGGGTGGACGACCAGGGCTGGCGCTACGCACTCCCGGATTCGAGCATCGACGCCGCCGACGCCCGTTGTGCCGAGGACGCGGGACTCTTCGTCGCCGGGGACTGGGTCGCCGGGGAGGGTCGTGTCCACCTCGCGTTCGAGAACGGTCGGACGGTCGGCGAGCGCATCCTCGGTCACGAGTGATGCCGTCGCTCGCGTTCGACAGAAAAGGTGACGGGTCGCGTGGTGCGCCCCGCCGAGCTATGACAGGAGTCGTCTCGCCTCGGCCATCGCGGCCCCACCCGCAGCTGGCACCGACTGCATCGTCGTCTGCCGTCCAAGCACGTCTACAACGACGTGAGCGAGGTCATTAACGGTCAGGAGAGAATCGAGGGTCGAATCAGGGTTCGAGTCGAAGCAGTACTACGTCTGTAGCGGGTCGGAGCTATTCTGTGAGGGGACGAAGTACACGTAGGTGGACCCGTCGTCGAAGGTGAGGGTCAGGACGAAGAAGTCGTCCGAGTTCTGACCGGAGTACCGTCCCGTCTGGTCCTCGTCGGTGTAGAACTCCATCCGGAGCACGACGAGCGTGTCCTCGTCGAACAGCGGCTGGTCACCCGACGGCAGGTTGACGAACTGCCCGCCGATGGTCAGGTTCGCGTAGGTCTCGGAGCCATCGAAGTTCCCCAACGTCGCGTTGACTGGACGTGCGTTCTGCCCCGAACCGGGGTTCGATTGCATGTAGAGGTTGACCCGGACATGCGTGAGCGTGCGGTCCATCCCGTCGTTGTCGAACCGCAGTTCGACGATGTCACCGCCGCCCGGAGGGCTGCCGATGCGTTCGGCACTCCGGAGCTCGAAGCTCCCTGCCTGCGTGTCGGGGTTGATGACGCCACCGACGCTGTCGTCCGGGTCGGTGATCTCGGGGTCGACGACCTCGACGGTCGTCGAGGCGGTCTGTGCGGCGTCGGGACCGAAGCTCGCGCTCACGGTCGTCTGTCCGTCGCGGTTCGCCCGGAAGACGAACGTGGCACGGCCGTTCGAGGACGTCGAGACCGTGCTGTCCGCGTCCAGTTCGAGTGCGTTGCCGGACGCCGTCGTCGAGACGGGGACGCCGGCGACGGGGTTGTTGAACGCGTCGCGGACCTCGAAGGTGACGGTCGTCACCTCGCCGGGGCGCAGCGTCGCGTTGCCCGAGTCGACGATGGTGACGTAGGCCGGATCGGGCGAGGTGTCGTACTCGCTGCCGATGCCGAGGCGTGCCATGGTGAACTCGTAGGTCACTCGGGGTTCGAGGAGGACGGTGACGGTGCCGGCGGTCGGGCCGTCGACGACGTCGAGGACGTGACGGTCGTCGGACGGGTCACCGTCGGGGAGGCCGGACTCGTCGAGCTGGTCGGCGAGCACGTCCTCCTTCCACTGTTCGGGCGAGAGGGAGCTCGGCACCGTGATGCGGATGGGGTCGGTCTCGTTGCGAAGCTCGACCGTCTGCGTGGACTGGCTGACCGCCCGGAGCGTCAGGACGACGGAGCGGGTGCTCTCCTCGTACACCTCGCCGTCGACCGTCAGCAGCGTGATGCGACGACCGTCGACGAGGCGGCCCTCGTCGACGAGCAGGGTGGTCCCGTCGAAGTCGTTGACGACGACGGTCCCCTCGTAGCGCGTCTGGGGTGCGGTGATGTACTCCCGGTAGGCAGGGTCGAAGACGACGCTCCGGGTGGACTCCGACCAGTCGCCACCGTTCCAGTAATCGGCGGCCTCGGGGTCGGCGGCGACAGCGCCGCTGACGGTGACCGTTCCGGCCTCGGTGTACACCCTGCCGTTGCCGGCGGTGGGCGTCACGAGGAACGCCATCGGGCGGTAGCGGACGCCGGTGCCGACCTCGACGGACTCGGTGCCGCCGCTGGTGGAGACCCGGTAGGCGCTCCCCTGGAGCTCGGTCGCGTCGTCGACGAGCCGCTGGTTGTGTTCGAACTCGGTCTGTTGGTTCAGCGCGGGTACGAGGCTGACCTGCGCGAGCACGAGCAGGGCGAGCACCAGCCCGAAGACGAGGATGCCTCCGAGGACCGGCGAGACGCCACGGTCGTTCCCCCTGATTGTGTTGGTGTTGTGTCTGTAGTGCATGATATCCCCCCTGATTCAGACCAGCACGAAGGTCGCGAGCGCGACCAGCGTGAGGCCGATGCTGTACTTCAGTCCGGACAGCGTGTCGTTCGACCCGAGCTTGCCAGCGAGCAGTCCCGCCCCGGCCGCCATGACGACGACCGAGTGGAAGAACAGCGCGCGGTACGTGTCCAGCGGGACGTTCGTGAACCCGACGACGCCGGCCCCGGTGGGCACGTCGTCGGGCGTCGTCGCGGTCGCCTCGGCGATGGCGCCGAGGAAACTCGCGTCGATGAGCACGATGACGAGCAGGTACACCCCGAAGCCGATCATGACGATGGCCAGGTACGAGGACATCGCCCGGCGGCGGGCGCGCTCGATGCGGTGGCGTGCCCGGGTGTCCTCGGCCGCGATGGCGAGGATGCGGGACATGTCACCGGACGAGCGCCCGCCCTCGGCGACCAGCTTGATGGTGCGGCTGATGTGGGGCACGTTCAGGCGGTTGCCCAGCCCCAGCAGCGCGTCTGTCAGGTCGTGGTTCCAGCGCACGTCGTTGCGGACGACGCGGATCTCGTCGGCGAGGCTCCCCTTGGACCAGCGCGCGACCATGTCCAGTGCGTCCACGAGCGGGATGCCCATGTGGTTCGCGCTGGAGAGGACGTTCAGCGTGTCCGGGAAACGTGCGGCGAGCAGGTTCTCGCGGCGCCGCTTGCGTTCGTGGTAGTACGACAGCGGGACCGCGACGACGAGCGCCGGCAGGACGAACAGCAGGGTCGTCACCGTGACCGGGTCGGCCAGCAGCGCGTCGACCGACGGCGTCACCGTGCCCCGGAGCACCATCCCGGCGACGAACGCGAGGGCGGCCGGTACGGTGAACACGAGCGTCAGCGGCGGATCCGTCCGTAGCGCGGCGAGCGGGTCGCGTGCGAACGCGACGAGGCGCTCGTTGCGCTTGCCGCGCTCGTAGGCGTGGAAGCGCTCGTCGTCCGCGACGGCGGTCGTGTCGATGGGCTGCTCGCGCACCTCCTCCAGCCGGACGTCGCCGGGCTGGACGTAGGGCGCCGAGAGCAGGTCGATCAGCAGCAGGAAGCCGAGCATCCCGAGCGGGAGCCCGACGTAGATGAGCGCGGCCATCTGCAGCAGCGTCGACCCGCCGAGGAAGCTGATGACCATCAGCGTCACGACGAGGAACAGCGGTGCCGCCACGAACGCGACGATGAACACCTCGGAGAGGACCGAGAGCGTCTCGAGGAACCCCTCCTGCTCCTCCTTGGCGGCCTCGGTGTAGTTGTCGGCCTGGTCCTCGAGGAACGCCGTCACGTCACCGCCGGAGTCGAGGAGACCGATGAGGTCGTCGAGGAACTGCTCGAGTTCGTCGCTCGGCGTGAGGTTGCGCGCGTTGCGCAGCGCGGTGACCATGTCGTTGCCGAACAGCTGCATGTCGCGGACGATCATGTCGAACTCCGCGGCGACCTCGCCGTAGGTGTCCTCGGACCGCGCGAGCGACTCGAAGACGGAGATGAGGTTCATGCCGCCGTGGCTCAGCGCGTACATGTAGGTGAGCGCGTGGGGCAGCATCACGTTGATCGCCCGTTCGCGGTTCGCGACGACGTTCTGCGGGTAGTAGTAGCGGAACAGCCACGTGCTGCCGGCGGCCGTGCCTCCCACGACGAGCGTGAGGAGGAGCCCGGCCAGCAGCACGCGGTTGGCCGCGAGGAACGGGCCGACGCTCCCGCCGACGGTGAGCGGCGAGTCGAGGCTCGCGAGGACCCCGGCGTCGGCCAGCAGCCACGCGAGCATCCCGCCGAGGAGCGCCCCTGCACCCCCTGTGAGGAGGGCGAGGTGGACGCTCCGGGTGAGGTACACGTCGTAGGTGGTGCCGATGCGGGCCTGGTTGAGCCAGCGCTGGGTGTCGCGGTACCGGCCCGGGTGGGCCTTGAAGTACGCGCGGATGGAGCCGTACTGCTCGCGCAGCGCGCCCATCTCCTCCGCGGTCATCTCCCGCGAGCGCGGGAAGTACTGGCTGACCTCGTACTCGGGAAGCGGCGTCTGCCCCTCGCTCAGCGGAGTCTGGATCCCGCCGGGCGTGCTCATCGCGCCTCCGCTTCGACGGGCGCCGACAGCTCGGCCGCCCGCACCTGTGCGAGCACGCCGTCACGATCGCGGTCGAACCGGTGGATGGTCTCGGTGACCGTGCCGTAGTCGGTGATGTCCTCGTCGACGAGGTACTGGAGTATCTCCGCCCTGACCGCGAGCTCGTCGGCGAGCTCCTCGGCGGTCCAGCCGCGCTCCGTTGCGATCTCGTCGAGCAGCTCGGAGTCGCGGACCTGATCGTACTCGTCGTCGGCCGGGTCCCACCGGAACACCTCCTTCGTCTCGATCTCCGAGAGGTCGTCGGAGGGGCGGATCTCGGCGACGACGTTGTTGCGCCGGACGCGGGTGTCGTCGTCGAAGATCTGCTTCTGGATGGCGATGACGTCGAGGTCCTGGATCATCTGGCTCGGCACCGACAGCGGCGCGTTCTGCAGGCGGGCGAGCGCGCCGTCGACGGAGTCGGCGTGGATGGTCGTGTACGACGTGTGGCCGGTCGCGATGGCGTTGAAGAACGTCAGTGCGACGCGCTGCTCCGTGCGTATCTCGCCGACGAGCAGGTACTCGGGGCGCTGGCGCAGGCTGGCCTGGAGCAGCTGGTACATCGACACCTCGCCGCGGCCACCCTCGGTGACCGGCGGCCGCGAGACGGACTGGATCCAGTTGTCGTGCGGCATCGTGATCTCGCGGGTGTCCTCGATGCTGACGACCTTCGCGTTCGGCGGGATGAAGAAGCCGATGGCGTTCATGCTGGTCGTCTTCCCGGAGCCGGTTCCACCCGCGAACACGAGCGACCGATTGTTCTCGATGACGAGCCAGAAGTACGCCATCTGGTCGACGTCGAACGTGTTCCACTTGATGAGGTCGACCGGCGTGTACGGCACGTCGGCGAACTTGCGGATGGTGAAGTTCGCACCCCGGGTGGCGATGTCGCTGCCCAGCGTGAGCTGGATGCGCGACCCGTCGGGCAGGCTCGCATCGACGAGCGGGTTGGACACGGAGATGTGCTTGCCCGCGCGCTGGGCGAGTCGGACCGTGAAGGAGTTCAGCCGGTCCTTGTCGAAGGTGACGTTCGTCCGCAGGTCGCGATAGCCACCGTGGTAGACGAACACCGGGACGTCGACGCCGTCACACGAGATGTCCTCGAGGCTGCCGTCGCGCATCAGCGGGTCGATCTTCCCGTAGTCGAGGAAGTCCCGCAGCAGGTAGTACAGCAGCTTGTAGATGGAGCCGTCGTCCACCGTCGCCGCGTGCTCCGCGATGATCTCCTTGGCCTTCGACTCGAAGACGGTCTCGCGCTCGACGTCGTCGCCGATGTCGTGGTACATGAGGCTGTTGCGCAGGATGCGCGTGAGGTCCTCGCGGACGTACCGCTCGAAGCCGTCGAGGACGACCTCGCTGACCTCGTAGCTGAACTCCTTCGTCTCCGGGTGGAACAGCACCGAGACGTACGCGTAGGGCTTGTTCACCCAGTAGCGCTCGACCTGGACGCGGTCGTCCAGATAGGCGAAGTCGAACCAGTGCGAGTCGATGAACTCGTCGGTCGGTCGGTCGGCGAACTCGGTGTCGAGGTCGGCGGCGTCGAAGTACGCCTTCACCTCGGCCAGGACGGTCTCGCGGATGTCCTCGGGTTCGGGTGGCTCCTGCTGTTCGACCCAGAGCACCAGCTCGTCGAGCTCGTCGTCCTCGCCCTCCGTCTGTGTCTCCTCCTCGGGTCGGACCACGAGGTCCTCGACGAGTCCCTCGTCGAGTATCTCCCAGTCCGCGTTGCTGTCGTCCTCGTCGGGCCTGACGACCAGGTCGTCCGCCGGGTCCTCGAAGATGTTCGAGACGGGTCGCTGCGCCGATTCGTCGGTGGACGCTGTCTCGGCGGTCCGGTCCGCGGTCACGTCGTCCGCGTCCACGGACTCGGGCTCCGCTCCGCCGGCGGTCTCCCCGGCCGCAGCGTCGGCCCGGTCCGTCGGCTGCTCGGTCGTCCCGCCGTCCCCCTCGGTGTGCGGTCCATCTCCCCAGATGGCGGTCTCGGTGTCCCCGTCCACGACGTCGACCGACTCCCCCGCGTCGGTTTCGTGGTCCTCTGACTGTTCGGTTGATTCATCGTACCCCATACTAACCACTCACTATACGACGTTTGAGAACGTAAAGGTTACCGCTAAAACACGTTTGAGTGCCACATACTGCCCGATTTCGACAGAATCGGTATGCGCGAACGACCTCGACACGAACCGTTTTAGTTCTGTGTCACGTTACCGAACGACATGGTAGATCGTCGGAACTACGCGTTCGAGTCGACGACGCCGACCGTTCACGAAGACGCGTTCGTCGCCCGCGATGCGACGCTCGTCGGCGACGTCCGCGTCGAGCCCGATGCGAGCGTCTGGCCGGGTGTCGTCCTCCGTGGCGACGTGGGTACCGTCCGCGTGGGCGCGGAGTCACACGTCGGCGACACCGCCGTCTTCCACGCCAGCCAGGTCGGCGAACGCGTGATGGTGGGCCACGGCGCGGTGCTGAACGACGCCACCGTCGAGACCGGGTCGCTGGTGGGTATCAACGCGACGCTCAACTCGGGCGCGACCGTCGGCGAGCGGAGCGTCGTCGCGGCCGGCACCGTCCTCCCCGACGGGTTCGCGGTCCCAGCGGAGTCGTTCGCGCGCGGCGTGCCCGCCACGGTCGTGCCGCTGTCGGAGACGAGCGTCGACCCGGAGGAGATCGCGACCGCCTACTCGTCGGGGGCCTACACCGACCTCGCGTCGCGGCACGAGGAACTCTTCGAGTAGAGATGGCAGCAGAAACCGCGGGGGGAGCCCGGTCCGATTTCAGCCCCTGATCCGTGCGAGCAGTGCGGCGATGACCAGTGCCACGAGTGCGACGGCCACGCCGAAGCCGGGCGTCCCGCCGTCGTCGGTCTCCTCGGTGGTCCCCGGTGCCTGCGTGGTCTCGGTCATCGTGGACGTCGCGGTCGCGTTCGGCGCCGTGGTCGTCGGCGCGTCGGTCCGCGGCTCGAACGCCTCGATGACGACCCCTGGCGACTCGACCGAGCCGTTGACCGCGGTGAGTTCGACCTCGCCGGTCTGCTCGACGGTGAGCGTCGCGGTCCCGCTCTCGTCGGTCGTCGCGACCGTCTCACCGTCGATGCGTACCTCGGCACCGACCGCGGGCTCGTCGTACTCGTCGGTGACGTCGACACGGACGCTCTGCCCGACCACGACCTGCGTGTTCATCGGCTCGACCGTCAGCCGGGGCGTCCGCTGGATCTCGAACGTCTGACTCCGGTCGCGCTCGCCGATACGGAAGGAGCTGCTGACGGACTCGTAGCCCTCCTTGGTGACGGTCACGGTGTACCGGGTGTTCACGTCCAGGCTGACGCTGCGGCTCCCGCTGGCGTCGGTCTCGAACGTGCCGATGGTCCCGGTCGCGTCCTCGATCTCGATGTTCGCACGGACCGGCTCGGCGGGGGAGAAGTGTGAGTCGACGACGCTGAAGTCGGCCGTGACACTGCCCTGCTCGACCTCGACGGAGACGTCGGTGTCGCCCGAGAGCATCACGGTGGTCTGCTCCTCGTAGTAGCCCGGTTTCGTGATCTCGACGGTGTAGTTGCCACGTTCGAGCTCCGGCGTCGTGTACGTCCCGTCGCTGCCCGTCGTCCCGGTGTCGGCGAGCACCGTTCGGCCCTCCTTGCGGAGCTGGACGTCCGCATCGGCGACGGCGTTACCGTTCCCGTCGACCACGGAGATCTGTCCGGTCGAGGCTGGATGCATGGTCACCGTGATCTCGGTGTTGCCCGAGACGTTCTCGACCGTCAGCGGGTTGTTCTTCACGAGCATCGGGTGGTTCGGCATGATCTCGACGGTCGCGCCCTCCGGGACGTCGAACAGCGCCTCGCCGTTGGAGAACGTCTCGCTCGTCTCTTCCTCACCATCGTACGATACGGTCACCTCGGCGTTGCCCAGGGGGTCCCCCTGCGCGTTCACCACGGTCACACGGAGTGTTACGTCGGTGTCGGCCGTACTCGCCGGGGCAGCCATCGAGCTGGCGGCCACCGTCATGGGGGAGACGAGCAGCGCGACACAGACCAGTGCCACTGTCAATCGCATGTTGACCCAGTGTCTAACCCGTACTCACTTAAATTTCTCCGGTATCGGGCCCTGTAATTCCTGTCGAATCCCCGAAACCGACGCATCGACCGGTGGAACGGGTGTCGTATCGACCGGTGGAACGGGTGGTCGCGTCACGGGGCCGTTTTTTCACCGTGGCGCTCGTCGGTCCGCCGTGGGTCCCGAACCGACTCCCGCCCCGGACACTCTCACAGCCATGGACTCGAAACACTTCCTGTTCGTCTCAGCCGACGCCGCACTGATCACCGACCTCGCCTGGCAGGTCCACCGCGAGGGCCACGACGTCAAGTACTACATCGAGGGCGAGCGCGACCGGGAGATCGGCGACGGCTTCGTCCCCAAGACCGACGACTGGCAGGCCGAGGTCGACTGGGCCGACGTCGTCGTCTTCGACGACATCTGGGTCGGCGACGAGGTGGGTACCGGCCAGCTCGCCCAGGAGCTGCGTGCGGCCGGCACCGCCGTCGTCGGCGGCACATCGAACACGGACCGACTCGAGGACGACCGCGGCTACGCGATGGACATCTTCGAGGAACACGGCGTCAACACCATCGAGCACCACGTGTTCCACGACTTCGGCGCGGCCATCCAGCACGTGCAGGAACACCCCGCGCCGTACGTCATCAAACCCCTCGGCGAGGTCCAGAACGTCAAGCGCCTGCTGTACGTCGGCAACGAGGACGACGGCAGCGACGTGGTGGAGGTGCTCCGCGCGTACGAGAAGGCCTGGGGCCACCGGATGAAGGGGTTCCAGCTCCAGCGCAAGGTCGAGGGCGTCGAGATCGCCGTCTGTGGCTTCTTCGACGGGAACTCCTTCGTCGACCAGGTGAACTTCAACTTCGAGCACAAGAAGCTGTTCCCGGGCAACATCGGCCCCTCCACCGGCGAGATGGGCACCGCGATGTTCTGGGGCGGGCGCAACCGGCTGTTCGAGGAGACGCTCGGCAGGCTGGAGGGCTGGCTCGCCGACGAGGGCTACGTCGGCAGCATCGACGTCAACTGCATCGTGAACGCGAACGGCATCTACCCGCTCGAGTTCACGCCCCGTTTCGGCTACCCGACCATCGCGCTGCAGGAGGAGTCCTTCGAGTCCAACACCGGCCAGTTCTTCTACGACCTCGCCCACGGCAACGACCCCGACCTCGACGTCCACAGCGGCTACCAGATCGGCGTCCGCGTCGTCCTCCCGCCGTTCCCGTTCGACGACGAGAAGACGTACGACGAGAACTCACGGAACGCCGCCGTCGTCTTCGAGACCGAGAGCCGCGAGGGTATCCATCTGGAGGACGCCAAGAACGTCGACGGCCAGTGGCGCGTCGCCGGCGACAACGGCATGCCCATCGTCGTCACCGGCACGGGCGAGACGATGGCCGAGGCCCGCGAACAGGCCTACGGTCGCATCGACGACATCGTCATGCCGAACATGTACTACCGCGACGACATCGGCGAACGCTGGATCGACGGCGAGGGGGACCGCCTGCAGGCGTGGGGGTATCTCGGGCCACAGTCGTAGCGCGAACCCAGTAGAGTTTACAATTATTGTAAACTTTCGGCCGCGATAGTGCCGAACCAGCCACCGTGGCGCGCGGCTGGCGAGCGTGCCGAACGAAGTGAGGCCGCTCGCAGACGCTCGTGCGAGGGACGAGGAGCGCAGCGCCAGCGAGCACCGCAGGAGGCTGGGGAGGCCTGAGGTGCGGTGCGGTCGTGGTGGGTGGGACTGAAAGGGGCGAGGCGCTGGAGGAAGGCGGACGCAGCAAGCACCGCAGGCACGAGGAGCGCAGCAAGTCCCCCGACTCCAGCACCTCGGGGCTTTCTGGCTGTCGTCGAAACCAGTCGTTCTCGTCGATGATGGAGTACTCTGGCTGTTCCCGGTCCAGACACTCCGGTCCCCACCAGCAGGAGACGATCTCATTAACACCTGCTGTACTCGTCACGAACGCCACGTTCAAGCCACCACCGGACGACGGTGCGACCATGACACGCGAAGTCTGGCTGAAGGCCGACGACGCCGTCGGCGACTGGGAGGCGCGAAAGCGCCGCATCACCGCCGGCCTGGAGGCCGGCGTGGACTGGGTGCTCGTCGACGACTGGGACGTCGAGCGGGTGCGAGAGCTCGGCGCGGTGAACGTCGCGGCGTTCCGGAGCGGCGGCGACGTGGACGTCATCGACGACGCGGAGGACGAGGACGACGAGAAGGAAGAGCCCGCCGAGCCCGACGCCTACATCGTCGGGAAGGAGGGCGAGGGAGACGGCACGGTCGAGTTCCCGACGGACCTCTCCGGCTCTGCGGACCTCTCGACGCTGCGGCGGGGGAACGCGGACGGGGCGTACGTCCGCATCCTCGGACAGGAGTACGAGCGCTTCGCTGAGGCGGCGGCCGAGAGCGGCGACTACACCGTCGTCGTCGGCGAGGACTGGACCATCATCCCGCTGGAGAACCTCATCGCGCGCATCGGCGACGAGACGAGCCTCGTCGCGGGGGTCTCGAACGCGGAGGACGCCCGGACGGCGTTCGAGACCCTCGAGCTCGGCGCGGACGCGGTGCTGCTCGACAGCGACGACCCGGACGAGATCCGGCGCACGGTGGAGGTGCGAGACGAGTCCGAACGCGAGAAGCTGGACCTCTCGTGGGCGACGGTCCGGACCGTCGAGCAGACGGGGAGCGCGGACCGGGTCTGCGTGGATACGGGCTCGCTGCTCGACCACGACGAGGGGATGCTCGTCGGGTCGATGAGCCGCGGGCTGGTGTTCGTCCACGCCGAGACCGCGGAGTCGCCGTACGTCGCGTCGCGACCGTTCCGCGTGAACGCGGGGGCGGTCCACGCCTACGTCCGGACGCCCGGCGGCGGGACGAAGTACCTGAGCGAGGTCGGCTCGGGCGACGAGGTGCAGGTCGTCGACACCGAGGGCCACACGCGCGAGGCCATCGTCGGGCGGGCGAAGATCGAGCAGCGCCCGATGTTCCGGGTCGAGCTGGAGCGCGACGGCGACCGGTTCGAGACGCTGCTGCAGAACGCCGAGACCATCAAGGTCCACACGCGCGACGGCCGGAAGGCCATCACCGACGTCGAGGAGGGCGACGAACTGCTCGTCTACTACGAGGACACCGCGCGGCACTTCGGCGAGGCCATCGAGGAGAGCATCGTCGAGAAGTAGCTGGCAGACGGCCGTGTCTTTCTCTCCACGCCTGCCTGCCGAGCGACAGCCCCGTCGCTCGCGAGCCGGGGCGGACCGACCGTTCCGCGCTGGCCGTCGTGAACTCACTTCGATGTGAGTCCAGTGTGAGTTTTTGGCGAAAGGTTTATCATCTTGCTTATCTAGAACTCACATCATGGCACGAGAGGTGCGGATCACGGTCGACGACGACGAGGTGTTCGAGCGGATGAAGCGGCGCAAGCAGGAGCTGGACCTCTCCTGGGAGGAGGTGCTCCACCGCGGGCTCCGACCCCCGGAGACGCCGCCGGAGCCCGACCCCGAGCCGGTCTGGACCGAGGGCGGCTGGTCCTCGGGCCCCGAGAACGCACCGGGGCCACAGCATCCCTCCGGCCCGGGTCGGCAGGACGAACCCCTCGGCGACGTGGTCGACGAGTTCCGCCGCCAGGTGAAAGACCAGGTGGCCAACTCGCTCCGCGTCTCGATGCAGGGGATGCAGGAGGCCAACGAGGAGCTCGAACGCGAGATGGGCGCGCTCGCCGAGGCGGAGGATGCCACGCTGACGTTCACCGGACTCGACGACCCCGCACACACCGTCCCGCTGCGGGTGAACCAGCGCACGAGCCGAGCGGGGCTCGAGGTCGACGTGGTGGCGGTGCGCCAGGGCAAGAGCGTCCAGGGGACCAACCGGTTCGACCGGGCGGCCCGCCAGCAGCTGAACACGTCGCTGGCGCGTGGCGAGCCCGCGACGCTCCGGTTCGAGAACGGCAGCGACGCCGAATCCTACCGCGTCTACCCCGTCCTCTCGTGGGGGAAGGACGACGCGGACCAGCCCACGGTCACCGACGTCGAGATCGACGAGGTCGTCCTCGACGATGAGTGAAACCGCCCCCGGGCTGGCGGCCGCTGTGGCGGTCGAGGCTGCCGACGACGACCTCTCGACCCTCGACCTCAGCGGCGTCTTCGAGCTGCTGAGCAACGAGACGCGCCTCGGCATCGTCCGCGAGCTGGCCGTCGTCAACGCCGACGAGACCACCGAGAACAGGCTCTCCTTCTCGGAGCTGCGGACGCGCGTCGGGACACGCGACTCCGGGCAGTTCAACTACCATCTGGGTCGCCTGCGCGGCAGCCTCGTCGAGAAGAACGGCGTGGGCTACGAGCTCACCGAGCTCGGGCTGGTCGTCGGCGCGACGGTGCTCGACGCGGCCACCACGGCGTGATCAGACCCCGGTGAGCGGCGACGGCGCCGCGAGACTGTCCTCTTCGTCGTCCTCCTCGACGAGTATCTGGTCCTTCTCGATGCGGATCGAGAAGTCGCCGACGCCGTTCCACGACTGCTCGATGGTCACGAGCACGACCGCGTCGTTGTAGTCCGGGTCGCCGGAGCCGTCGGCGTCGTCCGGGTCGGCGTCCTCCTCGGAGAGCTCGTAGAGGAACACGAACTCGTTGGGCGCGAGCTGGAGGGTTCCCGTCCCGTCGATGCGCGAGCCGAGGATCTCGTCGAGACCGCGCTGTTCTGCGCCGGCCGCGCCGAAGTTGGGCACCTGCTCGCCGTCCTGCAGCACGACGAGGTTCGAGCTCTCGCCGGAGGAGTTCAACGAGATGCGCTGGTCGTCGACGTCGGTGCAGCGCCACTGGTCGTAGTCGTCGCCGCCGACGGTGATGTCCTGGCCGGTGTCCTCCGCGTCGCTGTACCAGCTACAGCTCCACGACGTGGCCCGGACCGTGATGGGCGTGCCGGGAGCGACGTCCGTCAGCTGATGTGTCTGGTGCTCGCCCTCGGTCGGGTCGTTCACGTCGTCCTCGGCGGCCTCGCTCGCGACGCCGTCGTCCGGGTCGCCGTCGGGCCACGGGGTGTACTCGTCACTGCCGGCGACGACGCGGAACGTCGTCGGCCCGTACAGCGCCCGGTCGTTGTTCGTGTCGAGGCCCGACAGCTCGGTCCCGAGGAGCTCCACCGTCGCGTTGAACTGCGTGCTCGACGTCACGGAGTCGTTCGAGGCGTTCACCGTGAACGTCGAGTCGATGGGGAGTGCGACCGACGCCGTCCGCGCGCTATCGTCGACGACCGTCGTCGACTCGTTCAGGTTGCTCGCGAAGAACCGACCCCACGCCTCGTAGAACTGGCTCTGGACCGTGATGGTGATGTTGTCCGGCGGGAAGCAGCCGCTGCCGCCCTGGTAGAGCTCCCTGACGATCTCGTCGTCGTCCTTCACGTCGGCCGACCGCATCACGGCCTGCCCGCCGTCGAACTCGCCCGAGATGTTCGTCAGGTCCATGCGCAGCATGCCGTCCTCGTGTTCGATCTCCGGCGGGGACACCATCGAGATACCGCCGTCGCTGTCGAGCCGCCAGATGCCACCGGCCTCGTAGGCGAGCCGGTTGCCCCGCCGGTCGTGGTACTGGACGCTCCCGAGCTGGGTCGTCGCCGAGCAGGTCGCCTGGTCGTTGACCGTGAAGCTGACCGACCCGTTCCGGACCACCCGGTAGACGCCGTCGCGGCTGCCGAGGTCGATTCCCACCGGACCGCCGGCCGTGTCGCCGACCCGTGAGTCGAGTTCGTGCATCCCCATCTGCGCCGAACTCACCGATGCCTCCTCCTGGATACTGTCGACCGCCACCGAACCGGCCAGTAGTATCGCCGCGATGCCCACCGCGACCATCCCGAACAGCAGGACGAGCCCCAACAGCTCCGAGACCCCCCTATTCTGGGTCTCCGAGGGTGTGCTATCCATGTGCCTGAATCTAGCCACAAGATACTCGTACTATGATATCAAGTTAGTCTTTCATTTCTAACAGTAATGACGATGTTTTTGCTGCCCGTACCACGCAGTAACCAGTCGTTATGTCCGGGTAGACGCGTCGAGGCCGCCGGGAAGCAGGAGATAAACGACACCAACCGTAGTGTCGGCCATCCAGAACGTAACAGTGTCATTCGAGTGTCGTGAAACGGGGCTCAGTCCGTGGGGAGTTCGTGGGCACACCACGGACAGAACGAGAGCGACTCGTCCAGCTCACGGCCACAGTTCGGGCAGCTCGCACCGGTGTCGACGTCGTCTGTCGACCGCTCCAGCAGGTACACGTCGAGCATCGCGGCGAACTCGACGGCGCTCAGGGCGACGTTGGCCTCGAACGACGCCGACTCCCAGGCCGCGAGCGCCGACTCGAGAACCGGCCCACTGGTCGGGAGCGGCGGGCCGAGCAGGAGCACCACCCCCACGGCCGTCACCGCGAAACCGAGCCCGCGGCGGTACCGGCTGACGTAGACGTGCCCCAGCCCCGGGAACAGCAGGGAGAGCAGCACCGCGACCAGTCGCCGGATCCGTCCCATACCCTGACGTGTGTCGGCTGCGTGAATACGGTTCGGGTTGTCGCGGTGACGTCCAGACCGGAGTCGGTCGCCCAGTCCCGGCTACGCCCTGTCCCGTGTGGGGATGTCCGTGCGTCGACGCTACCGCGAGGTCAGTTCGTCGACGAGCCGGCGGGTCGTCGCCAGGTCGTACTGCCCCGGAGCAGTCGCGTCGGCGGGGTCGAGCGGTGCGTAGCCGATCCGGGAGCCGTACAGCGGCGCGACGACCCGGGAGTGGCGGCCGGCCTCGCCCATCGCGATGGTCGCGACGGCGTCGCCGTCGACGTCGTACTCGTTCGCGAGCGCGAGCAGCGAGAGCACGTCCTCGCGGTCGGCGGCGGTGACGGCGAGTTTGGCCACGTCGCCGTGTTCGAGTCCGGCGTCGAGCGCGGTCGCCATCGTCTCGGCGTCGCCTGCTCCCTCGAAGTCGTGGGTGGAGACGACGACGGCCACACCCTCTTCGCGGGCGCGGTCGACGACGCGCTGGCCGTCACCGTCCCGCACCGACGCCAGCTCGACGTCGATGGCCTCGACCGCCTCGTCCGTCGCCGCAGTCGCCAGCGCGTCGAGTCGCTCGTCGTCGTCACCTCCCTCGCCGCCCTCCCAGCGCGCGCGGTTCGTCGCCAGCACCGGCAGCTCGCCGTCGTAGCCGTCGAGCGCGTCCAGCGGGTCGCTCGCGAGGTCCATCCGGAACTCGACGGCGTCGGCGTGCTCGCGGGCGGCCGGCTCGGCGGCGAGGTCCGCCGTGCTGGCACAGAGGACGAACGAGTCGAAGTCCATGGGCGGCCTACTGTGCGGACCGGCAAAAACGTGCGCGATGGTGGCAGCGCTACCGGTTCAGTTAGGCTCGTCGCCGTCGTGGAGTCGGTCGTGCACTTCCGTCAGGAGACGCCCGCCGACCGGGCCGCCGTCGAGGCAATCCACCGTACCGCCTTCCCGACCGACGACGAGGCCGACCTCGTCGCCGCGCTCCGCGAGAGCGACGCGTTCGTCCCCGAGCTCTCCATCGTCGCCGAGGACGACGGACGCATCGTGGGCCACGTGCTGTTCACCGAAGTCACCGTGGCCGGCACCGACGCGGCACTCACGCTCGCGCCGGTCGCCGTCCATCCCGACAGACAGGGCGAAGGGACCGGGAGCCGACTGATCCGCCACGGGCTCGATGCGTGTCGGGAGGCGGGGTACGAGCTCGTCGTGCTCCACGGCGACCCGGCGTTCTACGGCCGGTTCGGCTTCGAGCCGGCGACGCCGTACGGCCTCGAACACCCGTTCGACCTGCCCGACGAGGCGTTCCAGGTGCTGTGGCTCGTGGACGACGTGGCGGGGAGAATCGATGGTCGCGTCACCTACGACGCGGCGTTCGGCGAGCTGTAGCTCAGACGAGGCCGAGGTTGTCCTCGGCTTCGAGCAGCTCGTGGTAGCGGTTCCGGATGGTGACCTCGGAGATGTCGGCGACGTCGCTGACGGCGGCCTGCGTCGTCTTCTCGTTCGTGAGCAGCGAGGCGGCGTAGACGGCGGCGGCCGCGAGGCCGACCGGCGACTTGCCGGAGTGAACGCCCTTCTCCTTCGCGTTCTGGAGCAGCGCGCGCGCTCGGTGCTCGGCCTCGTCCGAGAGGTCCAGTCCAGACGCGAACCGCGGGACGTAGCTCTCGGGGTCTGCGGGGCGAACCTCGAGACCGAGCTCGCGGACGACGTAGCGGTACGTGCGCGCGACCTCGTTCTTCTCGACGCGGGACACGTCGCTGATCTCGTCGAGGCTGCGCGGGACGCCGGCCTGGCGCGCGGCGGCGTAGACGGAGCTCGTCGCGACGCCCTCGATGGAGCGGCCCGGCAGGAGGTCCTCGTTCAGGGCGCGACGGTAGATGACGGAGGCGGTCTCGCGGACGTTGTCCGGGAGGCCGAGCGCGCTCGCCATGCGGTCGATCTCGCCGAGGGCCTGCTTGAGGTTGCGCTCCTTCGAGTCGCGGGTGCGGAACCGCTCGTTCCACTTGCGCAGGCGCTGCATCTTCTCGCGCTGGCGCGAGCCCAGGGAGTTGCCGTATGCGTCCTTGTTCCGCCAGTCGATGTTGGTCGAGAGGCCCTTGTCGTGCATCGTGTTCGTCGTCGGCGCGCCGACGCGGGACTTCTCGTTCTTCTCCTGGGCGTCGAACGCGCGCCACTCCGGCCCGCGGTCGACCTGGTCCTCCTCGACGACGAGGCCGCAGTCGCCACAGACTGTCTCGGAGCCCTCACTGACGACGTGGCCGCCGCACTCGGGGCAGCTGAGGCCGCTGTCTTTGGTCTGTTCGTCGGTCTGTTCCTCGTCTCGTGGTCGTGTTCGGGTTCGTGCGTTCGTCATGGGTGCGAAGGCGGGGGCTACCGGCCAGGGTTTCAGCCTGGAGAAACCGGAAGCGCTGGTGCTGTAGACAGGAGTCGTAGTGACTACGTATAAATGTTTTGGAACTCTTTTCGTATCCTCTGGATTCGTGGCCCGAAACGACGATTCGTAGCTAAAAATCATAACATTAATATATAGTCGTTCGGAGCCGCGGAGGACAACACACATCCCGCTCGCACCGCGACATCTGGGTATGCGAGTCGCAGTCGGCAGCGAGAACCCGGTGAAAGTCGCGGCGACAGAGGCGGCCATCGGCGACCTCCCCGGAGCGACCGTCGACGCGGTGGCGGTCGACTCCGGCGTCGCCGAACAGCCGACGGGGCTGGACGAGACCAGGATGGGCGCCCGGAACCGCGCCAGTCGTGCCTACGAGACGGGCGGGTACACCCTCGCCGTCGGCATCGAGGGCGGGGTGGCATCCCTCGGGACCGACGACCTGTACCTCGTGATGTGGGCCGCCGTCACCGACGGCGACGTGGTCGAGCTCGCGGCCGGGCCGAGCGTCCGTCTCCCCGACAGCCTCGGTGCACGCATCCGGTCGGGCGAGGAGCTCGGCCCGGTGATGGACGACGAGTTCGACCGCGACGGCGTCGCCAGGGACGAGGGCGCCATCGGCATCTTCACCGGGGGGACCGTCGACAGGGAGGATGCCCTCCGGTCGGCCGTCGCGGGTGCGCTCGGGCCCTTCGTCACCGCGAGCTACGACGACTAGCCGGTCGACGCGGTTTCAGGACTCGCTCGGGACCGCCTCGGCCTCCCGGGCCTCCGTGCTCTCCTCGACGGCCTCCGTGAGCGAGACGTTCAGCGCGAGCATCGAGCCGAGCCCGCCGATGACGGTGACGACGTTCTTCACCGCGTGGTCGACGATGGCTGCGGTGACGGCGAGCTCGACGGTGACGCCCGGCGCGAGCCCCACGACCAGCGCGGTGAACGCCCCCTCGTACAGGCCGACGCCGCCGGGCGACAGCGGGAGCACCTTCGCGAGGTTGCCGACGCTGACCGCGAAGAAGCCGACCGCGACGAGCGTCGCGACCGGGAGCTCGATGCCGACCGCGAGCATCACGACGATACCCGTGACGACGTCGAGCGTCCAGACGAGCAGGCTCGACCCGCCGACGACCGCAAAGGAGCGCCGCGAGCCTGCCACGGTCTGGACGTCGCCGACGAACCGTTCGACGACGGCGATGACCTCCATCGCGTAGGAGTCGTCGCTGAGGCGGTCGACGACCGGGCGGACGAGGTTCCGGTCCGACCGTGCGGAGACGACGATCGCGAGGACGGCGGCCACCGCAGCCGTGCCCACGAACGCGGCGACGTAGCTCGCGTACCGTGCGGCGGACTGGTAGCGCGGGCCGACCGTCTCGCCGGCGAGCGCGCTGGCGACCGAGCTCGCATCGCCCGTCACGACGAGCGCGAGCATCACCGAGCCCGCGAGCACCGTGATGGTGAGCAGGTCGAAGACGCGCTCGACCGCGAGCGACGCGAACCCGGAGGAGTACGGCACGTCGCGCCGGGCCTTCATCACGTACGCCCGAACGCCGTCGCCCAGCCGGGCCGGGAACACGAGGTTGCCGGTCTGGCTGACGAAGATGGCCCCGGTCAGGAAGCCGACCTTCGAGCGGAAGCCGATCTCCTCGAGGATGTCGCGATAGCGCAGCCCCCGGAGCGGCCACGAGAGGACGTAGACGGCCGCTGCGACGGCGACGAGCGTCAGGTCTGCCGCCTGCAGGTGCGACCAGACCGTGTCCGGTTCGAGGTAGAGGAACGCCATGAGGAAGACGGCGACGAAGGTGAGCAGCGTGCCGGCGACGATGCCGACCCGGCGGTTCACGCGCGGCGAGACCGACAGCTCCCACCACGTCCGCAGTATCTGGCTGCCCATGCCGAACACGTCGCGGACGAGGTCGACCTTCGTGTCGCCCTTGGGCTCCCAGTCGACCGCGAACTCCTTCACCCGGAATCCCCGTCGCTGGGCCTTGACGAGCACCTCGGTGTCCCAGAACCAGTGCTGGTCCTCCACGTCGTCCAGCAGGGCGAACAGGGCCTCGCGGTCGAACGCCTTGAAGCCGCACTGGTGGTCGCGGAGGTCCGACCGGAGGAACAGCCGCGTCAGCCCGTTGTAGACGCGGCTCGGGACGCCCCGCTTGGCGGGACGGTCCGCGACGTTCTCGGCCATCCAGCGCGAGCCGGTAACGACGTCGTACCCGTCGGTGCGGACGCTCTCGACCAGCTCCTCGAGGTGGCGCATGTCCGTCGCGAGGTCGGTGTCGAAGTAGACCAGCGTGTCCCCGTGGCTCGCACGGAACGCGCGTTCGAGCGCGCCGCCGCGGCCCAGTCGTTCGTCGGAGTGGAAGTGTCGCACCCGGTCGTCCTCGGCGGCCATCTCGTCTGCGATCTCGGGTGTCCGGTCCTCGCAGCCGTCCTCGGCGACGATGACCTCGTACGAGTCCGTGGGGAGAAAGGCCGCGAGTGTCGACAGCGTGGTCTCGACGGTCGTCCTGATCGTCGCCTCCTCGTTGTAGGCGGGGAGGACGACGCTGACCGAGACCGACTCCTCGCTCATTGGACGTTCCTCGGCGAGCCGTCGGTAAGAACTTTCTGAACCGTCCCAGGACTGACCCGTTAACCACCCGTACCAACCGGGAGTCGAGCGCGGTTCGTTTCGGGCATCGAACGGGAGAAAATCGCACGACGTGAGTGGATTAACCGGCTGTACCAAACCCCCTAAGGTCGTCGTTCGCCTACGGTGAGGTATGAGCACGAGCACGGCCGCGACGACCGACCTCTCGACCAAGCAGCACCGGATTCTGGAGTACCTCCGCGAGAATGCCCAGACGAAGACCTACTTCAAGTCCAGGCTCATCGGTGAGGACCTCGAGATGACCGCGAAGGAGGTCGGGACGAACATGACCGCCATCCAGCGTGGTGAGTTCGACGTGGCCGTCGAGAAGTGGGGCTACTCCTCCTCGACGACCTGGAAGGTCACGGTCTGACTCGGCTCATACGTACGATCGTCTGTCATCTTTCGTGGCGGGCCCCTGACGGGTCCGCGACACACAACGTTCGACAGCGACGCGGCCCCCCAGTCGCGTCGCGACTCCCCCTGCCGACCGGACACTCTCGAAGATTTTACCGCGAGCACGCAGATTTATAATGAACGATGATGTTATACATTCAGGGAGTCATGGACACCGAATCGCTCACGGTCGACGTCTACGTCAGGGCGCATACGCCGACCATCGGGCCGAGAGAACACGCCATCGAGACAGTCAAGGAACTCGCGGAGCGGGGGACCATCGCGGACTACGAGGTGCACACCTGGCCGAGCGCGGTCGACCTGACCGTGCCCAGCGAGGTGACCGACCAGTACCGGGAGTTCGCGGAGTGGGCGGCGCGCACGGGCGTCACGCTCGAACCCGCCTTCTCGCACCGCGTCGAGGACAACGCCATCACGGGCGACCACAACGAGGTGCTCGTGACGCCACTGGTCTGTACCGTCGTCCGGCGGGGGGGCGACATCGTCGCCGTGCTACCGTGCTGTCGCGGCGAGGCGGACCACGTCACCGTGCTCTCGTACCTGTCGTCACTCGACGAGGACGTCGACCATCTCGAGGAGGGGAAACTGCCGGCCCCGACCGTCGCGTAGGATTAGCCGTCGAACCGCACCAGCGAATCCGCTTCTGTGGCCAACCCGGCCGCGCTCTCGTCGAACGAGTCCGCGTACCTGACGACGAGCATCAGCACCGTCTCGGGGCGTTCCACGCGGTAGCCGTCCTCGCGTGAGAGGAGACCGGCGTCGTCGAGCTCGCCCGCGTACTTGCTGACCGTCGGCCGGGAGACGTCGAGCGCGTCCGCGAGGTGGCTCCCCGTCGCCTCCGGCGTCCGGAGCAGTTCGACGAGCATGCCACGCGGCGTCTCGCGGCGGAGGTAGCCCAGCGCACGCTTCTCGAAGTCGGAGAACCGACCCGCAGGGTAGAGACGCTTGTAGTCGCCGTCGCGGTACACCTCGACGCTCCCGTCGTCGACGAGCCGACGGAGGTGGTGCTGGGTCTCCCCGGTGCCGAGCTGGAGGTCGTCGCGGAGCTTCGAGAAGTGCGCACCGGGGGTGGCGGTGAGGTAGCCCGTGATGGCGTCCCGGACCTCGCTCTCGCCGGTGTCGGTCGAATCGACGTCCGCGAACCGGGCGAACGGACTCGCCGCTCCGACCGCGGCGAAGCGCTTCAGGGTCGACCGTTTCTGCTCGTCGACCGGTCCCGGCTCTCCCATGAACTAACTTTCGGTACTTTCTCCAGCGATAAAACCGCTTCGCTTGTTCGAACCGGGCCGACTACTCCGTCTCGGTCAGCTCTTCGTCCTCGCTCATGTCCTGGGAGACGTCGTAGTCGCCGCCGGTGAACTCGTCGTCGGCCTCGTCGATGACCTCCTCCGAGCTCTTGATCTTGCGCGGGTCCTGCCCCTGCTTGACGGCTTCGGCCTGCTGTTCCATCTTCTCGACGTCCATCTCGGCCTCCTCGTCGATCTGGCCGATGATCTCCTCGATGTCGTCGAGGCCGAGCATCTCGCGGGTGTCGGCGTCGAAGTCCTGACTGTCGAGGTCCTTCTCGCTCTCCTTGATGTCGCTGCCGGTGAGGTGCTTGCCGTAGCGGCCGAGCATCGACGAGAGCTCCTGGGGCAGCACGAACGTCGTGGACTCGCTGGTACCGATGGTCTCCAGCGCCTCCAGCCCCTTGTCGATGACCGCACGCTCGCCCATCGACTCGGCGGACTTCGCACGCAGGACCGTCGAGATGGCGTCACCCTGCGCCTCGAGGATCTGACTCTGCTTCTGCCCCTGTGCGCGGATGATCTCTGACTGCTTGTCACCTTCCGCCTTCTCGACCGCGCTGCGCCGCTCACCCTGCGCCTCGAGGATCATGGCGCGGCGACGGCGCTCGGCGGAGGTCTGCTGCTCCATCGCCTGCTGGACGTCCTTCGAGGGGTTGACCTCGCGGACCTCGACGGACTCGACTCGGACACCCCACTCGTCGGTGGGCTCGTCGAGCTCCTCGCGGATGCGGGCGTTGATCTCCTGACGCTTGTTCAGCGTGTCGTCGAGCTCCATGTCGCCGATGACCGCCCGGAGGGTGGTCTGGGCGAGGTTCTCGACGGCGTTCTTGTAGTCCTCGACCTCGAGGAACGCCTTGCTCGCGTCCATCACACGGATGTAGACGACCGCGTCGGCGACGACCGGCGAGTTGTCGCGGGTGATGGCCTCCTGCGGCGGCACGTCGAGCGTCTGTGTACGCATGTCGAAGCTCACCGTGCTCGAGACGAACGGCGGGACGAAGTGGATGCCCGGTTCGAGCAGACCGCGGTACTGGCCGAGCACCGTGAGCGTCCGCTTCTCCGTCGGCTGGACGATCTTGACCGCCGACGCCAGGGCGACGATTATCAGGATTCCGATAATCGCGAACACGAACCCGAGCGCCGGGAGCGTCTGTAGCGGAGTCGGTTCCATAAATAAACCTCACGACGAGACTGACAAAAGCCTTCCCGTTTGTAACACAACTGATTTGTCTGGAGTCGATATGGTCCGAAGGTGACGACGACGCCGTCAGGCGGGTTCGACGTCCTCGTTCTCGGTGTCGTGATCGGTCGCCGTCTCGCGTTCCCGCCGTTCCCGCTCGCGTCGCAGTTCGCGGTCGATCTCGTCCTCCCGGTCGGTCGGGGCGACCATCAGGACGTTGCCGCCGCCGGGGTCGGTGACGATGACCTCGGTCCCCTCGGCGATCTCGCCGAACTCCGTCCGGGCGCTGTAGTTCGGGTTGAAGCCCCCGCCCTCGACGACGCGGACCTGCCCGTCGGTCGCGGTGACGGTCTCCGTGACCGTCGCCCGCGCGCCGCGCAGGTCGTCGGAGCTACTCGTCTGCCCGGTGCCCTTCCCGCCGTAGAAGTCGAACTCCCGGTACACCCACAGCGTCGCGAGCCCGACGACGAGGACCATCATCGCCATCGCCGGCGCGGTGCCGAGCGGCGAGAACAGCATCCCCACCAGCCCCGCGACGAACAGGGCGACGCCGATGACGATGAAGTGCGCACCCGGTGCGAGCGCCTCCAGTATCATCAGTCCCGTTCCGGCCAGAAACAGCAGGAACGGGAGCAGGTCGACGTCGAGTAGCGGTGCCATGGTCGGAGTTAGGAGCCGCGACCGATTAACATTTCGCAGCCCTGTCGACTGGAGTCAACCCGCGAGCTGGACGATGTAGAACAGCAGTCCGATGGTCCCCAGCACACCGATGGCGACGAACACCGCGTTCTCGACGCTCACGTCGCCCGGTTCGATGACCTCGTCCATGTCGACGTAGCCGACCGAGACGGCCTGGGCGTCGTCGCTCGCGCGCCGCTCGACGTTCGGCGGGTCCCAGTCACCGTCGTCGACCCACTCGAACTCGTCGGCACCGTCGTCGCGACCGGCGCTCACCTCGTCCCCGGGCGCATCGGGGGCGTCCGCTGACGGGCGGGACCGCGACGGCGTCGATGCGTCGTCGTCGGCACCGTCGCGCGGCGGTTCGTCCTCCATGACTGGACGTAGGTGACGCGGCTACTAAACCCCGGTGGGTCGCGCCCCGGTCTCCTCCCGTCGCCGTATCTCGCCCTCGTAGACGACGCCCCGGTCGGCGTCGACGGTGACCGTGGTGCCGTCGGGGACGTCCGCGAGGTTCGCGCCGCTGACCATCGGCACGTCGACCTCCCGTGCGACCATCGCGGGATAGCCCGTCATGCCGGGCCGTGCGTCGACGATGCCGCCGATCCGGGTCACGTCGCCCTCGAACTCGCCCTCGAAGCCGGGGTCGAGCGCGAGGACGGCTCCCTCGGGGACGTCCGTGAGGTCACCGTCGGGCGCGCGGACCACCGGGCCGGTGACGTAGCCGGAGACGACCGACCGGCCCGTCGCGAGCGTCTCGGCGGCGACGTGGACCTTCAGCGTGTTCGTGGTCTGGGTGCCCTCCAGCTCGGTCATCATCCCGGAGAGGACGACCACGGTGTCGCCGCTGTCGGCGACGCCGGAGTCGAGCGCGGCCTGCACGGCGTTCTGGATGACGGCGTCGATGCCGTCGGCGTCGAAGGGCGCGTACTGGGCGGCGACGCCCCACGTCAGCGAGAGCTGGCGGCGCACCCGGTCCGTCGGAGTCGTCGCCACGACGGGGACGCCGGGGCGGTACTTCGCGGTCTTGAGCGCGGTGTAGCCGGACTCTGACGCGGCGACGACCGCGCTCGCACCCACGTCGCGGGCGAGGTAGCGTGCCGACCTGGCGAGTGCGTCGGTGCGCGAGTCGCCGGGTGCCGGGACACGCTGCTCGTTCAGCTCCTCGTACTCCTCGCTGCGTTCGACCTGGCGGACGATGCGGTCCATCGCCTCGACGACCGCGACGGGGTGGGCCCCGACCGCGGTCTCCGCGGAGAGCATCACGGCGTCGGTGCCGTCGAGGACGGCGTTGGCCACGTCCGATGCCTCGGCGCGGGTCGGCCGGCGCTGTTCGACCATCGAGTCGAGCATCTCCGTCGCCGTGATGACCGGCGTCCCCGTCCCGCGGCACTTGCGGATGATGCGTTTCTGTATCATCGGCACGTCCTCCATCGGGCACTCGACGCCGAGGTCGCCGCGGGCGACCATGATACCGTAGGCGGTGTCGATGATCTCCTCGAGGTTGTCGACCGCGCCGGCGCGCTCGATCTTCGCGATGACCGGGAGGTCGGCACCGAGCTCCTCCAGCACCTCCGACACCTCGACCACGTCGCTCGCGCTCCGGACGAAGCTCGCGGCGACGAAGTCGACCTCGTACTCGGCCGCCAGCTCGAGGTCGCGGCGGTCCTTCTCGGTGACCACGTCGAGGTTCAGGTCGACGCCGGGCGTGTTGACGCCCTTGCGTCCGCCCAGTTCGCCCCCGGCGTCGACGTGTGCGACGACGACATCGTCCTCGACGCGCTCGACGGTCGTCTCGATGCGACCGTCGTCGAGCAGGACGCTGTCGCCCGGGTCGACCGCACCGATGTCGTAGGAGAGCCCGATCTCGGTCGGCGTCGCGGTGTCGCCCTCGACGAACCGGACCGTCGAGCCCGTCTCGACGACGATGGGCTCGGAAAGCGGTGCGGTACGGACCTCCGGCCCCTGGAGGTCGACCATCGTCGCCACCGGCTCCGCCGTCTCCTCGTCGACCTGGCGGAGGTGCTCGACGAGCTCCGACCGACTCTCCAGGGTGCCGTGGCTCGAGTTGATCCGTCCGACGGACATCCCCGCCTCGGCGAGCTCCCTGATCGCGCTCACCGACTCGGTCGCCGGGCCGAGCGTGCAGACGATCTTCGCGTTTCTCATGGCCCCCGATACGGCCGACCGGTTCAAAAAGACCCATGATTAACTCGGTTTCGAGTAGTCGCGTCGCCGAGTCGTCGCCCGACGCCACCTATCACCGTCGGCAACAGACTCACATGGCTGCGGCATATCTTCGAGAGCATGGCCCAGTTCATCTCCCTGGTCAGGGTCCGCGACCGCGACGTGAACAACGTGCAGGAGCTCGCCACCATCTGGGGCGAACTGAAGGTCGAGATCGAGGAGTTCGACGCGACGCTGGAGCACACCTACGCCATCCTCGGTGACTACGACTTCGTCGTCATCTTCGACGCGAACGGCCGCAACGAGGCGTTCAAGGTCGCACTGGCGATGGAGCGCCACGGGCTCGACATGCAGACGATGGAGGCCATCCCGACCTCCGACTTCGCCGAACTCGTCACCGACATCTGACCGACTCCGAGTCGCCGACGAGCCCTCCCGATCGTCCACCCGACTGGGCCGTCGCGGTAGCCAGTACCGTTATCACCGCTCGCGAGAGTGACTGTTTGAGAAACGGTACATGGCGGCCGAGAAACGGGTGCTGACGGCAGTTACCGATCCTGCAGTCGTCGAGTCGCTTCGCCGACTCGACGACGACCGCGCCGACGTCTCCCTCGCAGAACCCGCCCCCGACGAGTCGCTCCGTGCGTATCTCGACGCGTCGCGCGAGGCGGTCGACTGTCTGTTGGTCGACGACCGGGAGACGACCGACCTCTGTGCGTTCCTCCGGGACCTCTCGGCCGCGTATCCGGCGCTCCCCGTGGTCTGCTGTCCGAGCGACGGCTCGGAGCGACTGGCCAGCGAGGCCCTCGCCGCCGGCGCGACGGACTACGTCCCGGCCGACGTGGCGGTCGACCGGCCGGCGGCCTTCGCCGACCGCCTCCTCGACGCGGCGGGGGACGACGCGACCTCGCCGACGAGGGAGGCCGTGGAGGACGTCCTCCAGCGCGTCACCGACGCGTTCTACGCGCTCGACACCGACTGGCGTGTCACCTTCTGGAACGCACAGATGGCCGCCCGGACCGGACGCTCGCCGGAGGAGGTCGTCGGCAAGCGACTGCTCGAGGCGTTCCCTGCGGCCGCCGAGACCGAGCTGTACGAGAACTGCGAGCGAGCGATGGAACGGCAGGAGCCGACCGTCTTCGAGACGTACTACGAGCCCGCGGACTACTGGCTGGAGGTCCGCGTCTACCCCGACGACGACGGGCTCTCGGTCTACTCCCGGGAGGTCACCGAACGCAAGGAGCGCGAGCTCGAGCTCGAACGCTACGAGGCGATGGTCGAGACGGTCGGCAACGGCGTCTACACGTTCGACGAGGACTACTACTTCACCGCCGTCAACGAGGCGATGTCGACGCTGACCGGCTACGACCGGGACGAGCTCGTCGGGATGCACGCCTCCGAGATATTCGACGAGACCGACCTCGAACGGGCACGGGCGGCCCGGAAGGAGCTGCTCGACTCGGCACACGACGTGGCGACCGTCGAACGCGACATCCGCCGGGCCGACGGCTCGACGTTCCCCGCCGAGATCCACTTCGGCCTGCTCCCGTTCACCGACGAGTTCCGCGGCACCGCCGGTGTCGTCCGGGACGTGACCGAACGCAAGGCCCGTCAGGAGCGACTGCGCAGACAGAACGAACGACTCGACGAGTTCGCGAGCGTCGTCAGTCACGACCTCCGGAACCCCATCAACGTCGCCAGTGCGAGCCTCGACATCTACCGCGAGAACGGCGATGAGCGCTACCTCGACGACATCGAGACGGCACACGAACGTATGCTCGACATCGTCGAGGACGTGCTCTCGCTCGCCCGTCACGGCCACACCGTCGACGAGGTCCAGCCCGCCCCGCTCTCGGCGGTGGCGTCACGCGCCTGGTCCGTCGTCGACACCGCGGACGCACTGCTCGCGACTCCCGACGACGTCGTGGTCACCGCGGACTCCGGGCGGCTCCAGGAGCTCCTCGAGAACCTGTTCCGGAACGCGCGGGAGCACGCGACCGGCGACGCTCGCGGGACGGCCGACGAGCGGACGGGCGCGGACGTCGCCGACACCGTTGACGACCCCCTGACGGTCCGGGTCGGCGCGTTCGACGACGGGTTCTACGTCGAGGACGACGGGGTCGGCATCCCCGAAGAACGCAGAGAACAGGTGCTCGAGGCATCCTACACGACGAACGAGCGCGGGACCGGGTTCGGGCTCGCCATCGTCGAACAGATCGCCACCGCACACGGCTGGACGGTCGCCGTCACCGAAGGCGAGTCCGGCGGTGCGCGCTTCGAGTTCACCGAGGTCGAGGTCGGCCCCGGGAGCGGCCCGTAGCAGCACTGCGACGCCGGCCTACCGGACCTTCGTGCCCGGCTCGGCGTCGTCGTGGGTCGTCAGCAGGTCGGCCTGCTCGCCCGCCGCGAGCACCATGCCGTTGGACTCGACGCCGAACAGCTCCGCCTTCTCCATGTTCGCCAGCAGGACGACCTTCGTCCCCGGCAGCTCGTCGAGGTCGTGGAGCTGCTTGATGCCGGCGACGACCTGTCGCGTCTCGAAGCCGATGTCGACCTCGAGCTTCGCCAGCTTGTCAGCGCCCTCGACGGGTTCGGCGCTCTCGATGCGCCCGACGCGGATGTCCAGCGCCTCGAAGTCCTCGAAGCCGATACGGTCCTCCAGCAGGGGTTCGAGTTCGTCGCTCACGTCGGATGCCTCGTCGCCAGTGGCCTCCTCGCTTTCGGTTTCGTCGTCGCCGGCGTCGTCGTCCGACGCGGCCTCGGCGACGCGCTCGGCGAGCTTCTCGTTCAGCTCCGCGACGCGCTCGTCCTCGACCTGCTCGAACAGCTCGGCCGGCTCGTCGAACTCGGCGGCGGGCGGTTCGAGCGCGGCCTCGACCGTGGTCTCGTGCACGTCGCTCTCGCCGCCGACCTGTGCCCATGCGGCCTCGGCCTTGCCCGGCGCGACGGGCTCGATGAGGACGGTGACGGCCTTCGCGAGCTGCACGCAGTCGCGGATGACCGGCGCGGCCTCCTCGTCGTCGAGCTTCCAGGGCTCGTTGCGCTGGATGTACTCGTTGCCGAACTGGGCGAGCTTGACCGCGGCGTCGCCGGCCTTGCGGATCTCGTACTCGTTGACAGCCGCGGTGAAGTCGTCGATGGCCGCCTCGATGCGCTCCTCGACCTCCGCGGAGAGCTCGACGTCCGGCGTGCCGCCGAAGTTCCGGTACGCGAACAGCAGGCTCCGGTACAGGAAGTTCCCGACGGTGCCGACGAGCTCGCCGTTGACGCGCTCCTGGAAGCGGTCCCAGGAGAAGTCGAGGTCCTGCTGGAAGCCACCCATCGTCGTCAGGTAGTACCGCAGGAGGTCCGGGTGGAACCCCTCGTCGAGGTACTCCTGCGCCCAGATGGCGCGGTTCCGGGAGGTAGAGAGGCCCTTGCCGTTGATGGTGACGAAGCCGGTCGCACACACGGCGCGGGGCTCGCTGTACTCCGCGACCTCGAGCATCGCCGGCCAGAAGATGGTGTGGTGCTGGATGATGTCCCGGCCGATGACGTGGACGACCTCGCCGCCGGCCTCGCCCGATTCGGTCTCCTTCCAGACCTGCTCCCAGTCGTACTCGTCAGCGCCGACGCGCTCGCTGTACTGCTTCGTCGAGGAGATGTACTCGATGGGCGCGTCCACCCAGACGTACAGCACGAGGTCCTCCTCGCCCGGGTAGTCGATGCCCCAGTCGAGGTCGCGGGTGATACACCAGTCCTCGAGCCCCGACTCGATCCACTCCCGGGGCTGGTTCCGGGCGTTCGAGGTGCCCTCCAGCCGGTCGAGGAAGCCGCTCAGGTACTCCGACAGCTCCGACACCTCGAAGAACCGGTGCGGCCGCTCGCGGTACTCGGCGGGGTTCCCGGTGCGCGTCGAGACCGGGTCCTCGATCTCGCCGGGTTCGAGGTGGCGACCGCAGCCCTCGTCGCACTCGTCGCCGCGGGCGTGCTCGCCGCAGTACGGACACGTCCCCTCGACGTAGCGGTCCGGGAGCGGCTGGTCCTCGATGGGGTCCCAGGCCACCTTGATCTCCTTCTCGTAGACGTAGCCCTTCTCCTCCAGCGTCTCCACGATGGACTGGGTGAGCTCCGTGTTCGTCTCGTCGTGCGTGTGCCCGTAGTTGTCGAACTCGACGTTGAACTGCGGGAACGTCTCCTGGTACTGCTCGTGGTACTCCATCGCGAATTCCTCGGGGGAGACGCCTGCCTCGTCGGCGTTCACCGCGATGGGCGTGCCGTGCATGTCCGAACCGCAGACGAACGCCGTCTGCTGGCCCAGCTTCCGCAGGCTCCTGCTCAGCACGTCTCCTGCGGTGTACGATCTGAGGTGGCCCACGTGCAGGTCGCCGTTCGCGTACGGCAATCCACACGTCACCACCGCTGGCTGTTCCGTCGGGAAGTCGTCGTGGCTCATGTTCTCGTTGACTCTCGTGCGGGCCTAAAACCCGCTGATTCCGGTCTGATTGCGGTGCCCGTCGTCGTCGGGAGTTCGGCGCGGCAGGAAACAGTCGTATGACCGACCCGGTCCGCCGTCGTCCATCCCCACGCACGGCTCACGCGAGGCGCATACGGCGGTTCGTCGGGACGCGATGGGTCGGCTGCGTCACTGAGTACCGGTTGCTGGGGAGTCTCTAAAAACGCTTCGCTGCTGGATATCGGAGTGTTTCGAGCGGCAGCTGGTCCCGACAACAGCCAGCTCCCCCCGAGCTTCTCGGCTCCGGCAGCGGGTCCCCCGACGCCAGCGACTCGGGACTTTCTGTCTGTTCGGGGTCCGAGAGACACTCACGACTGGCGGGGGTTTCTCGCCGTTGCTGGCGCCGGCTACCTCCATCACCCGCGAACCGACACTGCTAACGAATCCAGGGTGTTTCAGGTCACGGTTCGAGTCGAACCGCGAGCCGACAGCACCCTTTTTCCACGTGACCGGCGAAGCACACGACAGATGGACCGTCGTCGATTCCTGCGACGAGCCGCCGGCGTCGGGAGCTGCGTGGCGCTCGCGGGCTGTGCCGAGTTCGGCGACCCACCGCAGTCGGGCGGCGGGCCGGAGGACCTGCTGGTGACGGGGGTGAGCGCTGACCCCCACGGCGAGAACGTGAGCCTCGGCCTGGACCTCTACGTGGACCGGACGGTGCCGACGGACCTCGAGGCCGAGGGCGAGGTGACGGTGGGCGACCGGACGGCACGCGCCGAGCGGTCGGTGCGGCTCTCCGGCGAGCGGAAGTACATCTCCGTGCAGTTACTGTTCAGCGACGTATCGGGCGGCGGGCAGCTCCCGGAGACGGTCTGGGCCCGGGCGCGGGTTGGCTACGGCGGCGAGATGACGGGCTGGCACGAACTCGACATCTGACCTGTCCGTCGCCCAACAACTGTCAGATTCGAGTGACGTGTCTGACGCAGGTTTATGTTCTCCCGTGCACGGGTTATGTAACATGCCGAAGAACCGGGTGGAAGACCTCGAGGCCACCGTGGACGAACTCGAAGCGACCGTTCGCGGACTGACGGAGGAACTGGTCGAAACGAAAGAACGCGTTCGTATTCTCGAATCCGAGCTCGAGGAGGAGCGAACGGCCGACTCGAGTGCCGAGTCCGTCGACGAGATGCTCGCTCCCGAGCCCGGTACTCCGGGCGAGGACCGCTCCGAAGCCGAGCAGGAGGATGTCGAGCAGGCGGCCGCTCGCGCCCGGAGCGAAGGCGCTAAGGACCACGACGCAGAAGGCGGGGACGACAGCGAGGAGTCCGAGCTCGGCGACGACATCATCGTCGCGTAATCCCCCCATCGCGGCCCCCGACGCCTGACCACCATGCACATCAAAGAACTCGTTCTGGACAACTTCAAGAGCTTCGGCCGCAAGACGCGAATCCCGTTCTACGAGGACTTCACCGTGGTCACGGGGCCGAACGGCTCGGGCAAGTCCAACATCATCGACGCGGTGCTGTTCGCACTCGGGCTGGCCCGGACGCGGGGCATCCGCGCCGAGAAGCTCACCGACCTCATCTACAACCCCGGCCACGACGACGGCGACCGCTCCGGCGGGCCGCGCGAGGCCATCGTCGAGGTCGTCCTCGACAACGAGGACCGCACGCTCTCGCGCTCGCAGGTCGTCAACGCCGCCGGCAGCGACAACGTCGGCGACGTCGACGAGATCCGCGTGAAACGACGGGTGAAGGAGACCGAGGACAACTACTACTCCTACTACTACCTCAACGACCGCTCGGTCAACCTCTCGGACATCCAGGACCTGCTCGCACAGGCCGGGGTCGCCCCGGAGGGCTACAACGTCGTCATGCAGGGCGACGTGACCGAGATCATCAACATGACCCCGCACTCCCGGCGCGAGATCATCGACGAGATCGCGGGAGTCGCGGAGTTCGACGCGAAGAAGGAGGACGCACTGGCCGAACTCGAGACGGTACAGGAGCGCATCAACGAGGCCGAGCTCCGCATCGAGGAGAAGCGGGGGCGCCTCGACCAGCTCGAGGACGAGCGCCAGACGGCGATGCGCTACCGGCGGCTCCGCCGCGAGAAGGAGCAGTACGAGGGCTACCTCAAAGCCGCGGAGCTCGAGGACAAGCGCGAGGAGCGCGCGTCCGTCGAGGACCGCATCGAGAAGAAGGAGGCCGAACTGGAGGAGCTCCAGCGCGACCTCGACCAGAAGCAGGGGACCGTCGTCCGCCTGCAGGAGGACCTGGAGGACCTGAACGCCGAGATCGAACGCAAGGGCGAGGACGAACAGCTCGCCATCAAGCGCGAGATCGAGGGCATCAAGGGCGACATCTCCCGGCTGGAGGACAAGATCGAGGCGAGCGAGGAGCAGATCGAGGCCGCCGAGACGAAGCGGCGCGAGTCGTTCGTGAAGATCGACCGCAAGCAGGAGGAGGTCGACGACGTCGAGGCGGACATCCGCGAGACGAAGGTGTCGAAGTCCTCGCTGAAGGCCGACGTGGCCACCAAGGAGGGCGAACTCGAGGAGGTCCAGGCCGAGATCGACGCCATCGACACGGAGTACGACGAGCTGAAGAACGACCTCCAGGAGAAGAAGGCCGAACTGGAGGCCGAACGCGACGCCGTCAACGAGCTCCAGCGCGAGAAGGACCGGCTCGTCGACGAGCGCCGCCGTCGCTCGAACGAGGCCAGCGAGATAGACGAGGAGATCGAGGAGCAACGCGAGGGGATCCCGGACCTCGAGGCCGAGCGTTCGGACCTCGAGGACGAGCTGGAGAAGGCCGAGCAGAACGTCGACTCCATCGCGTCGGTCGTGGAGGATCTCAAGGCCGAGAAGGAGTCCTACCAGGGGGACCTCGCCGACGTCGAGGACGACCTGCAGGCCGAACAGCAGAAGTACGCCGAGCTGGAGGCCAAGGCCGGGGAGTCCGGCGACTCGTCGTTCGGACGCTCGGTGACGACGGTTCTCAACTCGGGCATCGAGGGGGTCCGTGGCGCGGTCGCCCAGCTGGGCAGCGTCGCCCCCGACTACGCGACGGCGTGTGAGACCGCCGCCGGCGGCCGGATGGCCAACGTCGTCGTGCGCGACGACGTGGTCGGCCAGCAGTGCATCGAGCACCTCAAATCGCGCAACGCTGGCCGGGCGACGATGCTCCCGATGAACAAGATGCGGGACCGCTCGCTCCCCAGCGCGCCCGACCTGCCCGGCGTCGTCGACTTCGCGTACAACCTCATCGACTTCGACGACGAGTACGCGGGCATCTTCAGCCACGTCGTCGGCGACACGCTCGTCGTCGAGGACCTCGATACGGCGCGGGACATGCAGGGCGAGTTCCGGCTGGTCACGCTCGACGGCGACCTCGTCGAGAAGTCGGGCGCGATGACCGGCGGCTCCTCGTCTGGGTCGCGCTACTCGTTCGACTCCTCGGGCGAGGGGCAGCTGAAACGGGTCGCCGAGCGCATCTCCGAGCTCGAGGAGGAGCGGCAGTCGCTCCGCGAGGACATCCAGGCCGTGGAGTCACGTCTCGACGACGCCCGCGACCGCAAGTCCGACGCGGTCGACGAGGTCCGGGGCATCGAGAGCGACATCGAGAGCGCGGAGCGCAAGATAGCGGAACGGGAGAAGCGCATCGCCGACCTCGAGGACCGCCGCGA
This sequence comes from Haloarchaeobius baliensis, assembly GCF_052060055.1. Lineage (NCBI taxonomy): Archaea > Methanobacteriati > Methanobacteriota > Halobacteria > Halobacteriales > Halorubellaceae > Haloarchaeobius > Haloarchaeobius baliensis. Next base: position 783,594 of record NZ_JBPPFR010000001.1, on the reverse strand, counting down.
GGAGATCGAGGACGAGCGCGAGTCCGTCGACGAGGAGATGCAGGAGATCGAGGCCGACATCGAGGACAAGCAGGCCGAGATCTCCGAACTCGAGAGCGAGGTCGCGGACATCGAGTCCGAGCTCGCAGACTCGCGCATCCCGGAGCTCACCCGGCAGAAGGAGTCCATCCAGGAGGAGATAGACGACATCGAGGACCGGATGGACGAGCTCGACGCCGAGCTGAACGAGCTCCAGCTCGAGAAGCAGTACGCCGAGGAGGCCATCGAGGACCTCCACGACGACATCGAGGCCGCCCAGAACGAGAAGGCGAAGCACGAGGAACGGATCGAGGAGCTCGAGGAAGACGTCGCCGAGAAGGAGGAGACGCTCGAATCGAAGCGCCGCGAGGTGCTCGAGCTGGAGAACGAGCTCTCCGAGCTGAAAGACGAGCGCGAGGAGCTCCGCGAGGAGCTCCAGTCGGCCCAGACCGAGCGCGACTCGGTCCAGCAGCAGGTCGACGCGGTGCAGTCGAAGCTGGACTCCTACACGGAGAAGCGCGACCAGCTCGACTGGGAGATCGAGTCGCTGGCCGAGGAGGTCGGCGAGTACGACCCCGAGGACGTGCCGGACCACGACGTCGTCGTCGAGATGGTCGACTGCCTCCAGGGCGACATGGAGGCGATGGAGCCGGTGAACATGCTCGCCATCGACGAGTACGACGACGTCCGCGCCGACCTCGACGAGCTCGAGGAGGGCCGTGACACGCTCGTCGAGGAGGGCGACGCAATCCGCGAGCGCATCGACTCCTACGAGGCCCAGAAGAAGGAGACGTTCATGGACGCGTTCGACGACATCGACGAGCAGTTCCAGGACATCTTCACGCGGCTCTCGAACGGCTCCGGGCGGCTCCACCTCGAGGACGAGGAGGACCCGTTCGACGGGGGCCTGACGATGAAGGCCCAGCCGGCGGACAAGCCCATCCAGCGCCTCGACGCGATGTCCGGCGGCGAGAAGTCACTCACGGCGCTCGCGTTCATCTTCGCCATCCAGCGCCACAACCCGGCGCCGTTCTACGCGCTGGACGAGATCGACGCGTTCCTCGACGCGGTCAACGCCGAGCGCGTCGGGCAGATGGTCGACGAGCTCGCCGGGCAGGCGCAGTTCGTCGTCGTCAGCCACCGGACCGCGATGCTCGACCGGTCCGAGCGCGCCATCGGCGTGACGATGCAGTCCGACAACGTCTCCGCGGTGACGGGTATCGACCTCTCCGACGGCGATGCTGCGGATATGGAGGTCTCTGCCGATGACTGAGGAGGGTTCCGAGGGCGATCCGGAGGAGATGCTCACCATCGCGGGACACGAGGACCGGACACCCCCCGGCGAGGAGGCCGACTTCCTCGCCGACGAAGCGGGAGACGACAGCGAAGACGAGGCCGCCGACCCGGACGAGTTCTACGGCGAGGGCGACGTCGATGACGTGCTGCCGGACGAGGACGACGCGGAGTCGGCGGCCAGCGAGGAGACAGCCGACGACGACGACGACGGCATCGCCCCGGTGCTCCCGGACGACGACGCCATCGAGGACACCGAGGACGACGAGGTCGAGCCGGTCGAACTGCTCGTCCAGCTCGCGAAGAAGGGCGAGATCGACCCGTGGGACATCGACATCCCGCGGGTGACCGACCGGTTCCTCGACGCGCTGGAGTCGGTCGACCTCCGGACGTCGGGGCGGGCGCTGTTCTACGCGAGCGTCCTCCTGCGGATGAAGGGCGACGAGCTCATCCACGGGAGCGACGAGCAGGACGAGGAGGAGCCCGCACCGTGGGAGCAGCCGTTCGGTGACGAGCCGCAGTCGCCGCCGGCGGACCCGGACTTCGACCCCGTCGCCGGGCTGGAGGCCGAGATGGAGCGTCGGCTCGAACGCAAACACGCCCGTGGGACCCCGGAGACGCTCGACGAGCTGGTCCGGGACCTGCGCGAGGCCGAGCGCGGCTCCTGGTGGAAGGAGGGCCGCGAGTACGACACGAGCGACTCGCCGAAGGGGTTCCGCCGTGGCACCCAGACGCTCGACTACCACGCGGGCGACGACCGCCGCGTCGACGACGAACCGACCGAGGACGACGTGACCGGGACGACCCACGAGGAGGAGATCGAGGAGGTCATCGAGGACGTGCGGGCGTCGCTCCGCGAGCACTACGACGCGGGCCGGGCCGAGGTGCTGTTCGCGGAGATCCAGGAGAGCGGTGGGACGCGTGTCCTGACGTTCCTCGCGCTGCTGTTCCTCGCACACCGCGGACAGGTCACGCTCCAGCAGGACGAGCTGTTCGGCGACCTCTGGGTGCAGGACCCGACCGCGGCGTCAGTCTCGGACGAGGCCGTCGCCGACTGACCGCCGACGGGTCACCTCGACTTCGTTCACCGGACCTCGCCGCTGTTACCGACCCGAAGATAGATATGTTCAAATATCCTGTACTTTCTGTATGGGGGTAATCGCGGAGTTCTCGGTCGACACCGACGCGTTCGGTCCGGCGTCGGTCGGCGGGGGTGAGATCGAGGTCCAGCTACAGTTCGAACCGGTCGTGCCCACGTCGGGGGACGTGGCGCCCTACGTCTGGGTGACCGGCGACACCGACGCGTTCGAGCGAGCAATCGACGAGTCCGCACCGGCGGTCAGCTACACGACGCTCGAAAGACACGACGGCCGCGTGCTCTACCGGCTCAGGTGGGGGTCTGAGCCGACGGGGCTGCTGTCGATCTTCGTGGACACGAACGCGGCGGTGCTCGAGGCCCGGGCGACCGACCGGTGGTTCTTCCGCGTCAGGTTCCCGGACGACACGAGCGTCACGCGCTTCCACGAACGGACGAGGGAGCACGGCTACGAGCTCGACCTGCACCGGCTGGGCCGGTCGGTCGACGGGCCCGCCGAACCGGACGGGACGCTCGACCTGACGCCGGAACAGCGGGAGGCGCTGGTTCGTGCCGTCGAGAACGGGTACTTCGCCATCCCGCGACAGTCGACACTGGACGACATCGCCGACGAGTTCGACATCTCGAACCAGGCCGCGTCGGAACGGCTGCGACGGGCGACCGAGACGGTGCTCAAGACGGCCCTCGAGCAGGAGCTGGATCAGCGCGTGACACGACGGGGCTGAGCCCCGCCTCGACGGCGGATATAAAGTATTTGAGATAGCAAGCATCGGTATCAAGTGGCCATAAGAAATATGTACTTCCGACCGTCGTCCCGGTCACACAGAGGGGGAAAGGGGGCGGCGGTCTGGCACGCCAGGTCGCCGATGTCAGGCGGTCTGCGATGCCGGAACGCTCGCCGGGCTGGCTGGCCCACACCGCATCCACCGTCAGTCGAAGCCCATCACATCCGTCAGGCGTCACCGCGATCTGCTTCGCCAGCCCACCGCGGGCGTTTCTCTCACCGATGACAGGGATTCTTGGTCTCCGACGACGACGTACGGGTAGATGGGACTGCTGAGTGGGTCCGACGACACCGACCGTGCAGAGGAGCTGTGCGAACTGGCGCGCGAGGACCCGGCGGGCGCTGTCGGGCACGTCGACGAGCTACGCGGCCTGCTCGCGGCCGGGGACGCGACGACGCGGACGACCGCCGCCGACGCGCTCTACCACATCGCCGGCGCCGAGCCGACGGCACTCGACGACTGCGTCGACGCGCTCATCACACGGCTCGACGACGACGACGCGAGCGCCCGCCGGCGCGCCGCCGACGCGCTCGCCGCCATCGCAGCGGGCGCACCACGGACGTTCAGCGCCTGGGTCGAGTCGCTGGCACCCGCTCTCTCGACGGCCGACCCGTACGTCCGCGCGGCGGTCGCGTCGGTGTTCGCACAGCTCGCCGCCTCCGGGCCGAGCACGGTTCTCGATGCTGTCGAGCAGCTCCGCGACGCGACGACGGACGACGAGGAGTGGGACGTCCGGACGTACGCGACGGGCGCACTGGCCGACGTGGCGACGCGCTACCCGGAGGAGGTGCTCCCGGTCGTCGACGACGCGGTGGCGAACGCCCGCGAACCGGTGCCCGCACTCCAGACCGCGGCCATCGACCTGCTCGCCGCCGTCGCGGTGAACGACCCGGCGACCGTCCCCGAGGTCGACGAACTGTTCGCCGAACTCGTCCTGGATGCGACGACGAGCCAGCGCCTGGCCGCCGCGTACGCCATCGGCCGTGTCGGGGTCGCACACCCGGACCGGTTACCCGAGGCGCTCAGCGCGCTCACGACCGCGATCGGGGACGACGACGACCGGGTGAGTCGTGCCGCCGCTACGGCGTTCGTCACCGTCGCGACCGAGTACTCGGGGTCGGTGACCATCGGCGACGACCTCCGACAGCGGCTCTGGTGGCTCGCCGAAGACATCGATGCGCCGGTCGAGCAGCTGCTCGAGTCGGACGAGTGACACCGTGAGGAGCGGCGGTCAGAGGCGTTCGCCGGCGCGGCGGAGCCGGTCGGCGACGTAGGACCGTCGTCGGGCGACCGCGCGGTCTGTCTCGGCGACGCCGCGGACGGTCTCGACGGCGACCTGCTCGTGGAACAGCCCCGCGAGCGCGCAGACGTCGGTCGGGTTCGCCGATGTGCAGGTGTACGGCGTGACGACCTGCTCCTCGTTCGTCTCGTGCAGTTCCCGCGACTTCGACAGCGACAGCTCCATCACGCCGAGGTTGAGCGACCGTGCCTGCCGGCCGCGCGAGGGGAAGAAGCGCTCGTCGTCGGTCTCGACGACGTAGCCTTCGCGACACAGCGGACAGATGGAGCCGACCGCGGCGTCGATGCCCTCCAGGAACCCGCGGGCGGTCTCCGCGTCGCCGTCGAGCTGCGCCGCGACCTGCTCGACGAGCTCGTCGTCTACGTTCATGCGAGTGACGAACGGGGCCGGTCGGCAAAAGTCGGTCGGTGGGACCGGCGACGTTCTCGCCGGCCGGCGGGCTCAGTCGAGGTACTGGCCGGCGAGCAGGTCGACGCGCTCGCGGGTGTCGGCCGGGATCGCCTCGCTCGGCGTGTTGATGGTACCCTCCAGGGCCGACCAGGCGTCGCTCTCGAAGTCGTCCGGCATCGAGCGCACGGCCTCCTCGACGACCGCGTTGATGGACTCCTGGTTCGCGGCGGCGTTCTCGAGCACCTCGTCGAGCGTGACCTCGCTGTCGCGCTTCCAGACGTCGTAGTCGGTGACGCCGGTGACCGTCGCGTAGCTCATCTCGGCCTCGCGGGCGAGCTTCGCTTCGGGGATGGCGGTCATGCCGACGACGTCCCAGCCCTGCTCGCGGTAGAACTCGCTCTCGGACCGGGTGGAGTACTGCGGGCCCTCGATGCAGACGTACGTACCACCCTCCTCGACGTCGGCGTCGGTGTCGGCGCGCTCGGCCGCGTCGGCGAGGTGCTCGACCATCGGCGGGTCGTACGGGTCGGCGAAGCCCATGTGGACGACCATGCCGTCGCCGAAGAAGGTGTGCTCGCGCTGGCTCGTCCGGTCGAAGATCTGCGTCGGCACGAGCAGCGTCTGCGGCGGGAGGTCCTCGCGCAGGCTGCCGACCGCGTTCGTCGCGATGACGCGGTCCACGCCGACGGACTTCAGCGCATAGATGTTCGCCTTGTACGGCGCGTTCGTCGGGGTGTGCTGGTGGTCGGGGCCGTGTCGCGGCAGGAAGGCGACCTCCTTGCCGGCGAGCTCGCCGAGCGTGATGTCGTCCGAGGGCTCGCCGAACGGTGTCTCGACGCTGCGCTGCTCCACGTTCTCGAGGGGCAGGGCCTCGTAGATGCCGCTGCCGCCGATGACGCCGATAGTCATGGTTCCACGAACTCGGGGCGCGCGTAAAACCGCTACGAGTCGTCGTCAGCCCCGAACAGCCCGACGATGGGTTCGAGCCCTCCGCGGTACGCCACGACGTAGCCGACGATGAGCGCACCGACGGCGGTCAGGGCAGGACCCGCGAGGTAGACCGGTTGCCCCCGGACCGCCGGGAACGGCGGTGCGATCACCGCCTCCACGACGTAGAAGACGGCCGCGACGACGACCGCGAACACGACGGCGGCGACCTCGTCGGTGTCCGGGTGCGTCGCGCGGTACGCGAACGCGAGGGCGATGCCGCCCCAGCACACGAGGCCGAGGCGACCCGGGACCAGCGTCTGTCTGTCGAGCAGCCAGCGCAGCGGGTACGTCACGAGCCACGCCGGGACCAGCAGCGGGATGGTCATCCCGAACCGCTCTCCGAGCGTGGGGTCGTCGTCGAGGGTCGGTACGTCGTTCCCCTGCGACGATTCAGGCATCGTCGGTCACCTCCAGGGCGAAGAGCCGGTCGCCGCGGAGCGCCAACAGGTGGTCGCTGGCGTAGGCGAACCCGGACGGTTCGGAGCCGGCGAGCTCGTGGCGCACCCGTCTGTCGCCGGTCGACGGGTCGCGCACCTCGACCCCGTGGGGAGTGTGGACGTAGAGGTGGTCGTCTGTACGGAGCAGTTCGTGCACTCCTGCCTGCCTGTCGACGGTCCAGCGCCGCTCGCCGGTCGCACGGTCGAACGCGTGGAGTCGCCTCCCTTCGCTGGCACAGACCACGAGGTCATCGGCGACCGTCGGGTCGACTGGCTGTGTCGACGTCGGCTGCTGCCAGCGGAGGGCCCCGTCGTCGACCGCGAACGCCTGGATGCGGCCGCCGTCCTCTGTCTCGCCGGTCGCCAGGAGCGTGTCCCCGTCGACGGCCAGGTGCCGGCTCTCGTACTCGAACTCGGCCGTCGTCCACTGCTGGGTCCCGTCCTCGGCGTCGACGGCGACGAACGGGGACGTCCCGTAGCGGCCCCCCGCACAGTAGAGCGTCCCGTCGTCGAACGCGAGCGGGTTCGCGGCCAGTCGGAGTCGGCTGCCGTCGGCTCGCTCACCCACCCAGTGCCGGAGGCCCGTCTCCATATCGCGGGCTTCCAGCCCCCGTCGCCCGACGGTGAACAGGGTCGACCCGACCGGCAGGAACGTCGACAGGAACCCTGCACGTTCCACCGTCCGGTAGTGGTAACCCGGGAGCCACCACTTCGAGTTCCCCCCACGCCCGAGGACGTAGAACCCGTCGCCGGTCGAACAGCAGAGGTGCCCGGCCCCCAGTGCGACCCCGTACCCCGTTGCGATGCGTGGACGGGCGCGCCACGCGGTGGAGCCGTCAGCCAGTTCGACGGCGTAGACCCCGTCGTCCGAAACGGGGACGATTGCCCGGCCGTCGGCGACGACGACACGGTAGCCGGAACCGCCGTCGAACGACCGCTCCCACGCGAGGGAGAGTTCGGTGCCACCGGTGACTGGCACGTGGTTCCGCCGCGCCGGCGACCGGCCCGGCAGGAGCCACTCGTCCGTCGACACCGACGGATCGGCGTCGAAGGCGCCGCGGAACACGTCGGAACGCAGGAGCTGGCCGCCGGCCAGCGCGCCGACGCCGCCGGCGAGCAGCCCGCGGCGGGAGAGTCGAGGTGGTGACATCACTGGTGTCGGCCAATGGTATCAGGGACCAAGTGTCTTGTCGGTCCGCGCGACCCCTGCCACGTGCTATCGTCCGCTACTCGCATTGATATGACTGCGGGACGTTTTCGAATCGTAATGGTCGACTCGCACACGAACACGAAGCTCACCGAGGGGGAGCTCGCCCGGCCGATGCTCCGGCTGGCGTGGCCGCTCGTGGCCATCCAGCTGCTGCAGGTCACCTACAACCTCGCCGACACGGCGTGGCTGGGCGCGTACTCCTCGAACGCCGTCGGGGCGTTGAGCCTCGCGTTCCCGCTCATCTTCTTCCTCATCTCCGTCGGGGGCGGGTTCACCGCGGCCGGCGCCATCCTCGTCGCGCAGTACACCGGGGCCGACAGCGACGGCTCGGCGAGCCTGGTCGCCGGCCAGACCATCGGCTTCGTCGGCGCGCTCTCGGTCGTCATCGGCGTGGTCGGCTACGTCCTCACCGACCCGATGCTCGCCGTGCTACCGGCGGACCCCGAGACCCAGCGGGTCATCGTCCCGCTGGCGGCAGACTACATGCGCATCTTCTTCCTCGGGATGCCGTTCCTCTTCGGCTTCTTCGTCTTCGTCTCGCTGCTCCGTGGCTACGGCAACACGCGGACGCCGCTGCGCATCATGCTCGTCTCCGTCGCGCTGAACGTCGTGCTCGACCCGCTGGTCATCTTCGGCGTCGGCCCGTTCCCCGAGCTCGGCATCGAGGGCGCGGCGCTGGCGACCGTGTTCTCCCGCGGCGTCGCCACCCTGCTCGGGCTCTACCTGCTGTTCTGGACGAACGCCGGACCGGACGTGGGCGCGGCAGACCTCGTCCCCGACCTCGGAACCATCCGGGACATCGTCCGCATCGGCGTCCCCTCGGCGGCCGAACAGTCGATGACCTCGCTCGCGCTCATCGCGCTGACGGGCATGGTCGCGACGTTCCCGCCCGCGGTCGTCACCGCGTACGGGCTGGGCAACCGGGTCATCTCGCTCGTCTTCCTCCCCGCGATGGGGCTCGGGCAGGCGACGAACACCGTCGTCGGACAGAACCTCGGCGCGGAGAAACCGGAGCGCGCGGAGCGGGCGACGTGGCTCGCGGCGAAGTTCGCGGCCCTGAGCCTGTTCGTCGTCGCGGTCGTCATCTTCGCGGTGCCGACGCTGGTGCTCCGGCCGCTGCTCACCGCCGACACGGCGCAGGCTGCCGAGACGCTGGTCTACGGCGCGGAGTACCTCCGTATCGCGGCCCCCGCGTTCGTGTTCATGGGGCTGTTCCCCGTGTTCCTCGGCGCGTTCCGCGGCTCCGGCGACACGAAGACGGCGCTGGTGTTCTCGGTGCTCGCGCTCTGGTTCGTGCGCGTCCCGACGACGTACCTGCTCGTGTTCGTCCTCGGCTGGGACGCCACGGGGGTGTTCGCGGCCGTCGCACTGGGCGACGTGGTCGGTGCGCTCGCCGCGATGGCCTGGTTCACCCGCGGCACGTGGAAGCACACAGTCGTCGAGGGTGGTCGGGAGCGCGAGCCCGCCGTGACCGACGGCGGGAGCGAACACGGCGCGGACTGAGCCGGGAGACGGCGGTTCGTCGCCCGATCAGGGCCGCAGCCCGCGTGGCCCCTCCGTCAGGAACACGCTCCCCTGATCGGCACCGTACCGTCCCGTCAGCTCCCCGGCGGCCAGCACCGACCCCTCCAGCCCGATGGTGGATGCGACGCGGGCACGTCGCGTCGCCGCCGGGAGGTCGAGGTCCATATCGAGCGCGTACACCCTGAACCGGTAGGTCTCGACCTGCTCGGGCGGCGGCGACGGACCGCCCCAGCCCTGCCGGAGGAAGTCGTTGTAGCCCTCGGTCGCGCCCTCGAGCGGTTCGTCTCGCGGAAGCACGGTCGTCTCGGGGTCGATGCCCCAGGCCTGCCAGTGGACCCACTCGTGGTCCACCACGTCGGCCGCCTCGGGATGGACCATCGTCACCAGCAGCGACTCGGCCGCGTCGGGGACGCCCCCGATACGGAGCTCGGGGCGCTCGTTCTCGTTCACGAACCCGGTCCAGTCCGGCAGTCGGTCGCCGTCCTCGAACGCCGGACTGGTCACGGTGAGCGGTTCCGCGTCCGCAAGCGCCGCGGTCAGGTCGTCGATCATCTCCCTGACAGTCGCCCCCACACCACAAATATCTTCGTACGGATACGAATCGGGCAGAAATTAGTCCGGGTGGTCCCGTCCGTCGGTCGTTTCGACCCACCGACTCAGACCAGCGTCCAGCCGCCGTCCTCCGCCCGCTCGACGACGTCGCGGCGCTCCATCTCGGTGAGCACCTCGGTCATGCGGTTCGGCTGGGCGATCTCCATCTCGATGCGCTGGAGGTCGTGGTCCTCCGCGAGGAAGTGGCGGATGTCCGCCTTCTGGAACGAGGACTGCTCGTGGCGCTCCATCAGCCCCGAGATGATGTCTATCATGTCCTCGATGAAGTTCCACGGGTAGACCATCCACGCCCACTCCTCGAGGCGTTCGCCGACGTAGTCCGGCTCGAACTCGCTCGTCTGGAGCAGCTGGAGCGTCGCCGTCTTCACCGTGCCAGCGTTGCGCTCCTCGACGTACTCCTCGGCCCGCCGGATGCTGCCGCCGGTGTCCGCGATGTCGTCGATGATGAGCACGTCCTTGCCCTCGACGCTACCCTCCGGCATCGGGTAGCGGACCTGGGGCTCGTCGGCCTTCTGGGCGGTGCCGACGTAGTGCTCCATCTTCAGGCTCGTCAGGTCGTCCATCCCGAGGAAGTCACAGATGCAACGCCCGGCGAACCAGCCGCCGCGGGCGAGTGCGACGATGACGTCCGGCTCGAAGGAGTCCTCCTTGACGTCCTCGCTCACGTCCCGACAGAGGCCGTAGATGTACTCCCAGTTCGTGATGGTGCAGTTGAAATCCTCCGGGAGGTCGCTCATACCCGGCACTCGCGCGTGTCGGCACTTAACCGTTTTCAGGTTCCGCGAGTGGCCACCCTCGTCGTCGATTCCAGCGGAGCCGGCGGACGGGGACCCGGTCCGCGGCTCCGACGGGAAAGGCACAAAGCCTCCCGCCTCGTTCGTGGAGGTGATGCACGCGATTTTCGCTGGTCCCGACGAGCACGAGTTGGTACGCGAACTCGAAGAGTCAGGTTTCACGGTCCACGTCGTCGACGGCGTGGCGAACCGCCCCGGGCTGGAGGAGGCCGGCATCGTCGACGCCGACCTGTTCGTCCTGACCGACGTGGGGCAGGCGACCGGCATCCCGGTCGCGAAGGACCTGAACCCGGACGTACGGATCGTCGTCTACTCCGCGGACTCGCTCCCCGAGTTCGTCAGCGGCCAGGCCGACCTGGCGGTCGACCCGGCGCTGCTGGATTCGGCGACGGTCGCCGAGGAGCTGGCGGGACAGTAACTGGCTGTTGCGGGCTGGACCGTCCGCCGCGCGCGCGACATCGTCCCGACGGTGACAGGTTCCTCTCGAACAGAGCGCCGCGACTCCGTGGAGGACGGTTTCGACGGTGAGGCGACCCAGAGACCCGGTATTCGGCTGTTTCCGCTCGTCATCCCGTGTGCGGTCGAGTCGCACGTTTCCCAGCGACGAGACGGACTCACGACTGTTCAAGACCGTTCAGAACCGGTAAATCGTCTGTACGGTTGTACCGGTTCAAGTAGATAGGTGCAGTCTCGTCGGATGGAGACCACGAGGACACAGATAGGTCGGTGTCAGAGGGTCACTCCCTCGTTCCCTGACAGGCGTGGTCTCCCGGTACTGGATATCATCCAGCATCACTCCCCCTTCCCTTTCGACGCACCCGAACACCCCTCAGCCGTCGGCTCGGTCCTCGCGACGTGCCAGTCCGACCAGATGTGGGGCCTCGGGGACGACGAGCTCTGCAACGCCGAGCCTGACGGCCGCCTCGCTCCCCGGCAGACAGCAGACGAGGACGCCCTCGTCGATGCCAGCCATCGCTCGCGTGGCGATGGTCCGGGTGCCGATCTCATCGGAGGAGAACCGCCGGAACAGCTCGCCGAAGCCTGGCAGGCGCTTGTCCAGCAACGGTTCGACGGCCTCCACGGTCACGTCGTCGGGCGTGACGCCCGTCCCGCCGGTCGTGACCACGAGCTCCACGTCGTCGCGGTCGGTGAGGCGGTCGACGGTCCCCTGCACGCTGTCGTACTCGTCCGCGATGAGTTCGCGGACGACCACCTCGTGGCCCGCGTCGGTGAGGAGCGCCTCGATGCGGTCGCCCGAGGGGTCGTCGTCGAGCGTGCGCGAACTCGACACCGTGACGACCGCGACCCCGAGGTGGTGTTCGTCGTGCTGGTGATGCTCGTGGTCGTGTTCCGTCTCGTCACCGTGCCCGTCGTGGTCGCGTCCGTCGTGGTGGTCGTGGTGATCGTGTCCACCGTGCTCGTCGTCGCTCATGTCCGGCGGGTTCCGTCGGCGACGGCATAGCTCTTGTCCGGCTTGCCCGCGTCGGCACGCTTTTTGCCGCACCGCGAGTCGCCTCGCGCATGAAGGCCGTCCAGTTCTCGGAGCATGGCGATGCGGACGTCATCGAGTACGACGACTATCCGGACCCGGAGCCCGACGCCGACGAGGTGCTGGTCGACGTGAAGGCGGGCGCGCTCAACCACCTCGACGTGTGGACCCGACGGGGGCTCCCCGGTCTCGAGCTCGAGATGCCGCACATCCCCGGCAGCGACGCGGCGGGCGTCGTCGAAGCTGTCGGGGCCGACGTCACGCGGTTCGAGCCGAGCGACCACGTCGCGGTCTGGTCCGGCATCGCGACCGACGACGACGAGTTCACCCGGAAGGGCGACCCGACGCTCTCGCGGAGCTTCAAGGTCATCGGCGAGCACCTCCCCGGCGTCCACGGCGAGTACGCCGTCCTCCCCGCCACGAACCTCGTGCCGGTGCCCGACGACGTCTCGTGGGAGACCGCGGCGGCGGCGCCGCTGGTCTTCGGCACCGCGTGGCGGATGCTCATCTCCCGGGGCGACGTGACCGCCGGCGAGTCCGTGCTGGTGCTCGGTGCCTCCGGTGGGGTCGGCCACGCCGCCGTCCAGATCGCCGACTACGCGGGGGCGGAGGTGTACGCGACCGCGAGCAGCGAGGCGAAGCTCGACTACGCCCGCGAGTGCGGCGCGGACCACGTCTGCAACTACGAGGAGGAGCGCTTCGCGTCGTGGATCAAGGAGGCGACCGACGGCCGCGGCGTCGACGTGGTCGTCGACCACGTCGGCGAGGAAACCTGGGAGGACTCGCTGAAGTGCCTCGCGCCCGGCGGCCGCCTGCTCACCTGCGGGGCGACGACCGGCCCGTACGCGACGACGAACGTCAACCGCGTGTTCTGGAGCCAGCTCGAGATAATCGGCTCGACGATGGCGACCCCCGGCGAGGCCGAGACCGTGCTCGAACTCGTCTGGGACGGCACGTTCGAGCCGCGCATCCGAGAGACGCTCCCGATGAGCGAGACGGGTCGGGCGCACGAGCTGCTGGAGAACCGTGAGGGCTTTGGGAAGGTGGTCGTAATTCCGGATAGTGAGCTCTGACGCCGACTCGGAGGGACAGGCGGACGATTCGACCGGTGCTGCCGACGGTGACGGACCCACGACCATCGACGGGGGGACCGCGGCCGCCGGTGACGGTGACGACGGCTACGTCCACCGACCGGCCGACGGCGTCCATCCCGAAGCCGTCGACAGGGAGTGGGACTGGCGCGGCTGGGTGGTCGTTGGCGTCATCGCCTTCTCCTTTCTCGTGATGCCGGTGGTCATCCTCTACCGCCCGCCGTCGCTGCCGTACTGGGTCGCGCTGCTCGCGTTCCCGATGCTGCCGGCGCTGCTGCTCGGACTCGTCGCGGTCTGGGGGACGACGCGACCCTAGCTGAGCGGCACCCGACCGAACTCCGCCTCCAGCTGGTCGACGATGGTCTGCGCCCGCGAGACGTCCGACGCCGGCGTATCCTCCCGGTCGACGTAGTCGAGCAGGTCACGCCGCAGTCGCCACGCCTCGAACGTCGTCAGTGTCGGCTCGCCGGTCTCGAGCTTCCGGGCGATGTTGAGCGCCCACCAGGGCTGTGGGTCGTCCTCGTCGTGCCCGGTCAGTCGCTCGACCATCACGTGGTGGACGAGCCACAGTTCGCCACGGGAGAGCCGCAGGTCGGTCGGTTCGGGTGGGGTTCGTGCTGACGACATCTGTGGATGACCGCCTCCACGTTGGGCTACGACCCTCCCCAGCATAAATCCTTGCTACGTGTTAACACATACTTTCCGGGGCGTCGGTCCCCTCAGTCGAAGTCACGACGCATCGCGATCTCGAACCAGGGGCAGAGGCGGAGCTGACGGTAGAACTCGGGGTTGTCGTGGAGGTGCTCGTAGGGGACCCACATCAGGCCCTCGACCTCCTCCGGGTCGGGGTCGAGCGTGGTGTCGGAGAGCGTGACCTTCAGGACGGCACAGACCTCGTGCTCGACGCCGGCGTTCTCGAAGTAGCGCTTGTACTCGAACCGATCCGTGAGCTGGAGGTTCTCGTACTGGTCGGGCGTGATGCCGAGCTCCTCCTCGAGACGCTCACGGGTCGCCTCCTCCTGACTCTGGCCCTCGACGGGGTGGGAGGCGACGGTCCCGTCCCACCAGGTGCCCCACAGGCGCTTCTCGGCGGCGCGCTGTGCGAGCAGGATGTTCTCGTCCTCGTCGAACACCAGCGACGTGAACGCCCGGTGTCGGATGCCCTCGCCGGTGTGGGCATCCAGCCGGTTGACGAGTCCCTGTTCGTTGTCGTCCGGGTCGACCGCGATGACCTCCTGCCGCGCGTTCTTGTGCGGGAGGTCCTCGGCCGTACCGTCGGACGGGTCAGACGTACTCATGGCTCTACAATCGAGTACCCTGCTAAAATGGACTTCGACTCGTCACGGGCCACCACCGACGACCCGAGCCCGCCGGTCGCATCGCTGCCCGGAACCGTGGACCCGTTCGGCCGCACGCCCGTACCGTCTCCCGTTCCCCTGGGATGACCACCCAACCCCTAGTTCGTCTCGTTCACGCCTCTGCTTCGACGGTCTGTGCCATCAGCGACTTGATGCCGCCGTACAGCCCGAGCACGGCAGCGCCGCTGAAGAAGCCGCCGATGGCGGTCACCAGCCGGACGTCCTGCGGGATACCGAAGGCCGTCGGCCACAGCGTGATCCAGAACGTGAACAGCAGCACCATCTGGGCGAGCATCATCATCACGAACGCCGCGCCCGTGTCGACGCTCGCCTCCAGTTTGACGTCGTCCTCACCGAACCGCTTGCTGGGGGTGGCCATGTATGTACCAGTTGTCGGTACCGTTGGTTACCAGATATAGTTATCTGTTGGTTACCTACCAGAACCACAGTGGTATAAAGTGTTTGTGGCCGGCGATATCGGCGGAATCGACAGACAGCGCCGAGTCGTAACGTGGCCATACCGTGTGGCAACAGCCCGTTACTACCGTCAGCCGAGCCGCTCGTCGAGGATGAGTCGGGTCTTCGTGGAGACGACCTCCTCCATCTCGCGGGCCTGCGTGATGAGGTCGTTCACGCCCTGCGTGTCGGCACAGTCGACCACGAGCACGACGTCCTCCTCGCCGGAGACCTGCCAGACGAAGTCCACCTCCGTCCAGTCGGCCATCCGTTCGGAGATCTGGGTCGTCTCGACGTCCATCGCGACGCCGATCTCGATCATCGCCTTGACGTTACCCGTACGCGTGGCGACGGTGAATCGTTCGATGACGTCGTCGCCGGTCATCCGTTCGACCCGGTTCCGGACCGTCCCCTCGCTGGTGCCGACCTCCTCGGCGATCTCGGTGTAGGGTGTCCGGGCGTCCCGCCGGAGGATGTTCAGTATCTCGCGGTCGAGTTCGTCCATGGAGGTGGTCATCTACCACCGGGGCGCACTTGACGATTACGAAATTCGTAACGACGCTTCGAAAGCAAGGTTTATTGACGTGGCATCATACGTACTTCGTAACGATGGACGCCTACGTAGCACTGGAGGGTGGCCACGTGGTCGAGGCACGTGGTCGTGCTCCAGGCACAGCAAACGGCGAACTGGTTTTCACGACAGCGTACACGGGCTACGAGGAGAGCCTCACGGACCCGTCGTACGAGGAACAGATACTCACCTTCGCGTACCCGCTCATCGGGAACTACGGGGTACGTCCGGAGCGCTTCGAGTCCGACCGGGTGCACCCGCGCGCCGCGGTCACCCGCGAGATGACCGACGACGTGGCCGAGTGGCTCACCGAGGAGGGCGTGCCGGCGGTCGACCACCTCGACACGCGCGACCTCGTCACCGACATCCGCGAGGAGGGTGCGATGGCCTGTGGCATCGCCGTCGGCGACGACGTGACCCCGGAGGACGCGCTCGCCGAGCTCGAGGACTGCGTGCCGATGAGCGACCACACGGACATCGGCGCACAGGTCTCCGTCGACGAGCCCGTCGTCCACAACGCCGACGGCGACGGCGCGACGGTCGCACTCGTCGACTGCGGCGCGAAGCGCTCCATCGTCGACTCGCTGGTCGAGCGCGGCGCGACGGTCCACGTGCTCCCGTACGACGCTACCGAGGCCGCCGTGGCCGAGATCGACCCGGAACTCCTGTTCATCTCGAACGGCCCCGGCGACCCGGAGAACTTCGACGCGGCGGTCGAGCTCGTCGACACCTTCGTCGGCGAGGTGCCCATCGCCGGTATCTGCCTCGGGCAGCAGATCGTCGCCCGTGCGCTCGGCGGCACCACCGAGAAGATGGACTTCGGCCACCGCGGCGTCAACCAGCCGGTCCGCGACGAGGCCTCCGGTCGCGTCGTGATGACCACCCAGAACCACGGCTACACGGTCGCCGACGCGCCCGAGGCGCTCTCGGTCTCGCAGATCAACGTCAACGACGGGACGCCGGAGGGCCTCGACAGCGAGGACCTCGACATCATCACGCGCCAGTACCACCCCGAGGCGAACCCCGGCCCGCACGACTCGCTCTCCTTCTTCGACGACGTGCTCGGGATGACCGCCTCGAAGCGAACCATCGTCGCCGACTGAACGGGACGTAGGCGTCCCAGCCCGTTCTCTCCACGCCGCTACGTACCGGTCTTCGAGCTGATGGCCAGCACCGGCGAGTGGCGATGCTGCCGTCGCCCGGTTCGTGACTCCGGCCCGTCCTGCCAGGGACCGCGACCGGGAGGCGTAAATCCTTCGCCACGAACCTGGCCGTGTCTTTATCAGTAATCACCGGTAGTTTTTTATTTTCACCGATTGTTTCACGGAACGATGCTTCGACGAAAGTTCCTACGGGCAGGCACCGGCGCGGTCGCTGGCAGCGTCCTCCTTGGCGCTGCGGGAAGTGCGACCGCCACAGAGAGACCACAGATGACGTTCGAGAGCGCACACTACTCGAACTACACGAGCAGCAGCCGCTCGGCGAGCGACATGCGGTGGATCGTCGTCCACACCATCGAGGGCTCGGCCAGTTCGGGCATCAACTGGTTCAAGAACCCCGACGCGGACGTCTCCTCGCACTTCGTCGTCGACTCGGACGGGAACATCACCCAGATGGTCGAGCTGTCCGACGTCGCCTGGACACAGGGCAACGGCGACTACAACGACACGGGCATCTCCATCGAGATGGAGGGCTACGCCAACGAGACCGACTTCTCCGAGGCCATGTACGAGGCCGTCGGCCAGCTCTGTGCGTGGCTCTGTGAGAGCTACGACATCCCCAAGACCCACCCCACCTTCGACATCGCACCCTGCAGCGCCTACGACGGTCAGGGTGGGCTCATCGGCCACTCGCAGGTCCCGTCCCCCTACGACTGCTCGACGGTCACCGGCGGCAAGGTCGACCCCGGCAGCACCTGGGACTGGGACTACCTCCTCCAGCAGATGGACGGCGCCACCGGCGGTTCCCTCTCGGCGGGCGACGTCGTGGCGACGACCACGTCCGTCAACGTCCGGAGCGAGCCGACCATCGGCGACAACGTCCGCCATACCAACCAGGCGGGCGTCCGCGGGGTCGTGAAGGACGGCCCGCAGGAGGCAGACGGCTACACCTGGTACAGGATCGCCTACGAGAACGGCATCGTCGGCTGGACGGTCGAGCGCTACCAGGGCACCGCCTCGACCGAGTTCCTGCACGACCAGCGCGTCGCAACGACCGCGGACCTCGTCGTCCACGACGACCACGCGCTCGACGCACCCGACGTCTGGACCGCGCCCGAGGGGTCGGCGGGCTACGTCCGCGCCGGCCCCCAGCAGGCCGACGGCTACACCTGGTGGCGCATCGCCTTCAACAGCGGCATGACCGGCTGGTGCGTCGCCGAGTACCTCGACGCCGCCCCGGTCGATGGGCACGGCGTCGGCCACGGCGATGGTGGTGGCGACGGCGACGGTGACGACGGCAGCTCGCCCGCCTTCGCCGAGGGCGATACGGTCCGTGCGACGACAGCGCTCAACACGCGGGAACAGCCCGGGACCGGCGAGACGGTCGTCGACACCGTCTCGGACGGCGCGACCGCGGCGGTCGTCAACGGCCCGGTCGACGCCGACGGCTACACCTGGTGGGGCCTGCACTGGCAGGACGCCGACGTCTGGGGCTGGTCGGTCGAGCAGTACCTCGAACTCGATTCGGGAGGCGGGTCCGGCGACGAACCGAGCACCGACTTCGACGTACAGACCGACCTGACGGTGCCCGTCGACGTGACCGGCCAGGAGATCGACGACGCCATCGCCGCCGAGATGCCGGACAGTCCCCTCGTCGGCCTCGGCGACACCTTCGTCGCGGTCCAGCAGGAGTACGGCGTGAACGCCGTCTACCAGGCCGCCCACGCCATCCACGAGTCGGCGTGGGGCACCTCGCAGATCGCCCAGGACAAGCGCAACCTGTTCGGCTGGGGCGCGGTCGACTCGAACCCCTACGAGGGGGCGATGGAGTTCGACAGCTTCGCTGACTGCGTCTGGCACGTGATGGGCGAGATCTCGGACCTCTACCTCGAACCCGGCAACTGGCGCTACAACGGCCCGACGCTCGACGGCATGAACGTCTACTACGCGACCGACGACCAGTGGGACGTGAAGATCGCGGACCACTACCGGACGCTCGCGGGCAACATCTGAACGCGCCCCTCAGGACGGGATGGAGTAGCCGGACCGCCGGGCGACGAGCCCCGCCTCGGGGCCGCGCCACTCGAACTCGACGCCCTCGTGCGTCGGCGAGGCGACCTCGGCCACCTCGAACGTCCGGTTGCGCGCCTCGGGCGTGGTGAGCGCGGCCACCATCACCCACGCCAGGTCCGGCCGGGGGATGCGTCCGGCGATGGTGTCCTCGCCCTCGCTCGTCGCGACCGACCCGCTCCCATCGGCGTTCGTCGTCCGCCCGGTCCGCAGGATGGTGTGCGGGACGCCGGAGTCACGGAGGTAGCGCTCGGTGGCGTCGAGCGCACCGAGGACCCTGTACTTGACCAGCCGCACCGGCAGCACCATGCCGCTCTCCGAGTCGCCGACACCGATCTTCGAGTGGAGGACCACGTACGGACGGTCGGCGTCGCTCGCGGCGTCGACGAGGTTCCTGACGCCGACGCCCGTGTCGAGTCGTCCGACGACGTGTGCGAGGCCGCCGTCCCTGACGCTACAGCAGATGGCGTCGACGTCCCTGACCGCGCCGTCGAGACCGCGGCCCGTGGCGAGGTCCGCGACGCAGACCTCTGTCGCGCCGGCCTGTCGCGCGAGGGACTCCCCGCCCCGGTCCGGAACGAGCGCGCGAACCACGTACTCGGTGTCCGCGAGGTA
The DNA here is from genome assembly GCF_052060055.1 of Haloarchaeobius baliensis. Taxonomy (NCBI): domain Archaea; kingdom Methanobacteriati; phylum Methanobacteriota; class Halobacteria; order Halobacteriales; family Halorubellaceae; genus Haloarchaeobius; species Haloarchaeobius baliensis. The sequence continues at coordinate 764,335 of NZ_JBPPFR010000001.1, read as the reverse complement.
GTTCACGAGTGCCCGACCGACCGGTGTCGAGGCGTCGGCGACCAGCACGCGGAACGATTCGTGCGACACGGTGACAATCTACGTGCTGTGGTGAGTAAAACGTTCCGCGCGACCATCTGGTCGGCTTCCTATCAGCGGGATCCGTCGCCGAACCCGCCGACGAAGACCAGCGTTCCCGCTAGCGGTTCCGCCCGGTCTCCGTCGGCGGGTTGACGGAGGGCTACGTGTCGTGCGAGCCGTCCACTCCCGCAGGGTGGCTCCCCGGGAGTGGGCTGCGTTCGGTCGTCAGTCAGCCGTTCGCGTGGGTCGCACCCGCCCGGTAGTGCCGGTTGTACTTCGAGAGCTTCCGGTAGAGGACGTAGCCGACGACGCCCTCGAAGGCGAACACGAAGGCGATGAAACCGATGCTGCCCCCGACGAACGGTGCCGCGCCGAAGTCGACGAGGGTCGCGATGGTGTTGTACGTCGCGTGGATGACGGCAGCGAGGAGCAGGCCCTTCACGACGATCGGGCCCCAGTGGTCGTCGCTGAACTTCGCGAGCCCGAGGTAGTAGCCGGCGATGGCGGAGTACAGCACGTGGCCCGGGCCGACGAACGAGCGGGCGGTCGCCGTGTCCACCGCGCCCGCGAGGCTCGCGCTGGTCGAGACGGAGCCGGCCTGGATGACCGCCTGCGTGATGTAGAGAGCGTTCTCGATGGTGGCAAAGCCCAGGCCGGCGACCGCACCGTACACCGCGCCGTCGATGACGGCGTCGAACTGGCTCCCGTTGTAGGCGTAGATGCGGACCGCGAGCCACTTCACGGTCTCCTCGACGGGTCCGACGACGAGGAAGAAGAACACCACGAGCGCGACGGGGAACAGCGGCGTGCTCGGCAGGGCGGCCGCGATGACCGACCGCAACGCGGAGTTCGCCACGGCGGCGAAGCTCGCGAACAGTACCGACAGCAGGAACGTCACCGCGAGCGGCCCCAGCGGGTCCCTCCCGGTCGGATTCGTCCGCCAGATGGCCCCGACGATGACGAGCGCCGGCAGGATCGACGCGACGGTGAGTATCCCGAGCGTCGGCCTGACGCTGATGCCGTAGACGACCAGCCCGAGCTGTGCGGTGAAGGTCGCCAGCGCGAGCAGGATGACCGCCCAGTGCGCGCTCCGGACGATGCCACCGTAGACGAGGACGGCGAACCGGTCGAGATGCGTCCGTGGTTCCCAGCCCGTTACCTCGTACCCGCCGTCCGTGGCGACCCCCGTGTCGCCGTCGCCCGGGTCCGTCATCTGTCAGCGGTTCTACGTTGTGGGGCGTGGAGTAGGTACAGCCAAGGTACGTAGCCGGTCAGTGCGACCGCACGCGGTTCCTACTCGACGTCGAACGAGCCCTCCAGCCCGAGCGTCTGGTGCGGTGCACAGAAGTACTCGTACCGGCCGCTGGCCCGGAACGTGTGGGCGTGCAGGTACCCCTCGTCGTAGGTGTCCGAAGCCGTCCCCGGTGTGCCGGTCCAGTCGGAGCCGTCGGGCTTCTCCCGGACCCGGACGTTGTGGCCCGAACTCTGCCACACCCAGTGGACGGTGTCGCCGGCCGCGATGGAGAACGTCTCCGGCGCGAAGCTGAACCCGTCCGTCGCGACATCGACGACGAGGTCGGGCTCGCGTTCCTCCGGCGGCACGCCGGTCGTAGCCGGTTCGCTCGTCTCGGTCGGTGCCTCGGTGGCCGTCGGCTCCGTCTCGGCGGTCGTCCCCGGACGCGCTGTCGTCGACCCCCGCGTCGTCGAGTCGTCGTCCGTGCCCGTACCGCCAGTCCCACCGTCGGCGGCCCGTCGTTCGGGCCCCCAGGGGTTCGAGAGGCACCCGGCGGTGCCGACGGCGGTGGCGAGCGCCACCCCGGTCGTCCGGAGCAGGTCGCGTCGGCGCACGTCCCGCCCGCCGCCGGACCCGCTATCCTCTCGGCTCATGACTCCTCCTCCGTGTTCGCGGCCGGGACGTCGCGGAACTCGTAGCCGGTTCCGACCGGCTGCTCGTCGGTCCCGCCACCGAGGCGTGCGTCGACCAGCAGCGGGACTGCGTGGACGACGCCGGTCGCGACGAACGCCCAGTCCGGCACCGTCGACGGGAACAGCACGGCCGCGAGCAGCACGAGGCCGGCGGCGAGACTGCCGACGAGGTACGCCGCCCGCGTCCGATGGGTGGCGACGACGCCGGTGACCAGGTAGCCGAGCGCCAGCACGGCGGCCCACGGCGTCCACAGCAGCGTGCGCGCCAGCTCCGGCGACGACACCAGCCCGAAGACGACGGCGGCATCGAGGGCCAGGGCGCCGCCGACGAGCGCGACCCACAGCCACAGCAGCGGGCTGTACCGCACCGTCCGTGCGCCGGCGAGCAGGCCGACACCGATCATCGCGACCGTCGCGGCCGCCCAGAAACCGACCACGACGACGGTGCCCTCGACCCCGACCGCGTCGAGTGCGACGCCGGGACGGCCGGCGATGAACTGCGTGAGCCCCCAGCCGAGCAGGCCGAGCGCCGCGCCGAGTCCGAGCAGGCTGTCGATGCCGAGCCCGTCGCGCATGGACTCGTCGGTCTGGGCCGCGTCGGTGTCCATCATCGCGACGCACCTCCGGCGAGCGTGGCGTAGTCGTGGGTGCCGGCGTACTCGGCGTCGGTGACCGGGACCGGTTCTGGTGGGTCGTCGTCGCCCGCCACCGCCCCGGTGTCGTCCGGAGGCACGTCCTCGACGTGCTGGCCCCAGAGTCCCCGGTGTTTGCTGACGGTCACGTCGCCCTGCACGCGGGTCTGGCACGCGAGCCGGAGGCCGCGCTCCTCGTCGTGGGGTGGCAGGTTCAGCCGCCGTCGCTCGCGCGACTCCGGCTCGCTCACCTCGCCGTCGACCCCGACGGCACAGGTGCCACAGAGCCCGTTGCCGCCACAGTTGGCGACCTGGGTCACGTCGTTGTGCGGCGAGTGTCCCTCGGCGGCGAGCAGCACGGCACGGAGCTGGTCGCCGACCTCGCAGGTGACCTCGCGGTCCGCGAACCGGACCGTCGGCGTGCGCCGGAACGTCGGGCTCCGGCCGTCGTAGACGAGGTCGATGGCCGTCGTCATCCAGCAGCCAACGTACTTCCCGCCGGTCTGCCGGGAGACGGCGAACTCGTACGTGCGGTCGCCGTCGGGATGCCGGGCCAGGACGGCCTGCGTGAACGTCTCGCCCTCGCGTTCGGTGGGACCGCGCTCTATCGCGTCCGCGCCGACGAGCCGGTCGTAGATGGGGCCGAGCAGTGTCGTCGCGAAGCCGTCGAGCGAGCCGTGGGCGGTCCGGAAGGCCGGTGCCGAGAAGTCGAACAGCGTCCGCACGCTGTCGGGGACCGCCCCGTCGGCCTGCGCGGCGGCGACGTCGACGTCGGTCGCGGCGAGGGCATCGAGCTGTGCGCGGACCGCGTCGGCCGGCCCGAGGTCGGGCGACGGGCCGACGGCCGAGGGTGCCGTGGCGTCCGGGTCGCCGCTCATCGACGCCCCTCCACGGGAGCCCCGGACGTCGACTCCGGCGACCGCACGGTGAACTGCTCCAGCGCCCGTTCGAGCTTGCCGGCGCTCTCGGCGAGCCAGTCGACGCGCTGCTCGATGGCACCGATGACCGTCTCCTGCTCGCCGGCGGTCGTCGCCACCTGCGAGGCCTCCATCGCGGTCTCGGCACCGATCTCGCGGACGGTCTCGACGTTCGCGCGCATCTCGGCGACGCGCTCCGTCTGGACGTCCGTCGCGGCGTCGATGCGAGCGGCGTCCGCGGCGGACTCCTCGACCACGTCCTCGACGGCGTCGAACGCGCCCAGCGCCGACCCGATGGTGTCGGTGCCGCGCTCGACGGCGGCCTGCGTGCGCTCGATCTCGGCGAGCGCCGACGCGGTGTCCGCCTCGACGGACTCGAGCGCGTCCTCGATCTCGGCCGCGGCGGCCTCGGTGTCGTTCGAGAGCTCGCGTATCTGGCGGCCGAGGTGGGTCATGCTGCCGTCGTCGTTCGTCTTCTTCGCCTCCAGTTCGGTGTTCATCGCGAGGTGCTCGGTCTGCTCGGTGAGGTCGCGCACCCGGTCGGCGAGGTCCGAGACGTCCGCGACGGTCCGCGAGAGCGACTCGATCTCGTCGACGGAGGCCGCGGTCCGTTCCTCGATGGTCTCGACGGCGTCCAGCGCGTTGGTCGCCGCGGCCGCCCCCTCGTCGGTCGCCGCGGCCGCTGCCTCCGACTTCTCGGCGACGGTCTCCGCGCGGGCGGCGACCGCCTCGACGCGGTCGACGAGGTCCGCCATCGCCTGCGCGGTCTGCTCGAGCTGGGCGTGCTGGCTGTCGACGCCCTCGCTGATGGACTGCGTCGCGTCGGTCACCTCGGCGGTACCCTCCCGTGCCGTGCTGGCGTTCTCGTCGGCCTCGCGGGCGGCGTCGGCGACCGACTGCGAGAACGCCCGTACCTCGGCGACCATCGTCTCCATCTGGTCCATCATCCCGTTGTAGCTCGTCGCGAGTGCGTCGAACTGCGGGACGCCGGTCTCCTCGTCCATCCGACCGGTGAGGTCGCCCCGGCGGGCCGCCGACAGCGTCCGCGTCTGGGCGGTCGCCGTCGTCGCGAGCTCCCGGTTCAGCGACTCGACGGTGTCGACCTGCGAGGCGAGCTGGTCGCGCAGCTCCGCGACGCTCCACGCCAGCTGACCGACCTCGTCCCGGCGCGTCGGCTCGAAGGAGGTCTCGAAGCGCCCGGTCTCGGCGACCCGTCGCGTCTCGCGGTCGAGATCCCTGATCCCGCGCACGACCGACCGCTCGACGAGCGTGAGCGCGACGACCTGTCCCGAGACGACGACGGCCAGCGCCAGGATGCCGCCGCGGTAGATCGCCTGTGCCTCCCCGAACGTCGTCGCGAGGTGGACGGTCGCCTGCCACACGGCGACCGCCACCACGATGCCCGCGACGAGGGCGGACGCGACCGCGGCGGTCACGAACTTCCCCGTCAGCGACGCCCGCGGGTCGACCGCGCGCCGGAGCCGGCTCGTCGCCCCTCGAAGTACCCCAGTTACCATGGGCGTACCTGAACGTATTAGTTAAAGTGAATTTTCCCAGTTCCGTCCCAAATTGGGCCAAAATAGCCGTGCAGTCCGTCGAATCGCCTCGCTTCGGGCTGCGAGCGGAACCGTCAGAGCTCGCCGCGGCGCGCCCGTCGCGGCCGGGTCAGCCCCAGCGCTGGCGGGTCCGGGGGCGTTCCCCGACGGGCAGCACCTCGAGGTCGCCCGCCTTCGCGGCCAGTCCCTCCAGGAACGCCCTCGCCGAGGCCTCCGTGGAGAGGTAGGCGACCTCCTCCTCGACGGCGGTCTTCAGCGCGTCGACGTCGTCGCTGACGACGAGGTCGACCGTGCCCTCGATGATCGCCGCCTCGACGTCGTCGAACGCGGTCACGTCGAAGTACTCGTCGAAGCCCTCGACGTCGAGGTCGACGACGGCGACGCCGCCGGGCTCGATGGCGTTGCCCGCGGCGTCCTGTGCCTTCCAGTACGCCATCCCGAACGTGCTCGCGGTGCCCATGACCTCGCCCGTGGACTTCATCTCCGGGCCGAGGCGCGGGTCCGAGTTCGGGAGGCGGTCGAACGGCAGGACGACCTCCTTCACCGAGTAGTGCGTCGGCACCTGCTCGTCGACGTCGAGGTCGGCGAGCGTCTCGCCGGCCATGACCTTCGCCGCGAGCTTCGCGATGGGGACGCCCGTCGCCTTCGAGACGTACGGGACCGTGCGCGAGGAGCGGGGGTTCGCCTCCAGCACGTACACCTCGCCGTCCTTCACCGCGAGCTGGACGTTGAGCAGGCCGACGGTGTCGAGCGCATCGGCGATCTCCTCCACGACCTCGCGGACCCGGGCCGCGGTCGCGTCGTCGAGCGAGCGTGGCGGGATGACGCAGGCCGAGTCGCCGGAGTGCACGCCGGCGGACTCGATGTGCTCCATGATGCCACCGAGCAGCACGTCCTCGCCGTCGCTCACGGCGTCGACGTCCAGCTCGATGGCGTCCTCGAGGAACTCGTCGACGAGGATGGGCTTGTCCGGCGAGACGCGCACCGCCTCCTCGATGTACTCCTCCAGCTCCGCGTCGTCGTGGACGATGCGCATCGCGCGGCCACCGAGGACGTAGCTCGGGCGGACCAGCACGGGGTAGCCGAGGTCGCGGGCGAGTTCCAGTGCCTCCGCCTCGCTCGTGGCGCTCCCGCCGCTGGGCTGGGCGATGCCGCGCTCGTCCATCAGCCGGTTGAAGCGGTCGCGGTCCTCCGCGAGGTCCATCGCCTCGACCGAGGTCCCCATGATGTCGCAGTCGATGCCGCGGCGTTCGAGCTCGTCGGCGAGCGGTTCGCCGATGTCGACGGAGGTCTGGCCGCCGAACTGGATCATCACGCCGTCTGCGGCGGTCACCTCGATGACGTCGGCGACCTCCTCGGCGGTGATGGGCTCGAAGAACAGGCCGTCGGAGGTGTCGTAGTCCGTGGAGACGGTCTCCGGGTTGTTGTTCACGACGTGGGCGTCGATATCCAGTTCCTCGAGCGCCTGCACCGCGTGGACCGAGCAGTAGTCGAACTCGACGCCCTGCCCGATGCGGATGGGGCCGCCGCCGACCACGACGACGCTCTCGGCGTCGCGGTCGACCTGCAGTTCGCCCGCCGCGGCGTCGGCACCCTCGTAGGGCCCGGAGAACCACTCGGGCTTGCGCGAGGAGTAGTAGTACGGCGTCGACGCCTCGAACTCGCCGGCACAGGTGTCGACCTGCTTGTACGTGCGGCCAGGCACGTCGGCCTCGACCTCGCCGACGCCCGCGCGGGCCGCCGAGACGGGCAGTTCCTCGGTCTCGCCGTCTGCGGTGGCGACCGTCTCCGTCGCCTCGCGCCACGCACCGCGTGTCTCCGGCAGCCAGGTGAGGCTGCTGTCCTCGAACACGTTGCCCGCGAGCGCCGAGATCTCGGCGTTCGTGAAGCCCGCGGTCGCGGCGGGCGTGAACTCCCCGTCGACGACCTCCTTGCTCGCCTCGACGATGCGCTGGAAGCGCTCGACGTACCACTCGTAGATGCCCGTCGCCTCGACGACCTCGTCGAGGGAGAAGCCGCGCTCGAACGCCTCGAACATCGCGTACGGACGGTCGGGACTCGGGCGCTCGAGGTACTCCGCTGTGAGCTCGTCGTCCTCCAGCTCGCCGAAGTCGACGGCGGGGTCGTACTCGGAGCTCCGGAGGGACTTGAGCAGGCTCTCCTCGAACGTGCGTCCGATGGCCATCGCCTCGCCGGTGGACTTCATCGCCGTCGAGAGCGTGAAGTCGGTGTCCTCGAACTTGTCGATGGGCCAGCGCGGCACCTTCGTCACCACGTAGTCGATGGCCGGCTCGAACGCGGCCGTCGTCTCGCCGGTGATCTGGTTGTCGATCTCGTGGAGGCGCTTGCCGAGTGCGACCTTCGCCGTCACCCGGGCGATGGGGTACCCCGTCGCCTTCGAGGCGAGCGCGGACGACCGGGAGACGCGCGGGTTCACCTCGACGACGCGGTACTCGCCGCCGGGCGTGCCGTCGTCCTGCCAGGCGAACTGGATGTTACAGCCGCCCTGGATGCCGAGCTCGCGGATGACATCGAGTGCGGCGTCGCGCATCTCCTGATGGCCGTCGTCCGGGATGACCTGCGAGGGCGTGACGACGGTGGACTCGCCCGTGTGGATGCCCATCGGGTCGAGGTTCTCCATGTTGCAGATGATGATACAGGAGTCGTCTGCATCGCGCATGACCTCGTACTCCAGCTCGACCCAGCCCGCGATGGACTCGGTGATGAGCACCTCGTCGTTGCGCGAGAGACGCAGGCCCTTGCGCACGCGGCTGACGAGCTCGTCCATCTCGTGGACGACACCGGAGCCGGAGCCGCCGAGCGTGTACGTCGTCCGTGCGATGACCGGGAGCCCGCCGACCGCGTCGACGGCGTCCTCGACGCGCCCCACGAGGTCGTCCTCGGTGAGCGCGCTGACCGACTCGTCCTCGTCGAGCGAGATTGTCGTCGACGCCGGGACTGGCTGCCCGATCTTCTCCATGCGCTGGCGGAAGAGGTCGCGGTCCTCCGTCGCGTAGATGGTGTCCAGCGGCGTCCCCATGATCTCCACGTCGTACTCCTCGAGGATGCCCTCCTCGGAGAGCTCGGCGGTGACGTTGAGGCCGGTCTGGCCGCCGAGGCCCGCGATGACGCCGTCCGGCTGTTCCTTCCGGATGATCTCGGCGATGGCGTCGGTCGTGATGGGCTCGACGTAGACCTTGTCCGCCATCTCCGGGTCCGTCATGATGGTCGCCGGGTTCGAGTTGACGAGGACGACTCGCGCGCCCTCCTCCTGGAGCGCGCGGCACGCCTGCGCGCCGGAGTAGTCGAACTCGGCGGCCTGTCCGATCTGGATGGGACCGCTGCCGATGAGAAGTATCGTGCGTCCGTCGCCGGTGTCGTCCGATGTCCCGCCGGTCATGGTTGTCTGTCGATATCCAATTCGCACATCGTAATAAGCGCCACGATACACTACGAGAAACGTAACGCCGTTTCGAATTTCGAATCCGTGGCGTGCTGACGCGGCACAGACGCGTCGCTCGCCGGTTGGCGTTGGACAGAACTGCCGGCACTGCAGTCGCCACTGGTGACCCCTGAGACTCCGCCCCCGTACTGGCGCGAACTACCCCGACGCGTCGGACCGCTGGACCCGATATCTGTACGGCTGTGACCGGATGACCTCCACGTCACCCGTCTCTGCGTACCTGCCGAGCACCGTCGCGACCCGGTGCGGGCTGTCGATCTCGATGTCGTGCTCATCGAGGAGCCTGACGATCTCCCGGGCAGACATCGGTTCGTCGGTGTCCGCCGCCGCGAGAACGGAGCGTATCCGTTCGAACTCGCTCTGGCGGGTCTGCATGGGTGACGTTCACGTGGCCCACCCTGATAAAACGGCGTCAGACACCCATAGAGAATCAGACACTTTGTCCCGGCTCAGAGCGCCCGGTCGTGTTCGCTCTCGAAGTCCCGCTGCTCGCGGTACGCCTCGACGAACTCGCTCACGTCGAACTCGAGCATCTGACGCTCGAACTCGGACATGGCGGTGTCGTCGTCGCTGTGACTGATGGCGTGCTCCATCAGCTCGACGACGAGTTCGACGACGATCTCGTGGAGCCGGCGGTCCGTGAACTCCGTCAGCCAGATCATCGAGCAGCCGACGGTGCCGTCGTCGGAGACGTCCGCGCTGGCGACCTTCTCGGGGAACTCCTCCATCACGATACCCATGATGTGGACGGTTCCGAACTCGTCGAACTCGTCGGCCGGTTCGATGGTGTCCCGCAACACCTCGACCAGCGACTCCGGGAAGAAACGTGACGGCGGATGGACGTCCATCACGACCGCGTAGCGCTCGCCGTCGCGCACGTACTCCCGCATCCCGAGGTCGATCTCGCCGACGTCGACCGTCGGACCGTCCGGCAGCGACAGCTCCGTCCCGGACCCGCCGGGGACGCGTGGCTCGGTCATACCGCCTTCTCGGCGTCCCGAAAGGAAAAGTGACGCGCTCTGGGACTACTCCTCTTCGTCGTCTTCCTCGTCTTCAGTGTCTTCCGCTTCTTCGGCCTCGTCCTCGTCTTCAGTGTCTTCCGCTTCTTCGGCCTCGTCCTCGTCTTCAGTGTCTTCCGCTTCTTCGGCCTCGTCCTCGTCTTCCGCTTCTTCGGCCTCGTCCTCGTCTTCCGCCTCCTCTTCGACTTCCGCTTCTTCCTCGTCCCCTTCTTCGCTCTCGTCCGCCTCGTCTTCCGCTTCGAGCTCGGGTTCCTCGTCGTCCTCCTCGCCTTCGACCTCTATCTCGACCTCGACCTCTATCTCGATGCCGTCGGTCTCCAGTTCGGCCTCCGCCGTGCGTTTGCCACCGATCTCGATCTCGAGCTCTTCCGAGTCGACCTCGACCTCGACCTCGACGTCTACGGAGATGTCGTCTCCCATACATCGAGCGACAATCCCTGACGTAATAAAAGCAGACGCTGACGGCGCTCAGGGCCAGTCGTCCCGCACCGGTTCCTCGGGCTCGGCGTCGTCCTCGGGCTCGGCCATCTCCCAGCCGGCGGCGTCGGCGGCGTCCTCGATGGGGAGGTACTCCCAGCCGACCTCTTCGGCGAGGTCGGCGTCCTCGTCGGTCGTGCCGACGAAGACGTGGCGGTCCGTGTCGAACTGCTCGCCGACGCTCTCGAGGCTCTCGCCCTTGCCGCGCGGCCCCGAGAAGAAGTCCTGTCGGATGCGGTTCTTCCGGGTGAAGTTCGTCACGACGTAGGTGGGCTTGTCGGAGACGACACCGACGTACTTGCTCCAGCGCCGTGCGTCGTCGAACACCGCCTCGGGGTTCGCGAGACGCTCCAGCGCCGAGAGCTCGAGCGCCAGCGTCATCGTGCCGTCGCCGTTCATGCGAGAAGGTCGCCTCGGCGCGCTGAAAACGATGTCGATTGGAAGGAGTAGGGGTACGAAGCTACTGGATGGTGACCCGGAAGTAGGCAGTGTGGACGATGATCTCGCCGTCCTCGAAGGGTGCCTCCGCGGCGCGTGGTACGTTCACTGTGTCGCCGTCGACGAGGCGGAGGAACTGGTCGAACGCCTCGTCGTCGAGCTGGTCGACGTGGCGGAGCGCCGTCGCGTCTGCAGGAACCGTCCCGACCTCGCGTGCGGCGAGGCGAGCGTGTCTTCCCGAAGTAGTACCAACTGCCATGGGTCATGCCAACGTATGACACGGTATGGCTTAAACCTTCGCCTACCGGAGGTGAGAATCGACAGGTAGCGTCGGGGAGCCGGGTCCGATGGCGTCGCGGTATCTACTGCTCCTGAGCTGCCGCGTCGAGCATCTCCATCTCGAAGTCCTCCTCGAGCAGGAGGTCCTTCTGTCCCTCGAGGTCGCGCTCCTCGCGGATGATGCGCTTGAAGACCGACTGGAGCTTGAGGTCACCGATGAGCACGCCGCCGATGAGCTTGCCGTTCTTGAAGGTGAGCCGCCGCCACTCCGTGTCGGAGTACTTGCGCTCGCGGTCGTCGTCGCCGATGGTCGGGTGGCCGAAGGAGACGAACGGGAGGTCCTTGAAGTGAGAGATGGAGTACGAGGAGACGTGGCGGAACTCCTCGGCGTCACCATCGGCAGCCATGTTCTTCGCAGCGACCGCGCCCTGCTTCTTCGCGGAGTCCCAAGAGCCGTTCTGGGCGTGCTCCTCGAGGATGACGTCGTAGAACCGGGTGATGTCGCCGGCCGCGTAGATGTCGTCGACGTTTGTCTGCATGTACTGGTCGACGACGATGCCGTCGTCGGTCTCGATACCGCTCCCCCGGAGGAACTCGGTGTTGAAGTGGAGGCCGATGGAGACGCCGACGAACTCGCCCTCGAACTCCTCGCCGTTGGGGTCGACCGCACCCGTCACGTGACCGTCGTCGTCGACGGTGAAGTGGTCGACGCCGGACTGGAACACCGGTTCGACGTCCAGCTCGCGGAGCGCGTCGTGGATGATGCCCGCGCCGTCCTCGCTGAGCGCGTAGCGCCACCAGCAGTCGCCCCGCATGAGGTAGTTCGCGTCGATGCCCCGCGCGCCACAGATGGCCGCGAAGTCGATACCGAGCAGCCCGGCACCGACGACGATGCCCTTCTCGGACTCCTCGGCGTGGTCGGCGATGCCACGGGCGTCCTGGAACGTCCAGAAGTGGTGGATTCCGTCGGCGTCGGAGTTGTCGACGGGGAGCTGTCGCGGCGTGCCACCGGTCGCGACGAGCAGTCCGTCGTACTCGTACTCGGCACCCTCGTGGGTGTGGACGACGTGGCCGTCCGGGTCGATGCGGGTGACGTGGGTGTTCAGTTCGAGGGCGATGTCGCGCTCCTCATACCACTCCTCGTCGTGGAGGAACAGCGGGTCCTCCATCGGGATCTTCCCCTTCGCGTACTCCTTGATCAGAATTCGATTGTAGAGGGGTTCACCCTCGTCGGTGATGACGGTGATGTCGGCGTCGGGCGACTCCTCCCGAAGTGTCTTCGCCGCGGACCCACCGGCGATGCCATCGCCGATGATGACGTACGACTCGGTCATGTCCCGAGGGTTTGGTGCGGGGGTTAAAGTGGATTGCTATCTCACGAAACCTCGGACTATCACTGACGAGTTTACGCCAGACGCCGCCACCGCGGGCTGCTAACACGACTCATCACTGCCGTTCAGTAGCGTGGTCGTACACGCTGGAAACTGGGTGCAATCCGAGGCGGGAGCGACAGGGCACCGCCTACGAACTGGAAACGCGACGCTACACGATTCGAACCGTTCCGCGCGGAGTACGTGTCCGCGGCCGGGTATGTTTCACCCTCACACGGTTACCCACCTGAACCGAGTACCTACTCCGCTGAACTATCTCGCCGCTTTATCTCCAATTCTCGCATCGCTTCCGTCTGGCTCCACGCGTTCGAGAGACGGTGCGACGGAGCCAGAGACCAACAATGTATCAGGACCCGAACACTAGTTTCGCAGGCACAGCACACGATCCATCGCTCGCGATGTCCGGACAGTTCCAGGGTGGGATGGCGTCCCAGCAGTACGCCGACCAGCCCCAGCCCGTCACCTACGCCCAGCAGGGCGTGGAGTCCTTCGGTGGGTTCCAGAGTCACCAGCAGTCGGCCCCGTACGGACAGCAGCAGTCCGCCACGCAGCCACAGCAGCAGGTCGGCTTCGAGGCACCCGGCCAGGGCATCGGCGTCTCGCAGTACCCACAGCGACACCAGGGCGAGGCCAGCTGGCAGCAGGGGACGGTCGATCGGTACCAGCAGCCCGTCCAGCAACAGCCCGTCCAGCAACAGCCCGTCCAGCAACAGCCCGCCCAGCAGCAACACGTCCAGCACGGCGGTCACCTCCCGACTATGCAGGAACCCGTCGGTATCGGACGGCAGGCGGCGGTCCCCCAGCTCCAGTCCCCCTACTCGCAGGCCACGCTCTCGGGCCGGACGTTCGAGCCCGGTCGGCAGTTCGCCCGCGGGTCCCGGTTCCCGTCCTCCCAGCAGTTCCCGCAGGCACAGCAGTACCCCCAGGCACAGCAGTACCCCCAGGCACAGCAGTTCCCCCAGGCACAGCAGTTCCCGCAGACGCAACAGTTCCCCGCCATCCAGCAGCAGCCGCAGGCGATCTGGAGCCAGCAACCGGGCATCCAGCGGCAGGTTGGCGACCGGTCGGAGCTGGCCCAGATCCCGCTCGGCGGTGAGCAGTCCGCAGCCGGTGTGAGCCAGTCCCCGTGGAGCGGCGTCCAGTCCACCGTGGCTGGCGCGAGCCAGCCACCCACCGCGGGAGTCGGGCTGGACGAGCTGGTCCAGCTCCAGTCCGGCGAGGTGACCACGGTCGGGTCGCTCCTGGCACGGCAGCGCGTCCCACCGATGCATTCCGAGGTCGCCTACTCGCCGGGGCGTCAGCAGGCGACGCCGATCGAGATACCCGGCGGGATGGCCTACTGAGATGAGCTGGCAACCACCGTACCAGCCCCAGCAGGGACAGCCGTACGGACCCCCGCAGTACGGGCTGGCGTACGCGCCGTCGATGCAGGCCCAGTCGGGCGTCGACACGTCCGGGATGGCCGCGCCGGCACAGCAGGGAACGACCGTCTCGGGACAGCAGGCAGCCCCACAGGCCGCCACGGCGGCTCCGCAGCCAGGGGGCCAGCAGTTCGGGGGCCCGGGCGTCGAGTTCGGCGTCCCGCGAGCCGACGTGGTCGAGCTCGCCGAGGTGTTCCGCGTCGAACTGGAGATGCCGGGGTTCGAGAAGGACGACATCTCGGTCTACGCGGACGAGAACCACCTCATCGTGTCGGCCGAACGGACCGTCGAGGAGGGACGCGACCGACGCGTGCTCCAGCGTGAGCGGCCACTGCGGCTGGAGCGAACCGTTCAGCTGCCGGTGACGGTCGACGTCGACGAGACGACGGCGGCCTACGAGGACGGCGTCTGCGTCATCGACGTGCCGAAGGGCGAGGGAGAACGGCACAGACGCATCGGTTTCCAGTAGCAGCAACTCCCTCCGGTCCTCCGCTTCCGGCGGCCCACCGGCGCGCGTGTCACTCACAGCCGCCATCTCGGAGACCGACCTCGGGGAGCGTGCCGACCGGTTCGAGACCAGTAGATACGTTCTTACAGTCGCTTGCGACCTCGTTACCGTCAGTTGATTTATTCTACCGGTCGTTTGGTTACCAGTTGCTCCGAGCCGTCGCAACACACATAACGGCTGGTCGGATACGCACGGCAGAAACCGAGGCCGGGCGCTCCATGCCTGGTCGTCTGGTAACGAAGGCTTACCATGCACGGAACCAACTTCAAAGTCGAATCCGAACTGTGTGCTCCCGGCCAGGTGATGAACCTCCCCGACGCCGCGAGCACGCTCTCCGTCGAGCCGGTCGGACCGGGACTCGTCAGAATCACGTACCTCAAACCGGTCCACGAGATCAGCATCGAACGTCCGGACGAGACGGAACGGGCGATGGCGTACGTCGACTGAGCGGGCACCGAACCGACGGTGCCGCCAGCGGGACGTTCTTGCCGATGCAGTCCCAAGCCGTGGGCACGATGAAGATACGCCAGAACGTCAAGCACTTCGCGTTCAAGGCGGCGCTGACGGCACCGGTCGTCGGCGACGTGGCGAACGACAAGCTGGTCGACATGCACACCGGCATCTTCCTCGACCGGGCGGACGAGGCCCATCGCGAGGAGCGCCGCGAGCACCTCGACGAGTTCTTCGACGCCACGATGGACACCTACCTCGCCGCGCTCGACTACATGCCCGAGGCGGAGGCCCGCGAGATCACCCACGTCCAGGCGAACTTCGACTTCTACAACCACGGCTGGACCGAGATGATGGAGTTCCCCGCCGACGAGCTCGAGGAGCACTACGAGCGCTACCGCGAGTTCTTCACCGACCACGGCATCACCATCGACGACCCACTCGGCGAGTTCACGCCCGCAGGTGGCGTCGCCGAGGCACCCTCGACGCCCGAGAAGCTCGACGACCCGGAGCACCCCCACGCCGAGGGCGGCTTCGCGGACGACGTGTACGTGGAGACGGCCGACGGCGATGTCGTCGTCGGTGGGCAGGACGAACCCGAGGACATCTCCCCCGAGGATGCGCCCGGCGTCGACCCGGACGAGGTCGAGGGCTAAATCGACCGCTGTCCGACCGCTCAGCCCTTCTCGTCGATTCGGTCCGCGCACTCGAACCCCGCGAGGATGCCGCCGTTGAGCGACCGCTCGGGGTACTGCGCCCGGCTCGCCATCCCGGCGTAGTAGACGCCCTCGGCCACCTCGTCGGCGAGGTCGTACGGGACGACCATGTCGAGGTAGCCGCGCTCGTAGACCGGGGCCGCGCGGGGGTTCCGCGAGATGCGGACGTCTGCGACCTGTTCGTCGTCGAAGTCGGGGAACATCTCGCCGATGTGCTCGAGCCAGCGCTCCTCGACCTCGTCGTCGTCGGCCTGCCAGAGCCATTCGTCGGGCGACTGGACGTAGCTCGCGACGTACAGCAGGTGGTCGCCGCCGTAGCGCTCGGGCGGGACGAAGTTCGTGTGCTCGATGAGCGCGCCGAAGGGCGCGTCGTGGGCGACGTTCAGCCAGTACGTCTCGTCCATGAGCGATTCGGACATCGTGACGACCGCACAGACCGCACCCTGGAAGTCGATGTCGCACTCGAAGCCGGTGAGCTCCTCGAGCACGTTCGGCATCGCGGCCACGACGAGCGCGTCGAGGTCGTGCGTCTCGCGCCCGTCGTCGGTCTCCACGGTGACGGACTCGACCGCACCGGTGGCCGTCGTGTCACCGTCGGCGGCCCCAGCCACCGCGCCGCCGTCGGCCGTCGCGGCCGCCGCCTCGGTCTGGAGGTCGACGACGCGCGCCCCGGTCTGGACGTTCTCGCGCCCCACGCCCTCGATGAGCGCGTCGATGAGCACCGCGAAGCTGCCGTCGAAGTAGCCGAGCTGCTCGCCCTTCAGCAGGTCGCGCTCGCCGCGGAACTTGATGCGGCCGAGGAGCCACGCCGCCGACACGTCGTCCTTCCGGTCGCCGAACTTCGCGTCCAGCAGCGGTTCGAAGAAGTTCTCGTAGACGCCCTGGGTGGTGTGCTCGACCAGGAAATCGCGGATGGGGACGTCCTCGTAGGATTCGAGGTCGTCGTACGTGTCGAAGCTCGGAATCCCGCCGCGCACGTCGACCTCCATCGTGAGCATCCCGAGCCGGAACTTGTCGTAGAGGCTCATGTGCGGGTAGGCGGCGATCTCCCAGATGGTGTTCAGCGGGTGGACGACGCCGTCGACGTAGTAGCCGTCGTTGCCGTAGATCCACTCGACGCGGTCGCCGACGCCGAGGTCCTCCGCCAGCTCGACGATGGTCTCCTCGGACTTCGAGAGGTGGTGGTAGAACCTCTCGATGGGGTCGCCCGACGTCTCGTAGACGGCGGCGAGGCCGCCGAGGTCGTCGCTCGCCTCGAAGACGCGCACGTCGTGGCCGTGGCGCTGGAGGCGGTACGCGGCGGCCAGCCCGGCGATGCCGCCGCCGACGATGCCGACTGTCATGGTTCGTGGTCCGGCATCAGGGGCGATGTGTCTTTTGGATGCTAGTCGGTCCACTCGGATCCGACCCCAGAGTTTACAAATATTGTGAACCGCAGTTGGCGGCGACAGCCAATCACCCGGGTGGCGCGCGGCTGTCTCGGAATCGCGGAGCGATTCCGATGGCCAGTGAGAGCTTCGCTCTCACGCTGGCGAACGTGCCGAGCCCTGCGAGGCCGTGAGCCATCCGCGCGAGGTATTCGGGAGCTTGCGACCGAAGGCTTGCGAGAGCTTGCTCTCGCAGTGGACGAGCACCGCAGCGGAGCGAGGAGCGGTCACGAGACGCGTGCGTCTCGTGAGCCCACCGGAAATCTCTGATTTCCGGGGACGCAGGAGGCTGGGGAGGTTCGAGGGCTGTTGCGGTGCGGTTGCGGTCGGGTGGGATTGAAAGGGGCTGCTCGCTCGACGAACCCCGACGCAGCAAGCACCGCAGGGACGAGGAGCGCCGCAAGTCGCGGGAGTCGAGCGAGCAGGGGCTTTCTGGCTGGTATCGGAACCTGAGACGCCATCGACAGACGGGATTTTCTGGACGGGTCCGACAGCGATTCCCGAAACCGCAGCCGAGGCACCACGACACAGAACTCTCACACGCAGATTCGGCACCGTCCGCTAGGTTTTTGGCCGCAGTATCGAAAGGGAAGTCCATGCTCACCGTCCGCGCACCGGCGACGAGCGCCAACCTCGGGAGCGGCTTCGACGTGTTCGGGCTGGCGCTGTCGGCCCCCGCGGACGTGGTCCGCGTCGAGAAGGCCGCGGAGACGACCATCGAGGTGACCGGCGCGGGCAGCCAGTACATCCCGACCGACCCGGACCAGAACACGGCGGGCGTGGTCGCACAGGAGCTCGACGCCCCGGCGCGGATCGAGATCGACAAGGGCGTCCGCCCCGCGTCTGGCCTGGGGTCGTCGGCGGCGAGCGCGGCCGGTGCGGCGGTCGCGCTGAACGCGCTGTACGACCGCGGGTACTCCGACGAGGAGCTGGTCCGGGCGGCCGCGGAGGGCGAGGCGGTGGTGTCGGGGGCGGCCCACGCCGATAACGTCGCGCCGGCCATCGTCGGCGGGTTCACCATCGCCCGGGCGGACGGCATCACGTCGGTCGACGCCGAGCTCCCGCTGGTGGTCTGCCTGCCGGACATCGTGGTCTCGACGCGGGACGCCAGGGAGGTCGTCCCCGAGACGGTGGCGATGGACGACGTGGTCGAGACGGTCGGCAGCGCGGCGACGCTCACGAGCGGGATGCACCGGAACGACCCCGAACTCGTGGGACGCGGGCTGCAGGAGTCCGTGGTCACGCCCGCCCGCGCCGAGCTCGTGCGGGGCTACGACGGGGCGAAGCGGGCCGCCCTCGACGCGGGTGCGACCGGCGTGACCATCAGCGGTGCCGGCCCGGGCGTGCTCGCGGTCTGTCGCAGGGAAGCCGACCGGCGCCGGGTCGCCGCCGCGATGCTCTCGGGCTTCGACGAGGCGGGCGTCGACGCCCGGGCGTACCAGACCACGGTCGGCAGCGGCGCGGAGCTGTTCCGCTGAAGGCGTGGATTTATATTGTCAAGGCGTGTCATGGTTCGGTGTGGCAACCAGCCGCCCCCAGCAGCCGTTCGTGCGGGAGCCGGCCACCGCGGAGTGGTACGGCCGACTCGCCCAGCGGCTCGGTATCGCCGTCTCTGCCCTCGCACTCGCCGTCGCGGCGGTGACGGGGGCGGCCATCGCACTCGAGGCAGGGTCCGCCGGGACGGCACTCTCGCGGCTGGTGACTGTCGCTGCAGCAGACCCCGCGACGCTCCCGGCGCTCGCCGTCGCCTGCCACTACGGGCTGGTGGGGGTCGTCGTCGGATGCTGGTTCCTCGGACTGGGTTTTATCCTGACCGGGTTCTTCGAGTGAACCGATGACGGAGGAGGGGATGGCCGACGGGAAGACCAGACGGGAACGACTTGCCGACGATGCAGTCCTCGCAGCGGTCGCGCTGGCAATCGTCGTCGGCATCGGGTTCGCCGTCGAGGTGGACGTCCACACGACGATGCTGCTCGTGGCCGCCGGTGGCGTGGTCGGCGTCGAACTGCTCCTGTCGCGGCGGGTGGCGCTGGTCAGGTCGGTGTGGGAGCGGCCGCTCGTCAGACCGCTCGCGGTGACCGCTGTCGTCGTCGTCGCCGTCGTGGGCGCGTTCGTCGCACCGTCGCTCGTGTTCGCGCTGCTCTGGGGCGGCCTCGGCGGCTACCTCGCGCTGGCCGGGACGGTGCTGCTCCTCGGGGGACCACCGTTCGACGGGCTGCTCGCACGGCTCCGGGCCGAGGACAGCGACGAGAACTGAGTGCCGACCTTCAGACGCCGCGACCCTGCATCTTCTCGTCCTCGGGCAGGTCGACGTTGGCGTCGCCCTTCATGCTCTTGCCGAGGTTGGAGGCGATCTCCGCGAGCGTCTCCGGGTCGTCCCAGTTGTTCACCGCCTGCACGATGGCCGTGCCCATCTCGCGGGGGTTCTCCGCGCCGAAGATACCCGAGCCGACGAAGATGCCGTCGCACTCGTGGTGCATCATCAGCGCCGCGTCGGCGGGCGTCGCGATACCGCCCGCCGCGAAGTTGACGACCGGGAGCCGACCCATCTCTGCGGTCTCGTGGACGAGTTCGGCGGGCGCCTCGTGCTCGCGGGCCCACTTCTCGCGCTCCTCCCAGTTCATGCCCTCCAGCTGGCGGATGGCACCCTTGATGGTGCGCTGGTGGTGGACGGCCTGGTTCACGTCGCCCGTGCCGGCCTCGCCCTTGGTTCGGATCATCGCCGCGCCCTCGTCGATTCGCCGGAGCGCCTCACCGAGGTTCCGGGCGCCGCAGACGAAGGGCGCGGTGAACTCGCGCTTGTCGATGTGGTAGGCGTCGTCGGCGGGCGTGAGTACCTCGCTCTCGTCGATCATGTCCACGCCGACGGCTTCGAGGATCTCTGCCTCCTTCCGGTGGCCGATGCGCGACTTGCCCATCACCGGGATGGAGACGCTGTCCACGATGTCGGCCACGTCGGCGGGGTCGGCCATCCGCGCGACACCGCCGCGCTTTCGGATGTCAGCCGGCACCGCTTCGAGCGCCATGACCGCCACCGCGCCGCACTCCTCGGCGATTTTCGCCTGCTCCTCGTCCACGACGTCCATGATGACGCCGCCCTTCTGCATGCGGGCGAACCCGCGCTTGACGAGTTCGGTCCCACGCTTGAGCTCCTCGAGGTCTGTCTCCTCGGTCATAGCGGCGGCTTGGGTTCGGTCACACTTAACCGGTGTCTTTCCGGGGTCGACGCGAGTTGGACGTTTCTGCAACGCGCCACCGCACCGGGGAACCCGGAGCCGACCGGACGACCCGCGAGTGCGCTCACGGTGCTCGCCCCGGTTTATCGATGTGGTAAACCCCGTCGCCCTCGGCTTACAACCTCGATAACTGAATACGTCGCGTCCATCGAGCCCCCCATGCCCGGTATCAGTGGCGTCGTCGGCGCCGGCACTCAGGCCGTCGACGCACTGGTCGACGACCTCCGGTGGACAGGCGACGAACGTGTGCAGGCGACCCGGGACGACGACCTCGCCGTCGTCGTCGCGAACCATCCGTCGGTCGCCGGCCCGCAGCCGGCCAGCGCCGGCGACGTGGACGTCTGGCTCTGGGGCGACATCGCTGGCTACGAGGGCGACGCCGGCGACAGCCGGTGTCGGGACCGTCCGGCCGCGTTCCTCGCGTCGCTCTACGACCGGGTGGGTCGGAGTGCGCTCGCGGACGTGAACGGGCTGTTCGCCGCCGTCGTCCGGGTCGGCGACCGGGTCGAGCTCCTCACGGACCGCCTCGGAACGTGTCCGTTCTACTACGTCCGTATCGACGGCGGCGTCGTGTTCTCGACCCACATCCAGGCCCTCGACAGACATCCCGCCGTGACGACGGGGTTCGACCCCGGATTCGTCAGCGAGTACCTCGCGTGCAAGCGCCCCTACGGGGTCAGAACACCCCTCACCGGCGTCAGCCAGACACAGCCCTCGGCGGTGAGCGTCGTCGACCCGGACGGCGACGGGACGCTCCCCTACGGCCGCTACTGGCGACCGGTGCACCGTCCGCTCGACCGACCGAAGTCGTACTTCGTCCGCGAACTGGCCGACCGGTTCGAGCGCGCCGTCGCCGACCGGACCAGCGACCGGGGCCGGACCGGGTTGCTGCTCAGCGGCGGCAGCGACTCCCGACTGGTGCTCGCGGCGCTCGACTCCCTCGACAGGGACGCGACCCTGTTCCACCTGAACGAGTGGGAGAACACCGAGTACCGGGTCGCACGGGAATCGGCCGCCGTCGCGGACCAGTCGTTCGTCTTCTGCCGACGCGACGCCGACTACCAGGCCCGTGCGCTGGAGCGGACCCCCGCGATGATGAACTTCGTCGGCTACTTCAACCAGGCCCACGCCGCCGGCTTCGCGGACGCCATCCGCTCGCGCGTCGACCACCTCCTCACCGGCCACTACGGCGACGTGCTGTTCAAGGGGCACCACCTCCCGTCGACAAACGTCTCGCTCGGACCGGTCGGGAACGTGGAGGTGCCGGTCGGCTCCATCGACACCGTCGAGGAGTTCGTCGACCACCGCGCCGCGGACGCACCACCGTTCCTCGACGGCCCGGAGCCACGGGACGTGCTCGCCGCGAACACGCACGACCGTGGCGAGGTCATCGACCACGGCGTCGAGTACCAGTCGCTCCGCGAGGCGCTGCTGGCAGGCCGCTGCCCGCTCACGAACGCCACCTCGCAGTTCTTCTACTTCGGGACCACCCAGACCATCCCGACGACGACCCCGTTCCTCGACGCGCGGCTGCTCGACCTGTTCCTGCAGATACCGACGTCGCTGCTGCGCCGTGGCGGCCTGATCAACGCCGCGGTCGAACGGCTGTCGCCGGACCTCGCGGCGATCCCCCACGGCACGACCGGGCAGTCGCTCTCGCGGTCGTACCCCGCCCAGTACGCCGGGCGGTACCTGACCGCCATCAAGCGACGACGCGCCGACGACCCGCCGGTGGCCCACGGCACCTACGGGCCGTGGCCGGACCACGGCGAGCTCGTCCGCGAGCACGGCTTCGTACACGACTGCTTCGAGCGCAACCGCGACCTGTTCGAGGCGCTCCCGTTCCTCGACTGGGGGGGTGCCCAGGAGCTCCTGCGACGCCAGGAGGCCGGCGAGAACCAGTTCGGAGCGCTGTACTCGCTCGCCAGCTTCCTCGAGATGCCGGTCACCCGGCGGCTGGCCACGGACGGCCGGCAGCGTGTCGGCGCCGACTGAACGGTCCGACCGACCGTTGCCGGGTCCCCGTCCAGAATCGTCACGGCTATCAGCGGACCGGGCGACACGGTGAACGATGCAGTGGCCATTCGCCGACCCGCCGGCGCGCGAGGACCTCCCGTGGTACGTCGCACCGGTACCCGAGACGATCGAGGACTTCGGGCTCAGGTTCGCGTGGGTGGTCGTCCTGACGAACGTGCTCGGCACCGCCTTCGGCTTCTACTACTACGGTATCGACCCGTTCGCGCCGGGGTTCGTCGCGGACCCGAGCCAGTTCGCCATCGAGCCGCTGGTCGCGTGGCCGGTCGTCCCGGACAGCCCCGTCGCCACGCTCTTCATCGCGCTGGCGTTCGCGGCCTGGTTGCTCGACCGGCCGAACGAGTACCTCTCCGCGCTCGCCTTCTTCGGCTGTCTGAAGCTGGGCGCGTGGACGCCGTTCGTCCTGCTCGCGTTCAAGGGCGACTTCTCGTACCTGCACGCGGCGATGTACAACTTCCTGTTCTGGAGCCACCTCGCGATGGTGCTCCAGGGGTTCGTCCTCCACCGGATCAGCGACTTCCCGGTGCGCGCGGTCGCCGTCGCCCTGCTGTGGTACGGCTTCAACGACGTGGTGGACTACTTCGTCCCCATCGTCGGGACGCCGCACCACACGCTCATCCCGGCAGAGGAGTACACGGCGTCCGGAATCATCCACACGCCCGGGCCACACCGGGTCGCCGCCGCCGGCGCGGTCGTGCTGACGCTGCTCGCGACGTTCCTCGCGCTCTCGACGCGGGTGAAGAAGCTGGAGGGCCGACTGGCGCGCGAGCGGTAGACGGACGGCGCAGTGCCTCGCGACCGCAACGCAGTAGTGGGTGACCGCGGTACGTCGGCCCGAATGGCCGGCGCGGCGACACGAGACTGGCTTCCGGACGGCGACGTCGGGAGGTACTACCTCTACAAGGCGACGAAGGCGGTCGAGTTCTACCGCCCCATCATGTACCTGTTCTTCCTCCAGCAGGGCCTGGACTTCACGCAGATCGCCACGCTGGAGGCCATCTACAACCTCACGACCGTCTTCGGCGAGGTGCCGACGGGCTACGTCGGCGACCGGGTCGGCCGGCGGAACAGCCTGCTCGTCGGGACTGTGCTCATCGCGCTGACCCTCGTCGGCATCGGCCTCGCGAGCTCGTTCCTCGCACTCGCCGGGCTCTACGTCTGCTGGTCGATGGGCTACAACTTCCGCTCGGGCAGCGAGGACGCCTGGCTCTACGACACGCTCACGGACGACCTCTCCGAGGACCAGTTCGCGCACGTCCGGGGTCGCGGCGAGTCGGTCTCGCTGGCGGTCGGCGCCGGCGCGGCGGTCGTCGGGGGCGCGCTCGGCAGCGTCGACCTCTCGTACCCGTGGTTCGTCGCCGCCGCCGTCACCGCCGTCGGCGTGCTCGTCCTCCTGACAGTCGAGGAGTCGGACACCTACGAGGCGAGCACGGCCGACGCCCTCGGGTTCCGGGAGTCGCTCGGAGTGATCCGTGGGATGCTCGCGAAGCGGGACATCCGCGCGCTCGTCGTCTACTACTACGTGCTGTACGCCGCCGTCACCTACCTCGTGTTCGTCTACCTCCAGCCCGTGTTCGAGACGGTCGTCGTCGACCTCGGGCTCGACCCCGCACAGGTCGAACCACTCCTCGGCGCGTTCTACGCGGCGTACAGCCTCGTGGGGGCGGGTCTGAGCTACTACACGGGCGCCATCGAGGACCGGATCGGCCTGCGCGCGTGGTTCCTCGTCCTCCCGTTCGCCGTCGGCGGCGCGCTCGTCGGGATGTACTTCCTCCCCATCCTCGCGCTGCCGACGTTCCTGTTCGCCCGCGGGCTCGCCGACGTGACCCGGTCGCTCGCCGGCCAGTACGTCAACGACCGCATCGACACGGTCGGCCGGGCGACGACGCTCAGCGCGCTGGCGATGGTGAGCGGGCTGACCGTCGTCCCGTTCCAGCTCGGCAGCGGCGTGCTCTCCGACGCGACGACGCCGCTCGCCGCGCTCGCGGTCTCGGGGGCCGTCCTCGTCGTCGGCTCCGCGCTCGTCCTGCTCTGGGAGGTGCCGATCGCCGACGGGACGACGAGCTAGGTCTGGAACCCGTGCCTGCTGGCGGTAACGAGCGTAGAACGAATGGGGAGCACCGCGTCGGGGACGTCATGGGCACGAGCGCGAGCACCACCCCACCCGAGAGCCAGCGCCGTCGCCAGCACGCGCTGTTCCGTGCCGTGCTCGCCGCGGTCGGAACCTACCTCGGCTGGAC
Source organism: Haloarchaeobius baliensis (assembly GCF_052060055.1). Classification (NCBI taxonomy): domain Archaea; kingdom Methanobacteriati; phylum Methanobacteriota; class Halobacteria; order Halobacteriales; family Halorubellaceae; genus Haloarchaeobius; species Haloarchaeobius baliensis. Next base: position 740,145 of record NZ_JBPPFR010000001.1, on the reverse strand, counting down.
GGCGGTCACGTACCTGCTCGAAGGCCGCATCCGCACGCTGCTCCGCCCCGACGCGGCCGGCGACCGGCTCGTGTACGCCCTCGTCGCCAACGTCCTCGTCGGGACCGTCCTCGCCCTCTGGGTGGCGCGCCAGTCCGTCGTGGCCGGCCTGCTCACGCGCGAGCGGCTCGGGTTCGCCTCGACCCGGCGCACGCTCGTCGCCGTCCTCGTCGGCGGCGGCACCGGGCTGGCGCTGTTCCTCGCACAGGACCCCGCATCGACCGACCCCGTCGTCCTGACGAACGCCTTCGCGCAGGTCCTCACGGTCTCCATCGCCGAGCTGGTGGTCTGCTGGGCACTCCTCGGCGCAACGGTGGAGGAGTGGCTCCGCCGACGCGGCGTCACCGTCGCCATCGCCACCTGGCTCGCCCTCCTCCTGTCGAGCGTCGCCTTCGGCCTCTACCACGTCGCGCACAGCCCGCCGTTCGACGAGCCGGAGACCATCGCGACCCTCACCGTCGTCAGCCTCGGAACCGGCCTGCTCTTCTTCGTCGGCCGGTCGCTGTACGGCGCGCTCGTCTTCCATAACTGCATGGCCCTGTTCGGCGTCACCCGGGCGCTCGACGCCTCGGGGCGGCTGCCGGCGTTCCGGAGCCTCCAGCTCCCGCTGCTGGCGACCGCGCTCGTCTCACTGGTCGTCCTCGTCGCGGCCGAACGGCTGCTCGTGCCGTCGGTCGCCCCCTCGAAAACGTAACACCGCTGTCCGGAAGCGCCCTCAGTTGACGATGATGACGGCCTCGTCGGCCGAAAGCATCTCGCCCGCGCCGGAGTAGGTGCGCTCCTCGCGGACCTCGAACTCGTCGGCTTCGAGCGTCTCACCCGCCAGCGAGAGCGTGTCGCCGTCGAGCTCGTACTCCCCCGAGTCGATGGCCGCGTCGAACTCGCCGACCTTGCCGCCGTACTTCGGGCCGAGGGTGGCGTAGTCGAGACCGATGTCGGCGACCTCGGTCGTGATCTCCGGTGCCGAATCGAGCAGCTCGAACGACTCGACGTGCATGACGCCCGCGATGGCGTCGGTGAAGCCGTCGACGTTCCCGTAGACGGCGACGTGGTCGAGCGGCTCGTTCAGCGGGAGCTGGTTCTCGGACTTGTAGCGACGGAGTGCGCCGATGACGGCCATCGCGGCCTCGCCACCTTCGAGGTCGGCCTCGTAGCCGCGGGGGGCGGGCCAGTCGCGGGTGTGGATGCTGTCGGTCGCGTCGCCCTCGACGTACATGTCGTGCCACAGCTCCTCCGTGATGTGGGGCATCAGCGGCGCGAACAGCTGCAGGAACGTCCGGTGGGCCGTCTGGAGCGCGTACTGCGTCGAACGCGGGTCGGCGTCGGCGGCTCCGCCGCCTCCGTCTCGCGGCGTCTCCGACGCCGCGCCCTCCTCCACCTGCTGTTTGGCGATCTCGAGGTAGTCGTCACAGAACGTGTTCCAGAAGAACGTCCGGAGACGGTCCCGGGCCTTCGCGAACTCGTAGTTCCGGAACTGCTCGGTGGTCGACTCGACGATGGCGTCGAGCTCTGCCAGGAGCCACTCGTCGAGCGGTGCGAGCTCGTCCGGCTCGTCGACTGGCTCGGGCGCGAGGTGTTCGACCAGCTTCGAGGCGTTCCAGAGCTTGCGCAGCAGCTTCTCGCCCGCGACGATGTCCTTCTCCTTGAACGGGAAGTCGTCACCGACCGCGGTGCTGGCGGCCCAGTACCGGATGGCGTCGATGGGGTACTCCGCGACGACCTTGGCCGGGTCGACGACGTTGCCCCGCGATTTCGACATCTTCTCGCGGTTCTCGTCGAGGACGTGCCCGTTGATCATCGTCGCGTCGAACGGGACCTCTCCGGTGTGCTCGTAGCACTTGATGACCGTGTGGAACAGCCAGAAGCTGATGATGTCGTGGCCCTGCGGGCGCAGGTCGAACGGGTACAGCTCCGGGTTCTCCATCGTGAAGCCCTCGTCCGCGTCCCAGTCCCAGCCGGCGTTGACCAGCGGGGTCAGGCTGGAGGTGGCCCACGTGTCGAACACGTCGTCCTCGGGCTCGAACTCGTCGTGGCCACAGTCGGGACAGGAATCGACGGGCGGGTCGTCGGAGAGCGGGTCGACCGGCAGGTCGGCCTTCTCCGCGAGGACCTCCTGCCCGCAGTCCGTGCAGTACCAGACCGGGAACGGGATGCCGGAGTCGCGCTGGCGCGAGATGAGCCAGTCCCACTCCAGCCCCTCGATCCAGTGCTCGTACCGCGTGAACATCTTCTGGGGGAACCAGTCCATCTGCTCGCCGGCCTCGAGGTACTCCTCCTTGTGGTCGAGGATCTCGACGTACCACTGCTTGGAGACGCGGAACTCGACGTCCGTCTCGCAGCGCTCGTGGACCTGGACCGTGTGGGTCAGCTCCTCCCTGCTTTCGAGGTAGCCCAGCTCGTCGAGGTCCTCGACGATGGCCTCGCGGGCCTCGTGCGTGCTCAGCCCCTCGTAGTCGCCCGCGAGGTCGGTCATCGTCGCGGACTCGTCGATGGCGACTCGCAGCGGGAGGTCGTGGGCCTGGTACCACTCGATGTCCTTCTGGTCGCCGAACGTACAGCACATGACGACGCCGGTGCCCTTCTCCAGGTCGACGCGGTCGTCCTCGATGATAGGGACCTCGTGGCCGAAGATGGGTATCTCGGCGGTCTCGCCGACGAGTTCGGCGTTCTCGTCGTCGTCCGGGTGGACGAACACCGAGACGCAGGCGGGCAGCAGCTCCGGCCGGGTGGTCCCGATGACGAAGCTCTCGCGGCCCGACTCCGTGGGCTCGGTCAGGTCGAACCGGATGTCGTTGAAGTGCGTGTGGCGTTCCGCGTCCTCCTGTTCGACCTGCGAGATGGCGGTCTCGCACTCGGGACACCAGATTGCCGGCGCCTTCTTCCGGTACTCGCGGCCCTGCTCGTACAGGTCGACGAACGAGAGCTGGGAGATGCGCTGGACCCGCGGCTCGATGGTCTTGTACGTGCGGTTCCAGTCGATGCTCATCCCGAGGTCCTGCATCTTCTCGGTGAACTCGGCCTCGTACTCCGCACAGACCTCGCGGCACTTCTGCTGGAACTCGCGGCGCTCGAAGTCCTGGTGCCGGATACCCAGCTCGCTCTCGGTGAGCCGCTCCGAGGCGATGCCGTTGTCGTCGTAGCCGAACGGGAACATCACCGCGCCGTCGTCCATCCGGTGGAACCGCGCCGCGAAGTCCTGCAGCGTGTGGCCGTACAGGTGGCCCATGTGCAGGCTCCCCGAGACCGTCGGCGGCGGCGTGTCGATGCTGTACACCGTGTTCGGGTCGACTTCCTCGTGTTCGGGGTCGTACGCGTACGTCTCCTCGTCGACCCAGCGGTTCTGCCACTCCTCCTCTGTCGCTCGGGGGTCGTAGTCTCCGTCTGGCATGTGGTGCTCGTTGTGCTGTCAGTGGTCCAATCGCCGTTTAATACAATCGATGCAGTCCCGCGTCGACGGTGCCGTCGCTCCTCGCGTGCGAGTTCGAGAGAACGACGCACACCGCTGTCTGGCCCTACGTACGTACTACGGCGACAGGGGCGTGCTCCATGCTCGAAGGAGGTCGTCGCGCAGGTATAAAGCCAGCGGTGCCGTGGCAGGCGGTCACGTCGCCAGGTCGGCCATCCACCAGAGGAACGACATGCCGGCGACGGTCAGTATCGTGAGCGTCGGGTTCATCGTGAGCAGGAACACGACCGCCATCACCGGGAACGTCGTCGCGGCGTAGTACCATCGGTACTCCGGATTGTTCCACCCGGAGAACACGTTTTCGGCCATGTTTCATTCGATCATCCACGCGAGGAAAAGCTGCCGGCCGACGACGACGGCCGACGGCCTACTCCTCGCCCGAATGCGCCCGCACCCACAGCTCGCCGATGCGCGACAGCCGCGTCCGGTACGACTTCCCGGCCGACTCCTGCTCGATGTACCCCTTCCCGCCCGGTCCCAGCCGGTCGACGTTGTAGATGACCTTCGACCGGAACGAGTCCGTGTACTCCTCGTTCAACTCCCGCGACAGCGCCTCCGCGAGCTCGGACACGGACTCGAACTCGCCCTCCTCGCCGAGCTTGAACAGGATGACCTCCTCGAACGGCTTGACGTTGGAAAAGGAGGCGACGGGGAGCTCGATGACGTGGGTGCCGTCGATCTCCTTCGCGCCGATGGTGGTGCCGCGCTCGTCGAACTCCTTCAGGAGCCCGTCGGCGGCGTCGAGCCGGGCGACCACGCGCTCGCGGAGGTCGTCGTCGAGGCCGGCGTCGGCGAGGTCCCCCAGCAGCTCCTGTTGCTGGCGGAGCTCCTCGGCGAGCTCGGTCTCCAGGTACTTCTCGGGGGCGGTGTAGTAGGTGTGGATGGACTCGCGGTCCTCCTCGCGCTCGACCATCAGCGAGTGGGCGGCGGTCGCGAAGGCGAACGAGACGGTCCGTGGCATGGCGGCGATGTTCACCCAGACCTCGTTGCCCCGGTCCAGCTCGTCGACGATGAGGTCGTACGCCTGCTCGAACGCGGCGTCGTAGTCGTAGACGTCGGCGACGACCATGCGCTCGGTCTCCGCGCCGAGGAGGTTCTGGAAGTCCGTCTCGAGCTTCTGGGACAGGTTGCGCGAGTACTCGACGTTGGCCTCGCTCCCCACCGCGCCCTCCAGCAGGATGACCCGGTCCACGTCGAACTGGTCGCGGACCAGGGGCGCGATGAGCCGGTCGTAGTCGAAGCCGACCGGGACGATGTGGGTCTGCATGCACGCCAGTTCGCCCGACGTGCTCAAAAGGGTTGTACTCCCGTGCTACGACCGCAGCTTCAGCGTCCGCTTGCGGATGGAGCCACAGCTCGGACAGAGATGCCGGTAGAGGACCGTGTCGCCGTTCGTCTCGGCCTTCCAGTGGCCGTCTTCGTCTTCGTAGCCGCAGCTCGGACACTTCAGGTCGACGTCGTCGTAGTGCGAGGTGAGCCGGTCGAACGGCGTGGTACCGCTACTCCAACTGCGTGACATGGACTGACATTGTTTTGCATCGCATATAAATCTAGGGCCAAACCTTCGCATCGAAGAAAATAGCCGGCTAAAATCTTCCCCACACGCAACACTCACTGTGTGGTCTCCTCAGAGGGCTCGCCGTCGAACCGGTCGATGGTCGCCTGTGGAATCGGTTCCCGGGAGAACAGGGTGATGACGTCGCCCGACTCGATAGTGGTGCTCCCCTTCGGCGTGAACTTCCGGTCGCCGCGTTCGACGTTGATTATCAGGATTTCGTCGTCGAAGAGGCCGTTCTCGCCGACCTCCTGGAGCGTCCGCCCGGCGACCTCCGCCGCCTCGGAGACGGTGAGTTCGACGAGTTCGGAGCCGCCGCTGAGGCTGCGGAAGTCCGCGACCGAGAGCGCGTGCCCGGCGTCGGGACTGTACGGCTGATACGGCTGTGTGACGGCTGACTGGACGATGTCCTCGCGGTCGATGTCGAGCCCGAGTTCGGCGAGTTCGCGGGTGATTCGGGCGGTGTCGTCGGTGTCGTTCCCGACCGCGACGACCACGAGGTTTCGGGTGCCCGAGAGCAGGACGCGGACGTCGATGACCCCCGAAATGGAGAGCGCGTCGGCGGCCAGCTGTCGACGGCTCTCGACCGGCGCGGTGCAGGTGAACTGGTGGCGTGTCTTCTCGCCCGCGAGCTCGTAGTCGATGCTCGCGGTGTAGCCGTCGATGATGCCGTGCTCTTCCAGCTGTTTGATGCGATGGCGTATCGTCACCGGCGTCACGTCGACGGTTTCGGCGATCTCGGTCGCGGTGGTGTTCCGCGCGTCGTCCGCGAGGTGATAGAGGATTCGCTCGTCGATTTCGTCGATACGGTAACTCATTACCGGATATACCTTCGCGACGAAAAAATAGCTTCCTCCGAACGGCGGGGACAGGTCGTGGGGGCGGTCGCCTCACCGCGTCGGCAGCCAGCGCATCCAGCCGCGCCCGTGCTCGTGGTGCTTGGCCTCGCCGGCGGGCACCGCGCTCACGCGGTGGAACACCGCCTCCGGGTCCTTGTTCCAGAGCCAGTGCCAGCGCGTCTTCGCGACGAGAGCGAGCTTGCGGGCGGTCGAGAGGTCGGGCTCGTGATTGATGACGTCGTAGTCGACCGCACGGATCTCCCGGTGGTGTTCGGCGTACAGCACCGCCGCGAGCAGCACGGCGAACTGGCAGTCCTCGGGCAGGAATCGGATGCCGGCGACGCCCTCCCGGTACAGCTCCTCGGTGCGGTGCAGTTCCTCCTCGGCGGCGGCGCGGAACTCCTCGCTCGACTCCAGACGCATGACCTGGTCGCGGTCGACGCCGTGGCGTTCGAGCGTCTCGATGGGCAGGTAGACACGGTCGCGGTCGACGACGTCCTCGCGCACGTCGCGGACGAAGTTGGTCAGCTGGAACGCCTCGCCGAGCTTGATGGCGTGCGGGAGCGCCCGCTCGTACTCCTCCTCGTCGAGCTCCATGATGTCGGTCATCATCACGCCGACGGCGGCGGCGGACCCGCGCATGTAGCCCTCGAGGTCCTCGTAGGTCTCGTAGCGGTCCGTGTCGATGTCGCTCTCCATCGCGTCGAGGAACTCGATCACCCACTCGTCGTCGATGTCGTGCTCGTCACAGAGATCGACGAAGGCAGCGATGACGGGCTCGTCGGTCGGCTGCTGCCCGAGCGCCTCTGCGCGCAGGTCGGCGAGCTGTGCGGCCTGCTCGTCGGGGTCGGGACCGGCGGGGTCGTCGACGATCTCGTCGGCGATACGGAAGAACCCGTAGAGGACGTAGGTCGCGTGTCTGATGCGTTTCGGGAGGAGCCGCGTCGCTAGGTGGAACGTTCGCCCCGTCTGCTGCTGAATCGTCTTGCCTGCCTTGACCTGGTCCTTCTTCATGGTAGTGTCCGTTGTGTGAGGGCTGCGCGGGCTACTCGTATCGTAGTACACGCTGCGAATAAAAATAGGTGCCGTGCAAAACCAGTTGGGCTCCGGGCACCGAGCTGGTCGGGGCAGCGGCGAGCGGCCCCGACGATTCACGTCGAAGAAACGCAACGGATAAATTTGGTGTCGGGGAACGTGTCGTCGTGAGCGACAGCGAGGGCTCCCGCGTCGACATGCACGTGAAGGTGCTCGACGAGGCGGTCGTCGAGCGGGCGAAAGCGGCCGGGCTGGACGCACTCGTGTACGCACCGCACTTCGTCAGGTTGCCGGAGATCCGGGAGCGGGCCGCCGCCTTCAGCGACGACGAGCTGGTCGTCGTGCCGGCGCGCGAGATCTTCACCGGGAGCTGGCACGCGCGCAAGCACCTGCTCGCGGTCGGCCTCGAGGAGCCCGTCCCGGACTTCATCACGCTCGAGGGCGCGATGGGCGAGCTCGAACGACAGGGCGCGGTGGTCCTCGCGCCGCACCCGGGGTTCCTGAACGTCAGCCTGACCAGCGCCGACCTGGCGGCCTACGGCGACCGCATCCACGGCGTCGAGGCGTACAACCCGAAGCTCCTCGCCCGTGCCGGGCGGCGTGCACGGCGCATCGTCGAGGACGGTGGCTGGCCCCCATTCGGCTCGTCGTACGCACACCTGAAATCGAGCGTCGGCGAGGTCTGGACCCGCTTCGAGCGGGAGGTCGAGGGGCCGGCGGACGTCGTCGACGCGCTGCGGGACGGCGCACCGCGGACCGTCGGCCGCCGGACGGGAGTCCGACATCAGCTCCGCTGTCTCGCGGAGTTCGCCCACCTCGGCTACGAGAACTCGTGGTCGAAGATCGACCGGCTGTTCCTCCAGGGCACCGAACCGACCCACCCGCAGCACATCGCCTACGAGGGCCGGTTCGACGACATCGCGGTGTACTGACTCCTACGCGCCGATCGCCTGGATTCCCTGCTGGATGCTGTCGCCGAGTCGGAGCGTGTCCCACGGCGTGTAGAACACGATGGCGGCGACGACGACCAGTTCGAGGGCGGTGATGACGACCGTCATCAGGTCCGCGTGGTCGCTCTTGACCGCGACGCCGATCGGCAGCCCGAACTCCTTCGAGTAGGGGTAGAAGAGCGCGATACCCCGTTTGCTCCCCATCACGTCGAGCACGTAGTGGGTGAGGATGCCGATCCAGACGAACTGCAGGTTGCCGCCGAAGAAGTGGGGGAACGCCACGAACAGCCCGAGCACGGGGAGGTTGTGGAGCGTCTTCCGGTGCTTGCCGAACTCGGTGTCCACGTCGGGGAAGAGCGCCCCGAGCGTGATGGGCAGGCCCACCTCCAGGATGCGCACGAACGTCGTCTCCGTGCCCGCGGGCTCGAGGATGTAGCCGATGCCGATGCTCAGGAGGACGGCGTTCATCACGTGCCCTTTCTTGTTCATCGCTCCACCTCGGCCAGCAGGTCCGCGAGCGCCCGGTCGACCGTCTGCTCGCGGATGGCGTCGCGGTCGCCGTCGAACTCGTATCGCTCGACGGTCGCGTAGGAGGAGCCGCTTCCCCATGGTCCCGCGTAGGCGACGCCGATGTACACCGTCCCGACGGGCGTCTCCTCGCTCCCGCCGGTGGGGCCGGCGACCCCCGTGGTGGAGACCCCCCAGGTCACGTCCGCGGTGTCGCGCACGCCACGGGCCATCTGTCGCGCCACGGGCTCGGAGACCGCGCCGTGTTCGTCCAGTGCCTCGCGGTCGACACCGAGCAGCTGCTCCTTCGCGCCGTAGGCGTAGGTCACCAGTCCCCGGTCGAAGTAGTCCGATGCGCCGGGAACCGCCGTGATTCGCGCTCCGAGCAGTCCACCCGTGCACGACTCCGCAACCGCCAGCGTCTCTCCGCGGTCGCGGAGCTCGTCGCCGAGTCGGTCCGCCTGTGTCGTCATGTCCGGACCCATGCAGTCTAGTGGTTTCAATCGTTGGGCTAACCGACGGCCCGTCGCCGCTCACCGGGTCGGATAGCCGCAGGCGTTATGGTCTGTCGTCGTGACCCATCTGCCATGGATACCAAGCAGACGTTCAAACTGGTCGGCTTCTACCGACTGCTCTCGTGGCTGTCGTTCGGCGTCGGGATGGCGTTCGTTGGCCTCGGCATCTACCTGGGTCTCTGGGAGACCATCACCATCCTGTCCAACAACTTCCCGGCGGAGTTCGACCCCGCCATCGCGGCGGCGAACCCCGTCATCACCATCGCGCTATCGGTCGTCGGCCTCGTCGTCTGGCAGCTCGGCAAGTCCATCGCGCTGACGAAGACGATGGAGCGAGCCATCGCCGTGGAGGCCGGTGGCAGCGACGACGAGCAGCTCAAGAGCGAGGTGCTCGACGTGGTGAACGACCAGCTCTCCGGCGTCGAGAAGGACCTCCGTGCCGAGATCCGGAAGGTCGAACGCGATGCCGCGGCGGACGACGCCCCCGCAGCGGGAACGAGCGTCTCCACGGGCGGGTCGACCAGCACCACCGCCGGCCGTTCGAGCGGTGCGTCGGGCGGGCGGTCGGCGCGGTCCTCGGGAACGAGCGAGGGGTCGAGCTCGGCTTCCGGTCAGTCCGGGAGTCGACGGTCGTCGAGCGGGTCCGGCGGCGGACGTTCCGGCCGGTCGGGTCGCTCGCAGTCCGGGAGCCGCTCCGGCGGGAGTGGGTCGTCCGGGTCCGGCGACGACGACGGCGGATCCGACGGCGCCAATCGCAGCGAGCGCGCGACCGACGCCGTCTCCGGCGACGACGAGACGCGCTCCGGTCGCAAGAAGCAGTCCGACGGCGACGACGACCCGCTGCCCTAGGCCTCCAGGATCTCGTCCTCGTCCGCCTCGGGAACGACCAGCGAGCCGTCGAGCGCGGTGACGCTCCGGCCGCCGACGCGCAACGGTGCGGTGCGGGCACGCACCCGACCCGGCCGGTCGACGAAGTGCCCCTGTTCTATCACGACCTCGTCCGGGAACTCGTCGGCGAACGCGCCGTAGTGGTCCAGATACGCCGTCACCGCGCCCGCACCCGTCCCACAGACCGGGTCCTCCGGGATGCCGGCACCCGGCGCGAACATCCGCGCGTGGAGCTGTGCGTCCGCGTCGACGGCGTCGAACGTGAACGCGTACAGCCCCGTGGCGTCGACCTCGTCCGTGAGCTCCTCGACGGCGCCGAGGTCCGGGTCGACGTTGCCCAGGTGCTCGAGGAAGTTCACCGGCACGACGAGGTAGCGCACCCCCGCCTCCGCGATGGCCAGCGGCAGGTCCGCGCCCACGTCCTGCAGCGTCGCCGGATCGATGCCGAGCGCGTCCGCCACGCGGTCGTAGTCCAGGTCGACCTCGACGACCGTCGGCGTGTCCTGGTCCAGCCACACCGTGCCGTCGTCCTCGACGGTGACGTCGAGCACCCCCACGTTCGTCTCGACGGCGTAGGTGTCCGCGTCGACCACGCCGTCCTCGAACAGGTGGCCGAAGGTGGCGACGGTGGCGTGTCCGCAGAGGTCCACCTCCGTCGTGGGCGTGAAGTACCGCAGCCTGAGATCGGCGCTCCCGCTCGGGTGCACGAACGCCGTCTCGGAGACCGCCAGCTCCGCCGCGACCGCCTGCATCCGCTCCGCCTCCAGCCCGTCAGCGTCCGGGATGACCCCCGCCGGGTTGCCTGACAGCGGCTCGTCGGTGAACGCGTCGACCTGCAACGCGCGATAGGTGTCCATGGCGGGTCCGACGGACGGCGTCTGTATGAAACTGGCGTCCGTGAGTGCGTGTGGATGGATTGCCTGGACGTGGTAATCCTATTAGATGGGTCGTGACCGTACGGAACGTACACAGAGTCGGAAGAACTGCTGGTGACGAGAACAGCCAGAAAGCCCCTTCATGGACAGGGAGAGCTGGTAACTGGAACCACCAGAAAGCCCCCGCGTTCTCGCCGCCTGCGACTCGCTGCGGTCCTCGCTCCGCTGCGGTCCTTTCGTCGTCTCGGCTGGCGAGAACGCGGCCCCTTTCAGTCCCACCACCCGCACCTCACACCTCCCCAGCCTCTTGCGCTCCTCGCTTCGCTGTCGTTCGAAAATCGGAGATTTTCGTGATGGCGGGAGAGCTACGCTCTCCCGAACCACGATGCTCATCCCTCGCGCGGATGGCTCGCGACCTCACTTCGTTCGGTACGCTCGCCAGCCGCGCGCCAGGCCGGAAGTTTACACTAATTGTAAACTCGCTGGGTGAGCTTGCGTCGCTGGTCACCGCGCGGCGAGCCAGGCGTCGAGGTCCGCCACGACGTCCACGCTGACGTTGTTCGGTTCGTAGTACTTCGCGAGGCTGGAGGTGCCCGAACCGGGGAACAGCAGGTGGTCGAGCGACGGGTAGCTGTGGTAGGTGCCGCGGTCGTCGCCGATGGCGTCCCGCCAGTCCTCGATGTCCGAGGGCGGCACCTGGAAGTCGCGCTCGCCCTGCTGGACGATGGCAGGGATGTCGAGCTCGGCAGCGACGGCGGTCTGGTCGTACGCGCGGAGGCTGGCCCAGAAGCTCCCGTCGAAGCCCAGCAGGTCCTCGTCCTCGGAGAAGTTCCCGTTCGTGATGCGCTCCACTTCCGCGGTTATCTCGTCGATGCGACGCTGTTCGGCGTCGCTGATCTCGCCGTCGAGCCCGAAGATGTGGCGGTTCTGCATCGGCAGCAGCTCCCAGAGGTCGCCGGCGGGCGCGGCGAGCAGCGCCATCCCGTCGGCGTCGGCGCGCCGGGCGATCCGGGGCGCGGCGAGCCCGCCCTGGCTGTGGCCGGCGACGTGGACCGAGCCGACGCGGTCCTCCTCGCGGAGGCGCTCGACGGCGGTGACGGCGTCGTCGACGGTCACGTCGTCGATGGTCACGTCGTCGGCCACCGAGACGTCGCAGGCGAAGGTGCGCTTGTCGTACCGGAGGACCGCGTAGCCCCGGGTGGCGAGCCCGTGGGCGAGGTCGCGGAAGATCTTGTTCGGGCCGACGGTGAGGTCGCGGTCGTTCGGCCCGGTGCCGTGGACGAGGACGACGCCCGGGACCGACCCGTCGCCGGTCGGGAGCGCGAGCGTCGCGCCGAGGTCGCAGGCCGGCGAGGGCAGGGTGAGCTCGGTCTCCGCGAAGGCGGACTGGTCCACGTAGTCGGGTGGGCTGTACTCGCCCTGCGGCGGGCGGATGAACAGGCCGACGGGCTCGCCGCTCGCGTCGAACGTCCAGCGGAAGGTCAGCGCGCCGGCGTCGAACGTCGTCTCGACCAGGACGACGTGGCTGCCGTCCTCGCCCTCGGTGTAGGCGGCGTTCGCGATGGCCCGGAACGGCCCGCGGTCGCCGGTGGTCTGCCGCCAGGCACCCTCGAGACGCTCCGGGGTCAGCACCTCGGCTGCCTCGTCGGTGAAGGCGTCGGAGACGCGCTCGTACTCGCCGTCGGCCAGGGCGAGGGTCAGCTCGCGGGCCTCGGTCCGGAGTGCGGCCGGGTCGACGGACCCATCGGCGGTCGTCTCCTGTGCCGTCGGCTCCTCGGTCGTCGTGGGGGTCGCCGTCGCGGTCGGCGTCCCCGTCGGGGTGTCGGTCGGTGTCTCGCTCGCGGTGCCGTCGTCGCTCGAACAGCCGGAGAGGGCGGTCGCCGCCGTGGCCGACAGCGCGGCCAGGAGGCGACGGCGGGTGGGCGTGTCCATGCTTCCGAGTTCTCCGGTGCGAACAAAAGTCTGTGGCGAAGGGATCTTCGATACGGATTCTGACAGCTAGTCGTCCGAACTCGCGCGCTCGACGATGCGGTCGGCCATCGCGCTCGCGTCGTGCGTGCCGACGGGCGGTCGGTTCACCTCCGCCGCCTTGCTCTCGTCGAGGTCCGGTATCTCGACGGTGCGCTCGCGGTCGCTGCCCTCGCGGGCGTCCTGGTCGATGCGCATCGAGCAGAACTCCGCGCCGCACATCGAGCAGAAGCGGGCGTCCTTGTAGTTGTCGCCGGGCAACGTCTGGTCGTGGAACTCGCGGGCGCGTTCCGGGTCGAGCGCGAGGTCGAACTGCTCGCGCCAGTCGAACTCGTAGCGCGCCGACGAGAGCGCGTCGTCCCAGTCCCGCGCGCCGGGCCGGTCGTTCGCGATGTCCGCCGAGTGCGCGGCGATTCGGTACGCCGCCAGCCCGTCCTTCACGTCCTGCTCCTCGGGCAGGCCGAGGTGCTCCTTCGGGGTGACGTAGCAGAGCATCGCCGCGCCGGCCTCGGCGGCCATCGCGGCCCCGATGGCGCTCGTGATGTGGTCGTAGCCCGGCGCGATGTCGGTGACGAGCGGGCCGAGCACGTAGAACGGCGCGCCGTCGCAGACCGCCTGCTGCCGCTCGACGTTCTCCGCGACCCTGTGCATGGGCACGTGGCCCGGTCCCTCGACCATCACCTGCACGTCGTGGTCCCACGCGACGTGGGTCAGCTCGCCCAGCGTGTCGAGCTCGGCGTACTGCGCCTCGTCGCAGGCGTCGGCGACCGAGCCGGGCCTGAGGCTGTCCCCGAGGCTGAACGTCACGTCGTGCTCGCGGAAGATCTCGCAGATGTCCTCGAAGTGCGTGAACAAGGGGTTCTGGGCCCCGTTGGCCTCCATCCACGAGGCCATGATGGAGCCGCCGCGGGAGACGATGCCCGTGACGCGGCCGTCGGTCAACGGCAGGTGCTCGGCGAGGATGCCGGCGTGGATGGTCATGTAGTCCACGCCCTGCTTCGCCTGCTTCTCGACGACCGAGAGCAGGATCTCGGGCGTGATGTCCTCCGGCGACCCGGCCTGTTTCAGCGCCTCGTACAGCGGCACGGTCCCGATGGGCACCGGCGAGCGCTCCACGTTGTCCTCGCGGATGCGGTCCAGGTCCTCGCCCGTCGAGAGGTCCATCACCGTGTCCGCGCCGTGGCTCACCGCGACGTGGAGCTTGCGGCGCTCCGCCTCGATGCTGCTCGTGGTGTCACTGTTGCCGATGTTCGCGTTCACCTTCGTCGCGAACTCCCGGCCGATGATCATCGGGTCCAGCGAGTCGTGGTGGACGTTCGCCGGAATCACCGCCTGCCCGTCGGCGACCTGCTGGCGCACGAACTCCGGGTCGACGCCCTCGCGGTCGGCGACGCGCTCCATCGACGGGGTGACGGCTCCGTTGCGTGCTTCTCGTAGCTGCGTCATCGACTACTAGGTAATACTACTAGGTTATAACCCTGCTGTTCGACAGCGTTTTCGCCCGGCGTGGAGGAGCACGCACATGGACTCCTCGACCTACGAACTCCGCGAGGAACCGCCGACACCCGAGCGGTTCGTCGAACTGCGCGACGCAGCCGGGATGTCCCACCGGACCCTCGAAGCCGCCCGCGCCGGCGTCCCCAACAGCCACCACGCGGTCACCGTCGTCGCACGCGAGGACGGCACCGAGACCGTCGTCGGCATGGGGCGGGTCGTCGGTGACGGCGGCACGGTCTTCCAGCTCACCGACATCGTCGTCCACCCCGACCACCAGGGCCGGGGGCTCGGCACCGAGATCACCGACGCGCTCGTCACCCACCTCCGCGAGACCGCCCCCGAATCCGCCTACGTGAACCTCATGGCGGACGTCGACGGCTTCTACGAGCGCTGGGGGTTCGAGCCAACCGCGCCCGCCTCACGGGGGATGTTCCTCCGCATCGGCGAGGAGTGAACGAGCATTTCCGATTGCTGGAAACCATCCACCACTGGCGCGTGGCTGGCGAGACGGCGCGAGTGAAACGAGCGCGTCGAGCCATCCGCGCGAGGGATGAGCACCGGAGCGGAGCGAGGAGCGCAAGAGGCTGGGGAGGGGTGAGGTGCGGTGCGGGTGCGGCGGCCGGGACTGAAAGGGGCTGCTGGGTCGACGAACCCGGACCCCGCAAGGACCGCAGCGGAGCGAGGACCGCAGCGCGGGTCCCGGGAGTCGAGCCAGCAGGGGCTTTCTGGCTGTTGCCGCTGGAATGACTGACCACTAACAAGGGGCTTTCTGGCTGGTGGATACGACAGTCGCAGCCACCAGCCCTGAAAACGAAGGGACAGGAAGAATACCGGCGTGCTACTCGTACTCGATCGTCGCGGGCGGCTTGTGGGTCACGTCGTAGACGACTCGCGACACGTTGTCGTGACCCGCCGTGATCCGCGACTGGATGCGCTGGAGGGTGTCCCAGTCGACCTCCTGGGCGCGGGCGGTCATGCCGTCGCGGGACTCGACGGACCGGACGGCGACGACCCAGCCGTGGACGCGGTTGTCGCCCTTGACGCCGGTGGCCTTGCCGAGGACGGCCGCGAGTGCCTGCCAGGGCTCGTGCTCCTCCAGTTCCTCCTCGACGACGTGGTTGGCCATCCGGGCGACGTCGAGCTTCTCCTCGGTGACCTCGCCGATGATGCGCACGGCGAGCCCGGGCCCGGGGAACGGCATGCGCTCGGCGACGAGCTCGTCGAGGTCGAGCGCGTGGGCGACCTCGCGGACCTCGTCCTTGTAGAGGTCGCGCATGGGTTCGACGATGCCCTCGAAGTCCACGACGTCGGGGAGCCCCCCGACGTTGTGGTGGGACTTGATGGTCCCCTCCGACTCGATGCGGTCGGGGTAGATGGTCCCCTGGACGAGGTAGTCCGCCTCGACGTCGCGGGCGACCGTCTCGAACTCGCGGATGAACTGCTCGCCGATGACGTGGCGCTTCTTCTCGGGGTCCGTGACGCCGGCGAGCTCGTCGAGGAAGCGCTCGCGGGCGTCGACGATGCGGAGCGACTCCATGTAGTCGAACGTCTCGCGGATCTCCTCCGTCTCGCCCTGGCGCATGAGGCCGGTGTCGACGTAGACCGGCGTGAGCTGGTCGCCGATGGCCTCGTAGGCGAGCGCGGCCGCGGTCGAGGAGTCGACGCCGCCCGACAGCGCGATGACGGCGTTTGCGTCGCCGACAGCGTCGGCGATCTCGGCGACCTTCTCGTCGATGAACTCGTCGACGTTCACCATCAGGCGGTCACCTCTTCACCGTCGACACCGTTGTCGGCGCCGTCGACACCCGCCAGCTCCATGACGGCCTCGAGCAGGCCGACGAACGGCGGCGACGCCCGGCCGGGGCGGGACCGGAACTCAGGGTGGAACTGCGTGCCGAGGAAGTACGGGTGGTCCTCGTACTCCAGGATCTCCATCCGGTTGCCCGCACGGCCCGAGAACACGAGCGGCGTCTCCGCGAAGTCCTCGAAGTACTCGGGGTTGACCTCGTAGCGGTGGCGGTGGCGCTCGGTGCAGGCGGTGGCATCGTACACCTCCTCGGCGAGCGTGCCGGGGGTGATGTCGGTCTGGTGGGCGCCCAGCCGCATCGTCCCACCCATGTCCGACACCTCGTACTGCTCGGGCAGGATGTCGATGACCGGGTTCGTCGTCTCCGGGTCCATCTCGGCGCTGTGGGCGTCCTCGTAGCCGAGTACGTCCCGGGCGACCTCGACGACCGCCATCTGGAAGCCGAGGCAGAGGCCGAGGAACGGCACGTCGTGCTCGCGGGCGTACTGGATGGCGTGGATCTTCCCCTCGGTCCCGCGGGAGCCGAAGCCGCCGGGGACGACGATGCCGTCGGCGGACTCCAGGCGCTTGCGGTGGGTCCTGTCGGCGTCGGCGTTGACCATCTCGTCGGAGTCGACCCAGACGACGTTCACGTCGACCCCCTTCGCGAGGCCGGCGTGCTTCAGCGCCTCGTTCACGCTCATGTAGGCGTCCTCCAGGTCGTACTTGCCCACCAGCGCGATGTCGACCTCGCCCTCGCGCTCGCGGGTGACGAGGTTGCGCCAGGTGTTGTCGCGCTTCTCCTCGGGCAGCGCCTTCGCGTCGAGGTTCAGCCGGTCCATCACGTAGGCGTCGAGGCCCTCCTCCTCGACGACCAGCGGTACGTGGTAGATGTCCTCGACGTCCGGGTTCGAGAACACGGCGTCGGTCGGCACGTCACAGAACAGCGCGATCTTCTCCTTCGTCTCGGGGTCGAGCCGCTCGCCGCAGCGGCCGACCAGCACGTCGGGCTGGAGGCCGATGCTCCGGAGCTCCTTCACCGAGTGCTGGGTCGGCTTGGTCTTCTGCTCGCCGTTCTTCGAGTACGGCACCAGCGTGACGTGGGTGAGCAGGAAGTCCTCCTCGTCCTCCTCGTGGGCGAACTGGCGCAGCGCCTCCAGGTACGGCATCCCCTCGATGTCGCCGACGGTGCCCCCGACCTCGACGATGCAGACGTCCGTGCCCTCGGCCGCCTCGCGCACCCGGCGCTTGATGTCGTCCGTGATGTGCGGGATGATCTGGACCGTCTTGCCGAGGTAGTCCCCGGCCCGTTCCTTCTCGATGACGTGCTTGTACGTCTTGCCCGTCGTGACGTTGTGGTCGAAGGTCATGTCCTCGTCGAGGAACCGCTCGTAGTTCCCCAGGTCGAGGTCGACCTCGCCGCCGTCCTTGAGGACGTACACCTCACCGTGCTGGTACGGGTTCATCGTGCCGGCGTCGACGTTGAGGTACGGGTCGATCTTGACCGCGGTCACGTCGAACCCGGCGTTCTTCAGTAGTCTGCCTGTGCTCGCGGCCGTGATACCCTTGCCCAGTCCGGACATCACGCCGCCTGTAACGAAGATGAATTTGTTCCCGAGTGTGGGGTCGTACCCCGTTTCGGAATCGGTCGGCATACCGATGGTCCGCGGGGCCGGATGAAAACGATTTCGGAGGGCGGCCACGCTTGCGAACGGGTGTCGTTGGGACGGTGTGACACCCCCACCCCAGACCTTTCCCGTCCCGCATCGAATCGTCGACGCATGACGGATCCGCTCTCCGTGCGCGCGGCCACGGCCGACGACGCCCGCGCCGTCCAGCGCGTCGCCGACGCGTCCTGTCACGCCGTCTACGACGACATCCTCGGGCCCGACGCCGTCGACGACATCGTCGCGAACTGGTACGACCCCGAGAGACTCGTCGCGGACGACGTCGAGCCCGACGAACGACCGTTCTTCGTCGCCGCGGTCGACGGCGCAGTCGTCGGCTACGTCGAGGGCGTTCCGGACGCCGACGACGAGAACGTGGCCCACCTGTACCGCATCTACGTTCACCCCGACCACTGGGGCGACGGCGTCGGGAGCGCGCTGCTGGACCGGCTGGAGACGGCGTTCCGCGACCGCGGCTTCGACCACCTCTGCGTCTCGGTGTTCGCCGAGAACGAGACCGGCGTCGGCTTCTACGAGTCGGTCGGCTTCGGCGAACGACGCACGACCACCGACGAGCAGTTCGAAACCGAACGGTTCGAGTACGAGAAACCACTCGACTGAGAGTCCATGTCTCCGCGCGACCTCCTGGACCCGACCGTCCTCCGGCAGGGCGCCGCCGCGTCCCTCGCCCGGTCGATCCGTCCCGCACTCGCCGACCGGTTCCGAGCGCTCGCCCTCTCGCGACAGCCGGTGCCGCTCGAGACGCAGTTCCGGCTCTACACACGGCTCTGGGCGCTCCACAACCGCCTCCGGTACGACGTGCCGACCGAGCCGTGGGCCACCATCGAGGTCGACCCGGATGCGGTGATGGAGTACGTCCCGGACGTCGAACTTCCGTGGGGACTCGGCCGCGTGCGAACCGGCGACTGGAGCAGTAGGGAGAACCGGCTCCCGCTGGCGGACCTCCCCCGCTACCGAGGACTCGTCCAGCACTTCGAGAAGGGGCTCGACTGGGAGGACACCGACTACTACGACCATCTCGTCGCGCGGTACGCGGACCACGACGGGCCGTTCCCGCGCGGCCACGAGGACTTCGACTCCTTCTGGCGGGACCGCCGCGAGAGCCACGAGGCACTCTACCGGTCGATGCGGGACGACGGCTACCGACCGAACGGTGCGGTCGAGCACGACCCGGACGACTGGGGCGAGTTCGTGCACTCGCTGGAGCCGCTGGTGGTCGTCGGCCACGAGGGCGAGATACTGTGGAGCGAGGGGTTCGGGCGGCTCTGCGTGGCGAAAATCCTCGGCATCGAGTCGATACCGGTGTACGTGCTCTGCCGGCACGAGCGGTGGCAGCGGGTCAGGGAACGGCTGGCCGGAACCGGGCGGGGGTCGTGTTCGCCGGCGCTCGAACGGCACCGTGACCATCCGGACGTCCCGACGTCAGTCGGATAGCGACCGTCGGTTCGACACCCCACCGTTTACTCCACCCGGTCCTTTCTGCCGTCCGTGTCCCACCGCCAATTCGACCCGACGCACGTACTCGTCATCACGACGAGTGGCGACGCGAGCGCCGAGGCACGAGCGACGGCAGCGGCGGTACGGGCCGTGTTCGACCACACAGACACGGTCGTACTGCGGCTCGACGTCGACGGCCTCGCGTCGGACCATCCCGAGATCGCGAACGGGGTCCGGGCCGCGACCGAGGCCGAGGGCGGCGTCCTTCGCGCCGCGGTCGACCAGATACGTGACCCGCTCACCGCACTCCTCGACCTGACGGACGTCCACCGGTTCGTCACGCTGGAACGCCTCGACGCGTTCCGCGACGGACGGCAGGTCCTCCACTACGTGCCGGACCACACGACCGTCGAACTGGACGATGCGGCCTCCGACGGCGTCGCCGACGCCGTCTCCCGCGCCGTCACCGACGAGCCCGTGGGCCTGCTTCCGGCCGGGAGGCTCGCGGACTGGTACGAGGACGGGACCCACTACGAACTCGCGCCACCGTCGCTCTGCGTCGACGACTCGGCGTGCTTCGACCTCGCCGCGCTCGAACGGGTCGAGGTCGACCGCGAGCACCACGTGGTCCGACTGTCCTGGGCCCGCGGCGACGGTGTGCTCGCAGCCGCCAGCGAACTCCTCGGTCCGAACAGGCCCGAGCAGTTCGCGTTCGACTCGCCGAACCGGTACGCGGACGTCGCAGAAGCGTTCGAGACCGTCGCCGACGCGCTCGACGTCGAGACGACGAGAAAGAGGTCGTGAGCGGGCGGTCCGCTCAGTCGTCGGAGTCGGCGATACCGCCACCGACCGAGGCGTCCCTACCGGCCTCGTCGGCGTGCGGGAGCGGCTCGCTGTCCCAGTACGCGTGGTCGTCGTCGACGCGGAAGCAGGCGGCCTCGTGGGCCGCACCGGCGTCGTAGTCCGGCGGGAGCTCCTTCGTGCACTCGTCCCGAGCGTGGGGACAGCGCGTGTGGAACCGACAGCCCGGCGGCGGGTTCCGTGGCGAGGGCACGTCGCCCTCCAGCGTACCGCCGCGGCGGCCGTACTCCTCGACCGACGCGCGGGGGACGCTGTCCAGCAGCGCCTGCGTGTAGGGATGCTGGGGGTCCTCGAATATCTGGTCGACCGGGCCGGTCTCGACGATCTTCCCGAGGTACATCACCGCCACGCGGTCGGAGATGTGCCGGACGACGCTCAGGTCGTGCGCGACGAACAGGTAGGTGAGCCCGAACTCGTCCTGCAGGTCCTCCAGCAGGTTGAGCACCTGGGCCTGCACGCTCACGTCGAGCGCCGACACCGGCTCGTCCAGCACGATGAACTCCGGGTCGAGCGCGAGCGCTCGGGCGATGCCGATGCGCTGGCGCTGTCCGCCGGAGAACTCGTGGGGGTACCGGTCGGCGTGTCGCGCCGACAGCCCCACGCGTTCGAGCAGCTCCTTCGCGCGCTCGGTGCGCTCATCGCTGCCCGCCAGCCCGTGGATGCGCAGCCCCTCGGTGACGATATCGCCGACGGTCATCCGCGGGTCCAGGCTCGAGAAGGGGTCCTGGAAGACGATCTGGGCGTCCTGCCGGAACTCCGTGCGCTCGTTCGAGGACATCTCGAACACGTCGTCACCGTGGAAGCGGACCGAGCCGCCGGTCGCCTCGCGCAGACCCAGCAGCGTCTCGCTGGTGGTCGACTTCCCGCAGCCGGACTCGCCGACGAGCCCGAGCGTCTCCCCCTCCTTGACCTCGAAGGAGACGCCGTCGACCGCACGGACCGCGGTCGGCTCGCGGCCGAGCACGCGGTCGAGGAGGGTGTCGTTCTCGTAGTAGTACTTCTCCAGGTCTTCGACCTCGACGATGGGGCCGTCCGCGACGTCGTCGAACGCTTCGTCGCTCATTCGTCCTCACCTCCCTCGAAGTAGGAGTCGTCGAGTGCAGTCTCGGGGTCGTACTCGCCGTCGGCGAGGACACACCGGGCCGTGTGGCCCGGGTCCCCCTCGACCGCGCGTTCCTCCGGATGCGTCAGACAGGCCTCCATCGCCTTCGGACAGCGGTCGGCGAAGTAACACCGCTCCGGCATCTCGCTGTCGACGAGGTTCGGCACGTTGCCCTCGATGGGCTGGAGCCGCGGTGCCGGGTCGTCGAGGTCCGGGATGGAGCCGAGCAGCCCCTCCGTGTAGGGGTGGGTCGGATCATCGAACACCGCCTCGAGCGAGCCGCGTTCGACGATCTCGCCGGCGTACATCACGCCGACGCGGTCGCACATCCGGGCGATGACACCGAGGTCGTGCGTGATGAGCACGACGCTCATCCCGCGGTCCTGCTGGATGTCCCGCAGCAGGTCGAGTATCTGCGCCTGGATGGTCACGTCGAGCGCGGTCGTCGGCTCGTCGGCGAACAGGACGTCGGGCTCGCCGGCGAGCGCCTGGGCGACCATCGCACGCTGGAGCATCCCACCGGAGAACTGGTGGGGGTGCTCGTCGGCGCGCTCGACCGGGTCGGGGATACCGACCTGGTCCAGCAGCTCGATGGCGCGTTCGTGGCTCTCGTCGCTGGTGTACTCCCGTCCCGGCACGACGCTGTCCACGAGCAACCGACCGAGCCCGTAGCCCTGCGTCCGCGAGCGGGTGCGCCGCGGGTTCGCCGAGGCGCGCCGCTGCACCTCGACGGCCTCGGCGATCTGCTCGCCGACGGTCAGCGACGGGTTGAAGCTGCTCATCGGGTCCTGGAAGATCATGCTGAACTTCGGCCCGCGGAGCGAGCGACGGACCCCCTTCGGGAGCTGTCTGAGGTCGACGAAGTCGCCGTCGACCGCCTCCGGAGTGTCCTCCCGGAACTCCTCGGCGAGCTCCGCCTCGCGGAGCCAGACCTCGCCGCCGGTGATCTTCCCGGGCGACTCGACGAGGTCGATGGCCGACAGCGCCGTGACGGACTTGCCGGAGCCGGACTCGCCGACGATGCCCAGTATCTCGTTCTGGCGCACGTCGAACGACACCGACTCGACGGCGTTGACCTGCCCCTCCTCCGTGAAGAACCGGGTCGAGAGGTCCTCGACGCGGAGCAGGTCGTCGCGGCTGTAGGTGGCGCCGCTCATACGCCACCCTCCCCCTCGATACCGGGGTCGAGGGCGTCCCTGAGCCAGTCACCGACGAGGTTCAACCCGATGACGGTGATGACGATGGCCAGCCCCGGCATGGTGGATATCCACCACGCCGTCGACTGGTACTGCCTGCCGAGCGCGATGTCGAAGCCCCAGGAGATGTTCGCCGAGGAGAACCCGAGGAACGACAGCGCACTCTCCAGCAGGATGATGGCCGCGATCTGGATGGTCCCGAGCACGAGTATCGGTGTGATAGCGTTCGGGAGCACGTGCCGGAACATGATGGAGGCGTCGCTCGCGCCGAGGGCGCGGGCCGCCTTCACGTACGACTGTTCGCGGAGGCTGAGCGCCTCGCCGCGGGCGACGCGGGCGAACCACACCCAGTTGACGAGCGCGACGACGACGACGACCGTCCCCGGTAACACCGTGCTCTCTGGCATCCCGGTCGGCAGGCCGACGGCCTCCCGGAACGCCGGGGCGATGCCCAACTGGACGAACGGGTCCGGGATGGACCGCTCCAGCGTGTCGCCGAGCACGCCGATGAGCGCGATGGCCAGCACGATTGACGGGAACGCGAGCATCACGTCGGCGCCGCGCATCAGCGCGTCGTCGACCTTGCCGCGGTAGTAGCCCGCGGTGAGGCCGACGGTCACGCCGAACAGCATCGCGAGCCCCGTCCCGAGGAAGCCGACGAGCAGCGACACCCTGGCCCCGTATATCAGCCGGGAGAGGATGTCGCGGCCGTTGCCGTCGGTCCCCATCGGGTGGGCCCACGTCGCGTTCTCGTAGACGGTGCGGTTCTCGGTGACGATCTGGCCGTCCTCGAAGACGACGCTGCCGTTCTCCTGGACCGGGACCTCCTGCGTGGAGGCCTTCGTGAACCCGACCGGTGGCGTGCGTGCCTCCTCCAGGTTCTGCTGGCCCGGCGGGTCCGGTGCGAGGAACGGCGCGAACACCGCCATGAGCAACACCAGAACCACGATGACGATGCCGATCTTGGCGAGGACGTTGCGGTTCAATCCGCGCTTCAGACTGCGGATGGTGCGTGGCGCGATCATCAGTCGAATCCCACCCGTGGGTTGACGTAGGTGTACAACATGTCGACGACGATGTTCACGACGACGAAGCCGACCGCGATGACGATGAGCGAGCCCTGCACCATCGGCCAGTCACGGCCGTTGATGCTGTTGATGAGCACCTGTCCCAGCCCCGGCCAGTCGAAGACGAACTCCGTGATGACGGCACCGCCGATGAGCGAGCCGAGCTGGAGTCCGACGACCGTGATGATGGGGATGAGCGTGTTCCGGAGGACGTGCTTGTAGCGCACGAGCGACTCCGGCAGCCCCTTCGCCCGCGAGGCGCGGACGTACGTCTTCCCGAGCTCGTCGAGCATCCCGCTGCGGGTCAGTCGCGTGATGAGCGCCGTGAAGTACGTCCCGAGCGTGATGGCCGGGAGCGTGATGTACCACAGCCACGTGCGGAGTCCCTCGACGGCGGCCACGACCTGTCCGGCGACGAGGAGGTCGAAGACGCCCGGGAGCCCGATGGCGCGCTGGCTCGTCGGGAACAGATCGAGCTGCACCGAGAGCAGGATGATGAGCATGACGCCGAGCCAGAAGTTCGGCGTGCTGATGCCCGCCAGCGAGAACAGTGTCGCGCCGTAGTCAGCCGGCTGGTGGCGCCGCGTCGCGCTGATGACGCCGAGCGGGATGGCGATGACGACGGCGACGATGGTCGCCGCGACCGCCAGCTCGAGCGTCGCGGGCAGGCTGCGGAGCACACGGGACGTGACCGGCGTCCCGGTCTCCAGCGACATGCCGAGGTCGCCCGTCGGGATGCCGCTGATGAACTCCCAGTACTGGACGTACAGCGGCTCGTCCAGCCCGAGGTCCTCGATGACCTGCCTGCGGACCTCCGGCGCCACGTCGGGTGGCAGGAGGACGTTCGCCGGGTCGCCGGGTGCGATGACGCGGAGCCCGAACACGATGGTCACGACTCCCCAGACGACGAACACCCCCTGCAGTAGTCGCTTTACCAAAAACCGAGCCAGGGACATGAGAGCTTACGCCTGGCTCATCGCGTAGGCGTCGATGCGCTCGTCCGAGCGGGGCTCCCACGAGACGCGGCTGCTGACGCCGTAGACGCTGTACTGCCGGTTCAGGAAGATCCACGGTGCCTCCTCGTGTGCGAGCGCGTTGGCCTCCTCGAGCGCCGAGACGCGCTCGTCACCGGTGCTGTTGCCGGCGGTCTCGAGCAGCGAGTCGAACTCCTCGTTGCTCCAGGTCGTGAGCGCGCCGTTGGTCGAGAGCAGCGCGGTCATGACCAGCGCACCCTCGAAGGTGGCCTCGCCCCAGCCGATGAGGTACCACGGCGGCTTGTCCTCGATGTTGCCGGTCAGGAGCTCGTCGACGAGCGACCCGAACTCGCGCTGGCGGACGCTCGCGGAGACGTTCGGCAGCTCGTCGATGTAGCCCGCGACCGCCTGGGCGATCTCGAGGTCCTTGAGGTAGCGACCGACCGGCGTGTGGAGCTCGATCTCAGCACCGGCCTGCCCGGACTCGTCGATGAGGCGCTCGGCCTCGTCGGGGTCGTACGGATACGGCTCGACGTCGGAGTTGTGTCCGACGAAGCCCTCGAGCGTCGGCTGGCCGGTCTGGGCACCGAAGCCACCGAGCACGTTCGAGACGATGCTCTCGAGGTCGATGGCGTAGTTCAGGCCCTGCCGGAACTGCTTGTTCGAGAACGGCTCCACGTCGTAGCGCAGCGCGTTGTAGATGATACGCGTACTCGGCGCCGCAGCGACGCTGCCGGCGTCGCTGTTGTTGACCCGGTTGACCTCCTGCGGCGGGACGTTGACGATGATGTCGGTCTCCCCCTGGAGCAGCTGGTTGACACGGGTGCTCGACTCGCTCGCCGCGGTGAACGTGAGCTCGGAGACCTGGGCCGGGTCGTTCCAGTAGCCCTCGTACCGGGTCATGACGACCGATTCGTCCTGCGTGTAGCTGTCGAGCTGGAACGGGCCGGTGCCGTTCATCTGCTGGCCGATCTCGGACTTCGAGCGCTCCTCCACCCACGACTGCTGCATGATGTCGCAGTAGGTCGCGAACTCGGAGAACACGATGGGGTTGAGCCCGTCGAGGGTCACGCGGACCGTCGTGTCGTCCGGGGCACTCGCACCCGAGACACCGGCGAGCTGGTCGCTCTGCGGGCTCGCGAACCCGGTGTCGGGGTCGACGATGCGGTTGATGCTGTACGCGGCGTCCCCGCCGACGAACGTATCGCCGTTGTGGAACGTCACGTCCTCGCGGAGCTGGAACTCGGCCGCGCTCTCGCCCTCGACGCGCGACCAGTCGGTCGCGAGTGCGGGCTGTGCCGCGCCGGCCGCGTCACGCGTGATGAGCCCCTCGTAGGCGTGGAGCATCACCACGTCGGTCGGCGTCTCGCGGTGGTCGTGCGGGTCGAGTCCGGAGGGCATGTTGCCCTGCGTGATGGTCACCGGGAAGTCTGGTAGCTCCTCGCCACCTTCGGTCTGGGTCCCCTCACCACCACCGTCGTCGGTCTCCTCCGGTTCGGTTCCCGCCGGAGTATCGGTCCCGTCACCGTCGCCTCCACCACCGAGGCAACCAGCGAGGGACGCCGTGACCGCTGCTCCGCCTGCGTACTTCAGAAAGCCACGTCGGTCAGTACCATTCTCAGGCATGCATCCTAATACCAAACAGTGCCTTATAAAACCACCCTTGCGAACGGTTATCTCGATAGCGGAACGTAACCGGACCGTCCCCCGACCAGCTGGCACCGATCCACGGCGACGACTCGTCCGATAGAAGCAGTTAAATACGGACGTTCGGAGAATGTATCATCGATGCGGGTCCACACACTTGGCGACGGCGACCCGGCGCTCGCCGTCGTCGTCGGCCAGCACGGCGACGAACCCTGTGGCGAGCGCGCCATGGAGCGACTCCTCGAGGACGACGACCTCGAGCTCACGGGCACGGTCACGTTCGTCGTGGGGAACGAACGCGCGGCCGAACTGGAACAGCGGTTCGTCGACGAGGACCTCAACCGGGCGTACCCCGGTGATCCCGAGGCCGCGTCGCACGAGGCCCGGCTCGCCAGCGAACTGCTCGCCGAGCTGGACGACCTCGTCGTGCTCGACCTCCACTCGACGGTCTCGACGGACGAGCCGTTCGCGCTCTACCAGCGACTCACCCCACGGTCGCGCGAGCTCATCGAGCGCACCGGGCTCGACCGCGCCGTCGACATCCGCACCGAGCCGGGCGGACTGACCCAGCACGTCGACGGCGTCGCCGTCGAGTGCGGCTTCAAGGGCAGCGAGGCCGCCGTCGACAACGCCGAACGGGTCGTCAGGAACGTGCTCGCGGCCTACGACGTCGTCGCGGGGAAGGCAGCCATCAGCGACCCGACCGTCTTCGAGGTGACCGAGCGCGTCGACGGTGCTGGCTACGAGTTCCTCGGCGAGAACTTCGTCGTGGTGCCCGCGGGCGAGCCCTTCGCCCGCCGCGGCGAGGAGGAACTCACCCGCGACGAGCCGTTCTACCCGGTGCTGATGTCAACCGACGGCTACGACGAGAGCGTCGGTTTCGCGGCGCAGTTGCGGGGCCCGCTCTCGACGGTGCCCGACGACGAGTAGTCCTACTTTCCGCCGAACACCGTCTCGCGGTCGATACTGAACTCCAGGCCGCTGGTCCCGACCTCGCGCTCCGCCGCGACGGTCTGACCCACCAGCTTGTCCAGCTCGTTCGGCCCCACGCCCATCGCGTCGAGGAACGACTGCAGCTCGCAGTTCGCGCCCCACACCGGTGGTTTCGTGAACTCGTCGACGAACTCGTTGCCTGACGGGAGCCCGAGCGTCACCGCCACCGTCGCGTCCGTCTCCGTCACGTCGACGATGGGGACGGAGTCCAGATCCGACCCCGCCTGCACGTCCGCGAGCTCGTCCACCGCGTCGTCGATGTCACCTGTCATGGGGAAAATTTCGTGGCCGTGGCTCCTAATCGTTGCGTTACGGCGCGTCGTTCGGTCGACACGTTCAGGTGCTGTATCTGGCGACCGCCCAGCCCACGACCAGGCAGACCAGGCCGCCGACCGCGAGCCGGAGGTCGACGGTGACCGCGTAGCTGCCACAGTCGGCGACCTGGAGCATCGCGCCGTCGAGCGCGACCGAGACGCCCCACGTCGAGAGCGCGTGGTCGCGACAGCCGATCCCGGGCGCGAACAGCGCGTAGAAGGCGACGACGCCACCGACGAGGGCGAGCGACATCCCGAGTTCGGGCAGCCAGCGGCGGGCCGTCGACGTGCTCATCGGGCGACGGTTCTCGGGCGTCGGTCAAATGTGTTGTCACTCCGGCTGGTCGTCGGCGAAGTTCGGCAGTGCCGTCTCGCCGTCCCTGTCGTCGGCCTCGTCGTCCGTACCCCTGCGCTGGAGCCTGTCCAGCCCCAGCGTCGCCACGAGCAGGCCGCCCCCGAGGTAGAGCAGCGCCCGGGGGCTGCCGACGAGTCGCGCGACGGCGGCGTTCCCGTAGCCGAGCAGCGTCGACAGGTACGCGAGTATCGAGACGGTCCAGCCGAGTCCGGTAACGCCAGCCATTCGGTACACGGTCCCCTGGTCCGTCGCAGTCGATTCGTCCTGGGTCATGGGTCGGTCATCCTTGGGTAAGCGAGTCCTACTCACAGGCACGTCATGAAGCTATTTTCGGGGTGGTCATGCGCTGGTTACCAGATTGCTCCCGGCTGGCGGATCGCTCGACCGAGACCCCGAACTGCCGGTGCGACTCCGGTCGGGCCTGCCGGACCGCGAGCGAAGCCGTCCGCGCTGCCTCGTAGCACTGCGGACCGAGGCCGTCAGCGCCCGCCAGCTCCGCCACCGCCGCCCGCTGCGGCTGGCGTCACCTTGAAGACGTAGATGCCGGTCTGCATGTCGCTCGTCACGACGAGGTCGCGCTGTTCGCTGTAGTTCGCGCCCCACGCCATCGGGGGGTCGCCGACGAAGCCGGCCCCGTCGGCCTGGTCGGCCATGTCGTCGGTCCGGTACTGGTCGGCCGGCGTCGGGTCGGTCGGGTCCGAGATGTCGTAGACGACGGTCCCCTCGTGGTAGTCCCCGCTGACGAGCAGGGAGTTGTTGCCCTTCGAGATGACCTGGTGGTTGTGGGTGGTCCAGTCGAACAGCTCGGCCGCCTCGTCCATCATCCGGGCGTTCGGCGAGTACGTGAATCCCACGTGCTCCGGGTCCTCGACGGAGCCATCGCCCCAGCCGATGTCGAGAATGTGCTTCCCACCGGGGGCACCGAACCCGATCTCGTCGCCGACGACCACGATGTCACGGTCGGGGTCGTGACTCGCGTAGTGGCAGTTGCTGAACCCGGGCTCGCCGTTCTCGAGTCGCTGTTCCGAGTAGTCCTCCCGCCCCTCGTAGTCGAACGTCCCGGCGACGGTCGGCGAGAGCGGGTCGCTGATGTCCATGGCGACGTAGCCGTCGAAGCCGCCGCCGATGAACGCACAGTGCAGGAGGTCGCGCTCGGTGTCGACGACGATGTCGTGACAGTCGCCGGTGGGGTCGGGGCTGACGACGTCGCCACCGGTGACGTTCGTCGGGTCGCTGGTGTCCCAGACGCCGACGCCGTCGTGTTCGGTCGTGTAGAGGACGTCGCTCTCCGGGTGGGCCTCGACGTTGTGGGTCGACCCGGCGGGAACCCGCGACGCCTTCACCGGCGCTTCCGGTGTTCCCTCGTCGTAGCCGTAGTCGATGACGTCGACACCGTTCGGTGGTTGATCGTCCCCGCCGCCACCCTCACGGCTCCGGTAGTAGAGACCGTCGCGCCGGTCGAACTGGACGTCGGCGTGGCGGACGGCGTCCGACGGCGTCGAGAACTCGTGTACCTCCGTCGGGTCGGTCGGGTTGCTGATGTCGACGAGGAACGAGCCACCCGGACCGGCGTAGCTGCCGACCAGTGCGTACCGGCCGTCAGCACGGACGTCCTCCTCGGCGTATCCTCCTGCCGGGTCGGAGAGCAGGGAGTGTCCGAGTTTGGTGATGCGGCCCTTCGCGGGTGGACTGCCCGAACCTGTCGTGGCGATGCTACCGACTGCGACCGTGCTCCCCAGTATCGTGAGTAGCGTTCGTCGGGTCGATCTCATGCTCCAGTTCGACACACGGCCAAGTACGTGATAATTAATTGCCGAGTATACTGTTCGAAAATAGCTGAACGACCGGTAGACTATTTTAAAACCACGGCACCTGACCCATAAACCTCCGGACTCGGTCGAGTGCCGGTACTCACGGAATCGCCACTCTGAAACGGCGTAGAGAGTTCCTTACACCCCAGATCGAGGGGCCAGTTCTGTTGCTTTTAGTACTAGCTATCCCTCATTGGGACTGTCCGTTCGCGATGGAGAGTCGTCGGTCGGCCCCCGTGCGAGCAGGTCGAGCGTCCGTGTCCGTAACTCGTGTATACTGATGCGGGACGTGCCCGCTCGCCACCCGCTTTCGCCAGCCTTACCAGCGAACGCCGCCGAAAACTCCCCGATGACTGCCGCCATCGAGGTTTCAGACCTCAGGAAGTCCTACGGCGAGGTCCAGGCGCTCGACGGCCTCTCGCTGCGGGTGGAGGAGGGCGAGTTCTTCGGCCTGCTCGGCCCCAACGGCGCGGGCAAGACGACGTTCATCAACATCCTCGTCGGGCTGGTCCGCAAGTCCGACGGCCACGCCGAGGTGTTCGGCCACGACGTGGTCGACGAGTACCGCGACGCGAGGGACGCCATCGGGCTCGCGCCACAGGAGTTCAACGTCGACCGCTTCTTCCCCATCGAGGAGGTGCTCGTCCACAAGGCGGGCTACCACGGCATCCCCGAGGACGAGGCGCTGGACCGGGCGCACGAGGCGCTGAAGCGCGTCGGCATCTACGACAAGCGCGAGGAGCGCTTCGACTGGCTCTCGGGCGGGATGAAGCGCCGGCTGCTGCTCGCCCGGGCGCTCGTCACCGACCCCGACCTGCTCATCCTCGACGAGCCGACCGCAGGGGTGGACGTGCAGCTCCGACACGACCTCTGGGAGGTCGTGCGGGACCTGAACGAGAACGGGACGACCATCCTGCTCACCACGCACTACATCGAGGAGGCGGAACGGCTCTGCGACCGGGTCGCCGTCGTCGACGACGGCCGGAAGGTCGAGGTGGCGACGCCGGACGACCTGATGAACCGCGGGACCGACACCGTCACCGTGACCCTTCGGGACGCCCCAGCCGAGACCCCGCCGCTCGGCGACACGCTCGACCGCGTCGAGTCGGTCGACCTCGACGGCGACCGGCTCGTCGTCCGGGCGAGCAACGGCGGCGCGGTCACGCCGGACCTGCTCAACGAGCTGGAGGCGATGGGCCACGAGGTCGTCGACCTCGACATCTCGCGCACCAGTCTGGAGGAGATCTTCGTCGAGCTCACGGGTGAGGGCAGATGAGGGGGCTCGCCACCGGGACGCGTGCCCTGCTCAAGCGCGAGATACTGCGGTACGTCCGCCGCCCCCGGAACACGTTCCTGCCGCCCTTTATCAACAACGTGCTCTACTTCGCGGTGTTCGGGGTCATCCTCGGGAGCCGCATCGGGAGCTACGGCGACGGCATCCCGTACATCAAGTTCGTCCTGCCCGGCCTCGTCGTCCTCGGCGCGGTGTCGAACGGCTTCGAGAACGCCTCGTTCTCCATCTTCCACGGGCGCTGGAACGAGTACATCCACGAGGTGCTCACGTCGCCGCTGTCGTACCGCCAGCTCTCGTTCGCCTACGTCGCCGCCAGCGCGCTCCGGGGCGTGCTCGTCGGCGTCATCATCTCCGTCATCGGCGTCGTGTTCACGCTCGTGCACCCGAGCTACGACATCGTGTCGGTCGCCCACCCCGCGTACCTCGCCGTCTCGCTCGTCGCCGTCTCCGCGCTGTTCGCCTGCTTCGGCATCGTCGGCGGGCTCTGGGCGCGGGACTTCGACTACCTCACCGTCCTCAACCAGTTCCTCATCCGCCCGCTGGTGTTCTTCGGCGGCGTCTTCTACCCCCTGTCGGCGCTCGACGGCGTCTGGTATACCGTCTCGCTCGCGAACCCGATGGTCCACATGGTCGACGCGGTGCGCTACGGCTTCCTCGGCTACGCCGAGCGCGACCCAGCCCTCTCGCTCGGCATCCTGCTCGTCGCGACGGGCGTCGTCTTCGCCGTCGACGTGGCGCTCGTCGCGCGGGGCTACGGGCTGACGGAGTGAGGCAGGCGGTGCGCAGTCACCGATTCCCAGCGCGCTGGAGCCACAGATAGCTTTGAAGCCGCTCGTGCCGTACGTTCACGTATGACCCTCGAAGACCTCGCGGCGTACGGCGTCGAGCACATGGACGACGACGCCATCAGCGCGTTCCTGACCACCCAGGGGACGGGCGTACTGGGGCTCCCGTCGGACGGCGCGCCGGCGCTCCTCCCGCTGTCGTTCGGCTACGACGGCGACGACACGCTGTACTTCACGTTCGTCGTCGGTTCGGGGAGCGAGAAGGCCGAGCTGAGCGAGCGCGCCGAGACGGCCTCGTTCCTCGTCTACCGGGCGGACACCCCGTTCACCTGGCAGAGCGTCCGGCTCACCGGACGCATCGAGCCGGTCCCGGAAGCGGAGCTGGACACCGCCAGCGACGCCCTGGAGAACGCCTGGCGGCCCGACCTGTTCGAGCGGGCGATGGCCGAGGTCGAGGTCGCACTCTACCGGTTCGTCGTCGCGGACTGGTCCGGCATCAAGCAGACCGGGCTCCCGCCGGGCTTCGACGAGTAGACGGGACTTCGGGGCCGTGCAGCCGGGTGTCGTCGCGTGAGGGGAGCGCCTTTCAGGCCGGCCCGCGAACCACCACCCATGTCGGACGTCGAGCACGACCAGACCATCGTCAACGACGTGCGCCTCCACTACGTCGAGGCTGGCGACCCCGCCGACGAGACGGTGGTCCTCCTCCACGGCTTCCCCGAGTACTGGTACACCTGGCACCGGCAGATACCCGCCCTCGCCGACGCCGGCTACCACGTCGTCGCGCCGGACATGCGCGGCTACAACACCTCCGAGAAACCGTACGGCAAAGATGCCTACACGCTCGGCCGGCTCTCGCGCGACGTCGACGGGCTCGTCCGGAAGTTCGGCGAGACCGCCCACGTCGTCGGCCACGACTGGGGCGGCGTCGTCGCCTGGGACGTCGGCGCGCGCCACCCCGAGGTGGTCGAGACGCTCACCGTGCTGAACGCCCCGCACCTCGGCGCGTTCCAGCGCGAGCTCACCCGGAACCCGGGGCAGATCCGGCGCTCGTGGTACGCCTTCTGGTTCCAGGTGCCGTGGCTGCCCGAGCGGCTGTGGAACCTCGCCAGCGACCGCATCTTCGAGCAGCTGTTCGCCGAGGGCCCCAACAGCGAGGACGCCTGCTCCGCCGAGGACGTCCACATGTTCGAGCACGCGTTCACCCTCCCCGGGACCCCGACCTCTGCCATCAACTACTACCGGGCACTGTTCCGCACGCTCGGGCTGTCCATGCTCCCGCTCGTCGGCGGCGAGGGCCCGCCGCTCGAGATCGACGTCCCGACGCAGCTCCTCTGGGGGATGGACGACGACGCGCTCTCGCCCGCGCTCACCGAGGGGCTCGGGGAGTGGGTGTCCGACCTCCGGGTCGTCCGATTCCCCGACGCGAGCCACTGGCTCCACCTCGACGAGCCCGACGCCGTGGCCGACGCCATGCTCGAGTTCTTCGCCCGGGACTGAGCCGAGAGACGCATCCTTTTGCCCCTCCGCCACCGAGCCCCGGGCATGACAGACGACGAGGAACTGGCGTGGACCGTCGAGTCCTCCCACGTCGCCTACGAGTGCCCCGGCTTCGACGTCGTCCACGACGAGGTCTCGCTGCCCGACGGCACCCGCACCGACTACGACTACGTCTCCGAGCCGCCGGCGGTGGTCGTGCTCCCCTTCACGCCCGACGGCGACGTGGTCGTCATCGACGAGTGGCGACAGGCGGTCGGCCGCGTCAACCACGGCCTCCCCGCCGGCAGCGTCGAACCCGGCGACGACGACCTCGCGCTCGCCGCACGCCGCGAGCTCCGCGAGGAGACCGGCTACGAGGCCGGGAGCGTCGAGCCGCTCACGACGGTCGAACCCTCCAACGGCATCGGCAACTCCGTCCACCATCACTTCGTCGCCCGGGACTGCGAGCCCTCGGCCGACCAGGAGCTCGACCACGACGAGAGCATCCGCGTCGCCACCCGTCCCTACGAAGAGCTGCTCGCCGCGGCCCGCGACGGCGACCTGCGCGACGGCCGTGCCGTCACCGCCCTCTGCTACCACGAGCTCTTCGGGTGAGCGGACCCAGGGTTCAAGTACGAACCCGCGCCCAGACGGGGCGTGTCCTGAGCGCCGACGCGCGACGGCCGAGGCCGGTGTGCGACGCACCGTCGCGTGACCGTACCCACCGCGTCGCCTGTCCGCCCCCTTGCCAACCCCTACCACAGCGGTTTTGTCCACACGGCGCGTACTGAGCCCGTGCAGCGCCGCTTCCTCTCGCACCGCGCCCGGCTCGCGGTGCGACTCGTCGGGCTGGTCGTCCTCGTCAGCTACGGCTTCGCCGTCGGTGCCGGCCTCCCCTTCGCGCTGCTCGCCGCCGCGTCGGTGTATCTGGAGGCACGTCGTCCCGAGACGGTCCCCGCCAGCCACCGCTGACTCCGTCGAGCGCCAGCCTCGCCGCCAAACGACACCCTTACCGCCGGTGCCCGGGTAGCCGACGCCAATGAGAGAGCAGTTCGAGGTCCGCGACAGCGATGCCGGCGGTCGCATCGGGGAGCTGACCGTCCCCCGCGCCGGCGTCACCGTCGAGACGCCCGCGCTGATGCCGGTCGTCAACCCGAACATCGTCACCATCGAGCCCGCGCGGATGGCCGACGAGTTCG
This sequence comes from Haloarchaeobius baliensis, assembly GCF_052060055.1. Classification (NCBI taxonomy): domain Archaea; kingdom Methanobacteriati; phylum Methanobacteriota; class Halobacteria; order Halobacteriales; family Halorubellaceae; genus Haloarchaeobius; species Haloarchaeobius baliensis. Next base: position 706,023 of record NZ_JBPPFR010000001.1, on the reverse strand, counting down.
GCGCAGAGATCATCATCACGAACTCCTACATCATCAAGACGACCGACGGACTCGAAGCACAGGCCCGCGAGCAGGGGCTCCACGACCTGCTGGACTTCGACGGGGCCATCGTGACCGACTCCGGCAGCTTCCAGCTCGCCGAGTACGGCGAGATCGACACGGACACCGAGGAGATCCTCGAGTTCCAGCACGACATCGGCAGCGACATCGGCACCCCCGTCGACATCCCCACCCCGCCGGACGTCTCGCACGAGCGTGCCGAGTCCGAGCTCCGCACCACCCAGGAGCGCCTCGAACTCGCCGAGACCATCGACGTCGGCGACATGCTCGTCAACGCGCCGGTGCAGGGCTCGACCCACCTCGACCTGCGGGAGGCGGCCGGCGCGCACGCCGCGGGCACGGACCTCGACGTGTTCCCCGTCGGCGCGGTCGTCCCGCTGCTGAACGACTACCGCTACGACGACATGGTCGACGTGGTCGCCGCCGCCAAGCGCGGGCTCTCCCGGGACTGCCCGGTCCACCTGTTCGGGGCTGGCCACCCGATGATGTTCGCGCTCGCCGTCGCCATGGGCTGTGACCTGTTCGATTCCGCAGCGTACGCGCTGTACGCCCGGGACGGCCGCTACCTCACCGTCGACGGCACCGAGCACGTCGAGGACCTCGACTACATGCCGTGCTCGTGTCCGGTCTGCGTCGCGGAGACGCCGGACTCGCTCCGCGCGATGAACGACGAGGCGCGCGAGGAGGCGCTGGCGGCCCACAACCTCCACGTCACCTTCGCGGAGATGCGAACCATCAAGCAGGCCATCCGCGATGGCGACCTCATGGAACTCGTCGAGCGCCGCGCCCGCGCCCACCCGGCGATGCTCGACGGCTACCGCGCGCTCACCGACCACGCCGCACAGCTGGAGGAGACCGACCCCGCCTCGAAGGGCTCCTTCTTCTACCTCTCGAACGAGAGCGCACATCGCCCCGAGGTCGTGCGCCACCACGAGCGGCTGGACCGGCTCTCCCCGTCGGGCGAGGTGCTCCTCACCGAGGGCGATCACTCGAGCGACTTCGACGAGTCCTGGTCGGTCGTCCCGCCGTTCGGCCCGTTCCCGAAGGCGCTCCGGAACACCTACCCGCTGACCGCGGAGGTGCCGAGCCGACTCGACCGCGACGCCTACGAGGCCGCCGCCCGCGGCGTGGCGAGGCTCGCCGAGGGGAATCCCGACACCGCGTTCACGCTGGCCCACGAGGACTGGCCCGAGAGCGCGCTCGGGCTCGTTCCGGAGTCGGTGACCGTCGAGAACCTGTGGCGCGGCGACCCCTGAGCGGCGCGCTTCTCGTCCACCAGCCGGGCCACCGGTGGCCGACGGACAAAGCAAGATAGTAGTCCGTCGGCCCCCGACACCGTGCCATGACCGACTACTTCGAGGTCCTCGAGCGCGACGGCGCGGCCCGGCTGGCCGAACTCCGGCTGGCCGAGCCGGTGACGACGCCGGCGCTCGTGGACGACGTCGTCGACGACGCGGGCAGCCTCTGGCAGGCCGACCGGGAGCTCCCCGACGGCGACGAGTCCCGACTGACCGTCCTCCCGCACCGGGGGCTCCCGTCGGGGACCGCCGACGAGGTCGCGGACTCCTTCGCCGTCGACTACCCTGAGGTCGACTACCCGAGCGCGGCGGTCGTCTCGGCCGACACCGCGGCCGACCACGGCGCGGACGCCTACGTCGTCTCCGACGCTGGTGGCTCGCTCGGACACGGCGCCGGGATGAAGGAGCTCATTCTGGCGGTCCGCGAGGCCATCCCGGACGACACCGGGCTCTACCTCTCCGGCGTCGCCACGCCGCGGAACGTCGCCGTCCTCGCCTACGCCGGCGTCGACCTCTTCGACGCCCACCGGGCGTACGTCCGCGGTACGGAGGGACGCTACCTGACGACCGACGACGCGTACTTCCTCGAGGATCTGGACGAGCTCCCGTGTGCCTGTCCGGCCTGTGCGACGCCCCGTGAGGAGTTCGGCCGCGAGGACTGCGCCGCGCACAACGTCAACGCGCTCGAGGCGGAGCTCCGACGGGTCCGCCGCCGCATCCGCGACGGTCGCCTGCGCGACTACATCGAGGGACAGGCCCGCCAGGACCAGTGGCTCACCGCGCTCATGCGCGAGCTCGACCAGCAGTACAGCTATCTGGAGGCACGAACGCCCGTCTATCGCGGTGCCGACCTCGACGCGACGACCGAGGACACCCTGCGCCGGGTCGAGATCCAGCGCTTCGCCGAGCGCGTGACGACCCGGTACGAGAATCGGTTCGACGACCACCCGCTCGTGCTCGTCCCCTGCTCGGCGACGAAGCCCTACAGCGAGTCCCAGAGCCACCGGCAGTACATGGACGCCATCCAGTTCCGGGGCCACATCGTCTCGATGACCTCGCCCATCGGGGTCGTCCCCCAGGAGCTGGAGACGACGTACCCGGCCCAGCACTACGACTCGGTGGTGACGGGCCGCTGGAGCGCCGAGGAGGTCGAGTTCGTGAGCGAGGTCCTCCGCCGGTACCTCGCCCGGAGTGATTACCCGCGGATCATCGCCCACGTGCCCGAGGAGTACCGCCCAATCGTCGAGGCGGTCGAGGACGACGTCGACGTGCCCGTCGAGTACACCGTCGCCGACCACCCGACCACGAGCGAGAGCCTCGGGAACCTCCGCGACGCACTGGAGGGCGAGTTGGCGTACAGCAAGCGCGAACGCGAGCACAACACGGTCCGGGCGCTCGCGGACTACCAGCTCGGCGACGGCGCGGGCGACGACCTGTTCGAGGAGTTCCGGACGACGAGTCGGTACCCGAAGCTGCAGGTCCGGGAGGACGACGGCACCCAGCTCGCCGCACAGGTGCCCCGCTACGGCACCCTCTCGTTCACCCTCGAAGGCGCCCGTCGTTGGGACGAGAGCGACGCGCCGACCAAGCGTGTCCAGATCGACGGCTTCGTCCCGCACGGCAGCGTGCTCGCCCCGGGCGTGCTCGACGCCGACGAGGAGATCCGCGTCGGCGACGAGGTCCTCATCGAGGGGCCGGCGGCGTACGCCATCGGCCGGGCGCAGATGCACGGCGCGGCGATGGTCGAGAGCACGCGCGGCGAGGCGGCGTCGGTCCGCCACGTCGAGGAGAAGTAGTCGGGCGGCGCGGTCGGCGACGTTCCCGTCGCTCAGGCGACGGACTCCTGTCTGGCGACGTACTTCGCGACCGGGTCGGCCTCGAGGTGGACGCGGTCACCCGGTTCGCGCTCGGAGAGCGTCGTCCGTTCGCGGGTCTCGGGGATGACGGCGACGGCGAAGCGGTCCGCCGCGAGGGCTGCGACGGTGAGGCTGACGCCGTCGACCGCGACGCCGCCTTTCTCGACGAGCAGCCCGGCGAAGCCGTCGGGGATGGCGAACTCGTAGCGCCAGCCCTCGCCGGTCGATGCGGCGGCGAGCAGCTCGGTCGTGGTCTCGACACACCCCCGGACGAGATGGCCGTCGAGCCCGTCGGAAAGCGTCAGCGGCGGCTCCAGGTTGACGGGCGCACCGACCGGCCGCTCGGCGAGCAGCGTCCGGTCGACCGTCTCGTCGCTGCAGTACGCCTCGAACCAGCCGGGTCCGACGGCGGTGGCGGTGAGACAGACACCGTCGACCGACACGCTATCGCCCGGTTGGGGGTCCACGTGTCCGTTCGTCTCGATGCGCAGTTCGTGGCCCGCTCCAGCGGTCTCGCTCGCGGTCACCCGGCCGGTTCCGGGGACGACACCAGTGTACATTGCAGTTCGACGGGCACGACGGAATCGTAAATTCGTTATGAATCTCAGTTCCGTGAACCAGTCGACTACCAACTGGTTGCCTGCCGAGTTTATACGCGCCGAGTTGCTGTGTGTATCCGATGAGCGTCGAGTCGCGCGTGCCTGGGCAGGATGGTCGCGGGTGTGAGGGACGGGAGCGAAGCGACTCGACCGACCGACGAACGCACGGGATTCCGGGGTGACGGGGATGAAGGACTACCCGATACGGGACGACGCGGTACTCCTCGCAGCAGCGACAGCAGGGGTGCCACCCGGTCGCCTCCCCGAGCTCGTCGGTGTCGTACAGGCCGACCTGGGGCTCCGTGTCGACGACTACCGGCACCGGTACGAGTGCGTCCACGAGACGACGGACGCGTTCGTCTTTCTGGTCGAGGGGGGCCATTGGTCGACCATCGCCGAGCGACTCGGCTTCGATTCGAGCGACTCCTGGGCGGTGGAGTGCGCCCACATCGAGCACCTGCGGCGGCTCGCCCGCGAGACCGACCGGGTCCAGGAGCTCGCGACGGCGCTGGAGGTGCGCGAGTGCGTCGTCATCGGGAAGGACACGCCCCAGGCCGCGACGGACGGCGGGAACACCGCGACCGACGGCGAGACGCTGTGATCACGCCTCGCTCGCCGTCCGGTGAGCCTCCGTGACGATCGCGCGGAGCGTCGCCTCGTCCGCCGCCAGGGTGAGGTGGCTGGTGCAGTCACAGTCCGAGCAGCCGAAGCCGACGACGGCGTCGGGGAGCCGCCGCGCGACGTCGCACTCCACGTCGCCGACGGTGCGGACGTCGCCCCGGACCGTCGCCGCCTCGTGGCCGAGCAGGTAGTCGACGTGCCAGTGGCGCACGTCGCGCCCGCCCGAGGCGACCTCCCGGTGGCGGTCCAGCCGCGAGAACCCGCCGGTGCCGAGCGCGCTCCCGGTGTAGCCGTACCAGCCCGAGTCCAGCGTCACCTCGCCGAGGGCACCGACCGCGAGCGTGACGGGACCGTCGAGCTCGACGAGCAACGTGTACGTTCCACCGGCCATGGTGGGACCTGCCGCCGGTGGCTGCAAGAAGCCGACGGTCCACGGCGACGCGACCCGTTTTTGTGTCGTCGCCACGGAGTCGGTGGCGTGACTCGACTCGACCGCCGACGGGCGCGGCTGTGGGGCCCGGCCATCGCCTGGGCGCTCGTTGTGCTCGTCGCCTCGCTGGTCGACCCACCCGGCGCGGCGACGCCGACGACCGGTCCGTTCGGCGTCCTGCCGGCCGACAAGTGGCAGCACGGGCTCGCCTACGCGGTGCTCGGCGGGCTGGTGGCCCGTGCGCTCGACCGGGCGACGGTGCAGGCGGCCCTGCTCGCGGTCGGACTCGCCGTCGCCGTCGGCTTCGGCGTGGAGCTGTGCCAGTCGTTCGTCCCCTGGCGTACTGCCTCGGCCGTCGACGGGCTGGCGAACGCCGTCGGCGCTGTCGTCGGTGTGGCCGGCTGGCAGCTCGTGGCGAGAAGGTCTCTCACGCCCTGGGAACGCTCGTAACCGGCTTTTCCCCGGCGAACCGAGTGCCGTGTATGAGCCGACAGTCGACCTGCACGCGGCGGACCGCACTCCGAGCACTCGGCGCCGGTGCCGGCCTCGTGGCGACCGGCGCCACGGTGACCGCACAGGAACAGCCGACGTTCGACGGGTGGCTGGACGGCGTCGGCAACTACGACGGCGTGGTGGACGAGACCGGCGCGGACAGCGTGACCGTCCAGGTCGGGAGCCAGGCCAACGGCGGCGCGTTCGGGTTCTCACCGCCCGCCGTCCGCGTCGACCCCGGGACGGAGGTCGTCTGGGAGTGGACCGGCGACGGCGGCGTCCACAACGTCCTCCCCCAGTCGGGCGACTGGGGCTCCGAACTCGTCGGCGACGCGGGGCACACCTACTCCCGCACCTTCGAGGAGTCGCAGGTGGTGAAGTACTCCTGCGAACCACACGAGGGGATGGGGATGAAGGGCGTCGTCGTGGTCGGCGACGCCGGCCCGTCCGGCGGCAACGGCGGTGGCGGCCAGGAGAGCTTCGAGGAGCCGGACTACGGCGGCTGGTTCGACGACGTCGGGAACTACGAGTCGACCGCGAACGAGACCGGCGCGGACAGCGTGACCGTCCAGGTCGGGAGCCAGGCCAACGGCGGCGGCTTCGGCTTCGCGCCGCCAGCCGTCCGCGTCGACCCCGGGACGGAGGTCGTCTGGGAGTGGACCGGCGACGGCGGCGTCCACAACGTCCTCCCCCAGTCGGGCGACTGGGGTTCCGAACTCGTCGGCGAATCCGGCCACACCTACTCGCGCACCTTCGAGGAGCCAGGCATCCACCGGTACTCCTGTGAACCACACGAGGGGATGGGGATGAAGGGCGCCGTCGTCGTGACCGGTGCGGCAGACGGTGGCGGCACCACCGAGAGCGCGGACGAGGGCTGGACCGAGCCGACCGCGCAGCCGCGGCCGGTCGGCGAGTCCAGAATCGAACCCCTAGAGCTCGCGTTCGTCGGCGGGTTCGGGTCGTTGCTGCTGTTCCCCGCACTCGTCGGTATCGCGATGGGGCTCGGCTCCGACGGCCGCCCCGACGACGAGCCGGACGGGCGGAACTGACCGACGGCGGTCGCGTCAAAAACCGAACTGTAATGGTGCCCCCGTCCGGACTACCCGGGTACGGATGTACGACCCGTCCGCGACGGACGAACCGGAGTTCCAGTCGGTCGTCGACGCCCTCGATGACGAGGACTGTCACGCGATCATCGAGGCACTCGACGAGCCGATGACCGCCAGTGAACTCTCCGACGAGTGCGACATCCCGCTCTCGACGACCTACCGGAAGCTCGAACAGCTAACCGAGTCGTCGTTGCTCGTCGAGGAGACACAGCTCCGAGCGGACGGCCGTCACACGTCGCAGTACCGGGTCAACTTCGAGGACGTCACAATCATGCTCGCGGAGGACAACTCGCTCGAACTACGTATCGCTCGACCGCCAGAGACGCCAGACGAACGCCTCGCCTCGATGTGGAAGGAGGTGCGCAAGGAGACATGACTCACCTCTCAGCCCTCGTCATCGCGTTCAAGACGCTCGCACTCGTCTTCGGCGGCCTCATCACCTACTTCGCGACGAAGGCCTATCGACGGACCGAGTCGCCCGCGCTGCGGGCGCTGGCGGTCGGGTTCGGCTTCGTCACGCTGGGCGCGTTGCTGGCCGGTGCGATGGACCAGTTCATCATGGGCCCAAGCGACCGCACCATCGCGCTGGCCATCGAGAGCCTGCTGACCACCGTCGGCTTCGGCGTCATCCTCTACTCGCTCTACGCGGACTGAGCCCTCGGCCGACCCGAAGCGGATTTACGCCCACGACCGTTTCTCTCCGCCAATGAGCAAGCCCACCCCCGAGGTCTACGAGCAGGGGAAGGGGATGGACGCGCACAACCAGGTGATGCGTCGCATCCGCGCGGAGAAGGACGAGACGTACGACCCCCACGAGCCGACGCGGGTGTGGATCGACGAGGACAACACCCCGGGCGGCGTGTTCCAGAGCCTGACCATCATCCTGAACACCGGCGGCTGCCGGTGGGCCCGCGCCGGCGGCTGCACGATGTGTGGCTACGTCGCGGAATCGGTCGAGGGCGGTTCGGTGAGCCACGAGGCGCTGATGGACCAGATACAGGTCTGTCTCGACCACGAGGCGGAGAACGCCGACGAGCAGAGCGACCTGATCAAGATCTACACCTCCGGGAGCTTCCTCGACGAGCGGGAGGTCGGTGGAGAGACCCGGCGCGCCATCGCGGAGACGTTCGCGGACCGCGAGCGCATCGTCGTCGAGTCGCTGCCGGACTTCGTCGACCAGGAGAAGATCGAGGAGTTCACCCGTCACGGGCTGGACACCGACGTCGCCATCGGGCTGGAGACCGCGACCGACCGCGTGCGCCACGACTGCGTGAACAAGTACTTCGACTTCGCCGACTTCGAGGACTCGTGCGCGGAGGCCGTCGCGGCCGACGAGGCCAGCAGCGGGGACGAGGGCGACGCCGGCGTGAAGGCGTACCTGCTGATGAAGCCGCCGTTCCTCGCAGAGCCCGAGGCCCTCGCGGACATGAAGTCGTCCGTGCGGCGCTGTGCGGCGGTCGACGGCTGTCACACCGTCTCGATGAACCCCTGCAACGTCCAGCGCTACACGATGGTCGACGAGCTGTTCTTCCGGGGCGGCTACCGGCCGCCGTGGCTCTGGTCGGTCGCGGACGTGCTCGAATCGACCGCCGACTGCGACGCCATCGTCGTCTCCGACCCGGTCGGACACGGCTCCGACCGCGGCGCCCACAACTGCGGCGAGTGCGACGACCGCGTCCAGACCGCCATCAAGGACTTCGACGTCCGGCAGGACCCCTCGGTGTTCGAGCAGGTGTCCTGCGACTGCGAGCTGACGTGGGAGGCCGTTCTGGAACGCGAGACCAGCTACAACATGCCGCTCGCCCGGTAGTCACTCCACGGGCGTCGTCTCGGTCCCGCCGTTCCCTGCCGCCGACTCCTCCGACGAGGACTCCCTCGCCAGCGGGACGTGCAACGTGACGACCGATCCCCGCGGCTCGTTGTCCTCGAAGCTGAGCCAGCCACCGGCCTGCGTGACGACCCAGTTGACCAGCCAGAGGCCGAGCCCGCTGGCGTGCCTGAGCTGGGTGATCTCCTGCTCCTCCGAGATGAGCGCGCGCTCGGAGGACGGGATGCCGGGGCCGTCGTCGGCGACGGACACCCGGAGCACGTCCGGGTCGTCCTCGCCGCTGCTGGCACTCACGTGGACGGTCGGTGCGTCGGTGTCGTTGTGCTCGACGGCGTTCTCGATGACGTGGAAGATGGCGGTCCGGAGCAGGTCGTCGGCGCGGACCTGCGCGGACCTCGGCAGGTCGGTCGTGAACTCGGCATCTGGATACTCCTCCGAGAGCCGTGCGATGGAGGTGCTGACGCTCTCGTGGACGTTGACCGGACCGGTCGCGGCGCGGTCGCGGTCGAGCGTGCGCTCGACGGCACGGGTCTTCTCGGCGAGGCTGATGAGGTCGTCCGCGCGGTCGATGATGGTCTCGGAGTACCCGACGGCGGCGGTCCCGTCGACCACGTCGCCGAGCATCTCGGCCGAGCCCTTGATGATGTTCATCCCGTTGCGCAGGTCGTGTCTGAGCACGCGGTTCAGGATCTCGACGCGCTTCTGGCGCTCCTTGCGCTCGGTGATGTCGGAGTAGACGCCGAAGGTGCGGGGGGAGGACTCGTCGAGGTCGACGGGGACGACGGTCATCAGGAAGTCACGGAGGCCGTCGGTGGTTCGTCGTTTCACCTCCCGCTCGACGAGCTCGCCCTGGTACGCCTGATCGTTGATGTGGTCGCTCTCGGCGTCCCGGTCCGGCGGGACGATGAACTCGTCGAGGTTCCCGCCGACGATCTCGTCGGCGTCGTAGCCGAACACCTGCTCGAACGCGTTGTTGATCTCGACGACCTTCGGGTAGCCATCCTCGTGGACGGCGTAGACGACCGGGTCCGGCACGTTCTGGAACAGCGCGGCGAACCGGTCGCGCTCCTCCTTGAGCTCCTCCTCGAACGAGGTCCGTTCCAGCGCGTCCGCGACGTGGGTCAACAGCAGCTCCGTGAGCTCGAGGTCGGACTGGTCGAAGGCGTCCACCTCGTCGGAGACAGCCTGGAAGACACCATCCTGGCCGACGGGGACCGAGAGCAGCGACCGGTACGTCCGGTCCTCCGGCTCGGCCGCGTTGTCCGCGGTGACGTCGTCGATGAGGAAGGACTCGCCCGTGCGATGTGTCTTCCCGGCGAGTCCCTCGGTGATGGGCGCGCGGTCGCTGTAGCCCTCCGGTTCGATCTCCGAGGAGAGCGCCCGGGAGACGAGGAACTCGTCGACGACCTCGTCGACACAGCAGATGTCGAAGTCCAGCACGCGCTCTGCGGCCTCGACGGTCAGCGTCCAGATCTCCTCCCGGGTCTCGCAGTCGTCCAGGCCGGAGGCGATGGCGTGCAACGCCTCTATCTTGCGTTTCTGCTCGACGAGCTCGGCCTCCATGCGCTTTCGTTCGGAGATATCCCGGACGACGACCGCGGTCCCATCGAAGGTCGTCTCCTGGGGGAGTGCGGCGATGGTCGCCTCGTACTCGACGACCCTGTCGTCGCCGATCTGCAGCTCGAACGTCCGCGTCTCGCCGTCGGGCAACGCCTCGACCTCCTCGCGGCCTCGCTCGACGTGCTCTCTGGGGAACACCTCGTCGACGCGCCGGCCGATGAGGTCGTCGCGTTCGTAGCCAGTCAACTCGGCCATCACGTCGTTGACGGCGCGGAACCGCCCCGACTCGTCGAGCGCGAACACGCCGTCGCCCGCCGCCTCGACGATGGTCTGATGTCGTTTGAGGTCGCGTTCGCGGGTGCTCCGGTCGAGGGCGGCCCGGGTCGTCGACGCGAGGATGTTCGCCATGTGCACGTCGGTCCGGTCGAAGGCGTTCCGCGCGCCGGCACCGAAGGCGAGGATGCCGTGGTCGCCCAGCGGGACGACGACGGCGCTCTCGAGCGCCAGCGACGAGGGCATGCCCGTCTGGGCGCTCGCCCCCTCGTTGATGACGACGGTCTCGCCGTCCTCGAACGCGGACCAGGCGACCCCGTCGTCCCGGTCGAGCATGGTCGGTTGGTCGAAGTGACCGGCGACCTCCTCGGTGACCGAGACGGGGACCAGCACGTCGCTGGTGTCGTCGTGGAAGAACACGCCCGCGTAGGGCTGGTCGAGGACGGTCCGTGCGGCCTCGACCGCGAAGTCCGCGACCCGGGCCGGCTCCTCGACGCCGACGAGCTCGCTCGTCATCGCCTGGAGCGACTCGACGGTCTCGCGCCGGTTCACGCGGTCGGTCACGTCCTGGACGAACGACAGTGCGCCGAGGACGCTCCCGTCGTCGTCGGTCAGCGTCGTGTTGTACCACTCGCAGGTGAGCTCGGTCCCGTCGGCGGTGACGTTCCGGTTCACGTTGACCGCCGGTACCTCCCCGCCGGGCGAGAGTGCGGCGTCGGAGACGGACCGGACGGCATCTCGCTCGTCGGGTGCGACGAGCAGCTCCACGACGGGCTGTCCGATGGCCTCGGGCGCCTCGTAGCCGAACAGCTCGGCCGCGCCGGCGTTCCAGGCGGTGATGTGGCCGTCCTCGTCCACCTCGACGACGGCCAGCGGTGCCTGCTCGTAGACGAGCCGGAGTCGGTCGAGTTCGTCGTCGACCGGGAGGCCGCCCTCCGGTTCGACGACGTCGGCGATGCGGTCGCGGAGCACGTCGAGGCCGGCGGAGGCGGGAACGTAGCCGTCGACGCCGGCAGCGACGGCCTCGCTCGCGAGCGCTTCGTCGCCGTCCTCGGTGAGGAGGAAGAAGGGCAGTGCCGGACGACGCTCCCGGGCGGTCGCGAGGAGCTCGAGCGGGTCGCCGTCGACGGTGTCCGTCGCGACGACGCAGTCGACCGCATCGTCGAGTGCGTCCCGGGCCGACGCGATGTCGGACGCGGTGCTCACCGTCCATGGAAGCGACTCCACCGTCTCCGTCCGCACGTCGCCGGGGGGAGCGACGAGCAGGACGCGTGTCGTACGTCCAGTCATGCGAGTTTCGGCGGCACACGCGCCACCAGTTACCCCCACCGAAGTCACCCACCGTCTTTAATGCTTTAGCCGTTTCGAGCCTCGACTCGGGAACGGACCGCGCGCCGATTCGCCCTACTCGGCGGCGAAGCCGCGCAGGAGCGGTCGGCCGTCGGTGCCGCCGACGTCGGCGAGCGCGGCGCGCTCGGGGTGGGGCATCAGCACCGCCACCGAGTCGCGTTCGCCGACGACGCCCGCGACGTTGTGCTTCGAGCCGTTCGGGTTCGCCCCGTCGGTGAGGTTGCCGTCGGCGTCGCAGTACCGGAACAGCACCCGGTCCTGGGTCTCCAGCTGCGTGAGCCGGTCCTCGCTGATCTCGTAGCGACCCTCGCCGTGGGCGATGGGCAGCTCGATGACCTCGCCGTCCTCGTAGCCGGCGGTCCAGGGCGTGTCGGCGCGCTCGACGCGGACGTGGACGTGCTCGCACTGGAAGCGGGCGCTCGCGTTCGTCGTGAACGCACCCTCGGTGAGCCCGGACTCGCAGCCGACCTGTGCGCCGTTGCAGACGCCGAGGACGGGGACACCCTCGCCCGCCAGCTCGCGCACCTCGTCCATGACGGGCGAGCGTGCGGCCATCGCGCCGGCACGGAGGTAGTCGCCGTAGGAGAAGCCGCCGGGGAGCATGACGCCCGTCGTGTCCGCGGGCAGGCCGTCCTCGTGCCAGACGATCTCGGCGTCGATGCCGAGGTCCTCCAGGGCGCGGAGGGCGTCGCGGTCGCAGTTCGAGCCGCCGAAGCGGACGACCGAGACCGTCATTCGCGCGGGGCGACCTCCACGTCGTAGTCGTGGATGGTCGGGTTCGCGAGCAGGCGCTCTGCCATCTCCGCGGCACGCTCGCGGGCGGCGTCTTCGTCTGCCGCGTCGAGGTCGACCTCGAAGCGGTCGGCCGAGCGCAGCCCCGACAGCTCGAAGCCCAGACGCTCCAGCGCGCGCTTGGTCGTCTCGGCCTCGGGGTCGAGGACTCCCTGCTTGAGTCGGACGGTCACCGTGGCGGTGTAGGCGCTCATCACCTGGACAGGCGCGTTCGTGTTCAAAAACTCTTGTGACTCGCGCCTGTGATGCACGTTCGTGGATAGTCGCCCCGCGACCGCGTCGCCCGCCTCACTCGCCGTGCGTGAATCCCCGGTCCGGCAGGGCCTCGCCGTCGACGGTGACGACCGGCTCGCCGTCGTCGCCTCGTGTGACCTCGCCGACGACCGACAGCGGGACCGGGCAGTCGTCGCGGGCGTCCTCGACCCGCCGCGCCGGCACGGTACAGACCAGCTCGAAGTCCTCGCCGAAGAACCAGCCCAGCTCGCGGACCTCCGCCTCGCCCCCGGCGACCTCGTGGACCACGTCGGCCACCGGCACCGCGTCGGCGTCGAGGGCCAGCCCGCAGCCGCTCGCCTCGGCGAGCTGGTGACACGAGCGCGCCAGCCCGTCGCTGGAGTCCATCATCGCCGTCGCGTGCTCTGAGAGCGCCAGCCCGGCGGCCACCCGTGGCTCGAACCGGAACAGCTCGTTCGCGCGGTCGGTCTCGCCCGCCTCGAACAGCCGCAGCGCCGCGCCGCTGCGTCCCAGCGTGCCCGTCACGCAGAGCCGGTCGCCAGGCTCCGCGCCGCCACGACCCACCGACTCGTCGGTCCGCCCGAGCGCCGTCGTCGCCACCGTGAACTCCTGGTGCGTGTCGAGGTCGCCACCCACGTACTCCGCGCCGACCGCCTCGCAGACGTCCGTCGCGCCCTGGAGGAACTCTCTGAGCGCTGGTTCGGTGAACTCCGGGGCCGCGTACACCGCCACCGCCGCCGTCGCCTCGGCGCCGGTCGCCGCCACGTCCGACAGCGACGCGCCGACCGCCCGCCAGCCCGCCGTGTACCGCGTCGTCCCCCCGGGGAAGTCCGTCCGGTCGTGGAGCATGTCCGTCGTCACGACCGTCCCGTCGACCACCGCCGCGTCGTCCCCCGCGTGGTCCACGAGGCCGCCGACGAGCGAGAGCGCCGCCCGTTCGTTCATGTCGGGCGTGTGTTTCGCGGCGTGTGGCAAAAGGAACGCGGTCCGAACACGTGCTTCAGCGGGGTTGCAGGAGGAACAGCAGTGGGCTCGAACGGCCAGAACGCCCCCTTCTCAGTGGGAACTGCCTGCGCCGATACCAGCCAGAACGCCCCGGCCGACAGCACCGCACCTCGTACCTCGCCAGCCGCGCGCCACCCGGTTGACGAGCACAACGATGCCGCCACCAGTCACACGGCCAAGACACCCCGCGCCGGCAGGCGCGTGGGTGTCGAGGGGGAGGGCTGGCGCGGTGCGGTCGCGGTGCTGTGCGGGGCGGGGCGGGGCGGGACTGAAAGGGGCCGCGTTCTCGCCAGCCGAGACGACGTAAGCACCGCAGCGGAGCGAGGAGCGCAACGAGTCGCAGGCGGCGAGAACGCGGGGGCTTTCTGGCCGTTCGAGTCCCAGCGCGTTCCCCCGACTACCGAAACCGTTCGAGCAGCATCACGAGCGACACCACAGTTCGAAAGCGGGTTCGACGCGACTAAACCCACCCGCGAACCACACGCGAACATGCGACAGTTCGTCATCTGCGGTCACGAGGTCCCGACGACGCCCGACTTCTCGCTGGACGCGCTGGCGAGCGAGGCGGGCCGGCTGGACCTGCTCTGTCGGTGTCTGAACGCGGCGTTCCTGACGAGTCACGGCCTCCGAGACGAGGTCCGGGTCCACCTCGTGCTGCAGGACGAGTTCACCGTGACCGTCGACGGGGCGACGGTGCGGAACCTGCACCCGGACGAGCGGTCGACCGCCGCGTTGATTCGCACCGCGCTAGAGCACCGCGAGGACGCCATCGGCCACCAGCCCGCGGAGTCCTCGCCGGGCATCAGCATCCGGCGTGTCGGGCTGGACGTGGTGCTCGACGAGTGCGCCCGGGACGGCACGGTGGTGCAGCTCCACGAGGACGGCGCGCCCGCCGACGAGACCGAACCGCCCGCGAACCCGACGTTCGTGCTCTCCGATCACCAGAACTTCACCGACGCGGAGGCGGCGCTGCTCGCCGATGCGGCCGACCAGCGCCTCCGACTGGGGCCGACGCTGCTCCACGCCGACCACGCCGTCACCGTCGCACACCACTACCTCGACACCGACGGCTACACGAATTTCTGACAGCGCCAGAGAAGGTCGAAATTAAGTAGCTGGCCTGCAGAGGGTGACTCATGTCCACCGACTCCCCCGACGTCTGTCGGTTCTGTGCGCGTACCGTCACCCCGACCCCGGCCGACACCGTCCACCGCATCTACACCCGTCGGGTCGACGGCGACGCGACGACCATGGGCACCAGCGAGCGCTTCGCCTGCGACCACTGCTTCGACGACGTGCGTGCGCTCGCCGCCGACATGCAGCGCCGCCACGTCGCCGACCGCGCCGCCCTCGCCGACCACGACTGCAGCCTCTGTGGCCGCGCCGTCGCCCCCGACGCCGGCGCGACGCAGCTCGACGTGGACCAGGACCGCTACGTGCTCTGTCCGGACTGCACCGACGTGTTCGACGAGTTCTGTGCGTCCGTCCCCGAGACGGCACCCGAACCGGCCACCGACGCACCGACCAGCACAGACACGACGGCCAGCACGGACACGACGGCCAGCACGGACACACAGACCGGCACCGAGGTCGTCGCCGACGGCGGCACCCCCGAGGAGGACGGCTCCGACCTCGGCACCGTCCTCGACTCCGGCCTCGACGACGTCGAGGAGGGCGACCGCGTCCACTTCGACCTCCGACGCGACACCGGCGACGGCTCCGCCCCCACCGAGACCGTCTCCGGCGACGTCACCAGTGCCGACACCAGCTACATCGGCGGCTCCACCATCTACGTCGACGGCGACGACGGCGACGAGTACCGCGTCGAATCCAGCTTCTCCTCCGACGCGGTCCGCGTCACGACCGTCCACGGCCACGACCTCGAGTTCCAGGGCCACCTCGACGAACTCCGCGTCGACCGCTAGTCGTCCCGCGTTTCGGAAGCGTTAAAAGTCGCCCACTCGTCTATCTCGAATGCGGGCCGGTGGGGTAGCTTGGTATCCTTCGGCCTTCGGGTGGCCGTAACCGCGATTCAAATTCGCGCCGGCCCATTCCATATATCCCACTTTTGCATCCTCTACTGACAGGCTTAGGCGGTTCTGGGCCTGTCGGAGAGTCGCCGATCTGCGACTACTGCGGCGACTGGATAGACGAGCAGCACCCGCAGTGTCCCGCGCTCGACCAGAGCCTGTGTCGGCCGTGAGCAAGCTCTTCTCTGTCGTCATCGGCATCGAGTTGATCCAGTCCAAATACATCGCCGAAAAGGAGGTCAGTCCCTTCCCGTGGCATCTAGTTGGATATCCATCTGACACGTTTAGATAGATGAGTCTAGTACGATGGTGTACAGGCGAAGGTAAGTTGGAACCGAGGGTGAAGCACTTCTCAACGGTCGATAGGACCTTGACAAGGCTCTGGAGTGGTCCTCGAACCGAACAGTGGAATGTATCTATGGATACCTGCTGTGGAGCGAGTCAGCGAGGTAATTGTGACGTCTCAGACGTGAACTTGTATAGCCTGACGATTGCGAATCGATGGTACACAACCCCAAATTTCATTTGCTGGGAGGTTTAAGTCGCAATTTGTAGGCCGAGGGATTCCACAGGTCGATATTCGATCTGCGAACCCAATCCAGTCTGAGCTGGGGCGGCCTACAGGAGCAAGCAATCCAACGGGTCAGTCCTTGATCGGGATTGGCTCTGGCCGGACACCAGTGAAAGAGAATTGGTTATTCTCTGGATGTGCCCGGTGTCGTTGGTTGCTCAATCCTTTACAATGAATTCAGCAGACAGTTCTGTGGTATTGTGACAAACAATGGGATTTTGCCTCTGGAGTGTGGCCGGGACACCGGGTGGGTCACTCCGTGATGAGGCCGGTAACATATACCCACGCGGCCAACGAGGCCGAAGCGAGCAGCGCACCGAAGACCACACCCCGGAGCATCAGGAAAGTCCCGCAAAGGACCCCGATCCCTGCCGGCGTCGTAGCTCGGATGCTCAATCCCATCCTACAATGCCCCCATGGTTAGCGGAGGTCTTCGCGTCTTGGAGACGCTCGCGCACTGGGCGCTACCAATATATTTATATTCTTAATGTAAAAAACTACTTCTGTTTATCAAAAAACATCTATAATGAATTGTTGGGGCAGCAATAGTTGCTAAACACTGGTTGAATTTCTTATACCCTTGAAGAGTACTCGAACCGGCCAGCGTGCGGATTCGGCCGATACCTAGCGTCGAGCCCCCCAGCGAGGTACTCCTCCCCCTGCGACGTACTCTCGAAAGCTCGTACTCCCGACTGAGGGGTGCGATCAGGCCCGCGTAGGTGAGCACCTTGCACCGCTCTCGAACACGGTTCGGAGTGGCGTTGCAGCCGAACTCCTTCGACATCAGTCCTGAACTCGATAGCCCCTTGGAGTCCAGAAAACTCCGGAAATCGCTGGTCGATCATCACCATCCAGTGCGCTGGCAGCCGCTCGTTCATCCGTTGGTCCTCTCCTGCCCGCGGCAGTCGGCACGCTACTCTCACCGATGTGCATGTAGGCACCGGCCCATCTTCCCCACATCACACTTCTCAGCACCAGCGACGAGACCAGCCCCGACGACGGGTTCGCCCGCGCACCGAGATTTAAGTGTGCGCCAGCGAGAATCTCTGCCGACATGAGAGCAGGGGTCATCGCGAAGATATACGGTTCGTTGAACGGGCTCACCACGACGCAGTTCGACGACGACGAGAACTCCGTCCTCGAGGTCCGTCGGTTCGCGGGGACGGCGAGTGGGAACCGGGTGGTCGTCGGCGCGGCGGCGAGGGAGCGCCAGCGGACCGACACGGGCTATTCGATCCGCGGAACGGAGATCGAGGAGGTGAGCGACGAGGGGACGGTCACCGAGTTCACCGAGTTCCTCGCCGTGCCGGACGAGTTCGTGATGGTCGGGAGCGGAGACGGCACGTTCGCGTTCGACCTCATCGGGGAGGTCGGCGGGGCCGACATCGAGCGGACGAGCATCGACCTCGACAGCTACTTCGGCAGCGTCGAGTCGGCCGATGCGTGGAAGGTCGGGTTCTCCGAACACGAGGGGCAGACGGACAACGGTGTCCTCTACGGCGCCGACATCCTCGGTGACGACGAGTTCGGGGAGGTGGTGGACCGGGCGAGCCTGAACCAGCTCGGGGTGACCTACGAGACCCAGTCGGACGAGACGGTGAAGCTGAACATCACGGAGAGCGGGTACGTGAACGTCTATTCGCCGGATTTCGACTCGCTGGAGTTCGCGGACTTCGTCACGAGCAGCGTCGCACCGTTCGTCGAGCTCGGCTGAGGGGACGGGCGGCTGTTGGGGGCAAGCGGCCGGCCTGCGGTGCGGGTGAGAGCCGAACGTTTTACTCCCCACGCCCTCGCACGCCCTGCCATGGACGACTCAGCCGACGCAGACGACACGCCCGCCGAACGACTCGGTGACAGCCTGTTCGGTCGCTTCGCGGACGCCGACGTCGACCCGGCCGAGGCGGTCAGGGAGGAACGGCAATGACGACCCTCGCGGACACGGACGTGTTCCTCGCCGCGCTGGTGGCCGACGACGAGCACGGCGAGACGGCCCGGGAGTTCCTGAACGCGACCGACGACCTCGCCACGTCGACGCTGACGGTGCTGGAGCTGCAGTCCATCCTCGTCGACGGGGCGGGGATGGACGAGACGGCGGTCGGGGAGGCCTGCAAGGCCATCGTGGACGAGGTGGACGTGTACGAGGCCGACATGGACGACTTCGGGCTGGCGAAGGCGATGCGCGACGGGACGGACCGTGGCGAGGACCTGACGAACAACGACTGGACGCTGCTCGCGATGGCGGCGGACCTCGGCGCGGATCTCGCGACGTTCGATGAACGGAAGCAGGCACAGGGTGCGGTCGCCCCGGAGCCCTGAGACCGGGACGACCGTCTCGACGGCCAGTACGCCCAAGTGACCGCTTCGCGCAGTGGCTACCAGTTGCGAATGTCACCGAGGGATAACAACGGGGGTCGTCGAACGGATGGCGGGCGTCGGGCGTGTTCGAACTGCAGCGTGCGTCTCGACTCCTCGACCGACATCTGTCCGCGCTGTGGCGTCGAACAGCCCGACGGGGACCGACGGGAACGGTCCGATGGACGGTCGGGAGCGACACGCCGGGGCGACGACGGGGACCCCGGCGGCAGGCGCACGACCCGGAACCGGAGGGACAGCCGTTCGACCGGCAGCGAGCGGTCGGGAGACGACGGGAGCGGCCAGCGTGACTGTCGGAACTGCGGCGTGAGTCTCGACCCGTCGACCGACGTCTGCCCGCGCTGTGGCGTCGACCAGACCGGGAAGACGTCGCCGGACTCGAACCGGAGCCGGCGGGAGCGCGAGGCGGGCCGCTCGGCGTCGGCTGGCGCGGACCGGCGAGACACGAACCGGTCAGCCGGCGCGGACCGGCGAGACACGAACCGATCGGCCGGCGGACGCGGGGACCGACGCAGCGACGACGGTCGGGGGGCGCGGGCGGACGACCGGGGAGAGAGACGGTCCCGCCGCCGGGGGGATCGGTCGGGTCGGGACACCGGCCGGCCTGCCGAGTCGAACGCAGAGCGGGGTCGCGAACAGGGCCGCAGCCGCGACGCGCGTCGTGACGAGAACCGGCGGGACGACGACGGCCGACGTCGACAGCGCGACGGCGACAACCGCGACGCTCGTGACCGTCGCGAGCGTGGTGACGACCGCCGAGGACCGCATGAGGAGGGGCGCCGCGGGCACGACGGGGACGGGCGACCCCGGGAGGACGAGCCGCCACACCGCGACCCGGAGCCGGGGCCGAGACGCCAGGAGCGCGACCGGCGAGAGGAGCCGCCACGCCGCGACGACCGACGGGACGCGCCCACCGACAGGCCGCCGGCGTCGCCCGCGAGTGGCCGACCGGCGACCGACCGTCGTGGACCACGCGAGGAGCCCGTCGGCGACGGCGCGACTGGTGGCGGGACGACGACGCGGACGGAGACGGTCGAGCGGGACGAGCGACCGCCACCGAACGCACAGGAGCCCGAACCGGGGCGACGACGGGGCGAGGGCGGACCGCCACGGGAGGACGCCGGCGGCGGGACGAGCGTCCGAACGCCCGGTGACGGACTGGAGGAGTCGGGCGGCCACCACCCCGACACGCGCGGCCCGGACAGCCTCGGCACGGACATCAGGTACCCGATGAACGAGGCGGGCTGGTGGAAGACCATCGCCATCGGGACGGTACTGGAGTACCTCACCTTCCTCATCGTGCCGGGCTGGATGCTAACGGGCTACTACGTCCGCGTGATGCGCCAGCGCCTCGACGGCGACCCCGAGCCGCCGTCGTTCTCCGACCCGGGCAGCATGCTGATCGACGGCATCAAGGGCTCCATCATCGTCGGCGTCTACGGCATCATCCCGATCATCGCGTTCGTCGTGTTCGTGCTTGGCAGCATCACCGCCATCATCGACGGCAACTTCCAGCAGGGGCTGGGGAGCCTGCTCACGGGGCTCGTCATCTGGCTTGGACTGTCCGCGCTGTTCGGGTACGCGGGCTCGGCGGGGATGGCGCGGTTCGCCGAGACCGGGTCGATGCTGTCGGGGTTCTCGCCGAAGCTGGCGCGCGTGCTCGTCAGTGGGACCTGGTTCGTCGCCTGGGTGAAGGTGTGGATCGTCGCGGGCATCGCGGGGGCGATCTCCATCGTCATCGCGCTCATCCCGGTCATCCAGCTCATCACCGTCGTCGTGACGCCGGTGAAGATCAAGTACCTCGGGACGGTGTTCTCGAAGCAGTTCGCCGACGCCTACGCGAAGATCTACGGCGTCTGAACTCCCGTGGCGCGACGGATACCACAGTTTCATGTGCGCTCGGTGTCGTCTGTCTCCCAATGACGGCCGGGCACGGGGACGCCGCTGGAGACGGATGGGCCGACCGACGAACCGAGGACCGCACGCGGACGACACTCCCGCACACACGACGCGACGGTGACCGATGTTGCTAGTGGTCTGTGGCCTGCCGGGTGCGGGCAAGACGACCATCGCAGAGGCGGTGACCGACCGCGTCGACGGCCGACTCGTCCGGACCGACGTGGTGCGCAAGGACCGCTTCCCCGACCCCGAGTACACCGAGGCCGAGAAGCTCGCGGTGTACGCAGAACTGCTGGCTCGCGGCCGCGAGGCCGTCGAGGACGGCGAGACGGCGGTGCTCGACGGCACGTTCAAGGAGGCGCGCTTCCGCGAGGACGTCGTCGACCTCGCCGACGACCTCGGCGTCGACTTCCGGCTCGTGAAGGTCGAGTGCGACGAGACCGTCGCGCGCCGGCGCATCCGCGAGCGCACGGACGACGAGAGCGACGCCGACCCGGACCTGCACTCGCGGTTCCGCGAGCTGTTCGACCCCATCGAGTGCGAGCACGTCGTCGTCGACAACTCGGGCGACCTCGACGCGACGCTCGCACGCGTCGACGAACTGTTCCCCGTGCCCGAGCCGTCGAGCGTTCCGGCCGGGGAGTGACTCAGACCTCGGAAAGCAGGAACCCCGACACCGCGTCCGCGACCTTCTCGTGCTGGCCGACGAAGAAGTGGTCCGCGCCGAAGCGGACGGTCTCGACCCCCAGCTCCTCGGCGCGCTCGACGATGCGCTCCCAGTCGACGACGTCGTCGCGCTCGCCGTAGCAGATCTGGACCGGACAGTCGACGTCCGCGAGCGCGGCGACGGCGTCGAGGTCGTCGGCGAGCCTGTCGGCGGGTGCGAGCGCGCTGACGGCCGTGACGGGCACCTCGACGCTGGCCGCGGCGAGGATCGAGAGACAGCCGCCGAAGCTGAAGCCGAAGAGCCCGACGCGGTCGTAGCGCTCGGCGGCCCAGCGCACGGCGTTGCGTACGTCCTCTCGCTCGCCGTACCCCTCGTCCCAGTCGCCGTAGTCGATCCGCAGGCAGTCGACGCCGCCCGCGGTCAGCGCATCTGCGACGGCGACGAGGCGCTTGTCGCCGCGGTGGCCTCGGTGCTGTGGATGGGGCGGACAGGCGACGACGCAGGCGTCGGCGCCGGCCGGCGATTCGTCGAGGCTCGCACGGACCTCCCTGGCCCCTGGCACGAGAACTGTTTCGTCGGTCACAGCTACACCTTCGAGGAGTGACGTTTTTAAGTTCACGGAGGGAAATAATGCAATATGGGAATACTATCGCGGACGTCGTACGTCCTCAAGTCGAAGATAAACTCGTTGCTGAACCGGGCTGAGGACCCGACGGAGACGCTCGACTACTCCTACGAGCAGATGCGCGACCAGCTCCAGCAGGTCAAGCGCGGCATCGCCGACCTGACGACACAGAAGAAGCGACTGGAGATGCAGAAGCGACGCCTCGAGGAGGACGTCGAGAAGCACAACCGGCAGGCCCGCGAGGCCGTCCGGCAGGACCGCGAGGACCTCGCCCGTCGCGCGCTCGAGAAGAAGAAGACGAAGATGCGCCAGATGGAGGAGCTCGACGCCCAGATCGAGCGCCTGCAGGGCACCCAGGACCAGCTCGTCGACAAGAAGGAGACCCTCCAGCAGCGCATCGAGGAGTTCCGCACGAAGAAGGAGTCGATGAAGGCCCGCTACGAGGCCGCCGAGGCGAGCAACCGCGTCTCCGAGGCCATGACCGGCGTCGGCGACGAGATGGAGGACGTCGGGATGGCCATCGAGCGCGCCGAGGAGCGCACGCAGGACATGGAGGCCCGCGCGGCCGCCATGGACGAGCTCTACGACGAGGGCGCGTTCGACGACGTGCTCTCGGACAAGGACTCCATCGACCGCGAGCTCGAGGAGCTCGGCGCGTCGAGCGACGTCGAGGCCGAGCTCGACACGCTCAAGGCCGACATGGGCAAGGGCGGCGGCTCCGCGGACGCCGAGTCCGCCGACGCCGAGAGCAGCGAGGAGGAGGTCTCCGCGGACCTGGAGGAGCTCGAGGCCGAGATGGACGCCGCCGAGTCCGGTGGCTCCGACGGCTCCGGCGACGAGGCCGTCGAGGCCGACCTCGAGGAAGAGGAGAACTCGGACGCGTAACGCGCCGCCGACCGTTCCCACACTGCCGTCGCGTCGTCGAATCGCCATCCCTGTCGCCCGCGAACGGTCTACCCTACGGAGTTCGACCACACGCTTTTCACCGTCTTCGCCGTCGCTCGGACCATGGACGAAGCCGAGGGCGGGAGCGACGACAGCATGCGCAGCCGCGCCCCGGAGTCGAGCCGGAAGCTGCACGTGCTGCTCGAGACGAACCGCCGGATCGTCGCGGCCGGTATCGCGGGGTTCGTGTTCGTCGGCACGGTCGTGCTCGGGCTGGCCGTCGCCGGCCCGGCACAGCTGACCGCGGGCGACCCCATCGAGACGCTGTTCCAGGCGCACGTCACCGCCATCATCACCGGCGTCACGCTGGTCCTGACCCTCAACCAGCTCGTGCTCTCGCAGGAGCTGGGCGCGGCGGGCGACCAGCGCGAGCGCATGGAGGGTGCGATGACGTTCCGGGAGGACGTCGCCGACGCCGTCGGCCTCGCCATCGCACCGGCCGACCCCGCCGAGTTCCTGACGGCGATGCTCGATGCCGCCGACGAGCGCGCCGAGGCCCTGGCGGATGCCGCGTCTGCCGACGGCGAGGCCGCCGAGCACGTCACCGCGTTGACGGACGCCGTGCGGTCGAACGCCGCCACGACGAGCAACTCGCTGGAGGGCTCGGAGTTCGGCGACTTCGACGTGGTGTCGGCCGCGCTCGACTTCAACTACTCGTGGAAGCTGTACGCCGCGAAGCGCCTCAGCTCGGAACACGCCGACGAGCTCTCCGAGGAGGCACAGGAGGCGCTCGACGACCTCATCGACCTGCTCTCGCTGTTCGGCCCCGCCCGCGAGCACATCAAGACCCTGTACTTCCAGTGGGAGCTCGTCGACCTCTCCCGGGCGATGACCTACGCCGCCGTGCCGGCGCTGCTCGTCACGTCGACCGTGCTCGTCTTCTTCGACCCGACGGCGCCGTGGCTGGCCGGCTCGACCCTCGGTATCGCGGACGTGCTGCTCGTGTTCGCGCTCGCCAACACCGTCGCGGTCGTCCCGTTCGCCATCCTGCTCGCGTACGTCCTCCGTGTCGCGACGGTCGCCAAGCGCACCCTCTCCATCGGCCCGTTCATCCTGCGAGACACCGACCGCTCGTTCGACTACGACGACGCCTGAGAGGGCGACCGGAGCGACGCGTATCACCGCTGGTACCGGCCACAAGCGTATAGTCGGTGTGGCGTGACCCAACAGCCGTGATGTGGGTTCCGGTCATCGCGGTGGGTCTCTGTGGGCTGCTCGGCGTCGGCCTCGTCCAGCTCTGGCGCGGACGGCTCACGGCGGGCGACGGACGGGACCAGCTCCTGGCCGATGCCCGGTTCCGGGCGCCCGACGAGCCGGTCGGGCGGGGTGCCGCGGTCAACCTCGCCATCGTCGGACTCGAGCTCGTCGCCCTCCTGCTGGCCGCCGTGCTGGTCGGCTATCTCGTCGTCGAGACGGCGCTCTCGCCGACGCTGAAGCTCCTGTTCGCCGGCACCTACGGCGTCGCGGCGATACTCATCGCCCGGGCGCTCTACGTCCGTCTCGGCCTGCCCGTCCCGGGTCCCGCCGCGGTCGACGACCCCTCGACCCTCGAGGAGCTGACCGACTCGCTGGCGGAGAGCCTCGGCGACCCGACCGCCGCGGAGTTCGAGGCACTGTACGAGGCGATGACGACCGCCCGCGGCGACGGCCCCGGTCCCGACGTCGTCACGGTCGCCCTCGTCGCCGCCGCCCGTGCCGACATGGACGTCGCCACCGTCGAGTACTGGGCGGCGACAAACGGCATCGCCAGTCCGGCGACGGTCGCCGCGCGCCGCGACGACCTCGCCGATGCCGGCGTGCTCGCGGCCGACCGCTTCGCGCTCGCCCGCCCCGAGTTCCGGAACGCGCCGGCCGCCGACGTGGCGTCCGTGACGACGACGCTGCTGCGCTGAACGGGTCGCGAGAGAAAGAAGACAGTCCTACCGGCGGGTCACTCGAGGTCGAACCGGTCGAGCTGCATGACCTTGCTCCACGTGTCGACGAAGTCCTCGACGAACTGCTCCTCGGCGTCGTCGGTCGCGTAGAACTCCGAGACGGCGCGGAGCCGGGCGTTCGACCCGAAGACGAGGTCCACGCGGCTGGCCTCGTACGCCAGCTCGCCGGTCTCGCGGTCGTAGCCCTCGAACGCCCGGCGCTCCTCGGAGGCGGGCTCCCACTCGACGTCCTCGCCGAGCAGGGTCACGAAGAAGTCGTTGGTCAGCGCGCCCGGCTGGTCGGTGAACACACCGAGGTCGGTGTCGTCGTAGTTCGCACCGAGCGCCCGCATGCCGCCGACGAGCACCGTCATCTCGGGCACCGTCAGGTTCAGCAGCTCCGAACGGTCGACCATGATGTCCTCGGGGTCGCGCTCTGCCTCGTCGCCGACGTAGTTGCGGAAGCCGTCGGCCTTCGGCTTGAGCGCCTGGAACGACTCGACGTCGGTCTGCTCCTGCGAGGCGTCGGTCCGGCCGGGCTCGAACGGGATCTCGACGTCGTAGCCAGCCTCGGCCGCGGCCTGTTCGACGGCCACGTTACCGCCGAGGACGACGAGGTCCGCCAGCGAGACGCGCACGCCGTCCGAGCGCGACTCGTTGAACTCCGCCTGTATCTCCTCGAGCGTCCCGAGGACGGTCTCGAGCTGCTCGGGCTCGTTGACCGCCCAGCTCCGCTGGGGTTCGAGCCGGATGCGCGCGCCGTTCGCGCCGCCGCGCTTGTCGCTGTCGCGGTACGTCGACGCGGACGCCCACGCGGTCTTGACCAGCTGCTGGACCGAGAGCTCCGAGTCGCGGATCTCGGCCTCGAGCTGTTCGATCTCCTCGTCACCGACCAGCTCGTAGTCGGCGTCCGGGATGGGGTCCTGCCAGAGCATCTCCTCGTCCGGAACCTCCGGGCCGAGCAGGCGCTGCGGCGGGCCCATGTCGCGGTGGATGAGCTTGTACCAGGCCTTCGCGAACGCCTGCTGGAACTCGGCGGGGTTCTCGTGGAAGCGCTCGACGATCTCGCGGTACTCGGGGTCCTTCTTGAGGGCGACGTCCGTCGTCAGCATCATCGGCGTGTCCTTCTCGGACGGGTCGTGAGCGGCCGGGACGGTGTCCTCGAGGTCCGCGTCGACCGGCTTCCACTGCCACGCGCCGCCGGGGCCCTTGTGGGGCTCCCACTCGTGGTCCAGCAAGTTGTCGAGGTAGCCCATGTCCCAGGCGACGGGGTTCTGCGTCCAGGGGCCCTCGATGCCGCTGGTGATCATCTCGCTGCCCTTGACGGGACCGTCGGCACCCTCGACCTGCCAGCCGAGGCCCTGCTGTTCGATGGGGGCGTCGGCCGGCGGCGCGCCGTGCTCGTCCTCGGGGTCGTCCGCACCGTGGACCTTCCCGAAGGTGTGGCCGCCGGCGATGAGGGCGGCGGTCTCCTCGTCGTTCATCGCCATCCGGCTGAACGTCTGGCGGATGCGCTGGGCGGACCACTCGGGGTCCGGCTCGCCCTCGGGGCCCTCGGGGTTGACGTAGATGAGGCCCATGACGGAGGCGCCGAGGGGCTCCTGCAGGAAGTCGTCCTCGTCGAAGCGGTCCCAGGTCTCCATCTCCTCCTCTGGACCCCAGTCGATGGCGTCGTCGGCCTTCCAGGCGTCCTCGCGGCCGCCGCCGAAGCCGAACGTCTCGAAGCCCATCGACTCCAGGGAGACGTTGCCCGCCAGGACGAGCAGGTCGGCCCACGAGAGCTTCTGGCCGTACTTCTGCTTGACCGGCCAGAGCAGCCGTCGTGCCTTGTCGAGGTTGGCGTTGTCCGGCCAGCTGTCGAGCGGTGGGAACCGCTGTCGGCCGCCGGCCGCACCGCCGCGCCCGTCGACGGTGCGGTACGTCCCGGCGCTGTGCCAGGCCATCCGGATCATCAGGGGACCGTAGTGGCCGTAGTCGGCGGGCCACCAGTCCTTGGAGTCCGTCAGCACGGCTTCGATGTCGGCTTTCACCTCGTCGAGGTCCAGCGACTCGAACGCGTCGGCGTAGTCGAACTCCTCGTCCGCCGGCCCGAGATCGCGGGCGTTCTGGTCGAGGATATCCACGTTCAGCATATCCGGCCACCATTCCTGGTTTGTCTTACTCATCACACAGAAATTGTTGCCATCGCCTGTTAAGGTTACCTAATTCGGAAACCAACAGTTCTGTTCGACCGAAGAATTCTACCGGTTTCGTGAACCCGGGACGTCCGTGGATTCCGTGTCCGGTTCCCGATAACTCCGTCGCTACGTCCCGGGAGACGGCGTGTGCGGACCGGCTCCGGTCAGTCGGTGCCGGTGACGTACGTCTGGTCGTGGTCCGGGAACACCTCGCCGACGGCGTCCGGGCCGTCGCGCTCGGCGAGCAAGGGTCGGAGCTCGGCCTCGTAGTCGGCGCGACGGATCTCCTCGCTCGGGCCGACCGTGACCGAGAGCTTCGACTCGACGATCCTGTCGACGGCGTTCCGGCCGAACCCCGAGAGGGGCGCGACGTAGTCGACGTCGTGGCGGTCCTCCAGGCTCTGGGCCTGCGCCCGGGAGATGGTCGGGACCCGGTCGTCACGACGCGTCCCGTCGGCGATGGCGTCGAAGTCCTGGGCCGCGAGCCGCTCCAGTGCGTGCTCGTGGACCTGCTGGATGCCGTTGCGGGGGAAGCCGTCGGCGCGCATCCGGGTGACGGCGTCCTCGGCGACTGCACGGTCCAGCTCGAGGCGTTCGAACGGGAAGCCGACGGCTGCTGCGGCGTCGCGAGCGTGCTCCCAGTCATCGGTCACACCGAAGTGACCGGTGACGAGGGTGACGTCGTAGAACTCGTCACAGAGCAGCGCGGCCAGCGTGGAGTCCTTTCCACCGCTGTAGAGCAGCCCCAGTCGCATCAGCGCCGACGGATGTTGAAGCTCTGGGAGTCGGGCTTGAGTTCGCGGAGCAGCTCCTTCATCTTCTCCTCGTCGATCTGCCCCTGGATACGGCCCGACCGGGCGAGTGCCACGACCTGCTGCTCGACCTGGTCCGCGAAGTCGGGTTTGGACATCCGGACGGAGTTGAGCCGCTTGCGCGCGCCGTCCGTGAGGTACTGTCGGAGCAACGCCTGCTTCTGGGCCTCGGCCTGCTCGCGCATGGCCTCCTGGGCCTCGGTGTCGCCACCGCCGCCCTGCTGTTCGCGGAGCTGCTCCATCTTCTTCTCTCGCAGTTGTTCGAGTTCGTCGTCGTCGGGACTGCCGCTCATACTACTCGGTTGTCGATTGTGGAGGAAAATCGTTTCGACTGTTCGGGAGCAGTTACGCGTAGCGCTCGAGCTCCGGCCGGTCGAGCTCCTGCATCACGTCGGCGGCGATGTTGTCGAGGAAGCTGCGCCCCTCGGCGGTGATACGGCGACCCTCGCCCTCGGCGGTCTCGACGAGGTCCTCCTCCTCGAGCTGCTGAAGCGCGACGCGGATGACCTTCTTCGAGCCGTTCGTGCGGTGGGCCGTGGCGACGCGGTAGCGGGTCGAGCCGTCCTTCGAGCCACCGTACTCGGTGGAGAGACGGTCGACGCCGACGGGGCCGGTGTCGGCGACCTTGCGCAGCAGGGAGGCCGAGCGGATGGCCCAGAAGTTCTCCTGCTCCGGCGGGAGCTCGCGGTTGACGCCTGTCTTGCTGAATTCGAGCCACTCGGGCTCGTCGAGTCGATCCTCGAGTTCGGCGGCGACGGCCTCGATGAGGTCGTCGGCCGGAACGTCGTACATCGTCGTCATTGCATCTTGGTTCCCCCGCGCGGGTTAAAAGGGCATCGTCTTCTCGCCGGTACGTCGCGCCGCGAGACGGGCGGTGTCGGGGGTTCTCAGCCCCGCTGGGCCGCGCCGAGGGCTGCGGTCGCGCCGCCCCCGACGAGCATCGGAATCCAGTACGAGGCGACGCGGTGGACGAGGACGACCGCGCCGATGGTCGCCGCGCCGACGCCGGTCACCGTCGGGAGTACCATCAGCAGGACGGCCTCGATGCCGCCGAGTCCACCCGGCAGGGGCGTGACGCTGGCGAGCGCGCCCAGGGGCACCCCGAGCATCGCGGCGGCGAGCAGGTCCGGGTCGCGGAGCCCCAGCGCGAAGAAGGAGAGCCAGAGACAGGTCACCAGCATGAGCCAGCCGGCCGTCGAGAACGCGAGCGTCGTCGCCATCGACCGACGGTCCTGTGCGACGCGCTCGATGGTCGCGAAGAAGTTCTCGATGCGGCGACGGATCGTCCGCGGTTTCGGCGGACTCACCCGGGGGGCTGCGTGCCCGACGCGGCGGACCACCGGCGAGACGACCCGGACCGCCCGCGACTCCAGCCCGTACCGGTAGCGCCACGCCAGCGCCGCCGCGACGGCGACGACGAGCGTCAGCCCCGACATGACGACCGCCACGTCGACCAGCCGGTCGGTCACCGCCACGGTCACGGCGTAGTAGCTCACCGCGACGAACGCGATGGCGATGGAGGGGACGAAGTTGACGGCGTCCACGCTCGCGATGGCGGCCAGTCCCGTCTCGTACTCGCTCTCGGAGACCCGGGCGATGAGCAGCGCGGTGAACGGCTCGCCGCCGGCCTGTCCGAACGGCGTGACGTTGTTGACGAACGTCGCCGAGAGGAAGACCAGGAACGCCTTCGGCACCGACAGTGGGATGCCGAGCGTCCCGAGCACCGACCGGAGCGCGAGCCCCCAGCAGAACAGCCAGCCGAGCGCGAACAGCGGCAGGACGACCGCAAAGCGGAGGTCCACCCGTGCGAGCTGGTCGAGGATCTCCTCGACGCCGACGACCCAGAGCACGACGGCGAGGACGACCAGCGCGCCCACGAAGCCGGCCGCGATGGCGCGGTAGTTCCAGTCACCAGCCATAGCGACACCTCGACCGTCGGACGCTTCAAGCCACCGCCTGTCCGGGGTGGTCTCCGGCGTGACCGGAACGAACGCCGTCCGGAAATCCTGATACGCGGTGGGGTCGCTTGAACCGCCTCCGGCCCGAAAGCCCCGAGGCGCTCGACTCGGGGGGCTCGCTGCGCGCTTCACTCCGTTCCAGTGCTTGCGTCGCCCGCCGTCGTCGACCGCCTCGCCCCTTTCATTCCCACCCGCCCGCACAGCACCGCGACCGCACCGCGCCAGCCCTCCCCCTCGACACCCACGCGCCTGCCGGCGCGGGGTGTCTTGGCCGTGTGGCTGGCGGAGGCATCGTCGAGCCAGTCAGCGACGGCTGGCGCACACGAGAGATAGCAAGGCACTAACGCACAGCGCCGCACGCACAGGTATGGACGACTTCGACGACGCGGTCCGGGCCATCCTGGCGACCGGACCGGTCTGTGACGCCTGTCTCGGGCGGCCGTTCGCGGACCGCAGCTTCGGACTGACGAACGCCGAGCGGGGCAAGGGGCTGCGCGTCTCGCTCGCGCTGGCCGAGGACGAGCCGTACGAGGCCGTCGACGCCGACGAGTGCTGGGTCTGCGAGGGCCTCTGCGGGCGCTTCGACGAGTACGCCGAGCTGGTCGCCGACGGGCTGGCAGACATCGAGTTCGAGACGTACCAGGTCGGCACGCGCGCACCGCCGCTGGTCGAGGAGAACGACCGACTCCTGCGCGAGGACGCCGGGATGGAGCCCGACGCGGGCGAGCTGTTCAAGAGCGAGTTCAACCGCGAGGTCGGCAAGCGCGTCGGCCGGCTCACCGACACGGAGGTCGACTTCGAGCGCCCGGACGTGCTCGCGCTGGTGAACCTCGACGCCGCCGCCGAGGAGCCCTCCAGCCACGCGGTCGAGGTGCAGGTGAACCCGGCGTTCGTCTACGGGCGCTACCGCAAGCTCGAGCGCGACATCCCGCAGACAGAGTGGCCCTGCCGGGAGTGCGGCGGCTCCGGCGTGCAGCTCGGCGACGACGGTGAGGAGCCCTGCGACCACTGCGGAGGCTCGGGCTACCTCTACGACATGAGCGTCGAGGAGCACGTCACGCCACACGTCCTCGAGGCGATGGACGGCGACGAGGCGCTGTTCCACGGCGCGGGCCGGGAGGACGTCGACGCGCTCATGCTCGGGACGGGGCGGCCGTTCGTCGCGGAGGTCAAGCGCCCGCGGAGCCGCGACCCCGACGTCGCGGCCCTCGAGGAACGCATCAACGAGGATGCCGCGGGCGCCATCGAGGTCGAGGGGCTCCGGCTCGCCACCCACGAGATGGTCGAGCGCGTGAAGGAGCTCGACGCCTCGAAGACCTACCGCGCCGCCGTCGAGTTCGACGATCCCGTCGACGCTGACGCGCTCGCCGACGCCGTCGCCACGCTCTCCGGCACGACGGTCCGCCAGCACACCCCCCACCGGGTCGACCACCGGCGCGCCAAGCTCGACCGCGAGCGCACCGTCTACGAGATCTCGGCCGAGCTGGAGGACGACCGCCACGCCACCGTCGACGTCCACGGCGAGGGCGGCCTCTACATCAAGGAGCTCATCAGCGGCGACGAGGGCCGCACGGAACCCTCGCTCGCCGGGCTGCTCGGCGTCGGCGCGACCGTCACCGCGCTCGACGTGCTCGCCGTCGAGGGCGAGGACGAGCCGTTCGACGACCCCGCGTTCCTGCGGTAGCGGGGCAACTGTTTTTGTCGTGCGAACCGTTGTCATGGTTCGAGGGGTCACCCAATGTGCCACCATGATATCGAGATAGAACACACCGCCATCGAGGACATCGAGGACGACAGCACCGACGAATCCACCGACGACGAGCCGGTGGAGCTGCCCGCTGCCGACGACTGAGTACACCTGCACTTCTTTCGAAACCTGAGTACAGACGGCGAGCGACGGCTGTCGGATCAGCCGGGTGGCGCGCGGCTGGCGAGACGGTGCGAGCGCAGCGAGCACGTCGAGCCATCCGCGCGAGGGATGAGCACCGGAGGGAGCGCTAGCGACCGAGGAGCGCAATCGGCTGGGGAGGCGTGAGGTGCGGTGGGTGGGACTGAAAGGGGCTGGTCGCTCGACGAACCCGGACCCGACAAGCACCGCAGGCACGAGGAACGCAGTCGTGGTCCCGGGAGTCGAGCGACCGGGGGCTTTCCGGCTGTTTGCGGTTCCAGTTGTACTCGGAGAGAGTCGGACGTCCATCTCCAGCCCACGACTGAACAAGGCAACAGGCAACGAAAACGACCAATACACCAGCAGATGAAACGACGTTCCGATGCGATTCGGTGTCGACGAGGCCGGCAAGGGACCGGTGTTCGGCTCGATGTGGGCGGCCGCCGTGGTCGTCCCCCGCGCCGGCATCCTCCCGGACGGCGTGGACGACTCGAAGCGGCTCACCCCGGAGCGCCGCGAGGCACTCGCCAGCGAGATCCGCGCCGACGACCGGGTCCGGGTCGGGGTCGCCGAGATCACGCCGGCGCGAATCGACGACCCCGGGACGGACATGAACTCGCTGACGGTCGCAGCGCAGGCCGAGGCGCTGGACGACGCGGGCGTCGACGAGGCCCGGGGCGTCGTGGACGCGGGCGACACCGACGCCGGGCGGTTCGGCCGCCGTGTCGCCGACGCCGCGGCGGGGGACGTTCACGTCGTCCCGGCCCATCGCGCGGACGAATCGGACGCCGTCGTCGCGGCGGCGAGCATCGTCGCGAAGGTCGCCCGCGACGCCCAGATGGCCGCGCTCGCCGACGAGTACGGGGCGGTGGGGTCTGGCTACCCGAGCGACGGCACCACACGGGCGTTCCTCGCCGACTACGTCGCGGAGACCGGCGAGCTGCCGCCCTTCGCCCGGGAGTCGTGGTCGACGTGTGCCGACGCGCTGGCCGCCGCCGAGCAGGCCGGACTGGACGAGTTCTGAGCGGCCACGCCGTCGCCCTGAGCAACCCCTTTGACGCTGGCGGGGCAACGTCGTGCCATGTACGACGAGATCCTCTTCCCGACCGACGGCAGCGAGCCGAGCATGGAGGCGTTCGAGTACGCCGTCGACCTCGCCGAGACGTACGGTGCGCGACTGCACGTGCTGTACGTCGCCGACACGAACCGCGACAGCGTCACGACCGTCGGCGGCGAGGTCGTCGACGCCCTCGAATCGGAGGGCGAGCGCGTCGTCGCCGACGTCGAGGAGCGCGCCAGAGAGCACGGCGTCGAGACCGTCACCGAGGTACTGCAGGGCGACCCCTCGACGACCATCCTCGACTACGCCGACGACCGCGGGGTGGACTGCATCGTGATGGCGACGCGCGGGCGCTCCGGGCTGACGGGGCTGCTGCTCGGGAGCGTCACGGACCGCGTGGTCAGACAGTCGTCGATGCCGGTGCTGGCGGTCAGCAGCGACGAGTAGGAGAAGACGGGACCGCGCTACTCCTCGACCGACAGCGCGCGCAGGATGTCACCGTAGGCGGGCCGGGTGACGAGCACCCCGATGAGCACGCCCAGGATAGTGACGATGGCGAACCCGCGCAGGTCGCCGAGGCTCAGCACCGCCAGCGGCGACATCGCGATGATGGTCGTCGCCGCCGCCGCGCCGATGACCCAGAACGCCTTGCGGAAGCGCGACTGGAACACCCGCGCGGAGCTGACGTCCCCTTCGGCCATCACCTCGTCGGCGATGATGATGAGGTCGTCCACCCCCGTCCCGATGACGGCGATGAACCCGGCGATGTGCGACAGGTCGAGCGGGAGCCGGACGGCGGCGACGAACGCGAGCAGGAGCACGACCTCCGCCAGCGCCGTCAGCACCATGGGCACCGCGACCCGGGGCTCGCCGTAGCGCAGGTAGACGACGCCGCTGACCGCGAGCACCGCGATGATACCCGTGATGAGCGAGTTCGTCTTGAATCGGTCGGCGAGTGCGGGCTCCAGCGTGTACACCTGGCGACCCTCGGTGTCGAGCGGTGCGCGGAGCGAACCGGCACGGAGACCGATGGCGATCGTCTGGGCCTCGCTCCGGTTCTGTGCCCCCATCACGAAGCGGGGGTCGTCCTGGAACGAGCCATCCCGGATGATATCGGCGAAATCAGGGTCGAGCGAGTGTGAGGAGGCCACCTCACCGTCCACGACCGTCAGCAGACAGTAGCCACGGTCGTTCTTCTGGGCACCGCCACAGGCTCTCGAACCAGCACCCTCCGTCGTGAAGTCGTTCTCGTTCATCACTCGGCTGAACCGCTCCGCGCCCTCCTGGTTCAGCACGACCGGAACGACGTAATCACTGGCGGAGTTCGGGCCACCCACCTCTGGACTACCGACGTTGTCGATCCCCTCGCGGGTGACCAGCGTCGTCTCCTCCATCGTGCCGTTGGCGCCCGGGTACCGCGCGACGAGTTCGACCGAGCCGCGCTGGCCGACCAGCCGTTCCAGGTCCTCGGCGCCCTGGTTCGGTGCCTCGACGACGATGTAGTTCTCGCCCTGGGGCGTCGTCGCGACGCGTGCCGACCCCGCGGTGAGGCCGGATTCGGCCAGCTTCCGGTCGAGCGTGTCGACGATCTGCTGGCGGGTGTCCGCGGTGACGCCGTCGCGGATGTCGCCGTCACCGAACTCTCCGCCGTCGCTCGTCCGGAAGCCGACCTGGTTCAGCACGGTCGCGAACTCGGACTCGCTGACCGAGTCGTTGAACACCTCGACGGTGCCGACGCCCGACTGGTCGTCCACCTGGAAGTAGACGTCACGCGTCGGGATGCTCAGGTTCTCCGCCATCGCCTGTCTGGCCTGGCCCTGGTCCTGCCCCGCGAAGCTCACGTCCTCCGCGGTCATCCCGACGACCGGGGCGCGCAGTCGCGTCCCGCCGTCGAGCTGGATGCCGTACTGCAGGTTCGACAGCTGGTTGTTGCCGCCGTCGCCGCCGCCGACGACGCCCGGCACGAACAGGACGACGCCGCTGGAGACGAGCATGATGGTGAGCAGGATGACCCGCCAGTTCTCGCGGACGTTCATTCCGGGGTCACCTCCCCGAGCTTGTACCAGCGAAGCAGACTCAGGTTCAGCATGTACGTGTTCATCAGGTCGGCCGCCAGTCCGAGCACCAGCACCAGTCCGATGGAGGCCATCAGGTCGATGCCGAAGATGGTCGCGGTCACGGCCATGACGGCCATCGCGGACATCGACGTGAGCGTCATCGTCACACCGGTGTCCATGGCCCGTTTGGTGCTCTCGTAGAACCCCCCGGACCGACGGAGGATGTGGTTGTTCAGCAGGATGTCGGAGTCGACGGAGTAGCCGACGAGCATCAGCAGCGCGGCGACGGTCCCCAGCGAGAGCTCGATGCCCAGCAGGTTCATCACCGCCAGCGGGATGACGATGTCGGAGAACGCGGAGATGACGATGGCCGCGGACGGGACGAACGTCCGGAACAGCCCGAACGCGAGCAGGCTCATCCCGGTGAACGCGACGACGAGCCCGATGATGGCCGTGTTCTGTGCGCCGGACGCGAACGCGGGCGACACCGTCTGTCTGGAGAGCACGATCTCGCACTCCTCAGGGTTCGAACACGCGGGCTCCAGGTTGTTCGTCGCCTGCCGGTCGAGCGTCGAACCGTTCGTCTCCGGCCCGAACGTGACGACGTAGGTCGGGTTGTTCGAGGTCGGGTCGCGGACCTGCTGTGTCGACAGCACCTCGGCCTCGAACGCCTGGTCGATCTCGCCTCTCGGCGTGTCTGTCTGTACCGTGAGTTCGGTCCCACCGGTGAAGTCGGTCCCCAGCGACACCGGCGTTCCGAACATGACGTACCACCCGGCGATAACCACCAGCGCGACGGCGAGGACGGCGAGGGGCACCGCCGCAAGCTGGCGATTCGAGTACCGGGTGTAGTCGACTTCCGGTACCTCGAACTTGCTCATGAAGCCCGGTCGGACATCAGCCCACCTAAGCCTTCTTATCTTTGGCGGCTCCGGCTGTCGAAAAGACCGGGGGAGGACCGTCATACCGCCGTCAGGTCGGCTCGGCAGCGGCTGGACGCGCGCCACACCGACCCGGGTCACCCTTTTGGGCGGCTGGCACCTGTGTTCGAGTATGAGCACCCACGCGACCCGCGTCGTCCTCTCGTACCCCACGAACCTCTCGGACTGGAGCCGCCAGCAGGTCGACACCGGCCACTACCACGCCTGGCTCCGGCGCACCCACGACGAGGTCCACGTCGGCGACGTCTGGGAGGAGTTCGTCGACGTCGGCTGCTGTGGCAGCACCTACGACGTCCCCCTCCGCGTCGAGGAGGTCGAGGGCGGTGCCACGATGGGCCCCGACACCGAGATCGAGTACACCGTCCGCGAGGCCTGCGAGATCGGCGGCGGCTGGAAGGTCCAGAGCGCCGCCGGTCCCGCCGGCGAGTAGAGACAGTCCGTCCGCGTCAGTCCGGCAGGTACCGCACGTTCAGCACGCCCGCATCGGCGTCGCTGCGCACCTCGACCCGCACCGCGCCCACGCGGGCAGCCCGCGCGATGGTCTCCTCGTCCGCCAGCACGTCCTCGACCGCGTCGTCCACCTGCGCCGGCGGCACCGAGAGCACGTGGATCTCCCCCGTTCCGGCCCGCTCGACCCGTTCGAGCTCGCCGGCGGACTGCGATTCGGCGATCTCCATCGCCTGCTGGGTCGGCGAGAGGTCGCTGTCCACCAGCTCGACGGTCCGGCGGTACGACTCCTCGACGACCGTCCAGACGACCTCCATCGGCGGCTCGGCTTCGAGCGTCGCGCCCACCACGTCCAGTCGCTCGTAGTCGTCGTGCTCCGAGAGCGTGTGAATCTGGCCCGTCTCCACGTCCCGCAGGATGGCCGACTCCGCGTCCGCCTCCGTGACGAGGAACGTCCCTGTCTTCTCGGTCATACCCACGGGTAGACGGTCGAGCCATTTCCGGATTTCGTCACGTGCTCGTCGGTGCGACCCGCGCTATCGCGCCAGCCGCTCCACCGCCACGATGAGGACCACGCCAAGCACCGGCGGCACGAACGCGTAGACCGGGTCCAGCGCGTAGCAGAACTCCACGAACGCGCCCAGCAACGGCGCATCCGGGGCCGGGTCCCGGTACTCCGCCGGCGCCGACACAAGCAGCGTCACGTACAGCGACGCGAGGAACGCGAACCCCGAGAGCGCGAGGAGGAAGTCCGTCCGCCGGCTGCTGGCCCCGCGTCCGGCGCGCCGCGCCGCGTAGAACGGCGGTGCCAGCAGTGGCGCGACCATGAGCATCCCCAGCCACGGCAGCATCGCCCGGGAGAACGTGTTCAGCTCCCCCTGCCCCAGCGTCCACTTCACCCACTGCGGGATGGCGAGAACGAGGAGCAGCGCGATGAACAGCGAGGCGACCGTCCCGACGACGGTGTAGGCCCGCAGGAGGTACGACTCGCTCCGCACACCCTTCGCGACCGAGCGCCTGATGACGCTGTACCTGCCGGTCGACTGCTCGCTCATTGGTGGTGGTTCGGACCGGGGCGAGATAAGCCCCGCGACAATTACTGGGAGTTGGGTGCATCTGTGTGTTCTGCGTCCAGTCCGTCGGAGAGACAAATTCGGATAGTGACAGCCAGAAAGCCCCGTCAATCGTGGGAACCGATTGACCGACAGCAGCCCGAAAGCCCCGAGCGTCTCGACTCCCGCGGCTCGTTGTGGTCCTCGTACCTGCGGTCCTCACGTCGCCGGGGTTCGTCGAGACGCTCGCCCCTTTCAGTCCCGCCCGACAGCCCCGCACGGCACCTCACGCCTCCCCAGCCGATTGCGCTCCTCGGTCGCTAGCGCTCCCTCCGGTGCTCATCCCTCGCGCGGATGGCTCGCGGCCTCGCGGGGCTCGGCACGCTCGCCAGCCGCGCGCCACCCGGTTGGGTGGAGGATGTTGCAGGCCAAGTTTACAAATATTGTAAACCTCGGAGCCGAGATAGTCGGGGCGTTCCGGCTGTTCGCGGTCAGGTGCGGCACGGCGGAAAATCGAGACGGAACGGATGGCTTTACGTCCGACCGAGGCGAAGCCGGAGCCATGAACCCAGGCGACCGCGTCCGCGTCGAGCGGGCGGACAGAGAGTACGAGGGCGTGTTGCTCCCGTCGTCGACAGGCGACCAGCTCGTCGTGAAGCTCGACGGCGGCTACAACGTCGGCATCGACCGCGAGGGAGCCGAGACCGAGGTGCTCGAGTCGGACGTGTACCAGATCGATTCGGCACAGGACGAGACGGAGTCCTCCGCGGTCGAGTTCGACGAGGACCTCCCCACCATCGCACTCATCTCCACCGGTGGGACCATCGCGTCGACCGTCGACTACCGGACCGGCGCGGTGACCGCGCGCTTCGACGCGGAGGACGTGCTTCGGGTCGTGCCTGACCTCGCGGGCCGCGCGAACTACCGGGGCCGTGTCGTCGCGAACATCCTCTCCGAGAACATGGAGGTTCCAATCTGGCAGGACCTCGCCGAGGCCGTCCACGAGGAGATCGAGAACGGCGCCGACGGCGTCGTCGTCATGCACGGCACCGACACGATGCAGTTCTCGGCGTCGGCGCTCTCGTTCATGCTCGACACGCCGGTCCCCATCGTGTTCACGGGCAGCCAGCGCTCGGCGGACCGGCCCTCGTCGGACAACGTGATGAACGCGGTCTGTGCCGTCGAGGCGGCGAAGGCCGACGCCGCGGAGGTCATGGTCTGCATGCACGCGAGCGAGAGCGACGACGTCTGCGCGCTCCACCGCGGCACCCGCGTCCGGAAGAACCACACCTCGCGCCGGGACGCCTTCGAGACGGTCGGCGCGGAGCCGCTCGGCGTCGTGGACTACGACAGCGAGACGGTCGAGTTCCACGGCGAGTACGCCGAACGCGGCGCGACCGACCTCGACATCCAGCCCGACCTCGCCGAGGATGTCGAGCTGGTGAAGTTCACGCCGGGCATGGACCCCGCGTTCTTCGAGCTCTGTGCTGGCAAGGACGGCCTGGTCATCGAGGGCACCGGGCTCGGGCACGTCCACAGCGACCGCATCGAGCAGCTGGAGTCGCTCGTCGACGACGGCACGACGGTCGTCATGACCAGCCAGTGCATCGAGGGCCGGGTCTGCGACCGCGTGTACGACACCGGGCGCGACCTGCTCGACGCGGGCGTCGTCGAGGGCGAGGACATGCTCCCCGGCACCGCGAAGGTGAAGCTGATGTGGGCGCTCGCGAACGCGGACGACGTGGCGGCGACGATGCGGACGCCGCTCGCCGGCGAGATCACCGAGCAGTCCCGGCCGTGGCAGGCGTGACGATGGAGCTCGACCGCCGCGAGGACGTCACCTACCGCCGCGCCACGCCCGAGGACCACGACGACGTGGTCGCGTTCACCAGCGACACCTGGGCCGACCGCGACGGCAGCGACTACATCCCGCGCATCTACCACGACTGGATCGAGACCGAGGACGAGTACGACGAGCAGTTCACCTGCGTCGCCGAGGTCGACGGGACCGTCGTCTCCATCGCCCAGACCGTCCTCCTCTCCGAGCGCGAGGCCTGGTGCCAGGGCATGCGCACCGCCCCGGACTACCGCGGCGTCGGCATCGGCCTCGAGCTCACCCACGAGATGTGGGACTGGGCGCGCGACCAGGGCGCGACCGTCGCGCGGAACATGGTGTTCTCGTGGAACGTCATGGGCCTCGGCCACTCCCGCGGTGTCGGCTTCGCCCCCGAGACCGAGTTCCGGTGGCTCGAACCCGACCCCGACCCCGACGCGACGGGGCCGCTCGACACCACGGCGGACCCGAACGCGGCGTGGACCTACTGGACCGACTGCGACGCCCGCGACCACCTCAACGGCGTCGGCCTCGCCATGGACGAGTCCTGGGCGGTCGTCGAGCTCACCCCCCAGCTGTTCGAACGCGCCACCGACGAGACGATGCTCGCCGCCGTCACCTCGCCGACCGGCACCCGCGGCGTCACCTATCGCGTCCGGGACTACGACCGCGAGGACGACGACGGCGAGACCCACCACTTCGCCGAGTACGGCGTCGCCGCCTGGGACGACATGGACGCCGCCCGTACCCTCGTCGCCGCCATCAAGCGCGACGCCGCCGCCCTCGACGCCGACCACGTCCGCATCCTCATCCCCGAGACCGTCGACTACGTCAGCGACGGCTCCCTCCTTCGCTCGGGCATCTCCGACGAACCCGACTTCGTGATGGCCGCCGACCTGACCGCCGACTACCGCGCGAACCACGGCTGAGCGAAGGTTGGGATCAGGAATTCTGCTGATTCGGTAACGACGAGACTGCAGAGAACACTTCGAAAGCCCCCGCTTTCAGTCCCACGCCGTAACTGGATGATTCCCGGCGCGACGCAGAGAGTGACCACGAGTTCGAACCGCAAATTGACCAACCGGCTGGCGCGCGGCCCCACTCGTCGCCGAGCACCGCGAGGCGGCGAGTGGACGCTCGCGCGAGGGACGAGAAGCGTGGTTCGAGAGAGCTTCGCTCTCTCGTCATTGCCGGACTACGTCCGGCTGGCAGCCAGAGATCGGAGATCTCTGGCCACATCACGAAAGACGCCTCCGGCGTCTTTCGAACGACAGCGAAGCGAGCATCGGTCACGAGACGCTTGCGTCTCGTGAGCCCGCCGGAAATCTCCGATTTCCGGTTAGCAGACAGAAAGCTCCGCTTTCTGTCCACATCCAGCGAGAGCTTGCTCTCGCGCGACAGCGAGGCCCGGGAGCTGAGCGCCTCGGGGCTTTCGAGATGGTTTCAATTCCCATCAAGCAAATCACATCACGGTCTACACGAAAACTCGATTCTAGCCGCCACTCACGGGCGGGAACAGCGCCAGCTCCGCGTCCCCGCCGATTCCAGTTGCAAGCCCGTCACCCGTCACGAACACGTCGGCTCCGTCGAGCAGGACGTTCACGTCGGGCGCAACACCATCGCGAGAACCTGTTTCACCGTCGGCCAGCACGCGCTCGCGGAGCTCCGGATGCGCCTCGAACAGGGCGTCGAGCGCGTCGCCGACGGTCGGGTCGTCCTCCGCCACGTCGACGCGCACCTCGTCGGTGCCGGCGCGCTCTGCGATGTCCGCGAACAGCTTCCACTGCATGGACGTATCGTACGACGCCGTCAGGAAAGCGGTTTCGCCTCCTCGCCGCGGGCGCGGGCCTCGAACCGACGGAGCGCCTCGGGCCGTTCGACGACGTACAGCGTCGAGCCCGCGAGCAGTTCGGTGCCCCGGGGCGGCGTCGCGGTGATACCGCCCTCCGGACCGCGGATGGCCGCCAGCGTCACGTCGAGGTCGCCGACGGTCCTGCCGACGAGCTCGCTTCCCTCGGCGAGTTCGACCGCGCTCATCGTCTCGTCGGCGGCGCGCAGCAGCGACGCGAACTCCCGGTCGGCGGCGGGCTCGGTCGGGAGCGTCACCAGCCGATAGGTCGTCGACGCAGAGAGCGCCCCGGCGTCCGTC
Source organism: Haloarchaeobius baliensis (assembly GCF_052060055.1). Lineage (NCBI taxonomy): Archaea > Methanobacteriati > Methanobacteriota > Halobacteria > Halobacteriales > Halorubellaceae > Haloarchaeobius > Haloarchaeobius baliensis. The sequence continues at coordinate 665,118 of NZ_JBPPFR010000001.1, read as the reverse complement.
TCGTCGACGGCGAGGGTGACCACGTCCGTCTCCGTCGTCGCCCGGAGCTCGCCGGTCGCGCGACGGACCAGCCCGTCCTCGTCGGTGCGCTCCCAGAGCTGCACCACGTCGCCCGGGCTGGCCGCGTTGGCGGGGTCGGCCTGCACCGCGACCGCGACGGTTCCGGGGGCGAGGGTCGGCCCGAGTCCCGCGGCGCGGGAGCCAACCGCGAGGTACTCGACGGTGCCGTCGGCCTCGAGCTCGACGTCGACGTGGCCGACGCCGTAGTCGTCCTTCAGGCGGGTGACGACACGGTCGCGCAGGTCCGCGACGGTGATGCGTCGCGGGAAGACGAACGTCGTGCCGGCGAGCTCCGACTTCACCTCGGGGTCGACCGGGTCGTAGCCGTCGATGTCGTCGATGTCGTCGGGCAGGGTGACGGTGACGACGCGGCCGACCGCGCGGACGAGCTGGGAGACCTCGCGGTCGAGCTTCGCCGTCCCGGTCACGGCGAACGCGTTCGCGGCGACGCCGTCCCCGATGCGACGCCCGAGCCCGGTCCCGAGCCCGGCGGCGACGAACGTCGCGACGGTGACCAGCGCCGTCGTCTCCGCCGGGAGCCCGGTCTGGTTCTGCATGACCAGTTCGAGCGTCTGCTGCGTGTTGAGCACCAGCGCGACGGCGCTGACGCCGAGGAGGATCGAGACGCCCTCCGGGACCCGCTCGCGCGTGTACCAGCGGTAGGCGATGGCGACGACCAGCGCGACCGCGGTCGAGAGCGCCGTGAGGCCGACGATACCCACGCCCGCCGCGACGGGGTCGATGGAGCCGGGGTCGACCTGCAACACGGTCATGCCACCGCCTCCACGAAGGCCGTGAGCGCTGCCTGTCGACCGACGGCGAACAGCTCGTCACCGGCCGAGAGTTCGGCATCGCCCCGCGGGGAGAACGACCACCGGCGGTCGCCGCTTGTCTCGTCGGGTGGATGCCGAAGCGCGAGCACGGTCACGTCGTAGCTGTCGCGGATGGTCGCGTCGCCGATGGTGGTGCCGTCGAGCGGGCCGGTCGCACGCACCGACACCTTCCGGAACCGCTGGCCGGACCGACGCAGGAGCGAGACGAGCTCGAACTCCCGCCGGGTCCCCCGCGAGGCGACCGCGACCTGCGCACGGTCGACGCCGAGCAGCGTCCGGGCCTGTTCGCGAGAGACCGCGGCGGTCAGTCGCCCCTCGCCGCCGGTCGTCGTCGGCGCGGTCGGTGCGGGGACCGGCGTCTCCTCGGCGCCTCCGTCCGTCGCCACGCCGTCGTCGTCTGGGACGGGCTTCGGTGGGGCGGATGGCTTCGAGCCCCCGCTCTTCGCGCTCAGGAGGGTGCCGTCTATCCGCGTGTCGCCAGTGTCGATGACCACGGCATCACCGCGGGCCGCCCCGGTCGGCAGCAGTGCTGAGACGGAGACTGCACGCTTGCCCGGTGGGACGCGACGCGAGAGCCCGCTCGCCGGCGGGGCGGCCGCGATGGTCGCCCGGCCCTGCGTGTCGAGTGCCACCGCCGCGTCCGCGAGGTCGTACTCGGTCTTGAGCCGGTCGACGAGCCGCGATTCGAGCTCCGGAAGCGGGAGGTCCGCCGGGAACGACCACGACCCGTCTGCGATGGTCTCTCGGAGGTCCGCGGGCAGCGGCGGGTAGCCCTCCATGTCGCGGACGGGACCCGTCGACCGCAGCGTCACCTTGCCGACCCCGCCGACGATGTCCACCACGTCGGCGGAGATGTTGCGCCGGCGGAGCGACGCGAGCGTGACCCGCTTGGGCATCGACCCACCGAGCCTGTCCCCCTGGCTGTGTGCCCACAGCGAGAGCATCATGATGATCACCACGGCGACGAGCAGCTGCGGCGAGCTCGACACCGTCGGGTCGAGCAGCCCCATCAGGCCGCCGTTGATGCCGGCGATGGCGACCGAGAGCACCACCACCCCGAGCCCGGGGAGGGTGACGCCGGTCACGTACTTGAACAGGAAGCCGAGCGAGCCCGAGACCAGTGCCGGGATGATACCCGTGAGCAGCCCGAGGTAGATGCCGTAGAGGATTTCGACGGGAAGCGACGCCATGTCCCTGCCCTTGGCGGCCGACGGTAAATCGGTGTCGCCGTCGGGCACCGGTGCCGGAAGCCGTATAGCGGACCCGAAATCGAGTGCCGACACCGCGACCCTTTTGAGGCGGCCCGACCACAGCCGCGGTATGGGACTGCTGGACAGGTTGACGAGCGCACGACTGCCGGTCGCGCTGACCGCCGCGTCGGCGGTCCTCTCCATCGCGACCGGCATCGCGAGCATCGGGACCACACAGCCCGGGCCGCTCGCGACGTACGTCCCCGAGGTCGTCCAGCAGACCGCCGGGTTCACCGGAGCGATGACCGGCTTCCTGCTGCTGTTGAGCGCCTACGCGCTGCGACGGCGGCGACGGGGCGCGTGGTACAGCGCGCTGCTGTTGCTCCCGCTGACGGCCGCGCAGGGGCTCCTGCAGGCGAGCACGTACTCGTATCCGCTCGTCGCGCTGTCGCTGCTGGCGATCCCGGGGCTGCTGGTCAACCGTCGGCGGTTCGACCGGAAGCTCTCGCTGTCGACCTCGCAGCTGGCCGCCGGCGTCATCCTCGCCAGCGTCCAGCTGTACGGCACCGTCGGCGCGTACGCGCTCCGCGAGGAGTTCCCCTCGATCCGGGAGGGGTCCGCCGGGCTGGTCGACGCGTTCTACTACACCATCGTGACCGCCAGCACGGTCGGCTACGGCGACGTGACGCCTGCCCCCACGTCGACCCGCGGGAAGCTGTTCGCGCTCTCGGTCGTCGTCCTCGGCGTCGTGAGCTTCACGGTCGCGCTGGGGACGCTGCTCGCACCGCTGCTCGAGGCCCGGTTCCAACGCGCACTTGGGAGAATGACAGAGACACAGCTCGACCTGCTCGAAGACCACGTCATCGTCCTCGGCTACGGGGACCTGACCGAACCGATCCTGAACGAACTCACCGACGCGGCCGTCCCGTTCGTCGTCATCGTGCCCGACCAGGCACGTGCCGCCGAGCTCTCGGACCGCGGGATGAACGTCATCACGGCGGACCCGAGCGACGAGGAGCCGCTCGAACGCGCCCAGCTCGCCGACGCGGTCGCCGTCGTCACCGCGACGAACAACGACGCGGAGGACGCGCTCGCGGTGCTGACCGCCAGACAGCTCCGGCCGGACATCCGCATCGTCGCGGCGGCAACCGACCGCGAGAACGTCGCGAAGCTCAAGCGGGCGGGCGCCGACACCGTCATCAGCCCGGCGGCCATCGGCGGCCACCTGCTCGTCGAGTCCGCGCTGGGCCGCGGCGACACGGAGGACGTGGCCAAGAAGATCCTGACGGACGAAGGGGCCCCCGAGTCGGACGATTAGTCCTCGGCGAGCAGCTTCCGGAGCGTCGTCGCCACGTCCTCGAACGCGTCGATGTTCATCTCGTCCGTGGTCGCGACGACGCCCACCTCGCCGACGATGACCCGGCAGAGGTAGCCGTGGTCGAACACGCGGACCGTGAAGCGATACGTGCCGAGTGATTCGCCGGTCGCCCCACCCTCGAACGACCGGTACGTCTCCTGCGAGGTGAACCCGAGCCGCTCGTTCTCGACGATCTCCGCCTTCACGTCGCGGAGATCGGGCTCGACCGCCCGCAGGTCGGAGCGGACGTAGCTCAGTGACCACTCCTCGGGCGTGAACAGGATGACGGACCGGAGTGTGTCGCCGAAGCCGGTTCGACAGGCCGAGACGAGGCGCTCCTCGAGTTGGTCTGATACCACCATGGTACGTGTACGCACCCCACAGGCATGAATCGTGTCCTCGGACCGGCGACCGTACCCCGGCCGCTCAGCCCCCCCGGTGGACAATCGCCACGTCGCAATCGAGGTCGCTGACCTTCTCGAACGTCGGCGGCGCGAGGAACCGCGAGGCGGCGGTTCGGTCGGTGCTCGCGCCGACGACGATCAGGTCGTGCGACGGGGCGTTCACGCTGAGGAAGCTGCGGATGGAGTCCCGCGAGACGCGCGTCTCGAACGTCCCGTCGAACGGCTCGACGAGGTTCAACAGCATCGACTCCGCGCGCCGGCGCTTGCTCTCGGCGTCGATGCAGGTGCAGACGCTCACCGTCCCCGTCGCGCGGGAGACGCGCTTGGCGAAGTCGAGCATCGCGTGGGCGTTGTCGCCGGGTCTGGCCACCGCCACGAGCACGCGGCGCCAGCGGGTCCGTCCAGACACCGACCGGAACGCGACCACGTCGATGGGGTCGTCGAACAGCGACTTGACGAACGGCGAGAGGCTGCCGTGGCGCTCCTCGTACGGCGTCACGACGAGGTCGCAGTTCGCCTCCCGCGCCGTCTGGAGCACCACGCTGGCGGGGCTGCCGGACTCGCTCGCGACGACGACCTCGCAGGGGACCCCGACCTGGGTCCGGATGCGCCCCGCGAGGCGCTCCAGCCGCATCGCCGCCTGGCCCGCGACCTGCTCCTGCGCCTCGGTCGTCGGGTCGGTGTCGGCGGCATCGCCACCCGGTGCCGGCTCGTCGCCCTCGCCCCGGCGGATGCCCGCCTCGGCCTCGGCGATCTCCGACTCCGACACCAGGTCGAGCAGGACGACCTTCCCGGCGTCGTGTGCGGCCGCGATGCGGGCGGCGAACATCGCCGTCTCGTCGGCGGTCTCACCCCGGACCGGGACGAGCACGTGGTCGTCGCCCTGCGTCGTCCGGTAGAGGTACTCCGCGCGCCGGTCGTAGAACAGCTCGCGCCAGGCGTAGAACGCGGTGGCGACGAACGCGGTCGAGAGCACGACGCTCAGGACGTACTCGGTGCGCGCACTGCCCGTGAGCAGGGTCAGCAGCGCCGTCGAGAACGCGGTCGGCTCCTCCAGGTCGAGCGTCCACGTCACCGCGCCGGTGAGGAAGATGCTGAGCCCGGCGCCGAGCGCGCTCACCTGCACCCCACCGGTGCTCACACCGACGATGCCAGCGAGGCCCGTCAGCTCGATGGCCAGGGACCCACAGATCGCGCCGGCAGTCATCCCGCCGACGAACTTCGGCGGCGAGGCGTACTTCCCCTCCGGGTCCGAGAACAGGGTGTACGTCCCGGAGGCCAGCGGCGGGAACAGCAGGAACGACAGGAGTGTCGACGCGTTCGAGATGTACGTGACGAGCGCGATGAGCAGCGGGACGAACAGCAGCACGGAGAGATGCAGCAGGTTGTTCGTGTGCTCGACCCAGCGCTGGAAGTCCCGCAGCTCGCGGCGTTCGACACGACGGATGCGGGCGAGGAGCCGGTCGAGGCGTGCCCGCAGACCCGAGAGCATGGCCTGCCGTTCCCCCGCCAGCGAGAAAACGGTTCTGTCGTGTCCCGGCGGACCGTCGGGGGGAGCCGCTGGTAGCCGACCGCTTTTTGCAACAGCGACCCAACCTGCGGCCATGGCCGCCGTCGACCGGGACGACGCCGTCGCACTCGCCGCAGCGTTCCTCCGGGCGGTCAGGACCGGCGAGGACACGCGTGACCACCGCCGAGTGCTCGCGGACCTCGACGATGCGGCACTCGCCCGAGCACTCGACAGCGACGCGGCACGGACGGCGTTCTGGCTCGACGTCTACAACGGCTTCGCCCAGCACCTGCTCGAATCAGACACGGAGTTGTGGCGGAAGCGACGGCTCCCGCCGACCCGCCCGATCTTCACCGACGAGCTGTTCACGGTCGCCGGCCACGAACTGAGCCTCGACGACGTCGAGCACGGCATCCTCAGGTGCTCGCAGTCCGGCATCGGGCTGGGCTACCTGCCCCGGCTCCGGGTCGACGAGTTCGAGCGCCGGCACCGCGTGAACGAGGTCGACCCCCGCATCCACTTCGCGCTGAACTGCGGGGCGGCGTCGTGCCCGCCCGTGGCGGTGTACACCCGCGACGGCGTCGACGAGGAGCTCGACCTGGCGACGGCGTCGTTCCTGGAGACCGAGTGCCACTACGATCCGGGGTCGAACGTCGTCCGGGTGCCGAAGCTGTTCTCGTGGTACCGCGGCGACTTCGGCGGGAAAGCGGGCGTCGTTCGGTCCCTGAAACGGTACGGCGTGGTTCCCGAAGACGCATCGCCGTCGCTCGCGTACACCGGGTACGACTGGTCGCTGAAGCTCGGCGAGTTCGTCGAACTGGAGGTGTAGGCCCCGAAAACAACGGAGTGAGACGCCCTAGTCCTGCAGCGCTCGGACCGCTTCCAGCGAGATGTCGATGGCGCGGCCGACGTTGTTCTTTGCCTTCTCGGGCAGCTCCTCGTCCTCGGTGTCGGTGCCCTTCTGGGTGCCCTTCACGAGGTTGCCGTCGACGGTGCAGATTGCGCCGGCGGCGAGGCCCTTCCGGCGGGCGAGCGTGAACACGGTCGCGGCCTCCATCTCGACGCTCAGGATGCCCGCGTCCTCCCAGTCCTGCACGTACTCGTCGGTCTCGGCGTAGTAGGCGTCGTCGCTGGCGATGGGGCCGACGTGGACGTCCTCGTCGTTCGCCTCGGCGCCGTGGACGAGCGCGGTCATCACGTCGAACTCCGGAACGGCGGGGTACTCGACGGCCTCGTAGCGCTTGGAGGTGCCCTCGTTCTTCGCCGCGCCGGTGGCGACGATCATGTCGCCGATCTCGATGTCGTGCTGGAGCGCGCCGGTCGTGCCCACGCGGATGAACGTCTCGACGCCGACGTTCGAGAGCTCCTCGACGGCGATGGCGGCCGACGGGCAGCCGATGCCGGTCGAGCAGATGGTCAGGTCGACGCCCTCGTAGGTCGCGTTGACGAGCTTGTACTCGCGGTTCTCGGCGACGACCTCGCTGTCGGCGCAGTGGCCGGCGATGCGGTCCACGCGGCCCGGGTCGCCCGGGATGAGCGCGATGTCGTGTACGTCTCCCTCCTCGACGAGCAGGTGCGGCTGTGTCATACCCACGGCTTCGCCGGAGCCCGAGAAAAAACGTTCGTCACGCGCCGAGACCGAACAGCGCGACGGCCGTCAGCGTGACCCCGTAGACGACCGCCGAGAAGAGCCACTGGAGGAGCGTCGTCTCGCGCCGGTCGTCGTCGAAGCCCGCCGTCGGGAGCACGACGAAGCCGAAGAAGTTCATGATGAACACGGTGAACACCGTCGCCGGCAGCACGACAGCAGCCCACGTCCCGAGCCGGGGCTCCAGCGCGACGACGGCGACGCCGAGGCCGAGCCCGCCGACGAGCCCGGTCGCGTGATGGACGAGCTGTGCCGCGAGCGCGGACACCTCGTCGACGGGCTTGCGCTGGAGCTTCGACGCCGCGACCCACGCCGGGGTGAACCCCTCGGACAGGAGCGCCATCGGCACGTCCATCACGAGCGCACCGGCGAGTCCGGCGGCGGCACACACCACGAGCGTCGTCACCGTCGACATGGCGTCGGCTTCGGCGGGTCGCCCCTTAATCCCGTGGGGCGTCAGTCGTCGAGCGGGAACCCCGGGTTCCAGGCGACCTCCCAGAGGAAGCCGTCGGGGTCGGCGAAGTAGCCGGAGTAGCCGCCCCAGAACACCTCCTGTGCTGGTTTGACGATCTCCGCACCTGCCGCCTCGGCCTCGGCGAGGACGGCGTCGACCCGCTCTTCCGACTCGACGTTGTGCGCGAGCGTGAACCCCCGGAACCCCGACCCCTCCGCCGGAACGGTCGCGTCGTCGGCCAGCTCCTCGCGGGGGTACAGCGCCAGCCACGTACTCGCCGTCTCGAAGAACGCGATGTCGCCCTCGGTGTCGCGCTCGGGCAACCCGAGGCCGTCGCGGTAGAACTCGGTCGCCCGGTCGAGGTCCTCGACGCCGAGCGTGAGGATGCTGATTCGTGGGTCCATGTCCGAGCGACGGGCAGCAGGAGCGTAGCCTTTGCCCCCCTCAACGGGCGGAACGACTTTGCCCCCGGCGGTCGCACGGCAACGAGATGCGAGACGGTGACACTGGTGCGCGGGCCGACGCGGCTCGGGCGTCGATGTACGGCCTCGCCGTGACGCTGGTCACGGCCCTCGGCATCGGACCGGCCGGCTACGCCGACCTCCCCGAGCTCCCGCTCCCGGTGGCACTCGGCCTCGGCGTCGCGACGTGCCTCGCGGTGTTCCTCGCCTACCGGGTGAACTGGGACGCCGTGACCGCGCCGCGACGGTGAAAACCGGTTCCAGGGGACGACAGACGCAGCCCGTGGCCCCCGTGGCCGCAACGCTTTTTTCCGACACCGGCAGTCACGAACCATGGACATCGAGCCGGAGACCGACAGCCGCGAACGCCTGGGCCGGGACGCGCTCAACGGGCTCGTCGTCGCGGGAATCGGGTACTACGCCGGCATCACCGGCTTCGGGAAGTGGACCACCAGCGACCCGGTGTCGCCGACCCTCGCGCTAGTCATCGGTGGCACACTCGGACTCGCCGTCTTCCTCGTCCGCCGGGCCAGACAGCGGTAGGGCGACGGGCTCGCCGTTCAGAACGCGTCGTCCAGAAACGTCGCCAGCTCGGACTCCGTCGGCGCGGCCCGGGCCCCCTCCTCGGCGGCGGCGAGCGCACCGCAGGCGTTGCCGTGCTCGACGGCGCGCTCGTAGTCCTCCGATTCGAGCAGCGCCGCGACGAAGCCGGCCGCGAAGGCGTCGCCCGCGCCGGTCGTGTCGACGGGGTCGACGCCGAAACCCGGGTGCTCGTAGGTCGCGTCGGGCGTGTGGACGACCGCACCGTCGCTCCCGCGCTTGACGACGAGCACGCGGTCCGCGAACTCCGAGCCGGGGTACTCCGTCTCGAGCACGCTCTCCGCCTCGCGGTCGTTCAGGAACAGGATGTCCGCGGCCTCCAGCGCGGCCGAGAAGTCCCGGTCGGCGAGCCGTCGTCCGGGGTCGAAGCTGACGCGGACGCCCGCCTCGGCCGCGAGTTCGGCGATTCTCGCGGCGGTGTCCGGTCGCTGGCTCGTCAGGTGGACGTGGTCGGCCGAACGGACGTACGCGGGCTCGACGTCGCCGGGTTCGACGGCCTCGTTCGCACCGTCGTTGCCGAGGACCGCCACCTCGCCCTGCTCGTCGACGAGCAGGTACTTCACGGCGGTCTGGCCGTCCGGCACCGTCAGCAGGCCCTCGAGGTCGACGCCGGCGTCGTCCAGCTCGCGCCGCGCGAGCAGGCCGTTCTCGTCGTCGCCGACGCTGCCGACGAGCCCGGTGTCGACGTTCAGCCCCGAGAGCGCGACGGCGACGTTGGCGGCGCTCCCGCCCCCGGAGGAGCGCAGCGAGCTGATCCGTGACTCGCCGTCGGGTTCCGGGAGGCGGTCGACGCGGAGGGTCACGTCCCAGTTGACGTGTCCCGCGGTGAGCACCCGCGGCACTCAGGCCACCCCCGCCACGTGAGCGAGTGCGAAGGGCAGGTCCGCCGCGGTCACGTCGCCCGAGACCATGAACAGCAGCAGGTTGTGGAGGCCGGGGCCCAGCCCGACCGCGGCGACGAACGCCAGCGCGAGCCGGCCGTAGCGGGGCTGCTCGTCGATGTACTCCTTGAACGCCGCGACGACGACGAGCGCCAGCAGCACCTTCACGAGGACGAACAGCCAGCCAGCCCCGATGGCGTCGTACGTCGGGAGCTGCTCGCCGGCCTCCAGGATGTACTTCGAGAGGACGACGCGCTCGCCGCCACCGAGGAAGTCGTAGCCGATGGCGGTCGTGATGCCGTCGAGCGTGTGTGCGAACACGACGACGACGCCGGTCCGGCCCGCCTTGGCGGCGACCTCGGTGTAGCGGAGGCTCAACAGCACCCAGGCGATGGCCGCGACGATGGCCGCGACGACCGCGCCGATGACCGACCAGAACGGGGTGAACGTCCCGCTCTCGAGCGACGTGAGGATGGCGAACATGACGAACGTCACGCCGAAGCCGGTGCCGACGGTGCCCAGCCCCCGGTCGGCGTGGAAGTGCTGGCGGACCGCGGCGAGGAACGTCATCAGGATCCAGACGAGCCCCGCAGCCGTCGCCGTCGTGATGTAGACGGTGAGCGTGCCGAACAGGGGTGCGATAGACTCGGGATACACCTCGAGGACGTAGAGGACGTGGAGGATCGCGCCCGTGAGCATCCACGGGACGAACGCCACCGCCGTCCAGTCCGTGACGGGCGGGTGGACCGCCCAGAGCAACGCCACCACCCCGAGGAAGGCGAGCACGAGCGGCACCGCGTAGACCAGCGGCGGTAGCTCTGCCCCTGCAAGTACCATGCTCGCATATCGTGAGAGCAACAGGAAAGAAGGTTCCGGTCGGCTACGGCCGGAAAGTTAGGTGACCGACCTGTCGTCGTCCCTTCACGCCTCCCAGGGACGGTCCGTGTCCCGGCCGAACAGCTCGCGCATCAGGACCACGATGCTCTCGGGCGGGAACTGTCCGCGTTCGGTGACGATGGCGTCGACGTACCGCGGCGGTGTCACGTCGAACGCCGGGTTCTCGACGGTGAAGCCCCCGGGGTCGCCCTGGATGCGCTCGCGCTCCACGTCGCCGAGTACCTCCGACTCGTCGCGCATCTCTATCTCGACGGTGTGACCCGTCAGCGTGTCCGGGTGCAGCTTGATGGTCTGTGCGGCGACCATGATGGGCACGCCGCGGTCACGGGCGTTCACCGCCAGCCCCGAGGTCCCGATCTTGTTGATGACGCTCCCGTCGGCCGCGATGGAGTCCGCGCCGACGACCACGTGGTCCACGTCGTCGAGGTACCGCCGTGCCGCGCTGTCGACGATCATCGTGACCGGCACGCCCCAGTCGCGAAGCTCCTCGGCGGTGATGTGGCCCTGCTTGCGCGGCCGGGTCTCCTTCACGATGGCCTCGATCTGCTTGCCCTGGTCGAGCGCCGCCTTCACGCACGACAGCGCGTCCGTCGAGTGACAGTGGGTCATCACCACGTCGCCGTCGCGGAGCCGGTTCGCGCCGACCTCGCCGAGGCGCTCCTGTGCCTGGTCGAGCTCGCGCTGGAACGCCTCGGCGCTGGCGACGGCGGACTCGCGGAGTTCGGCGACCGTCTCACCGGTCACGTCGGCCATCACGAACCGGAGCGCGTTCGGCAGGCTCACCGCCGTCGGTCGCGTCTCGTACAGCATCTTCGCCGCCTTGCGGAGGTCCTCGTGGAACGCCTCGGGCGACTCCGCCTCGGACTCGCGGGCCGCCGTCGCCAGCGCCCCGGCGGCCGCGTCGGCGATGGTCGCCGCACCGCGGATCTCCATCGTGGCGATGTCGTCGGCGGTGTCGGCGACGGCCGGATGTACGTCGGTCATACCTCTCATCTCGACCGCCACGACACAAAAATGGCGCGGCGAGAGGCGTCGTCTCGGGAGCGGTACGGAGGCCTACGGACGGCTCCGAGGAGCGCCAGTTCAGGTACAGCGCCTGACGCCCGTGTCGATTCGCGGCCCGTCACCGTCGAACGTCACCGTCGTCTCGGCGGCCGTGTAGCAGGAGCACCGCACGAGCTCCGCGTGTGCGGTCCCGGTGTCGGCCGTCGCGACCAGCCTGTAGAAGTCACCGACGGGCGTCGACAGGGCGAGGTCTCTCGAGCCGCGGGCAGCGAGGTCGACCGACCGCTCGCTGACCGTCTCGCCGTTGCGTACCAGCGTCACCGTGGCCGCTACGGACGTGTCCGTGATGTTCTCGAGCGCGACGGACACGTCCCGTGCCGCGCCACAGCCGACGAGCGGGTCGCCTTCGGCGGGGACGATGACGCTGAGCAGCGGCCAGGCGTGGTCCGGCGGGATTCGCCAGCGTGAGACGGTCCGCCCGCCGGCCACGACGTCGACGTCGACGGTGTACTCCCCAGCGGTCGCGGTCAGTCCCTCGACGGCGACGGTCTGGTCAGCGTCGAGTTCGTAGGTGCACTCGAAGAAGGTCAGCGATTCGTGGGCAACGGCGAGCGTCACCGTGACCGGTTCCCCGGACTCGTTCGCGAGTTCGGCCCGGCCGCGCGTGTGCGTCTCCGAGGCGTCAGGTATCGCGTACGGGAGCGACGTCGTCGTCCCCTCGCCGGTCGCACAGCCACGGTCGACCAGCGTCTCCTCGAAGGACGGCTCGCCCGAATCCCCGACCTGCACGGTGAGCGACCCGCGGTAGCCCGCCTCGACCTGCCAGTCGTGGGTCGCGCTCCCGCCAGCATCGAGGTGCGCCGAGACGGTGTACGACCCCGGTTCCGGGACCGAGAAGAGAAACGCGACGACGCCGTCGTTCACGTCCCGCGTCCGTTCGTCGACGACCGTGCCGTCGCGACGGAGTTCGGCCGTCACGGTCGCCGGTGCGTCCCCGTCGTTGTGGACGCTGACGTGCGCATCCAGCGTCCCGTCCGTGATGGCCGTCCGGAGCGAATCGGTCGCAGTGGGCCGCTGACCGACGGGCCCCGTCGAGGTCTCCGCAGCGTCGGTCCCGCTCCGGCCCTGGTCGAGGCAGCCGGCTACTGCTCCCGAGAGACCAGCACCGACGGCAGAGAGAAGCGCGCGGCGGGAGGGCAGTTGCATACGGACATGTTCGAAGACGGAGACAAAGGTCTTGGGCCGATGCTGGGGACAGGCGGCCGGGGTGACGGGACCGCTGGTGACGGACGACCGGCGACTACTATACCCCCTCCCCCACAACGGGGAGCCATGAACCGCGAGGAACTCGCCGCGAGCATCGACCACACCGTGCTCGGCCCGGAGACGACGCTCGACGACGTCGAGTCGGTCCTCGACGAGGCCGCCGAGTACGGCATGAACGCCTGCATCCCGCCGTGTTTCGTCGAGGAGGCCAAGGATTACGCCCCCGATGTGACCGTCGCGACGGTCATCGGCTTCCCGCACGGGAACAACACGCCGGAGATCAAGCGCGACGAGGGTGTCGACGCCTGGGACAACGGTGCCGACGAGCTCGACGTGGTCATCAACGTCGGCCGGCTGAAGGCGGGCGACTCGGGTGCGGTCCACGACGAGCTGGAGGAGCTGGTCGCCGCGGTGCCGGTGCCGGTGAAGGTCATCATCGAGACCGCGCTGCTCACCGAGGAGGAGAAACACGCCGCCTGCAAGGCCGCCGCGGACGCCGACGCCGACATGGTGAAGACCTCGACGGGCTTCGCCGACGGCGGTGCGGCGGTCGCGGACGTCGAGCTGATGAGCGAGTACCTCCCCGTGAAGGCGAGCGGCGGCGTCGGCTCGTGGGCCGAGGCGCAGGCGATGTTCGACGCCGGGGCGGTACGCATCGGTGCGTCCAGCGGCGTCGCTATCGTCGAGAGCTTCGAAGAAAGCGAGTAGTCGGAGGGTAGCTGGTTCTACTCTGCGCGACGCCGACCGAACAGCGCGAGCGCGACGAGTGCGACGAGTGCGACGGCCGGGCCGAAGCCGGGCATCCCGCCGAGGAGGCCACCGCCGTCGTCGTCGACGTTCAGGTAGGTACGGGCCTCCTGGGTGTCCATCTCGGGGAAGTCCTTCTCGTCGGGGTCCCAGTCGCCGGGCATGTAGACGTCGGTCTCGTCGCCGACGACCGAGAGCTCGCGCACGTCGGACTCGCTGGCGTCGCCGGAGACGGCCCCGGAGAGTCGGACGTAGGTGACGCTCTCGTCACCGGAGAGCTCGCCGTAGGCGCTGGCGACGCTGAGGTTGCCGCCGTACTCCTCCTCCAGCACGTCCCGGAAGGCGGAGACGTTGTCGAAGCTCGCACCGGCCTCGAAGGTGACGGTGCGGTCCTGCATCGAGACGTCCATCCGGGCCGTCTCGAACTCGGACTGCTGGAACGCCTCGAGCATGGCGCGGGACTGGTCGCTCCCGGTGCCCTCGCTGGACTGGAGCATGCTGTCGATGGCCCCGCTCACGAGCTCCTCCTGGCTGAAGGTGGCGGACATGTCCGCGGTCAGCTCGCCGTTCTCGGTCTGGGCGCTCGCGGAGAACTCGGTGTTACCGGACCACTCGACGCCCCGGCTCTCGAGCTCCTCGACGTAGGTCTCCCAGTTCTCGGTCTCGTAGTCGGCGGAGAAGTCGACCTCGGCGGTGTCCTGGTCGGGCGAGGAGAGCGAGCCGCTCCAGGTGTAGGTCCGCTGGAGGTCGGCGGCGGACTGGGCCTCGATGCGTGCGCGGCTCTCCTCGAGGTTCAGCTGCTCGCTGCTCATCTCGGAGGCCTCCATGATGTCGAGCATCGCGAGCGAGGCCTCGTCGTAGTTGTCGATCTGGACCGACCAGCTCGCGCTGGCCTCCTCGCTCGTCACGTCGACGGACGCGGAGAGCTCGGTCAGCTCGACGGACTGGATGCGCTCGGCGAGGTCCTCCGCCTCGCTCTCGGAGAGGTTCATCTGCCGAGAGGAGGCGAGGGAAGTGGTCAGCTGCTCGGAGACGGCCTCGTCGACGCCGGTGAACTCGACCGTGTAGGCCATGTCGACCCGGTTGGTGTCGCTGTCGAACGAGTGCGACTCGACCGTGACGCTCACGTCACCGTCGAGCTGGCGGGCGACGAGCCCGAACTGCGACTCGAGGCTCCGGCGCGCGCTCTCGCGGGTGTTCCACGAGTCGGCGCTGTAGGAGCCGACGACGTAGTCCTGCTCGCCGGAGAGGACGTAGCTGTCCTCGCGCTCCTCGAGCGTGAACGCGAAGTGCATCTCGTCGACGCCGGGGTCCTCACCGAACGTCGCGCTGACGGAGCCCGCCGTCGAGAACGAGCTCCCGGTCGTCGTCATCGAGCCCTCCGTCGAGAGGGACTCGAGCATGGAGGTGCCCGTGGAGGTCGTCCCGGACTCGCTGGTGAACGTACCATCGAACGTGACCGAACCCTGGGCGTTCTCGCGGGTCTGCTCACCGGAGGCGGTGAACGAGAGGTCCTCGATGGAGTCCGGCGTGTCCATGGCGAACGAACCGTCGCCCGTCATCGACTCGGGCGTGAGTTCGAACGACGCGTCGCCGGAGAAGTTGTCCTCGGGGGCCTCGTCCATCGTGTCGTTGAGGAACACGTGGAACAGGCCCTCGGAGAGGTCGGCGCCGTAGTGACCGTTGCCACTACCGGCGCCGTCCTCGCGGTAGACGAGGACGGCGTCGCCGTCGTCCTCGACGTAGATTTCGTCTGCCGATTCGAGTTCGTCTTGCTCCTGCGTGCCGTTCAGGGCGGACAGCGAGGAGCCCCCCACAGCGACCGCGCCGACCGTGCTCGTGACGAGCAGGGCGGCGAACGCGACTGCGAGGAGTGCGCGGGTCTGTGTTCGCATTACAACAAATGTGTTACAACTGAGAAGTTATAACCCCATCGCCTTGGTTTCAGAGTCAGAAAACGCGCCAATAACCATCACACGCCCCGACACGCGAACCCCCCACACACGGCACGCGGGGCCTATCGTCGCGCTTTTGAACGCGCACCGGCAACAGGGGATAGGAATGGCCCGATACCACATCGAGACGTACGGCTGTACCTCCAACAGAGGTGAGAGCCGACAGATAGAGTCGGCGCTCCGCGACGCGGGACACTACCGCGTCGACGGCCCCGAACAGGCCGACGTCGCGATACTGAACACCTGTACGGTGGTCGAGAAGACGGAGCGGAACATGCTCCGTCGGGCCAAAGAACTCGAATCCGAGACGGCGGACCTCATCGTCACGGGCTGTATGGCGCTGGCCCAGGGCGAGGAGTTCCGCGACGAGGCCGTCGACGCCCAGATACTCCACTGGGACGACGTCCCCACGGCGGTGACCAACGGCGAGTGCCCGACGCCCGGCCCCGGCGTCGAACCCGTCCTGGACGGCGTCGTCGGCATCCTCCCCATCGCCCGGGGCTGCATGAGCGACTGCTCGTACTGCATCACGAAGCACGCGACGGGCAAGATAGAGTCCCCCTCGGTCGAGGAGAACGTCGAGAAGGCCCGCGCGCTGGTCCACGCCGGCGCGACGGAGCTCCGCATCACCGGGCAGGACACCGGCGTCTACGGCTGGGACACCGGCGAGCGCAAGCTGCACACCCTGCTCGACCGCATCTGCACCGAGATAGACGGCGAGTTCCGCGTCCGCGTCGGCATGGCGAACCCGAAGGGCGTCCACGGCATCCGCGAGGAGCTGGCCGACGTGTTCGCGAGACACGACGAGCTGTACGACTTCCTGCACGCGCCGGTGCAGTCCGGGAGCGACGACGTGCTCGGCGACATGCGCCGCCAGCACCAGGTCTCGGAGTACCTGGAGGTCGTCGACGCGTTCGACGACGCGCTCGACTACTGGACGCTCAGCACGGACTTCATCGTCGGCTTCCCGACGGAGACCGAGGCGGACCACGCACAGAGCATGGCGCTGCTGCGCGAGACCCGGCCCGAGAAGATCAACGTCACGCGGTTCTCGAAGCGGCCCGGCACCGACGCCGCCGACATGAAGGGCCTCGGTGGCCAGACGAAGAAGGACCGCTCGAAGGCGATGTCCGAGCTGAAGATGGACGTCGTCGGCGACGCCTACGCGGCGATGGTCGGCGAGACGAAGGCGGACTGCCTCGTCGTCGAGCAGGGCACCGGCGACTCGGTGAAGTGCCGGGACTCGGCGTATCGGCAGATCATCGTGCGGAACGCCACCGAACACGGCCTCGAACCCGGCGACTTCGTCGACCTCGAGGTGACGGGACAGAACACCGTCTACGCGTTCGGGACGCCGGTCTGAGAACCACGGCTCGCAGCGACGTGGGACCAGCCGGAGCATTTATTTCCGCCCCGAAATGGTATGTTTCATGAACGTTGCGATGCCGTTGGCTGTCGACGCGATGCTGGTGGTCCTGTTGCTCGGACTCGTCGTCGTCCCGCCGGGACTGCTCTACGTCCACGCGTCGCGGACCCGCGGCCCCGACGCGTTCACGTGGAGCTTCATGCTCGCACTGGGGCTCGCTGCGGGTGCGTTCTTCACACCGCTCGTCTTCATCGCCGGGCTGGTGCTCGCGAACTACGCTCGGAAGTACGTGTTCAACGGCATCGCCAGCGACGACGAGTACTACTGACGGGCACCGTGCCACCACCCGGAGGTGGGTTTACCAGTTCGCGGCCGCAAGGGGACCCATGAGACACCACGCTCCTCGTGGACGCGACGACCGTTCGGCGCACCGACCCGTCGTCGAGGCGACGGTCCGACGAACCGACCACACCGCCGGGCCACCGGCCTGATGCAGGTCGCCATCCTGACCGTCGGCGACGAGGTGCTCGCCGGCGAGACCACGAACACGAACGCGTCGTGGCTGGCGACCGAGCTGACAGGACGGGGCGTCACAGTCGCACGCATCCTCACCGTTCCCGACGACGAGGCCGTCATCGCCGAGTGGGTCCGCGAGTTCTCCGAGAGCTTCGACGCGGTCCTCGTCACCGGTGGCATCGGCGGCACCCCCGACGACGTGACCGTCGAGGCCGTCGCCGGGGCGTTCGACCGCGAGATGGTCGTCTGCGAGGACCAGCGCGAGCGGCTGGTGCGACGGGCCGAGGCCTTCCGCGAGGCGAACCCCGACCTCGCCGCGGACTACGAGTTCGACGTGGACCTCGACGCGGTGGCGTCGCTCCCCGAAGGGGCCCGCGCGCTGGTGACCGACGAGAGCTGGGCGCCGGGCTGCGTCGTCGCGAACGTCTACGTCCTCCCCGGGATTCCCGCCGAGATGAAGGCGATGTTCGCGGTCGTCGCCGACGAGTTCGCGGGCGACCGGACGAGCGAGACGGTGTACACGCCGACACCGGAGGGCGCACTCGGCGGCGTCCTCTCCGAGATCCGCGAGCGGTTCGACGTGGCCGTGGGGAGCTACCCCGCGCCGGTGGACGAACCGGGCCGGATTCGCGTCAGTGGCTCGGACCCAGAGGCGGTCGCTGGAGCGGTGGCGTGGCTCCGGGAGCACGTCGAGACGTGCGACCCGCCGGTGTAGGGAGCCGCCGGCGTCGGCGGCGTGTGACCGCCGTTCGCTCGTCACGGTCGCGGTCCATTCCTCGAGTTCGAACTCACAGTGCACTCCAGAGACGGCCGTTCGACACGGATAACCGCACGCAGGCACCGGAGGTAACTTCGTTGTGAAATCGTGAGGAAGTAACTCTTCTAGTCTTTGAAAAAAGTATTAAGGACGATACGAGTAAATTCTCGAATGCATGAGAGACATTGGCAGACGTGCGGTCCTGAAGGCGCTCGGTGCGGCGGGCGTCGCGGGGGGACTCGGCACACGAGTATCGGCGGCGACGACCGACCCGAGCGGCGGTGACACCTCCTACTGGACGACCGGCGAGCAGTACGGCATCGGCACCGCGGCCGACCACGGCGAACCGGACCCCTCCCGGACCTGGTTCGCGCTCACCGAGGGCGCGCTGGTCGGTGGGCGCTTCCCCCGCATCGACCTGCTGAACCTGCGCTCGCTCGACGTGGTGGTCGCCGACGCGAGCGACGACGCCGACTACGTCCGACGCACGCTCGACGTCTCCCGCCAGGACGACGGTGGCGAGGACACCCTCGACCGGTCGGTCGAGCTGGCCGACGACCGCGCGCTGGTGTTCCAGCACGAGGTCCACGAGACGGCCGAGGGGCGGGACTGGGCGCTGGAACTGGAGCACGTCACCGACCCGGACCGCGACGCCATCCTGACCGACGTGCGCTTCCGCGCCCGCGACGGCCACAGCTACGACGTGTACGTCGTCGTCGACACCGCCGTCTCGAACAGCGGCCAGACCGACCAGGCGGCGGTCGCGCAACAGGGTGGGAACGGCAACAGCAGCGGCGGCCCGCCGGGAGGTGGCGGCCCCGTCCTGACGGCCGTCGACGGTGGGTCGAACGACGACGCGGCGGTCATCCGCGACCCGGAGGGTGAACCGTACAACGTCGCGCTCGCCGCGACCGCCCGGCGTGGCTTCGACTGGACCAGCGTCGACGTCGTGGGAGGGGACTCCCTCTCGCCGCTCGTCACGGCTGGCGACGACGGCACCCGGTACGACGAGGCCAGCGGGAACGTCGCCCTGCTGGGTCGGCTCGCGACGGACTGCCGCTACGCGCAGGACACCGTCGCACTCGGCTTCGCCGAGGGCGGCGACACCGCGGCCGCCGTCGAGACCGCTGCCGGGGCGACACGGCTCCCGTACCCGGTCGCCCGGGCACGCTACGCCCGCGGCTGGCGGCGCTACCTGCGGCACCTCGACCGACCGTGGAGCGTCGTCGGGGACCCCGAGCGCCGCCGGCAGTACGACGCGGCCGCGATGGCGCTGAAGGCCGCCGACTCGAAGCAGTTCCCCGGTGCTGGCCTGGCCAGCCTCTCGGTGCCGTGGGGAGAGGAAGTCGTCGCGGACGACCCCTCGGACTACGGCTACAACTACACCTGGGCCCGGGACCTCTACCAGGCCTTCACCGCGTTCGAGGCGATGGGCGACGTCGAGAGCGCGCTGGAGGCGACCGAGTACGTCTACGACCACCAGCAGCGCGAGGACGGCTTCATCCCGCAGAACACGTTCGTCGACGGTCGCACGCGCTGGGGCGGCGAGCAGCTGGACAACATCTCCTTCCCGCAGGTGATGGCCTACCAGCTCGCCGCCCGCCACGGCGTCGGCTTCGACGAGGCGAGCTACGACTACGAGCACGTCCGCCGGTCGAGCGACTACGTGGTCGCGAACGGCCCCGCCACTGCCCAGGAGCGCTGGGAGGAGGAGTCCGGCTACTCGCCGAGCACGACCGCCGCCGAGATCGCCGGCCTGGTCTGCTCGGGCGCGCTCGCCGACGCGGTCGACGAGGACGGCGACGCGCTGGTCTACTACGCCCTCGCCGACGACTGGCAGGCCAGCGTCGAGGATTGGATGGCGACGACGACCGGCAGCGCCGGCGAGACGCCGTACTACGTCCGCATCAACGACGACACCGACCCGGACGACGGCGCGACGCTCGACATCAACAACGGCGGCCCGAGCCTCGACGAGCGCGAGTGCATCGACGCCGGCTTCCTCGAACTCGTCCGGCTCGGCGTCAAGCCCGCCGACGACTCCACCATCGAGAACTCCGTCGACGCCGTCGACGACACCATCCGGGTCGACACGCCCCACGGCCCCGCCTGGTACCGGTACAACGGCGACGGCTACGGCGAGCAGGACGGCTCCGGTCAGTACCAGTCAGGTGCGCCGTGGTCGCTCGACAACGCCGGCAAGGGCCGCCTCTGGCCCATCTTCACCGGCGAGCGCGCCGAGTACGAGCTGCTCCGTGGCACCGACGACGGCGCGCTCGCCCCCGACAGCCTGCTCGACACGATGCAGGGCTTCGCCAACGAGGGACGGATGATCCCCGAGCAGGTGTGGGACCGCCCCGAGCCCGGCCCGTACGGCTGGGAGTTCGGCGAGGGCACCGGCAGCGCCACCCCGCTCTCGTGGAGCATGGCCCAGTTCGTCCGGCTCGCACACGGTATCGACGCGGGCGAGCCCGTCGAGACCCCCCAGGTCGTCCGCGACCGGTACGCCGACGGCCCGCGCACCGGCGGCCCCTCGCTCTCGGTCGACGACCTGCCCGCCGTCGTCGAGGGCGATACCGTCACCGTCTCCGGGAGCACCGACGGCGCGCTCGTCGCGGTCAAGACGCCGGAGGAGACCGTCACCGTGACGCCGGACGGCGGCTCGTTCTCGGTCGACGTCGGCGTCGCGGGCGAGTCCGCCGTCACCGTCGTCGCTGCCGACCAGACCGGCGCGCCCGCCGACGCCGCGACGACCGTCGTGCAGGACACCGTCTCCTCGCTCTCGCTCGGTGCCGAAATCGCGACGTGGTCCGACCCCGCCGGCGACGACCACGGCCCCGGCGAGTACGTCTACCCGACCGCCGACGCGTTCGTCGACGGCGCGTTCGACATCAGCGAGTTCGCCGTCCACGAGACCGCCGACAGCTACCAGTTCCGCACGGAGCTCGCCGGCGAGCTCACCAACCCCTGGGGCGGGAACGGCATCTCGCTCCAGACGCTGCACGTCTACGTCCGGAGCCCCGGTTCCGGCTCTGGCTCGACGGTCGCCCGCGAGGGCGTCAACTGCGGGTTCGAATCGCCGTACCACCGTCGACTCGTCGTCGAGGGGTTCGCCGCCCCGCGCGTCGAGACCGCCGACGGCGCGGAGATAACCCGCGACGTCGGGCTCGCGGCGTACCCGACCATCGACACGTTCGTCGTCACCGTGCCCAAGAGCGCGCTGAGCCTCGGCGACGCCGAACTGGTCCCGCTGCTCATGGGGCAGGACGGCTACAGCCCGGGCGGAATCCGCCCCGTGCAGGCCGAAGCCGGCGGCTACGTCTTCGGCGGCGGCCGCGACGACGACGCCGACCCGAACGTCATCGACCTCGTGACGCCCGAGGGCGTGGAGAACGCCGATGCACTGTCGTACACCGCCGACGAACCGGCCGTGGTACCGTACCTGTCGCTCTGAGTCACTCGACCTCTTCCAGCACGGAGGCCCCACCGCCGGGCCTCGACTCCCACTCCCACTCGTCGTCGACGCGGATGCGCCCGTCGTCGAGCAGGGTCACGTCGCCGACGGAGTGCCCCGTCGCCGTCTCGCCGTCCGCGTGGAGCTGGACGTATCGAACGTCCCACTGGCCGTCGTCGAGCGTTCCGACGAGGTGTCCCTCGACGATGGTGCCACCGGCGTAGTGGGCGTGGATGCGGTCGCCGTCCTGTTCGAACTGGAACCGGGTGTCGCCGCCGACCTCCCCGGCCTCGTCGTTCTCGACCCCGACGAGGGTGCGCCCGTCGAGCGATAGGTCGTCGTTCATACACCGGATAGGTCGGACAGCCGCCTATCAGTTCGGGTGCCGTGGGCCGGGCAGCACGGTTCACTCCTCCGCGTTGCCGACCAGTCGTTCCGCCGCCTCGTCCTCCTTCCACTCGCCGAGCTCCTTCGGGTCGACGTGGACGAAGACGTCGTCGACCTCCGGCAGCTCGCGGATGGCCTGGACCACGTCGCTCTCGATGTCGTGGGCCTCGAACAGCGTGCGGTCGCCCTCGACCTCGATGTGGAGGCTCACGTCGATCTCCGGGCCGACGTAGTGGGCGACGACGTCGTGGACGCCCTCGACCTCTGGGTGGGCGGTGGCGCGCTCGACGATCTCCGCACGCAGGTCGTCCGGGGGTGCGCCGCCGACGAGGTAGTTGACGTTGTCGCGGACGATCTCCACGCCCGTCCAGAGGATACCGAGCGAGACGAGTGCGGCCGCCAGCGGGTCGAGCACCGGGAAGCCCGCCGACGCGCCGAGCACGCCCACGAGCGCAGCCAGCGCGGTGAGCACGTCGTTCCGATTGTCGAGTGCCGTCGCGACCAGCGCCGGGGAGTTCGCGTCCGCGCCACGCGTCAGGCAGTACCGGTAGAGGCCGAGCTTGAGGACGGCCGAGCCCGCGAGCACGCCGATACCGGCCGGCGTCGCGTTGACCGCGATGTCGCCGGCCAGCAGCGTCGTGCTCGACTGCCAGAAGACGAGTGCACCGGCGGCGAAGATGCCGGCGGCGACGAACAGCGAGACAAACGGCTCGATGCGCTCGTGGCCGTGGGGGTGCTCGAAGTCCGGGGGCTGGGTCGTCAGGTAGAGCCCGACGAGCACGACGAGGCTGTAGACGGAGTCCGAGAGGCTGTTGACGGCCTCGGAGCCGACCGCGAGGCTCCCGCTCTCGACGTACACCGCGCCCTTCGCCAGCGCGAGCGCGACGTTGGCGAGGAGGACGACGGCTCCGACCCGGCGGACGGTCCGACGGCGGTCGTCCATTCGTGTCGTGTAGTGGGACGGCCCGTACTTAGAATGACTGTTTCGCGTGAGGGCAGGGCGGCGTGATTACCCGACGGTGAGAGGTCACCTTGACCCGTCGTCGGGGAACCGGACCGCCGTATCGTCGCCGTGGACGACCGCACCGTCCTGCGAGGCGAACGCCTCGTGCAGCCGGCCGTACGTCTCGGAGACCGCCTCGACGATGACCTTCGTGTCGCCGATGACCGGCATGAAGTTCGTGTCGCCGTTCCACCGCGGGACGACGTGGGTGTGGAGGTGGTCGTCGATGGAGCCGCCGGCGGCCGCGCCACCGAGGTTCAGCCCCGCGTTGTAGCCGTTCGGACCCATCGCCGCATCGAGCGCGTCGAACGTCCGCTGTTTCAGGTGTGCGTGTGCGAGCAGCGTCTCGTCATCGAGGTCACGGAGGTCGCCGGTGTGGCTGTACGGGATGACCATCGCGTGCCCCGGGTTGTACGGGTAGTTGTTCAGGATGACGAACGCTCCCTCGTTCCGTGCGACGATGCGGTACTCGCGGTCGGCGTCCCGGTCGGGCAGCTCACAGAAGGGACAGCCGTCGATGTCGTCGTTCCCGTCGCGTTCCACCCAGTCGATGCGCCACGGCGCGAACACCTGGTCCATGCGCCGAGTCGGGGCGGGGCCACATTGAATCCCACGACCCCGATACTCCTCTCCTGACCTGACATGAAAGGGGCGCAATACCGGGTTCAAGACCCGGTTTCGGGGCTACAAGCAGCGAC
Source organism: Haloarchaeobius baliensis (assembly GCF_052060055.1). NCBI lineage: Archaea > Methanobacteriati > Methanobacteriota > Halobacteria > Halobacteriales > Halorubellaceae > Haloarchaeobius > Haloarchaeobius baliensis. The sequence goes on along the minus strand of NZ_JBPPFR010000001.1, from coordinate 641,669 downwards.
AGTTCGCCGGGTAAACGACCCGTTACGCCATAATTAGTGACCAATTACTCAGATACCAACAACAATCAGTTTTGGTTAGTTTTCGAGGCTGAACGGTCGTCTCTTTTTATACCCCTTGCTAACCACCTCCTAATCGGATGGCGACGACTGACAACTCAATAGACGGGCGGACCGAGCACTGTGACAGCTGTGGAACCGACACCATCCACCAGGTGTCGGTCCAGCTCGTCACGGAAAGTACGAAGAAAGAGAACTCCCAGTTCTCCCGGGAACCCTACCGCGTCACGGAGTGCCAGCAGTGCGGGACCCGCGAGAGCCAGCGGATGAACAACGCCTGACGGTGACACGACTGCGGCCACCTGTATCCGGCGACGGCGTCACTCCGACGCCGTCGTCACTTCGCATCCATCCTCGGTGACGATTATCGTGTGTTCCTTCTGACTGACAAGCTTGCCGTCGTCCTCCTTGAGCACCGGATAGCCGTGGACGATGTTCTGCGATTTCAGCCGCCGTAACGCCATGTTCGGTCGGGAGACGTCCAGCCATCGCGTCGCGAAGGGCAGCGTCTGGAACTCCTCGGTGATCTGTTCGAGCGCCTTGCGTGCGTTGCGGTCGCGGACCGATGCCTCGCGCTCCAGCGAGTATATCTCCTCCTGCTGGCCCTCCGACACCTTGCCGGAGCCGTCGGTCGCGAACGGTTCGATGGCGACAACGTCGCCGACCTCCAGGGTCGTCCCTTGCTGCACCGCCCGGTTCGGGATGTTCGGCGGGACGTGCTGCTCCCAGTGGCCCAGGCCGTGCCCGGTGAGGTTCACGACCGGGTTGTAGCCGTAGCCGTCGATGACCTCCTCGATGGCCGCCCCGATGGTGCCCGTCTCGACACCCGGCTCGACGGTCTCGAGGGCAGCATCGAGCGCCTCCTCGGCGGCCTCGACGAGCTCCGGGGTGCCGCTGAAGTCCACCGTGACGGCCGTGTCCGCGAGCCAGCCGTCGATGTGGACGCCGATGTCGAGTTTCACCATCTCCTCGCCGACGGTGCGCTCGTCGCCGGGGCCGGCCGCGCCGTGGGCCGCCTCCTCGTCGACGCTCACGTTGACCGGGAACGCGGGTGTGCCGCCGAGCTCCCGGATGCGGTCCTCGGCCCACTCCGAGATCTCCAGATAGCCCATCCCGACCTCGAGCCGGTCGGCTGCCTCGTCGCGGACCTGCGCGAGGATCTGCCCTGCCTCGCGGTGTTTCTCGTACTTCTCGGCGTCAAGATCGACCTCGGGCTCGCTCATACGTCCCCTTTGCGTAGGCCGGAAAAAGAGGTTGCGCATCGGCGGGGCGTGTCACAGCACGTCACACGTCGGCTATATAGGGTTCTTAGCAACCCTTTACCTGTTTCTCCGCCCTACCTCTCCCAATGCGAACACCGGCTCCCGCGTTCCCCGAGACGGAGGCGGCGTGGCACCGCACGGTCGACCGAGACGACTGGGACGACGTCTACGTCGTCGGCGACGTCCACGGCTGTCTGTCCGCACTCGACAGGCTGCTCGTCGAACTCGACCCGACCACCGACGACCTCGTCGTCTTCGTCGGCGACCTCGTCAGGAAGGGCCCGAACAGCCGCGGCGTGCTCCGGCGGGTCCGGGACGCCCCGAACATGCTCTCGGTCCGGGGCAACAACGAGGAGAAGCTCCTGCGCGGCGACGCCTCCCTCCCCGAGCTCGGCCCGGTCGACCGCGAGTACGTCCGGTCGATGCCGGTCGCGCTCTCCTGGGATGACCACCTCGTCGTCCACGGCGGCATCGACCACCGGAAGCCGCTCGCCGACCACAGCGTCGACGACGTCCAGAACATGCGGGCGCTCGACCCCGCCGACGGCTACGATGGCCCGTTCTGGTTCGAGGAGCGCGACGCGGGCCCGCGGGTGTTCTTCGGACACACCGTGCTCGAGTCACCCGTGTACCGTGAGTACGCCGTCGGCCTCGACACGGGCTGTGTCTACGGCGGCGAGCTGACCGCCTACGACGTCGCGGCCGACGAGTTCGTCTCGGTGCCGCTCGACCGGGCCGGCCAGGACCGGAGCTCCTCGAAGATCGTGCGCCCGAAGCGGACGACGACCGTCTAGGATGTCCGACGAACACCCGCCAGCGACCGACGTCGACCTGGACGACCCGTCACTCTACCGGAACCGCGAGCTGAGCGAGCTCTCCTTCCAGCGACGCGTGCTCCACGAGGCGCTCGACGACCGCAACCCGCTGCTGGAGCGCGTGAAGTTCCTCTCCATCTTCACCTCGAACATGGACGAGTTCTTCATGAAACGGGTCGGTGGCCTGAAACAGCAGGTCGCCGCCGAGGTGACCGACCGGACGCCAGACGGTCGAACCCCCGACGAGCAGCTCGCGGAGATATTCGAGACGGCCCGACCGCTGTTCGACCGGCAGACGCGCTGCTACCACGAGGACATCCTGCCGGCACTGGCCGACGCGGGCATCGACATCGTCGACTACGAGACCCTCACCGCGTCGGAGCAGTCGGCGCTGCGGGACTACTTCGAGCGCTCGGTGCTCCCGACACTGACGCCGCTGACGTTCGACCCGGCGCACCCGTTCCCGTTCATCTCGAACCTGAGCCTCTCGCTCGCGGTGCTGACCCGGTCGAACCCGGACGCCGAGGTGACGTTCTCCCGCGTGAAGATACCGGGGAACCGGCCCCGGCTCGTCTCGGTCGAAGACGACGAGCAGGCGGACGACGACCGGACGTTCGTCCCGCTGGAGCAGGTCGTCGCGGCGAACCTCGACCTGCTGTTCCCCGACGTCGAGGTGCTCGCGCACTCGACGTTCCGCGTGACCCGCAACGCGGAGGTGCGGCGGAACGAGGAGGTCGCGGAGGACCTCGTCGACGCCATCAGGGACGTGCTCCACGAACGGCGGTTCGCCACGGTCGTCCGCCTCGAGCTGGAAGCGGGGACGCCGGACCGCGTTCGGAACCTGCTCCAGACGCACCTCGACGTGAGCGAGGCGGAGACGTTCGTGCGCGAGGGACCGCTCGACTTCCGGGACCTGATGCAGCTCACGGAGCTCGACCGTCCGGACCGCAAACTGGAGCCGTGGACCCCCCAGCCCCACCCGCGGCTGCTCGAATCGCGTCTCGACGCCCAGGACCGCAGCGTCTTCGACGTGGTGCAGGCGGAGGACGTGCTCGTCCACCACCCGTACCACTCGTTCTCGAAGACGGTCCACCGGTTCATCGACGAGGCCGCCCACGACCCCGACGTGCTCGCCATCAAGGCAGCCATCTACCGGACGTCGCGGGACTCGAACATCATCGAGAGCCTCATCGATGCGGCCCGGAACGGCAAGCAGGTCGCGGTGATGGTCGAGTTGAAGGCCCGCTTCGACGAGGAGAACAACCTCCGCTGGGTGAAACGACTGGAGGAGGAGGGCATCCACGTCGCCTACGGCACGCCGGGGTACAAGACACACACGAAGACCACGCTCGTGGTCCGCGAGGAGGGCGAGGACGTGGAGCTCTACTCCCACGTCGGCACCGGGAACTACCACTCCGAGACGGCGAAGACGTACGTCGACCTCGGGCTGCTCACGGCCGACCGCGACGTCGGGCAGGACCTCGTGAAGCTGTTCAACTTCTTCACCGGCCACTCCAGGCACGACGAGTACCGGAAGATGCTCATCGCGCCCGGGAACATGCGCGAGGGGTTCACCGACCTCGTCCGGCACGAGGCCGCGGTCGCGCGCAACGGCGGCGACGCCCGCATCGTCGCCAAGATGAACCGGCTGGAGGACCCCGCGATGGTCCGCGAGCTGTACGAGGCCTCGCAGGCCGGCGTGGACGTCGACCTCGTCGTGCGGGACATCTGCCGGCTCTACCCCGGTATCGACGGCGTCAGCGAGAACGTGTCGGTCTACAGCGTCGTCGGCCGGTTCCTCGAGCACTCCCGCATCTGGTACTTCGAGAACGACGAGCCGGGGTTCTACATCGGGTCGGCCGACTGGATGACGCGGAACCTCGACAACCGCGTCGAAGGCGTCGCACCCGTCGAGAACGAACGACTGCAGAGCGAGCTGTGGACGATCCTCGAGGCGAACCTCTCGGACAATCGCAAGCGCTGGCGACTCGGCTCAGACGGTCGCTACGAGCAGCTGTCTCCCGACGACGGGGCGCCGGTCGTCAACGTGCAGGAACTGATGATGGAACGAGCCCGCGCCGCCGCCCGCGATGCCGATTCTCCCGACTGGTCCGGTCGCACCGACTGACTACCGGTCGACCCAGGCACACCGCGGACAGGCATCGACCCCCTGGACGTTCACCGTGACTGTCTCGCACTCCGGGCACTCCCGTGTGCGGCCGTGTTGCACTTGTTCGAGCATGGGGAGACGGACTACTTCGACGAGCATAAATCTACGCTACGACAGCTGTCGAACAGTCGGCAGCTACTGGGGGTAATCTCGGCGTATCTCCCGGGTGAATCACTATCCGTCGGCGATGTCGGCAGGCGTCGAACCGCTATCGCTCGTCGACCGCGGTCTGCATCCCCGCGCTGTTGTACGCTGCACCGGTCCCCTCGTGGTCGGCGACGATTACCCCGGCGGTAGAGCCCGTCAGCTCGCCGAACTCGTCGATGGCCCGGTCTGCCGCGGCCTGTGCGTCCATCCCCTCCTCCAGGTAGCGGACCGCGCGCCGGGAGAGCGTGACGCGGGCGATGTCCTCGCCGGCACCGGTCGCGCTCGCGCCGCCCGCCGGGGAGCAGTAGAAGCCGCTGCCGACCTGTGGCACGTCGCCGACCCGGCCCGCGAGCGCGAGCCAGCGGCCGCCCGTCGAGGTCGCCGCGGCGAACCGGTCGCCGTCGCGGGCGACCGCGCCCACCGTGTCGTGATCTCGCAGATCACTGCTCGCCGAGGTCTCCCCGGCGGTGTCGTGGTCCTTGCCCGCCGGCGCGCCCGCGTCCTCCTGCTCGGCGTCCGGGTCGGCCGTCGAGCCGCCGAACGTCTCCGACACCCAGCGGGCCTGGGCCGCCATGTCGCCATCGGGCACGTCGGCGTCGGCGAAGCGCTCGCGCGTGCTCTCGGTCCAGAGGTCGACCTCGCAGTCGACGTCCTGCGCAGCGGCGAAGTCGACGGCGTGGACACCCGAGAGCAGGATGTGCGGCGTCTCCTCGAGGACGGCACGTGCGACGCTGACCGCGGCCTCGACGCCCGGCATCGACGCCGCCGCGCCGACAGACCGGTCGTCGGTCATGACGCCGGCGTCCGTGCGGAGGATGCCGTCGGACTGCGCGCAGGAACCGACCCCGGCGTTGAACCGGGGCGACGATTCGAGCACGCGCACCGCGCTCTCCACCGCGTCGAGCGGTGTCGTAGCCGCTGCGCCGCTCTCCGCTGCCTCGTCGAGCACTGCCTGTCTGGGGTCCGGGTCGTCGGGCACCCCGCCCGCACCGCCGTGTACGATGACCTGCATGGACTGGCGTTCCGCGGGGGCCCCCAAAAGTACGGGTGCTTCGGCAGCAGCAGGGGTGGTGGCGTGTTCGTCCGCTGGAACCGGCCAGCAGCGCCTCGCGCCAGGAGTACCACGGGATGCTCGGTCCGTCCAGCGCAGTCGACCCCCGACCACGGTCGGGTCGCGATTCTTGCCGCGTAGACCCAAATGATAGCCCTTTTACCCGCACTGTTCGTCGCTTCAGGTGACAATGAGCTCCGACTACGAGCATATCGAGGTACCCGACGAGGGCGAGAAGATCACGGCCGACGGCGAGGAGCTGTCCGTTCCGGACGAGCCCATCATCCCGATCATCCACGGAGACGGCATCGGGAAGGACGTCGGTCCCGCCGCTCAGAAGGTCCTCGACGCCGCCGCGAAGGCGACCGGACGCACCGTCCACTGGATGGAGGTGTACGCCGGCGAGTCCGCACGCGAGGTCTACGGCGAGGACGTCAACCTCCCCGACGAGACCGTCGACGCCATCCGCGACCACCGCGTCGCCATCAAGGGCCCGCTCACGACGCCGGTCGGCGCCGGCTTCCGCAGCCTGAACGTCGCGCTCCGCCAGACGCTCGACCTCTACGCGAACGTCCGACCGACGTACTACCTCGACGGCGTCCCGTCCCCGATGAAGGCGCCCGAGGAGATGGACATGGTGACGTTCCGCGAGAACACCGAGGACGTCTACGCCGGCATCGAGTGGGAGCAGGGCACCGAGGACGTCGAGAAGGTCCGCGAGTTCGTCGAGGACGAGATGGGCATGGACGGCATCATGCACGAGGGCCCCATCGGCATCGGCGTCAAGCCGATCTCCGAGAAGGGCAGCAAGCGCCTCGTCCGCGAGGCCATCGACTACGCCATCGAGAACGACCGCGACAAGGTCACGCTCGTCCACAAGGGCAACATCATGAAGTTCACCGAGGGCCAGTTCGGCACCTGGGGCATGGAGGTCGCCGACGAGGAGTACCCCGACGACGAGGTCTTCGCCGCACCGGACTCGCTCTGGGAGGAGCAGGACGAGGTCGACATCCCGGAGGACGCCGTCATGGTCGAGGAGCGCCTCGCCGACGCGATGCTCCAGTGGATGCAGCTCCGCACCGACGAGTTCGACGTGCTCGCGATGCCGAACCTCAACGGCGACTACCTCTCCGACGCTGCGGGCGCCCAGATCGGCGGCCTCGGCATCGCGCCCGGCGCGAACTTCGGTAAGGGTCGCTGTCTCGCAGAGCCCGTCCACGGCAGCGCACCGAAGCGCGCCGGCCAGGACAAGGCCAACCCGACCGCACTCATCCTCTCCGGCCGCCTGATGTTCGAGTACATGGGCTGGGAGGACACCGGGGCGCTCATCCGCGACGCCGTCGAGCAGACCATCTCCAGCGGCACGGTCACCTACGACCTCGAACGCCAGATCGAGGGCGGCGAGAAGCTCTCGACCACGGAGTACGCCGAGCAGATCATCGAGAACATCGAGCAGCTGTCGTAGACAGTTTCTCTGGCACCCGGAACTCTTCGATTTCCGGGAACATCGAGCAGCTGTCGGAGAACCGGTCGCCGCATCGCAGTATCCGACAGCCGACCTTCTTCGACCCCCGGGGAATCGCATCGGAACCCAGAGACGACAGCCGCCGGGCCGATAGTATTGGAACGCCAACAAGAATCTGCAGTCGTGAAGCGGCTTTCTCGGCCACCTCCCGGCCGTTCTGCTACCACCCCGACGCAGCCTCCGGGTTTCGGGACCACTGACCAACATGTCCAATCCGCGTCAAATAACTAGAACTTATTTCTAATGGGAACTATACTTGTGTGACATGGCATCTCCCCCCATGCCACCCGACCAGGTGCCCGACTTCGTCGTCGAGCACTTCGAGGAGCACGACCCGGAGACGTTGCGCAACATCGTCGCGTATGAGGCACAGCGCGCCCGCTCGACGGAGGTTCCGAAGTACATCACCGAGGCGTTCGTGATGCAGAACGACGAGACGAAACGGGCCATCGCCTCCTACGCCAGGGACCTCGCGTCACACAAGGACCAGCAGGCGGAGGCACTCGCCGAACAGCGGCGAGCCGAGGCGGAGGCCGCCGCCGACGGCGGCGAACCACAGGCGACCGGATCGGAGCAGTCGACCGACGAGCCGGACGACGACGACGACGGACCGTCGTTCGCGACCGGGCCGATGTTCGGGTGACCGCCGGCGTCAGGCACCGCCGGCGCAGTCGACCTCGAACCGCGCCCCATCCTGCGGCACAGCAGTGACCGACCAGCCATGGGCCTCCGCGACGGTCGCGACGATGGCCAGCCCGAAGCCGGTCCCCTCGTCGTCGGTCGTGACACCCTGCTCGAACAGCGAGTCGGCGACCGCGGGGTCGATCCCCGTCCCGTCGTCGACCACGGCGAAGCCGTCGGTGGTCGCCTCGACACGGACCGTCGTCGCCCCCGTCGCGTGGTCGACGGCGTTCCGGAACAGGTTCTCGAACAGCGTCTGGAGACGCTCCGGGTCCGCCTCGACCGTGCCGAGCCCGTCACCGAGCGCCACGTCGAGCGACCCCGTCTCCGCCGTCGTCCAGGCACGCGTCGCGACCGTCTCCAGTGACACCCGCTCGGTCTCGGCCCGCGAGCGCCCCTCGCGTGCCAGCGTCAGCACGTCCTCGATGAGCCGCTCCATCCGGTCGAGGGCAGCGCCCGCCGCATCGGCCTGGTCGCCGTCGAGCGCCTCGAGGTAGCCCTGCGCGACCGAGAGCGGCCCACGGAGGTCGTGGCTGACCACCTCGGCGAACTCGTCGAGCCGTTCGTTGCGGTCGCGCAGGCGCTCCTGCAGTTCGAGGCGCTCGGTCACGTCCTTCTGGAACCCGAAGTAGTGGGTGACCGTCCCCGACCCGTCCTCGACGGGCGTGATGTCGAGCTGGTTCCAGAACGGTGTCCCGTCCCGCCGGTAGTTCCTGATGACCGTCGAGACGGGCTCGCCGGCGTCGATGGCCGCCCGTATCTCTGCGACCGTCTCCTCGGCCGTGTCCTCGCCCTGCAGGAACCGACAGTTGTCGCCGAGCGCCTCGTCCGCGTCGTAACCGGTCAGTCGCTCGAACCCCTCGTTGACGAAGACGAGCGACTCGTCGGCGTCCGCCACGGTGATGCCGACCGTCGCCTGGTCGAGCGCGCGCTCGCGCAGTTCGAGCGCCTGTCGGAGCGAACGCTCCGAGGTCAGCCGTCGGACCTGCGAGAGGAGCCGCGCCGCCGCGTCCGACCCGCGCCGGGGGACGTACGCGGTCCCCGACTGCATCAGCACCGCGTCCACCGTCGCCATCTCCGGGTCACCCGCGTAGAGGACGTACGGTGTCCCACTCACGTCCCGGACCGTCTCGACGGTCGCCGTGACGGCCGGTACGTCCGGACCGGTGACGTGGACGACGCAGTCGACGACCCGGTCGGCCAGCGCCGTCGACACCGCGTCGAGGCTGGCGACCCGGACGACGTCGAGCCCGTCGGTTCCCGCGACAGTGGCGACGTCGTCGTCGCCGGCCGTGGCGACGAAGAGCACCGTCGACTCGTCGGCGACACCCGGCTTCGGAGTCCAGGAGAGGTCACGCGCGGAGAACGACGGGCTGTTCATACGGCGACCACGAACGCAGACACCTTGAGCCCTCTGCCCGACGAGACGAAGGTTCAAATCGGACGAGGCCCCAGTCCCGGACATGTACCACGTGGTCGGGTGTAGCGACTGCAGCGCGCTCCGGATCGTCGAGGGACGCCCGGAGACCACACGCTGTGGCACCTGCGGCGCTCGCAAGCAGTTCTCGAAGGTCCGGTCGTTCGTCGAGACGGACGACCTCGATCACGCCCGCGAGGTGCGGGCCTCCATGCTCGCGAACCGACAGGGCGAGGGCGACGCGTTCGCGGCCGTCGACTCGTTCGCCGAGCTCGAGGACGACGTGGCCGACGGCGTGCTCGACGACGACGAGTTCCTCGAAGCCTCGGGGCTCGACGTCGACCGGGTCAACGAGGCCGGCGAGAGCGCAACCGAGACCCGTGGCTCGACCAGTCGCAGGGAGACGGTCACGAACGCGTTGCGCGAGCTGGACGCACCGACGGAGGAGGCGGTCGTCGCCTACGCCGAGGAACGCGGCGTCCCCGCTGACTACGTCGAGCGCGCCCTGACCAAGCTCGTCCGCCAGGGCGAGGTCACCGAGAGCCGGGGGCAGTACCGCCTGCTGTAAGCCACGACCGCCCCCGCTACGTCGTCGGGGCCCTCGTCGGACTGGCCTGTCCTGCTGTTCGCCGAGCCGCTGGCCACCCTCGTCGGCGTCGGTCCGCTCGCAGTCGGACCCGTCGCGCCTTCGGTCGGCGTGCCCGCGCTGGCTGAGGGCCTGCGACGCCAGCGCTGACGACAGCTGCTGCCAGCAGGCTCTTGTCCGTCGCCGGCTAGCTCCGTGCATGAACGACCGGACGGTCGGCCTCGCCGTCGTCGGCGCCCAGTTCGTCGCGACGCTGTTCGCCCTCGTCATCGTCGGCCGCGACAGCGGCGGAACGCTACTCGTCGCCGGGACGGCCGTCGAGGTCGCCCTCCTCGCCGGTGCCTGCTGTCTCGCCGCCTTCGGTCTCGGCGCACTCCGGACCGTCAGAAAACGCGATGGCCGCCGCGCGCTCGCCGAGTTCGCGTTCGGCGTCGGCGTGGCGACCCCACTCCTTCTCGGCGTCTCGCCGACCGTCCTCGCCGTCGCGGCGGTCGTCGTCGTCGCCGCACTCGTCGGTCGGGTCGACCCTCGACGGACGCTCGAACGGGCCTGACTACCGGCCCAGCTCCTCGTGGGCGGACGCGAGGTGGTTCGACGCGAGCGCCGCCAGCAGCGACAGCTCGCCCGCGAGCGCGCCCGCCGCGATGACCTCCGCCAGCGCGTCGGCGTTCGCCCCAGCCGGGTCGCCGCCACCGGTGAGGCCGACCAGCTCCAGCGCCTCCGACTGCGTCGGCAGCTTCGTCCCGCCACCGACGGTCCCGACCTCCAGCGAGGCGAGCGACACCGAGAGGTAGAGCCCGTCCTCGCGCTCCTCGGCCGTCGTGATGGCGTTCGACCCCTCGACCACCTGGGCCGGGTCCTGGCCGGTCGCGATGAACGACGCCGCGACGACGTTCGCCGCGTGCGCGTTGAACCCGAGCGACCCCGCCTTCGCGCTCCCGACGAGGTTCTTGCGCGTGTTCGCCTCCGCGATGGCCGCCGCCGTCGTGTGCAGCCGCTCCTCGACGACCTCGGTCGGGATGACCACGTCCGCCGTGACCGACCGGCCACGACCCTCGACGGCGTTGATCGCCGCCGGCTTCTTGTCGGTACAGAGGTTGCCCGAGAGCGCGACGAGTTCGGCCGGCGTCTCCGCCTCGACGAGCTCGCAGGCCGCCTCGGTCGCGATGGCGGCCATGTTCATCCCCATCGCGTCCTTCGTGTCGTAGCGGAACCGCAGGTAGACCGAGTCGCCGACGACGTACGGCGTCACGTCGAGCAGCTCCCCGTGGTTCGTCGTCGCCTCCGCCGCCTCGGCCAGCTCCGCCTCGTGGTCGCGCACCCACTCGACGACCGCCGCCGACTCGACGATCCCACCGGTCCGGAACACCGGTGCGCGCGTCATCCCCGACTTCGTCACGCGGGCCTCGGCCCCGCCCGCCGACTCGATGACCGACAGCCCGCGGTTCACCGAGGCGACGAGCGCCCCCTCCGTCGTCGCCAGCGGGAGGTAGTACTCGCCGTCGGCCGCCCCGCCATCGACGGTCACCGGGCCGGCGACACCGAAGGGGACCTGGGTCGCACCGGTCATGTTCTCGATGGCCGAGTCCGCGACCTCGGCGTCGAACGCGTAGCTACCGGTCGTCGAGAGGTCGGCGTCGGTCTCGGCCTCGAGAACGAGTCTGCGTGCCGCAGCGGCGGTGTCGTGGTCGGCGTGCGCTTCGAGTTCGTGGAGCCGCAGTTCGCCCGCCCGAACGCGGTCGGCGAGCGTCGCCGGGTCTGTCATACCGGCACTCTCGCCCGATACCGCTTAACGGTTGTCGGTTCAGACCGCGCGCTCTCGGGCCGGTGCCCGTACGACCGCGGTCGACGGCGCGGGCTGGTCGACCGACAGCAGTGCCTCGGCGTCGGCGTCGGCAACCGGCGGCGCCGCGACGACGCGCGTGCCGTTCTCCGTGGTCGAGACCACGCTCACGTCCACCCCGACCAGGTAGCTCATCTCGACGTCCTCCGAACAGCGGCCGACCTCCGCGAGGAACACCATGTTGTTCGCGTCGGTCTGGGTCTCGTTGTCCGTCGCCTCCACCACGACGATGGCCTGGTTGTCACAGGGCAGGTCGGTGTAGAGGTCGCCGCTCGGCGTCTCGCGGTAGTACTGCCCGTCGGGCGTGTCGAGCATCTCCCTGACCGACTCCTGCCACGAGAGACTGGCGTTGGCGAGGATCTGCGAGTCGTTGCCGTAGATGTGGACCTGCGTCTCCGCGTCGCCCATCGTGGTGCTCCCGGCACCCGTACAGTAGGTCTCCTGGTAGTCCGTCCCGTCGATGGTGACCGTACCGCCGGTCGTCTCGTTCGCGACACACTCGCGGAACGTCGGCTGGAAGCCGGTCTCCTCGCCGTCTGCCATCGTGAAGCCCTCGCTCTCGAACGCGTCCAGGGTGACGCCGTCGGCGGTCCAGTTGTTCAGGTTCCGCCCATCCCAGAGCGTGGTCGCACTGCCACCCGTCTCGACGGCGAGGGTCGCCTGCGGGTGCAGCAGGTAGCGCTCGTACGTCGTGTCGGTGTCGAGGTGGCGGTTCTCGAGGGTCACCGTGTCGTTCACCTCGCCCGTGACCGTGTCCTCGAAGGAGAACTCCACGGTCCGGGGCACGGTCGTCGTGTACGTCGAGTTCGACGCCTCGTCGAACCGCTGGACGGTGAACTCCATGGACACCGACTGGTTCTCGTCGATGGTGAGCGACTCCGTGCCGTTCACCCAGACAGTGTCGCCGACAGAGAGGTTCTCTGCCTCCGCCTCGGTGAGCGTCCGGGTCGTCGAGAGGTTCACGTCGAACTGACTGCTGTTGGACACCGAGACCGTCTCGGTGGTCTCCTCGATGCCGACGAGGACCGTCTCGTTGTAGCTCTCGTTGTGGTACACCGTCCGGGTACTGACGTTCTCGGCGATCTCCTCGAACGTCTCGCTGAGGTCGTCGGAGTCCGAGACGGGGTAGTACTCCCCGTCGGTGGTCGCCTCCGCGGTCGCCTCGAGTATCTCGTCGTCCGGGTTACCGAACCCGACGCTGTGCAGGGTCACACCGTCCGGAACCTCCTGTTCGGCCGCCTCGTCCGGCCAGCGGACGTAGTCGTTCGGTTCGTCGTCGACGTTGTGCTGACCGTCGGTCAGGAGCACGATGAACTGCTCGTTGGAGCTGTTACCCTGGCTCTGGAGGATGTCCGCCGCCTCCTCGATGGACTGGCTGATCGGGGTGTTGCCCTGCGGTTCGAGGCCGTCGATGGCGTCGTGAGCACCTTCCTCGTCGGTGTTCAGCGGATGGTGCTCGACGACGTTCGCAGGCGACGGTGCCTCGCAGACGTACCGATACCGGCCTCGATGGTAGTCCCGGTACCAGTCCGAACAGCCCGCGTTCGAGGTGTAGCCGACGACGCTGAACCGCGGCTCGGTCCCGTTGGTGGTCGTCTCGACCACCTCGATGAAGTCGTGGGCCGCCTCCCTCGCGTTCTCCATCTTCGAGTCGTCGCCCATCGAGCCGGACTCGTCCATCACGAAGACGATCTCGAGGGTCTCGTTCGTCGGGACCTCCTCGGTCCAGTTGTTCCACTGCTGTTGCTGCTCGTAGATCGGCTCCTCGTGGGTGAGCTCGACGGTGCTACCGTCGTCGAGCGTCATCGTCGAGTTGTTCCACCCCACGAGGGGGTCGCCGGGGGCGTTCTCCTCGACCTCGTGTGTGGTCGCGTTCGCGTTGGCGGAGCCGAGGAGGGTGAGCGAACTCGGGTAGGTGTTGCCCTCTCCCTTGTCTATCGCGAGCGCATCGTCGTCGCCGCTCGCGACACCGGCTGCGGCCATACTGAGTGTGCCCTCGGAGAGGATCTCGCCGGTGACGAGCTGGCCGTCGTCGAAGTCGACGACGGTGTTACGGCGGTTGTCGTACTCCGGGGGAAGCATCGAGCGCGGGATCTCGACCGCGACGGTCTGGGGACCTGCCTGGCTGACCTGGCTCTGACCGAACTCGGCTTCGAGGTGGCGCTGCCACGCCTCGTGGTAGGTACTCGTCACCGAGAGCGTGAGGTTCCGGAAGTCGTCGGGGTCGCCACAGGAACCGGAGAAGAGCTGGTTCCGGACGGAGTTCGACATCGCTGCAGAACGCGTGCTGTTCTTCTGGACGTCGATGGTCGAGTCGTCGACGGTCCCCGAGAGGTTGACGAGGTTCAGCTGGAGCGTCTGCTCCTGATAGCGGACCCCGGGTTCACTGAGCTGGGAGACGCCACCGTCCTCGTCGGCACGCCAGACCGCGCCCGACTCGTAGACGATGGTCGTGCCACTCTCGTGGTGGTACTCCAGCGCGGTCAGCGGTACCGTCGCCGCACAGGCGCTCCTGTCGTTCACGCTGACCCGGATCTGGCCGGTCCGGTTGATGATGGCGTCGTTGGCCGACATGCTCCCGAGGTCGAGCTGCTGGCCGGTGCCCGAGTCGGCCATCGAGAGCGAGCCGAGCTCGCTGTCGACGTTCGACATGGCGATCTCGGCCGACTCGATCTCGTTGTTGTCCTGCACGGTCTCAGTGACCGCCGACCCGGAGACGAACAGGATCGCCGCCCCCGCGATGACGATGCCGAACAACAGCACCACGCCTGTCACCTCTGATACACCTCTTGCCCGCTCCGTCGATGTGCCTTGTCCCCTCATGTGCGACCTCGTTCCAAGACATTATCTCCGAAGACATATTAAATCTATTGTCTAGGGTGTAAAAAATACGCTCGGCGGCCAGAAACCAGTTCGTCGCTGAATCTAGTCTATCACACAGACAGAGCGAAAAAATTGCGCCGATACTCGGACGATAACCGGCCGACAGCGTCGGTGGGTCGCTCGAACGGGACCCGGCCGAACTCGGTCACCCCTCTCGTCATCGTCGGCGAGACGTGTGCTTCGTCGCCCGGGGGTGTCCCTGCTCGCGTCGGCTGCCGTGGCTCGATGGGCGTTCGTCGACGGTGCGAGACCCGGGTAGAAGAGCAGATCCGGGGCGTCGGCTCAGTTCGCCCCGTCCACCTCACCGCGCAGCGTCCCCATCTCGACGATTCGCTCGGCGTGGGCGTTGTGCTGGTGGATGGACTCGTCGTTCGACTGCTTCATCGTCACGACGGCGGTGTCCGGGAGGTCCGGGAACTCCGTGACCACGTCCTCGGCCATCGAGCGCACGCAGTCCTCGACGAACTTCGCGTTGGCGTGGGAGTGGTAGGTCATGTGGTCCTCGTCGGGACGCTTCGCGAGGTTGTAGATGCGGGCGGACATCGCGTCGCGGGCCACGTCGACGAGGTTCATCAGGTCGACCTCGGGGGCGTCCTCGCTCTCGACGGTCAGCGTGGCGTGGCCGCGCTGGGAGTGACCCGGCTGGGGCACCTCGTCGAGGAACGCCTCGGCGGTCTCGTCGTCGACACCGAGGTCGTCGAGCACGCGGCGGGCACGGGCGGCGGACATCCCCTGCGAGCAGGGACAGACCGTCATGCCGACGACGCGGGCACCGATCTCCTCACGGGTGCCCTCCTCGGTCGCCGTTGCCGACGCGATGACGTCGATGGTCGACTGCGTCTCCTTGTCGGACTCCGGGGTCTTCTCCCGGGTCATCAGCTCGGCCTCCATGCGCACCTCGGCCTTGCTCGTGTAGTCGTGCTTGGCGAGCAGGCGCTCGGCGGCGTCGCCGCAGACGTCCTCGACGCGGTAGGCCTCTTCGCGCGTCGCGGCCTCCAGCGTCTCGTCGATGACCTCCATGTTCCGGGACATGTCGGCACCCTTCCGCCACGACGGCAGGTCGACGAACACCTCGAACTCCGCCGTCAGCACGATGGGTCGCTTGTCCGGACGGGCCAGCTTGACGAGCTTCTCGACGCCCGTGACGCCGACCTGGCTCAGCCCGACGGTCACGTCGGGGCTCGACGCCTGCACGTCGGGGAGTTGTTCACTCATTGCCCCCGGGTAGGGTCGTGAGTTGATTAGTGCTTTCGAAAGTCAGGGGGTTTGCCCGTATCCCGGTCAGTCGAGCTTGTTGAGCGCCTTGAAGAACTCGCTTGGCGGGCCGGCCAGCCGGACCGGTTCGCTGGCGCGCTCGACGGTGATCGTCGTCGGGGGCGAAAGCTCCTGCTGGGCCCGCCCGTCGCTGATGACGTAGCCCATCTCGGCGTCGTCGATGCGCACCGTCACCGTGCTGTCTGCCGCGGAGACGAGCGACGGCATCGGGTCGTCGGCGCACATCTCCGTGACGACCACGGCGTCGACCTCCGGGCGGACCAGCGGCCCGCCCTCGCTCATGTTGTAGGCCGTGCTGCCAGCGGGCGTGGCAATCAGCACGCCGTCGGCCGCGGAACCGCTGTACAGCTCGCCGTCGACGCGCACCTCGAACTCGCCGCCGTTGCCGTGGCCGCGCTGTGGGCCCTGCACGACGATCTCGTTGACCGCCGGGTCGAGGTCCCAGCCGTCACCCCGTGCGCGCAGGCGACTCATCTCCCGGGTCCGGACCGAGCCCGTTGACTCGAAGCGCTCGACCTCCTCGCGCACCACGTCGACGGCGTCGCCCGGCGAGACGGCGTTCAGGAACCCCACCTCGCCGAGGTTGACGCCGACGATGGGGACGGTGCCGACCCCCCGGGCGGTGAAGAGGAACGTGCCGTCCCCGCCGATGCTCACCGCGAGGTCGGCGTCGTCCATCGCCGACGGGTCTACGCCGGGCACGTCGAGCGCGGCCGCGGTGACCGTGTCGACGACGACCGTCACGTCCTGCTCGCGGAGCATCTCCCGGAGCTGTTCCGCGAGACGGGCCGCGCGAGCGTTCTCCCTCTGGGCGACCAGGCCGACCTTCATACCCGACGGTAGCGGGGTCGAGGGATAAAACCCTCCGGATGGCAACAAGGTTAATTTATCCGTAGGGCTTTGCTTGCTCTGTACGAACCGACCGGCGGCAGCGTGCCGACCGGCCGGCCCACCATCCAGATGTTCCCCCCGACGACCACGTCGCCGGCACCGTCCCAGAGCCCACGACGCCGTCCCGCCCCGACCGCCTCAACGGAGCTGGCGTTCGATGAGTGACGACGACGAGCTGGACTGGTTCGAGCGGGCCGTCCGCGCGCAGGGCGGCGACGACGAGGAGGTCGACGAGCAGGGGACGGAGGAGGACGACGACGGCGACGCCGCGGTCGAGGATGGCCACGACGACCCGACCGAGACCGATGCCTGGGAGGCGCTCGACCCCGACGACGGCGACGGCCCGGACGACGCAGCCGACCACTCGGACGGTGCTGGCCACACCGCCGAGGGCGACACCATCGGCGAGGGCGACGACGACACGGACGGAGGCGGGCTGTTCGACGACGACTTCGGCGCGGCGATGGGCGACATCCAGCTCCCGGACAGCGCCGGCGGCGCCGACGGCGGCATGGACGCCGGTGTCGGCGAGATGGACGGCACCGTCGGCGAGTTCGACCCGGGCGAGTTCGACATGGGCGACGGCGGCGACCAGTTCGGGATGGGCGGCGGGGGCAGCCTCGGCGGCACCAGCTTCGACGACGAGGAGTTCGACTCCGACCTGCCCCGCATCGACCTCGGCATCAAGGGCCTCGACGAGATGATACAGGGCGGTGTGCCGGAGCGCTCGCTGATGGTCACCATCGGCTCCGCCGGGACCGGGAAGACCACCTTCGGGCTGCAGTTCCTGAACCAGGCGCTGGAGAACGGCGAGCGCGCCATCTTCATCACCCTCGAGGAGAGCAGCGAGCGCGTCATCAACTCCGCCGTCGAGAAGGGGATGCCGTTCGACGAGTACGTCGACGACGACCGGCTCGCAATCGTCGACATCGACCCCATCGAGATGGCGAACAGCCTCGCCTCCATCCGGTCGGACCTCCCCCGGCTCATCGAGCAGTTCGGCGCGACCAGACTGGTGCTCGACTCCGTCTCGCTCCTGGAGATGATGTACGATTCCCGTGCGAAACGCCGCACCGAGGTGTACGACTTCACCCAGAGCCTCAAGAACTCCGGCATCACGACGATGCTGACGAGCGAGGCCAGCGAGGACTCCCCGTTCGTCTCCCGGCACGGCATCGTCGAGTACCTGACCGACGCGGTGTTCATCCTCCAGTACGTTCGCCCCTCCGACTTCCGGGAGACGCGCCTCGCCGTGGAGATACAGAAGATCCGCGACGCGAACCACTCCCGGGAGACGAAGCCCTACGAGATCACCGACTCGGGCATCTCCGTCCACCGGCAGGCGAACATCTTCTGAGCTACCGTACGACCGTCACGGGCACCGGCGACCGCCGGACGACCGTCTCCGCGACGCTCCCGAGCAGGATGCGCGAGACGCCGGACCGGCCGTGGCTCCCGGTGACGATGTGGTCGCAGTCGTGCTCTCTCGCGTACTCGACGATGGTCTTCGACGGCCGGCCGACCTCGACCGCGGTCTCGACGTCGACCCCGACCGCGGTCGCGAGTTCGGTCGCCTCGGCCAGCCGGTCCTCCGCCTCCTCCCGGGCCTCCTCGTACCACTCGCTGGCGAACGTCGGCATCGAGAAGGCCCGCCGCGTGTTCGCCTCCGCCGGGTCGACGATGGTGAGCACGACCAGCGTCGCGTCCGCGAACTCCTCCAGCGCGAACTCCAGTGCCTCCGTCGACTGGGCCGAGTCGTCGTAGGCGACGAGCACGCGGCGTTCCATGCTACTGAGTAGCGCACCAGATGTAGTAAAGCTTCCACCCGGCTATCGGGGGTGACCGACTACCGCCCGTGCTCGGTCACACACGTCGACAGCCCGATGCACTCGACGGGTTCGGAGTTGTCGGGCGAGTAGACGACCATCTGACCCTTCTCCATGTACGGCACCTTGCTCTCCAGGTTCGGTGGGATGTTCACCGACTTGATGGCGTCCTCGTCCCCCAGATTCAGCACGACCTTGGTGTTCACCTGCTTGAACACCGGGTCGGCGATGTCCTGCGGGTCCTGGGTGATGAGGAACAGCCCGAGCCGCTCCTTGCGGCCCTGCTTGGCGGCGTCGGTGAACTTCGAGATGACCTTGCGCGCCTGCACGTTGTCGGCGTCGGTGAGGAAGTTGTGTGCCTCGTCCATGCCGAGCACGAGCGGCGTCTCCTTGATGCGGTCGTGGGTGGGGTCGTTCGAGAGCTTCTCGTCGACGAGCAGGCTGGCGAGCGCGAGCACGACCGTCGTCGTCGCCCGGGTGTCGTTGACGTGGTAGGTCGGGACGACGGAGACGCCGCCGGGGCGGACGAACTCGTGGACGAGCTCGGTGATGGGACGGGCGGCCTGGTCGAACACGTCGCCGAAGCCGTAGGTCCGGCGCTTGACGGCGTCGAACGTGGCCTCGTGCACCCGTCCAGACTCGTCGAGCTCCTCCTTCAGCGCCGGGTCGTCGAGGAACCGGCGGAACTGCTCGTACGTCCCCTCGTTCCCGTGCTGGTCGAAGAAGCGCTTGAGGAGGTACTTCAGCGCCGGGTACTGGTTGTCGTTCAGCCCCGCGCTGGCGACGAGCCAGGGGCGCGAGCGCACCATCGAGAACGGGACGGTGAACTCGACCTGCTCGGCGCGGTGGTGGTCGGCCGCATAGGTCGCCTGACCGACCTTCGGGACGAACGCCGTCGTGTCGGTGACACCGCCGTGCGCGATGCCCTCGCGTTCGAGCCGGCGGGCGAACGCGTCGGTCATCTCGGGGTTGTCGTCGTGCATCTGGGCGTACTCGTCCTGCGGGTCGAACATGACCAGCGCCGGGGTGACGGAGCGCCCGTCCTCCATGGGGTACGTCCGGTCGTCGGCGACGTACTGCCGGAGGATGTTCTTCGCGCCGTGGGTCTTCCCCGAGCCGGTGCCGCCGGCGACGAGGGTGTGCCGGAAGACGAGCGGGTCGCCGGCCTCGTAGTCGTCCTTCAGCCGGTAGTCGATGGTCGGCGGCTCCGCGTTCGTCGTCACCGTCTCGCCGCCGACGGAGAGGTGGC
The DNA here is from genome assembly GCF_052060055.1 of Haloarchaeobius baliensis. Classification (NCBI taxonomy): domain Archaea; kingdom Methanobacteriati; phylum Methanobacteriota; class Halobacteria; order Halobacteriales; family Halorubellaceae; genus Haloarchaeobius; species Haloarchaeobius baliensis. Next base: position 621,991 of record NZ_JBPPFR010000001.1, on the reverse strand, counting down.
CGATGAACACGCCGTCCTCGGGCATCTTCAGCCCGGTCTTTATCTCGCTGGTGTCGACGGCCTCGCGGACCACCGTCTCCGGTTTGGGCACGCGGTCGACCATCCGTCGGGTGAGCTCGCCGTTGTCTCCCGGCTCGTCGCCGGTCGACCCGTCCGCGGCGGTTCCCGCCGCGGGCTGCTCGAACAGCACGGCCATCGGCTCCAGCGTCGCCATGAACTTGTAGTCGGCCTCGTCGATGCCGTCGCGGCGCATCGCGCGCCGGGCGTGGATCTCGGTGGCGTCGTCGGCGTGGAACGCCTGCGCGTACTCCAGCCCGGTGATGCGACAGAACAACCGCTCGCCGTCGGGGTAGGGCACGAGCAGGTACGAACCGATGCGGACGTTCGGCCGGTTCCCGGTCGTGACGTATGCCCGGAGCTGGGTGTCCTCCTCGCGCTCGCAGATCTGCAGACCCTCGGAGACCGCGATGGTGCCGATGCCGCGGTCGCTGCCCCGGGGCGAGACGTCGAGCGGTTCGAACTCCTCCTCGCGGGCCGCCGAGCCGCCGGCGGGTGCGCTGTCGTCGCCCGTGCCGCCGTCACCCGCCGGCGCGCCGTCGCCGTCCACGTCGGCCGACGACCCGCCCCCGTCGTCGCCATCGTCGCCGCCGTCGAAGTCGCCGAAATCGCCGAGGTCGGTCATGTCAGGGCCAAGGCGGGCCGGGGTCAAACCCGTTTCCCTGTCCCGACATCGGTCGGTGGTCGACTGGATTCGTCCGTCGGTGGTGGACCGGCGCACGAGGACCAGTAGCAACGGGCAGAATATTCCGAATGCTTGATACCTCAGCGTGGAGACAGTGGAGTGACGGATGAGAAAGCACCTGACCTCCCTCGCTCTGTACGCGACTCTCGCAGTCATCCAGACCGTCACGTTCCTCAATACTTCCGGGGAGACGGTGACCTTCACCATCGGAATCGTCATGGGCGTCGCACTCGTCGGGATCACCCAGTCGGCCCTCAAGCTGTATCGACCCGACAGGTACGAGTTCGTCTACGAGGCCGAGGAGTCCTGACCGACGGGAAGACCTGTAGCCCGCGCTCTTATCCGGGGTGGGCACGTAGCGGCGGGTCATGTTGCTCGTACGCGGCAGTGCGGCCGGGACGGAGCTGACGGGGACCATCTACGAACGCGGCGAGGAGGCCCCGCAGTTCCAGGGCGCGCCCGACGAGGATGCGCCGTACGTCTGGGTCTGCGACGAGTTCTACGCGGTCGAGAGCGGCGGCTCGGCACAGGAGGTCGACGGCGAGACGGTCAACGTCGCCTTCGAGTCCCCGATGCCGCGTGGCTTCGAGACGAAGGAGCAGGCCGTCGCGGCGGCCGAGGAGCACGTCCGCACGCAGTTCGCGCGCATCGGGGTCGACCCGGCCGACGTCGAGGTGACGACGACGAAGGCGGAGCCGGCCTGAGCGCGGCCGGTCCGCCCGCCAGCGCGGCTGGTCCGATTCCTACTCCCCGCCGCCCCAGCGCATGTCGTCGTAGTTCCGGGCGCGCCGGGCGTCGAAGCTCTCCTCCAGCGTCTCCCGGAGGGCACGCTTCTCGTCGCGACTGATCCGCGCGAGTTCGTCTGCCTTCGAGACGGCTCGGGGCGGCCCGGACTCGGCGGCGACCTCCTGCATGGCGAACAGCCGGAGGTCCTCGCGCAGGTCCGCGTCCTTCGTGAACGCGAAGGGAGCCTCCAGTCGGTAGACGATGTCCTCGCGCGGGTCGTACACCATGCAGAACGTGACCTCGTACTCGCTGGCGTCGAGTCCCCGCGCCACGCCGAGCGCGTCGCCGTCCGTCGAGAGCGGGTGGTCGACGCCGCCGCGCGAGCGGAACCAGTTCGTGCAGGTGAGCGTGCCGGTGTCGCGCTCGTACTCGCCGGAGTCGCCGGGTTCGCGGCGCTCGAGCACCCGCGAGAAGAACGCCGAGTCGTCGACCCAGGGCGCCTGCCCGCCCGATTTGCGGACGACCTGGGTGACGACCTTCGAGGCGGGGTTCTTGACGAAGCCGACGAGCGGCACGTCACGCTGGACGAATCGCTCGACGAGCTCGACGTAGTTCGCGACGACCTCCCGGGGCTGGTCCTCCTCGGTCAGCAGGGTCGCCAGCTCCGGGTGGCGGTCGGCCCACTTCAGCAGCCCCTTCGGGTAGAGCGGTCCGTCGAGCACGAGCAGGTCGTCGACGACCTCGGCCTGGGTGAGTGCGTGACTCGACTCCGCGAGGTAGAGCGCCAGCGCGTGGACGACGCCCTCCTCGAACCGGTTGACGTGCGGTGCGTGGCGGATCTGCGACCGGATGAACCCCTCGTCGCCCATCGACCAGTCGGCCTCGTCCACGTCGACCGTCGCGTCGTTCGTGTGGACGGTCATCACGAGCGTGCGGGCCCGGTGCAGGTCCAGGTCCGACGGCGTGGACGACATCGCCGCCTGCGCGATGTCGAGCACGAGCCCGTTCGTGAACGTCGTCGGGTTGATGGTACCGGAGTCCAGCCCGTGGACGGTGTCGAACGCCGTCTCCGTGAGCGCCACGTCCTCGACCGGGGCGGTGTGGCGTACCAGTCCGTCGAGCGGTTCGAGCACCGTCCGCCCGTCGTGGACCAGCGGGTCCAGGAACTCGTTCCAGACGGTCTCGGCGAACTCCCGGTGGTCCGACTCGTTCACGTCGTACCGGATCCGGCGGGCCAGCTCCGCGATGCCGTCGAAGTGCACCGGGTCGAGCGTCATACCAGCCGGGTTCGCACGCACCGGGTAAAAACCGGCGGTTAACTCGGTTCCGTGTTCAAATTTATCAACGGCCTTATGTTTCGTGCCGTCGGATTTAGCCGTGATGGCAGACCTGGGTGCAGACCCCGTCCAGACCGGCGACGACCCCGAGTACGACTGGTGCCAGACCGAGGATGGCGTCCGCATCTTCGACCCCGACAACCCCGACGCCTGGGTCGAGATGTCGTTCGAGGCCGGCGTCGACCCCGAACACCGACTGTTCATGGTCTGTGACGACTGTGGCGCCGTATTCGCCCAGCGGACGCGCCCGGGTAACGGCTCCCGCTGTGGCGACTGCGGTGCCGAGTACGTGTCCGAATAACTCGGCTGTTCGTCGTTCTCCTGTGTTTTACGAGGCGACTTGTTCAGAAAACGTGAGGCTCGGTGGCGGCCAGAACAGCCAGAAAGCCCCGCCACCCGTGGGAGCAGACTCGACCGCACACAGCCAGAAAGGGGCTGCTCGCTCGACGAACCCGGACGACGTAAGGACCGCAGCGCAGCGAGGACCGCAACGAGTCGCGGGAGTCGAGCGAGCAGGGGCTTTCTGGCAGTTCCCGGTCCAAGCTGTCTCTGCTGGCGTGAAAGCGTTCCACCAACTCACAGTCCAGACGAGCACTAGCGAACGAACCATTCATTGACCCGACCCACGACCCCTCACGCATGAAGACGGCACTCGTGATCCTCGACGGCTGGGGCCTGAACGACGACCCGGGCGACCACAGGGACGCCGTCGCGGCGGCCCACACGCCGGTGTTCGACCGCATCAGCCGGGATGGGGCGTACGGTCGGCTCTCCGTGACGGGCCGGCGCGTCGGGCTCCCGGACGGGCAGATGGGCAACTCGGAGGTCGGGCACCTGAACATCGGCGCGGGACGGGTCGTGATGCAGGAGTACACGCGCATCGAGGACGCCATCGCGCGCTGGCGCGGAGACGCAGGCGCACCTGAGGACGAGGCCGACGGCGCGTTCGACGAGAACGAGGCCATCGCGTCGGCGTTCGACCACGCGGACGCACACGACGGGCGGGTGCACCTCATGGGACTGGTCAGCGACGGTGGCGTCCACTCCGCACAGACGCACCTCCACGCGCTCATCGAGCTGGCTGCAGAGCGCGGCACCCCGGCGGTCACCCACGCGTTCACCGACGGGCGGGACACGCCCCCGAAGTCGGGCGCGGGCTACCTCTCCGACCTCGAAGCCGTCATCGAAGAGCACGGCACGGGCGACGTCGCCAGCGTGACGGGCCGGTACTACGCGATGGACCGCGACCGGAACTGGGAGCGGACCCGCAACGCGTACGACGCCATCGTCGACCGGGAGGCCGAGCACCACGCCGGGACCGCGGTCGAGGCCGTCGAGGCGAGCTACGACCGGGGCGACACCGACGAGTTCGTCGAGGCGACGACGGTCGGCGAGCACGCCGGCCTCGAGGACGGCGACGCCGTGCTGTGCTTCAACTTCCGGTCGGACCGCGCGCGCCAGCTCACCCGGATGCTCGCGGACATCGAGCCCGAGGACGAGGCCGTCGAGAACTGGCCGGAGCCGCCCGAGGTGCGGGTCGTGACGATGACGGAGTACGACAAGACGTTCGGCCTGCCCGTCGCGTTCGCTCCGCGCCAGCCCGCGGACACGCTCGGCGAGGTCGTCTCCGACGCCGGGCTCACGCAGCTCCGCATCGCCGAATCGGAGAAGTACGCCCACGTCACCTACTTTCTCAACGGCGGGCGGGAGGTCGAGTTCCCGGGCGAGTCCCGCGAGATAATCGAGAGTCCGGACGTGCCCACCTACGACGAGACGCCCGAGATGAGCGCGGAGGCGGTGACCGACACGGCCATCCGGTACATCGAGCGGGACGACCCGGACGTGCTCGTGCTGAACTACGCGAACCCCGACATGGTCGGCCACACGGGCGACTACCGCGCCGCCGTCGAGGCCGTCGAGACGGTCGACACCCAGCTCGGCAGACTCCTGTCGGCGGTCGAGGCCGCGGGTGGGCACGCGGTCGTGACCGCGGACCACGGCAACGCGGACGACATGGGCACCGAAGAAGCGCCCCACACCGCGCACACGTACAACGACGTGCCGTTCGTCTACCTCTCGCCCGACGGCGACGGCGGCGGGAGACGGGTCCACGAAGGCGGCTCGCTCTGTGACGTCGCGCCGACGCTCCTCGCGCTCGCGGGCGTCGAGCAGCCGGGCGCGATGACCGGTCGGAGCCTGCTCGACGACGCCTGACCTACGGCTGGGACCGGTGCTCCTCCCGGGCGGTCAGCTCGTCGGGCACCAGCCGAAGGAACTGGAACGACACGTCGCTCGTCGGCGCGCCGAAGATGTCGACGAGCGGGATATCGACGCGGTCGAGCGCCGCGAGGCTCTCGGTCGCGACCGCGTCGCGCTCGATGTCCGCCAGGGTCCCCTTCGCGACGACGCTGTGCCAGTCGCCGTCCTCGTCGTCGCCGTCCTGTCCGTACACGACGAACGTCGCGGCGCGGCCGTCGAGTTCGCCCTTCTCGCGGTCTCTCCCGACCGCCAGCCGGAAGTAGAACGTCGCCTCGACCGAGTCGTAGCCGTATGAGACCGGGATCGCGTGCGGTGCGTCGACCTCGTCCGTCGAGAGCGAGAGCACGCCGGTCCCGCCGGCGCCGAGGAACGCGTCGCGGTCCTCCGCCGACATCGCCACGGAGCTGTTGTCGTCCATACCTGAGATATCGGCGTCCGGACTGATAAATCGCGCCACGGAAACTCCGGTTCGCTGTCAGAATCCGAGGGGGCTCAGTCCGCCGGACGGGGCCTCGTCTCGCCGGTCGCGAGCAGCCCCCCGACGCCGACCACGCCGGCGAGCGCGAGCAGCACCGCACCGATGCCCGCCAGCGCGAGGTACGGCGACAGGTCCGCGACCGCGCCGAGCCCGACGCCGAAGGGGATGGCGACGACCGCGTTGACCATCGAGACGCCCGAGAGGGTCGTCGCCCGACCGGCCGTGTCGACCCGGTCGTTGACGTACTCGTTGGCGAGCGTCTCCGTCGGCGTGCGGACCGCCCGGACCAGCACGAACGCCGGGAGCGCCATCACCGGGGCGAACCAGACCAGGGCGAGCAGGCCACCGAGTACGGCCGGGCCGAGTACGAGCCAGCCGTCGAAGCCGAAGCGGTCGCGGAGCCACGCCGACCGGTCGCTCGCCACCGCGGCGAGCAGGGTGAACCCGGCGTAGAGCCAGCCGAGCCACGCCGCAGGCACGCCGAGGTCGACGGCGACGGGCTGGGTGAGTCGCCCAGTGGCGTTCGCCACCGCGAGCACGACCGCGACCCAGAGGACGACGCCCCGCAACTCGACCGAGAGCAGGCGTTCGCGCAACACCGGCAGCGCCTCCAGCACGGTCAGCCGGTCGTCGTCGTCTACCGCGACGGCGGGCATCGTCGCCAGCACGACCGCACCGACCGCCCAGAGCACACCCGTCAGCAGGAACGGGAGTCGGAAGTTCACCGTGCCGAGGTAGCCGCCCGCGACCGCGGCCAGCGCACCCGCGCCGAGCGTCAGCGACTGGCCACGGCCCCGGCGGTGCGCGAACGCGTCGCTGTCGCCCGTCCGGTCGAGCGTCTCGTACAGCCAGGCGTCCGTACTGCCCGACATCAGCGTCGAACCGAGCGCCCAGAGCAGGTAGACCCCCGCGAAGGCAGCGAACGTCGAGACCAGCCCCATCGCCACGACGGCCGCCGCCCGGAGCACGTTCCCGACCACGAGGCTGTTCCGCCAGCCCAGCCGGTCGCCGACGTAGCCCGTCGGTATCTCGCCCGCCGTCAGCCCGACCCACCAGATGGCGTCGAGCAGCATGATCTCAGTGTAGCTGAGGTGCTGGGCGCGCAGGAACAGCACCCAGACGGGGACCGTGAGCCCGGCCGTCGCCGTCAGCTTGTACAGGTAGTACTTCGCGACGGGGCCGGAGGGGAGGGCCGAAGCGGAGGGGAGGGCTGGGCGACTCACACGTCGAAATGCACGGGAGCGGCCCTTAGGCGTTCCCTGAAGCGCGATTTTGTACTGTGGGTGATAGGATTCGGTGGCGGCTTCATCGTGACCCGAGGTTTACAATATTTGTAAACTTTCGTCGGTGACATCATCCAACCAGCCGGGTGTGCGAGGGACGAGAAGCGTGGTTCGTGAGGACGAGTTCTCTCGTCATTGCCGGACTACGTCCGGCAGGCAGCCAGAAATATACGATTTCTGGCCACATCACCGGAAAGCTCGGATTATCGGGCGGCAGCGACGCGAGCATCGGTTACGAAGCGATGTGCGCCACGCGTCGGTCACGACACGGCTCCTGCTGTCCCGAATGCATCGCTCGGCCATTCGGCAGATACAGAGCGACTGACTTCTCTATCGTCACGTGCTTTCGCCGTGATGCCCCACGGTTTCCAGAAAGGTGAGGATGTGACGGTTGGTCCAGTCCGGTTTCTCCTGGCCGAGCCAGTGACCTGCCTCGACCGTTTCGCTGACCCGGAGATCGCTGCACTGCTCGTTCATATCCAGACCGATCCTCTGGGCGTAGATGTTCGTCCAATCCTCACTGCCCATCAGATACATGGCCGGTACGGTGATCGTGGAGTCCTTGCCTTCGGTGCGCTCCCACGTTCGACGGTAGTTGCGATACCAGTTTATCGCGGGTCCGAAGCCGTTGATCTCGTACCGCGTGGCGATGTACGTCAGGAAATCCTCCGGCATGAACTCCGGCGCTCGCTCCGGCACAGTCAGCGTGTCGAGGAAGTCGGCGTTCGGATCGTCCGTCCCGAAGGCATCGGACTCCCCGGTCAGCATGGTCCGAAGAGATCGGTCGATGTCCTCGTTCAGTGCCTCGACGACCTCGTCGCGCTGGAAGTCGATGATGTAGAAGTACCGTCCCTCCATCTGCTCCTCCAGCGCGGTCAAGATGTCGGTGTCGCCTCGACCGAACCACGGCACGCTCATGCCACCGACACCCTTCACGCGGTCCGGGTGCAGCCAGGCCGTGTGCCAGGCGACGATGGCGCCCCAGTCGTGCCCGATGACGACGCCCTCGTCCTGCTCGTAGGCGTCGAAGAGCCCGACCACATCGGCCGCCAGCTCCACCGTATCGTACGCCTCGACCGCGCTGGGGGCGTCGCTCTCACCGTGGCCGCGCATCTCCGGGGCGACCGCCGTATAGCCGTGGTCCACGAACCACTTGATCTGTGGCCCCCAGGTTGCCCAGCACTCCGGAAAGCCATGGAGCAGGAACACCGGCGGACCGTCGCCAGCCTCCGCGACGTTGAGAGTGATCCCGTTCGTGGGAATGCGCCTGAACTCGACCCCGTACTCTGCCAGGCCGTACGGCAGCGTGTGTTCACCAGACATTCCGCACCTCCGCTATTTCGAGAGTGAGCGAGCGGACGCGGTCGTTGGAGCGGCCGCCCTCGTCGAGGCCGTTTCGGGCTTCGAAAAATCGACCCTGGTGCTCGTGGCGGACCATGAACTGTGTCAGACGGAGATATTTTTTGTTATTATTACCGTATTGTCCCGCTTCCAGAGGCGATCAGCGACCGTCGGTGGGGCCGTCGGGTAGATCGTGACCGATAGCCCAGTCCGGACGGTGTGGCCCCGTGGATGATGACGGCGTCTCGCACTCCTACCGTGGGGCGATGGGGCCCCGCTTGCGGTCCAACCACCGCTTCGAGCTCGCTGTCGGTCAGCCGCCAACGCTGTTCGGGACCGGGACACGCCAGAAACTGTAGATTTCTGACCACGTTGCCGGGATATGACCGGCAGGCATCGGAACGCGGAGCGTTCTGACGACGAAGCGAGGCCCCGACCCCATCGACTCGGGGCTGTCTGGCTGTTGTCGGCAGTGATAGGACCGGCGGTCGAACAATCGCTCGAGCCACCCGGACGACTTTACCGGAGACACACCAACTCGGAACGAGAGCCAGCCGATGACCGACGAGGACGACACCGAAACAAACGAGGAACCCACCCTCCCACCGACGGAGGCGTTCAGACTCCTGAGCGACGGCACGCGCCTGCAGACGCTCCAGGGGCTCGTCGAGCTGACGGACGCACAGGGCCACCGGAGCGAGCCGGTGTCGTTCTCCGACCTCCACGCGCAGGTAGAGACCCGCGACTCGGCGCACTTCAACTACCATCTGCAGGAGCTTCGCGACCAGTTCGTCGAACAGACCGACGACGGCTACCGGGCGCGCTACCCGGCCAGAAAGGTCGTCCGGGCCATCAGGGCCGGGACGTTCACCGAGCGCGCCGGGCTCGCCGACGAGCCCATCGACGGGAGCTGCCCGCAGTGCGGCGACGCCGACCTCCGGGTCAGCTACGTCGACGAGAAGCTCCACGTCCGCTGCGGGGCCTGCGAGACCGGGCTGACGAGCAACGACTTCCCGCCGGGCGGCTTCGAGGAGCGGTCGCTGGCCGACGTGTTGCACGCGTTCGACCGGCTGGTCCGGCATCGCGTCTCGTTCGCGGCGGACGGCGTCTGCCCGGAGTGTACCGCGAAGATGGACGGCCACGTGACGACGGACATCCCGCCAGAATGGGGCTACGAGGCGCTGCCAGCGTTCGACTGCGTCCGCTGTGACTTCTCCGTGCTGCCCTCGTTCGGCATGCTGCTGCTCGACCACCCCGACGTGGTGTCGTTCCACCGGAACCAGGGGGACGACCTGCGCGAACCGCCGTTCTGGGAGCTGGCACTCTGCGTGAGCGACCGGTTCACGAGCATCGAGTCCCGCGACCCGTGGCGGGTGACGGTCCTGGTGCCGGGCGGCGACGAGGAGCTGGTCGCCAGCATCCACGGGACCGACGTGGTCGACGTGCGGGTGGCGTAGCGTCGGGTCAGCGAGCGGTCGCCAGTCCGTCGCGGAACGCGACCACCGTCCGGACGGTGGCGACGGCGAACGCCGTGAGGAACACGAGCGGGATGGCGGCGACGAACGGCGAGTAGCCGTGGCCGGGCACCGCGAGCAGCAGGGCGACGGCGACGTCGAGCATCACGACGGCCGTGGCGGCCACGACGCTCCAGACGCTGGCGAGGCGGACGACCGACCAGGGCCCGCCGGTGCGGACGCCGGTGGCACCGTCGAACGCCACGTCGACGGCGACCGACGTCAGGACGAGCGCGAGGACGCTGGCGAGGACAGCGATGGCCGTCTCCACAGGCCCTGCGACCGGGGTGACCCCGAACCAGCTCGCGATGGTACCGGCACCACCCATCAGTGCGGCGAACGACAGCGGCGCGACGCAACAGAGGGCGGCGACCGACACGAGGACGACACGCGGTGGCGTGCGCTTCTCCGCGGACATACCCACGTGTACGACCGCGTTCCAGTGTAACGGTTCCGGTCGCAGGGCCGTGCAGGCAAGGGTGCCCACAACGATCCGATACGCAACCGGTAACCACGGCTATCGGCCGCGAGAGCGAATCTCCATACGATGACACGCCAGTACAAACTCAACGAACTCGACGGCCTGCTTGCGGGGTTCGACTACCCGGTCCGCGCGGACGAGGTGGCCAGGGACTGCGACGACGTGACGCTCGTCCTGGCGGACGGCACGGCGAACCTCGGCGAGACGGTCGCCCGCTCGACGAACGGCCCCTTCGACTCGGCGGACGAGCTCAGGAGCGAGGTGCTGAGCCTGCTGCCGCGCCGGGCTGTCGGCGAGCCGTTCCAGTCGGAGGGCGAGGGGTAGTCCGTCAGGCCGCCTCGGCGGTCCTGCTGGCCGCCTCGAACCCCTCTGCGACGGCTGCGACCGCCCGCGTCTGTTCGGCCAGCCTGTCCGCGTCGAGGACCGGCCCCTTCGTCTCGATGCCGGCCGACGACTCGCCGCCGGGGAGCGAGTTCATGGCCCGCTTCGCCACCCCGCCGAGGAGCACGCTGTCGTTCTCGGCCACCAGCTGCTGCACCAGCCCGCCGGCGTCGCCCACGTAGACGGCGTCGACGGAGTCGGCCGCACCGAGCGTCTCGACGACCCCCGGCGTGAGGACCGCCTCGGCGAACGCCGCCGAGGGGCCCATGGCGAGCACCCTGTCGACGCTGGCGCTCGGCAGCTGGAGGTCCCGCAGGGCCTCGTCGCCGGCACTCACGTCGCCGTGGGGGAAGATCAGACAGCCAGTCCCGGCCGGTTCGTCCAGGTCCGCCTCGACGCGGGTGTACGTCGTCGAGCTGCTCGACTCCCCGCTGCCCGTCGACCGACTGATCGTGTACGCCCGGACGGGGCGACCGTCGACCTCGCCGGCGAGGTCGGGCGTCCGGAGCGGCAGCGCGAGGCTCTGCGTCGAGAGGTCCGCACCCCGCCCCGCCCGGACCCAGGCTCTCGCCTCGAAGAACTTGAGGACTGCCAGTCCGGCGAGTCCCACGGCGACACCGCCTCCGAAGGCGACGGTCCCACTCGGGACCAGCGACTCGGGGACGGCCGGCTCCAGCATCCCGAGCCCCACCGCGATGAACAGCACCATCGAACCGAAGAACCAGACGATCCCCACCGCCCGGTAGTACGTGTGTTTACGAACCATCGGTCCGCCCTCCGCTCTCGGCGCCCGCCGTCGGGTCGCCCTGCCCGTGAACCATGCGCGTTGCTAGCACGGCGCCCTGAAAAATCAGGGGCACGACGTATCAAGCAACGAGAGCCGTGTCCGTGCCCCGGATGAGGTGGCACCCTGACGGTGCCGTCGACCTCACTCCCCGGTTCGGAAGGAGTAGTCCAGACTCGCCGCCGAGTGCGTCAGCGAGCCCATCGAGATGACGTCGACGCCGGTCGTCGCGTAGTCGGGCACGGTGTCGACGGTGATGCCCCCGGAGGCCTCCGCGAGGGTGCGCTCGGGGAGCAGGTCGACCGCCTCGGTCGTCCGCTCGGGGCGCATGTTGTCCAGCAGGACCACGTCCGCGCCGGCCTCGGCCGCCCGCGGGGCGTCTTCGGGCGACTCGACCTCCACCTCGATCTTCGTGGCGAAGGAGACGCGCTCGCGGAAGTGCTGCACCGCGTTCTCCAGCCCCAGCTCCTCGATGTGGTTGTCCTTCACCATCACCATGTGCGAGAGGTCGAGCCGATGGGTGTCGCCCCCGCCGGCGACGACCGCGCGCTTCTCCAGCTCGCGGAGTCCCGGCGTCGTCTTCCGGGTCGCGGCGATGCGCACGTCGTCGTCGACCTCGCGGGCGGCGTCGACCGCGCGCCGGGTCCGGGTGGCGACCCCGGAGGCGTGGCCGGCGACGTTCACCGCGACGCGTTCGCCGCGGAGGACCGCCTTCGCGGGACCGGCGACGCGGAGGACGACCTCGCCGGCGTCGAACTGGGTGCCCTCGGCGACGCGCTCGGTCACGTCGACGTCGAGGTAGTCGAACACGCGCTCGGCGGCGTCGAGGCCGGCGGCGACCCCACCCTCCTTCGCCACGAGTCGGCCGGTCGTCTCGCCCGGCACCTCGTTGGTCACGTCGTGGTGGCCGAGGTCCTCGCGGAGCCACGCCTCGACCTGGCTATCGTGCAGCATCAGTGCTGGTTCGCCGCGGCCGGCTGTTCGACGTAGTGGCAGCCGACGCTCTCGTCGTTCTCGGCGGCGGCGCGCGCGACGAGCAGCGCGGTGACGCTCGCGTGCCGGAGCTCGTAGAGGTCCCGTGCCGTCCGGGTACGGACGTAGGCGTCCACCTCGCCCTTCAGCCGCCGGAGGACGGCCTGTGCGCGCCCCAGGTCGTCGGGGGTCCGGCGCAGGCCGACGTACTCGTCCATCGTCCGGCGGAGCCGGTGGAACTTCTCGGCGGCGAACCGCTCGGGGAGGTCGGGGTCGCGGTCGAGCAGCTCCGGGGCCTCGACGACCTCGCAATCGACGCCGACCGCGTCCTCGCCGGCGCGCAGGCCCCAGACGAGCCCCTCGAGCAGGCTCGTGCTGGCGAGGCGGTTCGCGCCGTGGACGCCGGTGCGGGCGCACTCGCCGACGGCGTACAGCCGGTCGAGGCTTGCGCTGCCCTCGTGGTCGACGTCGACGCCGCCACAGAGGAAGTGCTCGCAGGGCGCGACCGGGATTCCCGACTCCCAGTCGACGGCGCGCTCCTCGCACTTCGCGGCGAGGTCCGGGAACACCTCGTCGAAGGGTTCGTCGAGCGTCGAGACGTCGAGCGTCACCTCGCCGGTCGCGTCGATCTCGTCCTGCACGGCGCGGGCGACCACGTCGCGCGGGGCGAGCTCGGCGTCGGCGTGATAGTCGGGCATGAACCGCTCGCCGTCGCCGTTGCGCAGGAGCCCGCCCTCCCCGCGGATCGCCTCGGAGAGCAGGAACGGGTCGTCGCCGGCGTAGGCGGTCGGGTGGAACTGCACGAACTCCATGTCCGCGACGTCCGCGCCGGCCAGCGCGGCCATCGCGATGCCGTCGCCGGTCGAGCCTGTCGGGTTCGTGCTCCGCCCGTAGAGGTCGCCGATGCCGCCCGTCGCGAGGACGGTCGTGCCGGCGTAGACGGGAACGCCCGTCTTCTCGGTGTCCAGCATCGCGCCGTGGACCCGTCCCTCGTGGGTGATGAGTTCGAGCGCCGCGGTGTCCTCGAGGATCTCCACCGAATCGTGGTCGGCGAGGAAGTTGAGGAACGGCCGGAGGATGTGCCGGCCGGTCGAGGCGTCCACGTGGAGGATGCGCTCCTCGGAGTGGGCGGCCTCGCGCGTGTAGTCGAACTCGTCGGTGTCTGCGTCCACGTCGAAGTCGACCCCGAGCGTGTCGACGAGCACGTCCTGCACCGCGTCGTCGGCGTTCTCGACGAGTACGTCCACGGCGGCCTCGTCGGCGGTGCCGGCGCTCGCGTCGAGGATGTCCTGTCTGAACGTCTCGGGGTCGGTCCCGGTCGTGGAGATGCCGCCCTGGGCCCAGTCCGAGGAGGCGTCCTCGGGCTTGACTGCCTTCGTGACGACGAGCACGTCAGCGCCCTCGCGCGCGGCGCCGAGCGCGGCCGCACAGCCCGCGATGCCGGTGCCGACGACGAGCACGTCGGTCTCTCGTGCCATCGGTCAGACCTCCAGCATGCGGTCGAGGGCGACCTTCGCGAGTTCCTTCTCGTCGGGCGCGACCTCGATGACGTTGCGCTCGCGCCCCTCGACCAGTTCCTCCAGCACCCAGGTGAGGTAGTTCGGATCGATCTGGCGCATCGCGTTGCAGTCCATGCAGGCGTCGCCACAGAGCGGGAGGACGTTCACCTCGGGGTGCCAGCGCGCGAGGTGGTTCGTGAGGTGGATCTCGGTGCCGATGGCCCAGGTGTCGCCGGGCTCGGCGTCCTCGATGGTCTGCGTGATGGTCGCCGTGGAGCCGGCTTCGTCGGCGGCCTCGACGACCTCGCGGCGGCACTCGGGGTGGACGATGACCTTCGCGTCCTCGTGCTCCGCGCGGACCTGCTCGATGTGGTCGACGCGGAAGCGCTCGTGGACCTGGCAGTAGCCGTCCCAGAGGATGATGTCCGACTTCGCGACCTGCTCGGCGTCCTTCCCCTCGGGGTCCCAGGGGTCCCACTCAGCCACGTCGTCCTGCATGCCGAGTCGGTGTGCCGTGTTCTCGCCGAGGTGCTTGTCGGGCAGGAACAGCACCTTGTCGCCGCGCTCGAACGCCCACTCGAACGCGCGGTGGGCGTTCGAGGACGTACAGACCAGCCCGCCCTGCTCGGCGCAGAAGGCCTTCAGGTCGGCGTAGCTGTTCATGTACGTGATGGGGATGATGTTCGCATCGGGCGCCGCGTTCGTGATCTCCTCCCAGGCGGCGTCGACCTGCAGGGCCTCGGCCATCCCGGCCATGGGACAGGAGGCCTCCATCGACGGGAGGATGACGGACTGCTCGTCGTCGGTGATGATGTCGGCGGACTCGGCCATGAACGTCACGCCGCCGAAGATGACGTAGGGGGCGTCGGCCTCGGCGGCCTCCTTGCTCAGCTGGTAGGAGTCGCCGATGAAGTCGGCGTGCTCGACGATCTCCCGGCGCTGGTAGTTGTGACCGAGGATGACCACGTCGTCGCCGAGTTCGGCCTTGGCGGCCTCGATCCGTTCGGTGCGTTCGGCCTCGTCGAGGTCGCGGTACTCCGGTGGAAGCTGTTCCAGGTTGTCGTACTTGAAGAGACTGAGCTCCGTATCGAAGTCCGCAGTTTCCATTCTTGGCACGATTAGTCCACCTGTGGGTAACTTGCAACTCTGTCCCGGACATTGAATAACTTTTCTCTTCAAAGGAGCCGAATGGCGACTGGGAACCCCTCTTTGCGGCCTTTCATGGCACATCGTCACACGGAGGGCGACGGGCGGACTGCCGGAACCACAACCGACAGGAGCCCCCTGGACGAGTCCGAGACGTGACCTCGACCGCGCGCTCGGCGTTCCGCGACGGCGCCCGTGCCGTCCTCCCGGCACTGCCGGCGAACGTCCCGTTCGGGCTGGTCGTCGGCGTCGCGGCGGCGAACCTCGGCCTCCACCCCGTCACCGCGCTCTGGACCGCCGCGTTGCTGTTCGCCGGCGCCGCCCAGCTCGCGATGATCGAGCTGCTCGCCCGCGACGCCCCCGTCGTCGT
The DNA here is from genome assembly GCF_052060055.1 of Haloarchaeobius baliensis. Lineage (NCBI taxonomy): Archaea > Methanobacteriati > Methanobacteriota > Halobacteria > Halobacteriales > Halorubellaceae > Haloarchaeobius > Haloarchaeobius baliensis. Next base: position 606,678 of record NZ_JBPPFR010000001.1, on the reverse strand, counting down.
CGCCGTCCTCACGGCCATCGTCGTCAACCTGCGCTACGCGATGTACAGCGCCGGGCTCGCGCCGTACGTCCGGTCGGTCTCCCGGGGCTGGCGGCTCGTCCTGTCCTTCTTCCTGCTGGACGTCACCTACGCCCTCTCCCTGCCGACGTTCCGCGCCGACGAGACGGTCGACCGTCGCGCGTACTACCTCGGCATCGCCGTCCCGCTGTGGCTGACGTGGAGCCTCTCCGTCGGCGTCGGGGCGTCGCTCGGGACGGGGCTGCCGCCGGGCTGGCACCTCGAGTTCGCCATCCCCCTGCTGTTCCTCGCGCTGCTCGTCCCGAACGTCCGGGACCGCGGCGGGGTCGTCGCCGCGGTCGTCGGCGGCGTCGGCGCGGTCGCCGGCCTCGGCATCCCGTTCGACCTCGGGCTCGTCGTCGCCGCCCTCGCCGGCGTCGGCATCGGCCTCGTTGCGGACCCCGATGGGGCTGACGACGAGGATTCCGACGACGCAGAACAGACTCCGGAGAAGCCCCCCGACTCGACGGAGGGCGAGCCATGACCACGGCGTCAGACCCCGTCCTCTGGGGCGCGTTCGTCGCGGCCGCCGTCGGGAGCTACCTCGTCCGCGTGTCGTTCATCGTCCTGTTCCGGCGCGTCGACGAGGTGCCCCGGCGGGTCGAGCGCGCGCTCGAACTCGTCCCCGCGGCGGCGCTGGCGGCGCTGGTGCTCCCGTCGCTCGTCGCGCCCGACGGCACCGTGGCGCTCCTGACGCCGAAGGTCGCCGCCGGTGGGGTCGCGACCGTCGTCGCCTGGCGCACCGAGAGCATGACGTGGACGCTGGCGGCCGGGATGGGGACACTGTGGCTGCTGCTGGCGCTCTGACGTCCGCCGGCTCACTCCAGTTCGTCGACCGCCACGCCGTCGAGCATCGCGCCGTACTGGCCGAGCGTTCCGAGCGTGAAGATGGCCGCGAGCGTCGTGACGCCGTCGACGAGCCTGACGGTGTCCGAGACGAACGTCGTGGCGAGCAGCACCAGCGAGAAGATGCGGACGAACGCCCGCCAGAAGCTGGACTGCTCGGGGAACTGCCCCCAGTAGTGGAGGCCGTAGTACGTCGTTCCGGCGACACCCACGGCCAGTGCGAACACGACGTCGACGCCGACGGTGGTCAGCACGACGGCGGCGGCAGCGGCGAGGACGCCGACACCGACGCCGACCCCGAGCGCGAGCTGACGGCTCTTGCGGAGGGAGGCGAGGACCATGGTCGGGACGACGGCACCGGAGCTGAAAACGGTTGGTGGTCGGAACGGGTCGGCCAGCAGCCGAGCCGACTCAGCGCCCGTCGTAGACGACCTCGCCGTCGACGAGCGTCATCGCCACGTCGACGTCCCGGATCGCATCGGGGTCGACGTCCCAGGGCGACGCCTCGAGCACCGCGAAGTCCGCCACCTTCCCGACCTCGACGGTGCCCATGCGGTCCTCGTCGAAGCCCGCGTACGCGCCGCCGAGGGTGTACGCCCGCAGGGCCTCCGTCACGGAGAGCTGCTGGTGCTCGCTCGGCGCGCTGACGGCGTGGCAGACGCCGAGCAGCGGGTCCATCGGCATCACGTCGCTGGAGAACGCGAGGTGCGCGCCGGCGTCGAGCAGGTCGCGGTAGCGGTTCGACAGCTTCCGGCGCTCCTCGCCGAGGCGCTGGTCGTACAGGCCGCCCTCTTGCGCCCACTGGAGGAAGTTCGGCTGGCAGGACGCGACGATGCCCGATTCGGCGAATCGCTCGACGTGTTCGTCGGTCGCGAGTTCGACGTGCTCGACGCGGTGGCGGGCCGCGCCCGGGTCCTCCGTCGCCTCGAACGCCGACAGCGTCGCCTCGACCGCCTCGTCGCCGATGGCGTGGACGGTGCACTGGAGGCCGGCGTCGTCGGCCTCGCCGGTGATGTCGCGGAGCTCGTCGGGGTCGACGACCCACGTGCCCGTCTCGTCGGGGTCGTCGGTGTAGGGTTCGGAGAGCTTCGCGGTGCGCCCGCCGAAGCTGCCGTCGGTGAACGACTTGATGGCGCCCGTCTGGACGAACTCGCTCCCGTGGTTCGTCCGCAGGCCGGCCTCGCGGACGGCGTCGAGGTGGTCGCTCCAGTAGTTGATACGGACCCGCAGGTCGAGCTCGTCTGCGAGGTCGAGCTCGCGGTAGACCCGCGGTGCGTGGGACTGCCGGACCATGTCGTGGACGCAGGTGACGCCGTGCCGGTGGGCGTAATCGCGGGCCGCGGTCAGCAGGTCGCGGGTCTCGGCCGGGTCGGGGTCGATGGCGTCCCAGACGGGTTCGACGGCGTCCTCGACGACGACGCCCGTCGGCTCGCCCTCCTCGGTGCGGACGTCGTCCGCGGGCATCGCGTCGGCGAGTCGCTCCAGCGCGACCGAGTTCAGCGCGGCGGTGTGCATGTCGACTCTGACGGCGGCGACCGGACGCTCGTCGCTCACGCGGTCGAGGTCCTCGCGGGTGAGGTAGCGCGGCTCCTCCCACCCTGACTCGTCCCAGCCGAAGCCGAGCAGCCAGTCGCGGTCGTCGTTCGCGTCGGTCGCGAGCGTCTCCACGGCCTCGTCGACGGAGCCCGCGTCGGAGAGGTCGGCGTGGACCTGGTACTGGCCGAGCTGCTGCATGTGCGTGTGTGCGTCGACGAAGCCAGGGACGACGGTCCGGCCGCCGCAGTCGACGACGTCGGTGTCGACGCCGACGAGGAACTCGATCTCGTACGCGCTGTCGAGCCGGACGACCCTTCCGTCGCGGATGGCGACGGCTTCGTACGTCTCGTCGGGCTCCGCGAGCGTATGCACCTCCGCGTTCGTGAGGACGCGGTCGGCCGCTGTGGTCATGTTCCCAGCCCCGCCTGCCGTGGCCAAAACCGTTCCGGATGCGGTGGTCCGTACCGCCGGTTTCGGCCGCGTCGCAGCCACGTCCCTGCTTTTCAGCGTCTGGGAACTGGAACCCCGGTTGAAGGGGTTTCCCCGACCATGTTCACATGTGAGGTGACAGGCCCATGGCAACCAACGAACTCGAGACCGAGCTGTTCGGACGTAGCGCCCGGTTCAACTACTCGGCGACGTGGGTCGGCTACGCGCTGCTGGGGCTCCGGCTCATCATGGGCTGGACCTTCTTCTACGCGGGCATCACGAAGGTCCTCGATCCGGGATGGTCGGCCAGTGGCTTCCTGCTGAACGCCATCCCGGAGGGGAACCCCTTCGGCGGGATGTGGGCGACCATGGCCAACGAGTACCTCTGGCTCATCGACCCGCTGAACGCCTGGGGGCTCACGCTCGTCGGCCTCGCGCTCCTGCTCGGCGCGTTCGTCCGGTTCAGCGCGTTCTGGGGCGCCATCATGATGCTGTTCTACTGGGCGGCCAGCCTGCCGCTCGCGAACGGCATCGTCATCGACTCCCACATCGTCTACGCGCTGCTGCTGTTCGGCCTCGGGGCGTTCGGGGCCGGCCGCATCCTCGGCGTGGACGCGTACCTCGAGGAGCGTGACGTCGTCCGGGAGAACCGCCCGATCCAGTACCTCCTCGGGTGACCCGACCGAGGTCCCCGTTCCACGATGGTCACGACAACTCCGTTCGCCGTCCTGGCGAACGCGGTCTCGGTCGCGCTCGGCGGCGTCGTCACGCACGTCGCCTACCGGGCACACCGGCGGACCGCCTCGCGGCCGCTCCGCTGGCTGGCTGGCGGGCTGGCGGCGCTGACGGCCGCCGGCGCGCTCGGCGTCGCGGACGGACTGGTGGGACTCGACCCCGCGGTGCGGCGACTGGGACAGGCCGTCGCGCTGGCGGTCGGCTTCGGGATGGTCGCCGTCGCGCTCTACCGGCAGGTGGAGTGAGCTGACGGGCGTCTCACCGGTGCGTCAGCGTCCCTTCCTCGTGGATGTCGAACGCGATGAAGTGGTCCTGGTCGCCGTTCGCCGGGTAGTAGTGGAAGTGGTCCTGGTCGGTCCGGAACGTGTCGTCCTCGTAGTCCTCGTAGCGCACGAGGTACGGTCGCTTCTCGACGACCTCGTCGCGGGTCTCGCCGCCGTCGGCAGCAACGTCGAAGCGGCCGTCGTATCCCTGTGCCCCGCTTCCCGAATCCCCATCCGGACGCAACAGTTCGATGTAGACCGTGTAGGGGCTGTCGGCGTGGTTGAAGACGGAGAGGTCGAGCGTCGCGGAGCGGGACGACAGCAGCGAACACCCGGCCAGTGAGGTCAGTGCACCGGTGGTCGCGAGGAGGGCACGACGTCGCATCGCGAAGCACGTCTCTCTCGACTGGCAAGTACTTTCCCCAGAACCGGGGCGAACGACCCGTTCAGAAGCTCAGCGGCTCCGCCTCGCTCCACGTCGGCTCGAACTCCGCGAACACCTCGCCCGCGAACTCGGGGTCCTTCAGGTCGATCATCGCGAACGTCTCGCGGGAGCCGAGCGGGTTCGGCACCTGGATGACGACCTCCATGTCGTCGATGAGGTTGAACGTGCCCGTGACGTCCTCGCTGGTGCGCACCTCGAAGGACTCCTCGCCGGAGAGCCGCTCGCGGTAGCGCCGGCCGACCTCCTCGGAGAGCGAGGCGACCATCTCGCGGGTGAGCAGCACGTCGACGTCGACGCCGCGCTCGATGGCCTCCTCCAGCTCCTCGACGATCTGGTCGCCGACCTCGGTCACGTCGAACTGCGGTGACGGCGTCGACGCCACCATGATGATGCGCTCGTCGGCGGCGGTGAGCCGTTCGAGCAACAGGTCGGTGGTCTCCTCCTCGCCGACGGAGGCGGTCCAGAACTGCTCTTCGACGGGTTCGGCGGCGTCGAGCTCCTCGGACAGCTCGTCGACGATGTTCTCGTACTGCTCTGCCTTCTCCTCCAGCTCGCGTTTCTTGTCGTCCAGCAGTCGGTCGAGCGCCGTCGAGGGCTCCACGGCGACGTACTTCTTCGGCCGACTCGCGGTCTGGGACCGCACGAGGTTGTACTGCTCGATGCTGTTCAGCACGTCGTAGATGCGGCCCATCGGCACGTCGCTCGCCCGCGACAACTCCTTGGCCGTTGTCGGGCCAGTGTTCAACAGCGCTCGGTAGGCTCTCGCCTCGTACTCCGACAGACCCAGGTCCCTCAAACTCGCCATAATAAACCCTGTCTCAGTGGAGAACCATAAACACAACGGTAGTTGTTTCGTCGGTCGTCGTCCAGAACCGCATGACTGCGTCGGGTCGGCGGTCGTCCGGGGCGCCTCTCGCGGGGTCAGCGAGCCAGCTCGGAGACGCGCCGGCCGAGTTCCTCCGGGGTCGTGGCGGGCTCGCTCGTCTCCGCACCGCGGACGACGTACGCCGCGTCGGGTTCGGCGTAGCCCTCGGTGGCCGGCACCACGACCTTCTCGTGGTCGGCCATCCGGAGTGCCGCGCGGTGGAGGTCGCTGACGGGGTCCGCCGTCACGGCGATGACGAGCGGCTCGTTCAGCAGCCGCGACACCGCGCTCCCGTAGGCCGCGATACGGACGCCGAACCGGTCGGCCGCGCCGGCGAACGCGGCGAGGGTGTCCCGGGCCATCTCGCGGTAGCGCTCCTCGCCCGTCAGCACCGCGAGGTCGAGCAACGCGTCGGCGAACTCGACGTTCCCGTCGAGCGGCCGCAGCGGTCTGTCGAGCAGGCCCACACCCGCCCGGGGGCCGTCGACGAACGACTGGCCGGAGCGCAGCGTCTCGATGGCGTGGTCGGCGACCGCCTGGGCTGTGTCGAGTGCCGAATCGTCTTCCAGCGCGTCCGGCCCGAGCACCTGCCGCGCCCGGGTCAGCGCGCCCACGACCCGCGCGTGGTCGACGAGCAGCCCCGACGCGCCGACCTCCTCGTCGGTCCGGTAGTGGGTCACCACGCCGTCGTCCACGAGGTCGTCGACGAGGTGCGAGAGCGCCCGCTCGGCGTACCGGCGCGCGCCCTCGTCGTCCGTGTAGCCGTGGTAGGTGAGCAGCGCGTCGACCGCGAGCGCGTTCCAGTCCGCGAACACGGTCTCGTCGACCGGCGGCGCGGGGGCGTCAGAGCGGTCGCTCGCCTCCGCCGTGTAGTAGTCCCGGCCCTCCCCGGCGGCCTGGCTCCCCGCGAACGCCTCGCCCGTCCAGAGCGTCGTCGTCAGGTAGTCCACCGTCTTCGCCGCGGGCTGGCGCAGCTCCTCCTTCCCCGTCAGCAGGTAGGCGTTCGCGAACGCCCGCACCAGCGCCGCGTTCGTGTCCAGCACCTTCTCGTAGTGCACGTCCGTCCAGTCCGGGTTGCCCGCGAACCGGAAGAAGCCGCCCTCGTAGTCGTCCAGCAGGTTCGCGCTCACCGCGTTCAGGCTCCGCAGGGCCTGCTCGCGCTCCCGCTTCAGCGCGAACTCGATCGTCCGGGGCATCGGGAACTTCTCCGCCTCGCCCCAGCCGCCCGCCTGCTCGTCGTACGCCGCCGCGAGCTGGCCGACGAGGTTCGACTCGATGTCGGGCGTGAGCTCCCCGGCGGGCGTGTCGGTCCCCTGGAGCGCCCGCGGGACCCGCCCGGCCGACGCCCCCTTGCCGTCCCACATCTCCCGCACCGAGTCGAGCACCTGCCGCATCCCGTCCACGCCGAGGTAGCCCGCGCCCGTGAGGACCTCGCCCGCGGGCGTGAGGAACACCGTCGACGGGAAGCCGCCCATGTTGTAGCGGTCTCGTACTCTGGGATGACGGTCGACGTCGACCCGGACGGGCACGAAGCCGTCGTTCACGTTCGCCGCGATCCTGGGCTCGTCGTACGTCTCGCGGTCCATCTCGTGGCAGTGCGAGCACCACGTCGCGGAGAGCGAGAGGAGAACTGGCTGGTTCCGAGCGTCTGCCGCGTCGAAGGCGTCCTGGCCCCACTCCCGCCACTCGACGCGCGTCTCGCGTGCGGACTCGTCCATGCGTTTGGGTTCGATTCTGCGTGCCTAAGGGTTGCGTGTTCTCCGTTGCAGGCGTCGAGTTCGAAACTGCAATCGAGGAGTCCCGAAGAACTACCGACAACCAGAACGCCCCGAGGTGCTCGGCTCCCGGGACCCACGCCGCGCTCCTCGCTCCGCTGCGGTGCTTGGCTGGCGAGACTCCTCCGTCGTCTCGCTGCTTCCCACTCGGTCGCTGGCGCTCCCTCGCGGGAACGGGCTCCGGGTTCGTCGAGACGCTCGCCCCTTTCAGTCCCGCCCCACACAACACCTCACCTCGGGCCTCCCCAACCTCCTTCGGTGCTCGCTACGCTGCGCTCCTCGTCCCTCGCGCGGAATGGCTCGCGGCCTTCGGCACGCTCGCCAGTCGCGCGCCACGGTGGAACCCGAATCCAGCGTCGCCACACCCCACGGAAATAGAAAAAGGGCTTTGAGGGGTGGCCTGCAACACCCGTCCATGCGAACGCTCCGGTACATCGGGCTGCTGTTGCTCATCCCCCTGCTCGATGCGATCCTGCTCGTGGCCATCGCGGCCTGGGGCTTCCTCGGTCCCATCGAGACGGTCGCGCTGGTCGTCCTGACCGGGCTCGTCGGGATGTTCCTCGTCCGCGCCGAAGGCCGCCGGACCATCCGGAAGATACAGCGCAAGCTCGCCGAGGGCAAGCCCCCGACGGACGAGCTCATGGACGGCGGGCTGCTCATCGCCGCCGGGGCGTTCCTCCTCACGCCGGGGTTCGTCACCGACGCGCTCGGCGTCCTGCTCACCATCCCCATCACGCGGGTGCCGATCCGCGTCGTCCTGAAGAAGTACGTCGTCACGCCGTACATCGACGAACAGGTCGGCGGGATGGCGAGCGGGAACGTCTGGACCTACGGCTTCCCCGAGGACGAGGACCCGTTCGAGAACGTCGGCGGCGCGAGCGGCGGTGGCGGCTTCGGCGGTGGCCCCGGTCCGGGCGACGCGGGCGGCAGCAGCACCGACGACGACGTGTACGACCTCGGCGACGACGCCTACGACATCGAGTTCGAGGACAAGGAGTGAGCGTGCGACGGCGTGGCGATGGACTGCGAGAAAGAAACGTTTAAACGTTCCAGCACTCAACTCAAAATCGCAGCCTTCGGGCCGATAGCTCAATCAGGTTGAGCGCCACTCTGATAAGGTGGAGGCTCTCGGTTCAAATCCGAGTCGGCCCACTTTTCGAGGGACTACGGACGGAGAGAGCCACCGCTCCGTGTACGGTTCCGCCGGCACTCGTTCCGGATTCCCATCCTCTCTCGGGAGTACTCGTCCACGCACCCCGAACGATGGACTGCGATGTCCCAGTACGAGGTCGTCTTCGACTCGAACGGTACCACCCGAACACTCGGCGGCGTCGAGGAGGTCAAGGCCGGCAACGACTTCCTGCAGTGCTACGGCGAGGTGAACGGCGACGACCAGCTGCTCGCGAAGGTCCCCTTCGACGCCGTCTGCTACATCGTCCACGAGGACGTCCGGCTGACGGTCAACGCCTGACGGGGTCGCCCCAGCTGCTCGCGGTCGGCCGCCCGAGCTCGCGTCGACTGCGTGAACTCCTGCCAAACCGTTTTCATCCCGGCGGGAGTCGCCCACCGCATGACCGAACTCGTGCGCACACCGGCCGGACGGTTCCAGTCGCTACCGGGCTACGACTACGACGCCGAGTACGTCGGCGTCGGCGAGCCGGAGATGGCGTACGTGGACGAGGGCGACGGCGACGAGACGTTCCTCTGCCTGCACGGCGAGCCGACGTACTCGTATCTCTACCGGAAGATGGTCCCGACGCTCGCCGAGCGCGGTCGGGTGATCGCCCCGGACTTCGTCGGCTTCGGGCGGTCCGAGAAGTACACCGACGGGGACGCGTACTCCTTCGACGCACACTACGGCTGGCTCGTGGCGTTCCTCGAGGAGCTCGACCTCACGGGGCTCACGCTCGTCTGCCAGGACTGGGGCGGCATCCTCGGGCTCGCGGTGGCGGCACACCATCCCGAGCGGTTCGACCGCATCGTGGCGATGAACACGGGCATCCCCGACGGCACGCAGGAGATGCCCGACGTGTGGCACCAGTTCCGCGAGATGGTCGAGACCGCGGAGTCGCTCGACGTCGCCCGCCTCGTCGAGTCCGGCTGTACGAGCGAGCTCTCCGACGACGTTCGAGACGCCTACCGCGCGCCGTTCCACACCGAGGCCGTGAAGGCGAGCGTGCGAACGTGGCCCGGGATGGTGCCGCTGTCGCCCGACGACGAGGGTGCCGACGTGATGCGGGCTACCCGGAGGCGCCTTGCCGAGTGGGAGAAGCCGGCGTTCGTGCTGTTCTCCGACTCGGACCCGATCACCAGCCCGAACCGCGACCCGCTGCGCGAGTTCCTCCCGACCGCGGGCGAGCAGCCCGACGTGTGGGTCGAGGGCGCGGGTCACTTCCTGCAGGAGGACGCCGGCGAGACGGTCGCCGAGCACGTCGTCGGATTCGTCGACCGGACGTAGCACGGCCCCCACGGCGGACAGAACTATGTGGTCGTCGACACGTGTGAGACGTATGGAGCGTCGGGGTCAGGCCGGCATCGGGACACTCGTCATGTTCGTCGCGCTCGTCACCGTGGCGGCCATCGCGGGTGGCGCGCTACTGGGCGGGGCGAACGCCATCCGGCTGCAGGCCGAGGACCAGACGGAGTCGACCATCGCCGACATCGGGACCGGCGTGACCGTCGTCAACGAGGTCGGTCGGGTGGACGACGACGGCGAGAGCGTCCGCTACGTCCGCCTCAGCGTGAAGCTCGGCTCGGGGACCAACGAGAGCGACCTCCGGAACGCGACCATCCACTACACCGATGACGACGTGACCACGACGCTCAACTTCACGAACCGGAGCGCGAACGCGACGAACTTCACCGTCGCCGCGCCCGTCGACGCCGACGACTCGGTGCCGGTGCTCAACGACGACACGGACACGTTCCACATATTCGTCGCGGTCGAGGCCATCCGGGCGGGCGTCGAGGACGGCCCCGACGGCATCACCTGGCGGACGAACGCGGGACTCACCATCGTCACGGCGAACGACATGCGCACGACGGTGACGCTGACACCGCCAGCCGCACTCGAAGGGAGGGAGTGGGTCGCCGTCTGAGCGCGGCGGGCCTGGCTGGGAGCGGGAGCCGCCACGGTCGATGGCCCGGGGGCGCGCTACCGTCGTCGTGGGACTACCAGTCGAGCCGCTCGACGCTGTAGCTTCCACAGTCCGGACAGGTGTGGTACTGCACGTCGAACCGGGCATCACAGGACTGGCAGGTGTACTCTCCCCCGGTCTCCCGTGTCGAAACGACACCCTGAAGGCGCCGCTTGACAGCTGTCAGCGGTCCCATCCTACTCCCACACTCGAGCAAGAGCATTTTAATGATTCGGCCTAAGCACCATGTGTACGGACCCACGTACCGTCGACCCGTAGATGGGAGCGAGACGGGCGTTGCCGTCCACTTTCACTTTCACCACGCTTGGCTGGCGGTTATGTGTCTCGTCACCCTACAGCCGTCCATGGCCACCCAGGACATCGGCGAGGCGCTCGACGACGCCCGGCTCGCGGCCGCCAGCGACGACTACGACGCGCTGGAGTCTGCAGGCCTCCGGCTGGTCGCGCTCGCCCGTCGGCACCGCCAGGAGGCACGTCGGGCGGACGCCGACTGAGCCAGCGGCCGGCACGTCGCGGGGTCGCGCGGTCCGCACGCCCTGCCGCACTCGCCACGTTTTACAGCGCTGGCTGCCAGAGTCTCCGCCATGGCCAGCGACCCCGACGGCGCCCGCGACCGCGAGGCCGCACTCGACGCTCGCGACGCAGGGGCGACCTACGACTACCGGAGCGACGACGTGGCCCGGCCGGAGCTCTGCGACGCGCTCTCCAGCCGGGTCGACGGCGACGTGCGCTTCGACTCCTACTCCCGCCAGCTGTACGCGACGGACGCGAGCATCTACGAGCAGCTGCCCGTCGGCGTCGTCTTCCCGCGATCGACCGACGACGTGGCAGCCGTCGTCGCCTACTGCGCCGACGAGGGTATCCCCGTGCTCCCCCGCGGCGGCGGCACCTCGCTGGCCGGGCAGACGGTGAACGAGGCGGTCGTGCTGGACTTCACGCGGTACATGGACACCGTCGAGTCGGTCGACCCGGACGGCCGCCGCGTACGCGCCCGGCCCGGCGTCCGCATCGGCGACCTGAACGACCGGCTCGCCGACCACGGACTGAAGTTCGCGCCCGACCCGGCGTGGGGCGACAAGAGCGCGCTCGGCGGGGCCATCGGCAACAACTCGACGGGTGCGCACTCGCTGCGCTACGGGAAGACGGACGCCTACGTCGAGTCCTGCGAGGTCGTCCTCGCCGACGGCACCGTCACCGAGTTCGACGAGATCACCGTCGACGAACTCCGCGACCGCGCCGACCCCCACGGCGACCTCGAGGCGCGCATCCACGCCGAGGTCGCCCGTATCCTCGACGAGGAGGCCGACGAGATACGCGAGCGCTACCCCGACCTCAAACGGAACGTCTCGGGCTACAACCTCGACTGGCTCCTCGAGGACGCCGAGGGCGCGACCCGCGACGTCGGCGAACCAGACACCGAGGGCGGGACGGTCAACCTCGCGAAGCTGCTCTGTGGCAGCGAGGGCACCCTCGCCGTCGTCACCGAGGCAACGGTGTCGCTCGAACCCGTTCCCGAGACGAAGTCGCTCGCGTTGCTGTGCTACGACGACCTCGTGACCGCGATGGCGGACGTGCCGGCGATCCTCGCACACGACCCGGCCGCCGTCGAGCTGGTCGACGAGGTGCTGCTCGACCTCGCACGCGACACCGCGGAGTTCGCCGACGTGGCCGAGAGCCTCCCGGACGGGACGCGGGCGACGCTCCTCGTGGAGTTCTACGCCGACGACGACGCAGCGGGCGAGCGCGCGGTCGCGGCCCTGCTCGCGGACCGTGCGCCCGCGGCGGTCGAGGGTGCGGACCGTTCCGGGAGGCATGACGAGCCGGCGCGCGCCTTCGACGCCCTCGAGGCCCACGACGAGGCCGAGCGAGCGAAGATCTGGAAGCTCCGCAAGTCCGGTCTCCCCATCCTGCTCTCGCGCACCAGCGACGCGAAGCACGTCTCGTTCATCGAGGACACCGCCGTCCCACCCGAGTCGCTCCCGGAGTTCGTCGAGGGCTTCCAGAAGATACTGGACGAGCACGACACGTTCGCGAGCTTCTACGCCCACGCCGGGCCCGGCGTGCTCCACGTCCGCCCGCTGGTGGACGCGAAGACCGCGGCGGGCGTGGCGGCCATGGAGTCCATCGCCGACGCCGTCACGGACCTCGTCGTGGAGCTGGGCGGCTCGGTGTCCGGTGAGCACGGCGACGGCCGCGCGCGCACCCAGTGGAACCGGAAGCTGTACGGCGACACGCTCTGGGAGACGTTCCGGGACGTGAAATCCGCGTTCGACCCGGACTGGCTCCTGAACCCGGGACAGGTCTGTGGCGACGTGCGCATGACCGAGCAGCTGCGCCACGGCCCCGACTACGCCTTCGACGCCGGCTTCGAGCCCGAGCTGGCCTGGGAGAACGAGAACGGCTTCCAGGGGATGGTCGAGCTCTGTCACGGCTGTGGCGGCTGTCGCGGCGACCAGCACACCACCGGCGGCGTCATGTGCCCGACCTACCGCGCGAGCCGGGAGGAGATCACCTCGACCCGCGGCCGGGCGAACATGCTCCGCTCGGCGATGGCTGGCGACCTGCCCGAGGACGGCTTCGGCGAGGAGTTCGTCGACGAGGTGCTCGACCTCTGCATCGGCTGCAAGGGCTGCGCCCACGACTGCCCGAGCGAGGTCGACATGGCGAAGCTCAAGGCCGAGGTCGTCCACGAGCACCACGAGCGAGCGGGCGTCCCGCTGCGCGACCGCATCTTCGGCCGCATCCACGACCTCTCCCGGGTCGGCAGCGCGCTCGCACCCGTCTCGAACTGGCTTGCCGACTTCGGGCCGGCCCGCGCCGTGGGGGAACGCCTGCTCGGCATCGACGCGGACCGCTCCCTGCCGACGTTCCACCGCGAGACGTTCCGCGACCGGTTCCAGGCACGGGGTGGCCCCGCCGTGCCCGCGCACGAGGCCGAGCGTCGGGTGCTGTGCTACCCCGACACGCACACGAACTACACCGACCCCGATGCGGGGATGGCGGCTGTGGCCGTGCTCGAGGCGGCCGGGGTCCACGTCGACGTGCCGTCGGGCGTCGGCGACACCGGGCGACCGGCGTACTCGAAGGGGCTGCTCGACGCTGCCCGGGAGACCGCGCGCGAGAACGTCGCCCACCTCGCGCCCCGGGTGCGCGACGGCTGGGACGTGGTGCTGGTGGAGCCGTCGAACGCCGTGATGCTCCAGTCCGACTACCCCGACCTGCTCGGCGGCGATTCGGTGTCGGAGCTCGCCGACGCGACCTACGGCGTCTGCGAGTACATCGACACGTTCCGACTGGACGACGCCATCGACTTCGCGGCGCCCGACGAGTCGCTCACCTACCACGGGCACTGCCACCAGAAGGCGACCGCGAAGGACCACCACGCGGTCGGCGTGCTCCGGCGCGCGGGCTACGACGTGGACCCGCTGGACTCCACCTGCTGTGGCATGGCCGGGAGCTTCGGCTACGAGGCCGAACACCGCGGCATGAGCGCGGCCATCGCGCGCATCCTCTACGACCAGGTCGACGAGAGCCCCGGCGACCGCGTCGTCGCGCCCGGCGCGTCCTGTCGCACCCAGCTCGCGGACCGCCACGTGCTCGGCGACGGCCGCGGTGCGGGCGAGCCGCCGACGCCGGTCGCGCTCCTGGCCCGCGCGCTCGACCGCCGATAGCGGTTGGTGATACGACACTATTCGCACGTATTGCGGCCTGTAGAGGGGTTTTAGTTGGTCGCGTGCGTAGCTCCGTACGGACGCACCCGCACGCTCCATGGTTCACTCGTCCGCGTGCGTCCACCCCGTTCGCCCCGGCTCCGTGCCGTTCCCGTCGGCACGAACCGGGGCATTGACGCTTCTCCAGCCCCGAGTGGCGGCCATGACAGAGACCACGAGCCTCGACCGGGAACGGACGGTGCTCGCCGGGTTGACCATCGCGTTCGCCGTCATCGTGCCCGGGGTGCTCAAGTACCTGCTGACGAGCGTGGGCTTCTCGTTCCTCGGCACGCTGGTCTGGGCGCTCGGGTACGGCGGCTTCGCGATCGCGTTCTTCTACCTCTTCATCCGCCCCATCGACCTGACCGGTCCGGAATAGCGTCCTTTCGTTAGCGTTAAGACTGCACCGGCGGGAGACGATACTAGAAATGAACGGGCTCGCACTGCAGGTTATCGACAACTTCCTGCTCAACTACAACGTGGGGCAAGCACTCCTCTTCGTGTTCGTCCTCTCGGTGCTCGGGACGCTCCCGCTCAAGTCCCTGAAGACAGTCGGTTTCGTCGTCGTCACCTTCGGCGCGATCTTCGTGGTGACGCCGTCGAGCCTCGCTCCCGTCCAGTACCGCTTCCTCGGGCTCGGTCTGCTCATCGTGGGCCCGATGCTCGTCATCATGGCCAAGAGATAACCCGACCGCCGCCACCCGTTCTCCCGACCGGTTCGTCCGAAAGCGAGACCGCCGTTGCTACAGCAGCGCTTCCATCTCGTCGAGGTACTCGCCGTAGGTGTCGAGCGCCGCCTGGATGGGTTCCGGCGAGCTCATGTCGACGCCGGCCCCCTGCAGGAGCTCGAGCGGGTACTCCCGCGAGCCCTTCGCGAGGAACCCGCGGTAGTCCGCCGCCGCGTCGGGCTGGTCGTCGTCGAGGATCTTCCCGGCGAGTGCGACCGCCGCCGAGATGCCCGTCGCGTACTGGTAGACGTAGAACGAGTAGTAGAAGTGCGGGATGCGCATCCACTCGCGGGTGATGTGCTCGTCGACGTTCGCGGGCTCGTAGAACTCCCGCTTGAGGTCGCCGTACGTCTCGTCGAGCGCGTCCGGCGTGAGGGGCTGGCCCGCTTCGACCATCTCGTGAGTCCGGTGCTCGAAGTCCGCGAACATCGTCTGCCGGTACAGCGTCGAGCGCACCCGTTCGAGGTACTCGTTGAGCACGTGCCGGCGGAACTGCTCGTCCTCGACCGTGTCGAGCAGGTGCTGGGTGAGCAGCGTCTCGTTGACCGTCGAGGCGACCTCCGCCACGAAGATCTCGTAGCCGGAGTAGATGTAGGGCTGTTCCTGCTTCGTGTACTGGCTGTGCATCGAGTGCCCCAGCTCGTGGGCCAGCGTGAACATCGACGAGATGTCGTCCTGGTAGTTCATCAGGATGAAGGGCTGGGTGTCGTACGTGCCGCCGGAGTACGCACCGGAGCGCTTGCCCTGGTTCTCGTAGACGTCGACCCAGCGCGACTCCAGCCCGTCCGCGACCCGCTGCTGGTACTCCTCGCCCAGCGCGCCGAGCGCCTCGACGATGTACTCCGTGGCCTGCTCGTACTCCACGTCGGGGCTCTCCGTCTCGGTCATCGGCATGTAGACGTCCCACATCGCCAGCTCGTCGACGTCGAGCGCGTCGGCCTTCAGCTCCGTGTGCCGGTGGAGCTTGTCGAGGTTGTCACGCACCGTCTCGAGCAGGTTGTCGTACACCTCGACCGGGACGTTCGGGCCGTCGAGCGACGCCTCGCGGGCGGTGTCGTAGTTCCGCGCCCGGGCCAGCTTCACGTCGGCCTTGACGGAGTTCTCGTACGCCGTCGCGACGGTGTTGCGCACGTCGCCCCACTCCTCGAAGTAGCCCTCGTACACCGCCTGGCGGAACTCGCGGTCGGGCTCCTTCAGCAGCGTCGTGAGATTGCTCTGGGTGATCTCGACCGAGTCGCCGTCGGGCTTCTCGACGGTCGGGAACGACATGTCCGCGTTCGAGAGCATGGTGTACACCTCGCCGGTGCCGCCGGTGACCTCGGAGAGGTCCGCCAGCAGCTCCTCCACCTCGGCCGAGCGGGTGTGCGGTTTCATCCGGAGCACGTCGTCGAGGTAGTGGTCGTACTCGCCGAGGCCGTCGGTCGACTCGACCATCGACTCGATCTCCTCGCGCGTCGCGGACTGGATCTCGGGTTCGATGAACGAGGCGGCGCTGGAGGCGTCGGCGGAGAGCGACTGCGCCCGCGTGCTGTAGCCCTGGTACGTCTGGTTCGTCGTGTCCTCGTCCTTGCGCATCCGGGCGTACGCCGTGACCTTCGAGACCTCCCGCATGACCTCGTCGCGGAGTTCGAGCGTCGCGAGCAACGTCTCGCCGTCGTCGGTGACCTCGCCCTCGTAGTGTGCGAGGTCCTCGAGCCGTGCCTCCACGTCCTCGAAGGCGGCCTCCCACTCCTCGTCCGTCGCGTAGATGGATTCGAGGTCCCACTTGTACTCGGTGTCGACCTCGGATCGCTCGGGAACTGAGCTCATGTGTTTCGATTCGGAACCGGGCGTTCGTAAGCTTTGTCACCTCGTCCCAGATGCCTGCCTGCACGTCATTTGGCCGTTCGTTCCACGCCAGATGCATACGTATTTAAGACGGGGGGAGACACACATCGTATGTTCGACATCTCCCGTCGCGGGTTCCTCGCCGGGACCGCGACGGCTGCGGCTGCGGCGGCGGCCGGCTGTTCGATGCTGTCCGCCGCAGGTGGCGGGAACGCGTCGGGGTGGCGGCCGAACTGGATGGTGCCACAGCAGACCCCGGAACCGGTACAGCGGGCATTTCTGACCGACCACGCGGCGGTCCGGGAGCTCGCGGGCGACATTCACGTCACCATGCTCGCGCGGCTGGGGAACAACAGGACACGACACGTCTCGCCGGAGGGGCCGACGGCGACGGTCCGACGCACGGACATGGAGTTCGTCGGCGGCGAGTTCGACGTCGACCGCGTGTCGGCCGCCATCGAGACGCACATCGACCGGAGCGAGGGGGCCCAGGAGTACAGACGTGTCGAGGACGACGGCCCGTACGTCCGGTACGAATCGACGGCCTACGGCTACGTCTGGACGGTCGGGGACGACCTCCTCGGACGCGCAGTACCGGGCGGCGACCAGTCGTCCGTGCCGGGCTTCGACGCGACGCTCGCGTCCATCGCGAACGGCGGCGCGGAGACGCTGTCCGACGCCGACGAGCACTACGCCGGACTGGTCGACCGACTCGACGCGCCGACCGCGGGGACGGTCTACCGCTACCAGCCGGACCTGGTGAGCGGGCTCCCCACCGCGGCCGCGACCGGTGTCCCGTTCCCGGCGGGCGCGTTCGGCACCGGCGAGAGCGTCGTGGTCGGCCCGGAGACGACGACGGTGCAGCAGGTCCACGTCTTCCCCGACGAGTCGGCCGTCGAGGCTGGGCTGGAGGACCTCGAACGTCGCGAGCACCGAGCCCTCGACGCCTACTCGCAGGACGGCCGGTTCCTCGTCGGCGAGACGGAGACCCCGACCGACGGGTTCGACCATCTCGCCGGCAGCTACGAGGAGTACGAGCGATTCGTGCTGTTCGCACTCGACGTGACCGACGACGACGAGGTCGAAGCGCGCTACGTCGCCGGTCCCGAACTCGACGGCGACACCGTCGCGGTGGGTGCCGGCCCGTTCGTGCAGAACCTTGTCGACCGCCCGTTCGCCGGCCAGTCCGTCGTCCCCGGCGACACGGCCGTCGCGGACGGGTTCGAGTCCTCGGCCGGGACGGAGGTCGAGGTCGAGGTGGAGGACACCGACACCCGGGTGTTCACCTGGGGGCTCCGGCTGCCGGTGTCGACGCGCGACTGACGAGGACCGACACAACACGTTTCCCGTCTCCGCTCCCACCACCAGCCATGACGGACGCAGACGCGGTCCTCGGCCGGCTCTGGCGCGACGACGAACCGTGGGACGTGCTCAGCTCGCTCTGCGAGCTCGACGACCGGCTCGCGGGTCACCACGGTGAGGCCCGTGCAGCCGACCTCGTCGCCGGCGCGTTCGAGACCGCCGGGGTCCGGAACGTCACCGAGTTCGCGGTGCCGCTGACGCGCTGGACCCGCGGCCGGACCGAGTTCGGCGTCGTCGAGCCCACGCCCCGGAGCTTCGAGGCCATCGCGCTGCCGTACTCGCCCGCCGGCGAAGTGCGCGCACCCATTGTCGACGTGGGCTACGGCACGCCCGAGGAGATCGACGAGGCCGACGTCGACGGCGCGGTCGTCGTCGCGAGCACCGACACGCCGCCGGACCGCCGCATCGTCCATCGCATGGAGAAGTACGGCCACGCGGTCGACGCCGGCGCCGAGGCGTTCGTCTTCGCGAACCACGTCCCCGGCCAGCTCCCGCCGACGGGCTCGCTCCGGTTCGACGAGGGCGGCGCGGTCCCCGGCATCGGCGTCTCGTACGAGACGGGCGAGTGGCTCCGCCGGTACGCAGAGCGCGACGGCGCGGTCCGGGTGTCGGTGGACGCCACGAGCGACGAGAGCGAGACGCCGGTCGTCCACGGCGTCCTCGGGCCGGACACCGACGAGGAGGTCCTCGTGCTCGCCCACCTCGACGCCCACGACGTCGGCGAGGGGGCGCTCGACAACGGCTGTGGCGTCGCCGTGGTCGTCGGCGTCGCGCGCGCCCTCTCGGAGCTCGACCTCGGCTGCCGGGTTCGGGTCGCCGCGGTCGGCGGCGAGGAGGTCGGCCTCGTCGGGAGCCACGGACTCGCGGGCGAACTCGACACCGGGTCGGTCCGGACGGTCGTCAACGTCGACGGCGCGGGCCGGCACCGCGACCTCGTCGCCTTCAGCCACGGCAGCGACGACCTCGCCGCGCTCGTCGAGGGACTCGCGGACGACACCGACCACCCGGTACAGGTGCGACCAGACCCGCACCCCTGGAGCGACCACTGGCCGTTCCTCACCGCCGGCGTCCCCGCCCTCCAGCTCCACTCCGACAGCGGCGAGCGCGGCCGCGGCGTCACCCACACCCGGGCCGACACGCTGGACAAGGCGGACCCGCGGACCCTCCGCAGCCACGCGATACTCGCGACGCTGCTCGTCCAGCGGGTGACGGAGACCCGGCCCGACCGTATCTCGCGGGGGGACCTTCTCGACGCGCTCCGCGAACAGGAGTACGAGCCGGGGATGCGCGCCGCCGGCGTGTGGCCGGAGTCCTGAGTCAGCCCGACCCGCCGTCGTCACCCTCGCCGCCGACAGCCTCGGGGACACCCGCGACGACCCGCCGGCAGAGCCGCCCCCGCGTCGTCGCCCGCACCGCCCGGTCGCCGAACACCTCGCGGACGCTCTCCACGCCTCGCGTGTCCGGGCCGAAGTCGAGACCGGGGTACGCGGCGTCCAGGAAGACGAGGCCCCCGGGCGGTGCCGGCGGCGGGATCTCGTGGTCGGGGAGCGTCCCCGGGACGAGCACGCTATCGACGCGTTCCGGCGGGACCTCCCCCGTGGCGACCGCCCGCACCAGCGAGACGAGTCGCCGGACGAGCTCGTGCAGGAAGCCGTCGCCACGGACTCGGATCACGAGGAAGTCGTCGTCGCGCTCGACCGTCGCCGTCGTGAGCGTCCGGGTGGTGTTCCCCGAGGAGACCGCCGAGAGGTCCCGAAAGTCGTGGGTCCCGCGGAGACGGTCCGCCGCCACCCGGGCCAGTTCGAGGTCGGCGTCGGGCGCGGACAGGTGGTACTCGTACGCCCGGCTCGTCGCGTCGTGGGTCGCGTGGAAGTCGTCGGGCGCGTCGGCGTGCGCCCAGGCCCGCACCGCTGCTGGGAGTTCACCGTCGAACGCCCGCGGGGTGAGCCAGTCGGGCGCGTCGAACGCGACGGTCTGGCCGAGCCCGAACACGCCCGCGTCGGTGCGTCCAGCCGCCGCGTAGCCCGCCGGCTTGTCCGCGTCGTCGGCGAGCACCCCCAGTTCCCGGAGCGCATCGAACAGCGCGTCCTCGACGGTCGGGAGCGTCGGCTGGCGCTGGAACCCGTGGAACGGCCGGCCGTCGTACGCGACCCGGAAGGCTCGCCGTGGCACGCCCGGCGGTTCGTGGCGATGCGTGATAATCGCCGCGGGTACGAGAGCGCCAACAGGATTACGACCCCCCGCACACACCGTGAGAGCATGGAGACGTTCACGGGCGCGGAGGTCGCCGAGGTGGTCGGCGCGGATCTGGCGGCACAACTCGGCGTCGACGAGGGCGAGTACACGGCCGACGAGGTGGCCCGCATCACGGACGTACTGGCCGAGAGCGCCCAGCTCGCGGAGGCCGTCGCCGACGGCGAGGCGGACCTCGCGACCCTGTTCACACCGGCGTTCATGGCCGCGCACACGGAGTTCGACGAGTTCGAGGCGTTCCTGGAGTCGAGCCCGTGGACCGAATCGGAGATCGCTGCCGCGTTCGCCGGCGAGACGCCGGACGGGGAGAACCCGGCGGCGGCCAACAGCAGCTTCCTCGCGCGGACGACCGACTTCGAGACGCCGGGCGCGATGGTCCAGACCGCCATCATCGACCGGACGAGACGGGAGATACAGACCGCGTAACGCCGTCTATTCTGCGAACGTGTCGTACGTCGGGCGGTCGTGGGCGCCCGGGAACTCGTCGACCGGTGCGGTGGTCTCGTCGCCGGATGCCATGTCCTTCACCGTCACCTCGCCGTTCGCGAGGTCGCGCTCGCCGACGACGACGACCGTCTCGGCGTTGATGGAGTCCGCGTAGCCGAGCTGCGCGCCGAAGCTCCGGTCGGAGACGTCCGTCTCGACGACGTGGCCACGCTCGCGCAGGTCGCGGGCGACCCGGGCCGCGACGGGCCGGGTGTCGCCGACGGAGAGCACGTAGTAGTCCGTGGAGACGGCCTCCTCGGGCCAGACGCCGGCTCGCTGGAGGAGCAGCGGCAGCGTGGAGTTCATCACGCCCGGGGCGACGCCGACCGCGGGCGTGGGCTGGCCGCCGAACGACTCGATGAGGTCGTCGTACCGCCCCCCGCCGAAGACGGCGCGGGAGACCTCGCCGGTCGCGTCGAAGCACTCGAAGACGACGCCCGTGTAGTAGTCCAGCCCCCGGGCCGTGGTCAGCGACACGTCGCAGAACTCGCGCACGCCGAAGTCCTCTGCCGCGGCGAGCACGTCCTGCAGGTTGGCGACGGCGTCGTGGACCGGCTCGCTCTCGGACCACTCCGTCAGCGCGTCGAGGTCGTCGTCCCCGGCGAGCAGCAGGTCGTCGAACTCGCGGGCCTGGTCGTACGTGAGCCCCGCGTCGTACAGCAGGTCCAGGTACTCGTTCTCCGCGATCTTCGCGCGCTTGTCCACCGCGCGGATGGCCTCCGTCGTCTGCACGTCCGCGTCGAACTCGCGGAGCAGCCCCCCGAGGATGTCGCGGTGCGAGACGCGGAACTCGAACTCGTCGGCCGAGAGGCCGAAGTTCGTCAGCATGTCCGCCGCGAACGAGAGTATCTCGGCGTCGGCCTCTGGTTCGGCGGAGCCGAAGATGTCCACGTTCGTCTGGTAGAACTCCCGGAACCGGCCCTGCTGGACCTGCTCGTAGCGCCAGAAGGGCCGCGTCGAGAACCACTTGATCGGCTTCGAGAGCGCCTGCTGTTTCGCGACGACCATCCGCGCCACCGTCGGCGTCAGCTCCGGTGTGAGTGAGACGCTCCGTCCCCCTTTGTCCTCGAAGGCGTACAGCTCATCGACGATCTCCTCGCCCGACTTGTCGACGTACATCTCCGTTCGCTCCAGTGCGGGTGTGGAGATCTCGCGGAAGCCGTAGCCCCGCGCCGTGTCCTCGACCGTGTCGATGACGGCCCGATAGGCCGCCATCTCGGCGGGGTAGACGTCACGGAACCCTTTGAGTCCCTCGTACATGGAGCGGGATTCGGCCAGCGCGCGCTTGAAAGCTTCCATCATCGCGTGTCGTCGCTGGATTCGTGTCTCGTGGCCAAGTCGTGGGAACTGCTGGTCACGAAAACTGCCAGAATGCCCCGCCTATCGGGGGAACTGCTGGTCACGAAAACTGCCAGAATGCCCCGCCTATCGGGGGAACGGCCGGTCACGACAACAGCCAGAATGCCCCGCCTATCGGGGGAACGGCCGGTCACGACAACAGCCAGAAAGCCCCGACGCGCTCGTCGGCTACGACTCGCTGCGGTCCTCGTACCTGCGGTCCTTGCGTCGTCTCGCTCGACGAGCGCGTCGCCCCTTTCAGTCCCACCCCCGCACAGCACCGCACCTCACGCCTCCCCAGCCGACTGCGATGCTCAGTCGCTAGCGCTCCCTGCGCTTCTCATCCCTCGCGCGGATGGCTCGACGCGCTCGCTGCGCTCGCACAGTCTCGCCAGCCGCGCGCCGGTCGGAAAATCAGTAGTCGCCGTTACCGCAGTCCGATGCCGGGTCGGTCGTCGAGGTCGATGTGTCCGCCGGCTCTCACGGGTCCCTCGTACGGGTCCGAGGCGTCGTCCAGCAGCAGCGACCCGTCGAGGTCGACGTAGTCACAGAGCGGCGCGAGCTGTGCACCGGCCGAGATGGCGGCGTCGGTCTCGATCATGCAGCCGAGCATGACCTCGAGTCCGTGGGCGCGGGCGGCGTGGACCATCCGGCGGGCCTCGACCAGCCCCCCACATTTCATCAGCTTCAGGACGGCCACGTCGGCGCGGTCGGCGACGGCCGGGACGTCGGGGAGCGTGACGCAGGACTCGTCGACGGCGACAGGGAGCGGCGAGTGCTCGTAGACGTAGCGCAGGCCCTCCGGGTCGGCGGCGGGCACGGGCTGTTCGAGGAACTCCACGTCGTAGTCGGCGAGCCAGTTCGCGTTGCTGACGGCTTCCTTCGGTGTCCAGGCCTCGTTGGCGTCGAGGCGCAGGGTCACGTCGGGCGCGGCCGTGGCGACGGCGTCGACCCTGGCGCGGTCGTCGTCGGTGCCGACCTTCACCTTCAGCGTGCCGTAGCCCGCATCGGCTGCGCGCCGGGCGCTGTCGGCCATCGTCTCGGGCTCACCGATGCCGACCGTGTAGGAGGTGTCGGGCGCGGCGTCGGGGTCGAGTCCCCAGTACCGCCACAGCGGGAGGTCGGTGTGGCTGCCGACGAGGTCGTGCAGCGCGATGGAGACGGCACACCGCGCCGCAGGGTTCCGGCCGAGTTCGTGGCCGAGCTCGCGTTCGATGCGCTCGACCTGGAACGGGTCCTCGATGGCCTCGATGGTGGGGCGCAGGCGCTCGATAGCTGCCTCGACGGTGCCCGCGTCCTCACCGTAGTGGGCGGAGGGCGCGGCCGCGCCGACGCCCTCGTGCTCGCCGTCGGAGAGGCGGACGACGACGTTGTCGGTCCGGTCGGTGGAGCCCCGCGAGATGGTGAACGTCTCCGCGAGCTCGAGGGAGACGCGCTCGACGGTGAGCTTCACAGGATCACCTCCATTACGTCGTCGGCACCGAAGCGCACGAGGTCCGTCGCGGGCGTGTCGAGCGTCTCCGCGAACCCGTCGACGGCGTCGCGGGCCGCGGCGTCGTCGTCCAGCCCGACGGTGTTCAGTGCGCCGGCGACGACGCTCGTCTCGCGGACAGGCGCGGCGAGTTCCTCGTAGAGGTCGACGTACGTCTCGACGGGCTGGAGGGGGTACGACTCGTAGCCGTGGACCGCCTCGCGTCCGGCTTCGTGACAGAGGACCAGGCTGTCGGGCTGTGCGCCGTGGAGGATGCCGCAGGTGACGGCGGAGTACGCCGGGTGGACGATGGAGCCCTGCCCCTCGACGAACAGGTAGTCGTGCTCGTCGCCCTTCTCCAGGATCATCGACTCGACCGCACCGGCCGTGAAGTCGCTGACCACCCGGTCGACGGGCATGCCCCAGTGCTCGATCATGATGCCGGTCTGGCCCGTCGGGATGACGGCAGCGTCGTGGCCCGCCGCCCGTGCCGCCTCGCAGAGCTCCATCGTCGCCGTCATCTTCCCGACCGAGCAGTCCGTCCCGACCGTGAGGACGACCTCGGCGTCGACCTCGCCCGCGACGCCCTCGGCCACGCTCAGGTCCTCGGGTGGCCTGCGCACGTCCCAGATGTCACAGCCGTGCTCGGCGGCGAGGTCGGCGAACTCCTCGTCGTCCGCGAGGAAGTAGTGCAGGCCGGCGACGAGGTCACAGCCGCTCCGGAGCGCCGTTCGAACGTCCTCGCGCCAGGAGTCCTCGAAGCCACCACCGATGGGCGCGATACCGACGACGAGCGCGTCGCAGTCGGGCGCGTCGGCCATCGACGCGACGATCGGGGCGTCCTGCACGTCGTCGACGAAGTCGCCGACCCGGCTGCCGGCGTTGTCGCGGTCGAGCACCGCGACCACCTCGTCGTCGCTGTACCGCAACAGCCCGAGAGCGGTCTTCGCGCGGTCCGGGAACTTCTCGTGGGCGAGGATGGCGATTCTCATGACTCCGCGTTCGCCGGGGGACGGGAAAAACGTTCTCGGGGCGGCAAGGTAGCTTGATGACCGGATTCTCGTCGGCGGCCATGTAGAGTCCCCGAACGACACGTCCGGAACTGGGACGACCGCTAGAACGTCGACACCCGCGTGGTGAAGAACTCGCGCACCGCGTCGTCCAGCCCCTCGGCACCGCTCTCGCTCACGTCCACCGCAGCAGTCGCCCGAGCCTGGTCCGAGAACTCCCCGACGAGCCGTCGGTCACCCACCACGAACAGCCGCTCTGCGCCCCGGCCCTCGATAGCCTCCCGGCAGTCGTCGAGGTGGTTCTGGATCTGTTCGTCGCGGATGCGCTCGAAGCGACCCTGCGAGAAGCCGCCCTTGGAGTGGTCGCCTTTCACGTCGCTCTCGAACGACGCGACCGACAGCCGCTCGTCACCGTCGTACTCGCCGATGGCGAACACGTCGGCACGGACGAGCGCGAGGGCGAACCGGCCGGTGGGCTGGCACCACGCGCGGTCGAGGCGGGCGGCCTCGCCCCACTCGCAGAAGGCACCGGGCTGGACGGGGGGTTGGAGCACCGTCGAGACGAGGCCCGCGTCGTCGGCGTAGACGAGGCACGGCGCCGCACGCTCGACCAGCCGGGCGCGGTCGCCGAGCAGCTCCTCGACGGCGTCGGGTGCGTCGTCGTCCTCGCCGACGGCGGCCGAGAGGAAGCCCTCCGGCTCCGTCCGGACGCTCTCCAGTCGCGAGAGTACCTCGTCGAGTCGCTCGCCGCGGCGATCCGTCCTGGCGTGGAAGGCGAGGTCGTCGCCGTCGTCGTCGTCGTGACGGTCCAGCTCGCCCTCCAGCTGGGCGATGCGGTCCTCCAGCCGGTTGACGCGCTCCTCGGCGTCCTGTCTGGCGCTGACGGCGTCGGCCCGGCGCTCGGATTCGGCCTCGAGCTGTGCCTCCAGTCGCTCGGTCTCCTCCTCCAGCTCCCCGATGCGGTCCTTCAGCTCCGCGCGGCCGAGCAACTCGTCGAGCATCGTTCCAAGCGGGGAGAGCCGCGTACTTCTAGGTTGCGCCGTCGGCCGGCGGTCGGAGAGAAACGGCCGGGGGTCAGGTGCCCGCGTTCGGCTCGACGTCGAAGCCGTCGTCGGTGTCGGCCCCCCCGTAGCCCGTGAACCGGAGCAGCTGGGAGGCTCGGTCCGCCTTCGCGAGGAACACCTCGGTGAGCTCCGGTGGGTTCCTGATGTCTGTCCGCTCGAGGAGCGATTCGGGTACTGCGAGTGTGTCCGCGGGGACCCAGTCCTCGCCGTGGACGGCCAGATGGGCCGTATCCAGTTTCATCACCAGCGGGCTGTCGGTCCGGGTGAGGCCGCTCCCGTCGTGGTAGAGTTGTTCGGCGACGCGCTCGTGCTGCTCGCGCTGCATCACGGGCTCGTCACCCTCGGACGGCGTGACGTACAACCGCCCGAAGTAGTAGCTACTCGAGAACGCTTCGAACATGCTGTGCACTAGTGTGAAAGACATTGACACCCAAAAGCATGTTGGGCAGTGTTTATATCGGACCGCAAACCGACCGACTGCGAGCGGGAAAACGATTCTGAACGGTCCCCCGCACACGGGTGAACCGTCCGAACGGTGGTGGAGGTTTTTAGGGGAGTCAGCCTTAGGACCCGGTGATGAAGAGCACACTCGCCGTTCTGGCCTGCGTCGTGCTCACCGTCGCAGCCCTCCCTGTGGCGGTCGCGGACCACCCGACTCCCGCGACGGCGGTCGACGCAGCAGCCACGAACGACCCAGTCCAGACGCCACCCGGGGACAACAACTCCTCGAACCGATCGATGGGTGGCGCCTTCTCCACGTTCGCGCAGTCTGCTGCCGCCGACGCCAACGGAGAGGTCGACAGTCGCATGTGGGGCGCCGCGTTCAACGGCTCCGGCGACAACGCGACGCGGACCCGGCTCGTCGAGGGCCGCACGACCGCCCTCGAAGCACGACTGGAGGCACTCCAGGAGCAGCGCCAGCGACTGCAGGAACGCCGAGACGAGATGAGTCGCGTGGCCTACCGCGCACAGCTGGCGTCGCTCACGAGCCGGCTCGCCGCGCTGGGGTCCGCACTGAACCAGACCGAAGACGCCGCCCGCGAGACCGGCGTGAACACCACCCAGCTCGACCGCATCCGGCAGAACGCGAGCGAGCTCACCGGCCCCGAGATCGCCGAGATGGCCCGCGAACTCGGTGCGGGCGGGCCCCCCGAGGACGTGCCCGGGCTCGACAGCGACGACTGTCCGGAGAACCGACCGAACTGCGGGAACGAGACCGGCGGCAACGGCGACGATGGCCCCGGTGACAACCCCGGTCAGGGCGAGGAGAACCGCGGGAACGTCTCCGACGGCCCGGGAAACGGACCTGGTGGCCCTGACGACGGGGCCGGCGGCGACGATGGCTCCGACGGCGACGGTACCGGTGCAGGGACCGGCGGCAGCGGTGGGAACGGCGGCAACGGCGGTTCTGACGACGGCGCTGGCGGCGACGCAGCCATCTTCTCGGCCGACACCGTCCTCCTCGAGCCGCTCCCCTGGACGGCAGCCTGACCGACCGCCGGCGGACCGGAGGGGTGACGCTTTTACGCGCTAATCGCCAAGGCACAGCTAGATGGACTCAGCGGCGTTGCTCGACCTGCTCGGAAACGAGAACAGACGGCGCATCCTGCGCCTGCTCGCTCGGAAACCGTGCTACGTGACCGAAATCAGCGAGTACCTGGGCGTCAGCCCCAAGGCCGTCATCGAGCACCTCCGCAAGCTCGAGGACGCCGGCCTCATCGAGAGCCACACCGACGACCAGCGCCGCAAGTACTTCCACATCGCACGCAACCTCCGGCTCGAGGTCAACGTCTCCCCCTACGCCTTCGCGACCAAGAGCGCCTACCCCGCCTCGAAGAGCCTCGACATGACGACGTGTCGCCACCTCAAGCTCGACGTGCAGTACTCCGAGGAGGGCGAGAACACGAACGACCTCGTCGCCGACCTCTCCCGGCTGGAGGAGCTGGAGAACGAGCTCTCGATGGCCCAGCGCTGGGTCCAGGGCCGCATGACCGACGTGCTCGACCGCATCACCGACTCCGTCGGGGCAGGGAGCGACAGCCGGCTCTACGCCGACGTGCTGCTCGCGGTGCGCTCCGAGCCCAGAACCGCCGTCGAGATCGCCAACAGCGTCGACGCACCGCCCGGGATGGTCGAGGACGTGCTCGCGGACCTGCAGGACAACGACCTCGTCCGCTACGGTTCAGACGGCTGGCAGCTCGCCGACTGACTACCAGCTGAGGTCGTCCTCGAACTCGTCGGGGTCGCTCGTGAGTCCCTTCCTGAGGTCCGACCCGAAGTAGTAGCCGACGAGCGCACCGACCAGCCCGAGGCCCGCCCCGAGCGCGAGCAGCAGCTGGCCGTTCGCGAACGCGATGAAGCGCAGGCTCGTCAGCACGGTCGTCACGAGCCCGACACCCGCACCCGCGAGCGCCGTCTCCGGGTAGCGGCCCTTCGACGTGGCGAGGCCGTAGAGGAACGCCGCGCCGACCAGCCCCGCCCAGCTCGCGAGCGCGCCGAGCACGGGAACGAACCCGCCCGCCACGTAGCCGACGGTCAACAGCAGCGTCGCCAGCAGGAACGACTTCGGGTTGAAGTAGCCCCGCCAGCCCTCGCCGTCGCTCCCGTCCGTGGACTGTTCGGCCTGCGTCGACGACGACTCCGAGCCGAAGCCGAGGTCGAGGCCGCCGTCGTCGTCGGGGGCAGGCTCGCGCCGGGTGGACTGCTCGGACTGCGACGTTCGGGCGCGGTCGTCGCCGCCGTCGAGGTCCGAGAGGAGGTCGTCCGTCTCTGCGAGGAGCTCGTCCGTCGACTTGTCGACGGTCTTCTCCTCCGAGCCGTCTGCCATGGGTGGATGTATCGGGTGTCCGGACAAGAGCCTTTTCGTCGGGTCGTGGGCGTCGTGTGTCCTCGATCCGTCGGCGTCGGGCCCGCCGACAGCAACCCCGTCTCGAGTGCCGTAGCCGAACGCTTTTTAGGCCATCCGGCCATAGCCGGAGTAGCGAGTTTTTATGAATGGAAACACTCCGTACGCCGGTCTGCCGGGCAGCACGCAGGCGGGAAAGCGTGCGTCCGCCGACGTGCCCGAGCTCACGGCGGAACAGAAGCGGCGGCTCCGCGCGGACGTCTCCCGCATCGCCGCCCTGACCCGGGAGTTCCTCCCCGACGAGTACGTCGTCGACGGCGACATCTCCAACGGCGTCGGCGGCCCGCAGGCGACGGTCGCCGTCCAGCCGCCGGTCGGCAACCCCATCAGCGCGGGCTTCACGCCGGACGTCGACGAGTTCGACGACGACGACCTCATCGACCCGGAGGACCAGGCGGAGGTCGCCCGCGGGCTGGCTGCCTCGGCTGCCCTCCAGGTGAAGAACGCCATCTCCGAGTCGGTGACGCCGACGGCGCGGTAGCGACCCGGAATCGGTAGCTTTACTCGGAACTGCCGTCTTCTTCGCGGTCCATGCCTCCCATCCAGACGACGGTCCTCGGTATCCTCGAACGCGACGGCGAGTACCTCCTCCAGCGTCTCACCGACCCCGGCGAGGGAGCGTTCTATCGACCAATCGGCGGCGGCATCGAGTTCGGCGAGACCAGTGCCGAGGCGCTGGAGCGCGAGTTCCGGGAGGAGCTCGGTGTCGAACTCTCGGCCGGACCCACCGTCGGTACCATCGAGAACCGGTTCACGTGGGACGGCGAGCCCGACCACGAGATCGTCGTCCTTCGAGAAGCGACGTTCGAGGACGGATTGCTGTACGAGCGCGAGGAGTTCTCCGGTGTCGACGCCGGCGGGGCCGTGGAGTACGACGCCGGCTGGTTCGACCTCGAATCGGTACAGGAGCGCGCGGAACCGCTGTACCCCGAGGGGCTGGTCGCCCTGCTCGATAGCGACGGGGCCGGCGCGGGCCACGTCGCAGAGCCCTGACGCCGGTCAGTCGCCGTCCGGCACCAGGTAGTCGAGCGTCTCCGCCACCACCGTCGTCCGGTTCTCGTTGAACGAGTGGTCCTCGCCGGGAATCTCGCGCAGTTCCGCGTCCGCGAGCGCGGCGGTCAGCCTCTCGGCGTCGTCGGCCGAGACCACCTCGTCCTCGTTGCCGCGGAGGATTCGCACGGGTGCGTCGACGCCCGCCACGTCCCCGGCGTCGAGTTGCAGGTCCTCCGTCTCGCCGAGGGGCGTGTCGTAGTGGTTCTCAAAATTCGACTCGTCGGCGAGCCGCACCGCCGGTGCCCAGCCGAGCACGCGCTCGAACGCGTCCAGGTCGTGTGTCAATCCGATTCTGCCCCCGAAGCTCTTCGCGAGCAGGAACAGCCGGTCGTAGCCACGGTCCCCGACCTCGGCGATGGCCGCGTCGAGTTCGGCGTGGAAGTCGGCGAACGACTTCGCCCGCAGCTCGTCGGCCGTCGTCCACGTCTCGAAGCGGTAGGTCGCGACGCTCTCCTGTGCGAGTTCGTAGGCGGTGATGTCGAAGATGTCGCCGAAGGGACCGTGGCCGCCGCCGGGGAGCACGAGTACGCAGGTGTCGGTGTCGCTGGCTTCGGGTGTGTTCAGTCGCGCCTCGTACGTCTCGCCGTCGACGTCGAGTTCGAGGAGGGAGATCGCCATGCTGTGGCGTCAATCGGTCGGCGGAAAAGGGTGCCGTGGGTGTGGGAACGGTTCACTTCCCCCAGAAGGAATCCCAGCGTTACTTAGATTCTACGTAAGTTATTTCCCTAGTCCACCCATTAGTGTGAGGTAGAGGTTTTCAATCAGTGAGTGAGTCCCAGAACGCCGACGATCTCGAAGAACAGGTTGATGAACTTCAGAGCAAAGTGGAGCGTTTAGAAGAACAGTCTCAGGGGCGGAACCAGATCGAGATCAGCTCGCATGATCTAACGGTTCAGGCGTCGTCGGAAGAGGCTGAAATGGAGGAATTGATGCAGTTGTGTAGTGAGGAGATGGAGAATATCAGTAAGCGGGCGCTGGTGGGCGAATATCAGGAACTCGAACAGGAAGGTCTTCACAGTCAGTTGTTCGGAGGTGGCGACTGATGTTCGGGTTGCTCAAATCTAGCGGTGACGAAGCGGAAGGAGAAGAACAGGAAGAGAATGAACACTCCGTCACTAACCGGAAGATGGAACTCAAAATCAGGGAGTGTAACGATATGGTCACGCAGGTTAATCAGTGCGGTTGGAGTGAATACAAACTGCCTGACGACCCTTCTTATGGACAAGTGAATATGCTCTATGACGACCTGAGTCGATTGTATGAGAAAGTCTCGGAGAATCGCCCCCACGACCACGAGGAGCGGAAGAAGATTTTGAATGCGACTCAAGCCGTGATGGAGTTGAGGGACATGTATCACATCTACACCTACGAGGGCGTGGAGAACCCGTAGCCGAACCGTTTTAGACCTGTAATATAGTTTATACTATATGAAAGAAATAGAAGAGATGAGCAACGACGAATTGGTAGAAGAGTATCGTGAAACCGTTGAATTTCGTGCGATTGAATCAGAACACGGGCAAGTCACTCCGCACGAAATAGACTATCGGAAGGCGTTAGAACAGGAAATTGTTGATCGGATGCGCTAGTCTTCTGCGTCCTGAACGACTCGGTAGTATCCTTTTGTGGGCTGATATACCTCTCCTCGGTGATGTAATTCATCAACGACTGCTTCGACCTTTGGATCATCTGCGTCGTACTCTTCCTTGATCTCGGAAACAGGAACTGGTCCATGTGTATGTATGAAATACAGTACGGACAGCTCATCGAAGGTTATCTTGTTCTCTTCCGATTCTAGGCGCAGGATTTCGCCCTCATCCTCATGAACTACAGTTCCCACGTACTGATCGTCACTGAGAAAGCAAGCTGTGCTATCGTCTACGATTTGCATATTGTCTATCATATAGCGTATAAAGGGGTTGAGAGAGTAAAGGAGTAATCAAATCTCAGATGCTAATACAGTCTCAGGACTCTCCTCTATACATTCCTCGCAGTAGCCGTGTTTGTATTCTACATTCGAACACTCGGAACACACCACTTCGTCTAGTAACTCTTCTAAATCCTCTTGAATATCCTCGGGTTCATAATCCCACATACCAGCGTGACCGCTATCGATTCCTACTACCTCCATATTTGATCTTGCGTAGGTTACATAATTCTGAATGTCGAGATCGTGATTCTCATAGAGATCGTCTCGATATACATGAGCATAGGCGCAGTAGTTATCTACTATTGTGCGCTCCACAATTATACACTCTACACCCTGATATTCCCATTCTGAGACGATCTCTGCTTCTCCAGCTGTTTCTTGTTTCCAGCTCATAGCGAATCACCCATCTCTTGACCGATTTTCTTGGGAGTTGGCTTTGTCAAGTAGGGTTCAATAGCATCGTAGGACGACCACCCGCCAATCTCCATCATTACCCGTACTGCGACACTCTGCTCGACAAGATGGTGTGATGCCCATGTACGGCGGAGATCGTGGCTGGAAACCTCATACCAGCGTCCCTCGCCCGTTTCCTCAGCGATCTGGTCCGTAATCTCTCGAACCCACCGTCCGATACTAGACTCGCTCTTCTGGACATACGGTTCGTCATCAGCTATGTTTCGCTCGGAGGCATACCGGTCCAGATTTTCTTTAACCTTAGTAGGAACGTAGGCATCTCTGACTGTCTTCTCGCCTCCTTTGGTATTTTTCCCACGCACTCGAAGTTCCCAGTATTCACCGTCACCATTCCAGCGGAGGTTTTCGGGTCGAGCTGAGGGAACGCCTGAAGATCTACATCCTACACGAGCCATCAGTTGGATCGCTATTTCTTGCTCCCAATCTCTTTCTCGGGCATACTGTTCGACTGTTCTGATTTCGTCGGGAAAACTAAGCCAGCATTTGGACCTAGCTTCGTCGTCTTCTATTCTAACCATACACGAATTGTTGTGTCTATTTGCCTATATTACTTATGGTAAGTTAGTGAAAATAAGGGAATTAGGGTATATATGGAGAAATGTGGCGGACTTGTGGCACAACTCGGCTATATCGTACTCGCTAAAATGTCGCTATCTGAAAGAACTTTCTCGTTCCTATAGATCACTTTCTTAGACGATCTTATCCCAGCTATAGCCGATTTTTTACCGTCTACATTCCTGAATTCTAATAATTCTATTTCTTCAAAATTATCCCAATTTGTCACTTCGAAAACTATATCGGAATATATGTAGTGGATTTGATTGTCAAGAACCTCTATAATTGCGTATAATTCTCCGAACTCTCCCTTCTCCTTCGTGGATTCTCTGACTGTCTCATTCATTCTGATCACGAGCCTGCTGACTCTTCTCACTGCGGTCATTGTCGTCCTCATCGTCCTCCTCTGAACCTGAATTCCGAGCTAGGGAGATCAAGAAGACTCCAAGGAATAGACCTGCCAGAACGACTTGCAGGAGTGGGTGTAGCTCGATCATGACCCATCACCTCCTTCGGGGTGAGGACAATATTTCTCGATTAGACGATCTTCCTTTGCTTCCGCTATTTCCTCGTGTTCGAAGTCTTCAGTGTAATCTTTGAGAGCAATGAAAGCACCAGAATCCTTGTCGTAGACAAGCCTGAACGCTTTGTTGTCCGTGTAGTCCTCCGTTTCACCTCCACCGTTATCAGCAGACTCGATTACCCTATCTTCGGGAGGAACATATTCATCGCACTCAAGATAGTAATAATCAGACTGAGCCACCAGCTGATTAGGGTCTTCCTCGATCACTTTCGGCACCTCTACCTCCTCTACTTCTGTGACAGTCTCGGTTTCAGTGACTACTCTGGGCTCGTGGATTTGGTATCCAGCGAGGAAACTTACGCTACAGAGAGCTAAGATCAATCCAATAGTAACTACTCGGTCCTTCATGCGTCATCACCTCCATTCTGTGTCGCACGAATAGCGTTCAGAATCCGTTCTCGTCGCTTGTACGCACTGAAGCCAACATACGCTGAAACGCCGAGAATTGCTAACGTCCAGAATACTATACTAGAAGTCGTGACTTGGATTACTTCTCCAGAATACTCACTGGCATAGGAATGTGGCTTCGTGTTTGATCCGTACCAGATTCCTCCGATAGCAATACCGACCGCAACTACAACCCGACCTGTGAATTCAGTAATCTCTGCTTTGATGTACTCTACTTGTTCTTCAGAATCGAGATCTCCGAAATCCCGTTCCTCATACTGTGTGACTTTCATATCGTCGTCAGACATAACAATTAACTAATACTTTTTCCAGTCCTAAAGTAATTTCCACGTCTAACGCTATGATTGAAACTAGAGCGCCAATTATTGATTTGAATGTGGGGTTCGAGCAGTTAGAATCAGATTATCCGGAACTCAGTCCGTAGTGAGTATGATTTACGCTCATCACCTCAAGTACCTTTTAAGATAGTTTTATTTAATGTCTGGATTATGTCGCTAGAGTGAACCCCGATATTGGAAAGCATCCGACTGAGTTCTATGGACACCCGCCGTGGGTGGATTCTGATGAAGCCGAGGAGGAACGAGAGAACGAACACTGCCCATTCACAGGCAACCGATGTTCCAAGCGCAGGAAGTCCGATAACGATGTTACCATAGGGACTTGCTCGGTCGGCTACAAGGGTCGAGGCGTATCAGAATACAAACCACATGTCATATGTCCGAAACGGTTCTATACTGATGAGGTATTCGAACCAGTCAAATCACTCTTTGTCGATGAAGGGGAGCATTTCAGAGTACCCGAAGTAGCCCTCTTCGGAGCGTCTATTGACTTTGTAGCAGGAAAGCAGGATAGTAGTGGAGAGATCATAGACTTCGCTGGAATCGAAATACAGGCTATCGACACAACTGGCTCGGTTTGGGAACACAAGAAAGCCTACGAGAATGGCGAAGATATGGGGGAGGTCGATAAGAACTACGGGATGAATTGGAAGATGTCACTCCCAAAGACGATGATGCAACAAGCCTTCCAAAAGGGGCAGGCATTCGATGAATGGGGAGAGAACATCATCTTCCTAATTCAGGACGTTTCCCTCGATTACCTACACCGAACGGTCAACACGTCAAGGCTAGAAGAGGCTAAGAAAGAAAACCCGGTCCACTTCTACACATACTCATTCGACTACAACTATGAAACGGAAAAGTACGAGTGGGAGATCGACCAGAAGTTATCTGCTGATCTTGAAGGCGTGAGTCAAATGATGGACTCGGACGAGAACGAAACAATCCCAACAAAGGACGACTTCAAGGGTAGCATCAAGAACAAGTTCTAAAGGTCAGTAAGCGTCTTCTGGACTCCTTTATCCAGTCGTTCCTGAGCAGTTTCGAGGTATTCTTTGGAAGCGTCGATGCCGATTCCACGCCGGTCAAACTTATTCGCCGCAACTACTGTCGTCCCCGTGCCAGCGAATGGATCTAATACAACTCCATCTTCTGGACACGAAGCCTTGATGGGAATTTCACAGAGGTCTACAGGGTAAACTGCACAGTGGCTGTCCTCTCTGTGTTCATCCTCAGGTACAACATCCCAAATATTCTCAGGCATAGGTCCATCAGCGTTGTATCGCAGGAAGTAGAACCCATTCTCTGCTTTCTCCCGAGCCCGTCCAGATAGATCCTCAGTGTCTCCATGCGTCGTCCGCTGTTCGTCACGGATGACCATTCTGAAGTCCTTGATCTCCCTGTTCTTCAGCATCTCCAAGTGTTCTTCTAGGGCGTCGATAGCATTCTCTTTTTCTTCCTCAGTGAGTGCGTCGTTGTTTTCGATTTGACGGCGATAGCGAGTACCAGATACTCCAGTAGGTGAAACCACGTCCCCATTATCTTTGAAAGTCAGTTCGAAGTCTTCGTCCTCTCGAATTGCCTCGTCATCGTAGTAGTAGCTCCCTTGCTGGACGAAATGGAAGATATACTCGTGCATCACACGCAGGCGGTCATTCGCTGAGCTGGGGTTCCCTTTGACCTTGTTCCAGATGATATCGTTCCTCAGCATCCAATCCTGACGATCTTTGAGAGCCAGTGCAGTCCTCCACGGAACACCTTGGAGATCTTTGTTCTCATACGTATCCCCGATATTCAACCAGAAACTACCTTCAGGCTTCAGAACCCGCTGAATCTCTCCAAAGATCTCAAGCAAATTGTCGATGAATTCCTCGAATGAAGGCTCTAGTCCAAGCTCACTCTCGCCTTCATATTCCCGGACACCCCAATACGGAGGAGAAGTCATTACACAGTCCACAGAATCATCAGGAAACTGCTTCAAAACATTTTGGCTGTCACCGTGAACAAGTGCATTCTGAGACTCTGACGACAGCCAATCGTCGATTTCTGAAGAAGCAATCATTACTACTCGTTAGGGCTTGTACCCCCTTTGAACTGACGGTCTTGGTCGATACTCAACCGCTCTACCTCCAGAATTCTCGGCGCTTATCTTCTATATTTTCCCTCTACGTAGTAGAGGGGAAAATACTCACGGGCGGGCGTATATTTTGAGATTCTGGCAGTAGAGCCGATTCTGTGGGAGAAATCGCCCACAGTTTCCAAAAGATCTACCAGTGAAGCGTATCAGCATTCCCTGCTAGGTCGAGTATATCTTCAGTGTCGTTATCAGGCTCATGAAGGTCGTCCATAGAGTGGTCAGGACAGAATCCAGTGTTATCTATCCCTACAGTCCGATCACATACTCTACAGCTATCATACTCCGCCTGTCCCGCTTCAGGTAGTTCATCATCCTCTGGGAAGTGGAATTCCTCTGCTCTTCGCCCGAACCCTGCCAGCTCGGACTCGATGAGATCACGATCCTCTTCTGTCCACTCCCAAGCTCCCTTATCCTTCGTTTCAGGGACGATTCCTTCCTCTTGTGCCCCTTCAATCATCTCAGGGATCGCATACATACTGAACTTCTTTCCTTTCGGTTGACCGCCGTCAATCGTCTTATAGAAGGTCGCTTTCTTCTTAGACTCCTTCTTGCAGATCGTCGCCATCTCTCGCATTTGCTTCCCAAGGTCAGTCCCGGAGTGGCCAATAAAGATGATTCGCCCTCCGTACCGCCTTATCAGGATTATTATTGGTAAGAGGGAGGAGTACGCCTGTTGCATATTGCTCATGGAGAGGGAATTAGCATAGAGCGAGGCTTCATCGAAGAGGAACAGCTTCGGTTTATCGTTGGATTTGAGCCACTTCAGAAGGTCTCTAATCTTGTTCGCATAGGTAGTCCCGTTGAGTGTGTCTACGTTGGATGCTAAAACCTCCTCAGACGGTGTATCTTCACCGTGTTTCCGTCGAACCCAGTCAAGGAATACCTGCATCCCTAGAGAGGCAAAGAAGGACTTTCCAGCGCCCATGTTCGCATAGAGGTATAGAATCGTGGCAGGCTGTGCTAGTAATTTCTCGTAGTTTTCTAGACCGGTCGCCTCGATCCCATCGTCATTCAATCCAGACATAGCCGATAGCTCCGAGATCTTCCCCTGTCGAATAGCCTCCATCACATTCTCCGACTTATTGTATCGGATCAGATCCTTCCATATCTCGCTCTCTTGGATGTCTACAGGCATATCTGGATGCCAGTAAGGGTAATTCTCTATCTGTAACTGAGCGAACCTCATAGACACATCATCCTTAAAAAACAGCACCCGATCATCTACCTCAGCAAGATGACCTGCTGAGTCTTTGATTTGCTCTGTTAGAGAGGCAGAGGCGTAGTAATTCTTGATATCACTCATCGGAATCACCTCCGTTGGACGAGTCATTCATGTCCTTTTTCATTTCCTGCTTAATCTCCTGTTCTGCCCGTTGTGCTAGGTCTTCAGATATATCCTGACCTAGGTCATCTACATCTAGTTCAAGCCTCTCGAAGCCCTCTATAGACTCCTCGAACAGCTCCTCTGGGTCGGACGTTCCCTCGTTAACTGCGTGTTGGTGCATAACCGAAAGTTGGGCAGAAATCTTGTTGACGTAGTGCTTGATTCGAGATTTCAGGGAGAGGCGGGCTTTCCGACCGAATTCAGCGTCCTCCTGAAGATTGTCCATAACGTGGGAGAGGTGTTCCTTATTGGATATCACCATGTCCTCGTCAATCTCAGCAGGGTATTGGTCTATATTCTGAAGCACATACTCCGCCTCAGAATCCTCATCAGCAACATCTAACATCCGAATCATCGCATACCTCCGACCAGCTACATCAACGCCTTCTCTGTACACTTCAGCCGTATCTGTGTTCCCGATCCATTCCACTGATTCATTCATCGGATTGAGTGTCCAAGGATCCGTTTTCCACGCACCAAACACATCTCCCTGTGCGTCTACCAAGGACACATAATCCCAATTCTTGCTGTATATCTCTTCTAAGATCTCTTTGAAACGAGTCCACACAAGCCCCTGTGCAACTGTCATTCCTACAATTAGGGATAAGAAGGCGTCTCCGTACCGAATAGATGATAACTGTTCAACGTATGGAATCGTGATAACTCCGATTAGATGTAGGAATAGGACTCCACCAACAAGGAGAAGAATATCTCTGCTAGATACCAGTTTAGTTAGGAGTCCTGTTTTGGAGCTACTGTCTTCTGAATACTGTTCTACCGTGCCTGTAATGTTGTTTTGATTTTTCTGACTCATAGTTATATCACTTAAGTTATATGTTGTTGTATGCTATTATTCTAATGGGATGAATTCATTCTCACCTTCCTGTTCCTTGTTCCTGACAAATCGGACAGTTTGAATTAATATCAGCGCACCTCCACCGAATCCAGCAAGTGGGATATACCACCACTTCAACGTCGAGAAGAACGAAGACTCATCTCGTCTCTCAATCGTATCCCCACGTTGGGCCTCGGGATCGACTACAGCAATCATCTGCGTTTGACTGCCATTCACCTTCTCCTCCTGCGCCTCCATCTGGATCTCCGTCACGCCAGCTTTGACCTGCTCAGTCCGGTAGGAGAAACCACTATCAGAAGCTATCGTAGCCGAAACATCCTGTAGCGTGACCGTCTTCCTCTCAGATGACTGAATCAGGAGCGTGACCGTCTCTTCTTCACTATTAAACTCGTATCCGACTACCTCAACGGAACTGGATATCTGTTTGTAGCCTTCCATCTGATTCCGTCTCTCCTGCTGTTGCTCTTCGATGTTTGAAACCCACTCCTGCGCCCTCTGACGCAGTTCAGGGTTGTCCTGTGACGATGGACTCTCGACCCACTGCTGAACCGCATTAAACTGCTCTCTATCGTCTATACGTATGATCGTGAGGACTTCCTGTGGAGTGATATCCGTACCACTTGATTCAGATTCTTGTTCATCGCTAGAATCGGACTCAGAATCCTCAGAACTCTCTTCATCACTACTCTGATCACTACTATCACCGTCAAAAGACTCAGCATCCTGTTCTTCTGGTGAATCCGTGTCAGAATCGGTTTGTTCGGACTGTGCCATAACGGGCATAGCCATGGACGATACTAGAACTAAACATACCACTATCAGAGTGATAAATCGACGTTTCATATACAAAGAAAAAGTACCGCAAATCCCAAAGGTTTAACCACTATGTAGGGTTAGACCGGGGATCTTCCAAGGATCAGCACAGCAGCAGCACCGATAATGACTATGGCGATGATACCAGTTTGGCCAAGATCTCCAAAGCTGAATCCACCTCCACTTCTATCAGCGACCTCAATGGTCGTTGTATACTGACTGTCGAGGCGGTCAGCAACGTTAGTTAGGTTGGTCTCAGTAGTATCGAACGTCCGAATTTCCACGGAAGACACTTCGGAATCGTCGCCAACTGTGATGCTGTCCACTGTGACACTACCATTCAGAGAGACACGCTCTCCACTGCTAGGGTCAACAGCGAACGTTCTCTGAGGACCTTCTGTGTAGTCATAGGACACTGAGAGGTCAATCGTAGAGGAACCAGTGTATTCGATTATACCTGCTTCAGCATCTACGATAGAGACGTTCGAGGACACATCTGTTCCACCACTATCTGTAGCGGATGTGATTGTGTCTATCTTGCCATTAGACAGCTGGACAGTATCTCCTTGAGCGACACTCGTGAAGGACTCAGAATTGCTCTGAGTGGAAGTAGACACATCGAATGTATCGTCTTCTGCGAGTACCGTGTTATCCGACGTTTGGTCGGCTAGATACTGCATATCCGTGCTGAATAGAACGACATTCTCATGTGTTCCATTCGAGTCAGTCACCGTCATCCGAGCGTTAGCTGGATCAACGACTGTCTCATACGTACCCGTGTACAGTGAAAGGACTGTAGCTGGATTATCTGGGTCAGCTGAGACTGTATAAGTCCCT
This sequence comes from Haloarchaeobius baliensis, assembly GCF_052060055.1. Taxonomy (NCBI): domain Archaea; kingdom Methanobacteriati; phylum Methanobacteriota; class Halobacteria; order Halobacteriales; family Halorubellaceae; genus Haloarchaeobius; species Haloarchaeobius baliensis. The sequence continues at coordinate 567,050 of NZ_JBPPFR010000001.1, read as the reverse complement.
AGCTCGTCGTAGACTCCCTCCATGTCCGTGACGGATTTGGAGTCGTCAGCAGCAATAGAACTGAGGCCATTAGACCAGATATCTTTCGCCCACTGCGAACTGATACTGTACGTCTCAGCAGATAGAGTATCTCGCTGTGTGACGAGATCGTGGGCTCTCACGAAGTCAACAGGTACAGCATAGGACTGTACACCTGATGTACTCGTTTGGATTACTACGTTTTTATCTGTCACTGCTGTAGAATCAGATACGTTGTAAGGCATAGCCACCTTAACTGTATCATCAGAGGACTGTGCGTAGGATGGATCAACATTAACCTTGACTGCGGTTAGTGTTACATCCGACTCTCCAACAGTCACTGTCGGAACTGAACTAGAGAGGTCTGATGGGTCCATTGTGACATTCTGACCTGAAGAGGCGAGATCTACAGTTACTCTGCTATCGGTAGATGTACCATTAGCAGTACTGATAGATGTGTCAGAGTCAGCATAGTAAGTCACGCCGGATTCGACTGTATCTACAGTAACATTTTGCAGATTTACAGATCCACTAGAGCTAGATCCGATGGTGCTTGTCGTTAGATTATTTATACTACCTTTTGACGAATCTTCTGGGAAGATCGTCGCAAAGGACGTACTAGTAGTTATCTCGTGACCGTTTCCGTTGATCACGAATGGAGCCCTCATCTTCATATACGACATATTTGAGTCGAACGCAAGGTCAGATTGGATATTCAGGATTACTGGTTGTGTGAATTCAGCATATCCATTACTGTCATACGTATCAGCGACAGCTTCGAAATCTGATGCGCTTTCGATATCATATACATGAACGGCTCCGTAATCACTCGACTGATTCACCGAGTCGAGCTTTTCCATGTATGTGTGAACGGACAGGGCGTGGTAATTGTGAGTCTCAATGAGATTCTGCTGAGTAGTCCACAGATAGTCTGAAGCCGTATTTTCTGCGAGAGTGACAGCCTCAGTTTCTGAGTTGACTGAATCGCCCTCAGCAATGAAGGCTTGACCGAGCTTCTGCTCAAGAGAACCCTCGATGGTGTTGATATCGTTATCAACGTTGTCGAGGAAGCCCTCATTAGTACCCTGAGACACTATAGCGTCGTCGTGGACAGCTTCCCTGAGTGTTTCATCAGTGGCCTGTTCCACGTCCTCTGCGCCGTCGAAGTACTCAGATTGTACATAGTCGGCAGCACCCATTATAGCAACTCCTGCTAGGATGCCTGCACCAGCTACGACAGGGGCTATAGCATCTGCTTCACCGACCGGACTGACATCATCTATTTCGTGCTGTGGAGAGACATATGCGCCTCCGACCACAGTGACGGACAATACCGCTATCGCCATCACAAACGACATCAACTTTTGAGTTATTCCATTCATTATAGATCACCCAAATTAGTTCTCCGTCGTGATTGCGAGGTATCCGTAAGTCGATGCTAGAACTGCTACAACCTGCCTCCAGTACTCTACTGTAATGGCGTTGTAGATGTCCGCAGCAAGAGTCATCTGACCCTGTAGAGCGTATGCGAGTAACGCAACTACAGTGAAACCAACAAGAATCGTGGTTCCAGTAGGGAGCGACTCAATATACGCTCTCACGTCAGCATTGTTGCTACGTCCAATGGCCTGTGCGGACTGATAGATCTGGACTGAGAAGAGTCCGAGACCTAGCACAACGCCCCATGTCCAGTCAACTCCACCTAATGTAAACGCAACATCGGACAGATTGACTGTCGTACTTGCTCCAGTTGGAATACTGAAGTCGAAGTTACTGAATATGGACGCTATTGCTGAGAAGAACAAGAACGACATTACAGCGTCGTATATTGATGTTTCCCCGAAATCGAAGGGGTTCGTTTCACCTGATCGACCGCTAAGTACATTTTGCAAATTCATGCGTTTATAAAAGCTTACTTAAAGGGTAAAACTATTTTGCCTTACTATAAGTTCTAAATTAAATATAGTATAGTATGAAAACTAATAGGAGCAAGACACGATGTTACTGGTGGAGGTGATATACAAAGTACTGTGAACAGCCAAATCCACCATATGAAAGATCCAGCTGGCATACCTGCTCTGTATGCCTGATTGTCGAACAAACCATATCACGCCGAACCGCCTTTTATCAGGGAACTTTTCTGAACGTATCTAACAGTTGAAAATAGTAATAGGAGAGAATCACGTGTATGTATACATGGGAAATAGAATTCAGGTTCAGAAAGTGTTAGCGAAATATCAGAGGGAACAGTTCAGTAACACAGTATCAGTAGCAGACGTAGTAGAATATGTAGAGATGAATCAGTATGAGATCAGTGAGAAGACCATCAGACGGACACTTAAAGAATTAGAAGAAGAAGGAGTAATTATAGAAACAGAGAAAGGGAACGTTAAGTGTTACATCCTGTGTGAAGATATGCTTCCTAACGCAGAGAAGTCAGAATTGTATGAAAATGCTGAGGACTTTCTGTAGGTTTCTAGAATTTTTGTAGGGAGTAATAATAGGTGGAATTCAGGGTAGTCGTAGAAAGTGGGGTTTGTCTCTCGGTGAAGTTTTGAATATAGATCCATAACAAGGGTTGTCGGGCGAGAATTTGAGCGTCAGCTTTGTCTCCAAACTAGTGACAAAATCGAACTATATTAGCGGAGTAGAAATAGGGGCGAAAAACAGCGATCTAGTCGTGGAGGAGCTGGTCATCCGAGTATTGTTGTGCATCCTCATCCGCTTCCGAATAAGTCATCCACACCGCAGTATCATACGCACTTTTCATACTGCCTAGATCTTCAGGGTCAATCTGCTCCGTAGGGATGTATTCCACACTATCAGCTACCCTCTCGCCCTCGGAATCAACCCCATACTGCACACATTTGAGGATGTGATGATCTTCCTCATTCATTTCTTCTCGTGCCTCTTCTCGCTGTTCCTGTTCAATCTCTTCCGCCTCTTCCTCGGTCGGTCGAGGCTGGTCTTCTGGAGGCAGGTCGTTCGGATTCATACGTTATCACCTGCCCTGTAGACACCGCTCATATTATTAAAGCACTCATCACACACTTCTGAATCCGACTCTAGGGATAAACACCGACCCACCGCTGAGTCTTCAGGTATATCCCATGAAGAGTCAGGATCCACACCACAGCTCGCACACGTTGAAGAATCGTTTGTGAAGTCGTCCAGCGTGTAGTTCTCTGCTTGTGCGCTCATGACGACATCACCTCTGCTATTTCATACGCTTCTTCGCTATCGATCATACCCTCTTCGTACATGTAGATTATCTCATCCTTCTGTTCGTCAGTTAGACCGTAGCCATCTAGTTGTTCATAATATGCTACATAGTATGGTTCAGGTTGGCTCATAGCGAACCACCCCGTACAACACTTGTTTGTGGTTCTACGTCGGTATCCGCTACCGCAATCACTCTCATCTTGAAGCCGTCATCATTCCACACGGTGAGATCGTATCCCTTCGAGCCAACGTCCTGAATCACGTACTGTCCACGTCGGAGGTAGTACCGAACTTCTGGTTGGGTCGGCTGGGAATCAATGCCCATCGCTATGTCTTTCACCACTATACGCCTGATATCAGAGACATTTAGTTTGTCTGTCATATCTACATATCTACAAATATACATACCTTCCCAAAGGTGTTCGGGAAAGTCGGAAAAGCAACGAAAAACGGAGAAAACAGTTAGCTCGAAGCCTCAGACACGATTTTACCATCAACCTCGAAGAACTCAGGTTGCTCCAACTTAGCATCAATCGCACTCTGAACCGTCTCTGGTTCCATGTCCTTTGACTCAACTAGACGCTCAGTGATGTTCTGACGAGTCGGAGCCTCATCGATATCATCATATATCACTTCAAGGACTTCCTCTACTGCCTGTTCAGCATCTACTCGATCTTCCGTCAGTCCTGTATACTGAACCGAACCCTCACCAATCCGTTCGAGGGATTCAGCGACCAGTTCAATCGCCTTGTCTACATCCTCCTTCGTCACTTCATCCCGGAGATGGAGTTTTGCCGACGAAACAGCGAGCCTGTGGACTGCTCCACCAGAGCGCATATCACCAGCATCCGAGTTCTGAATCAGTTGACCAACCATCTCGGACGCATATTCGAGCATATCTTGCCCGTAATGGACTTCCTTGCTTCGGGCAAGGTAGATAAGCATCTCAAGCTCTTCCTTGCTTAGAGGAGGGTCTTGTGCCCTTCCTATACCTGCCTGAGCTTTCGCCTTCTCAACTGCATTAGATGGGTCCTTCTCCACCACGAAGATTTGGTCCATCCTCGCCAGCAACTCCGGCGGGAAGTCAAACTCATCCTTGATGTTCATGTGTCCGCTGAACTCCCCGTATTTCGGGTTCGCTGACCCAATAAAGACGGTATTGGCAGGGAGCGTTGTATTGATGTTGTACTTGTTGAGCTTGATTTGTGAGTCAGAAAGCGTCGATAGGAGTTTTCCTAGACTGTCCTCGCTGAATTCGTCCAGTTCATCAACGAATGCTACACCATCATGAGCGTGGGCAAGTGCCCCTGCCGAGGCGATGGTTTCACCAGTTTCCTCGTTCTTCTCAACTGTTGCGGTTAACCCAACTCCAGTCGATGAAGATCCCGTCGCCATAACGGAATTTGGTAAGACTTCCTGAAGGTACTTCATCAGCTCCGACTTACCCGTTGACGGGTCGCCTATCATCAGAGCGTGCGACGTGTCTCTGATGTGTTCAGGAACGCCTCCAGAGCCACTAACAGCAGAATATAGTAGACCCCGTTTCTCTGCATCTCGGCAGACAACATGAGGTGCAAAGGAGTCGATTAGTTTCTGCTCGTAGTCGTCCGACTTAGTGAATTCTACTAACTCCTGTTCCTTCTCCTCTGGAACATCGACGCTATCGGAGTCATCCGTCTCGACATTGATGACGACTATCTCCTTGTGACTCTCGCCAGTCTTGTTATCGTCTATGTGTTTGAGGATTCCTGTAATTTCGACCCTTTCACCCGCTCTGATTGCCTGTCTATCTTCGTCACGGAATAGACGTAGAACGATAGACTCGGAATCCTCTGTTGCGTCGTCCACCAATTCAGAGACAACAGCCGTCTTTCGGTCTACACGCTTCCGCCGATCTTCTAGCTCACTGAATCTCGATTTCTCACACGTAGCGCAGGTAGAGGGCTCTTCCAGTCCCGCTTTGATGATGTTCTGTGTCTTAGTCGTCTTCTCTCCGCACTCTTGGCATTCATGGACCGTTTCAGCAACTACTGCGTCAGTGTCGGTTACGTGGTCCACTCTCCCCGTTATTTGAACCATCCGGTCATCTAACTTCGATTCCAGCTCAGATATGGTCAACTCACACTCAAAATTCTGGAACTGGATAGTGTAATCGTAGGAGTTACCGATATTAGCCAATTGATACGGATTGATCTGTAGGACATCATCGCCTGCGTGAACGATATCAGACGTGACTGTGATCTCCATCTCATCCTCATCGAATAGGATTCCATTGTCATCTACCTCATACGCCACATTTTCCCAGTTAGCACCTAACCCTGTTTGCGTGATGTACTGGAGGAAACCGTATCCACTCATAGTTCATCACCTCCAGCCTGTTCTAGCACATTCTGAGGGAGTCGTTCCTGTGGATCTACCTCGTCCACGTAGTCCTCGATCAGGTCTTCTAACTCCTCTTGGGTAGAAATGTGAGGATGATTCTGAAGCACCTCTTTGTAGCGAGGATTGTACTCGTACTGCATATCGAGTTGCTTCATCCCCGCAAGATGCTCTAGCTTCAGCTCTATCTCATGGGAAACAGATTCCTGCTCAGATAGTAGCTCCTTCTTGTACTCAAGGACTTCTCGCTTGTTCTCTATCTGGTCCTGTTTCTGTTCTACTTCCTGCTCCAACGCTTCAATTTCAGCTTCTAACTGGTCAACCTCTTCTTCTAAGGATGAGCGAGATAGATACATATCCACGATCTCCCTCATTAGTTCAGATGTACCACTCATTCCACGTCGGTCCACTTCCTGCTCTACCTTCTCCTTACGCTCTTCATCCATCCAATTAATTGAAGACGAAGGGTAGTCAGCAGACATACTCATCACCCGCCTGCACGGAGATTCTAGTCAATACCCTAACATTTATACCCGATGCGATACTATATTGTAAGTGTAAGTTCCTGTTTTCAATCATTTTTATCACCTCGTAGTTACTTCTCAGTGTTGACCTTTCTAAGGACAATCACCTCCTCGCCGTCAAGCGATTCTTCTGTTATTTCGTAATACTGTGCGTCCCGAATTTCCGAAGGAATAGTCACTCTACCCCCCGAAATTACTTCTCTTAGATAACTTTGCTTCTCTGACATAAGCGTATAAATGTATATTGTACACCCCTTAAATATGTTATGGTCTCAAGGTGTAAAATATAGCAAGAATATAGTGGAATTTCGGGAAGTGTGTAAATACGTATTTTTGAATCTTAACAATTGTGAAGAATCTTAACAATTGTTAAGACTGAGAAAAAGGTATATAGACACTTTCCTCGCTGAGGCTGATTCTTCACTGCTGTATATGTGGCTGACTGATACTGTATGGGCGTTATATACGCACGCAGTACAGGAATTTTCTATCTGAAAAGAAGACTTAGAGTTCTCTCGCTAAGTTCCTCGCTTTGTCTTTCATCTTCGGGCGGTACTTCTCGTTAGCTTCCTCAAGATCATCTTCCAGAAGACCCACGTAGCGGGCTGTTTGTTCGGTGTTCGAGTGACCCATGAGTTCAGCCAATTTTTTCAAATTCATCGCTCCAGCGCCCTCAGATTCGGCAACTCGATAGGTGGCGTATGCGTTCCTGAAGTGGTGTGCAGTGGGTTTCCAGAGTTTTCTATCCATAGCGTCAGTCGCATAGCTCTCTGAAATTCCTGCACGGTCAGCTACCCTTCGAACGATCTTGTTTATATACGCAGGCTGGACTTGCTCGGAGTGCTGGGTGACTATTAGATAAGGGGAATCTTCTGCTTTCGAATATTGCTCACGTCCGCCATACTCCATCCATTCTCTCAATATTGGTAAGAGGTCGGGGGAGAAAGGAATAGTGCGGGTTTTATCGTTCTTCTTGTTGTCCACTTCGATTTTCTTTTCGTCTATCTTGACCTTCTGTAGGGTAGTTTCAGCAAGTTCAGACCGTCGCATTCCCGTCTCCCAAAGAGTCCGAATGATAATCTCCTCACGAGTGGAATTACAGGCTTCCAACATCTCTCGATATTCGTCTTTGGTGACAAAGATAACATCCTCGCCTGTAACTTTTTGATAGAGTTGCTGATTCGTGTTGGAAAACCCGTTAATTTTATCGATACAATCTTCTTTGTATACGCCTGCTTCTTTGATTGCCTCATCCGATTTGAAAAACAGTCTGAGCCTGTCTAAGTGGCGGTCTGCGGAGCTTCCGTACAGACCTTTGTCTTCTTCGAGATAGTTCTTCAGCTCCGTCATATGGTAGCGAGTTAGATCCTGCCATGAATCAATATCATTCTCTTCCATCCATTCTTCTAACATCAAAAGGGTCTCTCTGTATCCGTGAGGAGTTTGTGTGCCCCGTTTGTCTGTTTTTATATCCCCATAAAATTCTTTGAAGTAGGGGTCTTGGATCTCCTTCTTGCGTTCATCGTTGGATTTGTGAGTCTCTTCTTTGTATTGGGGTTCGTCGGATTCTTCTTCACTCATCTTTGTCCTCTTTGAAGTTGGCGAGAATGGTTTGGGTTTGTTGGTGATTCATAGCTTCAAGATCGCTTTCGGTGATTGTTGTTTCTTTGACTTGTTCGGTGAGTTCTTCTAGCTTGCTTATTAAATCCCGTGTGAGTGCGTGTTCCGACTCTACTTTGTCCATCACTTCCTGTTCTTCTTTTGTGAGTTCTCCTTCTTGTCGGTCTTTTATGCGTCTAATTTCTTGCTCTACAGAATAGCGGACGAGTTGTGAGAGAGAGGTGAACTGTTCTGATTCTTCAACTGCTTCTTTCCATTCGTCCCGGTCTCGCTCTCGCATTCGGAGGGTGTAGTTCGTGTAACCGTCTTCCATACACACCTATGCCTCTATTCGGAGGGAAGAAAGGTCTTACGTATAGATTAAGTAAAGCGAGGTCTATTTCCCCCAGAAGGGGTCCCGCTTGCGCTGCTTCTCCAGGTACATCGACAGCGCCTCGCGCTCGTCCATCGGAATCTCCTCCTTGAGCTCCTGTTCGAGAATCTTCGCGTGCTTCTCGGGGAGCTCGATCCAGAGCTCGTCGCCCTCCTCGATCTGGCGGCCGACGGTGGGGCCGTCGATGGCGACGCTCACGCGGTTGCCGGCGCGGGCCTCGTCGACGTCCTCGCCCTGCTCCTGGATGCCCTTGAGCTCGCCGACGCGCTTGGGGTCGTTGCCGTCGAACTTCACGACGTTCTGGTTCTTCTTGATGGTGCCCGAGAGGATCTCGACGCCGACGACCGCGGGGTCGCTCTGGCGGAACGTGTGGTCGTCGAGGATCTGGAAGCGGGCGGGACGGGCGATGTTCTGGAGGACGGTGTCCTGCTGGGACTGGCGCTGCTCCTCGACGAACGTGTCGTACTCCTCGACGAGCTGGTAGATGACGTCGTCGGTGTATATCTTCACGTCCTCGATCTCGGCGCGGTCGGCGGCGTCGCCGAGCACGTCGACGTTGAAGCCGAGGATGGCGCGGTGGAGGTCGTCGTCCGCGGTGGAGGCGACGGCCACGTCACGCGGGGCGATGTCGCCGACCTCGGCGCGGACGATGGGGATCTCGGCCTCCGAGAGCGCGTCGGCCATGGCCTCCAGCGAGCCGAGGGTGTCGGCCTTGACGACGACGCCGTCCTCCTCGGTGTCGACGGCGACCTGTGCGAGCTCGGCACGGACCTCCTCGATGACCTCGTCGAGGTCGCGGTCGCCGACGACGCGGATGGGTGCGCCCGCCATCGCCTCGTCGAGGTCCGGTGCGGCGACCTTGATACCGGCCGCGGCACCGACGCTGTCGACCTGCTCGAAGCGGCTCTCGGTGCGAATCTCGGCGAGCGGGCGGGGCTGGAGCAGGGCACGCACGTCGGTGACGATGGGCTCGTTCTCGCCACCGACGACGATGGTGTCGTCCTCGCGGATGGTGCCGTCGTAGAGCACGATGTCGACGGTGGTGCCGAAGCCGCGCTCCTCCTTGACCTCGAGGACGGTGCCGACGCCGGGGCCGTCGACGTCGATCTCCATCTCCTCCTTCATGTACCGCTGGGAGAGGCCCATCATGACCGCGAGGAGGTCCGGGACGCCCTCGCCGGTCATCGCGGAGACGGGGACGACGCCGATGTTGTTCTGGAAGTCCTGCACGCGCCAGTACATGTCGGCGGAGAAGCCCTGGTCGGAGAGCTCGCCGATGATGGCGTACAGTCGCTCGTCGACGTCGCCGCGGACGCGATCGGACTGGGCGTCGTACGACGGCTTGATGGGGCTGTCCTCGTTGGGGTTCCAGCCCGGCACCGTGTCGACCTTGTTGGCGGCGACGATGAACGGCGTCTGGGTGTTCTGCAGGATGTTGATGGCCTCCAGCGTCTGGGGCTGGAAGCCGTCGTTGACGTCGACGACGAGGACGGCGATGTCGGCGAGCGCGCCGCCGCGGGAGCGCAGGGTGGTGAAGGAGTGGTGGCCGGGCGTGTCGATGAACAGCAGGCCGGGCAGGTCGAAGTCGTCGGGGTCGACCAGCTCGCCCGCCATGTCGGAGACCACGTCGAGCGGGACGGCGGTCGCGCCGATGTGCTGGGTGATGGCCCCGGCCTCGCCCTCGATGACCGCCGAGCCGCGGATCTTGTCGAGCAGGCTGGTCTTGCCGTGGTCGACGTGGCCGAGGACCGCGACGATTGGGGTTCGAAGTGCGTCCGCCGATGTGTCCGTGGGGGTTGTATCCGAATCCGACATGAGTGCCACCCTGAAGAAGTGTTGTCTAAACCTTCGCAGGACGGCGTATAACTCCACCGTTCCGCCGCCATCGGTGGAAGCGGTTCACACGGAGCGACCGATTCATGTGCGCCGCGCGAGCAGCGCGTACCATGCCCAGCATCGGCGACCACTACCGCCCGTCCGGTGCCGACGCACCCGTCTACCGGGTCGTCGGCGTCTCCGGCGAGGTGGCACTGCTCCGGGTGACGGACGACGAGGGACGCCGCGTGCACACGGGCGAGCTGCGACACGTGGCCACGGACCAGTTCGCCACCGGGTTCGACAGCGCTGACGACCCGGATGCCGGCTTCCACCCCGTCGCCGGGCTCCGGAACGCACTCTCGGGACTGTACTGGCAGTTCCGTCGGTTCCTGTGACAGGCGAGGCGAGATTCCGGAGCGTCAGCCACGTGTCGGACCGTCCCCGTGGCGTTTATTACCGGTCGTGGGGAATGGCCATAGTATGCCAGACGTACTCGCGGAGAACCTGTCGGACAAGAACGTGATGGGTTCCGACGGTACCGAACTCGGCATCGTGTACAACATCACGATGGACCTGAAGAGCGGCGAACTCCACGACATCCTCGTCGACCCGCACGAGGACACACCGACGCGCAGCGTCTCCTACGAACGAGACGAAGGCGGTCGCTTCCGTATCCCCGTCGGACACGTCCAGGCCGTGAAGGATTACATCGTCGTCGAACGCTAGATGTACGTCCTCGATTCCTCCGCATTCATCAACGAGTACCACACGTCCAACGACACCGCCACCATCCCGATGGTCCGGGACGAGCTCGAAGACGAGAGCGTCTACCGCTACGACGCCATGGAGGGTGCCGGGATGCACATCCACATTCCCGACTCCGAGACGACCGAACGGGTCCGTCGCGCCGCACGCGAGACGGGTGACCTCTCCGTCCTCTCGGACACCGACGTCCGCCTCGTCGCCGCCACGTTCGAGCTCGACGGCACGCTCGTCACCGACGACTACGCGATGCAGAACGTCGCCGAGAAGCTCAACGTCGCCGTCGAGGTCATCGCGCGCGACGGCATCGACGAGCGCCGTGACTGGCTGTTCCAGTGCCAGGGCTGTGGCCGCGAGTTCGACGAACAGAAGGACCGCTGTCCGATCTGTGGCAGCCCGCTCTCGCGCAAGAACCCCTCGAACTCCTAGCCCTCCGTCTGTTCGAGGCCCCGCTCGATCAGCTGCCTGAGCACCGCCTGCTCGGTGAGGTCGTACTCGCGGGCGAGTCGCTCGATGCGCTCGCTCACGTCGTCCTCGCAGACGACCGCGTAGCGCGTTGGCATCCCCCTCCACTACGACCTGTAGGTCGAAAAACCTTCGTCAGACGGCTGTACGACACGTCAGAACAGCCAGGTGAGCGCCTCGCTCCCGCCGCCGCTGCCGCCCGTGGCGTACGTCGAGTAGAACGAGAGCACGTTGTAGCTCCCGTGGATGATCGCCGGAACGACGACGTTCTCGGTCCGCGCGTACACCCCGCCGAGGACCAGCGAGAGCACGAAGATGGCGGCGAGCGTCGTCGCGACCCCGCCGAGGCTCGCGCCGCCGGCCGAGTACGCCGGGATGTGCACCAGCGAGAAGATGGCGCTCGCGAGCACGACCGCGACCGGGCGGCTCACCACGTCGTACATCGACTTCTGGATGACGTTGCGGTACAGCAGCTCCTCCCCGGGCCCGACGACGAGCAGCTGGGCGACGAGCACCAGCAGGATGACCTGCGGCGTGGCGTTGATGATGGAATCCGTGCTGCTGTGCTCGGCCGGCGAGAGCCCGAGCAGGTCGAACAGCGAGACGACGGCGAGGAAGCCCAGGATGAGGATGACGAACCCGCCGAGCGTCCAGGCGACGTCTCGCAGCGACGGTAGTTCGACGTCGATGAACGACCAGTCCCGGCCGGAGTTCTGCAGGTACGCCGCGGCGACGATGAGGGTCCCGAAGCCGAGGCTCAGGAACGTGATGAGCTGGGCGATGAACTGCGCCTGGGGGTCGTTCTCGGGGACCGGGACGGGGATGCCGGAGATGCTGACCAGGACGATCTGGATGACGAACAGCAGCGCGAGGCTCCCGAAGCCGAGCAGGAGGAACCGGACGAACGTCTTGAAGATGTCGACGGGGGAGGTGTCGTCCGACGGTGGCGAGCCCCCGTGACGGTCGACGTAGCTCTCGTCCATGCCCGGAGGTATCGGCGCGAACGACATAGGCCCTCTGCTACTCGATCCGGAGGGTCCGCTTCTCCTGGACCGCGTCCGCCTCCGGGAAGTCACCGCCGCCCAGCAGGCCGCGGGCCGCGTTCTTGCCCCACTCGACGGCGGGCTGGACGAACGTATCGACGCCGTACAGCTCGCCGGCGAGCACGCAGGCCGCCTCCATCGCGTACAGCAGCTCGCCGAGCCCGTACTCGTCCACGCGGTCGATCTCGACCCGGACGTTCGGCCGACCCGCCGCGGCGAGGCTCGCCTCGGTCGCCTCGAACTCCGCGTCGAGCAGTTCGCCCAGTCCCGTCCCGCCGAGGTACGAGAGCGCCTCGAACTCCGTCTCCGGGATGGTGTGGTCCTCGCGCTCGCGGGGCCGGACGAACGTCACCTGCTTGTCACGCGGGCCGGCACGGTAGAGCTGGAGCTGGGAGTGCTGGTCGGTCGCACCGAGGGCCCGCGCGGGCGTCTGTCCGAGCCCGTCCTTCCCCAGACTCTCGGCCCAGAGCTGGGCGAACCACTCCGCGAACGTCTCCAGCGACTCCGCGTACGGCAGCATCGCGTTCACCGATGCGCCCCGCACGTCCAGCGCGTAGCAGATGGCCCCGTAGGCGTACGCCGGCGAGTCGAACAGCGAGCCCGACAGCTGCTCCTGCTGCGCGGCCGCCCCCGCGACGAGCGCGTCGAGGTCGTGGCCCTGGATGGCCGCACACGCCAACCCGACCGTCGAGAGCGCCGAGAACCGGCCCGGCACGCCGTCCGGCACGGGCAGCGACGGCAGGTCGTGGCGGTCCGCGAGCTCGCGCAGTGGCCCCGACTCACCCGTCGTGACGAACGTCCGGTCCGTCCAGTCCACGCCCGCATCCTCCATCGCATCGCGCACGACGAGGAAGTTGGCCAGCGTCTCCGCCGTCGTCCCCGAACGCGAGACCACGTTCACCGTCGTCGCGTCGAGGGGGAGGTCGTCGAGCAGCGCGGACACCTGCTCCGGGTCGACGTTGTCGAGGAAGTGCGCCTCGACGTCAGATTCGAGTGCGTCCGCGATGGTCGCCGCGCCCAGCGCGCTCCCGCCGATTCCCACGGTCAGCACCGCCTCGCTGTCCGCGAACGGCTCGACCGCCGCCTCGATGGCGTCCGTGTCGACCGTCTCCGGCAGCGCCAGCGCCGCGTAGCCGTGCTCCCGTGCCTCGATACCCGCCTCGATTCGCTCGTGTGCCGCCGCGACCTGCTCGTCGAGGCGCTCCAAATTCTCCCGGGAGATTCCGGGGGACGCCTCCGCCGCCAGCGCGTTGCCCAGATCTACGTTCATACCTGTGGCGTCGTCGGTTCGGGTGAAAGGCGTTCTCATCGCTGCCGTGTTCGGCTGACTGCGACGATAGGAGAGCCAGCCGGGGTGGCGCGTGGCCGCACTCGTCGCCGAGCGCAGCGAGGCGTGCGAGTGCAACGCTCGCGCGAGGGATGAGCACCGCAGGGAGCGCTAGCGACTGAGGAGCGCAATCGGTTGGGGAGGTCTGAGGTGCGGTGCTGTGGGGTGGGACTGAAAGGGGCGAGGCGCTGGAGGAAGGCGGGCGACGCAAGGACCGCAGGCACGAGGACCGCAGCGAGCCCCCCGACTCCAGCGCCTCGGGGCTTTCTGGCTGTTGTCGTCACCGACGGTTCAGAGAACAACAGACGTTCCGTAAACAATCGACACCCAGTTCGGTCACAGGATCGGTTCGGAGTCCCCGTACACCGCCAGCACCACCGCAGTCGTGTACGTCCCGGGCTCGACGGACGCGCTCTCGACCCTGACCATGGGGTCGTCGAACGCCCAGTCCCGCAGCGACTCACCGGCCGCCAGGCCGCGCCGGACGCGCTCGCAGATGTCGTCCTCGTCGGTCGGGCCGGCGGCCTCGTAGAACAGGCCACCGTCGGGCGAGGTCGCCCACGCCAGCCCGGCGGAGACGTGGCCGGGCTCGGTCGCGGTGGCGCAGGCCTGCACGACGGTGAGGCGGTTCCCGACGGGGCCGAGGTCGGGGGCGGTGCCGGCGAGCTCGACGGTGGCGTCGGACGGGATGACCGACGAGACGCCGACGAGGTTGTAGTTCTCGACGCCGGCGTCGGCCAGCGCCGCGTCGTAGGCAGCCATCTCGGTCGGACCGGTGGCCTGCCCCCAGACGATGCGGATTGGCTCCATGGTCGAGCGAGTCGGCGCGAGAGAAAGGAAGTTGCGATTCGCGGTCCCGGAGTGGGCGCTGGCTGCTCAGTAGTGGTAGGTGGCGTGACCGGCCGAGGGGACGAACTCGCCGCCGTCGTCGGCTTCGATCTTCTCCAGCGCCTCCACGAAGTCCTGCTTGCGGACCTCGGTACGGCCGTCTCGGATGGCGAACATGCCTGCCTCGGTCGCCACGCTGGCGATCTCCGCGCCGGAGTAGCCCGCCGTCTCCTCGGCGAGGTCGGCGAAGGTGACGTCGGCTGCGATGTTCATCTGCTCGGTGTGGATCTCGAAGATGCGCTCGCGACCCTCCGAATTGGGCTCGGGAACCTCGATGAGACGGTCGAAGCGTCCCGGCCGGAGGATGGCGCGGTCGAGCATGTCGAAGCGGTTCGTCGCGGCGATGATGCGGATGTTGCCCCGGGCCTCGAAGCCGTCCATCTCGGAGAGCAGCTGCATCATCGTGCGCTGGACCTCGGCGTCGCCGGAGGTCTTCGACTCCGTGCGCTTGGCCGCGATGGCGTCGATCTCGTCGATGAAGATGATAGCCGGTTCGCGTTCGGAGGCGAGTTCGAACAGGTCACGCACCAGCCGGGACCCCTCGCCGATGAACTTGCGGACCAGCTCGGAGCCGGCCATCTTGATGAACGTGGCGTCGGTCTCGTTCGCGACGGCCTTCGCGAGCATCGTCTTCCCGGTGCCCGGCGGGCCGTAGAGCAGCACGCCCGACGGCGGGTCGATGCCGACGGTGTCGAACTTCTCGGGGTTGATGAGCGGCTCCTCGACGGCCTCGCGGACCTCGCGGACCTGCTCGTCGATGCCGCCGATGTCGGCGTACTCGACCTCGGGGCTCTCGTCGACCTCCATCGCCTGCGCACGGGCGTCGGTCTCGTTCGCGAGGATGCTCTGGACCGAGAACGAGTCGTTGACGGCGACGCGGTCGCCCGCCTGCAGCTCCTCGCTCATCCGACGGGAGACGTCGGTGAGCACCTCCTGATTGTTGCCGTGCTGCTTGACGACGGCCTCCTGTGCCTCCTCGTCGATCTCCTCGACGGTCGCGATGTAGAGCGAGGACGTCTTCAGCGCCTCGTTCTCACGCTCCGTCTGGTCGACCTCCTCTTTCAGCTCGTCGCGGCGCTCGTGGGCAGCCTCCAGCTGACTGGAGAGCTTGTCGTGCACCTCGGACACGTCTTCGAAGTGCTCACGGAGCGCCGAGAGCCGCTCTTCCTCCGACATGTCCGGGTCGAGGTCTAACCGCGGACGGTCGGGCAGCGAAGGACTCCGGGACATGAGTTATCGGTCGTATGCGATGGGCGTAAAATAGCCTTTGGGTTCCACCTTTTTCCGCCTCGGGTCACGCGGAGCGTGACCGCTCGGCGCAAAAATCTGGACCAAAAACGCCGCGACTCGCTGCGCTCGCCGCGGTGAAACGGCCGCTCGCTGCGCTCGCGGCCGTACGATTCCAGGACCGCCGCCACCGCACCGCCACCGCACTGCCCCGCCGCCACCGCACCCGCAACCGCCACCGCACCGCCCCGCAGCTACTCCCCGACCAGCTCCTCGTACTGCGCGCCCGTCTGCTTCAGCGTCTCGGTGGAGTAGAGCCGCTCGTGGTCGACCGGCAGGTACTCCGTCGCGAGCTCGTCGACCTTCTCGTCGACGGCGTCGGCGTCGCGGCCGTGGATCATCGTGAACAGGTTGTACGGCCAGTCCTGCTCGGGCCGGCGCGGACGGTGGTAGCAGAGGGTGACGTAGGGCAGCTCGCCGACGGTGAGCCCGCGCTCGTCGAGCTCGTCGTCGGGCACGTCCCAGACGACCATGCAGTTGTTCGAGAACCCGGTGACGACGTGGTTGACGATGCAGCCCACGCGCTTGATGCAGCCGTCCTGGCGGAGCCGTTCGACCGCCTCGAGCACCATCTCGACGGTGACGTCCTCGTCGAGCTTCGCGTCGATCTCGGCCGCGATGTCGCGATAGGGGGTCTCCGAGAGCGGGAACCCCGACTGGATGGCGAGCAGGAGCTCGGCGTCGAACCGCGAGAGGTCGCCCGTCGCGTTCTCTGAGATGCGCGTCGCCGAGACCTCGGTGGAATCGACCGATTCCCGGGCGAACCGGTCGGCGTTGACGACCGGGAACTCCAGGTCGATGTAGTAGTCGGTGAGCATCGGGAGGTTCAGTACCTCGCAACCGGTTCGCTCCTCGATCTCGTCGAGGATGCGGTCCCTGGTCTCGCGGGACCCGGCGGTGACGACGAACCACATGTTCCACTCGTGCTCGCGCCGGTAGTTGTGGTTCACCTGCCGGTAGCCGTTGATGACCTCGGCGACCTCGTCGAACCGGTCCGCGGGAGCCCGCACCGCCGCGAGCGTCGACGAGCCGATGACCGGCGGGTTGAGGACGGCACCGAACCGCCGGAAGACGCCCTCGTCGCGGAGTCGCTGCACGCGCTCGAACGCCTCCGACTCGGAGACGCCCAGCGCCTCGCCGACGACGCGGAACGGCCGCTCGGCCACCGGGAAGCCCGACTGGTAGCCGTCGATGAGGCGGGCATCGACCTCGTCGATGTCCTCGCGCCAGTCGCCCGACTGCGTGTTCATCGTCGGCGCTAGGGACCTGTGCAAGGTACGTGTTTCGAAGAGCGATAGCCTGACTGCCGAGCTGACGACGACCGAGGAACGGATTACGAGAACTCGTCCCGCATCTCCAGCACTAGCCCGAAGAGGCCGAGCACCAGCGCAAATATCATGAGTGGAAACCCGTACACAGGCGCACCCATGTAACCGGATATCGTACCGTTGAGGTCCAGAAAGCCGCCAAACAGTAGGAGGAGAATCGAGAACCGTTGAATCGAAGCACCAACCATGAACCAGAGTGGGATGACGAGATACATACAATTGTTGAAATATATCGCGGAGGGAATCTCTCCGGTGGTACCAGCCCGATTCCAGGTCGCCGAAAACGGACCGGGCGACTTTTCCTCGGACCGTCCCAACGCACGCTCATGGCACAAGCGACCCGCGAGTACGGCGAATGGCACCTGAAGCGGCTGATGACGGAGGTCGTCGGCTCCGGCCACAAGTCCGCGGAGGACATGCACCGGGCGCAGGCCCGCGAGGCGTTCCAGCGCATCCTCGGCGGCGAGCCCGACCCGACGACACTGGGGGCGTTCTGGCTGGCGAACCGCTGGAAGCGCAACAACCCCGAGGAGCTGGCGGCGTACACCGACGTGATGCGCGAGGAGAGCGTCGTCACCGCAGAACCCGACTGCGACCCCGTCGACTGCGGCGCGAACTACGACGGCAAGGGCCGGTCGGCCATCCTCGGCGTCGGCGCGGGCATCGTCGCCGCCGCCGCAGGCACGCCGGTCGTGGCCCACAGCGGCGACCGCGTCCCCACGCAGAAGCAGGACGCCTACAAGCACGTGCTCGACGAGCTCGGCGTCCGGACCGAACTCGAACCGGAGGAGAGCGCGGACATGGTCGACGAGGTCGGCTTCGGCTTCTACTACCAGCCCGCGTTCAACCCCGGCGTCCACGAGCTGTTCGACCGGCGCGACCAGATGGGCGTCCGGACGTTCGTCAACACCATCGAGACGTTCGCGAACCCCGCCAACGCGGACGTGCACCTCGGCTCGTTCTACCACCTCGCGTTCGCGAAGAAGACCTGCAACACGTTCGCCGCGAGCGAGGAGCTCGACGTGAGCAAGGTCGTCATGTTCCAGGGCATGGAGGGGTACGACGACATCCGCCCCGGCTACACGAAGGTCGCCGAGTGGCGAGCGGGCGAGGACGAGCTCACCGACTACGAGATCGAGACCGCGGAGTTCGGCATGGACTTCGAGAGCGAGGACCTCGGTGTCGACGACGTGGCCGTGGACTCGGCCGCAATCACCGAGGCCGTCCTCGCCGGCGAGCGCGACGACCAGTTCGCCGACGCCATCGCGCTCAACGCCGCGTTCCGGATGTACGCCCGCGACGACGTGGAGTCGCTGGACGAGGGGCTGGACCTCGCCCGCGAGACCATCGACTCCGGCGATGCCGCCGCGGTGCTCGAAGAGCTGCGCGCGTTCTGACGCCGGCTCCCGTCTCGCTCAGTTCTCGCTTCTCACTCCGGTCCGCTCCACGACCGCGTAGGTCCCGGGCACGGTGCCGTGTCGCGTCTCGAACCCCGCGTCGCGCACCTCGCAGACCCTCCAGCCGTCGGCGAACGCCGTGCGGACGTTGTCGTGTGCGACCGGCGTCGGCCCGGCGTCGTCGGGCGCGTCGGCCCCGAACGCGACGAGGAAGAGCCGGCCGCCCTCGGCGAGCACACTCGCGAGCGCATCGACGTACCGCTCGCGCTCGTCGCCGGCGAACACGTGGAACATCCCGCTGTCGACGACCGCGTCGAATGGCCCGTCGACGGCGTCGAGCTCGCGCACGTCGTCGACGTGGAACGTCGCCTCGACATCGGCCTCGGCGGTTTTCGCCCGGGCACGCTCGACGGCGTTCTCGGAGACGTCGACGCCGACCACGTCGTGGCCGTTGCTCGCGAAGTGGACGACGTGCGTGCCGGTCCCACAGCCGGGGTCGAGCACGCGCCAGCGCTCCGTGCGGTCGGCGATGTCCGCGAGTGCCGGCTGCGGCTCGCCGGTGTCCCACGGGGCCGCGTCGCGCTCGTACGCCTCGTCCCACCAGGCCGCTGGGTCGTCGTCGGACATGGGGACGGACCGAATGGGCGCCGAGTAATCACGATTACGGTCCGGCGCCGTCTGACGGACGCTTTTTGCCCCCGCGGTCGAAGGGATGGTATGGACGCCCGACCCCCCTACGCCGCCGACCACGAACTGGTCGAGGCCGCCGTCGAGACGCTCGAAGCGCGCTTCGACCCCGACAGACACCGCGTCGCCTCCGCGCTGCGGACCGAGGACGGCACCGTCTACACCGCGGTAAACCTGAAATCGACCGTCGACCAGGCGACGGTCCACTGCGAGCCCGTCACCCTCGAGAACGCGCTCGCCGACGGCCACGACTCGTTCGACTGCTCGGTCGCGGTGCGCTACCGGGACGACGACCCCGCGAACGAGCCGGTCGTCATCTCGGCCTGCGGCGTCTGCCGGGAGCTGCTGTACGACTACGACCCGTCGCTCGACGTGCTGGTCAGGCTCGACGGCGAGCTGCGGAAGGCATCGCTGTCGGAGCTGCTGCCGGCGCGGGCCTGACATCGCCGACCGGCTGGACGCCGACGACTACTCCTCCGCGACCGGAATCGCGACGCTGGCGAGCCGGTCGCCGCCCTTCACCGTCGCCTCCCGCGTGATGGCGTACAGGATGCCGTCGCGGGTGCTCTCGACGCGCTGGAGCACCTCGTACGTCGACGGGTGGTAGACGTGGCCGAGGTGGTCGCCGGTCTCGACGAGCTGTCCGAGCTCGAGCGACGGGTTCGGCCGGAACAGCCCGGACTCCTCGGCGTCGACGCGGCCGAGGTGGTTCCGGGCGACGCGTGGCGGCTCGCCCGCGATGACCTGCCCGTCGAGTACCTCCAGGTGACGGAGAACGTTCAGCACGCCACGAACGCCGGTCGAGACCGCGTCCTCGACGATCTGCTTGTTGTGTGCGAGCTCTGGCGTGATGGCGGGGATGCCCTCCGCGCTGGCGGCGACGCGGAGCTTGCCGTCGAAGCCCCGGCGGTGCCAGGTCTCAGGAGCGTCCTCGCCCGACGGTTCGGCGAGCAACAGGTCCGTGCCGAACGCCTCCGCCAGCTCGCGCGAGCGGTCGTCGCCCTGCGTGAACACGGTGTGGGTGAGCATCGACGGGCTCCCCGTGTGGAGGTCGACGATGACGTCGGCGTCGCCGGCGTACTCCCAGAGCGCCGCTGCCATCCGCTCGTGGAGGCTGCCCTCGGCCTCGCCGGGCCAGACGCGGTTCATGTTCGGGTTGACCGAGTCGAGCACCTCTGGCGTGGTGTAGGAGACGCGGTCGAAGGTCAGGGGGTTCGCGACCGGGACCGCGACCAGCCTCCCGGCGAGGTCGGTCGTCGGCAGCTCGTCGTGCAGTCGGCGGAGGACCTCGGTGCCGTTTATCTCGCGGCCGTGCTGGGCCGCCTGCACGTACACCGTCGGTCCGTCCTCCGGGCCCTCGTAGCTGTGGACGGTCGTCGTGATCTCGACGCCTGACGGTAGTCTGGCGAGTGTCACGCGTTCGCGTCGGTGACGCGCCGAGCGGGTCATTCGTTCGAAGATTTCGACGCCCTCGCTATTGAATCCATTGGGGTGACGAGTCACCGACACGACCGCGACGGCTCGCCGTCTGACCGGCCCCGACGGGCCGCTCCGTGTATCCACAAGGTTTTCCCGAGCCGGCTCCTGGGTGGAGGTATGAGCACGCAAGCGACCATCCGCACGAACCACGGCGACATCGAGATCGAGCTGTACGACGAGCGCGTCCCGACGACCGTCGAGAACTTCGTCAACCTCGCCGAGCACGACCCCGCCGCGAACGACGACCCATCCCCGAGCACGACGACGTGGGAGGACCCCGAGACGGGCGAGACACGCGGCGACTCGCTGTACGCCGGCGTCCCGTTCCACCGCGTCATCGCCGACTTCATGATCCAGGGCGGCGACCCGACCGGTACCGGCCGCGGCGGCCCCGGCTACCAGTTCGACGACGAGTTCGACGACGAGCTCTCCCACGACGGCCCGGGCGTGCTCTCGATGGCGAACTCCGGCCCGAACACGAACGGCAGCCAGTTCTTCATCACGCTCGCCGCACAGCCCCACCTCGACGGCAAGCACGCCGTCTTCGGCAAGGTCACCGACGGCATGGACGTCGTCGAGACCATCGGCTCGCTCTCGACCGGCCCCCGCGACCAGCCCCAGGAGGAGGCCGTCATCGAGGGCGTCGACGTCAACTAGTCGAGCCGTTCGACCACACCGCGGGTCCCGTCGACGCGGACCCGTTCGCCGGTTCTCAGCCGCGTCGTCGCGTCCTCGACCGCGACGACCGCGGGAATCCCGTACTCGCGAGCCACCAGCGAGCCGTGCGTGAGTCGCCCGCCGACCGCCGTGACGACCGCCGCGGCGTTCAGAAAGAGCGGCGTCCAGCCGGGGTCGGTGTAGGGGGCGACGAGCACCTCGCCCTGCCGGAGCCGCTGGCTCCCGGGGTCGGTCACCACGCGGACCACGCCCTCGACGACGCCCGGCGCAGCCGGCGTGCCCGTCAGCGTCCCCTCCGTCGGGCGGTCGGTGGGGCGGGCCCGCGGGACGTAGCCGTCGCTGGTGACGATACGGGGTGCGGCGGTCCGGCGGTGGTGTGCGACGCTGCGGCGGCGCTCTTCGAGGTCGATGTCCGAGAGTGCTGCCGGGTCGTCCAGCGCGGCGAGCAGCTCGTCGAGGCGGAGCAGCCACACGTCGTCGACCTCGGCGAGGTGGCCCGACGCGACGAGGGTCTCGCCCGCCGCGAGCACCTCCCGGCGGAGCTCGTCGAGCAGCCGCGAGAGCGCCCACTTCGGGTACTCTCGCAGGCCGAGGTAGCCGCGGTACACCCGGACGAGCCGGCGAACGAGCGGGCGGACCAGGGGGTTCGCGCCGTCGACGAGCGACCGGGCGGCGCTGTCGGCGAGGTGACCGTGGCGCGCCGGTCGGTCCGCCCGCCGCTCGTCGACGTCGATGCGGCTGGCGAGCGTGTTCACCAGCAGCGACGGATCCTCGTGGTAGCGCGGTCGGCTGAAGTCTATCTCGGCGGCGGCGCGGAAGCCGAACTCGTCGAGGAACGCGTCGAACGCATCGCGGAACTCGGTGCCGCCGTCGACGGCCGCGAGCTCGTCGAGCGAGGCACCGTCCCGGAGCGCCGTCGCGACCGCGGGCTCCGCCCGTGCCAGGTCGGCGAGCGCGTCGAGTTCGAGCCCCATCCGACGCACCGGGTCGTCCTCGACGCCGGTGGCGAGCCGCGCTATCGTCTCCTCCTGTCCGGGACAGAGCCGGCGGAGCGCCGCACCCGCGACCATCGACGAGAGGAACGGGTAGAAGCCGTCGAGCAGCCAGGAGATCGAGTGCTCGATCTCGCCGACGGTGGCGCGGAGCCTGTCGGCGCGGCCGTCGGCCCCGCGGATTCGAACGGTCGCGGCGTGGAGCTGCGCCTCGTACACCGCCCGGGCACGAGCCGGCGCAGCGTCGGGCTCCCGGGTGACGAACGCGGACGCCATCCGCCCGAGGATGTGGCCGACAGCGGGGAGGACGTCGGAGAGCACGCCGAGCCCCCGGCGGACCGCCGACGGCGACCAGCCGGACTCGGGGAGGTCGTCGGCGCGTTCGGCGAACAGCACCGAGAGCGCCCCCGCGGCGGGCTCGTCGATGGCGTGCAGGTTCGACATGAGCCGGCGGCGGAGCCACGGACGCCCCAGGTACGCCGTGAGGTCGATGTAGAGCCGACCGCCGGCGGTCGCCGCGAGCCGGCTCCGGAGCCCGTACTGCTGCCCGGCGCGGTCCGAGAGCCGCCGCCAGACGTCGAGGACGAGCGGCGGCATCGCCTCGGGCATCCCCTGCCGGTAGCCGAAGCTGTAGTAGACGTGGAGCCGGTCGTCGGTGGGCCGGGGCTCCGGAATCGGGGGGAGGGCGGTGACGGGGCGGGCCTGCAGGAGCACGAGTTCGCCCGGCTCGGCGTCGCCGCCGACGATGGCCCACTCGATGTCCTGCGGGCCGTCGAGGGTGGCCGCGACGCGCTCCCCGAGGTCGACCAGCGCCGTGACGGCATCGTCGTCGAGCACGCGTTCGTCCCGGCCGGGGGCGACCCGGTAGTCGAGCACCTCGCCGGTCTCGGTGTCGACGCGGACCGAGTCCGCCGTCTCCACGCCAGAGACCAGCGTGTCGCCGCGGCCGGGGCCGGCGTCGACGACGGAGACCGTCCGGTCGCCGGTGACCGGGTCGGCGGTGAACAGGATGCCCGAGGCGCGTGGCTCGACGAACCGCTGGACGACGACGGCCATCGCGGCGTCGGCGGTCGGCACGTCGTTGCGCGCCCGGTAGGCGACCGCCCGGTCGGTGAACAGGCTGGCCAGGCAGGTCCGGACCGCCGCGACCACCTCGTCGGTGCCCGACACGTCGAGGACCGTCTCGTACTGACCGGCGAAGGAGGTCTCCGGGAGGTCCTCGGCGGTCCCCGAGGAGCGGACGGCGTAGGGTGCGTCGTCGAGCTGGGCCTCGATGGCCGCGACGACCCCGGCCGGGAGCGAACGCGATTCGATCGTCTCGCGAACCTCGGCGGCGGCCCGGTCCCGGCGCTCGTCGTCGCCCGCGGCGACCGCCGCGTCGAGCCCCTCGATGGCCTCCTGCACCGCCTCGTCGTCGGCGATCTCCCGATACGTCTCTGTCGTGACGACGAAGCCGGCGGGCACCGGCAGGTCGGCACGTCGCAGTCGGGCGAGCGTCGCCGCCTTCGAGCCGCTCGTCGCCGGGTCGGTCGCCCGGTCGTCGTCGAGCGGGAGGACCGTAGGCGACGTCACGCGGTTCCCCGGACTGGATACCTGCCCATGTGCCGGGTCCGTGCAGGGCTGGCAATAGTATGCGTCAGCTAGGCCGGGTAACCGGAGCGAACCGCCCGGCAGACGAGACGTGTTCCGGGAGGGTCACGTTCTTTGTCCGACCGTGCGTCGGTGTAGCCATGCTCCGACGACTCCGGGAGACAGGCCCCGGACTGCTGGTCCCGCTCGCGTGGACGTTCGCCGCCGCCGCCCACGTCGAACTCGCGGGGCTCGAGGCCGTCAGGATCGGCATGGTCGTGATGGACATCCTGCTCGTCGCGTTCACCGTCCTCTCGTGGCGCGACATGCAGGAGGGCGTGCTGCTCGCCTGGAAGGTCGTGCTGCTCGTCGGCATCGTGTTGAACGCCGTCGGCACGGTCGCCGTCTTCGCCGACCCGGTGAACGTCACGCTCGCGAGGGTCGCGGTCGCGGGCTGGATGCTCGTGCCCGCCGCCGCGTACGTCTACACCGGCGAGATGGTCGACCGCGCACCCAGGGTCTACCAGATCGGTGCCGCCCTGAGCGCGGTCGGGGCCGGCGCGTACCTGCTCTCGCCGGTGCTCTCGACCACCTGGCCCGTCGCACTGCTTGGGTTCGCGCTCGTGGGCATCGGCCAGACCGCCGGCATCCTCGCCGCCGTGTGGTCGTACTGAGTCGCCCGAACCGACACACGAAAGTCGGCCCGCCCCCGAGGACGAACCATGAGCGACGCCGAGGACGCCCACACGCCAAGCGAGATCGGCGAGTCGGACGCCCCACCGGTCGAGGAGAAGCCGTACAAGATCATCTTCGAGGCGAACAAGTGCTTCGGCGCCGGGAAGTGCGCCGAGGTGTCCTCGAAC
The DNA here is from genome assembly GCF_052060055.1 of Haloarchaeobius baliensis. Taxonomy (NCBI): domain Archaea; kingdom Methanobacteriati; phylum Methanobacteriota; class Halobacteria; order Halobacteriales; family Halorubellaceae; genus Haloarchaeobius; species Haloarchaeobius baliensis. The sequence goes on along the minus strand of NZ_JBPPFR010000001.1, from coordinate 542,331 downwards.
TGGGACCTCGACATCGATACCGGGCTGGCCCGCCCGAAGACCTACTTCTTCGACGAGGACGAGCTCGAGCACAACGTCCGCGCCGCCGAGGTCTGTCCCGCGAAGAAGGACCGGGGCATCATCCACGTGGTCGACCGCCGCACCGACGAGGAGATCGCGCCCGACCCGAACGGCGACGGCACCCTCAGCGTGGACTGGTAAGCGAAATCGTCTTGAAGCCGCCGGGTGAATCCCCGACCGCGCGAGGGTGGCTGAGCGGCCAAAAGCGGCGGACTTAAGATCCGCTCCCGTAGGGGTTCGCGGGTTCGAATCCTGCCCCTCGCACTACTTCTCGAACGAACGTGAGAGACGTGTCTGCGAGCATAGGATTCGAACGCACGAGCGGAGCGAGTGAAGTTCGAATCCTGCCCCTCGCACTACTTCTCGAACGAACGTGAGAGACGTGTCTGCGGAGGCGCTCGCGAAGAGACTGCGTCGAGGAGCAAGGGGCCGTCGAGCCACGCCAGCCGCTGGCCGCTGTACCGGGCTCGCAGAAGGCGGCTACCGGGCATGGCGAAGGTAGCCACCGCGACCAACGCGACCTGTGGTCATGACAGATGTCTCGTCAGTCGGGCCCCCGAATGCTCAGGAACCACGTACGCATACAGTGGTATCACACGTAAATATACCGGTCGGTGACAGGTCACAGAACCATACTATCGGTGGTTCGGGCGGCGACCTGTGCACAACGGCGGTCTTATGACCATGGATGGACGACAACGACCATGACAAGCCTGGTGACCGAACGGCAGGCGGACCGCATCGTGTCTGCGTGCAGGACGACGATCGGTGACAGTCTGCGGTCGGTGACGTACTTCACCCGCGACGACTTCGAGCAGCTGTACCTCCGGAGCGACCTGGAGCGGGACGCGGACCTGACGACGTTCGTGGGCCACGAGTGGCGCGGCTTCAAGACGACGCAGGCGGCGTACCAGCAGTCCGAGCTGGGGGAGTACGAGTACACCATCCGCGTGTTCGAGAACGGCTTCCTGGTGCGGGTGACGACGGAGACGGAGGGCGTGTTCGTCACGACAGACGGGCTGACCCTGTCGAACTTCGACGAGGTCGAGATGGCGGTCCGGGGCGTGCTGAACGCCGACGAGGACGCGGAGGATTCGCCGACGTAACCGAGGCTATCAGCGCACACTTTTAATAGCAACCTGGTGGTACGTCTCCCCGTACCATGGCAACCCAAGAGATTCGGCTCCAGAGTACGCTCGGTGGATACACGGCGACCGGCAAACTGCACTCGTTGAGTGTCTGGTTCATCCTGGCACTCAGACTGATGATGGGCATCGCGTTCTTCCAGAGCGGTGTCGACAAGGTGCTATCCGGGAGCTTCAACGCCGCCGGCTACCTGCAGAACGCGCCGACAGCGAACGGCAGCCCGGTCGCGGACCTGTTCGTCACGATGGGCGAGACAGCGTGGTTCGTCGACTTCGTGAACATCGCCGTTCCGTGGGGCGAGGTGCTCATCGGGCTCGGGCTCATCGTCGGCTTCATGACGCGGCTGGCCGCGTTCTGGGGCGCGTTCCTGATGCTCCTGTTCTACCTCGGGAACTGGGACATCGCCCACGGCTACATCAACGGTGACTTCGCGTACATGCTCGTGTTCCTCTCCGTGGCCGCCTTCGGCGCGGGGCGCATCCTCGGGCTGGACGCCCGGGTCGAACAGTACGAGGTCGACGGCCAGCCGCTGGTCGAGCGCTATCCGTGGACGCGCTACCTGCTCGGCTGAACGCGCCGTACCGGTACAGAACGCAACTTCCATCCTTTCCGACGGCCTAGCGGCGGTCATGACACCCGACTCGGCCGAGCGCGCCTTCGAGCGCCACGACGCGTTCGTCCAGGAGGACGACGGCTACGACCTGACGACCACCCCGTTCGACGTGCGAGCGACCGCGACGAGCACCGAGGAGGACAGGCCTGCCTTCGAGGTGACGGTGCGGCTGCCGACGCTCGACGCCGTCGTCGCCGGCGAGACGGTCCCGCCCGTCGTCGAGGATGGCTGGTACGACACCCTGGCGCTCCGCCTGGAGGACTCGTTCGACCCGACGAAGACCGTCGACCACGAGGAGCCGACGGTGGCGCGCCACGGCCAGACGGCCGTCGTGACGTTCAGCTATCGCTCCGGACGGGCGAAGACCGGCGTCGAGGACGCGAAGGTGCTCGCCGAGTTCGTGGAAGGGACGTACGTACAGGGGTTGATTCCGGGATACGACTACGAAGAACCGGCCGCCAGTCTGCTCACGACCGCGACGAACGGTGGGGGCGGTGGCTGGTGACCACCGCTCAGTCCATCGCGATGTAGGTCTGTGTGTCCTCGACGCCGCGGATACCCTGGATCTTCGACGCCGCGATGTCCTTGACGGCACCCGGCGAGTCGACGGTCACCTTCGCGATGATGTCGACGTCGCCGGCGACTATGTACGCGTGGTCGACGCCCTCGCTGGCCTCGATGCTCTCCTTCAGCCTGTCCGCCTCGCCCGTGTTCGCCTTGATCATGATGTACGCTGTGACCACGGTCAGACACCTCCTGCGGCTGCGGCCCGGCTGGCGTCACCGACGATGAGCTGACGCACGTCCGCGAGCACGTCGAAGTCGGCGAGGACGACCACGCGGTCACCCAGTTCGAGCGACTCGTCGGGGTCCGGAATCATGAGCGAACCCTCCGCCTTCCCGAACGCGATGATGGTCGCGTCGGCCGGGAGCTCGACCTCCGAGAGCGAGTAGCCACGCATCGGCGACTCCTCCGTCGCGGTGAGCTCGACCAGCTGGAGGTTCTGGGCGATGTCGGCGATGGCGTGGATGTCGCCACCGAGGAGCGCGTTCTTCGCGCCGATGGCCCCCAGCCGCTCGGGGTAGACGATCTCGTCGACCGCGTCGGCGTACTTCCGGTAGATGTCCTCGCGGTAGTCCTCGTCGATGCGCATGACGGTGCGGGCACCGTTGTGGTCGGCGATCATACACGCCGCGAAGTTCGTGTTCAGGTCACCGGTCAGTGCGCCGACGGCGTCGGCCTCGGCGATCCCCGCCTCCTCCAGCTTGTCCTCCCGGGAGCCATCGCCCTCGACGACTGTGAAGTCCTGTTCGCGTGCACGCTTGATCTTCCGTTCGTCGCGCTCGACGAGCGTCACGTCGTGTCCCTCGTCTCTGAGCACGCGCGCCGTGCGCAGTCCAACTCGACCAGCGCCTATGATAACGAACCGCATATCACAGCATACGCTCACCCACCTTGAATAACTTACCCTGGCGACGGTCCCGGTGCCGGGGGAAGGTTTTTGCCATGAGACATAGTACCACAGCACGAATGGTTCACGCGTTCATCATGGTGAAGACCGCAGCCGGAAAGTCTGAGGAACTCCTCGATTCGATCCGCGGCCTCGACGCGGTGACGGAGGCGCACATCGTCGCCGGCAACTACGACATCATCACGGAGGTCGACGCCGGCGAGGTGTACGACGTGTTGCACACGGTGACGGGTGAGATGCAGAAGCTCGGTGGCGTCGCCGACACGAAGACCTACATCTCGCTGCAGTAACACCGCCCCACGTGATTATCGGTGAGATATGACGGGGGCATGAGCGACCCGAGAGATGCTGAAGCGGTGGGTCTCCACCGTCAGACCAATCACGAAGTGTCGCATTCGAGAATCATCCACCGGTCGTCGGTGTCAGTTGGAGTTTGAGTATCTCGTCCCCGAATCGGACGTACACTGTTATCACCGAGCCGTTGATGGTTCTCAGCTCGTGTGTCTGATGAGGCTCATCGTGGAACAGCTGTCTGAGCGAGTCGTACGTGCTCTCGGATACGAAGCTCGCATTCGTTCCGAGCTCGAGCGCGGAAGCGACAGCATCCTGCAGGGTCTCGTTGTCTGACAGCGCTGATTCATTCCACGAGAGTACGGTGGCGTTGGATGGGACCGAAACATCGGTGACTACCCCCAGTTGATAGTGGGTCGGCTCCTCTGTACCGGCGTTGCTCGGCGTGAAGCATCCTGCAGTAATGCAGAAGAACACGAGCAGTATCACCGGTAGCGGGGACTGTTCCATATCCGATGGGAATAGCCATCGAGTGAAAACTGTTGCCCAGGGGCTCCTGCCACCCGGTCCTGGGGCGTCGAAGCCGGTTCGAAGTGCCTGACCGACAGCAACCTCGTCCAGTAACGGCGTCTGGGGGGCAGGAGCAGCGAGTCGGTCAGTGCTCCAGTTCCTGCACGTCGTGCTCCTCGGCGAACGAGAGCGCCTCCTCGCGCTGCTTCCGGAGCCGCGGCGGTAGCTCGGCGTAGACGGAGTCGAAAACCTCCTCGGGCTCGGCCGGCTCCTTCGCCTCGGCGCGGTCGACGGCGTCGGCCAGCTCCTCGTCGGCCTCCTCGTGGATGGTCTCGACGTACTCGTCGTTGATGAGTCCCTGGTCGCGGAGGTACTCCTCGTAGCGCTCCATCGGGTCGCGGGTCCGCCACTCCGGTAGCTCGGACTCCTCGTCGCGGTAGCGCGACGGGTCGTCGCTGGTGGTGTGTGCGCCCTGTCGGTAGGTCATGCTCTCGACGAGCACGGGCTCGCCGTCGCGGGCGGACTCCAGCGCGCTGCCGACGAACTCCAGCACGGCGAGCGGGTCGTTCCCGTCGACCTGGCCGCCGGAGAAGCCGTAGGCCTCCGCGCGGTCGGCGATTGATGCTGCGGCGGTCTGGCGGTCGCGGGGGAGCGAGATGGCCCAGTTGTTGTTCTCGCAGAAGAACACGGTCGGCGTCTCGAACACGCCGGCGAAGTTCAGGCCCTCGTGGAAGTCACCCTCGCTCGTCGCACCGTCGCCGAAGTAGCAGACGACAGCGCCGTCGTCGTCGCGGTAGTTCATCGCCATCCCCGCGCCGGTCGCGTGGGGGATCTGCGTCGCGATGGGGACCGCCTGGGGGAACACCGGGAGCGTGTGGCCCGAGTCGTACTCCGCGCGGCCACGTCGGAACAGCAGCAGGTCGCTCATCGGGACCCCGCGGGCGATCTGCATCGCGTTCGAGCGATACGTCGGGAACAGCCAGTCCGACTCCGCCATGGCGTGTGCGGCGCCGACCTGCGACGCCTCCTGACCCTTGAACGGCGGGTAGCCGCTCATCCAGCCGCGGCGCTGGAGCGCCAGCGCACGCTCGTCGAACCGGCGTGCCCGGACCATGTCTCGGTAGAGCGTCCGGGCCTGTTCGGGCGAGAACGGTGTCTCCTCGACGTCCCGTTCTCCGATGACTCGATGCATGATGGTTGCAAACTCAGCGCGGTTGAAAGCCGTTCCGATACGTCAAAGGTCCTGCCGTCCCTAGGGTGGATATGGTCTCACTGGTCGGCGTCATCGGCCTGCTGGTCCTCGTCACGGTCAACACCGCCATCGCAGCCGTCTCCACCCGGTTCTTCCGCCAGCGACTGGACACCGACTGGGGGTCGGTCATCTACGTCGTGCTGCTCACGCCCGTCGCGCTGCTCGCGATGACGCTCGTCATCTCCGGAGTGCTGGGTCTCGGCACGAATCTGGGGTCCCAGAGCCTCGCGCTGCTGGTGTCCATCGCGCTCCCGCTCGTCCTCGGCGTCAGCGTCGACTTCTTCTGGATGCCGGCGCCGGACGAGATCGAGTTGCCGGACACGATGCGGGAGTAGTCACTCCGCTTCGAGAACCCGTTCCAGCACGCCCTCCACGTCGTCGAGCACGCCCTCCGGCGACTGGGTGGCGTCGATACGGACGAACCGCTCGGGCTGCCACTCCATCAGCTGCTCGTAGTTCTGGCGCACCTGGGTGAGGTACTTCGACTGCTCGAACTTGTTCGTCGCGCCCGAGCGCTGCATGGCAGTTCTGGGGTCGACATCGAGATAGATGGTGACGTCCGGCGGCTGTGTGAACGGCTGGTGGACGCCGCGGATGTACTCCATCGGACGCTTGATCTCGCCCTCCAGCGTCGCGCCCTGGTAGGCGTAGCGCGAGTCGGAGTACCGGTCGGAGATGACGAGGTCGCCGTCGGCCAGTGCGGGCCGGACGACCCGCGAGAGGTGGTCGGCGTGGTCGGCGATGAAGAGGAACAGTTCGGCCAGCGGGTCGGCGTCGTCGTCGGCGATGGCACGGTCGACGGCCTCGCCGTACCAGGACTCGGTCGGCTCGCGGGTGAACGTCGCGTCGGGGTAGGTGTCGTGCAGCGCCTCCCACACCGTCGTCTTCCCGCTGCCGTCGAGTCCCTCCAGCGTGACGAGCATGCCCGGTGCTTCTTCGGGGTGCCGTATCTGTCTGTCGGAGTGGCTCGTGTGGGACAGCCCCTACGGCATGCTGGTCGAGACGGTGATCTCGTCTTCCCCGACGGTGAACTCGATGGTCGCGTCGTCCACGGGAGTAATCTCGATCTCCCGTTCGAGTTCTCCCGTGGTGACCCGGACCGTGTAGTCGTCCGACAGGTCGAGGTCGTACCGTTGTTGCTCTCCTGGACCGAGCGTGACGCGCTCGTCAACGATTGATTCTCCGCCCTCGACCCGGTCGATATCGACGCTCACCGTTCGCTGGCAGTCGCACTCGTTTATGACGACTATCGCGTGTTTGCCGTCGCCGGAGTTGCCCAGGCCGAGGCAACCCGGGAGAAACGAGAGGGACCCGAACAGCGTCGCGGCGACCGTCCGTCTGCGGACCATGTATTCAACAATTTGTAATACCAGATAATGTAATATTACTGGTCGTCCTCGGAAGATTCCGGTGGCGAAATAGACGGTTAACGTGACTCCGAAGCGAGCCTTTATCCTGATTCCTGACCAATATTAGAGCTATGAAGGTAATCGTCGCGGGCGGGACCGGCTTCATCGGGCGCCGACTGTGCACAGAGCTCGCCGACCGGGGCCACGAGGTGACCGCCCTCGCGCGAGATCCCGACGACGCGGACCTCCCGAACACCGTCGAGACGGCGATGGGTGACGTGAGCGCATACGAGTCCATCGAGCCCCACTTCGAGGGGCAGGACGTGGCGGTCAACCTCGTCGCGCTGTCGCCGCTGTTCAAGCCGAAGGGGAACCTGAGCCACGAGACTGTCCACCTGCAGGGCACCGAGAACGTCGTCCGCGCCTGCGAGGAGCACGGCGTCGGCAAGCTCGTCCAGATGTCCGCGCTGGGCGCGGACCCGAACGGCTCGACTGCGTACCTCCGGACGAAGGGGCAGGCCGAGGACGTCGTCCGGTCCTCAGACCTCGACTGGGTCATCTTCCGGCCGTCGGTCGTGTTCGGGGATGGCGGCGAGTTCGTCTCCTTCACGAAGAAGCTGACGACGCCGTACGTCACGGGCTTCCCCGGCGGCGGGAAGACGCCGTTCCAGCCCATCTGGATCGAGGAGTTCGTGCCGATGATGGCCGACGCGGTCGAGGACGACGAGCACGACGGCCACGCGTACGAGATCGGCGGCCCGGAGGTGCTCACGCTCGCCGACGTGGCCAGGCTGGCCTACGCCGCCGAGGGCAAGTCCCTCACCATCGTCCCCATCCCCCTGTCGCTGGCGAAGGTCGGCGCGACCGTCGCCGGGGCGGCCCCGTTCTTCCCGTTCGGCCCCGACCAGATCCGCTCGCTGAAGGAGGACAACAGGGTCGCCGAGAACGACGTCACAGCCTTCGGCGTCGAACCCGACGAGCTGACGACGCTCGCGACGTACCTGGGCGTCGAGAACCCGGCGGAGGGTACCGCCTGACCGGGAAATCGATAGTTCGGGGCGTGTTTAAATAGACGGGGGTAATGTCACGGAATAATTGAGAATTACCGAACGGCTAATTCGGACGATAGCAGGCCCATCGGACGGTTATTTTTGCGAACATGACACACGGCGGAGACTGGGACCATCCAAAGGCTTATATCCTTCATCCCTCTCTTGACAAACCAACGGAGCCCCCTTTCAAATGAAACTGGCGATGATTGGATTCGGTCAGGCCGGCGGGAAGATCGTCGACCGATTCGTCGACTACGACGAACGGACACGGAGCGGTATCGTCCGTGCGGCGATCGCCGTCAACACGGCCAAGGCCGACCTGATGGGTCTGGAGAACATTCCGAACGAGAACCGCGTCCTCATCGGACAGTCCCGCGTCAAGGGGCACGGTGTGGGCGCCGACAACGAGCTCGGCGCGGAGATCGCCGAGGAGGACATCGACGAGGTCCAGGGTGCCATCGACTCGATACCGACACACGAGATCGACGCGTTCCTCGTCGTCGCCGGGATGGGTGGCGGCACGGGGAGCGGTGGCGCACCCGTCCTCGCCAAGCACCTCAAGCGGATCTATACGATTCCGGTGTACGGGCTGGGCGTCCTGCCGGGGTCCGACGAGGGTGGCATCTACACGCTGAACGCCGCGCGGTCGTTCCAGACGTTCGTCCGCGAGGTAGACAACCTGCTCGTCTTCGACAACGACTCCTGGCGACAGGCCGGCGAGTCCGTCGAGGGCGGCTACGAGGAGATCAACGAGGAGATCGTCCGCCGCTTCGGTGTCCTGTTCGGGGCCGGCGAGGTCGGCCAGGGCGACGAGGTCGGTGAGTCGGTCGTCGACTCCTCCGAGATCATCAACACGCTCGCCGGCGGCGGCATCTCGACGGTCGGCTACGCGACCGAAGGGGTCGAGCTGTCCGACGACGGCGGCCTCCTCTCACGGTTCACCGGCGGCGACGACGAACAGGTCGACACCGCACACACGACCAACCGCATCACGTCGCTCGTCCGCAAGGCCGCACTCGGACGGCTCACCCTGCCGTGTGAGATCGAGGGCGCGGAGCGTGCCCTGCTCGTCATGGCAGGTCCCACGGAGCACCTCAACCGGAAAGGGATAGAGCGCGGGCGGAAGTGGCTCGAGGAGCAGACCGGCTCCATGGAGGTCCGTGGCGGCGACTACCCGCTGCGCGAGCCCCAGGTCGCGTCCTGCATCCTCCTGTCGGGCGTGAACAACGTCCCGCGCATCAAGGAGCTCCAGCAGGTCGCCATCGAGGCGCAGGACAACATCGAGGCCATCCGAGAGGAAAGCGAAGATAACTTACAGAACCTGGTTGAAGATGACGAGGATGAGCTCGAGCCGCTATTCTAGGTGGGCGATCCTCGCAGCGGTGGCCATGCTGGCGTTCGCGGCGGTCGGCACAGCCGTGGCCGTGCAGGTTACCGAGGAGGACGTCCCGGACGAAGGACAGGTCGGCGAAGACTACAGCGCGACGGTCACGCTCGGGGAGCTCTACCAGAACCCCGACTACACGTCGTGGACGCTGCGCGGTGAGACCGAACTGGAGGACGTGACGTGGACGGTGACGACCACCGACACGGACACCGGGAACCAGATCGACAGCCAGTCCTTCGACGGGCAGTCGTTCAACTACACGAACATCGACGCCGAGGCGAACGACGCCAACCAGGTCACCGTCGAGGTGACCGGCACGGTGCCCAGCGTCGGGAACTTCACCTACGCCGACGAGGAGATGTTCACCGTGGCGTCGCTGACGCAGGTCCGCGAGGGCGGCACCTCGAACGAGATCGCGACGACGCAGGCCCACCACTTCACCTCGGAGAGCCAGGCCGCACGGGATGCCATCGGCGAGGCGGAGGACGCCATCGCGTCGGCGGAGGAGGCCGGCGGCGACACCTCGACCGCCGAGGACACGCTCGAGTCGGCCATCTCGGCCTACGAGGGCGAGAACTTCGGCAACGCACAGGACCTCGCCAGCCGCGCACAGGAGGAGGCCAGCACGGCCAAGAACAACGCCGAGTCGACCGAGCAGCGCAACCAGCTGCTCCTCTACGCCGGTGTCGGCGTGGTCGTCATCGCTCTCATCGGCGGTGGCGTCTACTGGTACCGCCAGCAGCAGGACGACTACAGCCGCCTCGGCTGAGCGGTTCGGAACGTTCTTTGCGATTCACCGGCGACGCCCAGCCATGCGTGTCGTCGTCCCGTTCGCGGCCGAGAACCCGAAGACCCGTCTCGCCGGCGTCCTCGACGCCGACGAGCGTGCCGCATTCGCGCGGGCGATGCTCGCGGACGTGCTCGACGCCGTCCGCGGCGCGGGCGGGACACCGACGGTCCTCGCGACCGCACCCGTCGACGTCGACGCCAGCGTCCGCGTCGACGACCGGTCGCTGACGACCGCCGTGAACGCCGTCCTCGAGGAGGGTGACGGGCCCGTCGCCGTCGTGATGGCGGACCTCCCGCTCGTGACACCGGCCGTGCTCGACCGGCTGTTCGGGGCCACCGGCGACGTCGTCATCGCCCCGGGCCGTGGCGCAGGGACCAACGCGCTCGTCGTCCGTGACGACGGGTTCCGAACCGACTTCCACGGCGCGTCCTACCTCGACCACCGCGAGGCCGCGAGTACGGTCGGGGCCGAGGTGACGGTGGTCGACTCCCATCGCCTCGCCACCGACGTCGACGAGCGCGCCGACCTCGTCGAGGTGCTCGTCCACGGCGACGGCCGAGCCGCGACCTGGCTCGCGGACCACGGGGTTCGAATCGAGCGCGGAAACGGCCGCGTGAACGCCGTGCGAGTCGACGACTGAGCCCGTACGTGGCACTATATGGGGACGGCTCGTCCGTGAGAGTGCGCGAGGCCTCTGCGCGCGAATCCACCACCACCACCTCCCTTTTGGCTTTCTCCGAATACGAGTAGCGAGTGTTGTAGACGGCCGATAGATTCGCGCGTCAGAGTCACGAGACACTGCAAACAGCCAGAAAGCCCCTGCTCGCTCGACTCCCGCGACTCGTTGCGGTCCTCGTTCCTGCGGTCCTCACGTCGTCGGGGTTCGTCGACCGAGCAGCCCCTTTCAGTCCCACCCACCGCGACCGCACCGCACCTCATACCTCCCCAGCCGATTGCGCTCCTCAGTCGCTAGCGCTCCCTCCGGTGCTCATCCCTCGCGCGGATGGCTCGCGACCTCGCTACGCTCGGCACGCTCGCCAGCCGCGCGCCCCATTGGCTGTCACGAACCCATCGCGTCACCGGACAGTACTGCCCGATGAAGACACCCTTTTGCCCGTCCGTCACGCATCCCCGAGCATGATTCCGGGGGCCGAGGAGTACGGTATCTCGCTGTCGTTCGACGAGCGCGAGGTCGAAGCCGCGCTCTCGGTCACCCCCGACGACGTGGAGCCGGCGGACGAGTTGACGTTCGCCCGGAACGTCTTCCTGCCGCTGACGACCGCCTGCCGGTACACCTGCACCTACTGCACGTTCTTCGACCCGCCTGGCGAGGCGACCCTGATGGACGATGGCGACGTGAACGAGACGCTCGACATGGGCATCGACGCGGGCTGTACGGAGGCGCTCTTCACGTTCGGGGACGACCCCGACGACCGCTACGACGAGATCCACGCCCAGCTCGACCGCTGGGGGTACGACGACATCCACGACTACCTCCGGGCGGTCTGTGCGCACACGCTGGACCGGGGCATCCTCCCGCACTCCAACCCGGGCGACCAGACCCGAGAGCAGATGGCGATGGTCGCGCCGTACAACGCCAGCATGGGCGTGATGCTGGAGACGACCGCCGACGTGGACGCCCACGCGGGCCGGCGCGTCAAGTCGCCGGGGCAGCGCCTCAACACCATCCGGAACGCCGGCGAGCTGAAAGTGCCGTTCACGACGGGCATCCTCGTCGGCATCGGCGAGGACTGGCGCGACCGCGCGGAGAGCCTGCTCGCCATCCGGGAGCTGCACGAGCGCTACGGCCACGTCCAGGAGGTCATCGTCCAGAACGTCGTCCCGAACGAGCGCTCGCGGTTCGAGCGCCCGAGCGTCGAGACGATGCGCCGCGTCGTCGCCATGGCGCGCTGGGTGCTCCCCGATGCGGTCTCGGTGCAGGTGCCGCCGAACCTCTCGCCCACCCGGGAGCTGCTGGACTGCGGCGTCGACGACCTCGGCGGCGTCTCGCCGGTGACTGACGACTACATCAACCCCGACTACGAGTGGCCCGCCCTCCGCGAGCTGCGGGACATCGCCGACGAGGCGGGCGTGCCCCTCCGCGAGCGCCTGCCGGTGTACGAGCGCTACCTCCCCGAAGACCTGCGCTCCGAGGAGTTCGACGGCGAGCCAGCGCCGGGCGACGGCTGGCTCGACGACCCCATCCGCGACGCGCTCACCGGCCACACCCCGGCGGGCCGACGCTACCGGCGCGTCCTCGACGGTGCGACGGTCGAGCTATAGACGGCTCGTGAGCGCTCGATACGCCTCCTAGTGAGCTTCTTGCCGAATCCGCCCGTGGTCGGAACTGGATGGACGAGACCCACGCACCCGACCACCCGGTAGCCGCTGGAACCACGACGACCGACAGCCCGCCCGACCTCGCGATCCTCCACGCGCTCGACGCCGGCCCCGCCATGCCCATCGCCGAACTCACGAACGCGGTCGACGCCGACCCGACGACGGTCGACCACCTCTGCCATCGCCTCCAGTGTGCGGGCTACGTGCGGGCCCGAACCGACGGCTCGTACAGCATCACCGCTCGTGGCGAACAGTACCTCCGGACGCTGCTGCGGAACCGGCGCGTGCGGCCCTGAAAGCGGCTCACGAACTCACTCCGCCGCCCTGACGACCCAGTGGCCCTCCCCCTGACGCTCGATGACCGACGATTCGCGCATCCGCACGACGTAGCCCGTCGGGTTCGACTGCACCTCGTGGGCGGCCCGCACGCTCCCCAGCTCGCCGAGCAGCTGCGCCGTGGGCGGTTTCTGTGCCGCGCCGCAGTCGTAGACCGTGAGGAGCCCGCGGCCGCCCTCGCGCTCGTAGACGACGATGTGGGCGTGCTGCGGGAGCCGGTAGCGGTCATCGCCGTCGGCCGGCGCGAGCGTGTTCATGCGTGGCGATAGAACGAGCGGGGTGAAACAGTATGCGGTCCGGCTCAGTCGTCGGCCGCGATGCCGTCGTCGCCGGCTCTCGCACCCTCGTCCTCGCGGAGCAGCGGCGTCCCGTCGGCCCGCGGGCCGAGTTCGGGACCGAACGGCGCGTCGCCGTCGACGACCCGGCGCTGCTCGTAGTCCGTCGAGCGCTCGACCGGCGTGCGGCCGATGGCCTCGATCATCTCGACGTACTGGTCGAACGAACGGAACTCGCCGTACTCGCCGCCAGCGCGCTTGGTGATCTCCTCGGAGAGGATGGTGCCCATGAAGTCGTCGGCGCCGCAGTTGAGCATCTTCAGTCCCTGCTCGTCGCCGTACTTCACCCACGAGGACTGCAGGTGGTCGACGTTGTCGAGGTAGAGCCGCGAGACGGCGATCATCAGCTCGTCCTCGTCGGTGCTCGCGCCGCCGTCGACGACGCCGTGCTCGTACAGCGGCGTGGACTGATGGACGAAGGAGAGCGGGACGAACTCGGTGATGGCGCCGTCGACGCGCTCCTGCAGCTTCCGGACCCTGTCGAGGTGCATGACCCGGTGGGCCTCGTTCTCGACGTGGCCGTACATGATGGTCGCCGTGAGCCCCAGCCCGACGTTCGCGGCGGCCTCCATCGCATCCAGCCAGTCGTCGGTCCGGATCTTCCCGGGACAGATGACGTCCCGCACCTCGTCGACCAGAATCTCGGCGGCGGTTCCCGGCACCGAATCGAGGCCCGCCTCCTTCAGTTCCCCGTAGATCTCCTCGTAGCTCCAGTCGGTCCCCCGGCGGGCGTGGTACGCCTCCTCCGGCGTCATCGAGTGCAGGTGGACGTCGCCGACCGACATGGCCTCCATCTGCTCGACGTAGGTTCCGGGGTCGGTGCTGTACCGCTCGGGCGGCTTGTAGTTCGTCTCCTTCCAGTCCGAGTCGCGGAGCATCTCGTGGTGCTCCTCGTTCAGCGCGAACGCCGGATGCAGACCGGAGACGGAGGTGACCTCGTAGATGCCACGGTCGAGCATCGACGCGACGACCTCGCGGGACTCATCGGGTGTCTTCGTGAAGCCCGCGTGCTCGACGTCGCTGTCGGCCTCGAACGCGTGCGCGGTGTCCTTGAAGTTGCAGAACAGACAGCCCGTGTTGCACGCCGTCGTGACGTTGTTGTTCAGGTTCGCGACGAACGTCACCTCGTCGCCGACGACCTCGGCGCGACGACGGTCGGCGGCTTCGAGCACCAGCTCCTTGCGGGACTGGTCGACGCCGTCGACGTCGGTGCCGGTCGTGATGAGCTCGATGCCGTCCGCGACCGTGAGTCGCTCCCCGCTCCGTGCCTTCGCGAGTGCGTTCTCGAACGACTGGTCGGTGTCGGGAACGTGCTCGTAGTCGAAGCCGTCCGTGGGCAAATCCGCCGCAGCGTGCTCGGACGAGTCGGCCATTGTGTTGGAGTCGAGTTTGACTCCCAAAAGGGTAGTGGAACCGGCCGTTAATCGTGTTTGGATTAGGATACTTCGTGGGTTCCGAAAGAACTCCGACCATCTCGAAAGCCCCGAGCCGCTGGAGTCGGAGGACTCGCTGCGCTCCTCGTGCCTGCGGTGCTTGCGTCGTCCGCCTTCCTCCAGTGGCTCGCCCCTTTCAGTCCCACCCCGCACACCACCGCAACCGCCCTCGAACCTCCCCAGCCTCCTGCGGTGCTCGCTGGCGCTGCGCTCCTCGTCCCTCGCACGAGTGAGTGCTGCGCGTCTCGCAGGCTCGACACGCAGCACGACCGCGCGCCACTCGGTTGGTTCGGGAACATCGTCGCTCCCGTCCGGTGACCCTCGGCACGTAGTGAAACCTTCTTTAGTGACGGCTTCGCCCGTTCGAGTATGAGTACTCGCCTGCGGGGGGAGCGTCCGTGACGAGCGTCAAGGAGTTCCGCATCGAGGAGCCGGCGACCGCCGACGAGCTGGGCCGTGGCGCGTTCGTCTTCACCGACGACTACTCCGTCTTCGACTGGGGGAAGATGCCCGACACCATCGCGAACAAGGGCGCGTCGCTCTGCTCGATGGGTGCGTTCAACTTCGAGCTGCTGGAAGAGCAGGGCATCCCGACGCACTACCGGGGCGTCGTCCGCAACGGCGACACGGTCGCACTGCGGGAGGCCGACCAGCCGCCCTGGGAGATGGCCATCGACCTCACCCAGGTGCCGGACCTGCCCCACGAGGGGCGGGACTACGACTACGAGTCGTTCCACGCCGAGGCCGGCTCGAACTACCTCGTCCCCCTGGAGATCGTCTTCCGGAACCGCGTGCCGGTCGGCTCCAGCCTGCGCAGCCGGACCGACCCCGCGGACCACGGCCTCGACCACGAGGAGTGGCCCGAGGGGGTCGTCGACCTCGACGAGCCCATCGTCGAGTTCTCCACGAAGTTCGAGGAGTCCGACCGCTACCTCTCGCGCTCCGAGGCCGACGACATCGCCGGCCGTGCCGACATCGACGCGCTCGAACGGACCGCCCGCGAGGTCAACCGCGTGATCACCGAACAGGCCAAAACGGGCGGCCTGACCCACGAGGACGGGAAGATCGAGTGCCTCTACTTCGACGGCGAGATCCGCGTCGCGGACGTGGTCGGGACGTTCGACGAGAACCGCTTCAGCTACGAGGGTACCCAGATCTCCAAGGAGGTCATCCGGCAGTACCACAAGCGCACCCAGCCCGACTGGGTCGCCGCGGTCACCGAGGCCAAGGAGCGCGCGAAGGCCGAGAACGTCGCCGACTGGAGGTCGCTCTGCGAGGTCCAGCCCGAACCGCTGGACGACGACGTGCTCGCCGTCGCCAGCGAGCTCTACACCGCCGGCGCGAACGCCTACACCGGCCTCGAACTGTTCGACGCCCCGCCGCTGGACTCGGCCATCGGCGCCGTCAGTCGGCTCTGAGTCGGCTCGCTGTTCTGCACACTACTCCAGCGGCTGCGCGAAGTCGACCTGCTTCTCCCGGAACCCCGTGTCGCGGTAGAAGCGTCGCGCACCCTCGTTCTCCCACTCGCAGGAGACCTTGAGGTGGTCACAGCCCAGGTCGCGAGCCAGCTCCCGCACGCGGTCGACGACGGCCGCGCCGTGGCCCCGGTTCCGGTGGCCCTCGTCGATGGCGAGGTTCACGATGCGGCAGTACTGCGAGTACTCCCGTGACGGATGCTGGCCCACGCGGAGCGTGACGAAGCCGACGGTCTCGCCCTCGTGGACGACGAGGTAGTCGGTGATATCCTCGTCCTCGAGGTGGGCCCGGAACCCATCCTCCGGCACCTCCTCGACGTCCGCGTAGACGAGTTCGTTCAGTTCGTCGTGGGGCTCCATCGCCTCAGCCAGGGCGTACCAGCGGGCCACGAGCGCGTCGAGGTCGTCGGCGGTGGCTTCGACGAGTTCCATACGACGACTCTCCCGCCATCGACCCTAAACTCCTGGGTGGCGCGTCACTCCGTGACAGGCCCGGTCCAGCACTCGAAACACGCTTGCCCCCGGAACGCTCTAGGGACCGACAGTGACAGAGGAGCAATCCGCGGACACCGACGCCGACCACTCCATCGACGTCGACGAGTTCTACGACGCGCTCGACGCGCAGGGCCGACCGGTCATCACGGCCGCACAGCTCGCGCGCCGGCTCGACTGCACGCAGGAGGCGGCGACACAGGCGCTCGAGGACCTGGAATCACAGGGTGCGGTCGAGCGGACCGATTCGGGTGTCGAGCCGACCATCTGGTACCCGAGCGACTGGGGCGCGATGCTCGAACGCGAGCGGGTCGTCTTCTTCCCGGAGCGCCGGCAGTTCGTCGTCGACCAGCCCAAGCAGTTCACGCGGGCGCAGTGCTCGCAGTTCGCCCACCTCGTCGACACGACGCGCTCGGGCGGCTACCTCTACGAGGTGCGTCAGGCGGACATCTGGCAGGCACCCTACGAGACGTTCGAGAAGCTGGAACGGACGATGCGGCAGGTGCTCCCCGAGCGCGCGCCGGAGTTCGAGGCGTGGGTCGAGGACCAGTGGAAGCGCGCGAACCAGTTCGTGCTCCGCACGCACGAGGACGGCTACGTCGTGCTCGAGGCCGCCAACGAGAGCCTCATGGGCAACGTCGCGCTGGAGAAGCTGCCCGAGGACTGCATCCGCGCCCCCATCGACGACGTGACCGCGTGGGTCGCCGCGGAGCAGATCGCCCCGGTGAAGCGCCACCTGTACGAGGCGGGCTACCCGGTGCAGGACGAGCGCGACCTCGAGGGCGGCGACGAGCTGCCGATGGAGCTCGGGCTCGTCCTGCGTGACTACCAGCAGTCGTGGGTCGACCGCTTCGTCGAGGCGAAGTCGGGGGTGATGGTCGGCCCGCCCGGCAGCGGGAAGACCGTCGCCGCGATGGGCGTGATGAGCGAGATCGAGGGCGAGACGCTGATTCTGGTGCCGTCTCGCGAGCTCGCCGGGCAGTGGCGCGACGAGATCCTGACCCACACCTCGCTCACGCCCGAGCAGGTCGGCGAGTACCACGGCGGCACGAAGGACGTCCGGCCGGTCACGGTCGCCACCTACCAGATCGCCGGGATGGACCGCCATCGGAGCCTGTTCGACTCGCGCGAGTGGGGCCTCGTCGTCTACGACGAGTGCCAGCACATCCCCTCGGACGTGCGCCGTCGGACCGCCGACCTCCAGTCCAAACACCGCCTCGGACTCACCGCGACGCCGGTGCGGGAGGACGACCGCGAGGAGGACATCTTCACGCTCATCGGCCCGCCCATCGGCACCGACTGGGACGCCCTGTTCGAGGCGGGCTACGTGCAGGAGCCCGAGGTCCACATCCGCTACGTCCCGTGGACCGACGACGAGAAGCAGAGCGAGCACGCCAGCGCCGACCCCGGCCACCACCGTCGCCAGCTCGCCGCGATGAACCCCGCGAAGGTCACCGAGACCCAGCACCTCCTCGCCGAGAACCCCGACAAGAAGGCGCTCGTCTTCGTCGAGTACCTCGACCACGGCGAGCAGCTCGCCGAAGCGCTGGACGCGCCGTTCATCTCCGGCGAGACGCCCCACGCCCGCCGCCGGGAGCTGTTCGCCGAGTTCCGCCGCGGCGACCGCCGGACGCTCGTCGTCTCCCGCGTCGGCGACGAGGGCATCGACCTGCCCGACGCCGAACTCGCCGTCGTCGCCTCCGGGCTCGGCGGGTCGCGTCGACAGGGCGCACAGCGTGCCGGCCGGACGATGCGGCCCGAGGGCACCGCGCTCGTCTACGTGCTCGCCACCCGTGGAACCCGGGAGGAGGGCTTCGCGAAGCGGCAGGTCCGCCACCTCGCCTCGAAGGGGATCGGGGTGCGCGACGGCCCGGCGGAGGCGGTCGAGTGACGGACCGCGACGGCGACGACCGAAGAATTGCCGTCGTCGGGACTGTTGACCCTCTCGGCGTGCGAAGGGGAACCATGGTCGACCCCACATCCGACATCGGCGACGTGGACCCCGAGGACGCACCCGCCTGTGCTGTCTGTGGCGCGGCCGTCACCGGCGACGAGCACCGGGTGCGCTCGTGGGTCGAGGACGGCAACGTCGAGCATCGCCACTTCTGCGACGACGACTGTCTCGAAGAATGGGACGGATAGCCGCCCGGAGGTATTTGAGTTAGAACGACCAATGTGCCGGTGAAGATGTCCGGCGTTCCACTCGGCGGGGAAAACCCCGCGGGACCAGACGACTCTCCAGAAGCTCCACTGCGCCAGTTCCACACCCAGTTCGGGGCGATAGAGGCAACGCTCAAGCTTGTCGTCGAAGACCCGCCGAGTTTCGCTTCCGGTCTCGCCGACGAGGTACTCGAACTGCCGGCCGAAACCCGCTTCACCGAGTCAGCCGAGAGCGTTCGGAGCTACATCGTCGACGAACTCGGACCGGTCGATGCACTGGGACCACAGTTCGACGAGTTAGGTGCTGAGCAGTTGGCGGAGATACTCGCGGAGCCAGTTGATTCCCTGTTACAGGACACCATCGAACGGGTGTTCTTCAGTCGAACCCCGACCACTGTGCTGGTCGTCAGCAGTGCATACGAAACCGTCCGGTTAGCGCTGGACGTTCTTGGCCAGTCACCAGACAAGGATTCGGCTCGCACTGCCGTGTCGACGGTTCTCGCTCTATTTGCACGGATTCATCAGGGCGCGTACGATGACGTTGAACACGAAGAGTGGGTGAAAGCTCTGGCCGTCGATATCGTCAGGGGTCGCTACAGCCTCCGAAATATCATCGACGGACCGCCCGAGGCCCAGAAGATGGATATCGATACGGAAGATGCACTGACAGCTGCGGTCAGACTCGGTGCGGTCGTCGCGTACGCTCGGCTCGACATCTCCGTGAGCCGTGGTGCTGAACTTGCCGGGCAGTCGGTCGACGCCTTCGAATCAGAACTCGGCAAACACGGTGTGGATCCACGCTACGGCCCGACAAACGCCGAGGATCTCGAAGGGAGCGTACTGGATGACACGTGAGGTCATCGTTCTCGACAACAACGTCCTGTCCGGCGCGTACGAGGCAGGGTGGTTCGACTCGCTCTCATTCTGGACAGACGACGCGCTACTCGCCGTTCCGAAACGCGTCTGGAGCGAGGAGTTCGAATCAACGCACGACGGAGTCGACGGCGCACCGACGTGGATGACCGTTCAGAAAGCTGACCTCGATGCACTCGACGTTCGGGCGCAGGGACAGTTGAGTGTGCAAGACTGGTGTTGCGTTGCACTTGTAGAATCGACTTCGGGGCGACTCGTGACGAACGATGGTGCGCTGTACGCCCGTGTCGAAGCCCGTGGTGGAACCGCCGTCTGGGGGACGAAGTTCCTGAAACGAACGTTCGAACGCTGCGGTATCAGGGTCGAAGCATTCGAGGAGGGCGTAGAGAGATACGTTGAAGACGCGTATCTCCCAGAGTCGGTCGCAAGCGCGATTCGAAGCGCCGAAAAGGATTAGTCGCCGTTCTCGGCCGACCCGGCGACGATCTCCCCGAGCCCGTCGACGGGACGGTCGGGGTTCGCGTCGCGGGCCTCTCTCGAGAGCCCGAGCTGGTAGCGCTCGCTCTGCTCCCGCAGCTTCGTCCGGCCGCGGTGGACGGACACGTCGCCGTTCAGGTGCAGCCGTACGGCTTCGAGCAGCGCGTCTGCTTCGAGCGGCTGCCCCCGCTCCTTCATCGTCGCGATGTCGGCGTCGTCGGGCACGTCGAACGCCCGCTGGGTGATGATCGGACCCTGGTCGAGGTCCGTCGTCACGTAGTGGGCGGTGACGCCCGCGATGCGGACCCCCTCCTCCAGCGCCTGCCGGTACGCCTTCGCGCCCGGGAAGGCGGGCAGCAGGCTCGGGTGGATGTTGATGATACGGTCCTCGAACCGGAACACCACGTCCGGGCTGAGGATGCGCATGTACCGCGCGAGGACGATGAGGTCGGCGTCGTACTCGCTCAGCAGCTCGAGTATCTCGCCCTCGTCGGGTGTGCCCTTCTCGTCGCCGACGTCGTGGAACGGCACGTCGTACTTCTCGGCGAGTGGTTCGAGGTCGTCGTGGTTCGCGATGACCACGGAGATGTCCGCGCCGAGGTCGCCGCTGGCCCACGCCTGGAACAGCCGTTCGAGGCAGTGGCTCTCCTTCGTCGCGAGCACCGCGATCTGCTGGGTCTCGCGGTCGGCGGGGAACCGCACCTGCACGTCGACGCCGAGTTCGTCGCCGAGGTCCTGCAGGTCGTCTCGCAGCGTCTTCTCCTTGCACACCATCTCCGAGGTGTCGGCGTGCAGGGTCATCCGGAAGATGTCGTCCCGGACGGCCTGGTCGAGGTCCTCGATGTTGATGCCGCGTTCGAACAGCAACGAGGTGACGCGTGCGATGAGTCCGGTCTTGTCTCCTCCGACCACCGTAATTTCGGTCAGATCTGTCGTCATCGGTACCACCTCCGGTCGTGGGTCGTCGGAGACATCACTCTCCGCTCAGGCCGCGGGCGTCCAAAAGGGTTCGCATCCGTGCAATGCGGCGTGCTAGAACGTCTCGCAGTCGATGGCGGGGGTTCGACACGCTCTGATGCATCCGTACGCTCCCATCGAAACGACACTTCTGGGACCACGAAGAGCCAGCAAGCCCCTGCCTGCTCGACTCTCACGGCTCACTGTCGTTCGAAAGAGCACGGGGCACTCTTTCGTGTTGTAGCCAGAACACCCCGCGTTCTGGCTGCTAACCGGAAATCGAAGATTTCAGGTGAAGACGAAATGGCCCGGGCCAGACATTTCAAGAGTCGTGCTGAACGGACGGTGCGTATCCAGCACGACCACGATGACACACCGGACAGAGCCAGACGGTAGTCAGCTCGATTCCCCGGCCCCATATGCGAAAGACGGGCTTCCGAACATGCCCCGTTTATACCGTCCAGTACTCCGAGCATTGATCCTCATTGGTACAGTATAACAAAGCCCTCTGAGCGGATACTCCCCACGAGCCGAGTTCTGTTCGAGGTGACCATCCTATGGTCCGGTCTGCTGGCGTGTCCTGGTGGACGCATCCGGTCGCTCCCGGCGGGAGTCACCTGCAACTCAGGCCCATGTCCCAGCAACAGTCTCACGGCCGTATTGGCCGCACGGACGACGAATCGGAACCCCGGTGGCCCAAGGGAGGGGATCACCTCACCGAGGACATCGCCCAGCGCACCATCGAGTTCATCGGTGACGCCAAGCAGGTCGACCCCGAGAAACCCTTCCGTACCTCCTCCAGGTGGCGCCCACGCATCCCACGAGGTCCAGAGATGCAATCCGATGAGCGTCACTCACGAGGCTGTCTCGTCGGCGTCTCGGCGGATCGAGCTCATACGGCCGGCCGGTCCCAGACCAACCACCACAATCCGTCCCACCGCCCCCATCACAGATGACGATTCCGTACGAACAACTCTCGTTATTCTTCGTCAGCCTCTTCACGATATTCAGTCCCTTCGCACGCGTCGGTGGGATCGCCAGCATCTCCGGCGTCTACCCCAGGCCAACCCAGCGACGGATGGCCGCCCAGGTCGCGGGCAACTACCTGGCAGTGATGCTCGCGGCCGTCTGGATCGGTCCGCCGCTACTCGAACTGCTCGGGCTGACGGTCCCCTCGCTGACCGCGACCGGTGGCCTTGCACTGCTTCTCACGGCGGGGCCCATGATGATGCAGGGTGAGAAACACGACGAGGAGGTCGCCGAACAAACTGAACAGACTGACGACTGGCGGAGCGTGATCATCGTCCCGCTTTCGTTCCCGCTCTCCGTCGGTGGCGCGACCGCGGCCATCGCCATCGCCATCTCAGCGCAGTTCCCCGCCGTCTCTGATCGCCTCCTCATCTCCGCAGTCGTCCTCCTGATGGCACTCGTCGTCGGGTTCACGCACCTCGTCTCGCCGTTGATCGGCCATCGGATGCAGGAAAGTGGAAGCATGGACATCCTGACGCGAGTCTCCGGGATCATCCTGTCCGCCATCGCCATCCAGCTGTTGTTCAAAGGCGCGGTCGGTCTGCTCACTGATCTGGGCGTGAACCTGGGAATCTGAACCAATGTGTGCACGGTACCAACCCGATACGATGTTCGCAAATCCAACGTGGAGAGGCCGCAAGCGACCTCACGAATCACGCCCGATCGCGCGGGACCGCCTGGGGGTCGTGTGACTCGTTTCGCCACGTGACGTCGAGGAGACACCCAACTCGGAGCGCCAGCGACAGACTGACGGGTCCTACTCTGCACTCGCCGGGCCGACTGCCCCGAGTTGTTGTAGCATGCCGAGGGTGTCTTCGACGATTCCCGTCTCGATGATTCGGCCGTCTTCGAGGTGGTAGATGACCATCCGAGAGAGGTCGATCCGATTCCCGGTCGGCTCGACGTCCATCATCGTCCCCTCGTGTGTCCCACGAATCCGCAGTCGAAGAACGATCTTATCCCCCTCCGAAACGACGTCCTCGATCGTGAGTTCGAGGTCCGGGAAGGACGTCCGGTACCTGGAGACGAACTCCCAGTACGCATCGCGGCCGACGAGGTCAGTTTCACCGTCTAGATGCAACACGACGTCGGGGTCGAGCACGAGCGCGAGCTGGTCTCGGTCGCCCTCGTTCCAGACCTCCTGGATCAGGGTCCGCGCCAGCGCCTCGTTCTCGGCCGGGGCGGAGAGCTGGGTGACGACCGGCGTCGCCGCGACCGTGCTCACCGTGGACACCGGCGTCGACATCTCCGCCACGTCGAGTTGCCGGAGGAGACTCCACTGTTCGAACAGGAGCCAGGTGTCGAGGAGGCGCCCGTCTTCGAGGTGGTCGATGCGCATCCCGGAGAGGGTCACTTCCTCGTCGGTCGGTTCGATGTCGACCAGTGGTTCGGTGTGCGTGCCGGTGCCTTCCCACCGGATCGCGACCGTGTTCGGTTGTGCGACCATCTCTTCGACCTCGAACTCGAGGTCGGGGATCGCGTCCCGTATCTGGTTCGCGAACGTGAACGCAGCGTCGCGGTCCAGCGTCCCCTGTTCTTCAGTGGGCTCACCCTGCATGTAGTCACGGAGCAGCACGAGACTGGTCGGGATGTGAGCCTCGTAGGACGGAACGGCCCACTCGTCCGGAGCGAGCACTTCCGCTTCCCGCCAGGTCGCCTGCACCGTGTTGTGGACCCTGCGGCGGTTGCGTTCGATAGCGAGGAACCGGTCGGCTTGCTGGCGCCCGTGATTCCAGAGCAGGTCGAGAAAGCGCTGAGAGCGGTCGAGTTTCGTCGCGTAGTCGAGCGGTTCGCCCGGGGACGCGAGTTCCTCTTCGAGGTTCACAGTCTTCACCTCGATGGGGTCGTACACGTCGGCGAGCATGTCGGTGGCCTCCCACTCGTTGAGGCGTCTGATGAACCGCAGTTCCTGATTGACGGAGAGGTTCCCACCGAGTTCGTTTCGACGGTCACCGATCGCCTCGAGGTCGTTCGGAATCTCGTCCGTCCGCTGGGGGTTTATCTGGACGATCCAGAGTTCGTCGGCCCGCTCGTGCCGGTTCTCGGCCTGCCGGAATAGCTGGCCGAGGGGTGGGTTCTGCGAGAACAGGCCGTCCCAGTAATAGCGTGTCGTTCCGTCGGGTTCGGCGACCGGCGCGGCCTGGAACAGGTTCGGGACCGCGGCAGACGCGAGCACCGCATCGTGACTCACGGTATGTTCGTTGAAGGTTCTGAACGACCCGCGCTGGACGTCGACCGCGCCGATATCGAGCCGCGGAAGGGTGCCGTCCTGCCGGTCGAGGAGGGTCGCGAGTTCGTCGGGCTCGATCACCGCTTCGAGCGTCTCCCGAAGCACGTCACGTCCCCAGTCGGAGGCCGGTGTGTCGTACGGGCTGAACTCCGGGAACGGCATGCCCGTGCTCTGGGCTCGGACGAGTCCGACGCCCATCAGGTTCAGCATCTCGTCGAACGGCCCCTTGGCGGCGATGTCGTCCCAGACCTGCGCGAGCAACCGTCGTGCCTCGCTCCGTCCGTCGCGCACGAGTCCAACCCAGGTGGCGAACGCACAGATCGCGCCCCCGGACGTGCCGCTGATTCCCGCGATATCGAACCCGACGTCGTCCTCCTCGAGGAACCGATCCAGGACGCCCGCTGTGAACGCGGTGTGGCTGCCCCCGCCCTGACAGGCGATCGCGACGCTCGGCCGTTCTGGCTCCGTCATGATCGCAACTCGCGATTGGCCGAGCTAGCTCCCAACAGATACGCCGACGCCCGTGGTCGGTGGCTGTCACGAAGCCCTTCCTCCGCTGTGGATCTCGTGCCGTAGTGTCCGAACATCGGTTCATACGGTCCGTGTGACCGTATTGTTATTCAGATGTTTTACTTCCCACGTCAGGGTCGGTCTCCACCCCTCGTCGTTTACGACGGTACCAATTGGTTGCAGGCTAGATTCACCGCGTCAGTCGACCCGAACGCGCAAGGAGACAACGAGTTTGTCCTCGACCGCCGCGTCGGCAGTGTCGGTCCCTGTTCCAGGGACGACTCGAGTATCTCTCGAAGGGGTTCGGGACGCCGGGTCGGCCGGTTCGCTGCAGCCGACGGTGAAGTTACAAGATTCGTAACGTCTGAGTTCAGCTGACGATGGCGACCGGGACCGGCATGAAGCAGAGCAGGCCGAGCACGAACGTGAGCACGCCGAGCGCCATCCGGCCACGGCCGAGCTTCTCCGTGTCGCTGACCGGTGTCGCGGAGCCCGCGGCGGCGATGAACGCGGCGAAGCCGCCCCAGAATATCCAGATGAAGACGGAGTCCCACGCGATCTGCTCGACGAAGTGCAGGTAGCCGGCGAGCGAGAACAGCCCGACCGGGACGAGCGTCGCCACGGTGTCGTGGGCCTCGCCGAACATCGCCCGCATGATGTGGCCACCGTCGAGCTGGCCGACGGGGATGAGGTTCAGCAGGGTGACGAACGCCCCCGCCCACGCGCCGATGACGACCGGATGCGCGTTCAGTGTCGGGTCCGAGTACGACAGTTTCTGCCCCGTCAGGAGGGCTATCCCCTCGATGAGCGGCGGGAAGGTCAGCCTGATCGTGACGGCGTCGGGGCTGGCGGCGAAGCCCTCCGGCGCGGCCACCGGCGGCAGGTAGAGCCCGATGACGGTGACGAGGACCGTCGCCACCAGTCCGGCCAGCGGTCCGGCCGCCCCGATGTCGAACAGCGCCTTCCGGTCGGGCATCCGGCCCCGCATCCGGATGACCGCGCCCATCGTCCCGATGAGCGTCGGGAACGGCAGGAAGTACGGTAGGGAGGCGTCGACGTCGTGGTACCGGCTCATCACGTAGTGGCCGAGCTCGTGCGTGCCGAGGACGAACAGGACGGCGGCGGAGAACGGCCACGCCGTCAGCACAGCTTCGACCGGGTGCGCGACGGGGTCGACGTAGAACCACCGCGCACCCACGTACAGCGTCGAGACGACCGTCGCGAGGAACAGCAGGACGTTCGTCCATGGAACCCCGTCGGGACCGTGGCTCGTCGGTTCGGCGACGATGACGTACCGGCCCGCAGAGGTCGTCAGCTGCGCGTCGTAGCCAGCCTCGTGGAAGGCTCCCCAGAGGTTCCGCATCGTCATCTCGGGGGTCCGCAGCGGCGTGCCGTAGTAGTATATCGTCTCACCGTCTCGTCGCACGTCCTCGACGTAGAACTCGTCGGCGAGGGCGGAGGGCGGGGGTCCTGCCTCCGGAACGGACTGTGACGGTGGCTCGTCGGCGGCCATGTGGGAGTGGGTTAGTCGTCACGTCGTAAAAAGGCACGGCGGTCGACTGCGGGTGGGTGAGGCGCCGGGGACCAGCGGGCCGGCGTCGCAGGGGTGCCGTGGGAATCGCGAGTTCGGTGTGGTGGGTTCGGGGTGGTGGAGCGGTGTGGTGGGTTCGGGGTGGTGGAGCGGTGTGGTGGGTTCGGGGTGGTGGAGCGGTGTGGTGGGTTCGGGGTGGTGTGGGATGCCGGGGTGTGGGGACCGTTACGGGGAATCAGATGGGTTCGACCCGCCAGGTCGTCGCGCTCGTGTACGACCACTTCTCTATCTCGAGGTCCGTGGCCGAGTCCTTGAGCTTGACCATCAGTGCGCCGATCTCCTTCGGGGAGAGGCCGACGTCGTCCGCGATGAACTTCGACTTGAAGTACATCTCGCCGTCGGTCGCCTTCTCGCGCAGGTACTCCTGCAGGCGCGTTTCTTTGTTGGCGGGCTTGCTGTCGGTGGAGGGGTTCTGCGTTGCGCTCATGTTGCGTTCGCCTCACTCTCCCCAAGCCACTGGGATAGGTTATAAAGGACAGTTGCTTCGGGCTGTTTTGATATATTTCGAGTGAAATCGGAGTAACAGGACGTTTTACCCGAGTTCTAAGCCCACAAGCGAGGCCCTCAGATACGTTTAGAAGTTTTAAAACCGCGTCTAACTCTTTCGAATAGGTTGTCGTCTGACGCACGTCAGAAAACAGCTTTCCGCGCCGATTCGGTGAAAATAACCGTCGAGACGTGTCAGGCGCGCTTACTCCGCACCGTCGTTTCGGTCGTGGACCCAGAACTCGCCGTCGGTCGTCGCCTCCTTCTTGAAGATGGGGACCTCGTCCTTCAGACGGTCGATACCGTCCGATACCGTTGCGAACGCCTCGGGTCGATGGCCGGCGAGCACGACGACGAACACGATGTCCTCGCCGGCGGTGACGACACCCGTCCGATGGTGCATGACGACCTCGTGGACGCCCTCCCGCTGCTCGAGCTCGGCCTCGATGGTCGCCATGCGTTCTGCCGCGACATCCTGGTAGGTCTCGAACTCCAGGTGGGTCGTCCGTTCGTCGTCCGGGTCGTCCCGCGCCCGGACCCTGCCGGTGAACGTGGCGATGGCGCCGGAGAACTCCGCACCGGGTGCCCGCTTGGCGCGTTCGACCAGCGACTCGAGCGTCTCGTGGGGGAGCCGGTCGTGGAGCGCGGCGACGACAGCCTCGACGTCGACGTCGTCCACGGACTCACCGCTCGCGAGCACCTCGCCCGCGTGGTCGGCGTCTCCGAGTACGACACCCGGGACGTTGGCGTCGGAGACATCGTCGAGGACGCAGTAGTCGTGTGTCGGCGCCAGGTCGTCGACCACATCCGGGACGGTCCGGTCGGTCCCGGTCGCGAGCCACCCCTCCGAGCCGACCGCGACGGTGGTGTCGACGCCGTCGGTGCGATCGTCGGCGCGGGCCGGCGACGACCCCACGGACCGTTCGACCGTCGCGACGGTTCCATCGGCCGAGAGTGCGGCGACGAACCGGTCACGGAGGGCGCGTCGTGCGGTATCGTCTGGCCCGATGACTGCGAGTACGTGCATACCGGACTGGTCAGTCGGCAGTCGCTTGTAGGTGTCGCCGACGGGCACTTGGCAATCCTTAAGAGACGCAGTCGGCTACTGGCCGGTAGCATGAAGGTAGTCGTCTCCGTCGGCGGCAGCGTCCTCGCGCCGGAACTCGACCCCGACCGGGTCACTGCATACGCGGACGTTGTCAACGAGCTCGTCGCGGACGGATGCCAGGTCGCCGCCGTCGTCGGCGGCGGGGGCGTCGCCCGCGACTACATCGGTACGGCGCGTGACCTCGGCGCCAACGAGATCGAACTCGACCAGATCGGTATCGACGTGACCCGCCTGAACGCCCGTCTCCTCATCTCCGCGCTCGGCGAGAACGTGGTCACCGCACCCGCGAAGGACTACGAGTCCGCCGGCGAGGTGATGCGCAACGGCGACGTCTGTGTCATGGGCGGCGTCTCCCCCGCACAGACCACCGACGCCGTGAGTGCAGCCCTCGCGGAGTACGTCGGTGCGGACCTGCTCGTCTACGCCACCTCCGTCCCCGGCGTCTTCTCCGCGGACCCGGCGGTGGACGACGACGCGGAGCGCTACGAGGAGCTGACCGCGAACGAACTCGTCGACGTCATCGCCGGCCTGGAGATGAACGCCGGCCTCTCCGCTCCTGTCGACCTGCTCGCCGCGAAGGTCATCCAGCGCTCGGGCATGCGCACCATCGTCCTCGACGGCAACGACCCCAGTCGCGTCCTCACCGCCGTCCGCTACGGCGACCACGACGGCACCGACGTCATCCCCGAGGGCACCGGCGACGAGCTCACCTACTGGGCCGAGTAGCCCCGCTGCTTCTGCTTGACAACCCTTAAGCACGCCACACGGGTAGCCACAGCCATGCAATCGACACGCGCTGTCGCGACCCAATCCGGGGTGAGCGCCCGGTGAGCGTCGACGAGGCGACCAGTCCGTACACGCTCCAGACCGACGGGGAGGACGAGGGCGAGCGTCGCCACGTCTTCTGGGCGGACCAGATCGCAGACGCCATCGAGGCCAGGGAACCGGACGACCCCATCGTCATCAAGGGCGGCATCTCGCCCTCCGGCGTCCCGCACTTCGGCAACATGAACGAGGTGATGCGGGGCTACTTCGTCGCCGAGGTGCTCAGAGAGCGGGGCCACGAGGTCCGGCAGATGTTCACCGCCGACGACCGCGACCCGCTCCGGAAGCTCCCCCGCAAGCTCGCGAATCTGGACGGCGAACTCGTCGACCTCGGCGACGTGAACGCCGGCGCGCTCGGCCGGAACCTCGGCAAGCCCTACACCGACATCCCGGACCCGTTCGGCTGCTGTGACTCCTACGGCGCGCACTTCTCCGCGCTCATCCAGTCCAGCGCCGACGCCCTCGGCGTGCCGATCGAGCTCGTCTCGAACACCGAGCTGTACGAGGACGGCTCCTTCGAGGACGTGACCCGGTTCCTGCTGGAGAATCGCGACACCGCCCGGACCGTCCTCGCGAAGTACCAGGACAAGGTCGACGCCGACTACGTCCCGTTCAACCCCATCTGCGCCGACTGCGGCAAGGTCACCGAGACCATCACCGCCGTCAGACCCGAGGCGGGGGAGGTGGACTACGTCTGCACCGACATGGAGGCCGGCGACAACGTCATCTCGGGCTGTGGCCACGAGGGCACCGCCACCCTGCGCGAGGGCAAGCTCCCCTGGCGCTTCGAGTGGCCCGCACAGTGGCGCGTCCTCGGCGTCGACTTCGAGCCGTTCGGGAAGGACCACGCAGAGGGCTCCTGGCCCTCCGGCGACGACGTCGCGCGGAACGTCCTCGGCGACACCCCGCCGGTCCCGATGGTGTACGAGTGGTTCACGCTCGACGGGAAGGCGTTCTCCTCCTCCGAGGGCCACGTCGTCCTCGTCGAGGACGTGCTCGAACTGCTCGAACCCGAGGTCGTCCGGTTCTTCTTCGCGAAGAACCCGAAGAAGGCGCGGGACTTCTCCATCGAACGCCTCGACCAGCTCGTCGACGAGTTCGACCGCTTCGAGAAGCTCTACTTCGGCGAGGTCGAGGGCACCGAGGACGAGATCGCCCGCGCGGAGCGCGTCTACCCCTTCGTCGTCGACGAGGTCGACCCCGACCGCATCCGGCTCCCGTTCACCTTCGCCGCCGTCCTCGGGATGTTCGACGACCCGGACCTCCGCGAGCAGGTCGCCCGCAAGGAGGGCCACATCCCCGACGGCGCCGACGAGGCGACCGTCGACGCCGCCCTCGCCCGCGTCGAGCGCGCCCGGAACTGGGCGCGGCGCACCGACAACGAGTTCAACTACGAGCTGAAGCGCGCCGAGCTGCCCGACGTGGACCTCGACCCCGCCACCGAGGAGGCGCTGGACGAACTCGCCGACTTCGTCGCCGCGGGCCACGACGGGGAGGAGATACAGGGCGAGATCTACGAGACGGCAAAGCGCAACGACATGGAGATCGGCGGCCTGTTCACCGCCGGCTACCGGCTGTTCTTCGACGAGGAGCAGGGCCCCCAGCTCGGGACCTTCCTCGGGAAGCTCGACCGCGAGTTCGTCGTCGCGCGACTGCGCCGGGAACGCTGAGGACTGGTTTCTTATTCGAGCAGCGGCCCCCAGTACACGATGACCGATACCCGGTCCCTCCCTTGGCTCGATGTCGTAAACGGTCTCGGGTCCGCTCTCGTCGGAGTGCTCGTCGCCGTGACGTTCGCCATGTACGCACCGCTGCTGCTCGGACTCGGCACGCTCGGCCTCCCGGTGGCGCTCCTCCTCGGCGGGGCGACAGCAGTTGGCCTCTACGTGGTCCTCGACAGGCTCTGAACGGGCCGGTTTCGACCCGCGGAACCACAGACCCCTCGGCCGACGAACACCGCCAAACCAAACGCATTTCCCCGTTCCTCCCTCAGTATCCCGCAATGGTCTCCACCCTGTGGCTGGGTATCGCCGGCTTTGCGCTCTACTGGATGCTGGTCTGGACGGCGAAGCGGGAGAACCTCCTCCCGTCCTACGTCTCGACGCAGGGGCCGGTGCTGCTGGTCCACACGAAGCGCGGACGCCGGTTCCTGAACTGGCTGGCCGGCCCGAAGCGGTTCTGGCGGGCCTGGTCGAACATCGGCCTCGGCATCGCCCTCGTGGTGATGTTCGGCGCGTTCCTGTTCCTCCTCCAGGGCGCGATACTGACGATACAGAACCCGCCCGCCCCGAGCGCGGTGAACCAGCCCCGGAACGTGCTGGTCATCCCCGGCGTGAACGACTTCCTGCCCGTCGCGGCCGCGCCGGGCATCCTCTTCGGCCTGCTCGTCGGGCTGGTCGTCCACGAGGGCGGCCACGGCCTGCTCTGTCGGGTCGAGGACATCGAGATCGAGTCGATGGGCATCGGCCTGCTCGCGGTCCTGCCGGTCGCGGCGTTCGTCGAGCCGAACGAGGAGAACCGGCGGAAGGCATCCCGCGGCGCGCAGTCGCGGATGTTCGCCGCCGGCGTGACGAACAACTTCGCCATCACCGTCGTCGCGTTCGCGCTGCTGTTCGGGCCGGTCGCGGGCTCCATCGGCGTCGCGAGCGGTGCGCTCGTCGGCGGCGTGCTCCCCGGGTCGGCGGCGGCCGACGCGGACATCGGCGGCGGCGACCGCATCACCGCGGTCGACGGGACGCCCGTCGACAACAACACCCACTTCCAGGAGCTCGTCGACGCGAGCAACGCCAGCGATCTCAGCCTGGAGGTGAACGACGACCGGACGGTGCAACTGAACCGGAGCGTGCTGGTGACCGGCGCGCTGGCGGCCGGCCCGGCGAACCTCTCGGCGGGCGACACCATCGCCGCGGTGAACGGGACGTCGGTCTCGACCACCGCGGAGTTCGAGGACGCCGTCCGTGCCGCTCCAGGACCGGTGTCGGTGACGACGAAGAGCGGCGAGACGAAGACGTTCGCCGCCGGCGCGTACCTCCGCCCCATCGAGGGCGAGCCACTGGCTGAACAGGGCGCCCCGGCCGGCGAGAGCGTCGTCGTCACCCGGTTCGGCGACACCAGGGTCATCTCCTACAGCGAGCTCGGCGAGGCCATCGACGCCACCGAGCCCGGCGAGACCGTCGAGGTCGTCCTCTACGACGACGGCGAGCGCTCGGCGTACAACGTCACCCTCGGTACGCAGGAGGACGGCAGCAGCTTCCTCGGCGTCGCCCCCCTCGCCCGTGGCGTCAGCGGGCTGACCGTCGACGACGTGGGGCTGAACTACTACCCCGCGGAGGCGTACCTCGCCATCCTCGGCGGCGGCGACCAGTCGATGCTCAACTCCTTCGCCCAGTCGTTCGTCGGCAAGGTGCTGTTCGTGCTCGTCCTCCCCGTCGCGGCAGTGATGCCCGGGGGCGACTTCCCGTACAACTTCGCGGGCTTCATCGGCGAGATCTCGAACTTCTTCGTCGCCACCGGCCCGCTGGAGTTCCTCGGCGCAGGCGTGCTGTTCGCGGTCGCCAACGCGCTGTTCTGGACCGGCTGGATAAACGTCCAGCTCGGCGCGTTCAACTGCATCCCGGCGTTCCCGCTCGACGGCGGCCACCTGCTCCGGACCTCGACCGAGGCCGTCCTCTCGCGGCTCCCGGTCGAGGTGACCCGGCGGCGCGTGAGCGCGGTGACGACGACCATCGGCGTGACGATGTTCCTCAGCTTCGTCGTACTGGTGGTCGGGCCGCAGTTCCTCGCGGGCTGACCGCTCTCGGTTCGTCGTTCCGCACGGGAGAACAGCCCGGACGGCCAGCTACTCCTCGTCGTTGTTGATGCCGTGTTCGGCGTAGAACTCCTCCGGCGTCGCCTCGATGCGGTCGAACTCGTCGCTGTAGTAGTGCTCGTGGTGGCGGATCATCTGCTCGACGATCCACGCGGAGAACGTCTCGTCGAAGCGCCACTCGCCGTCGATCTGGGGCACCTCGAACCGGTCGTCGCAGGAGAAGGCGACGTAGACGTGGTAGAAGCCGAGGATGACGTCGGCGAACTCCTTGGCCTTCATCGCGGAGTCCTCGCGGCGGGCTTCGAGCTCGTCGAACCCCGAGTCGGTCAGCTCGAAGTACTTGCGGTCCGGTTCGTCCTCGCGCTCGATGCGCTGGGCCCAGCCCTCGTCCTCGAACTTGTAGAGGATGGGGTAGACGGAGCCGTAGGAGGGCTCCCAGTGGCCACCGCTGATGTCACGAATCTCCTTGAGTATCTCGTACCCGTACCGCGGTTTCTCCGCGAGCAGCTCGAGCACGAGATAGGCGATGAGTCCCTTCGGTGGACCGCTTTTCCGCATTGTCGCGTGGTACCCGTGGTGGACGTGAAAGGGTTTCGATACTGAGGATGGCTTGCCAGCTTCCCGGTCACGTCCCGCCATCGGGCTCCGCCCTCGGACGAATCAACACGTCCTTACCCGGCCGCTCCGAAGCCCCGCGCATGCAGCGACGCGAACCTCCGGTGACCGAGGAAGGCTGGTACGCACTGCACGACTTCCGGACCGTGGACTGGGACGCGTGGCGCGACGCGCCGGAGCGGGTGCGCGAACGTGCCGTCGGGGAGGGTATCGCGTTCCTCGACACCCACAGCGACCCCGAGACGGGCGGGACGGCGGTGTACTCCATCCTCGGCCACAAGGCCGACCTCATGGTACTGCACCTGCGTCCGACGCTCGACGAGCTGGACCAGCTCGAACGCGGTTTCGAGTCGACGGAGTTCGCGGGCTTCACCGAGCAGACCGGCTCGTACGTCTCGGTCACCGAGGCCTCGGGCTACACCGAGCGCGCCAGGGAGTACTTCGAGGGCGAGGTCGACGACGACTCCGGGCTGGCGAAGTACATCCAGTCCCGGCTCCACCCGGAGATCCCGGCCAAGGACTACCTCTCCTTCTACCCCATGTCCAAGCGCCGGACGGGCGAGGACAACTGGTACGACATGCCGTTCGACGAGCGCGCCGAGCACATGGCGAGCCACGGCGACATCGGCCGGGACTACGGCGGCAAGGTCCAGCAGATGATCACGGGGAGCGTCGGCCTCGACGACCACGAGTGGGGCGTCACGCTCTGGGCCGACGACATGACCGACGTGAAGGACCTGCTGTACGAGATGCGCTTCGACCCGTCGACCTCGCGCTTCGCGGAGTTCGGCCAGTTCTACACGGGCCGTCGGTTCGAGCCGGGCGACCTGCCGGCGTTCATGGCCGGCGAGGCCGTCCCCGCCGAGGCGGGTGGACACCACGGCGAGGATGGCCACCACGGCGATGCACACGGACACGGCGAAGGGGGCGATGCACACGGCGAGGCCGGCCACCACCACGGCGACGACGAGGACGAACGCCCGGCCACCGACCACGGCGCCGACGTGCGCTCGACACTGGAGGAGGAGGGCGTCTACGGCGGCCAGCCCCACGGCGAGGACGTCTACGCGGTCGTGCTCTACTCCGACGCCGACCCCGACGAGCTGTTCGACGAGGTCGAGGGACTGCGCTCGAACTTCGAGCACTACGACTCCCACGTGAAGACCGCGGTGTACCAGTCCGAGGGCGACGCACCGGCGGCCGTCGCGAGCGTCTGGCAGACCCAGTCCGCCGCCGACACCGCCAGTGGCTTCCTCTCGGATCTCCCCGGCATCGTCCGGCAGGCCGGCGACGACGCCGAGGCCGACACCTGGGGTACGATGGGGATGTTCTACACCACGAAGCCCGAGAAGCGCGCCGACTTCGTCGAGAAGTTCGAGACCGTCGGCGGCGTCCTCGGCGACATGGACGGGCACATCACGACCGACCTGCTCGCCAACCGCGAGGACGAGAACGACATGTTCATCGCCTCGCGCTGGGAGTCACAGGAGGATGCCATGGCGTTCTTCCGGTCGGACGCGTTCTCGGACACCGTCGACTGGGGCCGCGACGTGCTGGCGGACCGCCCGCGACACGTCTTCCTGGCCTGAGCGGCTCCGGATCCGTGTCCTGGACTGCGGAGTGGAAGTGAAGTTCTGCGGACGGCCTCGACCGCAGGTGGCGGGGTTCCATCGGAAAGAAAGGGGTGCGGTCCCGTGTTCGTGGCGAACACGACGACCACCCCCCGCCCGCGCCAGTGGGGGGAGGTCTGCGCGGCAGGGGGTTCGTGCGGACCCGAATCGGTCAGGCTCTCGCTCGACGGTGTCCGGCCGTCGGAACCGAGAGCAGGAGTAGCGTGCACCCCAACACAGAAAGGTAATCGCCCGTTTTCGAGGAGAATGGACCGATTAGCGAGGGCCGACTACGTCGCTTGCTTGTCGATGTTCGCCGCGTCGATGTCCTCGCCGCCGACCGACGAACGGAGCACGTCCATCCCGTCGTCGCGGTCGATGCCGAAGCCGTCCGCGTACAGCTCCGCGACGCGCGCGACCTCCTCGTCGCCGAGCGACGGGACCTCGCTGGCTGCGGCCCACTCGTCGATGTCGGCCTTCGTCCGGAACGTCGGCGTGACCGTCGCGACCTCGCTGTGGGAGAGGAGCCACTGGATGCTGGCCTGGGACATCGTACGCTCGCCGTCGCGCTCCAGGAACCGGAGCGCCTCGACCTTCTCCCACCCCGTCTCGTACCACTCGTCCGGCCGGTAGGAGCGGTGGTCGCCCTCCTCCAGCTCGGTGTCGGGTGTCACCTGCTCGTTCAACAGGCCCGAGGAATGTGGCACCCGGGGGATGAGGCTCGTCGAGGATCCGGTGCGCTCGATGGTGTCGAGGAAGTGGCCGCCGACCTCCTGTTCGAGCACGTTCCAGACGAGCTGGAGCGAGTCGAACTCCTGCTCGATGGCCATGTCGCCCTCGGCGAGCCAGCCGATGGAGGGGCCGAGCGCCCAGCCGATGGCGTCGACGAGACCCTCC
Source organism: Haloarchaeobius baliensis (assembly GCF_052060055.1). Lineage (NCBI taxonomy): Archaea > Methanobacteriati > Methanobacteriota > Halobacteria > Halobacteriales > Halorubellaceae > Haloarchaeobius > Haloarchaeobius baliensis. The sequence goes on along the minus strand of NZ_JBPPFR010000001.1, from coordinate 506,823 downwards.
TCGCGGAGCTCGTCGAGGACCTCGAGCACGTCCGCGTCGACCTCGTCGACGTTCGCGTTGTGCAGCTGGAGCACGTCGACGTGGTCGAAGCCGAGCCGGTCGAGGCTGCGCTCGGTGGCGGTGCGGATCCACTCCGGTGTGATCTCCTTCGGGAGCTCGCCGTGGCCCGCCTGCGGGTTGTTGTAGAAGTCGTAGCCGACCTTCGTCGCGACGGTCACCTCGTCGCGTCGGTCGCCGAGGGCCTCGCCGACGAGCTCCTCGCTGCGGCCGTGGCCGTAGACGTCGCCGGTGTCGAAGTAGGTGATGCCCTGGTCGTGGGCGTACTGCAGCATCTCGACCGCCTGTTCCTCCGTGCGGTCGCCCCACCAGTCCGTGCCGACGACCCACGCGCCGAAGCCGATTTCCGACACCTCGACGCCCGAGTCACCGAGTTCGCGGTACTGCATATCACCGGCTAGGGAGCGGTGCCACTTAGCGGGTGTGTTTCCTTCTCGGGTCGTGGGAACGCGGAACCCGGGCTGCCTACTCGAAGTCGACGTCGAACGCGAGCGCGAGGACGACGACGAGGACGAGCGTTATGCCCGCCGTAACCCCGGCGATGGCGAAGGGTCCGGAGACCGTGCTGAACGCGACGGTGGCACCGACGGCACCGGCGATGCCGCCGACGGCCGCGCCGCTGAAGGACGAGTCGGCGTCATCCACGGAGCGAGACGTGCTGGGCACGTCCGACCATCGCCGAGCCGAGACCGTAAGTCTTGGCCCCATCAGGGGCGGAGGCGAGCCGGTCGGACGCCGACTGGCGCTCCACGAACTGGACGACGACGCTGACATCCCGGCCGGTCTGTGCCTCGACGCGTGCGTCGAGCCTCTCGTGCAGGTCCGGGTACCGCCGGTCCGCGTCCCTGGTGACGACGACGGTGACCTGCTGCTCGTCGACGACGCTGACCAGCGGCTGCCCGTCGAACTGGGTCTGCACGACGACGAGCTCCAGCTCCTCGTAGCCCGGCTCCTCGAGCGTCTCGCCGACCGCCTGGTTGACCGACTGCTCGAAGCCGACGTGGGCGGCGACGACCGCACCACACAGCGCGACGACGGCGAGCAGGACGACCGCGACGACGGCCACCGGGAGGAGTCGCTCGCGGCTCATCGACGGGGCACCGTCGGCGAGCAGGTCGCGCGTCCCCGGGTCGTCCGACTCCGCCCGGCCGTCGCCGGGCCAGCCGGCGGGTCGGTAGCCGAGGTACCAGAGGACGGTCACGCCGGAGACGTGGATGGAGACGACGTTCAGCACGAGCAGGACGAACGCGCCGAGTGCGACCGCCGGGACGCCCCACGCGATGCCCACACCGACGGCGGCCGCGGCCGGGATGAGCGCCGCCGCGACCATCACGCCCACGAGCGTCACCGAGACGCCGGTCGCGAGCCCGAACGCGCCGGCCGCGCCCGCACAGAGACCGACCGTCAGCGAGAGCAACCCGGGCGAGATGCGCTGGGATATCTGCTGGGTCGTCGTCACGTCGAGCGCGGGCGGCAGGAACGCCGCCGACTTGAGCCCGACGCTGAACACCGTCGCCCCGGCGACCGCGAGCAGCAGGCCGAACAGCTGGGTGCGGAATCCCTCGACCATCATCTCGCGGTCGAGCAGCACCGTCCCGACGCTCGCTGTCAGCGAGGACCCGACCAGCGGCGCGATGACCATCGATCCGACGACGATGGCGGGCGAGTCGAGCAACAGCCCCGCTGTCGCGACCAGCACGCTCAGCAGCGTCATCGCGTAGTACGTCACCGGACTGGGCGTGAGGTCGAGCGCCGTCGACCGGATCTCCTCCGTCGCGATGCTGTCGTCCTCCTCGGAGCCGGTGATGAACCGTTCCTCGAGCTCGTCGTCGTGCTCGGAGAAGACGGACTCGACACTGGCGACGACGGTGTAGGTGTCCTCGACCGAGGTCGTCTCGCGGAGGTCGTCGAGCACCGTCTCGACGCCCTGGGTCGGCAGCGGGAACTCGACGACCATGGCCTCCGAGCCCTCGCTGTCCTCCTCGAAGATCACGTAGTCGATGTCGTGCTCGTCGAGCACCGACCGGACGGCCGACACCTCGGACGACGGGACGAGCGTTCGAATCAGACGCACGGGGGAGCTACGTGTTCACGCCGGAAAACCGCTGGCTCGACCGCCCGAAAACGGTCACCAGTCGTGGGCAATCGGCCGAAAGCCCGCGCCGCCGTGGTCGAGTACCCCCTCGTGCGTGGAGTTCGGACAACCGAAGGTCCATACGGCTGCCCGCCGAACGGGGAGGCATGACGAAACGGCACGTCTCGCTCCCGGCCGACGCGGAGGCTGGTGTTCGTGCGTTCATCGACGAGGTCGACGAGCGACTCTCGTCCGACGAGGACACCTGCACGGTCGTCGAGGAGACGCTGGTCGACCTGCACGGCGACCGCGACGCCTACGAGCGCTGGCAGAACGACGCCGAGGTCTCGCCGGCCGAGCGCGTCCGGCTCCAGGGCTACGACCCGTGCAACACGACGCTCGAGTCGGAGTACTACGCCGAGAAGGACGAGGACCGGTTCGTCCGCTCGAAGCACCTGCAGTGGCTCTGGCGGCAGTTCGACGCCACGCCGATGGCCGACAACGTCGAGTTCGCCCTACGGTTCAGACAGATGCTCGCCGACCACCTCTTCGAGGAGTGCGGGGAGAACTGCCGGTTCTTCAAGGGCATCACGTTCACCTACGGCCACAACATCAGCGTCGGCGACAACGTGGTCGTCCACGACGACGTCCACCTCGACGACCGCGGGAAGCTGACCATCGGCGACCGCGTCTCCATCTCCGACGACGCACACCTCTACAGCCACGACCACGACATCGTCGACCAGACCGAGGTCTCGAACTACCACACCGTCGTCGCCGACGACGCCCGCGTCACCTACGACTCGATGGTCCGGGCGGGCTGTCGCGTCGGCGAGAACGCCGTCGTCGGGGCGAAGAGCATCGTCGGCAGCGACGTGCCGGACCACCACGTCGCCGTCGGCCAGCCCGCGAAGAGCGTCCGCGTCAAGCCCGGCTGGGAGGACGTCGCGGAGCCGCTCGAAGACGCCACCGTCGACCGCCGCGACGAGCGCGAGATCGAGTACGAACTGCCCGACGACCTCGACACGTTCGACGAGTTCGGGCGCGACCTGTCGCCGCCGAAGTAACAGGTTTTTACTCTGTCGTGTGAAAGGTCGGGGTGATGAACCGTCGTCGCCTCCTCGCGACAGTGGGTGCAGGCCTCGCCAGCGGCGTCGCCGGCTGTCTGAACCTGCCTGGAGACGGCGGGACGACGACCATCGACGAGGGAGCCCCGCTCCGGCTCGAACGCGTCCGGATGCGCCTCGAGACACCGTGGGGGGCGTCGTTCCACCCCGAGACGGGGAACCTGTACGTGACAGAGCGCCCTGGTCGAGTCGTTCGGGCGACCGGGGACGACCGCGGCGCGGTCCGAACCCTCCAGGACACCGCCGCCTTCGGCGAGGGTGGTCTCCTCGGGTTCGCGTTCGACCCCGCGGACCCGCGGGACGCCTACGTCTACCAGACCTACAACGGCGCGAACGGGCTGACCAACCGGGTACTCCGGCTCGACGTCGAGCGCGAGTTCGCCGTCGACAGGGTCGTCCTCGACGGCATCCCGGCGAACACGGTCCACAACGGCGGCCGCATCGCGTTCGGCCCTGACGGCGCGCTCTGGGTGACCACCGGCGACGCCGGCCAGCCGACCACCGCCCAGTCGCGTGACTCCCTCGCCGGGAAGGTGCTCCGGGTCACCCGCGACGGCGAGCCAGCGTCTGGGAACCCGTTCGACAACCCGGTGTACTCCCTCGGCCACCGGAACCCGCAGGGACTCACGTTCGTCGGTGGCTCCGTGTACGCCGTCGAGCACGGACCGGACGAGGCCGACGAACTCAACCGCCTGGAGGCCGGCGGCAACTACGGTTGGCCGGCGGTCACCGGGAAGAGCAGCAGCGACGAGTACGTCGACCCGCTGGTCACGTGGACGCCGTCCATCGGCCCGGGCGGGCTCGCCTACTACACCGGACCCATCGAGCGGTGGCAGAACAGCTTCTTCGTCGGCGCACTCACCGGTACGCACCTCCGGCAGGTCACCTTCGATGCGGACGACGTCGTCGGCCAGAACACCCTCTACGGCGACCTCGGCAGGCTCCGGACGACGGTCACCGGCCCCGACGACCACCTCTACTTCACGACGAGCAACCAGGACGGTCGCGGCGACCCCGACCCCACCGACGACGAGATCTACCGCGTCCGCCCCCCGTGACGGTCCGTCGTCCACCCCCGGCGTCGAACGCTATAAGTCCCATGACACACAATGTCACAGTATGGCGAACGTCTGGGACTGGACCCTCGGCTACCTCGTCGTGTTCGCCGCGCTCCAGCTCGCCGTGTACGTCTACTACCGTCGCCAGGTCGACGACGACCCGACGCCCGACCCGGCCGGCGGCGACCCCGCGGGCGTCGACCGCGTCGTGGCGAACACGTCGGTCCGGGACACCGACGGGACCGACCGTCGTCGTTGTCCACACTGTGGCGCGTCGAACGAGCCCGACTCGCGCTACCGCTACTGCCGGAACTGCGCGAAATCGCTGTCCGGGGCTTAGGTGTTGTGGCCATTCCGGCCAGCAAACATAAGCCCAGCGCCGCGGAATCCTGTATCGACTCGAATGGAAGACACGGATTCCGAACGCTACGTAGGACGCGAGACGGTCAACGGACTCATCATCTACGACCGCGAGAACCTGGACGCCTGGATCGAGTCCGATACCACCGTCGCCATCACCGAGCAGACGGACCATCGGTCCTCGCCCTCGCGGTAGACCCGCCGATCTGCGTTTCTGACGTCGCCCAGGCTCGCGAGCCGTTGCGTTCCGAAGAAATCGCCGGCGCCAGTGGGATGGCGCCACGCCGGTGTGGGATCAGTACACGCCCCGGAGCTCCGGTTCGAGCGCGAGTCCGACCGTGAACAGACAGACTGCCAGCATACCGACCGAGCCCAGCGCGTACATCGTCCCCTCGAACGACCACGCCAGACCCAATGCAGCCAGCGCGAACAGCGCCAGACCGACCACCAGTCGGACCATGGTCGGGAAGCGCATCTCAGTCTCCCTCCGCACAGTCGAGCAGGTCCGCCGGCTCGACGTCGAGGTCCTCGTGTTCGATGTCGTCCCACTCGACCGCGACGGTGGCACGGATCGTCGCGAAGTCGTTCGCGGCGTAGCCACGTGCGAGCTGTGGCCACCGCTCCGTCACGGTCGAATCGGAGAGGACGTCGAACACGAGTGACTCCCCCGTCGTCTGCGTCTCACCCGTCGCAGGTGGATCGATACCCCCAGTATCGGAATGTACGTTCTGACTCACGGCCTTCCAACTCCCCGGCCATAACATTGATACCGGAGGACATAGCTAACCACGGATTACCTCAGCCTGTCCCCGTGTGTAAGCGACCGGGGGCAGATAATGCCGTTTTCAATCCCCCGCGCCCGCTGGTGGTTTCGTTCGACAAGATGTCGTTACGGGGTCATTTCGAACCGATTCGGATGACCGTTCGCCACAGGCGCGAAACCAGCGGTTTCTCCCGCTCAACCAGCGCTTGAGCGAGCCGGGACGAACGGACTGTTCGAGAACCCGACCACACATCGACGGGGCGTTCCCGCTCGCTCCGCTGCGCGTGTCCTCCCTGACTCAGTTCCCGCGGACGAAGATGTCTCTCACTGCGTTCGAGACAACCATGCGCCGTCCGGGAATTGAACCGATACCAGACGTGCTCACTCACTGCGTTCGCTGTGCGCGACTGGTAGGACTCAATTCCCTCCGGGCGATTTTCGCCTCGCTCCGCTCGGCAGAAAATGCGCCGTCCGGGAATTGAACCCGGGCTAGTGGCTTGGGAAGCCACTGTCCTACCACTGGACCAACGGCGCTCGTTCACCGCGTTCACTCGCCCCACGGTCGACATCGCTTCGTTCGTGGGACCAACGGCGCTCACGCGCAGTGATTCGTACCCATTCGTTCCTCCCGATGGCACTTGAACGTAGCGCTTCGGCGGACTGGACGGGCGTCCAGTTCCAGCGACGGCCGAGGAACGTTATTGGTCCTGTACGCCCTAGCGGCGGACGATGATAGACCTCCGGTTCGGAGACGAGGAACTGACCGCACAGCGAGACCACATCGTGGCCTTCATCCAGCGCGTCGTCGACGACGCGGGGGCCGACGGTGCCGTCCTCGGGCTCTCCGGCGGCGTCGACAGCACCACGACCGCCTACCTCGCCGTCGAGGCGATCGGTCGCGAGAACGTCTACGGGCTCGTCCTGCCCTCGCGTGTCTCCAGCGAGTCGAACATGAGCGACGCCGAGCGAGTCGCCGAGGACCTCGGCATCGACTACGACGTGATCGAGATCGGCGGCATCGTCGACGCCATCGTCGATTCGATCCCCGGCGCCGAGGGGGACACCGTCGCCGTGGGCAACACGGCCGCTCGCGTCCGCGGGGTCCTCAACTACTACGTCGCCAACGAGGAGAACCGCGTGGTGCTCGGGACCGGGAACAAGGCGGAGGCACTGACGGGCTACTTCACGAAGTACGGCGACCAGGCCGTCGACTGCAACCCCATCGGCAACCTCTACAAGCAGCAGGTCCGCCAGCTCGCCCGCCACCTCGGGGCACCGGAGGAACTCGCCGAGAAGCCCGCCACGGCGGAGCTCTGGGCGGACCAGACCGACGCGGACGAGATGGGCGTCGGCTACGACGTCGTCGACGCGGTCATCGCGCTCCACATCGAGGGCGGCGTCTCGACCGTGGCGACGGCCCGCGAGCTCGGCGTCGAGGAGAGCGTCGTCGAGACCGTCCGCGAGCTGTACGAGGGGAGCGCCCACAAGCGGTCGATGCCACCCGCACCCGAACCGGCCGAGCTGTAATCAGGCGCTCGCGTTGCTCGTCGCCACGACCTCGACCTGGTCGTTCGGCTGGAGTTCGTAGGTGGTCGGGTCGACCGACTGGCCGTTGACCACGTAGCGCACCGTGTCGCCCTCGCCCGTCCGGTACACCGTCCCGTCGAAGGCGAGCGCGTCGGGGGCGGCCTCGATGTCGAGGCTCTCCAGGGCGTACTCCAGGGTCACGCCCCGGGCGTGGACGTGCCACCGGTCGCCGTTACCGCGCTCGTAGTGGAAGGCGCGTTCTCCGGTCTGCCCGACCTGGTACTGCGGCTGACTGAAGTCGAGCGACTGCCCACCGATAGTGACGGTCATCCCGCCGTGGTAGTGGGCACCACCGATGTTGGTCGGCTGCCGCGGCGCGCTGTCGTTCAACTGCGCATCGCCACCACCACCGCCGCCGCCGAGCAGGCCGACGGCGACACCACCGAGCAGGACGAGTCCGACGACGACCACCGCGGCGTAGACGAACCCCGGAAGCCCGTCGTCATCACCACCGAGGGCGTCGACCCGGCGCTGTTCGATGGGCCCGAGGTCGTCGCCGTGTTCGTCCCGCAGGTGTTCGAGGTACGGCTCCTCCGCCTCGAACGTGTCCGAACAGTAGTCGCACTCGTGCACACCAGCGTGGAACACCTGAACAGTATCAAGTTTTCCGCTTCAGCGACGTCGGAAGAGAGTCCCTACCGTTGCCGCAGGTCCAGCTCCCACGTGATGGCCTCGTCGCGCTCGACCAGCTCGCGGTACGTCGACGCCACCGTGGCCGCACTCAGCGCGTCGTCGCCGACCTCGCCGACGGGGTCGACGCGGCTCCCGATGCGGACGTAGGTGACCTGCACGTCGTCGAGCGCGGTCGCCAGCGAGTTCGAGAGCCCGCGTGCCGCCGGCCCGACCGCGCCCCACTCGATCTGCTCGGGGACGAGCGAGTCCGCGTACGTCGTCCCGCTGAAGATGACCGTCCCCTCGGTCTCCCTGAGATCCGACAGTGCGGCGTCGACGCAGGTGAGCGAGCCGGCGACACGGACGTCGAATATCTTCCTGAGCCGCTCCGCGTTCGCCTGCCCGATGGGTCGCCCCCCACCCCCGGTCGCGTTCAGCACCAGCGCCGAGACGGGGCCGAACGCCTCGCGCACCGTGGCCATCCCCGCCTCGACCGACGCCTCGTCGGTCACGTCCGTCGGGACCGCGAGCGCACCGTCCCCGAGGTCGGCCGCCAGCTCCGCGATGAACTCCTCCGAGCGAGCGAACAGTCCGACGTCGTACCCCGCGTCGTGGAGCTCTCGCACGACTGCCTCGCCGATCTTCGGTCCGACGCCCGCGACGACTGCGGTTCCTGTCATGGTCGAAACGGGGGGTGACAGGCCGAAAAGCGTTCGCTGAAGCGCGGTTTGGTAGTCAGCGTGTCACGTTCGGCGGGCAGCTACCAGGAGATGTCGGCCGCGTTCGCCTCGACGAGGTCGGCGAACGCATCCGCCTCGCGAGCGTGCTGGACCGCCCGGTCCGCGTCGTCGCGCATCAGTCGCTTCAGGACCGGCAGTGCCGTGGGGTCGTTCGCCGCGATCTCGTGGGCCACGTCCGCCGGCTCGTCGACGATCCGGGAGACCAGCCCCATCCGCAGCGCCGCCTCGGCGTCGACGGTCCGCCCCGACAGCGCCAGGTCCATCGCCTCGCCCTCGCCGACGACTCTCGGCAACCGGGCGGTCCCGCCCCACGCACCGAACAGCCCGAGCGAGACGCCCGTCTCCGCGAACGTGGCGGCCGGCGTGGCGACCCGCACGTCGCAGGCGAGCGCCAGCTCCACCCCGCCGCCCCTGGCCGGGCCGTCGATTCCCGCGACGACGACCGCCTCCGCCTCCTCGATGGCCGCCGCGACTGACTGCCCCAACCGTGCGAACGCCCGCGCCTCCTCGTGGTCGAGCCGCCCGACGACCTCGAGGTCCGCCCCCGCCGAGAACGCCTCCCCCGCACCGGACAGGTACACCACCGGCGTCTCCGCACCGGTCACCGCCGACCGCAGCCCCCGCAGTCCCGATTCGGTGAAGGCGTTCCGCCGGGCCGGCCGGTCGAGCGTCACCCGGGTCACCCCGCCGTCCACTGCCGTCTCGATCATACGTTGGCGAGTCTTCGCTTTCCAAAGGTCTTTGCCTTTCCCCCCGCTAGTCGACGGCAATGGACGAGGCCGCAACGTGCAGGCGCGCCGCCCAGGAGGCGCTCGCTGACATCTACCCCGACCGGCTGCGCGACGACATCGCGACCCGCCTGGCAGCCGCGCCGATGGCCCCCGGCGTGGTGACGCTCCGCTGTGCACGTGCCTGCGACGAGGACGTCGACGTCGAGACCGTCGTCGACCGTGCCGCCGGCGTCCAGCTCATCTACGACGGCCTCCGGCTCACCCGGGCGCTCGCCCACGACGAGCCCTGGACGAAGACCGACGACCACACGCAGGCCAACCTCGATTCGCTGGCCGCCACGGTGCTCGTCTCGCGGGGCTTCTACCTCCTCGCACGGACCGACGCCGCCGCCAAGGCCGTCGGCACCGTCCGCGACTTCGGACGCGACCAGACCGACCGCCGCCGGCCCGACGCCGACACCACCGCCCTCGACGCCAGCCTCGAACGCGACGTGTTCGAGCTCGCCGCCGTCGCAGGCACCAGCGCCGTCGGCGCCACCCCCACCACAGAGCTGTTCGCCCAGCTCGCCGGCCTCGTGCCCACGGACGGCAGCGAGCCCCTCCCGTCGGTCGACGCGCTCCCCGCCGCTACCGACCTCAACGTCGGCGCGACGGCCAGCGAGACCGCCGGCAGGGCCGACGACCACGTCCGCCAGTCGGCGACGGATTCGTAGGGCCGAATCGAAACCCATTAAAACTACACCGAGCAACGATAGGATGCACTTCGGTGCCTGGGTAGCTTAGCGGTAAAGCGCGTCCTTGGTAAGGACGAGAGCCCGGGTTCAAATCCCGGCCTAGGCTTTCTGTCAGATTTTCAATACATTAGCCGATCGTCCGCCCGTCGGCAGCGGTAAAGTTGATAGTGGACACTCAGAGACTCCCGACCATGGACGAAGTCGCCCGAACGCGGTCAATCTACGAAGAAAACAGCGATGCCTTCGTCGAGAAATACAGAACCGAGTCAATCGCCGTACGCTTCGGCGAGCCCTTCTTCGACGCTCTCACCGGCACCCGAATCCTCGACGTGGGCTGTGGCCCCGGCTCCGACGCGGAGACGTTCGCAGACCGCGGGTACGACGTGACCGGGCTGGACGTGACGCCGTCGTTCCTCGCGAGCGCCCGGGTGAACGTCCCCGACGCACGGTTCGCGCTCGGCGACATGCGCCACCTCCCGTTCGAGGCGGACAGCTTCGACGGGGTCTGGGCGTGCGCTTCGCTGCTGCACGTGCCCCGCGAGGACGTGCCCGCCACGCTCGCCGAGTTCGCCCGGGTGCTCGCCGACGGCGGGGTCCTGTACTGCTCGCTGAAGCGTGGCGACGAGAGCGGCTTCGACGCCGACGGTCGGTTCTTCGAGCGGCACTCGGCCGACGCGGTTGTGTCGATGCTGGTCGATGCCGGCTTCGAGCCGGTGCACGTCGAGACGGCCGACGCCGACGAGGTGGCGAGCCAGGACGGCTGGGTGCAGGCGGTCGCGCGGCTCGGTAACTGACGCGAAAGAAGGGGTCGTCGATTCACGCGGCCGTCAGGCCATCGGCGTCTCGGAGGTCTTGGACTCGACTTCGTCGAGGAAGGCGATCTCCGGCTCGCCGACGACGCCGGCCTCACTCATCACCTCGCGGACGTCGGAGTCCTCGAGGAAGCGCCGGGCGTTCTCGGTGCTGTCCCAGTCCATCAGCGCGACGATGTCGTTCGAGTCATCGCTGGTGCGGAACAGCTGGTAGCCCTGCGAGCCGTACTCCTGTCGTGTGCGCTCGTGCTCGTCGAAGTGCGGCTTCCAGGCGTCGTAGCTCTCTACGGTGTGCCTGACCAGTATGCGAACCATATTTATCACCATTAATCGTGTACTACTCGCCGGGGCTTATAGCCGTACGTTACTCGCCCACCTGTGGTAACCCCGATGGACACCGTCCGGGTCGCATTCGGCCCGAACGGACCGGATCCGTCCCGAAGTGGTACCGATTCCACCCGGTTCGAGCGGTCGCACGGCTTTTGGTCGGCCGGTTCGAACGTCGGGTGAATGCGCAGGTCCTCGCTGCTCGTCGTCGTCACGCTGGCACTGGTCGCGCTGGCGGGCTGTACCGCTCTCGGCGCACAGGAGGCAGACCCGCCGGAGGGCGACGACTCGCTCGCCGCGGACCCGACCGTCCCCGACCCGAGCACCGACGTACAGGGCTGGGAGCGCGGCTACTGGCACAACGAGTCGCTGAACGTCGACCCCGACGACGGGCTGACCGAGGCCGAGCTACAGGCGGTCGTCTCCCGTGCGATGGCCCGCGTCGAGGTCGTCAGGGACGTGGAGTTCGACGAGCCCGTCGACGTCGAGCTCGTCAACCGTTCCGAGTACAGCGCCGGTGGCGATAGCGACGGCTCGGCGACGGCTGCCCAGCGCGCCGCCGCGGCCGAGCGTGCCGCCGAGTTCGAGGCACTGTTCGTCGTCGGCGAGACGACCGACGCGGGCGAGGCCGAGGAGGCGACCCGCGAGGCGTCGGTGCAGGGCTACTACGACACCCAGCAGGACCGCATCGTCGTCATCTCGAACTCGGAGACACCCCGGCTGGCGGAGCTGACGCTCGGCCACGAGCTCGTCCACGCCTACCAGTTCCGGGGGCCGCTCCGGCAGACCCGCATCCCCGAGGACATCTCGCAGGACGGCATCGTCGCGCTCCGGGCGCTCATCGAGGGCGACGCGAACTTCGCCGAGCGACGGTACGAGGCCCGCTGCGGCGAGGAGTGGGACTGCCTACGTCGGAGCGACTGGACCGACGAGGGCAGCGGCGATGGGGATGACGGCGGCGACAGCAGCGACGGTGGTGACAGCGGCGCGGACGACGCCACCGCCGACCGCGCCGGCCCCAACATGGGCATCTACCTCCAGTCGTACTTTCCGTACGCCGCCGGGGAATCCATGGTCGCTGGCGTGTACGAACGGGACGGCTGGGACGGCGTCGCGGCGCTGTACCGGGAGCCGCCCCTGTCGAGCGAGCAGGTCATCCACTGGGGGTCGGACCCGGACGAGGCCGAACCAGTCTCGGTGCCGGACAGGAGCGGTCGCGTCTGGGAGCGCGTGACCGCCGGCGAGCCCGCGGGGCGGACCCTCGGCGAGGCGGGGCTCGCGACGATGTTCGCCTACACGCTGTACGACGACCGCAACGGGAGTCTCGTCACGCGGGAGGAGTTCCTCCGACAGGACGGCCCGGGAGCGGGGCCGACCTACGACCTCGCGGCCAGTGCGGGCTGGGGCGGTGACCGGCTGTACGCCTACCGCAACGGCGACGAGACGGGCTACGTCTGGCGCATCGAGTGGGACTCGAACGCCGAGGCCCGCGAGTTCGCGAGCGCGTACCGCGACCTGCTCGCGTACCACGGTGCCACCCGAGCCACCGCCGAGACGTGGGTCATCAGCGACGGCGAGTTCGCCGACGCCTTCTTCGTGCGCGTCTCGAACGACGTCGTGACCATCGTGAACGGGCCCGACCGGGCGGCGCTGTCGGCTATTCACCCGGAGAACGGTCGCATCACGGCCGCCGACCTGTCCGCTCAGGGCGCGATCAACTCGACGGCGTGTGGCACTTCGCCGCCGAGCAGCGCGTCGAGCTGTTCCTGACAGGAGGTGCCGCTGGCGGCGACGACCGGCTCGCCGGCGAACTGCTCCGCGAGGTCCTCGCCGACGTCCATGCTCAGCTCGTAGTAGGTCTCCTTGTAGCCGAAGCTGCCGGCCATCCCGCAGCACTCCACGTCGGAGGTGCGGACGGTCGCACCGCAGGCCTCCAGCACGGCGACGGTGTACGGTTCGAGGTCGAGCGTGCGCCCCTGGCAGTGGCTGTGGTACGCGACGGCCTCGGGTGGTGTCCCGAGCGTCTCGGGCGAACCGCCGTTCTCCAGCAGGCCGTACACGTACTCCATCACCTCGTAGCTCGCATCGGCGAGCCGCGCGGCGGATTCCGGCGTCAGCAGGCGCTCGTACTCGCGTTCGAACATCGCCAGCGCGGAGGGCTCGACGCAGACCACGTCGCGGCCGGCGTCGATGTGCTCGGCGAGCTGTGCGTAGACGTGGTGCGCGTGGTCCTCCGCAGTGGAGACCATCCCCTGCGAGAGCGGGGCGCGACCCGACGACCGGACGCGGGGCACGCGGACCCGCACGTCGAGCGCCTCCAGCGCCCGGACGGCCGCCTTCCCGCGGTCGACGAGCACGTAGTTCGTGTAGGCGTCCGGGTACAGCACGGCCTCGCGCTCCGCGTCGTCGGTGGAGACGCGCGGCCCCCGGCCGTCGAACCAGTCGACCAGCGTCTCCCGCCGGAACGTCGGCAGGTCGCGCCGGCGGTCGACGCCGAGCAACCGCTCCATCGCCGCCCGTGCCGGGCCGGCGCCGGCCAGCCAGTTCGAGACGGGCGCGGTCGCGCTCCCGAGCTTCGCGAGCCGCTCGAAGTTGCCGAACAGGCGCTTGTCCAGTGCGAGCCCCGAGGGCTCCTCGTCCGGCGTCAGCCCGGAGACGAGGTGGTCGAACGTGTCCGGGTCTTCGTCGCGGTTCAGCCGGTCCCGGACGACCGTGTTTATCCACGGGATGTCGATCTTCACCGGGCAGGCATCGACGCAGCGCGAACAGCCGGTGCAGAGGTCGTTGAACTCATCCGCGCTGTCCATACCGTGGACGCCGGCCTCCCAGCCGGTCGCGATGCCGCCCGAGTACGTCTCGCCGCCGAAGCCGTGGCCGCCGACGGCCTGGAAGTTCGCACACGAGTTCGAGCACGCGCCACACCGGATGCAGTACAGCGTCTCCCGGAGCTGGTCGTCCTCGCGCATCTCGGTGCGGCCGTTGTCGACGAGGACGAGGTGGAACGCGCGGTCGTCGTCCGGCTCGTCCGTGTCGGCGGTCGGGTCGCCGAACTCGATGGGCTCGTCGCTCTCGAAGTCGAGCGTCGGCGAGGCCGTCGGCGGCGTGAACAGCGAGACGTATCTGGAGATGTCCTGCCCCGTGGCCGCCTTCGAGATGAGGTCGAGGAACGGGCCGAACTGCTCGACGGAGGGCAGTATCTTCTCGATGCCCGTGACGGCGACGTGCGTGTCCGGCGTCACGGCGCACTTCCGGGCGTTGCCCTCGTTGGTCACGAGCGCCATCGACCCGGAGTCGGCGAAGACGAAGTTCGCGCCCGTCACACCGACGTCGGCCTCGCGGATGCGCTCGCCGAGGTAGTCCCGGGCGAAGCGCGTCATCTCCTCTGCCGTCTCCAGGGGTTCCTCGGGTTCGAACACGTCGTTGAGCAGGTCGGCGATCTGCTCCCTGGACTTGTGCAGCGCCGGCCCGACGATGTGGCTCGGCGTCTCGTCGGCCAGCTGTATCACGAACTCGCCGAGGTCCGTCTCGTAGGTGTCGACGCCGGCGGCTTCGAGCGCGTCGTTCAGGTCCAGCTCCTCCGTCGTCATCGACTTGGACTTCACCAGCGTCTCCGCGCCCTGGTCCGCACAGAGCTCGGTGACGTACCGGTTCGCGTCGGCCGCGTCGTCGGCGACGTAGACGGTACCGCCGTTCGCCTCGACCGACTCGCGGAGCTGTTCGATCAGTTCGGGGAGGTCCGCGATGGCGGCCTCCTTGATGGCGCGGGCCTCGTCGCGGGCGCCGTCCCACGCCTCGAAGCGCTCCGCGGCGGCGTAGCGGTCGCGGTTCTTGCCCTGCACCTTCTCGCCGATGAGCGGGCCCTCCGTGTCGAGCAGGTGGCGGATGTGGGCCGCCTTCCGCTTGCGCTCCGAACTCATCCGTCGCTCACCTCGTCGTCGTCCTCCACGAGCACGACGTGAACCTCGTTCGGACCGTGGACGCCCTCCACGAGCCCGCCCATGTCGGCCGTCGCGGACGCACCCGTCGCGAGCACGTGCGACCCGCGGCCGGCGGCGACCTCGTCGGCCAGCCAGTCCACCGCGTCGCGCCCCGTCGCCACGATGTCCTCGGCGTCGAGCACCGCGACGTGTCGCTCCGGGTAGAGGCTCACCGGCTCGTCACCGCCAGCGCTCGACCGTACCAGGACGCTGCCGTACTCCGCGATGCCGAGCCGTGCGGGTGTGACGCCCGTCGCCGCGTCCCGTAGCTCGCTTGGTCTGAACGTCGTCGCGACCGACCCGGGGAGCTCGGCGTCGACGTGCAGCGGGACGCCGACCGCCGGGTCGTCGACCACGCCCGCGAGCGTGGCCGGGAGGCCGTCGAGCGTCGTCCTGTCGTGGGACACGCCGAGGTCGTCGAGCGCGTCCAGGAAGTCGTCGGTGACTGTCACTGTCCGGGGCAAGGTCACACACCGAGGTATCGTTGACGGAACGCCTCGTCCTCGCGGATGCGGTCGCTCGTGACCTCGTCGACGACGCGCCCCTCGTCCAGCACGTAGTGCCGGTTCGCGATGGCGAGTGCGGCCGCGACGTTCTGCTCGACGAAGAAGACCGTCACGCCCTGCTCGGCGTTGATGTCGGCGACGATGTCCTCGATGCGCCGGACGATGTACGGCGCGAGCCCCTCGAACGGCTCGTCCAACAGCATCAGGTCGGGGTTCGCCGCGAGGGCGCGGGCGATGGCGAGCATCTGCTGTTCGCCACCGCTCATGTTCCGTGCCTCCTTCCCGCGCATGTCGGCAATCTCGGGGAAGAACGCGAGCGTCTCGTCCAGTCCGAGCGGGTCCGTCGCGTGGTTGATGGCGAGCCGGACGTTCTCCGCGACCGTGAGCCGCGGGAAGCACCGTCGCTTCTCCGGCACGATGGCGATGCCGGCGTTCGCACGCCGATGGGACGGCCAGCCGACGATGGACTCGCCCCGGTAGCGGACGTCGCCGCCGAGCACCGCCGGCTCGTCGGCGCCCATGATGGCGTGCATCGTCGTCGTCTTCCCCGCGCCGTTGCGCCCGAGCAGCGAGACGAGCTCGCCCTCGCCGATGGCGAAGTCCACGTCGAACAGCACCTGGCCGGTGTCGTAGCCGGCCTCGAGGCCGTCGACTTCGAGCAGCGTGCTGGTCGGTTCCGTCGTCTCCGTGGTCGAGTGTGCGTCGGGTTCCGAGCTCATAGTTCCTCCCGCATACCGCCGAGGTACGCGTCCTGTACCGCGTCGTTCGCCTGTATCTCCTCGGGCGGCCCGGTCGCGATGAGCGAGCCGCGGTTCAGCACCGAGATGCGGTCCGAGATGGAGAGCACGACGTCCATGTCGTGCTCGATGAGGACGACCGTCAGGCCGAGCTCGTCCCGGATCTCCTCGATGAGGTTCGCCGTCGCCTCCGTCGCGCCGGGGCTCATCCCCGACGTGGGCTCGTCGAGCAGCAGCACCTCGGGGTCGGTCGCGAGCGCCATCGCGATGCCGAGGCGGCGCTGGTCGCCGTGGCTCAGGTTCTTCGCGAGCGTCGACGGCGCGGCGTCCAGCCCCACGGTGTCGAGCAGCTCGTTGGCCCGCTCCTTGCCCACCGAGCGATGGTCGCGGAACAGGTCGAAGCTGAACGCGCCGCGCTCGGTCGTCTGGACGACCACGCGGACGTTCTCCAGCACGGTCTGGTCCTCGAACAGCTCGTTCGACTGGAACGAGCGTGCCAGCCCGAGATGCGGTCGCTCGTGCTCGGCGCGGTCGGTGATGTCCTCGCCGTCGAGGTACACGCCGCCGGCCGTCGGCGGGAGCGTGCCCATGATGGTGTTGAACAGCGTCGTCTTCCCCGCGCCGTTCGGGCCGATGATGGCCCGGAGCTCGCCGCGCTCGACGCCGAGCGTGACGTGGTCGACCGCGGTGATCTCGCCGAACGACCGGCGCAGGTCGTCGGTCGCCAGCACCGCGTCCGCCGGGTCGAGCACGGGTTCCGGGGACGGCTCCGGGTCACCCTCGTGGGCATCCGGCGCCGTCGCCCGCGTCGCCGCCCCGTCGTCGGTACCCTCGTCGGGTGCGTCGGCGGCGTCGCTCATCCGCGCACCCCCTTGAGCCGCACGTAGACGGCGCGTGCACCGTCGCGGAGGTAGCCCCAGATGCCCTCCAGCGGGGCGACAACGACGAGGACGACGAACAGCGCGCCCAGCAGGAAGTGCCAGTGCGTCAACACGCCGGAGAGGTCGACGCTCGCGCCGGCGACGGAGAGCACCTCGAAGTCGCTGAGGAAGTCCTCGGCGAACTGCCAGACGAACACGCCCGCGATGGGGCCGAAGAAGTACCGGACCCCGCCGAGGACGGCCATCAGCACGGTGTCGCCGCTGGTCACCACGCCCAGCGTCTCCTGTGACGCGCCGTAGTTGTTCACCATCAGCACCGCACCTGCGAGCGCGGAGAACGCCGCGCTGATGGTGAAGGCCTGTACCTTGTACCGCTTCGTGTCGACGCCCATCGCCCGCGCGAGGTCGTCGTTCTCGCGGATGGCGACGAGCGAGCGCCCGAACGGCGAACGCACGACCTGCCAGAGCGCGAGCATCGAACCGAGGAAGACGACCGAGACGAACCAGTACCAGTCGATGGTCGTCCCGCCGAGGACGACGACGAGCTGGCCCCGCGTCGACTCGACGAAGCTCGGCAGAACGTCCTGCGTGACGCCGTTCGAGCCGCCGGTGAGGTTCAGCGGGTTCCGGTTCGCGGTGAACTCCACCGCCTGCGCGACCGCCAGCGTGAGGAACGCGAAGTAGATCTCGCCCTTCTCGACGGTGAGCCGGCCGAGCAGGTAGCCGACCGTCGCGGCGACCGCGACGCCGATGGCTGCCGCGACGAAGAACGGGAGCTCCGGCGCCGCAGCCCGACCGGAGACGCCGATGGCGGCGGCGTACATCCCGAAGCCGAGGAACATCGCGTGTCCGAACGAGAGCAGTCCCGTGTAGCCAAAGAGCAGGTTGAACGCTGCGACGAACACCATCCAGATGAGGATGGTCGAGGCGATGGCCTCGTAGCCCAGCAGCGCCGGATGGGAGACGACCGGGCGCAGCAGCGCCACCACCAGGAACAGCCCGATGGGGACGCGGTAGCGCCAGCCGACCGCCCGGAGCCGCGCGAGCGTCGCCTCGGCCTCCTCGCCGTGGGCGGACTCGCCGCTCATTCGAGGAACCCCTCCTCGCCGAACAGCCCCCTCGGCCGCACGAGGAGGATGAGTATCATCACGAGATACGGCACCAGCGCGCGGATGTCGAGCGCGAGCCACGGCATGTCGAGCACCTCGGCGAACGCCGCGAGCACGACGGGCAGCAGGTACGCCGAGACGCCCAGCAGGATGCCGCTGACGACGCTGCCGAACAGGCTCCCGACGCCGCCGACGACCACCACGACGAACGCGAGGATGACGAACGTCTCGCCCATCGTCGTCCGCATCCCGGTCTCCGCGGAGTAGAGCACGCCGGCGAAACCGGCCAGCGCCGCCCCGAGGAAGAACATCGCCGTGAACCGCACCGGGAGGTTCACGCCGACGAACTCCGTCATCTCGCCGTCCTGCACGCCCGCCCTGACGGTGAGCCCGAAGTCGGTGCGGGAGATGAGCAGGTACACCGCCGCGATGGTGACGACCGCGACGGCGACGAGGAACAGCCGGTACGTCGGTACCGTCGTCACACCGAGGTCGGTCCCCGTCGTCAGCACCTCCGGGCGCTGGAGCTCCAGCGGTGCCGTGCCCCAGTACGCCCGGATGGCCTCCTCGATCATCAGCGTCAGCCCGAACGTCGCGAGCAGGCTGACGATGGGCTCGGAGCCGTAGAGGTACCGCAGCACCGTCATCTCCATCACGACGCCGACGACGCCGACCGCGAGCGGTGCGATTATCAGCGCCGCCCAGAACGGCAGTCCGAGCCCGACGACGACGGTGTACGAGACGTACGCCCCGAGCATGAAGAACGCCCCGTGGGCGAAGTTCACGATGCCCATCAGTCCGAGGATGAGCGACAGCCCGAGCGTCACCAACACGAGCACCATCCCGTACACCAGCCCACCGATGGCCTGGTCGATGAACAGCCCGGGCCGGACCACGAACGTGACGGCGAGCGCGACGACGGTCAGCAGTGCGGCGAGCCACCAGACGGGCGAGACGGCCGCGAGGTCCTCACGCGTGAGTTCGCTCGTGCTCATCGATCACATCGAGCAGCCGGTCTCGGAGACGGGACGGGCGACGTCGTCACCGGCGACCGTGTTCACCGTCTGGAACCACCGCTTGTACGGGTCGTCGGACATCTCCTCGACCGGCAGTGCCTCGACGGTGTACGTCGGCTGGATGAGCTGGTGGTCGCCCTCGCGCCAGTACATCCCGCTGTCGCCGCCCTTGATGTCGGCGGCAGCGGAGGTCACCTCGTGGCCCTCCAGCGCCTCGCGCATGTCGTCGGCGTTGGTCGAATCCGCCCGCACGGCCGCCCGGACCGCCTGGTCCATCGAGAGGTAGCCCAGGAAGTGCCGGACGTACGGGTCCGTCTCGGAGCTCTCCGCGACGCGCTCGCAGAACTCCTGTGCTGCGCTCGTGTCGACGGCCGGTCCCCACACCTGGCCCGCCGAGTCGAGGATACCCGCCGAGTCGCGGTCGAGCCCCCAGAAGACCGCGTCCTCGAGCTGGTGCATCGCGAGCGTGTAGTTGCCCTGCATGCCCTGGGAGACGAGCTGGTTCGTCGCCTTCCGCAGGTCCAGTCCGGCGATGAGCATCCCGATGCCGTCCGCCCCGGCGTTGTCCGCCTCGTTGAGGTACGGCGAGTAGTCGTCCGCGGGGAACGGACACGCGGAGGTCCCGACGACCTCCTTGCCCTGCTCCTCGAGGATGCGGGTCACCGCAGCCTGTGCGGTCTGGCCCCACGCGTAGTCCGAGTAGAGCAGGTACCAGCTGTCGGCGCTCTCGGCCATCTCCGCGCCGATGGTCGCCGCGAGCATCGAGTTCGACGCCGACGGCCGGAACGAGTACGGTCCACATGCATCGCCGGTCAGCCCGTCGCCGTGTGCCCCGGTCGGGAAGTAGATGACCTCGTTCTCGTTCGCCCACGACGCCATCGCCTGGGCGGCGCTGGACGACACCGCACCCATGGTGAAGTCCGCGCCGTCGGCCGTGACGAGGCGCTGCATCCGGCTGACGCCGGTCTCCGGGTTCAGCTCGGTGTCTGCCGTCTCGACCGAGATGCTCACGTCGAGCTCCTCCTCGAGGTCCTCTACCGCGAGCATCGC
Organism: Haloarchaeobius baliensis; assembly: GCF_052060055.1. NCBI lineage: Archaea > Methanobacteriati > Methanobacteriota > Halobacteria > Halobacteriales > Halorubellaceae > Haloarchaeobius > Haloarchaeobius baliensis. The sequence goes on along the minus strand of NZ_JBPPFR010000001.1, from coordinate 486,565 downwards.
CCCGTCGAGCGCCGACTGCCCGAACACCGAGAACGGCCCGGACAGCGACGTCGTGTAGCCGACGGTCAGCTCGTTCACACCGCCACCGCCGCCGCCACCACCCAGACAGCCGGCGAGTCCACCGATGCCCGCCGCGCCCGCCGCGCGGAGTACTGTCCGTCTGTCAATCGTCCCCCGAGTGTTGTTGCCACTCATGCTATGGAGTTACGAATGCCCGTAGTTAAGCTTACGTGGTGGAATCGAACGATGACGACGGGTTCGAGGGTGTCAGACCGCTAGATTCAAGAGACAGTAGCCGAACCCGGGCCGACCGGCGCGTGCCTGCTCGTCCCCGTCGCCGTTTTCGACGGCCACCGCCCGCCCTCCCGGGACTATCTTTTTTACCCCCCGCTCGCGTAGCGTCCCCCATGAAGTTCGTTATCGTGGGCTACGGTCGTGTCGGAACGAGAACCTGCCGCATCCTCAGCGAGGAGGGCCACGACGTCGTCGTCGTCGACAACGATCACGACCGCGTCGAGCGCGCACGGAACGACGGGTTCACCGTCGTCGAGGGTGACGCCGAGGACGAGGACGTCCTCGAGGAGGCCGGCATCGCCGACGCGGACGCCATCGCCGCGCTCACCCCCGACCTGAACGCGAACTTCACCGCCTGCATGATCGGGAAGCACAAGGGCGCACGGACCGTCCTCCGGATCGACGAGGACTACCGCGAGGACATCTACGAGAAGTACGCCAGCGACGTCGACGAGGTCATCTACCCCGAGCGGCTGGGTGCCGCCGGTGCGAAGACCGCGATGCTCGGTGGCGACTTCAACGTCCTCGCGGACGTGACCGAGAACCTGCAGTTCTCCGTCTTCGAGATTCCAGCTGACTCACAGCTCGTCGGCAAGCGCGTCGTCGAGGTCGACCTGCCCGAGCAGGCGCGCGTCTACGCGCACGGCCCCAGCGACGGCCCACTGACCATCCCGCTCCCGTCGACGTCCATCGAGGCGGGCGACCGACTCGCCGTCGTCGTCGAACAGACGGGTGTGGACTCGGTGCGGCAGGCACTCACCGCTGCCTGAGGGCGCTATCGTCGAAAGGGGGGAGAGACAGCTACGGGCGCGCAACGCGTAGGATGGGAGTTCGAGGCCGTCGTGCGCGCCCTATCGGTGCGTAACCTCGATTGGCCTTAAAGTTACGTCAGACGTTCGTCGCACGGAACCGTCGATTCCCGCCAGCGGTTCGCTTTTGTCGCCCCGCCGACTCACTCAGACCATGCAAGGCACCGGACTGCCGCTCGTGACACCCTTCGACGAGACGGGCGACGTGGACGAAGCCGCGCTCCGCGCGCTCGTCGACAGTGTGACCGACGCCGGCGTCGACTTCATCGTCCCGTGTGGGTCGAACAGCGAGGCACCACTGCTCGCCGCCGGAGAGCGGCGACGCGTCGTCGAGGTCGTCGCCGACCGGAGCGACGTCCCCGTCCTCGCCGGGACCGGGCAGCCGGGCTACCGCGAGACGCTCGCCGACACCGAGGCCGCCGCCGCGGCCGGTGCCGACGCCGCGCTCGTGGTGACGCCGTACTACTTCCGGCACGACCAGCGAGCGCTCGCGTCGTACTACCGCGAGCTCGCCGACGAGAGCCCCGTTCCCATCTACCTCTACAGCGTGCCGAAGTACACCGAGACGGCCCTCGACCCGCGCACGGTCGAGTCGCTGGCGACGCACCCGAACGTCGGCGGCATCAAGGACTCGAGCGGGAACCTCGAACGGCTCCAGCGGACCGTCGCCCTCACGAGCGACGCCGACTTCTCCGTCCTCGTCGGGAGCGGGAGCATCTACGCCGCCGGACTGGCCCACGGTGCGGCCGGCGGCGTGCTCGCCCTGGCGAACGTCGTCCCCGAACTCGCGAGCGAGATCTACGACCGCCACGCCGACGGCGACACCGACGGCGCACGCGACCTGAACCGGTCGCTGGTGGAGCTGAACCGTGCGGTCACCGCACGCCACGGCGTCCCCGGGCTGAAGGCCGCGATGCGGTCGCGGTCGCTGCCCGCAGGGTACGTGCGACGACCGTTCCGGCCGGTCGACGAGGACGCCGCGACCGAGCTCGCGGAGCTCGTGGAGGCCGCCCGATGAGCTGGGGCGAGCTGTTCGACCGGGCCGACGAGTACGAGGTGACCGTCGAGGACGTAAGGACCACGCTCGCCGAGCACCGTGGCTCGCGCACCGAGGGGGACGACGACGGAGGCGACGATGAGCGCTGAGTCGGCCGCCCGCGTCGTCGCCGACGCCGACGTCCTCGCCGCCGACGTCTGCTGTGGCGGCGCGAGCCGTGAGGCAATGGACCACGTCCGCCGGCACGACTGGGTGACCCTCGTCGCGAGCGACCACCTGCTCGACGACGCGGAGGCGGTCATCACGGAGCTGACGGACGCGTCGCTCGCGGCGGACTGGCGCGAGCGCATCGAGGCCGAGCGCGAGTCCGTCGACCATCCCGCGACCGACCATCCCGGGCTCGCGTCGGCCTACCGCGGGCAGGCCGCCCACGTTCTCAGCTTCGACGAGGAGCTCGGCAGCGTCGACGCCGGGGCGAACCTGAACCGCCGGATGTCGGTCAGCATCCGGACACCGGACGCGTTCGCACGGCTGTTCGACGCCGAGAGCCTGTACGATGCCGTCGTCGGTGGCGAGTACCCGGGGCCGGACCGCGACCCGCGGGCCTGATCAGGCCTGCTCGAAGGCCCGACCGAAGATGAAGTACATGAACGCGAAGTCGACGGGGACGAGCGCGAGTACGGCGTAGAACACCGTCGAGCCCGTCGGAAGGAACACCGCGACGGCGAGGAGTGAGGCGGCGCTCCCGCCGGCGGCAATCAGTGCGGCTGTCTGCGGACCGAGTCGCTGGAGGATCGATTCGGAGGACATCACCGTAACCGCAGGACGGGAGCCCGATACGGCTTCCGGTTACCGCTCGTCGTTGACCCGGCGGGCGACCCGCCGGAGGATGGGCCGCGGGGTCACGCGGGAGAGGAGCCAGAGCGCCTTCATCGGCAGCCCGGGGACGACGACCGCCTTTCCCTTCATCAGCCCCGTGTAGCCCGACTTGGCGACGTCCTCGACGGGCTGTTTGTACGTCGAGCCGACCGCGGAGTGGCCCATCCCGGCACGGGACTGGAAGTTGGTGTCGACCGGACCGGGTGCCAGCACGGTCGCCGAGACGCCGGTGTCGCGGAACTCCTCCGCCAGCGCCTCGGTGAAGGAGTTGACGTACGCCTTGCTGGCGTAGTAGCCGGCCATGAACGGGCCGGGCTGGAAGCCAGCCGTGGAGCCGACGTTGAGGATCTTCCCCCGGTCGCGTTCGGTGAAGTCGTCGAGGAACAGCCGGGTGAGCTCGACGAGCGTGACGACGTTCAGCCGCAGCTGGGTGCGTTCCTCGTCGAGGTCCGCGTCGGCGAAGGGGCCGTACGTCCCGATACCGACGTTGTTCACGAGGATGCCGACCTCGAGGTCGCGCTCGTGGACCGCGTCGTACAGCTCCTGGCTCGCACCGTCCCGGTCGAGGTCCATCGGGAGGGGCGTCACGTCGACGGCGTAACTCGATTCTATCTCGTCGACCACCTCGTCGAGCGTGTCCTCGCTGCGGGCGACGGCGACGACGTCGTGGCCGTGGCGGGCGAACTGGCGGGCGAGCTCGCGGCCGATACCGCTCGACGCGCCGGTGACGAGGGCGGTGTCGCGTGTCATACCGGCAACGGGGGACGCCGGGAGAGTAACCCTTCGGGTTTCGGCCGGAGCGACAGACGGGCCGAACTGGCGACTGCGGAGTCGGGGTGGCGAACAGGCGGCGCACTCCTGCCCCCGGCGATGCGCCGCGCTCCCGCCTCGGTCCACCGGGGACGGTGGTCAGGACACGTCGACCCTGGCCCCGGCTTCGTACTTGAACCGTCGCGGTGACTGGCGGGCGGACTAGCGCGGTCCCTTGCGCTCTGCAGGTTCGGCGGCGAGCCAGTCGGCGAACTTCGCCAGCGCGCGGCCGCGATGGCTGATGGCGTTCTTCTCGGCGGTGCTCATCTCGGCCATGGTCTGGCCGTCGTGCTCGAAGATGGGGTCGTAGCCGAAGCCGCCGTCGCCGCGCGGGTCGACGATGCGGCCCTGGACCGCGCCCTCGAACGTGTAGACCTCGTCCCCGTCGCAGTACGCGAGGACGGTCCGGAAGCGCGCACGGTCGTCCGCCGCGGTGGCGACGAGGTCGCGCACGCCCTGCACGCCGACGGTGTCCTGGACGTACGCGGAGTACGGGCCGGGGAACCCGTCGAACGCGTCGCAGAACAGCCCGGCGTCGTCGACCAGGACGGGCTCCTCGCCGCCGAGGTGGGAGAACGCCTCGCGCGCGCCGTAGGCGGCGATGTCGCCGAGGTCGTCGCTCTGGATCTCGGTGTAGTCGTAGTTCACCTGCTCGACGGGCTCGGTGAGGTACTCCCGTGCCTCGCGGACCTTCCCCTCGTTGCTCGTCACGAAGCGGATGCTCATGGGAGAGCGTGGGCGAGTGTGCGTCAAAGAGCCGTCGGTCGCGGGCGGGTCGCACCCGGGGAGCCGCGGTCAGCAGTCGAGGTCGCCGAGCAGCTCCGCAGCGGCCTTCTGGAGATGTTCGGCTGCGGTGCCCGTCGAGCAGTCGAGCACGTCGGCCACGTCGGCGACCGTCGCCTCGCGGGGGACCTCGTAGTAGCCGAGGTCCTGTGCGGCGCGGACGGCCTCCCGCTGGCGGTCGGTGAGCCGTGCGCCGGCGGCGGCCGGGTCCGCGGCGTACTCGCCGACACGCTCGATGTCCACCCGGATTCCGTCGGGCGTCGCCTCGAACACCTCTCTGAGGTGGCCCGGCTCGCCGACGACGCCGATGGACACCGAACGGTCCATCCGGTAGGACAGCGGCGGGACGGCGGCGATGCTCGGCGTCGCGAACGCGGCCATCAGTCCCTGTCCGGTCTCGCCGGGGTCGTCCATGACGTAGACGTAGAAGCGGTCGTCGCCGAGCGGGGCGACCTCGAACGACTGGACGCCCTCGACCTCCCGCAGCGCCTCGACGTACGGCTCGCGCGGGCCGCGGACGTGGAAGACGAGCGTGTTCGCGTCGGGCGTGGCGAAGTTCCAGTTGACGAGGTGGTACTCGTCGTAGCCGCCGTGGTCGCAGACGAACTCGTGCATCGGGTGGATCGTCTCCGCCGAGTGCCTGAGCGTGACCTGCAGGTACTTCATCGAACGCCGCTTCGGGTCGGTGACTTAAATCCCCTAGCGACTGCGACCGAACCTCCGTGGGCCACGCCGCACGAGGACAGGTATGGAGCGACCGACGAGTCTCACAGGGGGTGTCGCGCGATGAGCAAGGGGGGAGCCGAGGCGCTGCCGACGGCCGAGGCGGCGAGCGAGCCGGACATCGACGGGCTCGTGGGCGAGTACGTCCTCGACCACGAGGAGCATCTGAACGCGCCGGCCATCGTCGTCCGGCCGGACGAGGTCCAGACCGTCCTCAGCCACCTCAAGCGGGAGGCCGGCTACGACCACTGCTCCTGTGTCACCGCCCAGCAGTACGCGGACCGCTACGAGACCATCTACCACCTCAAGAAGTACGACGACCCGACCGACGAGCTGAGCGTCGTGGTGCCGACGACCACCGACGACCCGTGGAGCGAGTCCGCCGCGCCCGTCTACGAGACGGCGAACTGGCACGAGCGCGAGGCGTACGACCTCGTCGGCATCGACTACGGCGACCATCCGGACCCCCGTCGTATCCTCCTGCCGCGCACGTGGCAGGGGCACCCGCTCTCGCACGACTACGACCAGGACCAGCCGCAGGTCGTCACCCTGGAGGAGCACGCCAACCCGCTGTACGAGGACGAGCGCGAGCAGGACACGCTGTTCCTGAACATCGGCCCGCACCACCCATCGACACACGGCGTGCTCCACGTCAAGACCGTGCTGGACGGCGAGACCGTGGCCGACGTGGACCCTGACATCGGCTTCATCCACCGTTGCGAGGAGCAGATGTGCCAGAACGGCACCTACCGGCACCAGATCATGCCGTACCCCGACCGGTGGGACTGGGCCTCCTCGGGGCTGTTGAACGAGTGGGCCTACGCCCGCACCGCCGAGGACCTCGCCGACATCGAGGTTCCGGAGTACGCACAGGTCATCCGGACGATGGGGGCGGAGCTCTGCCGCATCGCGTCCCACATGCTCGCCATCGCGACGTACGCGCTCGACGTCTTCGGCGAGTTCACCGCAGTCTTCCAGTACGGCATCCGCGACCGCGAGAAGGCACTGGGGCTGCTCGAACAGCTCACCGGCCAGCGGATGATGTTCAACTACTTCAGGCTCGGCGGGGTCGCCTGGGACCTCCCTGCACCCCGCGAGGAGTTCTTCGCCGACGTGCGCGAGACCCTGGCGACGCTGCCGCCGGCGCTGGAGGAGTACCACGACCTGCTCACGAGCAACGAGATATTCCAGCTCCGCTGTGTCGACACCGGCCACCTCGACCCCGACACCGCCAAGGAGTACGGCTGCACCGGTCCCGTCGCGCGCGGCTCCGGCGTCGACTACGACCTCCGCCGGGACGACCCCTACGGCTACTACGACGAGCTCGACTGGGATGTCGTCACCCGCGACGGCTGCGACAACTTCGCCCGCGTGCTCGTCCGCCTGCAGGAGGTCGAGGAGAGCGCGAAGATAATCGAGCAGTGCGTCGACGTCCTGGAGGACTGGCCCGACGAGGATCGGACCATCCAGTCCAACGTCCCCCGCACCCTCAAGCCCGATGCCGACACCGAGGTCTACCGGGCGGTCGAGGGTGCGAAGGGCGAACTCGGCATCTACATCCGCTCGGACGGCACGGACGAGCCGGCTCGCTTCAAGATTCGCAGCCCGTGCTTCTCGAACCTCTCCGCGCTGCCCGCCATGGCCGAGGGCGAGTACGTCCCCGACCTGGTCGCGTCGCTGGGCAGCCTCGACACCATCATGGGAGAAGTCGACCGCTAGCTCAGTCCTCGACGATGACCTCGACGGCCTCGTCCTCCTCTGCCTCCTCGCCCTTCGAGCTGGCGCTGCGCTCCTGCCAGAGCAGGCCACCTGCGACCGCGATGACGACCCACGAGCGCCAGTTCGCCAGGTTCAGCGTGTAGCCGATGCCGAACGGCTTCTTCACCAGCATCCCCTCGCCGGGCTCCCAGTACGATGAGACCATGCGGCTGAGGCTCGGGCGTTCGAAGTTGTACGGGACACCCAGAATCTCGCCAGAACTCGGTTTCTTGGGCATACTTCCTCGTACGTGCGGGATATTTAAGAAGATTGTCGTCGCCCCGACCGTTCTCCCGCCGACGAGGCGGGGTCGCTACGCGTAGTGCGTCTCGAGGTAGGCGACGATGTCGTCGGACTCGGGCATCCCCTCGACGCCGTTGTCGGGGTCGACGAGCACCGGGACACCGGTCTGGCCGCTGACCGCCTTCACCTCGGTCCGCTGGCCGTGCGAGCGTGGCACCTCGTGTGTCTCGTACTCGAGACCGAGCTCGTCGAGTTTGGTCTTCACCTTCGCACAGAACGGACAACCCGGCAGGTCGTACAGTTCGAGAGTGGACATGCTGGTCACCGGTTGGTGCCTCGGGATGAAAGGGACGGCGGTCGTGTGCGCCGCGGTCGCCAGACCACGGTGCGGTCGACTGCTAGCGGCGTGGTCAGCCGATGACGCCGCCGGTCCGGACGCCGAAGTAGACGAGGAACGCCGCGGCGAGCACCCACTGGCCAGCCGATATCTCGTCGAACTCGCCGGCAGCGGTCTTCACGAGCGGGTAGCTGAGGATACCCGCCGCGATGCCGTACGCGATGGAGTAGGTGAACGGCATGATCATGATGGTCAGGCCCGCCGGGACCGCGTGGGTGATGTCGTCCCACTGGACCTCGACGACGTTCCGGAGCATCAGGATGGCCACGACGACCAGCGCGAGGTGCGACGCGTACTGCGGAATCGCCGCCGCGAGCGGCACGAACACGAGCGAGACGAGGAACAGCCCGGCGACGACGAGCGCCGTCATGCCGGTGCGGCCGCCCTCCTCGACGCCGGTCGCCGACTCGATGTACGTCGTCACCGTCGACGTGCCGAGCATGCCGCCGGCGGTCGTGCCGACCGCGTCGGCCATCAGCGGCCGGTCGATGTCGGGGAGTTCACCGTCCTCGTCGAGGAAGTCGCCGGCCTGCCCGACGCCGACGAGCGTGCCAGCGGTGTCGAAGAAGTCCACGAAGAAGAACGTGAACACGACGAGCGCGAACGTGAACGCCTCGACGTTCTGGAAGCCGGAGACGAACGCGCCGGCCAGCGGCGTGATGTCGTAGGTGGCCTGCGGGAGTTCGCCCGCGGCGAACCCGCCCTCGGTGATGAAGGCACCGGAGAGCACGCCGGTTCCCACACCCACGAACGAGAGCACGAAGCCGACGAGCGTCGTCAGTACGATGCCGATGATGATGGAGCCCTTGACCCCGCGAGCGTACAGCGCCAGCGTGAGGAAGAGCCCGCCGACCGAGACGAGCGCGACGGGGCTCTGGGCGAGCGAGCCGAGCGTGATCATCGTTCCCTCCGGGTCGGCCACGACGATGCCCATGGCCTGCAGCCCGATGATGCCGAGGAACAGCCCGATGCCGGTCCCGACCGAGAACTTCACCGGTTCGGGGATGAGACCGACGATGTACTCACGGGCGCCGACCGCCGTGAGGACGATGAACAGGACGCCCTCGACGAACACCGCCGCGAGCGCGGTCTGCCACGGGATTCCGAGCCCGAGGACGACGGTGAACGCGAAGAACGCGTTCAGGCCCAGTCCGGGGGCCTGTGCGAACGGTCTGTTCGCGTAGAACGCCATCACGAGGGTCGCCACGACGCTCGCGAGGATGGTGACGACCGCGAGCATCTGGATGACCTGCCCCCGGCTGTACCCCTGGATCTGCACCGCGTTGGCCATGATGGCGGGGTTGACCGCGACGATGTAGCTCATCGTCAGGAACGTCGTCAGTCCCGCCATCAGCTCTGTTCTGAGGTCTGTACCGTGCTCGTCGAACCCGAAGTAGTCGGCGAACCAGCCCGACCCACCACCCGAGCCCGACTGTCCTGCCGCACTGTCACTGGAACCCATAATGCACGTACGACCAACCACAAAACTGCAATACTAAACCATTTCGGAAATCGGACGATTGAATGTACACAGACGTGAATAATTACACGTTTCCTCATCGAGAAATGGAGTTCGTCGGGGAGGGCCTCGTCGAGCGATGCCTGCGTCGAGCGACGACCGGACTGGCGGACGGGTGGCCCCCCGCGGCTCCACTTTTTATACCATCCCGCCGAACACGGTGGTAGATGCACGTCGCGGACCTGCCGCTGGCCGAGCGCTTCGTCGAGCACTTCGAGGCACAGGGCGTCGAGGAGCTCTACCCGCCACAGCGGGCGGCGGTCGAGGCCGGGGTCTGCGACGGTGAACGCGTCCTCGCGGCGGTCCCCACCGCCTCGGGGAAGACGTTCGTCGCCCAGCTCGCGATGCTCACCAGCGACGGGCCGGCGGTGTACGTCGTCCCGCTGCGGGCGCTCGCGACTGAGAAGTACGACGAGTTCGCCGAGCTGCCGGACGTGAGCGTCGGCATCGCGACCGGCGACTTCGACGCGACCGACGAGGACCTCGCCGAGCACGACATCGTCGTCGCCACGAGCGAGAAGGTCGATTCGGCGATCCGGAACGGTGCCGGATGGATCTCGGCGGTGGACTGTGCGGTCGTCGACGAGATCCACCTGCTCGACCAGGACGGCCGGGGCCCGACGCTGGAGGTGACCGTCGCGAAGCTCCGCCGGCTCACGCCCGACATCCAGCTCGTCGGTCTCTCCGCGACGGTCGGGAACGCCGGCGAGATCGCGGACTGGCTCGACGCCGAACTCGTCGCGAGCGACTGGCGTCCCGTCGAGCTGCGGACCGGCGTCTACGCCGAGGAGACCGCGACCTTCGACGACGGCGAGGAGCGGGACATCCCGACCGGCGGCGACCAGCCCGCAATCGCACTCGCTCGCGACGCCATCGAGGACGGCGGCCAGTGCCTCGTGTTCGTCTCCTCGCGGCGGTCCGCACAGGCGCTCGCCGACGACCTCGGCGACGAGTTCCTCGACGACGCCGCGGCGGTGGCCGAGGAGCTCCGGCTGCTGGCGACGACCGGCACCGGCACAGACCTCGCGCGTTCGGCCGCCAACGCGGTCGCGTTCCACCACGCCGGGCTCTCGGCGGACCAGCGCCGGGTCGTCGAGGACGCGTTCCGGGACCGCGAGCTGAAGGTCATCGTGGCGACGCCGACGCTCGCCGCCGGGGTGAACGTCCCCGCCCGTCGGGTCGTCGTCCGCGACCACGAGCGCTACGACGGCGACGGCATGGCGCCACTCCCCATCCTGGAGGTCCACCAGATGTTCGGACGGGCCGGACGGCCCCACCTCGACCCGTACGGCGAGGCGCTGCTCGTCGCCAGCGACGCGGAGGAGGCCGACGAGCTCCGCGACCGGTACGTCGGCGCGGAGCCCGAGCGCGTCACCTCGAAGCTCGACAGCGAGCGCGCCCTCCGCACGCACGTCCTCTCGACGGTCGCCTCCGGGTTCGCGGACTCCCGGACCGAGGTGCTGGACCTGCTCGACGAGACGTTCTACGGTCACCAGCGCGCCGCCGACGAGCTCGGCTCCGTCGTCGGCGACGTGCTCGACTACCTCGCGGCGGCGGGGATGCTCGACCGGCGCGACGGGCTCGCCGCGACCCGGCTCGGCACGCTCGTCTCCCGCGTCTACGTCGACCCCGTGACCGGCGCGTCGGTCGTCGACGCCATCGAGCAGGCGGCCGACCTGCCCCGGGTGACCGCGCTGACCGTTCTCGAACTGGTCTGCGACACGAGCGACATGCCGACGCTGTACACCCGGAACGACGAGGCCGGCCGGGTGACCGACGCCGCGACCCGCCGCGAGAGCGAGCTCACGAAGTCGGTGATGAGCTTCGACGGCGACTTCCAGCGCTGGCTGGACGTGTTCAAGACGGCGCTGATGCTCGCGGACTGGGCCGACGGGGTCGCCCTGGACGAGCTCGCCGAGCGGTACGGCGTCGGCCCGGGCGACGTGGGCCGCATCGCCGAGCGCGCGGCGTGGCTGCTCGCTGCCACGGAGTCCATCGCGGGCTACATCGCCGACGAGGGCGGCGAGGTCGAGCGCGTCGCCCGGGTCATCCGCGAGACGCGCGAGGCGCTCGTCGAGCGCGAGGCGTGAGGATGGGCGTGGGTGCGACGCTCAGGGTTCGACGTCGACCAGCGCGCCGACCGGGGCGTCGGTGAGCGCCGCGGCGCGCTCGGTGCCCTCGTCGCCGACCGCGATGAGGGCGAAGACGCCGCCGACCTCCGCACCGGCGTGGTCCGCGATGTCGAGCAGCAGCTCCTGGGTCTCGCCGGAGCGGATGAGGTCGTCGACCACGAGCACGGTGTCGCCCGCGGAGAGGGAGGAGGCGGGCAGGTAGTAGGTGAGCTCGATGCCCGACTGGAGCCGCTGGCGGGCCTCGACGAACTCCTCGACGGCGGTCTCCTTGCTCTTCTTCGCGTAGACACAGCGGGCGCCGAAGTAGCTCGCCATCGCCGCCGCGAGCGTGATGCCGTCCGTGGCCGCCGTGAGGACGGCGTCGGGACGCTCGAACCCGTAGGCGTCGGCGGCGACGGGGGCGACGAGGTCGAGGAAGGCCTGGTCGAAGACGGCGACCGAGTTGTCGACGTAGCCCTCGTCGTCGACCTCGATGCGAGCCTCGAGCTCCTCGGCGAGCGCCTCGTGGCCGACGCCGGAGACGACCTCGCGGGCGCGCTCGGCGCTCGGGAGGACGTGGCCGTTCACGTACCGGTTCAGGTCGCCCGCCGGCAGGTCCGTCACCGCAGCGAGCTCGTCGTAGGTGCGCGTCTCCTTCAACATCTGGAGCACGTCGACGGCGCGAAGCTGGAGCGCCGCCTTCTCTGCGCGGTTCATGGCCAACCTACACGGTTGCACAAGTATGAATACGTCGAAACTGGAAACGGGTGCTCTACACCACGGTCGTGTAACGTCGAGGCGACGGGAGCGGGTCGCTCAGTCCAGCAGGAAGTCCGGCTCGACGTGCTTCTCGTCGCGCTCGCGGCGGAGGTGGTCGCGGAACGCGTCGATGTCGACGTCGTACTCCTGGTTCTCCTTCCGGTCGCGCACCGAGATGTTGCCGGCCTCCTCCTCGTTGCCGCCGACGATGATCATGTACGGGACGCGGTCGTTGTGCGCGCCGCGGATCTTGCGCTCGATGGTGGCGTCACGGTCGTTGACCTCGACGCGGAACTCGCCGAACTCCTCGGCGATGTCGTAGGCGTAGTCGAGGTTGTCGTCCGAGATGGGGAGGATGCGGACCTGTTCGGGCGCGAGCCAGAACGGGAACTTGCCCTCGAAGTGCTCGATGAGCACCATGAAGAAGCGCTCGTAGGAGCCGTAGACGCCGCGGTGGATCATCACCGGGCGGTGGTGCTCGTTGTCCTCGCCGACGTAGGAGAGGTCGAAGCGCTCGGGCATGTTGAAGTCGAGCTGGACCGTCGGGCCGTCCCACTTCCGCCCGAGGGCGTCCTCGAACGCGAAGTCGATCTTCGGGCCGTAGAACGCGCCGTCACCCTCCTCGATGACGTACTCGTCCTCGTGCTCCTCGATGACCCGCTCGAGGATGGACTCGGCCTTCTCCCAGATCTCGTCGCTGCCGACGGACTTCTCCGGGCGGGTCGCGAGCGCGACCTCGTAGTCGAGCTCGAACGTGTCGAGCACCGTGTCGATGGCCTCGAGGATCTGCTCGACCTCGGCCTCGATCTGGTCCGGGCGGACGAACAGGTGGCCGTCGTCGATGGTGAACGCCCAGACGCGCGAGAGCCCGGACAGCTCGCCGGACTGTTCCTTGCGGTACACCTTCCCGTCCTCGGCGTAGCGCACGGGGAGCTCGCGGTAGCTCCAGGACTGGTCCTGGAAGATGGCGGCGTGGCCCGGGCAGTTCATCGGCTTGAGGCCGAACTCGTCGTCGTCGACCTCGAAGAGGAACATGTCGTCCTCGTAGTTCTCGTAGTGGCCCGAGCGCTTCCAGAGGTCCGTCTTGAACAGGTGGGGGGTCTCGACGTACTCGTAGCCCGAGTCGAGGTTGAGGTCCTCGATGAACCGTTCGAGCTCGCGCAGCACCGTCTTGCCGTTCGGGTGGTACAGCGGCAGCCCGGGGCCCGTCACGTCCTGAATCGAGAACAGGTCCATCTGGTTGCCGATCTTGCGGTGGTCGCGTCGCTCGGCCTCCTCCTTCCGGTCGAGGAACTGTTCGAGGTCGCTCTCGCTCTCGAACGCCGTCCCGTAGATGCGCGTCTGCATCTCGTTGTCCTCGTCGCCGCGCCAGTACGCGCCGGCGATCTCGAGCAGGTCGAACGCGCCGATCTCGCCCGTCGACTCGACGTGCGGGCCGGCACAGAGGTCCTCGAAGTCACCCTGCGAGTAGAAGGTGATCTCCGCGCCCTCCTCGTGGAGTTCGTCGAGCAGTTCGAGCTTGTACGGCTCGTCGGCGAGGCGCTCCTTCGCGTCCTCGTAGCTGACCGCCTCGCGCTCGAGTTCGAGGTCCGCCTCGACGATGGCTGCCATCTCCTCCTCGAGGGCGGCGAGGTCGTCGGCGTCGACGTCGATGTCGTCGAAGTCGTAGTAGAACCCCTCGTCCGTCGGTGGGCCGATGGCGAGTTTCGCGTCGGGGTACAGTCGTTTCACCGCCTGCGCGAGGACGTGTGCTGCCGTGTGTCGCATCACGTCGAGGTACTCGTCGGAGCCGTCGGTGACGATCTCGATGGCCGCGCCGTCGTGGACGACAGCCTCCTTGGCGACGAGGTCACCGTCGATCTTTCCCGCGACGGTGTCGCGTCCGAGGCCCGGGCCTATCTCGTAGGCGACGTCCTCGACGCTGGCTCCCTCGGGGACGGAGAGTTCCGATCCGTCCGGTAGTACGACCGCTATCTGTGATTCGGATTCTGACTGGGACATGGCTGTTGTGGATGTCTCTGGTTGGTGTCTGCGAACGCGGAGAACGGTAGGTGGACGTTGGTGTGGTTAGAAGTGGGCTGCCGCCCGGCCTGTAAAGCAGACACCTACCATCGTACATCTCAATAGCCGAGACTGCAAGAAAAGGGTTGCGATGCACTCTGTGGTACGCTATCGCACGATTCTACGCATCGTCGGCATGACCAAGCAGGTCGGTCGCGGTGACCAGCGCCTCCATCTCGACGCCCGCATCGGCCAGGTTCTCGCGGCCACCCTCCTCGCGGTCGACGACGATGAGCGCGCGGTTCACCACCGCGCCGGCATCCCGGAGCGCCTCGACGGCGTCGACCGCGGACTGTCCGGTCGTGGCGATGTCCTCCACGACGACGACCTCCTCGCCCTCCTCCAGGCGCCCCTCGACGAGGTTCGCGGTCCCGTACTCCTTCTGCTGCTTCCGGGCGATGACGTACGGCAGGTCGGCCGAGAGCGCGGTGGCGACCACGAGAGGCACGCCGCCGAGCGCCACGCCCGCCAGCTTCGTGTCCTCGACCCGCTCCGCGAACGCGTCGCCGATGCGGCGCAGACAGTCCACGTCCGTCTCGAACAGGTACTTGTCCACGTAGTACTCGCTCGTACCGCCGTGGCTCAGCTCGAACTCGCCGAAGCGCACCGCGTCCGCCGCCACCAGCGACTCGATGAGGTCGTCGTTCGTCATTGCACTGAGCACCGCGCCCGGCGGCAATAAGGCCCGTGGATTCGGTCGTGGGTGGTCTACGTTCGGGCGGGTGATGGCGACGCTGTTCGACCAACCGGGTGGCGCGCGGCTGGCGAGACTGTGCGAGCGCAGCGAGCACGTCGAGCCATTCTGCGCGAGGGACGAGGAGCGCAGCCTGCGAGCGGAGAGCAGCGAGACGACGGAGAAGTCTCGCCAGTCCCCAAAGTCGAGATGATCGGGGCTTTCTGGCTGTTAGTGACCGCAGAGTCAACCCCAGAAGAACTGGAGCATTCGGGATGGCTACGGCTGATTCGCACTCAGAAGGCGAGACAATCGAACTGTTTCACCACGGCTCCTCTTTCAGGTCGAGCACGTACGCCACGCCGTTTGTGCCGATGTGCAGCAGCGGCGTCAACACCACCACGACGGCGAGCACCGGCAGCGTGAACCACTCGCCGAACCACGCCGGGTCCGCGATGGCGGCGAGCGCGAGCGCACCCACCACGAAGTCGAGCTGGTCGAGCCCGGGGAACGCGGCCCCGCGGTCCCGACCGGTCCGGCGCTTGAGGAACGAGGCGGAGATGTCCCCGAGCATCGCGCCGAACGCCAGCCCGAACGCGACCGGGAGCGGGAACGTCGGCAGCGGGATGCCGGCGGCCTCGCCGACCGGCGCGGCGACCTCGGAGAGCAACAGCGCGAGCGCGACGCCGGTCAGCGTCCCGAAGATGGTCCCCCGCCACGTCTTGCCGTCGCCGAGGATGCGCCGTTCGCCGAGGTTCCGCCCGCCGTCGATGGGCCGTCCGCCGCCGACGAGCACGGCCGCGTTGTTCGGCACGTACGCGGGCAGCATCGCCCAGAAGGCGACGACCAGCGTCGAGACGACGTCCATATCGGTGGGATGTGGACCGGCCACCTTAAGGCGTCTGGGTTGTCGTCGAGAAAGCTCGTTGTCGTGTCTGTCGGAAGCGACTCGGTATGGAGCGTATGGGCCTCGATGGCCGCGAACAGCCAGAAAGCCCCGAGGTTCGTCGAGAACCTCGCCCCTTTCAGTCCCACCCGACAGCACAGCTACCGCACCTCAAACCTCCCCAACCTCATGCGTCCCCGGAAATCTCCGATTTCCGGTGGGCTCACGAGACGCGAGCGTCTCGTGACCGCTCCTCGGACCGCTCCCTTCGGTCGCGTCCCTGCGGTGCCTGAGCGCTGCGCGCTCAGACTCGCGAGTGCTACGCTCTCGCGTCGCTCATCCCTCGCGCGAGCGGCGGCGAGACACGCTCGCGGTCTCGCCAGACCGCGCGCCACCCGGATATCCGGTCATCGATGCAGGTCGAGGGGTTCCAACTATCGTAAACCCTCCAGCACTCGCGGTGCGGGACACCCCCTCTCGGAATCACCGTCCACACCCACCAGCCCGGTACATCAATCCTCTTGTACCACGGGCACGGACTCTCTGGCATGATTCCACCCATCGCGAGCCGGTTCGTCGCCGGGGAGACACCAGCGGAGGCACTGGCGCACGCCCGCGAGCTGAACGAGGGGGACGTGAAGGTCATCCTGAACCTGCTCGGCGAGCACTACGACGAGCGGGGACCGGCCGAGGCGGACGCCGAGACGTACAAGCAGCTGGTCGCGGACATCGGCGACACCGAGGTCGACGCCTGCATCTCCATCAAACCGAGCCAGATCGGGCTGGACGTCGGCGACGACGTGTTCGACGAGCTGCTCGGCGAGATCGTCGCGGTCGCCGACGAGGCCGGGACGTTCGTCTGGGTGGACATGGAGGACCGCCACACGACGGACGCGACCCTCGACGCGTTCGAGAAGTACGCCCGCCAGACCGACGGCAACGTCGGCGTCTGCATCCAGGCGAACCTGAAGCGCACGCCCGAGGACCTCGAACGACTCGCCGACGTGCCCGGGAAGGTCCGACTGGTGAAGGGCGCGTACGACGAGCCGAAGTCGGTCGCGTACAAGGAGAAGTCCCGGGTGGACCAGCAGTACCGCGACCTCCTCGCGCAGATGTTCGAGGAGTTCGACGACGGCATCGCCGTCGGCAGCCACGACCCCGAGATGATCGCGATGGCCCGGGACCTCCACGCCGAGCACGGCACGCCCTACGAGGTGCAGATGCTGATGGGCGTGCGCGAGGACGCCCAGTTCGAGCTCGCCAGCGAGGGGGTCGAGGTGTGGCAGTACGCGCCCTACGGCGGGAAGTGGCTCCAGTACTTCTACCGGCGGGTCCGCGAGCGGAAAGAAAACCTCACGTTCGCGCTGCGGGCCGTCCTCGGTCGATAGGAACAGACCCATAACCCCGCAGTCTGATTGGACGCGTGTATGTCGTCGTGGAAACGGGACTTCGCGTCGGGTCTCATCGTCGTCCTGCCCGTGCTCGTCAGCGCCTACGTCATCGCCTGGCTGTACGGCGTCGTCTCCTCCATCACGCCCCAGCGCGTCATCAGAGTCGACCTGCTCACCGACCTCGGGCTGTCCGAGGCGGTGGCGAACGCGCTCGTCGAACCCCTCCGCGTGCTGGTCGTCCTCGCCGTCTTCGTCGTCTTCGTCTTCTCCGTCGGCTACCTGATGCGGACCGCTGTCGGCAACCTCGCCGAGGGACTCATCGACAACATGGCCAACCGCGTCCCCGGCCTGCGCGTCGTCTACAACGCCTCGAAGATGGCCGCCGAGACCGCCCTCGGCGGCACCGACTCGCTGCAGAAGCCCGTCCGCGTCGAGCCGATTCCGGGGATGCGCCTGACCGCGTTCAAGACCGGGAAGACCACCGCGGACGGCCGCGAGGTGGTGTTCATGCCGACCGCGCCGAACATCACCACCGGGTTCGTCATCGAGGTGCCGCCCGAGGAGCTCGAGGAGACCGACGAACGCGTCGAGGACGCACTCACCCGCATCCTCTCGGCGGGCTTCGGCGACTCGGACCGGATGGGCGGCTCGGCGGTCGAGGACCTGGTCGAGGTCGAAGAAAGCGAAGACGGAGAGTGACGCGGTTCAGGCGTCGACGTAGTCGAACCACTCCTCGTGGTCGTCGGTGCGCCGGTTGACCACGTCGAAGAAGCGCTGCTGGATCTCCTCGGTGATCGGGCCGCGCGAGCCGTCGCCGATCTCGACGTTGTCGACCTGCCGGATGGGCGTGACCTCGGCGGCGGAGCCGGTGAAGAACAGCTCGTCGGCGGTGTTGAGTTCGCCACGCGAGATGGAGACGTTGTCGTGGACCTCGTAGCCCAGCTCCTCGGCGAGTGTGATGACGGTGTCGCGGGTGATGCCGTCGAGGATGCTCTCGGAGAGCCCGGGGGTGTACAGCTCGCCGTCGCGGACGAGGAAGATGTTCTCGCCGGGGCCCTCGGCGACGTTGCCCTCCTTGTTGAGGACGATGGCCTCGCGGAAGCCGTTGCGGCGGGCCTCCTCGCCGGCGAGCAGGCTGTTGACGTAGAGGCCGGTCGTCTTCGCGTTCGTCGGGATCTGGCTGGAGGAGTGCTTGCGCCACGACGATATCTTCACCTTGATGCCGTTCTCGAGTGCGTCCTCGCCGAGGTAGGTGCCCCACGGCCAGCACGCGATGGCGGTCCGGGTCGGGCAGTCACCGGGCGAGACGCCGAGGCTCTTGTAGCCGTAGTAGACGATGGGCCGGATGTAGCAGGAGGCGAGCTCCTGGTCGGCGATGAGCGTCTTCGTCGCCTCCGTGATCTCCTCCGGCTCGTGGTCGATCTCCATCTCGTACGGCTTGCAGGACTCGTACAGCCGCTCGACGTGTTCGTCCCAGCGGAAGATCGCCGGGCCCTTCTCCGTGTCGTAACAGCGCGCGCCCTCGAAGACGCCCGTTCCGTAGTGGAGTCCGTGGGTGAGCACGTGAATCTGTGCGTCCTCCCAGTCGACGTACTCCCCGTCCATCCAGATCGTGTCCACGTCCATCTCGGCGAAGCTCATGGTCGTGGCAATGCTTGCGTCCCATATAGGTGTGGGCGATTTGCTCCGGCAGGTCACCGATCGTGGCTGGACGCCCGGGAGCGCCGCTCAGGGCCCCGAACGGAACCAGTCCCAGGCGGCGTGGAACCGCTCCACGTGGTCCGCCCAGAGCACCGCGTCGCTCGCGGCGAGGGTCTCGGGCGTGAACCGGCCGACCGCCTGCACCTCGTCGCGGACCGTCGCGGTCCCCGCACACCGGTCGGCGTGGACGACGTAGCCGACGGAGACGACGTACTTGCCGTCGCCGTTGCTGGCGTGGAAGCAGTCGAGCAGGGAGAGCGCGTCGGCGTCGACGCGGACGCCGGTCTCCTCCTCGAGTTCGCGTGCCGCGGCGACGGGGGCGGGCTCGTCGGCCTCCAGGTGGCCACCGGGGACCCCCCACCTGCCACGACCCGGCGCGACGTCGCGCTGGGCGAGCAGCACCCCCTCCGCACCGACGACGGCGACGCCGGCACACGGCGCCGGATTGTGCCAGACGACCCGCTCGCAGGCCTCGCAGAAGCGACGCTCGCGGCCGTCGACGGCGCGGTCGACGAGTCCGGTCCCGCAGTCCGGACAGAAGCTCGCGGGGTAGCTCGTCACGGTTCAGAGCGTCTTCAGGCCGCTCCCGGTGAGGGGCACGACCACGTCCTCGTCGTCGTCGACCACGCCGAGTTCGCGGTACTTCGTGAGCGCGGCAGGGGCGACGGCGCAGGTCGGCTCGACGTAGAACCCGTCGCGGTGGAGCGCGTCGAGCGTGTTCTCGACGACGTGCTCGCCGAGGGCGATGGCGTCGCCGTCGGTGTCCTCGATGGCCGCCCGGAGCTGGTCGAAGCGCGCGGGCTCGGCGATCTGGATGCCGTCTGCGATCTCGTTCTCGGTGTCGTCCTCGTTCTCGGCGACGAGCCCGCGGAACTCGTCGGCGAGGGGCGAGTAGCCGGCGGCCTGTCCGACCAGCAGCCGGGGAACACGGTCGACGATGCCCGCGCGGGAGAGCAGGTCGAAGCCGCGGTACGCGCCGAGGGCGAGCGTGCCGTGGCCCACGGGGAGGACGACCGCGTCGGGCACCGTCCAGTCGCGCTGGGCGGCGAGCTCGATGGCGAACGTCATCGTGCCGGCGTAGAACGCGGGGTTCCAGGAGTGGCTGGCGTACCAGCCCTCGCCCGCCTCGACGGCCTCGATTGCGGCGTCGGTCACGTCCTCGCGCGACCCCTCGATTCGGACCGGGCGGGCACCCGAGCGCTGGATGGCCATCAGCTTCGACTGCTTCACGTCGGCGGGCACGTACACGTCGGCCTCGATGTCCGCCCGGGCGGCGTAGGTGGCGATGGCCGCGCCCGCGTTGCCAGAGGAGTCCTCGATGACCTTCTCGACGCCGAGCGCGGCCGCCCGCGAGAGCGTCGTCGTCGCGCCGCGGTCCTTGAACGAGGCGGTCGGGGAGACGTACTCCAGCTTGAACTCGGCGGTCCAGCGGTCCGAATCGACGAGGGGCGTGAAGCCCTCGCCCAGCGTCACCGTGCGGTCGACGGGGAGGAACTCGTGGAACGTCCACAGCCCGCGTCGGGTGTCGAGCTGGCTCACCGGCAGCGGGTCGCCGTCGGGGAGGGGTGGCGTCTCCAGGTCCAGCGCGTGGCCGCAGGAACAGCGCCACGGCTCGTCCGGACCGGCGTCGTACTCCGCACCGCAGGCCTGGCAGTAGAGGTTCTGTAGGGTCATGGAAGGGATGTGGCTGATGTCGGGAGGGTGTTACGGTTGTCGCGTCTGACTGGGTGGTCGAAGGGCTGGGTGATAGGTTTGCCGGGGCGCCTCGCGCTAGTAGCTGTCCAGATCGGTGCCGACCGAGCAGACGTACTCGCCCGTCGCGACCTGGGGGAGCCGGCGCGTCCGCCAGAAGAGGCCGTTCGAGTCGGCGGTGACCTCGGCCTTGAGCTGGCCGAACGCGTCGGTGACGCGGAACAGCGTGTCGCCGCGCTTGACCTGGTCGCCGAGGTCGACGGTGAAGTCGACGAGCCCGCCGGCCGGCGCGCCGTACTGGTCGAAGCCGGACGCGCGTGTCTGTGGCGTCAGGTCGGTGTCGCCGTCGATGAACCCGTAGTGCCGGAGCACGTTGAACACGCCCTCGACGCCGACGGCGACGCTCTCGGCGTCGAAGCCCACCGTCCCACCGAGCTCGGGGTCGATGGTGGGGATGCCCTCGTCCGGCCCCGCGCGGGCGAGCTGCCCGTCCGGGCCCTTCTGGTCGAGGATGTGCCCCGCGCCGAACACCTTCGCCAGTTCGAGGCACTGCTGGTGCATCCGGTGCCGGCGACCGCAGCGCACCCGCGTCTCGTGTATCATCCGGCTGTCCGACCCCTGGTGGAGGTCGAGGACGAGGTCGGCGTCGCGCGCGGCGTCGAACGTCGCCGCCGCGATGCGCTCCGAGGAGGTCCCCTCGTGGTCGCCGGGATAGGTCCGGTTCAGCTTCGTGTCGTCGATGGGGTTCCGGTGGGAGTCGATCTGGAAGCCGTGGTAGTTCACGATGCCGACGATGCGTATCTCACCGGCGAGCTCGGCGGGGTCCAGCTTCGGGAACACCTCGCGTATCACGCCGACGCCGTTCAACTCGTTCCCGTCGCTCGCCGCCTGCATGTAGAGCGTCTTGCCCTCGCGCTCGCCGTTGACCACGGCGACGGGCAGGCCGACGGGACTGCCGTCGCGGGTCTCCCCGACGGTGAGGCGACCGGTGTCGACCTCGCCGGGGTCCGCGCTGGCCGTTCCCAGAGTCGTCATTGACGTAGCAAAAGGTCGGTCCGCCTTTAGGTGTTCTGTCTGCGGTGGGACGTGGGGGCTGGATGGTGTTCTCGGGCGTCGGAAGTGGAACCGGTTCGTCGGGCTTGGGACCTGTGGTTGTCAAACGGCGTCGAACGAGCGGAGTGTGGAGAGCGATAGGTACAGAGAAAGCATTTATGAGGCACGTTCGTCCACCGACTGTAGAACGATGCATGGTTGGAAGCCCCTCCGCGCCGTTCTTGTCGTTTTTGTGTGTTCCGCAACTGTTGCGGCGCAGTCTGGCTCACCAACTGCCGTCCCTGCCGACGCACCCGGCGCGGCGGACGGTACTGGTCTCGCACTTCTCGGATTCCTCATCGCCGCGCTGATCGGCGGTGGTCTATTGTTCGTGGCTGTTGCCAGCCTCGTTTCGGTCTCGCTCATCGAGATGTTCGGCCCTTTCAACGACCGGGTGCATCTCGCACTCCCGGTCGTGGTTGGAGCCGTACCGACTGCAATTCTGGTGCTATCCTTCGGAATCGAACTCCTTGTGGTGCTAGTGATGACAGAGATCGTCGCGCTCCCTGTTGCTGGATTTCTACTACGGCGACGTTACCGAACTGTTGGGTGATTCAACTACTGACGCACTCTTCTGGTGGGGTACGTTCCAGGTGTCCTCGATAGGGAGTAAGACGGTAGATACGCAGCTCTACTTATCAATCTCACCTCCACCGCTTGGAGAGACATCTCGATGAAATACCGCCGTCTCGATACGACTACGTTCCCCTCAGTACGCCGCGACCGAACCTTCTATACCCGAACCGGACGCACCTCCAGCCATCCATGGGGGATGCCGACACACCCGGCGCGTTCACGTACTTCCGGCAGTTCTTCGCGCTGGAGCGGGATGTGTTCGTGCTCTCGGTCGCCATGTTCGCGTTCAGCCTCGGCTTCCAGATGACGGGGCGGTACATGGGCGAGTACATCCTCTTCCTCGGCGGCACGGAGCTCGTCGTCGGGCTCTACGGCAGCTTCGGGAACCTCATCGGCGCGGCGTACCCCTACCCGGGCGGTGCCATCTCGGACCGCATCGGCTCCCGGACCGCGCTCACGCTGTTCGGGCTGGCCTCCGCGCTCGGCTTCGCGGTCTGGATGTTCGCGCCGGCGCTGGCCGTCGCCGGAGTTCCGGCGTGGGCGTGGGTGTTCGTCGGGCTGGTGCTCGCGCAGGCCTGGAAGTCGTTCGGGCTGGGCGCGACGTTCGCCGTCGTGAAACAGAGCGTGGCGAACGACCGGCTGGCGACGGGCTTCGCCAGCACGGAGACGTTCCGCCGGACCGCGTTCCTGCTCGGGCCGCTCGTCGCCGCCGGCCTGCTCGCCGTCTACGGCTTCGACCCCGGGTTCCAGTACGTGCTCGCCGTGGCGGTCGGGTTCGCGCTCGTCGGGACGCTCGCCCAGCACGTGCTGTACGAGGCCGAGTCGGACACGCTCGGGAAGGAGTTCGAGGGCATCTCGCAGATCCGTGACGACCTCGCGAACCTGCCCGACCCGCTCCGCCCCCTGCTCGTCGGGGACACGCTCGTCCGGTTCGCCAACGGGATGGTGTACGCCTTCGCCGTCCTCGTCGTCACGCGCTACCTGGCGACCGACGCCGTGCTCTTCGGTTACTACCTCTCGCCGGCGGCGCTGTTCGGGGTGTTCCTCGCCGTCGAGATGACCGTCGCGCTGGTGACGATGGTGCCCGTGGCGAACCTCGCACGCCGGGTCGGCCTGAAACCCGTCGTCGGCCTCGGCTTCTTCGTCTACGCGGTCTTCCCGGTGCTGCTCGTCGCCGCGCCCGACGGTGGGGTCACGCTCGCGGGGCTGCCCGTCCTCGGAACCGTCGCGCTCTCCGAGGCGGTCGTCGTCGGCGCCGTCTGGGCGTTCTCCGGGCTCCGGTTCGCCGGTCTCCCGGCGCACAAGGCGCTCATCGTCGGCCCCGCCGAGGAGAACACGGGCGGACGCGTCACCGGCTCGTACTACCTCGTCCGGAACACGCTCACCATCCCGAGCGCCGCGTTCGGGGGGCTGCTGTACGGCTCCGCCGGCTACCTCGGCTACTCCGGACCGGCCGTCGCGTTCGGTCTCGCCACCGTGGTCGGTCTCCTCGGGACCGCGTACTTCCTCCTCCGCGGTGAGGAGTTCGCCGCCTACGCCTGAGCTGGCGTGCCAGCCGGTCGAGACCGACGCCGATTTGTCGCTCTCGTCCCAACCCCCGACCGTGACAGACGCCACCGAGTCCGCCGACCGCGACCGGGCAGCGGACACAGCCGGCGACCCCGGACCGACAGCCGGGGGCGACGGCGGCGTGGGGGCCGCGCACGACGCCGCGACAGCCGACGACCACCGACCGGGCAGGCCCCCCCTCCTCCGGTTCTTCGAGGCACTCGGGTTCCGCCGCCACGCCCGCCTCGGTGTCGTCGCCGGCATCGTGCTCGCCGTCGCGCTCTACGGCTTCTTCGTCGCGGTGCCGAGCATCGCACCCGGCGTCAGGGGTCGCCCGGAGTCCCCACTGCTGTACGTCGTCCTCGGGTTCGTCGTCG
Organism: Haloarchaeobius baliensis; assembly: GCF_052060055.1. Lineage (NCBI taxonomy): Archaea > Methanobacteriati > Methanobacteriota > Halobacteria > Halobacteriales > Halorubellaceae > Haloarchaeobius > Haloarchaeobius baliensis. The sequence continues at coordinate 462,486 of NZ_JBPPFR010000001.1, read as the reverse complement.
CGGTCGCGACCGCGCTGTTCGTCACGACCGCGCTGACTGTCCGCACCCTCGCACGGGCCGTCGCCTCGCCCCCGAAGTGGGTCCGTCGCAGTGGGGGGGTCGCGGCGGCCGGCGGCCTGCTCTGGACCGCCGGCACGCTCGCCGGGTTCGCCACCGCCGCGGACGCGGTACGTCCGTGGATCTCGGTGCCGGTGCTGCTCGTCGTCTGCGGTGTCTGGGCGACCCACACCCGCATCAAGCGGCTCGGGAGCCCCCTCGACCGCGTCGGCACCGTCCTCGCCACCGCCGGCGTCGCCGCCGTCCACGTCGCCGCCCTCCTCACGCCGGCGCCGTTCCTCGGGGCGAGCGTCGAGCCCGCGCTCACGCCGTTCGCCGCGAGCGTCGCGACGCTCGCCGTCGGGACCGCGCTGCTCGCGGCCGCCGCACGAGCCGAGCTGGGAGCGCTCGCGGACGTGGCCGCCGGTCTCTCCGCACTGGGAGCGCTCGCCGTCGGCGTTGCGCTCGCCGACGTCGTCGCCGTCTCCGGCGCGGTCGCGGTCGTCCCCGTCGCCCTCGCCTGGGTCGCGCTCGGGGTCGCGCTCCGGGGGTCGCCGACGCCGGCGAACTGGTCGCCCGAGGAGGTCGGCAGCCTGCTCGACGACGACAGCTGAGTTCGCGCCGTCCACGGCCGCTCGTGTTTTCCGGCCGGGAAAAGCCGCCCGACGGGTTATAATCACACGGACCCAAGCCGTGCGTAGACGATGCAACGAACGAAGGCCCTCCTCCTCGTCGTGGTCCTGCTCGCGACGCCGGTGCTCGCCGGCTGTACGGACCAGGGCGACGGCGGCCCGGCCACGGCAGAACCGACGGACGGTACTGCGGCCGACGCATCGACCGACGACGCCACCACGACCCCGGCCGACGAGGGCGAGTCCGCGTTCTCCGACGCCGAGGAGCGCGAGATCCGTCAGTCGGCGCTGACCGCGCTCCGGGACGTCTCGACCGTCCAACTCGAGGGCGTGCTGAACCAGAGCGTCTCGACGGCGGCCGCCAGCCAGTCGACCAGCGCGACGTTCGGCGTCACCATCGACGCCGAACAGCGCCGACTCGTCGTCGACCAGACCGTCCAGACGCAGGGGCGCACCGTGAACCAGACGACCTACCTCCTGAACGACTCGCTGTACATCCGGAGCTCGGCGCTGGAACGTCGGTACGGCTCCCAGTGGGTCACCCAGAACGTCTCCGAGCGCTACGACCGGCTCTGGCGGAACCGGAGCGCACTCTCGCTGCACTCGAACCTGCTGAACGTCACCGAGAACCTGAGCGTCACCGGCACCGAGACGGTCCGTGGCGAGGAGGTGTACGTGCTCTCGCTCCGGCCGAGCGACGCCGAGCTGTCCGAACTGGGCGGCGTCAACTTCGCCGGCGGCGAGGTCCACGCCTTCGACGCCACGTTCTACGTCTCCACCGAGACGGACCTCGTCGTGCGCTCGGACATCCACGTGAACGAGACCGTCACCATCAGGGGCCAGGAGCTCCAGCAGGTCGTCGACGTGCGACGTGACTTCGTCGCCTACGACCAGGACGTCGCGGTCACGCTCCCGCCGGAGGCCGACGGCGCGGTGCCGATCGGCGGGAACCGGAGCGTCGCAACGACCACACGGCAGGTGACCGTCTGAATGCGCGGCAGCCGTCGCCTGGGCGCCCTCGCCTGTGTCCTGCTCGTCGTCCTCGCGGGGTGTGGCGCACAGGAGGTCAGCCGCCCGGAGACGGCCGCGACGACGGCGGCACCGGCCACGACGTCCGAACCAACCGCCGTGGAGACAACCGATGCGCCGACCGAGGACGCCGACGTCGGTATCCGCTACCGTGGCGGCGACCTCTCCTTCGCGGCCGCCCCGGTGTTCGACCGGGTGGAGTCATTGCTCGCGGTATCCGCCGACCCGCCGACCCAGGTGTCCATCGAGAACGAATCGACGTGGTTCGGCACGAACACGACCGACCGACGACGCCCGACCGGGACGGGCCGCTTCGGCGCGCTGGTCGGCGTCGAGACCGAGGCCAGTCACGACGACCTTCGGGGGACGCCGAACGGCGCGACCAGCCCCTTCGGCGGCGTCAGCATCTACCCCGGAGACGGCTCGTCGGACGCCCTGGAGGTCGTCCTCGCCCACGAGTTCGTCCACGTCGTCCAGTTCCAGCGCAACCAGGTGTCCGCCGTCCGTCGGAACGTCGGCGACACGAGCACGGACGCCCGCTGGACCGCCCGGAGCATCGTCGAGGGCGTCGCCGTCTGGACGGAGACCCGCTACGTCGAATCCTACGGCCTGGACGCCCCGACCGGCGGCGAGCGGACCACGACGCTGTACACCGAGGCGACCCCCGGAACGCCGTTCCGGCACGGCCAGGCCGCGTACCTGTTCGGCTACGAGTACGTCCGCAACGAGTCGTCCGGACTCGACAGGGTCGACGGGCTCTACGAGCGCCCACCCACCACAAGCGAGCAGGTGCTCCACGGTCTCGACCCGGGAAGCGAACCGTCCGCGGAGCTGTACGTCCGGACCATCGCCGAGGGGAACACCTGGCGCGGGTCCGCGAGCGACACCCTCGGCGAGGCGTACACCCGGGTCGTGCTGGAGAACGGCGTCGCCGTCCCCGAGGCGGTCGACGCCGCTGCCGGCTGGGGGAACGACCGGCTCGTCACCTACCGCGAGCGGCCGACCGCGAACGCCAGCTTCGTCTGGGTGACCCGGTGGGACACCGCCGCCGACGCGACCGAGTTCCGCGACGCGATGAACGCCACCTTCGACGCCGACGGCGACCGGACCGGCGACCGCTGGCGGCTCGACGGCGACGTGCGGGCGACGACCGTTCGTCCCGACGACACTACCGTCGTCGTCACGGTCGGCGAGGCCGGCCTGCTCGACGCGCTCGCCGTCTCGCTCGACCGGGATACCGTCGTCCTCGCGACGAACCAGTCGGCGGCGAACGCCGCCGCGACCAGCGACGCCCCACCCGCGGTCGCCACGGCGACGGCGGACGCTCCGACCGCCGACACGCCGTCTGCGACCCCCGACGTCGCGACGACCCCGCGTCGTGGGTTCGCGCAGGCATCGCCAGCACCACAAACGACAACCCCCGAGCAGTCGTACGTCCACGCATGACACGCGAACAGCTCGAGACCGCCGCCGAGCACGTCCGCTCCGCCGCACAGGCAGCGACCGACGCCGACGCCCGCGAACGACTGTACCGACAGGCCGAGGAGTTCGAGCGCCACGCCGAGGCCGAGCGCGGGCCGGACCACGGCCGCCTCGCCCGCCACGAGAGCATCCTCGGCGAGATCGCCGACGCGGAGGGCGGCGAGGTCGCCGACGAGGTCGACGCCGCGCTCGACCACATCCACGAGTACCGCGAGACACTGCCCGGAGTGTGAGTCAACAGACCGGCTTCGGGTTCACGCCCATCGCCTCCAGCCGGTCGACGTACACCTCGTACGCCGCAGTGATCACACCACCCGCCGCTTCGACCGCGACCTCCCGGTCCGACTCGTCCGCACAGACCGCTTCGAGCGCCGCCAGTGCCGCCTCCCGTCGCTCGCCCAGCTCGTCGCCGTAGCTCCGGAACGTCTGGGCCGTCGTCGGGTCCGCCTGCCCGACGAAGAAGCCCACGAGCTGCTCCTGCAGCTTCTTCGTCACGATGGTCGCCGCCACGAAGCCACCGGCTCGCTCGACGGCGCCGTCGCAGTCGTCCAGCCCGTCGAACAGGCCGCCCTCGACCGACTCGTCCGTCTCCCCGGCGGCCTCCGAAGCACGGTCGCGCTCCGTCTCGGCCGCGGCCGACAGCGCGTCGGCCAGCTCGCCGTCGGCCTCGTCGGCCCACGTTTCGAAACGGTCGGCCTGCGCACCTGCCAGCGCCGCGACGACGGCGTAGATGTGGTCCGCGTCCATCTCGCCGCCCGTCAGCGCGTACAGTGACTTCGAGGAGCCGAGCCGCGACAGCTCCGTCCGGTTCCCGTCCTCGACCGCCTCGACGAACGCCGCTGTGTCCATGCCCCGCGGTTCGACGCGCGACCGCTTGTAACCACCGCCAGGCGCACGACCTGCCGGGGTTGGTGACGCGTGGCTGGTCGTTCAAGAGGATGGAGGACAGGGATTCGAACTCCTCTCGCTCGCTCCGCGTCGCTCGAACGTTCAGATCCCCGTGGGCGTTCTGGACCGGAGGACTCACTCGTCGCTAGCGCTCACGGGTCGCTCCGCTCCCCGTTCGCAATCGTGGTCCTCACTGCGTTCGGACCACGCTCTCCTCGTTCGGTTACTGCGGTTCAGAAGCGCCAGGACAGGGATTTGAACCCTGAATCCCGAAAGGGAACACGCTTTCCAGGCGTGCGCCTTACCGTTCGGCCATCCTGGCTCGTTCGTCGATAATCGGGTGCTGCATTTAACGGCTACGTTTCTTCGGTCACCGACCGCGCCGCAGTAGCCGGACCTCGCCAGCGTACGCGGCCACCGCCACGACCGCGCCGACGACGACCGCCACGCCGATGGCCGGGAGGATGCCGATGCTCTCACCCCCCAGCGCCACGAAGCCCTGATGCAGGACGAGGAAGGCGAAGACGCCGACGGCGCCCCAGAGCAGGGCCGACTTCGTGCGTTCGTTCACTCCGCGTCGGCGATGGCCTCGATCTCGACGCCGACGCCCTTCGGGAGGTTCGCGACCTCGACGGCCGATCGGGCCGGCGGGTTGTCGACGAAGTACTCCTTGTAGGCCTCGTTCATCTCGTCGAAGTCCTCGATGTCGTCCATGAAGACGGAGACCTTGAGCACGTCCGTCATGTTGCAGCCCTCCTCGTCGAGGATGGCCTCGATGTTCTCGAGGGACTGGCGCGTCTGGACGGTGATGGACTCGTCGTCGAGCAGTTCGCCGTCGGGCGTCATCGGGATCTGGCCGGCGGTGAAGATGACGTCGCCGTTGGTCGTCGCCTGGCTGTACGCGCCGACGGCCGCGGGGGCGTCGGAGGTGCTGATGGTTCGCTTCATGTGCGGGGCGACGAAGCCCTCCGTGATAAAAACTCCCGACTCCGTCGTCATCAGTGCCCGCCGTAGCCGCCCTCCTCCACGGGCCCCGCGAACGTCGAGTAGAGCACGTAGAAGTAGACGCAGACGAGCGGGAGCAGGATGGCGGAGGCGCCGGTGAGCAGGTTGAGTGCGAGCGTGCCGACGGCGGCCTCGCCGGCGGTGGTCCCCGTCGCGGGGTCGACGACCGGCCAGAGCAGCACGCCGACGAGCGTGACGAGCCCGTACGTCAGGCCCCCCGCCGCTCCGAACGCGAGCAGGTCGCGCCCTCGGCGGAGGGCGACGGCGTAGCCCACAGCGAGAGCGACGGACCCGAGGACGAGCACGACCGGGACGGGCGCGAGGAGCGCCTCTCGGACCGCGGGCCGCAGCGCGAGCGCGACCAGGGAGACGACGACGAGTCCGAGGTAGGCGGCGACGGCGCGCAGCCCCCACGTCCGCAGGTCGGCGGCCAGACCCGGTGCCGGGGCCGCGACCTTCAGCGCGAGGAAGGCGGCACCGGTGACGACCGTCAGCGCGACGACTGCGAGGCCGACCACGATCGACTCGACGGCGAACGCGGTCCCGAGCAGCCAGTTGCCCACGAAGACCCCGAGCAGGAACGGGGACCCGATACTGCCGGCGACGAACGACCGGCCCCACCAGCGCCGCCAGCGCTCGTCCTCGCGCTGCTCGTAGAACTCGGGGGCGAGTCCGCGGAGCATCAGGGTCCCCAGCACGCCGAACAGCAGCAGGTAGTTCCGGCTGAACAGGTCGGCGTAGGTGCCGGGGAACGCCGCGAACAGCGCACCGCCGAAGACGACCAGCCAGACCTCGTTGCCGTCCCAGAACGGCCCGATGGCGGCGAGTATCTGCTCGCGGTCCTGGGCGTCCTCGCGCGTGGCGAACAGCGCACCGGCCCCGAAGTCGAAGCCGTCGAGGAACAGGAACGTCCCGAGGAAGGCGAACACGACGCCGAACCAGAGCGCGGGCAGCGGCAGCCCGAGCAGCGGGTCAGTCATCGACGAACACCTCCTCGCCCGGGAGGTCGGGCGTGTCGTCGGCGCTGGCGTCAGAATCCGGGGGCGCCTCGTCCGCCAGCTCGTCCGGGCCCTGCCGGATGATGCGCCCGACGACGTAGCTGTACAGCGTGAGCAGGCCGAGGTAGACGACGGCGAAGCTCGCGAGCGTCAGCAGCGCCTCGGTCGCGGAGAGCCCGGGCGAGACGCCGGCCTCGGTCTTCATCACGCCCTGGATGACCCACGGCTGACGGCCGACCTCGGTGACGACCCAGCCCGTCTCGACCGCGACGATGCCCAGCAGCGACGAGCCGAGCATCGCGGTGTGGAGCCGGCCGTCGTCGTACAGCCGACCCTGGCGCCAGCGCCACGCGCCCCAGAGCCCGAGCGCGACGAACCAGAAGCCGAGCAGCACCATCAGCCTGAACGACCAGAAGACGATGGCGACGGGCGGCGACTCCTCGAACTCGCTCAGGCCGGTCACCTGGTAGTCCGGGTTCCCCCCGCTGGCGAGCACGGACGCGAGCGCCGGAATGTCGATCGTCCAGAGGTTCTCCGCACGGGGGTTCGTGAACGCCTCGGGGTCGGTCGGGATGGCCACGAGGTGGAGTGCGGCGGGGGCCTCCGTCTCGTACTGGGCCTCCATCGCGGCGAACTTCTGGGGCTGTGTCTCGGCGACGTGACGTGCGTAGGAGTCCCCGTGGACGACCTGGAACGGCGCCGTGACGAGCAGCACCGCGAGCCCGAGCTTCATCGTCGTCTGCCAGAAGCGCGCGTCGTCGAGTTCGCCGCCGTCGGGGGTGCCCCCGTCGCCCCCCGCGTCCCCGTCACCGTCGCTCTTCCTGAGCCCGCCGCGCAGGTGGTACGCCGCGACGCCGCACATGAACAGCGCGACCGAGAGCACCGCCGCCGACTGCATGTGGACGAACATCCACGGGAACCGCGGGTTGAGGTACGCGGCCATCGGGTCGACCAGCGAGACGACGGGCTGGCCGTTCTTCTGTGCCATCTCGAAGCCGCGAGGGGTCTGCATCCACGAGTTCGCGATGAGGATCCACACCGCCGAGAGCCACGTCCCCGCGGCCACCGCGACCGCGGAGACCATGTAGAGCGCGTCGCTCACCTTCTCGCGGCCGAAGACGAACACGCCGAGGAACGTCGCCTCGAGGAAGAACGCCATCATCCCCTCGGCGGCGAGCGGGCCGCCGAACAGCTCGCCGGCGGCGGTGGCGAAGGCGGCGAAGTTCGTGCCGAACTCGAACTCGAGCACGATGCCGGTGACCGTGCCGACGACGAACGAGATGGCGAATATCTTCGTCCAGAACCGCCGGAGCCGGGACCAGAGGGGGTCCTCGCTCCGGATTGACTTCCAGGTGAGGTAGACGAGGAACGGGGCGAGCCCCATGCTCATCACGGGGAAGATGATGTGGACGATGGTCGTGAGGGCGAACTGGAGCCTGCTTGCGAGTGTCGGGTCTATCATGGCGTGTGGGGGACGTCGCGGATCGACGACGCGGGGACCGACGGGGTCCGCTGCCGTGACGACTGGTCGTGGACGGTGGTTCGGCAACGGCCCGGAAAGGTTGGCAGCCTATTCCTGTCGCCCGGGAACCGGGGAGCCCTTGAAGGGGACGGCGAACGTATTCGGACGATGGACGAGCGACGTGGAACCGGCCGGCTGGCCGTCGTCGGTGCCGCCGCCCTCGCCGGCCTCGGCTGCGCTGCCCGGCGCCTCGCCGAGACGCGCGTGACGGACGTACCGCTGAGTCCGCTGACCGCACGGGGACGGGTCGGCGGCGACTGGGTCGCGCGCGCCGGCGTCGGCACGGGCGAGCAGCCCGTCGGCGAGATGGACGACATGGCCGCGTTCGCCCACGACGGGTTCGACCCCGAACTGGTCGACCCGGCGGTGCGGACCTTCTACGAGCGCACCGGCGAGTACGAGCTCTCGCTCACCGCCGAGTGGCACCGCCCCTTCCGCACCGGCGCGTGGCTGGCGAGTCGCCTGACGGGTCGGCTCGAACAGCTGAACCTGCCCGCACCCGGCGACGGGCGGACGGTCCGCCTCGAGAGCCGGTTCGAGCGCATCGACCCCGACCTCGACCCACGGGACGGCGCGCGGATGTGGGTCCGGACCGACGCCGACACCGGCGACGGGGTGTTCGTCGCGGCCTACGGTTCGCACGTCGCCGACGACGAGCGGCTCGTCAACATCGCGGTGCCGCTGCCCGGGGCGAACCTCTCGACGGTGCTCTCGCTACGGAACCTGGACGACGGTGCGCTGGAGCTGACGACAGCGGCACCCGGCGACCCCGGCCTCTATCTGGTGACGCCAGCGGGCGCGTTCGAGGTGCCGATGGCACAGCGGTTCCGGGTGTGGCCGGCCGATGCACCGGGAGCCCCAGCCGATGTTCGGCGACTGCCGGAGACCGCCATCGTCGCGATCCACGAGATGTGGCTCTGCGGGCGGCAGTTCCTGACGGTGCGGTACGCCGGTCAGACCAGCACCTCGACCTCGTAGCCAGCGTCTCGGATCGCCTCGAGCAGCTCGTCGATGTGGTCCCTCCCCCGGGTCTCGAGGTCCACCTCGACCTCGGTGTCGGCCATGCCGATCTGGCGGGAGGTCCGGTCGTGCTGGATGGCGTAGATGTTCGCCTTCTTCTCGCTGATGACGTGCAGCAGGTCCTCCAGCGAGCCCGGACGGTCGCGCAGGACGGTCCGGATCTTCACGTACCGCCCCGTCGCGACGAGACCGCGCATGATGACCGTCGTCAGCATGTTCAGGTCGATGTTGCCCCCGCACATCGCCGGCACGATGACCTCGCCCTCCTCGTAGTCGAACTTGTCGAACAGCAGCGCCGCGAGCGGGGCCGCACCGGCACCCTCGACGAGTGTCTTCCCGCGCTCCAGGACGTACGTCAGCGCCATCGCGATCTCCGGGTCCGAGACGGTAACGACCTCGTCGACGCGCTCCTTGATGACCTCGTAGGTGAGCGTGCCGGGGCCACGGACCGCGATGCCGTCGGCGATGGTGTCCACGCGGTCGAGCTCGACGCGGTGGCCCTTCGTGAGCGACTGGGCCACGCTGGAGGCGCCCTCCGCCTGAACGCCGATGACCCGCGTGTCCGGGCTCTTGGCCTTGATGGCGGTCGCGATGCCGGAGATGAGCCCGCCGCCGCCGATGGGAACGACGACCGTCTCGACCTCTGGGAGGTCCTCCAGAATCTCCAGTCCGATGGTGCCCTGTCCGGCCATCACCATCTCGTCGTCGAACGCGTGGACGTAGGTGCGGCCCTCCTCGCGTTCGAGTTCGTGCGCCTTCTCGGCGGCCTCGTCGTAGTCCGCACCGTGGAGGACGACCTCGGCGCCGTAGCTCTGGGTCGCCTTGATCTTCGAGATGGGCGCGTACTCCGGCATGACGATCTTCGCGTCGACGCCGGAGCGCGTCGCCGCCAGTGCGACTCCCTGCGCGTGGTTTCCAGCGCTCGCCGTCACCACGCCCGCGGACTTCTCCTCCTCGGAGAGCGTCGCGATGCGGTTCGTCGCGCCCCGGATCTTGAACGAGCCGGTGCGCTGGAAGTTCTCCATCTTCAGGTAGACCGCAGCGCCCGTCATGTCCGAGAAGGTGTGCGTGTACTCGATGGGCGTGTGCCGCGATGTCTCCCTGACTCGCGGCTCCGCGGCGAGAACGTCGTCGAGTTCGAGCATGAGCGCGGGGTTGGACCGCCGCCCGGTTAATATTGCCGTATCGGCGACCGGCGGACCGGCGGACCGGCGGACCGGCGGACCGGCAGACCGGCAGACCGGCGGCTCACGGCGATACTCGCGAAAGAGACGCCCGTCGGGGGTACGGGGAGCCCGCCGAGGTCGTCCAAAGGGGAATACGGGGTAGCACGCGTGTGACGTGCAACTGAGTCGTCGGCCCGGATGTATATAAACGCCAGCCATCCGGAGTGAAAGTATAATCGCAAGACTGCACCGCCCTCGAACGGGCGTCTGACGGTCGTCTGCCGACCGTCATTCGAACGTTGGCACGACGATACATTCGGTCGCGACCAGCTCGGCCAGCGCGCCGAGCGTCGGGGGGTCGTCGGGCCAGTCCGCGGTGGCGTCCGCGACGCCGAGTTCGGCCGGGGCGCCGACGTACACGTGAACCGGTGCTCCCTCGCCGTCGCGCCGTCGTACCGCCACGCGCCGGTACAGCCCACGGTCGACGCCCTCGTAGCTGTCGAGCGCGGCCGTCTCCGGCGTCCGGAGGAGTCGGCCCGCCGTCTCGCCACCAGGTGCGAGCGTCGGATACCGGCCGTCGACGCGGTGGGCGCCCCGCAGGACTGCGTCGGGGCCGAACGACCAGTCGTGGAGCAGCTCGTCGACGCGTTCGGCGTCGGTGAGCGTGCCGTAGACGAAGACGTCCATCGACCACGACGACGGTCGCCGACTCCCTCACGGTTCCGCTTCCGACAGCACGAAGTCACCGAGCGACACAGACCGGGCATGGACCGAGGTCGGCTGTACGCGGTCTGGCGGCGGGTCCTCGGGCTCTCGTGGCCGGTGATGGTCGAGCAGACGGTGCGCACCGCGATGCGCACCACCGACATCATCGTCACGGGGCTGTTCTCGCCGGCGGCCATCGCGGCCATCGGGCTCGCCGACCTCTACTCGCGCTTCCCCCTCAGGATCGGGCTCGGCCTCGGCGGCGGAGCCATCGCGCTGTCGAGCCAGGACACCGGTGCCGGCGCGCAGGCGAACCGCGACGAGGCGGTCACGCAGGCCATCGGCCTCGGGCTCGTCACCGGCATCCCGTTCGTCCTGTTCGGGCTCACGTTCGGCTACGAGGCGCTCGCCATCCTCGGCGCGAACGACACCGTCGCCAGCCTGGGCGGCACCTACCTCGCCATCATCTTCGCGACCGCGCCGGCCCGGCAGGTGTCGCTCATCGCCGCCCGGTCGCTGCAGGGCACCGGCGACACGCGCACGCCGATGTACGTCAACGTCGTCTCGAACGGGCTGAACATCGTCGGGAGCGTCGTGCTCGGCCTCGGCCTGCTCGGCGTCCCGCGCTACGAGATCGTCGGGGTCGGCGCCGCGACCGCGTTCAGCAACGTGTTCACCGCGGTCGTGCTCTGTGGCGTGATGCTCGCGGGCCGGACGAGCGCGAGCTTCGCCAGGCCGACCAACCCGGTCATCGCGCGCCAGCTCGTCGTCGTCTCCGCGCCCCGTGTGGTCGAGGGGTTCGTGGAGACGTTCGCGGAGTTCCCGTTCAACGCGCTGCTGCTCGGCTTCGGCACCGAGGTCAACGCCGCCTTCCAGGTCGGTCGCCGGCTCTACCAGCAGGTGACCGGGCCGCTCTCGCGGGGCTACAGCGTCGCCGCCAGCGTCGTCGTCGGGCAGGCACTCGGCGAGGGCGACCCCGAGGGCGCCCGCGAGAACGGCTACGCGACCGCCCTGCTCGGACTCGTGACCGTCGGGACCATCGGCCTCGTACTCGTCGTTACCGCGCCGCTGTTCGTGCGCATCTTCACCCGCGACCCCGTGACCGTCGGCTACGCCGTCGACTTCGCCCGGGCCTACGGACTCGCCGCACCGGCACTCGTGACGTTCGTGATCTTCTCGGGGAGCCTGCAGGGCGGCAGCGAGACGCGCACGCCGTTCGTCGCCCGCATCCTCGGCCTCGGGGTCTTCTTCCTCGGCTTCAGCTACGTCGTCGGCGTCGTGCTCGACTACGGCGTCCTCGGCGCGTACGGCGGCATCGTCGGCTACTACGGGCTCGCGGCCGTCGTCGTCGCGCTCGGGTTCCGGTACGGCGACTGGGCGAGCCGGGCCGCACGCATGATGGCAGAACGTGGGAGTGGATCGAGCTGACGGGGCATCTCAGGCGTCGGCGTCGCCGTCTACCGCCGCGCCACCCGATTTCTCGCCCTGGTCTCGCTGGTCCTCCTCGACCCATTCGACTCCCTCGAAGACGAACCGCGCACCGTCGTGGGTCGGGTCGACCCGCACCGTCCAGCCGTGGGCCTCCGCGATGTCCTCGACGATCGCCAGCCCGAAGCCGGTGCCGTCGTCGGCCGTCGTGAAGCCCTGCTCGAACGCCCGGCTGGCGTCGCTCACGGGCAGCCCCGGGCCGTCGTCGGCGACCGCGAACCCGTGGCTCGTTCGTTCGACGACGACCGCCACGCTCCCGCCGACGTGCGCGACCGAGTTCCGGTAGAGGTTCTCGAACAGTGCGCTCAGTCGCTCCGGGTCGGCCAGCAGCGCCCCGTCGTGCTCGACGACCGTCAGGCTCGCCGCCGCGGTGTCGCAGTACGACCACGCGTCGCGTGCGACGTGCCGGAGCGACACCTGCCGGGGGTCGTCGACGGTCTTGCCTGTCCGGGCGAGCTGGAGCACGTCCTCGATGAGCGACTCCATCCGGTCGAGCGCCCAGCCCAGCTCGTCGAGGCTCTCGTGGTCGTACTCGTCGTCGAGCAGGTCGTGGTGGCCGCGGGCGACCGTCAGCGGGTTCCGGAGGTCGTGGCTGACGATGCCCGCGAACTCGTCGAGGCGCTCGTTCTGCCGCTGGAGCTCGCGCTCCCGCTCGCGTCGCTCGGTCACGTCTGTGTAGACGAAGTACGCCCGGTCGCTCCCCCTGGTGACGGCGACGCTCCGGAGCAGGAACGTCCGGACCTCGTCGTCGGCGAGTCGGCGAACCTCCGTCTCGACACGTTCGCCGTCAGCGACACGGCGGTTGATGTCGTGCCCTTCCGTGCGTCGGGACGGCGGGAGCACGACCTCGTCGAGGTCCCGGCCGACCAGCGTCCCCGGCTCCGCACCGAACGTCTGCGCGAACGCGAGGTTCGCCTGCTGGATGATGGCCGTCTCGCCCGACAGCTTCGCCTCGACGATGCCGTCGCTCGTGTTCTCGAACAGCGTCCGGACCTTCGACATCGCGCGGGACTCCGTCTCCTGTATCCACCGCTCGGCGGCCCGGGTCGCCCGTTCGACGGCCAGCCGCCGGGCCACGTCATCCCCGTCGTCGACCACGTCGACCGCACCGGCGTCGAGCGCCGCGTCCGCGACCGCGTGCCGGTCCTCGGCCACGACGACGACCGGCACGTCGAGGATCAGCCCCGCGAACTGCTCGACGGCCCCGACGAGGTCACCCTCGTGGACGTCGTCGGCCAGCAGTACGCAGTGGACGCCCACGGAGGTCTCGAGCCGCTCGACCGCGGTATCGACGGACGACATCGTCTCGACCCTGCTCCCTTCGTCGAAGGCGTCCACGAGCGTGGCCCGACGCTCGTCGGCCGCGACGACACAGAGGACGGACGGACGTTGCGTGTCGGACATATCAGTACTCGTAACCCGAATACGGTTGGTAGACGGGTCTGGCCATGAAATGGGTTGTGGCCAGTGTTCACACGAACGTCCGCACAAAGCACTTATACAAACCATTGGACATGACCGTATGCGAATCGAAGCAGTCCTCGCGGGAGTCGCCGTGGTCGCCATCGTGGCGACCGGCGGCGTCCTCGTGGCCGCCCCCGACGCGGTCCAGTCACCCGTCCCCGAAGAACCGACCGACCCCGGCGGTGGTTCCCTCGAAGACCTGACCATCGCCGTCGAGAACGTCTCCGGCGGCACCGCCACCTTCGCGGTGACCCCGTACGTCGAACACCGCGGCAACGCCGCACCGAACGTCACCGTCCTCCTGCGGGCCGTCGACGAGGAGAACGGCGTCGTCGCCGCGATGCGGACGCTCTCCCTGGGCGAGCTCTCCGGTGGCAGGGAGGTCAACGCCACCGGCACGCTCGCGGTCCCCCGGGAGGGTGACTACACCATCGAGGCCCTCCTCTACCGCGACGGCGAGCGCCTCGACACGGGGAGCAAGACCATCTCCGGTGTCGGGAGCCTCGTCCCCGAGTACGAGCGCACGCCGGTCGCCTTCCACGAGTTCCCGGGCGACGGCCTGCCGGTCATCGAGTACAGCATCGAGGACGTCACCGACGGACAGGCGACGCTCTCGGTGACCACGTACCTGACGAACACCGGCGACGAACCCGCCGATGACCTCCACTTCGTGCTGAAGGCCCGCCAGAACGGCTCGAACGTCGTCGCCGACCGGACCACCGTCGACGTCGGTCGCGTCGAGCCCGGCGAGACGGTCACCCCGGGCGCCGACCTCACCGTCCCCGACGGCTACGACTACTACCTCGACGCCATCCTCTGGCACGACGAGACCGTCGTCGACACCCAGCGCTCGGTCGCCAACCTCGGCCCCGGCACCGGGCTCACCGTCGACGAGACGAACGAGAACGACAGCTTCGAGAGCGGCGACTTCGCCGACACCGGTGGCTCGCCGGAGGGCGACTACCGCACCGAGGCACCCACCGAGATGGAGGGAGGCGACGGTGGCCAGCCCGGCTTCGGCGTCCCCGTCGCCCTCGCCGCACTGCTCGCGACCGCCCTGTTCGCACGGAGGCTCCACCGATGACCGACGACGACACCACCCACGACAGCGACGCATCGCCCGACGACGACCCGCAGGAGGACGCCGACTCCGGCTTCGACTTCGACGGCGACGGCTCCGACGCCGGTTCCCCCGACGGAGCCACCGACGACGCTCCCGAGGCCACGGACGACACCCCCGAGGCCACCGACGGCGCTCCCGAGGCCACCGACGGCGAGTACACGCTCGACGGCGACAGCACCGACCCGCCGCGGACCGCCGCCGGCGCACCGCGAGCGGCGCCAGCACGCGACGGCCGGCGCCGCGACCCGCCCCGCGACGGTCGGGGCTCCGATCCCGAGGACAAGATCAGGACGTACGTCCTCTGGGCCGCGCTCGGCGTCCTCGGACTGTTCAGCGTCGTCCTGCTGTTCCAGTTCTACGGCAGCGCCATGCAGGCCATCACCGACTGGGTCGGCCCCGAGTACCGCTCGGTCGTCCGGAGCGCCGTCTCGCTCGTGCTGCTCTGTCTCACCCTCGTCGGCGTCGTCCAGATCACCCGCGAGCTGACCGAGTGAGCGCCGCCAGCACCCGCCCCGGCCCTGCGTCGCAGACTCACGCAACGGTCAAGCCCTCCGGTCGCCTTCGGGTGTCCAAGAGGTGACCTACATGACGTGTCCACGATGTGCCACGGCCGCCGCCGACGCCGGCGGCTCGTTGCTGTGCCCCGCCTGCGGCTGGCGGGAACATGCCGGTGCCGACTGACCACCTTTTTCCCGCTCGGGTCGCTGCGCGACCGCTCGCGGCAAAAAGCTGGGCCAAAAAGGCCGGGCGCTCGCTTCGCTCGCGCCCGGTGAAACGGCGGCCTCCGGCCGCCGTACGACCGACCGCACCGCTACCGCACAGACGCGGCTCCTCGGCGTGGAAGACGGATGAGCAACGAAGGGCGTGTTCTCGGCCCGATTACCGCTCGTCCACCGGCACGAACTCCTCGTCCATCGGCCCGACGTAGCGCGCACGCGGCCGGATGAGACGGTCGTGCGACCACCTTTTTCATCGTCGGGTTCCCTCGCTCGCTGCGCTCGCTTCGGGAACCACTCCTCGAAAAAGCTGGGCCAAAAAGACGCTCCAGCTCACGGGTCGCAAGCTCCCCGTTCGCTCTCGCGTTCTACCGCTCGTCGACCGGCACGAACTCCTCGTCCATCGGCCCGACGTAGCGCGCACGCGGCCGGATGAGACGGTTATCGTCGTACTGCTCGAGCACGTGGGCGACCCAGCCGCCGACGCGGCTCATGACGAAGATAGGGGTGTAGATGTCGATGGGGATACCCATCTGGTAGTACGTCGAGGCGGAGTAGAAGTCGACGTTGGGCGCGAGGCCCTTCTCCTCGGTGAGGTAGTCCTCGATGGCCACGGAGTAGTCGTGCCACTGGGGCGTCCCGGCGGCGTCGCCGAGCGCCTCGCTCTTCTCGGAGAGGATCTTCGCGCGGGGGTCCTTGACGTTGTAGACACGGTGGCCGAAGCCGGGCACGCGCTCGCCGGCGTCCAGTCGGTCCTCGACCCACTCGACGGGGTCCTTGCCGGACTCGTCGAGCTCGAGCAGTGCCTCCATCACGTCCTGGTTCGCGCCGCCGTGCAGGCTGCCCGAGAGCGCGCCGATGCCGCCCGGGATTGCCGAGTGCAGGTCGGCGAGCGTCGAGGAGATGACCATCGAGGTGAACGTCGAGGCGTTCAGGCCGTGGTCGGCGTGGAGCACGAGCGCCATGTCGAACGTCTCGGCGAGCACGTCGTCGGGCACCTCGCCGTTGAGCATGTAGAGGAAGTTCGTCGCGTGATCGAGGTCCTCCCGGGGCGCGACCGGCTCCTCGCCGTTGCGGACGCGGACGAACGCGGCGAGGATGGTGGGGATCTTCGCCGTGATGCGGCGACCCTTCCGGAGGTTCGCCGCCTCGTCCGTCGGGTCCGCCGCGGCGTCGTCGTCGTAGGCCGAGAGCTGCGACACCGCGGTGCGGAGCGCGGCCATCGGCTCCTCGTCGGCGGCGGCGAGCTCGCGCACCGTCGCCATGACGCCGTCGTCGATCTCCCGCTCCGCGGACATCGACTCGGCGAACTCGTCGAGCTCGTCCCGATTCGGGAGGCGGCCGTGCCAGAGGAGGTAGAGCACCTCCTCGTAGCTGGCGTCTCGGGCGAGGTCCTCGATGTCGTACCCACGGTAGACGAGGCGGCCCTCGTCGCCGTCGATGAAGCTCAGCTCGGACTCGGCAACGAGGACACCCTCCAGCCCTTTCTTGAGGTCGTCAGACATACGCTGAGCTTTAGAACCTTCACCGAAAAACATTGCCCTTTACTCGCTACCCTACCGTGCTGTTTTGCCGGCTCTCGCCCCGAGTGGGCGGCCGAACGCTTTTCTCCCGCGCCGGAGAACGCCGAGGTATGGACGTCGGTGACGTCGAGTACGAGCCCGTGAGCGTCAAGGCCGTGCTCGCGGAGATGAAAGACACCGCCGAGCTGATGATCGACATGTCGTTCTCGGCGGTGCTCCTCGGGAGCCGCGAGGTCGCCGAGGAGGTGCTGGAGCTGGAGGAACGCATGGACGTCCTCCAGATGCGCGCCCGGATGAGCCTGATGATGGCGGCCCGCTCGCCCGAGGACGCCGAGGCGCTCGCGCCCGTGCTGGGCGTCGTCGGCGCGACGGAGAAGATCAGCGACGCGACCGGCGACGTCGCGAAGGTCGTCATCGAGGAGATCGGCCTGCCCGACGCGCTCCGGACCGCGCTGCCCGAGGCCATCGAGACGGTCGCCCGCGCGCTCGTCGCCGACGACTCGCCGCTCGCCGGCCATACCCTGGAGGAGCTGAACCTCGAGACCGAGACCGGCGTGCGCGTCATCGCCATCCGGCGCGGCGGCGACTGGCGGCTCAACCCCGACCGCGACGACTACATCCGCGCCGGCGACGTGCTGCTGCTGCGCGGCGTCGAGGAGAACATCGAGCGCGTCTACCCCGACGTGACCGGGGGCGAGTACGTCACCCCCGACCCGGTCGAGCCCGGTATCGAGGACCTCGAACGGGCCGTCGACTCCATCGTCCTCATGAAGAACATGAGCGAGCTCGGCGTCGACGTCGCCTACGGCTCCGTGCTGTACGACAGCGACGCCCTCGCCGAGGAGGTCGCCGAACTCGAGGCCGAGATGGACGCGCTCGAGTCGCGGTTCGAGGCGTGGGTGCTCCGCGCCGCCAGCCGCGTCGACGACCCCGTCTCCCTGCGCGGCCTGATGCACATCGCCGAAGCGACGGAGGTCATCTCCGACGCCGCCCTCGAGATCGCCGAGGGCGTCCTCCGCGGGATGGGCACCCACCCCGTCGTCGCCGAGGCCGTCTTCGAGTCCGACGAGGTCGTCGTCAGATTGGACGTGGCACCCGGCTCAGAACTGGCGGGGACGACCCTCGGCGAGCAGATGGTCCGCACCGAGACCGGGATGCGCGTCATCGCGGTCCGCCACACCACCGCCGACGGTGACGACTGGGAGATCTCGCCCGGCCCCGACACCGCGCTCCACCCCGGCGACGTGCTCATCGCGAAGGGGACGCGGGCGGGTGCGGAGCGACTGGCGGAGTTGGCCGATGACGACTCGCTCGACGTGGAGTGAGAACGGATTGTGAGCGGATAGAGTTGTCATAGAGTCCCCTCAGTCGTAGAAACATCTGGGGCCGATACCAGCCAGAAAGCCCCTTCATCAGTGGAAACTGCGTGCGCCACGAACAGCCAGAAAGCCCCGAGGTTCTCGCCTCCCAGGACTCGCTGCGGTCCTCGCTCCGCTGCGGTCCTAGCGTCGTCCGGGTTCGTCGAGAACCCCGCCCCTTTCAGTCCCGCCCGACACCGACCGCACCGCACCTCACCCCTCCCCAACCTCCTGCGATGCTCGGTCGCAGGCTCCCTGCGCTTCTCGTCCCTCGCGCGGATGGCTCACGGCCTCACTCCGTTCGGCACGCTCGCCAGCCGCGCGCCGGTGGTGACCGGTTACAATTTTCGCAAACCCCAGCGGCTCGACCACCATCGCAGTTCCGCACACGAGCGCTCTTACGCGTCGGGCCCCAACTCGCTGGTATGCGGCGTCTCCCGCTCGAACCGTCGCCCCGGGTGGTCGACGCGGGCATCCTCGCGTCGGTGCTCGTCGCCGGGGCGACCGGACTCCTGAGCCTGACCGCGCGGCCCGACGACGGCTGGGTGTTCGTCGTCCACGGCGTCGTCGGGGTGACGCTCGTCGTCCTCCTCGGGTTCAAGTTCCGGCGCGTCTGGAAGCGCGTCGCGGGCTCGTGGACCCGTACGGTCGCGGTGAGCGTCCTCCTTTCCGTACTCGCTGTCGCCGCTCTCGTGACCGGTGTGGCGTGGACGCTCGGCGCGGAGTCGCCGGTTTCGGGGCTGACGCTGCTCGTGCTGCACGGCTACCTCGGCGCACTCGTCCTTCCGGTCCTGCTGGTCCACCTCGCGGCGCGGTTCCGACTCCCCGACCGCGAGACGGTGACGGAGCGGCGGCAAGCACTCCGGGTCGGCGGGCTGCTCGTCGGCGGCGCGGCGGCCTGGCGGCTGAAGCAGTCGATTGCAGGTGACCTCGTCCCGAGCCGTCGGTTCACCGGCTCGCGCGAGGAGGGCAGCGACGACGGCAACGCCTTCCCGGTGACCTCGTGGGTCGCCGACGACCCCGAGCCGGTCGATGTTGACGCGTGGAGCCTCGACGTGCGTGGCGCGGTTGCGGAGTCGCTGTCGCTCTCCGAGGCCGCACTGCTCGCGTCAGATTCCGACGCCGAGGGGCCGACCGCCAGCGCGGACGAGCGCGCGCTGCTCGACTGCACGAGCGGCTGGTACTCCGAGCACGACTGGCGCGGGGTCAGGGTCGGCGACCTGCTCGACGCCGCTGGCGCCGACCCCGACGCGGGATACGTCCGGTTCCGGTCGGTGACGGGCTACCGGTGGAGCCTGCCCGCGGACGAGGCCCGGGACGCCCTGCTCGCGACCCACGTCGACGGCGAACGGCTGAGCCACGGCCACGGCTTCCCGTGCCGGCTCGTCGCGCCGGGTCGCCGCGGCTTCCAGTGGGTGAAGTGGGTCGAGGCCGTCGAGGTGCGCTACGATCCCGACCCGGCGCAGTGGGTCGCGACGCTCGTCTCGGGCTTCGACAGCGACGACGGCGGCAGCTGACCGGCTTCCAGTCCCCGGGAAACCGCGACAGGTACAAGCCCACTCGCCCGAACACGTTCGCATGAGCGAGACGGCCACCGTCGACGACACACTGGCCGAGACGGACCTCGTCCGCCTGTTCGACCAGGAGCGGCTGCACGACCGCCTCGCGGCGGGGACGCTCCCCGACTGGGCACGCGAGCACTACGAGACCTTCCGTGCCGACATGCTCGGCGAGCGCGACGGCACGCCGTTCCCGTGTTTCTTCGGCGTCGACTCCGAGGAGCAGGGCTGGGCGCTCTACACCTTCGTCCCCGGCTTCGACGACGAATCCCTCGCCCGGTTCGCCGACGTGACCCGGGCGTACCTCCGGACGCAGCAGCACCACTCGCCCCGGACCTCCCTCGTCGCGTTCTTCAGGAACGACGACGGCGCACAGCCCGAACAGCACTGGCACGACCGCTACTGGGAGGTGCTCCAGTTCCTCCACGACCACGACCCCGAGCCCTGGCCCGACGAGTTCCCGAGCGACCCCACCGACCACCAGTTCGAGTTCTGCTACGCCGGCGAGCCCATCTTCCCGACGGCCCGCACGCCCGCCCACGACCGGCGGCACAGCCGGTACAACCCGCACGGCCTGGAGATTACGGTCCAGCCCCGGAGCGTGTTCGCCGGCGTGACCGGTGACACCGTGGCGGGGCAGCGCGCCCGCGAGGTCATCCACGACCGGCTGGAGGACTACGACGACGTCTGCCCCCACGCCCACCTCGGCGACTGGGAGGACGACGAGAGCCACGAGTGGAAGCAGTACGTCCTCCCGAACGACGAGCGCGACCTCGAGGACTGCCCGCTGGAGGTCCGGGTGTGAGCCGCGACGCCGACGACCCGACCGACGCCCCCGACGTGCTGCTCGTCGTCGACGCCCAGCAGGCGTTCGAGGACCCCGACCGCGGCGACAGAAGCACCCCCGACGCCGAGGCCCGCATCGCCGACCTGCTCGCCCACTGGCGCGAGCAGGGCTGGCCCGTCGCCCACGCGAAACACGACTCCACGGAGCCCGACTCGACCCTGCGCCCCGAGGAGCCCGGGAACGCCTTCATCGAGGCCCTGGCACCGCGCGACGACGAGCCCGTCTTCGCCAAGACCGTCAACGGCGCGTTCCTCGGCACCGACCTCGAACCGTGGCTCCGCGACACCCCGCACGACCGCATCGTCGTCTGTGGGTTCACCACCGACCACTGCGTCTCGACGACGACCCGGATGGCCGAGAACCGCGGGTTCGCACCGGTCGTCGTGTCCGACGCGACGGCGACCTACGCCCGTGAAATTCCGGGTGGCGGCTCGATTTCCGCTGCTGACAACCACCGCGCCGCGCTCGCGCACCTGTCCGGCGAGTTCGCCGAGGTCGTGGAGACGAGTTCGTTAGTCGACTGAACGCGCTTCTGCGTCGCTTGTGAACCAGCTGGGTGGCGCGCGGCCTGGCGAACGTGCCGAGCGCTAGCGAGGCCGTTCGCCGACGCTCGCGCGAGGGATGAGCACCGGAGGGAGCGCTAGCGACTGAGGAGCGCAAGAGGCTGGGGAGGACTGAGGTGCGGTGCGGTCGCGGTGGGTGGGACTGAAAGGGGCTGCCTGCTCAACGAACCCGGACGACGCAAGCACCGCAGGCACGAGGAGCGCAGCGAGTCCCGGGAGTTGAGCAGGCAGGGGCTTTCTGGCCGGTCAGACCCGTCGAAATCCTTCGCTAGGAACGATTGCCTGTTCGTTGGTCAGTACAGGACCGATACCTCCCACTCTGACTACCGGACCAGCACGACGAACCCTGTTACAAGCAGAAAGAGGAGAATGAGCGTAAAGAGCGCCAGAATCCCCCAGATTCCCCCAATCCCAATCATCACCACGCCAGCTCCAACAGCCAACACCCCCGCGAGAAAGAGACCGACGCGAAATCGGAGGTACGACCCGATGATTCGGGTATTCCAAAGAGCCCGGAGTGGACTGCGCATACTGTCACCAATAGCTTCTGAATCAAATCCCTTCTGTTGGGTACAGACGGTTACTCATCACCAACCCACCCGACGAACCAGCATCCCCATCCACGACTCGTTTCGCACGCTTTTTCCCGTTCCGGACCGACTCACAGTACAACGAATGATCTCGAAGGGCTGTGAACAGTGCGCCGAGGGGGGCAAGATGGTCATGTTCGTCTACGGCTACTGCGACCAGCGCGACTGTTTCTACTGCCCGCTCGGCGAGAACCGCAAGAACGTCACGGACGTCTACGCGAACGAGCGCCTCGTCGAGTCCGACGAGGACGTCATCACAGAGGCGAAGCGGATGGACGCCCTGGGCACCTCCATCACGGGCGGCGAGCCCCAGGAGGCGATGGACCGGACCTGCCACTACCTCTCGCTGCTGAAAGACGAGTTCGGCGAGGACCACCACACGCACCTCTACACCGGCATCCCCGGCGGGCGGGAGAACATGCGCCGCCTCTCCGAGGCGGGGCTGGACGAGATCCGCTTCCACCCGCCGCTCGAACTCTGGGGCGACATGCACGGCACCGAGTGGGAGGAGATACTGTACATCGCCCGCGAGGAGGGCCTCACGCCCGCCTTCGAGATTCCGGGCATCCGCCCCGAGGAGGAGTTCCTCGAGTTCCTCGACGAGGGCGCCGCCGACTTCTGCAACATCAACGAGTTCGAGATGAGCGACGGGAACTACCGCCGCATGCAGGAGGAGGGCTTCGAGCTGAAGGAGGACCACATGAGCGCGGTCGACGGTTCTCGTGAAGCGATCCTCGACGTGATGGGCGACCACGACCGGGTGTACTTCTGTACGAGCGTCTTCAAGGACGCCGCCCAGCACCGCCGTCGCCTCAAGCGGATGGCCCGGAACGTCCGCCGCGAGTTCGACGACGTGACCGACGACGGCACGCTCGTCTACGGCAAGACGTACGCCGACCCCGAGGAGTTCGAGGCGCTGGGCGTCCCCGAGGAGTTCTACACGGTCAAATCGACCCACGTCGAGGTCGCCTGGTGGCTGCTGGAGGAGATGATACAGGACGGCGACGTCGACGATGGCGAGATCGTCGAGCAGTACCCGACGTACGACGGGCAGGTCGTCGAGCGGACGCCGCTGGCCTGAACGGACGTTCTCACACTGTCACAGAACCTTTCGACGGACAGATATATCAGCGATAGCGACGAAACGTCGTCCGTGAACAGAGCCCTCCTCTACCACGCCTCCATCGCGGTCTGCGGCTTCGTCCTCGCCGCCGTCAGCGTCCCGTCGCTCGTCGCCGACGAGGTCAGCGTCAGCGGTGTCCTGATGGCCGTCGGCGGGGTCGGGATGGTCCTCGCGTCTCTGTACGAACAGCTCACTGCCGAAAACCCCGCCGTCCCGGAGACGCCCGGCCTCGTGCTCGTCACCGTCTCCGCCGCGGTCGCGCTGGTCGCCTGGGCGATGAGCCTGCTGTAGTCACCGCCGCGACGGCTTCGAGAGGAACCGCGCCCCCACCGCACCGCCGAAACAGACCGTGAGTGCGGTCGCCAGCGTGACCGACGGTGAGCGGCCGAGCGCGACGCTCGCGCCGACGAGGACGACGGCGACGACAGCCGTCGCGCCGAAGACGAGCGTCGCGGAGAGCAGGGGCGCCCCGGCGCGGTCGTGGACGGCGACCCCGCCGAGGAACGCGGCGAGCGCGACCGGTGCGACGAGGTACGGCCGGCCGACGAGCAGGCCGGCGGTCAGCACGCTGACGCCGACGACGGTGCCGACCGCGAGGGTCGCCCGGGCCGGCGGGAGCGAGTCGCCGTATTTGAGGGCATACGCCGCCGGTGGGAGGGCGACGGCGGTCCCGACGAGCAGGCCGAACAGGGGCTGCCCGCCGAGGGCGCCGGCGAGCACGGGGACGAGCGCGAGGAGTCCGCCCACGGCGGCGACCGGCCCCGGCGGGAACGTCCCCGCGGGGTCGTCGTCGAAGTACACCGCCCAGGCGGCGAAGGGATAGCAGAGCGCGGCGGCGACGAGCACGACCGGGAGGATGGCGGCGGGCTCGTGGAGCAGGCGGTCACCCTCGACGAGGACGACGAACGCGAGCCAGCCGGACGCGAACAGGACGCCGACGACGATGGCCATCTCGGGGACGCGCCGTGACATACCTGGTGCTCGGGGTGGGACGGGGGAAACGGTTGCGTTCGCGGCGGCCCGGTCGCGACTACTCGACGACGACGAACAGGCCGAGCACTACGCTCACGAAGCCGGCGAGCAGCGAGAGCACCCCCGCGACGGTGGGCTGGACGCCGAGTGCGGCCACGCCGGTCGTCGCCGCGGGCGAGGCCGCCGCCCGGTCCACGTCGTCGAGGCCGGCCGCGGCCGCATCGGCGTTGAGCGAGGTCGGCGGCTCGTCCGGGACCGAGTACAGGCCGGGTGCATCGTCTGGCACCTCGGGGGCCGCATCGGTCAGGACGTAGCGGTCGAGCCAGCGCTCCAGCTCGGTGCCGGCGACGGCCTCGACGACCGCCACGAAGTCCGCGTAGCTGACGGTGCCGTCGTGGGCGTTCAGCAGCCGCCACACGTCCACGATACTGCGCTCGCCGTCGGTCGCCAGCCGTATCTCGGCGTCGAGTGCGGCGACCACCCGCTCGCCCTTGTCGTACGGCACCTCGGACGAGGCCCAGGTCGAACGGTCCGCCAGCACGGCGTCGGCGTTTGCGTCGGTGGTGACGCGCTCGCGGAACCGGTCCTCGGCGAGCCGTCCCGCCCGCAGCTCGACGACGGCGGCCTGGTAGTCGGCCATCCCCTCCAGCAGCCAGTGCATCGACGGTCCATCGGACCCGTCGGCGAGCGAGAACGTCTGGCGGACGTGGACGAGCTCGTGGGCGAACACCGCCGTCGAGCCGTGCGCCCAGAGCTCGCGGTCGGGGCCGCGCCGTACCGTCGCCAGCCCGCCGGAGCGGATGGCCGCCGGCGGAAGGACGACCGTCGTGGACTCGCCGCGGTCCCCGACCGGGAAGGAGTCGTCGGCGGCCGTGAGCAGGTCGAGCACCTCGTCGGTCGGTCGCGCCCCGTCGGCCCGGTCGGGCCTGACGACCCGGTAGGTGTGTCCGTCGCGGCGCTCCTCGGTGACCGTGACCGGGCCGACCACCGCCACGTCGTCACCGGCCCAGCCCTCGACGCCGTCGGCGAGCGCGAGCGTGCGGCTGCTCCCCGGCTGGTCGCCGTAGTACCACCAATCCAGCGTCGCGAGGTCGACGGCCTGCTCGTAGATGAACGACCACTCCCGCGTCGAGATGGACTCCAGCCCGCCGTTGCCGAAGCGCGTGGCGTCGACGACGTAGGTGATCGAGGCGTCGCCCTGCCCGTCCCACCGGTAGTCGTAGTCGTCGTCAGCGGCGTCGAACCCCTCGGTGGACTCGACGCTCGCGCCGTCAGGGACGGCGATGGCGACCCGTGACACCGACTCCGAGAGTCGGAACTGGGCACGCACGCGAACGCGTCCGTCGGCCGCGTCGACCGGCGCCAGCTCGTACCGGACCGACAGGCCGGTGTCGGACGCTCCCCCAACCCCCGACCGTGGCTGGGTCGACGGCGCGTCGTCCAGTCGCGGCGTGGCCGCGCTCGCGTCGACCGCCGTGGCCCCCACCACCGCCGTCGCGACGAGAAACAGGACGAGCACCGCCGCCAGCGACCGTGATTGGCGGGCGGTTGTCATCTGGTGTCCGTACTCCGTCTGTAACTGGTTCGAAGCAGGGGCCACTGTTAACGATTCGGGCCGTAGGAGCCCTCTCCCGCGCTTTTGTTGCATTCTGACGTGTGTGAGAGGAACCGTCGAACCACGGTTGGGACGCAGATACCGCGTCGCTGTCGTCTCCCGTGCTGGAGCCGTGCACGACCACCCGTGAACCGTCCTGACCGCGGTGCATCGACGGCGGCGCCCGCGGGGCCGTCCCCCGATGCGCAAGCGTTTAGACGCCCGCCCCGCTACACGGTTCCATGCCGGACTGTCCACTCGCAGACGACTGCCCCAGTTTCCAGGAACGAATCTCGGGGATGGGTTGCAACCACTACGGCGACCGTGGCGGCATGGAGTGGTGCGGCCACTACGACCAGCCCATCTCCGACCTCAAGACCCAGCCCGTCAAGCGCGGCGAGGAGATCGTCGTCGACGTGACCGACATCCACGAGTCCGGTGCCGGCGTCGGCCGCACCGAGGACGGCTTCATCGTCATGGTCGACGGCGTCCTCCCCGACGCACGCGCCAAGGTGAAGATCACCAAGGTCCACAACAACCACGCCCGCGCCGACGAGGTCGAGCGCCTCCCGATGGAGCCCGAGGACGACGACGACGAGGAGAGCGAAGCCGGCGACGGCGAGGGTGAGGACGAGGAGCAGAGCGACCGACCGGCCAAGCGCGAGCGCCTCGGAAGCCGCGACAACTTCTGGGGCAACTGACGGCCGAACGAGCCCGCGTCGGGGCACCTGGACAGTCCACCGACCGGCCTTTTCTGTGTCCGTGATTCTGTTGCTAGCTGCGATTGCGTTCGAGCGGAGCGTGGCGCCGTTGTGACAACCTCGAAGGTTCCTGCTCTCGAAGGTGATTCACCGGACTCGAACAGCCAGAAAGCCCCCGCCTGCTCGGCTCCCGCGGCTCGCTGCGGTCCTCACTCCGTTCCGGTCCTTACTTCACCGGGGGTCGCCGAGCAGGCGGCCCCTTTCAGTCCCACCCGGCAGCGACCGCACCGCACCTCACGCCTCCCCAGCCGATTCGCTCGGTCGCAAGCTCCCTCGCTCATCCCTCGCGCGGATGGCTCGCGGCCTCACTTCGTTCGGCACGCTCGCCAGCCGCGCGCCACCCGGCTAGTCGAACTATCGACGCACCAGAGTCCCGGTTACCGCCGTCCCCAACGCTTAGTCCGCGGCCCACGTCCACCCGTCCATGGACCTGCATCTCGACGGCGACGCGGCACTGGTCACGGCGAGTTCGGCCGGACTCGGGAACGCGAGCGCCCTCGCGCTCGCTCGTGAGGGCGCGAACGTCACCATCTGTGGCCGGGACCCCGACCGGCTGGCCGACGCCGAGGCCGAGTTCGAGGGCCTCGACGGCGACGTGCTCGCGCTGGAGGCCGACATCACCGACCCGAAGGACATCTCGGCGCTCGTCGAGGCGACGGTCGACGAGTTCGGCGGGCTGGACCACGTCGTCACCTCCGCGGGCGGCCCACGCTCGGGACCGTTCCTCGACATGACGGAGAAGGACTTCTACGAGGCGTACGACCTGCTCGTGATGAGCGCGGTCTGGACGGTCAGGGAGGCGTACCCCCACCTCGAAGCCAGCGACGGCGGCAGCTGGACGGCCATCACCTCCACGAGCGTGCAGGAGGCCCTCGACGGGCTGGTGCTCTCGAACGGCGTGCGCCGGGCGGTCGTCGGCATCGCGAAGACCGTCGCCCGGGAGTGGGCCCCGGACGTGCGAGCGAACGTCGTCCTGCCCGCCGCCCACGAGACGAGCCGCATCGAGGAGCTGGTCGAGCAGGGCCTCGAACGCGGCGAGTACAGCACCTACGAGGAGGGCCTCGAGGACTGGGCCGACGGCATCCCGATGGGCCGCATCGGCGACCCCGACGAGCTCGGCGACGTCGTGGCGTTCCTCGCCTCGGATCGGGCGAGCTTCGTGACGGGCGCGTCGGTGCCGGTGGACGGCGGGCGGCTGCGGAGCTGAGTCAGAACAGCCCCTCCTCACGGAGTTCCGAAACGACCTCGCGGACCCGCTGTGCCTCCGATTTCGGTACCACGAGCACCCGGTCGTCGAACGCGGCGACGACGAGGTCCTCCACGCCGACGAGCGAGACGTGCTTGCCGTCGCTCGCGACGACGTTCCCCGACGCGTCGACGGTGAGTCCGTCACCGAGCATCGCGTTCCCCTCTCGCTCCTCGACCCCCAGCCCGGCGTCGGTCAGTCGCTCCAGCGCGTCCCACGCGCCGAGGTCGTCCCAGTCGAAGGCGGCGGGGACGACGTACGCGTCGTCGGTGCGTTCGAGCACAGCGTAGTCCACGCTGACGCTCTCCGCGCGGGCGAAGCCCTCGGCTGCATCCTCCGCCGTGGCGATGGGTTCCAGCGGCGTACCGCGACACTCCCGGAGGAAGGCGTCGGGCGTCCACGCGAAGATGCCGGCGTTCCAGAAACAGCCCGCGTCGACCAGCTCGCGGGCGGTCTCCTCGTCGGGTTTCTCGAGGAAGGAGGCGACGGGCGCGACGCCATCGGCGAGATTGCCATCGCCCTCGAGGCTCCCGCCGGGCTCGATGTAGCCGTAGCCCGTCGCGGCTCTGGTCGGTTCGACGCCCATCGTCACCAGCCCGTCCATCTCGACGGCCACGTCGCAGGCGTGCTCGGCGACGGTCGCGAAGTCGCCGTCGACGTGGTGGTCGCTGGGCACGCAGGCGAGCACGGCGTCGTCGACCTGCTCGCGGATGCGCCGGGCGGCGTAGGCGAGCGCTGGTCCCGTGTCCTTCCCCGCTGGTTCGACAAGCACACCGGCACGGGGGGCGTGCTCCCGGACCGCGTCGGCGTAGCGCTCGCCGGTCAGGACGTACGTCTCGTCGGCGAAGGCGACCCGGTCGACGGTGCGGGCGAGCAGCGAGCCGTCGCCGCCGAAGTCGAGGAACTGCTTCGGGCGGTCGGCCCTGCTGGCGGGGTAGAGCCGGGTGCCCGTGCCGCCGGCGAGCACCAGCGCGACTGTCGTCACCACGTCTCGATGGCCCCCTCGCGGATGTCCTCCAGACAGCCCTGGCAGTCGCGGTTCTCGGCGTCGAAACACGGGGGGACGCCCTGCTCGGAGAGCATGACCGCGCGCTTGTCGGCGTGGCGGCGGCAGACGATCTTCGCGCGGCCGTGCTCGTCGGCCGGGAGCCGGTTCACCGTGCGGCCCGTGGTGAACTGTTCGCGGGACTGCTCGTACTGCCGGCCGGCCGAGCGGATGGCCCGGCGGATGTAGCCGCCGATACCGCGCTCGGGGTCGTCGCTCATCGGGACCACCGCCTGACGGTGGGCGTTCGGCTGCGGGGTCGGCGCGGACCCGTTGACATGACCGACCGTAACGTGGCGGGCCACAAAGTCGCGTCGGTCGTCCACCTCCGCCCACCCCCAACCGCCGGATACCGACGTTCGCGGGCTGGATACCGTCGTTTCGTACCCAGTCGCCGGTTTCACTTTCACCCCGCTTGGGACAGTTTAAATACCATCGCGCCCCAACGTCGATACGTCTCCCACTGAACACACGCGGAGACAGAGCCAACCATGACCGATGTGCGACAGCACGCCGAAGACCTACACGAACAGTTCTCCGGACACGCGGACGTGTCCGTCGACGAAATCGAGGAGCGACTGGAACGGCTGGTCGACGAGTTCAAGGTGCCGATGGACGAGGCAAAGCGCAGCGTCCGGAGCCACTACGTCGACGAGACCGGTGTCGACCGCGACGAGCTCGCGGGCGGCTCCAGCGACGAGGTACAGCTGGGCGACATCGACCAGGACGAGCAGTGGGTCGACCTGACGGTGAAGGTCACCCAGCTCTGGGAGCCGCGCTCGGACGCCATCGCCCAGGTCGGGCTGGTCGGCGACGAGTCCGGCACCAAGAAGTTCGTCTCGTTCACCACCTCCGAACTCCCCGAGCTGGAGGAGGGCAAGGTGTACCGCCTCTCGAACGTCGTCACCGACGAGTACGAGGGCCAGTACTCCGTGAAGCTCAACCGGACCACGACCATCGAGGAGCTCGACGAGGACATCGAGGTCGGCGACGACGACGTCACCATCGAGGGCGCGCTCGTCGACATCCAGTCCGGGTCCGGCCTCATCAAGCGCTGTCCGGAGGAGGACTGTACGCGCGTCCTGCAGAACGGGCGCTGTGCGGAACACGGCGAGGTCGAGGGCACCTTCGACCTGCGCATCAAGGCGGTGATCGACGACGGCGTCGACGCCCACGAGGTCATCTTCAACGAGGCCGCGACGGAGGACGTCGCGGACATCTCGCTGGAGGAGGCCAAGGACATGGCGATGGACGCACTCGACACGACCGTCGTCGCCGACGAGATCCGCGACGAGGTCATGGGAGTGTACTACCGCGTGACGGGCCCGACGTTCGGCCGCTACGTGCTGGCCGACGACGTCGAGGAACTGACCGAGCGTCCGGACACCGAGGCGACGCTCATCCGAGCGAGGTCGATGTGATATGAGCCAGGCACCCACCCGCGAGGTCGCAAAGCGCGTCTTCGCACGCGAGTTCAACGACGCGACGTACACGTTCAAGGAGTCCGACGAGGAACGCGCCCCGAACTTCGCGCTCCTGCCGACGGGCGACCGCGCGAACCGCGTGTTCGTCGTCGGCACCCTCACCGAGACCGAGGACATCGGCGAGGACTCCGAGTACTGGCGCGGCCGCGTGGTCGACCCCACGGGGACGTTCTTCATCTACGCCGGGCAGTACCAGCCCGAGGCGGCGGCGTTCCTCCGCGATACGGAGCCGCCGGCGTACGTCTCGGTCGTCGGCAAGCCCCGGACGTTCGAGACCGACGACGGCAGCATCAACGTCTCGCTCCGGCCCGAGTCCATCACCGCCGTCGACGAGGCGACGCGTGACCGCTGGGTCGTCGAGACGGCCGACCGCACGCTCGACCGCATCGAGGCGTTCGACGGCGACACCAACGAGTACGCCGCGATGGCGACCGAGCGCTACGACGCGAGCCTGCTCGACAGCTACCGCGAGGAGGTCCTGACCGCGCTGGAGAGCCTCGACGGCGTCGCCGACGAGGAGCCGGAAGCGACCGCGTAGCCGACCGAACCACGACTTTTCGCGCCGAGCGTCTGACGAACGTTCAAGTGCCTGTGTGACAGTTATGGGTAGCATGGGCAACAAGAACAAGACGGTCTCGTTCCGCGTCAACGAGGACGCGTTCGAGACGCTGCAGGAGATCGCCGAGGAGCGCGACCTCTCGCTGTCGGCGGTGTTCCGCGACTACGTCGACATGCTCGTCGCCCACGACGGGCAGGTCGCGGTGCTGCCGGAGCACGAGGCCCCCGAGGAGGCACCGGTGGACGAGGCGTGGCCGCCGAAGGTCGAGGTCCCCAGGAGCTTCGTGCGCGAACACGAACGCCTCGAGCTCGAGGCCGAGCACCTGCGCGAGCAGCTCGACGAGTACAAGCAGTACGTCACCTACCTCCGCGAGCGCGTCGACGACGAGGACGACGAGGACGTCATCCACCTCGAAGAACTCGATGGGCCCGATGAAGACGACGACGAGCCGTACCAGCTCGGGTAGTCAGCCCGACAGCGTCTCCTTCTCTCGTTTCGCCGCCTTCCGGGCCTCCTCGTTGCCCTCGACGCGGGTCAGCTCCTCCATCGCCTCCAGCGTGCGGACCGAGTCGTCGAGGAACGAGAGCACGTCGCCCTCGTAGGCGTACACCATGTAGTCGTCGCCCATCACGTCGACGATGGCCGACGGTCGAAGTCCCTGCGCCCGGAGCTCCAGCAGGTACCGGACGAACTTCTCCTCGGGGTGGCCACAGTACGGACTGTTGTCGCAGCCGCAGTCCATGAAGTCCTTCGAGAAGTCGAGGATGCGCTCGCGCGTCGTCTCGTCGAGCTTCTCCAGGGCCTCACCACCGTTGAACAGCATGTCCAGCGTCGCGCCCTTGAACACGCCCTTCGGGATGTTCGTGTCGAGCTGGGAGCTCAGCTGCCGGTGGTTCTTGACGTAGATCTTGTCCGTGATGGCCACGCTTGGGCATCGATAGCGTCGTGAGGGGCAAAAGCGTCGCGGTTCCGACTGTGACACCGCATGACGGAGCCCCCTCCGAGTCGTAACGTATTTGAGTTCGACCCGGGTATGTCCTGGTACGTGTCCGGGTTGGGGTAGTGGACTATCCTTCAGCCTTGTGGAGGCTGAGACGCGGGTTCAATTCTCGCACCTGGACCTTCTCGCGACGAACGGACGTGAGGAGCGGCAGGTCCGTCGAAGCGAATCGAACCAGGGAGCAGCCGAGCCCGCGAGACTGCGAGCGAGGTCCGATTCTCGCGCCCGGATCACCAGGGAACAGAACTACAGGCAATCGCCCGAAAGGGAGAGCATGGCGCTCGGTTCCCTCCCACGGCCGAATCGCTACGCGGTCGTGCTCGTCACCGGTCTGGCCCTCGCCATCGCGCTGTTCGTCTACGAGGGCGAGGCACACCGCGGCTACGCCGCCCTGTCGTTCGCCGTCGCTTTGCTCTGCATCGGCGTCCAGATGAACCGGGCGAAAACGGAGCACGAGGCGAACGCCCGGCCCGAACAGCTGACGCCAGCGGAGCGACGGAAGAAGCGAAAACGCCAAGATCGGGAGAAGAAGGCGAAGACGCACGAGGGCGGCAGCGACTGTGCCTGACGGATCGACCGGTCGTACGGACAGCGCCGGGTCTGCCAGACGTACGATGCCGTCGCGCCGTGCTCTCAGCCCCGCCGCACCCGAAGCGCGACCGCACTGAGCAGTGCGACGAGCGCAGCGAGCGCACCGAACCCGGGTGAGCCGCCGTCGGCGCTCCCGCCGGAGTCGTCGTCATCAGCCGGTGGCTCGGTGTCCGCGGCGGTCGTCGGTTCCGGAGTGTCGGTCGACTCCTGTGCGGCGGTGGTGTCCGGAGCCGCCGTCGTCCCGTCCGCGGTCGGCGTCGGCGTTGCCGTCGGGGTCGCGGTCATCGTTACCGTCGTAGTCGGCGTCGCGGTCGGCGTGGCCGTCGGCGTCGCAGTCGGCGTGGCCGTCGGCGTCGGCGTACTGGTCGAGGTCGAGCCGCCGGAGCCGCCGGAGCGGCTGGTGACGCTCACGGACACGGTGTCGGTATCCGAGTTGCCGGCAGCGTCGGTGACCCGGAGCGTGACGACGTACGTCCCGCTCGACGAGAACGCGTGCGAGGCGGTCTGGCCCGAGCCCTCGTAGGTGCCGTCGCCGTCCCAGTCCCACTCGTAGCTGGAGATGCCGACGTTGTCGGCGGAGGCCGAGGCGTCGAAGGAGACGCTCTGGCCGACCGAGGCGGACGTGTCGGAGCCAGCGTCGGCGGTCGGTGCGGTGGTGTCGCTACCGCCGCCACCGCCGCCGTTGGTCTTCACCGCGACCGTGCCGGACGAGTAGTGGATGTCGGTCTCGACCCACCAGCCGTCGTTCGTCTGGATGACGTCGATGGTCTGGGAGCCGTTGAAGTCGGCGGTCAGGTCCGACGGATCGGTGACGCCCCAGTCGTTCAGCACTGCGTTCGGCAGGAAGGCGTCGTAGAATCCCTGGTTCGTGGTCGTTCCATCGGTCTGGAAGTGCGGCGCCGCGACGTACAGCGAGAGGTTCGACTGACCGTTCTGCTCGCTGTACTGCGGACTGCCGAACGTCTGGGCGTCGGTCGCGAGCACAGTACCGTTGAACCGGTCCTGACGCGCGCTGGACATGAACTGGAGCGGCGTGATGGCCATCCCGACGTTGGCGTTCCGGTGATCGGTGGCGTTGTGCGTCCCGTCCCAGACCTGCGGCGAGGGGAACCGGTAGTTCGTGTCGACCGGCCGCGTGTAGATGGTCACGTCGGTCGCCGAGCCGTTGGGCGAGACGGACCAGTTCGTCACGTTCCCCGCGCCCAGCAGCAGGCGGGGCGTGAAGTCCTCGACGGTGAGGTCGATGCGGATGAGCGACGTGCGGTCGAGGCCGATCTCCTGGAGCTCGTAGCTCCCACTGGAGGCGTTGGTGCGCAGGTTCAGCTGGAGCATCGGCTGGCTGTCGACGTAGCCCTCGACGTGCAGCGAGCCGCTCTGGATGCCGGTGCCGCTGACGACCGTCGCTGACTTCGCGATGACGCGGGTCCCGGCGGTCACCGTGATCGGCGTCTCGTTGTTCATCGTGACCGTGTGCGAGCCCGCGGCGTACTGGTGCTGGCTGAGGACGACGCTCTGGTTCACCGCGACCGAGCTCCCCGGCCCGACGAGGACGGTCGTGGTGTTGGCCGTCTGACCGCTGTCGTCGAAGTAGCTGCTCACCCGGACGGTCTGGCTGGCCTCGCCGGTGTTCGTGACGGTCGCGTTCGCGTAGAACGAGTCGCCGAGGTACGGCGTCGTCGTCGACACGCCGTCGAAGGAGATGCTGATGCCGGAGGAGAGCACGTCCATCCGGCCGGGGTCGGTGAGCATCGCCCAACCGGCCGCGTCGTCGACGACCTGGGCCTCGACCCGGAAGTCACCGGCCTCGTCGGTCGCGGGCACCGTCAGTTCGACGGTGCCGTTGGCCGCGGTCACCGAGTTGTTGTACGCGACGACGTCGCCGCTCGAACCGACGAGCGTGAGGTTCGCGTTCGCGGGGGCGACCTGGTCCGTGAGGTTGTACGCGACGGTCACGTTCGTCGGCGTGCGCGTGTCGATGGTCGCGTTCCCGACCTGGACGTTGAAGTACGAGGGCACGGAGACGGATTCGCTCGAGACCGCGTCGACGGTCATCGACGAGGTGTCCGTGGTCAGGGCGGTGTTGTTCGAGGTGTTGTACAGCTGGATGCTCGCGGTGAAGTCGCTCGAGACGGTGCCGGAGGGGACGGTGACGAGTGCGGTCCCGTTGTCCACCGACAGCGAGGTGTTCGATGCGACGAGCGAGGGGCCGGACTGGTCGATGATCCGCACGCCGAGGTCGCCGACGGCGGTCCCGCTCCCGGACGCGTTGTAGCTGACCGACAGCGGCGTGTCGGCGTTCGAAACCAGCACCGTGCTGGACTGGTTGACGTACGGCGCGGCCGGGAGCGAGCCGCCGCCACCACCACCGCCACCGCCACCACAGCCGTCCGCGTTGGTGACAGTGTAGGATGCGGTGTTGCTGGCGAGCATGGTGTTGTTGCTCGTGTTGACCAGTTGGGCGACGACGCTCGTGTCTGCGGTCATCGCGCAGATGGAGAGGTCGATGTCGGCGACTCCCTTGGCGGTCGTGAGCGAGTCGTTGCGCGCGATCTCGCTGTTGTCCGACGAGTTCAGGAGGACGATAGCGAGGTCGTCCGTCGGGGCGATGCCGGTCGCGTTGTACGTCGCGGTGACCGTGCTCGACGAACTCACGTCGACCGTGGTGTCACCAACGGAGACGAGCGGAGCAGGGGGGAGACCGCCGCCACCGCCGCCGACCGAGATGGTGTTCGTCGAGACGTCGTTGACGCGGACCTGATGGGTCCCCGAGACGTAGATGGCGCCCGAGAGTTCGACGTGCGTCGTCTCACCGGCGGCGACCCGGACGGTCGTACTGTTCAGCCGGGCACCGGCCGAGGGGACGAACGCGTCGACGGTGATGTTCTCGGCTGCGCCTGTCGGATTGTTCACGGTCGTGTTCACGGTGAACGTCTCACCCGTCGTGACCGACCCCGAGGAGAGCGTGCTCCCGACGACCGAGACGTTGCTCGGGACCGAGAGGACCGCCGTGTCGGTGGCGACGGTGTTGGTGGTCGACTGGTTCTGCATCGAGATACCGAGCGTGACGTTCCCACCCTCGAACGTCTCCGCAGGGATGGACAACGAGAGGACGCCCTCCGAGCCAGCGCTGCCGAGGGTCTCGTTGACATTCATCGATTTCATACTGTCGTTCACAAACGCCGAGTAGTGCCCCGGACCGGTGACGTAGATGGCGGCGTCACTGGCCGAGATATTGTTCGTGAAGTTGTACGCCAGCTCGACGGTCGAGTGCGTACTGTTGTCGATACTCGTGTTCGCGATGTTGACGTACGGTGCGGACTGACTCGGTGCCAGCGTCGTCATCGAGTCTGCCGTCGTCGCGGTCGACCCACCGACGCCGGCCAGCGCCGGCGAGGCGGTCGACAGCACGACGACGGTGACGACGAACATCGTCAGCCAGACCGTTCGGTCCCCTGCCATGCAATGCTGTATCAGTGAACCACTTGTAACAATTATGGCCCATATGATACGTCGAAACAGCACTTAACTCGAAAGCCGTTTCTGCCCACAGAAACCCTATAATTGTATTGTACCGGAAGCTGGCCAAAAATATGAACACCGAGTCCGCCAGCACGTATTAGAACGCGTTCATGTCTCCCGGGCAGGTGTCCGCCGGCTCGGCTCGACCGACCCGGTCTCCTGGACCACGTCGAAGGCGGTCATCAGGTCGGACCGCGAGATGAGGCCGACGAGGTCGTCGCCACGGACGACGAGCAGGCGTCCGACGCGCTCAGACTGCATGGTCTGAAGCGCCTCCATCGCGTCGGCATGGGGGCCGATGGTGTGGAGCTCCCGCGTCATGATCTCCTCGACGGTGTAGGCGTCGCGCTCGACGGGTTTGACGTCGCGAGCGTCCTCCAGGGTGACGAGCCCGACGAGGTTCCCGCCGTCGTCCATCACCGGGTAGCCGGTGTGGCGCTCGGTGAACATCCGCGACATCAGCTCCGAGATGCTGGTGTCGGGCGTGACGGTGTGCAGGTCGGGGCCGGGCGTCATCACGTCACGTACCGTCACACCCTCGAAGGCGGCCTTCATCACGACCTGCTGGGCCTCCGAGGACGCACCGATGTAGATGAAGAAGGCGATACCGATGAGCAGCCACTGGAGGTTGAGCAGGCCGAACAGGCCGAGCAGGAGCGCGAACACCTTCCCGACCTCGGCGGCCATCTGGGTCGCCTTCGCGTACGGTCGGGTGCGGGCCAGCAGCGCCCGCAGGACCCGCCCGCCGTCCATCGGGAAGCCCGGCAGCATGTTGAACAGCGCGAGCGCGACGTTCATCAGCGCGAGGTAGCCCAGCACGAACCGGGCCGACGGCAGGCCCGTGGGCACGACGAGGAACGCGCCGTAGGAGATGGCCCCGATGGCGATCGAGACGACCGGCCCGGCGATGGCGATCTGGAGCTCCTGCTTCCAGTCCTCGGGCATCTCCGAGAGCGAGGCGATGCCGCCGAATATCCAGAGCGTGATGGAGTCGATGGGGAAGCCGTAGCGCATCGCGACGACGCTGTGGCCGAGCTCGTGGAGCACGACGCCGACGAACAGGCCGATGGCGACCGCGAACCCGAGCACCCACGGCATCCAGCCGGCCACCAGCGGGTCGACCGGCAGGTTCGCCCCCATCGTCTGGTTGAGCAGGTCCGTCACCGAGCCCACCTGCTGCTGGATGAGGAACGCAAAGAGCGGTAGCACCAGCAGGAACGTCAGGTCCAGCTTGATGGGGATGCCGAACACCGACCCGATCCTGAAGCTTCGCATGCTATCGAGTAGCCGCCGACCACTCTTAAATTGGGGGACGATAGCAGTCGACCCGGTGGGGAACGACCGGGTCGGTCGGTACCCGTTAAGTGCCCCACCGCCCTACCCTCGCGCATGTCCGACCCGAAACCGGTCATCCGCCGTAGCGACGCCGTCGAATACGAGCCAGTCGACGCCGCCGACGGGCTGTCGAAGGGCGTGCTCGTCGACGAAAGCGACGGCGCACCGAACTTCGCCATCCGGCGGTTCACCCTCGACCCGGGTGCGGAGGTCCCGAAGCACACGAACGCCGTCGAGCACGAGCAGTACGTCCTCGAGGGTGAGTACGTGGTCGGCATCGGGGACGAGGAGCACACCGTCTCGGCCGGCGACTCGCTGCTCATCCCGGCGGGCGTCGTCCACTGGTACCGCAACGAGGGCGACGTACAGGGCGCGTTCCTCTGTGCGGTGCCCAACGGCGACGACGAGATACAGCTGCAGGAGTGACCGACGCCGACGAGGTCCCCGAAGAAGTTCCGAACCCCTGAAATACCCCGCTCTCGTACCGAATCGCGTGTCACGACAGGTCCAGCGCGTCGACACCCTGTTCCTCCACGAGGCCGGCAGGAACTACCTCGCGGTCGTCGAGCGCGACGGCGAGCGCGTCTTCCGTGCGAAGCTCGAGCTCAAGGAGACGAGCGCCGGCCCCCGACCCGGGAAGTTCCGGCTCGTCCGCGACTCCAGCGAGGAGCCACGCAGCCCCGAGGAGTTCGTCGAGATCGCACGCCGCGCGGAGCGAATCCGTATCTCCGAGCAGACCTCGACCCGGGCCCGCGAGGAGCTGCAGGCGATGCTCGACGGCTACCAGCTCGACGCGAAGGTCGTCCGGACCTGTCGCTACTGCGCCTCCGCCGGTCGGTACTCGCCAATCACGACCGACACCGCCGTCAAGGACGGCACGGACTGGATCTGCACCGACTGCGCCCGCCGCGAGCTGGAGAAGGAGCTGGCCTACCACGGCGAGTTCACCAGCGACGCGAAGGAACGACTGGAGGACCTGCTCCTCGACGTGCAGGACCTCGAACGCATCAGCAACCTGCTCAAGGGCGAGCTCGACCCCGACCTGACGAAGTTCGACGAGATATCGGCGACGACGGACGACATCGACCTCGTCCCGGTCGACGGGCTCGACCTCCACCCGGAGCTGCAGGGCCTGCTCGAACAGCGGTTCGACACCCTGCTGCCCGTGCAGAGCCTCGCCGTCGAGAACGGCCTGTTCGGCGAGCGCACCGGCGACGGCCCCCGGGGCATGGGCGACGACCAGCTCGTCGTCAGCGCGACGGCGACCGGGAAGACGCTCGTCGGCGAGCTCGCCGGTCTCCAGAACGTCCTCGACGGGAAGGGGAAGATGCTCTTCCTCGTCCCCCTGGTCGCGCTCGCCAACCAGAAGCACGAGGACTTCGCGGACGAGTACGGCGACCTCGTCGACGTCACCATCCGGGTCGGAGCGAGCCGCGTCAACGACTCCGGCTCGCGGTTCGACCCCTCCGCCGACGTCATCGTCGGTACCTACGAGGGCATCGACCACGCGCTCCGCACCGGGAAGGACCTCGGCGACATCGGCACCGTCGTCATCGACGAGGTCCACACGCTCAAGGAGGAGGGCCGCGGCCACCGCCTCGACGGGCTCATCTCGCGGCTGAAGCACTACAGCCAGCAGCGCCAGAAACAACGGTCGGGCTACGACGGCGCGCAGTGGGTCTACCTCTCTGCCACCGTCGGCAACCCCGCCGAACTCGGCCGCGCGCTCGAGGCGAAGCTCATCGAGTTCGAGGAGCGTCCCGTCCCCATCGAGCGCCACGTCACCTTCGCCGACGGCCGCGAGAAACCACGCATCATCAACCGGCTCGTCAAGCGCGAGTTCGACCGCGAGTCCTCGAAGGGCTACCGCGGCCAGACCATCGTCTTCACCAACTCGCGGCGGCGCTGCCACGAGATCTCCCGCAAGCTGGAGTACAGCGCGGCCCCCTACCACGCCGGCCTGGACTACGGCCGCCGGAAGAAGGTCGAGCGCATGTTCGGCGACCAGGAGCTCTCGGCGGTCGTCACCACGGCCGCCCTCGCGGCGGGGGTCGACTTCCCCGCCTCGCAGGTCATCTTCGACTCGCTCGCTATGGGCATCGAGTGGCTCTCCGTCCAGGAGTTCAGCCAGATGCTCGGGCGCGCCGGCCGCCCCGACTACCACGACCGCGGGAAGGTGTACATGCTCGTCGAGCCCGAGTGCACCTACCACAACTCCATGGAGATGTCCGAGGACGAGGTCGCGTTCAAGCTCCTCAAGGGCGAGATGGAGCCCGTCATCACCCGCTACGACGAGGACGCAGCCGTCGAGGAGACCCTGGCGAACGTCGCCGTCGCCGGCAAGTCCGCGAAGGCGCTCAACGACCGCATGATCGGCGACATCCCCACGAAGCACGCCATCGGCAAGCTGCTGGAGTACGGCTTCATCGACGGCTTCGAGCCCACGCCGCTGGGTCGTGTCGTGTGCCAGCACTTCCTGACGCCGGGCGACGCGTTCGCCATCATCGACGGCATCCGCAAGGAGAAGCACCCGTATCAGGTGGTTGCCGACCTGGAGCTTCGGGAGACCGAGCTGTGACGCTGTGTTTCTGATTTCTGGTTGAATGTCTGGCTAGCGCTGCGGGTTCGGGTGAGGTGTAGCGACATCGCTTACTCAGCCAGGTGGCGCGCGGCTGTCTCGGAATCGCTTGCGATTCCGATGGCCAGTGAGAGCTCGCTCTCACCCTGGCGAACGTGCCGAGCGCAGCGAGGTCTCCGCGAGCGTGCGAGCGGAGGGCAGCGAGACGACGGAGGAGTCTCGCCAGGCCGTTCGCCGACACTCGCGCGAGGGGCGAGGAGCGCAGGGAGCGCTAGCGACTGAGCACCGCAGTC
Source organism: Haloarchaeobius baliensis (assembly GCF_052060055.1). Classification (NCBI taxonomy): domain Archaea; kingdom Methanobacteriati; phylum Methanobacteriota; class Halobacteria; order Halobacteriales; family Halorubellaceae; genus Haloarchaeobius; species Haloarchaeobius baliensis. The sequence continues at coordinate 422,672 of NZ_JBPPFR010000001.1, read as the reverse complement.
GGCTGGGGAGGCACGAGGTGGGGTGCGGAGCTGTCGGGTGGGAATGAAAGGGGCTGCCTGCTCGACGAACCCCGACGACGCAAGGACCGCAGGAACGAGGACCGCAGCGAGGCGCGGGAGTCGAGCAGGCAGGGGCTTTCTGGCTGTTATCGGTTCCAGTAAGTCCTCGGACCTACCTGAACTCTCAGCCAACTCGATTCTTCAGACGTAACCCCCATGCCGTCGCGCGCCCAAGTCCAGTCAGAACCGATGGACGCCGAAACCGTCCGGAACTTCGCGAGCGACCTCCCCACCGACCCGGGAGTCTACCAGTTCTTCGAGGGCGACACGGTGCTGTACGTCGGGAAGGCGGTGGACCTGCGCTCTCGCGTCCGGTCGTACGCGGACCCGCGGTCGGCCCGGATCGCGGGCATGGTCGAGCGGGCGGACGACCTCGACGTCGCGGTCACGGACACGGAGACGCAGGCGCTGCTGCTGGAGGCGAACCTCATCAAGCGCCACCAGCCGCGGTACAACGTGCGGCTGAAGGACGACAAGTCGTATCCCCTGGTCCAGCTGACCGACCACGAGTTCCCCCGCATCGAGGTGACGCGGGACCCGAACGAGGGCGCGACCGTCTTCGGGCCGTACACGAGCATGGGCACCGTCGAGACGGTGGTGAAGGCGCTCCGGGAGACGTTCGGCGTGCGGGGCTGCTCGGACCACAAGTTCGCCGGACGGGAGCGACCCTGCCTCGACTACGAGATGGGGCTCTGCACCGCGCCGTGTACGGACGAGATTGCGCGGGAGGACTACATCGCCGACGTCGACTCGGTGACGCAGTTCTTCGCCGGGGAGACCGGCGTGCTCGCCGACCCGCTTCGGCGGGAGATGGAGGCGGCCGCCGAATCGCAGTCGTTCGAGCGCGCGGCGAACCTGCGGGACCGCCTGGCAGTCGTCGAGTCGTTCCACGGGAGCGGCGGCGAGGCGGTCAGCGGCCGGGACGAGTACGAGCGCTCGGTCGACGTGCTCGGGGTGGCACTGCGGGGCGACGACGCGACGGTGGCGCGGCTCCACGCCGAGGGCGGCCAGCTCGTGGAACGGGACCGGCACTCGATGGCCGTGCCGACGGGGACCGACCGCGAGTCGGGCGACGCCGTGCCCGCCGTGCTCGCCGCGTTCCTCGTGCAGTACTACGCGGAGCGGTCGCTGCCCGACGCCATCCTGCTGCCCGAGCACCACGGCGACGCGGAGGTGACGGCGTGGCTCGACGCTGCCGACGTGGCGGTCCGGGTACCGGGCGCGGGCCGGGAGGCGAAGCTGATCGAGCTGGCGTTGAAGAACGCCCGCCGCAACGTCGGCCGACGGGACGAGTCCGCCGCGCTCGCGGACGAACTCGGGCTCGGCCGCATCTCGCGCATCGAGGGGTTCGACGTGAGCCACGCGCAGGGGAGAGCCGTCGTCGGCTCGAACGTCTGCTTCGTCGACGGGAGCGCCGAGAAGTCGGACTACCGCCGGAAGAAGCTCGACGAGACGAACGACGACTACGCGAACATGGCCGCCCTGATCCGGTGGCGGGCCGAGCGCGCGCTCGCGGGGCGGGACGACCGTCCGGACCCGGACCTCCTGCTCATCGACGGCGGCGAGGGGCAGCTCGCCGCGGCGACCGACGCGCTCGAAGCGACCGGCTGGGACGTGCCCGCCGTGGCACTGGCGAAGGCCGAGGAACTCGTCATCACGCCCGAGCGCACCCACGACTGGGACGACGACGCGGCCCAGCTCCACCTGCTCCAGCGGGTGCGGGACGAGGCCCACCGCTTCGCCGTGCAGTACCACCAGACGATCCGTGACGACGTGTCGACCGTGCTCGACGACGTGCCCGGCATCGGGCCGGCGACGCGCCGCCGGCTGCTCGGCCGGTTCGGCAGCGTCGAGAACGTCCGCGAGGCGAGTGCGGCGGAGCTCCTGGCGGTCGAGGGCGTCGGCGAGAAGACCGCCGAACAGTTGCGTCGGCGGCTCTAGTACGCGTCCCCTGCTCGGGGGTCGCTGTGGCCCGGCTGGCAGGTCCCGGTCGTCGCGATGTCGCGGGCGACGGTGCCGAGGTAGTGGAAGATGCCCGCCTGCATGATGAACGCGAGCGGGAAGCCGACGAGCAGGAACATCAGCGGGAAGATGACGAGGAACGCCAGGAAGTTCACGATGGCCGCGACCACCAGCGCGACGAAGTAGTCGCGACGCCGACGAGTGCGGCCGGCATCACGTAGTACGCGAGCATGAGGAGGAGGAACGCCAGCCCGCCGAGGACGAGCATGACGATGAGACCGATGCCACCACCGGCGGCGGCGCCACCTTCACCGGCGGCGCTCCCGGCTGCCGCCCCGAAGGAGAACACGAAGAAGCCGAGGAAGAGCACCCCGAACAGGAGCATCACCGGTATCAGCGTGTAGACGAGCGTCACGCCGAACATGTACGCGCCGTCCTTCAGCAGCACCTCCCAGTCGTCGAACTCGGGTGGGTTCGGGTCGTTCCGGGCGCCGGCCCGCATCGACTGGAGGCTGTACCCGTTCACGATGAGCTGCGGGAGCAGCGGGATGATGGCCGAGGCGAGCAGCAGACCGCCACCGATGATGGCCCGCATCATCCCGTCCTCTCCTCTGGTCGGGAACTTCAGTGAATCCACTACCATGGGTCGAAGTAAAGCGGCCGGCTAAAAAATGTTCGGACATCGAAACGACGAACGAAAGGTTCGGGCGGCCGGTCGACGGCTCAAAAGTCGGGGTCGGCCTCGGGTTCGATGGTGCCGTCGTCGGGGTCCGAGAGCGCCTCGAACTCCTGGCGCAGGTCGCGGATGCGGTCGCGGATGTCGGCCGCGAGCTCGAACTCGAGGTTGTTCGCGGCCTCCTGCATCCGCTCTTCCAGCCGCTGGATGCGCGCGGCGGCTGCCTCGGCGTCCTCCGGGGCGTCGTCGCTCGTCAGTCCGCCCGTGTCGGTCTCCGCGCCGGGCAGGCTCGTCTCGCCGACGTCCTTCTCGATGGTCGTCGGGGTGAAGCCGTGTTCCTCGTTGTACTGCTGCTGGATGCGCCGGCGGCGCTGGGTCTCCTCGATGGCGGCGTCCATCGCGTCGCTGCGGTCGTCGGCGTACAGGACGACCTCGCCGTTGACGTTCCGGGCGGCCCGGCCCATCGTCTGGACGAGCATCGTCTCCGACCGGAGGAACCCCTCCTGGTCGGCGTCGAGGATGGCGACGAGGCTGACCTCGGGGATGTCCAGTCCCTCACGGAGCAGGTTGATGCCGACGAGCACGTCGATGTCGCCGAGCCTGAGCGCGCGGACCAGCTCGTGGCGCTCCAGCGTGTCCGTCTCGTCGTGCATGTACGCCACGTCGACGCCCGACTCCTCGAGGAACTCCGTGAGGTCCTCGGCCATGCGCTTCGTGAGGGTGGTCACGAGCACGCGTTCGTCCTGCTCGACGCGCTCGTCGATGCGGTCCATCAGGTCGTCGACCTGCCCCGTCGCGGGCGCGACCTCGACCGCCGGGTCCACGAGGTGGGTCGGGCGGACGATCTGCTCCGCGACGTTGTCGCTGTGCTCGCGCTCGTAGTCGCCGGGGGTCGCCGAGACGTACAGCCGCTTGTCGGTCTTCTCGAAGAACTCCTCGTAGGTCAGCGGGCGGTTGTCGTACGCCGTCGGCAGTCTGAAGCCGTTCTCGACCAGCGAGTCCTTCCGTGACTTGTCGCCGGCGAACTGGCCCTTGATCTGGGGGAGCGTCTGGTGTGACTCGTCGATGACACAGAGGAAGTCGTCGGGGAAGTAGTCGAGCAGCGTGTACGGCGCCTCGCCCGATTCCCGGTCCGAGAGGTACAGCGAGTAGTTCTCGATGCCCGAGCAGTAGCCCGTCTCCTGCATCATCTCCAGGTCGAACGTCGTGCGCTCCTCGATGCGCTGGGCCGCGACCGCGTCGCCCTTGCGCTCGAAGTAGCGCACCCGGTCGGCCATGTCCGACTCGATCTCCGCCATCGCCCGTTCGAGGCGCTCCTCCGGGATGGAGTAGTGCTCCGCCGGGTGGACGAGCACGGCCGGCTCCTCGCTCACGACCTCGCCCTGCATCGGGTCCATCTTCACCATGCGGTCGATCTCGTCGCCCCACAGCTCGACGCGGACGGCGTACCGCCAGTACATCGGGTAGATCTCGACGGTGTCGCCGCGCACCCGGAACGTGCCCTGCGTGAAGTCCACGTCGTTGCGCTCGTAGTTCAGGTCGACCAGCCGGGCGAGCAGCTCGTCGCGGCCCACCTGCTCGCCGACCTCCAGCCGCATCGCCATGTCGACGTAGTTCGTCGGGTCACCCAGCCCGTAGATGGCCGAGACCGAGGCGACGACGATGACGTCGTCACGGGTGAGCAGCGAGCGCGTGGCGGAGTGCCGGAGCCGGTCGATCTCGTCGTTGATGGAGGCGTCCTTGTCGATGAAGGTGTCCGTCTGCTCGACGTACGCCTCCGGCTGGTAGTAGTCGTAGTAGCTGACGAAGTACTCGACGGCGTTGTCCGGGAACAGCTCCCGGAACTCCTCGTAGAGCTGTGCCGCCAGCGTCTTGTTGTGCGCGATGACCAGCGTCGGCTCCTGTATCTCCTCGACGGTCCAGGACACCGTGTTGGTCTTGCCCGACCCGGTCACCCCGAGCAGCGTCTGCTCCGTCGCGCCCGACTCGAAGTCCGCGACCAGCGACTCGATGGCCTCGGGCTGGTCGCCCGCCGGCTCGAACGGCGCGTCCACCCGGAACGGCGTCTGGGCGTCCGGACGGTCGGGAGAGAGGGGGCCGGAGTTGGCGTCGCTCATCTTGGACACCCTATGCGAGCCAGCACAAAGAGTCGTGCGTTCGCGGACGGCCGGCGTCCCCGCCGACCATCGAGCCGCCCGAAACGACGACGCGACGACAGGAGCACACCGAGAGCGATTGACACGCCGCACCACACATCCGATACGGTTTTCCCCGACCCACAGCAACCACCTTGCAAATGCTCGACCGCCGATACCTCCGGGAGAACCCCGAGGCCGTCCGCGAGAGCCTCGACAACCGGGGCTACGACGTGGACCTCGACGAGATCCTGGAACTGGACGCGGAGTGGCGCGAACTGAAAGCCCGAGGCGACGACCTCCGACACGAACGCAACGAGGTCAGCAAGCAGATCGGGCAGCTCAAACAGGACGGAAAGGACGAGGAAGCGCAGGAGGCCATCGAGCGCTCGGGCGAACTCAAGGACGAACTCGCCGAGGTCGAAGAGCGTACCGACGAGCTGGAGGACGAACTCCACGAGGCGATGCTCGAACTCCCGCAGGTCCCCCACGAGAGCGTCCCCGTCGGCGACGAAGAGGCCGACAACGTCGAGGTCGAGCGCTGGGGCTTCGACGACCTGCGCGACCTGCCCGACGAGGTCACCCCGCACTACGACCTCGGCGAGGAGCTCGACATCATCGACGAGGCCCGCGGCGCGAAGACCACCGGCGCCGGCTTCTACTTCCTCAAGGGCGACGGCGCACGGCTCGAACACGCACTCATCCAGTTCATGCTGGACGTCCACCGCGAGCAGGAGTACGTCGACGTGTTCCCGCCGGTCCCCGTGAAGTCGACCTCGATGCGCGGCACCGGTCAGCTCCCGAAGTTCAACGAGGACGCCTACCGTATCGGCGGCGACGAGTTCGACGAGTACGACGACGACGACCTCTGGCTCTGCCCCACCGCGGAGGTGCCGGTGACGAACATGTACCGCGACGACATCCTCCTCCGGGAGGACCTCCCGCTGAAGCATCAGGCGTACACCCCGAACTTCCGGCGCGAGGCCGGCGAACACGGCACCGAGACCCGCGGCATCGTCCGCGTCCACCAGTTCAACAAGGTCGAGCTGGTCAACTTCGTCGAACCCGAGGAGAGCTACGACCGCCTCGACGCGCTCGTCGAGGAGGCTGCCGAGGTGCTCGAACGGCTCGGGCTCCCCTACCGCGTGCTCGACCTCTGTACCGGCGACCTCACGTTCGCCAGCGCGAAGACGTACGACCTCGAGGTCTGGGCCCCCGGCACCGACAGCGACGACGCCCCCGAGGGCATGGGCGGCCGCTGGCTGGAGGTCTCCAGCGCCTCGAACTTTGAGGAGTTCCAGGCGCGCCGGGCGGGCATCCGCTACCGGCCCGAGCACCACGAGAGCGCGGAGTACCTCCACACGCTGAACGCCTCCGGCACCGCCGTCGGCCGCGTGATGGTCGCCATCCTCGAGTACTACCAGAACGAGGACGGCACCGTCGACGTCCCCGAACCCCTCCAGCCCTACCTGGGCGGCACCGAGGTCATCGAGGGCCACGAGAAGGTCGGCGAGAGCGCGCTCGGCACCGACGAGTAACCCCGAACCGGCGCCACGCCGCCCGCGAAACGCTTTTTCCGCGTGCGGACCTGGCTACCGTATGCTCCCGCCCGCGTTCTTCGGCGGCGTCGGTGCCCCCGAGATCGTCATCATCCTGTTCGTCTTCTCCCTCCCGGTCGCGCTGGTGCTGCTGGCCGGCGTCGTCCACGCCGCCCGCTCACAGCAGTCCAGCACGGACCGGGCGCTCGAGGAACTGCGCATCGCCTACGCCCGCGGCGAGGTCGACGACGACGAGTTCGAGCGCCGGAAACGGAAGCTCCAGTCCGAGGCACAGGACTGACTCAGCGTGTGTACGTCTCGACGCGCTCGATGCGGCCCGCCGAGAGCGTGAACGCGTCGACGAACCGGAGCAGCACCTCGTCGCCCTCGCACACCCGACCGCGGACCAGGACGGTTGGTTCGTCGTCCCCGCTCTCGCCACCTGCAGCGTCGCGCCGGAACCGACCCCGGAGCTCGTGGTTCGTCTCGGACGACGGCCGGTCGTCGCGCATGAACCGGACGAACGAGTCACGGTCCTCGAACGTACGGTCCGGTCGGTGCTGGACGAACGACGGCGAGAGCACCGACCGGAGCGCCGCGTAGTCGTGGTCGTCGAGCGCGCGGTAGTACGTCGCGACCGGGTCGTCGGGGGCCATACCCCGGCTTCGGTCGCCCGCCACAGAAAGCCAGTGGTCGGCGACGGCACGCGAACGCCGACCCCGGGCTACTCCCCGGGGAACAGCGTCGATGGTTTCGGCAGCTCGTCACCCGTGCTGGCGGCCTCGTGTGGGCTCTCCGCGTCCGCACGGTACTCGTCGCCCATCGCCTCGTCGCCGTCGGCGTAGTGCTCTGCCGAGCGGGCGTACCAGCGGGCCGCCTGCCGGTAGTCGTCGGCGCGGTCGCCGGCGTCCTGGCACGCGCGTCCGACGCGATCGGACTCCGCGAAGCGTTCGGCCGAGCGGAGGCTCTCGCCCGCCGCGTCGAAGTACGCGACCGCCTCGTCGAAGTGCTCGACCGCCCCGAGCCACGCCCCGACCTCGTACTCGCTCCAGGCGGTCTCGAACCGTTCGCGGCCGGCTCCGAGGTGCTCGTGTCCACGGGCGTACCGCTGGACCGCGGTCCTGTCGTCACGCACGTCGTCGATGGCGGCCCGGACCTCCCCCACGTCCGGCAGGACGGTCTGGTCGTCGGCCGACCAGGCGTAGCGCACCCGCTGGCGCTCGTCGACGACGAACACCGAGCGCTTCGGGACGTTCCGGTGCCCGCGCCAGTCGGGCATGCAGACGCCGTACTCGGCGGCGACCTCGCCCGCACTGTCGGCCAGCAGCGGGTAGGTGATGTCGTACTCCTCCGCGAAACGCCGGTGGCTGTACATCGAGTCCCCGGAGATGCCGAAGAGGGTCACGTCCGCGTCGAGATTCAGCAGGTCCATGTCCTGGAGTGTACAGAGCTCGTCGGTGCAGGTCGGGCTGAAATCGGCCGGGTAGAAGGCGATGACGACGAGGTCCTCGCGGAGCGCGTCCGCGAGCGAGTACTCGTCGAACTCGCCACCCTCGACGCCGGGAAGGGAGAAGTTCGGGGCTTCTGAGCCGACGGAAAGCATGCGCCACTCTATCGGCCCCGTGGACTTAACCGTGGTTGCCAGTCCATGGTATCGACGGTGCGACCCGGCCGCCAGCCAACGGTTTTCACGCTGGCGTGCCAACTCCACGCATGGCAACCACTGACGACGGTTTCGTGCGGGTCGGCACGCTCGCGGCTCTCCGGGACGAGGGTCGACAGCTCGTCACCGAGGACGGGCACGCCATCGCGCTGTTCCACCACGAGGGCGAGGTCCGGGCGGTGGACAACCGCTGCCCCCACATGGGGTTCCCGCTCGTCGAGGGCACCGTCGACGAGGGCGTCCTCACCTGTCACTGGCACCACGCCCGGTTCGAACTCGGCTGCGGCGACACGTTCGACCCCTGGGCCGACGACGTCGCGACGTACCCCGTGGAGGTGCGCGACGGCGACGTGTTCGTCCGCCCGCAGCCACGACGTGACGCGCCGCCGGCCGAGCACTGGCGCAGCCGCCTCCAGACCGGGCTCGAGGAGAACCTGCGGCTCGTCGTCGCCAAGGCCGTCGTCGGCCTGGCGGATGCCGGAGTCGACCGGACCGACGTACTCGACCGCGGGGTCCGGTTCGGCACGCAGTACCGCGAGGGCGGCTGGTCGTCCGGGCTGACCATCCTCGCCGCGATGGCCAACGTCGCTCCCGAACTCGACCCCGACGACCGCAAGCGGGCGATGTACACCGGGCTCCGACACGTCGCCGCGGACTGTGCCGGCGAGCCGCCGCGGTTCGCCCAGCCGCCGTTCGAACGCGCGGACGTGGACCCCGACCGGCTCGCGTCCTGGTTCCGCGAGAACGTCGAGGTGCGCGACGAGGACGGTGCGGAGCGGGTGCTCCGGACCGCCGTCGCCGCCTGCGACCGCGACGCCGTCGAGCGGATGCTCTACGCGGCGGCGACCGACCACCGGTACCTCGACACCGGCCACAGCTTCGACTTCGTGAACAAGGCCATCGAGACCCTCGACCACGTCGGCTGGGAGCACGCGGACGATACGCTCGCGAGCCTGGTCCCGTCGCTGACCGACGCCGAACGCAGCGAGGAGCTCTCCTCGTGGCGGCAGCCCGTCGACCTCGCGGGGCTGGTCGCGGACGTCACCGCGGAACTGGACGAGCTCGTGGCACAGGGCGCGGACGAGTCGTGGACCGAACCCGACGGGTTCCGCGAGCTGCTGCTCTCGGACGACCCACACGCCATCGTGGACGGCATCCGCGACGCCATCGCGGAGGGCGCGACGCCGGAGCAGCTCGCGAGCGCGGTCGCCGCCGCGGCCGCGACCCGCGTCGCTCAGTTCGGGACGAGCAACGAGTTCTCCGACTGGAACACGGTACATCACACGTTCACCTACGCGAACGCGGTCCACCAGGCGACCCGGCGCGTCGACGACCCGGTGCTCTATCGAGGGGTGCTCGACGGCGCGGTGAACGTCTACCTCGACCGGTTCCTCAACACGCCCCCGGCACCGATTCCGGAGCCCGGCGAGACGGCGCGCGAACCCGACGACATCCTCGACGACCTCGACGGGACGTTCGACGCCGAGGGTCGGGTGAACGAGGCCGGCCGACTCGTCGGCGAGTTCCTCGATGCGGGCGGTGAGCCGTCCACCCTGAAGCGACGGCTCGGCCACGCCTTGCTCCGCGAGGACGCGGGGTTCCACACGCTCCAGGCGCTCGAGGCCGGCTTCCGGCAGTTCGACTGCGCGACCGCCGAGCGAGATCAGCGGGTCGCGATGGTCGCCGTCGCGCGCTATCTGGCGGCGCACTTCCCGACGCGCCGGGAGGCCGAGCAGACGTTCACCATCGCGTCGCGGCTGCTTCGGGGCGAAGCTGTCCATGAAGCGGGCGAGGCCGACGACAGCGAGGCCGACGACTGAGCGCAGCGAGGGAGTCGGCCTCGTCACTGACCGCTCTCGGAGCCTTTTACCCCTCGCAGCCCCTGCCTCCGGGCATGGTACGGTTCCGACTCGACGGCGTCCACGGCGGCTGGGAAGCCGCGGTGACCGGCCCCTCCGACCACGTGGAGTTCACCGTCGAGACCGACGGCAGCACGGTCTACCAGGGCTACGGCTCCATCCACGCCCTGCTGCGGCTCTACGACCTCGCGCGGCTGGAGCGGACGGTCCACCCGCAGTTCCTCGGCTACGACGTGGCGGAGCGCGACGGCACCGTGCTCGTCGACCTCCAGATGGGTCACGTGGAGACGAGCTACGACGAGCTCCAGGCCGCGATGGAGCCGTTCCTCGCCGAGCTGTTCGAGTCGATGGACGGGCAGACCGTCGGCGAGCGCGCCGACCACATCGCGACGATGCAGGAGCGAGAGCTGACGCTGGTCGACGTCGACGCGCTGTACGACCAGCTGGTGTAGCGTGGCGCTTTTGCCCGTCGCCGGGGTACAGCAGGTGTGAAGCTCCACGTCCGGTACGAGGGCGACGACGACCCCGACAAGTGCACGGCCCGGAAGCTCGCCAAGTTCGACCTCGCCGAGCTGCATCGCTCGAACCGGGCGACGCCGTACGGCCTGGTGCTGGACCCCCACGCGGAGCAGGCGCTCTCGCCGGCCGACGACCCCGACGCGCTCGTCGCGCTCGACTGCTCGTGGGAGAGCGCGGACGTGGACGCGTTCGACCTCCGCGGCGAGCACCGGGCGCTCCCGTTCCTCGTCGCCGCCAACCCGGTGAACTTCGGAAAGCCGTTCGCGCTCACGACCGTCGAGGCGCTGGCCGCCGCGCTGTGCATCCTCGGCGAGCGCGACCACGCCGAGCGCATCCTCGCGAAGTTCACCTGGGGCGAGACGTTCCTCGAACTCAACGACGAGCCGCTGCGGCGCTACGCGGACTGTGCCGACTCCACCGAGGTCGTCGCGGTCCAGGACGACTACCTCGCCGACGAGTCGGCGTAGCGAACAGACGGCACGCTTCCCTGGCACGGGGGTGTGCCGTGCTCCCGCCTCGGCCCCCGCGCGACCGCTCTCAGGTCACGGCTGGTCTGGTCCCGGCTTCGTATTTGAAGGGTGGCCTCGATGGCGACTGGATTTCCACTACTGGCGCGCGGCTGGCGAGTGGGCCGAACGAAGTGAGGGCCGCGAGCCGGCGCTCGTGCGAGGGATGAGCGAGGGAGCCTGCGACCGAGCGAAGAGGCTGGGGAGGTGTGAGGTGCGGTCCGGTCGTGGTGGGCGGGACTGAAAGGGGCTGCCTGCTCGACGAACTCGGACGAAGCAAGGACCGCAACGGAGTGAGGACCGCAGCGAGTCCCGGGAGTCGAGCAGGCAGGGGCTTTCTGGCTGTTGTTGTCACCAGTACCCCAAGTCCAGGTGGACCAAAAATCCCGAAGCACTCACGAACGCACTCGGAAACGCTTTTACCCGCAGCACGGTGTAGGAAGGAGTATGGCACGATTCGAGGCTGCGGAGAAGCGGTCGCTCGAGAAGATGATCTGCATGCGCTGCAACGCGCGGAACCCGAAGCGAGCGGAGAAGTGCCGCAAGTGCGGCTACAAGAAGCTCCGCCCGAAGGCGAAGGAAGCGCGCGCGGCGTAATCGCGGTCATCTTTCTCGTCTCACTCGCGCGGGAAGTGGCGACGCTGGCCGGTCTCAGGCCTCGTCGGGGTACTTCGGCTCGCGTCTCTCCGCCCGTTCGAGCGCCGTCTCGACCACGTCGCGGACGTCGCCGTGGAACTCGTCGCCGTGGCCGGCGTACATGTGCTCGACGGTGTCGGGCAGCCGCTCGAGCAGGGTGCGGATGCTCTCGATGAGCCGCTCGCGGGACTGTCCGGCCATGTCGGTGCGGCCGAAGCTGCCGTAGTCGAACGCGCCGTCGTCGTGGACGACGACATCGCCGCTGAACAGGCTGGTGTCGCTGACGAGAGAGACGTGGTCGGCGGCGTGACCGGGCGTGTAGACGACCTCGAAGCGCTCGTCGCCGAGGAGGAGGTCGTCGCCGTCGGTGATGCCGTGGGTGCGCCGCGGGTGGTCACCGTAGGCGTAGCAGTCGGGGTCGTCGAACGCGTCGAGTACCGCGTCGAGCTGGGCGACGTGGTCGCCGTGCTGGTGGGTGAGGACGACCGCGTCGACGTGGTCGGTGTGCTCGCGGACGACGTCGACGACGCCGTCCATCGCGCCGGCGTCGACGAGGACCGTGCGGTCGCCGACGGCGAGGTAGGCGTTGCAGGTGAACGTCTCCGCGTCGGCAGTGACGTTGTGGACTTCCATACACCGGCGTATGGCAGCAGCGCTTAAGTGCTGACTGGAGCCTGCAACAGCCTCCCGAAACGTTTCCATTGACGATAGCCGAACGTGACAAAAACGCGGCTGCTGCCGTGATTTTTTTGAGTCCTCCACGATTATTGTACAGTGTATGGGTTTCGGGAGCTACGACGAATCGGAACAGGACAATCAGAGCATCGACACAGAACTCGACGAAGAGTCGGTCGATTCGCGCGAGACCGACCACCAGGGCCGAGTCGAGTTCGAGAACGGGGCGACCAACGACGAACTCATCGACCGACTGAAGGACATCAAAGACGACGACTGAGGCGATGAAAGCCGGCGTTCGAGCGGTCGGCATCGCCGAGTCCACGCAGGGGGACGTGAGCACGCTCGCCGGCGTCGTCGTCAGGGCTGATCGCACCGTCGATGGACTCTCTTTTGGGACGTGTACGGTCGGCGGGAGCGACGCGACCGACGCCGTCGTCCAGACGTACGAGCGCCTCGCCCGCGAAGACGTGCGCTACGTCCTCCTCGCCGGCATCGCGCTGGCGTGGTACAACGTCGTCGACCTCCACGCGGTCCACGAGGCGGTCGACCGGCCCGTCCTCTCGGTCACGTTCGAGGCGAGCCCGGGGCTCGAACCCGCCATCGAGGAGGCGTTCGAGGGTGCGGAGCGCGAGCGGCGGCTCGAAACCTACCGCCGCCAGCCGCCACGGACGCCCGTCGAGGTCAACGGCGAGACGGTGTACGTCCGCACGGTCGGCCTCGACGACGGCGAGGCACGCGACGTCGTCCGCGCGTTCACCCCCGAAGGCGGCCGGCCGGAGCCGCTGCGTGTCGCCCGGTTCGCGGCACGGGCCGGCGACGCCCTCCGGCGGGAGTGACGGAGCGGCCGGTGCCAGAGCGTAGCGGTTAGGTGGCCCGCCCACGCGGTGAATCGTATGGAGACCATGGACGGACTGGAGGTCCACGACTGCGAGCGCTGCCCGGCGCTCTGTGAGTCCCGGAGCCGGATCGTCAACGGCGTCGGGCCCGCCGACGCCGACGTGCTGTTCGTCGGCGAGGCGCCCGGCGCGAACGAGGACGAACAGGGCGAGCCCTTCGTCGGGCGCTCCGGCGACGTGCTCACAGAGACGCTCCGCGAGGTCGGCCTCGACCGCGAGACGGTCCGCATCACCAACTGCGTGCGCTGCCGACCCCCGGACAACCGCGACCCCCACGCCGAGGAGCTCGAGAACTGCCGTCCGTACCTCGACCGCGAGATCGACCTCGTCGACCCCGCGGTGCTCGTGACGCTCGGGAAGGTGCCCGCCGAACACCTGCTCGGGCGCTCCGTCGCGGTGACGAAGGAGGCCGGCGAGCTGACCGACGTCCGCATCGAGGGCGAGCCACGGCGGCTGCTCGTCTGCGTACACCCGGCGGCGACGCTGTACGACCCGAGCCAGAAGGAGACGTTCCGCTCGGCGCTGGAGAGTGCTGCCGAACTGGTCGGTGGCCGCGAGAAAGGGAGCGACGGGCAGTCCCGTCTCGGAGAGTTCTAGTCGTTCTTCGGGTTCTCGGTACCCATCCACTTGCCGGCGTCACCGAGTCCCCGGATGATGTCGAGGAGGCTCCGACCATTGTCTTCGCCCGGCCGTAGCCGCGAGCGGATCCGCGAGGAGATCATCTCGACGCTCAGCACGATGGCGATGACGACCAGGATACCGGCCGCCGCCTGCGGGTACGCACTCGGCGTCCCGAACGCACCGAGTCGGATCTTCGCGTCGATGTACCGACCGATACCACCGACGCCGATGACACCGAGCCCGATGGCGATGCGAGTGTTGATTTCGAGGACGTACAGCGTCCACGCGACGTAGCCGTTGTACACCTGACTGAGCATCCCGAAGAGGATCGTCTGCGGACCAGAAGCACCGGTCGAGCGGACCGCTTCGATGGGGCCGTCCTCGACCTCCTCCAGCTCGTCGGTCAGCAGTCGGCCGAGGTTCCCGATGGTGTCGGTCCCGATGGCGAGCACGCCCGTCACCGGCCCGAAGCCGGTCAGCGGGACGAAGATGAGTCCCCAGATGAGCGCCGGGACGGCGCGGATGGTGCTCATGATGCCTCGGAAGATGAAGTTGAACGGGAACGGGACGACACGCTCGGAGCCGAGGATACCGAGCGCGAGCGCGAGGGGGAAGCCGAGCACCGTCCCGAGGAAGCCCATGACCACGGTGATGAACGCCGCGCTGACGAGGACACTCGCGGAGCCGAGCTGGGCGTCCAGGACGGTGGAGACGAACCACTGCGGGTGCAGGAGCGTCGCGACGATCGCGTCCAGACCGTCGATCCCCTGTGCCTTCGTCTGGTTCGTCAGGTCCACGAAGTCCGGGGGGAAGAAGCCGCCGAGGAACGTGAACCAGCCCGGGAGGTTCCGGTAGAGGGCACCGACGGTCAGTTCAACGAACCACAGCCCCGCGAACGTGAGTCCGAGCAGTACGACGAGGCCAGTCAGGTAGAGGAGCTGGCGGGTGCGGGACGCTCGATTGAGCTGGTTGAGCTTCTCTCCAACCCGGTCATCTGTTGAGTCTTCTGTCGCCATGTTAGATGTGCTGGATTCCTTCGTCGCTCTCTGCTGTCTCCTCACCGTAGTAGATGCGGTCGACGACGTCCATCGTCAGCTCCTCGCGGTCGCCGTCGAAGATGAGTTCGCCGTCGTGGAGCCCGATGAAGCGGTCGCCGAACTCGCGGGCGATGTTGACCTGGTGGAGGCTCACGATGGAGGTGAGGTTCCGGTCGACGGCCGCACGACGCATGTACTCCATGACGTCCTGTGCGGCCTTCGGGTCGAGACTGGCGACCGGCTCGTCGGCGAGCAGCAGTTCGGGGTCCTGCGTCAGCGCGCGGGCGATGCCGACACGCTGCTGTTGACCGCCGCTCATGCTGCTCGCGCGCTGGTCGGCCTCCTCGAGCAGGCCGACGGTGTCGAGCGCCTCGAGCGCCATCTCCTTGTCCTCCCGGTCGAACCGGTTGAGCAGGCTCTCACCGGTCGAAGACCGGCTGAGTGCACCGGAGAGGGTGTTCTTGTACGCGCTCAGACCTTCGACGAGATAGTGCATCTGGAACACCATACCGACGTCGCTCGTCGGCATCGAACCTGACGGGCGGTCGTTGAACTCGACGCTCCCCTCAGTCGGTTGCGTGAGACCGTTCAGAATCCTGAGCAGCGTAGACTTCCCAGCACCGGAGGGTCCGAGCAGAACGACGAACTCGCCGTCCGAGATCTCGAACGAGATGTCGTCGAGTGCGACGGTGTCGCCGTAGACTTTCGATACGTTGTTGACGGAAATCGTTGCCATTGTGCGGTACTAAAACGGGATTGGCTGTCGGGCGGTTCTATCCGAAGATCTCTTCGCCGTAGCCGAGGTTCTCGGCCGTGTCGATGACCGGCTGGTACGTGTCGATGTCGGTCCGGCGCACGTCGTCGAACCAGACGTCGTCGTCGTTGCCCTCGGTGCCATCTGCACCGTAGTACATCGTGTCGGGTGCTTCGGTGAACGCCGTGATAATCTTCTCCTTCTCGCTGTCGCTGAGCTCCGGCGAGGCCACGATGGGCGCCCGCGGGATGCCGCTCCGTTCGGCGACGACCTGGAGTTTGTCCTCGTTCGCGAAGTAGGCGAAGTCGCCGACGCCGGCCGCGTCGACCTGCTCGTTCGCCGCCGCGTTCGAGGCCTCGATGTGGGTCGACCACTGCGGGTTGAAGTCGGCACCCTCGGGGCTCCCGGGCTCATCGGGGAGCGAGAGGTCCGTGTCCTCCTTGATCATCGCGAGCGGGTAGAGCGAGCCACTCGCGCTCAGCGGGTCAGCGAAGGCGACGTCCTTGCCCTCGAGGTCTGCGGGTTCGGTGATGTCCGAGCCTTGCGGCGCGACGATGAAGCTGGAGTACTCCCAGCCACCGTAGGCGTAGCGTTGCAGGATGAGGTCCACCTTACCGGAGTTGACGCCGAGCGCTGCCGCGAACGGCCCGGTTTCGGCGACGTCGGCGGTCCCGCTGTTGAGACCCTCGAGCGTCGCGCCGTAGTTGGCGGCGTAGCGCATCTCGAGGTCGTCCTCGCTGATCGGGTCGATGTGACTGACGAGCCGTTCGCCGATCGGACTGTACTGGTCCCGCATCTGGTCCTGCGGCTCTGTCGGGGACATGAGGAACGTCAGTGTTCCGTCCACGTACGGGTCGCCCCCGAACGAACCGATACAACCAGCGGTACCCACCATCCCAGCCGTGGTCGCTGCGCCAGCGGCCTTGAGGAAGTTGCGTCGACTTTCCATAGCGAATCAATTCATAGTTCTTGATGTCGCTATTAAAAGTTCCTAATCTATCTACATAGACCTCCATAGGACGCAGTCTGAACGGTCAGAGACGCCACGGCCCGGAATCCCACCACGTCGATGGCGAACCCTCCGGCGGTTTCTTCGGTCCTGTCGACGACGGACTATCGATACCCGACTGGCGGCC
Organism: Haloarchaeobius baliensis; assembly: GCF_052060055.1. Taxonomy (NCBI): domain Archaea; kingdom Methanobacteriati; phylum Methanobacteriota; class Halobacteria; order Halobacteriales; family Halorubellaceae; genus Haloarchaeobius; species Haloarchaeobius baliensis. The sequence goes on along the minus strand of NZ_JBPPFR010000001.1, from coordinate 405,996 downwards.
CCGGCCACACGTACGCGTCACGGCGGAGAACCGCGTGCGCTATGTAGACATGGCACCGGTTTTCTGGCAGCGCTGCGTCGAAAAAACAGCGCCATCGACTGTCGAACGGAACGTCGCCGAGGCGAGCGTGACCGGAACGGAAACGCACTTGCGCGGCGGCGGGAAAACGGAGAGTATGAGCACGCAGTCGCGGTCACGCGAGCAGGAGACGCTCGCGGACGTCGTCGTGGTGGACTACGGGCTGGGGAACCTCCGGAGCGTCTCCCGTGGACTCGAACGGGCCGGGGCGTCGGTCAGCATCGACAGCGACCCCGAGGCGTTCGCCGAGGCGGACGGCGTCGTCCTCCCGGGCGTCGGCGCGTTCGGCGAGGGGATGGAGAACGCCGAGTCGGTGCGGGACGCACTGGTCGACGTCGCCGAGTCGGACACGCCGCTCTTCGGCATCTGCCTCGGGATGCAGATGCTGCTGACCGAGAGCGAGGAGGCCGAACGCGAGGGCCAGGGCGACGTGAAGGGGCTGGACCTCATTCCCGGCCGGAACGTCCGCTTCGAGGCGGGCCAGACGGTCCCCCACATGGGCTGGAACGACCTCTCGGTGCAGCGCAAGCACCCGCTCGTCGAGGGTGTCGACGGGCGCTACGCCTACTTCGTCCACTCCTACTACGCGGTTCCGGACGACGAGCACGCGGTCGTCGCGACGACCGACTACGGGGGCTCGTTCCCGGCCATCGTCGCCAACGACGACGGCACCGTCTTCGGTACCCAGTTCCACCCCGAGAAGTCCGGCGAGACCGGACTCACCATCCTGCGGAACTTCGTCGACCTCTGTGCGGAGTGACGGCGGCCGGAGGATACTCAGGCGAGAACCGAGACCGCCCCAGTTTTCACACGGGAGGAAGCCAAAAGAATAATCACGGAGAAAGAGTCATCTGAGTAACAATGTCTCTCGACGACACGCGACGCCGATCGTTCCTGGCGGCAGGGGCGGCGGTGCTCAGTGGTGGACTGGCAGGTTGCATGGGAACGCTCGAAAGCCTCACGGGTGGCGGCGGTGTCAGCCTCCCGGTCGACGGCAGTCCCGAGCACATCGACTACGGCGCGAGCGTCTCCGGTCGTCTCACGACCGACTCGCCGTCCGACCCGGAGTACGAGGGCCACTACGAACCGTACACGTTCCGGGGCTCCGCGGGCGACATCGTCCGCATCCGACTGCGCTCGAGTACCGGCGACCCCTACCTGTTCCTCATCGACGACGAGGGGACCCTGCTCGCCGCGAACGACGACGACTCCATGAGCTTCAACTCTGCCATCAGCGGGTTCGAGCTCCCAGAGGACGGCGGGTACGGCATCCTCGCCGGCAGCTGGTCCAACACGGTCGGCTTCGGCTACGAGCTCAGCCTGTCGAAGGTGGAGGCGGACATCGACTCCATCGCCGTCGGCGAGACCAGGACCAGCACGCTCGACTCGACAGACCCCCGGAGCAACCGGTTCAACGGCTACCACGAGCGCGTGACCCTCGACGCCGACACCGGGACCACCGTGGACATCGCGATGCGGTCCTCGGGCGACACCTACCTCTACCTGCTCGACCCGAGCGGCAGCGTCGTCGCCCAGAACGACGACTACGACGGCCTCAACTCGCGGATCAGGAACGTCACCCTCTCCGCCAGTGGCGAGTACACCATCATCGCCACCAGCTTCTCGCCGGGGGCGACGTTCGTCTACGACCTCACCGTCCAGGAGGTGTAGTGACGAACCGCGGGAGATCGCGTACATTCGATGTCGAGTTCTCGATATTTTTCCACCCGATTAGGGCCGATGGCGATTTCCATCGGATTCAGCTCGCCGCACAGAACCGCCAGTAAGCGGGGCGTGACGCCGATACGCCGCCGAGATACGTCAGCAGTACGCCCATATTACGACGAATCATCTACCAAAAGAATAATCACCGGAAAACATTCATCTGTTTAGTAATGTCTCTCGAAGACAAACGACGCCGGTCGTTCCTGCTGGCCGGTGCGACAGCCTTGACCGGCGGACTCGCCGGTTGTACAGGACTACTCGAAGAATCAGAACTGGAGGACGGCGACGAGAACGGGACCGCCACCTCGACGCCGACGGCGGCTCCGACGGCGACCCCCGAACCCATCGACCTTCCCGTCGAGGGCGAGGCGACGCGCATCGAGTACGGTGCGAGCGTCTCCGGCGAGCTCACGGGCAGCGCTCCCTCCGACCCCCAGTTCGAGGGGTACTACCAGCCGTACACGTTCGTCGGCTCGGCCGGCGACGTCGTCCAGATCTCGATGACCTCCCCTGGCGGCGACCCGTACCTCTTCCTGCTCGACGAGCAGGGGAACGTCCTCGAGGAGAACGACGACGCAGACGGCCTCAACTCCGCGATCAGCGGGTTCGAGCTCCCGTCCGACGGCGGCTACGTCATCCTCGCCGGGAGCTTCGACGACACCGTCGACTTCGAGTACGAACTCTCTCTCACCCAGGTGCAGAGCGACCTTCGGTCCATCGCCGTCGGCGAGACCCTGACGGGGACCATCGACAGCAGCGACCCGCAGAGCAGCCGGTTCAACGGCTACCACGAACCGGTCAGCCTCGAGGTCGGCAGCGAGATGTCGGTGAACATCTCGATGTCCTCCGCAGACGGGGACACCTATCTCTACGTCCTCGACCCGGACGACAACGTCATCGCCCAGAACGACGACTTCAGCGGCCTCAACTCGTTCATCCTCAATCTCGCGCTTCCCGAGGCTGGCGAGTACACCATCGTCGCGACCAGCTTCGACCCGAACGCGACCTTCACCTACGAGCTCTCCGTCTCCGACGCCACCGCGACGCGGTCCATCTCGGTCGGCGAGACGCTGCAGGGCGAGCTCAGCACCGACGACGCCCATAACCCCTCGCTCAACGGCTACTACGACTTCGTCGACCTCGACGTCGCCGGAGACGTCACGGTCGACATCGAGATGAGCTCGGCCGACGGCGACACCCTCCTCGCCGTCCTCGACGCGGACAGCAACGTCGTCGCTGTCAACGACGACGCGGGCACCAGCCTCGACTCGCGTATCTCGCGGCTCTTCGTCGGCGCGAACAGCGACTACACCATCCTCGCCACCAGCTTCAGTGTCGATGCGACGTTCTCCTACGAGCTCTCGGTCACCGAGAGCGAGCCGCTGCCGGACCTGCGCTCCATCTCCATCGGGCAGACGCGCACCGGCGGTGTCGACCGGAACGACCCCAACGAGTCCCGGTTCAACGGCTACTACGAACCGGTGACGTTCGAGGGGAGCGCCGGCCAGTACGTCGACATCGAGATGACGTCCGAGCGTGGCGACACCTACCTCTACCTGCTCGATACGGACGGACAGGTCGTCGCCGAGAACGACGACACCGCCGCGAGCCTCAACTCGCGCGTCGAGTACCAGCTGACCGAGACCGGCGAGTACACCATCATCGCCACCAGCTACGACACGGAGGCCACGTTCATGTACGAGCTCACCGTCCGTGAGGGGAGCGCCCCCATCGACCTGCGTTCGATCTCCGTCGGCGAGCAGCGGACCGGCGAGCTCGACAACGGCGACCCCAACGAGGACCGGTTCAACGGCTACTACGAGCCCGTCACGCTCCAGGCCGACGCCGGCCAGTTCCTCGAGATCGAGATGACCTCCGAGCAGGGCGACACCTACCTCTACCTGCTCGACCCCGATGGGAACGTCGTCGCACAGAACGACGACTACGAGGGCTTCAACTCCCTCATCGAGTACGAGACGTCGCAGTCGGGCGAGTTCACCATCATCGCCACCAGCTTCACCTCGGGCGCGCTGTTCGAGTACGAGCTCTCGGTCCTCGCGGGGGCGGCTCCCACGGACCTGCGCTCCATCTCGGTCGGCCAGACCCGCACCGGTGAGCTCGACCCCAGCGACCCGCAGAGCTCCGCGTTCAACGGCTACTACGAGCCCGTCTCGCTGTCCGTCGACAGCACGACGACGGTCAACATCGAGATGAACTCCGACGGCGACACGTACCTCTTCCTGCTCGACGCGAACGACCAGATCATCGCGGAGAACGACGACTACAACGGCCTCAACGCCGCGATCACCGGCCTCACGCTGGACGCCGGCGACTACACCATCATCGCCACCAGCTTCAGCTCGCGGGCCACCTTCGAGTACGAGCTCTCGGTCTACACGGCCTAGAGGAACTCCCGCACCTCGGAGTACCACATGTCGTGGTGGTCCACCGCGCCGACCCGCTCGGCGATGGGGACCGCCAGGGCGTGCCAGCACAGTTCGGTCGGGTCGTCCGGGTCGAGGTTGTACTCGGCGTCCTTGCACGTGCAGCCGCCGTCCTCGACGATGTACTCGTCCTCGTAGCCGACGACGACGGTGAAGTCCCGGTACCGCTTCACGCGCGCTTCAGAAACAGCTTCGATGGCGTGCTTGCCGCGGTCGCCGTGGACGGCCATGATCTTCTCGACGGCGTCCGGCGTCAGCTCGCCAGCGTCCTCCAGCATCGCCTGCCACTCCGCGACCGCCCGCTCGCGCGCCTCGTCGGTCACGCGAGCCACCCGGCGACGATGCCCCCAATCACTGTGCCGTCGTTCGGTCCGGGGTGTGAAAACAGTTCGGTCCAGTCACCCAAAGGCACTTGCCGTGTATCACCGTTGGTCGGCGTATGCCCTCCAGACGGCAGTTCCTCGGCGCGACAGCGACGGCCGCCGCCGTCGGCGGAGCCGGCTGTCTCGGCGACCTCGACGCGGGTGACGGGAGCGAACCGACGACGCTCGACGCGGGTGAACGGGCTCGCGGGGAAGCCGACCCGATTGACACCGAGCGCGCGGTCGACGACCCGGACCTGGAGTACGTCGAGTCGAACGATACGGTGCGGTATCCGGAGGAGATGTCCGGCGAGACGGTCGTCGAGTACGGGACCATCGACATCGGGGAGTTCCTGCGACTCGAGGCCGAGACCGCGGCCGAGCTGGCGGTGAACACGACGTTCCAGCCGCCGTTGCCCGACCGCGAGTACATCGAGGTCGCCACGGTCCGGGAGGACGGGTCGACCCGGGTCGTCGTCCAGTGGATCACCGCGCTCGACGGGTCCGACGAGGTCGTCGGCGAGCCCGACATCGGCCTCGCGACGCTGGTCGACGAGCTGCCGCGTACGATCGCGGCCACCGCCGAGTTCGCCGGCGAGACGGCCACACACGAGTTCCCGGTGTTCGCCCGGCACGTCGCCGGCGACGCGGGCTGGTGACCGCCGGACCCGCACCGTCGGGACCGACCACATCGCATCCCTTTTCGCCCACCGCCCCCCACGAAGGCGCATGGACGTCACGGAGGGCAACGTCACGGTCTCGGTGCCCGAGCAGGACGGCGAGGGCACCCACGAGTCGGTCTTCTTCAACCCGGTCCAGGAGTTCAACCGCGACCTGACCGTCGCGGTCCTCCGGGCGTACCGCGAGCACGAGGAGCGCGCCGACACCTACCTCGACGCGATGACGGCCTCCGGAGTCAGGGGGGCTCGTGCCGCCGCCGAGGGCTGGGACGTCACCTGCTGTGACATCGACGAGGAGGCCGTGGAGCTCGCCCGCGAGAACCTCGCCCGGAACGACCTCGACGGCGCGGTCGTCCACCGGAACGTCAACGCGCTCATGCACGACGACTACTTCGACGTGGTGGACCTCGACCCGTTCGGCACGCCGATGCCCTTCGCCGACGCCGCCTTCGCCAACACCCGGGACCTGCTCTGTGTCACCGCCACGGACACCGCACCGCTCTGTGGCGCGCACTTCGACTCCGGCGTGCGTTCCTACGCCGCCGTCCCGCGCAACACCGACTACCACGCCGAGATGGGCGTCCGCATCCTGCTCGGCGCGCTCGCCCGGGCCGGCGCGCGCTGGGACACCGGCATCACGCCGCTGTTCACGCACGCGACCAGCCACTACGTCCGCACCTACCTCGACCTCTCGGGGCGGGCCACCGACGCCAACGCGAGCATGGACGAACTGGGCTTCCTCCACCACTGCGAGGACTGCCTCCGGCGCGAACCGGAGCACGGTCTCATCCCCCATCCACCCGAGACCTGTCCCCGCTGCGACGGCAACAGGGTGCTCACCGCCGGACCGCTCTGGCTCGGCTCCTACCGCGACCCCGAGTTCGTCGCCGACGTGCGCAACCGGGTCACCGACGACATGGGCACCGCCGACCGCGCCCGTGACCTCTGTCACACGCTCGAATCGGAGCTGGACGAGCCCAGCCACTACGACCAGCACCGCCTCTGCAAGCTCTGGGGGCGCGGCGCGAGCGGCATGGACGACTTCATCGACGCGCTCCGAGAGGCGGGCTTCGCGGCGTCGCGAGCTCACTACGGCGGTACCGCGTTCAAGAGCGACGCGACCATCCCCGAGATGCGCGCGGCGACCGAGGAGATCTGAGCCCGGCGTCTCCAGGGGGAGTCGCCCTGTCCGGAACTGACGGAAAGGTGGCGAGAACGACCGGAACACCCCGCGATGCCTGGCTCACCTGAGTCGTCCCACCCACGCTCGGCGACGGTCTTTTTGGGCGAGTCGTCGTACCCGTACGTGTGTCCATCCCGTCCGCGGTCAAGCGTGTCGCGTCCCTCGTCGCGGCGGTCGTCGCCATCGCCCGCGACGAACAGCTGACGTTCCTCGCCGCGGCCATCGCATACTACGCGTTCGTCTCGCTGTTCCCGCTCGCGCTGCTCGTCGTCGCGGTGGCGACGGCGATCGGCGGTGAGACGCTCGCGACCAGGATCGTCGAGATGGCGAGCGAGACCCTCACACCGTCGAGCCAGGAGCTCTTGCGCGACGCGCTCGTCGCTAGTGAGGGTCGGGGCGGCGCGACCATCGTCGGGCTCGTGGTGCTGGTCTGGTCCGCGCTGAAGGTGTTCCGGGCCATCGACCGGTCGTTCTCGGCGGTGTACGGCCGCGGGCTCGAGGAGCCGTTCGCGGACCAGCTCGTCGACGCGGGCATCGGCCTCGCGGCGGTCGGGCTCGCGGGCGCTGTCGCAGCGGGGGTCGCCCTCGTGGTGAGCCTGCTCGACCTCCCGTACGGCGGCCTCGTCGGCGCGGTCGTCACCGTGTTCGCGCTCGGGCTGGTGTTCTTCCCGCTGTACTACATCTTCCCGCACGCCGACGTGACCGTCGCGGAGGCGCTGCCCGGCTCGGCGTTCGCGGCGCTGAGCTGGACCGTCCTCAGCGTCGTCTTCTCGGTGTACGCGACGCGGTACGCGACGGGCTACGCGGTGTACGGCGTCGTCGGTGGTATCCTGCTGCTGGTGACGTGGCTCTACTTCGGTGCGCTCGTCCTGCTCGTCGGAGCGTCGCTGAACGCCGTGCTCGCCGGCCGGAGTCTGGCGACGGACGAGCTGGAGGCCGCTCTCGACCGGCACCTTCAAACCGCGGGCCTGCGACAGGACGAAGCGACAAGGAACAGCGACGATGCCTGAGGACGAGATGGACGATCCCACCGAGCAGGGCACCGACGCGACCGACGACGACGCACCAGCGAGCGAGGAGGAGGCGGGCGAAGCGCCGCCCGTGGACGACCCGTCGACCGACGACGGCGACACTTCCGGCGACGCTGGCGGCGCGGGTGGCGACGGTCCCGGCGATGGGGGTCCAGACGGCGACGGCGGCACCGGCAGCGGCGGCTCCGGCGACGGCGACGACGACGGCGACGACGACGACGACCGGACCGACCGCGAACGCGAGATCGACCGGCTGTACGAGCGGCTGGCCGACCTCGAGGACGAGGTGGAGGGTAGCCGGGCCAGCAAGGACTCCGTCGCCGACCTCCGGGAGGAGCTCGCCGAGTTCGAGGACGACGTGCAGTCACGCACCGTCAACCGCGACGAGATGCGGAGCGAGCTCAAACGCTACGTGCGTCGGAAGCTCCGTCGCGGCCACGCCCGTGGCTGGGGTCCGTACGTCGTGCTGCTCTACGGCACCGTGATGACGCTGGGGCTGCTGTACACGCCCCGACTCCAGGGCGACGGCTGGGTCGTGCTCGCGATGATCATCATCTGGCTGTCGACGCTCGGGCTGTACGTGCTGTTCGTGCTGTTCGGGCTCACGTTCTCCGTGCTGGGTATCCCGGGACGGCTGCGGGACCGCGTGCAGGCGTGGCGGTCGAGCTAGCGTCGGCACTGTTCGGCGACGGAACGGCGAAAAAACGGCGCGGATATTAGAACTTCTCGAGGTACCGGTCGATCTCCCACTCGGAGACGTCGACGAGGTACTCCTTGAACTCGGCGCGCTTGGCCTCGGTGAACTTCTCGTAGACGTGCTCGCCGAGCGCATCGGCGATGACCTCGTCCGCCTCCAGCGCGTCGACGGCCTCGCCGAGGTTCGTGGGGAGCGTCTCGATGCCGTACTCCTCGCGCTTTGCCTCGTCGAACTCGTAGATGTTCTCGCGGACCGGCTCCGGGCAGTCGAGGTCCTGCTCGATGCCGTCGAGACCCGCGTGGATGAGCGCGGCGAACGCGAGGTACGGGTTACAGGACGGGTCGGGGAAGCGTGCCTCGATGCGGCTCGCGGCCGGGACGCGGGCGGCCGGCTTCCGGATGAGCGCGGAGCGGTTGCGGTCGGACCACGCGACGTAGACGGGTGCCTCGTAGCCGGGCACCAGCCGCTTGTAGGAGTTCACGGTCGGGTTCGAGACCGCCGTGATGGCCGGCGCGTGCTCGAGGATACCGGCGGTGAACTGCTTGGCCGTCTCGCTCAGGTTGAACTCGTCGTCGTCGTCGTGGAACGCGTTCTCGCCGTTCTGGAACAGCGAGATGTGCGTGTGCATGCCCGACCCGTTGATGCGCGGGATGGGCTTGGGCATGAACGTCGCGTGCAGGTCGTGCTCCGCAGCGATGGCGCGGACGACGGACCGGAACGTGGCGACGTTGTCGGCCGTCGACAGCGCGTCGTCGTACGTGAAGTTGATCTCGTGCTGGCCCTCGGCGACCTCGTGGTGTGACGCTTCGATGTCGAAGCCCATGGACTCGAGGCCGTAGATGATGTCACGGCGCACGTCCTGGGCGAGGTCCTTCGGCGCGAGGTCGAAGTAGCCCCCGGCGTCGTTGGTCTTCGTCGTCGCCCGACCGTCCTCGTCCTCCTCGAACAGGAAGAACTCCGGCTCGGGGGCGGCGTTGATGTCGTAGCCCATGTCGTCGGCGCGGGCGATGGCGCGCTTGAGGACCCCACGCGGGTCGCCCGGGAACGGCTCGCCGCTCGACGTGTCCATCACGTCACAGATGAGCCGTGCCGCCGCACTCTCCTCCGTCTTCCGCCACGGGAGGACGGCGAACGTGCTCGGGTCGGGTTCGAGGCGCATGTCCGACTCCTGGATGCGGACGAAGCCGTCGATGGACGACCCGTCGAAGTAGATTCCCTCCTCGAACGCCTTCTCGGCCTGACTCGCCGGAACGGAGACGTTCTTGACGGTGCCGAGGATGTCGGTGAACTGGAGCCGCAGGAAGTCCACGTTCTGTTCCTCGATCTGTTCGAGCACCGCCTCCTCCTCCGCGCTGAAGTTTCCGCTTGTCATCTTTCTCGTCGGGTTAGCCAACTATTGCCAGTACTAAAACCCTGCTGTTATACGCAATTCTCGACTGTCGCACCCGAAATTGGATGTTCGTAAACTTCTAATGCCTGGGGGCGTACGGTGGATACAATGACGTACGAAAATCTCGACGCGAAGTTGGTGAATGCACTTCTGGACAACGGCGACGCGAGTCTGCGGAGCCTCGCGGAGCAGCTCGACGTCTCGGTGACGACGGTCTCGAACCACGTCTCCGCCCTCGAGGAGGAGGGCGTCATCCGCGGCTACACGCCGAAGGTCGACTACGACCTGCTGGGCTACGACGTGACCGCCGTCCTCCAGCTGAAGGTCGAGGGGAGCGCCCTCCCCGACATCACCGACCGGCTCCGTGCGGAGAAGCAGATGGTCTCCGTCTACGAGGTCACCGGCGACTACGACGTCATCGCCATCGGGAAGTTCACCGACACGGACGGCATGAACGACCAGATCAAGCGGCTGCTCACCGACCCCGAGATCAAGGAGTCGAACACCAGCGTCGTGCTGAACTCCGTCTGCGAGAACGAGCAGTTCGAGCTCGCGGTCGAGGACTGACGCCGGCTGTTCTCGTCCGAACTGAGCTCCTGATGGAGCGGCTGCTCTCCGTGTCTGTCCGCGAAAGAAGAACTCGTTTGTGTGCTGTACCGGCGTCGGGTGGGATGTGGGTTACCTGACCGGTTTCACATCGCACCGCCCATGCCGCCCATACCGCCCATGCCACCCATGCCGCCGGGTGCGCCGCCCTCGTCGCCGCCCTTGTCGGTGCTCAGGTCGCCGGCGGCGATGATGTCGTCGATCTTGAGGACCAGGTTCGCGGCCTCGGTGGCGGAGGTCAGGGCCTGCTCCTTGGAGTGAGCGGGCTCGACGATGCCGGCCTCGAAGGTGTCCTCGACGTCGCCGCTGAAGACGTTCAGACCGGCGCGCTTCTCGCCGCTCTCGTGGGCGGCGCGCAGGTCGACGAGCGTGTCGATGGAGTCCAGCCCGGCGTTCTCGGCGAGGACGCGCGGGACGAGCTCCAGCGAGTCGGCGAAGGCCTCGACGGCCAGCTGCTCGCGGCCCTCGACGCCGTCGGCGAAGTTGCGGAGCCGGTCCGCGACCTCGACCTCGATGGCGCCGCCGCCGGCGACGACGCGGCCGTCGGAGACGGTCTGGGCGACGACGTCGAGCGCGTCGGAGACGCCGCGCTCCAGCTCGTCGACGACGTGGTCGGTGGAGCCGCGCAGGAGGAGCGTCACGCCGTGGGCGTTCTCCGCGCCCGTGACGTAGAACAGCTCGTCCTCGTCGTCGCGGTCGATGTTACCGAAGCCGAGGTCCTCGGGACCGAAGTCGTCGAGGTCGGAGACGATGTTCGCGCCGAGGATCTCGCGCAGGAAGCGCACGTCGGCCTTCTTCACGCGGCGGACGGCGAGGATGCCCTCCTTCGCGAGGTAGTGCTGGGCGAGGTCGTCGATGCCCTTCTGGCAGAAGACGACGTCAGCGCCGGAGTCGACGATCTGCTGGACCTTCTGCTTGAGCTGCTTCTCCTCCTGGTCGAGGAACTGCTGGAGCTGGCTCGGGTCCGTGACGTTGACCTCGGTGTCGACGTCGGTCTCCTCGATCTCGACGGCCTCGTTGAGGAGGAGGATGTTGGCGTCCTCGGCGGACGTCGGCATGTTGTCGTGGACGGGGTCCTTGTCGATGACCGCGCCCTTCAGGAGCTCGGAGTTGGAGGCCGACTGGCCCGTCTGGGTCTCGATGTTGAGGTACTCCATGTCGACCTGGCCCTCGACGGTGACCGACTGGATGGCCTCGACGATGATCTCGGCGAGGTGCTCCTTGTCGAGCTCGGCGCCCTTGCCGGTCATCGAGGTCTCGGCGACCTTCCGGAGGAGGTCCTCGTCGTCGGCGTCGACGTCCTCGGAGATGTCGTCGATCTCCTCGCGCGCCTGCTGGCTGGCGAGGTGGAAGCCCTTGATGATGGCGGTCGGGTGGATGTCCTGCTCGAGGAGGTCCTCGGCGTTCTTCAGGAGCTCACCCGCGACCGCGACGGCCGTCGTGGTGCCGTCGCCGGCCTCGTTCTCCTGGGTCTCGGCGACCTCGATGATCATCTCGGCCGTCGGGTTGTCGATGTCCATCTCCTTCAGGATGGTCACGCCGTCGTTCGTGATGGTGACGTCGCCCATCGAGTCGACGAGCATCTTGTCCATCCCTTTCGGGCCGAGTGTGGAGCGTACTGCCTCGGCGACCGCGCGAGCGGCCTGGATGTTGTAGTCCTGCGCGTCACGGTCCTTCACGCGCTGGGAGTCTTCGGACATCACGATCATCGGCTGTCCCTGCTGCATTCGCTGGCTCATGGTCACCCGAAGCTATGAATGTGATTCTATATAAAAGTTGGTGGTCCGTGACGAGACGCCGATGCACGACCAACGAGCGAGAACGTCGAAAACCGCAATACTGTGCCCGATTTTTCGACGTACTTTGACAACCAGTAACACGCCACAAACGAGCCGAACTCGTCCCGGACCCGTTCTTTTATATACCTACGATGACCCAGGCGGTGCTAGCCCTCGACATCGACCGGCTCGACCACCATCGGGCTATCGTTCGACGGGTCGTTCACCGCCGTCGACACCGGATACGCCCGCATCCCGTCGGACGGGTACGGGTCGAGGAGTTCCGCCGCCTCGTCGGCGTCGCCGTGGAGCCACGTGTCGTACTCCTCGGGTGCGAGCAGTACGGCCATCCGGTGGTGCAGCTCCGAGACGAGCTCGTTCGGTTCCGTCGTGAGCACGGTGAAGGAGACGTGACGCTTCGTCTCGGGTTCCGCAGAACCGCCCGCGAACGCGTCGAGGCCGGGCTGGCGCTCGACGCCCTCCCAGACCGCGAACAGGCCCGCCATCGCGAACGGCGCGTCGTCCGCCATCGTCACCCGGTAGGGCTGCTTGCCGCCGCCGGTCTCGACCCACTCGTAGAAGCCGTCGGCGGGGACGAGACAGCGACCGGTTGCGAGTCCGTCGCTGTCCGACCCGTCACCGCCGTCGCCCTCGAACGCAGCCTTGAACGTCGGCTTCTCGCGCACCGTCTCCGAGCGCGCGTTGATGGGCTTCGATGCGTCGGCCGGGTCGTCGGCCCACGAGGGGACGAGCCCCCAGTTCGCGTACGAGAGCTCGTCGGCGGCGTCGCTCCGAATCACGGGGAGGTCCTGCGACGGCGCGGCGTTGTACCGCGGTTCGAACCGCTCGGGCAGCCGGACGCCGAACGCCGACTCCAGCTCCTCGGGCTCGACGAACAGGCTGTACCGTCCACACATGCCCGCACGTACGCACGGGAACTACTTACCGGCGTGCATCGCGGTCGTCGTCATCGTCGTCCTCGCGTCGGTCGCGTCGCCGGCGACCCCGGTCCCGCCTGCCCTCGCGACGGTCCTCACGACGGTTCCGACGGTCGTGGTCGTCCCCACGCCCGTCCCGGTCGCGGCCCGTCCCGCGCTCGTTCCGTTCGCGGTCCGCCCGACGACGTTCGGTGTCGCCGCGGTCCCGACGGTCGCCCCGGTTCCGCCTGTCTCGACGGTCATCCCGCTCTCGACTCTCCCGACGGTCGGTCCGTGCGCGACGGTCCCCGCGGTCCTGACCGCGTCTGTTCCTGGCGTCGCCTCGGTCGCGACCGTCCCGTCGACCCTCCCGCTCGCGCCGTTCACCCGGCTCCCGTCGGCTCGTCCGTGCCTCGGCAGGCTCGGAGACCCCGGACTCGACGTCCGGATCGTAGCTGCCGTCACCGCCGCCGGAGCTACCCCCGCGTCGGTCCGCCACCGCAGCCGCCGTCTTCGACTTCACCGTCCCACCGGCGTCGACGCTCTTCTTCGCGGTCTCCCTCGCCGCGAGCCAGGTCGTGTGCAGGGACTCGAACGTGTAGAAGCCCGCGAGGATGCAGCCGACGAACAGGAACAGCACGGCGTCGACCTGCCCACCGAGCATCGGGACCGTCACGTTGTACTCGACACCCACCAGGCTCAGCGCGAGCGTCGCCGCCCCACCGACGCCGAAGCCCGCGTACCGGCTCACCTTCTCGGCGGCGGTCAACAGCGTCCACACCAGGCCCGCGAGCGCCACGATGGAGGCCACCGCGTCGAACAGCCGCTCGGCGTACTCCTCCCCGACGAGCAGTCCGATGGTCGCCCGGGCCAGCCGCCGGCCGACCACCTTCGCCGTGACGACCAGCAGGCTCAACGCCCCGAAGGTGAACAGTCCGGCGACCAGCGTGTTCCCCTCGCCCAGCCCGAGCAGGGTGTCTGCCAGCGCCAGGACGAGCCCCAGCGCGAGGCAGTACGCCGTCCCCGCCACCGCGTACCGTTTCCGCTCCGCCGTCGCGAGCAGCATCGGCACGACGGCCGCGGTCATCCCGAACAGGAGCGGTACTGCAGGCGCTCCCGGTAGCAACGCGAGCATGAGCAGCGTGACGACGACCCCTATCGCCGTCGCGTGTCGGAAGTCGAGTTCCTCCCTCATGTCCCTCGCCAACACGCGTCGGTGCGATAAAATTACTGCCCGTTGTCAGGAACTGGCCGGGGAAAATCGGAGCCGCTGGATTCGCTATGGAAGCAGGAGGTGCTTACTCCGCGTCGCCTTTTTCAATAGGAGCGCCGACCAGGTTGCCCCACTCGGTCCAGGAGCCGTCGTAGTTGATGGCGTCCTCGTAGCCGAGCAGCTCGTGGAGTGCGAACCAGGCGACCGACGATCGCTCGCCGATGCGGCAGTAGGCCACCGTGGTCTGGTCGCCGGTGATGCCCTTGTCTGCGTAGAGCTCCTTGATCTCGTCCGCGGACTTGAAACGGCCGTCGTCGTTCGTCACGGCCGCCCAGGAGATGTTCTGGGCGCCGGGGATGTGGCCGCCGCGCTGGGCGGTCTCCTGCAGTCCCGGGGGCGCGAGGATCTCGCCCTTGAACTCCTCGGGCGAGCGCACGTCGACGAGCGGGACGCCGCGCTCGATGGCGTTCTCGACGTCCTCGCGGTACGCGCGGATGCTCTCGCGCGGGCCGCTGGCGGTGTACTCGACGGCGTCGAACTCGGGCACCTCGGTGGTGAGCGGGTAGTCGTGTTCGAGCCAGTAGTCGCGGCCGCCGTCCATGAGCTTCACGTCGTCGTGGCCGTAGTACTTGAACTGCCAGTACGTGTACGCCGCGAACCAGTTCGAGTTGTCGCCGTAGAGGACGACCGTGGAGTCCTCGGTGATGCCGTGGCTCCCGAGGAGGTCCTCGAAGTCGTCCTTCGTGAGGATGTCGCGGGTGGTCTGGTCCTGGAGCTGTGTCTCCCAGTTGAAGCCGATGGCGCCGGGGGCGTGGCCCTCGTCGTACGCCTCGGTGTCGACGTCGACCTCCACCAGCCGGTGTGCGGGGTCGTCGCTCTGGAACTCGTCGAGGTGCGCCTCGACCCAGTCGGCCGAGACGAGCACGTCTTTCGCGTAGTCGGTCATACACCGGTAGTTATCGCTACAGGGGTATATTCCTGTTCCACACCGGCATCGTCCGCCGGTCATCGGTCGAAGCGGAGAGAATCGCCGGTGGTTGTCCGGGTGACGGTCGTGAGCCGTCGGCGCACGGGTGGGTCCCACGGTGCGGTCGAGGGGGCACCTCTCCGGTTCCGTACATTTGTTCGCGGGCCAACAATCGGTAACTGTTGCCGCTCTCTACGAGACGGGGGGTTCCGCCGGCATCGTGGATGCTTAACCGGACCGTGCCGTACGGCCGACCATGACAGACGTGCCACGGGTGGTCTCCCGGGAGTGGCTCGCCGACGAACTGGACGCGGTGCAGGTCGTCGACGTCCGCGACGCCTGGGAGTACGAGGGCATCGGCCACATCCCGGGCGCGGTGTCGGTGCCGTTCGACTCGTTCCGCGACGAGGAGAGCGACGCACCTGGCACCCTGCCCGACGCCGACGACTGGAACGCGCTGCTCTCGGCGGCCGGCGTCGCGAACGACGACACGCTCGTCGCCTACGACGACACCCACGGCGTGTTCGCCGCGCGCTTCGTCGTCACCGCGCTCGCGTACGGGCACGACGACGTCCACCTGCTCGACGGCGACTTCTCCGCGTGGCAGCGCGAGTACCGGACCGAGAGCGGCAGTCCGGACGTGGAGCCGACCACGTACGAGGGCCACTACGACGAGGACTGGCCGCTGGTCGACGCCGAGGACGTCCTCGCCGCGCTCGACACCGACGCCGTGCTCGTCGACACGCGCGAGGACTGGGAGTACGAGGAGGGCCACATCCCGGGCGCACAGTTGCTCGACTGGCGGGCGTTCGTCGACGAGGAGACCAGGGGACTGAAGCCCGAAGCCGAGCTCAGAGAGCTGCTCGAATCGCGCGGTATCACACCCGACCGTCGCGTCGTCCTCTACTGCAACACCGCCCGACGCATCAGCCACACCTACGTCGTCCTCGACCACCTCGGCTACGACGACGTCGCCTTCTTCGAAGGGAGCCTCACCGAGTGGGAGGCAGTCGACGGCCCGCTGGAGACTCCCTAGACGGGGTCGGCCGGGTCAGTCGGAGTCCGGCTCGTTCGTTCCGTCTGCCACGTCGGTGCCGCCGTCGGTGTTGGCACCGCTGTCGGGGGACGGGGGACCGTCGGCGTCGCCGTCCGGCGCCTCCTCGACGGTTTCCGTCCACTCGCCGCCGACCCCCTCGCCCGGCGACTCGTCGGTGTCCGACACCTCGTCCTCCGGCACCGGCACCTCCGGCACCTCCTCGGAGAGCTGCGTCACGCTCTCGGTGAACAGCGCGACGGCCAGCGGACCCATGATGACCCCGACCGGACCGACTGTCAGCAGGCCGCCGACGAAGCCCACGAAGTAGAGGCTGCCGGGCATGTCGGCGGTCATCGACGCCAGCCGCGGTCGGATGAGGGCGTCGGGCAGGTAGGCGATGACGACCCCGCCGACCACGACGACGAGGATGGCGGCGTTCACGTCGCCGACGCTCACGTGGTACAGCGCGGCCGCACCGATGAGCAGGCTCGGGCCGATGACGGGCAGGAACTGGAGGACGCCCGCGATGACCGCCATCGTGACGGGGTAGTCGTACCCGAGGGCCCAGAACGTCGGCAGCGCCATCAGGAACGTCCCGACGGCAGTGGCGATCTGGAGCAGGTAGATGGCCTGCAGCGTGTCCTTCGTGCGCTCGTGGAGCGCCTGCATCGCGTCCCGGTACTCGACGGGGACGACCCCCATCGCGGTCCGGTAGGCGTGGTCCTGTCCGACGAGGAACCCGAACAGCACCATCACGAACACGAGCACCTTCAGGCTGAGGTCCGGTGTCGCCCGTGCTGCGTCCTCCAGCAGGACCGTCAGGAAGTCCAGCGCCATCGACTGGACCTCCTCGAACGACAGCTCGTACGTCGTTCCGAAGGCGGTCAGGGAGAACGTCTCCGGGAGCTGCTCGACGAGCCCGAACAGCTGTTCGCGTCGGACGTAGGCGACCACGAACAGCGGCGAGAACACCAGCACCCCGCCGACGAACGTGGCGACCGTGGTGACGATCGCCGCCCAGTACTCCGGTATCCCGCGCTTCTCCAGTCGCTTCTGGAGCGGGAGCACGACGCTCGCGACCGTCAGCGCGAAGAACACCGTCCCGAACACCTCGGATATCACCCACCAGGTGAGCGCCCCCACGACGACGACGACCAGCGCGAGTCCGAGTCGGCGGTTCAACTCCATCGGTAAACTACGTCACCGTGTGCGTAAAAAATTGTGTGATTCTAATGCACAGCCACGAAGACCCTATTTAATCCACCCATTCAGAACGAGCTGCTAAATTATAAAAATTAGAAATATTGGAAAATGTTTTAATTTTTATATCGAGAGATATATATTTGGGTGTTATTTATCGGTGAGTACCGATGGAAGAGATAGAAAAGTCGCAATCCGACGACAGCACGACGCGAAGACGGTATCTCAGTGCAATTGGTTCCCTTAGCGTTGCATCAATCGGATTCGGTCAAGTTAGTGGTGCTGAGAGTGGACATGACAATTTTCAAGTACCCGAATCTGAGATCGTTTCTCGGGAACCAACAGATAGAGAGCAGCGACTAGTATATCGGAGTAGTCTGGTAAGGGAAGCCATGCGAGATCAACCGGAGCTGCTATCGCAGGTTGAGTTACGAGACGGAGTCATTTTCGAAAAAGCAGACAGTGAGGAACGTCTCTTCTTTGCGGCCGCAGGTGAGGTAACCACCGACTTTACTGACGCTGGTGCGGGTCTCTATGCACAGATTGACGCTGGTGTCCAATTTGTGTATGTAAAATCCGATTCAAACACCAGTGTGGCAGGATATAGTAGAGAAGAAAGAGGCGTAACAGCACATGATGTTTTCAGCCTCCCGGGATTCAATTCTTTCCTCGCAGATACTGATGAGATCTGCGATCACTTCCAGTCGGATGGTGAAGAAGTGATATGTGGATTTATAATCGGAGGGACAGCGCTAAAAGCAATAAAGAATGATCCGACTAAGATTCTGCAAATCGCGTCCGCTACATGTCTTGCATACAACCAGTTCTGCGACTCAATGGAGACGATAATGGAGAACGTAATCGGGTATGCACCAGGTGACGTATGTAGCAATAATCAGGTTGTTATACATAAACCGAAATGGTGGATGCCAGTTCCAAAACCCATAATCGTTCCAGCGTGTGAAAACAATACGTGAAAACTATATGATACACACTACATATTAGTGAGTGAGAACACCAATGGATAGTATGGATTGGAAACGATTAGCGATGGCTGGCCTAGCTTTAGTCTGGGCAGTCCAGTTTCAAGGAGGACTGTGGGTCATCCTGTTCAGCGCACTTGCCACGCTCATCCTCGTCAGCGTAGTCTTTCCTGAACACGAGCGACTCCTCAGTGGGGTCGGCGGCCTGCTCGCCGGTGGAACCGGTTGTTACTGGGCAGTGACAGGGAACCACCTGTCTGGTATCGGATTCATTCTGATTGGACTACTGACTATTTGGTGGGCATTGTCCAATGGCTCTGCAGACGGCGGGAAAATGTCGGTTTCCTAATTAGAACGCCCAGTTCCTCTCTACCCTTTTCAGACGACTATTCTTCCGATACCAACGGCTATCACGCCCCTTTTGTACCACCGGGTGCAATCACCCACTAATGAGACGCAGAGCGTTCCTGAGTGGTGCAGGGTCGGCGGCGGCGCTCTCGCTCGCCGGCTGCCTGACACAGGGCGGTGGCGGTGGGGAGCCGAGCGGCACGCTGACGGTCGCGACGTACGAGTCGTTCGTCGACTCGCCGTCGTCCAGCCCCGGCGCGTGGATCAAGGAGAACTTCGAGGCGGAGTACGACGACGTGACCGTCGAGTACGTCACGCCCCAGAACGGCGTCACGAACTACGTCCAGCGACGACAGCAGGGCGCGTCGATAGACGCCGACGTCTACGTCGGGCTGAACGTCGACGACCTCGTGACCATCGACGCCACGCTCGGCGACGATACGCGGCTGTTCCGCGAGCTGGACCGCGACTTCGTCCCGAACGCCGAGCACCTCCGCCCCGAGCTGGAGTTCGGCGACCCCAAGAGCCGCGTCCTCCCGTACGACACGGGCTACATCAGTCTCGTGTACGACGAGGACGAGGTCGACGAGCCGACGACGTTCGAGGACCTGACGGCCCCGGCCTACGAGAACACGCTGCTCGCCCAGAACGCCCAGAGCGCCGACTCCGGACAGGCGTTCCTGCTCTGGACCATCAACGAGTTCGGCACGGACGGCTACCTCGACTACTGGCGCGACCTCCAGGCCAACGGCGTCCGCATCCTCGGCAGCTGGTGGGAGTCCTACAGCGCCTACCTCGAGTCCCAGCGGCCGATGGTCGTCTCCTACTCGACCGACCAGGTGTACGCGAACGTCGACGACCTGCCGATGAGCCGCCACCAGATAGGCTTCCTCAACGACCAGGGCTACGCCAACCCCGAGGGGATGGCCGTCGTCGAGGGCACCGACAACGTCGACCTCGCCACGGACTTCTTCGACTTCATGCTCCGGGGCGAGACGCAGTCCGAGATCGCGGTCCGGAACGTCCAGTTCCCGGCCGTGACCGACGACCAGGTCGACCTCGACGACTCGTTCGCCCAGTACGCCTTCCGCCCGCCAGAGCCGGTCTCCTTCGGCTACGAGGAGCTCGACGGCAACCTCTCTGGCTGGGTCGAGGAGTGGGCCCGCACCATCGCAAGCAACTAACACCGTGGCCGAGACGGAGTAGCTATGAGCCGGCGCGAGCGGACCGGGCTGTCCACCGATCGAGCCCTCCGCAGCCTCGCCGTCGCCGCCACCGTCGTCACCGCGCTGGTCCTGCTGCTCGTGCTGTACTTCCCGGTCGGGCTGGTGTTCGCCGAGGCGTTCGGCGGTGCCCGCCCGTTCGACTCGTTCGTGACCACCCTCACGGACCCGTTCTACACCGGCGTCCTCGCCGAGGTGTTCGCCCGGCCGCTCGCCGTCGGCTACCACGTCGACAACGTCGTCTCGTGGTTCGCGGGCGTCTCGGTCGGGCTCGACGGCGTCGACACCCCGCCGCTCCGGAAGGGACTGTTCGGCTTCACGGCCTACCAGGCGGTCCTCTCGACGCTCGCCAGCGTCGCCATCGGCCTCCCGGGCGCGTACGTCCTCGCGAACTTCGAGTTCCGGGGCCGGCGGACCCTGCGCTCGCTGACCATCGTCCCGTTCGTCCTCCCCGGTATCATGGTCGCGAGCGGCTTCTACGCCGCCTTCGGCCCGGCGGGGCTGCTGAACGACGTGCTCGCACTTCTCGGGCTCGGGCCGCAACAGCTCATCGAGACGAACCCGCTGTTCGTCGTCGTCCTCGCCCACGCGTTCTACAACGCACCGCTCGTCACCCGGGTCGCGACGGCGGCGTGGGAGTCCGTCGACTACCGCGCCGTCGAGACCGCCCGGAGCCTCGGCGCGAGCCGGCGGCGGGCGTTCCGGGACGTGGTACTGCCCCAGCTCACGCCCGCCATCGCGACCGGCGCGCTGCTGACGTTCCTCTTCACGTTCCTCACGTTCCCCATCGTCCTCGCCATCGGCGGGCTGGAGCTGGCGACCGTCGAGGTCTGGGTGTTCTACCAGCTGACGGAGGTCCTCGCGTTCGAGGAGGCCGCGACGCTCGCCGTGCTGGAGACGGTCGTCTCCCTCGGCGTGACCTACGCCTATCTGCGCTACGAGTCCGCCCAGCGCGCCGCGAGCCCCGGCGAGGGGCCCCCACGCGAGCCGCTGTTCGGCCGCGCGAGCGACGCCGGCGGCGCGACCGGCTCCTGGGGCGCCCGGCTCGGCGAGCTGGTGGACGCCCGACGGCTCGCCATCGCCGGCTACGCGGTCGTCGTGGTCGTCCTGTTCGTCGGGCCGCTCGCGGCCATGGTGCTGGAGGGGCTCACCGACGGGAGCGGGCTCACGCTCCGGCACTACGAGTTCCTCGTCCAGCGGCAGGCCACGGGCGCGAGCTTCCAGACGAAGCCGCTGCCGGCCATCCGGAACTCGCTGCTGTTCGCGGTCGCGACGGTCGCCGTCGCCGTCCCGATGGGGCTCGTCGTCTCCGTGGCGAGCACCGGGGAGGGACGCTGGCGGTCGCTGCTCGAGACGGCGACGATGCTGCCCTTCGCGGTGTCGGGCATCGTCTTCGGCATCGGGCTGCTCCGCGGGCTCGTCTTCGGTATCTCGCTGCCCGGCGGTTGGCGGTTCGTCCTCACCGGCGCGGTCGCCATCGTCGCCGCCCACGCCGTCGCCGCCTATCCGTTCGTCGTGCGCAACGTCGCCCCCCAGCTCGCGGGTATCGACCCCCGGCTCGTCGAGTCCGCCCGGAGCCTCGGCGCGAGCCGGGTGCGGGCGTTCCTCGACGTCGAGCTCAGGCTCGCAGCGACCGGGCTCGTCGCCGGGGCCGCCTTCGCCTTCGCAATCAGCATCGGCGAGTTCGATTCGACGGTGATCCTGGCGAGCGACGTGGCGGGCGACACGGTGACCTACACGATGCCCGTCGCCGTCGAGCGCTACCTCGGCCGCCGGTTCGGCCCCGCGATGGCCATGGGAACCGTGCTGCTCGTCGTGACCGCCGCCAGCTTCGTCGTGGTCGACCGCCTCGGCGGGAGGGTCGAGCGTGGCTGAGCTCTCCCTCGACGGCGTCTCGGTCAGCTACGCGGGGACCGTCGCGCTCTCTGACGTGGACCTCGACGTGGCCGACGGCGAGTTCTTCACCCTCGTCGGCCCCTCCGGCTGCGGCAAGACCACGACCCTGCGGACGGTCGCGGGCTTCGAGACGCCCGATTCCGGCCAGGTGCGCTTCGGCGGCCGCGAGATGACCGGCGTCCCGCCCGAGGAGCGCGACGTGGGCGTCGTCTTCCAGAACTACGCGCTGTTCCCGCACATGACCGTCGCCGAGAACGTCGGCTACGGCCTGCGGTTCCACCGCGTCGACGACCCAGAGGCTCGCGTCGCCGAACTCCTCTCGCTCGTCGACCTCGAGGGGTTCGGCGAGCGCGACCCGACCGAGCTCTCCGGCGGGCAGCAACAGCGCGTCTCGCTCGCCCGTGCGCTCGCTCCCGAACCGGACGTGCTCCTGCTCGACGAGCCGATGAGCGCGCTCGACGCCCGGCTCCGCGAGGAGCTCCGCCGGGAGGTCAGGCGCATCCAGACCGAGCTCGGCATCACCACCGTCTACGTCACCCACGACCAGGAGGAGGCCCTCGCCGTCTCCGACCGGGTCGCGGTGATGCACGACGGCCGCGTCGAGCAGGTCGGCACACCACGGGCGGTGTACCGCGAGCCGGCCACGCGGTTCGTCGCCTCGTTCGTCGGCGAGAACAACCTGTTCGACGGCGAGTGGGCCGACGGCGGCGTCCGCGTCGACGGCACCACCTTCGAGGTCGCCGGTGTGGCGGAGGCGAGCGGCCACGCCACCCTCTGCGTGCGCCCGGAGCACCTCCGGCGGGACGCCGCCGAGAACCGCTTCGCGGTCACCGTCGAGCAGTCGGAGTTCCTCGGCGAGGCGACCCGGGTCCACTGCGACTGGGACGGCCGGACCGTCGTCTGGCGGACGGACGGTGTCGTACCGGACCGCGGTGCCGAGGTGACCCTCGGCTTCGCTCCCGAGCACGGTCGCGTGCTGTAGGCGCCCGACCCCCCCGCTCTTCTCACTCCAGCGGAATCGATATCTCGACGCTGTCGTATCGCACCGCCGCACGCTCGACGCGCCCGTTCTCGTCGGGGTCGACACGGACCAGCCCGAACCGTTCGAGCACGTTCAGCGCGTCGGCGATCTCGTCCTCCTCGCGCTCCAGTACGGCAGCGAGGTCCCCGAGCCCGGTCGGTTCCTCGCCGCCGAGCTCCCTGAGCAACCGCACGTTCGCCGGGGCGAACAGCCGGGCGAGCTCCGCCTCGCTCCGGACGCTGAGCGCGTCGGCCGCGCCCGCGCCGACCCGCTGGTAGAACTCGTCCGTCGACTCGAGCCGTACCTGGAACGGCTCCCCACCCGTGTCGCCCGTGTCGGTCATACCAGTGGTGCTCACGGATGACCGGGGTTAAACGTTAGCAAACGCGGCGGGCCCAGGGCGCGAGCGGGCCGAGGTGGTCCGCCACCACGCCGGCGACGACGAGCGCGAGGGCGTGCCAGCCGGCGACGAGCTGGAGGCGTCGGTCGTGGTAGAGCGGCGTGTCGTCGGGGTCGGGCACGACGGCAGCTACGACGGGCGGGGAGTAAGTCAGCCGAGTCGCACCGGGCGACCGGCGACGGGGATCAGCCGCGCCGTCGCGTTCGGCGGCCGGACGAGCACCCCGCCCGCGTCGGTCGCCGTGGCGCTCGCGCCGTCGACGAACGTCCCGGAGCCGGCGAACAGCACGACGGTCGTGGCGTCGACGCGGACGACGCGGAAGCTGGCGTCGGTGACGTACCCGGTGCTGATGTTCGCCACGTGGTCCGCGATGGCCCCCTCGAACTCGTCGGCGTCGCGCTCGGTGTCCCAGCGCGTGACCCAGGCGTCACCGGTGCCGTCGAGCGAGCCGAACGTGACCCTGGTGTCGTTGCCCCAGCCCGTCGCCGCGGTGTCGGCCCGGGATTCGGAGAGATGGGCCGTCAGGACCGCGTAGGTCCAGAGCTCGCCGCGGCGGTTCGACGTGCCGTCGGCGGGCTCCCGGACGACGCTCCAGTTCTCGGTCCCGGTCGCGGTCACCGGGAGCGCGGCGGGCGGTTCCTCGCTCGGTGAGTAGTTGTGCCGGAGCTGCTCGGTCGTGTTCGGCGGGTTCTCGTAGACGATCCCCAAATTCGCCGGGTCGTCGATACGGTCGTCGATGTAGCGTGCACCGACACAGTACGGCGCGAAGTTCAGCTTCGTCGCCGCGTCGCCGGCCTGGTACTGTTCGCAGACGCGCTGGCGGTCCGATGCGGTCTCACCGTCACGCTCGGCGTACGCCGTCGCGACGTAGGTCGCGCCGCCCTCGCTGAGTGCGTGTGCCGCCGCGGGAGACTGCAGGGAGAGCCGTTGTGCGGCCTCGTGCCAGCCACGCTGATACTGGACCGCGTGTGTGTACTCGTGGACGAGGACCGACCGTACTCTCGGTGTCGTCGCGCGGTCGGAGAGACCCAGCCGAACCTCGTCACCCGTCGATGCAATTCCTGTGACGCCCCACTCGTTCGTCCACGAGCCGTTCGGGGTGCCGAGTCGCCGAGCGAACCCACTCGACGGTTCCTCCGCGGTTCGGGAAACCGGAGCTCGCTCGACTCGAAGCCGTGGTCTGTCGGCTTCGACGCCGAGCAGTCGTTCGAGCTGATTGAACGTGCGTGATTCGTTCATCCGGAGGTCGCTGTTGGCACCGTCGCCTGTGTCGGTATGCGTTCGGGAAGTTGCAATCGGTGCCGTAGTATCCGGGTGAGGTTCGGTCGGAGACACTTCTGACGTGACCGCCGTCTCTCCGGGCTGGTCTGCGACGGGTGCGCCGCAGCCAGCGAGGACGAGCAGGAGACAGCAGACGAAGGGGCGGAGTGGAGGACGGGCCATGCCGGCTGTTGGTACTCACCGTCGGAAATAGTATTCGAAAGTCGAGATGTCCGTCAGCCCAGCCGCGCCACGAGGTCGGCCCCCTCGACGTAGGGGATGCCCTCGCGGTCGGCGTAGGCGCGGGCGTCGGCGGGCGTGAGCGCGCCGCCGGTCTCGTCGTCGAGCATCTCGCAGACGACGACGGCCGGGGAGACGTCGCTCTCCTCGGCGAGCGCGACGCCGAGCTCGGTGTGGCCGAGGCGGTGGTCGAGCAGGCCGGGGGCGGCCCGGAGCAGGTGGACGTGGCCGGGGGCGCGGAACTCCTCGACGAACGGGAAGCCGTCGGGGTCGGTCGCGGCCTCGGCGAGCTTCGTGATGGTGAGCGCGCGGTCGTCGTCCGGGATGCCGGTGAACGTGTCGCGGTGGTTCACCGTCAGCGAGAACGAGGAGCGCTCGTCGTAGCCGAGCTCGTGGTCCGCGGCGAGCGGGTGGTCGAGCTCCTCCTGCATGAACGGCAGGTCGAAGGCGTCGGCCACCTGGTCGGGGAGGGCGACGCAGACCAGACCGCCGGCGTCGTTGCGCATCCGGCGGACGGCGTCGGGCGTGACGCCGTGGGCGGGGTAGACGATGTCCGTCTCGCCCTCGCGGTCGGCGGCGTCGTGGATGCAGACCGGCTCGCCGGCGCGGAACGCGGCGATGGCGCGGTCGACGGCGTCGACCGGGACGTCCGCGTCGACCTCGCCGTCGTGGTGCTGTGACCGGTTCATCTCACTGCTCCCGGACATCGACGGTCACCTCGGCGTCGTCACCCAGGTCGAGCGCGTCGCGGAGCTTGTCCGGCGCGATGACCTCCAGCTGGTCCTCGTCGTGGTGGGTGCGCTCGGGGGCGATGGTGTGTGCGTTCTCGTACGTCGTCCCGTCCGCGGTCTCGACGGTGGCTGGGTAGCAGACGGCGGGGCCGTACGTGCGGTCCTCGTCCTCCCAGCCGTCGATGTGGACCGGCTCGATGGCGGACATGGCGGTGCGTCGGCGGACGCTCTCGTCGTCGAGTTCGACGTTGAGCGTGCCGAGGAACGGCTCGTAGCCCAGCTTCTCCTCGAACTGGCGCATGTACCCCGGCAGGGAGATGTAGTGGCGACCCTCGCCCATCCCGCTGGTGACGACCCCCGAGAGCTCGACGCTCGTCTCGCCCTCGAAGACGCGGCGGTAGTCCTCGTACTCGGCGCGCAGGGCGCGTTCGCCCTCGTCGGTGAGCTGGACCCACTGACCGTCGCTGACGGTCTCGCGGGTGATGTAGCCGGCGTCCTCGAGTCGCTGGAGGCGTCGGGAGGCGGTCTGGGTGGAGGCGTCGAGCCGCCCGGCGAGCCCGGAGCAGGACACCTTCACCTCGCCGTCGATGGCGCCGTCGAGCGCGAGGAGCTTCGCGACGGCGAGTTCGTCGTGGCCGACCGCGTACGACGCTGTCTCTGACATATCTCGACGTTGGAGTTCGTTTCGGATAAGCGTACCGAATCCGGTACGCATAACACATTCGTGATGGGGGCGTCACGGGAGCGTGACGACGGCGTAGAAACGAGACTCGTGTGGAAAGTTGTCGCGATGTCACAAAAGCCCGTCGGTCGTGGGGACACCGCTGGTCGGCACCGGCCCTCGACCCGGCACCCGTTCCTGGCGGTGATCCAGAAGAGGACAGGTCGTACCGCGACGGGTCCGCTCGCTCGGCGGCGACCTTGCGAGCGCCCAGTCGCCGGCCGACGCCGGGGTCGACCGCAGGCTGGAGCCCGCGTAGCCAGAAGCGTTATCCCCGGTGATAGGCAATCGATTGTCGAGTTATCGTGTCGGAGACAGCGACGCTACTTCACGTCGGTCGCGCCGGGACCTCGCCACCGAGCGTCCCGGAGGGCTGGACCGTCGAGACCGTGTCCTCGGCTGCGGCAGCGAGCGACCGCCTCTGCGGTGGCGTCGACTGCGTGCTCGTCGATCACGAGACCGACGACGGTGGGGACGGACTCGCGGTCCTCGACGTTATCGACGCCCCGTGCCCAGTCCTCTATCGGAGCGCGGAGCCGGACGGCGAGCTCGCCTCCGCAGCCTCGGCACGAGGTGCTGTCCACTACCTGCACGGCGGCGACGACGTTGCCGAGCGCCTCCGGGCCGTCGTCGACACCGGGGACGCGACCGCCAGGCGCGCCGCCGACCCCGGGACCACCACCGTCGACCGGCCGGTCGTGCTCGAACGCATCGACGAGGCGTACCTCTCGTTCGACACGGACTGGAACTTCACCTACATCAACGAGCGCGGTGCCGAGATACTCGGCGCCAGTCCGGACGACCTCGTCGGCGAGAACGTGTGGGAGGTCTTCCCGGAGGCGACCGACCACGCGTACTACGACGAGTACACCGACGCGATAGAGACGGGCGAACCCGTCTCGTTCGAGGAGTACTACGAGCCGCTCGACCTCTGGACGTCCAACCGGGCCTACCCGACCGAGGACGGCCTCTCGGTGTTCTTCCACGACATCACGGAGCGCAAGCGGTACGAGGAGATGCTCCCGGGACTGCTCCAGACGACCCGGGACATGATGCAGGCCGATGGGCCCGAGGAGATCGCCGAGCAGCTGGTGGCCGCGACCGAGGACCTGCTCTCGCTGGACCTCTCCGTCGTCCGCTTTCACGAGGTCGGGGGGGACGAACTCGTCCCCATCGAGGGCACCGCAGCGCTGGCAGAGACCGTCGGCGACCGGCCCGTCTACGACGTCGGCGAGGGCGGCCCCGGAGCGGTGTTCGAGTCAGGTGCGGCGACGTACCGCGACCAGGTGGACGTCGACGGCATCGACGCGGTACTGTACCTCCCGCTCGGCGAGCACGGCACGCTCTCGGCCGGCGTCGGGGACGGCGAGGAGCTCGGCGGCGTCGAGAAGCAGACGGCGGAGCTGCTGGCGGCGAACGCGACGACCGCTCTCGACCGGACCGAGCGCCGCGAACGGCTCGAGCTGTTCGAGCGCGTCATCGAGTCGGTCGAGGACATGCTGTACGTCCTCGACGCGGACGGGCAGTTCGTCTACGTCAGCGAACCGTTCGTGGAGTTCACCGGCTACGAACGCGAGGAGCTCGTCGGCGCGACGCCCGCCGTGGTCGTGGACCGCGAGACGCTCGAACGCGGTCGCGCCGTCGTCGCGGAGCTCCGCCGGTCCGACGAGCGCTCGCGGACGATCCAGACGGAGATCGAGACCAGCGACGGCGAACGCCGCCCCGTCGAGGTCGACGTCGCCCTGCTGCCGAACGACACCGACGCCGACCCCGGCACCGTCGCTGTCGTCCGCGACGTGAGCGCACTCCAGGAGACACAACAGCGCCTCGCCATCGAGAACGACCGGTTCCGGTACCTGTTCGACCACATCCCGGACGCGCTCGTCGAGTTCACCTTCGACGGCACCGAGCCGGTCGTCGAGAGCGTCAACCCCGCCTTCGAGCGGACGTTCGGCATCAGCGCCGGGCACGCGGTCGGCGAGTCGCTCAACGACCTCATCGTCCCGAAGCAGTACCACGACCAGGCGAAACAGCTCGACGAGTCGATCGTCGCCGGCGCGGTGGAGACGAAGGAGGTCGAGCGCTCGACGAGCACCGGTGTCGGGCACTTCCTCTTCCGGGGGGTCAGCTTCGGGACGGACGCGAACCGTCGCGGGTTCTGCATCTACACCGACATCAGCGACCAGAAGGAGCGCGAGAGCCGGCTCGAGGTGCTGCACACGGTCCTCCGGCACAACCTCCGCACCGAGATGAACCTCATCGTGGGCTACGCCGAGCAGCTGCAGCGACGGTACGACGACGACCCGGTTCTGCTCGATGCCATCCGCCGGGAGGCCAACCAGGTGGCCGACCTCAGCGACACCGCCCGCCGGGTCGAGCGGGCGCTCGACCGCGACGACGACCACCTCGCGGTGACCGACGTGACCCGCTACGTCGCCGAAGCCGCGGAGACGGCCCGGAAGCGGTTCCCCCACGCCGATCTCACGGTGTCGACGCCCGAGTCGGCGACGGCGGTCGCGGACCGGCGGCTCGTGTTCGCGCTGTCGAACGCTATCGAGAACGCGGTCGACCACAACGACAGCGAGCATCCGTCGGTCGACGTGAGCGTCGAGCGGACCGACGAGGAGGTCGAGATTCGGGTCGCCGACGACGGACCGGGCATCCCGAAGCAAGAGCGCGACCTCGTCACCGGCGAGCGCGACATCACCCAGCTCCAGCACGGCAGCGGACTGGGGCTCTGGGCCATCAACTGGATCGTCGAGAGCTTCGGCGGTAGCCTCGCGTTCGAGACCTCCGAGAAAGGCAGCGTCGTCGTACTGCGGCTCCGGACTCAGTAGTCGACGAGCGGGTCGTCGGCCCAGAACTCGCTGTCCTTGTTCAGCTTCGGCACCCACGTGTCAGCGTCGCGGGCCAGCAGCGCGACACGCGAGCTCGGCACGTCCTTGAGTTCGTCGTGCTCGGGCATGTGCTCGGCCACGTCCTCGGCGAACGCGAGCACGTCCTCGTGGTCGGGCATCGCCGACCGGTCGAGCCGGCCCCGCGAGTGCCCCACGTGCATGTACGCCTTCAGCTCCACGAAGTCCGGCTTCGCGCGCCGGTAGAACCCCGCGTACCAGTCCGGGTCGCGCATGTTCTCGCCGTTCACGAGCGTCGTCCGCAGCACCGTCCGCGTCTCGTCCTTCTCCGCGAGCACGTCCATCGTGTCGACGAGGCGCTCCCACGCGTCGTCCTCGACGGCCTTGACGACGTTGTCGAACGTGTGCCGGTCCGGCGCATCCACCGAGACGTAGAGCTGCGTGGGGTCACAGCGCGCCAGCATCTCCGGAGCCGTTCCGTTCGAGACGAGAAAGGTCGTGATGTCGCGTTCGTGGAACTCGTCGATGAGCTCGGGGAGATAGGGGTACAGCGTCGGCTCGCCGTCCAGACTGATGGCGACGTGGCGTGGCTCCATCGCCTGCTCGAACACCTCCCGGGGCACCTCGTCGTTGCCGCCGTAGCCCGACAGCAGCTCGCGCTGGAGTTCGACGGTGGCGTCGGCCACCGCGGCGGGGTCGTCCCACTCCACGTCGCCCAGTTCGTACGCGTGACCGGCGTGGTCCCGCCAGCAGAACACGCAGCGCTCGTTGCACTTCACCACGGGCGTCATCTGCATGCAGCGGTGGGACTCGATGCCGTAGAACGCGTACTTGTAGCACTTCCCCTCGCCCGTCAGCGCGTTCTTCGTCCAGCCGCAGGTCTGGGCCGCGGTGTGGTTGACGCTGTGGTAGTCCGGGTCGTCAACCTGTTTCGGGCCGTCGGACTCGCTCATTGCACGAGTGGAGGGGTTCCAGTCCTAAAGTATCCGTTCCTCCCGTTCTCGTTCGTAATTGGGACCAGCCAGAAAGCCCCTTCATCGGTGTGAGTCACTGGTGCTGCGAACAGCCAGAAAGCCCCGGCCGTCTCGACTCGGGGGCCTCGCTGCGCTCCTCGTTCCTGCGGTGCTTGCGTCGGCCGCCGTCGTCGAGACGGCCGCCCCTTTCAGTCCCACCCCGCACCGCACCTCATACCTCCCCAGCCGACTGCGGTGCTCAGTCGCTAGCGCTCCCTGTGCTCCTCGTCCCTCGCGCGGAATGGCTCGACGTGCTCGCTGCGCTCGCACAGTCTCACCAGCCGCGCGCCATCCGGCTGGTCGGTCGTCGATGCGAGCCGGGAGTTTACAGTTATTGTGAACTCCGGGGTGGCTGTCGTGAACGCACAGCTCCTGGCACGGTCCGCGTACCACCGTCGCCGGCCCCTCTAACCACCGGCTACTTATCCCGAATACGGTCGAACGACCCGGCATGACCCTCTACGCGCTGGAGGACATCGACGACGCGTACCGGGCGACGCGGAACCTTCTGACGCCCATCGACCGCACCCTCTGGGTGAAGCTGGCCATCGTCGTGTTCTTCCTCGGGCTGCCCGGGGTGAGCGCCAACTCGGGGCAGTTCAGCTTCGGCGGCGATTCGGGTGGGGGGATGCAGCCGGGACAGCCGTTCCAGGACCCCGGCGGCAACTTCTGGCTGCTCGTCGGGGGCGTCGTCCTGGTCGTGCTGCTCGTCGCGCTCGCGTTCGCTCTCGTCGGCGCGGTGATGGAGTTCGTCTTCGTCGAGTCGCTCCGCACGGAGACGGTCGAGATACGGCAGTACTGGAACGAGCACTGGCGGCGGGGACTCCGGCTGTTCGGCTTCCGGCTGGTTCTCGGGTTCGTCGTGGTCGGGAGCGTCGCCGTGCTCGCGCTGCCGTTCGTCCTCGCCGGGGTCGACGGCGGTCAGACGACCGGCGGGCTGGCCGTCGGCGCGTTCCTCCTGTTGCTCCCGCTGTTCATCGTCCTCGCCATCGTCGTCGGCGTGGTCGACGGGTTCACCACGGTGTTCGTCGTCCCCATCATGCTCCGTGAGGACCGGAACGTGCTCCCGGCGTGGGGGCGGCTCTGGGGCTCCATCCGGAAGCACTGGACGCAGTACCTCGCCTACGCCGTCGCGGGCGTGATACTGTCGTTCGTCGGCGGGATGGTCGTCGCCATCGCCACCGGCGTCGTCGCGCTCGTCCTGCTGATCCCGTTCGGCCTGCTCGCCGTGCTCGGCGTCGGGCTGTTCGCGGTGTTCGAACCGGCCGGGCTCGCCGTCATCGTCGTGACTGCGGTGCTGTTCGGGCTCGCCGTCATCGCCGCGGCGGCGCTCCTCCAGGTGCCGGTGCAGACCTACCTCCGGTACTACGCGCTGCTCGTCCTCGGCGACATCGAGCCCGGCTTCGACGTCGTGCCGGACCAGCGCGCCGCAGTGCGGGAGGCCGACGACGGCGACGACGGGACAGGCGGACTCGGCAGCGACGACGGCGACGGGGGCGGTGGGGACGGTGGCGGCGACGGCGGCGACGGCGGCGACGGGGGCGGCGATGTCGACACCCCGGACGACGAGACCACTGCCGGGACGGAGGACGACCACGCACGGT
Organism: Haloarchaeobius baliensis; assembly: GCF_052060055.1. Lineage (NCBI taxonomy): Archaea > Methanobacteriati > Methanobacteriota > Halobacteria > Halobacteriales > Halorubellaceae > Haloarchaeobius > Haloarchaeobius baliensis. The sequence continues at coordinate 374,394 of NZ_JBPPFR010000001.1, read as the reverse complement.
GGCGTGGTGACGACGACGAGGACCGCTCCGACGCCGAGGGGGACGACGACGAGGACGACGACCACGCACGCTGGCGCGGCGACGACGAGGCCGCCGGCCGGCGGTCGTTCGCCAGCTCCACGTCCGGCTGACCGGTAAGGGGGTAGGTTCTTGCGGTTTCGTGGTGTACGGTAACGTATGCTACTCCGAACAGTCCTGGCGCTCGTCGGGCTGGCCGAACTGCTCGCACCCCGCCGCTTCGTCGACTTCTGGATGCGACTGGCGACGAAGTCCGACGACGTCGAGCTCCGTCGATGGGTGTACACGGTCGCACGACTCGAAGGGCTGGTCATCCTCCTGTGGCTGCTGACCCGCGGCGACGACGAGCCGGGCGAGGCCGTCGCCGTCACGGCCGAGACCTGATATCGCATTCAGAAACCCCTTTACAGTCCCCAGCGGTACGTCCCGGTATGTTCATCGCCGTCCGCGAGGAGGTCGCGACCGCCATCGAGGACGCCCTCGACGCGCTCGACCTCCCGACAGACGACCTCGGCATCGAAGAGCCGCCGGAAGACGTCGACGCCGTGCTGGCGTCGAGCGTCGCCTTCCGGCTGGCCGGCGAGGTCGGCGCCCCGCCGCCGAAGGTGGCCGCCGACATCGCAGACGAGATCGACCCCGACGCCTACGAGTACGTCGGCGACGTGACCACACAGGGCCCGTACATCAACTTCCTCCCGAGCGAGACGTACTTCGCGGCGACGCTCTCGGCCGCCCAGGACGAGGAGTACGGCCACCTCCCCGACCGCGACGAGAGCGTCGTCGTCGAACACACCTCCGCGAACCCGACCGGCCCCGTCCACGTCGGCCGCGCCCGCAACCCCATCGTCGGCGACGCCGTCGCGAACGTGCTCGACTTCGCCGGCTACGACGTCGACCGCCACTACTACGTCAACGACGCCGGCCGCCAGATGGCCGTGTTCACCTGGGCCTACGAGACGTTCGACGAGGACGACCTCGATTCCGAGCCCGAACGCGACCGCATCGAGTACGACCTCGTGCGCTACTACCGCAAGGGCAACGCGTTCCTCGAGGACGGCCCCGCCGACAGGGTCGACGAGGCCGAGGCCGAGATCCAGTCCATCATGCAGGGGCTGGAGGAGCACGACGAGGAGACCTACGAGCGCGTCAGCGAGGTCGTCGACCAGGTGCTCTCCGGGATGCAGGCGTGTCTCGCGCGCCTCCCTGCCGAGTTCGACGAGTTCGTCAAGGAGTCGCAGTTCATGTTCGACGGCTCGACCGACGACCTGGTCGCCCGCCTCCAGGAACTCGACGAGGCCGTCTACGAGGAGGACGCCTGGCAGCTCGACCTGAGCGAGTACGGCATCGAGAAGAAGATGGTGTTCCTGCGCTCCGACGGCACCAGCCTCTACACGACCCGCGACCTCGCCCACCACGAGTGGAAGTTCGACAACTACGACCGCGCCGTCACCGTCCTCGGCGAGGACCACAAGCTCCAGGCCGACCAGCTCCAGCAGACGCTGTCCCTGCTCGGCAACGACACCGACCAGCTGGAGAACGTCATCTTCTCGTGGGTGAACCTCCCGGGTGGGCTCGGGATGTCCACCCGCGCGGGCACCGGCGTCGACCTCGACGACCTGCTCGACGAGGCCATCGACCGCGCCCGGAACGAGGTCGAGACGCGCATGGAAGAGCGCATCCGCGACGACGACCTCACCGACGAGGACGTCGAGCGCATCGCCCACCAGGTCGGCATCGGCGCGGTCCGTTACGACATCGTCTCCAAGCAGCCGACGAAGGCCATCACGTTCGAGTGGGACCAGGCGCTCGACTTCGAGGCCCAGTCCGCGCCGTACGTCCAGTACGTCCACGCGCGCTGCTGTGGCATCCTCGACGAGGTCGACTCGGTGCCGGAGTCGGTCGACGCGAGCGTCCTCGAGCGCGAGGAGTCCCGGGATCTGCTCCGGGTCATCGCGCGCTTCCCCGGCGTCATCGACGAGGCCGCCGACGACCTCGAACCACACACCGTCGCGACGTACACCCGGGAGTTCGCGGAGACGTTCAACGCCTTCTACCGCGAGTGCCAGGTGCTCGGCGCGGAGGACGAGGCGCTGCGCGACGCGCGCATCGCGCTGGTCGCCGCGGCTCGGCACACGATCGCCAACGCGCTGTCGACGCTGGGCGTGGCCGCCCCGCGCTCGATGTGAGCTAGAAGAGCGGTGCGGTCCAGGCCATCAGACTGCCGCCGGCGAACATGACGGCCGCGACGCCGGCGCCGAGTGCCAGTGCGACGAACAACAGTACCCAGGAGAGCGGAACCGAGTTATCGTCGTTTGCCATGCTCGATACTGCGACGTGGCGACCCATAACGGTTTCCAGTCGCGCCCGTCGGCCTACCCGTCGGACTCGGCGTCGGGGATGTCGATGTGTCGCTGGCCACCGTCGGTCTCGGAGTCGGCGTCGATCTCGGAGATGGCGGCGGAGACGTCGTCCTCGCTCGCGGCGCTGGCCTCGTCCGCCTCGCTGTCGCCGCCGTCGCCGCCATCGTCACCTGCGCCACCGCTTGACTGAGCCTCCGAACGAGCCCGTGTCCCTGCCTCGAACGTCGGCCTGTCCTCGGGGTCGGCCTCGCCGACGAGGCGCGCCGCGAGGTAGCGGTACGCTCTCGATGCCGGACTCTTCGGCTCGTGGACGACCAGCGGTGTCCCCGCGTAGACGCTCTCGCGCACCGTGGCGTCCTCCGGGATGGTGACCAGCAGCGGGAGGTCGAGCTTCTCGGCGATGCCCTCGTGGTCGATGTCGCCCGACGGCCGCGTGCGTGTGAGGACGAGCCCCGCGATCTGTCCGCCGGCCCGGTCGGCCAGGTCACAGGTCTTGCGTGCGTCCTGTACCGACGCCGGCTCGGGCGTCGAGACCAGGATGACGGCGTCGGCGAGCCCGAGCGGAAGCACCGTCTCGTGGCTGACGCCGGCCCCGACGTCGAGGAGGACGTAGTCGAACCGCTCGCGGAGGTCCGCGACGACGTCGCGGAGGTTCTCCGTCTTGACGGACGCGTAGCTGTTGAGCTCGATACCGCTCGGGACCGCCCAGATCCCGTCCGCGAGCTCGTACGTCGCCTCCGTCACGTCGGCCTCACCGGCGAGGACCTGATGGAGCGTCGTATCCTCCGGGGAGAGACTCACGAATCCGGCCAGGTTCGCCATGCCCAGGTCGACGTCGACGATCACGACGCGGTTGCCCGCCCCCGCGAGGGCGGTGCCCAGATTCACCGTCGTCGTGGTCTTACCCACGCCGCCTTTTCCGCTGGCGATGGCGTACACCGTCTCCTGCGTGCTCATGTATCTCGGATAGAGTCACGGACGGCTAATAAAACATGAAGCCACGGCTCCGGCGTGGCGAGCAGGCGGCACGCACCGCGCGCCCCGGGGGCTGCCGCACACCCGCCTCGTCCACCGGGGCGACCGTGGTCAGGTCACGTCGACGCTGGCCGCCGCTTCGGCGATAAATCACGGGACTGGGACGACGCGAGAATCACCCGCATGCGAGGGTCTGGCGGGCAAGGAACAGTTACTTACCGCCAGCGGGGCCTAGAACCTCCAATGAGTCAGCAGGAGGGCGAGGAGTCCGACCGCAAGAAGTACGAGTTCCGGAAGGTGATCGAGGAACTCGACGACTACGAGGGGTCGGGCACCCAGCTCGTCACCATCTACGTCCCCGAGGACCGGCAGATCAGCGACGTGGTCGCCCACGTCACACAGGAGCACAGCGAGGCGGCGAACATCAAGTCGAAGCAGACCCGCACGAACGTCCAGGACGCCCTCACCAGCATCAAGGACCGCCTGCGCTACTACAAGAACCCGCCCGAGAACGGGATGGTGCTGTTCTCCGGCGCGGTCGACTCCGGCGGCGGCCAGACCGACATGGTCACCAAGGTGCTGGAGGGGCCGCCCCAGCCCGTCGAGTCGTTCCGCTACCACTGCGACTCGGCGTTCCTCACCGAGCCGCTGGAGCACATGCTCGCGGACCAGGGACTGTACGGCCTCATCGTGCTCGACCGTCGCGAGGCCAACGTCGGCTGGCTGAAGGGCAAGCGCGTCGTCCCGGTCAAGTCAGCCTCGTCGCTCGTCCCTGGCAAGCAGCGCAAGGGTGGCCAGTCCGCCCAGCGTTTCGCCCGCCTGCGCCTCGAGGCCATCGACAACTTCTACCAGGAGGTCGCGGAGATGGCCAACGACCTGTTCGTCCCCGAGCGCCACGACCTCCAGGGCGTGCTCGTCGGCGGCCCCTCCCCGACGAAGGACGAGTTCCTCGACGGCGACTACCTCCACCACGAGCTCCAGGACAAGGTGCTCGGCAAGTTCGACGTCGCCTACACCGACGAGTCCGGCCTCTACGACCTCGTCGACGCCGCCGACGACGTGCTCGCCGACGCCGAGATCATGGAGGACAAGGAGCTCATGCAGGAGTTCTTCAAGCAGCTCCACGACGGCAACAAGGCCACCTACGGCTTCGAGCCGACCCGGGAGAACCTCGTCATGGGCTCGGTCGAGACGCTGCTCATCTCCGAGGACCTCCGCAAGGACGTCGTCACCTACGACTGCCCCGACGGCACCGAGGAGTACGAGCTCATCGACTCGCGCAAGAACACGCCCACCCACACCTGCGACGACGGCACCGAGGTCGAGGCCGCGGAGCGCGAGGACGCCATCGAGTTCCTCATCAACATCGCCGAACAGCGCGGCACCGAGACGAAGTTCATCTCCACCGACTTCGAGAAGGGCGACCAGCTCTACAACGCCTTCGGCGGTATCGCCGGTCTGCTGCGGTACTCTACTGGAGTCTAAAGCTGACTTTCCGGTCCGGGGACGGACCACGCAAGACTTTTACAGGTTCTCGGGAGTCGTGAACCAATGCAACGGAGAACGGTGATTGCCGCTGGTTCGTCGGTCCTCGTTTCGGTCGGACTGGCCGGCTGTCAATTCCTCGGGCTCGGCCCAGACACCTCGGAGTTCAAGCTCGAAGCCGAGTCGGTGACCGAGTCTGACATCTGCGAGCAGGCAACGGAGCGGTTGGAAGTACTTGAAGCACCAGAGGAGGATGCGGCGAAGCGCGTCATCGCTGGCGAGGACAGCGCCATCGTCGATTTTACCGGGCGGAAGGAACTATATCTGGAGGGCCAGGACCGGTACCACCACGTCGAGATTCGTCATCGAGACAGTGCTGACGACTACCAGCTCTCGCTGGTAGCGAGCGTCGACACGCAGGAAGCGATATGTGAAATCGTCCTCGACGATCTCGTTGCAGAAATCGACCAGTCGACTACGAACCAAACCGTCCGAGAAGTGCTCCGTCAGACGGCCGCGAACGGACAGTTCGAAGCCACACCGATAAACGAGTCAGCAGCTGAGACGTACCGATTCGTCTCCGGTCTCACCGTCGATAGGGGATTTCACCCGATATATATCCGGATTGATAGTGAATACTACGAGTTGGATTACCAGTACGACTCCGGCGAGTGACCACCCACCAACTGTAAGTCAGTCCACACCAACCCTGTTGACTGAATGGTCGACGATCTGGCACGGACGCTGCACCGGCGGAGCGACCTGCTCGCCCTCCTCGTCGCCGAACCACTGGACAAGCGCACCATCGAGAGCCGCGTCGACGCCTCGCGCTCCACCGTCGACCGGGGCATCCGCGACCTCGAAGCCGTCGGACTGGTCGAGCGGACGAACGGCGGCTACACGGCGACGGTCTCGGGCCGGCTCGCCGCCGAGTCGCGTGCGGCCCACGTCGCCGAGCTCGATGGGGTCGACCGCGCCAGGGAACTGCTCGACCTGCTGGACGACGACGCCGAAATCGGCCGCGAGATGCTCGCCGGCGTCGAGGTCGAGCGGGCCGAACCGCCGTCGACGGCCGCGCCGCTGGAGCGGTTGAAGGACGTCATCCGCCGGTCGGACCGCTACCTGGGCATGTCGGGGACGGACACCGGCACGGGCTTCGGCCGGTTCTTCCACGAACAGGTGGTCGAGGAGGGCCTCGACCTCTCGTTCGTGTTCACCCGGGAGATGGCCGCCCACCTGACCTCGCATCTGGACGAGGCGTTCCCCCCCATGGAGGCGGCCGGCTTCGAGTACGGGGTCGTCGACGAGCTCCCCTTCGGTCTCGGCGTCGGGCTGACCGACGCCTGGGCTGTCGCCGTGGTGCTCGTCTACGGCCCCTCTGGCCGGCTCGCCGGCATCCTGTTCAACGAGAACCCGGCCGCCGTCGAGTGGGCGACCGGGGTGTTCGACAGGTACAGCGCGCGTGCCGAGACTGTTCCCCCGTAGTCTGCCGACGACCTGCCCCTGTCTGACGCCGCACCGCGCGGCGCTGGGTGCTATGATGAGTGCCGAAGTAGCGTTACCTCCCGACCCGCCCACTCACCGGGCGATTCCTGGTACAAAAAGATTCGTCAACCCATGAGCTGCTCGAGTTGACTCCGGCGGCGGCCGATGGCGACCGCGGGCTGCAGGCTCGAATCGGCCTGCAGCTCCTCGAGCACGAGCATCGGGTCGACGCCCCTGTCCTCGACGTGCTCGAGCAGCGTCTCGATCTTCGAGCGGTTCAGCGCGAGCGAGGAGAGCAGTCCGACCACGAGCGCCATCTCGACGGCCGCCTCCTCGTCGACGTCGAACGCCTCGCTGACCTCGGTGAGGTCGGCGTCCTCGTCGGCCGACTCGACGGCGTAGACCTTCAGGCAGGACGTACAGATAGCCGCCGCAGAGCCGCTACCCGGTGCGAACTCCGAGACGTCGTCGGGGACGGCGAACGCGACCGTATCGGAGCGACAGTTCGAACATTGCATACGCCCCACAAGGCAGGGGCACCTCTAAAATCTAGGCCGGACTCAGTCCGCACTGACCGCTTCGGCTTCCTGCTCCTCGGCGGCCTCGAGCTCGGCCTCCTCGGCCTCCTTCTTGTCCTTGATCTTCTTCATGCGGAAGATCTCCTCGCGCTCCTGCTCCTCCAGCTTCTGCTCGATGAACTCCTGGTTCTCCTTGAGCTCGGGCAGGAGCTTGAACTCCAGCGCGTTGACGCGGCGCTTCGTCGTCTCGATCTCGGTGAGCATCTTCTTCATCGCCGTCTCGACCTCCGCGGCGAGGATGATGCTCTCCAGCAGCTCCTCGTAGGCCTCGGCGGCCTCGTCGATGCGGGCCGAGGTCCCCAGCACACCATAGCCCCGCTCGCCGAGGGACTTCTTCACCTTCGAGGACTCGATCTGCGGGACGACCACGCCCATGATGTTGTTCGACTCGGTCGTGATCTCCGGGTGCTCCTTCAGCGCCGCAGCAGCCCCACGGACCGCGACGTCGCCCTCCATGGCGCGGGCCATGTTGATCTTCTTCTGGGCGTTGTCGTAGTCCGCTTCCAGGTTCGAGCGGACGTCCTGTGCCTCGTCGAGGATGTCCATGAACTCCATGATGAGGCCGTCGCGCTTCTGCTCCAGCGTGTCGTGGCCCCGCTCGGACAACTCGATGCGGTCCTCGATCGCCATCAAGTTCTTCCGGGTGGGCTTGACGTCCTTGGCCATTAGGGGAGCGTAGCGTGGCCAGCCTGTTAACCCTTTACGATTGTCCCCGTGTGCGAGCGCGCGAGAGCGACGCTACCCCAGGAACAGGTCGGCGAGGTCGCCGTCGGAGGTCCCCCGGTACAGCTCGGAGTAGCCGCAGTTCACGCAGGAGATGACCTTGAACCGGCGGTTCTGGATGTCGAACATCTTCGAGAGGCCGGAACCGGTCGTCGATATCTCGTCGATCTCGGTCTCGCGGTGGCCGCACTTCGGACAGCCGTCGTCGTAGCCGTCACTGGGTGGAGGGCTCATGCCTCGTCGTTCGACGTCGTCCCCTGAATATTTTGTCACTACGGGCCGTACCGGTGACCGTGTATCCATGTCCGGTCTGTTCGTCGCGCTGATACTCCTGTTCGCCGTCGTCGCCCCCCTGCTGCTCTACGCGCTCATCCAGTCCGAGACGAGCGAGAGCGAGGTGCTGGACCGCGCCGAGGCGGAACGGCGGGTGCGGAACGACACCGACGACCGCGACCGACGGTCGTGACTGTGCCGTCGCTGGGCGACGGTCGAAACAGAGAGAGATAGAGTCCCGGGTTCAGGCCTCGACGGCCTCGGCGTCTTCCTGGTAGTACTCCTCGATGAGCTCCTCGTCGACACGGTTGAGCTCCGTCTTCGGGAGCGTCGAGAGGAGGTCCCAGCCGATGTTCAGCGTCTCGTCGATGCTGCGGTTCGTGTCGAAGCCCTGGTCGATGAACTCCGCCTCGAACCGGTCGGCGAAGTCGAGGTACTTGTTGTCACGCTCGGACAGCGCCTCGCGACCGACGATGTTCACGAGGTCGCGCAGGTCCTGGCCCTCCGCGTACGCCGCGTAGAGCTGGTCGGAGACCCCACCGTGGTCCGCACGGGTGAGCCCCTCGCCGATACCGTCGTCCATCAGCCGGGAGAGGCTGGGCAGGACGTTGATCGGCGGCTTCAGACCCTGGCTCTCCAGGTCGCGGTCCATCATGATCTGGCCCTCGGTGATGTAGCCGGTCAGGTCCGGGATCGGGTGCGTGTCGTCGTCACCCGGCATCGTGAGGATGGGGATCTGCGTGATGGAGCCCTCGACGCCCTTCAGGCGGCCGGCGCGCTCGTACAGCTGCGCCAGGTCGGTGTACATGTAGCCGGGGTAGCCACGGCGACCCGGCACCTCCTCGCGGGCCGCACCGATCTCGCGCAGCGCCTCACAGTAGTTGGTCATGTCCGTCAGGATGACGAGCACGTGGTACCCCTTGTCGAAGGCGAGGTACTCCGCGGTCGTCAGGGCCAGCCGCGGCGTGACCGTCCGCTCGACTGCGGGGTCGTCCGCGAGGTTCATGAAGACGACAGACCGCTCCAGCGCACCGGTGCGCTCGAAGTCGGCCATGAACTCGTTCGCCTCCTCGGCGGTGATACCCATCGCGCCGAAGACGACTGCGAACTCCGATCCCTCGTCGTCGCCCTCGTCGCCCTCGTCCTCCTCCGGCACCGTCGCCTGACGGGCGATCTGGAGTGCGAGGTCGTTGTGCGGCAGGCCGGATGCCGAGAAGATCGGCAGCTTCTGGCCGCGAACGAGCGTGTTCATGCCGTCGATGCCGGAGATACCCGTCTGGATGAACTCCTCGGGGTACTCCCGTGCGTACGGGTTGATCGCCGCACCGACGATGTCCCGACGCTCGTCGGGGACGATGTCCGGGCCGCCGTCGATGGGGTTGCCGGAGCCGTCGAGCACCCGCCCGAGGAGGTCCTCGGTGACGGGCATCTTCATCGTCTCGCCCATGAAGCGGACGGACGAGTTCGTGTCGATACCCTCGGTCCCCTCGAACACCTGGATGGCCACGAGGCCGCTGCTGGATTCGAGGATCTGGCCGCGCTTGATGTCGCCGCTCGGCGTCTCTATCTCGACGATCTCGTCGTAGCCGATGGACTCGTCGACTTCGGCGAACACCAGCGGACCGCTGATCTCCGTGATTGTCTGATACTCCTTCATTGTTAGTACAGCTCCCGGAGCTGCTCCGTGATGTCGGCTTCGAGGTCCTCGATGAACTCCTCGGCCTCGTCGTCCTCAGTCGTTGCGATGCGGTTCAGCTGCGGTGCCGCGTCGATGTTCTGGATCTCCTCGACGGGCACGCCGGCGTCGAGCGCCTCGAACGCCTCGTCGTTGAAGTGCTTGATCGCCGTGAGGATGCCGTAGGTCTTCTCCGGCGGGCAGTACTGGTCGACCTCGATGAACGCGTTCTGCTGGAGCCACGCCTCGCGCAGGTAGCGCGCGACCTCGAGCGTGAGCTGCTGGTCCTCCGGCAGCGCGTCCTTGCCGACGAGCTGGACGATCTCCTGCAGTTCGCCCTCCTCGTCGAGCGTGTCGACCGCCCACTGGCGCACCTCGGGGTAGTCCTCGGCGACGTTCTCTCGGTACCAGGGGTCGAGCTGGTCCTGGTACAGCGAGTACGACTCGTTCCAGTTGATGGCGGGGAAGTGACGCCGTTCCGCGAGGTCGGCGTCCAGCGCCCAGAACGTCTTCACGATGCGCAGCGTGTTCTGGGTGACCGGCTCGGAGAAGTCGCCGCCCGGCGGCGAGACCGCCCCGATGACCGAGATGGAGCCCTCGGTGCCGTTGATGTTCTCGAAGTAGCCGGCCCGCTCGTAGAACTGCGAGAGGCGCGCGGCCAGGTACGCGGGGTAGCCCTCCTCACCGGGCATCTCCTCCAGTCGGGAGGAGATCTCGCGCATGGCCTCTGCCCACCGCGAGGTGGAGTCGGCCATCAGCGCGACGTCGTAGCCCATGTCGCGGTAGAACTCGGCGATGGTGATGCCCGTGTACACACAGGACTCACGCGCCGCCACCGGCATGTTCGACGTGTTCGCGATGAGGCAGGTCCGGGCCATCAGCGGGTTCCCGGTCTGCGGGTCGGGCAGCTCCGGGAAGTCGTCGATGACCTCGGTCATCTCGTTGCCGCGCTCGCCACAGCCGATGTAGACGACGATGTCCGCGTCGGCGAACTTCGCCAGGCTCTGCTGGGTGACCGTCTTCCCGGAGCCGAACGGGCCCGGAATCGCGGCCGTCCCGCCCTTCGCGAGCGGGAACAGGCCGTCGAGGATGCGCTGTCCGGAGACGAGCGGGGTCGTCGGCGTCTGCTTGTCCTCGCTCGGGCGCGGGGACCGGACGGGCCACTCCTGGCGCATCTGGATCTCCTCGCCGTTGGCGAGTTCGACGACCGTCTCCTCGACGTTGTAGTTGCCGGCCTCGATGGACGCGACCTCGCCGCCCTCGTAGTCCGGCGGCACCATGACCTTGTGGTCGATGGTGATGGTCTCCTCGACGATGCCGAGCACGTCGCCGGGCTCGACCTCGTCGCCCTCCTCGACGACCGGGTCGAACTCCCAGGTCTTCTCCAGGTCGATACCCGGTGCGTCGACACCGCGGTCGAGGAACGCAGAGTCCATCTTCTCCTGCAGGACGTCGAGCGGGCGCTGGACGCCGTCGTAGATGGTGTCCAGCATGCCCGGACCGAGGTCCACGGAGAGCGGCTCGCCCGTGTTCTCGACGGGTTCGCCCGGCGCGACCGCCGAGGTCTCCTCGTACACCTGAATCGTGGACAGGTTCCCTTCGATCTCGATGACCTCGCCCATCAGGCCCTCGTCACCGACGTAGACGACGTCGTTCATCTTGGCCCCGAGGTCCGTGGCGGTCACGACCGGACCGCTCACGCTCTCGATGACGCCGTCCTCGCGAACGGCCTCCGAATCTGTTGCTTGGCTCATGTATCAGTCTTCCTCCATCAGGTCGATTCCGATGGCTCGCTTGATCTGTTCGCGCAGCCCGCTGCTGCCGGCCTCACCACCGACGGTCACGAACGTCGGCTCGACGCTCGTGTCGACGATGCCGCGGGGTTCGCGCGAGAGGTAGTCGAGGTCCTCGGCGTGCATCACGACGATGCCGACCTCCTGGTCCCGCGCGACCGACCGCACGGCGTCGTCCAGCTCGTCCGACTTCTCGTCGGCCGTGACGTTCTCGAACTTCCGAACGCCGGCCAGCCGGAAGCCGGTGGTGAACTCCGGACTGCCGATGACGGCTATCTCCTGGCTCATATCGTGACCAGCTCCGCTTCGATCTCCTCCTCGTTCAGTCCCGCCTCCTTGCCACGTGCGATGGCGCGGATGTTGTCGATCTCCCGCTCCTTCGCGATGATGTACGCGAGGACCGGCGTGATCGATATCGGGAACGAGTTCGAGAAGTGGTCTGCGTACTCCTGCAGCGCCGCGTCGAGCGCGTTCTCGAACCCGATGAGGCTCTCTGCCTCCTCGAGCTCGTTGAGCGCAGTCGACAGGTCGTCGCCGTACGTGCTGTCGCGGATCCGTGCGACCAGCTCGTCGGTGTTCGTCACCAGCTGGGTCAGTTCGTCCGCGTCGAACAGCCGTCCGCCCTCGATGAAGTACTCCGTGGGGTCGATGTCGGCCCCGCTGCGCGACAGCCGAAGTGCGTTCCGGACGTTCCGGAAGTCGATCTCCGCCTGGAGGAACTCCAGGTAGAGCGCTGCCGGGCTGTCGACGTCGGTCACCGTACCGACCTCGCTGAGCAGCTGCTCGTAGAACGCGCGGTCGACGGCGTTCTCGAGCGGCACGAGGACCTCCGACTCCTGGTACACCTCGAGTCCGTCCTCGAGACCGGGGCCGAAGATGGTCCCCGAGCAGAGCTCGACGATACCCTCGATGTCCTGGGCCTCGAGCAGCCGACCGAGGAACTCGTCGTCGAACTCCCCGGCGCGGATGAAGTCGGCCTCGATCTCCTCGCGCTCCGAACCGGCGTAGACGCCGCGCAGCACCGTCTTCAGGTTCCACGCGTCGAACTTGCGCAGGTACGCCGCGAGCTGGTCGTAGATGCGGCCGCCCGACCAGTCGAGGATGTCCTCGAAGTGCTTCGCGAGGTTGCGGTTCAGGGCGTACTCGATGAGGTCGACGCCGCTGTAGCGGGAGCCGAGTGCGTTCATCTCGGTCTCGTACTCGGACTCCTCCATGTAGCGGGCGATCTCACCGGTCCCCATGCGGACGAGCTTGCGGTAGTCCTCGTCGTCGTAGAGCTTCGCACGACGCGCTCTGACCCGGGCGTTGACGTACTCCGGATTGGAACCGCTGTCGCTCTTGCTCATTGCTCGTCGAACAGTCGGGTGCTGATTTCCTTGAGTTCGTCCTCCCAGACGTCCTCGACCACCGAGTCGAACGTGTTGTTGACCCGGAGGCGGCTCTCCTCGCTCTCGACGACCACGCCGCCGAGGCAGTCGTACTCGCCGGCCCACTCGTAGCCGTCGTAGTCGGCGAGAATCCCCTCGACGAGCTCCTGGTCGTCGGCGCGACCGTGGACGAGGACGGCGTCGGCGTCCTCGAACTCGTCGGCCGCGTCGTCGAGCAGCGCGCGGGTCAGCTCCTCGCGATCCTCGCCGTCGAGGTCGACGATGGCCGCCTCGACGTCGTCACGGACCGACTCGAGCACGTCCCGGCGCGCCTCGAGGCGCATCTGCTTGGCCTCGAGCTTCGCGCTCGACAGCTCGCGTTCGCGCTCCTGTGCCACGTTCCGTTCCGCCCGGCGCTTCGCCTCCTCGAGGGTCTCCTCGGCGTCCGCCTCCGCCGCCTCGACCAGCGACTCGGCCTCCGCCTCGCCCTCTTCGCGGATTTCCTCCGCACGCGCGCGGGCTTCCTCTCGTATGTCCTCAACGACTGTTTCCAAGGTCATTGTAAGAAGGGGGAACGGTTTAGACGAAGAGCGCGACGAGCGCGAAGATCGCCAGGGTCTCCGGCAGGACCGTCAGGAAGACGGCGATACCCGTACTGATGGAGTCCTCGGCGAGTGCGCCGACGGCGGCTGCACCGATGCCACGCTCGGCGTACCCTGCACCGATGGCTGCGAGGCCGATACCGATCGCGGCGGCACCCTTCTGGGTGAGCGCGGGCTGGGCGTTCCCGTTGAGTACCTCCTGCTGCATCGGCAGGGAGTTTGCGACACTATCCATTGTGAGCATACCGGCGTCGGCGAGAGCTTCGAACATGATTTCGTGTACCTCCGAACAGGTGGTACTTCACCCTACGGCCTTCATAAAACTTCCCAAAAGAAACCGCCGATATCGCCGTTCTAAACCCTGATTGGCGGGTTCCAGGGGGATTATAGTTTCGATTGTACCGCGGCTATCGCCGCCGAAGAACAGGAAGAATCGTGATAAAAGCCGAGGATCAGTCCTCGGTCGTGAACTCGCGCTCGTAGCCGAACGGGTCGAAGGGGCGACCGTCACCGTCGTAGAACTTGTCGAAGAACTCGACGTACTCGAGACGGATCCCCTGCAGGCCGGCGCTGGTGATGCCCAGCATGAGCACGGCGAAGTGACCCACGACGAGGATGACGACGCCGATGAGCGCCATCGCGATGCCGCCGTGGAGCAGCCCGCCGAACATGATGTCGGCGACCTCGTAGTGGTGGTACTCGATGCCCGGCTGGCTCGGCATGCCGCCGGTCCCGAAGTGCCAGCCACCCTTGCTGTCCTCCCAGGCGCCGAAGAAGAGCAGGTTGACGACGAACGCCATCCCTGCCTTCGCCAGGAGCACGGCCGCGAGCCGGAAGTACGAGAGCACGTTGACGAGGACGTTCACGCTCTCGAGTGGACCGACCACCAGGCCGGGTGCGCCCATGTGCTGGAACTCGCCGTAGGTCATCACGACGAGGCCCAATGCGAACATCCCGAGCCCGACGAAGGCTGCCCACTCTGGCAGACCGGTGTAGCCGAGTTCGTATGCTGCGCCCTCACCGCCGAGCGTGTTGAACAGGAACGCCGGCTTGATACCCTCTGCGGCCTTGCTGAGGATGGCGAGCCAGAGGCCCAGCATCATCGTGAGCCACGAGAGGTCGTCGTAGATGACCTCCTCGATGCCGTGGCTGATGTGGTTGACCACGCCCGAGAAGTACCCGAGCGTCATGTGTGCCAGCCCCGCGAGCACGCTGACGAACAGCCAGGTCTGAGCGTACCGCGCGTAGGCGGGCTGGAGGCCCTTGTGCATCGGCGGGCTACCGTTGAACAGCACCTCGCCGACGACGTGCAGTCCGAATAACTCGCCGTACAGCACGCCGAACAGCATGGTGAACGCACCGGCCCACATGCCGATGCCACCGAGCGCGCGGATAGCGTCGCTGTCGAACCGGCTGTACAGGAAGAAGCCGGCACCGGCGTAGAGGAGACCGTAGCCGAGGTCCCCGATCATGAACCCGAAGAACGCCGGGAACGTCAGCATGATGAAGAAGGTCGGGTCGAGCTCGTCGTAGCTCGGGAGTCCGACCATCTTCGTCAGGAGCTCGAACGGCTCGGCTGGCTCCGAGTTCTCCATCATCGTCGGCGGCGAGTCGTTCATCGTGACGACGCCACCGTCGGTCGCGGCCGCCTTCCCGGAGCTCTCGTCCTCGTGAGCGACGTGCTCGGTGTCCGTCGCGTGACCGTCGCGGTACTTCGCACGCTCGATCTCGTCGACGTCGACGCGGTTCCCGACCGCGTCGGCGAGCTCGGCCTTCAGGTGGTCGACCTCCTCGGTCGGAATCCAGCCCTCGGCGACGAAGGCGCTCTCCGTCGTCGCGAACTGGAGCGGCGCCTCCGACTTCTGGACGTCGATGGTGAGGCGCTCCTCGGCGGCCAGCAGGAAGCCGGCGGCGTCGAGGCGCAGGTCGTCGATCTCGTCCTCGATGGTCGAGAGCTTCGACTCGAGCTGCTGCTTGCGGTGGCGGAGCTCCTCGATGTACTCCGCGGCGTCGCCCGCTGCGTCGGGGACGTCCGTGCGCGTGAAGCTCGCCTGCACGAGCAGGTCGTCGAGGATGCTCTCGCGTGCGTTCGACTCGGGGTACGCGAAGACGGCGACGAGCTCGTCACCGGTCTCGACGTCGAACGCGCGGATCGCCTTCGAGTCGTCGAGGGCGGCCCGCACGGCGGCCGGGTCGCCCTGACCGACGGCGACGTGCAGCGTGTCGTAGCCCGAGAGCAGGTCCAGCGGCACGCCGAGCGTCGTGAACGGCTCGACAGCGTCGATCTCCTCTTCGACCTCGCGGAGTTCGGCCTCGACGTCGTTCCGGCGGTCGTCGAGCTCGTTGGCCTCGGTGCGGATATCCTCGAGCTCCTCCTCGAGCGCCTCGTCGGTGACGATGCGGCTCGGTCCCGCATCGTCCTCGTCGACGTCGAGGATGCTCTCGAGCGAGCGGACCGTCACGAGCTTCTCGGACGCGTCGTCGGCGTCCGAACGGGGCGCCCCGTTGTCGAACCCCTCCCAGGAGCCGTCGTAGTCGCTCAGGTGGACCCGGTTGAGGTCGTGTACCGTCTCGATGACCGGGTCCATGACCGCCTTGGACCCCGTCACCGAGACCTTGCTCATCTTCTCAGGTCTGAGCATGTACCTCCTCCTGGAAGGTCTCGAGGACGTACGCGACCACATCGTCGACGCGACCGTCGGCGCGGGCGCGAAGCTCCTCGCGCTCGGTCTCGCCCTCCTCGAGGATCTGCTCGCGTTCGGCCTCGATTTCCTCTCTGGCCTCTTCGAGCCGTTGTTCTTCGAGCTCTCGTGCCTCCTCCTCCGCCTCCTGGCGGATCTCGTCGGCGCGCTTTCGAGCCTCGGCGATACGTTCGTCGCGGTCGGCCTCCGCCTCGGCGACGATCTCGTCGGCCGCCGTCTCGGCCTCCTTTATTTGTTCGAGAACCTCTGGCCTCGGCATAGATTGAACAGTCGAGAGTTTACACAGCGCCTATAAGGTAGTTGCGAAAGGTGTCGGACCCCTCGACGGCCGATTCGCGTCGTCACGACAGAACTTTGTGCCGACGTTCCCAAGCCCCGGCCAATGGGTATCCTCGAAAACAAAGCGCGGGCGCGCCTGTTCTACAAGTATCTCTCGCAGGTGTACGACAAGATCAACCCGTTCATCTGGAACGAGGAGATGCGGACCGAGGCCATCGGGATGCTCGACATCCAGGAGGGCGACCGTATCCTCGACGTCGGCTGTGGCACCGGCTTCGCGACGGAGGGGCTGCTCGCCCACGAGAACGTCGAGGAGGTCTGGGGGCTCGACCAGTCGCCACACCAGCTCGAGAAGGCGTTCGCCAAGTTCGGGCGCACCGGCCCCGTCCACTTCCACCTGGGCGACGCCGAGCGACTCCCGTTCGCGACGGACAGCTTCGACGTCATCTGGTCGTCGGGCTCCATCGAGTACTGGCCGAACCCGGTCCGGGCGCTCCGGGAGTTCCGGCGTGTCGTCAAGCCCGGCGGGCAGATCCTCGTCGTCGGTCCGAACTACCCGAAGACGACCATCATGCAGAAGGTCGCCGACGCGATCATGCTGTTCTACGACGAGGAGGAGGCGGACAGGATGTTCACCCAGGCGGGCCTCGAGGACGTCCGGCATCGACTGATGGGACCGAGCTACGACCCCGACGTCGCCATCACGACCGTCGCGCGCGTGCCCGGCGACCAGGAGCCCGACGCCGGTAGCCCGACGGACGAGACCGAGCCCGGGGTGGTCGGCGACCGAGACGGCGGTGCCGAGAGCGTCGACCCCGACGACGAGGTCACGCCCGACGTGGCCGGCGACCGAGACGGCGGTGCCGAGAACGTCGACCCCGACGACGAGGTCACGCCCGACGTGGCCGGCGACCGAGACGGCGGGGCCGAGAGCGTCGAACCCGACGAGACCACCGACTGAGAGGACCGATACCCGGGACGCTCGACCGGTGCGTGCCGTGTTCCTTCTACCGGAATCGCCCGTACGTGGGCGACGACCTGTCCGCCGACGACGACCGTGACGGCGACGACGGCTCCGCGGGAGACGGTCGGCTCGTTCGTCCCCGCGACGGTGAAGCTCGCCGTCTCGCCCGCGGTCCAGCGCTGGTCGGCCGCCACGTTGAAGGGCCCGGTCGGCCCGGAGACGAACCCGCGCGCGGAGAAGAACGGTACCGGTGGCTGGTGGCGCAGTTCCTCGCCGTCGACCGTGACGACGAGCCGCAGCTCGTCCACGTCGACGGCCCCGCCGCCGCGGTGTGTGATCGTGATCCGCCCCGTCGTGGGGTCCGCCGTCGCGTCGAACGTCGCCCGTGGTGGTGCCGTCTGCTCGGACGCGAGGTCGAGCGTGCCGACGGCGACGACGCTCGACGCCACGATCGTGAGTGCGAGCAGGAGGACGATTCCGACGACCGGACTGACGGCACGGGCGGCGAGCACGCCCGGTCTGGGTGCGGCATCCGATAAGAAGGGCAGGCCGGACGGGAGCGCCTCAGGCCGAGGCGGTGGTGTTGGTCGTCGTCCCCTCCCGTTCGACGTCCAGCGAGATCGTCCCGTCGGGCGTCTGGACGGTGACCGTGTACCCCGGGGACGGCTGGAGTATCCAGAGACTCCCGCCGGAGCCGGTCTGCCCGACGCGCTCGCCGTCGACCAGCACGGACGCGGAGACGGTGTTGCCGGTGAGGGCGTTCGTGGTGACGACCTTCGCCGGGCCGCCGTTCGGCGTCAGCTGGACGGCCACCGTTGTCCCGTTCTCCGTCACGGTCTCCGTGCCGCCGCGCGGGAGGTCGCTCAGCCGGAGCGACTGGTACTCGCGGTAGACACCCTCGGTGCGGCCGTCGTTGTAGAGCCGGATGTCGCCCTGGTCGTGGGAGTTGACGTAGACGTTCGTGCCGTCCGTCGTCTCGTCGAGGTCTGCGTCGAACGTCGTGGCGTACGGGTATCGGGTGGTGAGCAGGTCGAGGAACTCGTTCAGGCTGAACGTGTTCGGCCCGTCCTGATGGTTGTCGAACCGGACAGCCTCCCGGTAGTAGTCACGGCTGAAGCGGGACTCCGACAGGGCCTGCAACACGAGGCCCTCCTCGGATCCGCGCACGTGGACTCGGAACGAGGTGGCCGCGGAGCCCGTCACTGTGTCACCGACCTGTTCCCGGATCGGTGTCTGGAGTTCGGCCGCCCGACGTCGGAGGTCGTCCGCGTTGAAGTCGGCACCGTCTTCCTCGAGGCGTGTCGCAGCCGACTCGATGTTCTCCGCACTCGAGTGGATCACGGCGAGACGGTGAAGCAGCTCCCGTTCGGAGATCTCGCCGTCTCCGTACTCCCGGA
The DNA here is from genome assembly GCF_052060055.1 of Haloarchaeobius baliensis. Lineage (NCBI taxonomy): Archaea > Methanobacteriati > Methanobacteriota > Halobacteria > Halobacteriales > Halorubellaceae > Haloarchaeobius > Haloarchaeobius baliensis. Next base: position 355,718 of record NZ_JBPPFR010000001.1, on the reverse strand, counting down.
GGACCGCCCACTCCCGGTCCCGGAGCTCCGTGATGGCCTGGTTGAGCCGCGCGACCTCCGCGTCGGCGATGGCTTGCCGTCGTTCCGCGGAGCCGACCTGTTCGACGCGGACCGAGAGGTACTCGAAGCGGAGCCCCTGGTCGAGCCGCTGGCCGGCCACGGCGGCGGTGCTCGCGAGGTCCATCCCGGGGGTCGAGTAGTTCGTGCGGTCGGCCGACGCGAGCTCGAGTCGTCGTGTGGTATTGTTCGCCTGGATCGTGACGACCGTGCCGGTCTGCTCGGCGGTCGTCACGGGTGCGTCCCCGCCGTCGTCGGGCGCGAGCGGGGAGGCGGCGTCGCCGACGCCGGCCACCGACGCGAAGGGCGCGATGGCGAGGAGGGTGAGGAGGAGGGCGAGCGTGAGACGCGTCATCGCCGGCACGTACACGGTGGGGATACAAAAAGTGGTCGACCTGGATGCTTAGGGGACACTCAGACGGCGACGAGACGTGAGAACGCATGAGACGTTTCATAACGCCGTCTGACGTTTTATCAGGATGGAAAGCGTTTTTTCCTATGAGCCTCCACGTGCAGTCGTATGCGGTCACTCTCCGCGTTCGCTGTCGCCCTCCTCGTGCTCTCGCTCGTCGTCGCCCCGGTGGTCGGCGCGCCGAGCGGCGGTGCCGTCCCGGTCGTCGAACAGAGCGACCGGTCCACCACGCAGACGACGGAGTCCCTCCCGTTCGAGAAGGCGGACCCCCACACCGTCTTCGAGGTGAACGTGACGGCATCCGGTGACGCCCGCTGGTCCATAACCTATCTCTACCTGCTGAACTCCTCGAACGAGACGGAGGCCTTCCAGCGGTTCGGGGATGACGTCTCGTCGGGCACCGCCGACATCGGGTTCTCACCGCAGGTGTTCCAGCGGTTCGCCGAGCAGGCACAGGGGTGGACCGACCGTGAGATGACCATCGAAGGTGCCGGCTGGGAGGACGTTCGGATCCAGGAGCGCGCCTCACCAGCGGAGACGACGACATCGCCGACGACGACCGCCAACGGGACCGAGAACGGGACGACGACCTACGTCGGGGAGCTCACCTACTCGTTCGTCTGGACGAACTTCGCGACGGTGCAGGGCAACACCATCGTCGTCGGTGACGCGTTCGGGACGGCGAACGAGACGTGGTTCAACCGGCTGTACGACGGCCAGCGGTTCGTCCTGAACAGCCCGACGAACTACGGCATCCGCGACTCCCCCGACGACAAGGGCCCGGACGACGGGACGCTGGTGTGGGACGGTCCGGTGCGGTTCGAACCGGGATACCTCGAGGCGACGTACTTCGAGCTCGCACCCACGAACACCAACACGCCGGACGGTCCGAACCCGGAGGACGAAGGGCTGTCCCCGTTCCTGGTCGCTGGGCTCGTCGGTCTGCTCGTCGTCGCCGCGGCCGGTGGCGCGTACATGTTCGCGAAACAGCAGTCACAGGAGCCGGGCGAAACCGGTCCGAGCCCGGCGCCGAACGGCGGCCACGGGCCGACGAGCGACGGCGGCGCTACCGGTTCCGTCCCCACCGAGGAGGCAGCCGGAGCGACTGCAGGCGCGGCGGGCGCGGCGGCCGACGACGAGCCAGACGAGACCGAGGAAGCCGACGAGACCGACGAGATCGACGAGGAGCTGCTCTCTGACGAGGAGCGGGTGCTCCGACTGCTCGACGACAACGGCGGGCGGATGAAGCAGGCGAACATCGTCAAGGAGACCGGCTGGTCGAACGCGAAGGTGTCACAGCTGCTGTCCGGGATGGCCGATGACGAGGAGATACGGAAGCTCCGCATCGGTCGCGAGAACCTCATCACGCTCCCCGGCGAGAGCATCGGCGAGTTCGACGACGAGCCCTGAGCGCGCGGCCGCAGAAACGGTTCTCAGCGGACAGGCGGTTTCGTAACCATTTACGTAGGGGGCAGCGTTAGCTCCTGACGATGAAAGTTCTCGTGACCGTCAAGGAGGTGGCCGCCGTCGAGGACGAGTTCCAGATCGCGGGCACGTCCATCGACGAGACGTACCTCGAATACGACCTCAACGAGTGGGACGACTACGCCGTCGAGGAGGCCGTCCAGCTCCAGGAGGCCGGCATCGCCGACGAAGTCGTCGCCGTGACCATCGGCCCGGAGCGGGCCGAGGAGACCATCCGGATGGCACTCGCGAAGGGTGCGGACCGTGCAGTCCGCGTCTGGGACGACGCGCTCGAGGGAGCGGACCTGCTCGACGTCGGTGCGAAGACCGCCATCCTCGAACAGGTCGTCGAGGAGGAGGACCCCGACCTCGTCCTCTCCGGCGTCCAGGCCGACGACGACGGCTTCGGCGCGACCGGCGTCTCGCTGGCCGACGCGCTCGGCTTCGAGTGGGCAGCGGTCGTGAACGCGCTCGACCAGGACTCCGTCGAGTCCGGCACGGCGTCGGTCCGGCGCGAGCTGGAGGGCGGCGTCGAGGAACTCACCGACGTCGAGCTCCCGGCGGTCCTGACCATCCAGACCGGTATCAACGAGCCGCGCTACGCCAGCCTGCGTGGCATCCGGCAGGCACAGCGCAAGGAGATCGCACCGAAGACGCTCGGCGACCTCGGCCTCGACGCCGCGGCCGTCGAGAACGACCTGACACTCACCGACATGTACGAACCCGAGACGGAGAGCGACGCGACGTACTTCGAGGGCGGCCCCGAGGAGGAGGCGGGACAGCTCGCTGACCTGCTCCGCGAGAAGGGGGTGGGTGCACAATGACCGACGTCCTGGCCATCGCCGACCACCGGCGCGGCGAGCTCCGCGACGTCTCGTTCGAGCTCGTCACCGCGGGCCGCGAGCTGGCGAACGAGACCGGCGGTGACCTCCACGTCGCCGTCATCTCCGGCGACACGGAGCGCTTCGGCGAGCAGCTCAAGCTCGACGGCGTCGACACGGTCCACACCGTCGAGAACGGCGAGGAGTTCAACCACGACGTGTACACGCAGGTCGTCACGCAGCTGTTCGACGCAGTGGCGCCGCAGTTCCTGCTCATGCCGAACTCGGTCAACGGGCTGGACTACGCGCCCGCCGTCGCGAACCGGCTGGACCTCGCGTACGTCAGCGACGCGGTCGGCCTCGCCGCCGACGGGACGACCCTGACGGCGACCCGCGAGATGTACAGCGGGAAGGTCGAGACGACGACCGAGGTCGAGGCGGACCAGGTCGCCGTCTCCATCCGCGGTGCCGAGTGGCCGATGACCGAGGAGACCGGCGACGCGGCCGTGGAGGCGTTCGAAGCCGACGTCGACGAGTCCGCGGTCAGATCGACCGTCACCGGCTTCGAGGAGGTCGGCGGCGGCGACGTCGACATCAGCGAGGCGGACGTGCTCGTCTCCGTCGGCCGTGGTATCGAGGAGGAGGAGAACCTCGACCTCGTGCGCGACCTCGCGGACGCACTCGACGCGACGCTGTCGTCCTCGCGCCCCATCGTCGACGCCGGCTGGCTGCCGAAGAACCGGCAGGTCGGACAGTCCGGGAAGGTCGTCACGCCCGACGTGTACATCGCCATCGGCATCTCGGGGGCGGTCCAGCACGTCGCCGGCATGAAGGGCAGCGACACCATCGTCGCCATCAACACCGACCCGAACGCGCCCATCTACGACATCGCGGACTACGGCATCGTCGACGACCTGTTCGACGTCGTGCCCGCGCTCATCGAGGAGTTCCAGTAGCGTCGACGTCGGACCCACGACCGCCGTTCTTTCGCCAGAGTCCCGAGCCGGACCGGCATGGTCGCAGCTCGACCCGGAGCCTGTTTTCTACGAGAAGCGCCGATAATGTTTCTGCAGAACAACATTTTTCAGCGGGCGAATGAACAAACGTTAAACGGATACTTGTCGCACAACGTATCACGAAATGGGCTGGAACACTCGGCGGCGGTTCGTCGCGACCGCCGGTGCCGTGGGAAGCGGTCTGCTGGCAGGTTGTACAGGCACGTTCGGTTCGGGTGGCGGCGGCGGCGACGCCGCGGACGGGACCGACTCGCGGGCAACGACGGCGGCGGCCACGAGCGACGCGACGGCGGTGGGTGTCGTCTACTCGCTCGGTGGGCTCGGCGACAAGTCGTTCAACGACATGGCGAACCGCGGGGTCCAGGAGGCACGGCTGGACTACGACATCACGTACACGAACCGGCTCCCGCAGGGGGGCGACGAGTTCGGACCGCTCCAGCGCGGGCTGGCGAACGCCGACGACCCCGACTACGAGCTCGTCTGTTGTGTCGGCTTCTCGCAGGCCGACCCGCTCGGGACGACCGCGGGCGAGCACCCCGACCAGCGGTTCATGATCGTCGACTCGGTGGTCGAGGCCGACAACGTCGCGAGCTACGTGTTCCGCGAGCAGGAGGGCTCGTTCCAGGTCGGCCACCTCGCCGGGCTGCTCACGAGCCGCGAGCTCTCGGCGGGTGCCGGCGAGACGGACCCGACAGCGAAGACGGTCGGCTTCGTCGGCGGCGTCGACGTCCCGATCCTCAACAGGTTCGAGGCCGGGTTCGCCGCCGGAGCGAGACACGCCGACGGCGACGTCGAGGTGCTCCGGGAGTACGTCGGGTCGTTCGACGACGCGGCGGCCGGGCGGACGGTGGCGGCGGAGATGTACGAACGGGGCGCCGACATCGTCTACCACGCGGCCGGCGGGAGCGGCATCGGCGTGTTCGAGGCCGCACAGGAGGCGGGTCGGTTCGCCATCGGCGTGGACTCGGACCAGTCGCTGAGCGACCCCCGCTTCGCGAACGTCATCCTCGCGAGCATGGTCAAACGCGTCGACAGCGCGGTGTACACGGCGGTGGAGTCGGTCATCACGGGCAGCTACGACGGCAGCGCTGTCGTCTCGCTCGGGCTCGAACGCCAGGGGCTGGAGGTCGTCTACGGCGACCAGATCGGCGACGCGATCCCCGACGCGGTGCGTGACGCGCTCGCGGTGTCGCGCCAGGCCATCGTCGACGGGGACATCACCGTGCCGACGGAGCCCTCCGACGACGGCGAGGAGGTGGTCGCCCGATGAGCGAGCGGTCCGACGACGGCACCTCGGGGGTCGCACGCCTCGTGCCCGGGTTCGTCCGGCGGCGCTACGCGGTGAAGTTCGCGGTGTCGATGCTCGTCGTGCTCCTGATCATCGGTGGGGTCGGCCTGTTCGGCTACGCACAGGCCGCCGGCACCGTCGAGGACAGCACGGCGGACCAGCTCGAGGAGACGAGCCAGCTCCGCGGTGACTCGCTCGGCAACTGGGTCGAGAGCATGAAGATACAGACGCGAACCGTCTCCGCGGGGACGCAGCTCCGGCAGGACGCCGGCGCCCGCGCGTACCTCCGTGCGGAACAGACCAGACTCTCGGACGACATCCTCTCGATGCACTACGTGAACGCCACGTCCGGCACCGTCGCGGCGAGCACGGTCACGCCGCTGGAGGGTCGCAGCCTCGACGAGTTCGAGGCGCCGTGGACCGCTGCCGCGGTCGCGAGCGGCTCGGCCGGCGAGAGCGACCGGGTGTGGGTGTCGAACACCTCCTACCAGTCGCCGGTGCACGACAGCGAGCCGGTCGTCGCCTTCGCCAGCTCGGTGCCGGCCCACGAGGACCGGTACGTCGTCGTCGTGAGCCGCATCCAGACGCATCTGGAGACCATCTCGAGCGGCGACGGCGACGCGACGACGCGCATCATCAACGACGGCGGCGACGCCGTCCTGCAGCCGGACGAGCGCGTCGACCAGACCGTCCACGGCGACGCGCTCGCGACGGTCCGGACCGGCGACGACGAGTCCGTGTTCCAGTCCAGCGCGGGGCAGGTCCACGCCTACGCGCCGGTGCCCGGGACGGACTGGGTCGCCATCACGACGATGGAGCAGTCGAACGCGTACGCGGTCCGGGACACCGTCGCGACGTACGTCGGCGGCATCGTCGTCGCGAGCCTGCTCTCGCTCACGCTGGTCGGCGCGGTGCTCGCGCGCCAGACGGTGACGCCGCTGGCGGAGCTCCGGGACAAGGCCGGGGCGATGGAGGACGGCGACCTCTCCGTCGACTTCTCGACGGGGCGGACCGACGAGATCGGCCGGCTGTACGGTGCGTTCGGGAGCATGCGCGACGCGCTCCGGGAGCGCATCCACGAGGCGACCGAGGCCCGCGAGGAGGCCGAACTGGCCCGCGCGGAGGCCGAGGAGCTGAACACGCACCTCGAGCGCAAGGCGGACCGCTACAGCGCGGTGATGCGGGCCGCCGGAAGCGGCGACCTCACGGTCCGGATGGACCCCGAGTCGCAGTCGGCGGCGATGACCGACATCGCCGAGGAGTTCAACGAGATGGTGGCCGAGCTGGAGGCGACGACCGACCGCGTCAAGTCGTTCGCGGGCGACGTGGCGGCCGCCTCCGAGCAGGTCACCGCCTCCAGCGAGGAGGTCAGGTCGGCGTCCGAACAGGTCACCGAATCGGTCCAGGAGATCTCGGACGGCGCCGAGCGCCAGAACGAGTCGCTCCAGTCCGTCGACGACGAGATGGACCAGCTGGCGACGACGACCGAGGAGATCGCGGCCTCCTCGAACGAGGTCGCCGACCTCGCCGAACGCACCGCCCGCACCGGCCGCGAGGGGCGCGACGCCGCACAGGAGGCGATCGAGGGCATGGACGCCGTCGAGTCCGAGGCCGAGGACGCCGTCGACGCCATCGCGGCGCTGGAGGCGGAGATGGGCCAGATCGACGAGCTCATCGAGTTCATCACCGACCTCGCCAACGAGACGAACATGCTCGCGCTGAACGCGAACATCGAGGCGTCGCGTGGCGGCGGCGGGGACGACGGCGACAGCCAGGGCTTCGCGGTCGTCGCCCAGCAGGTCAAGGAGCTCGCACAGGATACGAAGGACGCGGCCGAGGACATCGAGGCCCGGCTCGAACGCATCAAGCGCCAGACCGACGCGACCGCCGAGGAGGTCGAGGGGACCGCCGCCCGCATCGCCGAGCAGGCCAGCTCGGTCGCGGCGGCCGCCGACGCGCTGGACGAGATCGCCGAGTACGCCCAGGAGACCAACGACGGCATCCAGGAGATCTCGGCGGCGTCGGAGGAGCAGGCTGCCTCCACGGAGGAGGTCGTGGCGATGGTCGACGACGCGGCGACCATCTCCGAGGAGACCACGAGCGAGGCCGAGAACGTCGCCGCGGCCGCCGAGGAGCAGACCACCGCGCTCACCGAGGTCTCCGACAGCGCGAGCGACCTCTCGGACCAGGCGACGCAGCTGAGCGAGGTGCTGGAGCGGTTCGAGACCGACCCCGACGAGGACGCCGATGCGGAGCTCGTCGCCGGGCCAGCGAGCTCGGGTGACTCGGCCTTCGAGTTCGGTAACTGAGACCGCTCTCGGCCCGCCACCGCGGGCCGGCGTGTTCCGTCACCTACTTTTCGTGGCGTTCCTAACGCTCTCGCGATGGAGTTCCTGAAGCGTCGGCGCGAGCTGGTCGACGACCGGCTCGTCGAGGTGTTGGACGCCGTCGAGCCGCCGGAGCTCGCCGACGAGCTGCGACACGTCTCGCTCTCGGGGGGCAAGCGGGTGCGGCCGACGGTGACGGTGCTGGCCTGCGAGACCGCGGGCGGGCGTCCGGAGGACGCCGTCGACTTCGGGGTCGGTATCGAGCTGGTCCACAACGCGTCGCTCGTCGTCGACGACATCATCGACCAGTCCGAGGTGCGCCGCGGCACGACCGCGGCGTGGGCCGAGTACGGCTACGGCCCGGCCATCATCGCCTCCGACGGGCTGCTCGGCGAGGCGTTCGCGCTCTTCTCGTCGGACCCCCAGGCGATGCAGATCGTCTCCGAGGCGATGGTCGAGCTCGGCGAGGGGGAGGCGACGGAGCTCGCCGCCCAGCCGACGAACGAGCGGGAGTACATGGAGCTTGCCCGCCGGAAGACGGGCGCGCTGTTCCGGGCCGCCGCCGAACTCGGTGCGGTCGCGGCCGACGCGGACGCCTACACGGTCGAGGCGCTGGGCGAGTACGCCGAACGCGTCGGCGTCGCCTTCCAGATCCGCGACGACGTGCTGGACGCGACCGCCGATGCCGACGACCTCGGCAAGCCCACCGGGCAGGACGCCGAGATGGACCGACCCTCGGTGGTGCAGGTGACCGACCTCACGCCGGAGGCCGCGAACGACCGCGCGAAGGCCGAGGCGAACGCCGCGCTCGACGCGCTCTCGACGGTCGAGTCGGGCAACACCGAGGCCCGGGAGTACCTGGAGGACCTCGCGCGGTTCGTCGTGGTTCGGGAGCGGTAGCCCGTCTCCCCGCCCTCGTTCTACCCTGCCTCGACGCGCTCCGAGAAGTGCGTCTCCGCGATGGCGAAGGCGAGCGTGCTCGCCAGCGCCAGCAGCGTCCCGCCGGTGAGCACCGCCGCCATCCCCGTCAGCACCATGAACTGGAGGAAGTACGCGGCGACGGCGTGCAGCACTGCGCCCATGGCGACGACGTAGAACGGTGCGTTGAGGTAGCGCCACTCCAGCGAGCCGGCGATGTACTCGTCGGTGATCTGGCCGAGGCTGGTCGTGACACCGGCCGCGGCGAACCAGCGCACGGCCCCGAACGTGAGCGCGGCGAGCACCTCCGTCGCGGTGAGCGAGGTCGGGCTCGCGGCCTGGACCGCCTCCAGCTGTTCGACGCCGGAGACGCCGCCGACGACGAGCAGGGCCGCGGCGACGACGTAGGAGATGAGCGTCATCCGGCCCGCGTACAGCCCGCGGCGGGCGCGGTCGACGGCCTCGTCGAGGCGCTCGCCGAGGCCGAGCCCGCGCGAGATGAGGTAGAGGCCGAGCAGCGCCGAGGAGAGCCCGAGCATCGAGCCGGGGAGGTTCAACAGGTCGCCCAGCAGCGCGAGCGGGTAGATGAGCACGAGGATGCCGATGGGGACGAGGATGGTCCCGCGGGTCTCGGGGTCGTTCAGCACCTGCTTGATGGTGTAGTACATCGACTCGAGGTCCTGGGCCTGCCGGACGACAACCCGGCGCACGCCGTCGACCTTCACCCGCGAGCGGATGACCGGGATGACGGACTCGTCCTGCGCGCCGTCGGTGACGATGAGCGCGGTGACCTCCTCGCTGGTCGACAGTCCGGCGAGCACCTCGTCGACCTCCTCGCCGACCTGCCGGTTCGCGCTCACGTCGCCGCGCTCGTTGCCCGCGACCGCCGCCACCTCGACGGATTCGGCGGCCAGCTCGTCGGCGAGGTGGACCCCCTGGAACAGGACGTTGACGTCGCTGTCCTCGGGGTCGACCGTGGCGAGCTTCACCGCCGCCTCCTCGACGGCGTCACGGCCGACGACCGGCGTGCGCACGTCGGTCTTGCGGCCGACGTCGTCGTCGAGGTCGACGCACAGCACGAGCAGCATTCACGTCTCCGTTGGCCGGTACCGGTCAAGTGCTTTTGGTTCCGTGTCAGTCTGCGTCGATGTCTTCGGGGCTCGTGTCACGGTCCGGCCCCGCCCAGCCCGGGTGCGTTTTGGGAGACCATTGAAATGGGTCGGCATCGTACGCACGACGAAGCATGCAAGCGACGGTCGGGTCGGCGTTCGACACCATCCCGGAGGGGACGAACGTGCTGGTCGCGGGGCCGCCACTGACGGGCAAGCGCGAACTGCTGTACGAGCTGCTCGGCGGGGGCACGACCGACGGGACGGTCTTCGTCTCGACGCGCAAGCGAGCGTCGGTGATCGAACGCGAGTTCAGACGGCATACGCCGGAGCCCGCGCTACGGGTGGTCGACTGCGTGAGCCGGCAGCTGGGCGCCCGGCGCGAGGACCAGCACCACCGGTTCGTCTCGGACGCCGGCGACCTGACCGGCATCGGGATCCGCGCCTCGGAGTTCATGCGCCAGCTGCAGGCGTCCTGTGACACGGTCGCCCTCGGGATGCACACGCTCTCGACGACGCTGATGTACGCGGACCTCCGGCGCGTGTACCAGTTCCTGCACGTACTGACGGGACGGGTCGGGGGCGCGGAGTTCCGCGGCGGCTTCGTCCTCGACGACGTGGGCGACGCACGGTCGTACTCGGTGCTCAGACAGCCGTTCGACGCACTGATCGAGGTGCGCGACGAGGACGATGGGCGGGAGGCCCGTGTCCGCGGGCTCGACATCGGCCCGCGGACGTGGACGCCCGTGTAGTCGGCCGGCGGTTGACCCCCTACAGCTCGCCGTTCTCGAGGCTGTCGAGGGTCCTCTCGACGGCCTCGCTCTCGGACCGCTCTGCGACGACGACGACCCCGGACCACTCCTCGTCGGGGTAGGAGGCGACGACGACCGAGTCGTAGAACCGCAGGGTCGCGTCGAGCTCGCCGAAGTCGAACAGCGAGTCGTCGCTCGGCGGGTCGCCGAGGCCCTTCAGCATCAGTGTCTGGACCCGATTCTCCAGCTCCTCGTCGGTGAACTGTGCGGCGACGTCGTCGCGGACGTGCACGAGGTCGTACGACTCGCCCTCGAACCGGAAGGCGAGTCGCACGTCGTCACCGAGGTCGAACTCGGCGAGGAGCGCCCGGAGATCGGCGTCCTCGACACCGTCGAAGTCGTCGGCGGTCATGGCCGTCGGTTCGGACGGTCGACACATAAATGATGTGCGCGCCCCAATCGCGACGTCCGTCGGGCGCCGCATCGACAGCCAGCCCTGCGGGAACCTGAACCCCTTTACCGGCCGGTGTCGAACGGGGACCCAATGACCCTGGTCGCGTTCGACTTCGACGGGACGCTCTCTGACTCGGAGATGACGGTGCTGCTCGGCCGCCGCTACGGCGTGGCGGACCAGATGCGGGACATCACGGAGCGGGCGATGAACGACGAGATCGGCTACGCCGAGAGCCTCCGCCAGCGCGCGGCCCTGCTCGACGGACTCCCGAACGAGGACGCACAGGCCGCCTTCGACGAGGTTCGCCTGCGACCCGGCGCGGCCGACCTCATCCGTGCACTGAACGAGGCGGGCGTGACGACAGCCATCTTCACGGGCGGATTCCAGCGCGGCGTCGAGGCCGCGCTCGAACGCGAGGGCGTCACCGTCGACGCCATCGTCTCGAACCGCCTCCCCGTCGCCGACGGGGAACTGACGGGCGACGTCGAGGGGCCGCTCATCGAGGGGACGAAGGACGACGCGCTCGAATCCCACGCGGCCGAACTGGACATCGACATGGCGGACACGGTCGCGGTCGGCGACGGCGCGAACGACCTGCCGATGCTGGAGGTCGCCGGGCTCGCGGTCGGGTTCGCCCCGAAGCCCGCCGTGGCTCCCTCGTGCGACGAGTCCGTGACGACGATGGCCGAACTGCGCAAGCTGTTGGAAGCGCGCGGCGTGCTCTGAGTCGGCAGAACTCGGAGCACGAACCGGAAAAAATCGACGCTGTTTAAATGAAACTCATTCGACAATTCTGCCGCTGAAACTGACGTTAGGTAGTTCGTACGAATGTAACACCAGGATCCTATCAAATTGAGTTAGTGTCGAAAGAGCAGTACTGAATACAGGGCATTATTGAAACGTTCGACGGTTTGTTTTAATTGGGCCTTTGGACTGTAAAAGCAACCAATAGGGGCCACCATTAATAATATTTTCCACTAGTTAAATTTGGTCATCTGACATAAATCTGATTACCAATGGTCAGGAACATGCGGTATGGTCAAACTTTGGCGAAGAACATTCATCACCTCCTCAGTTGTTATTGGCTTAGCCGGATGCTCACGTGTGAATAAGTCAGATATTTCTATTCTACTCACAAACTGGCACGATGAGGCTCATAGGGTTAAAATCACTATTACAGAGGGCAGTTCAACACTATATGATGAAGAGCATGAAATAGACCCAGACAGTCAAATCACAATCGAGCCTGGAATCTCTGCTAGAAATACTGAGATTGCTGCTATACTTGACGACAATTCGGTTGAAGCCAGCTATTCACAGTCTCAAATCGAATGCGACGAATTCGTGTACTCTATTAGAGTCGGTAATGAAGGCAGATTGCATATGTCTGAACAGAACTCTTGTAATTAAATAATATGGAAATATGGCCTCGCCATCTTCACTTTTTAAATATATTCGTTACACATAGTCCACCTGTACTGACCGCAACCAGGTCAGGACGTAGCACCTGATGAGGATTTCAACAGAGCGGGAAAAACGGAGTCCTCTCAGTTCGTCGCCTGCGCGATGGCCTGGTCGAGGTCCGCGACGATATCCTCGATAGCCTCGGTGCCGACGGAGAGCCGGACCATGTCGGGCGTGACGCCCGCCGCGAGCTGTTCCTCCTCGGTGAGCTGCTGGTGCGTGGTGCTCGCCGGGTGGATGACGAGCGTCTTCGCGTCGCCGACGTTCGCGAGCAGGCTGGCGAGCTCGGTCGACTCGACGGTCGCCTGCGCGGCGTCGTAGCCCTGGGCCAGCCCGAACGTGATCATGCCGCCGAAGCCGCCCTCGAGGTACTCGCTGGCCTCCCCGTGGGTCTCGTGGTCCTCCAGCCCGGGGTAGTTCACCCACGACACCTCGGGGTGGTCGGCGAGGTGCTCGGCGACGACCTGTGCGTTCTCGCAGTGGCGCTCCATCCGCATCGGCAGCGACTCGATGCCCTGCAGGGTCTGCCACGCGTCGAACGGCGACTGCTGGTTGCCGAGGTCGCGAAGCCCCCGGGCGATGGCGGCGTAGGTGAACGCGGCCTCCCCGAAGCGCTCGGAGAAGTTGACGCCGTGGTACGCCGGGTTCTCCTGGGCGATCTCCGGGTAGTCGTCGGCGTACTCGTCCCACGGGAACGAGCCGCCATCGACGAGGACCCCGCCGACGGTCGTGCCCGAGCCGTGGAGCCACTTCGTCGTCGACTCCCAGACCAGGTCCGCGCCGTGGTCGAGCGGCCGGCAGAGGTACGGCGTCGCGAACGTGTTGTCGACGAACAGCGGGACGCCGTGGTCGTGTGCGATGTCGGAGATGCGCTCGATGTCCGGCGTCACCAGCGCCGGGTTCCCGATGGTCTCGAAGTGGACGTACGCTGTGTCGTCGTCGATGGCCTCCGCGTAGGCGTCGTAGTCGAGCGTGTCCACGAACCGCGCCTCGACGCCGTTCCGCGGCGCCGTGTGCGTGAAGTACGTGTACGTCCCGCCGTACAGCGACGAGGCGGTGACGATGTTGTCCCCCGCGTCGGCCAGCAGGAACGTGGCGAGATTGAGGGCACCCATGCCGGAGGCGGTGGCGACCGCGCCCACCCCGCCCTCGAGTGCCGCGAGGCGCTCCTGCAGCGTCGAGACGGTCGGGTTCATCAGGCGCGAGTAGATGTGGCCCGGCTTCTCCAGCGCGAACTGGGCTGCCGCGTCGTCGGCGTCCTCGAACACGTACGACGTCGTCTGGTAGAGCGGCGGTGCGCGGGCGCCGGTCGCCGGGTCCGGCTCCTGTCCCGCGTGGAGTGAATGGGTGGCGAACTGTCGCTCGTTGGATTCGTCCTCTGTCATGGGCGGTCGTACGGACGGCGGGGGTAGTAACGCGGTGGTAGCGGCCGGATTTGACGCTATGAGTGACGCTAGAAATCGTTGTTGTCGTCTCGGGTTGAGCTGGATTCGTCGTGGTGACTGCGACCGGCCGGTACGTTCGGTCAATCGTGGGACTCGCTTGCACCACGAACAGCCAGAAAGCCCCTGCTCGCTCGACTCCCGCGACTTGCTGCGCTCCTCGTGCCTGCGGTGCTTGCTGCGTCGGGGTTCGTCGAGCGACCAGCCCCTTTCAGTCCCACCCGCCCGCGACCGCACCGCACCTCACGCCTCCCCAGCCTCCTGCGCTTCTCAGTCGCTAGCGCTCCCTGCGATGCTCGTCCCTCGCGCGAGCGTGCACTCGCCCGCCTCGCTGCGCTCGGGGACGAGTGCGGCCGCGCGCCACCCGGCTGTGAAGATATGGGTTCTCAGTCCCCGAACAGACTCGTGTGCACCGGCGCGAACTCGTCGCCGTCGTCGGTGGATTCGACGGTGTCGGTGACGGCCTGGCCGGCGACGCCGTCGGCGAGGAAGTCCGACAGGGGTGGGCCGACGCGCTCGGGTTCGACGAGGAAGGCGTCGTGGCCGTGGTCGGAGTCGACGACGTGGTGGGCGACGGGGACGTCGGCCTCCCGGGCGGCCGCGGCGAGTCCCTCGGACTGCCCGACGGTGAAGTGCCAGTCGCCGGTGAACGAGAGGCAGAGGAGTTCGCCGTCGAACGCGCCGAGGGCGGCGGCGTCGGACTCGTATCCGGCGGCGGCGTCGTACTCGTCCATCGCGCGGACGAGGTAGAGGTATGCGTTGGCGTCGAACCGCTCGACGAACCGCTCGGCGTTGTAGTCGAGGTACGACTCCACGTCCCGGTACGGGAAGAACGAGCCGGCGGGGTCGGGCGACTCTCGGGAGTGGCCGCGACCGGCGGAGCGACGGCCGAACTTGCCGTCCATCGAGTCCTTCGAGAGGTACATGATGTGGCCGATACGGCGTGCCTGTGCGAGCCCGTCGTCGGGGTCCGGTCGGTCGTCGCCGTAGTAGTCGCCCCCGTTCCAGTTCGGGTCGGTGGTGATGGCGCGGCGCGCGACCGTGTCGAGCCCCAGGCACTGCGCGTCCAGCCGGGGGGCGGCGGCGACGACGGCGACGTGGTCCACGTCGTCGGGGTACCGCACCGCCCAGTCGAGCGCGTTCATGCCGCCGACGCTGCCGCCGACGACAGCCCGGAGCCGGCCGACGCCGAGGTGGTCGAGGAGCCGGCGTTGCGCACGGGTCCAGTCCGCGACGGTGACCGGCGGGAAGTCGGTGCCCCACGGCTCGCCGTCGGGGCCCTCGGTCGGCGGGCCGGAGGAGCCGTAGCAGGAGCCGGGGACGTTCGCGCAGACGACGAACTGCTCGGTGGTGTCGATAGCCTTGCCCGGTCCGACGACGTCGCCCCACCAGGCGCGGGCCTGGCCGGCGGTGTCGGTCCCGTCGCCCGCGTCGCCCGCGTCGTCGCCGCCATCGCCGCGCTCGGGTCGCCGGGCGACGTGCTGGCTGCCGGTGAGAGCGTGACAGACCAGCACCGCGTTGCCGGCGTGTCGGTCGCCCTCCGCGGGCTCGTACTCGCCGTAGGTCTCGTAGGCGATCTCGAGGTCCGCGACGGACTCGCCGCACTCGAAGGTGAACTCGCCGAGCTCGGCGACGCCGCGCTCGTTCATCGCGACCCCTCCGTTTCGTCGCCGGCGGGGACCGTGCCGTCGGTCCCGGAGTCGGTCGCCGCCGCGATGGCCCCCTCCACGTCGGCGAGCAGGTCCGCCGGGTCCTCGATGCCGACCGAGAAGCGGAGGAGGTCCGGGGTGACGCCGGCGTCGCGCTGCTCGGCCTCGGTGAGCTGTGCGTGGGTCGTGCTCGCCGGGTGGATGACCAGCGATCGCGCGTCGCCGACGTTCGCGAGGAACGACGTGACCTCGACGTTCTCGCAGAAGCGCTTCCCACCGGCGTAGCCGTTCTCCAGCCCGAAGGTGAGCATCCCGCCGTAGTCCCGGAGGTAGCGGCTCGCGTGCTCGTGGGTCGGGTGCGATTCGAGGCCGGGGTAGGAGACCCACGCCACGTCGTCGTGGTCGTCGAGGAACTGGGCGAGGATGGTGGCGTTCTCGCAGTGGCGGTCCAGCCGCAGCGGCAGCGTCTCGATGCCCTGGAGGGTCTGCCACGCGTCGAACGGCGACTGCTGGTTGCCGAGCGCGCGCAACGACCGGTACTGCACGGCCTTCGCCAGCGGCGCGTCGAACCGCTCGGAGAAGTCGACGCCGTCGTAGCCCGGGCTCTCGCCGGCGAGCTCGTCGTAGCCGCCTGCTTCCCAGTCGAAGTCGCCCCCGTCGACGACGACGCCGCCGACGGTCGTGCCGGAGCCGTGGAGCCACTTCGTCGTGGACTCCCAGACCACGTCGGCCCCGTGTTCGAGGGGGCGACAGAGGTGCGGGGTGGCGAACGTGTTGTCGACGACGAGGGGGACGTCGTGGGCGTGGGCCAGGTCGGCGACGCGCTCGAAGTCCGGCGTCACCAGCGAGGGGTTGCCGACCGTCTCGACGTGGACGTACGCGGTGTCCTCGTCGATGGCGTCGGCGTAGGCGTCGTGGTCGAGCGTCTCGACGAACGTCGTCTCGATGCCACGCCGGGGCGCGATGTTCGAGAGGTAGGAGGTCGTGCCGCCGTAGGTGTCCGTCGAGCAGACGACGGTGTCCCCCGCCTCGGCGAGGACGAGCGTCAGGGCGTCGAGCGCGGCCATCCCGCTGGTGGTGGCGGTCGCGCCGGGGGCGTCGTGGAGCGACGCGAGCCGCTCCGCCAGGCGGTCGACCGTCGGATTGGAGATGCGCGAGTAGACGTGGTCGTCGCGGTCGAGCGCGTAGCGGGCGGCGGCGTCGTCGGCGTCAGGGAAGGTGTAGGAGGTAGTCTGGTAGATCGGGGGCGCGCGGGCCCCTGTCGCCGGGTCCGGCTCCCCGCCCGCGTGGAGCGCGCGGGTGTCGAAGCTGGCGTCGTCGGTCATGTACGTGGTGCATATTCCTGCAATACCGTATAACTCTCAGTTACGGCAATATTGGATGGAACCACCGGTGCGTCCACGTTCCTCACGTCGGGACGCGCGACGTCGACGGCTCACGGGAGGCGACCCTCGTCGACGAAGGCACGGGAAGAGAGAGTCCAGTGATGGACTGCAGATGGTGGTGGATTCAGCAGGCAGCCCGGGTCGGTCGGGAAGCCGACCCGGATGGGTGCAGGGGCCGAGCCAATCCGGTCCAACGAACATACAGATAGGCGCGGGTGCCTCGGCCCACTCCGTGGCTTCGCCGTCGGAACAGAAAGAGGGGACCGCCGATTCCGAGCGACTGAGAATCGGCGCTCTCTCTTCAAACGGGGGGCGCGTGACCGCCGGTCTCAGTACAGGTTGACGTTGACGTTCTTGACCTGCGTGTACTCCTGGATCGCCTCCTCGCCCTGCTCGCGGCCGTAGCCGGACTCCTTGTAGCCGCCGAACGGCGTCTGCGGGAAGGTGACCGGGTACTCGTTGATGGAGACCATGCCGTACTCCAGGCGCTCGGCGACGCGGTGGCCGCGCTTGATGTCGTTCGTCCAGATGCCCGACATCAGCCCGTACGGCGAGTCGTTGGCGACCTCGATGGCCTCCGCCTCGTCGCTCACCTCGATGACCGACAGCACCGGCCCGAAGATCTCCTCGCGGGCGACGGTCATGTCGTTGGTCACGTCGGTCAGCACCGTCGGCTCGACGAAGTGGCCGACGTCCTTGTCGTCGGGGACGCCACCGCCGGCGGCGACGGTCGCGCCCTCCTCGACGCCCTGCTCGATGTACGAGAGGACCTCGTCCTGCTGGCTGGCCGAGACCTGCGGGCCCATCCGGCCGTCGTCGTCGATGCCGGAGCCGAGCGGCATCGCCTCGGCCATCTCGCAGACCATGTCGACCAGCTCGTCGTGGACGTCCTCGTGGACGACCAGGCGCGAGCCGGCCCAGCACATCTGGCCGCAGTTCATGAAGATGCCGTTGCGGACGCCCTTCGACGTGGCGTCGAGGTCGGCGTCGGGGAAGACGAGGTGCGGGCCCTTGCCGCCGAGCTCGAGCGTGACGCCGGTGACGTGCTCGCTCGCCGTCTCCATGACGTGCTTGCCGATCTCCGTCGAGCCGGTGAACGCGACGTGCTCGACGCCCTCGTGGCTGGCCAGCGCGTCACCCGCCGTGCTCCCGCGGCCGGGCAGGACGTTGAACACGCCGTCGGGCAGGCCGGCCTCCTCGGCGGCCTTCGCGTAGTAGAGCGCCGACAGCGGCGTCTCGCTCGACGGCTTCAGGATGGCCGTGTTGCCGGCGGCCAGCGCGGGCGCGAGCGAACGACCCGCCAGCTGGAACGGGTAGTTCCACGGGCTGATGTGGGCGGTGACGCCGAGCGGCTCGCGCCGGGTGTAGTTCAGGCGCGGGCCGTCCACGGGGATGGTCTCGCCCTGGATCTTGTCGGTCCAGCCGGCGTAGTACCGGAACGTGTCGACGACCATGCCGATGTCGATGGACGCCTCGAACGGCGTCTTGCCGTTGTCGTGGGACTCGACGAGGCCGATCTCCTCGTCCATCGCCTCGATGGCGTCGGCCATCGCGTGGAGGTGCTGGCCGCGCTCGCCCGGACCCATGCGGCTCCACTCGCTGTCGTGTGCAGCGGCAGCCTCGGCCGCCTCGACCGCGCGGTCGACGTCCTCGGGACCCGCCGCCGCTACCTCGGCGTAGAGCTCCTCCGTCGCCGGGTCGTACGTTTCGAGCGTCTCGCCGGACGCCGCGTCCGTCCAGTCACCGTCGATGTACAGCTGTGTCGGGCCGTCGTATGCCATAGACGATGCTTCGGCGTCGGGCGGATTAGTAGTACCGGAGCCGAAGCGGCAAGGCCAGCCGGGAAGGGCGCGTCAGCGCCGTCGCGGGGTGGGAGCGGATTAAATAGCTCGACGCGCTCTGTCGGGTATGGCAATCGTCGCAGAGATCCTCCTCGCCGACCCCGCACTCCCCCTCGTCGGGCTCGCCAACGCGATTCCGAGCGGGGAGATCTCGGTCTCGAACACGGTCCAGCTCGCCGACGGTCGGCTCCTCGTCACGGTCACCATCGACGCCGATTCCCGCGACGCGTTCGACAGGGAGCTCGACGCCCAGCCCGAGATCGTCGACGCGGCCGAGATCGGCCGGACCGCCGACGGCCACTTCTACCAGCTGACCATCGAGGACGACTCGGGCCTTGCCGCGTCCCACGACCACTCGGAGTTCGAGGGCGTGCTGCTGGACGCGACGGTCACGCGCGACGGGCTGCGAGAGCAGAAGGTGTTCTCCGACTTCGACGCGTTCCAGACGCTCCGCGACCGGTGTGCCGTCCACGACATCCCGTTCGAGCTGCTGACCATCGCCGCCGACCCCGAACACCCCGGCGAACGCGACCGATTCGGCCTCACCGAACGACAGCATCGGGCGCTCTCGGTCGCGTACTCCCGGGGGTACTACGACTCGCCCCGGCAGCTCTCGACGCAGGAGCTCGCCGACGAGCTCGACATCACCGCTGCGTCGGCGTCGGACCTCCTCAGACGGGCGGAAGAGCAGCTCATCAGTCAGACGCTCGGCCCGGAGCAGTATTTGAACGAGCTTACCAGCTAGCATCACTCATTCGGGAGCTGGCGGCGTCCGACTCTACGATGACACACAGCACGACAGAGGTAGCGATCGTCACCGGCGCATCGTCGGGGATCGGGGCGGCGACCGCCGAAGCACTCGCAGCCGACGGCACGACGGTGGTGCTCGCCGCCCGACGGGAGGACGAACTGGCGGCACTCGCGGAGCGCATCGAGTCGGCCGGTGGCGAGGCTCGCGTCGTCCCGACCGACGTGACCGACGAGGAGGACGTCCTCACGCTCGTCGAGACCGTCACCGAGGAGTTCGGACGCATCGACGCGCTCGTCAACGGGGCCGGCTTCGGGCTCTACGGCAGCGTCGAGGAGACGCCCATCGAGGACGCCCGGTACCAGTTCGAGGTGAACCTGTTCGGGCTCGCCCGGCTCACCCAGCTCGTCGTTCCCGTGATGCGCGAGCAGGGCGACGGCACCATCGTCAACATCAGCAGCATGGGCGGCAAGGTGTGGACGCCGATGGGTGCGTGGTACCACGCGACGAAGCACGCGCTCGAGGGCTGGAGCGACTGTCTGCGCTACGAGCTGGCGCAGTTCGGCATCGACGTGGTCGTCGTCGAACCCGGCGCGATCAGCACGGAGTGGGGCGACATCATGGTCGACGGACTGCTCGAACGCAGCGGCGACGGCCCATACGCCGAACTGGCCCACGAGATCGCCGAGGCGTCGGCGGAGAACGCCGAGGACGGCTCCGACCCCGCGGTCGTCGCGGACGCCATCCGGACGGCCGTCCGCAGTCGCGACCCGAACCGGCGCTACGCCGTCGGCAGGTACGCGAAGCCGCTCATCGCCGCCCGCCGTTTCGGTGGCGACCGGGTGTACGACCGCGTCGTCGACTACATGGTCTGAGACTTCGAGGCGTCGAGCCCCCGGCAGAGTACTTAAACGGGCTTGTCTGTAAGCACACGACTCTCCCGTCTCTCGCCGGTACGATGTGGTGATGTCAGACCAGACCACTTCGACGAGCGAGACACCACTCGACGGAAGCGTCGCCATCGTCACCGGGGCGTCCTCCGGAATCGGCGAGGCCACCGCCGAAGCGATGGCTGCAGAGGGCGCGACGGTCGTGCTCGCCGCCCGTCGCGTCGACGAACTGGAGGCCGTCGCGGACCGCATCGAGACGGCTGGCGGGAGCGCGCTCGTCGTCCCGACCGACGTGACCGAGGCGGACGACATCGACGAGCTGGTCGAGACGGTCGTCGCGGAGTACGGCCGCATCGACGTGCTGGTGAACAACGCCGGCGTGATGCTCGTCGAACCGCTCGAACGCGCGGAGCGCTCGAACCTCAGACAGATGGTCGAGGTCAACCTGCTCGGGCTGATGAACCTCACGCACGCCGTGTTGCCAGTGATGCAGGACCAGGAGACGGGTCACGTCGTCAACGTCTCCTCGGTCGCGGGTCGGTTCGCGTCGGAGAACTTCAGCGGCTACAACGGGACGAAGTTCGGCGTCAACGGCTTCACCGAAGCGCTCCGGAAGGAGGTCACGACCGAGGGGATCCGGACGACCGTCGTCGAGCCGGGCGCGGTCGAGACCGAACTGCCGACCCACATCACCGACGAACAGATCCTCGAACAGCTCGGCGAGATGGAACTGCCGACGCTCGACGCCGACGACATCGCTCGCGGCATCGTCTACGCGACGAGTCAACCCGCCCACGTCGACGTGAACGAGCTGCTGATTCGGCCGACCGGACAGGTCTGAGTCGGCACTGGCGTCGATTCTGTGCCGGTGCTGCCGAGAGGCTCAATACGGGTGCCGGTGTACGGAGGGCCGTGACGACCGAACGGCAGGTGACCGACGACCACCGGTGTGAGGCCTGTGGGGGCCGCGTCGGCGCGACGAGCCGCCACTGCATGCACTGCGAGGTCGACCTCCAGCCCGACCCCGACACTGCCGCGCTCCGCGACGCGCTGACCAGCGAGCGAGCAGGTCACCCTGCGGGCCAGCGGTCCGAGGGCACACGCATCACCGTCCTCGTCGTCGGCATCCTCGCCGGCGGCGCCCTCGGGCTGACGACGTTCCTGGCGACGATGGTCCCGCTTGGTGGGGGTGCGCTCGTCGCCGCACCCGCCGTCTGGCTCGCCGGCACGGTCGCCATCGCCCGGCAGCGGTCGCTGTCGGACGCGGTCGGGCTCGCCGCGCTGGCGCTCGCGGCCACCGCCATCGTGTTCCCGCTCGGGCTCTCGGTGCCGACGCTCGGCGACCAGCTGGCCGCCGGACAGGTCGCCGGGGCGGCGCTGACGGTGGCCGACGGCCTCGTCGTGGCGGTGTTCTTCCTCCCAGTCTGGGGCCTGCTCGGCGTGGTCGGCTGGTACCTCCGGCGGTAGGCCGGCGGCCACGAGACAGGCTTTTCACCCGGGGGCACGGCCCACCACGTATGGCAGCAGGCGACGTCGACGAAGTCACGACGGGCGAGTGCTCGGACCTGTACTACGTCGACACCGGCATGTACGGCACGGCGGAGTACGGCGCGGTGTACGTCCTCGACGCCGACGAGGTCGCGCTCGTGGACACCGGCATCGGCACGCACCACGACCGCATCCTCGCGGCGCTTTCCGAACTGGACATCGCGCCCGAGGCGGTCGCGCACCTCGTGGTCACGCACGTCCACCTCGACCACGCGGGCGGGGCGGGCTTCCTCGCGGAGGCCTGCGAGAACGCGACGGTGTGGGTCCACGAGCGCGGCGCGCGCCACCTCGCGGACCCGTCCCGGCTCTGGGAGGGGACGAAGGCCGCGGTCGGCGACCAGATCGAGTGGTACACCGAGCCGGAGCCCGTCCCGGAGGAGCGCATCGAGACGCTCGCCGACGGCGACACCATCGACCTGGGCGACCGTGAGCTGCAGGCGGCGCACGCCCCGGGGCACGCCCCCCACCAGCACGTGTTCCACGACCCCGCGAACGACGCGGTGTTCACGGCCGACGCGGCGGGCATCTACGTCCCGAGCCTCGACGTGGTGCGGGAGACGACGCCCCCGCCGCAGTTCGACCTCGAACAGGCGCTCGCGGACGTGGAGACCATCCGGTCGTTCGAGCCGTCGACGCTGCTGTACCCGCACTTCGGGCCCGCCGAGACCGACGACCGGCTCACCGAGTACGAGGCCAGACTGGAGTCGTGGGTCGCGACGGTGGCCGAGAAACGCGACGAGCTCGGCGACGACGATGCCGTCGTCGAGCACTTCGCGGAGACGACCGAGATGCGCGCGGTCTGGGGCGAGCGCAAGGCCAGCGGCGAGACGGCGATGAACGTCCGCGGCGTGCTCCGGTACCTCGACAGCCGGGACGACTGAGCCGGTCGCGCCGTCGGGGAGAAACTGACCGAAAGTTCAGGTGTTTTTATCCCGCCTGCAGTACAGGGGTGTGGTATGAACTGGCAGGAGGCGGAGCGAGAGTACACCGACGAGGTGACCGGTGAGACGAACCTCGCCCGGATGTTCGAGGACAGCGCCGAGCGGCACGCGGACCGGCCGGCACAGATGTTCAAAGGTGGGGTCTACGACCGCTCGCTGACGGAGACCGTCGTCCCGGCGGCACCCGACGGCGAGTACCGCGCCATCAGCTACGACGACATGCGGACCATCGTCCGCCACCTCGCCGCCGGCTTCCGCGACCTCGGCGTCGGCGCGGGCGACCGGGTGGGCATCTTCTCCAACACGCGGATGGAGTGGGCACAGTGCGACTTCGGCCTGCTCGCCGCCGGTGCGGTCGTGACGACGGTCTACTCGGGCTCGTCCTCCCGGCAGGTCCGCTACCTGCTCGACGACCCGAACGCGACCGCCGTCGTCGTCGAGGACGCGGACGCGCTGTCCCACGTGCTGGAGGTCGAGGAGGAGCTCGACCTCGAGTTCATCGTCTCCATCGACAGCCTCGAGGGCCACAACGAGCGCGAAGACATCCACACGCTCGCCGAGGTCCACGACCGCGGCGCGGAGCTGTTCGACCGCGACGAGTACGAGTCCTGGGTCGACTCCCGGGAGTGGGACGACCTCGCGAGCCTCATCTACACCTCGGGCACGACCGGCCAGCCGAAGGGCGTCCAGCTCACGCACGGCAACTTCCGGGCGAACGTCAACCAGATCCGCAAGCGGTACGGCCCGCGCCCGGACAAGGGCGACCTGCCGGTCATCGACGAGCACACCCGGACCGTCTCCTACCTGCCGCTGGCGCACGTCTTCGAGCGGACGGCGGGCCACTTCGAGATGTTCGCCGCGGGTGCCTGCGTCGGCTACGCGGAGAGCCCCGACACGCTCCGCGACGACTTCGCGGCCGTGCAGCCGAACGCGGCGACGAGCGTCCCCCGTGTGTACGAGAAGATCTACGACGCCATCCGCGAACAGGCCGAGACGTCGGACCTGCGCTCGCGCATCTTCGAGTGGGCGACCGACGTCGGCGTGGACTACCACGAGACCGAGGACCCGGGCGTCGCGCTCCGGGCGAAGGCCAAGCTCGCCGACCGGCTCGTGTTCAAGAAGGTGCGCGATGCCCTCGGCGGGAACGTCGACTTCCTCATCAGCGGCGGCGGCTCGCTCTCGCCGGAGCTCTGTGCGCTGTACCACGCGATGGGACTGCCGATCATGGAGGGCTACGGCCTCACCGAGACCGCGCCCGTCGTCGCGGTGAACCCGCCCGAGGAGCCGAAGATCGGCACCATCGGGCCGCCGGTCGTCGACGATGACATCTACATCGACGAGGCGGTCGTCGAGCAGGCGACGTTCGCGGACGACCCCGGACAGGTCGGCGAGCTGCTCGTCCACGGCCCGAACGTCACCGAGGGCTACTGGGAGAAGCCCGGCGAGACGACCCAGGCGTTCACCGAGATGGACGGCAAGCGCTGGTTCCGCACCGGCGACATCGTCCACCTGCGCCCCGACGGCTACATCGAGTTCCGCGAGCGCTCGAAGCAGATCCTCGTCCTCTCGACCGGCAAGAACGTCGCGCCGGCACCCATCGAGGACGCCTTCGCCGCCTCGCCGGTCGTCGAGCAGTGCATGGTCGTCGGCGACGGCGAGAAGTTCGTCGGCGCGCTCATGGTCCCGAACCTCGAACGGCTCCGGACCGAGGCAGCCGAGAACGGTACCGGCCTCCCCGACGACGACGAGGCGGCCGTCGACGACGAGTACGTCCGCGAGCGGGTCCAGGAGGAGGTCGACCGCATCAACCCGCAGTTCGAGGCGCACGAGCAGATCAAGCAGTTCCGGCTCGTCACCGAGGAGTTCACCGAGGAGAACGACCTGATGACGCCGACCATGAAGAAGAAGCGCCGGAACATCATCGACGTGCACGACGACCTCATCGACGAGATCTACGCGGAGTGACGGCTGCGGCTCCCACCCGGTGACGCGGTCCTACCTTGGACTGTCAACGTCCGGCCTCAAGGTTTAACAGACGGGTGGCCGATTCGTGTGCCATGGATTGGCAGGGACTCGAGGAGAACTACGAGCACGAGCGGCTGGGCTCGGACACGCTCGCGGAGCTGTTCGAGGCGTCGGCTGCGGACCACGAGGCCCGCGACGCCCAGCGCTACAAGGGCGGTATCTACCAGCGGTCGATGACGGACGTGGCGTACCCGCCGGCCCCGGACGACGAGTACGCGACGCTCACCTACGGGGAGATGCGCCACGTCGTCCGCCGGCTCGCGGCCGGGTTCCGAACGCTCGGGCTCGAACGCGGCCAGCGCGTCGGCATCTTCTCGGACACCCGGATGGAGTGGGCGCAGTGCGACTTCGGCATCCTCGCGGCGGGCGGCGTCGTCACGACCGTCTACAAGAGCTCCTCGCCGGCACAGGTGCGCTACCTGCTCGACGACCCCGGTGCGACCGGCGTCGTCGTCCAGAACGCCACGCTGCTCGACCGCGTGCTGGAGGTGGTCGACCAGCTCGACCTCTCCTTCGTCATCTCCATCGACGAGCTCCCCGCCGAGTACGACGACCGGGACGGCATCTACACCCTCGCGGAGCTGTACGAACACGGCGACGAGGCGTACGACGAGGCCACCTACGAGTCCTGGCTGGACGAGACCGAGCTCGCGGACCTCGCGACGCTCATCTACACGTCCGGGACGACCGGCCAGCCGAAGGGAGTCAAGCTGACCCACGAGAACCTCCGGTCGAACCTGAACCAGGCGCTCCCGCGCTACGGCCCGAAGGACCACGACATGGACGTGCCCTACGTCGACGAGACGACACAGTCCATCTCGTTCCTGCCGCTGGCGCACGTCCTCGAACGGACGGCGGGGCACTTCTTCATGTTCGCGAACGGGGCCTGCGTCGGCTACGCGGAGAGCCCCGACACGCTCACCGAGGACTTCCCGAAGCTCTCCCCGAACATGGCCATCAGCGTCCCGCGGGTGTACGAGAAGATGTACGACGGCATCCGCCAGCAGGCCGCAGAGAGCGCGTTCAAGAAGCGCATCTTCGAGTGGGCGACCGACGTCAGCCGCGAGCACTTCCACAGCAACTCGCCCGGCTTCCTGCTCGGGCTCAAGCTGAAGGTCGCCGACAAGCTCGTCTTCTCCAGCGTCAAGGAGGCCCTCGGCGGCGAGATCGACGGGTTCATCAGCGGTGGCGGGACGCTCTCATCGGAGCTCTGTGCGCTCTACAACGGCATGGGGCTGCCCATCTACGAGGCGTACGGCCTCACCGAGACCTCGCCGGCGGTCACCGGCAACCCGCCCGAGGAGATCAAGATCGGCACCATCGGGCCGCCGCTGGCCCAGATGGAGATCAAGCTCGACAAGTCCGTCGTCCCCGAGGAGCAGTTCACCGACACGCTCGGCGAGACGGGCGAACTGCTGTTGAAGGGGCCGAACGTCACCGACGGCTACTGGAACAAGCCCGAGGAGACCGAGGCGGCGTTCACCGAGGAGGGGTGGTTCCGCACCGGCGACATCGTCCAGCGCCGGCCCGACGACTACCTCGTCTTCCGCGAGCGTGCCAAGCAGATTCTCGTCCTCTCGACCGGCAAGAACGTCGCGCCCGCCCCCATCGAGGACGCGTTCGCGGCGAGCGACCTCGTCGAGCAGTGCATGCTCGTCGGCAACGAGCAGAAGTTCGTCTCGGCGCTCATCGTCCCGAACCCGGAGGGCGTGCGGGCGGCGGCCGCGGCGGCGGGCGTCGACCTCCCGGCCGACGACGACGCGCTCGCCGACTCCGAGTGGGTGGGCGAACAGGTCGACAGGGTGGTCCAGGCCGTGAACGAGGACTTCGAATCGCACGAGCGCATCAAGTCGTTCGAGCTCGTGCCGGAGGAGTTCACCGAGGAGAACGACCTGCTGACGCCGACGCTGAAGAAGAAACGGCGGAACATCCTCGACCGGTACGACCACCTCGTCGCGGAGATATACGGGGAATGACACCCCCCGCCACCATGGAAGAACAGGCTGCAGGCACGGCTTGAACTGCTGGAAACGGGCGAAACTGCCATAACCTTTTATCATACAAGGGTCGTGCTAGCGTCCAGTCATGGATTGGCGGGAGGCAGAGAAAGAGTTCTCGGACGACGTGACAGGGATGAACACCCTGGCACGGATGTTCCACGACAGCGCGGACCGACACCCGGACCGACCGGCACAGAAGTACAAAGGTGGTGTGCACGACCGGAGTCTCGAGACGGTGGGGGCCGTAGACGAGGCACCGAGCGACGGCTACGCGACGCTCAGCTACGGCGAGATGCAGGACATCGTCCGGAACCTCGCGGCGGGGTTCCGGGCGCTCGGCGTGAGCGCGGGCGACCGGGTGGGGCTGTTCTCCGACACGCGGATGGAGTGGGCCCAGTGCGACTTCGGCCTGCTCTCCGCCGGCGCGGTCGTCACGACCGTCTACGAGTCGTCATCGCCGGCACAGGTGCGCTACCTGCTCGACGACCCCGGCGCGACCGGCGTCGTCGTCGAGAACCAGGAGCTGCTCGACCGCGTGCTGGAGGTCTCTGACTCGCTGACCATCCGCTTCGTCGTCTGCATGGACGACCTCCCCGCCGAGTACGACGACGAGGACGGCGTCTACACGCTCGGAGAGGTGTACGAACAGGGTCGGAAGCGCTTCGACCGCGACACGTTCGAGTCGTGGCTCGACGAGACCGACGTCGAGGACCTCGCGAGCCTCGTCTACACGTCCGGGACGACCGGCCAGCCGAAGGGCGTACGGCTGACCCACCGCAACTTCCGGTCGAACGTCAACCAGATGTACCGCCGGTACGGCCCGCGGCCGGAGAAGTCCAGCTCGTTCCCGACCATCGACGAGAACACCCGGACGGTGTCCTACCTGCCGCTGGCGCACGTCTTCGAGCGCGCCGCCGGCCACTTCCTCATCTTCGCGGCCGGCGGCTGTGTCGGCTACGCCGAGAGCGTCGACACGCTGAAGGAGGACTTCCAGGCCGTCGAGCCGAACACGGCCACCAGCGTCCCGCGGGTGTACGAGAAGATCTACGACGCCATCCGCGAGCAGGCCGCAGAGAGCGGCTTCAAGGAGCGCATCTTCAACTGGGCGACCGGCGTCAGCCGCGAGTACTACCGCTCCGACCGGCCCGGGACGCTCCTGAAGGCCCGCTACTGGCTCGCCGACAAGCTCGTCTTCAGCGACGTGCGCCAGGCGCTCGGCGGCAACGTCGACTACCTCATCAGCGGCGGCGGCACCCTCTCGGACGAGCTCTGCACGCTCTACCACGGGATGGGGCTCCCCATCTACGAGGGCTACGGACTGACCGAGGCGTCACCCGTCGTGACGAGCAACCCGCCGGAGGAGGTCAAGATCGGCACCATCGGCCCGGCCTACCACGACATCGACGTCCGCATCGACACCTCGGTCGTCCCCGAGGGCGAGGCGACGGACACGATGGGCAAGCTCGGCGAGCTGCTCATCCGCGGGCCGAACGTGACCGACGGCTACTGGAACAAGCCCGAGGAGACCGAGGCCGCGTTCACCGAGGACGGCTTCTTCAAGACCGGCGACATCGTCCACAGGCGACCCGACGACTACCTCGTCTTCCGCGAGCGGTCGAAGCAGATCCTCGTCCTCTCGACCGGCAAGAACGTCGCGCCCGCCCCCATCGAGGACGCGTTCGTCTCCAACCGCCTCGTCGAGCAGGTGATGGTGATGGGCGACGGGGAGAAGTTCATCTCCGCGCTCGTCGTCCCGAACTTCGAGGCGCTGCGGGAGCAGGCCGCCGAGGAGGGCGTCGACCTGCCCGACGACGACTACGCGCTCTGTGACGACGACTGGGCGCACGAGACCATCGAGGCCGAGGTCGAGGCGGTCAACGAGCGCTTCGAGAAGCACGAGCAGATCAAGGAGATCCGGCTGGCCGAGGAGGAGTTCACCGAGGACAACGACATGATGACGCCGACGATGAAGAAGAAGCGCCGGAACATCAAGGACCGGTACGACCGCCTCGTCGAGGAGATCTACGGCGAGGACGAGCGCGCCGAGCCGGCTGAGGCCGACGACTGAGGGTCCCGAGCGCGGGCGAAACGGGTCTCTTCGGGGACGCCCCGAAACTCGCTGGCCGCAAACGGGTCGTTTATACGCGACGGCTCCAACAACCCGGGTACATGGGTGTCCGCCGTGATTGACGTGTTCGCAGGCGTGGTCCTCGCGGGCGAGAGCGCCGGCCATCTCGCGCTCATCGTCGCGCTCATCGTCGCGCTCGGCGTCGTCGCACAGATACTCGGCGACCGGTACCGGGTGCCCAGCGTGCTCTTCCTCATCTTCGCCGGTATCCTCGTCGGGCCGGAGGGCATCGGCAACTGGGTCACCTTCATCGACCCGATCGTCACCCAGGACACGTTCGGCGGTGCGCTGTCGACCATCGTCGGCCTCTCCGTGGCGGTCATCGTCTTCGAGGGCGCGTTCCACCTGAAGATATCGAAGCTCAGGGAGGCGCCCTCCGCGAACGTCAAGCTCGTCACGCTGGGGGCGGCGGTCTCGTTCATCGGGACGACCGTCGCCGTCCGGTACCTCCTCGGCACCGAGTGGGCCATCGCCGGGGTCATCGGTGCGCTGCTCGTCGCGACCGGGCCGACGGTCATCACGCCCATCCTCGAGGTGGTCGCGGTTCGCGACCGCGTCGAGGCGGCACTGGAGACCGAGGGCATCGTCAACGACGTGACCGCCGCCATCCTCGCGGTCGTCATCTTCGAAGTGCTCCAGATCGAGGAGGCGAGCGTCCAGATCTACATCGAGGAGTTCTCGCGGCGACTCGGAACGGGGGTCGTGATCGGGCTCGTCGTCGCCGGCATCGTCTGGTACGTGCTCCGCCACATCGACCTCTCGCCGGACAACGCGCCGCAGAACGCGCGGCTGCTGACGCTCGCGGGTGCGGTCGTCGCGTTCGCGACGGCAAACGAGATCGCCTCCGAGGCGGGCGTCGCCGCCGTCGCGACGGCGGGCATCGTCCTCGGGAACGCCGACCTGCCCTACGAGGAGCAGATAGAGGAGTTCAAGGGCGACGTGACGCTCATCGTCCTCTCGTTCGTGTTCATCGCGCTGGCCGCGCTCCTGGAGTTCGACAAGCTGCTCGGCCTCGGCTGGCAGGGCATCGCCCTGGTGCTCGTCGTCGCGCTGGTGCTCCGGCCGCTGCTGGTGTTCGCGAGCACGACCGGTGGGCAGTTCACCTGGTCGGAGCGCTGGTTCATCAGCCTCGTCGGCCCCCGTGGCATCATTCCGGCGTCCGTCGCGACGCTGTTCGCACTCGAACTCCAGAGCACGAACCCTGGCGGCGCGGACACTCTCGTCGGGGCGGTGTTCCTCGTCATCCTGCTGACCGTCGTCTTCGAGGCAGGACTCGCCAGGCAGATCGCGGAAGCACTCGACGTCATACCAATGCGTGTACTCATCATCGGAGGCGGACAGGTGGGCCGCTCGCTCGCCGACCGCCTCGACGACCGGGGAGAGAACGTCGTCATCATCGAACAGAACCCGGAGATAGTGGAGCTCGCCCGCGAGGCGGGCTTCACCGTCCACAAGGGTGACGGCACCGACACGGACGTGTTGCGTGCCGCCGGTGCCGACAACGCGAAGATCGTGGTCGCCGCCACCGGCGACGACGACGCGAACCTCCTCGTGGCACAGCTCGCGAACAGCAAGTTCTCCGTCGACACGGTCATCGCACGGGCGAACAACTCGGACAACGTCGAGGCGTTCGAGGACCTCGGCGTGCGGACCATCTCCTCGGCGATGGCGACCGCGTGGGCCATCGACAACGAGATCGAGCGGCCCGCGCTCTCGGACTGGATCACCCACTTCGGCGAGGAGGGTGACATCCAGGAGATAACGGTCACCTCGGACGAGCTCGTCGGTCGGACGCTGTCGGAGATCGGGCCGGAGCTGCCGCCGGGCTGTCTCGTGGCGCTGGTCTCCCGGGACGGCGAGGTGCAGGTCCCCGGCGCCGACTTCACGCTGCAGGAGGGCGACAACCTTACCCTGCTCGGCGAACGTGACAGCGTCCGCGAGGCGATGTCGTTCTGTCACCCGGAGGACTGACCGACTGCTGGCCCGGTCGGCGCCGAGCGCCCCTTTAAGCAGGTCCGCTCCCAAGGACAGCACATGTCAGCGACCGCACTCTACACGCTGAACACCGCCCACTGGACGTTCGACTTCTCCGCCGCCGTCCAGATGCAGAACCCCGGCGAACCGTACCGCGGCACCTGCCCCGCCTACCTCGTCGAACACCCGGAGGGCACGGTGCTCGTCGACACGGGCGTCAGCCCGGAACTGGTCGCCGACCCCGCGTCCTACGGTCCGGCCGGCGCGGCGCACATGGCCCCGCTGCTGGAGACGCTGGAGCAGAACGAGGACCAGCACCTCGTGAACCTGCTCGACAGTATCGGCTACGCGCCTGAGGACATCGACGTGGTCGTCATGAGCCACCTGCACACGGACCACGCGGGCAACCTCGACCTGTTCCCCGACGCCGAGTTCGTCGTCCAGAAGGAGGAGCTGCGCTACGCGTTCTACCCCGACGGCGTCCAGCGCCTGTTCTACGTCACCGGCGACTTCCACCACCTCCGCCGGATGGACTACGACGTGACCGCCGTCCGCGGCGAGTACGACGTGTTCGGCGACGGGAGCGTCGTCGCGTTCCCGACGCCGGGGCACTCACCGGGCCACCAGTCGGTGCAGGTCGAACTGTCCGACGCCGGCAGCGTCATCCTCGCCATCGACGCCGCCAACCACCGCGAGGGCTACGAGGGCGAGCTGGCCGCGTCGTTCGCGCACTCGCTGTCGGACTCCGTCGAATCGATCCAGGCCATCAAGCGCCGGGCGGAACTGGCCGACGCCGACGTGTACGTCCACCACGACCCCGACGACATCGGCCGACTCCCGGAACCCCCGGCGGCGCTGGAGTAGGCCGAACCTCCCTGGCGCGGCTCACACCGACCGGAACGCCCGGAGCGTCCCGCCGTCGGTCGTGAAGAGCAGGTCGTCCGCGACGGCGATCTCGGTGCCGATTCCCTCGCGCGAGCGGTCCCACAGACGCGCTCCATCCTGCGGGTCGAAGCAGTACAGCCGGTCCGCGGTGAGCGCGAGCACCGTCTCGTCGGTGACGGCGGGACGAGCGACGAGTTCGCCGATAGAGTCGGACGACCAGTCGCCGCCAGCGCCCTCGAACAGCCCGTGGAACGAACCCTCGGAACGGTTGTGGGCGAAGATGCGCTCGCCGTCGCCGGCGATCAGTTCGCCCCCGAGGACGGCGCTCACGCCCATGAACTCCGTCTGCCAGCGTCGTCCGTACGCGTCCGGCTTCGCGCTGAACGCCCAGAAGTCGCCGTAGTACGAATCAGAGGCGTAGACGGAGCCGTCGAGGTAGTACTTCTCGCCCGGGAAGTGGTGGCCGCGGCCGGTGCCGCGAAGCTCGGTGTCGCCGACGTACGAGCCGCTCTCGGGGTCGAACTGCCACGGCACGGCGGCGTGTGTCCCCGTCGAGACGTAGACGAGGTCGTCGCTGGCGAACACCGGGGGTGTCCAGGACGGTGGTGCGACCCCCTCGCCGAGGTCGGCACGCCACCGTTCGCTCCCGTCCGAGAGCGCGAGCTTCACGAGTTCGGGGCCCTCGCCGTCCGGGACGTAGTAGACGCCGTGGGGTGCGACGAGAAACGCTGCACGGACCGGCGTCTCGGCCCGCCAGTTCTCGGTCTGCCCGTCCGTGGTGAGCGAGACGACACCGTCGTCGGTGGGGACGAGGAGGCTGTCGTCGACGACCCACGGCGTTCCCGCGGACGGGCCGACCGACTGCTCCCACCACACCGTGCCGTCGCGGGCGTCGAACGCGTGTACGGTGCCGTCGCCCCCGCCGACGTAGATGGTTCCGCCCGCGAGAACTGGCCCCGAGAGCTCTGACTCGGCGTCGATTTGCCAGAGTTCACCGATTTCGGTGGTCGGCCCGGCGGTGTCGAGGCTGGCATTGCTCAGCCCGTGGTCGGCGGCTGGCAGCGGCCAGTCGGCGTCGACGGTCGACGGCTGTTCGGGCTCCGGGCGGCTCGTCGCGGTGGGGTCGGTAGATGTGGTTCGGCCGGTGGTCGTCGCGGCAGGGTCGGTCTCGTCGCTGGGCGTGTCGCCGGTGCAGCCAGCGAACGCACCGGCGGCGAGGCTCGCGAGGAGGGCACGGCGGGACCGTTGCATGGCCGCCACGTCACCACCTGCCTGTAAGTGCTTTCTGTGAGTGCTGACCTGTCACGCCGGGGTGCCGGTCCCGTCGCAGCACCGAGTGGAGGCGGTGGCGTCGCGTTCGTCTCCGTGAACAGGTAGGTTCGCCAACAACGTTATCTCACAGACCCCCGAAGCGTCTGACGCATGTCCGACGCGACGGGGGAGTGACTCGTCGGCGGCTGCGTGACCTACGATGAACTCGGCTGTGATCTCGACGTTGCCCGACGAACACCACCAGCGCGTGCTCGACGTCTGGGAGGATCTCGAGGACGAGTTCGGTATCGACCCGGCCTCGGAGCTGCCGCCGCCGCACGTCTCCTACCACGTCGCGGAGACCTACGACGCCTCGACCGTCGAGTCGCGGCTCCACTCCGTCCGCCCGGAGGTCGACCCGTTCACCGTCCGCACCGGCGGCCTCGGCGTGTTCACCGCCGCGCCCGTCATCTACCTGCCCGTCGCGCGCTCGCCGGAGCTGGCCGACCTCCACGACAGCCTCTGGTCCCGGCTCACCGACTTCGCCGACCGCGCCGACGACTACTACCACCCCGAGCGGTGGTTCCCCCACGTCACACTGGCGTACCACAGCCTCGACGCGGAGCTGGCGGGCGACGTGGTGACCTTCCTGTCCGACCGCGAGTTCGACTGGGAGATGGAGATCCGGGACCTCGCGCATCTGGAGTCCAACGGCACCGAGACGCGCATCTGCTCGCGCGTGGAGCTGTGACGGGAGAAGACACGTACCGTCGGGAATGAACCGGTTCGTATGCGACGCCGTACCCTCCTCGCTCTGGGCACGGCGGGAATCACGGGCGGTGTCGCCGTCGCGTCCGAACTCCTCGAACCGGCGCCCCGCCCACGACTCGTGCAGGTCGCCGTCGAGAACCACGACACACAGACCCGCTCGGTGAACGTACGGCTGGCGAAGGGCGATGCCATCTCCTTCGAGCAGTCGGTGGAACTCGACGGTGCCACGGACGAGCGGGTCGACGAGGAACTGATCGCCCCACCGGCGTTCGAATCCCGGCCCGCGAACTGGTGGGTGGGGGTCCATTTCGGGCGTTTGTCCGACTCCGAATGGCAGTCGGTCGAGGACCTGGCCGGTCAGGAGCACTGTTACAAGGTCGTCGTGGAGGTTCACCCCGGCCCAAACCCCGCGTTCCGGGGGTCGACGGACGGCCAGCCGTGCGAGCCCGACAGCCCGTAATCCCTGGTCGGCCGAGGACGGTCACTCCGCTGGTGACTCCGCGGGCGCCGCCGCCTCCTCCGTCGTCGTCACCGCGAGGAACGCGTCCTCCAGACTCCGCGCCTCGCCCGTCTCCGCGCGCCGCTTCAGCTCCTCGGGCGCACCCTGCGCGACGAGTCGCCCGTCGTGGAGCACGCCGATGCGGTCCGCCAGCTCGTCCACGACGGGCAGGATGTGCGTCGAGAGGAACACCGTCATCTCCCGGTCCGCGAGGTCCGCGATGGTGTCCCGCATCGTCCGCGCCGCCCGCGGGTCCAGCCCCGAGGTCGGCTCGTCGAGGAACGCCACCTCGGGCTCGTGCAGCACCGCCTGGATGACGCCCGTCTTCTGGCGCATCCCCTTCGAGTACGCGTCGATGCGCTTGTCCGCGTCGTCGAGCAGGTCGAAGCGTTCGAGGAGCGATTCGATACGCGCTGCCGCCTCGGCGTCCGGGATATCCCGCAGCCCCGCGACGTACTCCAGCTGCTCGCGCCCCGTCAGCTCCTCGTACAGCGGCGGCTCCTCCGGCAGGTAGCCGATGTGCGGCGTCACCGACTCCCGGTCGGTGATGGGCTCGCCGGCGACGTGCGCGCTGCCCGACGTGGGCCGGGTGAGCGTCGTCAGCATCCGCATCGTCGTCGTCTTCCCCGCGCCGTTCGGCCCCAGGAAGCCGAACACCTCGCCGCTCTCGATGCGCAGGTCCAGATCGCCGACCGCCGTCTCCCCGTCGTACTCCTTCGTGAGGCCGTCCGTGACGATGGCCGCGTCGGTCATTGTCCGAGTCGTTCGGGGGCTGGCGGTATGAAGGCACCGTGGCTGTTTCCGGACCTGAAAAGTCGATTGAGGATGTTCGGCAGGGGTGGTTTCGGGCGGCGGTCAGTCTCGGGTGGCAGCTGAAACGATGTGTCGTTCGTTGGACCCACCTGACCCGAAACCAGACAGAAAGCCCCCGCGTTCAGTCCCACCCCGCACCGCGCCTCACGCCTCCCCAGCCGCTTGCGCTCCTCGCTCCGCTCCGGTGCCTGAGCGCGACGCGCTCAGACTAGCGAGAGCTTCGCTCTCGCGTCGCTCAGCCCTCGCACGAGTACGGCGAGCGGCCTTCGGCACGCTCGCCAGCCGCGCGCCAGTCGGCTGGTCGGGGAGCGTCGTCACCCTCCACCTCGAAACGACGAAAACAGCAGAAAGATCGCTTACTCCCCGTTGACGTCGAACTCGATGGCCGCACCCTGGCACGACCACCTTTTGTCTCGCTCCTCGCTGCGCTCGTCGCTCGCAAAAGCTGGGCCAAAAAGTCAGCGCGAAGGCGTCTACTCCCCGTCGACGTCGAACTCGATGGCCGCACCCTGGCACGACCACCTTTTGTCTCGCTCCTCGCTGCGCTCGTCGCTCGCAAAAGCTGGGCCAAAAAGTCAGCGCGAAGGCGTCTACTCCCCGTTGACGTCGAACTCGATGGCCGCACCCTGGCCGAAGCCGACGCAGAGCGTCGCCAGGCCGAGGCCGCCGCCGCGCTTGCGGAGTTCGTGGATGAGCGTCACCGGGAGCCGGGCCCCGGAGGCACCGAGCGGGTGGCCGATGGCGATGGCGCCGCCGTTGACGTTGAAGATGTCCTCGTCGATGCCGAGCTCCTCGCGGGCGTACACCGTCTGGGAGGCGAACGCCTCGTTGAGCTCGACGAGGTCGTACTCCTCGATGTCGCGGCCGTTGCGTTCGAGCAGGCCGCGCGTGGCCGGGACCGGGCCGATGCCCATGACGGTGGGGTCGACGCCGGCGACGTTGTTCATGCCGACCTCGGCGAGGATCTCGAGGTCGTGCTCCTCGGCGAACTCCTTCGAGGTGACGAGCGTCGCGGCCGCACCGTCGGAGATCTGGCTGGAGTTGCCGGCCGTGATGTCCTTCATGAACGCCGGCGGGAGGCTCTGGAGCGTCTCGAAGTCGGTGCCGGGGCGGATGCCCTCGTCCTCGGTGATGGTCCGGGTCTCGGTCTCGACGGGCTCGCCCTCGTCGTCCTCCTCGACGGTGACCTCGGCCTCGATGGGGATGATCTCGTCGTCGAAGCGGCCCTCCTCGGTGGCGGCGGCGGCGCGCTGGTGGCTCTGGACGGCGTAGCGGTCCTGAGCCTCGCGGGAGACGTCGTACTCCTCGGCGACCTTCTCGGCGGTCATGCCCATCTGGAGCTCGACCATGTTGTACATCTCCTGGAACGCCTGGTGGAAGTTCCGGCTCTCCATCCCGCCGCCCATCGGCACGCGGGTCATGTGCTCGAAGCCGCCCGCGATGATGCAGTCGCGGTTCCCGGCGGCGACGGCGTCGGCCGCGGAGATGACCGCCTGCATGGAGGAGGCACACCAGCGGTTGATGGTCGTCGCGGGCACGCTCTCGCCGAGCTCGGACATCAGCGCGATGATGCGGGCGACGTTGTTGTCCTGCTCGCCGCGCTGCTGGGCGCAGCCCCACATCAGGTCGTCGACGTCCTCGCCGGAGAGGTCGTTCTCGGCGAGTATCTCGTCGATGAGCGGGATGGAGAGGTCCTCGCCGCGCGTGTTCTCGTAGACGCCACCCTGGCGACCCTGGGGTGTCCGGTAGGCTGCCGCGATGACGGGCGTGTGTCCTGGCATACCAGATGCGTGGGGAGGCACCACCTTAAATCACGGCTGAACGGGCAGTAATCGGGCCGAGAGTTTATTCGGACCGCTCGCGAGCGCCGGGAATCGTTCCAGCGTCCCGACACGGAGCCGGAATCCGGCGGTCGGGGCGACGAACGGAACCCAAAAAGGGTTTAGGCACGCTCTCGCTGGAAGCGAGTAATGACCGACGACCCCACGCCGCCCGCCAGCCCTCCGGCGGACGCCCTCCGTGCCGACGGCGGGTCGTCGCCCTCCACCACGACGGACGACCCCGACGAGGACGACGACGGCGCCCCGGGCGGCACCCCCGCCGACGAGTCGCCCGACGCGCCCGCGGACGAAGGAGCCGACGACGCCGGAGCCGACGACGCCGACGACGACGCCGACGACGAGTGGAACGAGTGGACGACCGCCGACCCGGTGGCCGACGACGAAGCACCGGCCGAAGACGGGACGGACACGGACGGGCCCGAACCGGGTGGACTCGCGGGCAACGACGACTACCCCCGACCGTCGAGCCCCCGCACGCTCGGCGCGCTCGTGCTCATCGCCGTGGCCGGGCTCGCCGCGCGGCTGGTCTGGCTCGGCGAGCGGCTCGTCCACCAGGACGAGGGCCGGGTCGCGTACTGGGTGCTCCGGTACCTCGAGACCGGTGCGTACGAGTACCGCCCCATCGTCCACGGGCCGTTCCTGTTCCACGTCGACAGGTTCGTGTTCCAGCTGCTCGGCCCCTCGGACTTCAGCGCACGGCTCCCTGTCGCCATCCTCGGAGCCATCCTGCCGCTCTCGGCGTGGCTCTACCGGAAGCACCTGCGGGACACCGAGGTCGTCGCGCTCGGTCTGTTCCTCGCGTTCAATCCGGTTCTCCTGTACTACTCCCGGTTCATGCGCTCGGACATGCCGCTGGTCGTGTTCGTCGCGTTCACCGTCGGGTTCTTCCTGCGGTACTACGACGAGCGCCAGCGTCGGTACCTCGCGGCCGGGGTGGCGACGCTCGCACTCGCGATGACGACGAAGGAGAACGCCCTGCTCTACCCGGTCTGCTGGCTGGGCGCGGCGGCGCTCCTGCTCGACCACCGGCTGTTCCGCGCCCCGGTGACCGAGGACCTGACGGTCTGGGGCGTGCTCGTCGACTACCTCGACTGGGTGCTGCCGTTCGACCTGCGCGGCTCGTGGGGCACGCTCGCGGGTGGGAACGTCAACGGC
This sequence comes from Haloarchaeobius baliensis, assembly GCF_052060055.1. Classification (NCBI taxonomy): domain Archaea; kingdom Methanobacteriati; phylum Methanobacteriota; class Halobacteria; order Halobacteriales; family Halorubellaceae; genus Haloarchaeobius; species Haloarchaeobius baliensis. The sequence goes on along the minus strand of NZ_JBPPFR010000001.1, from coordinate 317,850 downwards.
CTCATCGACCGGCACATCGACTGGTGGCGGACGGGCTGGACCTCGGTCGCTGTCGCGGTGGGGCTCGTCGTCGAGTTCTTCGCCATCATCGTGCTGTTCTACGCGCCCCGCGGCGGCGGCTACACGAAGCAGTACGCGGCAGGCTGGCCCGGCCCCGACCAGGCCGGCCAGAACATCGGCCTCTGGAACTCGCTGGGGCAGCTCGCCGGCGGCGACCCCGACATGTTCCTCGCGGTCGTCCGGGAGGCCATCGTCGGCTCGTGGGAGGAGTTCACCGGGCAGTGGGCCAGCGACCACGGCAACTCCTACCTCGCGTTCTTCGAGCACTACGTGAACGTGCTGGAGGCCGCCGCGCTCGTGCTCTGTGCGTTCGCCGTCATCGGGTTCGTCGTGGACCGCTACAGCAGCGACGGCCCCCGCGACCTCGTCGCGCTCGCCTCGTACTGGGGCTTCGTCAGCGTGCTCGGCTACCCCATCGCGACGGACATCCGCGCGGGCTGGGCGACGACCCACGCCATCATCGCGCTGGCCATCCCGGCGGCGGTCGGCCTCGGCATCGTCTTCCGCTGGGGCATCGAGTCGTTCACCGACGACGACCCGGCCGGCGTCGCGCTGACGGTCGTCATCCTCCTGCTCGTCTCCGGGCAGGTCGCCACGACCGCGGTCGGGCTGGTGTACGTGAACGACCAGGACCCCGACAACATGCTCGTGCAGTACGCCCAGTCCTCCAGCACGGACCTGAAGGACACGCTGCAGGACGTCGAGCGCATCGGCCGCGAGCAGGGCGGTCCCGACGACGTGGACGTGCTGTTCTACGGGAACGAGTACTACACGTCGAACATCTCCGACGACTTCCAGCCACCAGCCTCGCAGGGCTACTACGAACGCCGGACGCTGATGTGGTACATGGAGATGTACCAGCACCGCGCGAACCAGACCGACGGCGAGAGCTTCGTCTACGACACGGCTATCACGCTCCGGCAGGTCAACCGGACGAACGCGCCGGTCGTCGTCGCCATCGGGAACGGCGAGAACGGCGACGACGCACAGGACATCCACCAGTGGCTCATCGAGGAGGGCTACGAGGCCCGCGAGTTCCAGCGCTTCGCGACGGTCAACCGGACCGACCAGGAGCTCGGCCCGGGGACGCCGTTCGTCGTCTACGTCAACGAATCGGCGCTCTCCGAATCTGCCGACGTACCGGCACCGGAGCAGTCGAACTCGGCAGTGCAGCCCTCGACGGCGCCGACCGACAGGCTGCAGACGGCGGCCCGGAGCATCGTCGGTGACGGCTGGCTCGCTCGCGCGGCGCGGCCGGTCGGAGCGGGTGGTTCCTCCGTTCTCGGCACGTAATCGGCGCTCCGACGGCCTTAAGCGGCCGTGGCGTCAACCTCTGGAAGAATGAGTAACGCGGCGCTATCGGTCGTCGAGTTCCTGTTGACCGCCGACGTCTACACCGAGAACCGCGAGCTGGACGAGAACGACCTCCCGCCGCGGTTCCGACGCGTGTTCTACGCCGACGGCGAGGTCGAGCGACCGCTCACCGTGACGAACAAGACGACCAGGGCGGCGACGGGCATCGACCACCCCTGGGACGCGGTCTCCGAGCTGCTGTTCACCGACCGCGACGAGTTCTCCGGCAAGCTGAAGCTGACCCAGCCGGAGATGGCAGAGAACTGGTTCAAAGAGCGCGCCGATATCGAGACGCTGCGGCGCAACCCCACCCTCGCCTGGGAGTTCGCCGACGAGTTCGACGGGCTCACCTACGAGGAGGCCCGCGAGGCCAACCGGCCCATCCAGGCCGACCGCGTCTGGATCGACTCGCTGCTCGACGAGATGTTCGAGGACGAGGAGGACGAGGAGATGCTCGACCTCGTCGACATCCGGGCGCCCGAGGAGATCGACCAGACGCTCGACGACATCGTGCTCACCGAGGAGCAGGAGGGTGAGATACAGAAGGTCGTCAAGGCCATCGAGCACCGCGAGTACCTCGCCGAGATCGGCCTGCGCGAGATCGGCAAGCTGCTGTTCGTCGGCCCGCCGGGTACCGGGAAGACCTCCGCCGCGAAGGGGCTGGCGTACAAGCTCGACCTCCCGTTCGTCGAGGTGAAGCTCTCGATGATCACCAGCCAGTACCTCGGCGAGACGGCCAAGAACGTCGAGAAGACGTTCGAGGTGGCCAAGCGGCTCTCGCCGTGTATCCTGTTCATGGACGAGTTCGACTTCGTCGCGAAGACCCGCGGCGGCGACGAGCACAACGCCATCAAGCGCGCCGTCAACACCCTGCTGAAGAGCATCGACGACGTGTCGCTCATCCAGGACGACGTGCTGCTCATCGGCGCGACGAACCACCCGGACCAGCTCGACGCGGCGGCGTGGCGACGCTTCGACGAGATCGTCAACTTCCCGAAGCCGGACCACTCGATGCGAGCGGACATCCTCCGCATCATCACCCGTGCGATGGACATCGAGGAGTTCGACCCCGAGGCCATCGCCGACATCACCGAGGGCCTCACCGGGAGCGACCTCCGGCTGGTCATGCGCGAGGCCGTCCTCGATGCGCTCACCGAGGAGCGCACGACGCTGACCCAGGCGGACCTGCGGGCCGCCGTCGCCGACTTCGAGGAGCGGGACAACCTGAAGAACATGGACATGATCGAGGGCGATCACGACGCACTCGTCGCGGGCGGCGACATCGCGGGCGACGGCTCGGGGCACGACCACGGCGACCACGACCACGACCACAGTCACGACCACGACGACTGAGAGGACCGAGCCGCCTGTCCCGAACGGTCACCTGTCCTGCGACCAGCTATCCTGCGACCAGTCGCCCGAACCTGACGACGGCGAGCCCGCCGACCAGGCCGAGCGACGCGCTCGCGTACACCGGCAGCGGCGGGCGGACGAGGACGAGTGTCCCGGCGACCGCGCTGAACCCGACGACCAAGAGCACGGTCCGAACCCACCAGTCCAGCCCGGCGAAGCCGAGCTCCCCCCGGCTGCCGAACAGCAGGTCCCAGCCGACGGCGGCGGCCGCCGCGACCCCGAGCGGACCGACCGCGACCGAACCGCCGTCGGACAGCACGATGGCGAAGGGGAGGGCGACAATGGCCAGCAGCGCGAGCTCGAATCCGGGTGACGCTCCGAGCGTGCCCGCCGCCGGCGTCCCGTCTGGGTCGTTCATCGGGCAAGCATCCGTCCGTGGGATGGAAAACAGTTGCGAGGACGGTGGTGGTCGGCTCCCAACCCGCGTCTTTTTCGCCCCCCGCCCCAAAGCCGGTGACGATGCTGGTCACGCTGCTCGGAACGGGCGACACGACGGGGACGCCGACGCCCGGCTGCGACTGCGACACGTGCCAGGCAGCCATCGAGCGTGGCGTCGAGCGCACCCGCTTCTCCGTGCACGTCCACAACGAGCGCACCGACGAGTCGCTGCTGGTCGACTGCAGCCCGGACTTCCGCTACCAGTTCCTCCACAACGACGTCGACCTGCCCGACGCCGCCATCGTCACGCACATCCACTTCGACCACCTCGACGGGCTCGGCAACGCCTACCGACTGCTCGACGGGCTGCAGGTGTACGCCGCGGACGAGACCGACCCGGAGACGGGCGAGAGCGTCGCCGACACCGTGGACCGGAAGTACGACTACCTCGACGCGGTGACGGTCAACCACGAGACGCCGTTCGAGCCGTTCGAGACCTGCGGCCTCCGGGTGACGCTCGTGCCGGTCGTCCACCCGCCGCTGGTCTGCTACGGGCTCGCCATCGAGGACCCGGAGACGGGCGCGAAGCTGGCTATCTCGGGCGATACGAGCTACGCGCTGGGCGAGGAATCACGGGACGTGCTGCGGGACCCGGACCTGCTGCTCGCCGACGGTATCGTCCCGGCGGACCTCTGCAGGCACCACCCGCTGGGCGGGGCCCACCCCGACGCCGATGGGACGTTCCGCACGTTCGGGACGAAGCACATGACCTACGAGGGGGCGCTCGCGCTCGGAGAGGACGTCGACGCCGACGTGACGCGGGTCGTCCACGCGGCGCACTTCTACCCGGTCGAGGAGGCGTTCGACGACGCCATCGCCGTCGACGGCGAGACGTACGAGCTGTAGAAGGTGAGCCGGGTGTGGGATGACAGCCGGCCGGGTGTGGGATGACAGCGACGGTCGCTCGTGCCGCCCGTTCAGAGCGCCTCGGCGACGAGGTGGACCAGCGCGAACGGACTCGCGACGACGCCGACCAGCAGCGCGGCGTAGACCGCGAGCCCGACGGCGAGCGCCAGCCCGGGGACGAGCGTCAGCGCGATGGTCGCCATCGCGAGGACGGCGACGACGGCGAGCAGGAGGCGGCCGAGTCCCTGCGGGACGGTGGTGGTCGGTGCGCGGTTCTTCCGGGCGAACGTGGTGGTGTTCGTGCTCATCTGTTCTCATGTAGTCGTAGGACTGCCGACCCCATAAGTGTAATCTGAAATACATTTCTGTAAGCGCGTGTACTGAAATTCCCTTCACCAACCGCTCGGGGCAGGGACGGGTGACGCGAGAACCGGACAGCGGCCTGGTCAGTCGTCGGCCGGGACCGCGGTCGTGCGTTCGACCTCGGCGACGGCGAGGTCGTCGTCGATGGTGACCGCGAGTGACTCCCCGTCGAGCTCGATGGTCACGGTCACCGAGAACGGGTCCGTGGAGTGGACGGTGGTGCCGTGGTCGGAGACACACCACGGGAGCTCCCAGTACGGCGTGCCGTTGAGGTCGACGCCGTGCTCGCGGTGGAAGTGGACCACGTCGGACTGGTCGAGCAGCACGAGGCCGATGGCCGAACAGAGCGAGTGGCCGCACTGCTGGCACACGTGCTCGACGCGGACGTCCGAGCCGATGCAGCAGTCGCCCTCGCGCTCGACGTGGCTCGCCATCTTGCCGCTGCACTCTGGACAGACACCGTCGGCGGCGAGGCAGTGGAGGTGCCGGACTCGCTGGTCGAACGCGTCCATGACCTCGTCGCGGTCGCGGTCGCTCAGCCCGCCGGGCGGGAACGGATACTCGCCGTGGGGATGGCCGCAGTCGGCGCACTCGATGGTGATGTTCTCGTCCTCGTAGGCGGCGACGAGCGAGCCGCCGCAGGTGACGCAGTCGGCGTCGAGCTCGTGGGGACCCCAGCGCGGGTTCTGATTGAACTCGCCCGCGATGACCGCACGGACGACCTTCTTGCCGGCGTAGCGCAGGTCGTAGCCGTCGTCGGTGTTCACGACGAACTGGTCGGTGAGCTGCTGGAGGTGGTAGTTGAACTGGGCGCTATCGCGCATCTCGACGGTCTCGCGCAGGTCCGAGAACCGGACCGGTCGCTCCTCGGCCCGCCAGAGCGCCTCGAGGATGGACAGGCGCGTCTCGTTGCCCACCACGGAGAACGCCTTCGCGGGCGCGACGCAGGCCTCGCACTCGTTGATGTCCGGTTTGCTGTCCGGTCTGCTCATAGACAGTTGTTTGAGAGCATCCAAGTAAAGCGTTCCCTGAACTGCGTTTTGGTCCACACACTGATATTTCCCGGACCAGAGTTCAAGAGCGATGGCGGAGGCAAGGGCGGCGTGCGCTGACGAGTCGTCGCGGACCGGTCAGCGGTCGTACGGCACCCCGGTCCGCGTGCTGTGCCCCACGTGCCGTCTGTTCGCCAGCCCGTAGCGACGGCTCTGCTCAGCCGAACCGGTCCAGCCCCGCCTGCCTCCTCGCCAGGCCGTCCGGGTCGGCCACCCAGCCGGTCCGTCGGTCGCGCTCGCCCGCCACGTCCACCGACGGCGGCTCGCTCGCCTCGAAGCCCGGACAGTCGGCGCCGCACTCGTTCCCGGGGTCGACGATGCGGCCCTTCCACTCGCAGTAGGGGAGGCCACCCCCGCCAGCGACGGCCACGTCCCGGACCCGCCCGCATCCGGGGAACTCGTCGACCCGCCAGCCCTTGCCGTAGGCACGCTCGGCCAGCCGGCGTCGCGCCCGTGCCTTGGCCGCGGGACTCGCGACGCGAACCTCCGTCCAGCCGGCGTGCTCCTCGACGATCTCGGTGCCGTGGTCGTCGACGGCCAGCGGCGTGGCCTCCCTGACGACGGTGCGGTCCAGCGTCTCGGGGTCGAAGCGCCAGACGCCGACCGCCTCGGGGATGCGGTTCAGGTGCGCCCTGGTGACGTGGCTCGCCGTCGCCAGCACCACCTCGTCGACGAGCCCCAGCCGGACGTCCTTCAGGAGCTGCGTCTCCAGGTCGCCCGGCGCGCCGAGGTCGGGCTTGTTCTCGACGGCGACGAGCCGACCGAACCAGCCCTCCGGGTAGCGACAGGCTCGTCGGACGTGCTCTGCCCCGGCGGTCGGGTCGCGCTCGAAGAAACCCACGTCGACGGCACGTTCGACGATGCCGCGAGCACGTTCGGCGGGCAGGTCGAACGCGCCGCGCCAGTCCCGCGAGCGGCCGCGTCCCACGTCGCTCTCGATGGCCCGGTGCGGGATGGTCCGTCCGGTGATGGCGGCGCGGTCATCGAACGTGGGACCGGGCTGGGCCACGACCACGTCGAGCACCCGTCGGGCGCTGTGGACGCCGCCGCCGAGCTGTCGTGCGAGCACCCCGTCGACGTCGTGTTCCAGGCTGGCACAGAGCCGCTGTTCGAACGCGAATTCGCGCACAGCAGGGGTTGGTCTCGGGGGAGTAAAAGTCCGTCTCCGGATCACAGCGAGGCGCCGACCGCCTGCACGCCGAAGACGAGTCCGGCGACGACGGCCGTGACCAGGGCGGTCCACGCGACCAGCAGCAGGGGGAACGCGAGCGTCGGGACAGCCGCGACCGTCGCGAGGAGCCCGGCGACGAGGAGGGCCGCCAGGACCGCGACGAGTGCGAGACGGCCGAGGTTCGAGACGCGGGCTGGTTCGTAGTCGATGCCGACGGTGGTGGAGTGGGTGGTGCTCATCGACTCTACCGAGGACCCCCGACAGCATATATGTAACCAGAATTTCACTTCTGTTGGCCATCGGACCGAAGCGGATTTCTGTCGGTCCCGTCGCCCGGTTTCGGGTCGAACGAGGTGGGCTGCCGAGGGGGGTAGCTATTTTTGTTCGACGGGAGAACGACCGGCAATGGCGGTCCCCCAACCGACGACGGCGATGCTCGTGGTGTTCGCCATCACCGCCGCGGCGCTGCTCGCGTTCGTGACGGAGGTGGTCTCGCCGGACGTGACCGCGCTGGCGGTCCTCGTCTCGCTGGTCGTCCTCGAACCGTGGACCGAGGTCGGTCCGGCGACGGCTATCTCCGGCTTCGCCAGCGCCGCGACCGTGACCATCATGGCGATGTACATGCTGAGCGAGGGGGTCCAGCGGACCGGCGCCGTCCAGCGACTCGGGACGTTCCTCGCCCGCGTGACCGACGGTGACGAGCGACGGGTCCTCGCCGCGACTGTCGGGACGACCGGGCCCCTCGCCGGCCTCGTCAACAACACGCCCGTCGTCGCGGTGTTCATCCCGATGGTCGGCGACCTCGCCGAGGAGAGCCACCTCTCGCCGTCGAAGTTCCTCATCCCGCTGTCGTACGCCGCGATGCTCGGCGGGACGCTGACGCTCATCGGAACGGCGACGAACATCGTCGCCTCGGACCTCGTCGCGACCGACCTGGTGCCCGGTCACGGCCCCATCGGGATGTTCGAGCTGACACCGCTCGGCCTGGTCGTCCTGCTCGTCGGGAGCGTCTACCTGCTGACGGTCGCCCCGCGGCTCCTGCCGGAACGCGTGCCGCCCACGCTCGACGTGACGGAGACGTACGAGGTCAGCGACTACCTCGCACAGGTCCGAATCCGGGAGTCCTCGGCGCTGGTCGGCCAGCGCGTCGAGGACGCGTTCACCGGGACGGACCTCGACGTGGACGTACTGCAACTCGTCCGCGACGAGGAGGTGTTCATCGCCCCGGGGAGCGACCGCGACATCGCGGCGGGCGACGTGCTCACCGTCCGGGCGAACCTGCAGGACGTGAACCGCTTCGCGGAGGCGTACGACCTCCGGCAGCTCCCGCGCGAGGAGGTGACGGGCGACAGCCTCAGCGCGCCGTGGATCCGCGGCGAGCTCATCGAACTCGTCATCCCGCCAGACTCGGACCTCTCGGGGCGGACGTTGGCCGACCTCCGGTTCCGCGAGCGCTACGGCGGGACCGTCATGGCCGTGCGTCGGGGGAGTCAGGTGATACACGAGCGACTCGACGCCGTCGAACTGTCCCGGGGTGACTCGTTGCTGGTCTACGCCACGTCGACGGCCGCCGACCTGCTCTCCGAGGACGACGAGGTACTGGTGACACGCGGACCGTCGGACCGGACCGAGAAAGCCCCGCTCTCGCCGAAGACGCCCGTCGCCGTCGGCATCCTGCTCGCCGTCATCGGCCTCGCGGCGTTCACGCACTTCCCCATCGTGGTCACCGCCCTCGGCGGGGTCGTCGCGATGGTCGTCACGGGCTGTCTCGACATCGACGACGCCTACGACGCGGTCTCGTGGAACGTCATCTTCCTGCTCGCCGGCATCCTCCCGCTGTCGGCGGCGCTCCAGGCCTCGGGTGGGGCGAGCTACCTGGCGGACCTGCTGGTGCTGGCGGCGGCGGGAGCCGACCTGCTGCTGGTCGTCGGCGCGTTCTACCTGCTGACGGGACTGCTCGCGAACGTCATCACGCCGGTCGCGAGCGTCGCGCTGCTGGTCCCCGTGGCGGCCCAGTCCGCGAGCGAGCTCGGTGCGGACCCGCTCTCGTTCGCGCTCGCCGTCACCTTCGCCGGTTCGACGGCGTTCATGACGCCCATCGGCTACCAGACGAACCTGATGGTGTACGGGCCTGGCGGCTACCACTTCTCGGACTACCTCCGCGTCGGCGCGCCGCTCCAGCTGCTGCTCGCGGTCGTGACGACGCTGGGAATCGGCGTGTTGTGGCCGCCCGGGTGAGGTGGCACCCCTCCGAAGCAGAACCGGTATCAGTCACTCGCCCCCACCCATCACCAATGGGTTCGTCCAACGGTCCCTCCCCGCTGCTCGGAGTCATCGTCGCACAGCTCGGAGTCCTCATACTGACGACACAGGATGCCAGTGGCACCATCGTCACGGTCGGTTCGATGGTGTTCGGCCTCGGCGCGGTTGTCGTGACCCCGTTCTGGATTCTGCTGCAGGCGTTCGATTCGGGGCCAAGCGGAACCGAGACGGCCGAGTAACAGGCGGCTGAGAACGGTGGGTTTATCAAGCGCACAGGGGTAGACGTAGCCAAGATTACTCTCGATATGGCAGGAAACCACCAACAACCGGAGGTGAACATCGGACTCGTCGGCCACGTCGACCACGGGAAGACGACACTCGTGCAGGCACTCAGTGGCGAGTGGACCGACCAGCACTCCGAGGAGATGAAGCGTGGCATCTCCATCCGCCTCGGCTACGCCGACGCCACGTTCCGCCGCTGCCCCGAGTGCGAGGCGCCCGATGCGTACACCGTCGCCGACCACTGCGACGAACACGACGTCGACACCGAGGTCGTCCGCACGGTCTCGTTCGTCGACGCACCCGGTCACGAGACGCTGATGGCGACGATGCTCTCCGGCGCGGCCATCATGGACGGCGCGGTCCTCGTCGTGAGCGCGACCGAGGACGTGCCCCAGGCCCAGACCGAGGAGCACCTGATGGCGCTCGACATCATCGGCATCGATAACATCGTCATCGCCCAGAACAAGGTCGACCTCGTCGACGCCGAGCGGGCCCGCGAGAACTACGAGCAGATCAGGGAGTTCGTCTCGGGCACCGTCGCCGAGGACGCCCCCATCATCCCGGTCAGCGCGGGCCAGAACGTCAACATGGACGTCCTCATCGATGCCATCGAGAAGCGCATCCCGACGCCCGACCGCGACCCCGACGCCGACGCACGGATGCACGTCGCGCGGTCGTTCGACATCAACCGGCCGGGCACCACGTGGGACCAGCTCAAGGGCGGCGTCATCGGTGGCTCGCTCGTCAGCGGCCGGCTCCACACCGACGACGACATCGAGGTCCGTCCGGGCCGCGAGGTCGAGGAGGGCGGCCAGACGGAGTACCGTCCCATCGAGACCACCATCCGCTCGCTGCAGGCCGGCGGCCAGACCGTCGACGAGGCGTCGCCGGGCGGCCTGCTCGGCGTCGGCACCGGGCTCGACCCCTCGTACACGAAGGGCGACGCGCTCGCCGGGCAGATCGCCGGCCCACCGGGGACGCTCCCGCCGACGTGGGAGGCCTTCACGATGTCCGTCGACCTGCTCGACCGCGTCGTCGGCGACGACATGGGCGAGGTCGAGGACATCAACACCGGCGAGCCGCTGATGCTCACGGTCGGTACCGCCACCACGGTCGGTGCGGTCACCTCCGCCCGCGAGGGCGAGTGCGAGGTCAACCTCAAGCGGCCGGTCTGTGCCCCCGACGGCGCGAAGATCGCCATCAACCGCCGCGTCGGTGCACGCTGGCGGCTCATCGGGATCGGCACGCTCCAGGGATAGCCGATGTCGACACGGGTCGTCCTCGACACGAGCGCGCTCATGATGCCCGTCGAGCTCGACGTGCGGCTGTTCGACGAGCTCGACCGCCTCGTCGAGGGTGTCGACCCGGTCGCGCCGCAGGCGGTCGTCGAGGAACTGCGCCGCCTCTCGGAGAAGGGCGGCGAGGAGGGCACGGCCGCGAACGTCGGCCACGACCTCGTCACGGAACGCTGTCTCATCGTCGACACGGAGGAATCGTACGCAGACGACGCCATCGTCGAACTCGCCCGGGAGGGCCACGCCGCGTACGTCGTCACGAACGACCTGCCCCTGCGCGACCGCGTGCTGGACGCGGGCGTTCCGGTAATAGCTTTACGGGGCAAGAACAAACTTGCAGTAACTCAACCATAAACAGATGTACAAACGCGTCAGGCTCAAGGACACGGTCGAGGTGCCGCCGGAGGAGCTCGGGGACGTCAGCCCGGACCTCGTGAAGAAACTGCTGCAGGAGAAGCTCGAAGGACGGATGGACGAGGACGTCGGGAGCGTCGTCACCGTCACGAAGGTCCACGACATCGGCGAGGGGACGGTCCTCCCGAACCGTCCGGGCGTCTACTACGAGGCGGACTTCGACGCGGTCACGTTCGACCCGCAGATGCAGGAGGTCGTCGACGGGACCGTCGTCGAGGTCGTCGAGTTCGGTGCCTTCGTCGGCATCGGTCCGGTCGACGGGCTGCTCCACGTCTCGCAGATCTCCGACGAGTACCTCGCCTTCGACCACGAGAACCAGCAGCTCGCCTCCAGCGAGTCCAACCGCACGCTCGGCGTCGACGACGCCGTCCGGGCGCGCATCGTCACCAAGAGCATCGACGAGCGCAACCCGCGCGACTCCAAGATCGGGCTCACGGCGAAACAGCCCGGCCTCGGCAAGCACGGCTGGCTCGAGGAGGACAGACAGAAGCGCGAAGCGCAGGCGGGTGATTAGATGGCACAAGACAGGATCGTCTGCCGCGAGTGCCATCGTGTTAACGAGCCGAACAACGCGACGTGTGAGTCCTGTGGCTCCAGCTCGCTGACGGAGGACTGGGCGGGCTACGTCATCATCGCCCACCCCGAGAAGTCCGATATCGCCACCGAGATGGAGGTCACGGAGCCCGGCAAGTACGCGCTGAAGGTCCGTTGACGTGACCGAGGACAGCGACGGCACGGTCGTGCTCACGCTGCCCAAGTCGCTCCGTAGCGCGTTCAAGGAGCCGCTGGGCCCGGTCGAGACCGACGCGAACACCCTTCTGCAGGACGTCTCGGGCCCGCTCGTGGCCGTCGGCGACATCGTCACCTACCACTTCGTGAGCGCCGGGCGACAGCCCGACGTGGCCCTGGTCGACGAGCGGACGAAGCGCGCACCCGTCGACGAGGCCGTCCGCGAGGCGGTCGTCGACCCCGACGTGACCGTCCCGAACCCGGCGGGCACCATCACGGCGGAGCTGCTCGTCGCGCTCCGGGACGCGCTCGCCGACGGCGAGGCGACGACCATCTTCGTCGACGGCGAGGAGGACCTCGCGACACTCCCCGCGGTACTCCTGGCGCCCGAAGGCGCGAGCGTCGTCTACGGCCAGCCCGACGAGGGCATGGTCCACGTCGAGGTCACGGCGGAGAACAAGCGGAAGATGCAGTCGTTGCTCGACCGGATGGACGGCGACCACGAGCGGGTCGCCGAGCTGCTCTAGTTCTCGTCCGTCGCGTCGCCGAACTCGAACTCCACGTCGTCAGCAGCCGGTTCGTCGCCGCCCGCGTCGGCGTCCGCCACCGGGTCCGCGTCGAGCGCCTGTTCGTCGAACGAGTCGTCCAGACTGAGCTCCTCGCCGAGCAGGCCATCCGCATCGGCGGTGGCGTCCGTGTCGAAGCGGTCGAGTGCTTCGCTCAGGCGGGACGCCTGCTGGCTGAGCGAGCCGGCGCTGTTGGACACCTCGGTGAGTGCGGTGGTCTGCTCCTCGGCGGCCGCGGCGACGTTCTCGGCCTCGCTCGTGGTCTCCTCGGAGATGGTCGCCGCGTCGTCGACCATCGCCACGACCTCCTGGGTGGAGGCTGCCTGCTCCTCCGTCGCCGCCGAGATCTCCTGGACGCCCGTGTTGGTCTCCTGGGCATACTCGGCGATCTCGTCCAGCGCGTCGACCGCGCGTTCGACGCTTTCGACGTTCTGGGAGACACGCGCGGCCGTGTTCTGGACCTCCTCTGCGGTCTCGTCGGTCTGCTCCTGGATGCGCTCGAGGCGCTCCTCGATGTCCTCGGCCGCGGACTTCGTGTCCTCGGCGAGCTCTTTGACCTGCTGGGCGACGACCGCGAACCCTTCGCCCTCGCCGTCGGCGTTGCCGGCGGCACCGCGTGACGCCTCGATGTTCGCGTTCAGTGCGAGCATGTTCGTCTCCTTCGCGAGGTCCGTGATGAACTCGGTCAGCTCGTCGATCTGCTGCATCTCGTCCTCGAGCTCGGCGATGGCCTCGACGGCAGCCTCGGAGTCGGTCTCGATGTCTCGCATGCCCTCGATGGCGTCCTCGGCGGCATCGCGACCGGTACGGCCCGTCTCGGCGGTGCGCTCCGCGATGTCGGCGACCTCGTTCGAGGAGGCCGCGATCTCCTCCGTGGTCGTCGAGAGGCTCTCCATCTCGCCGCTGACGTTCTGGAGGCTCTGGTTCTGCCGTTCCGCGCCGTCCGAGATCTCCTGGATGGATTCGGTGACCTGCTCGGACGCCGACCGGACCTCCTCGCTGGAGGCCGTCACCTGCTCGGACGCGGTGGCGACCTCGCTCGCGAAGCTCTTCAGACGTTCGACGGTCGTCTCGATCTCGGCGATCATCTCGTTGAACTCCGTCGCGATGTCGCTCATCGCGTCCGACTTGGACTCTGCGTTCATGCGGGCGGTGAAGTCGCCGTCCCCGCAGGACTGCATCACCCGGGCGTACTGGTCGGCCTTCTGCTCGAGGTGACGGTTCATCTCCTCGGCCTCGGCCTGGGCGAGCTCTGCCGCCTCGCGTGCCTCGTTGGCGTTCTGGATCTGCTCGCGCAGGGCGTCACGCATCGACGCGAAGCCGGCGTACAGCTGCCCGATGTTGTCGACCCGGCCGGTCTCGAAGTCGACGTTCAGGTCGCCCTCCTCCATCTGTTCGGCCTTCCCGCGGAGCCGGTCGATGGAGGTCGCGGTGTTCCGGCCGAGCACCGCGCCGACCAGACCGATGAGCAGGACGATGCCGCCGGTGACGTACAGCCCGTACTCGGAGATGTCGGAGACGACACCGTAGGCCTCGTCCTGGGGTTTGTGGACGGCGACGACCCAGTCGGTACCCTCGACCGGTGCGTAGCCGACGACGTAGGCCTCCCGGACGCCGTACGAACTGCTGTCGAGCACGCTGTCGGGCGAGTCGGCGGTGAGTGCCGCGCTGGAGTTGCTGCCCTCGCCGGCGATGCCGGTGATCTCCCCGGCGCTGCTCGCGTCGTAGGTGTCGCCGAAGAACAGCGACGCGAACTGGTCGTCGAAGAGGATGGTCCCGTCGCTGTCCATGACGAGCGTCGCGCCGGAGCCGCCGACGGTGCCGCGAAGGTTCAGCGAGTAGGCGTCGGCGCTCATCGTCAACAGGATGGCGTGCCCATCACCGGTCGCCGCGGCGTAGGTGACCGCCTGGAGCTGCCCGGTCTGGTAGACGTCGACCAGCCGGGGGTTCTCGGTGCCCTCGATGCCGTCGAGTGTGCTGGTCGACGACATCCCGAGGGTGTCGAGGCTCTGTCCATCGAACCCGCGGGAGCTCGCCTCGATGGTCCGGTCGTCGAGGCTGACGTACTCGATGGCCTCGACGTCCTCGAGGGTGCTGCGCTGTGACAGCATGGCGGTGATACGAGTCGTGTTCTCGCTCTCGACCGCATCGGTCGTCGCCAGGATCCGGGTCAGCTGTCTGTTCCGCTGGTTCCACTTCGAGAGCTCGTTCGCCTCCTGATTCGCGAGGATGGCGTACTCCTCGTTGGTGCCCTGTTTGACCTCCTGTTCGACCTGTGCCGTCGCCGCAAGACCGACCGCACCGACCACGACGCCGAGCAGAACGAGCGCGATAGCGAACTTCAGTGCATAGCGTTTGCGAATCGCGTTAGGAACGAGTACCCGGACGAACTGGAACATACCCTTGAATTTAGTGGGTGATTCATAAAGCTCTCGGCAGATATTGTCACGTTATTTGCACTACGGTACCGAGACCCGTGCAGGGGACAGTCACGGAGCGGGCCCGGCGCGTGTGCTGGCGTTCACCCACCGGTCGCCAGTCGCCTCAGCGGTCGAACCTCCCACTTCGAAATCCTTTTACCCGCTTCGCGGGGTAGATTAGGTAACTGGATACCATGGACATCGAGATACTCTCTGAGGAGGAGAACCCCATGTTGCACCGAACGGACGTGAAGTTCGAGATGGTCCACGAGGAAGCGACCCCGTCTCGTCTCTCGGTTCGCGACAGCCTCGCGGCCATGCTGAACAAGGACGCCGACGAGGTCGTCATCCGCAAGCTCGACACGAAGTTCGGGATGCGCAAGACCGTCGGCCACGCGAAGGTGTACGACACCGCAGAGCGCGCCCGGGACGTCGAGCAGGACCACATGCTCGACCGCAACAAGATCGTCGCCGACGAGGCCGGCGAGGAAGCGGAGGAGGCCTGAGATGGCACGCTACGAGTACTACAGCGACGACGGCGAGTCCGAGCGAGAGCTGTGTCCGCGCTGTGGCGACACGTTCCTCGGCGACTACGGCGACCGCAAGCATTGCGGGAAGTGCTCCTACACCGAGTGGGAGTAGATGCGCGTCCTCGGCGTCGAGGGCACGGCCTGGTGCGCCAGTGCCGCCTGCTACGACGCTGAGGCCGACGCTGTTCTCATCGAATCCGACGCCTACGAACCGGAGAGCGGCGGCATCCACCCGCGCGAGGCCGCCGAGCACATGCAGGAGGCGCTGCCCGCGGTCGTCGAACGGGTCCTCGCGCAGGTCGACGGCCCCATCGACGCGGTCGCGTTCTCGCGGGGCCCCGGCCTCGGCCCGTGTCTCCGCATCGTCGGCACCACGGCACGGGCGCTCGCGGGGGCGCTCGACGTGCCGCTCGTCGGCGTCAACCACATGGTCGCCCACCTGGAGATCGGCAGGCACGAGTCGGGGTTCGCCTCGCCGGTCTGTCTGAACGCCAGCGGCGCGAACGCCCACCTGCTGGGCTACCGCGACGGCCGCTACCGCGTGCTCGGCGAGACGATGGACACCGGGGTCGGCAACGCCATCGACAAGTTCACCCGGCACGTCGGCTGGTCCCATCCGGGCGGCCCGAAGGTCGAGGCCCACGCCGAAGACGGCGCGTTCGTCGACCTGCCGTACGTCGTCAAGGGGATGGACTTCTCGTTCTCGGGCATCATGTCCGCGGCGAAGCAGGCCTACGACGACGGGACACCGGTCGAGGACGTCTGCTTCTCGCTGCAGGAGCACATCTTCGGGATGCTCACCGAGGTGTCCGAACGCGCCCTCTCGCTCACCGGCAGCGACGAGCTCGTCCTCGGCGGCGGCGTCGCCCAGAACGCACGGCTCAGGGAGATGCTTTCGACGATGTGCGAGCAGCGCGGGGCCGAGTTCTTCGCGCCCGAGCCCCGGTTCCTGCGGGACAACGCCGGCATGATCGCCGTCCTGGGCGCGAAGATGTACGCGGCGGGCGACACGCTCGCCATCCCGGAGTCGGGTGTCGACCCGAACTTCCGTCCGGACGAGGTGCCGGTGACCTGGCGCGACGCCGACGAGGACGTCGCCATCGC
The DNA here is from genome assembly GCF_052060055.1 of Haloarchaeobius baliensis. Lineage (NCBI taxonomy): Archaea > Methanobacteriati > Methanobacteriota > Halobacteria > Halobacteriales > Halorubellaceae > Haloarchaeobius > Haloarchaeobius baliensis. The sequence continues at coordinate 301,552 of NZ_JBPPFR010000001.1, read as the reverse complement.
ACCCGAGTCAGGCCCGGTCCGCGGTGCCGAGGCGTTCGTCGAGTTCGAAGACGACACGGTCCGGAAGCGCCGGGTCCCGAAGCGCTACCGCCACCCCGACCTCGACGCGACGCTGCGCCGCGACCGCACGGTGCAGGAGGCCCGGCTGACGAGCCTCGCCCGCCGCGTCGGCGTGCCGACGCCGGTCGTCCGCGACATCGACGTCCAGTCGGCCACCATCGAGTTCGAGCACGTCGGCGCGGCGGACCTGCGCGACGGCCTCTCCGTCGACCGCGTCCGCGACGTGGGCCGGCACCTCGCGACCATCCACGGGGCCGGCTTCGTCCACGGCGACCCCACCACGCGGAACGTCCGGGTCGGTGGCCCGGACGGCCGGGTCTACCTCGTCGACTTCGGCCTCGGCTATCACACGGACCACGTCGAGGACTACGCGATGGACCTGCACGTGTTCGACCAGAGCCTCGTCGGGACCGCCGACGCCCCCGACGAGCTGCGGGACGTGGTCCGCGAGGGCTACCGCGATGTCGGCGACGAGCAGGTGCTCACGCGGCTGCAGGATGTCGAGGGACGCGGACGCTATCGGTGAGAATCAGGCTGGTCCGCTGACGATCAGGCGGGCCGTTCTTCAACGTCGGCGCGCTCGCGGATGAGCTCGCGGAGCTCCTCGGCGTCGCGCAGTTGCTCGACCTCCTCGCGCTCGACGATGGCGGTGCCGTCCACGGACTCGCGCTTCGAGCGGTCGACGAAGTACACCGACCGGGTGCGGGTCACGTCGCCGATGGAGGCCATGATGCGGGCGCGCTTCTCCGCGGCCTCGGTGAACGCCGAGTGGCCGGTGAGGATGGTGTCCTCGCGGACGTCCCACGCGTCGGCGCTGTCGCTGGCCTCGTGGTCCTCGCTGACGGCCTTGAACGGCGCTCTGGTGGTGGGATGGACGTCGAAGCCGACGCGGGTCATCACCGTGACCATCGGCTCGTCGTCGGGGTCGGCGTCGGGGTCCTCCGGCGTCGGCTCGGCGTCGCGGACCTCGTCGGCACCGTCCTCCAGCACGTCGACTGGGGCGGTCAGCGGCGCGTCGAACAGCTCCTCAAGGCGCATCGCGACCTCGACGGAGGCGTTCATGCCGTCCTCGTACTTCGAGACGGTGCGCCGTGAGACACCGAGTTCGCTGGCGAGCTGGCCGAGGCTCATGTCCTGCTCCTCGCGTTCGTCCGCGAGCAGGTCGCCGTCGATGTTGACGTAGAGGCCGCCGGGGGCGGCGTAGACGAGCGGTGGGACGCCCTCGACGAACAGCCCCATGGCGGTGTCGGGGGCGAAGACGGGCACGCCGTGGCGGAAGTACACCACGTCCGATTCGAGCTCCTCGTCGCGGGTCCGCAGGCCGATGACCATCGGGGTCGCGTTGAGGTACGCGCCCAGACGGCGCATCTCCGCGCCGGTGGCGGCGTCGAAGGCGTCGATGTTCGAGAGCACCTTCAGCAGCACGAGGTCCTCGCCGCGTCGTGCCGCGAGGTCGAAGCTCTTGGGCCGGATGGCACACCGGTCGCTCACGGCGAAGCCCGCGTCCTGGAGCATTGCTGTGAGGTTGCCGACCAGTGCATCCCGGGACATACCCGTACGTAATCGATTCTTCGCATATATGTGTTGTGTCGGGCGCGAACGTCCGGTGTCCGGCGATTCCGGGCGATTCCGGGGGGAACGTTCAAATACGAGTTCGCGAGGCGGGTCCCGAAAGCGCTTACCCGTCGCCCCCGCTACCACCCGGCGATGACGGTCATCGGGCTGGACGACACGGACTCCCGCGACCGCGGGATGTGCACGACGTACGTCGCCAGCCGCGTCGCCGACCGGGTCACGGCGGCCGGCGGCCACGTCGACCGCGTCCTGCTCGTCCGGCTGAACCCCGCCGTCGAGCACAAGACCCGGGGCAACGCCGCACTCGCGGTCCACTGCGACCTCGACCCGGCCGCCGCCGAGCGCATCGCCCGCGAGGAACTCGCCGCCGCCGAGACCGACGACCCGCGGACGAACCCCGGGTTCGTCGTCGCCCCCGGCGCGCCCGAGGAGGTTCCCGACCGCGTCGCCATCTTCGCCCGCGACGCCCTCCGCGAGATCCACGCGATCGACGACGCCCGGAACCTCGCCGACGAGTCCGGCTACCGCCACGGCGGCCGGGGCAACGGCCGGGGCACCGTCGGCGCGCTCGCAGCCGTCGGCGCCTGGGCCGCCCTGGACGACTGGACGTACGAACACATCAGCTACCGCGAGCCCGACCGCTGGGGCACCGAGCGCGCGGTCGACTACGACTCCCTCTTCGCGGCCGCCGACCGCCACTACCCCGACGCCTGGGACACCGTCGACCGCGTCGAGGGCGAGGCGGTCTGCGTGCCGCACACGCCGTGTCCCATCCTCCACGGGGTCCGCGGCGACGACCCCGATGCGGTCCGGGCACTCGCCAGCGAGGTCCGGAGCGAACCCGTCCACGACGCCCGGCTGTTCGTCACCAACCAGGGCACCGATGCCCACCTCGCCGACGGCGAGCTCGGCGCGCTGGAGCCGGCGCGAGGCTGGCGCGTCGACGGCACGGTCCTGGGCGAACCGGAGACCCGCGAGGGCGGCCACGTCTTCGTCGCGTTCGGCGAGCCCGACGGCCCCCAACTGGAGTGCGCAGCCTTCGAACCAACCAAACGGTTCCGCGACCGCGTGCGCGCGCTCCGCCCGGGCGACCGCCTCACCGTCTGCGGCGAGGTCAGCGACGGGACGCTCAAACTGGAGAAGTTCGCCGTTCGTGAGCTGAACACCACCGAGCACGTCACTCCCACCTGCGCCGACTGCGGCCGGACGATGAAGTCCGCGGGCCGGAACCAGGGCTACCGCTGCCGGGACTGTGGCACCCAATCCGACGGCAAGGTCGAGACCACCGTCGAACGCGACCTCGACCTCGGCTGGTACGAGGTCCCGCCGTGTGCCCGCCGCCACGTCGCGAAACCGCTCGTCAGGGGCGGGTTCGACGCCCCAACGCACCCGGAGCGGTGAACTCGTGAATTTCTGGCTCGGCGCGCGGCTGTCGAGCGTGCCGAAGGCCGCTCGCCGCACTCGTGCGAGGGACGAGACGCGCAGGGCGACCGCGCATCGGTCACGAGACGCTTGCGTCTCGTGAGCCCGCCGGAAATCTCTGATTTCCGGAGATGTGGCCAGAAAGCGGAGCTTTCTGGCTGCTAACCGGAAACCGGAGGTTTCCGGTGATGCAGGAGGCTGGGGAGGCCTGAGGTGCGGTGCGGTCGCGGTCGGGCGGGACTGAAAGGGGCTGCTCGCTCGACGAACCCCGACGAAGCAAGGACCGCAGCGGAGCGAGGACCACAGCGAGTCGCGGGAGTCGAGCGAGCAGGGGCTTTCTGGCCGTTCGCGGCTGCAGTTGCTCCCGTCGGTGAAGGGGCTTTCTGGTTGTCAACAGCCGTTTCACCAACAGCACTGACACGCCCGTACGATTTCAGCACCGACACCGACAAACGGCTCCCACCCGAACGCCAAGCCGATGACCGACACCCGGCAGTGCTGGCTCGTGGAGCGTTCGTTCGGCGACCGGAACCTCGTCACCGTCGTGTACGCGACCGAGGACGGCGCACTCTACCGCCAGCAGGAGCGCTCGGAGCACGCCGTGCGTCGCTCCCCAGTCACCGCAGGAGCGACGTTCCCGGCGGCGGAGCTGGAGGAGACGCCGGACGAGGAGACCCGGAAGCGGTACGCGGCGGAGGCTCGGCGGACGGCCGACTCCTACGAGCCGGACGAGGAGATCTGACCCCGGACGGTCCGACCGGGACGGTGAAAGAGGTCCGAAATCAGATACGAGCCCCTGTTTTCGACCATTGTTGGACGTATTGAGCCAGATAGAGCCGTGCTACTACCCATCAGAGTACCTATAAATAGGCGAAAAGCGTATATCTGTTATGGCTTCTGTAATCGAACTTACCAACGTGACCAAGCAGTTCGGCGACGTCACCGCACTGCGAGACGTCGACCTCACCGTCGAGGAGGGGGAGGTGTTCGGATTCCTCGGCCCGAACGGCGCCGGCAAGTCCACCACCATCGACATGCTGCTCGACTTCGTCCGCCCGACAGCGGGCGAGATCCGCGTGCTCGGGATGGACCCCCAGCGCGAGAGCGTCGCGCTCCGCAAGCACGTCGGCATCCTCCCGGACGGCTACCACATCTACGACCGACTCACCGGCCGCCAGCACGTCCAGTTCGCCATCGACTCCAAGGGCGGCGACGACGACCCCATCGACCTGCTGGAGCGCGTCGGCATCGCCGAGGCCGCCGACCGGAAGGCCGGGGGCTACTCCAAGGGGATGACCCAGCGGCTCGTCCTCGCGATGGCGCTCGCCGGCGAACCCGACCTCCTCGTGCTCGACGAACCCACCACCGGGCTCGACCCCGCCGGGGCGCGCGAGATGCGCGAGATCATCCGCGAGGAGGTGTCGCGCGGCGCGACGGTGTTCTTCTCGTCGCACATCCTCGAGCAGGTCGAGGCGGTCTGTGACCGCGTCGCCATCCTCAACCGGGGCGAGCTCGTCGCCGTCGACACCATCGACAACCTGCGTGCGAGCATGGGTGACGGTGCGACGCTCACGGTCACCGTCGACGCCGAGCCGACCACGGAGACGCTCGACGCCATCGAGGCGCTCCCGGGCATCACGTCAGTCGGCGCAGCCGGCACCACCATCACGGTCCAGTGCGCGTCGAGCGCCAAGACCGCGGTGCTCGACGCCATCGAGGCGTCGGGGCACCACGTCTCTGACTTCGCGACCGAGCGCACCTCGCTCGAGGACCTGTTCCTCGAGTACACCGGGAACGCCGACGCGCCCGCCGGCGACGCCGAGGACGGCGCCGAACCGGCAGCCGACGCGGCGATGGAGGTGGAGCGATGAGCTGGACCGCCGTCGCCCGGAAGGACTTCCAGGATGCCAGGCTCTCGCGGTCGCTCTGGCTGCTGACGGGCCTGTTCGTCCTGTTCGCTGCCGGCATGGCCTGGATCTACACGGAGATCGAGGCCCTCGGCGGGAGCGACCCCGAACTCACCGCGCTCGGGCTGTACGACTTCCTCGCCTCGTCGGCGACGCTGTTCGTCTCCATCGCGGCGCTGGTGCTGGCGTACAAGGCCATCGCCGGCGAGCGTGATTCGGGCAGCGTGAAGCTCCTGCTCGGCCTGCCCCACTCGCGACTCGACGTCGTGTTCGGCAAGGTCGTCGGGCGCACCGCGACGCTCGCGGTCTCCATCGTCCTCGGGTTCGTCGTCGCGCTCGGGGTCATCGTGGCCCTGTACGACGCGTACTCGCTGGTCGACTACGCGCTGTTCGTCGGCGTGACCCTGCTGTTCGCGCTGGTGTACGTGAGCCTCATGGTCGGCATCTCCGCCAGCGTCGCCACCAGCGGCAAGGCCGCCGCCCTCGCGTTCGGCACCTTCGTGGTCGTCGAGCTGCTCTGGGGTGCGGTCGCCACCGCCGCGGTGTACGTCGCCAACGGCTTTGCGCTCCCGGCCACCATCGCCGACTACCCCACCTGGTACTTCGGCATCGTGAGCCTCTCGCCCAGCGCGGCCTACCAGTCCGCCCTCGCGACCGTCCTCGACGGCGCGAGCACCACCGGCGAGATCGTCGGCGGCACCGCAGAGGCGGTCTACCTCGAGCCCTGGTTCGGCTTCGTCTGGCTGACCCTCTGGCTCGTCGTCCCGCTCGCCATCGGCGCGTTCCGGTTCAGCCGCGCCGACCTCTGAACGACTGCAGAAGCCGATTTTCCGGGTCGGCAACTCGCCGACCGCTTTTATAGTGTGGGTGTTCGTAGCGTGGCACACACATGGCCGCCATCGAACTCGACCGCGTCACGAAGCGGTTCGACGAGGTCACCGCACTCGACGAGCTCACCATGACCGTCGAGGAGGGGGAGGTGTTCGGCTTCCTCGGCCCGAACGGCGCCGGCAAGTCCACCACCATCGACATCCTCCTCGACTTCGTCCGCCCGACCAGCGGGTCGTGTCGCGTGCTCGGGATGGACCCACAGCGGCAGCCCGAGGCCGTCCGCAACCGCGTCGGCATCCTCCCCGACGGCTACCACGTCTACGACCGCCTGACGGGTCGCCAGCACGTCCAGTTCGCCATCGACTCCAAGGACGGCGACGACGACCCGATCCGCCTGCTCGAACGGGTCGACATCGCGGACGCCGCAGACCGCAAGGCGGGTGGCTACTCCAAGGGGATGACCCAGCGGCTCGTCCTCGCGATGGCGCTCGCCGGCGAGCCCGACCTCCTCGTCCTCGACGAACCGACGACCGGCCTCGACCCCGCCGGGGCGCGCGAGATGCGCGAGATCATCGAGACGGAGGTCGACCGCGGCGCGACGGTGTTCTTCTCCAGCCACATCCTCGAGCAGGTCGAGGCCGTCGCCGACCGCGTCGGCATCCTCAGCGACGGCGAGCTCGTCGCCGTCGACACCATCGACAACCTCCGCGACGCCACCGCCACGGGCGAGACGCTCACCGTGACGCTCTCGACCCCGCCGGACGACGCCGGTCTCGCCGCCGCCGAGGCCGTCGACGGCGTCCAGAACGTGGCCGTCGACGGCGCGACGCTCACCATCTCCTGTGCGGGCAACGTCAAGATGGACGTCCTCGACGCCATCGAGTCCGCCGGCCACGAGGTCGTCGACTTCTCCACCGAGGAGACCTCGCTGGAGGACCTGTTCATGCAGTACACGGAGGTGAGCGAATGAGCGCACCGCTCGTCGCGAAGAAGGACTTCCAGGACGCCAGCCGCTCGAAGGTCCTCTGGCTGCTCTCCGGGCTGTACGTGCTGTTCATCTCCGCGATGGTCTGGGCGTTCTCCGCGTTCGAGGGGCTGCTCTCCGGTGGCGACGCGGCCGCAGCCGCCCAGCAGGGCGTGAGCTTCAACCTCTACATCTTCCTGGCCGGCGCGACCACGCTCTTCATCTCCGCCACCGCGCTCGTCGTGAGCTACAAGTCCATCGCCGGCGAGCGCGAGTCCGGCCAGATCAAGCTCCTGCTCGGCCTGCCCCACTCCAGGCTGGACGTGCTGCTCGGCAAGGTCGTCGGCCGCACCGCGGTCCTCGCCGTCCCCGTCCTGCTCGGCTTCGCCGTCGCGCTCCTCGTCGCGTTCGCCCTCGGCGTGAACGTCGTCGTGACCGAGTACGCCTTCTTCGCGCTGCTGACCGTCCTCTACGCGCTGGTGTACGTCAGCATCGTCGTCGGCGTCTCCGCGATGGCGAACACCACGACGCAGGCGACCGCCGGCGCCATCTCCGTCTTCGTCGTCCTCGAGGTGCTCTGGGAGCTCATCCCCACCATGACCGTCTTCGGCTACTACTACGTCACCGACCAGCCTATCCCCGTGTCGCCCGCGGAGTACCCCGAGTGGTTCTACGTCGTCACCCGGCTCGCGCCGACCGCAGCGTACAACGTCGCCCGGAACGCCGTCCTCCCGAAGTCGGCGTCGGTCACCATCGACAGCAGTTCGTTCCTCCTGCAGGACTGGCTCGGCTTCGTCGTGCTCGGGCTGTGGCTCGTCGTCCCGCTGGTCGTGGGGTACTGGCGGTTCGACGCCGCCGACCTCTGACCGCGGGTCAGGTTTCACTGATCCAACAGCGTCTGAAGATGCGAGCCTCCGCCCTCACTCCCCGACCCAGTCGTCGACGCCGTGCTCTGCCAGCACGTCCCGGAAGCCGTCCTCGTCGATGGTCGGCACGTCGTTCGCGTCGGCGTCGTCGCGCTTCGACTGCCCCGGATTGTCGCCGACGACGAGGTAGTCGGTGTTGCCCGAGACCGAGGAGGTGGCGGAGCCGCCGTGGCGCTCCACGAGGTCCTGGAACTCGCTCCTCGATTCGGAGAGCGAACCCGTGAACACGAACGTCAGCCCGTCGAGCTCGTCGGCTCCCGCGACCTCGTACGGCTCCGGCTCGACACCTGCCGCGGCGAGCCGGTCGAGGACGCGCTGGTTCGCCTCGCTCCCGAAGAAGTCGACGATGGTCTCGGCGACGATGGGGCCGACGTCCGCGACGGACCGGAGTCGCTCCTCGTCGCCGGCCGCGGCGGTCTCGCGGAGGGCGTCGAGCGTGCCGAACTCGGCGGCGAGCGCGCGGGCGGTCTCCGGGCCGACCTTCTGGATGCCCAGCGCGGCGAGGAAGTCCGGCAGCGTGGGCTCCTTCGAGGCGTCCAGCTCGGCGAGCAGGTTGTCCGCGCTGGTCTCGCCCCACCCCTCGAGTTCGAGCAGGTCCGCGCGCTCGATCTCGTAGAGGTCGGCGACGCCGTCGGTGACGAGGCCGGCAGCGACGAACTGCTCGACGGTCTCCGCGCCGAGGCCCTCGATGTCGAGGCCGGTGTCGCTGCCCCAGTGCTCGACGGACCGCTTGAGCTGTGCCGGACAGCCGAGCCCGCCCGAACAGAACGCCAGCGGCCCCTCGCGTTCGACCTGGCTGTCACAGACCGGGCAGGTGTCGGGCAGCTCGAAGTACCCCTCCGAGCGCTTCTCGACGACCTCGGCCACGTAGGGGATGACGTCGCCGGCGCGCTCGACGCGGACCACGTCCTCGACGTTGACGTTCAGACTCTCTATCTCGTCGGGGTTGTGCAGGCTCGCCCGCGAGACGGTGACGCCGCCGACGTCGACCGGGTCGAGCAGCGCCACGGGCGTCAGCCGGCCGGTCCGGCCGACCTGCACCGCCACGTCGGCGAGCCGGGTCTCCTCGTTCCGGGCGGGGAACTTGTAGGCGAACGCCCAGCGGTACGACCGGGCGGTCGCACCCAGCTCCTCGCGGGCGGCGCGGTCGTCGACCTTGACGACCACGCCGTCGATCTCGTAGTCGAGGTCGTCGCGCGACTCGAGCATGCGGTCGCGGTAGTCGATGGCGTCCTCGACGTCGCAGCCCGTCTCGACGCGGTCGTTCAGCGGCAGCCCGAACCCGGGGAACGACGCGAGCGCGTCCGAATGGGTCTCCCACTCCCGACTCGAATCCAGCACGTCGAAGAAGAACACCGAGAGGGGCCGCCGGGCAACGACGTTCGGGTCCTGCTGGCGGAGCGTCCCCGCGGTCGCGTTGCGCGGGTTCGCGAACGGCTCCTCGCCCGCCTCGACGCGCTCCTTGTTGTGGGCGGTGAAGGCGTCCTTCGGCATGTACACCTCGCCGCGGACGGCGAGATACTCCGGATAGTCGCCCCGCAGGCGCTGGGGCACTGCCGGGATGGTCCGGACGTTCTCGGTCACGTCGTCGCCCTCGTGGCCGTCGCCGCGGGTCGCCGCCCGTTCGTAGCGGCCGTCGCGGTAGATGACCTCGATGCTGACGCCGTCGAACTTCGGCTCGCAGACGTACTCGACCTCCCCGACGGCCTCGCGCACGCGACGGTCGAACTCGCGGACGTCGTCGGCCTCGCCGGACTGGTCGATGGAGAGCAGCGGCGCGACGTGCTCGACCGTCTCGAACGCCTCGACGGGCTGGCCGCCGACCCGGCGGGTCGGGGAGTCATCCGTCTGCAGGTCGAACGCGTCCTCCAGTTCCTGCAACCGCGAGAACAGCGCGTCGTACGTGCGGTCGCCGATGACCGGATCGTGGTCGACGTAGTACCGGTAGTCGTGGTACCGGACCGCCTCGCGGAGCAGTGCGGCCTGCTCGCGGGCCTCGTCCTCGGTCAGCTCGTCGACCGGCTCGAACGTCGTCTCCGGGTTCTCGACGTACGGGTTGTCGTCGGCGAGGTCGGCCTCACTCATCGAGTCCGGCTTGGAAGCCGGCCGGGTTAGGTCTTGCTCGATGCCCTCAGCACTCGTCGACGCGCTGGAGGTCCTCCTGGGCGGCGTCGCGCTGCTCGCGCGCCGTCACGAGGTCCTCGTTCCGGCCGGCTTCGAGCGCCTGCTGGAGGTGCTCGGTGGCCGCGACGAGGTGCTCGCTCTGACAGCGCGAGCGTTCGAGGTGGGTGGTGATGCTCGACGGCACGTCCTCGATGCTCCGGAAGCGCTCGTCTGCCGTCACGAACTGCTCCTCGGCGTCGGTGAGCGCGACCTCGGCGTCGTCGTAGCGCCGGTCGTCGAGCGCCTCCTGGGCGGTCGCGAGGTCGTCGCGTCCGAGCAGGATGGCCTCGTAGCCCCGGGTCATCGCGAGCATGGCGTCGACGAGCCGGCTCGCCGCGTTCAGCGACGGCTCGAGCTCCTCGTAGCTGACCGCCTCCACCGCGGCCAGCCGGTCGGGGTCCATCGCGTCGCTGGCCGCCTCGGCGGCCGTCACGTGGCCGTCTGCCTCCTCGGCGAGGGCCTCCGCATCGCGGACCTGTGCCAGCGCATCGTCGTAGTTTCCGTTCTCGACGGCGGTCTGGACCGAGTTCAGCCGGGCGTCGATGTCCACCGTGCCGAGCAGGTCGACGAGCCGCGTCATCGACTCCATCACGGTCGCCAGACCCCGGAGCGACTCGATGGTCGCCTGCTGGTCCGCGCCCGCACTCTCGGCCGCCGCGTCGAGGTCGGCCCGCGCGCTGTCGATGGCCGCCAGCGTCTCCTCGGTTTCGAGCTCGATCGCGGTCGGGTCCTCCTCCATCTGCGACTGGAGCTCGGAGAGCCGATAGCCGACGCGGTTGAGCATCCCGACCGCCGCGCGGATGTGCTCGTCCGCCTCGTCGGCCGACCCACCACCGCCACCGCCGCCCGAACCGTCACCGTCGCCGCCACCGCCACCGCCGCCCGAACCGCTGTCGTCGTTCGAGCCCCCACCGCCGCCGGTGTCGTCGCCGCCGGCTGCACCACCCGGTACCTCCGAACAGCCGGCGACCGCCGTCGCCCCGGCGACCGCGAGTGCCCGTATGAAGACACGTCTGTCCATGTCTGCCTGTGATTCCGGACGGCCGAACTTGACGCTTCTGGCTATAGCACCAGTAGCACGACCGCGAACAGGACCAGCACGCCGAGCACGTCGCAGGTGTTCGTCACGACCGGGATGACGACGTCGTCCGGGTCGAGCCCGAGCCGGTAGGCGGCGTAGGTCGTCACCAGCGTCACCGCGATGGCGAGCACCGCGAGCGCGGCCCCCGAACACGCCGCCACGAGGACGACCTGCGCCGGCGCGAGCGTCGCCCCCACGGTCAGCTCGGTCAGTGCCCACGCCCCGACACCGATCACCGGGAACACCGAGATCGCGAGCCCGGCCGTCGCGATGGCGTTGCCGACGAGCGTGTCGTCCTCGGGCGAGAACGTGATGGTGCCGAGGTGGACCGCCGTCGAGAGCCGTGCCGCGAGGATGGAGCCGAGGTTGCCCGCCGTCCCGATGGTCACCGGGACGAGCACCAGCAGCGACGGCCGCGCCAGCAGCTCGTCCTCGAAGCTCCCGAGCACCAGCCCCGAGCCCAGCTCGACGAGCGACAGTGCGAGCAGCAGCGGGAGCATCGCCCGCGAGATCGACCGGACCGACCAGTGCTCGGGCACTCAGATACCCCCGACCGACAGCACGATGCGCGCCGAGAGCAGGAGGAACGCCATCCCGAACACGTCGCCCGTCGTCGTGACGATGGGCCCGACGAGCGTGTCCGGGTTCTGCCCGCGACGGAAGCCGACGAAGACGACCGAGACGACCGCAATCGTGAGCGTGATTCCCGAGAGCAGGCCCGCCAGCAGCGACACCGCGACCAGCGTCGCCAGCGGCGCGGCCGACCGTCCGAGTAGCCCGAGAACGACGTACGCCGCCACCGCTGCAAACGCGCTCACGAACAGCCCGTTCGAGATGGCCGCCGCGATGGCCCCCCGGAGCCGCTCGTTCCCGAGGTCGACCCGCGGTTCGAGCAACCCCTGGTGGAGCCCCGTCGCCAGCCGCGCCCCCAGCGAGCCGTAGACGTTCCCGCGCGTCGCCAGCAGCGCCGGGACGAGCACCAGCAGCCCGGGCACCTGCTGGAGCTCCGAGCGCATCCCGCCCAGCACGACGCCCGCGAACAGCCCCCCGACGACGCTCGCCCCCAGCGCGGGCAGCGCCTCGCGGTAGGCCTCGCGTGCGACGGCGCGGATGCTCATGTGGGTCGAATCGAAGCCCGAGCGTATAAAAAATCGGTGTGTGGAATCACTTCCCGTCCGTCTGCCGCCGGAGACATCGAGGAGCGGTGGGACCTATCCGACCAGCTGAGCTAACGTGAACGCGCCGTACATCAGGACAGCACTCCGCATCCACGACCTGACGCTGAACTCGGTAAGCGAAGCGGCGATGAGGAACACCGGGAACGCGACGAGGCCGAGGACGAACTCATCGGGAAGGGGGACAACTGACTGCTGGACCAGCACATACCAGACCACTATTCCACCCATCCCAGCGACGAAGGCCTTCGTTGCGGTATCCGGGTTCATCGTAATTGTCTATATTCTACTCCGGCTCCTATATACAACTTAGTCCGTGGCGTGGCCATACAGTCGGTATATCGACTAAGTCTCCGACGCTAGGGTCCTGTTCGAGAGAGATACCGACCCCAGTCTGTTTTAAGTATCCGAGATAGTAATCAATGTCATAGTCGTAGCTTACGACCGAATAGGTTCTCGAGCTGGCGTAGTTTATCATGAAATCCGCAATCCCTTCTGCGACAGCCTTCAGCGTGATTGTGCCGCTCAAGACGTTGATGGCACTCTGCGGAAGGTATCGCTATATTCCCCAGACGATCGCCGCTCCAAGTGCCACCTTTCCGAGGGCATCCGCTACCTTTGTCAGTCTGAGCCAAAACCCGGAGTAGTAGTGAGGCCCATCGCAGACGTTGCATTCTCCATAGTCAGTTAGCGGGATGTTGCCTGACTCCTCGACTACTTCGGGAGGGTCTACAGACTCTACAGAGACGACGTTCGCATCCGCAGAGAGGGTGGATACGTCGTTCAATTCGGCGATATACGTTTCGCCTCTGGCTCCGACTCTTTCCATCGCTAGCGAACCTGTGCGATGGTGACTTTCGATGATGTATATGTCCTCACCACAGCGAAGTCTCGCAGTTCGAACTCGGCCATTATCCGAAATAGTCGTTATTTCAGTCGAATCGTCATCTGTGTCTCTAGGCGTCGTTCCAGCCGAAGAAATTCCGGATAGTGTAGTAACTCCTCCGATTGTGCCTAGCGTTTTGAGAACATTCCGTCGGTTGAAACCACTGTCAGTTTCTCTCATCGACACCTTCTTACAAATATATATTTTTATATTAATATATAGAAAATTATTAGTACGCACTGCCTATGGTGATTTTTGTTGGACATCCTAATTGTGTTCTAGGCCATCAGGAAGGTTTACCCGCAGGAGAGCAAACTCTCGGGTAACGTGACCGACATCCTGCTGACGAACGACGACGGCATCGACGGGGACGGGCTCGCGGCCCTCCGAGAAGAACTCCTGGACATCGGCGACGTGACGGTCGTCGCGCCGGCGGACAACCAGTCCGGCGTGGGCCGCAAGCGCTCGCGGTACACCACCCGGGAGTCCCACGAGTGGGGCTACGCCATCGCGGGGACGCCGGCGGACTGCGTGGCCTACGGTCTGCGGGGGCTGGACCGCGAGTTCGACCTCGTGGTGTCGGGCTGCAACCACGGGCCGAACATGGGCTCGTACGTGCTCGGGCGCTCGGGCACCGTCGGCGCGGCGGTCGAGGCGGCGTACCTGGGCACGCCCGCTGTGGCTGTCTCGGCGTACCACAACGTCGAGTTCTTCACCCACCCCGCCGAGGAGTTCGACTTCGGCGAGCCGACCCGCGTCGCGGGCGAGCTGACGAAGGCCGCGCTCGACGCGGGCGTCTTCGACGCCGTGGACATCCTGAACGTGAACGCGCCGTGTGACGCCACCGATCCACGCCTGCGGGTGACCCACCCGCACGACGACTTCGACGTGCGCGTCGAACACCGTGCCGTCGAGGAGGCCGAAATCGAGGAGCTACCCGTGGCGGTCGAGCCGGACGACGAACTGGTCGCGCTCAACGACAAGTTCTGGCCCCACGTGGAGAACTGGGAGAACCCGCTGACCGACGCCGACGAGGTGCGGGACCGCTACCCCGTCGGGAGCGACCGCCGGGCCGTCGTCGACGGCGAGGTGAGCGTCTCGCCGCTGACCGCGCCCCATGAGGCCGCCCACCACGAGAAGCTCGACGCTATCGTGGAGCAGCTGAACGCGTTGTGATTGGAGTAAGTAACATTGGATACACACCACACTAATTCCGACCAAGTACAACAGAAGTTACCCGAGCAATTTGGTGATGTTACTCATACTAGTAGTAATCATCGTCGAAGCCGGTTAGGTCGCGAATAGCGTCTGTCGGTTCAGAGCCAGCATCTCATTACAGTCAATCTTCGATCTCAGAACGTGGATAACGAGTATCAGGGGGGAGTTAGCTACCCAGAAGTCATGTTAGATGTATCTGGCCCGGCCAACCGTCATGCTTTCACAGGACCGTCAGCAACGGTCAAAACCTCACTGAACTGTATCAGGCTAAGTCAGCCCCACAATATTTTAAACTAAGATATCCCCAAGATACACTTTTATATCAACATATATTGGCCTTCTATTTCGATGACTCTCCGGAGGCATAGTAATCAAAGCTGTTTTATCTACCAGGGACAAAGAATGAATTATGTCAGATTATGGTTTATCTTCGTTCCGCCTAGGAATCGGTTTTTTAATATTATCAATCCAGTTCACATTATTGTTTGAAAATCCAAATACGCCTTTGGTTTATATGATTGCGGTAGTTGGCTTTTTATTGGTTATAGTATCATCAATATCGGAACTTTAGCAATTGTTTTCTATATTCAGAAGGGCGTGAGAGATGTTAAATAGAATAGTAAAAATATCAACCACCAGTAGTGCTGGAGTGTCATAAAGCCCCTTACCGGAACCTGCTAGATAAATAGCTCAGAAATACTATCTAAAATAAATATACAAGTATATAAGTAACACGTCACAATTAGAATTTGATGTGTCAGAAGAAAACTGATGGTCGGAGTCGCCGAGAAGTTTTAAAACTATCCGTAGCTTCCGCTGGAGGCATAATGACTCCCCAGCTCGTTAGTGGAAAAGAACAAAACGAACCAGTTCGGAGAATTAAAGGTTCGGTAGATGACCCGATAAACGAATCGGAGATTAGGCGTGAGCGCAGTGCGATACTGAATTCACTTAGAGACCAAGATCGGGTACCCCAATCTGTTGCTCTTAACTCTAGTCCAATAGCCGAAGATGAATTACTTGTAGGATATGCGATTACAGTTGAAAACGGTGTTCCAGTTGAAAAAACGTTCCCGGTTAAACAGGACATTATTTCTAAAACCACGGATAACTCTTCCCAGATGGTCCAAAGTTTAGTGCAGGAACAACATGATAGGGTAGAAGTATTTGTAGAAAATCATGAATCGAGGATATCACAGAGACAATCAAGAACGAGATCTAGTCCCAATTGGTCATTCGTGGGTGCAGTTGGAACGGATAAATGGGCCTATTTTGATCACGAGGGAACAACTTATCTCGCCGGGTGGGCAGATATGAATGTCGAAATTTACGAACTCCCAAGCATAAACTATGATCCTAATACTGATGACAACTACTTTGCTTGCAAAATATCAATGGCATTTCAGGACCCCGCTCATGATGGATCACAGGGATACGACTCCGACTGGCCGAATGGCAGCAGCTATTATAAAGGCCCCTACAATAATTATGCCGAGGTCGGCATGGATTGGAATCTGAATGATGCGTGGAACTCAAGTGACCTACAACAGTACAAACCTTCAAGCGGTCAATCTGGGAACTACAGCTATTCAGCGAGTA
The DNA here is from genome assembly GCF_052060055.1 of Haloarchaeobius baliensis. Lineage (NCBI taxonomy): Archaea > Methanobacteriati > Methanobacteriota > Halobacteria > Halobacteriales > Halorubellaceae > Haloarchaeobius > Haloarchaeobius baliensis. Next base: position 285,745 of record NZ_JBPPFR010000001.1, on the reverse strand, counting down.
TAACAGCAGCAGCGGCACCGTCGTCAACAATCGGTGTTAGCTATGATCCCAATGACATTACCAGGAACGCGCCGGATAGAACGGGCGATGAAGTGAATTGGAGTTGGTACTTCCCACACACTACTGACCCCACCGACGCAGAGGCAAGATGGAGTGATACATTATTATCTGTGGGGAGTTCGTGCAAATTATCCCAACCAATCGATGATCCCCGAGACAGAGATTTAGTAGATGTTTGGTATAAGCCCGAGTTCGAGGGAGAGCACATCCACCTCGATGGGTTTTCTGAATTTCCAAGTGCAACTCCGAACCTGAATACACCTATACAGTACAGGGATGTCGAAACTTAGTACGTCCATTTAGTACGGGGATCACACCCAATTTACTTCCTAATTTTTGTGGTTATTCCCATATTCTTTTATTTACATAATAATCGACGAGGGTCGCGTCGTAGTTGTCCGCCTGCACGGTGGCTTCGTTTCGGTGACGTGCGTGAAGTTCGGACAGCAGTAGCGCACGCCGGCCACCGACTGCGCGAACTCGACCTGCCTGCCGTTCACCAGCACCGAGCAGAACCGGTCGCGCTCAACGACAAGTTCTGGCCACACGTCGAGAACTGGGAGAACCCCATGACCGAGGCCGACTCCGTCCGGGACCGCTACCCCGTCGGAAGCGACCGGCGCGCCGTCGTCGACGGCGAGGTGAGCGTCTCGCCGCTGACCGCACCCCACGAGGCCGCGCACCACGAGAAGCTCGACGCCATCGTCGAACAGCTGAACCTGTCCTGACAGCAGCCCAACCCGTCTCGCAAAAACAGCCGGTGATAACCACTGAGATGGCGAAAAGTGATAGACGCCGGGGAGAAACCCGAGTAAACTATTTTAGCAATGCGTGTTACCTACGTCCATGGTTGGAAACAACAGGGTGGTCGACCGGAGAACGTTCCTCAAGATCAGCGGCGCGGGCAGCATCGCAGCGACGGCCGGCTGTCTCGGCCTCGGCGGCGGCGGAGGCGGTGGCGCGATCACGATCGGACAGCCAGCGGCCCAGACCGGCCAGTGGGACTTCCTGCAGCCCGGCGTCTCGAAGGCGACCGACGTGGCGGTACAGCACATCAACGACGCCGGCGGGCCGCTCGGCCGCGAGCTCAACCTCGAGCGCTCGGACACCTCGGTGAACCCGAACCAGGCACGCACCGTCGTCACGCAGCTCACGGAGAACCAGGACGCCATCGCGCTCCTCGGACTGTTCTCCAGCGAGCTGGAACCGCTGTTCGACTTCCTGCAGGAGCAACAGACCCCCGTGGTCACGCCGTGGCCGGGCTCGAACTTCCTCGACACGCGCGGCGGCGACCACGGCACCCCCGAGGACGTGAGCGACGACGAGTGGATCTGGCGGACCGTCATCAGCGACACCGTCCACACCGCCGGTGCGGCGCTGCGCGCGCTCGACGACGGCCACGACACCATGGGCATCATCAACGGTACCACCTCCGGGGCACGGAGCTGGGTGAACGGCTTCCGGAGCGCCTACGAGGCCAACGGCGGTACCGTCGCCGAACAGGTCGAGGTCGCCCAGGGCGAGTCGAACTACCAGTCCGCGCTCGAACGGCTGTTCCAGGCCGACTTCAGCGCGTTCGCGGTGAGCCTCCCGCTCGAGGACGCCATCACCCTCATGAGCGACTGGTCCGACGGCGGCTACGGCCGCCAGCCGGTCCTCTCCGACCCGCTCGCCCAGAACGACCTCGCCGACCAGGTCGGCAGCGACCTGAACGGCGCGTGGGCGGCCAGCCCCGGCGAGTCCGGGCCGAACTACGACGCCTTCGAGAGCGCGTACAACAGCGCCAGCGGCGACGCGGAGATCAACGCCTGGACGCCGCCGTCGTGGGACGCCACGATGGTCACCGCACTCGCCATCGAGCGCGCCGGCGAGGCCACGGCGGAGGCCATCGAGCAGAACCTCGGCCCCGTCTCGCGCGGCCCCGGCACCGAGGTCGCCACCTTCGCCGAGGGGAAGGAAGCGCTGGACAACGGCGACGAGATCAAGTACATGGGTGCCGCGACGCCCGTGACGTTCACCCAGTTCGGCAACGTCGTCGGCTCCGTCGTCATCAACGAGGTGCAGGACGGGGCGTTCAGCCAGGTGCAGACCATCCCCGCGGAGGACCTCCGCGAGTTCGTGCCGGAGGGCGAGTACTGATAGATGGGGCTCGCACAGAACCTCATCTTCGGGCTCGTCACGGGCTCGTACATCGCCATCGCGGCCATCGGGTTCACGCTCATCTACGGCATCGTGAACATGATCAACTTCGCCTACGGCGAGTACCTCACCATCGGCGCGTTCATCGGCCTGCTCTCGGCGAGCGCGCTGCCGCTGCCGCTGCCCGTGGCGGTGCTCGTCGCCATGGCTGGCGGGGGCGTCGCCAGCCTGCTGCTCGCGAAGGTGTTCTTCACGCCCATCAACCACACCGGTCCCATCCCGATGCTGTTGACGTCCATCGGACTCGGGCTCGTCCTGCGCAACGCCATCCGGCTCACCGCGGGCCGTAGCGCCCGGTACTACGACACCGACACGACGACGTGGCAGTTCCGGGACGTCCCCGACCTCAGCGTCGGTTCGGTCGACCTGCTCGGGGGCTTCTTCGTGACCTCCCAGCAGCTCGTCGTCGTCGGCTGTGCGCTCGGCGTGTTCCTCGTCCTCCACACCGTCCTGACCCGGACCGACGTGGGCATCGCGATGCGGGCGATGAGCGACGACGAGGCGCTCGCCCGCGTCCGCGGCATCGACACCCAGTTCATCCGCAACAGCGTCTGGGTGCTCGCCGGGATGCTCGCCGGCCTGTCGGGCGTGCTGCTCGGCATCCAGACGAACGTCAGCGTCTCGACCGGGTTCAGCCAGATCCTGCAGATCCTGTCGGCCGCCATCCTCGGCGGCGCGGGCAGCCCCTACGGCGCCATCGCCGGCGCGTACGTCATCGGGGTCGCGCTGGCGCTCTCGACGGCGTTCCTGCCCGCCTCGATGACGGGCATCTCCTCGGCCATCGCGTTCGCCATCCTCGTCGTCGTCCTGCTCGTCAAGCCCAGCGGCATCGCCGGCGCGGAGGTGCGTGAGGCATGAGCCTCGCCGACTCCCTGCCGGACCGCGACTCCGACACCGCGCTGGTGCTCAGCGTCGTCGCCGTGCTGCTCGGGCTCGCCATCGCGTTCACGCCCATCACGGCGTCGATTCCGGGCGACCTCTACGTGTTCTTCGAGGTCGGCATCCTGTTCGTGGTCTACGGTATCCTCGTGCTGGGGCTCGACCTCCAGTACGGCCACACCGGGCTCGTCAACTTCGGCCACGTCGTGTTCTTCGCGGCCGGCGCGTACACCATGGCGATGCTCAGTGCGGTGGACTCGTTCGAGGGCATCGCGCTCGGCTACCCGTGGCCCGTCGGGCTCGTCGCCGCCGTGCTCGTCGCCGGACTGCTCGGCGCACTCGTCGGCGCCACGTCGCTGCGCCTGCGCGGGGACTTCCTCGCCATCGCGACGCTCGCCACCGCCGAGATCTTCCACACCTTCTTCATCAACTTCACGCACATCTTCGGTGGGACCACCGGCATCTTCGGCGTGCCGACGCCGCTGTCGGACATCGCGGGCAGCCGCGACGTGACGCTCGTGGCGACGCTGCTGGTGTTCGGCGGCCTCACCGCGCTGACGTTCGCCATCGTCGCCCGGCTCACCGAGGCCCCGTACGGACGGGTGTTGCGCGCCATCCGCGCCGACGAGCTCGTGACCAGGGCCGTCGGCAAGTCGACGTTCCGGTACAAGATGGAGTCGTTCGTCTACGGCGCCGCCCTCGCCGGCTTCGCGGGAGCCATCTTCGCGATGTACAACGGCGCCATCTCGCCCGACTTCTTCGAGCTGCAGGTGACGGTGACCGTCTGGATCGGGATGCTGCTCGGCGGCGCATCGAACCACCGCGCGGTGCTCGGCGGGCTCGGCATCATCATGGGCCTGCGGCTGCTGTCCCGGTTCGCCCAGGGTCTCGCGCCCGTCAGCGCCGGCGACTTCGCGTCGCTCCGGCTCATCCTCGTCGGGTTCATCCTCATCCTCGTCATCAGGTACCGGCCCGCCGGCATCTGGGGCGACGAACGCGAGCTGGAGGTGGACTCGTGACCCTGCTCGACGTCGACGGCCTCGTCAAGCGGTTCGGCGGCCTGCTGGCCATCGACGACCTCTCGCTCTCGGTCGACGAGGGCGAACTCGTCGGCGTCATGGGCCCCAACGGCGCGGGCAAATCGACGTTCTTCAACTGCGTGAGCGGCGTGGTCCAGCCCGACGGCGGCACCGTCCGCTTCGACGGCACCGACGTGACCGGCACGGACACCGAGGTACTCGCCCGCGACGGGCTGGTCCGGACGTTCCAGCACACCCGCCAGCTCGACACGATGACGGTGCGGGAGAACGTCCGGCTCGCCGCGCCGGGTCAGCCGGGCGAACAGCCGGTTTCGGCGCTCCTGCGCACCGGCGCGATGCAGCGGACCGAGGCCGAGGTGGCCGAGCGCGCCGACGAGCTCATCGAGACGTTCGAGCTCGGCCGGCTCGCCGACGAGTACGCGAGCAGCCTCTCGGGCGGCCAGCGCAAGCTGCTCGAGCTCGCCCGCGTGCTGATGCTGGAGCCCGACCTGCTGTTGCTCGACGAACCGTTCGCCGGGGTGAACCCCACGCTCACGAACGAGATCGCTGACCACATCCGGAAGCTGAACGACGACGGGATGACCGTCGTCGTCATCGAACACGAACTGGAGACGCTGACCGAACTCGTCGACCGGCTGGTCGTGCTCCAGCAGGGCAGCCTGCTCGTCGAGGGCGAGCCAGAGGCCGTACTGAACGACGAACGCGTCATCGACGCCTACCTTGGATCATGAACGACGCATCGACGCTCGACGACGACGCGCCGGACGACACCCACAGCCCGCGGGACGACCACCTGCTCGACGTGACCGACCTCGACGCGGGCTACGGCGACCTCCAGGTGCTCTCCGACGTGGACATGCACGTCGACGAGGGCGAGTACGTCGCCATCGTCGGCCCGAACGGGGCCGGGAAGTCCACCCTGATGAAGTCCGTGTTCGGCCTCGCCGAGCGCATGGGCGGGTCCATCACGTTCGGCGGGGTCGACATCACCGACTTCCCGCCGGAGGAGGTCATCACGGTCGGGATGAGCTACGTCCCCCAGACCGAGAACGTGTTCCCGTCGCTCACCGTCGAGGAGAACCTCCGCATCGGCGCGTACATCCTCGACGACATCCCCGAGGAACGCAAACGGGCGGTGTTCGACCGCTTCCCCGTCCTCGAGGAGCGCGGCGACCAGAACGCCGGCACGCTGTCGGGCGGCCAGCAGCAGATGCTCGCCATGGGCGCGGCACTCATGCTCGACCCCGACCTGCTCCTGCTCGACGAGCCCTCGGCCGGACTCGCACCCGACCTCGTCGACGAGATGTTCGACCGCATCGACGAGGTCAACGCCGCCGGCACCTCCGTGCTGATGGTCGAGCAGAACGCCAAGGAGGCACTGCGGCGCTGCGACCGCGGCTACGTGCTCGCACAGGGCGAGAACCGCTACGAGGGCCCCGGCGACGACCTGCTGGACGACGACGAGGTGCGGCGGCAGTTCCTCGGCGGGTGAGGCGGTAAGCCTCTCGAACCGCCGCCCCTCATATTTTTATCCAGACCAGTCGTATCCCGGACAGATGCCCTCCACACGACGACAGCTCCTCGCAACGGCCGGGAGTGCCCTCCTCGGCGGCTGTGTCGGGTTCGACCCCTTCGGCTCCGGGCGCGGTGACCCACCGGCTCCGGCCCTGACCGAGCCGGCGGACTGGGCGCACCCGGAGTACGACGCCGGGAACACGCGGTCGGTTCCCGGGTACGCCGCGCCGGACGAACTCGGGAGCGACGGCTGGGTGGCCGAGTTCACCGAAATCGAGCCGACCGACGTCGCCGGGCCCGTGGTCGCCGACGGCATCGTGTACGTCGCAGTTTCCGGTATCCGACGGGGCCAGGAGGCGGAACGGCTCGTCGCGCTCGACGCCCGGACCGGCGAGGAACGCTGGCGGGTCTCGGGCGCGGGCAGCATGACCGCGAAACCCCCGATCGTCTCGGGCGAGACGGTGTTCTGGTTGTCGTCGGACGACGGGATACGCGCGCTCCATCCATCCGACGGTTCTGCCAGGTGGACGAGTGGTGCAGCCAACCACAGTCGCCTGATTCCAGCTCACGGACTCCTGCTGACCGGGCGTGGCTCGGTCGGTAACCCGTCGCTGGCAGCGCTCGACCCACGGACCGGGAACCGATACTGGAGCAGGAGCAACGGCGAGCGACGGTGGATACCGCTCGCGGCCGACGACGAGGCGTTCTACGCCAGGCTGGAAGGCGACGATGAGGAGCGCCCGGACGAGCTCCACGCTCTCGACCCTGCGACCGGCGACACCCGCTGGTCGACGCCGCGGGCGTCACCCAGAGCGGCGACGGTGCGCTCCGGCACGGTGTACTGTTCAACGGGACGGCCCGACGCACAGGAACTGCTCACGTTCGATGGGCAGGACCAGGAGGTCAGGTGGAACGAGACGCACGACCTACAGTTCGAACAAGACGACGGTAGTGGCCTCAACGCCGAACAGAACGTCGCCGCCGTCACCGACGACCTGCTCTTGCTCCACTACGACTTCCACGGCGCGATGCACGGCCGCATCGAGGCCCGCGATCCCGACACCGGCGACACGCGCTGGACGGTCGAGGAGACCGGCGACGAACCGGTGTCGCACGCCCCACCCGTCGTCGCAGGAGACCGCGTGTACCTCGTCCAGTGGCAGGACAGCGACGGGGACGAGATCGACAGCACGCTCCGCGTCCTCCACCGGAATCGCGGCGACGAACTGGCGCGCGTCGACCTGCCCGAACCGTCCGACATGCCGCCCGTCGTCGCGGGTGGTCGGCTGTTCCTCCGGACCCAGCCGAGCCACCGCAGCTTCGGCCTTCGAGTGCTGGAGTAAACCGTCAGAGCGACTGCTCGGTCCCGATTCCTTCCTCGGTCGCCGACTCGTACACCGCCGACGCAGCGGCCACGTCGAGCACCGCCGTGCCGACGCTCTCGACGACCAGGATCTCCTCGTCGGACTCCCGCCCGGCCTCGCCCTCGAACACCGCCGAGAGCGGAATCAGGTCCTCGGCAGCGAGGTCGGTCGCCAGCAGGTCGCCGATCTCCGCCACCTCCTCTGGCACGTCGGCGAAGACCCGGGCGGCCCGGTCGAACACCGCCGACTCCAGCTCCTGCATCTCGCCGGTGTACGCGCCGACTGCGACGACGAGCGTGCCCGGCGCGAGCGCGTCGGCCGGGAACACCGGCTCCGGGCTGGTCGTCGCCGTCACGACGACGTTGGAGTCCCCGACTGCCGCCTCGGCCGAGTCGACCGCCTCCGCCGGGATGTCGTGCTCGCGGAGGTCGGCCGCGCAGTCGTCCCGCGAGTCGCTCGGCGAGTAGATGCTGACCGACTCGACGTCGCAGAGCGCCGCGATGGCCCGGGTCTGCCAGCGCGCCTGCGTGCCCGCGCCGAGCACGCCCACGCGGAGCGGTTCTTCGGCCGCCAGCTCGCGCGCCGCCAGCCCGCCGATGCAGCCGGTCCGGGCGTTCGTGATGCGCCCGCCGTTCATGAACGAGACGGGCTCCCCCGTCCGGGCGTCGGCGAGCACGACCTGCGCGTGGATGGTCGGCAACCCGCGCTCGGCGTTGCCACCGTGGACCCCCACGAGCTTCGTCGCGAAGTACGGCTCGCCGTGGACGTACGCGGGCATGGCGAGGCCCATCCCCAGCGGCTCGGGTCCGTCGAGTCCCGTGCCGACGTCGTAGTGCGGGCGGTCCGGGCGTTCGACCTCGCCACGGCCCTGCTTCACGAGCGCGTCCTCCACCACCGGCGCGAGCGACGGGAGGTCGATGAGAGCGGCGACCTCGTCGTCGGTGAGTACGAGTACCATGTCCGGGGAGTTGCCGGGTGTCGTGTTAACTGTTTGTGGGTGGACTCCCGACCCCGGACAGCCGGGTGGCGCGCGGCTGGCGAGCGTGCCGAAGGCCGCGAGCAGACGCTCGTGCGAGGGACGCGCATCGCAGCGGAGCGAGAAGCGCAGGAGGCTGGGGAGGTCTGAGGTGCGGTGCTGTCGTGCGGGACTGAAAGGGGCCGCCGTCTCGGCGAACCCCGGCGAAGCAAGGACCGCAGCGGAGCGAGGACCGCAACGAGCCGCGGGAGCCGAGACGGCGGGGGCTTTCTGGCTGTCGTCGTCACCATCGAGTCTCGCACCCAGCCGATTCCGAACCACTCGGGACTCGACTCACTTCGTCAATCGGGCGTTGTAGTACACCTCGTGGTGGTGCTCGACCTCGCTCACCGACCACGGCGTCCCCACGCAGATGTCCCGCAGCCGGGCGGGCGAGAACAGCAGGAAGTGCAATGTACGACCCAGCATCCGTTCACCGGACTGCGGCTCGTACTCGAAGTGGAAGGTGCGGTGCGCGAAGCCGTCCCGGGGGTCGGGCCGGTAGCCGAACAGCGCCGAATCGACCAGCGTCGGGTCGTAGTTGTCCACCTGCGCGGTGGCCGCCTCGTCGGTGATGTGGGCGAGGTCCGAGAGCAGCGAGCGCACGCCGGCCACGGAGTGCGCGAGGCCGATCTGGGTGCCGTTCAGCAGCACCGACCGGAACCGGTCGCGCTCGAAGGGCAGGTCGAACATGTCGGCGACGGCGACGGACTCACAGCCCCGCTCGCGGGCCGCCTGCACAGCGCCGGGGCTCACGTCGACGCCGAGCACCTCCGACCCGCGGTCCTCGAAGAAGCGGACGTGCTGGCCCGCGCCGCAACCGAGGTCGAGCACCGGGCCGTCGAACGCCGCGAACCACCCGCGCCGGTCGTCGTCCCAGTCCTCGTGGCTCCCGAAGTAGTTCTCCGCGATGTGGCCGTCCATCCGGTCGTCGCCGTCGACGTACCGACAGTCGCCGAGGTCGCCGCGCTGGTAGTCCCGCATCGCCGTGCCGAGTGCATCTGCTGCCATACACATGAGCTAACACACCCCAATTGTAATAAGAATGTAATGAAAGATGGTAACACCCCACACCTGTGGACGTGTCGCATGCACATATCGACAGACTGCGTCCGGTCTCCGACCGACAGACCCAGACAACGGCCGGGAGACATGTCTCTCGCATTCCCGACCAGTGTGCAGTGGTAGCATCCCAGAAGACGGCGGTCACCAACGAACCCACCGGCCGCAGCCGCCTCGCTCGCCGGCTGATCGTCCGACTGCGACGACAACGTCGACTAGAAACCCGAGACGAGATTACCCGAACGGCCCGCCACCGCCGCCCATGCCGCCCATGCCGCCACCGCCGCCGCCCTGCTGTTGCATCTTCTTCATCATGCGCTGCATGTCGCCGTCCATGCCGCCCTGGAACTGCTTCAGGGTCTGCTCCATCATCTTGTGCTGCTGGAGCAGCTCGCGGATCTTCTCCTCGGGCTGGCCGGAGCCCCGGGAGATGCGCTCGACCTGCGACTGGCCGACCGAGCGCGGGTTCTCCATCTCCTCGTCGGTCATCGAGTCCATGATGACCTCGAAGCTGCGCATGCGCTCCTGGGTGACGTCCATCGCGTCGTCGGGCAGCTGGTCCTTCAGCCCGCCACCGCCGAAGCCCGGGATCATGTCCATCACCTGGTCGAGCGGACCCATGCGGTTCATGGCGTCCATCTGCTTCTTCATGTCCTTCAGGGTGAACTGGCCCTGGAGCATGTCCTCGGGGTCCCAGTCCTCGTCCTCCTCCTGGGTCTCCTCCATGGCGCGCTCGACGCGCTCGACGAGCGAGCCCAGGTCGCCCATACCGAGCAGGCGGGAGATGAACCCCTCCGGCTCGAAGCGCTCGATGTCCTGGACCTCCTCGCCGGTCCCGAGGAAGGCGATGGACGAGTCCGTCTCGTTGACGGCGGTCAGCGCACCGCCACCCTTCGCGGTCCCGTCGAGCTTCGTGATGACGACGCCGCCGATGCCCACGGACTCGTCGAACTGCTGGGCCTGCTCCTTGGCGCCCTGCCCGATGGCCGCGTCGAGCACGAGCAGCGAGATGTCCGGCTGGACGACCGACTCGATCTCCTCGATCTCGTCGATGAGGTCGTCCTCCAGCGCGTGGCGACCGGCCGTGTCGACGATGTGGACGTCGGCGTCGTCGGTCGCCTCCAGGCCCTTCCGGGCGATGTCGACCGGGTCGTCGTTGTCCGGGTCGCCGTAGAAGTCGACCTCGGCGCGCTCGCACATCTGCTTCGCCTGGTCGTACGCCCCCGGACGGAACGTGTCCGTCTGGATGACCGCCGGGCGGAGGCCCTTCTTCGAGAACCACCACGCCATCTTCGCCGCGGAGGTCGTCTTCCCCGACCCCTGCAGACCGGCGAGCATGATGGTCTGTTCCTCCAGCGGGAGCTCCGTCGAGTCACCGATGAGGTCGACCAGCTCCTCGTAGACGATACGGAGGACGAAATCGCGGGCCGGCGTGCCCGACGGCGGCTCCTCCTCGAGTGCGCGCTGTTTGATGTTGTCCGACAGCTCCATCACGAGGGAGACGTCAACGTCCGCCTGCAGCAGCGACCGCTGGATCTCCTTGACGACCTCCTCGACGTCCTCCTCGGAGATGCGTGACTTCCCGCGGAGTTTGTCGAGGGTGCCTCGGAGAGAGCTCCCCAAGTCGTCGAGTACCATTATCGGATACCCGTACGTGGCTCCCGCCTAAAGGCCTTTTTCTCGCCGGAGCGCTGTCACACGACGGCACGCCGGCGGCGAGGAATCGCGAGCAACCCCTCGATTTGACTACCGAAACTGGCTTCTGGGACCGCTTTTATCCCCGGTCGTCGTAGCGCCGTGTGCAGTCTGTCGCCAGCTGTCATCCCATCCCCACTTCCATCATCCCGATGGCATCCTGGCGATGCATCTCTCTTTCCGCGAGCCGACCGCAGAAACGGGCCCTCGCTACTCGTCGTCGCCGAGCAGCCGTGCCACGACGACCTCCGGGTCGAACCGCTCGAGGTGGTCGTAGCCCTGTCCCGTCCCGAGGAAGAGGATGGGCTTGCCCGTGACGTGGGCGACCGAGATGGCCGCGCCGCCGTTCGAGTCGGCGTCGGCCTTCGTCAGGATGGAGCCGTCGATGGTGACGGCGTCGTCGAACTGCTCGGCGCGCCGGACCGCGTCCTGCCCCGCGACGGCCTCGTCGACGAACAGCGTCATGTCCGGCCCGACGACGCGCCCGATCTTCTCGAGCTGGTCCATCAGCCCCTCGTTGGTGTGCAGGCGGCCCGCCGTGTCGCCGAGCACCACGTCCACGTCGTTCGCCTCGGCGTACTCGACGGCGTCGTAGATGACCGCCGCCGGGTCGCCGCCCTGCTGGTGGGCGATGAGCTTCCGGTCGAGCGCCTCCGCGTGCTCGGCAATCTGCTCGTTCGCACCCGCACGGTACGTGTCGCCGTTCGCCAGCACCGACGAGTAGCCCCGCTCCTCGAGGTAGCGGGACATCTTCGCGATGCTCGTCGTCTTCCCGACGCCGTTGACGCCGGTGAAGATGATGACCAGAGGCTTGTCCGCCTCGGCGATGCGCTGGTCGAAGTCGAACTGCCCGACCGAGATGACCTCCAGCAGCGCGTCGCGCAGCGCGTCCTCGACGATGCTGCCGGTCGAGGTCGTGAAGCTACGGCGCTCGCCGACGAGCTCCTCCTCGACGCGGTCGAGGATCTCCTCGGCGACGCTCATCTCCACGTCGGACTCGAGCAGCGCCATCTTGAGGTCCCAGAGCGGCTGTTCCAGGTCCTCCTCCTCGATGACGAACTTGCCCGTCGCCGCCGCCTTCATCTTCGCGCCGAAGCCCGTGGACTTCTCCTCGTCCGCTGCGGGCTCCTCGTCCGCGACCGGCTCCGCGTCGGCCGGCTCGGGCTCGACGTCCGTCGTCTCCGCGACCGGCTCCTCGGCGGACTCGGCAGCCGACTCGGCGTCCTCGGTCTCCGGGACCGGCTCTGCCGCCGCGGCCTCCGCAGTCTCGCCCTCGGGAGCCTCGGTCGCCGCGTCCTCGGCCTCCTCCTCGGCGGCCTTCTCCTCGGCGGTCTCCTCGACGTCGTCGCGGAAACTGCCGAGTTTCTCCTTCAGGCTGTCGAACATCGCTTACTCGTCGCCGTCTTCCTCGGCCTGCTGCTGCTGGGCCTGCTGCATCTGCTGCTGGAGCTGCTGCTGCTGGGCCTGCTGGGCCTGCTGCTGGAGCTGCTCGTTCTCGCTCTCCAGCTCCGCGATCTCGCCCTGCACGTCCTCGATGCGGTCGTCGACGGTGTCCTTCTTCGCCTCGAGCGTGTCGATGGCGCCGTCCTGGTCGCGCTCCGCGGCGTAGCCGCCGCCGAGACCGACGACGATCTCGTCGATGTCCTCGACCGTCGCGCGGATGTACGCGTCGCCGCCGAGCGGCACCTGCACGACCGAGTCCGTCTCCAGCGTCTCCAGGGCCTCGATGGCCTCGTCGATCTCAGTCTGCTCGTCGCGGAGGTCGGAGACCTCGCCCTCGAGCTCCTCGATCTCCTGCTGGATGGCCTGCATCTCCTGCTGGAGCTGCTGCATCTGACCGCCGCCACCGCCCATCATTGTGCCTCGACCTCCGTGACCTCCATCTGCGTCCGCTTGAGGTTGTGCTTGCTGCCGAACGTCGCGAACGTGCGCTCACGTGCCACGTTCTCGTTGGGCGCGTCGACCGTCGTCTCGAAGGGGCGGTCCCCCTCTCGTGCCTGGAACGTCCCGCGGACAGTAAACTGACTCATGGCCGCTACTCGGTCGGGCAGATGGAAGAATGTTCCCTTCTGTTCGCGTGCGTGTCGAATTGAAGTGGTGTTGTGGAAGCAGAGTCGAGGTGACTTCGACGGGGAGGACTGGTCCCGACAACAGCCAGAACGCCCCCGAGGCACTCGGCTCCCGGGCCTGGCGAGACTCCTCCGTCGTCTCGCTGCTCTCCGCTCGCAGGCTCGCGGAGACCTCGCTGCGCGCTTCACTCCGTTCCAGTGCTTGCTTCGGCCGGGTTCACCGGAAGACTCCGTCTTCCGAGCCTCCACTCGCTGCGCTCGTGGAGACGCCGACCGCCTCGCCCCTTTCAGTCCCACCCACGCACAGCACCGCACCTCACACCTCCCCAGCCTCCTCCGCTTCTCGCTCCGCTGCGATGCTCGTCCCTCGCGCGCTGGAGGCTCGACGCGCTCCCTGCGGTCGCGCAGTCTCGCCAGCGCGCGCCGGTGGTGAAAGTACACACTACTCGGAAACTCCCAGGCAGAAATCGACGACAGAAAGCCGAAACTCAGTCAACGAGGCCGAGCGCGTCCTCGATGCGCCCGAGCTCGGGGCCGGTCGTGTCCTCGCCGGCGACGTAGCCGTAGTCGTTGACGACGAGCCCGGAGCCGACGAGCGGCGCGCCGTAGTTGACGGTGCCGACGTCGGCCGGGACGCCGAGCAGTTCCTCGAGCGCGTCGAGCTCCTCGTCGGTCGACTTGGGGTGACAGAGCACGCCCTTGTTCGTCGCGACGGCGGCGGTGCCGACGGTGCGGACGCCCGCGAGGTCGCCGCGCTCGACGGGCACGTCGAGGGTGTCCTCGACGACGGCGACGGCCTCGTCCGAGAGGTTCGGGTGGACGTACGCGCCGGTGTCGTTGGCGAGGATGATGTTGCCGGCGGCGTTGTGCCGACCGGGGAGCTCGCCTAACTGTCCGTCGATGGCGTCTGCGATCCGCTCGCGCTCGTTGTCGCGGATGCGGCTGGTGACGACCAGCCCGTTGGAGTTACCCGCGGCGAGCGCGCCGACGGTCGAGGAGCCGGCGACGTTCGTGGGGATGGCCGGGACCTCGAGCTCGTCGGCGAGCTGGTCCTGGAGGGACTCGTCGAGGTCGGGGCGACACAGCAGACAGGTGTCGGTGGCCCGCGCGAACACGCCGACGTAGGGAGACCCGGCGAACGCGGTCCGTAGCACGGCTGCGTTACTCCGCGTGTTCGGCTTCCACGATCGACTCGCCGTCCTCGTCGAAGCGGGCGGCGCGAACGCGGAGCTTGCTCGGGGGCTTCTTGCGGCCGCGCGACCAGACCGCCTCGTTGATGGAGGGGTCGAGGCGCACGGCGTCGCCGTCGACGCTGAAGTGCTGTGCGAGGTGGTCCCGGATGAGGGACATCGCCTTGTCGGCGCGCTTGTGCTTGGCCTCCGCGTTCACGTCGCGGAGCGGCACGGTGATGACGCGCTCTTCGAAGTCGTTCGCGCTCATTATTCGTCGGTGTCGTTACGCCGCCAGTTCCGGCGCTTGTAGTTGCGCTGGGTCTCCATGTCGGTCTTCAGCATGACCCATGCAGGCACCCGGCTGTTCTGTCGCTCGAGCTTGGCGAGGCGCTTTTTCTTCGCCTTCGACTTCTTACCCATAGTGCCCGCAGATACCCCGCCCGCGTTTATAGTGTTGTTCTTTTCGAGCCGCCACGTGGGCCGGTGCGGTTCGGGCTCGCCGGCGCAGGTCGAGCCCGGTCGCCGGCGCCGCGGCGGTGGGTGCTACAGCGGGAACCGGGAGACGGTCTCGTACTCCGGCCCGTCGTCGGTCAGGGTGCTCTCGGTCAGGCGGACCTCGTCGACCGCCATCGAGCCGGCCGACGGGTCGGTCTCGCGGACCACCTCCTGCACCAGCTCCTTCCCGCCGGCGTGGCGCATCCGGCCGAGGGTGACGTGGGGCGTGAACGTGTGGTCCTCCGGGGAGAAGCCGATGGCCGTCGTCTCGGCCTCGATGCCCTCGTGGAGCGCCACGAGTTCGTCGGCGCCGTCGTCGACCCCGAGCCAGACGACGTTGATGTAGTCGAGCGAGGGGAAGACGCCGAGGCCGCCGAACGTCGCCTCGAACGGCTCGACGTCGGCCCGGTCGACGCCCGCCGCGACGGCGTCCTCGACCCGACCGAGGCGGGCGCCGCTGACCTCGCCGAGGAACTTGAGCGTGACGTGGACGCTCCCGGGGTCCGTGGGGTCCAGCCCGCTGGCGTCCGCGAACCGCTCCTGCACCGACGCCACGTCGTCGGCGAGGTCCGGGGGGAGATCGACACTGACAAACAGTCGCATGGCCCACCAGATGCCCGACTGCGACTTGAAACTATCTTCCGTTCAATCGCACGCAGAGAGCGGGTTCTCCCCCCGTCTGCACGTCGCAACCCTTACCCGTCCGGACCGCCAACCGCGGTGTATGACCGACGAGGAGCGAAAGCACGAGTTCTCCGAGGGTCAGGGCTTCTCCGACCCGTACGAGGGCTTCGACCTCGACCCCCCAGAGCTGGGCGTCGACCCGAGCAAGGTCGACCCCGTCGACTCCCGCGTCGTCACCGACATGCTCGACCGGGAGAACCTCGACAGCGGCAACGTCGACGCCGACGCCCTCATCGACGTCGGCCTGAACTACATGGGCATCAACCGCCACGAGCAGGCCGCCGACGCATTCGAGCGCGCCGCCCGCTTCGCCGACGACGAGCTCGTCGAGCAGGAGGGCTGGGTGAACAAGGGCGTCGCCCACGCCGAGATGGAGGAGTGGGACCAGGCCATCGGCGCGTATCAGGAGGCCCTGCACATCGACGACGACTCCGAGCACGCCGCGAGCGCCGAGACGAACCTCGCCTACGCGCTCTGGGAGTCCGGTGACGTGTCTCGCGCGCTCGAACACGCGGAGCGAGCCGTCGAACTCGACTCGCGGTTCGGCCAGGCGTGGTACAACCGGGGCTTCTTCCTGCTCGAACGCGGGCTCGCCGAGGACGCGCTGAACTGCCTCGACAACGCCATCCGCCTCGGTATGCGTAACGCCGACGTACTGGAGGAGAAGGCCCGCGCGCTGGAGGAGCTGGACAGACATCAGGAGGCCGAGGAGGTCGCGGAGGAGGCAGAGGCCATCCGCCGCCAACAGGAGCAGGAACTCGTCGACGGATGATCCTCAACGAACGACGCACCGAGGAGGGGCTGCTCGTCTCCGTCTGCGACCCCGACGTGCTCGGCGAGACGTTCGAGGAGGGCGACCTCTCGCTCACCGTCACCGAGGAGTTCTACGCCGGCGACGAGGTCGACGAGGACGCCGTGGTCGACAGCCTGCGTCGGGCCAGCGTCGCCAACCTCGTCGGCGAGCGGTCGGTGCGCGTCGCCATCGACGCCGGCGTCGTCGACGAGGCGAACGTGCTGACCATCGAGGACACGCTCCACGCGCAGCTGCTTCGGCTCGGGTAGCGCAACTTCTTCGGCCCGGGAGCCACCTGCTTCGACCCGGCGAGCGACAGGTGGACCGACCGCCGGTCGGGTAAGGCCGCGTTACCCACGCCGGGCACCCGACCGCCGGTCGGGACGAACCACCCGTGCCCCGCGAGAACGTCCCGCACGGAGCGCAACGCGGGCCGCTAGAGGAAACGTTAACCCGACCGGGCTGGTTGCTTGCGGCATGAAGGTTCTCGTAACGGACCCCATCGCGGACGCGGGTCTGGACGTGCTCCGCGACGCGGGGCACGAGGTCGAGACGGCGTACGACGTCTCCGGCGACGACCTGCTGGAGGCAGTGAGTGATGCGAACGCCCTCGTCGTCCGGTCCGGAACGGAGGTCACCGAGGACGTGTTCGCGGCGGCCCCCGACCTCGTCATCGTCGGGCGGGCCGGCATCGGCGTCGACAACATCGACATCGAGGCCGCGACCGACCACGGCGTCATCGTCGCGAACGCGCCCGAGGGGAACGTCCGTGCGGCCGCCGAGCACACGGTCGCGATGGCCTTCGCCACGGCGCGCTCCATCCCGCAGGCGCACATCCGGCTGAAGGGCGGCGACTGGGCCAAGGGCGACTACCTCGGCACCGAGGTCAACGGCAAGACCCTCGGCGTCGTCGGCCTCGGCCGCGTCGGCCAGGAGGTCGCCAAGAAGTGCGGCTCGCTCGGCATGGACATCGTCGCGTTCGACCCGTACATCAGCGAGGAGCGCGCGGACCAGCTCGGGGCCGAGCTCGTCGACCTCGACGGCTGTCTCGACCGTGCGGACTTCCTCACCGTCCACGTCCCCCTCACGGACGAGACGGCGGGGATGATCGGCGAGGCCGAGCTCGCCCAGCTCGAGGGCGGCTACGTCGTCAACTGCGCCCGCGGCGGCGTCGTCGACGAGCCCGCGCTCGCCGAGGCGGTCGCGGACGGCGTGGTCGCCGGCGCGGCGGTCGACGTGTTCGCCGAGGAGCCCGTGAGCGAGGACAACCCGCTGCTCGACGTCGACGACGTGGTCGTCACGCCCCACCTCGGCGCGAGCACCGAGGCCGCACAGGAGAACGTCGCGACCTCGACCGCCGAGCAGGTCGTCGCCGCGTTCGCCGGCGAGCCCGTGATGAACGCGCTGAACGCCCCGTCCATCGACGAGACGGCGTTCCCGCGCGTCCAGCCCTACATCGACCTCGCAGAGACCGCGGGGAAGGTCGCCGCACAGCTGCTCGACGACCGCATCTCGAACGTCGAGGTCGTCTACCAGGGCGACATCGCCGAGGAGGACGTCGACTTCGTCACCGCCAGCGCGCTCAAGGGCGTGCTCCAGCCGCTCGAGTGGCAGGTCAACGCCGTGAACGCCCCGCGCATCGCCGAGGAGCGCGGCATCGACGTCACCGAGTCCAAGACCCGCTCGGCCGAGGACTTCCAGAGCCTCGTCACCGTGAAGGTCGCCGACGGCGACAGCGAGGTCTCGGTCTGTGGCACCCTGTTCGCCGGCGACGACCCGCGCATCGTCCGCGTCGACGGCTACCGGGTCGACGCGATCCCGCACGGTCGCATGGTCGTCGCGCGCAACGCCGACGAACCGGGCGTCATCGGCCTCATCGGGAGTGTCATGGGCGACTACGACGTCAACATCGCGGGGATGTTCAACGCCCGCGAGACCATCGGCGGTGAGGCGCTCACCGTCTACAACGTCGATGGCGAGGTACCCGAGGCGGCCATCGAGAAGCTGCTCGCCGACGGCCGCATCATCGAGGTGCGCCAGATCGTCCTCGACGAGGACTGAAGCGCCGTTCTACTCGACCCGTTCTGCAGCACCCCGACACGCCTCGAAGGTCTCCTGTGACCACTGCAAGGCGACCGGGTCGTCGGCTATCGCCACGGCGCCGAGCACGCCGCGCTCCCGGTCGAATCCGAGCACCACGAGCGTCTCGTCGTACACGGCCAGGTTCACCGGTAGCTCGTCGTGCACGAAGACGGTCGTCGCGCCGCCGTCATCGGCGTGTGTAGAGAGCGGCCCGTACGCCGCGGTGAACTGGTCGTACATCTCGCGAGGGAGTAGCCAGTCGACGGTGACGCCAGAGCGGAGCCGGTCGAACATCGCCTCGGCAAGCGCAGGCGAACCGAGACCGTCGGTCATCCCGAACATCCGCTCGCGGGTCCCCTCGATGACCGACTGCATCCGGTTCTCGATGCGGTAGGGGACCGACTCCAGCGGCGCGACGACCTCGGCGTCCGCGAACCGGGCGGCGAGGTCGACGAACGCTGGGTTGTCGACGTACTCGAGCAGGGGCTGGAGCCGTGCCGTTCCCTCCACGCCGGCCACGAACTGCTGGCTCTGGGCAAGGACTGCCGCGCCTTCACCAGTGATCCGGTACCCACGGTCCGTCCGTTCGAGGAGCCCCTCCTCGCGCAGGTCGGTGGTGGCGCGGTACGCGGTCGACCGCGAGCAGCCTGCCCGTTCGGCGATCTCGGACCTGTCGACCGGCCCGTCGTGGCAGGCCTCGAGGATGGGCCCCCAGCTCAGCAGCGCCACCGTGTCGTCGACAGCCGTCGCATCCATCCCTGTCGATTCACGGCAGCGCACATAACAGTTCACCGCTGAAAGATCGTCTCAGTCCAGGAAGAACGGATAGCTGTGTCATCCCACCGGGGCCCGTCGTGCCCGTGTCCGTATTTCGAACGGTGCCGGTCCTCGGGCTGGTGGCAGCGGTGCTCGCGTTCGTCGCGCTCGGCGCGTGGCGGCGGGAGTGAAAGGGGCGGGGACCCACAGACGGCCCCGGACGACTCGCCTCGCTCGTCGGGCGTCGACTACAGCGACAGCGCGCGCCTGAACCGGTCGACGAGCGTCTGGCCACCGTCGGTCCGGATATCGCGGTCCTCGTCGGCGTCATGGGCCGCGAGCGCGGCCTCGTACTGCTCCCGCATCGCGCTCACCTGCGCCTCGCGGGCCGCCAGGTCACGTTCGAGCACGGCCACCTGTGCGCGGAGTGCGGCCGGGTCCGTTCGGGTTCGGTCGGTGTCGGTTTCCTCGCTCGGTTCCTTCCCCAGCAGGGCCGCCGTCAGGTCGGGTTCGGCGTTTCGGGACACGGACCCGAAACTACGGTCACACGGTACAAAAATCGGCGGCAGACTCCCGACCGACGGCCGTCTGACTGGCCGGTGGAAGTGGTCCCGCTCAGCTGCCGAGGTGGTCGAGCACGCCCGCGGTGTCGCCGGGCACCGGCTCCGGGTCTGCACCGGCCGCGGCGGCCGCGTCGGGGTCCTTCAGCAGGTGCCCCGTCGTCAGACAGACGACGCGCTCGTCGTCCGCCACGTCGCCGCGCTCACGGAGCTTGCGGAGGCCCGCGAGGCTCGCGGCGGAGGCGGGCTCGACGCCGACGCCCTCGCCCGCGAGGTCGCGCTGGGCCTGCGTGATGGCGTCGTCCTCGACGGCGACGGCGGTCCCGCCCGTCTCGCGGATTCCGGGCAGGGCCTTCGGCGCGTTGACCGGGTTGCCGATGCGGATGGCCGTCGCGACCGTCTCGACGTGGTCCCAGCGACGCGTCTCGTCGGCACCCTCCTCGATGGCCTCGACCATCGGGGCCGCGCCGGCGGCCTGTACGCCGGTCAGCTTCGGCACCTCGTCGCGGTCCATCGCGCCGGCCTGCACGAGCTCGCGGAAGCACTTGTACAGCGCCGCCGTGTTGCCGGCGTTGCCGACGGGGAGGACGATGCGGTCCGGGTACTCGCCGTAATCTTCCTTGTGGGCTTCGAGGATCTCCAGCCCGATGGTCTTCTGGCCCTCCAGCCGGAAGGGGTTGAGCGAGTTGAGCAGGTACGCCTCGCCCCTGTCGGCGAGGTCCTGCACGATGTCGAGGCAGGTGTCGAAGTTGCCGTCGACCTCGAGGATGCGCGCGCCGTGGAGGCTGGCCTGGGCGACCTTCCCGGCGGCGACCTTCCCGGCCGGGAGGAGCACGAGCGTCTCCAGCCCGGCGCGGGCGCCGTACGCCGCCAGCGCGGCGGAGGTGTTGCCGGTCGAGGCGCAGGCGAGCCTGCCGACGCCGAGCTCCTGGGCGGTCCGGACGCCGACGGTCATCCCGCGGTCCTTGAACGAGCCGGTGGGGTTCATCCCCTCGTGCTTGATGCGGAGGCTCTCGACGCCGACCTCGTCCTCCAGCCGTGGCACGCGGTGGAACTGCGTGTCGCCCTCGGGCAGGGAGACGCCCTCCTCGAAGGGGAGTGCGGCCGAGTAGCGCCAGACGCCACGACCGTCGAACGCGTCCCAGGTCGGGAGCTCGTCGTAGCGTACCTCGAGCAGCGAACCGCAGTCGCAGGTGTACCGGACCGATTCGAACGGCGCGTACGCGTCACCGCAGTCGATGCATTCGAGCCAGACGCCGTCGACGGCGGCGGGCGGTGCCGACGGTGCCTCGGCCGAGAGCGAGAGCGAACTCATTGTCGGGGGGTAGCGCTACGCGGGGAAAAAGACGCAGGTTCGTGCGAAGTGATGCCGACGTCGGGGGGTCAGGGCTCGCCGTCGAACGCCTCGATGACGCCGTGGACGTGCTCGGTCCACTCGTCGAGCGCGGTGTGGAGCATCTCCTTCGCCTCGGGCAGTTCCACACCGGTGTACTGGTACACGTAGCCCCCGGAGTCGAGCAGCCGACGTTCGCGTTCGACGAGCCCCCGTTCGAGCAGCGTCGACAGCGACCGGTTGACGTTGCTGCGGTCGCGCTCCAGCTGGGTCGCCAGCTCCTCGACGGTGCTGCCGGGCTGGTCGAGCAGCAGCAGGTACGTCCGCGTCTCGTGTTCGTGGATGCCGAAGACGCAGCTCATCACCTGCCGGAAGCCCGGCTCGGGCTGTTCGAGCAGGTCGCCGAGGTCGTCGGGGGAGGCGTCGCTCATGGACCAACGGAGGGCTGGCGGGACCTAAAGACTACCCACCGCGGCATCGAGGAGGCGACTACTCCTCCCGTTTCGGCGCGTAGCCCTGGTTCTCGATGCACCGGCGCATCCCGGCCTCTGTCTCGTGTTTGTGCAGCGTCGTCGGGGTGTCGCAGTAGAAGATCGTCCCGTCGTGTCTGAGCGTCACCTCGTGTTCGGACCCCAGGAGTTCGGTGATGATGCGGACGCGGCGTCCCTCCCGGAGGGCCGCGAGTATCTCGTCGGCTTCGAGCTCGCCGGCCCGGACGCGGATCGGCTCTGTCATCGTCCACAACTGCTCGCTTCGGGCCCTTCGCTCTTTCCCCCTACTTCAGCGTTGTGTCCGAATGCGGCCGTCACGCCCGTCCGAGATACCGCTATGTCACCCTGTGACATCCGTTCTCGTGATGGCATCCGAGACAACCACCGAGACGATAGTCGGACGGAACACACGTATCGAACCCTGGCAGGGCGGCGTCGTCGGCGGGCTCGTCGGCGGCGCGGTCATGGGCGTCATGCTCACCGTGCAGATGACCCCCGTCATCGAGAACGCCATCCCCGCGATGTACGGCCTCTCCGGCGGCGCGGCCGGCTGGGTGATCCACATGATCCACGCGGCCATCCTGGGTGTCGGCTTCGCCGCTGTCGCGTCGCAGCTCGACCTCGACGCACTGGCCCCGAGCGTCGGCGTGGGGCTGGCCTACGGCGTCGTGCTCTGGCTCGTGCTGGCCGTCCTGGTCATGCCCGTCTGGCTGAGTGCCGTCGGCTTCGCCGGGGCACCCGCGCTCCCGAACGTGAACGTCCAGAGCCTCGTCGGGCACCTCGTCTACGGCGGCGTGCTCGGGCTGGTGTACCCGTTCGTCACGTTCGCGGACTGAGTACTCGCCAGACTGCGGCCGGACGGGTACCGGTCAACAATCGAGCAGGCCCCCGGTCATCGGCACCGACCGGCCACCGACGGCAGCGACCCTGCCGCCCGCGCTGGCGACCGGACACCCCTTCTTTACCGGAGCTACCACGCAACAGACATATCTACCGTGCGGTCGAAGCTAGCGTATGGCACACTCACCGGAGCGGCCGAAGCTGTACGTCTGTACCGACTGCCAGCTCGTGTACGCCGGGACGGTCGCAGAACACGTCGAAGGTGGCAGCCACGTGTACGAACCCCCGGCGGAGTGCCGGGTCTGTGACTCGACCTCGTTCGTCGAGACCAGCCAGTGGCCCCACAGACACGACTGACGATCAGTCGACGAGCGTCGCGAGCAGCGCCTTCTGGGCGTGCATCCGGTTCTCGGCCTGCTGCCAGACGACCGAGCGCTCGCCCTCGATCGTCTCCTCGGTGATCTCCTGCCCGCGGACCGCCGGCAGGCAGTGCATGACCTTCGCCTCTGTGCCGGCAAGCAGGTCCTCGTCGAGGGTGAAGCCGTCGAAGGCGTCGACCTTGTCGTCGTCCTCGCCCATGCTCACCCAGACGTCGGTGTAGACGACGTCGGCGTCGGCGACCGCCGCCGCCGGGTCGGTCGTGACCGTCGGTGGCGTGCCCGCCTCGGCTGCCGCGTCGAGCACGTCGTCGTCCAGTCCGTGGTCATCGGGGCAGGCGACGGTGAGGTCGATGCCGACCATCGCGCAGCCGACGGCGAACGAGCTGGCGACGTTGTTGCCGTCGCCGACCCACGCGGCCGAGACGTCCTCGAAGCCGCCGAACAGCTCCTTGATGGTCAGCAGGTCGGCGAGCGTCTGGCACGGATGCGCGTCGTCGGTCAGCCCGTTGACGACCGGAACCTCGGCGTAGGCCGCGAGCTCGGTCAGGTCGTCGTGGTCGAACACGCGGGCCATGATGGCGTCCACGTAGCCCGAGAGCGCGCGGGCCGTGTCCTTCAGCGGCTCGCCGCGGTCGAGCTGGGTGTCGTCGGGCCCGAGGAAGACGGCGTGACCGCCGAGCTGTGTCATCCCCGTCTCGAAGGAGACGCGGGTGCGGGTCGACGGCTTCTCGAACAGCATCGCGAGCGTCTTGCCGTCGAGGCTGCCGTGGGGTTCGCCGTTCTCGACGGCGGCCTTGTACTCGGCCGCGAGGTCGAGTACCGACTGTAGTTCGGCCGCCGACAGGTCGTCGACGGTGCGGAAGTGCTTCGGTGGCTGTGCTGGGTTCGTGGATGTCACGTCGGTGTGGGTGCTCATTGCAGGTCGTCGCAGACGGTCTCGAGGACCGCGATGGCGCGGTCGTACTCGGGCAGTGCGAGGCGTTCGTCCGGGGCGTGGTCGAGGGCCGAGTCGCCCGGGCCGTAGGTGGCCATCGGGCAGTCCCACGCGCCGGCGAACAGGTTCACGTCGGCCGTTCCGGTCTTCTTGAGGAGGCGAGGGGCGCCCCCTCGCTCTCGGATGCCGACGCGGAACGCGCGGCCGGCCTCGCCCCGCGGGCTGTCGAGCACGGGCGGGATGGCGTCGCGCCACTCGACGGTGCCAGCGTCGAGCTCGGCCTCCGCAGCCTCGCGGATCTCCGTGGCACTGCTGCCCGGCGGGATGCGGAACTGCACGGCCATCTCGGCCGCTACGGAGAGCCCGTCGTCGGCGACGCCGCCGGTCACGTCCACGGGCTTGGCTGTCACCGACTCGAAGACGGCGTCGTCGCCCGATTCGAACGCGCTTTCGACGCGGTTCCACCACGTCATCGCGTGCTGGATGGCGTTGGCCTCCGGGCGCGAGCTGTGGCCCGCGTCGGTCTCGACGCGGTAGGTGCCCGCGAGGAAGCCGCGGTAACCGAGCGTCACGGCGTCCCAGCCCGAGGGCTCGCCGTTGACGAGGGCGTCGGGTGCCGCCCGGTCGTCGACCAGGTGGCGCGCGCCGCGGGAGTCGGTCTCCTCGCCGACGACGCCGACGAAGGAGACGCCCGTCCGCACCGCCGCGACCGCCATCGCACAGAGCGGGCCGGTCGCGTCGACGCTCCCCCGGCCCCGGAGGACAGCGGCGTCGGTGGGTGCCTCGTCGCCGCCGCCCCAGGGGACGGGGTCGTCGGTGTCCTCGCCCGGGTGCTCGATGCCGACGGGCACGTCGCCCGGAACGGTATCGACGTGCGACGTGAGGAGCACCGAGTCGTCAGCCGGTGCGCGGACGTTGCCCACGTCGTCCAGCCACGCCTCGCGGCCGTGGTCCAGCAGGAAGTCGCGCAGGTGCTCGGCGGCCGCGCGCTCCTCGCCCGACGGCGAGGGGATGGCGACCATGGCTTCGAGCAGGTCTCGCGCGGCGGCGTCGGAGACCGCACCACCGTCGGCCACGACCGCGTCGTTCACGCCTCCGTCACCTCCAGCGTTGCCTCGAGCGCGCCGACGACCTCGTCGGCGTGCTCGCGGGTCATCGTCAGCGGCGGGAGCAGGCGCACGACGGTCCGGCCCGCCGGCAGCGCGAGGATCTGGTGCTGGATGGCGAGGTCGCGCAGCACGCGGTTCGCGCCGCGCCCGACCTCGATGCCGACGAGCAGCCCCTCGCCCCGGACGTCCCGCACCGGGAGGTCCGAGAGCCCGTCGACGAGGTAGTCGCCCACCTCGGCCGCGTTGCCGGGCAGGTCCTCCCCGACGATGGTGTCGAGCGTCGCCGCAGCCGCCGCGGAGACGGCGGGGCCGCCGGAGAAGGTCGAGCCGTGGGGGCCGGCGTCCTCGGCGAGCCAGTCCGCACAGAGCGTCGCGCCCATCGGCAGGCCGTTGGCGAGGCCCTTCGCCGTCGTCACCACGTCGGGCGTGACGCCGGCCGCCTCGCACGCCCAGAACGTGCCCGTCCGGCCGAGCCCGGTCTGGACCTCGTCGAAGACGAGCGCCGCGCCGTGGTCGTCGGTCGCCTCGCGGGCGGCCTCCAGGAACGCGGTGGTGCTCGGGTTCACGCCGCCCTCGCCCTGGACGGGTTCGAGGATGACCGCCGCCGTCTCGTCGTCGACGGCGTCGGCGATGGCCTCGCTGTCGCCGTAGTCGACGAACTCCACGTCGGCGAGCAGCGGCTCGAACGGCTTGCGGTACTTGGGCTTCCACGTCGTCGACAGCGCGCCCATCGTCCGCCCGTGGAAGCCGCGCTTCGTGGCGACGAACTTCGTGCCCCCGGTCGCGCTCCGGGCGAACTTCAGCGCCGCCTCGTTCGCCTCGGTCCCGGAGTTGCAGAGCCAGACGTTGTCGAGCCCCGGCGGCGCGACCGACGACAGCTTCTCGTACAGCTCGTCGCGGGCGCTCGTCGGGTACGAGCCCTGCACGAACGTCAGGTCGGCGAGCTGTGACTGTGCCGCCCCGACGACGTCCGGGTGGCCGTGGCCGGCCGGCACGCAGGCGTAGCTCGCGCCCATGTCCAGGTACTCCGTCCCCGAGTCGTCGTACAGGTACACGTCCTCGCCGCGCTCGATGGTGATGGGCTTGCGCGAGAAGACGAAGTCCGCGGGCATCTACTGGCTCACCTCCGTTTCGTCCCCCTCACTCTCGGGGGGCGCGAGCGCGCTCGGCAGCAGCGTCGTCCCGTCGCCCGAGAGCGCCGACTGGATGGGCTCGTCGGCGTTCGCGGTGGCGACGACGACCGACGACGCGCCGCCGGAGAGCGCCTCCTCGGCGGCGAGCACCTTCCGGGTCATGAAGCCCTCCGCCGCCGATTCGAGGGCGTCCCAGTCGGCGGCCGTCTCGACGGTGTCGATGCGCGTGGATTCGTCCTCGGGGTCTGCGTACACTCCGGAGACGTCGGTGAGGACGACGAGGTCGGCGCCGAGCGCGCCCGCCACCGCGGCGGCCGCACGGTCGGCGTCGGCGTTGACCGCGGTGTAGGTGCCGTCGCCCTCCGCGCCGAGCATCGGGACGGTCACGACGGGCGTGTAGCCGCCCGCAAGCAGGGTGTCGAGGAGGTCGACGTTCACCGTCTCGATGGTGCCGGAGTGGTCGCCCCGGCGGATCTTCTTCTTCCCGTCCTCGAGGACCCGAACCGCGGACTTGCGCGGTCCCTCCAGCAGGCCGCCGTCGACGCCGGAGAGCCCGACCGCGTTCACGCCCTGGCTCTGGAGCGACTCGACGAGCCCGGTGTTCAGCTTGCCGGGCATCACCATCTGGAACACCTCGATGGTGTCCGCGTCGGTGAATCTCCCGACGACCCCGCCGGGCGTCTCGACGTACTCGGGCTCCATGCCGAGGTCCTCGAGCGTCTCGTCGACGGCGGTCGAGCCGCCGTGGACGACGACGACCTGCTCGCCCGCCTCGACGAGGGCGGCCACGTCGGCCAGCGCGCCTTCCGGGTCGACCGCGCGTGCGCCGCCGACCTTGACCACCACTGCCATCTACGGACTCCCCACGGGGTGCAGCCCCGCGAACTCGAGTCCCGCCGTCTCGTCGAAGCCGAGCGCGACGTTGGCGGCGTGGACCGCCTGCCCGGCCGAGCCCTTCATCACGTTGTCGATGGCCGAGAACACGACGATGCGCTCGTTCCCGGGGTCCAGCTCGAAGCCCACGTCGGCGTAGTTCGTGCCGGCGACTGCCTTCGGTTCCGGATACCTGTAGGAGCCGGAGCCACCGGCGACGAGGCGGACGAACGGCTCCGCCTCGTACGCGCCGCGGTAGGCCGTCCAGAGCTCCTTCTTCGAGACGGGGCCGTCGGGGAACACGTGGCAGGTCGCGCTCGCGCCGCGCACCATGTCGACGGCGTGGCAGGTGAACGAGACGGAGAGCCCGAGCCACTGCTCGATCTCGGCCTCGTGACGGTGTCCCGTCGGCGCGTAGGGCCGGACGACCCCCGAGCGCTCGGCGTGGCTGGAGGCCGCGCCGCCGCCCGCGCCGCCCTCGCTGCTGCCGACCTTCACGTCCACGACGACGTCCGCGCCGTCGAGGACACCGGCGTCGGCGAGCGGTTTCAGCCCGAGCAGCGTCGCCGTGGCGTTGCAGCCGCCGGAGGCGATGATGTCCGCGTCCGCGAGGTTCTCGCGGTTGAGCTCGGGCAGTGCGTACTCGGCCACGTCCAGGTACTCGGGGGCGGTGTGGCCGTCGTACCACTCGTCGTACTGTCCCTCGGTGGCGAGACGGAAGTCCGCCGAGAGGTCGACGAGCAGGTCCGCGGCGTCGGTGTACTCCTCGACGTGCTCCATCGTGACGCCGTGGGGCGTCACCGTGAAGAGGACGTCGACGGATTCGAGGTCCGAGGGCTCCGAGAACCGCAGCTCGCGCCCGCGGAGGTTCGGGTGGACGCCGCCGATGGACTTGCCGGCGTACTCGCGGCTCGTCGCCTGCACGAGCTCGAAGTTCGGGTGGCCGTCGAGCAGGCGCAGGAGCTCGCCGCCGGCGAAGCCGGAGCCGCCGACGACGCCGGCGGTCTTCGTCTCCGCGTCCGTGTCGGCGTCGGCCGCAGCCGTGGTCCCCACTACGCCGTCACCTCCGCGGCTTCCGTGTCGACGCCGGGCTCGACGACCGACTCCAGCCAGTCGACGACCGCTCCGGGGACGTCGACCGCGGTCGCGTCGTCGAGCGCCTTGAACTCGACCGTGTGGTTGACCTCGTGGACCGTGTAGCCGCCCTCGTCGGTCTCCATGAGGTCCACGCCGAGCAGGCCGCCGCCGACAGCGTCGCTGGCGCGCTGGACGAGCTCGCACACCTCGTCGTCGAGGTCGAACTCCGCCGTCTCCGCGCCCTTGGCGGCGTTCGTGAGCCAGTGGTCCGACGAGCGCGCCATCGCCGCGACGGGCTCCCCGTCGGTGGCGAGCACGCGCAGGTCGCGGTCCGGCTTGCCGACGAACTCCTGGACGTAGAACACCGAGTGCTCGTAGTGCCCGAGCGTCGACTTGTGCTCGAGGATTGCCTCGGCCGCCGAGCGCGACTCCACCTTCGCCATGAGGCGACCCCACGAGCCGACGACCGGCTTGAGGACGCAGGGGTAGCCGAAGCTCTCGATTGCCTCGAGGGCGGCATCGGTGGTGAACGCGACCTTCGTCTCGGGCGTGGGGACGCCCGCGTTGGCGAGTGCGAGGCTCGTCTTCGCCTTGTCCGCGCAGATGTCGGCGGTCTCGGCGGCGTTGACGACGGGAATCCCGTACGCCTCGCAGAACTGGGTCGCGTACAGGCTGCGGGAGGTCGCCAGACAGCGGTCGAGCACCACGTCGAGCCCGTCGAACGAGTCGGGCGCGTCGTGGAGGTCGAACGTGAGCGTCCGGACGTCGAGCTTCACGACCTCGTGGCCGCGCTCGCGCAGTTCCGCGAGCAGGAGCTTCTCGTCCCGGCGGATGCGCGAGTAGAGCAGTCCGACCTTCACGCCGCCCACCCCGCCTCGCTGTCTCGCGTCGGGAGTGCCTGTGCCAGCCCCGTCATCCTACTCACCCCAGTCCTCGGCGAGCTCGGGTGCCACGTCGAGTGTGACGGGGTCGGTGTCGATCACTTCGAGCTCCGCGCCGCAGGTGGTACAGTCGACGATCTCTCCAGCTTCGAGGTCCGTGTGCAGGGACAGTTCTGCCCCGCATTCGACGCATTCTGTCATCACCTGTCCTTCGACGCCGACATCACTTAAAGATTGCGAACTTACCAAATTAATTATACAAACAGTGACGCCTCTGTGTGGTTCAGAGAGGCAGATTACGCACGAACCCGAAATTCGATATCAGGTTCTATATATTTCGTCCCCGTCGGGGGACTGGTGGCAGTGGTGGGACGGGTGGCAGGGTCGCGTCGTGCTCAGACATAGTCGGTCACCTCGGCGGTGAGGTCGTCGTGGGCCGCGTCGAGGCCATCACCGATGCCCTCGACGACCGCCTGATCGCTCGTGAGGCAGCTCTCGGCCTCGTTCAGCGCGTCGGCGACGGCGTCGGGCGCGGGCCCGCCGGGCGAGTCGCGCATCGTCACGCTCGCGGCCGGGTCCAGCGCCGTCTCGACCGCCTCGCGGTCGACGTACGCCGCGATGGACTCGTCGATGGTCTGCTGGGTCGCCTCGTCGATGATGGCGTAGTCCGGCTCCGTACCGGCCGCACTCGCGAGCTCGCCGGCCGTCGCGACGACCTCGTGGGCCGTGCGGAACGGCAGGCCCGCCATCGCGAGCAGGTCGGCGACGCCCGTCGCCGTCGAGAAGTTCGAGCCGGCCTCGGCGGCCAGCGTCTCCGCGTTCCACGTCGCGGTCGCGATGCCGCCCGCCGCGACCTCCGTGGCCTCGGTGACGGCGTCGACCGTCGCCCAGACGTGCGGCGTCGCGTTCTGCAGGTCGCGGTTGTACGCGCGGGGCAGCCCCTTCAGCGTCGTCAGCAGCCCCGTCAGCGAACCCGAGGCGTCGCCCGCGACCGAGCGGACGAGTTCGAACGTGTCCGGGTTCTTCTTCTGGGGCATGATCGAGGAGGTCGACGAGTAGTCGTCCGAGAGCTCGAGGTAGCCCTGGTTCGCGAAGAGGACGACGTCCTCCGCGAGCCCCGAGAGCGTCGTCGCGAGCGTCGCCATCGCCGCGGCGGACTCCACGAGGAAGTCGCGGGCCGCGACGGCGTCGGTCGCGTTCGTGATGACCTCGTCGAAGCCGAGCAGCTCGGCCGTGCGCTCGCGGTCCACGTCGAACGGCGTGCCGGCGAACGCGGCCGCGCCGAGCGGCGAGCGGTTCACGCGCTCGAACGCGTCGAGCAGGCGCTCGGTGTCGCGCGAGAGCGCCGACTCGTACGACAGCAGGTAGTGCCCGACCGTCGTCGGCTGGGCGTGCTGCAGGTGCGTGAAGCCGGGCATCGTCGTCTCGGCGTGTTCCTCGGCCGCCGCCAGCAGCACCGCGCGCAGGTCACAGACCGTCGCGGCCGCCGCGAGGAGGTCCTCGCGCAGGCGGTAGCGGATGCACGTCGTCACCTCGTCGTTGCGCGAGCGGGCGGTGTGCATCTTCCCGCCGTCGGGGCCGACCTGCTCGACGACCGCCGTCTCGATGGCCTCGTGGACGTCCTCGCCCTCGGGCAGCGCGGCGTGCCCTTCGACCTCGACGACGTTCAGCGCCGTGAGGATCTTCGATGCGGTGTCGTCGTCGATGACGTCCTGCTCGGCGAGCATGACGACGTGCGCGCGGTCGACGGCCACGTCGGCCGCGAAGATGCGCTCGTCGTCGGCGAGCGACGAGAGGTAGCCACGGGCCGGGCCACCGCTGAAGCGGTCGCCACGGACCGCGGTCCCGTCGCTCCCGCCGAGGCTGTCGGCGTCGTCGCCGCCGAGCGTGAACTCGCCGTCGTCGCCGCCGAATCCGGACATCTCAGTCGTCCGCTGTGAGTTCGACATCTGTCTCTTCCTCGTCTGTGCCGCCCGCGTTGGCGAGGCGGGCCTGGAAGCCGTGGTACTTGGCGACGCCCGTCGCGTCCTCCTGTGCGATGCCGTCGACGGTCTCCGTGTCGAACGACGCCGCGGACTCGGAGTAGACGGCGTGCTCGCTCTCGCGGCCGACCGGGCGGACCGTCCCGCCCTGGAGCTTGACCGTCACCGTGCCGGTCACCGTCTCCTGGCTCGCCGCGATGTAGGCGTTCAGCGAGTCCATGATGGGCGCGTCGATGAGCCCCTCGTAGGCCTTCTGTGCCCACTGGTTCTCGACCTGCGGCTTGAAGTCGCGCTCGTCCTTCGTGAACACGAGCTGTTCGAGCGCCTCGTGGGCGGTGATGAGCACCGTCGCGGCCGGGTGCTCGTAGTTCTCGCGCACCTTCAGGCCGAGCATGCGGTCCTCCATCATGTCCGTGCGGCCGACGCCGTACGCGCCGGCGTACTCGTTGAGGAACTCGATGAGCTCGACGCCGGAGAGCTCGCCGCCCTCGCCGTCTTCGGTCGTCACCGAGACGGGGTAGCCCTGCTCGAACTCGATGGTGATGGTCGTCGTCTCGCCGGTCGGAGCGGTCGTCCACTCGTAGATGTCCTCCGGCGGCTGGTAGCTCGGGTCCTCGAGGTCCTTGCCCTCGACCGAGCGGCTCCAGAGGTTCGTGTCGATGGACCAGTCGCCCTCGTTGCCGCCCTCGACGGGCAGCTCCTTCTCGGCGGCGTACTCCTGCTCCCACTCGCGGGTGAGGCCGAGCTCGCGCACCGGCGCGATGACCTCGAGGTCGGAGTCGCGCCAGACCGCCTCGAAGCGGAGCTGGTCGTTCCCCTTGCCCGTGCAGCCGTGGGCGATGCCGGTGCAGCCCTGTTCGATGGCCACGTCGAGGATGGCCGTCGCGATGACGGGGCGGGCCATCGCGGTCCCGAGCGGGTAGCCCTGGTACGTCGCGTTCGCGGTCACGGAGTCGAGACAGAGCTCGGCGAACTCCGCCTTGGCGTCGACGACGTAGTGCTCCAGCCCGAGCGCCTCGGCGGTCTCCTCTGCCTCGTCGAACTCCGCGGCCGGCTGACCGACGTCGACCGTGACGCCGATGACCTCGTCGTAGCCGTACTCCTCCTCGAGGAGTGGGACACAGACCGTCGTGTCCAGCCCGCCCGAGAACGCCAGTGCTACTTTGCCGCCCGATTCCTGTGTGCTGCCGTCCGATGTCGTGTGTGTCATTGGTTGTCGTGGAAACTGGCGGACTCGCGTCCGCCGGATAGTTGCAAACTGTGCCCAGCGCTGGGGATGAATGAGTGTGGCCCTAACGGGCCGGTCGTGGTCGCGGTCGTCGGACGACAGCACCGCTCGCGAGAGAAGTGCGAGCGCGGAGTTCGCGGTGCTGCCTCATCGTACCCATGGGTACAACGAGGTCGCTATTAAAGCCTTGCGGGCAGGCAACGCTTGCACGTCAGGCGGTTTCGCGGTTCGTGCGAACATCCCACATGGATTGGCTACCATTTTATACAGCCCCCCGAACAACTGGCGGCCATGTTCAATGGACTCGACGACAGAGCCGACATCGAGGCCGAATCGTTGCTCAAGGTGATACTGGTGCTGGTGCTCGTCTGGATCGCCCTGGAGGTCGTGGGCGAGTTCCTCAACATCCTCACCGACCTGCTCGGCCCGTTCCGGCCGCTGCTCGGGCTGGCCATCGTCGCCATCATCGTCCTCTGGCTGCTCGACCGGCTCTGACGACCCGGGCGCCACCGCCACCGACCGCCAGCCTCTTTTCCCGCGACCGCCGAGTACGACCGTGTTCAGCCTGAACGTCCCGGTCCCCGGCTCCGTCTCCCGGCTCGCCGACGAGCTCCAGCCGGCGCTGTTCGGCTTCGAGCGCGTCCGCGACGAGCACACCCTGCTGGCCAAGCGCATCGGCGACCCGGACCACTTCGACGCCCGCACCCACGAGGTCCGCCGCGCCCTCCGCGGTCAGCCCGCCTTCGAGGTCCAGGTCACGGGCGTCGACTACTTCGAGCAGCCGACCGTCGGCACCGCGCCCGTCGTCTACCTCGCCGTCGAGAGCCCCGGCCTCCACGAGCTGCACGACTCGCTGGTCGAGGAGTTCGGGGCCATCGACGGGCTGGAGGGCGAGGACTACACACCGCACGTGACCCTCGCCCGCGACGGCGACGTGGCGAGCGCCAAGCGCGCCGCGGAGTACGACGTGGAGCCCGTCTCGTGGACCGTGACCGAACTGGAGTTCTTCGACTCGAAGTACCGGGAGGTCGCCGGGCGGATCTCGTTGCCGGCGTGAGACGGCCCGGTCCGTGTGAACACGCACTCGGTCATGGTACCGCGACCCTCGGAACTCTTATCCCCCAGCCGAGTGAATATTTTTCTGTAATGGCAAACGGTAACGTTGACTTCTTCAACGACACTGGCGGCTACGGTTTCATTTCGACAGAGGACGCGGACGAGGACGTTTTCTTCCACATGGAGGACGTTGGCGGTCCGGACCTCGAAGAGGGTGAAGAGATCGAGTTCGACATCGAGGACGCCCCCAAGGGCCCCCGCGCGACGAACGTCGTCCGTAACTAAACGCAGCTCTCGTCCGTCGCATCCCGCGACCGGTCGATGACTTCGTTCTTCCACACTCACACTCGCGAGCGGTCGCTCTACACCCCGCCGAAGTCGAGTTCGGTGACGAGGACGGTCGACGAGTTGGCGCTCTACGACGTGCAGTAGCGCGTTACGAACGAACCGTGAACCGGGCAGCGACCCCGTAGTCCGTCTCGTAGTCGTTCTCGGCCTCCTTCTCGGACGTGACACCCCAGTAGACGAACCGGTACTCTCCACTACTGAGCGGCGCACAGACGTGATACGTCGGCGAGTGGCGAACCGCGTCCGAAGCACCGTCTTGGCTGAACGTGAACTCCCATCGGAACCCCTCCCCAGGTTCGTGCGTTACGCCCTCGTCCGACCAGCCCGCGAACACGTCTTCCCGGCCGAAGATGGTCCGCCACCGGTCCGAGTCTCGGTACTGGATGTCGAACTTGCCCTTGTTCCCGGACGTGTTGGTCTCGCCAGAGACGTTCTCCAGTGTCGCGGCGAGCGTCTCCCCCACCGAGATCGACCGCTCCTCGATTTCGAGAGCGAACCCAGCGAGCCGTCCATAGCGTTCCACCACCCAGTACGGCTCTATGGACTCGTACCCATCCCGACAGGACTCGGCCCTGCCAGCACTCCCATCGGTTACCGACGTGGCCGTGCCGGTCCCCGTCGTAGGCGGCGTCTCCGAGACGGTTTCGGTCCGCACGGTCGTCTGGTGTCTCGTCGTCGACTCCGACTGTGTCTCACTTCCGGAGAGACACCCCGCGGTCGCGAACGGTATCGTGGCGGTGACCCGCAGCACGTTTCGGCGGGTTGGAGGGCACATATCACAGTAAAAGCCCCGATTCTGACAAATAATCTTTGTCAATCAACCAATTTGTTACGGGCGCGACGGCTCCCTGTCGTCCCCATTCATGACCTGGTAGAGGTTCAGCATCGCGAACCTGTGCGCCCCTGCCGGACAGCCCGACACCACTGCACTCGACTCGAAATCAGAGAACGTCGGTCGGTTGTGCTGCACCGTGTTCCACCAGTTCTGCATCGAACGTGACGAGCGTCGCGTCGATGGCAACGGCTACGACGAGAACGTTCGTATCGAGAAGCAGTTTCATAGCCGCTCGCGAACGTCACGGACCTCCTCGACGGCATCGACCTCGACATCGACGGCCAGGTCAGCGAGCGCGTCACCCAGCGGGACGGACTGGTCGTCCTCGGGGTCTGCAGCCATGAACTCCCTGAAGTCGTCCGTGGTGAGACTCAAACGTCCTGATTGCGCCGTCGCCCGCAAAAACCTACGGGTGGCGAGCACCGCCGCGACTACGGACACCCGTCACGGCTGCGGCGGCTCGCC
Organism: Haloarchaeobius baliensis; assembly: GCF_052060055.1. Classification (NCBI taxonomy): domain Archaea; kingdom Methanobacteriati; phylum Methanobacteriota; class Halobacteria; order Halobacteriales; family Halorubellaceae; genus Haloarchaeobius; species Haloarchaeobius baliensis. The sequence goes on along the minus strand of NZ_JBPPFR010000001.1, from coordinate 251,340 downwards.
GTCGTAGCCGTCCATATCCTGGTAGAAGTTCAGCATCGCGAACTTCAGCTTCTCCGGCTTGAGGTCCAGCATCTCGTCGCGCTCCTCCACCGGGAACGTGTCGCGGACGCTGTACTTGCCCATCTCGCCCTTGCTCCGGGCGGTGTAGCGCTCGTCGAGGAGGATGCGTACGCCGAAGTCCTCGGGCGAGCGGATGACCCGGCCGATGGCCTGTCTGGTCTTCCTGACGGTAGGGATCTCGACGGCGTAGCGCCAGCCGGCCTCGCGCTCGCCCTGCCGACCGAACGCCTCGCCGTAGGCCTCCTGCACCGCCTCGGCGCGGTCGTCGAGGTGCGGGTAGGGGACGCCGAGGACGACCACGCTGCGGGCGTCGTCGCCGTCGAAGCTGACGCCCTCGGCGAGGGTGCCCCAGAGCGAGGTGAGCAGCACGCCGTCGTCGTCGTCGGTGAACCGCTGGCGGAGGTCCTCCGCGCGCTTGCCGGGCTCGTCGAGGTACACCGTGGCGTCGGTCGTCTGTCGCAGCCGGGTCGCGTAGCGCTCGGCCTCGGCGTAGTTCGGCGTGAAGACGAGCGTGTTCCCGGGGGTGAACGTGACTGCATCGGCGAGCGTCGAGCCGACGGTCTGTTGCACGTCGGCGTCGTCGCGGGCGCTGGCGAACAGCGCCGGGGTGGAGACGGCGTAGGTGCGCCGGCGCTCGGCCGGGAACTGCAGCCCGAACGCCATCGTGATGGGCTCGGTCAGCCCGAGCACGTCGGCGGTGACGGCGAACGGGCGCAGGGTGGCGCTCATCAGCACCGTGGCGTGGACCTCCTCGAACAGGTCCCGGGTCACGTCCTGCGGGATGCAGGTGTACAGTTCGGCCCGGCCGTAGACCTCGTCGGTGGCCTGGTCGCGCCGGACCGAGGCGACCGGGTAGAGGCCCTCGTCGGTGCCCTCGCGCATCCACGCCCCGACGAAGCCCGCCGCCATGAGCGTCTGGCACTCCTGGCGGGTGGTCGCCTCGCCGTTCTTGTACGCCTCCTCGTAGGCGTCGTCGAGGTCCGAGCCGAGCGTCACCGCCGCTTCGAGGTCCGACTTGTAGCCCGGGCCCTTGTAGAGCTGGAGGAATCTGAGCGTGAGGTCGTCCCGTTTGTCCTCGTTGGCGACGGTCACGTCCACCCAGTCGTCGCCGACGCGCTCGCGCTCCCCGAAGCCGAAGGAGTCCTCGTAGGTCTCCACGAGCGCGTTCCGGAACGCCCGGAGGACGTTCTCAGCGCGCTCGGCGCGGCTGTCGTCGCTGTCGGCCAGCTCCTCCAGTGCGGCGTCGAGCGTCTGCTCGGTCAGCGTGCGCGTCGCGTGGTCCCGGGCCGCGCCCTCGACGTTGTGCGCCTCGTCGAAGACGGTGATGACGTCCTCCGGCTCGCGGCCGAGCCAGCGGAAGAACTGCTCGCGGATGTTCGGGTCGAGCAGGTGGTGGTAGTTACAGACGACGAGGTCGACGCCCTCCATCGACTCCTTCAGCAGCTCGTAGCCGCACATCGTCCGCTCGCCCGCGTACTCGTACACGTCGTCGGGCGTGCGCACGTCGTCGAACAGCCACGCCCGGAAGCCCTCGACGTCGCCGGTGAGGTTGTTCCGGTAGTTGTCGCAGACGTTCTTCTCGTCGGCGATGGTGGTCGCGCGCTCCTCCACGCTCTCTAACTCGTCGACGACCGCCTGCCGTGCCTCGGCGGCGTCGGCCTCGCCCGTCTGGGCCTGGGCGAGCAGCTCGCGCTCGCGCTCGCGCAGTTCCGCGGCCTCGCGTCGCGCGTCGACGAGTTCGCGGGTGTTGTCGCGCAGGACCTGGCACTCCTCGTAGCCAACGTCGATGTGGCACATCGAGGCCTTCCCGCGGAAGACGACCGCGCGGATCGGCTCCTTCTGGGTGATGGCCCGGGCCTCCTCGACGAACTGGCGCATCTGCTGGTGGACGTCGGTCGTGATGACGACCGTCTTGTCCGCGTCGCGTGCGTACTCCAGCGCCGGGACCAGCGCCGAGAGCGTCTTCCCCGTCCCGCACGCCCCCTCGAACAGCACGTCCTGGCCGCGCTCCAGCGACGTGTGGATCCGCGTCATCGCGTCGTCCTGGTTGTCGTAGGGCGCGTCGTACGGGAAGAACCGCATGTACGCGTCGGTGTCGGCCACACCCGCCTTTGGCCGGCTTCGGATAAAATGGTTCGTGCCTGCGGACGTCAGAGCCCCACCGCGACGGCCTCCCCGAGCGTGGCCACGACCGCGGCGAGCAGGTAGCCGTAGCCGAGCGCGAGTGCCAGCTGCGACAGGTCGCCCATCGCCGCCGGGTCGGTGACGCGTTCGACGACCCACCTCGTCGGGGTGACCAGCACATCGAGGAGCGCGTCGGGACCGCGAAGAGCCGCCCGTGGCCGGCCACGTCGAACCGCACGCGGCAGTAGTACTGACCGCCCACAAGGCCCGGCCAGCCGGGCGTCACCCGGTGGAGGTGGCTCCCACAGACCTAAGACCAGCCGAGTCATATGATACCACATGCCAGTCCCAGGCTACGACCTCGACGACCTGGACGAATCGCTCCGTGAACGCCTCGCACAGAAGGCGCTGCACGACATGCTGGACGACGAGGAACTGGCCAGGCTGGAGGCCGGCGAAGGACTCACCGACGTGCTCGAACCGGAGGAGATCAGCGAGCTGCTCGAGATGGAAGCGAGCTGAGTCAGGCCGCCGAGGCGTCGTCGGTCCTGGTCTCGGGCTCGATGTACACCGTCTTCACCGAGTCGTCGAGCGCCTTGAGCTCCGCCTCGATGGCGGAGATTGCGTCGTCGATGGCCTCGGTGTCGAGGTCGCCCTCGAACGAGACGTCGGCGGTGACGACGAGCCGACCAGGGCCGAAGTACACCGTCCGGAAGTCGTTGACGGAGACGACACCCTCGCCGCTACGGATGGCCTTCCGGAGGCCGGACTCCTCGTCCTCGGGGAGCGACTCGCCGAGCAGGAGGCGCTTGTTCTCCCACGCCAGCGCGACGGCGAAGAACATGAGCAGGAGCCCGATGAGCAGCGCGGAGACGGCGTCGTAGATCTGGTTGCCGGTCGTCCGGGTGAGGTAGACGCCGAACAGCGCGATGCCCGCCCCGGCCATCGCGATGGCGTCCTCGGTGAACGCCGTGAGCGTGGTCACGTCGCTGGTCTTGCGGAACGCCTCGCGGTAGCCCGACCAGCCGTGCTTCTCGATCTGCATCTTCAGGGCCTTGTTCGCCTTCCAGAGCGCGTACGCCTCGAAGATGATGGCGCCGATGAGGACGCTGTAGTTCACCCAGACGGCGGGGAACGTGTAGCCGAGGATCGTCGGGTCCGTCACCGTCGGCTCGTGGGGGTGGACGATGGCCTCGTAGCCGTGTTTGGCGGACTCCCAGCCCGCGATCCCGAACAGCAGGACGCTGACGAGGAAGGAGTAGAAGAACTGCGCCTTGCCGTAGCCGAACGGGTGGCTCCGGCTCGCCTCCTTGCCGGAGTAGCGGATGCCGACCAGCAGGAACACCTGGTTTCCCGTGTCGGAGACGGAGTGGTACGTCTCGGACAGCATCGCCGGGCTCCCGGTCAGGAGATACCCGATGAACTTCATGATCGCGATCGCCCCGTTGGCGATGAGTGCGGCGATGACGACTGACTTGCTCGAGGCCATTGACTACTCGACTGATATGGAGGCAAAAAACCGTTCCGAAGCTACGCAGGCCCGGCGTACTCCCAGGTGGAGCCGTCGTCCGAGGGCCCCTCGACGCCCGGCAGGCGGGCGAGTCGCGGGCGGAGGAACGCCCACCACGCCTCGGCCGAGTCGTAGCCGGCCTTGTGGCCGGGGTACACCTCGCGCTTGAACGCGCGGTCGGTGACGGTGCCCTCCTCGGCGAGGAACTCCCAGGCGCGTTCGAGCGCGTCGCGTCGCCAGTCCTGCATCATCTCGCTCACGCCCGGCACGTCGAGTTCGGCGATGGTGCGCTGGACGGCCGCACGGCGGGCCGTCTCGGGGTCGATGCCACCGCCGGGATGCACGTCCGGTGAGAGGTAGTACGCCGTGAGCGCGTCGTCGCCGTCGACCAGCGCGGCCGATTCGAGCTCGCCGGCGTCGACGAGCGCCGACAGCGTCTCGGCCGTGCGGTCCCGGTCGACGTCCAGCTCCCCGGCGACGTCCTCGGCCGTCCGCGGAGCGAGCGAGTCGAACGTCGCGAGGACGACCGCCCGGGGCGGCGCCTCACCGGGCGACTCCTCGTCCCCGTGACGCTCGGGCTCCTGTGCCATGCCTCACCGTTGCACCGGTGGGACCAAAGTGGTTTCTGTCGAGCGAAACGCACGTCACCCCCGCGCACCTAGGGCCCGCCATGCTCGTCGTCTGCTCAGATACGCACTCCCACACCGGGCACGCGCTGACCGGCCGGACCCGCGAGGCGGTCGCGGACGCCGACCTCGTCGTCCACGCGGGCGACTTCGTCTCGCCCGACGCGCTCGACGCCTTCTACGAGGTCGCGCCGGAGCTCCGCGCCGTCCACGGCAACGCCGACGGTCCCACGGTCACCGAGCGGTTGCCGACCACGCGCGTCGTCGAGTACGCGGGCGTCCGCATCGCGGTGACACACCGCCGCAGCGGCGGCGCGACAGGGCTACGGATGTTCGGCCGGGAGAAGGGTGCGGACCTCGTCGTCTCCGGGCACACCCACCGGCCGACGGTCGTCGAGACCGACGACGTGACGCTGCTGAACCCCGGCAGTCACGCCCAGCCGCGGGGGAATCGCCCCGGCCACGCCGAGCTCGAACCGACCGACGACGGGCTCTCGGGGCGCATCGTCCAGCCCGACGGCACGCTCGTCGAGGAGTTCTCGGTCCTCGCGGGCGGTCGCGACGTGCTGGACTGAGCGACGAGCCGCGGATCGGGCAGCTGTGTCGGGTTCGTGGGATGAGGGCAGAAACGGGGACCGGGGTCGGTCGTGGGCAGACACCCCAGGGCCGTGTGTCATGACAGATGGAGGGCCGAAGCCCCGGGGTCCACATCTACCAAGCAGACACGTATCAAAAGAGATACTGGTAGCTCAAACCCGCGTTTCACCTAGCGGTTCGCCGTGTACCAGTAGGCGAAGCCGGCGGCGAGGATGACCGTGCCGCCGAGCAGGAACGCCAGTCCGGGTGAGACCGAAGCGCCCGCCGTGTCGGCGGCGACGCGCGTCGCCGTGGTCGTCGTCTCGACGGCCGTGGTCGCCGTCTCGTTCGGGTTGCCCGCGACCGTCTCCGTCGCCGGCGGGGGGAGCGGCTCCCCGCTCGGAGGGGTCCCACCGCCGAGGTCGAAGAACGAGCCGAGGCCGCCACCGAACGACTGCTGGACGAGCAACGAGCCGGCCGCGAGCAGCCCGAAGGCGCCGAGCAGTCGGGAGATCGCGGCCTTCAGCCCGGTCGACTGCTCCGAGCCGCCCGCGAACACCACGAGCGGCTGGTCGGCTGGCGCGTACACCTTCATCTCCCGCCCCTTCGCGGAGTACGCCGTATCGACGACCTCGATGATGTCGGCGTCCTCCAGCTTCTCCAGGTGGTACTGCGTGTTCTGGAGGGAGGTGTCGACCGCGTCGGCGAGCTGGGATGGTGTCGCCGGCTCGTCGTGGAGCGCAGTCAACACCTCACGCGCCGTCGACGAGGAGAGTACCCCGATGAGGTCGTCGGCGTCGTCGCTGTCGAGACCGATGACGCGGGGCTCCGCGTCGGCGGCGGCCGACGTATCCGGAGAGGAGGGCAACAGGTCCGCCATACCGTAGGGATGGGCATCGTCGAACATGAACGTTTGTATATCTTCGACAACTCTTTGTGTTTCCATAATCGCAAGACAGCGCCGCCATTGATAGCCGGTAGCACACCGTTTCCAGCAGTGATTTCCGAGCCAAATGGTAACGGGACACTATCCCGGAGCAGCCCCGTGGCGCCGGTCCTGTCAGCACATCTCGCAGACGTCGAAACGCATTTGTTTCGAGGCGCGAAACTGAGAAGCATGCAGACACCCGTCCCCGCACAGGTCGACGGCTTCTTCGACGACCCGTTCACGCTGTTCGTCGTCGTCGTGCTGCTCGCACTCATCTTCTTCTTCTACCTGCTGTTCCGGCGCACCATGCTCGGCTTCAAGGAGGGCATGGAGAAGGGCTCCGGGAAGAACTAGAGCACCGACTCGACCCGTTCGACCGCCGTCGCGACCGCCGCCTCGTCCACGTCCCAGTGCGTACAGAACCGGACGACGTACTCGCCGAACGCCGACCCGAGCACGTCCACCTCGGCACAGCGGTCGAGGAACGCCTCCGCCGTCAGTCCGCTCTCCGTGGTGTCCACGAGCACGATGTTCGTGTCCGGCTCCGCGGCCGACAGGCCCTCTAGCTCGTCCAGCCCCGCCGCGAGCGTCCGCGCGTTCTCGTGGTCCTCGGCCAGCCGCTCGACGTTCCCGAGCGCCTGCAGCCCCGGCCCCGCGATGACGCCCGCCTGGCGCATCCCGCCGCCGAACAGCTTCCGGTTCCGCCGCGCCCGCTCGATGAACTCCGCAGAGCCCGCGAGGATGGAGCCGACCGGCGCGCCCAGCCCCTTCGACAGACAGAACATCACGGAGTCGACGTGCTCGGTGATGTCGCTCGCCGGCACGCCCAGCGAGACCGCCGCGTTGAACACCCGCGCGCCGTCCAGGTGGACGGGGACGTCCAGGTCGTGTGCCGCCTCGGCCGCCGCCGCGATCTCCTCGGGCGTGATGGCCACCCCGCCCTTCGAGTTGTGCGAGTTCTCCAGCGTCAGCAGGCCGGTGCCGGGCCGGTGGAGGTCCTCCGCCACGTAGCCCTCGCGCACCTGCTCGGGCGTCGGGACCCCGCGCTCGCCCCCGTCGAACGTCCGGACCTGCAGCGAGGAGAGCTGGGCCATCCCGCCGAGCTCCCACTTCACCACGTGGCTCTCGACCCCCGAGAGCACCTCCTGCCCGCGGTCGGTGTGCGTGCGCACCGCCACCTGGTTGCCCATCGTCCCCGTCGGCACGAACAGCGCGTCTTCCATCCCGACGAGGTCGGCCGCTTCGGCCTCCAGTTCGTTCACCGTCGGGTCCTCCTCGTACACGTCATCGCCGACCGGCGCCGTCGCGGCCGCCTCGCGCATCGCCTCGTCCGGCTTCGTGACCGTGTCGCTGCGTAGGTCGATCATCGTGTGTGGGTTGTGGGGATGGGTGGAAATAGCTCGCGGTCCGACCGTGAGACCTGTCGTGGTCGTCGTCGATTGGTGTCCGGTTGCGATTCAATCGCTCCATACGAACGGCCTGAAAGTCCCTCCATCGACGAGAATAGTCGGCGACGGATACAGCCAGAAAGCCCCTGCTCGCGCGACTCCCGCGGCTCGCTGCGCTCCTCGCTCCGCTGCGGTGCTTGCGTCGCCGGGGTTCGTCGAGCGAGCAGCCCCTTTCAGTCCCACCCGACCGCGACCGCACCGCACCTCACGCCTCCCCAGCCTCCTGCGGTACTCACTCCGTTGCGCTCCTCGTCCCTCGCGCGAATGGCTCGACGTGCTCCCTGCGGTCGCACAGTCTCGCCAGCCGCGCGCCACCCGGCCGGACACCGAGTCGGAAAACATGAGCCATGTTGACACATCACTTAAGATTCTGGCGGTCGTCTGTCCGCGCATGAGCCACCAGGACGAGGAGCCGCGCATCAGCTTCGGCACGGGAATCTACACGGAGGACGGGCAGAGGCTCGGCCACGTCCGCGGCTTCGACGAGCACGGCTTCTACGTGACCGCCGAGGAGGGCATCGAGGGCATGAGCATCGAGCACCACCGCGCCGGCCACGAGTTCGGCGAGGGCGAGCTGATGTGGCGCTGCTGGGAGTGCGGCGAGATGGGCAAGCTCGACAGCGACATCCCCGACGAGTGTCCGAACTGCGGCACCAGCAAGGAGGACATCTACTACTGGACCGAGGACTGACCGGCACGCTTTTTCCCCGCCGGCCACGCACGGTGAGCCATGCGAATCGTCGTCTACGGCGCGGGCAGCCTCGGCAGCCTCCTCGGCGGCCTCCTCCAGCGCGACGGCCACGACGTGACCCTGGTCGGCCGCGACCCCCACGTCGCCACCGTCCGGGCCGAGGGACTCCGCGTCGAGACGCCCGGGGGCGTGGAGACCGTCCATCCCGACGCGACGACCGACGGGACCGACATGGCGGCCGACCTCGCGCTCGTGACGGTGAAGGCGTTCGACACCGAGACGGCCGCCCGCGACCTCGCGACCGGCACCTTCGACGCGGTCTGCTCCCTCCAGAACGGCATGGGCAACGAGGCCACCCTCGCCGCCCACGTCGACTGCCCGGTGTACGCCGGCACGGTCACCTACGGCGCCATCCTGCACGAGCCCGGCCGCGTCGAATGCACCGGCGTCGGCGAGGTCGTCGTGGGCTTCCACGAGGGCGGTCATGGGCCAGAAGACGACCTGCTCGAACGCGCGCTCGTCGATGGCGGGCTCGTCGCAAGGGTCGTCGACGACATGCCCCGCCGCCTCTGGGAGAAGCTCGCGGTCAACGCGGGTATCAACACCGTCACCGCGCTCACCCGCAGCGAGAACGGCGCGCTCCTCGACGGCACCGCGAACGGCCTCGCCCGCGACGCCGCCCGAGAGACCGCCCGCGTCGCCCGCGGCCACGACGTGCGCCTGTCGAACCGCGAGGCCGTCACCGCGGTCGAGGACGTGGCCGAGGCGACCGCCGCGAACACCTCCTCGATGCTACAGGACGTCCAGTCGGGCCGGCGTACCGAGGTCGACGCCATCACCGGCTACGTCGTCGACCGGGCAGGTGAGATCCGGGACGCCGACGTCGACGTGCCCGTCTGCGAGACGGCGACGCGGTTGCTGCGGGCGTGGGAGGAGGCGCGGGGGGTCAGGTAAGTTGGGTCCTCGAAACTGGATTCATCAGTACATCTCCGACCCCGAGGTGGCTGGTAGGTGAGTCCACATACTTACCGAAGGCGACCAGCTCGCTCCCGAATCCGACCGCTTGGGGTGGCCCGTCGAGTGAGCATCTTGCCAACGGAGTTATTACAACTCCGTGTCACGAAGGGGCATGGGCCGATGCTCGGTCTGTGGTGAATCTTCACTCACCGGAAGCTGTAACTACTGTGGGAAAACTGTGTGCAGCGACCACGTGCTTCCGGAGCGGCACAACTGCGCTGCACAGAGAACCACCAAGACGCTCGGCCCAGAATTCCGTGGTAAAGGAACCAATGATGTCCTCGGGAAAGTCACCGGTGTTCTCGGGATGGATGAGGACAAAGATGACGAGGAAGAGGCCAACTGCAACCGTTGCGGTGCGGAGGTGGACGTTTCCCGAGGCGAACTCTGTATTGAATGTGACGAGGGGGAGACGGAGATAGGCAAGGACGGAAGTTCAAAAACTGGCTCAAAGCCAGGAGCGGCGGAAAAACGGAAGGATGGAACACCGTACTGTAACGACTGTGGTGCGGCAATGTCCTACTCGGGTTCTATCTGTCGAAATTGCAAGAAAGAGCGGCGTCGGAAGACCATCGAAGCCCAAAATATCGTAGATCCGGACACGGCTGCAAATCCAAACAACGAACGAACCGGACCTAAATATCGACGAACCGATGTCGATAAGGTAAAACGAACTCCAGGTAGCTCCTCTGGTGGTGACGACTCGCCCGATCTCGCCCTCGACGGGTCCCTGAAACGAGATACTGGAAGTGGAACGGGCGTGACGGAACCGAACAAGGGCATTGTGAGACGCGCTCTTGGAATTTCATCGTGGTGACTTTGGAGAGTTCGCGGCGTTATCGCACTCGCAGCAATTGCTGTACTACTGGGATTGATGAGTGGCTTTCTGGAGCTTTCCGCATTAGTCGACCACACTGTAACTCGGCAAATTGACCGAATGCTCCAGGATATCGGTTATTCAATTCACCAATTTCTAACGCGTTAAATACACACTCTGTACTGACCGAACTCAAACCCGTGCCGTCACCCACAGCGCCGCAATCCCACCGACCACCAGCGCGAACACGAAGCTCTCGACGCGGTAGAGCGTCGTCACCGCGAAGGCCGTGTCGGCGGGCAGTTGTCCGACCCTGACCAGCAGGCCGGTGAGCGCGCCCTCCACGGCACCCAGCCCGCCGGGCGTCGGCACCAGTCCGGCGATGGTGCTCGCGGGGACGATGAAGAAGACGAGCAGGGTGCGCATCGTCGCGTCGACCGCCCGGAGCGCGGCGACCAGTGGCAGGGTGAAGAACAGCCAGCCGACGTAGGAGTAGGCGAGCGCCCGGGCGAGCTCCCGGGGCTCGGCCGCGATGTCCTCGACGGAGGCGTAGAACCGCTCGATGCGCTCGCGGGCCCCGTCGACGCTCACCCGGCTGGTGACGCGGGCGACAGGCCGGACGAGCCAGACGACCAGCTCCTCGACCGCCCAGCGGTGCCGCCAGGCGAACCAGACGAGGAGGGGGATGCTCACCGCGAGCAGCCCCAGCACGAGCACGAGGTTGCCGACGGTCTCCGTGTCGCCGAGCGAGGTCTGGACCACGAGGTAGGCGGTGCCGACCGCCGCGAAGTTGAAGAACGGTAGGAGGTTCAGCAGGTCGGCGGTGACGACGCTCGCGAGGCTCTGCTCGTAGTCCGCGTCGGTGTCGCGGGCGAGCACGTAGGCGATGAACGGCTCGCCGCCGGCCTGCCCGAACGGGGTGACGTAGTTCGCGAACGTCGCCGCGAAGTAGGTGACGACGAGCTTGCGATAGGGGACCTCGACGCCGCCGACGGCGAGGACGATCTGCCACGCCCGGCCCCACGACGCCAGACAGAGGAACGTCGAGAGACAACCGGCGGCGATCCAGACGGGGTCGGCTCGCGAGAGCTGGTCGAGCGTGCGCTCCCAGCCGACCGCGGTGCCGAGGAGGTAGACGAGCAGCAGCGAGATGGCGAAGCCCGCCCCCATCTTGGCGAGCGTCCTGCGACCGAACAGGTCCCCGAACGCCCCACCTGATGTCCCGCTCACACTACTCCATGTACCCGAGGTCCTGTAGTCGTTCCTTCGCGGTGTCGCTCATCTCGTCGAGCTCGCCGTCGCCCTCGTCGGTGGACCAGTCGCCGTCCCACTCGTCGGCGACGCGCTCCTCGAAGTCGACGAGGGCGGCCTCGACCTCGCGTTCGACGGGGTCGCCCTCGCCGCGGCGGTCGTCTGACTCGTCGGGGTCCTCGTCGACCCGGTAGAACTCGTCGGCGATGCGCTCGTTGCGGATGTACTTCCCGTCCGTCCGGCGGGCGGCGCGCATCCGGGAGTAGAATCTGGACTCCTCGTCGAGCGTGATGCCGGCGTCGACGGCCTTCCCCTCCAGCTGCTTGAGCTCGACGACGGGGCGGGAGTACTCCACGAAGGCGTACTCGCCCTGCTCGCGGTCGCCGTGGGAGTCGTCGAGCAGCGACCGGCTTGGGTCGAGGTCGACCCCGTCGCCGGCGGCCGAGTCGACGCCCGCGTGGTCCAGCACCGTGTGGTAGAGGTCGAGCAGCTCGAACTGCTCGTCGTACCGGCCCGGCTCGAGGTCGGGATGCTTGACCATGCACGGGACGTTGACGAGCGGGTCGTAGATGCCGAACTCGTGGCCGTAGAGCCCGTGCTCGCCGAACAGCTCGCCGTGGTCCGCACAGACGACGACCAGCGTGTCCTCCCAGTGTCCCTCGGCCTGCAGCCAGTCGAACAGCCGGGTGAGCTCGCTGTCGATGTGGCGGATCTCGGCGTCGTACAGCCCCCGGATGTCGTCCCACTCGTCGTCGTCGATGTCGCGCGCCCCGGAGTTGTACTCCTTGGAGTTCTGGCACACCGTCGTCGAGTCGACGCCGGGGGCGAACTCCTCGCGGTGCTCCTCGGGCGGGTGGTACGGCAGATGGGCGTCCATCAGGTTGACGAACTGGAACCAGTGCTCGCCGTCGGCCGCGGCGTCGGCGATGAACTCCTGGCTCCGGTCGACGACCTGCGGCGTCTTCGAGTCCGCACCCTCGCCCGAGGCGGTGTACTCGTGGATCCGGTTGCCCACCGACACCATCCAGTCGGCGACCCGCCGCAGGGTCGGGCTGTCGTTCATCGCCTTCCACGCGCGGGCGATGGGCCCGGAGAGGAACTCGCCGGGCATCACCTCGAAGAAGTTGTCCTGGTCGTCGAAGCCGTCGGTGAGGTGGGTGTACGGCGTGATCCACGCGTTCGAGGAGTAACACGCCGTTCGGTGGGTGTCCGACAGCGTCTCGGCGAGCGTCGTCGCCCCCTCCAGGTACGGGTTCTCCTGGCTTGCCCCGTGCTGGCTGGGGTAGAGCCCGGTGAACAGCGACGCGTGCACCGGCAGCGTCCACGGTGCCTGGGCGACGGCGCCCTCGTAGACGGCCGCCTCCGAGGCGAACGCCTCCAGGCCGGGCGTGGTCGGGCGGTCGTACCCGTAGACGGACAGGTGGTCCTTGCGGACCGTGTCCATCACGACGAAGAGGACGTTCCGCCCGGCTGTGGGGTTCATACTCGGCTTCGAGGGCACGAAGGATTAAGAACTGTTGTTTTCCGTGGACCGACCGTCACGTCTCCCCGTTACAGGTCGCCTCAGAACGGGGCCTGCGGGCCTTCGTCCTCCTCGCCGTCGTCGTCGACGGTCTCGCCGGGGAACGAGGGGGACATGCCACCGCCACCGCCCTGGCCGCCACCGTCCATGCCGGTGTCGGCGTGGACCTGTTCGATCTCGGGGATCTCCTTGACCATGCGGCTCTTGATGGCCTGGATGGTCATCGGGGAGATACCACAGCCGGAGCAGGCACCACCGAGGAGGATGGTGACCTCACCCGTCTCGCGGTCGAGGTCCTGGATGGCCGCACTGCCGCCGTGCATCTGGATCTGCGGGAAGTTGCGACGGAGGAAGTTGGTGACGCGCTCCTCCAGGTCGTCGCCGCCCTGTGTCTCGGTGCTCATGTGCCGTGGTTCGGGACGCGCGTCCCTAAACTTTGCGCACCACGTGTTCACAGGGCGAGGCCGGCGTTTCGCCCGGTCCGTCGGGGAGTGGCCCGCACCGACCGTAGCGAACGCTTATCATACCGGGTACCGTCTGTTTGCCAACCATGAACGTACTCAAGGTGATACTGGAGACGATCGAGGGGTTCCGAGACGGCGGTGCGACGGAGGCCATCTCGGAGGGGGTCGAGGAGGTCGCCGAGCAGGAGACCGGCCGCGAGCTCTGACTCCCGGGTAGCACCACTGACACGTCGATAAATACGGAAGGAACACCACCGCGTAGTGTCGACCATGTTCGCGGACCGAACCGACGCCGGCAGACGGCTGGGTGAGTTGCTCGTCGAACAGCAGGTCACGGGCGACGTCGTACTGGCGGTCCCACGGGGTGGCCTCCCGGTCGGACGTGCGGTCGCCGACGCGCTCGACGTCCCGCTCGACGTCATCGCCGCCAAGAAGCTCGGTGCGCCCGGCAACCCCGAGCTGGCCATCGGCGCGGTCTCCAGCGACGGGACGGTGTGGTTGAACGACGACCTCGTTGCCGACCTCGGTGTCAGTCAGGCCTACGTCGACGAGGAGACGGACCGCCAGCTCGACGTCGCCAGGGCGAAGGTGGAGACGTACCGCGAGGGCCGGCCGCCGCTCGACCTCGACGGGCTGACGGCGATCGTCGTGGACGACGGTGTGGCGACGGGGGCGACGACCATCGCCTGCATCAGAGGGGCGCGTGCGGCAGGGGCGGAACGGGTCGTCCTCGCGGTTCCCGTCGGGCCCCCGGACACCGTCGCGGAGCTCGGCGCGGAGGCCGACGAGGTCGTCTGTCTGCGGTCCCCGACCGGGTTCTACGCGGTCGGCCAGTTCTACGACTCGTTCGCGCAGGTCTCCGACGAGGAGGCGATGACGTACCTCGACGAACCCTGACCGGCTACAGTCCGAAGACCCGGCGGAGCTCGCTCCGGATCTCCTCGCGGTAGCGCTCCATCACGCCCTCGAACTTCTCCTCGCTCACGACGACGGCGGTGAGCCGGTCGTACGGGTCGTCGGGGAGCTCGACGGTGAAGCCCTCGTCCTCGTCGTAGAACGGCTCGGACTCGTTGAGCACCTGCTGGTCGATCCCGTGGATGAGCGTCGAGTCGAACTCCTCGTTCATCGTCTCGAAGGCGTTCTTGTATGCGCGCTGGAGCTGCGGGAAGTAGTCGACGTACTTCTCCGCCTCGAAGCGGTCCGGGTCGAACTCGGTCATATCCGTGGGAACGGTCAGGACGGTCAAAAGCGGGGCGTTTCACCGGCGGCCCCACGGTCGGCCCTGGAACGCCCGGAACCGATTTCGTATCGCCATATCTAGTTTATCCGGGTGGTGCCCCCGGAAAGCAACGGCACACAGAACCACCGCCTCGGGAGTCGAGCTGGCTGAAATCGGGGTTTCACCTTGGAATCGTGTTATGTGCCGTGCGGAAGAAGAGGCGAGCATGTCCCCACGACGCAGACGCTCGTTCCTCGCGCTCGCGACGGCGACGGCCGCCTCGCTCGCGGGTTGTAGCACGGGCTCGACGCCCGGGAACGACCCCGGAACCGAACCACCGACCGACCTCCCGACGACGGCCCCGTCGGGCGAACTCGTCGACGATTGGCAGTTCGACCCGGCAGACATCGGTCAGGGCGAAGGGGCGGGCTCGAAGGGCGGGAGCGGCGGCGCGAACGTCACGTACACAGCCCAGACCTCCGCCGGGAACAGCGTCGGCCTCGCCGCGGGCGGCGCGAAGGACGTGAACAACTTCCGGCAGAACGTCGAGGAGGGGTTCCTCCCCCTGCCGAGCGACATGCCCTACGAGGGGCTGTTCTACGACTACTACTTCGACACCGGCGACGCGGGCGGGTGCGACTCCCTGTTCTGCCCCCGCTACGCACCCGCCGTCTCCGCAGACCCCCTGTCGGGTGAGACCGAGCGCTACCTCTCCGTCGGGCTGAACTCCGGGCTCGACGCCGACGACTTCGAGCGGAAGCGGCTCAACTTCGTCGTCGTGCTCGACGTCTCCGGGTCGATGAGCTCGCCGTTCGACGAGTACCACTACGACGGCGACGATGGGGAGGACACGGACGACTCCCGCCCGAAGATCGAGGTCGCCCGGGACGCCCTGGCCGCCCTGACCGAACAGCTGCGGCCCGGCGACCGCTTCGGGGTCGTCCTCTACAACACCCAGGCGACGGTGGCGAAACCGCTGAACCCCGTCGAGACGACCGACATGGACGCCATCCGCGACCACATCGAGGCGGACATCGAGGCAGGCGGTGGGACGGACCTCTCCGCCGGGCTCGACGAGGCCAGCGCGCTGTTCGACGCGGTCGAGGATTCCGATCCCACGGTCTACGAGAACCGCATGGCAGTCCTCACGGACGCGATGCCGAACCTGGGCGACACCAGCGAGGAGGGACTGCAGGGCCGGCTCGACCGCGAGGCCGAGCGGGGCGTCCACTCGACGTTCGTCGGCGTCGGTGTCGACTTCAACACCGAGATAATCGACGCCATCACGAGCGTCCGCGGGGCGAACCACTACTCGGTCCACTCCGCCGACGAGTTCGAGCAGCGGCTCACCGACGGCTTCCAGTACATGGTCACGCCGCTCGTGTTCGACCTCTCGCTCGAGCTCGACGCCGACGGATACGAGATAGAGACGGTGTACGGCTCCTCCGCGGCCGAGGAGTCCACCGGCGAGGTGATGCACGTCAACACGCTGTTCGCCGCCGACCGCGAGGGCGGGGAGACGAGAGGTGGCGTCGTCCTCGCGAAGCTCGAGCAGACCGGTGCGAGCGGCTCCCTCCAGCTCCGTGCGAGCTGGGAGAACCGGGAGGGCGAGACCGGTGAGACGACCGCGACCGTCGCCTTTCCGGACGGCGGCCCGGAGCAGTTCGGGAACACCGGAGTCCGCAAGGCCGTGCTGCTGACGCGCTACGCCGACCTCTGCCGGAACTGGGCCGTGGCGATGCGCCAGGACGACGGCGAACCGCCAGCCGACGGTATCGCGCCCGCCGAGTACGACGACCTCGGCCGGTGGGAGCGCCGATCGACCGACCTGACCGTCTCGCCCGAGTACGCCGATCGGTTCGCCTCGTTCGCCGAGTACTTCCGGGACGAGATGGCCGATATCGGTGACGAGAGCCTCGAACGCGAGCTCGCCGTGCTGGAACGGCTCGCCGACGCGTCGGTGACGACTCGACGTCTCGGTCGATCACGACGCTCCTGACCGACGGCTGGGACGGCGTTCGAGCACTCAACCGGCTATTTTCGGCCGTTTCAGGCTGTTCCCCTGCTGCGAGGAGCGAGGTACACAGAGCAGTGGATAAACCAGATATCGCGATATAGAATGCGCCGGGGTCGGCGGGCCACGGACTGCGAGAACGGCCCCGTTCGTGCACGAAGGCGACCGAAAACAGCGGTATCGGGTCAGGAACCGGGGTGGCGGCCCCCATCGTCGACGGTCAGCTGCCGACGGAGCCACTCCAGCAGGCGTTCCCGGCGCCAGAACAGGATGCTCCCGATCACCGCGGCGCCCAGCAGCAGCGACACCGACTCGTACAGCTCCCCTTCGGCGACCCCGGCACCGGAGAGGACGAGCACGAGGTAGCCCGGAATCCGGCCGAGGGTGGCCGCGACCAGTATCTTCCGGAGGTCGAGCTCGGAACAGCCAGCGACGAGACAGACCACGTCGTCCGGGAACCCGGGGAGGAGGAACACGACGAACACGCCGACCACCCCGTACTCCCCGAGGTAGGCGTCGAACCGGTCGAGCACCTCGGGTGCGACGAACCGCTCGACGACCGGTCGTCCGTACCGACGTGCGAGCAGGAGCGCGACGAACGTCCCGGCGATCGCCCCGAACATGCTGTAGACGAACCCCCAGACCGGCCCGAACAGGTAGCCGGCGGCGAACGAGAGCACGTGGCTCGGGATGGGAGCGAGGACCACCTGAGCGGCCTGCATCAGGACGAACGCCAGCGGTGCGAACGGCCCGAAGGCGGAGACGGCCTCGCGGATCGCATCTGGTTCCTCGAACAGCCAGAGGAACCGGCTCGTGAGCAACCCCCCGGCGACCAGCAGGATGCCGAGGATGGCCAGCCCGACGGCGACCTGCCGGCGGTCGGCGTCCTCGGCGAGGAAGTGCCTGTGTGCCACGGTCTATGCCTCGTACTCGAGGGGTTTCTAGCTTGCCTCCAGCCGACGGTCGAGCCAGGCGGCGAGCTCCTCTCCCCAGTGACGCAGACGGGTCGTCGCGAACAGCGTCACCGCCACGGCGCCGAGGAGGTTGAACAGCAGGTCGAACATGCTGTCGTCGAGTCCGTAGAGGATGAGAACCGGCTCCTGCCCGAGGCGGATGGCGGCCTCGCGGGCGAGGAACTCTGCGACCTCCCAGAGCACGCCCATCGCGAGCACGAAGCTGAGCACGAACAGCCCGGTGAACGGCGGTGGAAGGTGGATATCCTCCCGGTGGACGTCGACGGCCCAGACGACGGTGTACGCGATGACCGCGACGATGGTCGCGGAGAACGTGTGGGTCAGGTGGTCCCACCACCAGACACGGTCGTACAGTCCGACCATGCCGATCGAGTGCAGGAAGACGGCGATACTGACGACGAGCGTGAACCGGGGGTCGAGCAGGAGGTCCCGGTCCCGTGCGAGCACCGCCGGGACCAGTGTCACGCCGAAACCGGCCAGTGCGTTCACCACGACGCTGACGTTGCGCACGAGGAGGCCGAACGCCAGGACGGCGATGAGACCCGCCTGGAGGGCACGATTCAACAGCCGAAGGCGGTCCATACTGTCCGGTAGCGGTGGTGACGTGAAAAACCCATACACTGTCCTCTGAGAAGGGACACATTAGTAAGGCCTCATCTCGTACGCAAGCGTGATGATGGCCATGACCCACGCGCTGGCGGGGCTCGTCCTCGCCGCGCTCGCGGTCGGTGTCGGTGGAGATCCGGTGACAGTCGCGGCCGTCGGACTCGCCGGGAGCCTCTTCCCCGACCTCGACATCTACGCCGGGCACCGGAAGACGCTTCACTACCCGGTGTACGGGTGGTTCCCGGCCGGGCTCGCCGTGGTCCTCGCCGTCGCGGTCCCGACGAACGCAACCCTCGCGCTCGCGACGTTCCTCGTCGCGGTCGCCCTCCACCCGGTAATGGACATCTACGGGGGCGGGCTCGAGCTCCGCCCGTGGGAGGGCCGGTCCGAGCGCGCGGTCTACAGCCACTACCACGGCCGCTGGCTCGCCCCGAAGCGACTGGTCCCCTACGACGGCTCGCCGCGCGACCTCGGGACGGCAGCCGTGCTGGCGGTCCCGACGATGACGCTGCCCGAACCGGTGCCAGCGTTCGCACTCGCGCTGCTGATGGTCGGCGCGGTGTACGTCGCGCTCCGGAAGCGGCTCGCGGCGGTGTGGGCCACGCTCGCCAGAGCACTGCCGGAGCCGGTCGCACAGCACGTGCCGGCGCGCTTCTTCGAGTAACGCGGGGCGTCGTCGCCTCGCGGTTCAGCCGAGCTGCTCGCCCACTATCCGGTCGGCCTCCGCGACGAACGCCTCGACCTCGCCCCGGGGAATCGTCGCACCGGCCGCGACGACGTGGCCACCACCGTCGCCGCCGACCGCCTGCGAGGCCTCGCGCATCACGACCGAGAGGTCCAGCCCCTTGCGCACGAGCGCCCCACTGCCCCGTGCAGACACCTTGACCTCGGTGTCGCTCTCGTTCGCGAACGCGAGGATGGGCTTGCGTCGGTCGATGCCGCCCGACCCGAGGGCCATCCCGGCGACGATGCCGACGATGGTCTCGCGGATGCGGTCGTCCGCGTGGAACCACTGGACGTGCTCCTCGCTCGTCGTCCCCTCGTTCTTCACGAACTCCAGGCCCTCGGAGAGGTTCCGCCGGTGGTTCCGCAGGAGGGTGCGCGCCGACGTCAACGCCTCCCCGCGGTCGCCGAGACAGACCGCCAGCCCCACGTCGGCGCGCTCGTACCGCGCGGTGGCGTTCAGGAGCGTGGAGAACTCGCTGGCGTCCCGGAGCTCGGTGCCCTCGGGCTCGGCCGTGAGCGTGTACGTCGTCCCCACCAGGTCGTCGATCCGGTCGGCTGGCACGCCGGAGGACACCGCACGTTTCACCAGCGCGCTCGCGACGGTCTGGCGCTCCTCTGCGGTGAGGTCCACCCAGCGCCGCCACTCGCCGTCGGCCCGGCAGTCGACGTCGAGCTCGTCGAGGAAGGAGACCGCACCGTTGTGGTCGTTGGTCACGCCCGGGATCCGGACGTCGCTCGCGTACTCCAGCAGCTTCGGCAGGGGACGGGTCTGCTTGCCGTACACCGCGAGGTCCGTCCCGTTCTCGACGACGCCCGCCGCGACGCCGTCGTCCACGATGGCCGCGTTCGCACCGTGGAGCTCGCCGTCCTGGTCCTGCATGTCCCCGACCGCACCGACGATGGCCAGTCGGGCGAGGTCGCGGTTGTCGCCGTCCCCCTCCAGCGCTCGTGCCAGGACGTACGCCGCGCCGGCACCGGATAGCTCCGAGCCGCCGTCGATGCCCTCCAGCAGCGGGTTCAGGTGGAACTCCGTGTCTGCGTCACCGGGCTGGTGGTGGTCGGCGATGACCGGCGTGAACGCCCCGCGCTCCTCGTGCGGGACGATGTCGTCGATCTGCCCGCTGCCGAAGTCGGTGAACAGCACGGTGTCGTACTCCGTCTCGGCGATGGCGGCGATGCGCTCGGCGTCGAGCTGCTTCTCGAAGACGACCTCGTGGTCGATGCCGGCGCGTTCGAGGGCGCTCGACGCGACGGCAGCGCTGGTGAGCCCGTCGGCGTCGATGTGCGAGGCGAGCAGCACCGCCTCGGCCGCACGCAGGTGCTCGGCGCACGCAGCGGCGCGGTCGGCGAGTTCCGGAACGGGGGCGCTGGCGGACATTCGTCGGAGCATGGGTCGCAATCGCGGATAAAGGCTCGGATGGGGCGGTCCCGACACCCCGAGCCGAGCACCCTTTTCAGGGCGGTCGTCGTAGCGCGAGCCATGACCGACGCCAGCGCCACACCGACCGTCGACGCACCCCGGAGCGGCAAGCGAGTGCGCTACCTGGCGACCGCCGAGGAGACCGACGGGGAGTACGCCCGGTTCGAGATGTGGCTGGCCCCGCCACCGGACTCCCACGGCCCGATGCGGCACGTCCACCCCGAACAGGACGAGTACCTCGAGGTCAGGGCGGGCACCCTTGGTGTCTGGCACGACGGGACTGAACGGCTGCTCGGGCCGGACGAGAGCGTCACCATCCCCGCGGGCGACCCGCACCGGTTCTGGAACGGCGGCGACGGCGAGCTTCACCTCGTCGGGGAGGTCAGACCCGCACTCGACACCGAGCTGTTCATGTACGTCACCTACGGCCTCGGCCGCGACTACGCGACGACGCCCTCCGGAATGCCGCTCAATCCGCTGCGACTGGCACCAGTAATCGACGAGTTCGACGACCTGCTCTACCTCTCGCGGTTACCGACGTGGCTCCAGCGTGCCGGCGTGCGTGTTCTGGCACCCGCCGCCCGCCGGCTCGGCTACAGCCACGAGTACCCCGAATACGTACCGGTCGAGCGGCGGCACCTGCTCGAGACCGCTTGAGCACGCGGGTCACGTCATCTCGCCGGATCTGTTCTCGGTGCAGAGCCATCCGTGGCGGAACCGATGGCCCCGAGCAGCGGGCCTCGGCGAAGCCCGCCGTTCCCGCACCGAACCACATTTCGTATCGTGAGATATAGTTTATTCCTCGGGCCCCTCGCTCACGACCCACGACGAGCCAACGGCTCCAAGATGGCCTGACTCGTCCGAAAACTGCGGATCGGCTCAGTCGTGGTACGTCGGCGCGGCCCGTTCGACGACCGCACACGCCAGTTCGTCGAAGTCGGCGTTCTCGGGCACCACGTCGACCGCGATACCCTCGCTCTCGGCTGTCTCGCGGGTGGGCTCGCCGATGACGCCGACGACGGCGTCGGCGAGTCCTGCGACCGCATCGGCACGGATTCCGCGCTCCTCGGCCGCAGCGAGGAAGTTCGCCACGGTCAGCGACGAGGTGAAGCAGGCCGCGTCGAGGTCGCCGCTGGCGGCCAGTTCGGCAGAGCCGCCCGCGCCCTCGGGTCGCACGAGCTCGTACAGCACCGTCTCGTGGACGTAGGCCCCTGCGGCTTCGAGGCCGTCGAGTAGCACCTGACTGCCGTGGTCGCTGCGGGCGACCTCGACGCGTGCGCCGTCGACACGCTCGGCGAGCAGCTCGACCATCCCGGTCGAGGAGAACTCGTCGGGGACGAGGTCGACGTCGTACCCCTGTTCTCGGAGTGCGCCGGCGGTCGCCGACCCGATGGCACAGACGGTCGTCTCGCCGGGCTCCCAGCCGGTCTCGCGAGCAATCTCGGCGCCGGTCTTGCTCGTCAGGACGGTGTAGTCGGCGTCGGTTCGGGGCGACGCACCCGTCTCCCGGACCTCCAGCATCGGGTCGGCGACGGGGGTCGCACCGAGCGATTCGACTAGTTCGACGGCGTCGCGCAGCCGCTCGTCGTCCGGGCGGAACACGGCGACGGTGGTGTCTCTCGTGGTCATGTGCGGGTCCTGAGGAACTCGACGACGCGGTCTCTCGTCCCGGCGATGTCACCGACGACGGTGATGGCCGGGGGTTCGATGCCCTCCGCATCGCGCACGTCGACGATGGTGTCGAGGGTGCCCGTCGCGACCTGCATGTCGGGCCAGGTGGCGCGCTCGACCAGCGCGACGGGCGTCTCGGGGTCCATGCCCGCCTCGCGCAGCGCGGCGGTGTAGTCTGGGAGCTTCCCGACGCCCATCAGCACGACGAGCGTGCCGCCCGTTGCCGCGAGCGCCTCCCAGTCGACCGCCGACTCCTCCTTCGTGGGGTCCTCGTGGCCCGTGACGAAGGAGACCGAGGAGGCGTGGTCGCGGTGCGTGACCGGGATGCCGGCGACGCCCGGGCCGGCGATGGCGGAGGTGACGCCGGGGACGTACTCGAACGGGATGCCGTGTTCGGCGAGGTGTTCGGCCTCCTCGCCGCCGCGGCCGAAGACGAACGGGTCGCCGCCCTTGAGCCGGACGACGGTCTTGCCTTCCTCGGCGAGTTCGACCAACCGTTTGTTGGTGTACTCCTGCGGGGTCCACTCGCCGCCGGCGCGCTTGCCCACGTCCTCGCGGCGCTCCGCCTCGATGGTCCCGAGGATCTCCGGGCCGGGGAGCTTGTCGTGGAGCACCACGTCGGCCTCGTCGAGGAGCCTGCGGGCCTTCACGGTCATGAGGTCGGGGTCGCCGGGACCGCTCCCGACGAGGTAGACGAAGCCCGTCATCGCTCGCGAGCGGCCGCGACGTGCTCGTCAGCGCCGGCCTCGGTCAGCGCCTGGGCGAACTCCTTCGCCGCCGCGACGTGGGTCTCGACCGGGATGTCACGGCGCTGCTGGACGACGTCGTCGCCGTCGGGGTGGAGCACCTGCGCGACGGTGTGGACGTACTCCCCCTGGAGCACGGCGTGGACGCCGATGGGCGCGATACAGCCACCGTTCAGCCCGGCGAGGACGGTCCGCTCGACGGTCGTCTCGACCCGCGTTCGCGGGAAGTCGAGCACCTCGTGCAGCTCCTCGGCGGTCTCGCCGTCGCGTGCCGTGACGGCGAGTGCGCCCTGTCCGGCCGCGGGGACGAACGTCTCGTTCGAGAGCCGCTCGTACTCGATGTAGTGGGCCAGCCCGGAGCGCTGGAGCCCCGCCTCGGCGAGCACGATGGCGTCGTACGGCGTCTCCACCTCGCGGCCGAGCGCGCGGCGCTCGATCTCGCTCCGGTCGTCGAACCACTCCTCGACCGTCCGGTCGAACTCGGCCTCGAAGTCGTCGTCGCCGGCGTTGCCCTTCTTCTCCTTTGCGGCCTCGGTGCGACGCTCGTGTTCGGCCTGGAGCGACGGGGCGAGCACCTTCTCGACCCGGGTGTCGACGTTCCCGCGGATGGGTTCGACGGTCAGGTCGTCCCGT
The DNA here is from genome assembly GCF_052060055.1 of Haloarchaeobius baliensis. Taxonomy (NCBI): domain Archaea; kingdom Methanobacteriati; phylum Methanobacteriota; class Halobacteria; order Halobacteriales; family Halorubellaceae; genus Haloarchaeobius; species Haloarchaeobius baliensis. The sequence goes on along the minus strand of NZ_JBPPFR010000001.1, from coordinate 228,297 downwards.
TCGTGCAGGAGCTGGGCCTGCCGGCGCATCGAGGCGGTGCCGACGACGGCGCCGTCTTCGAGTTCGTCGAGCGTGCTGCCGTCGGGCGTCACGAGCACGTCGCCCGCCGGTGCGCGTTCGGGGATGCCCGCGACGACGAGGTCGTCGGGCATCTCGGTCGGCATGTCCTTCATCGAGTGGACGGCGGCGTCGACGTCGCCATCGAGCACTTTCTCGTCGAGCGACCGCACGAAGGCGCCGGTCTTCCCGAGGTCCGCGATGAGCTCGTCGCGGATCTTGTCGCCCTCGGTCTCGACCTCCACGAGCTCCACCTCGTAGTGTCGCTCCTCCAGCGCGTCACGGACCGTCGTCGCCTGCCGGATGGCGAGGTCCGAGCCCCGCGTCGCCAGCCGAATGGTCCCACGTGTTCTCATGCGAGGGAGTCGGTGACCGACGGTGAAAAGCACACCAGTTTGCGTTCGACGCGCGTTTCAGAGGTTCGACGCAGCAGATCGGCCGGATTCAGACGGTTTGAACACTCTATCGACGTTGCAGGCAGTTTGGGAGGACGATGGCGTCAGGAGCGAATAAATCCTATTTCACGATACAGAATCTAGAGGGAGCGGGCGACCAGCGACGAGCGATGGTGGCCGTACTCAGCGACGGCGGTATCGGTGCAACAGGCAGCTATCGTGCTCACATCCGGGCACTGGCACTAAAACTAGTATTCCGAAGATATATATTATCGACAGTTCATTTCGGATTAAATGGAATTCGCTGGTGGGTCCGATCACTCACGGCGGGCCGTACTCTCCGCCCTTGGCGCGACGGCAGTTCCGGCCGCCCTCGGCCGACCAGGGGAGGCAACACGACCGTCGCGCACACCGAACGAGGAGCTGAAGAACCGCTACCGGTGGACGGCCAACCACACGAACGTCCACGACCGGAAGATGTACGAGACAGACGTCGACCCGTCCTACTACGGGCTCACCGACACCTCGCTGACCCTCTGGGACGTTCGCTGGCAGGAGTTCGGCGACCCCCGCTCCGACCACGACGGTGGATGCTGGCGCTACACGTTCCAGTTGAACTCCAGCGCGCTCGCACTCGTCCCGACCATGGACTCCGTCGACTGGGAGGAGACGAACGACGACGGCGAACCCATCTACGAGGTCACGGGCGACCACTGGACGCTCGCCGACAGCTCCCTCCACGCTAGGGGTGACCGCTGTGAGGACATCGACCTCCGGACGAAGCTCTCCGTCCGGGGACCAGACCCCGAGGGAGGCGACGGCGACGGGTTGAATCCCCAGCTCGACGCCATCGCCATCTCGGCTCGCCGGAACCCGAACCTCATGCGGTTCGTCTACGGCGACAACGTCAGGCAGCACCTTCGTTCGCTCCGGAACGAAGACCCGGCTGCCTACGACGAGTACACGACTTCGTTAGGACAGGCAGTCACAGAGCAGACAGTGGAACCGAAGTGGGAGGACACCACTACCACGAACTACGCCGAAGTCGCCAGACTTCGGGAGCTCGTCGGAAAGAAGGCAATGCCGGCCATCGGGATGGCGACGACGATCGGTGGCTGGGTCAACGACTTCCACGTCCAGTCGGACGGAGCCGGTCGCATTCTCGGGAATCTCAGCAAGATTCTCGACCTCATCACGGTCGTCAAGGGCCTCCAGGAGCTGAACGATGACCCCGAGTTCCAGTTTCCACACTGGCAGGGATTCGAGGTCGACCAACCCGACGCGGCGCTCGGCCCGATGACCGCGGTCTCGTTGCTGATGGACATCTACGTCGCCCCCGGCGAGACGACGCACGTCCGGGTCGAGACCGAACACCCCGCCGACGTCCGGACCCATCACGGCGTCGGCAGCTCGCGCGAGGATTCGACGGACTACTTCCCGAACGTGACCGGACCGGAGACGTTCGCACATCCCCGCTGGAGTGTTTCGATCCGTGCCCCAGTGTCGGGCCCGAGCATCGGTGCTGCAACGGAACAGGAACGATATCGACAGCTGTTCGGCTCGGCAAACATCGCCTGGGGGGACTTCGAGCACGACCAGGGACAGCCGCCCAAACCGGGACTGGCGCTCGATGCAACCGAGCCGGCCTCTACCGGAGAACCCGTGACGTGTGACGGCTACGGAACAACACTTTCACACGCCGATATCGGCGCGTACTGCTGGAAGGTGATGTACTGTCCGCCGACTGCGGATCCGACCGACACGGAGAGCTACGAGCGGTCCGCTTCGCAGGATTGGCTCAGCATGACCGAGCGGTTGGCACTGGGGAAGGGTTACGCGACGTTGCCGAACAGTGATCCGACATTCGAGTTCACACCCGAGACAGCCGGGACGTACGACGTGTTCCTCGAGGTGTGGGAGCGACTCGACGACGGCTCGTATCTGAACGCCGTCGCCACGGAATCAATCGAGGTGAGCGAGACAGCATGACCGACGACGGTTCACTGCCGACGACCAGACGAACGTTGCTCCAGACGTTGTCTGGTGCCACGGTAGCCACGCTCCTCAGCCAGGGCGCCGCTGCTATCGAGGACACCGGCCTGCGTATCGACTCCTTCGACGACAGGCTCCACCCCCCGACAGATGCGGTTCGCGAGGCGCGGTGGCGCGTTCACGACCGACGCATGCTGACCCACGACCCGGTGCGTGACGCCTACCTCGACGGGTCCAGCTCGCCACTCTGGATCGGTGCCTCCCAGACCGAGCTGGCACCGGTGAATATCTCCTGGGAACCGTACGGGAACCCCGACACGGAGGCCGACGAGCGCGGCTGCTGGCGTGTCACGTTCGACCTCAGTTCGACCGCGTACTCCCTCCACGCACAGGAGATACACTACGACGACAACATGGTCGAGCGCGCCGACGAGAGTGCCGGATATATGCTCAGTGACGAAACGGTGAACGAAGGACTCCAGCGGGGGAAGATACGGATAGGTAACCTGATCCGGGTGGAGGGGCCACCCCTGGACGACGAGGCAGAGACGTGGAAGCACATCGCGTTCGGTGTCCGGCGCGATCAGGACCTGTTCTCTGCCATCGACGGGGACGCGATCGTCGAACTACTCGCGAACGACGAATCCTTGCGGCAGGACTTCGCCCACGCCTGGGGCGAACTCGTCGGGAGCCTCGGTCTAGCCGACGCCGAGAACGCGCGAAACGAATACGCGCTCATCCAGGACGCACAGCAGGATTCGAAGGCGGTCCGGGACATCGCACTCGTCGTGACCGGGGCCGCCCTCACCGCCCTCGCAACCCTCGGTCTCCCTCTCGTTGCTGGTGCCGCCACCCTGGTCTCCGTCGTCGGGTTCCTGTTCGGCGTCGAGGGAGTCCTTTCCGGCCCCGGACCGAGGCCAGTTCCCTACTACCGTGGGTTCGAGCTTCGGGACTCCCCCGAACGTGGTTCCCCCATCACCGGACACAACGCGCTGTTCGACGTGTACGTCTCCCCGGGAGAACGGGTCGAGTTCGATGTCTCGTCGGAACACGACCTCGATCAGTCGCTCGCGAACTCGATATCGAGACTCACGTCCAACCACTGGACCGTCGAGATCGATATGCGGTACGCGACCCATCCGGGCGTCTCGCTCGAGAGCCTCTACTCGAACGTCTCGCTGACCAGAGGCGAGCACCAGTCCCAGGACGATACAGACCACCTCGATCAGTTCTTCAGCAATCTCGATCCGGGACCGACACCGGTCGTGACGATCCAGAACGGCCACCTTCCCGAATCACTCTCGCTCAACGAGGAGTTCGATCCGGCAGACGGTGTGCCGTACGTCGAGCCGGGTACCGACATCGAGTTCGACGCGTACGATACGAAGCTCTGGTTCGAGGACGGATGGGGCTCGGAGGACATCTACGAGTACGAGTGGGCGGTCTACCGGCTCGGTCCGGTGACCAACCCGACGGAGCACGCGTTCGACCCCGACGAGATCAGCACGACCCAGCAGGGCTGGCCGAACATCGGTCGCGACTCCGTCGTCGAATCGGGGCGTGGTGACCACCCCGACTGGCGCTGTTCACTCACGGAGACCGGCACGTACGCCGTCGTCCTCGCGGTCAGCGACGCCCGGGACCCGAGCGAGGGTGGAGCCCAACACTACGGGTACAGGAACTTCGTCACCCAGAAGTTCGTCTACGGCTCCTACATCACCATCTCGGACCTCTACGCGACAGAGCTCGTCGACGAAGACGACCGAATCGAGGGACCCATACCGACCGGAACGGGTGTCAGACTGGTCGGTGAGTCGAGCACGATGAACGGGGAGCAATCGGTCGAAGCGATGTGGGTCGTTCCGAAGTCTCCAGGCTTCGTCCCGACCGAAGAACTTCTCGACCGGACCGGTCCGTGGCTGGAGGAACTGGAGTTCCACTCGGGCACGGAGACCGAGATCTCGTTCGCCGAGGAGGGGACGTACCATCCGTTGTTCGTCGTCCGGAACGAGTCGGGCGTCACCCGGTCCGAGAACCTCGAGATAGAGGCCGAAACAGAGCTGCGGACCCTGTACGCTGATGTCGAGAGCAGCGACGCGAACGGTGCGGACGCCGGACCACCGGTCACGGTCGGGGAGACACTCGTGGGCGACGGTGAGTTCGTCTACACCGGGGCGAACGAGGTCGAAGAGACGTGGATCCGTCCGAAGACCGAGGCGCTCCACCCGGAGCCACACATGCTCGAGGAGGTCGGGCTGTGGACCAGCGATATCGAGATCATGCACGGGTCGAACCCGTCCTTCTCGTTCAGCGAACCCGGAGAGTACGACGTCATGTACCACGTCGAGGATCCCATCGCCGACGCCGCGGACTACGCGCACGTCACCGTCGAGGTGGTCGAACCGGGAGACAGCGTCGACCACCCGTTCGTCGACGAGGTCCACGCGGAACTGGAGATGGCCCACGATGGCGACCGACTTACAGTCGGTGATCATGTCACGCTCGACGCCACGTCGTCGTACGCCGAACGGAATCGGTCCATCCTCGGCTACGACTGGAACATAACCGCGACGGACGCGTTCATCGACCTCGGCGACCCGGGCAAACGAGGGATCCTGAGCGAGGGGACCCAACGGATGCCGCTGTACGGCAGCTTCGAGGAAGCTGGCATCTACAGCCCAGGCGTGATGGTGTACGCCTGGAACCCGAACGAAGAGCGGGTCGAGGTGAGCTCCGACAGGGTGAGCTTCACCGTGTTCGACGATTCGAGTCCCACGGCGGACATCAGGCGCCTCCCTCCGAACGACGAGGCGGTCGCCGACTGGAAGGTCGCGTACATCAACAGAGGTGGCGAGCCGTTCTGGGAGGACGAGGAGTACGTTGCCTGGTTCTCCGCCGGCGAGTCGGACCTCGTCGCCGGCGTCGACGAGTTCCGCTGGACCATCGACGGCGAGGAGTCGACGGAGATCAGCGCTGGGCCGGTGTACCACATCTTCGACGAGCCCGGCTCGTACGATGTGACGCTGGAGCTCGTCTACGACAGCGGTGAGACGGCCACGACGACCCAGGAGGTGTCCATCGGTGGTGGGACCACGAACGCCGAGATTACACAGCTAACGTCCGGCGACGACACCGTTCAGGACTGGAAACTCCAGTGGGTCCAGACGGGTGGCGACCCCTTCTGGGAGGACGCCGACCACCTCGTCTGGCTCTCGGCACGGAACTCCGCCCGGACCGAGGATGCCGAGGAGTTCCGCTGGGAGTTCGCACATCCCGGCGACGGACCCGGCGCGACGTCGTACTCCGAGGGGCCGGTCCACCACGAGTACGACCGTGCCGACACGTTCGAGGTGCGGCTGGAGGTCGTCTACAGCGACGGGAGCACGGCGTCGACGACGGCCACGGTCGAAGCGCCCTGACCTACAGCGCTTCCCTGTACGCCTCGAGCGTCTCCTCGACGTCCGCCTCGGTGTGGGCGTAGGAGACGAACTGGGACTCGAACTGGTTCTGGCTGAGGAAGATCCCCTGTTCCTTCATCTGTGGCCAGAAGACGCGCCGCCAGCGGTCGGTCTCGCCCGCGGCGACGTCGCCGCCGTTCTTCGGGCAGTAGTCGTAGCGCGGGCAGGAGGGCCGCTGGCGACAGCCCGCCTCGCACTGGCCGTCGAGGTCGTCGGGGCCCTCGCGGGTGAAGATGACCTTGAACAGCGAGTCGAGGCCGGCGACGGTGTACTCGGGGGCCTGGTCGGCGCAGATCTCGGTGAGCCCCCGCCGGAGCTGCTCGCCGAGCGAGTTGACGTGGTCGTAGACGTCGTTCTCGGCGGCGAACTTGAGGGTCTCCAGCCCGGCGGCCATCGTGACCGGGTGGCCGGAGAACGTGCCCGCCTGAAACACGTCCCCCGACGGCGTGAAGTTGCGCATGATCTTCGCCTTGCCGCCGATGGCACCGACGGGGAAGCCGCCGCCGATTATCTTCCCGAAGGTGGTGAGGTCGGGGTCGATGTCGAACTTCCCCTGGGCGCACTGGAGGCCGCCGACGCGGAAGCCGGTGATGACCTCGTCGAAAACCAGCAGCGAGCCGTGGTCGTCACAGAGGTCGGCGAGCGTCTCGTGGTACTCCTCGGCGGGCGTGACGATGCCGTAGTTCGCGAGCACCGGTTCGACGAGGACGCAGGCGATGTCGTCGCCGTACTCCTCGAAGACGTGGTGGGCGGCCTCGTGGTCGTTGAACGGCACCGCGATGGTGTGCTCCGCGAAGTCGTCCGGGATACCCGGGCTGGACGGGTGGACGTGTGCGCCCTCGCCCTCGACGAGCGTGGAGTCGTTCGCGCCGTGGTAGCTGCCCTGCATGACGACCACCTTGTCGCGGCCGGTGTAGGCGCGGGCGAGCCGGACCGCCGAGACGGTCGCCTCCGTGCCGGAGTTCACGAACCGGATCATCTCGACACTCGGGACGTGCCGGGTGACGAACTCGGCGTGCTCGACCTCGATGGGCGTCGGCGCGCCGAACATCGGGCCGTTGCTCGCGTGCTTCTGTACCGCGGACTCGACGGGCTGTGGGAGGTCGTGGCCGAGCAGGAGCGGACCGAGCCCCTGCACCCAGTCGATGTACCGGTTGCCGTCGGCGTCGATGACGTGGCCGCCGTCGCCGCGCTCGACGAAGAACGGGTACGGCTCGATGGCCGCGCGCACCGACGAGTTCACCCCGCCGGGCATGACCGACAGCGCCCGGTCGTACAGGTTCCGCGAGTTCTCCTCGTTCATTGCTATCGGCGATTCGGACCCGCCGGTAAAAACCCTTGACGCTGTTCCCGCGAGACGAGACCGTGTCTCGTCGAGAGGGAACGGCGAGCAAATCTCTGATCTGCGAGTGGGTTCCTGCGAGACGGAAAACGCACTGTCGCGGAAGAGGACGAACAACCGTCGATAGTGTCGTCACTCATGGACAGCCGAGTAGACACGGGACCGCGGGAAGTACTGGACGTACTGGAACGGCGTCCCGTCTTCGAGCATATCGGTGCTCGTGAAGTTGCAGACGAAGTGGTCCAGACGACTACTGTACGAGATGGGATAGTGGAACTCCTGTCGCTCTGATTCCGGTCTGACCCAGGTCTCGTCGTACGGCATCTCGACCGTCAGCTCTGAGACGGAGAACGAACACTCCGACAGCAGCGGCCCCACCTGCTCGCTCAGGTCGTGTTCTGTGCTGCTGATGGAACAGAAGTAGACACGCTCGGTCGGGACAAACAGTTCGGTCCGGGATTCCGGCGACTCCGGCTCCGTCGGTACCAACCACCCATTCTGGCCTTCTGCGTAGTAAATCTCTCCGGCAGTAGCCAGTGCTTCACGGTCAGCTTCGCCTTCTACGGTAATCCGAGACGGCCCCGTTCCCGACTCGTACATCAACTTTGCTTCGAGCATACCTCGAATCTGGTCGGACAGACTGTCAATCTGGGGTGGGTGACATCAACATCTCGATACCCGACTCCTGTCCCGAAAACGTCGGCTCGACTGCGGACCGCTGTCAGGCTCTGTGCCCGGGGACCCTCCGAACCGTCCGGCACGAATCGTGTTGATAGTTGGCACCACGCAACTGCTATTGTCGGGCCTCTCCTCGGCCGAACTGTGAGACGTCACGAGAACCTGCTCGGGTTCGTCGCGCTCGCGGCGCTCTGGGGAGCCTCCTACCCAGCCATCCGCGCCGCGAAGGCCGGCGTCGACCCCCTGCTCATGGCTGCGCTCCGGTTCGACGCCATCGGCATCGTCGTGCTGGGGTACGCGCTCGCCCGGGGGCAGTCCATCGTCCCGGGCCGGGCGGACCTCCGGGCCGTGCTCGTCGGTGGGGTCGGCATCGTCGCCGTCCACAACGGCCTGCTGTTCGTCGGGCAGGCACGGGTCTCGGGCGCCATCGGGTCGGTCGTGCTCGCGACGGTGCCCATCTGGAGCGTCGGCTTCGCCGCGGCGTTCCTCGACACCGCCCGGCCGACGCCCTCGCGGGTCGCCGGCGTCTGTCTGGGGCTCGTCGGAACCGCCATCCTCGCCGTCCCCGGCCCGACGGCGGTCGACGCACCCGACCCAATCGGCGTCGGCCTGCTGTTCGCGAGCGCGGCGGCGTTCGCGCTCGCCGGCGTGGGCCTCCGCCGCGAGAGTCCGGAACTCGGCGTCGCCGCCCGGCAGGGCTGGATGATGCTCGTCGGCGGGCCGCTGCTGCACCTCGCGAGCCTCGTCGCCGGCGAACCGCAGACCGTCGTCCTCTCCACCCGCGTCGTCGTCGCTTTCGGCTACCTCGTGTTCGCCGCCGGCGCCGTCGGCTACCTGCTGTACTTCGGGCTGCTCGACCGGCTCGGCCCCGTCGAGATCAACCTCGTCGGCTACGTCGCCCCCGTGTTCGCGACGCTCGTCGGCTGGTACTGGCTCGGCGAGGTCGTCTCCACGAACACCGTGGTCGGCTTCCTCGTCATCTGCGTCGGCTTCGTGCTCGTGAAACGGGAGGCGCTCAGAGCCGCGGTCGCGAGCTAGTACGTTCGTGGACCGCGGTCGGTGGTAGCTGAACTAACCAGGTGGCGCGTGGCTGGCGAGACTGCGCGACCGCAGGGAGCGCGTCGAGCCATCCGCGCGAGGGATGAGCACCGCAACGGAGTGAGGAGCGCAATCGGTTGGGGAGGTGTGAGGTGCGGTGCGGTTGCGGGCGGGTGGGACTGAAAGGGGCCTCCGTGTCGGCGAACCCCGGCGACGTGAGCGACGCGAGAGCGGAGCTCTCGCTAGTCTGAGCGCGTCGCGCTCAGGCACCGCAGCGTAGCGAGGAGCGCAGCGAGCCGCGGGAGCCGAGACGGCGGGGGCTTTCTGGTCACTGTCGAGGCCAGTCGTTCCCGTAGCGGGAGGAACCTCCGTCCGGTTCGAAGCCACGGCTGTGCCACCCCAACGACCAACAGAAAAACGACCCTCGGAACCGCGTTCAGACGGCGTCGATGCCGGTCTTCCCCGTCCGGACCTGGTACGCGGACTCGACGGGCAGGACGAAGATCTTGCCGTCGCCCTTCTCGCCGGTGTGCGCGGCCTCCGCGATGGCTTCGACGACGTCCTCGGCGGGGATGTCGGCGACGACGCACTCCACCTTCACCTTCTGGTGGAGGTCGACGACGTACTCCTCGCCGCGCCACTGGCTCTTCTTGGCGGGCTGTGACCCCCGGCCCGAGACGTCGGTCACCGTCAGCGAGGGCGCGCCGACCTTCGCCAGCGCGCGCTTGACATCGGTGAGGCGGTCGGGCCGGATGATGGCGACGACCATCTCGATGCCGCTCTCACTCATCGGTCTCACCTCCCGCTGCGGGGTCGTTCGAAGTCGTCTCGTCGACGCCCCCGTCGGTCTGGACGGTGCCGCCGTCGGCGCTCACGGTCGGCCGCGAGGACTCCGGGCTGCTGTCGCCGACGAACTCGGGGTACGTCGAGATGCCGTGCTCGCCCGCGTCGAGGCCGGCCTCCTCCTCCGCCTCGGAGACGCGGAGGCCGATGGTCGCGTCGACCACCAGACCGGTGACGCCGGTCGCGAGGACGGTCCAGAGGCCGATGACCGCGACGCCGACGACCTGCATGACGAGCTGGTCGACGCCGAGGAACGCCCAGCTGTCGCCCAGGATGGCGGTGCCGGAGCTGGATGCGGCGAACACCGGGATGAGGATGGTGCCGACCGCGCCGGCCGCGCCGTGCACCGCGAAGACGCCGCAGACGTCGTCGATCTTCAGCGTGTCGACGGTCCAGCGGTAGGCGGGCAGCACCAGCGCGCCGCCGATGGCGCCGATGAGCAGGCCGCCCCACCAGGTGACGTGCGGGACCGCGCCCGTGACCGCCACGAGGCCGGCGAGCAGGCCGTTGGCCATCCAGAGCGGGTCGGGCTTGCCCTGCCAGAACGTCGAGACCAGCATGGCGGCGACCGCGCCAGCGCCCATGCCGAGCGTCGTCACGAGGACGACGCGACCGAGCGCCGCACCCATGAAGGTGAGCGAGCCGTCGGGGCCCACGGAGAGCACGGTCGCCTGCGTGCCGACGTTGAAGCCGTACCAGCCGAACGCGAGGATGAGCGTGCCCAGGACCGCGAGCAGCATCGAGTGCCCCGGGATGGGCTGGCTCTCGCCGTTCTCGTCGAAGCGGCCCTTGCGCGGGCCGACCATCTTCGCCGCGACGAGGCCGGCGAGGCCGCCGACCATGTGGACGACGGTCGCGCCCGCAAAGTCGAGGTAGCCCACGCCGAGGGCCTCACCGACGAAGCCGCCGGTGCCCTGCGGGTTCGGCCCGGAGAGCAGGCCGCCGGCCCAGGTGAGCCCCTGGACGGTCGGGTAGATGAGCGCCGTCAGCACGACGACGAAGACGACGTACGCACGGAAGTCCATGCGCTCTGCGACCGCGCCGGAGACGATGGTCGCCGCCGTCATCGCGAAGACGGCCCCGAACACCCAGTTGATCCAGCCGGTCGCACCCGGCGCGCCGATGTACGAGAACGCGGCCATGACGTCGAGGCTCGAGCCCGAGGTGAGCATCCCGACGATGCTCGCGAGCCCGGCCCCGACGATGAAGTACGTCAGGACGCCGAGCGCCCAGTCGGTCATGTTCTTCGTCAGCACGTTGCCGACGTTCTTCGCCCGCACCTGTCCGGCCTCCAGCAGCGCGAAGCCCGGCTGCATGAAGAAGATGAGGAAGCAGACCACCAGCACCCACACGTAGTTGATGCTGTCCGCGATGGCCTGTGCCTCCGCCTGCAGGGGGAGGAGCTCTAGCATCCCGCCACCCCCGACCCCACGCAAATGTTGCCACTTTCTGCACGTTCGTCCACGTTTTCCACCAATACTGCCATACTCGTGCTCATGTAGTACGGTCACAGCTCATGGGAGAGAACAATATAATGGTTGGCGTTGACGTTCGTCCATAATATCTCGCCCTAATGTGCGTTCGTCCATCTTAATAGCAAATATAATCCATACAAGGTTGTTTATCGCGGGGTTTCGTGGGCGTTCGTGGGCCAGAACCGGACGGTCGTGCATCGCCCGAGCTGTCACCGGAGCGACCGCTGGCGGGCCACAGGGCGGCCGAGACGGGCGTCGGCTCCTACGGGAGCGACCGCGCCACGTCCTCGGCGAAGTAGGTGAGGATGAGGTCCGCGCCGGCACGTTTGATCGAGAGCAGCGACTCGTGGGCGACCGATTCGAGGTCGAGCCAGCCCTTCTCCGCCGCGGCGTGCAGCATCGCGTACTCGCCGGAGACGTTGTACGCGGCGACGGGGTGGTCGAACTCCCGGCGCACGTCGGCGACGACGTCGAGGTACGGCAGCGCGGGCTTGACCATCAGGACGTCAGCGCCCTGCTCGACGTCCAGCTGGACCTCGCGTCTCGCCTCGCGGCGGTTCGCGGGGTCCATCTGGTAGTGCCTGCGGTCGCCGAACGACGGCGCACCGTCCGCGGCGTCGCGGAACGGCCCGTAGAACGCCGACTCGTACTTCGCGGCGTAGCTCATGACGGGCACCTCGCTGTGGCCGTCCTCGTCGAGCGCCTCGCGGATGGCCCCGACCATCCCGTCCATCATGCCCGACGGCGCGACCATGTCCGCTCCCGCGCGGGCGTGCGAGACGGCGATGCGCTCCAGCGCGGGCAGCGTCGCGTCGTTGTCCACGGTCAGGCCGTCGCCCTCGCGTGCACCCTCATCCAGCAGCCCGCAGTGGCCGTGGTCGGTGTACTCGCACATGCAGACGTCCGTGACGACGTAGGCGTCCGTCTCGGCCGTGATGCGCCGGGTCGCCTCCTGGACGACGCCGTCGCCCGCCCAGGCACGCGAGCCCTCGGCGTCCTTCTCGGTCGGGATGCCGAAGAGCATCACCGCCTCGACGCCCGTCTCGCGCACCGCCTCGACGCGGGCGACCGCCTGGTCGACCGGCACGCGCTCGTGGCCCGGCATCGACTCGATGGGCACCCGCTCGTCGGTCGTCGCGTCGACGAACACCGGCGCGATGAGGTCCGACGGCGACAGGCTCGTCTCGCTGACCAGCCCGCGCACGCCGTCGCCCCGCAGCCGCCGCGGTCGGTTCGTGAGGTCCATACCGGGGCCTCCGTCGGCGAGGGTAAAAACCGCACCGTCCGCCGGGCGTCGGTCGCAGTGCCACACGACCGGACGGCCCACGGTCACCCGAACGTGACGAACGAGTAGATCCCGACCCCGAGCATGAGGAGTCCGAGCGCGAGCGAGAGGACGGCCCCACCCCAGGTCGCCACACGGTAGGACAGCGTCGGCTCGATGTCGAACGGCTCCCGGTCGGAGACGTTCGAGAGCGCGAGCGCGAAGCTGCCCGTCGCCGCGAGCGCGAGGACCGCGATTCCGAACGCGCCGGCGAGGGCGAGGCTCGCGACGGTCACGAGCCCGCCGACCAGACACAGCACGAGGCCGACGACGTGGCACTGTCTCGGCTCCATCGTCCCCCGACGCTACCACCGCCCGCGGGATGAATCCCACGCCAGCGGTGGCGCGGTCGTCGTGGTGCGGAAACGATTTACCCGCCCACCGAACAGTCGAGAACGAATGTCAGACGAGCGCGCGGACGGTGGCTACGGGGATGCCGACACCGGCCACTCGGACACCACCGGAGCGACCGACACACGCAGCCGCCTCCGCGTCTTCGCGGCGGACTACGGCCTGCTCGTCGTCGCGGGCGCGTTCTTCCTCGCGGGCATCGCGGGCATCGCGCTGTTCGTCTGGGGCGACGAGGCGCTGGCGCGGTCGCTCATCGACCGGTACGGGCTGGCCGCGCTCTTTTGCATCTTCGTGCTCGAAGGGGCGATGCTGCTCTACTTCGCGCCGAGCGAGGCGCTCGTCCCGGTGAGCATCGGCGTGCTCGCGGGCGGTGGCGACAACGTGGCGATGGTCGTACTCATCCTCGCCATCGCTGTCGCGGGGGCGACGGTGGGCCAGACGCTCCTCTTCCTGCTCGCCCAGCGCGGCGGGCGCGAGTGGCTGCTCGCGAAGCCCTGGTTCCGCGTGAGCGAGGACCGCCTCGACCGCTTCGACGGCTGGTTCCACCGCTACGGCCGCCCCGCGGTCCCGGTGAGCAACGCGCTGCTGTTCACCCGGGGGATGCTGACGGTGCCCGCCGGCGTGAGCGAGATGCGGGTCCGCGAGTTCGCCGCGCTGTCGGCGCTCGGGACGCTCCTGTTCGAGTCCTGGCTCGCGGCCGCGGCGATACTGGCGGTCGAGCTGAACCTGTTCGGCTTCCTCTGACGTGTGCGATAGGGACACAGGCTCCCGCAACGGCTTAGTGTCGTTCGATTGACCGTCCTCGTATGCCCGGTCCCATCTTCGAGACTGGCGAACGAGTCACCCTCCGAACCGCCGAGGACGAGGACGCCGAGTTCCTCGCCACGCACTCGAACGACCCGCGGATCCGCGACCCGATGACGCTCGTCGGCCCGACGAACCTCGACGAGCAGCGCGAGCACATCGGGAACGACGGCGACGGCGCGCAGTTCCTCGTCTGCGTCGAGGGCGACGACGTCGGCTACGACGAGCGCTTCGTCACCGAGGACGGCGTCGAGCCCATCGGCTTCGTGATGTTCTTCCACGTGAACGAGCGCGCCGGCAACGGCGAGGTCGCCTACTGGCTCTCCCCGGCGGCCCACGGCGAGGGTTACTCGAAGGAGGCCGTCTCGCTGGTCCTCGACTACGCGTTCGAGAGCCGTCGCCTCCACCGCATGGAGGCCCGAGCGCTCTCGACCAACGAGGCCTCCCGCGGCCTGCTCGAGTCGCTCGGCTTCCGCGAGGAGGGCGTCTCCCGCGACGCGAAGTTCGTCCGCGGCGAGCACGTCGACGTGCACAACTACGGCCTGCTCGCCGAGGAGTGGCTCGACGGCGGCGGTGCCTGAGAACCCGTCACACACCGCCGTAACGGCTTTCCTCTGGGGCCATCGACCTGTGCCCATGCCAGGAGCCGCCTTCCTGTCCGGCGAGTGCGTCACCCTCCGAACCATCGAGGAGGAGGACCTCGACCTGCTCAACCGGAACATCAACGACCCCCGGGTGCGCCGCCCCCTGACCAGCGCCGACCCCGCCAACAGCGAGCAGACCCGCGAGTTCTTCGAGGAGGTCGTCTCCGACGACGACGGCGTGAACCTCCTCATCTGCGTCGACGGCGACGACGGGCCCGAACCCGTCGGCGACATCGCACTGTTCAGGATACAGGACCGCACCCGCTGGGGCGAGATCGCCATCAGCATCGCACCCGAGCACTGGGGCAACGGCTACGCCACCGAGGCGAGCGAACTGCTCGTCGACTACGCCTTCGCGGAGCGCAACCTCCACCGCCTCCAGGCCCGCGTCATCGAGCCCAACGACGCCTCCGCGAACGTCTGGGAGAAGCTCGGCTTCACCCAGGAGGGCACCCTCCGCGAGAACCAGTACTACGACGGCGAGTACGTCGGCACGCGGTACTACGGGCTGCTCGAGGACGAGTGGGAGGGGCGGTGACGAAGCTCTCGGACGACGAAATCGACCGCTGGCTCTCGGGGACGATCTCCTCGGGAGTGACGACCGACGAGGACGATATCGACGGCATCAGCTACGCCCGAGAACTCGACTCGGAGACGGCGTAGCACGCCTCACGCAACGGTTAAGACGGATATCAGCGTTCGTATAGGTATAATGTTCGAGAAACTCACCCTCGTAGAGCTGCGTGTCGAAGACGCCCACGTCGGCGGCGGGATGCCCATCGAGGGCGACGACGCGATGCCCCGCGAGTCGATGGAGATGGAGTCCGACGAGTCGAGCGAGCGACGCTCCATGGGGAGCCGCGTCCGCCGCGCCGCCATCCTCGGTGCCGTCGTCGGTGCCGTCGCAGCTGTCGCCACCGTCGCGCGCCGCGTGCGTGGCCGCCGCAGCGAGATGGACGACGAGCACGAGATCGAGCTCGAGGGCGAGGACGACGTCGAGCTGACCGCCTGAGTCGACCAGCGACACTGCTGCACCGATTCGTTTCTGCACCGTCCCACCAGCCATGACACTCGGTGTCGAGCCCGAGCTAGTTTGATACGATGCCCCGCCCTCTCTCCACCCGAATGAACGGCGTCATCCCTCCCGCGGTCGAGCCCGGCGACGAGGTCGCGGTGCTGGCCCCATCGCGACAGCTACCCGCCTCGGTCGTCGACCGCGGAACCGAGCGCCTCCGGGAGACGTTCGACGTCGTTCCGACCTGCTACCCGAGCGTCCACGCCGACGAGCAGCTGTCGCCAGCCGAACGCGCAGCAGAGGTCCACGAGGCGTTCGCGTCCGACGCGACCGCCGTCTTCGCCGTGACCGGCGGCGAGGACCAGCTGCGGCTGCTTCGGCACCTCGAACTCGACCGCCTGCGGGCGAATCCGACCCGCTTCTGCGGCATCAGCGACAACACCATCCTCCACCTCGCGCTTTCGGCGGCGGGCGTCGTCTCGTACTACGGCTGCCAGTTCGTCCCCGGCCTCGCGCTCGACCTGGAACTCCCCGCGTACACCGAGCGGTACCTCCGTCGCGCGCTGTTCGACGACGCGCTCGGGGCGGTCGAGCCCGCCGACGAGTGGACGGACGACCACTTCGACTTCGACGGCGACGCGCCGAGAGAGTGGGAGTCGAACCCCGGCTGGACGTGGGATTTCCCGACCGAAAAGGCCGTCTCAGGCCCGCTCTGGGGCGGCTGCGTGGTCGTGCTGGAGCACTTCCTCGCGGTTGATCGGTTCGTTCCAGAGCCCGACGACGAGTTCGTCCTCGCACTGGAGACCTCCGAGCTGCTGCCGGAGCCCTACACCGTCCAGTCCGTGCTCCGGTGTCTGGGCGAGCGGGGGTTCCTCGACCGGGCTGCCGGCGTCGTCGTCGGTCGCCCGAAGACCAGACACAGGGCATCGCGGAGCGACGAGGAGCGCACGGCGTACCGGCAGGCCCAGCGCGAGGCAATCCTGGAGACCTGTCGCACGTACCAGCCCGACGTACCCATCCTGTTCGACCTCGACTTCGGCCACACCGACCCGCAGCTCCCGGTCCCCATCGGCGGCCACGTCGAACTGGACCCCGCGGCGGAGTCCGTCACGTTCGGGCGGACGCGCTGAACGCCGGACCGCCGGCTGGCGGACCGCTGGCGCCCGCTCACTCGAACCTGATGACGGGCTTGATGATCCCCTCTTCCTTGCTCTCCATCAGGTGGAACCCCTCGTCGATCTCGTCGAAGTGGAACTCGTGCGTGGTCATGTGGGTCGGGTCGACCTTCTCCTGTTCGAGCAGCCGCAGCAACCGCTGGAGACGGAGTCGGCCGCCCGGACAGAGCGAGGTGACGATGTCCTTCTCCGCCATCCCGACGCCCCACGCCTCCCGCGGGATGTCGACGGTCTCGCCCTCGCCGTGGTAGCCGACGTTCGAGACGACCCCGCCGGGCTTCGTCACCTCGACGCAGTCCCGGAACGTCGCGTTCGCGCCCAGCGCCTCGATGGCCGCGTCGACGCCCTCGCCGTCCGTGAGCTCCATGATGGCCTCGACAGTGTCGACCTCGCTGTAGTCGACGATCTCGTCCGCCCCGTACTCCTTCGCGAGCTCCTGACGCTTCGGGACGCTCTCGACGGCGATGACGCGGCCGGCACCCTGGAGCGCCGCCCCCTTCGTCGCCATCAGCCCGACGGGCCCCTGCGCGAACACCGCGACGGTGCCACCCATCGGGATGTCCGCCCGCTCGGCCGCGTTGAAGCCGGTGCTCATCATGTCGGTGACGTACGCCGCTGCCTCGTCGCTGACCGACTCGGGGACGTGCGCCATGTTCGCGTCGGCGTCGTTGACGTGGAAGTACTCCGCGAACACGCCGTCTTTCACGTTCGCGAACTTCCAGCCCCCGAGCGCCTGCTCGGACTGCGAGGGGTGGCCGTCCTGTGCGGCCAGCGAGCCCCAGTCGGGGGTGATGGCCCCGACCGCGACCCGGTCGCCGGGCTCGAACAGCTCGACCTCCGAGCCGACCTCCTCGACGATGCCCACGGCCTCGTGTCCCAGCGTGATGTCCTCCCGTTCGCCGATGGCACCGTGGACCGTGTGCACGTCAGAGGTGCAGACGAGCCCGAGCGTCGGTCGCACGACGGCGTCGTTCGGTCCGGCCGCCGGGCGGTCCTTCTCGACGGTTCCGGTCTCCCCGATCTGCCGCATCACGTACGCTTGCATAGGTCACGTCATAGAGCGGCGCGACCCAGTTAGTAAGAACGTCGTTTCGGTGACGTATCATTACCATATATCGGCGGGAAGGTGTGTCGAGGCCCCGACCGGTCGCACGCCGGGCCACGTGGGACCGCCGCCACGGCACGGCAGCGGGCCCTCACGCCACGACCGTCAGTGCCGCCGTTTTAATACCCGGACCTGCGAGGACCAGGCATGGACACACGACGCTCGAACGGACACCGTCGGGGGGAGCGATGGTAGACCTCGTCTTCTCCACGGCACGGGTCCTCGCCGCGCTGTTCCTCGTCGCCCTGAACGGCTTCTTCGTCGCCTCCGAGTTCGCGTTCGTCCGGGTGCGCTCCACCTCGGTCGAGCAGCTCGCCGAGGAGGGACGGGCCGGCTCCGCGGCGCTGCAGGACGTGATGACCCACCTCGACGACTACCTCGCAGCGACACAGCTCGGCATCACGCTCGCCTCGCTGGGTCTCGGCTGGATCGGCGAGCCCGCCGTCGCCGCGCTCATCGAGCCGGTGCTCGAGCCGTTCCTCTCCGGCGACCTCATCCACCTCGTGGCGTTCGCTATCGGGTTCAGCATCATCACGTTCCTCCACGTCGTCTTCGGCGAACTCGCCCCGAAGACCATCGCCATCGCCGACGCCGAGCGCATCTCGCTGCTGCTCGCGCCGCCGATGGCGGTCTCGTACTACATCTTCAAACCCGGCATCGTCGTGTTCAACGGCGCCGCCAACGCCTTCACGCGGCTGCTCGGCATCCCGCCCGTCTCCGAGACAGACGAGACGCTCGAGGAGCGCGAGATCCGCCGCGTCCTGGCGCGCTCGGGCGAGGAGGGCCACGTCGAGATGGCCGAGGTCGACATGATCGAACGCGTGTTCGACCTCGACGACACCACGGTCCGCGAGGTGATGGTCCCCCGACCCGACGTGGTGAGCATCCCGTCGGACCTGTCGCTGTCCGAGCTCCGCGCGACCGTCCTCGACGCGGAACACACCCGCTACCCCGTCCTCGACGCCGACGACCCCGACCAGGTGGTCGGCTACGTCGACGTGAAGGACGTGCTCCGGGCCACCGAGTCCGACGTCGAGGCCGCGACCGCCGGCGACCTCGCCCGCGACGTCGTCGTCGTCCCCGAGACGACCACCGTCAGCGACCTGCTGCTGCAGTTCCGCGAGGAGCACCGCCAGATGGCCGCCGTCATCGACGAGTGGGGCGTGCTCGAGGGCATCGCGACCGTCGAGGACGTCGTCGAGGCGATCGTCGGCGACCTCCGCGACGAGTTCGACGCCGAGATCCGCGAGCACTCCATCCGCCAGCAGGACGACGGCACCTACGACGCCGACGGCTCGGTCACGCTCTCGGACGTCAACGAGGAGCTCGGCACCGACCTCTCGAGCGACGGCTTCGAGACGCTCGGCGGCTTCGTGCTGGAGCGCCTCGACCGGATTCCGGAGGTCGGCGACAGCGTCCCGGCCGACGGCTACGTCGTCGAGGTGACGGGCGTCGACGGCGCACGCATCTCGACGCTCCGGATCCGGCCGGCGGACGAGGACGGTACTACCGAGGACGATGCGGACGACGACAACGCGGACGACGACGACGCGAACGCGACGACGGAGTAGGTCCGTCCCGACGCCCGCGAACAGCACTGTTTTGTGTCGACCGGACAATATCGACCTGATGAGCCGTATCCGTCCGACGGAGCTCGACGACCGCCTCGACTCGCCGTCCGGAGACGCGCCGTTCCTGCTCGACATCCGCCCCGAACCGGCGTTCGAGTCCGGCGCCATCGAGGGGAGCCACAACGTCCCCGTCTACGACGAGCTGCGCCAGGGCGACGAGTCGGCGCTGCGCGACCGGCTGGACGACGTGCCGACCGGCAGCGACGTGGTCGTCGTCTGCAAGATGGGCATCGTCGCGAAACAGGCGACGAGCGTCCTCGAGGACGAGGGATACGAGGCAGCGACGCTGCGCGGCGGGATGAGCGGCTGGCGCGGCTACCAGAACGGCTCGCTGGGCTACCGACTCCGGTCGCTGTACTGGCGGCTCCGGTAGGTCACCGTTCGCGAACACCCCCGCGACGGTCGGCGGTCACCCCCAATGCCGACCGTCAGTGTGTCGCGTCGGCCGGCGACTGCGCCGGGTCGGTCGCCGTCGCTCCGGTCCGGAGGCGCAGTCCGATCGCCAGGAGCGCAAGGGCCTGTCCCCCACCGAGGACGAACGGCGCACCAGTCGGGGCCCTGGGTCCGAGCGTCGAGACGCGCACGATGTTCACGACGAACAGGAGCGCCGGCACCAGCAGGAGCAGCCCGAGTGTCCGTGCCCGGACGTCGGTCCGGAGGACGGCGACGGCGAACGTCAGGAATCCGGGGACGATACCGACGAGCAACAGGAGATTGAGCGCAGCGAACCATGCCGGCGGCTCCCCGGTCATGCCCGCGAGCTGGCCGAGGTTCGCGACGGCGGTGACGGTGGCACCGACCACGCCGACGCCCGCGAAGACGGCTCCGGCACGACTGTTCCATGGCACCCGTTCGACGAGCCCCGGATACAGCCCCAGCAGCCCCACGAACGCCAGCAGCCAGCCGGCGGGACCGAACACGTCCACCGCCGGCCGTGGGCCGATGTCCGTGACCGCGGCCACCCCCCAGAGCGCCGCGAACACGGCGAACAGTCCTGCGGCAGCGACGAAGGCCCCCCCACGACGCCGTTCGAGCGACCCCCACGGAATCGCACCAGTGCGTGACATGACGGTCGAACAAGCGGCGGGGGTGACAAAAGCTCTAATTGGTACGACGATACTACAAATGCATTGATATGTTCTGGGAACGCGACCCCCGCCGAAAGCTGGGTGACCCGAGAGACTATCTGTTGTACCGACAAGAAGGGGTATGACGACCGACGAGGCCCCCGACGAGCAGTCGACGTTGACGCCAGAGGCGGCGTTCTCGGTGCTGGGCGACGAGACCCGCCTCACGATCCTCCAGGTGCTCGGAGAAGCGGACGACCCACTCGCCTTCTCGGAGCTGTTCGACCGGGTCGCGTACGACGACGCCCCGAACTTCAACTACCACCTCAAGAAGCTCGTCGGGCACTTCGTCGACAAGACCGAGAACGGCTACCGTCTCCGGCAGGCCGGGAACCGCGTCGTCGAGGCAGTGCTCTCGGGGGCCGTCACCGAAGCGCCCTCCCTCGACCGAACCGCCATCGACAGCGCGTGTCAACACTGCGGTGCGCCGTCGGTCGAGGTCGAGTACCGAGAGGAGCAGGTCGGGATATACTGCACGGAGTGTGCCGGGCAGTACGGCGGGACGGGCGACGCGGACGAGCCGGACCGGCCGGAGAACACGGAGCGCATCGGCTACGTGCACCTCCCGCCAGCAGGCGTCCACGGTCGGACGCCCGCCGAGATGACCGAGGCAGCAGTCATCTGGACCGTCGCCCAGACACAGGCGCTCCACCGGGGTGTCTGTCCACGTTGTTCGGCCCCGGTCGAGGAGTCGGTCGACATCTGTGAGACGCACGAACCGGCCGATGGACGGTGCGACGAGTGTGACCGCCGATTCGCCGCCGTCGTCCACTCCGCGTGTACGAACTGCCCGTTCGAACTCGGCGGCTCGGCGATCGGGTACCTCCACACCGAGCCGGCGCTGCTTTCGTTCCTCTTCGGCCACGGCCTCGACCCGTTCGGCGGTGCGTCCCTGTCGACGCTCGAAGCCGCCTCGGTCGAGGAGGAGCTACTCGGGACCGACCCACTCGAACTCGAGTTCACGTTCTCGATCGGCGACGACACCCTCGCGTTGACCGTCGACGAGGAGCTGACGGTGGTCGGTACCGGGACTGGGACGACAGCAGCGGACGAGCACCGGTAGGAGCTGCATCGGTCCCGGTGCGCTGGACGCCGGGTGCGCACGCGGCGACCGACGCGGCTGTCCGTCGCTCCGGCGTGTCTAGTCGTCCCAGATCGCCCGGTCGAGGACCCCGAGGTGGCGGAGGTCCCGGTACCGCTCCTCGTAGTCCAGTCCGTACCCCACGAAGAAGGAGTCCGGGAGGACGAACCCCGAGTACGCGGGGTCGATATCGACGTCCCGCTCGACGCCGACCTCGAAGAGGGTCACGATGGTGACCGAGTTCGGGTCGAACTCGGCGACACGGTCCCGGAGCGTCGCCAGCGTGTTCCCCTCGTGGAGGATGTCCTCGACGAGCACGACATCCTTCCCGGCGAGGCGGTCCTCGTCGAAGAACTGGACGTCCGGGATGTCGGTGGCCGGGCCGGACTGGTAGCGCGAGGAGTGGACGATGCCCTCGCTGTAGGGCACCTCGAGCGCCAGCTCGCGAAGCAGGTCGACGAAGAATCGCATCGCACCCTTGAGGACACAGACCGGGTAGAGGTCGGGGTTCGAGCGGTGTTCGTCGGTGAGCGCCGCGCCGAGTTCCGCCACGCGCGCTTCGAGCTCCGGCCGTGGAATGAGGACACCCTCTAGGTCGGAGCGGTACGCCTCGGCGATGTCGAACTGGGCCACGTCGTGGAGTTCGCGGTCCCGGACGTCGATCGGTGACTGCATCGGTCTCGGCTAGTCCTGTGACCGCCAGCGGATAAATAGGATGCCGTCGCCTGGGACCCGGCGCGCTCGGTCACCCGCGCACAGGGCCCTGCAGGCGGGCATCGACGAGGACCCTCTCTGGGCGGCTACCCGCCGTTCGGGGGGCCGTGACCGTTGTCCGGGGCGTTGTCCGGGCCGTTGCCCTGTCCGGGATGCTCACACGGCGGCCACCCCGTTCCCCGTCCCCGTCGCAGTCGATGTCGCAGTCCTCGAGCGCGTCGCCGGCGCAGGCCACGTTCGGATTGCAGTACACCTCACCCTCGACGTCGATGGCGACGATCTTCCCCTCGTCGACCTCGTAGCAGAAGTCGAAGTCCTGCCAGACCCGCTCACAGTCGAAGCCGTCGTCGCCGTCCTCGGTCGCGACGACGACCTCCGCGCCGCTCCCCCACCCACAGACGCACACCTGGCTACAGCCACAGAACACCGGGCCGTCTGTCACGCCGTGAGCGCTGGCGACGCCGGAGAACGCGGCCCCGCCGAGTGCCGTCGCACCGGTGAGTTTGAGGAGCCGTCGTCGGTCGATTCTACTCGCCGACCGCCTGGAACGTGCTGTCATCGAGTACCTCCCTCCCCGCCAGGGTACCGCAGTCCGCGTGATTGTTACCGGGGAGTTAGCGGAGTAACCGCGCCCCCACCGCTCCACACGGTCCCGGACCGGTGCGGCGCATGGAGACCCATCCCGACAGCGGCCACACCCCCGCCGTCGGTCGACGGCCGAGCCCCACACCATCGACGGTCCCGACCGACAGGTCGAAGTGGGTAAACCGTCGACCCGGACGTGTGCACGACACGATCTATCGGGCCGGTCTCGGACTGTACGTCGTGTGGCTGCTGCTCGTGGTCCTCCTCCTCCTCGGCCGCTACACCCCGGCCCCCCTGTTCGGGTTCGTCCAGCCCGGCGTCGTCGTCGGTGCAGCCGTCCTGACCGTGTTCGGCGCCGGGAGACTGGTACGCAGCGGTTATCGCCGGGTCGGCGACTGACAACCCGACGGACAGGCAGGCGACCGGCTCGGTTCCGAGCACGCGGCTCCGGCACCCGAGCGCCCATCGCCGGGGCGGCCATCTCGCCCTACAAGCGCGGGGGTCGCGACCGTCCGAACCGAAACGTCTTCTCCCCGACACGGGAACAGTAGTGTATGGGCGACTCAGAACTCACCCACTACGAGGTCCGTGCATCGCGTGTCAGCCCGAAGCGAACCAGTGTGGACACCGGCGATGCGGCGTTCACCGTCGGCAAGGACGTGAACCCCGTGGAGTACTTCCTCGGCTCCATCCTGGCCTGCCTCAACTCGACCGGGACGATGGTCGCCCGCGACATGGACATCGACATCACGTCGCTGGAGGCGTCCATCGAGGGGGACGTGAACTACGCGACCTACCGCGGCGAGGACGTCGACGACCGTGCCGGCCTCCAGGGGCTCGAGGTGTCGCTCTCGGTCGAGACCGCAGGCGACGCCGACCTCGAGGCCTGGCTCGCGGCCGTGAAAGAGCGATGTCCGGTCACCGACAACGTCGAGAACGAGACCGGACTCACCGTCGCGCTGGAGTGAACTGAACCGGGCCGTCACCCGACGCCCAACCGCACTCTGCGCACCGGAAGAACCGTCGGTCAGCGAGCCACGTGGACTCCCGCGCTATCGCCCCACGTCCGCGTCCGTCTTCTCGACCACCACGTCCTCGAGGACGAGCAGGTCCAGCCCCATCGCGTAGAAGTCCTTCAACGCCTCCGCCGGCGTCGTCACGATGGGTTCGCCGTGGTCGTTGAACGACGTGTTCAGGAGGGCCGGCACGCCCGTGAGCGACTCGAACTCGGCGATGAGCCGGTAGTACCGGAGGTTCTGTTCGACGGAGACCGTCTGTGGCCGCGTGGTGTCGTCCGCGGGGTGGAGGACGGCAGCGACCTCGTCGCGCTTGCCCGGTTCCACGTCGAAGGTGTCGATCATGAACGGCGAGGCGGCCGCGTCGACGAAGTACTCCTCGGCCGCGTCCGCGAGGATGGAGGGC
The DNA here is from genome assembly GCF_052060055.1 of Haloarchaeobius baliensis. Lineage (NCBI taxonomy): Archaea > Methanobacteriati > Methanobacteriota > Halobacteria > Halobacteriales > Halorubellaceae > Haloarchaeobius > Haloarchaeobius baliensis. Next base: position 204,041 of record NZ_JBPPFR010000001.1, on the reverse strand, counting down.
GCGAACGGTCGCCACCCCTCGCGGTGTTTCACGAACTCGTTCACGCGGTCCCGCGACTCGGCCGTCCGCGGGTCCGCCAGGATGCTGCGGTGGCCGAGCGCGCGCGGGCCGACCTCCTGGCGTCCCTGGAACCACCCGACGAGGTCGCCGTCGGCGAGCCGTTCCGCCACCAGCCGTTCGACGTCGTCGGGCTCGCGGTAGTCGACCTTCGCCTCGTCGAGGAGCGACCGGATCTCCCGGGTGTCGTACGACGGGCCGAACGAGACCGTGGTCTGGTCGGGGACGTCCCCGTGGTCCTGTTCGAGCCAGCCCGCGCCGAGGGCGAGTCCGGCGTCGTTGGCGACCGGCTGGACGAACACGTCCTCGACGGCGTCGTGCTCCCTGACGCGCTTGTTCAGCTTGCAGTTCAGCGCGACGCCGCCGGCCAGCCCGACGTCGTGGACGTCGATCGCCTCGGCGTACGCCTCGACGATGTCCACGACGGTCTCCTCCAGGAGCTTCTGTGCGGTGTACGCGAGGTCCATCTCCCACTGGTCGAACTCGCCGGGCTCGTCGTTCCGGTCCCGGTCGAAGACCGCCTCGAGCTTCCGCACCCCGTACCCGGTCCCCCATCGCTTCGTCAGCGGCGTCACGTCGTAGTCGACGCCGGTGGTGACGAGGTCGCGGAGCCGCCGCTCGATGTCGGGGTTCTCCTCGCCGTAGGGTGCCAGCCCCATCACCTTGCCCTCGCCGTTGAACATCCGGTAGCCGAGGAACTCGGTCACGACGGCGAAGAACAGCCCGAGGCTGTTCGGGTGCTCGTACGTGTGGAGCCGCGTGAGGCCGTCCCGATCGCCGCGCCAGACCACCGTCGAGTCGTACTCCCCCTTCGCGTCGACCGTGACGACGAGCGCCTCGTCGAACCCCGACGGGTGGAACGCGCTCGCGGCGTGACACGCGTGGTGGCTCCGGTGCTCGATCGGGGGTATCTCGTCGCCCAGCTCGCGGAGGTGGTTCTCGATGACGGCGTCGGGGCGGTACCGTGCCTTCACGAGCGTCTTCGCCAGGTCCTCGAGTGCGACGAGCTTGTTCAGCGCACCCGGGACCGTCAGGGCGTCCGGCAGGTAGTGGGAGGTCACGATGTTCTCCCGGAGGTCCGGGACGTGGGGGACGAGGAGCCGGTCGACGTCCCCGAGTGCCAGCTCCCGTGCGTCCAGGCACGCCTGTATCGCGCGGCTCGGGAACGAGTCCGCCGCGTGCTTCTCCCGGCTGAGGCGTTCCTCCTCGACGGCGAACGCCAGCTCGCCGTCCTCGAAGAGGGCCGCACTCGGGTCGTGGCCGCCGTACATGTCGACGTTCGGCTTGAACGAGAGGGTGTGCGTGGCCATCGACGGATCAGTGCTCCGTGTCGGGGACGTGCGACGCGAGAACCGACGGCGAGGTGCCATCGCCATCCTGGCGTCCGTCTCCCGACCGGGTCACGGGAGTGGGCCGCTCGCTCGCCGCGGCGTCCGCCCCGGTGTCGGGTCGGCTGTCACTCCTGCAGTCCTCCTCGCGTCTGCCGTCGTCGCCGGACCGCTCGAACCGCCCGGTTCCTCGGCCGCTCGCAGGCGACGTCGCAGACTGGCCGGCGTCGACCGTCGTTCCCGCGTCCGTACCGACGTGACGACCGCGAACACGGTCGGCGTCTCTCTGGGTATCCACGCTCCGAGACGACGGTCCGGTCGAAGTAATACGGGAGCGTGCGTTTGCAGCCCGTGCAAACGCCGAGATGTGCGGGGGCAGCTGGCCGAGACGGCGCGACCCTGGGCAGCCACCGACGCGGGCGCGGTCCCGGCGGCACCGACACCCGGAGACGGTCCTTAGCAGCCGTCTAAATAAGGTCCAGCGGGGACAAGCGGGAGTATCACGTGGTCGAGAATCAGGACCCTGACCGGGACGTACTCGGCATCCTCAGCGACGACGTCGCGAAGACCATCCTCACGGTGACGGACCAGCAGGCGATGTCCGCACAGGCGCTCGAGGCGCGCTGTGACGCGTCCCTCGCGACCATCTACCGTCGCGTCGACGAGCTGCTGGCGAGCGGACTGCTCCGGGAGCGACTGGAGCTCCGACCGGACGGCAACCACCACAAGACGTTCGAGTCGAACCTGGACCAGCTCTCCGTCCGTCTCGACGACGGGAGCCTGGAGATCGACGTCGACCGGCGCGACGACGCGGCGGACCGCCTCCGCACGATCTGGGACGCGATGCAACCGAGGTGGCGATGAGTGTTCGTCGGACTGCTCGTCGCGAAGGTGGCCATCGTGGTGCTCGGGCTGTTCGTCGCGTTCCAGGGGTATCGGGCGGCGAGACGGGAACGGAGCCAGCGGCTGCTGCTGGTCGCCGGCGGCTTCACGCTCCTCAGCGTCGGGTCGGTGCTCGAAGGGGTCTGTTACGACATCCTCGACCTGTCCACGCTGCTCTCCGGTGTGGTCCAGACCGGGTTCGTCGGGCTGGGGATGCTCTGCATCGTCGGCTCGCTGCTCGTCCCCGGAGCGGCCGCGGAGAGCCCGAACTAGGGCGGCCCCCTCGCACTGCTACGCCGACACGACAGGCGACTGTCGGTGCGCCACGGCGGTGCGCTCGTCGACGGCCGTCGCGTTCGTGCCCGACCAGGGTCGGTTCAGCGCCCGTGTGAGCAACTCGGTGAGGTGCGGCTCGGCCTGGCCGCCGGGGGCGAGGTAGCCACCGCACGTGTGGCCGCTGTCGTCGGCGAGGTCGCAGTCGCGCTCGCCGTGGATCGGACCGAGCACGAGGTGCATGAGCTCGTGCGTGACGACGATGGGCCGTGCCTCACTCGCCCGAACCACGGCGACGTTCCCGCCGCGGGACCCGAACGCGACCACGCCCGCCGACCCGGCGTCGAAGGCGGAGACGACGACCAGGTTGACCACCCCGTCACCCGGTGGCTGGCCGTAGCGCCGCTCGTAGAACGCGTCGACGTCCTCGCGGGCGAAGTCCGGGCCGAACTCGCCGTCGAGCGCCGTCGTCTCGTGGGTCCGGACGTGGAGGTCGACGCCCGACGTGGTGCCGGGGTTGTCCACGGGGAACCCCGCCCACGTCGACCGCAGACTCGCCAGTTCCCCGTCGTGCAGACGCTGGTCGTCCGCGACGGACGTGGCGTAGACCACGTCGACGACCACGTCCTTCTCGGTGGGGTCGAGTTCGGGGAGGAGCACCCACGGGTGGTGGCCGGTGACGGGAGCGCGCTCGACGGCGTCCGGGATGCCGTCCCAGTCGGTGTCGCCGCGCACCGGGCTCGCACCGTGGTGGCGCTGGCCGGCGGCCGCGGCGTGTTCCGTCCCCCGGTCGTCCACGGCGTCCGTCCGGCTCGCCGCCTCGGCGGAGCCTGCCACCGCGGCGTCGGTCTGCGACCGGTTCCACGCCCCAGTGGCGGCGGCGATGGCGCGTGCGTCAGCCGTCGTGGACGCCGTCGCGACGTGGACGACCGGGCCATCACGGACGACCACGTAGGACAGTTCCGGGGTGTACTCGGTACCGGGGACCCTGAAGACGCCATCATCCCGTGTCGCGTCCCGGTTCTCGAGCACTGCACGCCACGCGTTCGCGAACTCCCTGGCGTCCGCCTCGCTCACCCAGCGCGTCGACCACGACGTCGCCATGCCGTCCGGGCGACTGAACGCCCGCATCGAATCGTTCCACCAGCCCGTACTCGCGGCGGCCGCCCGGCTGTACGAGAGCCCGTTCGTCCGGAGCGCGTACCGGATTGTGAGCTCGCCCACGCGGTTCTCGCTCTGGACCGTCCAGCCCGTCGGCGCAGGTGCATCGACCGACGGCCCCGGGAGGTCCCAGGTCGTGTTCGGGTGCATCACCTCGGCGGTCGTGTCCGGCGGCCGAACGACGTGTGCGTTCCGCCGGTCGTCGGGGACCGCCTGCAGATACAGGGCCCCGTAGTACCGCGTCTTGTCGTAGAAGCCGTGCGTCCACGCGCCGCGTTCGGTCGTCGTGTTCCGGAGCGCGAGCGGGTTCTCCCCGCCGGCGTCGTACGCCCGCCAGTACTGGTAGGCGGTGAGGGTGGCGTCGCCCTCGCTCAGCATCATGCCCGCGAGGTCCGCGTCGGTCGTCTCGGTGACCCGCGTTCGCGTACGGTCGTTGAGGCCGTGCTGTTCCTGCAGCGTGTGTGCGAACTCGTGGACGAGGAGGATCTCGAACGAGTCGTCGGCGATCCGCTCGTACTCGCTCTCGTTCGCCACGTTCACCGTGGTCGCTCGCGCCATCCCGGCCGCGGCGAACCCCCTGAGCGGCACCGGCTCCGCGGAGTACAACTGGAGCGCCTGCGTCTGGCTCTCGTCCATGCCAGCGGCGTCGTCCGGGTAGTCGAACGGGTCGCCGACCTCCATCCGCTCGTTGGTCTCGGGATTGACGATGTCGATGCCGTGGACGGAGACGTTCACCCGTTCACGCGCCGTGAGCCCACGGAGGCCCTCGACGCGCCGGTAGATTGTGTCCAGGGACCGGTTCGGCTCGAAGTTCGTCGCGACGGCTCGCGGGTCGGGCGGGTCCGCGACCTCGGTCGACCTGTCGAGCGTCGGCACCGCCGTCCGGGTCGCGGGCGTGCCGACGGTCGTCGGTGCGGCGGTCGTGCGAGCTGTGGTTCCCGTCGTCGACGCCACGTCCGTCTCCCCTGCGTCCGTCGGCGCGGTCGTCGTATCGCCAGCCGGTCCGCCACCACAGCCGGCGAGGAGGACGAGGCACCCGAGGACTGCGAGGAGTGTCCGATGGCGAGGCATGGCACCGAGTACCACGAACCGCCGTGAAAAGATTCCGAAGGGTTCGACCAGTTTTTCACCCACACCGGGAGCGAGCACAGCCACACGAGCACGGTGGGAAGGAACTCGTCGAGCGCAGTCGCCTCACGTGTTCCCACCACGGCGGAGACACGCCTGGACCCGACGTGCATCTGTTCGAACGGGACGACGGCCGGTCTCACCGAGACTCAATAGCGTCGACGTCGAAGCGATACACATGCCGCGGCCGAATCAGACAGGAGCGAGACAGACCGATCTCGCCTCGGTCGGCGCAGCCACCACGCCCTCGAGTGACGATGTACGATAACATCCTCCTGCCCACCGATGGGAGCGACGGGACGGACCGGATCGTCGAACACGCCATCCACATCGCCCGGGAGAACGACGCGACCCTCCACGTCCTCCACGTCGTGAACACGTCCGTCGTCCCGCTCGATGGCCACAGTCGAGCGATCTACGACGAGCTGGAGGCGGCCGGGCGAAGCTCCGTCGACGAGATCCGTGACCGGGCGGTCGACGCTGGCGTCCACGCCGTCGACGTCCTCCGCCACGGAACGCCGTACCGCGCGATCCTCGACTACGCCCAGGAGAACGACATCGACCTCATCGTCCTCGGGACACACGGTCGCGGCGGTGTCAGTCGCGCGCTCCTCGGCAGCGTCGCCGAACGCGTCGTCCGACTCTCGGAGGCGCCCGTCCTCACTGTCCGGACGGTCCCGCCCGAGCGCGACTGACAGCCTCCCCGACCGGAGAACCGGGGGAGTTCGACGCCTGCTGTCGGATTCCGTCCACGGCCGAAGCCGTGGACCGCCTCCTCGAATCTCCGTGAGGGCCGACGGACGTCACGTGCCCAGCGACCGACTGTGTCGAGCCCCGTCGTCAGCCGACGAGCGTCACGCCGATCAGGCTCCCGACGCCGTAGGTGAGGACCGCAGCAGCGAGTCCGATACCGACCTGTCGCAGCCCGGAGAAGAGCACGGAGCGTCCCGTCAGGAGGGTGATGCCGGCTCCGATGGCGAACAGCCCGACCGCACTCGACACGAGACTGACGCCGACGGCGACAGGTCCGCGCAACGCGAAGAAGGGGAGGACCGGGACGATGGCCCCGAGCGCGAACAGCACGAACGACGTCGCGGCCGCCTCCCAGGCCGACCCACCCAGCTCGTCCGGGTCGATGCCGAGTTCCTCGCGTGCGAGCGTGTCGAGCGCCATCGCCTCGTCGGCGATCAACTGCTCGGCGACCTCCCTGGCGCGGTCAGTCGAGAGCCCCTTCGCCTCGTAGATGAGGGCCAGTTCCTCGGCCTCCTCGTCGGGAACCGCGGCGAGCTCCTCGGCCTCGATGCCGAGCTGGCGCTGGTACAGCTCCCGGGAGCTCTGTACCGAGAGCCACTCGCCCATCGCCATCGACCCCGACCCGGCGAGGAGGCCGGCGAGGCCCGTGACGAGGATCGTCGTCGAATCCAGCACCGCACCCGCGACGCCCATCACGAGGCTCAGGTTGGAGACGAGCCCATCGTTCGCGCCGAGGACCGCGGCCCGGAGCGCGTTGCCGCTGGTCGCACGGTGGCGACCTTCCAGACGGGCGAGGACATCTCCCCGCGCCCCCTGCCCGGGCGTCTCCGCGATGACCGTCAGGAGGCGCTCGTGCGAGCGTTCGTCGGCGGCCATCCCGGTCCCCGTGACCTCCGGTTGGGCGGCGTAGCCACTCCCGCCGATTGCTTCACCCGCCTGCATCGAGGAGAGGACGAGTCCTGGCCCGAACCGGCGGGCCAGCCACGCGAGTACGCTTGCCCTTCGAGAGGGGGCAGCGTCTCCCGGATCGGAACCGGCCTCACGGATCTGCTCCGCCCAGAAAGCCGCGTGGGCTCGCTCCGTGTCGGCCAGCCGCCGGTACACCGACGCGAGCTGTGGCTGCGATTCGGCGTCGGCCATCGCCGTGTAGACCGCCGCGCTGTCGACCTCGTCCTGGCGATTGCGGCGGTAGCGTTCGATGTCATCGGGGGAAGCCATCACTGGTGGGACGTGGGAATCCTCGCTCACTCAGCTCTCGGTCACGACGACGCGACCACGCTCGGCCATGTACGGATGCCCGTACCCGCAGTAGATCGGGCAGGCGAAGCCGAACGACCCGCTGGTGTCCACGACGAACCCGAGCTCCGTCGGCACCGTCGAGTGATGCCAGAGGTACACCGGGGGCGCGAGCATCACACCGCTGGCGCCTCCCCAGCCGTAGCCACCCATTCCGGGACCGTCACCCGACATCGGCCCGGGGCCGTCCGGCTGGCCGGGGCCCTGCCACGGTCCCGCTGGACCACCGTGGGGGCCGTGGTGACCGCCCCACGGGCCGACTTGCCCGTCGCCTCCGGGTCCCCGTCCCGGGCCGGCGGATCTCCGCCCCAGATACTCGTCGCGGAGGATGACGAGACCGTGGTCCGGATACGCGGCCTCGGCCGCATCGTGCAGGGTCTCGAGAGACGTCCCTCGAGGAACGGGAATCGCCTGGTCGTTGCGCCGCGCTCGGTCCGCTTCGCTCAGGATGTTCGTCCGGACTGCCTGCGGGAGGGCGTCGACCGCCGCCTCCGCCTCGACGTTGAAGAGCGTGAGCCGCAGTTCGTCGCCCGACGAGAGCGTCAGCCGGTCGCGTTCCGTACCGCTCTCGTCCAACACGAAGTAGCCCCAGTGGTACGACCCGACGAACGCCCGGACCGTCCGCTGCTGGTCGCCCTGCTGGCGTGTGCGGTCCCGTCCCGAGTGTCGCCCCCCAGTGGGCAGCATCGAACCCACGGCCAGGGCCGACGCTCCGGTGGTCCCCAGCATCTCTCGACGCGACACCGACGGAAGCTGGTCCTCCATCCCCCGTCGCTAGCCCTCGTGCGTTAGTTGTTATTGTTCGAATATATTTCCCAGGTGGTAGCCTACTCGTTGGGCCGTAACGGGGACGGAACTCGCGCGCCACCCACCACCTTGCTGGCCCATCCCGCCTCGCTACGACGAGCTTACGCCGACTCTCGACCCGTTCGGTTCAGCCGAGTCGTCGGCCGGACCACGACTAGCCAGCCGACCGCATCCGAGCCAGCGGTCCACATTCGGAGTTCACTCGACCCGAACTGTCCCACGCATCCCCTGGCCGACGTGGGGGACGCAGACGTAGCCGAACGTGCCCGGCATGCGGAAGGTGTGCTCGTAGGTGCCACCCAGCGGGACGACCGTCCCCTGCGGCGACTCCCCAGCGCTGTAGCTCGCGAACGGGTCGGCGTCGCCCGGCAGCCGCACGTCGCTGCTGTCATCGGGTCGGCAACAGACGTTGTGCCCGCTCCGCGGGAACCCCCACGTCACCGTCTCGCCGACCGAGACGGTCAGTTCCGCGGGCTGGAAGACGAGCCGGCCGTCCGGTCCGGCGAGCACGTCGGCGTCGGGGAACGAGGCGTTCCACGAGCAGCCAGCGAGACCGCCGACGAGACCGGCAGTTCCGATGGCGAGCAGTTCACGACGGCTCCGAACACCGCGGTTCCGATGGGTCACGGCGTTGCGTCGGCGACCGGGTCCGAGCTCTCGGTCGGGATGCCCGTACTCCGAAGGGTGACGCCGACGCCGAGGTATCCCACGGCGTGCCCGGTGTCGATCACGAAGTGCGGTGCGGCGTTCGTCAGCAGGAGAAGGAATCCCGCGGCCGGAATCAGCAGGAGGACGCCCACGCTCCGTGCGTGGACGTCGGCACGGAGGGTCGCGACGCCGAACGTGGCGAACGCCAGGAACGTCGATCCGATGACCACCAGCGGTAGGGCTCCAAGCACCTCGGGGAGGTCCATCCCGATGACCTCTGTGGCGATACCGTGCACGGTGACCATGGGCCACCCGATGGCCGAGATCACGGCCACGACCGCTCCGACGCTCGCTTCGGGGGGCGTCCGGTCCGAAAGCGCGGAGTACAGCCCGAGCAGGCCGACGACACCGAAGCAGAACCCGGCTGGACCGATGAGCCCCTGTACCGGCGGGAAGGACTTCCCCACGAACGTCCTGAGGACCGTGTTCGCCGCGAAGACGACCAACAGCCCACCGCCGACGAGGAACAGCGTCGAACTCCTCCCTTCGAGCCACGTGAACGCCCCCTCGGATTCCGTCATCGCCCGCCACCTCTCGACACCGAGTCAGTCTCAACAGTGATTTCGTCCCCGATACGGGCCGTCGTCCTCCGACGTTTCGGTGCCATGAATGCAGGCAAAGCGACGACCCGGGGGGGAATAAATATTATTTGTATGACATTAAAACAAGATGGTTGACACGAATGGTTCGGCAGCGATGGAGCCGGGTCGACCGAGCGCCCGAGACAGCTAGGACCGACGGACGACATCGACGACGCGCACCGACTCGTCGAACGTCAGTCGGACCTCGTCGTCTTCGAGCGCAGCCGTGACGGCCACCTGTGGTGGGTCCGTCGAGACGAGCGCCATCTCGTGCGCATGAAGCAGTTCGAAGCCCCGCTTCAGGCTCTCGTAGTCGCTCGCGTGGAATCGCGTCGAGACGTCGTGGTCGTCGTAGAAGGAGACCACAGCGGGATGGAACAGCGCGAGCTCCTTGGGCGAATGGTTGGTGTGGTCCTTGCAGACCCGGCATCGAAACCGGGCCCACGCGGCGAACTCCGACCCGCAGTTCCCGCAGACCCCCGTCTCTTCGTGGTCCGGACAGCACTCCAGCCAGCTCTCGACCGCACCGGAGCACGTCGGGCAGACGCCGTCGAACATGGACTGGGCCGTCCGCAACGACGTGATGATGCTCGCGGCCCGTATCTCCTCGGCGGTTCGGTCGGCCAGCCCGGCTGGCTGGAACTTCACCGCGTGCAGGAACCCGTCGACGCTCGTGCGGTCCGGTGTCGGTCCCTCACAGTCGCTGCACGAGTGGAAGAGGAGCCCCTCCTCGTAGTGGATGGTCGTCGACGCGCCACAGAGCGGACAGTCCTTGCTGATCTCCGTCGGCTCGTACACCACGTCCTGAACGCCCGCCCCGGCGATGACGGCCTGCACGAGCTTCAGGCCCGGCACCCGAAGTTCGTAGCCGCCGCGCTCGCCTCGCTGCCGGATGAACTGCCCCGCGAGCTGTTCGAGGTGGTAGCTGAAGTTCCCCGGATTGTCGTAGTCGACGCGCTCGAACAGCACGGAGAACGGGACCGCGTTGTCGTCGGCGTGCGGGTCGTACTCCTCCCAGAGTGCCAGCAGAATCGCCAACCGCGTGTCGTCGCCGAGCAGGGAGAACGCTCGGGTCGTATGACCGTCCACTGCGCCGACGGCTGCTGCCAGCGAGTCGTCGTCGGCATCCCCCTCAGTCACGGGAGATCAACTCACGCTCACGTCCGTCGCGGGCGTTCCGACTTCCGTCCGGAGCCGACTCCTCCAGAGGGCATACCCGATGGACAGGTGTGCCAGCGCCTGTCCCGCACTGATGAGGAACAGCGCCCACTGCGGAGAGCTCCCCAGCATCGAGCCCGTGAACATCGTCCCGAAGATCGCCGCCGGCGCGAGTAGACAGAGCCCGACCGACCGGGGGTACTCGTCGGTGCGGAGTGTGACGAGCGCGACCGAGAGGTAGCCCGGAATCATCCCGACGACCGCCAGCGCGAGGAACACGACGGCCCAGGCGGGTGGCTCCCGTGGGACGACGCCCGCTATTTCACCGAGATTGGCCACCGCGAACACGGTGAACGCCACCGCCCCGGCGACTGCACAGACTGCACCGACACGCACCACCCTCGGACTCCGGTCTCGAAGCGGGCGAGACAGCCCGAGGAGCCCGAGGAACCCGAGCGCGAATCCAGCGGGACCGAACACGTTCTCCACGCTCTCGTAGACGGCACCCGTGGATGCGTGTACCCCGTTGAACGTCGCGTACACGACAAGCAGTACACCGGCGACGAGGAACAGGGCCGAGCTTCGGTCTTCGAGACTGTCGAGCGAAGGCATGTGAATCGTCACCATATCACCGGTAGTTAGACAGTTCACATAACTGTTCGGTCGCTGATTCTTCCCCGGACCGTCGATGAAATCGGTAAGGCAGTCTTTCGGAGAGAAGAACACCAGTAACAAAACGACTGAGAACCCTCGTTCCGACCCGCTATCAGGGCTTCGTCACTGACCATCCACGGTGCGAGCGGTCGGTCGAATCCCGTCTTTCGTATCGACGGACTGCACTTCATCGACGGTCTGCTCCACAGCACTCGACACGGCAATGATGCCCAGAAAACCACCACACGAGACGCCCCCGGAACGACCCTGCTGTGAGACGAACACGTTCGAGAGCGCGACCAGCGGTCACTCGAACCCGGTGCCCACTCGTGCACTCTCAGCTGCGACGCTCACGCCCAGCCGAGGAGCCCGGTAATGGCTTCCATCTCGTCGACGGGGACGGCCCTCATCTCGCTCGTCGTCGTCGTGACGCTGCTCGGACTGGCGTCCGTGCTCTACTCGAGTCGGGTGCAGCAATCGAAGCGGTACCAGGCGACGGTCGTCCCGCTCGCGAACATCATGGACATCGGGTTCGTGGCGATGACGCCGATCATCGTGAGCATCGTCGGAATCAGAGCGGCCCTGCTGATGCTCGGCCTCTGTCTACTGGGGATCGCGATGGGCTGGGTCATGCGTCTCAACATCAAGCGGTTCGAGCCCGTCGCGGATGAGTCGGGCCTCACCCGCACCGTCTCGCGCACGTCCCAGCTCGCACTCATCGCTGCCTCGCTGGTGAACGTCGCCTACTACCTCCAGCTGATGGGCGCTGTCGTCATCTTCCTCATCGTGTTCCCGTCCGGAATCGAGAACGTCCTCCTGGTCTTCGGACGGGACTCGACCGGCGCGGGAGTTGCGGTGCTCTCCCTCGTCGCACTCGGGTCCATCGGCTACTTCTTCGGCCTGGAGGAGCTGAACAATCTCGGGAACAAGACGACCGCGTTCAACCTCGCCGCTGTCACGGCGATAATCGTCGGGTTCGTCGCGTACAACCTCATCACCGCCGCCGAAGGCACCTGGACGACCCCGCGATACAACCCGCCGCTGACCACGACGGGACTCCGTCAGATTCTCGGCTTCTTCGCGATCGTCCAGGGCTTCGAGGCGTCTCGATACATCGGCGAGCAGTACAGCGCAAAACGACGCATCTCCACGATGCGAATCGCACAGATAATCGCCACCATCGCGTTCGTGTTGTTCCCGCTGACGGCGATGACGCTCTTCGCCGAAGTCCAGCCCGAACCGAGGGGGTTTGCCGTCGTACAGATCGCCGCCGTCGCGAGCCCCGTCCTCCCCTGGCTCGTGCTCGCCCTGGCGATCGGCAGCCAGGCCTCGGCCTCCGTCAACGCGATCTCCTCACGGTCTGCGGTGCTGCTCGACCTCACCAACGGGAGAGTTCCGAAGCGGTTCACCTACCCTGCGCTCGCGCTGGGGGCACTCGCAGTCGTGCTCGTCACCGACGTCCTCTCGGCTGTTGCAGTGGCCTCACGGGTGTTCGCGGCGTTCTTCACGTTACAGTGTTCCATCGGGCTGATTCTGGCCGTCCGCGACGAGAACTGGCCGCGAGCCGTGGGCATCACCCTCGTCGGGATCGCGATGCTCACGATTGCGATATTCGGCCTGCCATCGTGATGTCTGTCTCCTCCCGCGAATCCAACGGAGCCAGGTTGCTACGGAAACCCGCTCGAAGCAACTGGAGCGGGCGAACCCGCACACACCACCAGTGAACACACGCGTCCCGAAACTGCACCCACGGCATCGAACGCCAACCCAAATCCCCGAATACGCCCGCTAGCACCCACCTTACAAAGAGGCGACCGGGACGATAGGACTCGAGTATCCATGCCGGACGACGAACCCGAGACCGAGGACATCGACCGCCTCGGTGCGGCGGCCTTCGATAGACAGAGTCGCAACGTGCCTGCGCCACAGTGGGCGTTCAATCAGGGCTTTCTGGCCCACTCCGCCGAGGCGTTCTGGGGTATCCGCACACGCGACGACGCCGTCCTCGTCTCGCAGGACTACGACGCCATCGCCGACCGCGCGGGCGTACGCTACGTTTCCAGCAGCGAGATCGGCACCGACGTCCGCGAGCTCCCCATCCCCGACGCCATCCTCGACCACTGGGACGAGGTCATCGGCGGTGGCACCGCCGTCGCCGGTGGCGACGACATCCTCTTCGTGAGCACAGACTCCCTCGCGGCCGACGGCCTGCTATGGGTCCTCCCCGCGGACTGGGCCGACGAGCTGTCCGGGTAGCATCTGGACGCCGGACGGACGCACGACGGAGCGCGACAGGTTGGGCTGCTCCGAGTCGGCCCTCGTGGGCCCGACCGTGGGTCACAATCGCGTTGTTTGCCCTCGAACGAGTGAGCGACCACAGTTGACCCTCTCGTCGGCGAGAGTACGACACCTTCGCGTGTCGCAATGGGGCCACGTTTCCACACTCAGCTATCGCCCCATCGAAGCCTCGACAACGGCGCATCGAGTCGCTCGGCCGTTCTCCATCGTTCCACGATCGGCTGAATCACCCGCAAGTAGCGGTGTAACCCGGTCGTGAATCCGATTGTGGAAGTCGGATGACCCCGAAATCGAACCAGGTCACAGAGAGCCAAACACTGTCGTGAACGGTTCTCCAGCCCGAATTCAGCCGATTGAAGAGTGTCGATGTGGCCTGAGAGTCGACCGGCGAACGCCTCGTAGAACAAAACCGCACGACGGAAACCGATTGTGGAAATCCAGCGTGTCGAATCGACCGTCGAGCGAACCACACTCACCGAGAGCCAGAAATTCACAGACGCCACCTGTGAACGGCTACTGCACTGATTTCGGCTGAATCACGAGTTCGTCGCTCCCCAGCGTTCCGCTCGCAATTGGTTCCACAATCGGTTTTCACACTCGTTCATAGCGATTCTTGCGGGTGATTCAGCCGATTGTGAAACCGTACAGCGCGCGCTAGCGAGATGGAGGAGCGCGCTCGTGCGGTCAAATCGGGGGTTGCCGAGTGTGGAAAATCAGTCGTACATCTATCACGAACCCCGGCCAACAGACGCACGGACCGGTCGAGGCCTCCTTGCTCCATACGGGCCTGGCAGAGAGGGCGGTTGGACATCCCTCAGATGTCCCTCCTGCGGACAACGAGTAAAAGCCTGGATTCGTCGGAATCTTCCAAGTTCCGTGAGCTGAGTCTCTGGAGGAGCCACGTATTCGCCGCTGAGACACCTCAGTAGGGCCGTTCCAGGACCACCGATCACTCTCGTCGTGAATCTCGACTGAGAGTGCATATCACAACCATCCAAAACGCCGTCAGAGCAGCGCGACCTGTACGAGCGAGAGCACCACCAGCGGGACGTGGAACGCAGCGTGGGCCACCATCGCCGCCTCGAGGCTTCGGTGCCAGTACAGCCACCCGAGGAGGACGCCTGCAACCGCATTCAGGAGGACCGTTCGGGCGATCAGTGCCGGAGTTAGGCCGACGGACTGCGCAAGCGCCGGGAGATGGCCGATCCCGAACAGTACTGAGGAGATCACGATCGCGACCCACATGACCCCCGAACCCGGACCCTCCGACCGACGACCCGTGACGTACCAGCCGACGAACGCGAGCACCGACATGAGCCCGTACCGGAGCAGTAGTTCCTCCGTGATACCACCGTACAGGAAACGGACCGGGGCGTACGCGAGGACGTTCGCCAGAGTCGGTTCAGACGCCCCGATTGCGGACCGGGGGAGGTCCTGTGCGACGAACGGTGCCAGGGCGACGTCGAGAAGCAGAACGAGTATGCCCCCGAGGGCGCCCAGGCCGACCGCGAGGCCGACCTCGGGACGGAGGCGTCGCCAGACTTCGTCACCTCTCCCCGTCCGGTCGGTGAGGTACGATTGTAACCCCACTCGTGGGGCGGCGTACGTCCCGAGCAGGCACGCAACGACGAGTATGAGAAGCGAATTGAGACCCGAGGACACAGCGAGGAGCGGAAGCGACAGTCCGGCTGGAACTGCCGTCGCCGGCGTCGTGAGATAGATGTACCCCACGAGGGCGAGGATGCCAGGAATGCCAGCGAGCAACGTCAGGCCGAATCGCTTTGCGAAGGACGCTGAGTGCTCGGAGTGAGACACACTGGTGCTGAATGGTGGTGCCGATAAAATAGTTGTGTCACCGCCGTTCCGCCCTGTGATCAGCGTCGTGAACCGTACTCGTTGTCTCCACCGCTGACCGAGACGCACGCTGTATTCGACACGACCGGGCAAACACTTGCCGTGGGTGATAGAAGTTCCAGCAGTACAGTCGCCCGTTGAGACCCTGATTTCGCCCCTGAGCCCGTCGACGGTTTCGCCATCCTTGCGCGACGAGGCGGCGTCGAAGAGCACCCTGAACCGAGGAAAAAGCACTTGCCAGCTTCTCAGAGACATATCGCCATGCGCCCTGGAAAGCCCCCCATCCTCGCGGTCGTGGTGAGCGCCCTGCTCCTCACTGGGTGTCTGAACCTCCCTCGTCAGGCGACGACTGCCGAACCAACGACGACGGCTCCACTCCCACCCACACCGCAACCGGTGTCCGATCTGTCGGCCCTCTCCGACAGCGAGGCCGGAGCAATCGCGCTTCAGGCCGAAGAAGGCCACCTCTCCATGCACCTCCGGAACGCGAGTTGCCTCGAAACCTGGGGGACCTATCCGACCACCTCATCAGAAGTCGCGACCGTGGTGAATCGAAGTCCCGAGCGGATCATCGTGACCGTCCAGCACCCGTATTCGTACTCCACGGACAACACAGAGGCGGACTCGTCCTCGACAGCTCGCTACCGACTGACCGAGAACGGGACCACACGGCTCTCCGGGGACGAGATCACCCCCTGTTGAGCCTGCAGGTCAGATCACCGAACGTGGGACTGGCGACGATAGCTGTAACGTGTACACGTAACGACCGACGCAGCATCTGATAGCCCCCGATTATTTACAGCCAGTTGCGTAACGCTCCGAGACATGAGTGATGAAGATCAGGACACGCAGTTCAGGTTAAGCTATCTCGAGAACCTCGTCATCCTCGGTCTCCTGATCAACGCCTACCACTACTTCGGCCCCCAAGGCGCGTTCATCGCGCTCGTCCTCGCCCTCATCCTCGAACCGGTCTCGAGAGCAGACGTTCTCTTCCGTACAGCCACCAGAGAGGACGACGAACCACAGCAGTGACGAGCCACGGTGAGACGCATTGGTCGTGAACTACCTGGGGCCCCGCGAGTCCGGTCTCGTTCGGTTTGCATTCCTACGTACCGGCTGCTTCGTCGGCCACCCTGTCGACTGAACCCGAACCGGTGCTCGAGGCCCCGCAACCGACCCACTCTATACCCCCGACTGCCCGGTGCCGCGACTGCCAGTGTATCCGTCGGCACGACCGACTGATGACGACCGAGAAAGACTGCATCACGCATTGCGTGAGGCCGCTTCGAAACTGGGGGAGTCGCCAACCAGATCTGCGTACGAAGAACTCGGGCTACAGCCCGTCTCGGCGACGATCATCCGGACTCGCATCGGCTCCAAGCCAGACGACTATCTCTACACGTTGCTGCAGCCTGGGAGTCGCACAGGCAGCAACTCCCATTGCAGAATACCCGAAACTGCATGACTGAAACCGATTGTGAGCAGTCGATATCACCTATCTTCGCCCCGTGGGAGTCGCTCATCGGCCCAGTACGCCATTCGCATCGGTATCCCCGCACTGTCGGCTCTCGGGTCGGCAGGAAGATATCGGATGTCATCATCTGTCTGGGCAACGACTGCGAGCGCCAGTGCGTCGACGACGTCGTCGACATCGACGGAGGCCTCCGTTCCGATGAGGTCACCTGTAATCGAGCCCAGGAGCGCACCCGGTTGCTCTAGTTGTTCTCCGATCGCCTGGAGTCGCTCCCCGAGTCCCGGCGCCCACGATTTCTTGTGCTGGAGTTGCTCGCCAAGCAACCCTCGAAAGCACACCTCCGGATGGGACTCGATCACCTTCTCGCTGGACTCATCGTCCTCCTGCAGGACGGCGTCGACCTGTCCTGCAGCTTTCGCGAGCTGATGGGATTGCTTTCTGAGACCCTTGTCGATGTCCCCCTGGTTCTGTTGAGCTACCGCCTCGTAGGACTCGTCCTCGTTTGCAAGGTCTGCTGCACCTCGTGAAGGAACTGGGAAGACACTGGACGAGAAGCCAGTCACCGACCTGGCAAGTGAATCGAGCCTCTCACGCTGGGCCAGTGTCCCCTCGTCAGGGAGGCCGATCGGCACGTCGATGAGGATGCGGTCCAGGTAGTGGTGTTCCTGCCAGAGGGTCTCGAAGTCAGGCTCGACACTACAGGTGTCGTAGGAACCATCTCGCAAGCGGACGACGAGCCACTGTCCACCCGCCCAATCGACCCCAGCGACTGTCGATGAAGCCATGGTCCATGTCCATGTGGACCTCGGATAGTTTTCCTGGGCAAGAAGAGGCCCTCCGAGAGTCGGAACCGCCGAGTTTTCGAATTGCCAACGGACATATAGTTCTGGAGGTTCACGTGGTCGTATGGGTGGGTGTGCAGTCTGTGGCGACGGTTCGTCTATCACAGGGAGTTGTAACTACTGTGGGAAGACAGTCTGTACGAAGCACCGACTGCCCGAGAACCACGACTGCGCAGCTCGAAGTACGGCGAGGACTCTGGGCCCGGAGTTCAGAAGTGATGACGACAGCGGCATCGGCGGGTCCGTCACCGGCTTCCTGGGGTCGGGAGACGGCGAACCCGAACGACAGCCCCACTGCAAGCGCTGCGGGACCAGACTGGACGGTTCCGACGAGACGCTCTGTTCGGACTGTCAGGCGTCGAAAGAAAAAAAGCGCAGCAGGGCAGCGACTGGAACCGGAGTAGGGCGTGATCCCCTGGGGACGATCCTCTGGCCGTTCGCGCTCCTGTGGGCCGTGCTGATGACGATACTCGGATGGATGAATCGCCATCGCATAGGGACGACGCTCACCGTCATCCTGATCGGCCTCGGCGTCATGTTCGGACCCCTCGCGCTGGGTGCAGTCGTCGACCACCCAGCAGCGCACGAGTTCGATTCGTCGTTGAAGAGTGTAGGCGACGACATCGAATCGTCCACTGCCGGAGCCCTCAACGCCACCGAAGACAACGAACCATCCAGCGACCCTGTCGTCGTGGGCGGCGGTGATGAGAGTACGAGCGAGCCGAACACCGACTCCTCGGGGTCGTCGTCTGAACTGGACCGGCCCCGGGTCGAACGACTGGTCCATCAGTACGTAAACCAGGAGCGTGCCAGCCGCGGACTCGACGAACTCGAGTACAACGGCGAGCTCGTCCTCGTGGCGCGAGAGCACGGTCGAGATATGTACGAACGCGATTACTTCGCTCACGTCTCGCCCTCCGGCGAGACGGTCAGAGACAGGTACGACGAGGCAGGCATCCGCTGCTCGACGTCCGGCGAGAACATCGCACAGACCTGGGCCTTCGCCAACGTCCGGACGGACGCCGGTATCGAAGTGTACGAGACCGAGGAAGCGCTGGCACGGGCAATCGTCGGTCAGTGGATGAACTCGAGCGGCCACCGCGAGAACGTCCTCCGCGAGTCTTTTTCAGAGCAGGGCATCGGTATCGTCCTCGTCGATGTCGATGGACGGGTGAAAGTTTACGCTGTGCAAAACTTCTGCTGAGTCTGTCTCGAACACCGCCAGAGCGGAAACGGCGTGTGTGATCACCATCCCGATTGAACAACCAGTGCAGCGCCTTGCCTGTCGAGGTGAACCGAGTCGAAACTCGGGGAACGACCGATCACTCCAGCCCGTACCCGACTCCGAATCCGACGAGAACGGCGTACTGAATACAGTGGAAACACTTACCGAACGACACATCGTATCTCTATCATAATGGCCCCCACGCGACGTTCGCTCGTGCATGGACTGACCGTCGTGGTCGTCCTCGCGTTCCTCGGCGTCTTGGGCTATTATCTGGGTCAGCCGGGATACACGTGGACGCGGGCGGCGTTGTTCGCGGGTCTCGCTGGGCTGGCTGTGACGGGCGCAGCCGGAGTGATCTACCAGCGAGGGCTCCTCGCAACCGTCGGGGCAGGCGGGTTGCTCCTCCTGGGCTTCTGGCAGGCCGTGCTCTGGATATTCATCCTCCCCGTCGTCGTGGTCCTCTCTGTCGCTTTCGTCACCACTCCGGAACGGGACTCCCCGAACCGTTCGACGTAGGGGTCGGTACTGCTCAGGTTGACTACCGGGTCATCACGATGAGTCCCGTTACCAACAGAAAGAGAAGAACGAGAGCGAAGATCGCTAAAGTCCCCCAGATACCACCAATCCCGATCACGACCACGCCGGATCCAACAGCCAGACCCCCTGCCAGTAAGAGAGCGACACGGAAACGGAGGTATGACCCGATGATGCGAGTGTTCCAAAGGGCTCGGAGGGGACTGCGCATACGACAAATAAGAACCAGCGAGTCAAGTTCCTTCTGTTAGATACGCAACCCTACTTACTGGCTGCTTCGTCGCAGTCCCCGTCGACCGAAACTGAGCCGGAGCTCGATGACCCTGCGAGGGACACTCTCTTTACCCCGACTGCCGGGGCCTTCAACTGCCAGTTTATTCGTCGGCACGGCCGACTGATGACGACCAAGAAAGAGTGCATCGACGCACTGCGTGAAGCTGCTATCGAGCTTGGTGAATCGACTCATTCCCGGGACATCGGATCGAATACTGAAGCGGAGTTCGTGATACAATGCTCGGGACGATGATGGTGGATGTGTGTCATCCTCTCGTTCCGGAAGCAACCGCAGCAGATTCATACCTAGCAATTCCGCATCGAGTGGGTTAGAAACGACATTAGTCTCTCTTGTGGCCTCTAGGCTCGTCCAAATTCGTCGGGGTCTCCGCAAGTAAGGATCGCCTCGCTTGATTCGGGGGTATTCTAGGAACTGTGTGGCTGGTTGTATCCGACGAAGTGGAAGACCCCCTTCAACGTCGTGTAGCCGGAATACAGTCGTTCGGAGCCCTGAGAGGCCAGTCTCCAGTTCGGGTGGTTGTCGGGGGGCTTCGCGAGATTCTGTAAGCCGGGTGTCTGGAATCTTCATAATCGGCTCTCGTCGTGCGGTTTTGGATTCCTAGTTTCGCGGGTTTGGACCAATGTTGAATCTCGTGGTGTACCTGAACGGCCCGGATACGGGTGGCTCTCGCGGGATGGCAGTGGTGGTCGCTGGATTCTCTCGCTTGTGTTCCTAGTTCGATGTCCATACTGGTTATTTCAGCTTACTTGCGGATGATTTTCCGATTCTGGACGAACTGAGACGACGCGATGTGTCTGCTCGGGCGTTCTCAGCCGGTGAACGGTGTGGAATCCGAGTTTGTAACTGTCAAGGGTACTGCCTGACTCGTCGAATGTTGGATACACCCGGAATCTCCTCCAAGGCGTCGATCATCGGTTCATCGGTCGGGTTCTTGGGCGCGTAGCGAGGTGCAGAGACAGGTCGCAAGTTCGTGGGTCAAACTGGTCGAAACCGCAGTACTGAATCCGATTTTGAAGAATCGACCGCGTTCCCTGAGGCGAGCTCGCTCAGGGTATCACTCGATGAATACAGAGACCGCCTTTCGACAAGTACCCTCTCTGGGTTCGTCGACAGTTTCTGGCAAATACTGAATACAGAGTGGGACTGCCACACAGTCCCGATTCACACCACCTGCCTGAATCGATACTGCAGAACGTCACTCGGAGCGTGGTTTCCTGAAACCAAGGATTACGATTTCACGGACACCAAGCATCGGTTCTACGAACCTGAGCATCTTCCGTGTTCCAGAGAATACTGGGCTGCCCGAATAGTAGTCAGGTACCACGAGGCACCCATATTCGACGGATTTCCCACCATCAACCTCGGTATGTGCTCCTCTTCCGAACTTTACGAGATCTTTCCAAACGTACTTCCGCTCCGACTTTTCCACTTCGATGGCGATTCGCTTCTCTGGCTGATACAGATCAACAGTATGCTTGAAACCTTCCTCCTCCCACAACGCACACTCCTCTGCTCCCTCGAGAGAGTAGTTCGACAGTTCTTGTCCAATCCTCCGATCAAATTCAGTAACCTCGTCGCCTGATTTCGACTCCAAAAACACTTCTTCAGGGACCGATTCGATTGCCCCCCGAATCCGTGATAACTCGTCTGGAGGGAACGCGTCTTCCTCATCCCTGTCCCGGAATTCACTCAACCGATGTTCTCCAATAATTTCCACCATATCTAATCCCTAACCAGCATAGTGTCAAATATCTATGGGTGTAATCAGTATAGTTGGTGGGGAATCTGCACCACTCGGCGAGTATTTCTAACGGAATCTGAATCATATCGAACCGGGAAGATGGATTAGCATACTACCCCCCACCGGTTCCAGAGCCACTCCCTCTCGAAGTCCAGCGAAGCGAAACTCTGGATGATACATCACAGGCGGCCTGCGTCACGATACTAAACGGCTCCTGCCAGTTTGTTCGTCGGCATCGACGAACCGATGACGACTGAATCAGAATGCATCGACGCACTGCGTGATGCCGCCTCGAAACTGGGAGAGTCCCCCTCGAAAGCCGCCTACGAGGAGCTCGGACTGCGTCCCGCCTCGGCCACGATCATGCGGACGATGGGTGGCTGGAACGACGCGAAAGAAGCTGCCGGACTCGAAACACACACCTCCTCCGGAACCCGCGTCGGCTCCAAGCCCGACGATCTCCCTGCCGACGTCGACGACGCCTGGGAGTCGCTTAGCGTCGACCAGCGCTGGCACTACCGAAACACCGCCCACAACCGAAACCGAACCCTCACCCGGAGAGCGCGGCTCAGACGCTGGGTCAACGAACTCAAAGCCGACGCCGGCTGTTCAAACTGTGGCGAGAGCGACCCCGCCTGCCTCGACTACCACCACCGCGACGGCGTCGACAAAGACATGAACGTCAGCCAGCTCATCAGCTACGGCTACGGCATGGACGCCCTCCAAGAAGAGATCGCCAAATGTGACGTCCTCTGCGCAAACTGCCACCGCAAAGAGCACTTCGTCGACCCGCTAGAGGCTGTGCCCGACGGATACGAGGCGACCGCGGACGACTGACCAATCGCCGTACGTGAGTTGCTCCCAGCCCAGTACCGTTTCGCAACACTCAAATATCCAAGCGCAATACTATGCTTTGTAATCCCGGACGAAGCGACGAACGGGAGACATGTCAGTCCATTGGGGTAGTGGCCAATCCTGTTGCCTTCTGGGGGCAACGACCCTGGTTCGAATCCAGGATGGACTACTTTTCACACCTTCAAGCCCTTAGACGGTAGTTGGTGGAATAGTCAATAGCTATCCAAAATAATATACTTAGTCCAGTTTGCTCCGGAGTTTCTTCACAGTGAACATCTTGGTCAGTCCAGGTGTGTCGATTCTGAACTGGTGTGGTGGTGTCGTGGTCGCGTAGGTTTTCTCGACACGGGGTTCGCCTTCGGGCGGGTCGTTCAGCGCAGCCAGCACTTTGTGGCCATCGGGCTGGCTCGTGACGACCCAGATTGCTTCGTCAACGTCGGCGTCGGCGATCTTGTCGTAGTCCTCCGGGACGGCGCGGATGAGGTCGTGATTGACTCGTTCGGCTTCGACTGCGACGATGATGTCTCCGTCGTCGTCGACGCCGGCGAGGTCGAGCCGGCGTTTCTCGTCGATGTCGTGGTACGGAACGGTCTCCGTGACCCGCGAGTCGGGGTTCGCAACGTACTCCTGTTCGAGGTAGCGGCGTGCAATCTCGACGGCGAGCACGTGGAGGGAGGGCTCTTCGAGGTCGCCGGCGCCGTGGCCGTAGTCGACGCCTTGACGGTAGCTCTCGCCGATGACCTTCCGACCCTCGGGTGAGACGGTATAGAGCCTGTGCGGGTGGTCTGTATCGTGCCGGACCAGGTCTTCGTCGATGAGGTCCTGCACTGCGCCGTTATCGATGCCGACGTACTCCGTGAGTCGGATCATCGAGTCGTTGAGCAGGTCGTACTCCAGCGGGTCGTACCGTAACTGCTGTGCGTTGTAGACGGCCTGCATGAACAGCAGCTGTTCGATACTCCAGTCGGCGTCTGTGAGCTCTTCGGCGGTGAGTTTCAGGTTGAGGTTGCAGACGGGGATGTCGTCCCTGTCTGTGTCGTCGAGTGACGAGCAACACTCGATGGCGCGTTTCATCCCCTTGATGTCGGGGTCGTAGCGGTTCTCGCACTCTGTACAGTTGAGGGCGTGGATCGAATCGTCGTACGTGACGGTCGAGGGCATGCGCTTCGTGTAGGGGAGCGCGGAGTCGGTACGGGGGCTGGTGTCGGCTGGTTGTGGGTCCGGTTCGGGGTCAGTGATCGGTTCGACCGTGGTACTGGGCGAGTCCAGCACGAGGCCAGCGGACTCGAGCGTTCGTTCGTGGACGTCGAGCTTTGCGTCCTGGAACTTCCACTCCTCTCTCCGGGATGGATTGTGGCCGTGGGCCGGATGGCCTGCGGGCGGAGCGACGGACTCGACGGTGAACGGCCGTGGTTCCGGTTGACCGTATGCGGCTGGGAGTTTCACCATCCACTGGCCGCGCTGGAGTGCACGGAGGCGGTTTCCCACGTCTCTGGCGTCCATGTCGTCCGTGGCTAATCGAGCGGCGAGCTCTCTGTCGCGGGGCACGTTGCCCGTGACGACCGTGGAGACGTTGTTCAGGATCTCGTCGTAGGTTCGTCTGTCCTCCTTGAGCTGGGCGGGGAACTGCATGGCGAGCGTGACCGAGCAGCCGAAGCTGCGTGCTTGCGCGAGTAACTCTTGCAGGAGGTCGGAGTCGGCGACGCTGGCGGCCTCCTCGATGTAGAGGTTCGCGAGTTGCGGGTCGCCGTTGGACCGGCGCAGGCGGCGTCTCAGCGCCGTCCAGAGGTTCGACAGCATCACGAGCGTGAGCACGCGCTGTGCAGCCGGCCGGAGCGAGCCCGTGTCCAGGATGATGACGACGTTCTCGTCGAGGTAGTCGACAAGGTCGAAGTGTGGGTCGTCGCCTTCTGGCACGTGGTCGAAGATCGCGGCAAGTCGCTGGTCGATCGGAATCTTCTCGATGCGGTTCGCGACCCCCTGCATGATCTCGTCGAACGACCGGGCACGGTTCGCCGTGACTCCCGCAAGCATCCGTTCGAGGTCCGGGTCAGAGACCGCCGGTGCAGTCTGTCGTTCGTGGAGCTGGCGGACCGCTGCGTGTAGCTCTCGATGTGAGAAGGCGTCGGAGCCGTTCACCGGGTCGTAGAGCGCCTTCACCATGTAGCGAATCACGTCCGGGGAGCGAACGGCGCGTTCGAACCGTTCCGTGCCCATGACCTGGCCCAGAATCTCGAGGTAGTGGTCGACGCTGTCCTCGACGGCCGTGGTTCGTGGGACGCCCGCGTCGAGCTGGTCGCGGATGTCGAAGAACGAGAACGCCGGGAGGATTTTCGAGCAGTCGAAGTACAGCACGTTGTTCAGGTGGCCGTATTTCGCGTAGTGCGCCCGCATGTAGTCCGTCGCCATCCCGTCGCCCTTCGGGAGGACGAGGATGCTCGCGCCGTCCGTGGCCTGATGGTTGTCGAGGATCGCCGAGGTCATCGCTGTGGATTTTCCTGAACCAGTCTTCCCGAACCACGCGACGTGTAGCGGTGGGCGAACGGGACAGAAGCTGGACGTGCTCAGAGACTGAGCTCGAGAAGGGTCAGTTGGCCACCAACGGCTCTCTTTTTTTGCCATTGCTTCGCTGGTCAGGGGACGGGTCATCATCGAACCGGTTGGGACGGTCTTCGTCGCCCTGGCACCGCGTCCCCTCCTCCCCACCCACCGCTCCGTGCTCGCTCGCGAGACTCACTCCGTGCCTCCGTTCGTCTCACTCGCTGTGCGCGCAGCCACGACCTTTCTCATTTGAAGTCAGATTGTATCTTCCTGAGGTGGATTGTGAGTAAGTGTGCGGGTCTATCAAGAACTGGGCAGCGGGTGTAGAATCTGTTCCCCCGAACTCGCTTGGAGGGTATCGCCAACGCATTAGACGAGTATACGACACACCATAGTGCGATGGAGGCGGATTAAACACTACTGTATCCCCCAGAACGTAGATCTAAACCAATCGGCGCGTCCTCTACGCCCAAGAGAACTGGGGTACTAACTCTGAGGTCAGGTCAACAGAGCGAACGTGATTGGACGTGGCCGCTACTATCGTATCGGTGTTTCTCAGTCGACCTGTTCGATGTCGAGTAGCGGTTCATCACCAATTGAGACGTCCAACTCTGTGGTTTCTCTGTGGGTGAACCGATGACTATCTTCGGTCGATAATGACGAACCGCTGGCCTGTACCGTTTCACGTCCGAGCGTCACTTCGTCTGGCCCGTCGAGTGTCGCGTCGATAGAGACGTGAAGTTGAAACTCTCGATTAGTCGGCGCTGGAATTCCGAGGTCCTGGGGCTCGTCAGGAGTGCTGGTGAAGTCTGCGGAGAGGAACTCATCATCCCCAGACCGGAGCGTCAGTGATGTCTGTGCGTCGCTTCCCAACGAATTCGACACGGTGATTCGAACAAAACCTTCTTGTTTCATACTATTATCACTAATTGACTCGTTGTCCATATTCGATTCTGGAAAAACGGTAGAAACACTACCTAAACCAGTTAATACCGCCAAATTCGATAACACTGTTCTTCGCTCCATACATAGGAATAGTGGCGAAGTACTGAATATTTTATGCCTGAATCAGCGGGCTCTGAACGGCCCGAAGCTAACATCAAGATCGCGTTGGATTGCGAATGCTGCAGTGCCGAAGTCCACTGGTGTGTTATTGACAACCGTGCTCCCATTCACCATCCCAGCCACGACCGTGTGTGGGATGTTAATCGGGTAAATTCCAACCCAGGGACCACCCGAGTCACCTCCCTGCGCGACCTGTTCCCGTAGGACTTGGTCCTGCATCTGAATCGAGGAAGTCGACCCGTCTGGCGCCTGGCATTGAAGCGTGAAGTCGACCTCGGGGGCGTAAATCTCTGGGTTGGTGTCACACGTCGAACACCCATATTGAGACCAGGGGCTCGAGTTGACTGCGTCGGCGATCGAATCACGGGTATAGTATGCCCCAACTGGATAATCGTCGATGTGACCCTCGATCGTATTAGATATCCCATCTCGGTCACTGTTCTGACCGACTTCGATGGTCATCGCATCCAGGTTCGGGTCTGCATCGGCGACCGTCCCGAAGTCATCTCCCCATTGCTCTACGGTTGTACCTTCCTGATCCGACTCGTCGCAAGGTAGTGCAACGCCATGGCGACAGGTCAACATCCGGGGCTCGTCGCTGTTGTTATAGACCCGGCAAGTGGCGGTGTAATAGGAATCTGCCGGTACCATATCCTGTCTGTTCAGCGCAACCCCACCGGGTACCGTTTGGTACTCCTGCTGCCAGCAGTCTTTGAACTCGATCGGAATCTGATCGACAGCCTGAACACCGACACCGTGGCGTTCAGCAGCAATCTGGGCATCGTCTCTGGGACCCTCTGCGATCCCCATTACGACAGGTTTCCAGCGACCATCGACCTCATCGCCGTCAGGCACGATCGCCGTGATTGAACTTCCCTTGGTGTCTTTGAGGAGCTCACTCATCCGTTGCTTCTCACGACGGGCGGTCTGGAGCTGGTGATACCAGTCTTCGCTCACTCGCTTCGTCTCGATTGCCCGGTCCCGCTGTCGAATAGTCACGATTTCAGTCTTCCGTGAATCTCGAATCGAGCCGACAGCAGTGCCGGACCCTGCGACGAGTCCTATTCCAGTGACCGTCCCACTGGTGGCTTTCAGAATGTCACGTCGATTGGTTTCGATACCTGCTCCTTCGGTCTGTGCTTCGCCATCTTCTGGCTTGTACTCTGTCATAATTTGAGTACACTCAGAAATTTGTCGTAGCATATAATTTATACTTTTATTCTAGAAATCAACAATTTTATAGAGTGTAATAATTATACGAGAGCATTGGAGAGGCAACACATAAACAGTAAATGTGTATTAATGTACGCCCCTAACGAAAACAAATATTTTCAAGCAACAATGCTAGAATTGTTATTATAGTTCTCTCTTTGCGTTCTTTTGATACTCCTGGGTATCTCGCTGGGTAAGCAAATCCAATACCGGCCGATCTGGACGCAACTAATCACACCAAGCGAACCGAGATTAGCGCAGCAATCAACGGGCAACGAACAGATTCGAATCTTCCGAGCCGACGGAATCATGGGTCGCCTGGAACGACCAGCTTCAGAGCTTCCAGCTGGCACCGATTCCGTCGACCTCGAACGGCCGTGGCAGCTTCCGACCTAATTTGTTCTGATGCTCGTTGGACCTTTCAGCGAACGAATCATCGCGTGTTGGGTGGGTTGAGCCCACGTTAACCTACAAACCCTGCGTGTAGGTTATATACTGGAGGCGTCAGCGACGCACAGCGGCAGCACACGACCAAGGTAGTGGGCTGATATTCTGGCATCCCTGAGAAAGCTGATTTATCACTCCCCTGTCGGGTGAGGGAGATTCGAAAATTCCTCGGAGAACTTCGATGTCGTTCCAGAGAACGCAGACCGATAGCACAGACACTGACCGATCCGGGACGAGGGTCCAGTTCGACGACTCCGACACGCGTCGCGACGAGATGCATGATTCGCTCGAAGCGTGGGTCGAGCAGTTCGCCGAACTCTCGAACGAAGCGAGAGCCAGCGAAGAACTCCAGGAGTGGTTGGACGTTCAGTCGCGGTTCCACGACTACTCCTACCGGAACACGCTCCTGATCAAACACCAGTACCCCGAGGCGACGAAGGTCGCAGGCTACAACACCTGGCAGAACGAGTTCGACAGACACGTCACGGAGGGCGAGTCTGCGATCTGGATCTGGGCACCCATCATCGCGAAACGGTGCCCGGACTGCGGGAACTCGCAGTCCTACCACTCCAGTAGCGACTGTGAATACGACGAGACGTCACCCGAGGAGTGGGACAAAGGACTGGTCGGATTCAAGCCTGTGCCCGTGTTCGACGTCTCCCAGACCGAGGGCGAGCCACTCCCCGAACTCGATACGGCAGCGTGTGGGGACGGAGACGAACTCCTGGACGCCCTCCTCGGTGCTGCTCCCGAACTCGGCGTTCGTGTGAACATCGTCGAACCCGAAGAATGGACTCACGGAGCTGCAGCAGGTGTCTGCACCGAGCGGGGCGCGGACGATCATTCGCTATTCATCGAGGTTCGGGACGACGACAACGCGGCCCAGGTGGCGAGTGTCCTCGCGCACGAGTACGCACACGCCCTACTCCACTTCGATGTCGCCACCGCGGACGAACGCGAGAAGCGAGAGGTCGAAGCCGAGAGTACGGCCTACGTCGTCTCTCAGTACTTCGGACTCGATGCGTCTCGGAGTGCGCTCTACGTCGCCGCGTGGGACGGTGAGCCTGCCGAGGCTATCCAAGAACGGTTGAATCGAGTCGTGACGACGGCCCAGGCGATAATCGACGCAGTCGAGCGAGACTGAGTGCAGACCGCCTGCCAGTTTGTCGACCCCTGGGGGGTGAGGGGTGTCGTCGAGCCGGCGACGCTCCGGAGGACTACTGAAATGCCAGTTAGCAACAGCTATCCACGAACCTTCGACGAAGACGTCCCACTCGACCAACACACGAACTCTTGTCCTGAGTGCGATGGCCGACTCACCATGGATTCGGCCGAACGTGCCTGCGAGGACTGCGGGCTCGTCGTCACCGAGCAACGACTCGACCGCGGGCCGGACTGGCGCTCGTTCGACGAGGACACGCGGAGACGGGCGGGAGCACCACTGACGGCGGCACGACACGACCGAGGCCTCTCGACGACGATCGGGTACGGGAGCGACGGTAATGGGAATGGACTCACCAACCGAAAGCGACGACAGCTCCACCGCCTCCGTCGCGAGCACTCCCGAGGGCGGTACGAGAGCAAAGCCGACCGGAATCTTATGTACGGCTTCACCGAGATTCGACGCATCACTGGCGCTCTCGGGCTCGGTGATTCAATCCGTGACCAGGCGTGCTCGCTGTTCCGGACGGCGCAGTCCGAGGGCCTGCTGCACGGTCGGTCCATCGAGGGGATGGCAGCGGCCTGTGTCTACGCCTCGGCGCGATGTAACGGCCTGCCCCGGACGCTCGACGAGATCGCCAGCGTCGCTCGTGTCGAACAAGAGCGAGTACAGAATTCGTACAAATCCCTCAACGTTGAGCTCGGACTCCCAGCGCAGCCGATGACGCCCAGCGAGTTCGTTCCCCGACTTGCCTCCGAACTGGGGGTCCCCGATGGCCTCCAGCAGCGTGCGCTCGAACTCGCTCGTGAAGCCGAGCGTGCGGGTGTGACCAACGGCGTCCAGCCCTCAGGCTTCGCTGCGACCTGTCTGTACAGAGCCGGCCTGCGGTCGAAGTGGCTGACGCAGCGCGAGGTCGCCGAGGCTGCAGGGACGTCGACCGCGACAGTGCGGAACCATCGTGACACCCTTGTTGAGTTCGTTCTCTAATCGCCCAAACACTCAGCAACGACGAAGATGGCTATACGTGGAAGCTCGTGCCGCAGTCACGACAGGTTGCCCAGCCACCCTGCGAAACTTTCTGCTTCTCCCCACAGTCGGGACACTCACGCCAGACGGATCGGTTGTGATGGCTCACCAGCCAGTCATAGGGGGTCCGGTTACTTCACTCACGATGACTGCCGACCCTCGTTTATGCTCACCTGAGGGGTGAGGTGAGAACTGATTCCTACCAACGAAACACATCCACTGCGGAGACTCAAGTTCACCAAACGCGTCCGTCGACGCGCCGAGTACGAAGCCTTCGAGTTCACACTCGTCCCCGACGGCGTGCTCGTGACCAACTGCAGCCACGCCGACCCGAGCGAGCACCGGTACCTCGTGCGGGTCGTCGACGGACTGCCTGCATCGTGTAGCTGCCCTGCCGACGAGCGATTCGACGGCGCGTGCAAACACCGCGTCGCCGTCGCGATTCGTAGTCCTGTCCTCGATGCAGCTGTCGACGTCAGTGTCGTGACGGACGGCGGGAGCAGAGTCGGCGATAGTTGGGACGTAGAGACCGACGACGACCCGGGCTGTGATTGCGAAGCGCTTCCCGACGGTGTGCCGTGCTGGCCCTGCTACCGTGACGGGGAGTCGACGTTTGACCCGGTCGACCGGTCGTCGCACACTCCCTGACTGACGGCTCGGCGCAGAGCCAGTTTATCGCGCTGGCAACGGGGTGCCAGCGTGCGAGATGGGGCACCGCGATACCGAGTTCCCGTCGACGCGCTGGCGAGTGTGATTCCATGCACCAGATCATCTACACGCTCGTCGACGCAGAGTCCGAAGAAGAAGCTCTGGAACAGGCGACGGTGACGTTCGACCGGTTGGTCGGCGCACGGCTGGATGAACGGCCCGTGTTCGATTACTACGTCACCTTCGACGACGAAGACGCAGCCGTCGCCGGGAAGTCCCGGTGGGGTGAGCGCCCGGTTGCGGCTCCAGTCGACTCCCACGAGGGCGCACGCTTGCTCAAGCGCGGCTGGGATGCGACCGTCGCGGAGTTCGAACGTAACCTCGAGAAAGTCGATGAAGCCCTCGAAGAGATGACCGTCGCGGAGATGATGCACGACAAGGCGCTCGTTCGACACGCCTGCAACAACATCGGGTCGTTCCGTGGGCCCTCGCTGTTCCTCTACGACAGCCACAGAAACGGGATCAGGAACCGGTCACATCTTGACCGAATTCTGAGCTCGGCCGACTCGCTGTGGATCGTCCCTGCGGACGTCCACTACTGACGGGAAGTCCCCCTCTAATTCGATTTCGTGCGGTTACTCTATTCACTTGTGTCCACCACCCACCAACCACCTCCCCACCCTCCGCTCCGTGCTCGCTTCGCTGCGCGCGCAGCCACGACCTATTTCAGCTGAGGGGCACACTCCGTACGAATCCGTAACGAGAAGCGAGTACCGACCGAAAATCGTGCTGGTGCTCGCTGCTACTGCGCCAGCAGTCCGCCGTCGATGATTATCGGTTGTCCCATGAGGTACGACGCCTCCTCGGAACAGAGCCAGACGACGGCGTTGGCTATCTCCCGGGGGTCGCCGAGACGTCCGGCAGGGATGGCCGCGGTGATGCGTTCCATCTCCTCGGCGTTGTCCTCACCGGCCTGTTGGACCATCGGCGTGTCGATGACGCCCGGACAGACGGCGTTGAATCGGATGCCGTCTTCGGCGTAGTCGACCGTGGCCCGTCGGGTCAGTCCGATGACGCCGTGTTTGCTGGCGGCGTAGTGTGCACTCCCGTTCGCGCTCACGCCAGCGACCGAGGAGGTGTTGACGATGGCGCCACCACCGCGCTCGATCATCTCAGGTATCTCTGCTCGCAGACACCGCCAGACACCCTTCAGGTTCACGTCGATCATCCGGTCCCACGCCGCTTCGTCGTAGTCGGCGAGACGGGTCCCCTCGTCCGCGATGCCAGCGTTGTTGTGTGCGAAATCCAGCCCGCCGTACTCGTCGAGTGCCGTCTGTACCATCGCGTCTACGTCGTCGGAGTCGGTGACGTCTGTCCTGACGAACGTCGCTTCGCCGCCGTCACCTTCGATCATCTCGACCGTCTCGTGGCCGCCGTCCTCGTCGACATCGGCGACGACGACGTTCGCTCCCGCCTCGGCGAACCGAAGCGATGTCTGTCGACCGATACCCGAGCCGCCACCAGTGACGACCGCGACTCCGTCCTGTATTCCCTTCATGGTATCAATCGCCACGCAGCTGGGCGCGGCGTGGTAACATTTGACACCCGCTCGCAATAGGTGTATCGTCGCTCATCGACGCCGGCATCGTGGAACTGCTGGTCGACCGATATCGTGGATCGTCATCGGGCCGACGGCGAGCGCGTAAAGCAGCCTGCAATAGCCGCCAGAATGTCTGAATCCAGTCACAGACGGACGAGTATAGCAATTAGATATTTGTCAGTAGACACCTTCGACTACTGGACATGACGTTCTGTAGTGAATGTGGGTCGATGCTCAGCCCCGACCGTGGTGCAGACAGGTGTACGGAGTGCGGTTCCTCGGCCGACAAGGCAGAAGTAACGGATGGTGGGACGAACACGAGTGCCACAGCCCACACGGAGTTAGAGACACTCCCCACGACATCCTCTGGGGCCGTAAAGAAGGCAGACGCGATGGAGTGGTTAGAGGAACTCGACCGACCGACGTCAGCAGAGCTCAAGCGATCGGTGATCGAGAAGCCGAGTGATTTCTCTGGGAGCACATACCCCACGGATATTTCGACGATTCGACTCACGGGCGATCCCTCGTTCATCGAGACTGTCGCTGGATTGTTCAGCTGGATCGTCGAGATGGAGGACTACAGCAGGCGGGTCGAGATCAATCTCCAACGGACGGAAGACCGAGACACTGGGGAGCAGACCGATAACTACGCGCTCTATCTCTCGGTCGCTGAGCGGGGGGGTTCGTAGTAACGTTCTCGCGGGTCACGCACAGACGACAGGGCTCAGACGTCGAACCCGGCTTCGCGAAGTGCATCTTCGATACCCCCGAACTGCTCACGGTAGGCTAGGTAGCCGAAGTCGGTCTTCTCGTCGAGGTCCGCAGGGGTCGGGAGTCCGTCGGCTTGCTGGTAGACACCGACCAGTTGAACGAGCAACTGCTGTTCGTCGGGGAAGGACCCGGTCTGTTCCGCGTCGTCGTCGGGCGTAGCCCGTTGTTTCGTCGCCCACGTGAGACCGTAGTCACCGGATTCGAGACTCTCGATGTTCTCCGCGAGGTACCGCTGTTCGGTCGCGACTGTCCGCGGCATCGGAAGGAGCCCGTCTGCAGCGAACAGGGTACACGAAGGACAGACAGTCCGTTCAGTTCTGTCGTCGAGATCGATAGTCTCCAGTGCGGTGTCGAACTTCTCGCGACAGATATCACAGACGGACGGGCTCGACGACGCAGAGTCGAACGTGAATTCGTCGAGGGCCTCGAGGACCTGGTCGAACCCCGTACGTGCCGTACGGTACTCTTCGACGGCCCTCTCGATATCAGAGTCCCTGAACGCCTCGTCACCCGCGTCGCGGTGTTGCAGCGCCTCGTCGTACAGCTGCACCAGTTCACGGTGATCGCTCGATGGGTCGAGACTCGCCAGTCGTCCCTCGAGCCGGTCGCGAAGTTCGGCTACACGACGGTGTACCCCCTCTCGCTCGTCTGGCGCACGCTGCTCGACGCGTTCGAGTTCTGTGACTGCCTGCTCGTACTCGTCGGCGGCCGAGTCGAACGCGCCACGCAGCCTGTCGTCGTCCCCGGACTCGATGTGGCTCTCGACGGCGTTCAGCAGGTCGTCGAGTTCCTGTGCCGCCCGCTCGTCCTCTACCCGTTCGATGGTCTCGAGCACCGTGCGACAGCGCTCCTGTAGCGAGCGGGAGTCGGACGATGGAATCGCTCTCGCGTGCTGGAACTGCTCCAGCGCGGCCTCCAGCTGTTCGACAGCCAGTTCGTACTGGCCGCTGTCCGCTCGTTCGACGCCTGCAGACGCCAGTCGTTCTCCCTGTTCGACGTGCTGGGCGACTCTGAACTCGTCGGCGTCGTCGTACGGCAGCACTCCCCAGTCGTGGCTTTCGTCGCCGGTCGTCTCGACGTGGTCCACGACGGCATCGAGCCGATCGGTGTAGGAACAGCCGTCGGCGGGACAGGTGACGGGATCGGTCATCGGATAGTGCAGAGGAGTAGATACGACCTCTCGAACCAAAAAGACTGCCTCAGCCTGCTCACACCCACGCCAGGTCGTCGTTGTGCGAGCGCAGATACGCCGAATCCACGGCGCCGTCGGGCACGCCGACGCGCTCGCCGTCGCGGTTCAGAATCGTCCGTTCCAGCAGCTCGCTCTCGGTCTCGAAGTCGGGCTGGACGACGAGCCGGTACTCCTCGTCGAGTGTGAACAGGTTCCGGTCGAAGGCGGCGTGGTGGGTCTTATCGAGCACGAGCACGTTCGAGAGGTCGGCACGGTGGTCGGGGTACTCGCTCCAGGGGAGGACGTGCGCCACATCGAGCAGACCGGGATGGTCCACACCGGAGACGGGACACGTCCGCTCGTACCGGAACAGCGCGGTCGCGCGGAACTCGGGGTCCACTGAGCGGGTCTGGACAGTGGTCTCGTACGTGCCGGCTGTCATCGCATCGCTCTCATCGGCCTCCACGGTCCAGTCGGCGCCCGCCCAATCCGTGACGGCACCCTCGACGAACTCCCGACCGTCGTCGGTGAGCGCGTACTCCTCGCCACGTTTCTCGACGAGGCCCATGCTGCGGAGCCAGTTCGCGCGCTGTTTCGGCATGTCGGTCTCGCCGGGGGCCCAGCCGAGTTCGGGGTGGGTGTCGAGCTGCTGCTCGCCGATCTCGTGGATGGTCATTGGGGCGACGGCGAGCGCGTAGAGGAGGCTGCGGAGGCCGACGTTGCGGTCGCACATGATGCGCAGCAGCGTCTCGGTGTCGTGCGCTTCGGTGTAGGCCTCGCCGTTCGGCCCGAGGCTCCAGCCCTCCGGCCCCTCGGCGAGGAAGCCGACCCTGCGGAGGTACCGGAGACGGCGCATGATCGAATCAGCGCTCGCCACGTTCGCGAACTGGCCGCGATGCCAGCCGACCAGCTCGTCGGTCGACGGAGTATGGGCGTCGACGAATTCGAGGATGGCGTCGAGCGTCTCGACGTACCGGGTCGCCCCGCCGAACATGGGGACGATGGAGCGGACGCGCGTGTCCTGCATACGGGGTGGTCACGCGGGCGTCGGATTATCCTTCTGCCCGACTGGGACACTCGCAGACGCAGGGGCGGCTCACTCGATGTCGACGATGCTGACGGACGGACAGCGTGCGAGGTCGAAGCCGAGAATACGCCCGCAGCTCGATCCGGGTCTCGTCCAGCTTCGGGTTGTACATCGGTTCTGTAGACCGAGTTGTAGACGGCCGACCAAACCCGACAGACGGCAAACGTTTCAGTCTTTGAGATAATATAGTATATTGGTTATTCGGCGGACCAGCCCTGGCTTCATCAGCAGCCGCTGTGTCGCCTCTCGGTCCACGAACTCGGAACCCATCTCGTCTATACAGCCGTCGAGGCGGCCGTCCGCTGGCATAGACCATCCGAAACCGCCACACCTCACCGTTCGATCTGCGTCGGAACACGATCCCGCGGGCGGGGCATCTGTCGACGTGCTGTGTTTCCGTCGATCGCGGGGTGCTTGCTGACCGCGGCCGGTGACGGGAGAGGTAGCGCGAGTACAGCGAGCGGCCCAAAACCACGTACTTCGAGCCGGTTCGACGGTGGCGGCCAGGAGCCGCCCGAAGCAGCTGGAAGTGTCCCGTATCTACCGGGTGAGAGGTTGGAGAGGTGTCAATCAACACGATTCGACCTCGGCCGGAGGTGAAAGATAAGAAATTTGGTTGGAGCCCAAAGTAGACAGGAACTGTATCTTTCTGTGTTCGCCGGGTTGGAGCGGTCGAGCGGCGGAGTGGACAGGTATAACTCGGGGCGGGAAGATGTACACATATGACTGGTGAGGGTTCGGGGTCGCCGTCGAACAAGGTCGACCGCGTCGTCGAGAAGTACGGGCTGGACGGTCTCGCGGACGAACTGGCGGCGCGCTGGCTCGGGGTCGATGGTGACCAGGCAAGCACCCGCGAGCTGGCGGCGTTCTTCAACAGGCGGGTGCTGGCGGCGGCAGTGGACGGGAGTGATGCGTTCACGCTCACGGGGAGTGTCGACGAGCTGTACCACGGGTTGACCGACGAGGATGGGGACTCGACGCTGGTGCGGTCACGACTGGAGCAACACGGCGTCGACGTGGACGCAGTCACCGGGGACTTCGTCTCTCACCAGACGGTCTATCGGTACCTGAAGGACCATCGCGAGCTGGAACAACCCGAGACATCTGCCGAGGAGCGGGTGGAGAACGCGATCGAGACCGTCCAGCGGCTCCGCGGGCGGACGACCGCGGTCGCGGAACGCACCGTGGAGTCGCTCGCAGCCAACGAGCTCGTGGACGTCGGGGAGTTCAGCGTCCTGAACGACGTCCAGGTGCTCTGTGAGGACTGCGGTCGGAGCGACGATGTGACGACGTTCATCGAGCGCGGCGGCTGTCGGTGCGCGGACGAGGACTGAACGGGGCTCGCCGAACCCACGCCGGCCTGCCGGTCGGGACGTCGCGAGCGGACACCTGACTGGTGTGAGAGTGTGGAATCGGATGGGCATCGGGTCTCGACGCTGGTCGACATGTCGGTAGGAAGGCTTTAGGTGCGAACCCTGCTGTTGTGAGGTATGAGTCAGTCTTCGCAGCAGGAACAGCCAGTACGTCTCTCCGTCGAGAACATCGGCGGTATCTCCGAGACGACGGTGACGTTCGAACGGGGCGTGAACGTGCTTTCGGGCCGGAACGCGACGAATCGGACGTCGCTGCTTCGTGCGATCATGGCTGCACTCGGGAGCGACGACGTCTCCCTGAAGCGAGACGCCGACGAGGGCTCCGTGGAGCTGGATATCGATGGCGAGACGTACACGCGACGGGTGCGGCGCGTGAACGGGAGCGTCGTGCTGGACGGCGAGCCCTACCTCGACGACCCGGAGCTCGCGGACCTGTTCGCGTTCCTGCTCACGACGAACGAGACACGAACGGCAGTCCTGACCGAGCAGGACCTCCGGGAGATCATCATGCGGCCGGTGGACACGACGGCGATCAAGCGCGAGATAGAGTCCTCCGAGGAGGAGAAGCTCCGGGTCGACGAGGAGCTGGAGGAACTGGCGGCGGTCCAGCAACGGCTCCCGAAGCTGGAGGGGGAGCGCGCGACGTTGACCGACCGCATCGAAGAGACCGAAGCGGAGCTGGCAGCCAAACGCGAGGAGCTGGCGGACGCGGAGGCGACGGTCGACGAGTCGAGGAGCCAGCAGCGAGCGGTCGACGAGAAGATGTCGGAGCTGGGCGACGTCCGGTCGGACCTCGAGAGCGTCCGCCAGGAGTTACGGGCCCAGCGGGAGAGTCTGGATTCGTTGCAGGCTGACCACGACGAACTGACGACAGCCGAGTCCGAACTCCCGGATTCGCCGGCGGGCGAGATCGAGGAGATCGACGCACAGATAGACGATCTCCGCGCGGAGAAGCAGTCGCTGCAGTCGGAGTTGAACGCGCTCCAGCGCGTCATCCAGTTCAACGAGGATCAGCTGGAGGGCGCGGGTGAGAGCGTCCTCGAAGACCTCGTCGAGTCGTCGGCGCGCGAGGGGTCGGGGAACGTCACCGACGAGCTCGTCGAGCCATCGGAGTCGGTGATGTGCTGGACCTGTGGCCGGGAGGCGGACCGGGAGCACGTCGAGGCGACGCTCGAACGGCTCAGGGAGCTGCGGCAGTCGAAGCTCCAGGCGAGTGGCGACCTCGACGACCGCATCGACGAGCTGTCCGAACGACGCATCGAGTTCGAGGAGAAGCAACGCCAGCGCGAGCAGGTGAAGCGGCGGCTCCACGAGACCGAAGCCAGGATCGACTCCCGTGAGGAACGGATCGAGGAACTCGTCGACCGCCGCGAAACGCTGGAGGAGGAGATCGCGGAGATCGAGGAGACCGTCGAGGCGATGCAGACCCAGAACGACGACACGGTGCTGACGCTGCACAAGGAGGCCAACCAGCTGGAGGTCGACCTGAACCAGCTGGAGCGGGAGCGTCGGGAGGTCGTCGAGGAGATCGAGACGATGGAGGCGGAGCTGGAGCGACGTGCGGAGTTGCGCGAGCGACGTGCGGAGGTCACGTCGCGG
The DNA here is from genome assembly GCF_052060055.1 of Haloarchaeobius baliensis. Lineage (NCBI taxonomy): Archaea > Methanobacteriati > Methanobacteriota > Halobacteria > Halobacteriales > Halorubellaceae > Haloarchaeobius > Haloarchaeobius baliensis. The sequence continues at coordinate 166,432 of NZ_JBPPFR010000001.1, read as the reverse complement.
TTGACGGACCTGCGCACGCGCATCGACCAGATCGAGTCGGAGGCGGTGGCGGCGTTCAACGAGCACATGGAGACGGTGCTGTCGGCGCTGGAGTACGAGAACCTGGCGCGGATCTGGATCGAGCGGGTGGACGGCGAGGGTGAACAGGGGCGCCGGGCCGAGGAGGCGTCAATGTTCGCACTCCACATCGTCCGCGAGTCCGAGGACGGTGCGGCCTACGAGGACGAGCTCGGGCACCTCAGCGAGAGCGAACGCGAGGTCACCGGGCTGGTGTTCGCGCTGGCGGGCTACCTCGTGCACGACGTCCACGAGGAGGTGCCGTTCATGCTCCTTGACTCGGTGGAGGCCATCGATTCGGACCGGATAGCGCGCCTGATCCGCCACTTCGAGTCGTATCCGGACTACCTCGTGGCGGCGTTGCTCCCGGAGGACGCGGCCGCGACGGACGACGAGTATCCGGTCGTCACCGAGATCTGACCGGAACCCGAACTGTCCTCGAGGTGCGGCGCTCTACTCGGTCCCTCGTGAGTACAGAGATGGTGTTACGGACATAGGAGCGTAACACCTTCCGGACGAAGTGAGTTACAGCGATAGTGCTGTAACACATCCTGGTCGCGAGGGTGTTACTGCAGTCCGTCGAAGGAGATGTTCGTCACGACCAGCTCGTACACCTCCATGTTCTCGAACACTGCTCCCCACCCGCCGATGGTGTAGGCGTCCTCGCCCCGGTCGAGTTCGATGGTCGCGATACCGGCGAGTTCCTCGAGCGACGGTCGCCCGTCGGTACCCGGGCGGCGCCCGTACCAGATATCGGTCACGCTGCCGTCGACGGTCCGTACCCGGTTCTCGTCGTTGTCCCAGCCGGTCGCCACCACCTCGATGCGGACGCCGTCGCGCCAGAGCTCCACGAAGTCCTGGATGAACTCCTCGATGCTGATGTACGGCAGCGGTCCGTCGCGGGCCGTGTACACCTGTCGCTGGACCGCCCACAGGCACGTCTGGAAGTACCAGTGGAAGATGAACGAGAGGATGTCGTCGTTGATGATGACGCCGTAGGGATTCCGACTGCGGTCGTTCGGTGCGAAGAACGTGTGCGTCCGGTCGACGACGGCGAGGAACGGTCCGGGGATCTCGCACTCCCGGACCTCCATCGCGACGCCGTCCAGCGACAGTTCCTCGTCGACCGCGGTCGAATCGTCGTCGTTGTACACGGAGAGGCGGATGAGGATGCCGTCCTCGTGGGCGTCCCGGAGGACGGGGAGGAGCGCTTCGGTCTGCTCGATGGTCGCCGCGAGCTCGATGGCGTTCTCGGCGTCGGAGAGCGACGTCCGCACCCGTTCGTGGATCGTCGACTGGTGCTTGACGACGCTCATCTGGTAGTCCTCCTCGTACGGTTCCTTCCAGCGTTCCTCTATCTCGTCGGCGGCGTCGAGGACATCGCGGTACGACCGCAGTTCGTTGAGGACGTTCACCGGGTCGCTCGGTCGGGCGTGCAGCTGCTCGCGGTCGATGGTCTCGACGTAGCCCCGCTCCTCGAGGTCGTCGAGTACCTTGTAGACCTGCGCAACCGGGACCGTGGAATGCTTCGCGACGTCGACGGCCGGCGCGATACCCAGCTTGAGGAGCGTGAGGTACGCGTCGGCCTGGTACTCGGTCAGGCCGGCGCGTTCGAGGGCATCCCGGACGTCTTCGGTCTCCATGTCCCAATAGACGCAGAGTAGGAAACATAGTCATTGGGGGTACCACCCAGCCGAAACCCACCACGAGCTCCCGCCGAACTATACGGACCGTGTAGTTACTTTCTTTCGTATGCTTCGCCCCGGAACAACGAGACTGCAGCGGGGAGAATTCACGTTCGATTCGCTTTTGGACCCCTACAAGACATCGGTGGGGAAGCTTCGACGGTGGCTGGTTCCCGTCCCGAAAACGGTGCCCTCGCCTCGGACGACCTCGAAAACCGGCTTTGCGCGACTCGGCGAGTCGGGAGAGCCCCCTCGCGTGGCCGGTCGGAGTGACGAGCAGGCATCGGTTCCACCGTCGAGCAGTCGTGCACGACCACTAGCTTCTTTACACTCCTCTGCCACCTCTGGGGCATGTCGATGACGTCGTGGCTCCTGGATCTCGTCTGCGCGCAGCGCCACCGGATGAAGCCGCTGTTCGCCCTCATGGTCGCGATGGCGCTGCTCCTCGGGCTCTCCGCGCTCTACGTCGGGCCCGGCGACGACAGCTACCCCATCCTCGTTCTCGACGTCGTCCTCGTCGGTGGCGCCATGGCGTTCTTCGGGGTCGCGTTCCGGTACTGCACGAAGCGCGAGATGGACGAGTAGCCGCCGCCGAGGGCGTCTGGCCGCGGACGCCTCGTCGTGGGACAGGTCCCCGTGGAAACAGTTTTGTATAGTACTGTGGTAGGTGGTGGCGTATGCCCGCGAACGGTTCTCGTGGGCTCTCGCGGCGGTCCATGGTGCGTGCAGCGCTCGCCATCGGTGGGTCGAGTGCGCTCGCAGCCTGCATGGACGCCGAGCGAGCCCCGGACGACGCGACGACCGACGCCCCGACGTACCCGCGGGGCGTGGACGACCCGAGTACGTTACCGGACGGACAGCACAGGTGGGACGACTACCTCGTGCGAGGCGCCCACGGGACGACGACGCAGAGCCAGCACCAGTTGCTCCTCGGACTCCGGTACGAGGGGGACGTGCCGCCGACGGCGGCCGACCGCGACCACGTCGAGTCGGCGCTGCGGACGCTCGAACGCGCGTTCCAGTGGGGAAGCGGGTCTGATACCAGCGGGAGCGTGAACAACGGGCTGCTGTTCATGCTCGGGTACGCCCCCCGCTACCTCGACCGGGTCGGCATCGACGTCGACGGCCTGCAACCGCCGGAGTCGGTGCTCGAGGCGCTCGACGAGGACCCCTCGCTCGCCGCCGACTTCGACGCGCTCCTCCTGCTGGACAGCGACTACGCCTCCATCCTGCTCGCGGCCGAGGAGGCGATGTTCGGCGAGCGAGCCGAGCTGAACGGCGTCGCCGTCGATGCCCGGCTGTCGGAGTCGTTCTCGGTCGTCGAGCGCCGGACGGGGATCTCCGGCGAGGGTCGGCCGGCGATGGAACTGGAGAACGAGTCCGTGCCGGCGGAGGCGCCGCTCTCGATGGGGTTCCGCGCCGGGTTCGACAACAGCCTGCCCGACGAGGATCGCGTCACGTTCACCTCGGGGCCGTTCGCGGGCGGGACGACGCTCTGCGTGTCCCGCATCCGGACCGACCTCGAGGCGTGGTACGACCAACCGCACGACCAGCGCCGCCGGGAGATGTACTGTCCGGCCCACGACGCCGAGGACGTCGGCGAGACCGGCGACCGACTGGGCGCCCACAGCGGGGTCACCGAGTCGAACGTCGAGAACCTGGCCGAGCTCGCGGACGAACACGGCATCGTCGGGCACGCACAGAAGGTCGCGTCGGCGCGCGACGACGAGTTCCGGCCGCGGATCCTCCGTCGGTCGGAGGGCGTCGCCACCGACGTCGTCGGTGGGTCGGGGTTCAACTTCTCGTCGGTACAGACCGACATCGCGGAGTTCGTGGCGGTCCGGAAGGCGATGCAGGTCGACGAGTACGACGTCGACGTCCCCGACGACCGGCACGGGATCGTCGACTACCTCGGCACACTGTCCCGGAGCACGTATCTCGTACCGCCACGGGAGCGGCGCGCACTCCCGAGCGAGCGATGACCGCGTCCGCAGTCCTCCCCAGCAGCGCTCGCGGGTGGGCGGTACTCGCGCTGGCCGTCGGTTGCCTGCTCGTCGCGGGCACCGGGTACGCCGTGCTCGACGGCAGCGCGGCCGGGCCGGAGACCAGCATCCAGTTCGAGGAACGCGCCGACGCCGTCGGGCTCCAGTACCGGACGGATGGCGGTGGCGCGGGCAACGGGAACGACGGCGTCTACGTGGCCGACGTTGACCGCGACGGCTGGGAGGACGTCCTCGCGGTCGGCGGCGAGCAGCCGGTCCTGTTCCGGAACGCCGGCGGCGAGTTCGAACGCCAGCGAGCGTTCACGTCGGTGAACGGGACGGTGAAGGGTGCGCTCTTCCTCGACTACGACGGCGACGGCTGGGCGGACCTGCTCCTGCTGCGCTCGCACGCCGCGCCCGTCCTGTGGCACAACGACGGGGGCTCGTTCGAGCGGTCCGGAGTCGTGTTCGACGCACTCGCGTACCCGATGGGGGCGACCGCGGACGACTACGACGGCGACGGCGACCTGGACCTCCTCGTCTACCAGTCCGGCGACTGGGTCGACCGCAAACCCGAGGGGTACTTCGCGCTGAACCAGACCATCGCCGAGGACAACGGCAATCCGAACGTGCTCTACGAGAACACCCGGGACGGCTTCGAGCGCGTCGAGGACTCGGGGCTGGCCGCGGCGACGCGATGGAGTCTGGCGGCGAGCTTCGTCGACGTGAACGACGACGGCCTGCCGGACGTGCACGTGGCGAACGACTACAACACGGACGTCGTCTACGTCAACGACGGTGACGGCGGGTTCGTCGAGAACCAGCTCGACGGGAACACCTCGCGGAACGGGATGGCCTCGGAGGTCTTCGACGCGAACGGCGACGGCGCACCGGACGTGTTCACGACGAACATCTACCTCCCGCTCTCCGAGGTCGAGGACGAGGAGCGCTCCGAGCGTCTCAGGCTCCTGTTCGGGAACGTGCTCCAGTCCGGGCGCACGGAGGGCAACACCCTCATGCTGAACGACGGCACCGGCGGATTCGCGGACGTCGCGGTGGCCTACGGCGTCCGCGAGGGCGGCTGGGGGTGGGCGGCGAGCGCCGCCGACCTCGACAACGACGGCGACCGGGACCTGATCCACGCGACCCAGTACGTCGCGCGCATCGACAGCGACGACCCACACTACACGCTGCCGATGGTGTACGAGCGCGAGGGCGACGCGTTCCGGACGCTCGACGCGAGCGAGCGCGGGTTCCGCGAGCACGACGGCCGTGGCCTCGTGACGCTGGACTACGACCGGGACGGCGACCTCGACGTCGTCGTCGCACCGTCCGACGGCGAGCTGGCGCTGTACGAGAACACGGGGGCGGCCGCGAACAGCGTCGCCGTCCGCGTCGTCGATGAGGCCGGAGCGACCGCGTACGGGGCGACGATCGTCGCCGAGGCGGGCGGCCGGGAGACGGTCGTCCAGCAGACGATACGGTCGGACTTCCTCTCCCAGGAGAGCCGCGTCACCCACGTCGGCCTCGGCGGCCGGGAGTCGGTCGACCTGACCGTGACGTTCCCCGACGGGACGCGGCGGACGTTCGAGGACGTCCCGGCGAACCGACGCGTCCGTCTCTCGAAGGACGGCCTCGAGGTCGTCGGCACGTGGACGCCGCGCGAGGACCGGGGGAACCGCTCGGAAGCGGCGGGGCCGACCGACGAAGGAGTCGGTTTCGTGATACGAAGCTATTTATAAGAGACTCTCGTCGGGGTGAGTTATGCAGCCAGAATCAGCGGCTGAGCCGTATCGACAGCCGTCGCTCGCGACTGCGGAACGCGTCGAGGACCTCCTCGGCCGGATGTCCGTCCCACAGAAGGTGGGCCAGCTCGTCGGCACATGGTCGGGGAAGCTCGGCGAGATGAACGAGCTCGCGGACGCCGAACGCGCGGTCGCGGACCACCACATCGGGGTCGCCGCGCTGTTCGGGTGGGCGGGCGCGAACGCGACATCAATCGAGGAGACGGTCGCCGCTGCCGAACGCATCCAGACCGTCGCCACCGAGGAGACCGAACTGGGCATCCCGGTCCTGTTGAACGTCGACGCCATCCACGGGAACGCCTACGTCGCCGGGGCGACCGTGTTCCCGAACGGACTCGGGGCCGCAGCGACCTGGGACCCGTCGCTCGTCGAGGCCGGCGCGGCGGTGACCGCCGTCGAGACGCGTCGTGTGGGCGCACACCAGACCTACTCGCCGACGTGCGACGTCGCCCGCGACCCGCGCTGGGGGCGCGTCTTCGAGTCGTTCGGCGAGAGCCCACGGCTGTGCGCGGAGATGGCCGCCGCGAAGGTCCGGGGCTACCAGGGCGAGGGGCTCGACGACCGGGACGCCGTCGTCGCGACGGCGAAGCACTTCCCGGCCTACAGCGAGCCCGAGCGCGGGGAGGACGCCTCGCCCGTCGACGTCTCCGAGTACAAGCTCCGGAACACGTTCCTCCCGCCGTTCGAGGCCGCCCTCGACGCGGGCGTCGAGTCCGTGATGCCGTCGTACAACTCCATCAACGGCGAACCCGTCCACGGCTCCGCGACGTATCTCGACGACCTGCTCCGCGGGGAGTACGGGTTCGACGGACACGTCGTCTCGGACTGGGGTGGCGTCGAACACCTCAACGAGGACCACCTGACCGCGAGGGACCGCCGCGACGGCATCCGCCAGTCCCGGGCGGCGGGGCTGGACGTCGAGTCCGTCGGCGGCGTCGAGGCCGTCGAGCAGCTCGTCGACCTCGTCGAGTCGGGGGAGCTCGACGAATCGACCATCGACGAGAGCGTTCGACGCGTCCTCCGGGTGAAGTTCGAACTCGGGCTGTTCGAGGACCCGTTCGTCGAGCTCGAGGCGGCCACGGAGACCGTCGGCCGGCCGGCGCACCGCGAGCGTGCGCTGGAGGTCGCTCGCGAGTCGATGACGCTCCTGGAGAACGACGGCCTCCTGCCGCTGTCGGGTGACGAGGACGTGTTCGTCGGCGGCCCGAACGCCGACGACCTCGTCGCGCAACTCGGCGGGTGGAGCGTCGCCGACCCCGCCGACGTTCCCGGCGACACGATCCGGGAGGCGCTGTCGGCTCGCGTCGACGGCGACGTCACCTACGAGCAGGGTGCGACGCGCACCGACCAGCTCGACGTGGACGCGGCCGTCGAGAAGGCCGCCGAGGCGGACGTCGCCGTGCTCGCCGTCGGCGAAGGCTGGTACATCCACGAGTTCGGGCCCTCGGAGCTGGCGGGCGTCGAGACCGGCGAGTGGCCGACACGCGCCGACCTCCACCTGCCGGACGCCCAGCGCGAACTCGTCGAGCGCGTCCACGAGACCGGGACGCCGGTCGTCGGCGTGCTCGTCACCGGACGCCCGCTCATCGTCGACTGGATGGCCGAGCACGTCCCCGCGCTGCTGCTGGCGTACTACCCGGGAAGCGAGGGTGGGGCGGCGATCGCGGAGACGCTCCTCGGCGAGAACGACCCCAGCGGCCGGCTGCCGGTCTCCGTGCCCAGGTCGATGGGCGACGTCCCGCAGAACCACGATGCGCTCGCACATCCGTGCCCCATCGGGGCGGACGAGCATCCGGATTCGTACGACCCGCTGTACGCGTTCGGGCACGGTCTCAGCTACACGGCGTTCGAGTACGGCGACGTCGATGCAACGCGGCGGACGGGCGACGACGGTGCGCGCGTCGACGTCACGGTGACGCTCTCGAACGACGGCGAGCGGGCGGGCACCGAGACCATCCAGGTGTTCGCCCGACCGGAGCGGAGCGAGCACGTTCGCCCGAGGCGGACGCTCGTCGGATTCGAGCGTGCGACGCTCGACGCGGGAGAGTCCGTGGAGCGAACCGTCTCCGTTCCGGTGTCCGCGTTCGGCTACCATCGCCCACGAGGTGGCCACGTCGTCGAACCCGGGACGTACCACGTCTACGTCGGCGACGAGTCGGCGACGGTCCGGGTCGGGTCGGACGGCGGGTCCCCGACCACGTCGTAAGCAGGTCTGGCAGACAGCGCAGCAACCCGACTGCGAGAGCGGTGCGTAGCGCCCGTCAGGCGGCAGTTTACCGGATTCCTACCTAAATAGTTCCAATACCTTTATATAGTGTAGTATTGATGGGTTTTGATGTCATGCCACGCGATAGCGACCAGGCGGGCTTCGAGGACTACCTCACCCGCCGGAGCTTGCTCGCAGCCACGGCAGCAACGGGACTGACGACCATCGCAGGCTGTTCTTCCAGCTCCGGGGACTCGCCCGGAGACGGTGAGGAAGACGGCACCAGCACCGGGGGGGACGACGGGATCGACGTCGCGGACGCGACGTACACGACCGCGTTCAACGGGGACCCGACGGACATGCACTTCAACTCGTTCGCGAACCAGAACTACACCTGGCACGCGGGGGAGGGCATCTTCGCGCCGTTCATGCAGTACTCGTTCAGCACCGACGAGTTCGTCATGGGCGCGCTCTCGGACGTCACCGTCGAGGACGGGACGGTCACGCTCGCGTTCCGCGACGACCTCACGTGGAGCAACGGCGACGACTGGACCACCGACGACCTCGACGTCCAGCTCCAGCTCGCGGAGAAGACCGGCAACTCGCTGTTCGGGTACATCGACGGCTACGAGATCGTCGACGAGAAGACCGCAGAACTCGCCCTCACCGGCGACACCAACCCCCAGATAATCAAGTTCGAACTCACGAACTACCGCGTCGACGTGAAGAAGGACACCCACGAGCAGTTCCTCGACGCTGAAGCCGCGGAGTTCCTCCAGTGGGCGTGGGAGGACCCCGTCGCCAGCGGTCCGTTCAAGTTCGACAACAAGGACCGGCAGGCGATCGAGCTCACGCGCAACGAGGAGTTCTACAACGCGGAGAACGTCAACTTCGAGACGCACATCCTGAAGGCCTACGGCGGGAACAGCGCCCAGCACCAGGCGCTGCTCACCGGACGGCAGGTCGACGCCGCGATCAGCCTGTTCACGCCGCCGGAGACCGCCGATCAGTTCGCCGACAACGTCCAGGAGGTCCGCCTGCCCGCGAAGTGGGGGTACGGCATGGTGTTCAACCACGACGACGAGCACTTCGGGCAGCGCGCCGTCCGGCAGGCGGTCGCACACGTCGTCGACCGGCAGGCGCTCGTGGACAACGCGGGCCCGCGGACGAAGACCCCGGCACCCATCCCCTGCGGTATCGCCTCGGGAGACCAGGAGACCTGGCTCGGCGACTGGTACGACCAGTTCGAGGACTACGGCGTCGACTCCAGCCAGACCGACGAGGCCGCCGCCATCCTCGAAGAGGCAGGGTTCTCCAGACAGAACGGCACCTGGACGGACAGCGACGGGAACCCGGTCGAAGCCGAGTACCTCACCCCGGCGGGGTGGACGGACTGGGTCACGCAGACTCAGACCGCCGTCAGTCAGCTCAACGACTTCGGGTTCGACATCACCATCTCGACGACGCCGACGAACGACCTCTTCGGCAGGTACAGTGAGAGCAACTTCAAGCTCGGTGCGTTCTACTGGCTGCCCGGTGGCGCGCGCTCTGCGTTCCCGTACTTCCCGCTCCAGTACCAGCTCAAGGGCACCGACATCAGTGACGGCCACAACTACGAGTCGAAAGCGCGGAGCGAGCAGACCATCCCCGGCCCGGACGGCGGCGAGATGACGCTGACGCCGCTGGAGACCGCGGAGATGATCGCCCAGCAGTCCTCGAACGAGGACGCGATGCCGCACGCCAAGCGAGCCGCGTGGCACAATCACATCGAGCTGCCGTTCCTCAGTCTGGTCACGAAGTTCGACCAGTCGTGGGTCACCGACGACGAGTGGACCACGTCCTCCGAGGGCGACGCCACGTACGGCGTCAAGTGGCCGCAGCACTGGTGGACCCACCAGGGTGACCTCCAGTACAATGGGTAATCTTACAATCGTGACCAACACTGCTACAGAGAGACACACATGAACTACTACCTCAGGCGGACAGCGCGCATCCCCCTGACCATCCTGGCCGTCGCGTCCCTGACGTTCGGACTCATCCGGCTGCTGCCCGGGGGGCCGTACACGCAGCTGCGCGTGCAGCTCGCTCGGCAGGGGATGCCCGCCGAACAGGTGAACGCCCGCATCGAGGCGCTGCAGAACATCCGCCCGGATGCCCCACTGTACGTCCAGTACGTCGACTACATGGTCGGCGTCCTGCAGCTCGACCTCGGGCAGTCCATCTCGATGAACGAACCCGTGATGGACGTGCTGGCGCGGGCACTGCCGTGGACGATCTTCCTGGTCGTGACGTCGACTGTCCTGATGTTCGTCCTCGGCGTGTTCGTCGGCGCGATACAGGCGTACTGGGAGGGGTCGACGTTCGACAAGCTCGTCTCCAGCGGCTCCATCCTCCTGATGTCCGTGCCGTACTACATCTTCGCCGTGCTCCTGCTGTTCGTGCTCGGGTTCAAACAGGGCTGGTTCCCGACCAGCGGCGCGCACGCACGCTCCCTCGACCCGGCGGTCGGCCTCGACTACTACGTGAGCGTGCTCAGGCACGCGGTACTCCCGGTCGGGACGTTCACCATCGGGGGAATCGGGGCGATGGCGCTGAACATGCGCGGGAACGGCATCCAGGTGCTCGGTCAGGAGTACGTCGAGGTCGCGCGCCTCCGCGGGCTCTCGGACACCCGGATCGCGACACGGTACGTCGCGAGCAACGCCATCCTCCCGATGTACACCAGCCTCCTGCTCCTCATCGGGTTCCGGCTCGGCGGGACCGTCATCCTCGAGGAGATCTTCACGTATCCCGGGCTCGGGGACTACCTCATCTCCGCGGTGAACGCGAACGACTACCCGCTGATGATGGGGTGTTTCCTCGTCATCACGGCGACGCTCGTGGTCTCCGTCTACATCGCGGACATGACGTACGGCCTGATCGATCCACGCGTCAGTGTGGGTGAGACCGATGGCTACTGAGACCGATTCGTCGTCCGACGGCGTCGACTGGCAGTCCGAGTCCACGTCGGTCGAGACCGGGGTCCGGGAACGCATCGCCGAACGGTACCGGCGGTACGTCCGCGAGCCCATCGTCATCGCGTGGGCGGACCGACGCACCAGGGTCGGCATCTTCATCCTCGGTGTGTACGCGCTCATGGCGGTCGTCGACGTGTTCGGCCTCTACAGGGACCCCGAACCGAGCCAGGCCGAACGGCTCCTGGCGCCGTTCGTGAACTGGACGTACCCGCTGGGGACGACCCGGTCCGGCGTCGACCTGCTCGCGCTCATCATCGATTCCACGCCGTTCATCCTCCTGATGATCACGGCGGGTGGCGTGTGGGCGACGAGCGTCGCCGTCGTCGTCGGCACCGTCTCCGGCTACAAAGGCGGGCGCGTCGACTCGGTCATCATGGGGATCTCGGACTTCTTCATGGCGATTCCGGGACTCCCGCTGGTCATCGTGCTCGCCATCACGCTCAGCCCGAAGAACCCCATCTTCCTCGGCGTCGTCCTGACGATCAACTACTGGGCTGGCCTCGGCCGGTCCATCCGGTCCCAGGTCCTCTCCATCCGCGAGGAGAACTACGTCGAGGCGTCCCGGACGATGGGGACGAGCACGCCACGCATCATCTTCAAGGACATCATGCCGAACCTGATGCCGTACGTGATGGTGAACTTCGTGCTGGCAGCGCGGTACACGATCTTCGCCTCCGTCGGCCTGTACTTCATCGGTGTCCTCCCGTACACGGGCCAGAACTGGGGCGTGACGTTGAACAACGCGTACCACCAGGGCGCGCTGTTCACCGACGCGGCACTGCACTGGTTCCTCGTTCCGGTCATCGCGATCGTCGGGCTGTCGTTCGGCCTCATCCTCGTCAGTCAGGGGATGGACCGCATCTTCAACCCGCGCGTTCGGACGCGACTCACCGGCGAGTCCGAGTCCGTCGACGAGGAAGCGAACACGACGACGACGGAGGTGTACTAGATGGCGACAGAACCCACGACGGCAGACGCAGCAGACTGGAACGACGGGAGAGACGACCCCATCCTCGAGGTCCGCGACACGAACGTCACGTACAACGAGGGCGAGACGTACGTCCTCAACGACGTGAACGTCGACGTCGAGCGCGACGAGGTCCTCGGTATCGTCGGGGAGAGCGGGAGCGGCAAGTCGATGTTCGCGTCCGCGCTCCTCGACGCCGTTCCGGATCCCGGTCGGCTCACCGGGGACATCACGTACAACCGTGCGGACGGCTCGTCCGTCGACATCCTCGAGCTCGACGACGAGGAACTCCGCCAGTTCCGCTGGGAGGAGATCTCGATGGTCTTCCAGGGCGCGATGAGTTCGTTCAACCCGACGATGACGGTCGGCGCGCACTTCAAGGAGACCCTCAAGAGCCACGACAGGCACGTCGGCGAGGGGATGACGTTCGCCCGTCGACTCCTCGAGGACCTCTACCTGGAGCCCGAGCGCGTCCTGGACGCGTACCCTCACGAGCTCTCCGGCGGGATGCAACAGCGCGCGCTCATCGCGCTGAGCATGGTGCTCGACCCCGAGGTGCTGGTGATGGACGAGCCGACGGCGGCGCTGGACCTCCTGATGCAGCGGTCGATCCTCCAGCTGCTCGAGACCCTGCAGTCCGAGTACGACCTCACCATCGTCTTCATCACGCACGACCTGCCGCTGGTCGCGTCGCTCGCGGACCGGATGGCGATCATCTACGCGTTCGAGTTTGCCGAGATCGGACCGCGCGAGCAGATCGTCGGCGACTCGGCGCATCCGTACACGCGAGCGCTGCTGAACGCGACACCGAACATCGACGCGCCGCTCGCAGAGATGCAGCCGATCCCGGGCGAGGGCCCGGCACCCGTGAACGTCCCGGACGGCTGTCGCTTCCATCCACGCTGCGACCTCGCGACGGAGGAATGCCGGACGGACGTGCCGACGCTCGACGACGTCTCCGCGGGGAGTGGTCACCGCGCGGCCTGCCACCACAAGGCCGAGGCACGCGAGGAGATCCCGTTGAACTTCGGCGTCGACGCCGACGAGGCCGTCGGCGCTCCGGAGCCAGCCGGCCGCTCGGCGGCGAGCGACGGAGCCAGCGCCGGCGGCGACGACGGAGCGCTCCTCTCGCTCGACGACGTCGAGGTCCACTTCGAGGAGGACCAGGGCCTCATCGAGCGGTTCCGGACCGAGCCGGACGTCGTCCGTGCCGTCGATGGCGTCTCGCTCGACATCGAGGAGGAGGACCTGATCTGTCTCCTCGGGGAGAGTGGCTGCGGGAAGACGACGCTCGGGAAGACGATGATCGGGCTGCAACGGCCGACCGGCGGCAGCATCGAGTACCGGGGGACCGATATCTGGGAGGCGAAAGCCGGGAACGAGGACCGTCGATTCTACGATATCAGGTCGGCGCTCCAGATCATCCACCAGGACCCGGGGAGTGCGCTGAACCCGAACCGGCGCATCGTCGACATCCTCTCGGAACCGCTGAAACACACGCACACGAACATCGACCGGGTCGAGCGACGGACGCGCATCAAGTCGCTGCTCGAACGCGTCGGAATGACGCCGGCGAGCGACTTCATGCATCGGTATCCCCACCAGCTCTCGGGGGGCGAACAGCAACGCGTCGCGCTCGCCAGAGCGCTCCTGATGGACCCGGACGCCATCCTGGCCGACGAGGCGATCAGCGCCGTCGACGTCTCGCTCCGCATCGGCATCATGGACCTGATGCTCGAGCTCCAGTCCGAGTTCGGCACCTCGTTCCTGTTCATCTCGCACGACCTCTCGAACGCCCGCTACTTCGCCGAGCACGGGGACGGCCGCATCGCCGTGATGTACCTCGGAGAGATCGTCGAGATCGGGTCCGCCGAACGACTCATCCACGACCCACGGCATCCCTACACGGAGGTGCTCCGGTGGGCGACGCCGTCGCTCGACCTGGAGTCCATGGAGGCGTCGGACCCACCGGTCCGCGAGATCGACGTGCCGGACCCCGTCGACCCGCCGAGCGGGTGTCGGTTCCACACCCGCTGTCCGGAGGCTCGCGAGGCCTGCCGGAAGGACACCCCGTCGCTGGACTCGCTGGAGGACGCCGACGGGAAGGTGGCGTGCTTCCGCGAGGACCCGGCGCACGACTACTGGGACAGCGACCCGATCACCGACCAGACCCCGGGCGACGACTGACGAGGCACGCTTGCTTCGACGGCGGTGGGGGCCACACCAGCAGCGGCTGGCCGCCCGGTGGCTCCTCCCGTCGTGAGCCCGAGCCCACATATTGATAAGTGCGTGACCCGGTCGTACGTGCATGAAGCGGTACGAACCCGACTGTGTAGACGGGACGCTGTACGTCGTCGCCGACGAGGATCGAGTCGAGATCGGGTCGCTCGACGACGTCGTCGCCGCCGTCGGCAGCCAGACCTACGTCATCGAGTACGACGAGAGACAACGCACGCAGCCGTGGCTCGATGCCGACGACGGGGAGCTCGAGATCGACGTCCGCGACGCCGTGACCTCGCTCCCGCTGACGCCCGAACTGGTCGCGGAGGTCCGCGACTTCGACATGCGCACCGAGCGGTACGGACTCCCGACGCGAACCGTCGAGTTCGCCGACCGGTTCGTCGACATCCTCGAAGCCCAGGGCCGGGAGTGAGCCACCGGACGACCCCGCGTCGCGGACTGGCTGGTCTCGGCCGGAGACTCGCCGGTCGAGAGGCCAACCAAGGCTTTATCGGGGAATCGCGTGTTCGTGTGGAGCATGGAACGAGGACTCGTTCTCGTCGAGGAGAGTGACGACCACAGGGCGCTCGTCGCAGAAGCGGCCGAGCACGCCGTCGGCGCCGACGCCGGGCTGGTGTTGTTGCACACGATGAGCCAGTCGGACTTCGAGGCGGACGCGGCAGCCCTGGAGTCGATCGGGCGCGTCGAACAGGCGAACTACGACCCCGATAGCATCCTCGACGGCGCGGGTGCGGACGTCCGGTCGTACGTCGGTGACTCCATCCCGGATCCGGTGGACGTGACCGTCGTCGGCAGGGCGACCGACGACCCGGCGGAGACGGTGCTCTCGGTCGCGAGCGAGCACGACTGCGACCACGCGTTCCTGCTGGGGGCGGAGCGGTCGCCGACGGGGAAAGCACTGTTCGGGGACGTCGCCCAGGAGGTCATCCTGGGGTTCGACGGGTACGTCACACTTGCCACGTACTGACCCGCCACGTCGACCGACGCGTGCCGAGAGACGGACCGACCCAGCAGGGACGGGGCTGGCACGTCGGTGTGGGAGGACGGACCGCCGAGATCAGGAGCCGCTGGGAGCGAACTGGTCCCCGGCGAGGCCGCCACCGGAGCGTGTCCGACGAGGAAGTCGACGGCTCGCTGGTCGCTGGGGCGGACACCCCGGACCGGACGACAGCGGTCCGTCGTCTCCGGCGGTCAGTCGCACCTGTCGCAGAAAGCAGTTGGTGGCATGACTTTGCAGTCGGCTCACTGCCAGGAGCCATGTCTATCAATTCGTACAATAGTTATAAATATTTGGTTGGTCCCGTCGCCACCCGTGGCGGCACCGAGCCTGGCAGCCATCCCGACGTCGACAGGACGTGTTCGAGGGAAGTGGTCGAACCAATCCATGACAAAAGTATTTAGAACGTCGAGGGCGTGTCTCACCGCTGATGACCAAGCTCGAGGACGTCGACGCCGGCCACCTCAGGGCCGAACTGGCGACTGCTGAGACGGCGAAGGCGGCGAAGCGACTGATGGTCGGTCTGGCGTACAAAGACGGTGTCGGGGTGGAGACGATCGCCAGCCGGTACGGGATTCCACAGTCCACCGTCTACTACTGGCTCGACCGGTTCGAGGGCGAGCCGGTCGCGGCCGCGCTCACGGACGAACCCAGGCCGGGGAGGCCGTCGAAGCTCACCGAGGAGCAGCGGGCGACGGTCGCGACGTGGCTCCGGGAACCACCGGACCCGGGCGACACTGTCGACGACTGGACGGCAGCGCTGCTGCGCGACCGGATCGCCGACGAGTTCGGAGTCGACTACTCCGCGGCCCACGTTTCGCGGGCCTTCCTGACGGACGCCACCTGACTGCGTTCCAATTTCAACAATCACGGCAGTGAGGCGAGGGTCGGCAGGCAGGACCGAGACGTCGTTCCGAAGCGAGGTTCTACCGAGGACGGTCGCTCGTCGGACGCACCGAGATTACAATTATTACTATCAAACAGGGCGCCACCCACGTGGCGTTGACAGCTCGGCGGCCGTGAACGGGAGGCCCCGGACGCCAGCTCGAGGGACGGCCCGTTCGAGCGCATCAGTGGCACCGGCCGACCCCACTGAGTAAAGCGAGCCCGGGGGCAGACGGCAGTCCGCCGAACACTGACGCGAGGTCGCGTCCGATACACGAACCGAGAAGCCGGGGCCGGTGGCAATTTCCAAAGCCAACTGAAATCAAACTGTTGAAATGCCATCGGTTATATCAGGCGATTGGATGGCTAAACAGAACCCAGATTCGTCTCGAAGAGATGTCCTCAAATCGATCGGCGCAGTCGGCGCCGCGGGGGCCACCGGAACGGCCACCATGAGTACCCTCGCGGAAGCCGACGACGTGCAGCGCTTCGGTGACACACGGGCCGACACAGAGCTCGACCGCACGGTCGAGATCCAGGCCGTCGGCCGGGCTCGCTACTCCCTGGCCGTCACCGGGCTGCTGACGGCCGAGGACGCACCGGAGGCAGCGGTCTCGAACGGCACCGCGTCGGAGACGGTGGTCGGCGACTCGCGGACGTTCCAGTTCACGGGCGAGTTCACCGAGCTCTCGGTCGACGGCAACGCGCGGGTCATGGTCGACGGAGAGCCCTTCGACGTCGGACAGTTCCCGCAGCAGACGCTCGAGATCGTGCCGCGCGGCGAGGTCAGGTACGACGTGTCCGCGAGCGGTGCAGTCGAGGTCGACCGGGGGACCGCGGAGCAGCCCAACGCGCGGACGGCGACGGCCCGGACGCGGGAGACGCACGTCCTGTCGTACGCGGGCGAGCTCACCCATTTCGAGCTCGACGGCAACGCGAGAGTTCGACGGAACGGGACGCGGGTCGAGGCCGACGACGTGCTGCCGTCGACACTGCCGCACGAGTTCACGGCCACCTGCGAGTCGCGAGCCCCGTACACCATCGAGACGACGCGGGCTGTCGAGACGCAGGGGTCGGACCGGGTCGGAACCGACACCGCTCCCGCGTTCCACGGCCGGACGGTCGCCCGGTACGCCGGCCACGTCACGGCCGTCGAACATCCGAACGGTGCCCGGGTGGAGATCGACGACGTGCAGAACGAGGTCGTCACCAGCGCACCCCAGGACCGCGGGACGAGGGTCGCCGTCGAGACCACGAAGGGCCTGGTCGTGGACGGCGAGGCGTTCGACACGGCCACGCTCTCGCCGTCGGCGGGCGAGGAGTCGGTCGCGGTCCCGTTCGGTGAGGTCGTGCGGATCACCATCGACGACCTGACCGTCGAGCTGGCGCAGGACGCGTATCCCGCGGCAGAAGAGTCCACGGCACTGCAGGCGGCGGCGACGGTCGAGCGGACCGACGCCTTCCAGCGACTGGCGGGCATCGCGGCGGGGCGCGTGCGCCACGACGCCGCCGGCATCGCCGGCGAGGAGGTCGTCGCGGACGGGACCGTGACCGTCCGGTCGGTCGAGCTCCAGCTGGCGAACCTGGAGCGAGGTGACGGTGGCGTGGTGTCCGTCCGCCAGACCTCGCGGGGCGTCGAGCACGCGGGCGTCCGGTACCGGGAGTTCGCGGACGAGCGGATGACGGTCGAGGCCGTGAGCCTCCCGATCGGTCGGGGGACCGACACGCTCCAGCGCGAGCGCGAGACGATGCCGGTCACCCGGTCCGCAGACGAGTCCGCCACCGACGACGTCGAGCACACCGCGGCGCTGTTCGCCGGGACGGCGAACCCGAACCAGCAGGTGCGGCCGTCGGACCTCGGTGACCTGGAGCAGCAGTTGACGCAGGAGGACGTGACCACGCAGGGCTTCCTCTCGTTCCTCAACGACGTGAAGAACATCCTGGAGGACATCGGCGCGGACGTCTACGACACCGCACTGTTCCTGTGGGACGTGTTCGAGGGACAGCTTGACAAGGTCGCGATCACCGCCCAGAACATCGTCATCTCGTCGCCCTACCTGATCGCCGGGCTGGCGGAGAATCTGCCCGACGCGAACATCGGGCGCTCGGCGAAGCTGGTCTGGCGGTTCAACATCGCCGGCTCCGTCGGGCTGGTGAGCCTCGCGAGCGCCGGGCTCCCCGAGGCGATGAACACCGGGTTCTGGTGCGCTGGCTGTGTGTTCCTCGCCATCTTCCTCCGCGACTTCGTGCTCTCCGAGGGCGCGTCGTACGTCTGCTTCTACTTCGCCCCAGCGCTGCCGGCCGCCGTGGTGTGCACCGTCGCGATGGAGGTGCTCATCCAGTTCGGCTCGCAGTACTTCGGCTACCACGACGTGCAGAACCAGCTGTGCGACGGCGACGTCGTCGCCGAGATCGACCCCTGCTGAAGCCAGCGAAGGCCAACGAAATTCTTTCCAGTCGTCGCAACCCCACTCGACATGAACCCAGGAATGTTCCGACGCGTCGCCGGCAGCAGCGTCGACCTCGTCGCAGTCGCCACCATCGCACTCCACCCATCGCCGCTCTACGTCGTCCTGCTGCTGTACTGGGCCGACGTGCTCGTCGGAACGCTCCGACAGGTCGGTGAGACCGTCGTCGCGGCGCCGCGGGAGTCGTACTCCCCGACAGGGCCACCCGCCATCGCCCGGAACGGCGACCCGAACCCGTTCCGCTTCCTCGTCCCGAAGCTCGGCACGTGGCGGCCGACCAGGCGACTGCCACCCATCGCGGTGTACAACCTCAAGCCGGGCGCGGTCGGCGCCTTCGCCGTCTCCCTGAGCGCGCTCGCGGTCGCCCTGACCGCGACGGTGCTCGAGCCGCCGTTCGCCGTCGCCGCGTGGCCCACGAACGGCCTGTTCGCCGTCGGTGGGCTGGCCGTCGTGGTGAGACACGGCTGGCGGTTCCGGGAGTTCGTCTCCTCGGACCGCCCGCCTGCGACCGAAGCCGTCCCGTTCACGTGGTGGGTCGCCTCGGTCCTGCTTGCGGTCCCGGTCGTCGCCGTCGACACCGTCCACCGGAGTGCGGGATTCGACCCGACGGCCGGCTTCGCAGCGCTCGCGCTCCTGCTCGTCGTCGGGCGGGTCGCCTGGGGCGTCCGCCAGTGCGACCCGCCGAGCGGGGCGACGCCGTTCGAACTGTCCGAACCCCCGGGGCAGCCGACCGAGCGGTTCCGGGCGGAGCCACGCGCGACACGGCTCGCCGGCGTGCTCGACGGGCTGCTGCCGCGACTCGCGTGGGACGTGCTCAACGTCGCCGCCCGACTCACGGCCGTGGTCGTGTTCGGCGTCGGCGGCGTGCTGGTCGCCGGTGGAGCCGGACTCGGACAGCCCGTGGCGCTCGCCGTCGGTGCCGCGGGCGGGCTCGTCGTGGCCGCGCTCTGGTTCGCACTCCTCGGCATCGGCCACTTCGAGCTCGCCTTCGGCGCGATGGACTACCGGCTCTACGACGACGAGCTCGTGGCGTACGACACGCGGCTCGACGCCGTCCAGTGGCGGGCGTCGCTGGACGCGGTTCGGGATGTCTCTGTCGAGCGAGACGCCTGGGCGGCACCACCAGGCACCGACGCGGCGACGGTCAGGCTCGACCGCACCGACCTCGACGTCGAACAGTCGCCCTACGGATTCTCCCGACAGCGGCTCGCGTTCGTCGAGTCCCCCGGATACGTCGCGGACCGACTGCGGCGCGCTACCGAGGGGCGATAGGGACCAGCAGGGCGGCCGGCGGCCGGACAGCGAGCCGGCACCGCCGCCCGGGGGCGCACACTACCGACCGAGGGCCCGCGTCATGCAGGTCGCCGACGACGGACAGAGCTCGGCGAACTCCGTCGTGTCCCGGATCCGGTCCGGGACGGCGTCGCGCTCGACGGTCTCGTAGCCACGGCCTCGGAAGAACGGGGCGGCGGTCGTCGTCAGCAGGTACAGCGTCTCGACGCCGTTGTCCCGGGCGTACGTTTCGAGGGCGTCACAGAGCGCCGTGCCGTAGCCGGCTCCTCGATACTCCTCGGCGACGACGAGCGAGCGGAGCAGGCCGTCCGTGCCGTGGCGTTCGACGCCGCCGATGCCGACGGGGGTCACGTCGTCGGTGTCTTCCGCGGCAGCGGGGGACGCGAGGAAGAACTCGGCGGGGCCGTCTCGCACGTCCTCGTGCGGGAGGTCGTTCGCCGCCAGCAGGGACTCGACACGGGAGTACTCGGACGCGGCCGCTCGCCGCAGGGTGAGGTCGGTCACGGCGTCGCGGGGGTCAGCAGCAGACGTCATCTGCGGGGGGCTGTCGCACCGTGATCTCGGTGCCGCCGAACAGTTCGAACGTGATGCGCGTGCAGTTCCGGACGCACTGGACCAGGCGGTACGCGTGCCGGCCGCCGGTGACGAGCGTACCGAGGGCGACGAGCATCGCGGCGACTGCGAGCGGCTGGTGGATGGCCAACAGCGCGAGTGGAATCGCGGCGACGAGCAGGTAGCTGGCGGCGATGCGGCGCCACGTGGGTCGGTCGGCGAACTGGCGGGTTCGCGGGTCGAGTGGTGGTCGTGACATCGGGATGGGTTCGTTGTCGGGAGTGGCTGGCGGGCGGTGCGGCCGTCGGGTCCGTCCGGGTGCGGGTGGGCGTCGCCCCTGCGCTACGCACCCACCTCCGGGCGTTCGGCCTCGATGGTCGCGGAGACGAGGTAGTCGCTCAGGTCGAGCGCGTCGTCCCACTCGCGGATGAACGCCTCGCTGTCGGCCTTCGGCTCGATGGCGACGTCGACGAATCCGGCCTCGGTCAGCATGGATTCGAGTGCCGGAATCGAGGCCGCGCCAGCGACACAGCCCGCGACCGATTCCGGGTCGACGCGCAGGTCGGCCGGGAGCTCGGCGGTCAGGACGACGTCGGAGATGGCGACGCGACCGCCCGGCCGGAGCACGCGGTAGGCCTCGCGGAACACCTGCGACTTGTCCGGGGAGAGGTTGACGACGCAGTTCGAGATGACGACGTCGACGGACGCGTCGGCGACCGGGAGGTGCTCGATCTCGCCGAGGCGGAACTCGACGTTGCTCGCGTCGTTCTCGCCGACGTTCTCGCGGGCCGTCTCGACCATCTCGGGCGTCATGTCGACGCCGACGACGCGACCCTCCGGGCCGACCTCGCGGGCGGCGAGGAAGCAGTCGAAGCCGCCGCCGGAGCCGAGGTCGAGGACGGTGTCGCCGGCGTCGAGGCTGGCGATGGCGGTGGGGTTGCCACAGCCGAGGTTCAGGTTCGCGTCGCCGTCGACGGCGGCGAGGTCGGCGGCCGAGTAGCCGTGTTGCTTCGAGACCTCGGTCCCGGAATCGGCGGCGGTCGTCTCGCCGCAGCAGGCTGCGGTGTCGTCACAGCACGACGCCGACTCCTCGGCGATGCGTGCGTAGCGTTCGCGGACGGCGGTCCGCTGTGTTGCCGCGTCGAGACCGTCGGTGGTGGATGGCGTCTCAGTCATGGTCGGTGGTCCTCGTGTCGTCGAGTGCAGCGAGCAGGCGCTCCGCCCGCGGCGTCGGGGAGTAGTACCGCCAGCGACCCTCCTTCCGGCGCTCGACGAGGCCGGCGCTGAACAGCCGGGAGAGCGCCTGGCTGACCGCGCCCTGGCTCACGCCGAGTGCGGGCTCGATCTCGCAGACGCAGACGTCGGCCTCGGCCTCGGCGATGACGCGGAGCGCCTCGTACCGGGTGTCGTTCCCGAGCGTCGCGAGCAGCTCGACGTCGGTGGCGACCGCCGATTCCGGCAGCGAATGCGCGTGACTGCCCGAACAGCAGCCCGGCTGGTCCTGTGCGTCGGTCTGCCGCCCGGTCGTGGACTGGTCGCTCATTTTAGCATATGCTAATATTAGAGTCTGCTAATATAATGGTTGGGGTCGGCCACTCCGCTCCACAGAAGGCATCAGCGGGAGCTCTACGGGGGAGAGATACGGGTCTCGGCGTGTGGACGCGAGCGCGTTCGCTACGAGTCGGTCGAGAGCCGCGCCTGCGTCGTCCCCTGCTCGAAGTCGAGGAGCCGACGCTTCGTGTCCACCCCGTCGCCGCCCGAGTAGCCCCGGAGCCCGCCATCGCTGCCCACGACGCGGTGGCAGGGGACGACCAGCGGCACGGGGTTGCGTCCACACGCCTGCCCAACGGCGACGGGGGCGGTGTCGAGTTCTGCCGCGAGCTCGCCGTACGTGCGCGTCTCGCCGAAGGGGATGTCGGCCATGGCCGCCATCACATCACCGGTCATGTTCTCGGGCGTGGAGACCGTCAGGTCGAACGTCTCGCGCTCGCCCCGTTCGTACTCGCGGACCTGCTCGCGGACGGTGGCGGGGGGTTCGGCGATGGCGGACTCGTCGATCTCGAGCGAGCTACCGAGGATGGAGACGTGCATGGGTGTCGGTGGGTCGTGGCCGTCCGTACGTCGCTGTGGCATATAACGACTCGTCCCGGCGACCGACGCGGCCGAGCGGGGCGGTGAGAGCCGTCACACCACGACGACCGCGCCCTTCATCCCGACGCCCTCGTGTGGTTCACAGACGTAGAGCACGGTGCCGGGCTCTTCGAAGACGTGCTCGAAGGTGTGGCCCGCCTCGCTGGTCTGCTCGCTCGCGAACTCGGCGCCGTGTCTGGCGACGACGTTGTGGGTGCTGCCCTGACCGGTCCACGTCCAGGTGACGGTGGTCCCCTGGTCGACACGGACGGCGGCCGGGCCGAAGCCGAAGAACGCGCCGTTGGCCTCCACGCCGACGTCGACGCCGACGGCGTCGCTCCCGGTGCGGTCGACGACGCCGTCGAAGTTGCTCGTGTCCGCGAGGAACTCCTCGACCGTCGGCTGGCTGGCGGTCGTCGTCGCGGGGGCGGTCGTCGCCTGCGTCGTCGCCGCCGTGGCTTCGGTGGTCGTCGCGGGCTGGTCCGTGCCCCCGTCGGTCGAATCGCCGCCGAGACAGCCGGCGACCCCACCGAGGAACACGACGCAGGCGCTCCGGACGGCCGCACGACGGCTACAGCGGTGGCTCATTGTCGGTACGACCCTCGGAGAGCACTGCAATAGTAGTTGGGAACGTACAGGGAGTAATCGGATACTACTCGGCCCGTAGACGGGCACCATCTCGCCGGTCGGGGCGGCTCGTCGACGGCCCTCGTCCCCCGACGGCCGGGCGTCCCGGTCGGTACGGGTGGCCTACCCGGAGCAGCGAGGCGAGCCGGCGACCGTGGCGTGGCGCGGGCGACAGGCACCGGGCGGCGACGCCACAGCCGCGGTCCCGTCTCTTGGCTCGTCGACACGTCTAGGCCACGGTTTCCGCCGCCGTGCGGTTCAAAGGTCACCCGGATTTATGCGGCATAGCCGACTCCCTAGTGTGCTAACTCATGACACACGAGGACCTCCGCGACCGGATCGAGGAGACGAGCAGGCGACGGTTCCTCGCGGCGATGAGCGTCGCCGCGGGCACCGGGCTCGCGGGCTGTAACGCGTCGGGGGACGGCGCGACGGATACCCCGACCGAGACGGCGACGACGCCACCGACGACGACGGCCGAGGCCACCGAGACCCAGACCGAGCAGCCGGACGACCCGCCGGAGCCGGGCGAACGCATCACCTCGGCCCGGCGGATCGGGCCGCGGGACGTCAGCGAGTTCGGCTTCCGGGAGCTGTGGAGCTACCGGAAGCGACAGGCGGTCGAGGCGCTGGTCGCGGACCCCGCGGTCAACGACCTCGCCAGCGACTGGGTCGCGTCGTTCGAGGCGTACGACCCGCTGACCAACCGGCTCGACGCCGTCAGCGTCCAGGGCACGACCGGGATGACCGTCGAGGGCGGCCGCGAGTCCGGGGAGTTCGACGTGACGGCGACGGACCGACAGGTGGCGTACGGCCTGGTCGACCGGCGCACCGACGAGCTGCTCGGGCTCCACATCACCGACCCGACCGACGTCTCGTGGCCACGCGGCGGCTGGAACGAGACCCAGCGGGCGCGCCACGACTTCGTCCTCGACATGGACGAGGTCTGGCAGCACCTCGAGGGCAACGAGTGGTACCCGATGGTGAAGGCGGCGGAGATCATCACCGCGTACGAGGACTACCCCCACGGCGAGGTGTCGAACGTCATCTACTACGTGTACGACGGCGACCAGCTGTTCGTCGTCAGTGGCTTCATCTACGTCGCGGGCGAGGAGCTCGAGCTGCTCGACCTGCACGTCGTCGAGGACTTCGTCGAGCACCCCATCATGCAGCTCGCCCGGGACACGAACCCCACCGGCGAGTCGGTGCTCGGCGAGGTGCCCGTCCCGCCGATGCTGCAGCGCCCGCAGATCACGGCGCCGAACGGCTACCACCGCATCGAGGAGCCACCGAGCACCATCGAACAGGACGGCTGGACCGTCGAGTGGTCCGGCCCGCGCACCGTCGGGGCCGAGGTGAGCGCGAGCTACAACGGCTCGCCGGTGTTCTCGCTCACCGCCCCGTTCAGCACGTCGACCGGCTACGACCTCCCCGAGCGCAACGGCCGGAACACGCGGGAGTTCATGTTCCCGACCGACGAGCCGGTGTTCAGCGGCGAGCTGCTGTTCTGGGACATCCACAGCCTCAGCCTCGGTGGTCCGGGCATCCTCGGCTCGACCCAGTACCCCGCCGAGGACGGCCGGCCGAGCGGCTTCAACATCCGCACGCACTACCACACCGGGGCGGTGGAGAACGCCCGCGACTTCCACTCCGGGCACCGCTTCGCACCGTACAACTACTACATCAACTACCAGTTCTACGAGGACGGCGTGTTCATGCCGGTGTGGATGCGCCAGGGACCGGGTTACGTCACCGAGTTCTACTCCTACCGCGACCGCGAGCACAGCGGGCCCGCCCAGTACTACCTCGAGAACTGGCTCACCGTCCCGACGCCAGGGACGACCGACGGCGTCACGACGCAGGTGTTCGACGGCGACGACTGGACGACGCCCGAGTCGGAGTTCTACCTCGTCGGCGACGAGGAGAGCGTCGTCCGCTTCTCCAACCCCGACGGGAGCGAGACCATCGACGTGCCGCTCGACGACACGCAGGAGGCCGTCGTCGTCCGCCCGCACGAGAACGAGATCGGCGAGGCGCTGCGGGTGCTCAACGCCCAGGCCGAGCTCGGCTTCTACCACCCCGCGCAGTACGTCGACGGCGAGTCCATCCAGGGCGAGTCGGTGCTGTTCTGGCTCCTGATGGAGGGCCGGACCGACGAGGTTCCCCACAGCTCCGGCATGACGACGTTCACCCAGCTGGCCGAGTTCAACCTCAGCGGCTACTGACCGGGCGCCCCCTGCCGCCATCCCTCGCGAGGCTGCATCGGACCGCGACGGACGGTCCCCCAACGTACAAAGGTAAAGTGGCCGTGCGCCGCAGTACGCGTATGAGCGACGAGGAGATCGACGACGTGGACAGCGCCATCCTGTACGCGCTCCAGGAGGACGCCCGCAACATGTCCTCGGGCGACATCGCGGAGCGAACCGGGACGTCCGACAGCACCGTCCGCAAGCGAATCCAGCGGCTCGAGTCCGAGGGCATCATCAAGGGCTACAGCGCCGACGTGGACTACCAGCGGTCGGGCTATCCGCTCCGGATGCTGCTGTTCTGCACCGCGTCGATCCCCGAGCGTGGCGAGCTCCTGCCCGAGATCATGGAGATCGAGGGCGTCGTCTCCGTCCAGGAGCTCGTGACGGGCGAGCAGAACCTCCTCGTGACGGCGGTCGGCGAGTCCGACGACGACATCACGCCGGTCGCACAGGCGCTGCTGGACCTGGGCGTCACGGTCGCCGACGAGGTCCTCGTCCGCAGCCACGAGATGAAGCCCTTCGGCAAGTTCGACCCCGAGCAGGCCGGCACCGACGACTAGAACAGCACGCGTTCCACGTCCAGTTCGGTCGCCCGGCGGACCACCGCCGCCACCGGGTCGGCCGAGCCGGCCAGGTTGTCCGAGTCGCCGTCGAGCACGGTGAGCGCCGCCCGTCGGCCGGGCTCGATGACGCCGCAGTCCAGACCGGCGATCTCCGCGCCGGCGGTCGTCGCCATCCGCAGCACCTCCCGGGGCGTCACGTCGAACTCGCGCTCCGTGTACGCCATCTCGCGGAACATCGACGGCGGGTTCAGCATGACGTTGTCCGTGCCGAGCGCGACGCTCGTGTGGTCGAGCAGGTCGCGTATCGGCGGCGTGCCGACGTCGAGGACGGCGTTCGTCCGCGGGCAGGCGACGACCGGGACCGACTGGTCGGCGACCCGGTCGAGGTGCTCGCCCTCGGCGTGGACCATGTGGATCAGCAGGTCAGGGTCGAGGTCGAGCGCGGGGTGGATGTCCGTCGCGTCGGGCTCGCCGGCGTGGATGGCGAACGGGACGTCGCGTTCGCTGGCGGCCGCGCGCTCCGCGGTGAAGTCGTCGTCGTTCGCGCCGCTGGCGCCGTAGCCGTCGGCGACGTCGAGCACCGCCGGGTCGTCGCTCCCGAAGATGAACGCCTCGACGTCGAGCGGGGCGGCGGCCTCGCGGAGCGCACGTGCCCCCTCGACACCGAACTCGCGGAAGTCCAGACAGGAGACGGTGCCGGTCCGCCCGACGTGCCGGAGCGTCCGGCGCATCGCGGTCACCAGCTCGTCGTGGCTGGCGGCGGCGAGCCGGCGGTGCTTCAGGCTGTCCGGTGGGACGACCGCCTCCTCGAGCGAGAGCCCGACGGCGGCGTCCTTCGCCACGGAGTCGCCGAGGTGCGTGTGGGCGTTGACGAACGCCGGCATGACGATGGCGTCGCTCTCGACCGGCGCCTCCTCGATAGCGGCGATACGGCCGTCCTCGACGACGACGCGGCCCCGTATCGGCTCGAACGACTCCCCCGCCAGGATGGTCCCCGTCAGCTCGTCCATACCGGAACCCGACGCCCCGGAACGATATGGTTTGTCATCGGCACCACCCGAACAGTTCGGGAACCAGTCCGGGCTGTTCTGCGCATCTGTTCGTGGCAGGGGGTGGTGCGTGTGGTTCTCACCCGGCCGCGTATTCCCGCGCGAGACGGGGCGTCGCCGGCGACCAGCGAACCCGAGTGAACGACCATTATGGTCATAGTGGCAAAGTTTGCAGAACAATCTGGTAGACTAGAAAGCTTTAATAACCAATCCGTTCGTACAGGCTGGTAAGAACGGCCAGGGCCGAGACGGCCGGGATGGACCCGGCGGCGGTCGTGGCCGACGACGGAGCAACCGATGACAGGAGACGAACGGACGACGACGGTGGGACAGCTTCCGACTCCGGACCGCGACCGCGCTCGGCTGCCGGCGACGCTGACCCGAGTCGTGTGGCTGCTGTGGGCCCTGAGCCTCGTCGTGCTCGGCCTCCGGTGGTGGCGCGGCGAGGGCTGGGAGCTGGCCGGGGTCGTGGCCGTCGACGGGCTGACCGTCGTGCTGTGGGCTGCTGTGACCTTCTTCGGCGGTATCGTCCACAGCTACGCGCGGCGCTACATGGCCGGGAGCGAGACCATCGACCGCTTCTTCGGCCGCGTGTTCGCGTTCACGCTGGTCGTGCTGGTGCTGGTCGCGGCCGAGAGCCTCGTCCTGTTCTGGCTCGCGTGGCTCGCGATGGGGCTCCTGATGGCCGACCTCATCGGCCACGTCGAGGGATGGCCGCAGGCCCGGGCCGCGGGGGCGCTCGCCCGGCGCCACTTCCTCGCGAGCAGCGCGCTGCTCGGGGTCGCGCTCGCGACGCTCTGGTGGGAGACGGGGGCGACAACCGTCTCGGGGGTCGCGGCGACCGTCGACGGCGCGTCGCCGCTGGTGGTCCTCGTCGCCGCCGGTGCGCTCGTGGTGGCGGCGATGGTGCAGTCCGCGCTCCTCCCGTTCCACACGTGGCTGCTCTCGTCGATGACCGCACCCACCCCGGCCTCGGCGCTGATGCACGCCGGGTTCGTCAACGCGGGCGGCATCCTGCTGGTGCGGTTCGCACCGGTCGTCACCGTCGAACCCGCGGTCATGCTCGCGGTGGTGCTCGTCGGGGCGGCCAGCGCGCTCGGCGGGAAGCTACTGAAGACGGTCCAGACGGACATCAAGGGCACACTCGGCTGCTCGACGGTCGGCCAGATGGGCTTCATGCTCATGCAGGCCGGCCTGGGCTTCTTCGCGGCCGCCATCACCCACCTGATCCTGCACGGCTTCTACAAGGCGTACCAGTTCCTCTCGTCCGGGAGCCGCGTCGAGCACACGGCCCCGAACGGGACGAGCGACGGCGGCACGACCGGCCCCGTCGGGGGCGCGGTGGTCGTGCTCACCGCCATCGCCGGCGGGGCGCTGTTCGCCGCCCTCACCGGCAAGGGAACCGCGCTCGACACCGGGCTCCTGCTCGCGGGGCTCGTCGTCCTGACCGTCATGCACGCCGCCCGCGAGGTCGTCCGGCAGTCGGACGTGCCGGCGGCGGTCCGCTACGGCGCGGTCCCGCTGGTCGCGCTGCCCGCCATCGCCGTCTACGCCACGGTCTACGGCGCCATCGAGGGGCTGCTGGTCGGCCTCCCGGCGGTCGACGAGCACGCTGCCCTGACGCCGGTCCACGCCCTGGTCGGCGTGGCGTTCCTCCTGACGTACCTCGCCGTCGACACCGGCGTCTACCGCCGCAGCCGGCGGCTGTACGTGGCGCTGCTGAACGCCGGCCAGCCCGCCCGCGAGACCCTGCTGACCGACACGGAGGACTACAATGAGTACTGAACCCGCTATCGAGGAGCGCATCGACGCGGCGGCCGACGCGGTCGGTTCGGTCTGGCCGCTGCACTCGTTCGTGACCGCCAACCCGCTCGCCGGCTTCGAGGACCGTCCCTTCCACGAGGCCGTCGCCGACGCCGAACAGACCCTCGGCGGCACCGGCTACCCGAGCGCCGACGTGTTCCGGGCGGCGTGGGAGCGCGGCGCCATCGACGACGACCTGTTGCGGCAGGAACTGGCCGCCCACGGCTACGACGACGACCCCACCGCGTCGCTCGACCGACTGGCCGCCGCCGAGTCGGTCGACACGCCCGGGTCGGCCGTGGAGACGGCCACCGACCGGGTCGACGCGGTCCTCACGAAGTGGCTGGCGGCGTTCCTCGACCAGGGGCGCGCGAAGTGGCCGATGCCGGACCGCGAGCAGGGGTTCTACGCGGCGGTCAGGGGGCTGGCACCCCACGACGGCGACGTCCCGAGCGGCGGGGCGTTCGCCGACCGGCCCGCGGAACCGGTCGCCGCCATCCGCGCGGCCCTGACCGACTACCCGGTCGGCGAGTGGCGCGACGTCTTCGAGTTCCAGCTGGCCGCGCTGCCGGGCTGGACTGGCTTCCTCAAGCAGCGCGCCGCCGCCGGCGACGACTGGCAGACCGAGTACCCCATCACGCTCGCGGAGTATCTGGCGGTCAGGCTCACGCTCGCGGACCTGTTCGACGCGCCAGTCGCCCCCGACGAGACGCCCGACGGCCCCGACGGCGGGACCGAGACGCCCGGTGCCGACGTGCCCCTGCCAGAGGTCTGGCTCAGCGCGTGGGAGGCGAGCTACCGCGACGAGCTCGTCGACGCGGTCGCCGCCGCGAGCGAGTCGACCGCCGAGACGGGCGCCGCCGACGGCGACCGGCCCGACGCACAGCTGGTGTTCTGCATCGACACCCGCTCGGAGATCGTCCGCCGGCACGTCGAGGCGACCGGCGACTACGAGACCCACGGCTACGCCGGCTTCTTCGGCGTGCCGATGCGGTACTCCGGCTACGGCGCCGACGTGACCGTCGACGCCTGCCCGCCCATCCTCGACGCCCAGCACCGCATCGCGGAGCACCCCGTGGGCGGCGACGAGGAGCAGGCCGCTCACGACCGCTGGCAGGACAGCCTCTCGGCGGGGCGGACCGCCGTCGAGCGCCTGAAGGCGAACGCCGCGACCGCGTTCAGCTTCGTCGAGAGCGCGGGCGCGGGCTACGGCGCCGCGCTCGCCGCCCGGACGCTCGTCCCGGGGCGCGTCCACGACCTGCTGGACGCGGCCGACGAGCGCGTGCCCGACGAGCACGAGTTCTGCGAGCCGTCGGTCGACTACAACCCCTACTCGGTCCACGCGCTCCGGGAGGGACTCACGCTCGACGAGAAGGTCGAGTACGCCGCGACGGCGTTCGAGCTGCTGGGCTGGGAGCGCTTCGCCCGGCTCGTCGTCTTCACCGGCCACGCCAGCGAGACGGCGAACAACCCCTTCGATTCGAGCCTCGACTGCGGGGCCTGCGCGGGCAACGCCGGCGGACCGAACGCGCGTGTCCTCGCGGCCATCTGCAACGACGAGGACGTCAGGGCGGCCCTCGGCGAGCGCGGCATCGAGATTCCGGCGGACACCGTCTTCGTCGCCGCCGAGCACAACACGACCACCGACGAGATCGCGCTGTTCGACGGCCACGTCCCCGAGAGCCACGCGGCCGACCTCGAACGGCTCCGTACGGACCTCGCGACCGCCCGGGAGAACGCCGCCGCCGAGCGCGCCGCGGACATGGGCGCGGCCGGCGAGTCGGGCGTCCGCGACACCGAGCGTCGCGCCGCCGACTGGGCGGAGACGCGCCCCGAGTGGGGGCTGGCGGGCAACGCCGGCTTCGTCGTCGGCCCGCGCGAGCTTACCGCGGACCTGGACCTCGACGGCCGGTCGTTCCTGCACTCCTACGACTGGGCGACCGACCCCGACGGCGACGCCCTCGCGGCCATCGTCGCCGGCCCGCTGGTCGTCACGCAGTGGATCAACGCGCAGTACTACTTCGCGACGGTCGACAACGCGGCCTACGGCAGCGGCTCGAAGGTGACCCAGAACCCGGTCGGCAACGTCGGCGTCTACCAGGGCAACGGCGGCGACCTCATGGCGGGGCTCCCGCTGCAGTCGCTGTACAGCGCGGACGACGAGCCGTACCACCAGCCGCTCCGGCTGTCGACGGTCGTCCACGCGCCCGTCGAGCGCGTCACCGACGTGCTCGCCGACAACCCGGCCGTGGCCGGCCTGCTCGACAACGGCTGGCTCTCGCTGACGGTGGTCGACCCGACCCAGGACCACCGCGCGTTCGACTACGCCGGCGAACTCGAGTGGGCGCCGGTGTCGGAGCCGGCGGCTGCGACCGCGGAGCCGACTGTCGCGCCGCAGGCGGCGGACGACTGAGGCGGGGGAGGAGGCCGGCGGACTGCCAGCCGCCGACGCACCCATCCCGTCCCGTCTCCACCGACTCCGCACCCACTCACCGCACCGAAGGATTATCACCGACGCCGAGCAGAGAAGGGGGTGTGAACACCCCCGCCGACCAGGTCACCAGAGCGGAGGCCCAGGCGCTGCTCGAACGGAGCATCGGTCCCGACGCCGAGTTCCGCCCCCAGCAGTGGGACGCCATCGACGGGCTGGTCAACGAGCAGGACCGGCTGCTGCTCGTCCAGCGGACCGGCTGGGGCAAGAGCACGGTGTACTTCATCGCCACGAAGCTGCTCCGGGAGCGCGGCGCGGGCCCGACGCTCATCGTCAGCCCGCTGCTCGCGCTCATGCGCAACCAGATCGGGGACGCGAGCGCCCAGCTCGACCTCGACGCGTACACCATCCACTCGAACAACACCGACGAGTGGGACGAGGCGAAGCGACGCGTCGTCGACGGCGACTGCGACATCCTGCTCATCTCGCCCGAGCGCCTCGCGAACCAGGAGTTCCAGGCGGAGGTGCTCGCCGAGATGCGCGAGGAGTTCGGCCTGCTGGTCGTCGACGAGGCCCACTGCATCTCGGACTGGGGCCACGACTTCCGGCCGGACTACCGGCGCATCAGGCGCATCCTGCAGGAGCTGCCCGAGCACATCCCGGTCGCGGCGACGACGGCGACCGCGAACGACCGCGTGGTCGACGACGTGACCAGACAGGTGCCGGACCTGCGGGTCGTCCGGGGCGACCTCGTGCGCGAGTCGCTGCGCATCCAGACCGTCGAGCTCGACTCCAGAGCCGACCGGCTGGCGTGGCTGGCGGAGAACCTCGACGGCCTCCCGTCGTCGGGCATCGTCTACTGCCTGACGACGGACGAGGTCGAGGTGGTCGCATCGTGGCTGAACAGACAGGGCTTCGACGTCGAGCCGTACCACGGCGGGATGGACGGCGACCGCCGGAGCGAGCTCGAGGACGCCCTGCTAGCCAACGAGGTCGATGCGCTGGTCGCGACGAACGCCCTCGGCATGGGGTTCAACAAGCCCGACCTCGGCTGGGTCGTCCACTACCAGCGCCCGCCGAACCTCATCCGGTACTACCAGGAGATCGGTCGCGCCGGGCGCGGGCTCGACGAGGCGTTCGCCGTCCTGCTCTCCGGCGAGGAGGACGACGACATCGCCGAGTACTTCATCGAGTCCGCGTTCCCCTCGCCCGACGACTTCGACCTCGTGCTGGAGACCATCGAGGAAGCAGAGTCGCCGCTGTACAGGTACGAGATCCTCCAGCGCGCGAACGTCTCCTGGAAGGTCGCCTCGAAGTGCCTGAACATCCTCCGGGTGGAGAACGCGGTGCTCCGGGTCGACGACGGCTTCGAGCGCACCAGCAAGCGCTGGAGCTACGACCACGAGCGCATCGAGTCCATCACGGCCCAGCGCTACCGCGAGCTCCGCCAGATACAGGAGTTCGTCGCCACCGACGGCTGCCTCACGCGGTTCGTCGACGACGTACTCGACGGCTCGCTCGCCGAGCCCTGCGGCCAGTGCGCGAACTGCGCCGGCGACTTCTTCCCGCGCGCCCCGCAGGACGAGACCCTCGTCGAGGCGGCGGTCGAGCACTACGAGGCCGAGTCGTGGAGCGAGCTCTCCCCGCGCTACTACATGCCCCAGCGGGAGGGCGGGAAGACGAAGATCGAAGAGGACCGCAAACCCGCGGATGGCCGCGCGCTCTGCAACTACGGCGACCCCGGCCTTGGCGAGCGGGTCCGCGAGCAGTACGAGCGCGAGGGGACCTACGGCGACGGCGTGGTCAACGCGGCCGTCTCGCACGTCCGCGACGAGTGGGCGCCCGACTCCCGACCGGCCTGGGTGACGGCCGTGCCGTCGTTCTCGGGCGACGGGCGGGTCGAGGACCTCGCCGCCCGCATCGCGGCGGGGCTGGGCGTCCCGTACGTCCCCGCGCTGGCGAAGGTCGAGGCGACGGCACCCCCCGCGGAGCTGAAGAACTCGTACCAGAAGCGCTGGGACGTCGAGGGCGTCTTCGAGGTGCGCGGCGAACTCCGGGACGGCCCGGTCCTGCTCGTCGACGAGCTGGTCGACACGCGCTGGACGCTCACCGAGGCCGGGATGACGCTCAGGGACGCCGACAGCGACACGGTGTACCCGTTCGCGCTGGCGACGCGGACGCGGTGGTGAGCCCGGGGCAGGCGTCACCCCCGACCGTCCAGCCCGTGCCGACCGGAATCTTCAGCACGCTCCGCCGTGCGGGTGACGTATGGCGAAGACTGTCGACGACCTCCGGAACGAGATCAGGGAGGCTGTCGGACGATACGAGCGGGTCGAATCGACCGCGTTCACCAAGGAGGCGCTCGCCGCCATCTGCGAGGCCGTCGACTACGACATCGGGGCGGGCTCGCTCCCGTCGAAGGCACAGATGCGGGCGGGTATCCGCTGGCGGCTCGGCGAGGCGGCCGAGGACGACCCGGAGGCGGCGGGCGGCGCGTTCCGGAAGGCTGACCTGGTGGCCATCGCGGACGCACTCGACGGCGAGTGACCGAATCCGGTCGACCCTGTCGTGGCGGGCGTCAGCGAGCGGGGAGGCGCTCGGCCCACTCGCCGAGGACCGCCAGCGCGTCGAGCAGCTCCCCGCCCCTCGTCGTGAGGTCGTCGTAGACGGCGACCGGGGCGTCAGTGAAGCCGGTCCTGCTCCTCGGCCCACTCCAGCAGCGGCTCCAGCCGGCGGCACAGCGCCAGCCCGTCGTCGGTGAGTTCGTACTCGACGCGCGGGGGGATCTCGTCGTACTGCTCGCGCGAGAGGTAGCCCGCCGCGGCGAGCTCGTCGAGCCGCGTCGACAGCGTCGAGCTGCTCACGTCGCCGAAGGCGTCCTCGATCTCGCCGTAGCGGACCGGGCCGAGCGCGCCGACGATGCAGACGAGCTGCATCGCGTACTTCCGGCTGAGCAGGTCCATCACGCCCCCGAGCGGGCAGTAGCAGCGGGGGGGTTCGCGGTCCGTCTCGTCGGTCTCCGCCGTCGTTGCTGGCTGTTCGGACATGGCTTCGACTGGTCGCACCTGGTTCTATACTTCGGAGTTGACAGTATTTAACTTCGAAGGTCGAAGCAAAGACGTATGTCAGACAGAACGTGCAGATGTGGCGGTCCCGCTGTGGAACAGTCGACCGACGGCGCCGCCGGCGTCGACCGCTGGGTCGACGAGCGGCCGGTCGGTGCGGCACGGCTCCCGGACGACGTGGCCCGCGTGATGACCGCGTTCTACCCGGCGGGACCGGTCGAGACCCTCGACGACTTCGTGGCGGCCACCCGCGCGGCGGTCGACGGCGACGCGCTGGGCGTCGCGGACCTATGTCACGTCGACGGCGAGACGCCCCACGTCGCCCGTACAGGCGACGAGACGTACCGGTTCCGCTGCTTCTACGACGGGGTCGCGCTGTCGTACCTCGTCGACGAGCCGGTCGAGATCCGGACCGAGAGCCCGGGCGGCGTCCCCGTCGAACTGCGCGTGACGCCGGACGGGACGGTCGAGCGTTCGCCCGCCGAGGCAGCCATGTCCTTCGGCATCGCGACCGAGGCCGCCGACGTGACCGACCCGACGGTCGAGACGGTGTACGGGCACGTCTGTCCGTACGTGCGGGCGTTCCCCACCCGCGAGCGCTACCGGGAGTGGGCGGCGAGCGTCGACGCCGCGACGGTCGGC
Organism: Haloarchaeobius baliensis; assembly: GCF_052060055.1. Classification (NCBI taxonomy): domain Archaea; kingdom Methanobacteriati; phylum Methanobacteriota; class Halobacteria; order Halobacteriales; family Halorubellaceae; genus Haloarchaeobius; species Haloarchaeobius baliensis. The sequence goes on along the minus strand of NZ_JBPPFR010000001.1, from coordinate 131,718 downwards.
CTGCCGCTGTCGGCCGGTCTACCCATCGCCGCTGCACTCGTCGAGTAGTCCCCCCGGCCCGTGCGCCACTGCCGGAACCAGTTCCAGCTCGCTCCGCACGGCTCCAGCAGGGACGGCGCATCGCGCAGGCCATCCGCTCCGGGTCCCACGACGGCCGCGACCACGTCTGCGATTGGTGTGGCTACCGGTACGCCGGCGTTACGACCCGCCGACCAGCAGGTCCCGCAGCCGGTCGTGTGCGTCCTCGCTTCCGACGCAGATGAGCACGTCGTCGGGCTCGATGGCCGTCCCGGCGTCGACCTCGGTGCGGGTCTCGTCGCCGCGGCGGATGCCGAGCACCGTCACGCCGGTCCGGGAGCGGATGCTCACCTCGCCGACGGTCCGGCCCGCGACCGGGGCCTCGGGGGCGACGTGGACCCATCGGATGCGGGCGTCCTCGAACACGGCCGCCAGCCCCTCCTCGACCGGGTGGAAGTACGTCCCCTCGACGATGTCCGAGAGCTTGCGCGCGTCGTCCTCGTCGACCCGGAACAGCCGGTCGGCGTCGTCGTCGGCAGAGGCGCGCCAGAACAGCTCCCGGTCGCCGTCGTTGTGCAGCAGCACGACGAGCGCGCCGCCGTCGCCGAACTGCAGCGTGTAGCGCACGCCGGTACCCGGGAGCTCGGTCTCGTAGATCTTCATCTCAGGCGACGTCGATGTGCTCTCGGCACTCGTCGACGAGGTCCGGGACGGTGACCGAGACGGTCGGCTCGACCACGATGGTGACCCCGCGTCGGTCGTCGAGGAAGACGTGCAGCGCGGTGCCGTGCTCGTAGTCGACGACGAGGGAGTCCGCCGCGCCGAGGTTGAAGTACACCTCCTCGGCGTGGCGCTTGTTGTACACCGCGAGCGACCGGTGGACGAGGTAGTCGAGCTGGTTCCCCGTGAACTCGGTCGTGAGGTCGTCGCGGACGTGGTGGAACCGGTACTCGTACGTCCGGCTGTTGTAGTTGGCGACCCAGCGGAGGTCGTCCCCGTACCGGTTCTCGAGGAACGGGACCAGCCGGTCGAGGGAGTACTTCTGCATAGCGGTGCTACTCGGTCGGCGAGCTAAAGTAGGCGGCACATACACCGGGTCAGAGCACGAGTACCGCGAGCAGGAGCGCCAGCGCGAGCGCGATGACGAGCACGCCGAGGCCGATGGTCCGGCTCGCCCGGTCGAGCGCCGGTGGCGACGGCGCGTCGGGCTCGCCGGCCAACGCCGTGCGGACGCCACGTCGGAGGACGCCGCCCGCCCGGTTCGTCGTGTCCTCGACGGCGCCAGCGACACCGACGCTCGCGGTCTGGAGCGCCCGTCCGGCGGGATGGTACACCGAGTCGAGGTCGGGCGCCGGCGGGATGCGGGCCAGGAGCGGCCGGAGCACGGCGAAGCCGACGAGTCCGGCCGCCGTCACCGCGCCGGCCTTCTGGAACTGCGACGGCGAGAACGGCTTCGCGTCGGCGACGACGGCCGGCGGGAACACGTCGAGCAGGAGCGACGGGACGACGCCGAACAGCACGCAGAGCGCGGCGACGCCGCCGAGGGTCGCCAGTTCGAGGGGGTCGAGGTCGGCGGGTGCGCGCTCGCCCCGGGCCTCGTCGCGGTCGCTCACTGCGCGCCCGCTCCCGGAACCCCCCTCCGTCCGGTGCAGGAACGCGTAGTAGCCGAACTTCGCGAACGAGATCACCGTGCCCACGCCGCCGACGAGCAGCCCGTACCAGACCAGCGTCGGGCCGGTCGCCTCGACGCCGTCGATGACCATCCCCTTGCTGACGAAGCCGTTGAACCCCGGCAGCCCGGAGATGGACAGCGCCGCGACGAGGAAGACGGCGGCGGTGCGTGGCATCGCCCGCCCGATTCCGTCGAGTTTCTTCAGGCTCTCCCGGCCGGTCCGGTGGACGAGCACGCCGGCGACCATGAACAGGAGGCTCTTGTAGAGGATGTTGTTCACGAGGTGGACCATCGCGCCGCTCCGGGCGAGGCCCGCGCCGGCCCCGAAGCCCGCGACCATGTAGCCCACCTGCGAGACGATGTGGTAGCTGAGCAGCCGGCGCACGTCGGTCTGGAGGACGGCGAACGTGACCCCGAACAGGACCATCGCCGCGCCGACGTAGGTGAGCGCGACGTGGCCGTCGGGGAACGCCCGGACGGTGGCGTACGCGCCGACCTTCGTCGTCACCGCGGCGAGCACGACGCTCGTCGCGACGTGGGTCGTCGGGTAGGTGTCGACGATCCAGACGTGCAGGCCCAGAAAGCCCGCGTTGAGCCCGATGCCGAGCGCGACCAGCAGCGCGGGCAGTCCGGCGGTGACGCCGTCACCGAACAGGAACGTCCCGGCCTCGGCGTAGTGCAGCAGCACGCCCGCGACGAGCGCGAGCCCGCCGACCTCGTGGTAGACGGCGTAGCGGAAGCCGGCGCGCCGGTCGCTGGTGCGGTGCCAGACGAGCACGGTCGCGGCCACCGCCATCAGCTCCCAGTAGACGACGAGGCTCAGCCAGTCGCCGGCGAGGGCGGCCCCCATGCCCGCGCCGACGTACGCCAGCGCGAGCGCGGCCTGGCGACGGTCGCCGTCGGTGGCCACCGTGTAGGCGACCGCGACCGCCGCCACGAGGCCGAACGTCGCGCCGAGCAGCCGCGAGTAGGCGTCGACGTTGAACAGCACCGCGTCGAAGCCGAACAGGACCACGGGGACGTGTGCGCCGTCCGGGACGAGGAGGAGCCAGCCGCAGGTGGCAAGCGACGCCGCCACCGCGATGGCGGCGCCGACACGCTTCGGGAGCCGCGGGACGACGAGCGCGAGGGCGAAGGGGAGTATCTCGGGCGGCGCCGCGGTCAGGAGGCTCATCCGGCCGTCACCTCCGCGACCCGCGTCGCCAGCTCGTAGAACGGCAGCTCGGTCGGGACGACCCCGTAGACGACCGCCAGCGCGAGCGCGACGGCGACCGGGAGGAGCAGCTGCCAGTCGGTCTCGGTGCGCCAGGTGCGGGGCTCCCAGTCGTGGACGGCGTCGCCGTCGTGGCCACCGTCCGCGGAGAGGCTGGCCCGGGTCGGTCCCCTCTCTGCCCCCGATTCGGCGAAGAACGCCGCCGAGACGATGGGCCAGAAGAACAGCAGCTTGAGCAGCCCCGCGAGCAGGAGCAGCCCCGCGAGGACGAGGTCGCCGCCGGCGAACAGCCCGGTCAGCAGGTACCACTTGCTGACGAAGCCGGCGACCAGCGGGAAGCCGACGAGGCCGGCGCTGGCGACCGCGAACAGCGTCATCGTCGCCGGGAGCCGTCGCCCGATGCCGGCCAGCTCGTCGATGCGCTCGACGTGCGTCTCGCAGTAGACGACGCCGGCGCAGAAGAACAGGACGAGCTTCATCAGGGCGTGCGCCGAGAGATGCAACAGCGCACCCTGCACGGCCGTCGGCGTCAGCACCGCCAGCCCGAGCACGATGTAGGAGAGCTGGCTCACCGTCGAGTACGCGAGCCCGCGCTTCAGCCGGTCCTGTCGGAGCGCGAGCGCTGCGGCGAGCACCATCGTCACCGCCGCGACGACGGCGAGCGGCACGCCGACGCCGAACGTCCGGACGCCGTCGGGGCCGAACACGTAGAGCACGACGCGGGCGATGCCGAACGCGCCGCTCTTGACGACGGCGACGGCGTGGAGCAGTCCCGACACCGGTGTCGGCGCGACCATCGCCTCGGGCAGCCAGCCGTGCAGCGGGAACAGCGCGGCCTTGACGCCGAAGCCGGCGACGAGCAGCGCGAAGGCGACGCGGCCGACCAGCGGGTCGGCGGCCAGTACGCCGGCCAGCCCGCCCGGTGCGAACGTCGTCGTCCCGGCGACGGCGTAGACGAGCACCGTGCCGGCGAGGATGGCGACGCCGCCGGCGAGCGTGTACACGACGTAGGTCCGGCCCGCCCGCCACGCCTCCGCGGTCCGCTTGTGGACAACGAGCGGGTACGTCGCGACGGTGAGCAGCTCGTAGAAGACGAACAGCGTGAGCAGGTTCCCGGCGAAGGCGACGCCGACGGTCGCGCTCAGGCTCGCGGCGAAGGCCGCGAAGTAGCCGGTCTGGTGGGCCTCGTCGAGCGAGCGGACGTAGCCGACGCTGTAGAGGCTGGTGACGAGCCAGAGCCCGCTCGCGAGCAACGCGAACAGTGCGCCGAGCGCGTCCACCCGGAGCACGAGCCGGACGCCGGGCACGAACGCGATCCCCGGGCTGGCGTACGTGACGCCGCGGAGGACGCCCGGCAGCAGCGCGAGCACGACGCCGAACTTCACGAGGGCGGCGGCGAACGTCCACGCCTCACGGCGGTTCGGCCGGGCACCGCTCAGCAGGATGGGGACGACCGCGACGGCGGAGACGGCGACCGCGAGCAGCGGGAGGAGCGATTCGGTGGTCATGGGTCGAAGTGCCTGGTCAGGGGTCCAGCAGCGAGACGACGGACGGTTCGACGAACGAGGCGATACCGACGGCACCGACCCCGAGGACGACCGTGGCGACCGCGGCGCCGACGGCGACGGCGCGCATCCCGAGCGAGACCACGGCCGGGTCGTCCCCGGCGCCGTCGGTCGAGACCGTGTCGACGCCGTCCACCTCGTCGGCGGTCGGGAGCGGGCCGGGACGGTCCTCCCCGCCGCCGAGCCCGAGCTGCCCGAGGAGCCGGCCGAAGTACGAGAGCGAGAGCAACGTGCTCCCGACGACGACGGCGGCGACCGGCCACGAGCCGGCCTCGATCGCGCCCACGGCGAGGTACCACTTCGCCACGAAGCCGACCGTCGGCGGGATGCCGACCATGCCGAGGGCGAGCACGACGAGCGAGCCGGCGGCCCAGGGCGCCCGCGAGCCGACGCCGGCGTACCCCTCGACGGTCGTCGCATCGGTCCGTGCGGCGACGACGCCGCTGGCGACGAACAGTCCGCCCTTCATCAGCGCGTGGCCGAGCAGCTGGACGACCGCGCCGACGAGCGCGGGCACCGTCCCGAGGCCGATGCCGACCGTCGCGAGCCCGAACTGGGCGACCGACGAGTAGGCGAACAGCCGGCGGACCGAGGACGCGCGGAAGGCGAGGACGCCGCCGGCGACGACGCTGGCGCTGCCGGCGAGCAGGATGGCGTCGTCGACGAGCGGGTTGACCGCGAGGAAGCGGACGGTGAACACGGTGTAGGTCAGCCGGAGCAGCGCGTAGCCCGCGACGGTCGAGACGAGCGCCGAGAGCAGCGCGCTCACCGCCCACGGGGCGTGCTCGTAGGCGTCGGGCTGCCAGACGTGCAGGGGATAGAGGGCCATCTTCACCGCGAGACCGACGCCGATGCCGGCGAAGGCGGCGACCGCGAGCGGCGACCCGTGCGGGAGCTGCGTCGCGAGGTCGGCCATGTTCAGGGTCCCGGTCGCGACGTAGGCGTAGCCGACGCCGAGCAGGTAGCACGTCGCGCCGACGGTCCCGAGCAGGAGGTACTGGAGCGCGGCGAGCGCCGCCGGCCCACCCTCGGCGCGGGCGACGAGCGCGTACGCCGCCAGTCCCGATATCTCGAGGAAGACGTAGAGGGTGAACACGTCGCCGGTGACGCAGACGCCGGTGAGCCCCCCGACGAGCAGCAGGGAGAGCCCGTAGAACGGCCCGGAGCGCGGCCCGGCGGCGCGGGTGTAGGCCAGGAGCGCGAGCGAGACGCCGACGACGAGCACGACGAACGGTGTCGAGACCCCGTCGGCGACGAACTCGATGCCGAACGGCGGCGGGACGCCCCCGACGGCCTGGGCGACCCGCCCGCCGTCGAGGACGAGCACCGTCACCCGGAGTGCGAGCACCGCCTGGACCGCGAGGGTCGCCGCCGCGAGCGGCCAGCCGCTCCGCGGTCTGACCCAGCTGGAGACCGCGGCGAGTACGGCCCCCACGATGGGGACGACGACGAGTCCGACGAGCAGCTCACTCATCGGCGAGCTCCTCCCGGAGCACGTCCTCGCGGAGCGTGCCGTACTCCCGGTAGATGCGGACGACCAGCGCCAGCGCGACCGCCGTGACGCTCACGCCGACGACGATGGCGGTGAGCACGAGCACCTGCGGGAGCGGGTTCGCGTACGGGCCCCCGCCGGCGGTGACGATGGGCGGGTCGGCGCCGGTCCGGTACGCCGCCGTGACGACGAAGAGGAAGACGCCGGTCTGGAACACGTTGAGCCCGAGCACCTTCTTCACGAGGTTCTCGTCGTCGACGAGGACGAACAGCCCGACCGCGACGAGCACGACGGACCCGACGTAGGGGAGCCGGGCGAGGAGCACGTCGATCACCCCGAACCCTCCTCCGTGTCGGATGCGTCCCCGTTCCCCGGACCGGCAGCCGCGTCGCCGCCGAACCCGCCCGATATCTCGACGAACAGCACGACGACGGTCGCGGCGACGGTCACGCCGATGCCGACCTCGACGACCTCGACGGCGTAGAGCGGCCCCTTCGCGCCGGGGTACGCGGTGAGCTCGAAGGGCGTCCCCCCGAACGCGAGCGGGCCGACACCGACGGCGGCGAAGGCGACGACGCCGAGGGTCCCGCAGGTCGTCAGCACCGCCCGGTCGAGCCAGCGCGCGGTCTGGTCGACGCCGAAGGCGAACGCGATGGTCACGACGACCGAGGCGACGACGACGCCGCCCTGGAAGCCACCGCCGACGCTGCTCGCGCCGTGGAAGGTGACGAACAGGCCGAACGTGAAGACGAACGGCGCGACGAGTCGGACCGCCTTCGTGACGACGACGCTCTCGCGTGTCGGCTCGTCGGTCATCGTCAGAGCACCTCCTTCCGGAAGACGACGAGCACGGCGACGCCGGCCGCGAAGACGACGGTCACCTCGCCGAACGTGTCGAACGCGCGGTAGCCCGCGAGCACCGCGGTGACGACGTTCTCGGTGCCGAAGTCCGCGACAGCCCGGTCGAGGTAGTACGGCGAGACGCGCTGGAACGCCGGCGCGGACGGGTCGCCGGCGGCCGGGAGCGCCGGGATGGTCAGGCCGAGCGCGAGCGCGACGGCGCCGGCGCCGACGAGCGAGCGGAGCCGGACGTCGCGGACGAACGACGCCCCGCCGACCGGGCGGCCGGTCTTCACGATGGCGACGAGGAACAGCGAGGTCGTCACGCCGGCGCCGACGGCCGCCTCGGTGAGCGCCACGTCCGGGGCCCGGAGCACGACCCACAGGATGGCCATCCCGAGGCTGTACGCCGCGAAGACGACCGCCGCGGCGAGCGTGTCCCGCAGGAGCGCGACGACGCAGGCGACGACGACGAGGAAGCCGACCAGCACGCCGACGAGGAGGTCGGTCATCCGTCGTCCTCCCGCTCCCACGCCGCGATGCCCTGGACGTGTGCGGCCCGGGTGATGGCGTGGGCCGCGACCGGGTTGGTGAGCAGGACGAACACGACCAGCAGCGCGAGTTTGAACCGGGCGACGCCGGAGTCGAGCACGACCGCGACCGCGGCGAGGGCGAGCCCGGTGCCCATCGTGTCGCTCTTCGAGGTGGCGTGGGCCCGGGCGTAGACGTCCGGGAGCCGGAGCACGCCGACGGCCGCGACCAGCGAGAAGAACACGCCGCCGCCGGCCAGCACCACGACGGCGACGACGGTCGGTCTCACAGCGACCCACCTCGCTCCGCCGCGAACTTCGCCACGCCGAGGCTCAGGAGGAAGTTCAGCATCGCGTACACCAGCGCCACGTCCAGCACGCCCGGCTGGTCGAGCGCGCCGGCGACGAGCGCGATGACGACGACCGTCGTCGTCCCGATGGCGTTGACCGCGACGACCCGGTCCGGCGTCGTCGGCCCGACCGCGGCCCGGTACGCGAACAGGAGCGCCAGCAGGAGCAGCGCGGCGGCGGTCGCGACCAGCGTCGTCGTGACGGCGCCGGCTCCGAGATCCGTCACGGTTCGGACCCTCCGTCGTCGGTCGACTCCGCCTCCGCTCCGCGTCCGTGGAACACCCACGCGACGAGCCACTGGAGCCGCCCCGACTCGAGGCTCTCCCGGCTCTCCGCGGTCAGCGAGTGGACGAGGAACGTCCGGTCGCGCACGTCGACCGCCAGCGTCCCCGGCGTGAGCGTGATGCTGTTCGCGAGCACCATCCGTTCGAGGTCCTCCCGTGAGTCGGTCACCAGCGTCTCCAGCGACGGGTCGATGGGCAGCCGCGGGTGGAGGATGATGGCCGCGAGGGCGACGTTCGCCTTGGCGACCGCCCACAGCAGGACCGGCAGGAAGGCGACCGCCCGTGCGATGCGCGGCCCCGTCCGGCGGAGCGTCGGCGCGTCGGAGAAGCTGACAGACGACAGCCCGAGTGCGACGACGGCCGCGCTGAGCGCACCCGTCAGCAGGTCGAGGCCGCCGACGAACCCGCCGATGGCGAGGTAGAACAGGTACGATAGCCCGAACAGGGTGGCGTACCGACGCCAGCCCCCCGGGTGGACGAGGGAGCGCCGGCCGGGCGGTGACGCCACGCCGACGAGCTCGACCGCGCCGACGCCGAGCCGGTCGCGGAGCCGGTCCACCGCGAGCTCGCTGTCGGCGGCGAGGACGAGGCGGGTGACCGGGCGTTCGTCGAGGCGGGCGAGCAGTACGTCGGTCTGGTCCGCCGGGGTATCCAGTACCGCCGTCCTGACCAGTCGTGCCGACGCGTCCGCCCCGTCGAACGCCGACACCGCGGCCTCGGCGCGACGGCCTGTCGACTCGGCCGTCGAGCGGTCGGACGCCAGGACCAGCACCTCGACGGCGACCGGGCCGTCGGACTCCGCGCGGGTGTCCCGTCCCTCACGGAGGGCGTGCTCGACGGTCCGCTCGGCCGTCTCCGATGCGGTGACGACGGCGAGAACCCGTGGCTCGTGCTCCGGCACCTGGGGCATTTGCTACGTATCTGATGTGATGCGAGCCGCGACCATTACTGTTGTTAGCGAGTAGCATACGTCGTGGCTGTGGGTGGCGACGGGCTGCTATCAAAGAACCGACCGAGTGGTTACCAGCCGAACCGTTCTGCGGCCGGAATCGCCGTCTCAGGCGGTGGGCCCGTCCGCGTTCCCGGTGTACGTGTTGTCGGACGTGGTCAGGCTGGCCCCCTCCTCGGCGATGATGCCCGCCGTCGAGCTGTCGCGGACGATGCAGTCCCGGACGGTGGCCATCCCGGAGCTCTGGACGTAGACGTTCGCCCAGCCACCGTTGCCGCCGTTGGCGATCTCACAGGCGTCGAGCACGTTGTCTGGGTTCAGCGAGACGATCTCGATACCGTCCCAGAAGCCCGGCACGTCGGCCTCGCCCTCGAAGGTGATCCGGTTGTTCGTCCCGGCGACCGCGTCGAGGCTCCCGGCCTCCTCGACGGCGAGTCGGGTGCTCTGGGCGAAGGTGAAGTTCGCACCGGGCTGGATGCTGACGTCGGCCGCGAGGTGGACGTCTCCGAGGAAGTGCACCGGGACGGCGAGCGGGTCCCAGGTCGTCGGCTGGTCGACGGTCCCGCCGTCGACCTCGACGCGGTTCTCGCCATCGTACTCGCCGTACCCGGTGAACTGGTTGTCGTAGGGGATCTGTCCGAGGTTGGTCACCGGAATCCGGATCGAGCCCTGCTGGGTCCCGGCGAACCGGTTCCCGCTGAACTCCCGTATCCGGGTGTTCGCCTCGGCGTGGATCCCGTAGGTCGACGACTGCCCGAGGTGGCTGTCGACGATGGAGACCTCGCCGCCGTTCTGCACGTAGACGTTCGCCCAGCCGTCGCTGCCGGCGCTCTGGACGACCGCGTTCGAGAGCCGGTTCCGGTCGTTCGAGACGATCTCGATTCCCTGCCAGTGCCCGGGAGTGAGGGGCCCGTCGGCGGCGAAGTAGACCTCCGAATCGGACTCGCCGTCGGCGAAGAGGTGTCCCCCCTCCTCGACTATCAGACGGCTCCCCTGCCCGAATCCGCAGACCGTCCCCGCCTCGACCGTGACCGATGCCGCGAGGTTCGCACCGTCCGGGAAGATGTACGGTGCATCGAGGGCCGACCAGGTCGCGTCCTGCGTGACGGTCTGGTTGTCCACCACGACCTTCTCCGGCGCGTTCCCGTTCTGGTACTCCGTGGAGGGACCGAGGTCGGGGATCGCCGTCGCCGGGATGCGCATCGACCCCGACTGGTTATCGGTGAACGTGCTGTTCGACATCGACGTGAACCCGGTGTTCGCCTCGCCGTGGACGCCGTACGTCGACGACCGGTCGAAGAAGCAGGCGTCGAAGCCGGCCGTCGCACCGTTCTGGAGGTAGACGTTCGCCCAGCCGCCGCTGCCGCCGCAGGAGAGGAACGTGAGGTAGAACGACGCCTCGACACTACCGGCGGTGACCTCGATGCCCTTCCAACTCCCGGGTTGCTCGTTCGCTTCTGCGGGGAGGAACATGGTCATACGTTCGCCCGTGCCATTGGAGACGAGCGACGCGCCGTCGCCGACCGAGAGGAGCGTGTCCGGCGCGGGCTCGATGTGGGCCGCCTCGATCGTCAGCGTCGCCCCGTTCGTGACGGTCACGTCGCCGGTCATGCGGTACTCATCGCAGTCCCAGGTCGTGTCCTCGGTGATGCTGCCCGAGACCTCGACCGGCGACTCACAGGCCGAGTCCGACGTCTCGGTGTCGGTCCCCTGTTGCTGTTGAGTCGTCTGTTGTTGCTGTTGGGTGGTCTGCTGTTGCTGCGTGGTCTGTCGTTGCGTGGTCGAGGCCTGCGTCGGCGCCGTCGTCGAACCGCCGTTGCCGTTCGAGCTACAGCCCGCGAGGCCGACCATCGTGAGCGGGACGCCGGCGCGGAGCAGCTCTCGTCGCGAGAAACCCATGACCGTAGACTGATAGGTGCGTGCTTAACGCTTCTTGCCGACTGGCACCCCGCTGACAGCATCGCCGCCGGTCGCGACGGGAGCGCCGACCGACCGAACACTCATACCCAGGGGAGTGGACGCTTTAGTCCGGCGGGTCCAACGTATCGACCGGGATGCTCTCACGCAAGCGCCGCGTCCTGCTGGTGGTGGCGACGGCGGAGCTCCTGGTGATGTCGCTGTGGTTCAGCGCGAGCGCCGCCGCCCCCGAACTGGCGAGCGAGTGGGGGCTCACGGCGACCGAGACGGCGTGGCTCACCATCGCGGTCCAGCTGGGGTTCGTCGCCGGGGCGCTTCTGTCCTCGATTCTCACGCTCTCCGACGTGCTGCATCCGCGCCACCTCATCGCCGGCTCCGCCGTCGGGGGCGCGGCCTGCACGGCGCTCATCGCGAGCGTCGTCACCAGCGCGGTGCCGGCCATCGTCCTGCGGTTCCTGACGGGGATGGCACTCGCCGGTGTCTACCCGCCGGGGATGAAGCTGCTCGCCGGCTGGTTCAGGGAGGGGCGCGGGTTCGCCATCGGAGCTTTGGTCGGTGCGCTGACCGTCGGCTCGGCGCTCCCCCATCTGCTCCGCGCCCTCGGCGGCGTCGGCGAGCCCCGGGTCGTGCTCTACGGGTCGGCGGGGCTCGCGACGGTCGGCGCGCTGCTCGTGCTGCTCGTCGAACCGGGCCCGTACCAGCCGCCGGCCGCGCCCTTCGACCCGGGCGCCATCGGTCGCATCCTCCGGGACCGCGAGACGATGCTGGCCAACGGCGGCTACTTCGGCCACATGTGGGAGCTGTACGCCGTCTGGACGTGGATCCCGGGCTACCTCGTCGCGAGCCTCGCCGCGGGCGGCGGGAGCACCGAACTCTCGAGCCTCGCGTCGCTGCTCGCGTTCGCGACCATCGGCGTCGGCGGGCTGGGCGCCGTCACCGCCGGGTCGGTCGCCGACAGGCTCGGCCGGACGACCGTCACCAGCGCGAGCATGGTCGTCAGCGGGCTCGCCTGTCTCGGCGCAGGCCTGGTGTTCGGTGCCTCGCTCGTCGTGCTGGTCCCGTTCCTGCTCGTCTGGGGGTTCGCCATCGTCGCCGACTCGGCCCAGTTCTCGGCGGCCGTCTCGGAGCTCGCCGAGGAGTCCTACGTCGGGACGGCGCTGACGCTCCAGACCGCCATCGGCTTCCTCCTGACCACCGTCTCCATCCAGCTGGTGCCCGTGCTCGTCGGCGTGGTCGGCTGGCGGTGGGCGTTCGCGCCGCTGGCGCTCGGCCCCGCCCTCGGGACGCTGTCGATGCTCCGGCTCCGCGGGTCGGCCGCCGCGTCGAAGCTCGCCGGGGGGCGGCGGTAGGTCGGGCAGTCAGCGGTCGTGTCGGTCACTCCCCGCCGGACCAGCCGTCGAGCGCGCCCGCGAGCCGCCGGAGCTCCGGCTCCTCGTCGATCTCGGCGAGCCAGCGCGACGGCAGTCCGTCGGCGCCGAACCGGGCGCCCGCCACTGCACCCGCGATGGCGCCGACGGTGTCGGTGTCGCCGCCGCGGTTGACCGCGGTGACGATGGCGTCCTCGGCAGTGTCGGCCCGGAGCCCGTCGTGGAGCGCGGTCTGCAGCGAGTGGACGACGTAGCCCGACGTCGACAGGTCGTCGATGGCGTCGCCCCGGGCGACCGGCCGCAGCGCGGCGTCGAGCTCCGCGGGGACCTCGGTCGCGCCGAGCGCGCTCGCCAGCGGTTCGTCCTCGTCGCCCAGCAGGCCCGCGATCGTCCGGTTCAGCACGGCACAGCCGGCGGTGCAGCGCGGGTCGGCGTGGGTGATGCGCGAGGAGTCGCGGCTCGTCCGGTCGAGCGCCGCCGGGTCGTCGGCGAACGCGACGGCGAGCGGCGGGCAGCGCATCACGCTCCCGTTCCCCGCGTTCGAGCCCTCGGGGCTGTCCGCCCAGACGGCTTCCCCAGCCTCGTCCCAGGACCGACCTTCGCGGAGCGCCTCGAGCGACCGCCGGGTCATCCCGCCGATGTCGAACGGCCCCGACTCGTACCACGCGACGAACCGGTCGGCCACGTCGGCGGGGTCGAACCGACCGGTCTCGACGAGGCTCCGGGCGATGCAGAGCGCCTGCTCGGTGTCGTCGGTGATGGTGCCCGCGGGCTGGTTCCACGTGCCGTGGCCGACCATCTCCGTGAGCGTCCCGTGCGCGCTGGCGATCTGCCCGGCGCTCCGGAACTCGACGGGTCGACCGAGTGCGTCGCCGCAGGCCAGGCCGAGGAGGACGCCCTCGGCGCGGTCGCTGGACATGCACTGGTGTTCGAGAGCCGACAGGAAAGCGGTTTCGCCCTACCCGACGACGGTGCCGTCCGCGGAGGTGCCGCCGCGGTTGAACGAGGTGATCTTCACGCGGACCACGTCGCCGACGGCGGCCCCCGACGGCACGTCCTCCGCGAAGACGACGAAGCCCTCGACCTTGCCGACGGCGACCCGCTCGCCGGAGTGGTGGTCGGTGAACTCGGTGATGCCGAACTCGACGGTGTCGCCGATGTCGACCGGTGGTTCCCGCTCCTGTGCCTGCTCGTGGGCTCGCTTCGAGGCACGGGCGTCGCTGCTGCCACGACGCCGGAGCACTGCCGCGACGGCGACGAGGAGCACGACCGCCGCCGCGCCCCCGGCGATGTAGAGCTGTTGCATGGCCGCGTGGTCGCCGCCCGGCGGGAAATAGGTTGGCGCTACAGTCGTCGGTCACGGCTCCGGCGCGAGCCACGACATCCCCACGCCGACGAGGCCGAGGACGCCCGCGGCGAGGAACGCCGTGCCGTAGCTCGTCGCCTCGATGAGTGCGCCGCCGACGATGGGCGCGAGGAACGCACCGGCCAGCCCGACGCTGGTGAGGAACGCGACGGCGGTGGCGGCGACGGCGGGCTCGACGAGCTCGCGGACGTAGGCGAACACGAGGCCGAGGCAGAGCTGGATGGCGAAGCCGGCGACCAGCAGCGCGACGACGACGACCGCCACCCCACGCAGCGCGGTGAACGCGACGACCGCGGGCGTGGCGACCACGAACGACGCCAGCACGACCGGGCGGCGGCGGCCGTCGAACAGACGGTCCGAGAGCACGCCGCCGCTGATGCGCGAGAGCACGCCGACCGCGGGGAACAGCGCCGAGACCGCGCCGCTGACGACCAGCGTGAGACCGAGCTCGTCGGTCAGGTAGGATGGCGCCCAGCTGTTGACGAACAGGTAGAGCGAGTAGCCGAGGAAGCCGAGGATGCCGACGAGCCAGACGCGCCGGTCGGTGACGACCCGCGAGAGGTCGCCGACCGTCGGCGTCGGGGTGTCGCTCGCGCGGCCGCTCCCCCGGCTGGTCGGCCAGAACAGCGCGAGCCCGAGCACCGAGAGCGCGGTGAACGCGGGGAAGACGGCGGGCCAGCCGAACGCGCCGGCGACGACGGGTGCGGCGGCCTGCCCGACGGCGAAGCCGACCGGGCCGCTCGCGGTGAACGTCGCGACGGCGGTCGCCTGTCGCTCGGCCTCGAACGAGCGCCCGACGACGTCGATGCCGGCGTTCCAGACGACGACGTAGGCGAGCCCGCCGAGCACCCGCGAGCCGAGCAACAGCGCGTAGGACCCGATGCTCGCGGCGTACCAGCCCCAGACGCCGGCGACGAGCAGGAGGCCGACCGCGACGGCGACGGCGTGCCGGGAGTTCGTCCGGTCGAGGACGACGCCGACGGGGATGCTGGCGACGACTGCGGTGCCGAACATCACGCTGACGACGAGCCCGGCCGCCGAGGGACCGATGTCGAGCGACCGCCGGATGAGCGTCGTCACGCTCGCCGGCGCGAGCTCGTACGCCCCGAGCGAGACGGACATGATGCTCGCGCCGAGGAGCAGCCCCCAGCGGGCGCGCTCGCTGGCGACGGCCGGGCCGTCGCGAGCCCCACCGCTGGCCGTGCCGTCTGGAGGAGCCTCGCCGCCCGGGTCGTCGGTCGTGGACACGCCACACCGGTTCCGCCGGCCAGGCTATCAAGCTGTCGTGCAGGGTGCTCACTTCCACCATGGGCGATCGGCCGCGGGCCCGTCGTCCGGACAGACGTCGCCGCCGACCACCTGTTCCCGTGGTTCGTCTGGACTGGGTACGGACCGTACTCGGCCGTTCTCCAGTCGAAACGATGGGGGCTCGGGGAGACCAACACCGCTATTCAGGTCCAGTCCCTAGCGCCGGGCATGCGACGCCGTACGTACCTCGCGAGTACCGCCGCCCTGGGGGCGGCCGGACTCGCGGGCTGTCTCGCAGGGGGAAGCGACGCGAACGTCACCGTCGTCGACGGGGAGACGATCACGCTCCAGCCCGTCGACAAGACGTACGACTGGCACCAGGCGGAGTCGGCGAGGTTCGTGGACGCACGCGGGACCGGCCAGTACGACCAGTCCCACATCGTCGGGGCGGTGAGCAGTCCGGCGTCGAACCCCGGGGGACCGGACGACCCGGCGATGGCCTGGGACACCGACACCCGGATCGTCTGCTACTGCGGCTGTCCCCACCACCTCTCGGCGATGCGGGCGGCCCACCTCCAGAAGAACGGCTACTCGGACGTCCACGTCATCGACGAGGGGTTCTACGAGTGGGTCGACCGTGGCTACCCCATCACCGGCCGGTCGAGCACCGCCTTCTACGAGATCCGCGGCGAGACCGACCCGGGCGACGCGGGCGAGATGGCCTGGGTCCGCGACCTCGAATCCGACCAGGACGAGGCGGCACCCATCGCCGAGGACGGCAGCTACACCGTCCACGTGCGCTTCGCCGACATCACGGAGGAGACGGTGCTGACGCTGTCGACGCCGTCGTACACCCTCGAAGCGCCGCTCGGACGGCTCGCCGACGGCCTGGTCACCGGTCCCTGAATCCGGGCCGTCGCGTTACCCCTGGACCTGCTCCAGCAGGCAGGAGATGCTGCAGTAGTAGTGGCGTATCTGCTGGGTGGAACCCTTATACTCCATCGGCTTGACGACCTCGATGTGCGTCTCTGCCTCCTCGTCGATCTCCTCCATGCAGACGTTACACTGAGCCATGTCTTATCGTACCCCCGTATCGAGCCGCCCGCGCACTGGAATCGACCCCATGTGAACCGTGTGCACGGTATGCGGACTGCACGATGATAAGGTTTGTAGCCGAACAGGACGGCGCCACCCGGGATATTCCTGCTCGACACCACCTCAGCGGCCGATATCGTACTCGCCGTCGCGCTCGCGACGGGCGCGTTCGCGGACGACGCTCGGCGTGCGACACCGACCTGGCTCGTCGGTCACCTGCGGGACGGTGCAGTTGTTGCAGTTCTCACAGAGCGCACCGGTCGTGTCGGGCACGTCGCCGAGCAACCGCGCGGGGAGCCGCGGTTCGGCGTAGAACGGCCGGGCCATCCCGACGAGGTCACACGACTCCCCGAGCAGTCTGTCGATGCGACCGCGCTCCCTGATGCCGCCCTCCAGCAGTACGGGGACGTCGACCGCGTCGCGGATGCGCCGGGCGATGTCGGCGTTCCACGCCGGTTCGAAGCCGTAGAACCACGACTCCACGCGGTTCCCGAGCTTCACCGCCTCGGTTCGGAGCCGGCCTCCGAACGCCTCACGGTACGCCGGCTGGAGCGACGACTCCCCCCAGGCCCGCGCCGGGTACTCCCCGCGGACGATGCTCATGTCCCACACCACAGAGGTCTCGACGGGCGCAAGCGCGTCGTAGCCGATCTCGGCGAGCCGCTCCGCGACGACCACCGCGTCGTCGGCGTCGATGCGCCGGCGGACGACCGGTGGGGACGGCGTCTCCACCGGCACCTTCGTCACCAGCGGCGCGTCGCCGGCCCGGTCGCGGAACTCGTCGTGGAGCAGTTCGAGGAAGCGCACGCCGTCCGCGAACTCGTCGTCGCGCCGGTTGTAGAACGGCGAGAGGAACTGCTGGACGATGCCCATGTTCGCGCCGGCGACGTGCACGCCGTCGTAGCCCGCGTCGATGGCTCTCGCGCCCGCGACGGCGAAGTCGCGGGCCAGCTCCCGGACCTCCCCCGTCGAGAGGACGTGGGGGGTGAAGTCGAGGAAGCCCAGCCGGTCGAGCAGCCGGAGCTGCCACGGCGGGCGCGAGACGGCGAGCTGCTGGAGGGCCGGATGCTCGGCCCGGTAGCCGGCGTGCCAGGTCTCCATGCTCCGCAGGCCGCCGTGCTCCAGCTGGCAGAAGATGTGACTCCCGTGCCCGTGGATGCGCTCCGTCAGGCGTTCGAGTTCCGCGACGAACGCCGGGTCGTGCACCCGCGTCATCTGCGGTGCTGCACAGCCCCCTTCCCCCCGGACGATGGTCGCGCCCTGACAGAGCAGTCCCGCGCCGGCCGCCGCACCAGGTTCGAGGTCCGCGATGAGCGTGTCGACCGCGCCGTCGCCGTTGCCGGCACACTCCAGCAGGGGCGCACGGTAGAGCCGGTTCGGGAGGGTCAGCGACCCGACCTCCACCGGGTCGTCGAGCGTCGGCATGCGTGGGGGTTCGGGCGGGAGCGAGGAAAACTCGTGGGGTGGGTCGGACGGGACTACTCCCCGTCGCCGTCACCTGCCGCAGTCACGTCGAACGCGGCTGGGTCGGCGTCGGCGACGGACGGCAGCCGTCGTACCCGGGGGCGAAGGAGCGTGTAGAGGCCGGTGAAGCCGAAGCCGACGGCAGCGAGGCCCATCGTCGTCTGGGTACCGAGCACCGCGGCGACGACGCCGCCGACGAGCGAGCCGAGCGGCAGGGTCGCGCCCGAGGCGGTCCCCTTCACCGAGGAGACGCGCCCGAGCAGCTCGCTCGGGAACACCGTCTGGTTCAGCGTCGCGGTGAGCACGCCGCTCGCGCCGGCGGGCACCCACGCGAGGCCGAACAGGACGACGGTGAGCGCGGGCGTCGGCGCGTAGACGGCGGCGACCCAGCAGACCGCGCCGAGCGAGTGCCCGACGAGCAGCAGGCGGCCGTACCGGACCCGCTCCAGTCGGGGCGCGACGAGCGAGCCGACGAGCCGGCCGATGCCGAGTGCGCCGAGCAGCAGGCCGTAGACGGCGGGGCCGCCGAGGCCGTCACCGAACGACGGGAGGATGGCGAGGGTGACGCCGATGGCGAAGTTGGCGACCGCGGTCATCAGCACCAGTTCGACGAAGACGGTGCCCCGGAGGGTGTCGACGCCCTCGCGGAGGTCGTCGAGGTAGGCACGGAGGATCGACTCGTCCGTGTCGGCCGCCGTCTCCGCCTGTGTCTCGTCCGCGGCGTCCTCGCCACCGCCGAGACCGATACCTCCGAACAGCAGCGCGGCGAGCGCGAAGGTCACCGAGTCGAAGAGGAACAGCGTCGTCGCACCGAAGACGGCGATGAACGCGCCGCCGAGCGCGTCGAACACCATGTCCAGCCCGAGGGTGACCGTCGCGAGCGCGGAGTTCGCGTTCGAGAGCCGGTTCTCGGGGACGATGCGGGGCAGCAGCGTCGTCTGCATCGGCGCCATCACCAGCGTCGAGAGCACCAGCAGCGGGACGACGGCGAGGATGACCTCGACGGTCAGGTTCCCCGTCGCCGCCGCGAGCGGGAGCGCGAGGACGACGACGCCCTGGACGACCTGCGAGCCCACGAGGACGGGCTTGAGCGGGAGGCGGTCCACGATTGGGCCGGCGAGTATCTGCAGGAGCCACGGGAGCAGCAGCATCGAGTTCGCGATGCCCGTGAGCACCGTCGAGCCGCTGAGCTCGAAGACGAGCCAGAGGACGGCGACGGTGTAGAGGCTGTCTCCCGCATTCGTGACGAACTGCCCGGCGAAGAAGCGCCGGAAGTCTCGGTTCCGCCAGAGCGAGGGCTGTCGGTCCGCGGGCGATTCGTGGGCGGCGGACGGTGCGGAGTCCGTCGACGGGTCGGCGTCGGTCGTCGACGGGTGGTCTGTCTGCGATTCTGCGTCGTGTGAGTCGCGGCGCGACGGCGGCGACTCGGAGGCTGTCGGCATCTGTGTCTGTGTTCGAGTGGGACACTGCGGCTACGGAACGTAGCGAGGCGAACCCGAGTGCTGCGGCTATCGGGCCCGCACAGAAGCAGGCGGCGAGCGGGGGTCGAACACCGGACGGCCGAGATGCCGGCGAGTCATGGAACGCTCTACGCGACACGTGGACGGCGCATTATAAAGAACTGGGGCCGGTGTGTCACGCTGCGACACACGGCCGGGCCGACCGGCCGACCACCCGAACACGACAGTTTAAACCACGACAGGAGCCAAGGAGTGGTAGATGAAGACAGCGGACGTGCCGGGAGTCCCGTCGGCCTTCGTCGACCAGCTCCACGAGCAGGGCATCGAGGAGCTCTACCCGCCGCAGGCCGCGGCGGTCGAGGCCGGAGTCACCGACGGGCAGAGCCTCGTCGCCTCGGTGCCGACGGCGTCGGGGAAGACGCTGATCGCCCAGCTCGCGATGCTGTCGGCGGTCCAGCGCGGCGGGAAGGCGCTGTACATCGTCCCGCTGCGTGCGCTGGCGTCGGAGAAGAAGGCCGAGTTCGAGGCGTTCGAATCCTTCGGCGTGAGCGTCGGCGTCACGACGGGCAACTACGAGTCCGACGGGGGCTGGCTCGCCGAGAAGGACATCGTCGTCGCGACCAGCGAGAAGGTGGACTCGCTGGTGCGCAACGGCGCGCCGTGGCTCGAGGACCTGACCTGCGTCGTCGCCGACGAGGTCCACCTCATCGACGACCGGAACCGGGGGCCGACGCTGGAGGTCACGCTCGCGAAGCTCCGCCAGACCAACCCCGGGCTGCAGGTCGTCGCGCTCTCCGCGACGGTCGGCAACGCCGAGGACATCGCAGAGTGGCTCGACGCCGAACTCGTCGACTCCGACTGGCGGCCCATCGAGCTGCGGAAGGGCGTCCACTACGGGCAGGCGCTGCACTTCGACGACGACACGAAGCGGGAGGTACCCGTCAGAAACGGCGAGAAGCAGACCGCCGGGCTCGTCCGGGACACGCTCTCGGAGGGCGGCTCCTCGCTGGTGTTCGTCAACTCCCGCCGGAACGCCGAGGCGGCGGCCCGCCGGCTGGGCGACGTGGTCGAGCCGTTCCTCGACGCGGAGGAGCAGGCGGCCCTCGCCGACCTCGCCGAGGAGATCCGCGACGTGAGCGACGCGGAGACGAGCGACGACCTCGCCGACGCGGTGGCGAAGGGCGCGGCGTTCCACCACGCCGGGCTCGCCCGCGAGCACCGGTCGCTCGTCGAGGACGCGTTCCGGGACCGGACGCTGAAGGTCGTCTCGGCCACCCCGACGCTCGCCGCGGGCGTGAACACGCCGAGCCGCCGCGTCGTCGTGCGGGACTGGCGGCGCTACGACGGGACCGGGATGCAGCCGCTCTCGGTGCTGGAGGTCCACCAGATGATGGGGCGGGCGGGCCGCCCGGGACGGGACCCCTACGGCGAGGCGGTACTGCTCGCGAACAGCCACGAGGACATCGAGGAGCTGCAGGAGCGGTACGTGGACGCCGAGCCCGAGGACGTCCAGTCGAAGCTGGCGGTCGAGCCGGCGATGCGGACCCACGTGCTCGCGACCATCGCGTCCGGCTTCGCCCGGACCCGCGAGGGCCTGCTGTCGTTCCTCGAACAGACGCTGTACGCCAGCCAGTCCACCGAGGAGGGGCGACTGGAGCGCGTGGCCGACAGCGTCGTCGACTACCTCGTCCAGAACGGCTTCGTCGAGCGCGACGGCGACGAGCTCGCGGCGACGAACGTCGGCTACACCGTCTCGATGCTCTACCTCGACCCGATGAGCGCGGCGACCATCATCGACGGACTGGAGTCCATCGCGGGAGCGACCGAGCCGACCACCGAGTTCGAGGCCGAGGAGACGACGGCGGGCTTCCAGACGTTCAGCCGGAGCGGGGACGAGGAGGCGGCAGCCGTCTCGACCGCCGACGAGTCCGACACCGGCGACGGTGTCGATAAACCCACGCCCCTCGGACTCTACCAGCTGCTCTCGCGCACACCGGACATGTACGAGCTCTACCTGAAATCCGGCGACCGCGAGGAGTACACCGAGGTGTTCTACGAGCGCGAGACGGAGCTGCTCGGCCCCGCGCCGACGGAGTACGAGGAGGACCGCTTCGAGGACTGGCTCTCGGCGCTCAAGACCGCCCGGATGCTGGAGGACTGGGCCGACGAGGTCGACGAGGACCGCATCACCGAACGCTACGACGTGGGCCCGGGCGACCTGCGCGGGAAGGTCGAGACGGCGGAGTGGCTGCTCGGCGCGACCGAGCGCATCGCCGGCGAGCTCGACCTCCCCGGCCCGGTGACGGTCGGGGTCCGCGAGGCCAAGAAGCGCGTGCAGGACGGCGTCCGCGAGGAGCTGCTCGAGCTCGTCTCCGTGCGCGAGGTGGGCCGGAAGCGCGCCCGGCGGCTGTACGACGCCGGCATCGAGGACCGCGAGGCCCTCCGCACCGTCGAGAAGTCGGTCGTGCTGGCCGCGCTGGGCGACCGGCCGAAGACCGCCGAGACCATCATGCAGAACGCCGGCCGGGAGGACCCCTCCGTCGAGGGCGTCGACCCGGCGAGCGGGGTGGCCACCAGTAGCTCGACAGACGACACCTCCGACGAACCGGACGACGAACCGCAGAGCCAGACCAGCCTGGGTGACTTCTGATGCGGGTGGTCCAGGGCCGGACGACGGTCGACGACGTCGACGCGTTCCTCGCCAGCCTCGATTCGGTCGCCGCCGAGTACGACTGTGTCATCCAGGCGTTCGACTCGCGCTACGTCGTCGACGAGGCCCACCTCGAGGCCGCGGTCGACCGCGCGGCGCGGGCCTGGCGGCGCGACGACGCCATCGCCCGCGACCCGGGCGTCGAGGTGCTGCTGTACGCCGCCGGTCGCCGCCAGATCTCCCGCGCACTCGAACTCGGGGTCGGCGGGGGCGAGGCCGTGCCGGTCGTCGCCGTGGTCGTCGGCGAGTTCCCCGACGATCCGTTCGCGACGGACGACCGCGAGGCCACCGCCGCGGACGCACTGGCCGCCGAGTGGACCGACGACGAGGTGCTCGAATCCGCCACCGACGAGGCCCTCGTCTGCGAGTTCTTCGACATCTCTGCTGCCGAACGCGCCGCGACCGACGCCTCCCTCTCCGAGCTGGTCCGCGAGCGCGTCTCGCTGCTCGTCGTCGAGAAGTGAGCCGGGAAGCGCCGGGACTCCAGCCCGACACCGGGACGGGAACCCGTCCCCGTCAACCATATACCCGGGTCGGACGAAGCCCAGCCCATGCGAGTCGAGTTCGACCGGGACACCTGCATCGGGATGTTCCAGTGCGTGGCGGAGTGGGGCGAGGGCTTCGAGAAGGACACGGACGACGGGAAGGCGGACCTCGTCGGCGGCGAGGAGGTCGCCGAGGACGTGTTCGCCGTCGAGGTCCCCGAGGGGCAGGAGCTGGATGCGAAGTTCGCTGCGCGGTCGTGTCCGGTCGACGCCATCGTCGTGTACGACGACGACGGCGAGCAGCTGATTCCGTAGCGTGCGAAGCACTGACAACTGCTTTAGGGAGGGAGTCCGATACGAGTAGACATGAGTGCGATGCCCCGGATCCTCGTCGTCGACGGCGACGAGGACCGGGCCACGGAGACGGCGGCTGTACTATCGGCGCTGGGTGCGGACGTGCACGTCGAGGTCGCCGGGAGCGACGACGAGGCGCTCTCGGCCATCGGGCACGCGGTGCCGGACTGTGTCGTGAGCGAACACGACCTCGGCGAGGCGACCGGGGTGGACCTGCTCGAGACCATCCGGGCGGTCCACGGGCAGGTGCCGGTCGTGCTGTGTACGGCGGTCGGGAGCGAACGGGTCGCCGAGCAGGCCGTCGCGGCGGACGTCGACGGCTACGTGCGACGGAAGACCGGCGACTGGAAGGACCGCCTGCGAGAGCGGGTCGGGGCGTGCCTCGACGCCGGGACGGGGACGGACCGGCTGAAGGAGCGGGCGCTGGACGAGGCGCCGGTCGGCATCACCATCGCGGACGCGAACGCGCCGGACATGCCGCTGGTGTACGTCAACGAGTCGTTCGTGCGGTTGACGGGGTACGAACGGGAGGACGCGATCGGGCGGAACTGCCGGTTCCTCCAGGGGGAGGATTCGGACCCGGAGGCCGTCAGGGCGATGCGCGAGGCCATCGACGCCCTGGTGAACTACACGAAAGACGGCGAGCGCTTCTGGAACCGCGTGGACATCGCGCCGGTTCGGGACGAGACGGGCGAGGTGACACACTACGTCGGCTTCCAGACCGACGTGACCGACCGCGTCGAGGCCGAGCGCACGGCCGAGCACCGCGCAGCGATGCTGGACACCGAGCGTGCGGGCCTCGAACACCTGCTCGACCGGGTGAACGGTGTCGTCCAGGAGACGACGCAGGCGCTGGTCGAGTCGACGACCCGGGCGAGCATCGAGCGGAACGTCACGGAGCTGCTCGCGGACACCGACCCGTACACCTGCGCGTGGATCGGCGAACCTGACCTGGCGGACGACAGCATCCGACCGAACGCTATCGTCGGCGGGAGCGCGGACGGCGACGCGCTCGAGCTCGGCCGGAGCGACGGGCCGGTCGCCCGCGCCATCGACACGGGCGAGGTGCAGGTCGCCGCGGTCGACGAGCTGCCGACGGCGGACTGGCACGAGGCGTGCACCGACGAACCGTTCGAGAGTCTGGCGGTCATCCCGCTGGTGTACCGAGACGCCCGCTACGGCGTGCTGACCGTGTACACCGGCGACGCGGGGGCGCTGGACGAGCGCGAGGTGGCCATCCTCGCAGCGCTCGGACGCATGGTCGCGACGGCGGTGTCGGCGGCGGAGACGCGCCGCACGCTGACCGCGGACGACATCGTCGAGCTCTCGTTCCACGTGGACGACCCGTCGGTGTTCTTCGTGGACGTCGCAAAGCGCGCGGACGCGACGCTCTCGTACGCGGGCTCGGTGTACCGCGACGACGACACGCTGGGGATGTTCTTCACCGTCGAGTCCGACGACCCCGACGGCGTCGTCGAGATCGCCGAGGAGCACGACGACGTGGCCTCGGCGAAGGTCATCACCCGGAACGAGGGCATCTCGCTGGTCGAGTTCAGCATCGGCAGCTCGGGGCTGCTGTCGACGCTCGCGGAGTACGGCGGCGACGTGACCGACATCGAGGCGTCCCCGGAGACGACGACAGTCGAGGTGGAGCTCCCCCGGGAGGCCAACGCCAGGACCGTCGTCGACAACGTCGAGCAGGCGTTCGACGGCGTCAGCCTCGGTGCGTACCGCGAGCGCCAGCGGGCAGCGACGACGAAGCAGGAGTTCATCGCCGCGCTGGAGGACGAACTGACCGACCGCCAGCTGACCGCGCTCCAGCGGGCGTACTTCGGGGACTTCTTCGAGTGGCCCCGACCGACGAGCGGCGACGACCTCGCGGAGTCGATGGGCATCGCCCGTTCGACGTACCACCAGCACCTCCGGGCTGCCGAGCGCAAACTGGTGGGCGAGTTCTTCGACCGACCGTAGGACACAACTGGTTAGGCATAATATTTCATCAACAGACCAGATGCAAACCAGTTAGGTAGAAATCTGCATCTATAGCGACAGTAGGTGGCCAGCTCGTGATAGGTATCGATGCCTGGTGACCAGACCGAGGTATTTGGCGGCCATGATACCAAACTAGTTCGCGTGAGTCCGTTTGTGGAGGTTCAAAAGCACAACTAGTTCGGCACTCTCCCTAATCCAGAGCGTGTCGTATGTCAACTCGCATCATGGCAGTCCCAGGAGACGAAGCAATCTGGCTCTGGATCGGCACGGCAGGCATGGCACTCGGCACCCTCGCGTTCCTCGCGATGGGATGGAACGAGACCGACGAACGTAAACAGACCTACTACATCGTCACGACGTTCATTCCAGCGATCGCGGCGGTGTCGTACTTCTCGATGGCGACGGGGTTCGGCGTCATCACCATCCCGAACCACGACTTCCCGATATACTGGGCACGGTACGCCGACTGGCTGTTCACCACGCCGCTGCTCCTGCTCGACCTCGCGCTGCTCGCAGGGGCGAGCCGGAACACCATCGGGACGCTCGTCGGCCTCGACATCGCGATGATCGTCACGGGGCTCGGCGGCGCACTGGCGACCGAGGGCGCCGCCCTCCGCATCGCCTGGTGGGGCATCAGCTGTGGCTTCTTCCTCGTCCTGCTGTACTTCCTCATCGGGCGGCTCACCGCCCGCGCCAGGGAGCAGCCCGGCGAGGTCGGGAGCCTGTTCGGGACACTCCGGAACCTGACGATGGTGCTCTGGTTCGCCTACCCGGTGGTCTGGCTCGTCGGCACCGAGGGGCTGGCCATCATCGGCATCGTGCCCGAGACGGCCATCTTCATGGTGCTCGACCTGAGCGCGAAGGTCGGCTTCGGCTTCCTGCTGCTGCGGAGCCACGCCGTCCTCGACCAGGTCGAATCCGACACCGGCGCCGCACAGCAGCCCGAGGCCGCCTGAGCGGTCACCACCCTCGCACAGACACCGAGACATCGCTGCACGTATCCCATACATCCCCTCGATGACCGGCATCCCGTCGTACGCCGCGTTCCTCGTCGTGTTCGTGGTCGTCCCCATCGCGGTGCTGGTCCGCAGGGGTCGGCGCGAGCGGCGCCGCCACGCCGCGGTCGCCACCGGACTGATGGTCGCGGCGGCGCTCGTGTACACGATACCCTGGGACAACTACCTCATCGGGCAGGGCGTCTGGTGGTACGGTGAGGGGGCCGTCACGTTCCGCATCTGGCTGGCGCCCGTCGAGGAGTACCTGTTCATCGCCCTCCAGCCCGTCCTCGCCGCGCGCTGGTGCTACCACCGCGGCTGGGCCGACGCCGGGCGTGCGGCCGGGGTCGGGGACACCCCCACCACCGACGTGACCACCGACGGCGGCTACGTCACCACGCCCGTCCCCCACGAGACGGCGACGATGGCGGCCCCCCGCGTCGGCGGCGCGCTCGGGTGGCTCGCCGTCGCTGCCGCCGGTCTCTGGGCGGCCGTCTCCGGGGAGGCGTTCTACCTCGGGGCCATCCTCGCGTGGGCCGCGCCGGTGCTCGCCCTGCAGTGGGCCATCGGCGGGGGGTTCCTCTGGACCATCCGGCGGCGGCTGGCCGTGCTCGTCGCGGTGCCAACGGTCTACCTCTGGGCCGCGGACTGGCTCGCCATCCGACTGGGTATCTGGGTCATCTCGCCGACCCACACCGTCGGCGTCGGCCTGTTCGGGCTCCCGGTCGAGGAGATGACGTTCTTCCTCGTGACGAACCTGCTCGTCGTCCAGGGCATCGTCCTCTTCCACCGGGTGGTCGCGCGATGGCGGTGAGCCACGCGGCCGCCCGACGGCGGACCGTCGACGTGCTGTTCGGCCCCGTCTGGCTCGTCCTCGCCGGGGTCGCCGGCGCGTTCGCGCTCGGCGCGCAGGTGTCGCCCACGCTCGCGGCGGTGCCACTCGTCGCCAGCGTCCTCGTCCTCGGGCTCCCCCACGGCGCGACCGACCACGTCGTCGCCGCCCACAGCGGGCTCTCCGACAGGGCGTACCGCTTCGTCGCTGCCGTCTACCTCGTCCTCGGCGGCGCGTACCTCCTCGCGTGGTTCGTCGTGCCCGTCGCCTCGTTCGTCTTCTTCGTCGCTCTCACGCTCGTCCACTGGGGGCAGGGCGACTGCTACGTGCTGCACGAGCGCTCGGACGGGCGGTACCCCGGCTCGCGCCGCCACACCGCGTTGCTCGTCGCGACGCGGGGCTCGCTGCCGATGCTCGTCCCGCTCGTCGCCTTCCCCGGGATCTACGAACAGGTGCTCGCGTGGACCGTCGGCCTGTTCGGTGCCGGTTCCGGCGCGGTCGCGTGGGCGTTCACGCCGACCGCACGCGCCGTCCTCACCGTCGGTCTCGCTGTCCTGTTCGCGGCGACGCTCGCCGTCGGCTACCGGGTCGACCCGGAGACGTGGTGGCTCGACGCTGCCGAGACCGGCCTGCTCGCCGCCTTCTTCTCGGTAGTCCCGCCGCTGCTCGCCATCGGGCTCTACTTCACGCTGTGGCACTCGCTGCGCCACGTCGTCCGCACGGTGCTGCTCGACGACCCGGCGGTCGACGCGCTCGCCCGCGGCGACAGCCTGACCGCGGTCCGACGCTACGCCCGCGACGCCGCGCCGAACACCCTGGGTGCGCTCGTCGTCCTCGCCCTCGTCTGGGTCACGGTGCCGCAGACGCCGGCCGGCGTCGAGGGTGCCGTCGCGGCCTACCTGGTGCTGCTCGCCGTGCTCACCCTCCCGCACGTCGTCGTCGTCACCGCGCTCGACCGGGCCCAGGGCGTCTGGGGCGGTGCCTGACCGACCCGACGACCCTGTCCGTCCCGGGACAACAGTTATGATTATCGCTGTCGATGCATCCCATAACCATGTCGACCGACGACTACACCGCTCGTCTCCGCGAGTGGGCGGAACTGCTCGACGTTCGGGTATCGGAGGCACAGGCACGTTCCGCACGGATCGAAGTCGCCGGGCCGCCGTCGCAGCGCGACGGCGACGAACCGACGTAAGAAACCGGGTTACGCGATCTTCTCGTACTGTTCGGAGAGCTTGTCGGCCGCCTCGCCGAGCTGGTCGCGCTCGAACTCGGAGAGGTCCCACTCGACGACCTCCTCGACGCCGTCACTGCCGAGCTTGACGGGGACGCCGAGGCCCACGTCGTCGTGGCCGAACTCGCCCTGGAGCTTGACCGACGCCGGGAGCACCTCGCCGGTGTCGCGCAGGATGGCCTCGACCATGTGGGCGACGCCCGTCGCCGGGCCCCACTCGGTCGCGCCCTTGCGCTCGATGACGTTCATCGCGGACTCCTTGAGGTCGCCGAGGATCTCCTCCTTCTCGTCGTCGCTGAACTCGGGGTCCGCACCGTCGACGCGGACCTTCGAGAAGACGGGGACCTGCGCGTCGCCGTGCTCGCCCAGGATGGTCGCCTCGACGTTCTGGACCTGCGTGTCGAAGCGCTCGGAGAGCACGTAGCGGAAGCGCGCGGAGTCCAGGCGGCCGCCGAAGCCGATGACCTTGTTCCGGTCGCGGTCGCCGGCCTCGTACAGGTGGCGGTTGAGCAGGTCGACCGGGTTCGAGGTCGTCACCGTGATGAAGTCGTCGTTGTGCTCGGCGAGCGAGGAGCCGATGTCCTCCATGATGGGCGCGTTGTCGCCCGCGAGGTCGATGCGGGTCTGGCCGGGCTGGCGCGGGATGCCCGCCGTGATGACGACGACGTCCGAACCCGCCGTGTCGGCGTACGTGCCCTGCCGGACCGACGTGTTCGAGTCGTAGGCGATACCGTGGTTGGTGTCCGCGGCCTGTCCGACCGTCACGTCCTCCTGGTCCGGGATGTCCACGAAGACGAGCTCGTCGACCACGTCACGAAGCGCGAGGTTGTAGCCTGCGGCGGCCCCGACGGTGCCGGCCGCACCGACTACGCTAACTTTCGCCATAACACTCGAAACTGCTCCCGATTCCCGGTTAAACGTGTCGAAGTCGGCACCTCTGGCGACCGCTCCGGGACTGCTCGTCGCGCCGGTCACTCGCCGCCGCTGCGCTGGCCGAGCACGTAGCCCGCCCCGAGCACGACGGCCGCGCCACCGACGCCGCCAGCGACGAGCGTGGGCGAGAGCCCGCCCGAACCGCCGTCGCCACCCGTCCCGGCGCTCGTATCCGCGCCTCCACCGTCGCCGCCGTCGTCACCGCTGCTCGTCCCGGGGGCCGTCCCGCCGTCGTCCCCGGAGGCGGCATCGTCGCCACCGTCCGCGTCGACCTGTGCGCTGCCGCCGGAGACGGTGACGGTGCCTCCCGCCACCGCGGTCTCCAGCTGGCTCGACTCGTCGTTCGCGGAGGTGTCGGCGTCGACGAACGCGAGTTCCGTCTCGTCGCCGCCGTCGCCGACGACGGTGAACGTCACGCGTGCGACCGTCGGCGAGCTGGTCCCGCTGGACTGCGACTGGGTCATGAACACCCAGCCCTCGTTCGCGTTCTTCACGGGGTCGGAGAGGTCGGCGCCTTCGACGGACTCGAACCGCAGGACCGACGGGTCCCACGTGAGGTTCGCCTGGTAGCCCGCGATGTTCTCCCCCTCGACGGCGACCGGCACGGTCACCGTCTCCCCCGGCGCGGCGCTCGCGTCGCCGACCGTTATCGTTGCCTCCGACTGCTCCTCGGCCGCGACGACGCCCGGTGCGAGCGCCCCGCAGACCGTCGCCAGGGCAACCAGCACGACGAGCCCCGACGCATGGCGTTTCGATGACATCGTTACACGGTGTTTCTGCCGGAACGAAATAAACGTACAGGTCGATGCCTGCGAAAAAAGGTCGCGGCGGTCAGCTGGCGTTACGCGGTTGTGGCGAGGTCGCCGTCGGTCGCGGCGGGTGCGACGACGTTGCTGCCGACGATCTCCTCGAGGATGAGGGTGACGTCGGCGGAGGTGACCTGACCGTCGCCGTTGAGGTCGGCACAGGACGCCTCGAAGTTGTCGGGCTCCTGGCCGACGATGTACTGCTGGACGAGCGTCGCGTCCTGCACGGTGAGCGACCCGTCCTGGTTCACGTCGCCAGCCATGCAGGCCGCGGTCTCGACCGCACCGGGCGTGTACTCGACGTCCAGCGCGGTGCCGTTCGTGTCGGTGACGAGGGAGTCCTCGGTGACCCACTCGACGCTGGCGGACTGGCCGTGGTCGTCCATGAGGACGTCGAACTCGACGTCGACGAACTCGGGTGCGTCGACGCCGCTGGCCTGGGCCTGCGCCATGTAGACGACGCCGTTCTCGTTGTCGATGTCGACGACGGGGTCGGCCATGTCGACGCCGCTGACGTCGGTGACCTGCAGCCGGCTCGCGTTGAACGTGAGCTTGGCCTGGTAGCCGGCGACGTCCGAGAGGTCCTCGCTGTGGACCGTCACGGTCGCGCTGCTGCCGGGCTGGACCGTCGTCTCGGTCACGTCGACCGTCCCATCGGGCTCGGCGGCGACGCCGCCGGCGGCCCACTGCACCGAGTTCGCGAGGATCTGGTCGGCCTCGTCGGTGAACTGCTCGTCCGTGACGTACGTCTCGCGGCCGAGCGTGGACGCGAGGACGTCGCGGCGCTCTGCGTCGACGGCGAGGCCGGCACCTTTCACGCCGGCGTCCGCGGTCTCGAGGTCCGCGAGCACCTGCGCGTCGGTGCCGGCGAACCACGAGTGGTCGTTGAACGTCGTCGCGGTGTGGAGCTGGACGCTCTCACCGGGTGCGGCGACGCCCTCGAGGATCGGGTGCGACCCCGTCACGTTGTAGGTGACGAGCCCGTCACCGTAGGCGAAGCTGGTGTTCGCCGGGTCGCCGATGGCGGCCGAGCGAGCCGGGATGGCGTTGCTCTGACCGCCCCAGTTGTCGAGGTAGACGACGCCGGTCGAGGCGTCCGCGGTCGCGTTGGTGAACGCGCCTGCGTTCTCGGACGCGAGGTTCTGGACGACGAGGGTGTCGTAGCTGTCGACGTTCGCGACGGCCGTCGGCGCGTCGACCACCGTCGTGCGGTAGTTCTCGGGGAGGTACTCGCCGAGCGTGCCGGCGATGTCGCCACCGTAGGAACCGGCGTCCTCGACGATGCCGACCTCGGTGACGTCCTCGTAGACGGCGGTCGGGCCGGTGGTCGCGCCGGCTGTGGTACCGAGCCCCTCGAACGTGTGGTCGATGCTGAGTTCACCGCTGGTGTCAGCCGTCGTGCGGACGGTCACGGTCAGCGTCACGTCGCTGGGCTCGTCGAAGGTGACCGGCGAACCGAACTCGGTCTGCTCACCGTTGACGTAGAGCGTGGCGTTCTCCTCGCTGTAGCCGTCCGCGAGCTCCGCGCTGTACGACTCGAGGTTCGCGGTCTCGAGCGTCACGGAGACGTTCTCGCCACCCTCCGCGACATCGCGTTGCCCCTCGGGGCGGTTGACGTCGAGCATCGGCGAGAGCGAGAAGTCCTGCGTGACGTAGTCGCCGTCGACCGTGACGGTCTGGGTCGAGCCCGTGTAGCCGAACCCGAACGCCGTCACGTTGTACGTGCCGTTCTGTGCGACGATGGAGTAGCCACCGCTGGCGTTGGTCGTGGTGGAGCTGACACCGTCGATGGAGACGGTCGCCCCCGCGATGGGGTTGCCGTCGGCATCGGTGACCGTTCCGGTGACGCCCTGTTCGAGGGCGACCATGTCGACGGCGGCCTTCGCGTCGACGAGCCCGGAGCCGTAGCGGGTGTCGTTCGCGGCGGGCTCGCCGTCGGGCTTCCAGGCGGTCTCGCGCAGCGCGGTCCGGATCTGGCCGTTGCTGAGCTGCCCGGGACCGGCCGCGGACTCCATCAGTGCGACGACGCCCGCGACGTGCGGCGCGGCCATCGAGGTACCGGAGTACTCGTCGTAGGAGCCGCCGGGCACGGAGCTCTTGACGGCGACGCCGGGCGCGGAGACGTCCGGCACGACGTACTCGTCGGGCCAGTGCTCGGGGGCGGCGTCGCCCCACGCCTGGCTCGTGTTCACGACCATCCCGCTGGAGAACGTCGCGATGCCGTAGTTCTCGTTGGACGCGCCGATGGAGACGGCGTCGTAGACGTTACCGGGCGAGCTGCTGAAGCCCTCGCCGTCGTTGCCGGCGGAGGCGATGACGACGGTGCCCGCCGCCTCGGCGTTCTGGACCGGCTCGATGGTCGCGTCGGTGTAGCAGGCGGTGTCACCGACGATGCAGCCGAGGCTCATGCTGATGACGTCCGCATCCTCCTGGATGGCCCACTCCATCCCCGCGATAATGGAGGAGAACGTGCCGCCCTCGGGAGTGAGGACGCCGCCGTGGATGAGCGTGGCGTTGGGTGCGACGCCGATGTGCTCGCCGCTGGCGTCGCCGCCCGCGACGGTCCCGGACGTGTGCGTGCCGTGACCGTTGTCGTCGTAGGGCTCGCTCCCCGGGATCATCTCACCGTTGCCGTCGAACTCGGCCCACCCACCGGGGTAGGTCGCGTTGCCGGGGTCCTCGCTGTAGAGGTCGATGTCCGGGTGCGTGGCGTCGATACCCGTGTCGAGCACGGCCACCGTGACGCCCTCGCCCTGGGTGCCGTACTCGCTCCAGACCTCGGTCGCGTTGACCTGGTCCAGGCCGTACGTGGTGTTGTAGTTCGACGTCGCGCTCGCCCGCGGTGCCGAAGCGGCCTCCCGCGGGTCGGGCGCCTGCACGTCGAAGTTCGCGTGGACCTCCTCGACGGCGGACATGCCGGCGATCTCCGTGAGCGCCACCTCGTCGGTGTCGACACGGAGCAGGACGGCGTTGGTGATCCAGAAGCGGTTCTCCACCGTGACGCCCTCGCGGGCCGCCGCGAACTGGAGGATACGCTCCTGCGTGCGGTCTGCCTGGCGCTGGAGCCGGGAGACGACCTGTTGCTGGGTCATCCCCTCGCTGATGTCGGCGTCGCGCAGGCGGACGATGACCTGCTTCGTGCCCTCAGCGTTCTGGAGGGAGCTGTGTATTCGCTCGCTCGGGTCGACTGCATCGGTACTGACCGCGGTCGTGTCCGTCGCTGCTGCCGACGACGACGTCGCCGGTGTCGCCGCCTTCGCCGCCGTCGCCCCCACCGCAGGCGCAACCATCGACAGCGACAGCATGCAGACGAACAGGACCGCGAGAACTCGTGGTCTCGTCATGGTTGATATCATCTCTCGCACCGCTTCCCAGTGCGAGAGAATGGTTCCCCCACTACGACTTAAATATTTTGTAGAACCAGTCCTGAATTTACGAATTTTGGATATGGAAATACTACAGGAGCGAATCTAAATTCTCCACCCCAAGAGGCGGCCACCACCCCGACTACCAAAACCTCGGACAGGGTCGACCCACGAACGACGAGACGCTGGTTCTTCCGACGAGTCGATGGCAGTACCCTTTTCGACCTCGCACGCGTTCCACCAACCATGAGCGAGGAGTTCGACAAGGAGGCCGAACGAGAGAAGCTGCGCGAGCAGTTCGCCGACGAGGAGCAAGAGCGCGAGCAGACACGCCGGATGAGCGAGCTCCTGCTGAAGGGCGCGACGATGACGAACAGACACTGCGACCGCTGTGGCGACCCCCTCTTCCGCCAGAACGGCCAGGAGTTCTGTCCGACCTGCCAGAGCGCCGGGCAGGCCGCCGCCCAGCAGCAACAGCCCGCCACCGAACCCGAGTCCGAGACGACGACTGAGGCGTCGCCCGAACGGGACGATACCGACGACGAGCCGACCCCGGAGCAGTCGGTGCGCGCGCACCGTCCCTCGCCATCGCGGACGGCGGAGCGGCCCGTGACCGACGCGGAGACCCCCTCGCAGAACCAGGAGCGTCGCGACCGGACGCACGCAACCGACCGCCGTGGCGACCGACCCGCGCCGGCGACCAGTCGACCCGCCGGCACCGCCGAGTTCGACGACGCGACCGCCGCCATCGAGGAGACCATCCGGCGGTTCAGCGAGGCCGCCGCGAACACCGACGACCCGGAGCGCGCACGCGAGTCCCTCCAGACCGTGCGGGAGGCGACCGAGACGCTGGCGGCGCTCCGCGGTCGCTGAGACACGAACTGTGGTCGCTACCGTCCCGGCTCGTACTGGCTCCCGACGACCTCGCGGATCCGTTCTGCGGTGACCGACCCGACGCCGTCGACCTCGAGCAGCTCCTCCTCCGTCGCCGACAGCGCGTCCTCCACGGTCCCGAAGTGCGCGAGCAGCGACCGCGCCGTCACCGGGCCGATGTCCGCGATGGCCCCGACGACGTACTCCTGCTGCTCGGTGAGCGTCTTCTTCGCCTTCTCGCCGTGGACGGAGACCTCGCGGTCGTTCTTCGACTGCTCCCGGCCGGCGATGACCGCGAGCAGGTCGCGGGTGTCCGCCTCGCTCTCGGTGCGGAGGACGCTCACGCCGAAGTCGACCGCGAGCGACGCGAGCGCGCCACGGACCGCGTTCGGGTGGATGTCCCGCGTGCCGACGAGGCTGTCCGTCCCCTCGATGACGAGGACGGGTCGGGCGTAGTGCCGCGAGAGGTCCCTGAGCTGTTCGAACAGCGACCGGTCGCTCCCGGTGAGCGTGTCGAGGAAGTCCGAGACGGACTTCCGCTCGACGGCGACGCGGTCCGAGAGCACGTAGTCGCCCACTTCGAGGGTCTCCAGCCGGGTCTCCACGTCGTCGCGCGTGGAGAGCTCGCGGGGGATGGCCGAGTCCATCTCTCGCTGGTCGATGACGATCTCGGCGACGTCGTCGTCCGGATCGGAGTCCGGCGTGACGACGACGCCGTCGCTCTCGGCGGCCTCGGCGGAGTCGTCGTCCTCGACGGTGGCGTCGTCGTCCGACTCACCTTCGTCGACGGCATCCGACGAGTCGGCCGTCGCTGACCCATCTTCGTCGTCCTCGCCCCCGAACTCCTGCAGGCCGGGCTGCACGTCGCCCTCGTCGCCCGCGTCGAACTCGCCGAGGCTGGTCTGGCCGCTGTCGAGGTCGGCCGCCACCTCGTCGGCGACGCCTTTGAGCTCGCGCAGCTCGGACTCCATCTGCTTCTCCTTGCGCCGCGATATCCAGAAGTACGCCTCGTCGCGGGTGTCCTCGGCCATGAGGACGACGACGCGGCCCTCCGTCTGGCGACCGGTGCGGCCCTTGCGCTGGATGGAACGGATGGCCGTCGGCACCGGCTCGTAGAACAGCACGAGGTCGACCTCGGGGACGTCGAGGCCCTCCTCGGCGACGCTGGTGGAGACGAGCACCTCGAACTCGCCGTCCTTGAACGCCGACAGCACCGCCTGCTGTTCCTTCTGTGTCATCCCGTCGGAGCCCTCCTTGTCGCCCTGCCCGACGAACCGGCGCGTCTCGAAGTGGTTCGAGAGGAAGTCGGTGAGCGCCTCTGCCGTGTCCCGGGACTCGGTGAAGACGATGACGCGCTCGCCGTCCTTGATGCCGAGGGTCTCCGCGAGCAGGATGCGCGCCTTCCGGTACTTCGGGTGGATGTCGTCGAACGAGTGCGCGCGCCGGATGGCCTCCTCGACCTTCGGCTCGGAGACCATGCGCTGGCTGGCCTTCGACGCGCCCGACGACCGGGCGGCGTTCTGCTGGCGCTCGAAGTACCGACAGGTCGCCTCGACCGACTGCGTCTCCACGTACGTGACCGCGGTCCGGAGCTTGCGTATCTCCGCGAGGAAGCTCATCCCCTCGTAGCCCGCCGACTGGTCGTTGTCCATCATCTGCCGGAGCTGGGACTGGATCTCGTGTATCTCGCGCTCGGAAAGGTCCGGCGACGTCTTCCTGGTCACGCCGAGCTCCTTCAGCTTGCCCAGCCGGTCCGAGATGACGTCGTTGAGCGCGTCGCGTATCTCGATGACCTCATCGGGGAGCTGTATCTTCTGCCACTCGACCTCGGTGTCGTGGGTGTACTCGTCGACGTCGGCGTCCTCCTCGGTCATCACCTCGACCTCGCGGATGCCGAGGTTCTCACAGACCTCGCGTATCTCCTCGGCGTCGCCGCCGGGCGAGGCGCTCATCCCGGTGACGAGCGGGTCGGCGGCGTCGCCGTGGTAGCGCTCGGCGATGAAGTTGTAGGCGTAGTCGCCGGTCGCGCGGTGGCACTCGTCGAACGTGATGTGGGTCACGTCGCGCAGCGAGATGCGGCCGCCGACGAGGTCGTTCTCGACGACCTGCGGCGTCGCGATGACGATGGTGGCGTCCTCCCAGAGCGCCGCGCGGTCGTCCGGGCTCACGTCGCCGGTGAACACGACGATCTCGTCGTCCGGGATGGTGAGCGCCTCGCGGTAGAACTCGGCGTGCTGCTGGACGAGGGGCTTCGTCGGCGCGAGCAGCAGCGACTTCCCGCCGACCTCGTCGAGCCGGCGGGCGGTGACCAGCAGGCTGACCGTCGTCTTCCCGAGGCCGGTCGGCAGACAGACGAGGGTGTGGTCCTCGGTCGCGGTACCGGCCAGTCTGAGCTGGTAGAGCCGTCGTTCGAGGAATCCGGGCGTGAGCAGCGGGTGCTCGATGGACTCCCCGTCGCTGTCCGTCGTCGCCATCTACCGCGGGATTGGGCGTCGTCCCGGTTAAGGGTTCGCCGACCACGGTGGAAGTGAAACGAGGGGGTCGGCGGAGGGGGCGACGGCGGGACGGGCCGACTCGCCGGTGGGTCAGTCGATGAGCTCGCCGACGAGCTCGACGAGCAGCTCCTCGTCGCCGACGATGGCGACGACGACGGCGAGCACGAGCAGGACGATCGCGGCCGCGATGATGAGTTCGAGTGTGGTCATGATGCACCCGAACTGTGTCCGCGCTTCGGGTGAGTAGATCCGTCCTATATGGCTAGGGAACAGCGGGCACGCGGCGACGCGTCGCCGTGTTCGCTACGCGAGCCCCGTGACGACGGCGTCGATCGGCTCGCCCGTCGCCACGAGCACGATCGCCGCGGCCACCGACGCGAGGATGGGGATGGTGAGGTTGTCGTCGATGACGTACGTCGCGACCACGGGCTTGACGCCGTCGGCCAGCGTCGCGGCAACGGCGGCCGCGACCGCCGCGACGACCGGGAGGAACGGCACGGCGAACGCCAGCGAGACGAGGAACATCGTCCCGAGCACCCGTGGCGGCTTCACGGTCCGGAGCTCGCCGGAGCCGAGCAGCCCGCTGATGGGGTCGCCGATGGTCAGCATGTACATCGCCGGGACGGCGACCGCTGGAACGAACAGGAGCCCGGCGAACGTGCCGCCGATGATGTACAGCGCGTACCCCGCGAGGTTCTCCTGTTCGTACTCGCGGGTGAGCTTCTCGAAGATGGTCCAGTCGAGGCCGATGAACAGCCGGACGACCTCCAGTCCGAGGGCGACTGCGGTCCCCAGGACGAGCACGTACCGGACCACCTGCCAGGGGAGCTCCGGGACGGCGTCGAGCTGGCCGACGACCCACGCGGTCGGCAGTACCGCGCCGCTCGCGTGGACCAGCCGTCTGGCGACCTCGTCGTCCATCTCAGTAGTCGTCGAACGTCGCCTCGCCGGTTCGGAGCGCGGTCAACGTCTCGACGAGGTCGTCGAGGTCGACCCGGGTCTGTGCCGTCGAGTCGCGCTCGCGGATGGTCGCCGTCCCCTGCGGGTCGCCGTCGAGGGTGACACAGAACGGCGTGCCGACCTCGTCCTGCCGGCGGTAGCGCCGGCCGATGGAGCCGGAGTCGTCGTAGGTGACCGACAGGCCCGCGTCGCGGAGCTCCTGTGCCACCTCACGGGCACGCTCGGGCAGGCCGTCCTGGTCTGTGAGCGGGAAGACACCGACGAACGTCGGCGCGACCTCGGGTTCGAGCGCGAGGTAGGTCCGCTCCTCGCCCTCGACCTCGTCCCGCCGGAAGGCGTGGTGGACGACCGTGTACAGCGCGCGGTCGACGCCGAACGACGGCTCGACGACGTGGGGCGTGATGTGCTCGCCCGATTCGGTCACCTCGTCGACGCTGAAGTTCACGTGCTCGGTCGGGATGTCGTAGGCATCGCCGTCGACCTCCACCGTGACCGCATCACCGTCGAACGCGGTCCGGTCGCGCTCGGCGAGCGTCTGGAGCGCATCGGCGATGCCGGCCGCCGCGCCGCCGAACTCGGGGCCGAGGTAGCTCATGTCCGGGTCGACCGTCGCGCGCTCGACCGTCCTCGGCTCGTCGTACTGCCTGAACAGCGTGAAGTCGTCGTCCGAGTGCTCGGCGTGCTTCGAGAGGTCGTAGTCGCCGCGGTAGGCGAAGCCGGCGATCTCGTTCCAGTCGCCGTCCATCTCCGCCTCGGCGTCCCAGCAGTCCGCCGCGTAGTGAGCGAGCTCGCCCGGCAGGTGCTGACGGAACCGGAACCGGTCCATGTCGACGCCGACGCGCTCGTACCACTCCCTCGCGACGCCGAGGTAGTACGCGACCCACTCGTCGCCGATGACGCCCTCGTCGACCGCCTCGCCGATGGTCCACTCGGTCGCCTCGCCGTCGGGGTCCTCCTGCGCCTCGGCCGGGTACAGCGGCGCGGTCACGTCCCGCACCGCGTCGAGATCCGGCTCGTCCTCCTCCGGGTCGACGAACAGCTCGAGCTCGGCCTGCGTGAACTCGCGCACCCGGAGCAGCGACTTCCGCGGCGAGATCTCGTTGCGGTACGCGCGACCGATCTGCGTGACGCCGAACGGGAGCTGGTTGCGGGCGTACTCCTTCAGCTGCGGGAACTCCACGAAGATGCCCTGAGCCGTCTCGGGCCGCAGGTAGCCCGGCTGCGAGGAGCCGGGACCGATGCTCGTCTCGAACATCAGGTTGAACGCCGTGACCGCCTGACCGGCGAGGCCCGTACCGCAGGACGGACAGACGAGCTCGTACTCCGCGATGAGCTCCTCGACCTGCGGGATGGGGTAGCTCTCGGCCTCCTCGATGTCCGTGTTGTCCTCGATGATGTGGTCCGCGCGGTGGCTCTCGCCGCACTCCGGGCACTCGACGAGCATGTCGTCGAAGCCGTCGAGGTGACCCGACGCCTCGAACACCGGCTCGGGCGCGATGGTCGGCGCGTCGACCTCCAGGTTACCCTCCTGGATGGTGAAGCGGTCGCGCCACGCGTCCTCGACGTTGCGCTTGAGCGCCGCGCCCTGCGGACCGAACGTGTAGAAGCCGGAGACACCGCCGTAGGCGCCGCTGGCCTGGAAGAAGTAGCCCCGACGCTTGGCGAGTTCGACGACGTCCGCCGTCTCAGTCATACAGCGCCTCCAGCAGGTCGATGTCCCGGACGATGCCGACCAGCGGCTCGCCGGAGAACATCGGGACCTGCTCGATGTCGTGTCGGATCATCAGCTGGGCGGCCTCGACGACCGTCTTCTTCGCCGAGACCGTGACAAGGTCCTCGGTCATGAACTCCGAGACCGCCGTCGCGGGGACCTCGACGTTCCGGGTCGGCAGGTAGCGGCCGCCGACGGCCTTGATGCCCTCCCAGGCCCACTCATCGTCCTGGTTCGCGATGGAGTCGCCGGTGTCCTCCTCGCCCTCGACGATGCGGGCGACCTCGACGATGTCGACCTCGGTGATCATGCCCGCGGGGTCGGCGTCGTCGTCGAGCACGACCGCGTAGGGGACGTTCGCGTAGTAGAGCTCGCGCTCGACGACCGGCAGCGGCGTGCCGGTGTAGGTGGTGTTCACGTCGCGCGTCGCCACGTCGCCGACGACCGCGTCCGTCTCGACTTTCTCGCGGGCGATGGCGCGGATCACGTCGGTGATGGTGACGATGCCCTCGAGCTCGCCGTCGACGACCGGAACCCGGCGCGCGCCCTCCTCGGCCATCAGGCGCGCGACCTCGGTGAGGTCCGTGTCCTGGGTCGTCGTCGGGACGTCCTCGTCCATCAGCAGCGCCAGCTGGTCCTCGTCGGGGCGCTCGATGAGCAGGTCCCGCGAGACGAGACCGCG
Source organism: Haloarchaeobius baliensis (assembly GCF_052060055.1). Taxonomy (NCBI): domain Archaea; kingdom Methanobacteriati; phylum Methanobacteriota; class Halobacteria; order Halobacteriales; family Halorubellaceae; genus Haloarchaeobius; species Haloarchaeobius baliensis. Next base: position 92,460 of record NZ_JBPPFR010000001.1, on the reverse strand, counting down.
GTACGCCTCCACGCCGTCCGTCTCTTTCACGACCGGTACCGAAGAGAAACCGTACTCCTGGAGATACTCGAGCACGTCGTCGCGGGTGCCCGGCAGCTCGACGGTGACCAACTCTGAGCGCGGCGTCATCGCGTCGGCAACTTTCATACCGGCGGGATACGTGCAAAAGCCGCTTAAAGTCCCTGTTTCTTCGTTGGGGCGTCACACGCCCGGAATCGTGTCAACACCTCACATGAAGTCGGCGATGCCGGTCTGGCGGTTCGTGTCGTCCTCGAACACCGACGAGAGCGCCTTCTCCAGCTTCTCCAGCCGCTGGACGGTGTAGTCGCGGCAGCCGAACTCCTCGGCCACCATCAGCGCCGTCTGCATGTACTTGTTCACCGAGCCCTGGTGGACCGTGAGGTTCACCCGCCCGCCGCACTCCCGGCAGTCGCCGGTCAGGGGCATCCGCCGGTACTTCTCGCCGCAGTCCAGACAGCGCGTCTCCTGTCTGGAGAACGCCCGCAGGTTGCCGATGAGGTCCGGCAGGAAGTGGTACTCGATGATGCGCTCGGCCACGTCCGTCTCGTCGACCGCCCGGAGCTTCCGCGAGAGGTGCAGCTGGGCGTCCATCTTGTCCTGCATCGACCCCAGCGTCTTGTACGCCGACAGCGCCGGCCCCATGTGGATATTGGTCGTGTCGTGCGTGTGCGCGAAGTCGGTGTACTCCCGGTCCGTGCCGAGCGTGTCCTCCCCGATCTTCATGATGTCCTCGACCTCCTCGGGGTCCGCCATCTCGCGGGTCGCCTCGTAGAACTCGGTGGGGTACTCCCACATGATGTCCATGTTGTGCGCCTCGTCGTCGATCTCGGAGGGGTCGATGCGGCTGGACATGACCAGGGGCGCGTCCATCTTCCCGCCCCGCTGGTCCGGGAGGAACGCCTTCGAGAAGTTGAGCAGGCCGTCGAGCAGGAGCATGACGCAGTCCTCGTCGCCGTCACACTGACCGGAATGTACCCCGTTCGCCACGAGCCGGTGGGTGTCCGCGACGGTAAGGCAGTACGTGTGTTCGACATCCGAACGCCGAATCTGCACCCGTTCTACCACCTGCACCTCCGGGGAACCGCCGTCGACGGCCAGCGCCGTCTCGACGGATTCACCGCCGGGCGCGTCGACCGCAGAGACCGGAATCTCGTCACCGACCGCCAGTTCACGAGCATCGACGTGCCGTGGGCCGTCGTCCCAGACGACCATCGAATGTTCTGGAGTGACCGTAATCGATCGTCCGCCGTCGGTCTCGATATCGATTAGATGGTCCGTCGAGCGATGCTTCGACACCGCCTCGACCGGCTTCCGGACGAGCGTGCCGTCGTCGGCAAGCGACGGAACCGATACCTCACCGTCGAGTTCCTGCACGGGCGTCCCGAAGTCGTCTTCCTCCGCGGATTCGGGGTCCAACCGCTCCTCCACGAACGAGCGGATCTCGTCGTAGTGCGTCTCCCCCGACTCGTCCTCGAACCATATCTTCGTCTCGGGGTGGAAGCAGTTCCGGCGCTTCGCCGCGTGGAAGTACGGATGCGCGTAGCCGACCGCCGCACTCGTGAACCCCACCACACGCCCCACCGTCGCGGCGGAGGTGTGGGGGGCCATCCCGAAGACGAGCTCGCCGACGAGCTCCTCGCGCTCGTCCATCTCGTAGAACGGTTCGAGGCCGTAGTAGGATTCGAGCAGGTCGTCGACGAAGTCGGCGGTCTTGAGCATGTGCTCGGCCGCGCCGTCGGAGAGGACGATGTCCTGGACCTTCAGCTCGACGAGCTGGTCGTCGTGGCGGAGCTCGTCGCCGTGGACGTCGGTGTGGTAGCCGAGTGACCGGAGCTGGTCGGCGGTCACGTCGAGCTCGGTGGCGCGGACGGCGGTCACGGGGAGGTCGGTCATGTCGTAGCGGACGGTGCCGTCCTTGAACGCGGTGACGCCGTGTTTCGCGCGGAGGACGCCCTTGGCCATGGGTTCGGGCGTCTTGTTCGTCGAGGAGAGCCCCTTGACGCCCTTGAGGATCTCGAAGGAGTTCTCGCGCTCGCCGACCTCGTCCATGGCGTCCCAGTACTGCGCCTTGAGGTCGATCTCGTGGAACTCGACGCTGGTGCCGTCGACCTCGCAGCGGTCGCAGTGGACCCGGCCGGCGTCGTCGGGTTCGAGCTCCTGCTCGCAGTCGCGGCAGAAGTAGTACGGCTCGGTCCGTTCGCCGCAGTCGGGACAGCGCGTCTCGAACGTCTGCTCGCCGCAGCCGGTGCACTCGCGGGTGCCGACCTGGGCCTCGATGCGGCCGGGGGTCGAGCGCATGTCCGGGGCGTGTTTCGCGCCCTCGGCGACGGAGCGCTGGCTGCCGCCGGCCTCGCCGACGGGGAACAGGGTGTGGACCGCCGGCGAGAGGTCGCGGGACTCGGACTTCTCGGGGCGGCCCATCCGGTTGCCGATGCGGGTCGGGGCGCGCTCGCGGACGGTGAACGGGGCGACCTCGTTGACGGCCTCGATGGCGTTGGTGCCGGGCGGCCGGTCGTCGTCGGGCTTCCCGGGGTCGGCGACCTGTCCGGCGTCGACCGTGTCGTCGCTGGTGCCCCAGGTCAGCGCACGGTCTGAGAGGTCGTCCAGACGCCAGGTGCGTTCGAGGTCGTCGTCGATGCCGAGGCTCCGCAGGAACGGGACGTAGTCCCGGAGCAGGAGCTCGTCGTCGGTCTGGTGGTGCGGTTTCAGCAGCGTCTCGACGGTCTCGCGCACCGCGCCCCGGCGCGGGACGTGCAGGACGCCGTCCTCGACGTAGCCGTCGGCGACGGCGTCGGCGAGCTCGTCGAAGGCGGCGACGGGGACGTCGTGCCAGACGTAGGTGTACGCCGGGTGCAGCGGCGCGTCGTACTCGGTGGCCCAGTCGAGCGCCTCCTCGGCGCTGGGGTCGGCGAGGTCGACGTGCGGCGAGTCACGGAGCGCCTGCACGTCCACGCCGGCGTCGGCGAGCTCGCCGCGCCACCACTCGACGGTGTAGGAGGCGGGGGCGAGCGGGTGGTTGTTCTCGACGAACTCCCCGTAGTTGACGAGGTACTCGCCGAGGTCGAGGATGCGCTCGACGCCGTTGCGTATCTCGAGGGCCTCCTCGGGGTCGTCGACCCGGCGCACGTCGCCGTTGGCGAGCCTGACCGTCGGCCCCTCGATGGAGTCGACGGGCACGACGCCGGCAGCCTTCCCGGGTCGCTCGGTCTTGATCTGCGTGCCCGTCGCGAGGAAGTCGTCGACGAGGTGCATCGTGGCGGGGTGGACGCCCGCCGTCGCGAAGCCGTGGTTGCGCGCCCGGCCGTAGCGCAGCCGGAAGCCGCCGGACTCGCAGGGGTGGCTGAAGACGGGACGGCCGGCGATGAGGTCCCGCAGGAACTTCTGGCTCTTCTCGACGCGGGGCGGGCCGGTCGGCCCGTCGTCTGCCTCGGCCTCGCTGTCGCCAGCGTCAGCCTCGCTCGCGTCGTCGCCGTCTGCGTCGTCCTCGGATCCGTCGTCGTCCTCTGCTGCTGCGTCGTCGTAGTACGTGCCGTCGATGAGGTCCTGCAGCCACGGCCAGTCGACCTCGTCGAGGTTCTTCGTGTAGCGCTGGATCTTCGGGGCCTTCAGCGCGATGCCCTCCGCGAGCACCAGGCACATCCCGCCACGGGCGGAATTGGTGTCGACGCGTTCGAGGTCGCGGAAGCCGGAGACCTCCTCGTCGCCGGTCGCCTCGCCGTCGAGCATGATGGGCATGTTCTTCGCGATGAACTTCGTCTCCTTGTCCTTCGGCGAGTACTGGAGGCCGGTCTCCTTGTCGTACAGCGCGACCTCCTCGGCGTAGCGCTCTATCTCGTCGCCGCGGGGCTTGTACTGGTCGATGTCGAGCAGCGCCCGGGCGTAGTCCGCGACGAGCACGGAGAGCGCCTGTGCGGTCCCGCCCGCCGAGCGGATGGGGCCGGCGTAGTAGACGTTGATGAACTCGGTGCCGTCGTCGTTCTCCAGCAGTTCGACGCGGTCGATGCCCTCGATGGGGGCCGCGACGACACCCTCGGTGAGCAGGGCGACGGCGGTCCGGACCGCGCCCTCGACCTTCCCCTCGCGGGACTCGTAGTCGCCGACGCTCCCCTCGACGAAGTCCTCGACGAGCTCCAGGGCCGCCTCCTCGCGGCTCATCTCGCCTTCGAGTTCGCGGACGCGTTCGGCGACGCCCTCGATGCCGAGGATGTTCTCGACGCGGTCGGCCATGTCGCGGGCGGTCGGGATCTCGACCTCCGGCTCGGGGTCGCCCCCGGTCGCCTTCGCACGCTGGGCGAGGTCGAACGCCTCGTCGAGACGCGATTCGATCCGCTCGAAGTAGCGCTCGTCTGCCTCCCGCATCTATAGCCAGAGGTCCAGGTCGGTGGTCTCGTCGTGCTCGCGGACCAGCGGTTCCTCGAACGCACGGACGTACAGCTCCCCGGCCCAGACCGTCGCGGCGTTCAGGTGCCCGGCGAGCGCGCCGCCGCTCGGGCGCGAGAGGACGGCGTGGGTGTGTGCGAACGGCTCGCCGTCGAGGTCTGCGACGTTGCCGACGCAGGCGGCGACCTCGAGCGGTTCGTCGAAGGTGACGGCATCGTACTCGCAGGTCTCCTGATCGTAGAACCACACCTCGGCGTCCTGGACCGCACCGAGGCCGGTGAACCAGGCGGCATCGATGCCCTCGGCGGCGGCCAGCTCCTCGAGCTGTCCCCGCCAGTCGCCGCCGGTCTCCAGCCGACAGCAGAACTCCCGCTCGGTGGCGACCTCCCGGTAGTGCATATCCCCCTGAAGGTGGGTCGACGGCAAAAAGGTAGTGTCATCGGTCACGGGCCGAGCGACGGCTGGTCGGTGCTGCGTCGCGAGAGAAATCGACCGGCGTTATCGCCAGGCCGGGAGGTCAGGTGCGTCCTCCGCTTGCATGGAGAGCCAGGCTCCATCCTCTGTGATGTCTGCGATGACGTACTCCTGGGCGGAGCCTTCACCATCGACAGACGCTACGACGTCGTGCTCGTCCGGGAACGAGCCTGGCTCGGATGCTGCCATATGAGTCACTCTCTCATGGCCACTGATAAACGCGTCGAATCGACATCCCTGTTTACTGACGATGCACGCGGGTGCGTGTGTGGAGAAAACGATTGAAGATCGCGTACACGAGTCCAGATCGAGCACCACACGACCGCTGGCCGACCACCCGTCGGTCGGGCTTGATAGGTAATGCAGCGTTATTCAACACTTCAATGCTCCCCTACCAGCAACATTGCCGTGCTAGCAATTGACATCCACCTCGTGAGGAAACCGTGCGACGTGGTGGAGGTCTTTTAACTGTTAGGGTATGTAAAACAGCCACAGACCATAACGGTAATTTTAACCATATCGTCCCAAAAGGGGTGCGTGGGATGACAGACAATACCAGCATTGACCGCCGTCGCTTCCTGAAGGCGACCGGTGGCACAGCTTCTGCAGTCGCAGTCGCGGGATGTCTCGGAGGTGGCGGTGAAGGAGACGGTACCGACACGCCCGAGGACACCGAAACCGAGCCGATGGAGACCGCGACCGAGCAGACCACCCGAGAGACGGGTGAGGACCGCGAGCTCCTCGACAAGACGTTCCAGCTCATCAACGCGACGATGAGCACGCTCGACCCGGTGGCCGCGACGGACACCGCGTCCGGGAGCGTCATTCAGAACGTCTTCGACGCGCTGATGAACTACCCGAACGGCGAGATCGAGGTCACGAACCTCCTCGCCGCCGACTACGAGGTCTCCGAGGACTTCACGACGTACACCTTCAACATCAAGGAGGACGCGCAGTTCCACAACGGTGACGAGGTCACCGCACAGGACTTCGTCTACTCGTTCGAGCGCCTCGCGGGCTCCTCGAACAGCCGCCGTGCGTACTTCACGACGTCCTACGCGATGGGCATCACGCAGGAGGAGGACAGCGACGGGAACTACGTCTGGGGCTCGCTCGGTGTGGAAGCCGTCGACGACAAGACCTTCGAGCTCAGCCTGGACCAGCCGTTCGCGTCCACGCTCGAGATGCTCGCGTACACCTCGTTCTCCGCCGTGCCGGAAGGCATCGTCGGCGACCACGGGGACTACGATGGCGAGATGGCGTACGAGGACTTCGCACGCAACAACCCCATCGGCGCGGGTCCGTTCGTGTTCGAGAGCTGGGAGACCAACACCTCGTGTGACATCGTCCGCAACGAGGACTACCACGGCCCAGTCCCGCACGTTGCCGGTGTCCACTGGCAGGTCATCACGGACCCCGACGCGGCGTACAACTACGGGCAGAACAAGAACTCCGACCTCGTGTCGATGCCGACCTCGCAGTACGACCCGAGCCTCATCTCCGTCGAGCAAACGGACTCCAAGGGTCGTGAGATCGGTACCTACGGCCCGATGCGGAACGGCGAGACGGCCCAGTACCTCAAGTACTCGACCATCAACTCGTTCTACATCGGTCTGAACGCGAAGAACGTCGAGGCCCCCGCCCGGAAGGCGATGGCCTACGCGATGGACCAGCAGGAGGGTGTCGACGAGGTCTTCAAGGGCCGCGGTGCACCCGCGTACCACCTCACGCCGCCGGGCATCTACCCCGGCCAGGGTCCGGCCTACTACGACCACGCGGAGCAGGCCTACCCGTACGGCTACAACACGACCGACCTCGAGTCCGCACGCCAGGTCATGGAGGACGCTGGCTACGGTCCGAACAACCAGTACGAGGTCACCCTGACCACCTACGAGTCCGACACCTGGCAGGGGCTGGGCACCATCCTCCGCGACAAGCTCGCGAACGCCCACGTCAACCTCCAGCTGGAGGAGGCGCCGTTCTCGACGCTGCTCAACCGCGGCCGCAACGGGAACCTCGCCGCCTACTCGCTCGGGTGGATCATGGACTGGCCCGCACCGGACAACTTCCTCGGGCAGGTCGTGCCGGAGCTCACGAACACCGACCAGGAGGGCGGTGCACAGGGCTTCTACCTGGACTGGGACGACTCCGACACCGACGCGCCGCAGCGCGCGTCCGACGCGTGGGACCGCATCAGCAACAACCCGGCCCCGACCGACGAGGCCCAGCAGATCCGCAACGAGGCCTACATAGAGATGGAGGAGGCCATGTGGGACGACATGATCCTGCTGCCCGCCTACCACCGCGCAGACGAGCGCTTCGCGTACGACTGGGTCGACATGCCGCGCGTGGGCGCCGGTGGCGGCAGCCGCCAGAAGCTCAACAACGTCTACCTGAACGACCGCAGCTAAATCGGGTTTCGGTCCCGTATCGGATTTTTCATTTTTCGGGCGCGTAGCCCCGGGTACGTCCGGAAATACGACCGTTAAGGAACGCAAGACATAACCATGGGTGCGAGATATACTCCCAGTAGAACAATGGTGATGGAAGTGGCTCACCGGAGGGACACGCCATGAGTCGCTGGGGGTACTTCGCCCGCAGACTCCTCCTGGCAGTCCCTGTGGTGCTGTTCGGCGTGACAATCACGTTCATGATCCTTCGACTGGGTCCACTCGACCCGGTTGCGGCCATCCTCGGTCCGAACACTCCACCGTCGCAGTACGACCGGGTGGAGGAACAGCTCGGGCTGAACCGGCCGTTGTGGGAACAGTACATCGAGTTCATGGTCGGACTGCTGACGTTCGACCTCGGGAACTCCTACGTCATCCAGGAGAACACGAAGTCGATGACGCTCATCGTCCAGCACGCCCCGCGGACGCTCTGGCTGGGCTTCTGGTCGGTGCTCATTCCGCTGTTCATCGGCATCCCGCTCGGCTTCTACGCCGGGCTCAACCCGAACACGATGGGCGACTACTTCGCCTCCTTCGGCGGTATCGTCTGGCGGGCGATGCCGAACTTCTGGCTCGGCGTCATCTTCTACTCGGTGCTGAGCCAGTCCGTCACGTACTCAGAGATGCTGACGTTCGGCGTCGTCCAGTTCCAGTGGGACGCCTGGATCGTCACCAACAACATCGGGACTCCACCGCCACTGAACTTCTACGACTCCAACGGCACCGAGCTGTTCACCATCGGCGGGACCACCATCTCCCTCTTCAGCTTCAACTGGGAGGTCTTCGTCCGCGCGGTGAAGATGGTCCTCCCGCCCGCGATCGTCCTCGGCTCCGCATCCATGGGTAACGAGATGCGTCTGGGCCGGACCGCCGTGCTCGAGACGATCAACTCGAAGTACGTCGAGACCGCCCGCGCGAAGGGCCTCTCGCGTCAGAAGATCGTCTGGAAGCACGTGTTCCGCAACGCACTGATTCCGCTGGTCCCGATCATCCTGAACGAGGCGTTCCTGCTGATCGGCGGCTCCGTCATCATGGAACAGATCTTCGCCATCAACGGGATCGGCTACCTGTTCTTCCAGGCCGCCATCCAGGGCGACATGCCGCTGGTCGGCTCACTGATGTACATCTTCATCCTCATCGTCGTCTTCATGAACATATTCCAGGACTTCCTCTACACGATCATCGACCCACGAGTGGGGTACGAATAACATGAGCGAGGTAACCCAGAACAAGACGCTCTTCGGTCGAATCGCGGCGAACCCGACACCAGCACTGGTGTGGCTCGGGGGCGCCCTGTTGCTTCTCGCCGTGGAGTTCGGCGCCTTCGTCGACGCGCTGATACTGTTCGGCGAACAGATCAACCCGCTCGTCGGGGGCAGCAAGGACGTCGGCGGCTGGTACGTCGACACGATGTACGACACGCTCGGATTCGCCGGCGGGACCGTGATGTCCGCACTGGGGGCACTCATCGTGCTCACGGTGTTCTCCGTCTTCGTCAAGGCGGCGTTCATCCCGTTCAACATCGTCGAGACGCTCGGGCTCGAGGACCTGCCGATCTCGACCGACTTCCTCGAGCGGTTCATCGTCGGGGTGTTCCTGGCGGTGCTGTGGCTCATCCTGCTGTACGAGCCGCTCGCGTTCCTGCCCGCACTCCCGCTCATCGGCGAACCGACGCTCGCACAGCTGATCCACGGCTTCGCACAGACGATGGCCGGCATCGCCGACTGGATCGTCGCCAACGTCCCGACGCTGCTCTCGCGGGACCTGATACCGAACCAGGGCTTCAAGCCGCCGGCGAGTGCGGCATCCGAGTACCCCGCAGGCAGTGAAATCCTGGGTGCTCGCATCGCCATCGGTCCGTACCACGGCACGTTCCTCGGACTCTCGCCCGCCATCGCGTGGGCGATCCGCGTGTTCGCGGTCTACCTCTACGCCTTCGTCTGGCTCCTCTGGGCCTGGCAGGGCTACAAGACGTTCCGTCGGCACTACCGTTTCGCCGACTGGACGCCGCGTGACGACATGATCGACCGGCTGCGCACCCACCGCTGGGGCCAGTTCGGCTTCGTGGTCGTGTTCCTGTTCCTCGTGATGGCGATGTTCGCCCCCGCGCTGGGACCGACCACCACCGCACAGAACATCTACAACCCGTACGGTCACGAGTTCCAGTACGTCGAGAACGGCGAGGTGCAGACGTCGACCCACGGGACCGCGAACCTGCAGTCGGCCTCCACCGGGACGCCCGACAACAACGTCGGCGTGATGAGCTACGACGACTACGGCCGGTTCCACCCCATCGGGACACTGTCTGAACGCGCCAACGGCAAGGACTTGTTCACGTTCATGGCCGACGGCGCGCGCGTCTCGCTGTTCATCGGCTTGCTGTCCATCGCACTGGGCGGCTTCATCGCGACCGCGCTCGCGATGGTGACGGCGTACTACAAGGGGCTCGCAGACCTCATCGTCGTCGTCACCAGTGACTCGATCCAGGCACTGCCGGGGCTGTTGATCTACATCCTGCTCTCGGTCGTGTTCTCGAGCCACCCCATCTCGAACATCTACAGTGGTGGGTTCCTGTTGGCACTCATCTTCGCGGCCACCGGCTGGCCGGCGCTGTGGCGTGCCATCCGTGGGCCCGCGTTCCAGGTGTCCGAGGAGGAGTGGATCGACGCAGCCAAGTCCTACGGTCAGCGACCGTCGGCCACGATGCGCAAGCACATGCTCCCCTACGTGGCGGGCTACCTGCTCATCTACGGGTCGCTCACCATCGGGGGGATCATCATCAGCGTCGCCGCACTGTCGTTCCTCGGCCTCGGCGTCGCACCGCCGACGCCCGAGTGGGGCCGTGCGGTCAACATCGGTCGGCCGTACGTCACCACCGTCTCGTGGCACATCGCCACCATCCCGGGCCTGATGGTCGTCTTCGTCGTCACCGGCTTCAACGCGCTCGGTGACGGCATCCGCGACGCCATCGACCCGCAGTCCGAGGGCAGCGGTGCTGGTGAGACCGCCGCCGCAGGGGGTGGTGGGTGATGTCGATGCAGACCCACAAGGAGGAGCCCATCCTCCGCATCAAGAACCTCCAGACCTCCTTCTTCACGGACAAGGAGGTCATCCGCGCGGTCGACGGCGTCAGCTTCGACATCGACCACGGTGAGACGGTCGGTATCGTCGGCGAGTCCGGTTCGGGCAAGTCGGTGACGGCCCGCTCGATCATGGGCCTCGTCGAGAGCCCCGGACGGACGCTCCGCGGGAGCTCCATCCAGTTCCGCGACCCGGAGACGGTCGAGCGATTCGCGAACACGTACACGCGGAAGACCGTCGACATCGGGAAGCTCGAGGAGCAGTCCGACCTCGCCAACGTGGTCCAGGACGCGATGGACCAGCACGGCGCACAGCCACACGAGCTGACCGGCCACGAGAAGTACGCCGACCTGCCGCCGGAGCAGGTGAACGCGCGCCAGATGGTCGCCGACGATGCGGTCGGCTGGGACGACGTCATCGCAGCCGGCTACGCCGACGAGCTCAACCTCGTCGACGCGGACGACTTCATCTTCGTCGAGGAGGGACGCACCTCCGGCGACGGCGTCCGCGTCGACCGCGGCTACGTCGACATCACCCGCGCGAGCGAACGCGAGCTCCGACGGCTGCGCGGCGGGAACATCGCGATGGTGTTCCAGGACCCGCTCTCCTCGCTGAACCCGGTGTACACCGTCGGGAACCAGATCGAGGAGGCGCTGCGGCTCCACCGCGGGCTGCAGGGCCAGGAGGCGACCCAGGAGGCCGTCAACCTGCTCGAAGCAGTCGGTATCCCCGACGCGCGGCGTCGGGTCCGGGAGTACCCCCACCAGTTCTCCGGTGGGATGCGCCAGCGTGCGGTCATCGCGATGGCGCTCGCCTGCGAGCCGGAGCTGCTCATCTGCGACGAGCCGACGACCGCGCTCGACGTGACCATCCAGGCGCAGATCCTGGAGCTGCTCTCCGAGATACAGGAAGATCGCGGTCTCTCCATCATGTTCATCACGCACGACATGGGTGTCATCGCCGACATCTCCGACCGCGTGAACGTCATGTACGCCGGCGAGATCGTCGAGACCGCGGCGGCGGAGTCGCTGTTCGACCGACCGAAGCACCCCTACACGCAGGGGCTGCTCTCCTCGATCCCCGGCCGACAGGAGGGTGAACGGCTGGTCACCATCGAGGGTGACGTGCCGACGCCGAACGAGGAGGCGACGTACTGTCGCTTCGCGCCGCGCTGTCCCGAGGCGTTCGACGAGTGTCAGGCGGTCCACCCCGAACCCGTCTCCGTCGGCCAGAGCGACACCAGTCACACGGCCTCGTGCCTGCTCTACCCCGAGGACGTCCCGCAGGCCGAGGCGCTCGAGATCCACAGATCCAAAGGCGGCAAGGGAGGTGGTCCTGAATGAGCAAGCAAGCGATGTCCGAGTCGCAGTCGACAGTCCAGGCAGAGCCGATGATACAGGTGCGGAACCTGAAGACGTACTACCCCGGTGGCGGACTCATCGCCGACGAGCCGGTCAAGGCCGTCGACGGCGTGAGCTTCGACATCAAGAAGGGCGAGACGCTCGGGCTCGTCGGCGAGTCCGGCTGTGGCAAGTCGACGCTCGGCCGGACGCTCGTCCAGCTCGAGGACGCCACGGCCGGTGCGAGCCGCTTCCAGAAGCCCGACGTCGTCGAGCAGATGGCGAACACCTACGGTCGGCGCACGGTCGACCTCCGCGAGGTGTACGCCGACAACGACGCAGTCGAGCTGGTGACGAAGCTGTTCGCCGACGGCGTCCAGCCCAAGGCGGTCGCACCCGACCGCGGCTGGGAGGACGTCGACCCGGACGAGATCGACGCGGCCGACTTCGTCCAGCAGACCGACCTGGACGTCTCGGACGTCATCGACCAGGGTTTCGGCCCGAAGCTCGGCCTGTTCGACCAGAAGGACTTCGTCTTCATCGAGGAGGGCCGCATCGAGAACGGTGTCTACGACGTCGACCGCGGCTACATCGACGTGACCGCCGCGCCGGCCCGCGCGCTGAAGCGGCTGCGCGGCCGGCAGCTCGGTATCGTCTTCCAGGACCCCGAGTCGAGCCTCAACGACCGGATGACCGTCGGTGAGATCATCCGCGAACCGCTCGACGTCCACGGCTGGGGGACGCCACGGGAGCGCCGCGAACGCGTCCGCGAGCTGCTCGAGACCGTCGGACTGCGCCCGGAGCACTACTACCGCTACCCGCACCAGTTCTCCGGTGGGCAGCGCCAGCGCGTCGGTATCGCCCGCTCGCTCGCGCTCGAGCCGGACTTCCTGGTGCTCGACGAGCCGGTGTCCGCACTCGACGTCTCCGTCCAGGCGAAGATCCTGAACCTGCTGGAGGACCTCCAGAAGGAGTTCGGGCTCACCTACCTGTTCATCGCACACGACCTGAGTGTCGTCCGGCACATCTGTGACCGGGTCGCGGTGATGTACCTCGGCAACCTGATGGAGATCGGGCCGACGGACGGCCTGTTCGAGAACCCCGGGAACCCGTACACGCACTCGCTGCTGTCGGCGATTCCGGAGCCCGACCCGTCCGCGTCGAAGGACCGCATCACCCTGCGCGGGACGCCGCCGAGCCCGCGCGACCCGCCGATCGGCTGTCCGTTCAGCACGCGCTGTCCGGTGAAGATCCGGCCCGACGAGTACGAGCACATCGACGACGACATCTGGCAGCGCGTCGAGGTCTTCCGGGAGGTCATCCGCGAGCGGACCCGTGCGGACCGGTCGCTCACGGACCACGCCCGGGAGCTGCTCGGCCGGTCGACGCGCTTCTCCGACGTGACGGAGATCACGGACGAGCTGTTCGGCGACGTGGACGTCCCGTCGGAGGTCGCAGAGCACATCCGCGAGGCCGCGAGCTTCGTGGAGAAGGGCCACGACAACAAGGCCCGGAAGTACCTGTTCGACCAGTTCGGCAGCATCTGTGACACGGACCGGCCGAAGCACTACGGCGTCAGCGACGACGGCCGGACGAGCTTCTGCCACCGACACGTGGACAGGTACGAAGACCCCGCACCGGAGTTCGAGAAGCTCAAGCAATGAGCGACCGGCCCCCGGAGGTGGTCGGAGCGATCCGACTCGGTCGAAAGACGCTGGACGCCCTCGCCTACGCGGCCCTTCTGACGGCCGTTGTCGCGGGGACGTCGGCGTTCTTCGAGCTCTCGGGGGAGGGGACGCTGTTCCGGACGAAGTACGTGCTGTTCTGGGTCGGGTTCGCGCTGCTGGCGTACGCGTCGTTCCAGCTGCGGCCGGACTCGCCGTCGAAGATGGAGTCGAAGGGCACGTTCGTCACCAGCGGTGACGACAGGCAGAAGAAGGCGTCCGGGTCGGTCGGCGCGCGGTCGTCGACCCGGCTCGAACGCATTGCGGCCTGGCTCCCGCCGATGCGGTGGGTCGAGGTGAACCAGAACGACCGGTTCTCGACGCACGCAAAGCAGTTCCTGGCGGCCGTCCTGATGCTCGGCCTCTCGATCGCGATGGAGTTCGTCTTCGGCATCTCCGCCCCCGGAACAGTCTGACGGTTCAGGTGGTCAGACACGCTTATCCGGCTCCGTTTCGTGTGTTCAGATATGCCAGACGTCCCCGAGAGTGAACATAACGACGAGTACGTCGACCGAATCGCGAACAACGCCGATGTCCTCAAGTCGGCCTGGCAGGGTGCACTGGAGGACATGGAGGCGCTGGCCGACGAGCGCGAGGACGATGGCTGGGAGACGGTGACGATGATGGCGGGCAGCACCGGCACGCAGCACCGCGAGGCGGGCGACGACGACGACGACCGCTTCGGGATGGTGTTCGTCGTGCCGTCGAACCACGGCGAGGAGTTCACCGAGGTCTTCGGGGACAAGGAGTTCCCGGAGTACGAGGTGTACCGCCGCGAGGTCGACGGGAACGTGTTCCTCGTCGTGGAGTACCGCGACCCGGAGACGGAGACGGCGATCTTCGTCGCCGCGCAGTACGAGCTGCGTCACGCCCCCGGCATGGTCCACGACGCCGAGGACGCGGGCGAGTTCTACACCTACGTCCAGAAGCTCGACGGGACCATCCTGGGCGTGTTCAAGCACGATTCCCACGAGAAGTTCGTCCCCTACGCCGAGCGCATCGACGACTGGAAGCCCGAAGTCTGATCCTGTCGCCGTCGGGTTTCGCACCGAAACCGATAACCGAGCACCGGCGCGACTACCGGTATGGATCCACGAGTTCGTGAGCACGCACGTATCGTCGCCGAGCACTCAGCTGACCTCCAGGCCGGTGACAACGTGGTCATCGACGCACACCCCGTCGCCGAGGACCTCGTCACGGCGCTGTTCGAGACGTGCGCCGACGTCGGTGCGAACCCGCTGGCGGTGAGCCAGCGCACCGGGACACGCTTCCGACGGGCGTACCTCCGGAACCACGGCGGGGAGTTCGAGCTACCGAGCCACGAGATGGCGCTGTTCGAGGAGATGGACGTCTACATCGCCATCCGCGGCGGCACGAACGTGACCGAGACGGCCGACGTGGAGCCGGCGACGACACGCGAGTACGAGAAGACGCGCAAGCCGCTGCTCGACGAGCGGCTCTCGAAGCGCTGGGTGCTCACCCAGTATCCGGCGGGCGCGAACGCCCAGCTCGCGGAGATGAGCACCGAGGGCTACGAGAACTTCGTCTGGGACGCCGTCAACAAGGACTGGGACGAGCAGGGCGAGTTCCAGCAGCAGATGGTGGAGATCCTCGACGACGGCGAGGAGGTCCGCATCAAGAGCGGCGAGACGACCGACGTGACGATGTCCATCGCGGGCAACGTCACCATCAACGACACCGGGATGCACAACCTGCCCGGCGGCGAGGTGTTCACCGCGCCGGTGCCAGACAGCGTCGAGGGCGAGGTGCTGTTCGACAAGCCGCTGTACCATCAGGGCCGCGAGGTCACCGGCGTCTTCCTCCGGTTCGAGGACGGCGAGGTCGTCGAGCACAGCGCCGAGAAGAACGAGGAGCTTCTGACGGAGGTGCTCAACGCCGACGAGGGCGCGCGCCGGCTGGGCGAGCTCGGCATCGGCATGAACCGCGACATCGACCGGTTCACGTACAACATGCTGTTCGACGAGAAGATGGGCGACACCGTCCACATGGCCGTCGGACGTGCCTACGAGGCCAACGTCGGCGAGGGCAACGAGCAGAACGAGTCCGCGGTCCACGTCGACATGATCGTCGACATGAGCGAGGACTCGATAATCGAGGTCGACGGTGAAGTGGTGCAGCGGAACGGCACCTTCCGGTTCGAGGAGTAGCGAGGGTCTGAGCGCCAGCGAAGAACCTCGTGCCGGAACGGCGAGCGTAGCGAGCCGTGCGACGGCTTCTGAGCGCTACGGAGTGTCAGGGCGTCTCGCAGTCCGCTTTCTCCCGCACGTCGACGCCGCGCACCTCGAACCGGGCACCCTCGTCCGTGTCGCCGAGTGTGACGGTCCAGCCGTGGTCCTGGGCGACGCGGTCGACGATGGCGAGCCCGAAGCCGGTGCCGTCCTCGTCGGAGCTGACGCCCGTCTCGAAGAGCTCGTCACGGACGGTCTCGGCGATGCCGACCCCGTCGTCGGCGACGGCGAACCCGTCGTCGAGTCGGTCGACGGTGACGACGAGGTCGGCGTCGTCGTCCGGGCGGCCGTGTTCGACAGAGTTGCGAAAACAGTTCTCGAGCAGGGTCCGGAGCCGGCCGGGGTCGGCGGAGACCGTGTGGTCGTCGACGTCGAGGCTGGCAGTCCCGGTGTCGACGACACTCCAGGCTTCGGTAGCGACGTCCCGGAGCGACACGGGCTCCGCGTCGAGCGCGCCGGTCTCCAGCCGGGCGAGGGTCAGCGTGTCGTCGATTATCTCCTGCATCCGCGCGTTCGCCGCGTCGATCTCGTCGAGTTCGGGGTCGTCGTGGCGGTCGCGGAGGAGGTCGACGTAGCCCTGCGAGATGGTGAGCGGGTTGCGGAGATCGTGGCTGACGACGCCCGCGAACTCCTCGAGGCGGTCGTTGGTCTCCTGGAGTGCCGCCTCGCGTTCTCGCTGCTCGGTCACGTCGTGGAGCACGACGAGCGCCCCGGTGAGCTCCTCGCCCGGCGTCCGGATGTGCGAGACCTCGACCTCGACGTGGCGCGACGTGGCCCCCTCGACGACGGTGAAATTCGAGCGACCGCCTTCGGCGAGGTCGAGGTCGACGGACAGGTCGTCGACGTCGCTGCCGACGGGGTCGGCCGACCCGAGGAGCCTCACGGCGGCCGGGTTGGCGTCGACGATGTGCCCGTCAGGAGCCACGACGAGTACGCCGTCCGTCAGCTCCTCGACGAGCGTGGTCCGGGCGACGGGGACGAGGCGGAACAGGTCGTACCGGAACAGCGCGACGAGGACGATGACGTTCGTGATTGTGAACACGAGCGGCGTCAGATCGACGGGCTGGAACGGCGTCACGCCGAGCAGACTCGCGATGCTGACCGCGAAGGGGAGTGACCCGGCGACGAGCAACGCACCGGTCTGTGGCCGGACCTCGCTGCCGGACTCGAGGTAGTGCTGTGCGAGCAGCACGAGCGAGCCGATGTTCACGACGTACGTGTAGAGCACGAACACGACCAGCAGCGGCCCCGGCGTCCCGTCGAGCGTCGAGAGGCTACCGACGCTCTCGACGTGGACGTCCCGGACCAGGAGGCCGCTCCGCACGACCAGGCCGAACAGCGTCAGCCCGGGGATGGCCGCCAGCGGTCCGAACACACGGGGGCTGAACACGTCGACCGAGCGGGTGTACTCGAGGACGAACGCCGGCCACGCGATGGCGAGCACGAGCATGCCGAACCAGGAGACCATCGACAGTGCGGCCATCCCCTCGAACGTCGGCTCCCAGAGCATCAGCGTCACGCCGAGACACCATACGCCCGCGGCAGCTGCGACCAGGAGGAACGACCGCGTCCCGCGTGACGGTGTCCGCCGCCGGAGCCGGACGAGGAGGTACGCGACGATGCTCGCGCTCGCCGCCGCGGAGAGCAACAGCAGCCCCGGAAGAAGCGGGGCAGCATCGACCATGGAGGTGACAGGCCGGCAATCGGTAAGACTCTGTTGGGCACCGCACTACTGCGGTTCGGGCGATGACAGTCACTCGATAACTATCACCACACGCCACCGGTTTCGTGGATGGCGAACGGAAGCGAGAGCGCCGGGCTCACCGCTGCCCGTACAGTGCCCGGCTCACGAAGTGCTGTTTCAGCTCGCCCTCGGCATCGAACGTCTCCACGCGACTCCGGACGAGCCCGACGCCGGGGCGATAGTCCGCCTCGGTCTCCAGCACCTCCGTCTCCACGTGGAGCTCGTCGCCCGGTCGGACCGGGTTCGGCCAGCGCAGCTCGTCGACCCCGACGGCACCCATCGCCGAGGTGTCGGGGAAGATGCCCGTGACGAGCAGGCGCATCGTGATGGCGCTGGTGTGCCAGCCGCTCGCGACCAGCCCCCCGAAGAAGCTCTCGGCGGCGGCCTCCTCGTCGGTGTGGAACGGCTGCGGGTCGTACTGGCCCGCGAACTCCATGATCTCCTCCGCCTCGACGGTGTAGCTGCCGTACTCGCGGGTGTCGCCGACCTCGATGTCCTCGAAGTACTCCATATCACCGTCTCGGCCGGTGACGACTAAAGCCTGCATATCGGCCCCGGAGGTGGGCCGCAGGCGAATATTTTTCAGCCACGGTCGGCTACGATCGAACGATGTCGGTGCCCTCGGATTGGCTACTCGTCGGTGGCCTCGTGGTCGCGAGCGTCGTCGCCCTCGTCCGCTCGGAGCTGGTCCGCCAGCGACGCGGCGTCTCCCGGGAACGACGGCGCGCCCTCGTCGTCTTCCAGGCCGGGAGCGCCCTGTTCGTCGTCACGATGGTCGCCTTCGAGAACGTCTTCGGCCTCGTCTCCGACCTGGGCGTCCACCCCGCCGTCCGCGTGCTCGCCCTGCTCGTGGCGATGGGCTGTACGCTGTACGGCTACGTCCGCGTCCGGTCGACGGACAGGACGACGACCGCAGGATAGCCCGCACACTGCCCGACTGCTCGTGGCGGCACTGGACCCCTTCCCTCGCGTCGCCGGTTCGTACTCCACGGCGGCCCACAACACGCGCCGGTCCCTCCCCCCAGAGGGGTCCGTCGGTGTCGGCTCGACTACCTGCTGGCCCGCCCGGACTACTCCCTGGTCCGACGACGCACACATATGTACCGTGTCATCACACATCAACATCGAGGCTAGCAGGCTAGTGTCTCTTCGCCACACAAAAGCGACCATGACGTAGCAGGTGTCGGCCGAGTGACACTGAGCCAGGCGGCGGGGGAGCGACCGAAGGGACGAGCACGATGGGATTTGAACCACGGTCGCTCCACGCCGTTCCGCTCCCTGCTTCGAATCCCACGTTCGCTCGTCGTCGTCACTCGCGGGTTCGTGACGACAGACGAGCACGATGGGATTTGAACCACGGTCTCCCCACGCTGTTCCGCTCCCTGATTCAGATCCCACGTGCGTCGCTACTACTCACTTCGTTCCCAGATAGCGAGCACGATGGGATTTGAACCCACGACCATCGGATGTCTTCCCACACCACCGGAGCCGGTGCGTGCGGATAGAAGTCCGACGCTCTAATCCAGGCTGAGCTACGTGCCCTCGATTCCGGCTATGTCCCCATCGTAGAAAAGCGGTCGGGATTCGACCGACGCGGCAGGTGCGGTGGACTCACACACCGGTCGAAACGTTATCACGGGGGCACGCGTCGGAGCGACCATGCAGCCGGCGACGGAGCAGGCGCTCGAAACGTACTGGACCGACCAGCTCGGCGTCCCGGGCGACGCGTTCGAGTCCGAGGGCGTGGTCGTCGGTGAGACGGGAGCCGAGGCGGGCATCCAGGTGTTCGTCCGGGACGGGACCGTCGCCATCGGGGCACCGTCCCCGCACGTCGCGGACTGTCGGGCACACGCCGCCGACCTCGCTGCGGTCGCGACCGACGACCCGGCGGCGCTCACTCGGTGGGTGGCCGACCACGTCACGACCGTCGAGACGGTGCTCGGGCCGGCGTACTACGGCTACACCGACGCCGAGCGCTTCGAACCGGTCGCGTCGGCGGCGCGGGTGCTGACGGCGGACGACGAGGCGGCGTACGACCGGTTCCGGACGGCGGTGCCGGCCGAGGAGTGGGACGCAGGCGGGCCGGCGTTCGAGCCGGGCGAGACAGTCGGCGTCGCGGCCGACGGGCAGCTCGTCGCGGCGGCCGGCTACGAGGTGTGGGACGAGCAGGTCGCACACGTCGGCGTCGTCACCCACCCCGACCACCGCTCCCGTGGCTTCGGCCGGGCGGTCGTCTCGCGGGCGACGGAGCGGGCACTCGACGCCGGGCTGTGGCCGCAGTACCGTACGCTCGACGCGTGGCCGTGGTCGGTCTCGCTGGCGGACGGGCTGGGCTTCGAGCGGTTCGCGACGGGGTCGCTGGTCGTGCCCGCTCAGCCGTCGAACCGGTAGAGCGAGGTCAGATACGGCAGGTAGTTGAACATCACGATGGCGACCGGCAGGCCGATGATGGAGGCCGCGAACGCCCAGGCGACGTTCGCCCAGAGCAGGCTGAGCCACCAGCCCACGAGCAGGAAGTAAACCGCACGGACGACCAGCGAGTGCTGGCTCCGCCCCCCGTCGGGGTCGATGGGCTCGCGGCGCTCCTTCAGCGTCAGCAGCGTCGGCACGCGGTTGATGATGGCGACGCCGAGGGGGATGCCGACGATGGTGACGTTCAGGAACCACGCGACGTTGATGGCGAGGAACGTGAGCCACCAGCCCACGAGCAGGAACCACACCGCACGGACGAGGAGGGAACGGGCCATACGTGAACGGACGTGTCCACCGGCGAAAAGGGTTGGCAGCGAGACGGCGGTGCCGTCGGCGAGCGGACCGGTGCCGCGACGGGAGAGCGGTGGGGTTAAGCCGCCGTCACGACAACTCTCGGCCGATGACCGTCATCGGAACAGTCGGCCTCCCCGGGAGCGGCAAGGGCGAGGCGGCGAACGTCGCCCGCGAGCACGACATCCCCGTCGTGACGATGGGCGACGTCATCCGACAGGAGTGTCGCGACCGCGGGCTCGACCCGGCCGAACACCACGGCCGCATCGCACAGGCGCTGCGCGAGGAGAACGGGCCCGACGCCATCGCTCAGCGGTCGCTACCGATGATCCGCGATCACCTCGCGGATCACGACACCGTGCTGGTCGACGGGCTGCGCTCGGGCGTCGAGCTCGACACCTTCGAGGCCGCGTTCGGTGACGACTTCGTGCTCGTGAGCATCGAGGCCCCCTTCGAGGTCCGCAGGGACCGGCTGGCCGAGCGCGGACGGGACCGGACCGACGAGGACGGCGAGAGCCTGCGGGAGCGCGACGAGCGCGAGCGCGGCTTCGGGATGGACGACGCGATGGACCGGGCGGACGTCGTCATCGACAACACCGACACGCTGGCGGCGTTCCGCGAGCAGATCGAGACGTTGCTCGCGGAGGGCCCGGCGGCCGTCTCGGAGGTGCAGGGATGATCTACAGCGTCGACGTCCAGATAACGGCGCCGGTGACGGACACGGAGGTCACGGACCGGGTCGCCGACGCCATCCGGAACATCTTCCCGGAGGCCGAGGTGACCGAGCAGCCGGGCGAACTGCTCGCGACGACACACCAGGTCGACCACTTCTCCGAGCTGCTGCACGAGCAGGCCATCCTCGATACGGCCCGTGGGCAGTTCTTCGAGCACCGTGACGGGACCGTCGTCGAGTTCGACCTGAAGAAGCAGGCGGCGTTCCAGGGCGTCGTGAACTTCTCGGTTGGCAACCCGGACGAGCTGGGCGACATCCACGTCCGGATGCGGGTGACGGAGCCGTCGGTCGACGAGTTCGTGGACTTCGTCGCGCCACCGACGGAGGACGGCAGGCCGGTCGAGCCCCGCGACGAGAACTGATTACAGCGCCTCGACGTCGGCCGCGGTCGGTTCGTCCGGGAGCCGGTCGATGCAGTCGTAGCAGAGCAGGTGCTCGGAGGCGTCGCTGTCGAACGTCAACAGCATCCCCTCGGTGTCGTCGCTGCTGCCGAAGAACGACCAGAAGTCGCCGATGCCGCCGCGGATCTTCACCGGCTCCCCGCAGCCGTCGCATGGGTCCGTGCTCACGCCCCAGCCTGGGGGCTGGACGGCGTTAGCTCTTTCCCGTGTTGCGGACGAACCAGGCGACGCCGACGGCGAGGACGTAGAGGTAGACGAGAAACAGCACGACGGTCGGGGCGGAGACGGCCACCACGTCCGTCAGGAACGTCTCTACCAGTTCGTAGCCCTCGATCAGCAGTGTGCCCGGTGTCGCGAGCGGCCCGAGCGTCGTGAGCCGTCCGAGTGCGACCAGCGATGCCAGCAGGGCGAAGCTCGCGACCACCTCGCGGTTCGCCACCGCCCTGACACCGCCGTTTCTGCCACTCACCATGTGAGCCTCGTTCACACTCATGTATGGAATAGGTTTGGGTGCGTGATAGAGAGCTATATAGACCAGCTGGCGTCTCAGGTACCGATTTGTCGCTGGCGGACGAACCACCTGGACATGGACGTCGACTGCGAGGGCTGTGCCGGCTGCTGTGTCGACTGGCGACCCCTCACGGCGCAACCGAGCGACCACGAGCGGCGGGGGCCGCACGAACCGCTCGACGACATCTACAACCTCGTGCCGCTGACGCGGGCGGAGGTGCGGAGATTCTGCGACGCTGGCTACGGCGACGCGCTGGTCCCCCGGCTCTGGACGGCGCCAACGGCGGCGGACGACGCGGTCGTCGTCGACGGACACCGGCTGGCGGCCGTCGACGGGCAGCCGACGTTCTTCGTCGGATTGCGGAAGACTCCGAAGCCGGTCGCGCCCGTCGGGACCGACGGGGAGCGGTGGCTCCGGAGCTGCGTGTTCCTCGACCCGACGACGCTCCAGTGTCGCATCCACGGCGACGGGCTCTACCCGTCGGAGTGCGCCGACTATCCGGGACACAACCTCCTGCTGGAGCGCGAGACGGAGTGCGAACGCGTCGAGGCCGTGTTCGGTGGCGACCGGCTGCTGGACGACGAGCCACCCGAGTCCGTCGAGGGGTTGCTGCTCGGCCCGCAGGCGCTCGGCGAGAAGGTGTTCGTCCACCCCGAGCCCGACGCGCTGACCGGCATCGTCGGCCGGGCGGCCGCGGGGACGCTGACCAGCGCGGACCGCGCCGAGTTCGTCGGCTGGGCGGCGGCGTCGGCCCCGGGAACGGCCGAGCACAGCGAACGCCACTACGAGGAGTACCGCGAGACCGTGCTGTCGGCGGACTCCTGGGTCACGGATGCAGTCGAGACGTGGACCGCCTGGGCGTCCGGCGAGGGCGAGCCGGCACCGGACGCCGACGCCGCCGAGCGCGTCGAGGACGCGGCCGGCGCGCCGCAGACGCCCGGCTGGGACGCGGTGGAGTGACCGCGACGGCGTGCGACGTCGTCGGAACGAGTCGGGGTGACCCTTTTTGCAGCAGCCACCCCTTCGTGGCTGTATGCGCGTACTCGTCACCGGTGCGACCGGGTTCGTCGGCGGCCACCTCGTCCCCGCACTTCGGGACGCGGGTCACGACGTGGTCGCGCTCGTCCGCGACCCCACCCGGTACGACGCCCCCGACGACGTGACGGTCGTCCGCGGCGACCTGCTCGAACCCGAGAGCCTCTCGACCGCGTTCGAGGGCGTCGACGCGGCGTACTACCTCGTCCACTCGATGCAGTCGGGGAAGGATTTCGAGGACCGCGACCGCCGCGCGGCACGGCACTTCGTCGACGCGGCCGACGCGGCGGGCGTCTCGCGTGTCGTCTACCTCGGCGGCCTCGGCGAGGAGCGCGACCGGCTCTCGGAGCACCTGCGCTCGCGCCGCGAGGTCGAGCACCTGCTCGAGGAGGGCGAGTTCGCCCTGACGACGCTCCGGGCCGCCATCATCGTCGGTGCCGGCAGCGCCAGCTTCCAGATGGTCCACCAGCTCGTCAAGCGGCTCCCGGTGATGGTGACGCCGAAGTGGGTGTCGACGCCGTGCCAGCCCATCGCCATCGACGACGTGGTCGCGTACCTCGTGGGCGTGCTCGACGCACCCGAGACCGCCGGCGAGACGTTCGAGATCGGCGGCCCGGAGGTGCTCACGTACCGGGAGATGCTGGAGACGACGGCACGGCTCACCGGTCAGCGGCTCCGTGTCCTTCCGGTTCCGGTCCTCTCCCCGGAGCTGTCCGCGTACTGGGTCGACCTCGTGACCGACGTGCCCAAGGGAGTCGCACGACCGCTCATCGCCGGACTCCGGAACCCGGTCGTCGTCACGGACGACAGCATCACCGAGTACGTCGACGTCGAGTTGACACCGTTCGAGACGGCCGTGCGCGAGGCGCTCGCGGCGGACCCGACGGCACCGACGCCCGTTCCCGTGGAGGAGCCCGCATGAGCGATGGGCCGCCGGGGGCAGCGACGACGGGCAGCGCGGACGAGCCCAGGAGCGACGACTCGGTGCCGGAGTCGCCTCGCGAGCCGGTCGAGGAGTTCGGAGAGACGTGGGTGTACGAGAGCATCGTCGGCGCGCTCCCGGGCATCGAGATCTCCGAGCGGGCCGCCGTCACCATCCAGCTGCTCGGCTTCGAGGCCGCACTGCTCCTGCTGGCGTGGTACTACGACCTCTGGTCGGCCGTGCCCGCCGGCACCGCGGCCGTGGCCGTCGCCGCGGTCGGGAGCGCGTTGATGCTCAGGCTCGGCGCCTCCATCCGCCGGCTCCCCGCACCCGACGACTACCGTCGGCTCCTGTTCGGGTCGAGCGTCGAGGTCGTCCTCGGCGTGCTCGCGTTCATCGCGGTCGTCACGCACCTGTTCGTCGTCGACCCGGCGCGCTCGACGGACCCGCTGATCACCAGCCTGTTCGGGGAGGAGCCGCCGGTGCTCGCGGTGTACCTGATGCTGCTCATCCTCTGGGACGTCGCCTACCGCATCGGCACCGGCTGGTGGGCCGGCGTCGTCGCCATCTGGCGGGCGTACGTCTACGAGTTCGACCGCGAGACCTCGTGGGCGTTCGCCCGCACGGACCTGCTGAACCTCTGGTTCGCGGTCGCACAGCTGCTGCTCGTCCCGTTCATCCTGGGACGGCCGGTGCTCTCGGCCGTCGTCGTCGCCCACGTCTGTGCGGTCACGCTGGCCACGTCGCTCTCGGTGGGACTGAGCATCCGTCGGTAGAACGGCCCGAACTAGTCGGACTTTATCTGCTCGAACTGCTCGAGCAGGTCCTCGGTCGACTCTCCCGAGTCGTACTCGACCTTCCCGTGGTGGATGGTCCGCTCGTCGTCGAAGTCGGTGTCGACCCGACTGGCCTGCTGCTCGCGCCGCTCGTGCTCGTCATCGTCGTAGGCACCCATTGACATGGCAATACGACTCATGATTGGTTGCTACTCCTTATCAAACTATCGCCGAAACCAGCCCGGGAGAACGGGGGCGACAGGCGCGCACGAGGTGTACCCGGGCGGAGAACGCCGTCACGCGGGCCCGAAGCTACCCGAACCCGTTTAAACGAAGCCGACCAACCGCCGGTGTGGCACGACCCCTCCGCTTCCGGCGCTCGCACGAACGCTGGGACGACGACCGCGTTCGCCGGGACCTGCTGGCGGACCTCGACGCCAACCTCGGTGCAGACCTCGTCTCGCCGCACTACAAACCGCCGAACGGCTGGCAGGCGTGGCGCTTCGAGATGGACAACGGCGACATGGCGCTGTTCTGCACCGACGGCGACGTGGCCTACTGGCTCGGCAACACCGAGACCCCCAGCGCACTCTGGCGGACGGACAAGTACGAGTGGGAGGACGTCCCCTACAAGGTGGCCCGGTGGGCCCAGCGCGAGCTGCTCGCCGACCTCGCCGTCGAGGCGCCGTGGCTCGACGACTATCCGCACGTCCGCTGGTACTTCCTCACCGTCCTGATGTCCAAGGACGGCCGCGAGACGACGCGGGAGTTCCTCCACGAGCGGGCGTGTGGCTTCCCCGATTCCGACCCCGAGGAGGCGCTGTCGTACCTCGAATCCGTGCTCAGGCCGGGCTACCTCGACGACTACCGCGAGGAGATGGCGGGCAAGCTCGGTACGAGCGAGACACTCGACTACTGGCGGATGAGCGCGGCCATCTCGGAGTTCGTCGCCGCGAAGCTGCTCACCGACGCCGGCTACGACGTCACCCCCGAGATCGAGGTGACGACCGGCCACTTCCTCGACTACCGGGCGACCGAGCCCGACGGCACGAGCTACCTCGTCGAGGTCACGCGGCCGCGCCCGCCGAACCGCCGGAGCACGAACAGCCCGGTCGTGGCGGTGCGGGACACGGCGGAGGTGAAGACGAGCGGACAGCTCGCGAACCACGGCGGCGGCGTCGTCCTGTTCGTCGACTGCTCCGGGTTCACCGACGAGCAGTGGGCCGCCGTGAAGGGCGAACAGCCCGACGTCCGGCACAGGCCGGCCGTCGTCTACCGGGTCCGACCCGACGGCTCCGCGGAGGGGTACACGAAGGGCGACGTCCCGCTCTACCTGGACTCCGCGATGACGCTGCTGTAGCGACGGCTAGCGGACGTGAGAACGGTGATACAGGGAAGCTGCTGTGACTCAGAACGAGACCGTCTCGGGAGCCTCGGGGCTGCCCGGCGGCGTCGGGTCGCGGTCCGAGTAGCCCTTCCGGCCGACGGCGTCCTCCGAGACGCCGCCGACGAGGGTGAACCGGACGTCCTCCGGCCGCTGGAACGTCTCGTCACAGCGGATCTGCTCGAGAACCTCCGACACCGTCTGTGAGCCGTGGGTCAGGTCGAGCTGCGCGTCGCCGAGCTCCGCGGCGAGTTCGTCGGCTGTCAGTGGGTAGGTCTGGTTCTCGATTCGCTCGTCCGTTCCATTGCGGAACATACCACATCTTCCGTGAAAGATAATTATAAACATTGTCCATAAACGACCTTCGAGCGTCCCAGGTTCCTTGTACACCTTAAGGTGATCAGACCGACGTGTCGGAACGGGTTTCCCCGGGCCGTTCGAACGGCGGGTATGGTGTACGCGGACCTCCACGTCCACACGACGAACTCCGACGGGACGATGACGATCGACGAGGTGCCGGCGGCCGCCGAGCGCGCCGGGCTCTCCGTCGTCGCCGTCACGGACCACGACCGGACCCACCCGGCCCTCGACGCGCCGGTGGTCCAGCACGACGGGGTCGCGGTCGTCCACGGCATCGAGCTCCGCGTCGAGGCCGGCGACCAGCGCGTCGACCTGCTCGGCTACGGCGTCGACGACACCGACGACGATCTCGCCACCCTCGTCGACCACCTCCAGACCGACCGCGAACAGCGCGGCGCGGCCATCATCGCCAACGTGGAGGACCGCCTCGAGGTCGACCTCGGGCTGGAGAGTCGGCCCGGTCTCGGCCGCCCGCACATCGCCCGCGCCGTCGCCGACCACCCCGACACCGACTACGAGTACGGCGAGGTGTTCGAACACCTCATCGGCGACGACGGTCCCTGCTTCGTCCCGCGTGACGTGCCCTCGTTCGCGGAGGGCCGTGAGGTGCTGACCGAGGCCTGCGGGCTCGTCTCGCTCGCACACCCGTTCCGCTACCCCGACCCCGAGGCCGCCCTCGAACTCTGTGCCGACCTTCCCGCCGTCGAGCGGTACTACGACTACGGCCACGCCGTCGACACCGAGCTCGTCGAGCGCGCCGTCGACGAGTACGACCTGCTCGTCACCGGCGGGAGCGACGCCCACGACGACGAACTCGGCATCACCGGGCTCAGCGAGGCGGCGTACGAGCGCGTCGCGGCCCGTATCGCCTGACTGGCAGGGGACGGCCGTGCCGACGGTTCCGCGCCGGCATCGACCGCGAGCGTAGCGTTCAAACGGTTGCACCGCCAAGGTGGCTGCATGAAGTGCCACTACTGCGACCTCGATGCCGCGTTCGCCGTCGAATCCAAGGGCATCAAGGTCGGGCTGTGCGAGGAGCACTTCCGCGACCGTCTCGACGACCTCGCGGAGGCCGACGAACTCCAGCAGCTCAAAGAGGAAGTCGACGTCGACCGAACCTGATTCTTCGCTACGTGCTCGGTAGCGTGCTCCCGCAGAACCGGCAGCTGTCGCGCTCGCGATGCTCCAGGCCCTGACACTCCTGACAGCGGACCACGTCGTCGTCGACGATGCTCTCGCCCGGTGGTGCCGGTCGCGAGGCCGTGTCATCGACCTCGAACCTGACTCCCCCGATGTGGTCGGCGACGGTGTTGTAGAGCATCGCAACGAGGACGCCGGCGAGACAGCCGCCGAGGGTCGCGGCCCCGACGAACGCGACGAACGAGCTGGTCGACGGGGAGGAGGACGCGAGGACGGACCAGAGGCCGCCGAGGAGCCCAACCACGAACCCGACGACGGCGCTCGGCAGCAGTACCGACGAGACGTGGATGCGCTGTATCGACTTCGTCGACATGACCGAACGATGATACTCGAACGGTAAGTGTCTGGTGTCGCTCAGGCCGACCGGCTCGCGTCCACGTCGATGGCGTCGACCGGACAGACGTCGACACAGAGCATGCAGTCGATGCACTGCGCCTCGCGGGCGGGGTCCGCCTTGATCTCCGATTCGGGGTGTCCGGGCGTGTCCACCCACTCGAACACGTCGACCGGACAGTCCTCCAGACACGCGCCGTCGGCCAGGCAGATGTCGAAGTCCACCGCGACGTGCGTGCCGTGGATGCCCAGCGTCTCGGGTTCGTCGACGGGGCCCCAGACGGCGTGTCCCTCGTGCTCGTCGACGGCCTCGCGGTTCTCGTCGAAGTTCGGGTCGATGGCCATGGCTGTCGGTCGGTGGCCGAGGTGGAAAAACCACCCGACTCGGCGGCGACCGACCGGCCCGCCGCCCTCAGTACAGCTCGCCGCCGAGCGGCACGTCCTCGTCGGGGGTGACCAGCACGGGGTTGCCGTCGTCGCCGGGGACCCCCACAGTGAGCGCCTCGGAGACGTAGCCGGCGATGGTGACGGTGCCGAGGTTCGTCGCACAGAGCACCTGTCGGCCGGGGAGGTCGTCGACCTCGTGGTGGTAGCCGAGCTGGGCGGCCGACTGGAGCTCCTCCTCGCCCACGTCGAGCGTGAGCTTCACCAGCTCGGGCTTGCGTGCCTCGGGGAACGGTTCTGCGTCGACTATCTCGGCGACGCGGATGCGCACGTCGAACGGACCACTCATGGCCGTCAGGTCGCGCCGTCGGCACCTAAAGCTCCCGCAGCCTGCAGCTATTTGCCGCCGGCCGCCGTCGTCCCGGCCATGGAGAAGGTGACCATCGCGGACGCCGACGAGCGGATGGGTCCCGCCGACGTGAAACGACCGCTGACCGACGCGCTCGGTGCGACCGACCTCGCGTTGAACTACTACGAGCTCGCACCGGGCGACAGTCTCGGCTTCGGCTACCACCGCCACGACGACCAGGAGGAGGTGTTCTACGTCCAGTCCGGCGTCGTCACGTTCGAGACCGGGGACGGCGACGTCCCCGTCGGAGCGGGCGAGGTCGCCCGGTTCGCGCCCGGCGAGTGGCAGCTCGGCAGCAACGAGGGCGACGAGCGGGCGGTCGTCCTCGCGATGGGCGCACCGAAGGAGTCGACAGAGCTCACCATGGTCCGCCACTGCGAGGACTGCGGCGAGCGCACCGAGCAGAGCCTCTCGCTCACCGACGAGCGCGACGCGGTCGTCAGCAGCTGCGTGGACTGCGGTGCGGAGACCGGCCGGTTCACCTGAGGCCGACCGTGGCCCGCCCCGGGACCGCCCTTCATGTCGGTTCGGCACCAACAGTCACGCATGAGCGCCTGGCCGACCATCGTCTACGACGACGACTGCGGCTTCTGCACGTGGAGCGCACGCTACGCCGCGGCACGTGGGCCCTTCAGAGTCGTCGGGTTCTCCGAGCTCACCGACGAGCAGCTGGCGCGGCTGCCCCCGGACTACGAGTCCTGTGCGCACCTGTTCGTCGGCGAGGAGACGTACTCCTGTGGGGCCGCCGCCGAGGAGATCGTCGCCCGCATGGACTCGTGGGAGCGCCTGCCGATGGCAGCGTTCCAGCTCTTCCCGGGGAGCCTCCGGGAGGCCGTCCGGGAACCGGTATACCGGACGCTGGCGAACAATCGGGACCACCTCGGCAGGATACGACGCTGCGAGCCGCCGGCTCGGGGCGAGTAGAAGTGGAAGTGGGAAAGTCGACGCAGTAGGAGTTACGTACGGGTGTAGTAAAACCGGTTTCGCTACCGCGACCAGTTGCCGGTAGGCCGCGGGTTCTTAAGGCGGCGCGAGCCGCCCGGCGTCGTCGGGGACGAACTCGACGACGGCGTGAGCGGTACAGATGAAGCGGGCCTCGCCGAGCGCGTCACGGAACCGCCCGAGCTCGTCGGCGGACAGCGCGACGCTGCCCTCGTCAACGGCGGTCCGGACCGGCTCGCGGCGGGCTGCCGGCACCACACGGTCCTCGACGGTCACGAGCGTCGAGTTCTGGCCCACGTCGGCGGGCCGGAGCGTGAGCATGTGGTGGCCGACGTTGTCGCCGACGAGGGTCGACAGGCTGTAGACGGCGTCGTCCGTCCTGAGGTAGTCGGCCGACCGGAACGTGAAGAACGCCTCGGGGACCTCCTCGTGGCCGCCGGCGGTGGAGCTCCCCTCGGCCAGGAGGGTGTCTGCGATCCCCCGTTCGGCGTCGGTCAGTTCCCCGTAGACGACGACTTCGCCGCTCGCCTCGCTCTCCGTCGTCCCGGTCGCCTCGACCACGTACTCCGCCTCCTGTGCGAACCCGGCGTAGCTCGACGTGGGGTCGTACGTCTCCCCCCGGAACTGCACGCGGTCGAACGCACCGAACACCAGTCGGTCGTCCTCGTCGACAGGACCGTCCTCGGGCAGGTAGTCGACTCTCCCGTCGGTCGCGGCGGCGTCGCTGACGAGGGTCCGAACGTCCTCGTTCGCGAGGACGGCGGTCGCGTCGTCGGGCACCGCCACCGGGTCCACGCGCTGGAGCTGCTGCACCGGCTCGGGCTCGGCCGTGATTCGGGTCGTGGTCCGGTTCGGCGTCGTCGCCGGGGTCTGGTCGTCGCTGTCGTCCGAACCACCGCCGAACAGACAGCCGCCGAGCGCGGCCGTCAGTCCGAGGCCGGTGGTCGAGAGGAGGGCTCTGCGGGAGGGCATCACCCACGGATTCCGGACACGGGGGTAAGTGCTTTGTCCAGGTCAGCCGAGCAACGCGGCGAGTTCGTGGAGGCTCCCGAGGACGTGGTTCGGCCCGACATCCTCGCCGTCCGGGGCGGCTTCCCGCGCCTCGGCCGGCGTCGTCCCGTCCGGCGGACACCACGCGACCCGGAGGCCGGCCCGCGCTGCCCCGCGAACGTCGTGGTGGTACGAGTCGCCGACGTAGAGCGCCCGGTCGGCGCCGACACGGAGGTCGGAGAGCGCCGTCTCGAACGGCTCGACGGCGGGCTTCGGCTCGCTCACCTCGTCGACGTACACTTCGGTCTCGAAGGCGTCCGCGATGCCCAGATTCGAGAGCTTGGACTCCTGCACCGCGCGCTCGCCGTTCGTGACGAGCCCGACGCGGTAGCCCTCGCGGGCCGATTCGAGTGCAGCCTCGGCCCCGGGCAGGAACTCGACCCGGTCACGGGCGAGCACCGTGCCGAACGCCTCGTACAGCGCCCGGGCGTCTGCGGGGTCGCCGCCGTGACGCTCCGCCGCGCGCTCGAACGCCGCGATCCAGAAGTCCGCGTGGGTCCGCTCCGGCGGGAACGCCTGCTCGGCCGCCACGGCTTCGAGGTCGGCGTAGCTGCAGAAGGGCTCGACGTTGGCGCGGTCGAACGCCTCGGGCAGAACCTCGCTCCCGTCCTGTTCGTACGTCGTCAGCGTATCGTCGAGGTCGAACAGCACCGCGTCGACGTCGCTCGTCGGTTCCGTTGCTGTCGATTCCATTCCGTCGTCTCGGCTGTCTCCTGTCATTCTTGCTCCGTCGCGTGACGTGCGACGGCCGGCGACAGCGTGGCCCAGCCACGGCTGTTGCCTGTGGAGAACGATATCGACTCGTCGGCGCGCCGGCGTCAGTGTTTCGGTGCCGTCACAGCCGCCGCGCCATCACGACGATGCCGAGGACGAGCAGGAGGACGCCCCAGAGCACGTCGTCGCCGGGCAGCGCGGCGAGCACGAGGGTCACGATGCCGGAGCTGAGCAGCGACCAGCCGAGTGTCGAGGCCATGTTCGTGCTTCGTGGGCCGGACGGGTATGGTTGGTGCCGGGGGCCCGACCCTATCTATTCAAAGGCTGCAATCCCGGTCAGGTCCTGCCCGAGGATGAGCGTGTGGATGTCGTGGGTACCCTCGTAGGTGTACACCGTCTCCATGTTCGCCATGTGGCGCATCGGCGAGTAGTCCGAGGTGATGCCGTTGCCGCCGAGCATCTCGCGGGCGACGCGGGCCTGGTCGCGGGCCATCCGGACGTTGTTGCGCTTGGCCATCGAGACGTGCTGCGGGCGGAGGTCGCCGCGCTCTTTGAGCTCGGCGAGCCGGTGGGCGAGCAGCTGGCTCGTCGTGATCTGGGTGGCCATCTCCGCGAGCTTCTCCTGTTGCAGCTGGAAGCTGGCGATGGGCTTGTCGAACTGCTCGCGGTCGGTCGCGTACTCGCGGGCGACCTCGAAGCAGTCACGCGCCGCGCCGACCGCGCCCCAGGCGATGCCGTAGCGGGCCTGCGTGAGACAGGAGAGCGGCCCCTTCATGCCCTCTACGCCGGGCAGGACGTTCTCCTCGGGCACGAACACGTCGTTCAGGCCGAACTCGCCCGTGATGGAGGCCCGAAGCGAGAGCTTCTCCGTGATCTTGTTCACCGAGAAGCCGTCGCGGTCGGTCTCCACGAGGAAGCCGCGCACCGGATTGCCGTCGGCGGTCTTGTCCCGCGCCCAGACGACCGCAACGTCGGCGATGGGCGCGTTCGTGATCCACGTCTTCGAGCCGTTGAGGACGTAGCCGCCGTCGGCCGCTTCGGCGCGGGTCTCCATCCCCGAGGGGTTCGAGCCGTGTTCGGGCTCGGTGAGGCCGAAGCAGCCGATCTTCTCGCCGCGGCCCATGTCCGGCAGCCACTCCTCCTTCTGTTCCTCGCTGCCGAAGGCGTGGATGGGGTACATGACGAGCGCGCCCTGCACGCTGGCCATCGAACGCAGGCCGGAGTCACACGCCTCCAGTTCCTGCATCAGCAGGCCGTACGCCGTCTCGGAGACGTTCGGCAGGTCGTAACCGTCCAGGTTCGGGGCGTAGAAGCCCATCTCGCCCATCTCCGTGATGAGCTCGGTGGGGAACGTCCCCGCTTCGTAGTGGTCGGCGATATCGGGTCTGACGCGGTCCTCGACGAACTCACGGGCGGTATCGCGGATGAGCCGCTCCTCGTCGCCGAGGTCGGATTCGAGGCCGACGAAGTCGAGCATACAGTTGGTCGGGGCCACGTGCTGAAAAATACTCCTAAATGTTGCCTTGCGCCTGTCTGACTGGTCCGCCCACGAGTCGGGTCCGTCGGTGCACCCGCCGAGAGTTCACAGATGTTGTATCATCTGCTGCTGGTGACGACGTCGGACCAGCCACTGCAGCTACAGCCGGGAAACAACAGCCAACAGGAACACCAGAACCACTCAGTCACGAAACGCGCTGTTCGAGCACGCGCTCGCCGCTGTCGGCACACGTCAGCGCCACCACGTCGTAGGCGTTGCAGCAGGACTCGACGGTCTCCTCTTTCATCTCGACGGGGCCGCCGTCGGGACACTCCTCGAGGAAGACGCGGAGGCCGTTGAGCACTCGACCACGCGCGATGGGGTCGAGGTCCGCCCAGGCGTCGCGGTCGAGGGCGGCGAGCGCGTGGCCGCCGGCGATGTCGACCCGCAACGCGGTCCGTGAGGGCCACTCGCCCGCGCGCTGGCCGTCGCGTTCGAGGATGACGGCCGCCTCGCGGAAGTCGAGGTCGTACTCGCCGTCGCCGAGGCCGAAGACGGTGCGGACGTCCTCGGGACCCGGCTCGTCGATGGCGGCCAGCTCGGCGTCCCAGCGCTCGGCGAACGCCTCGGTGAGGCAGACGTCGTCGATGTCGTCGCAGGGCTCGATGGCGCCGGCGTCGGAGAGGTACGTCTCGGGGTCGACCTCGCGGGTGTCGCCGGCTTTCGGCATCGGGTGCTCGGGCGCCTTGCCGAACAGGCGGAGGACGGACTCGGGCATGTAGCGCTTGGTGAGCGTCGGGGTGCCGGGCACGAGGTAGCCCCGGAGCCAGATGCTCGCCGCGGAGACGAGGAGGACGGCGAGGGCGGCGCCGCCGGCAACCGCCGTGCCGGCGTTCGCGAGGGTGAGGAGCGCGACGTCGACGACGCTGGCCAGCACGAGTGCGATGATCGCGTTCACCGTCGTACAGGGCCAGCAGCGGTTCTCGCCCGTGTACTCCGGTTCCCGGACTCTGGAGAGGACGTTCATACTTGCTTGCAGGAACGGCACCGATGGTTATATTCGTTTCCGAAGGGGCACCCTCCGGCCGGGCGGTTTCGCGGGGGCGACAGCTCAGTCGCTCGCCGTGGTGGGCTGCTCGTCGCGGACCGCGACGGCGTACCGGCAGAAGTTGTCGAACAGGGCCTTCGCCTCACACGCTTTCGCGTAGTTCTCGTCGGTGATGCCGTCGACGACCCGCTCCCTGCGTTCGTCGCTCAGCTCGTCCTTCCCCTGGGTGACGGTGCGGGCGGTCTCGGGGTCGTACTCGGGGTGGAACTGCACGCCGAAGACGTGCCCCTTCCGGAAGCCGTGGTTGCCGTACTCGTTGGCGGCGATCTCCTTGGCACCCTCGGGGAGCTCGACCACCGCGTCGGAGTGGGTGGTGAACACGGTGAATCGGTCCGAGAGACCGTCGAGCAGGGGGTCCTCCCCGACGCGCTCGACCTCGCGGTAGCCGATCTCGTACTCGCCCATGGCGTCGACCTCGCCGCCGAGTGCCTCCGCGAGCAGCTGATGGCCCCAGCAGACCCCCAGACACGGCAGGCCGCGCCCGGCGGCCTCGCGGGCGTACTCGCGTGCGGCTCGGATCCACGGCTCCTCCCAGTACACCGACGAGCGCGAACCGGTGACGACCACGGCGTCGTAGTCGAACGTCTCGGGCAACTCGCCGTCGGTGACGGAGAACTCGGCCACGTCGGCGTCCAGCTCTCGACGGAAGTTCCGTCGGGTGTCCGCTCCGTCGTGAGCGGCGTTCAACAGCGCGATGCGGAGTCGGCTCATGCTCGGAACGCAGGGTACCGGCCCTAATGGGCGTTGCGCCCCGGCGAATCCTGCCGTCGTCGGCGACGCTTCGAGCTCGCCTAACTCTGTAGGACGCACCACTACTGCCGACCATCACCAAGTCACAGTTGCGGTCGACGTGTCGGAGCACCCCACCACGGGCCGACGGACGGACCGTGCCGTCGCCCGCGACGCGTCGAAACCCACGACCGCATCGCACTCATCCCAACCCATCGCACCGCGCGACAGACGACCGACCAACCCCACCAATCCACACCTGCCACGACAGGCCCCACCCCTGTCACAGTCCACCGCCCGACCCCCGCCCGTGCTGACCGTGCCATGTCAGCCCTCCATCCTTCCCCCACCACCCTTCACCGCCCGCCAGTCAGTCCTCGTGCTCGAGAAAGCCCAGGAGGGCGTCGTTGACCGGGCGTGACCGTTCGATTCCGACGAAGTGACCTGCATCCGGGTAGGCCACGGTCTCGCCACGCGGCAGGTCCTCCGCGAGCCGACGGCCGGCCGCGGGGTCGAGCAGCTCGTCCGCGCCGGGCACGACGACCAGCGTCGGGTGGTCGATCTCGTACAGCGGGCCGGCGTCGAAGCCGTCGAGCGCGGCTCGCTGGGACTCCCACGACTCCTCGTCGGCGTCCTCGCCAGCGCGCCACTCCGCGATGCCGTCGAGTACGTCGGGCTGTGCGGCACGGAACTCGGCGGAGAGCGCCATCGAGAGCGTCTCCCGGCAGGCATCGGGGTCGGCCGGGTCGGCGAACAGCGGGGCCGGGTCGTATGCGTCGCCGGTGGCCGTGCCGGCGAGCAGGGCGAGTTTCCGGACGCGACCCGAGTTGCGCGCGTAGTGCAGCGCGACCATCGCACCGAGGCCGCTGCCGACGAGGTGGACCGAGTCGGTACCGTGGTCCGCGAGCACGGCGTCCAGGTCGTTCGCCAGCGTCGCCACCGACAGCGGTCCCGCCGGCGGGTCGGAGCCGTCGGTCCCCCGCATCGCCCACGTCAGCGTCTCGAACGGCCCGGCGAGGCCGGCGTGCTGCCAGCCCCAGAACCACGGCCCGACGCCGATGTCGGGGACGAACGCCACCGTCTCTCCCTCGCCGTCGGTCCGGTACTGCA
Organism: Haloarchaeobius baliensis; assembly: GCF_052060055.1. NCBI lineage: Archaea > Methanobacteriati > Methanobacteriota > Halobacteria > Halobacteriales > Halorubellaceae > Haloarchaeobius > Haloarchaeobius baliensis. The sequence goes on along the minus strand of NZ_JBPPFR010000001.1, from coordinate 56,656 downwards.
GCGTCGTCCCGTCGCGCGTCGTGGTCGGCATGGCTGTGGGGAGCGGTCGCCACCGGAAAGTATTCACGGATGGTGACGACGATACGACGTGATGCAACGCCGTCAGTTCCTCGCGGCGGCCGGCGGTGCCGTCGCCGTCGCCCTCGCCGGCTGCAGCCGCCCTCCCCGCGTCGACCTCCGGCTGGTAGCGCTCCCCGAATCTGACATCGAGGAGCGACTGGTTCGGCCCGCCAACGAACTCTCCCCCGGGGCCCAGACCGTCGTTCGTCGCGCGCACGAGGACGGCTCGTACGTCCGGACGAGCACCGATCGGAACGGCCCGTACATCGCCGACGGGCGGGTCCTGCGCCACGACGGGCGCGTCGTCGCCGTCCGTACCACGCGGATCGGCGTCGAGCGCCGAACACTGGAGACGTTCGACGTGACCTACACCGGCCGCGGCGACAACACGACCGTCGCGGTCGACGATGACGCGCGGGTCGTCGACTACGGCGACCTCCCGCAGGTCGACCGGGCGATGTTCGAGTCGGCCGACCCCGGCTCGCTGGCCCGGGACGGCAGCGCGATGGCGGCGTTCGTCCGACACGACTACCCCGACGACGCCGACTCCGTGTTCGTCCCCGAACAGGAGTACGACGCGGTCAGGTACGACGGCCACGTCTTCCTCGTCGAGTACGGGGGGCCACGGACCGTCGAGAACGGCCGGTTCCGCTACGAGCTCGAACCTCTCGCGCCCGACGTGGCGACGTACGTCGAGCGTGTCGTCGACGAGCACGTGTTCACCCTCGCCGCGAGCGACCTCTCCGAGGAGCAGCGCGAGATGGTCGACACCGCCATCGAGGAGGGCTACGGCGAGGAGCGGGAACTGTCGGACGGCTTCGCCGACCTGATCGAGCACATCAGCGCCCACGAGCCGGTCCACCGGTCGCACGCGAACCGGTGGTACGTCCTCCGCTACGATGGCACCACGTACTGGACCGAGGTGGACGACAACGACCGCGCGGACCGCACCCCGGGTCCGCCGTACCGGACGACCGACGAAGACGAGGACGGCACCACGACGGCCGCGCGCTGACCGGGTTGGCGACCATCACGCACCGCCCCCTCGACCGTTCCGGGCTTCTTTTGCCACGCCACTGCGAGGTTCCGACAATGCACGCGATCAAGGACAGCGTCCACGACTACATCGAGGTGTCGGGCGTGGTCGCCGACCTGCTCGACACGGCGGCGATGCAGCGACTCCGCCACATCAAGCAGCTCTCGACGGTGCGTCTCGTCTATCCCTCCGCGAACCACACCCGCTTCGAGCACTCGCTGGGCGTCTACCACCTCGCCCGCCGCGCCTGCCGCCACCTCGACGTCGACGGCGGGCGCGCCGAGGCGGTCCAGGCCGCCGCGGTCCTCCACGACGTGGGCCACGGCCCGTACGGGCACCAGACCGAGGGCATCATCGAGCGCCGGCTCGGCCGGCACCACGACGAGGTGCACGACCTGCTCGCCGAGACCGAGCTCGCCGACGTGCTCGAGTCGCACGGCCTCTCCACGTCGGTCGTCGCCGACCTCATCGACGGCCAGGGCAAGCTCGGCCAGCTCGTCTCCGGCGAGCTCGACGTCGACCGCATGGACTACCTCGTCCGCGACGCCCACCACTCCGGCGTGCCCTACGGCACCATCGACCAGGCGCGCCTGCTCCGCGCGCTCACCTTCATCGACGGCGACCTCGCGCTCGCGGAGGGCAACCTCGCCACCGCCGAGTCGATGCTGGTCGCCCGGGCGCTGATGAACGCCACCGTCTACCGCCACCACGTCCCCCGCATCGCCGGCGAGATGCTGGAGAGCGCCTGCGAGCGCCTGCTCGACGGCACCGACCTCGACGCCGAGCGCTTCGCCCGGATGACCGACGACGAGCTGCTCGCCGCGCTGCGCGACCACGACCCCACCGCCGAAGCCGCCGCCCGCCTCGCCGAGCGCGACCTCTACAAGCGCGCCGTCTGGGCGGAGCTCGCGGACGTCCCCGACCGCATCGTCGACTCGGGGCACGACGAAGAGCGCGCGGCCGAACGCGCCATCGCCGAGGCCGCCGGCGTCCCCGAGCGCGCCGTCCTGCTGGACGTGCCCGGCCGCCCCGCCATGCCGGAGTCCTCGACCCGCGTCGTCGTCAACGGCGAGGTCCGCCTCCTGCAGGACGCCTCGCCGCTGGTGCAGGGCCTCCAGGCCGCCAGCACCGTCCAGTGGCGCCTCGGCGTCTACGCCCCCGAGGAGCACGTCGAGTCGGTGCGCGAGGCCGCCCTCGAGACACTCGACCTCCCCGCGTCCGGTACGCGCCCCTCCGGCGACCGCGAAGCCTTCGTTTAGCCAATACGTTTACAATGGTTCGTCTCGGAATCGTATACGGGGTTACGACCCCCCAGATCGGATCAGTCGTTGCCTCCTGATCGATGCCCTGCTCGGCCGGGACCGAGTGGGGACTGGGATACGCCACTATCATATCCTTTTGGTGGCGCGAAACCGACCGACGATAGCTTGGTCTGTGTGTCGCTTCGGCCGGGACGTGACTGCTGGCGCACCGACCGGACTCCTGTGGACCATCAACACCCAGAACGCTCCAGCAGTCGTGTGACCCTCTGGAACCGCTAACAGCCAGAAAGCCCCGAGGCTGTCTGCTCGGGAGGCTCGCTACGGTCCTCGCTGCGCTGCGGTCCTTGCGTCGCCTGCCTTCGCCGACAGCCTCGCCCCTTTCAGTCCCACCCCCCGCGACCGCACCGCGCCAGCCCTCCCCCTCGACACCCACGCGCCTGCCGGCGCGGGGTGTCTTGGCCGTGTGGCTGGTGACGGCGTCGTCGTCGGGCCATTCATGGCATACAATAGTTGTGAACCTTCCACCGTGGCGCGCGGCTGTCTCGGAATCGCTTGCGATTCCGATGGCCAGTGAGAGCTCGCTCTCACCCTGGCGAACGTGCCGAGCGCAGCGAGGTCTCCGCGAGCGTGCGAGCGGAGGGCAGCGAGACGACGGAGGAGTCTCGCCAGGCCGTTCGCCAACGCTCGCGCGAGGTACGAGGAGCGCAGTCGTGGTCCCGGGAGTCGAGCAGGCAGGGGCTTTCTGGCTGTTGTCGTCGCGCCTGCCGCCTCACGAAGTGACACCCGACAACGTGACACGGGAAACGTACTAGCCTCATTCGGAGACTTTACACCGTCCGCAGTACACCAGATTGACAGAGTGGACCCGTCGCGAATCTTCGAGGAGTTCCCCGCGCCCTCCTACCGCGGCGCCCAGGAACAGGCGCTGAGAGACATCCAGGCGGCGTTCGACGCGGGCAACGAGGTCGTGCTCATCCGCGCGCCGACGGGGAGCGGGAAGTCCCTGCTCGCGAGGGCGATCGCGGGCTGTGCGGAGAAGGTGGACGAGGTCGCGCCGAGCGACGCGAGCGGCGCGTACTACACGACGCCGCAGGTGTCACAGCTTGACGACGTGGCCGCCGACTCCCTGCTCGACGACCTGAACGTCATCCGGGGGAAGTCGAACTACAACTGCATCCTGCCCGGGGAGCGGGACACACCCGTCAACCGGGCACCGTGTGTCCGCGAGTCGGGCTACGACTGCTCGGTCCGGCATCGCTGTCCCTACTTCTCGGACCGGGCCATCGCGTCGAACCGCGAGATCGCGGCGATGACGCTGGCGTACTTCATGCAGACTGCCGGTTCGGAGGTGTTCCGGACGCGGGACGTCGTGGTCGTCGACGAGGCGCACGGGCTGGCGGAGTGGGCGGAGATGTACGCGACCATCGAGCTGAGCCCGCAGACGCTGCCGAACTGGGACGAGTTGCGAGTTCCGGAGGTGGACTCGCTGGACAGGGCCGTCGACTACGCGGACGCGCTGCTCGGCACCCTCAGACGGCGGAAGGACGAGCTCATCGGGAAGCCTGAGCTGTCGGCCGCCGAGGTGTCGCGCCGGGACCGGCTGCAGGAGCGCATCGGCGAGCTTGACTGGTTCGTCAGCGACTACCGCGACCCGGAGAGCGCGACGGAGTGGCTGGTCGACCAGGACCCCGGCGGCGAGGAGGGCGAGGGCGGCCCACTGACCATCAAGCCGATGAACCCCGAGAAGTACCTGCAGCACACCGTCTGGGACCGGGGGAACCGCTTCGCACTGCTCTCCGCCACCATCCTGAACAAGGACGCGTTCTGCCGGCAGGTCGGGCTCCCGCCGGAGCGCACCGCACTCGTCGACGTCGAGCACACGTTCCCCGTGGAGAACCGGCCGCTGTACGACGTGACGCAGGGGAAGATGACCTACGAGCACCGGGACGAGACGCTGCCGAAGGTCGGGAGGGTCGTCACGCGAGTCATGCAGCACCATCCCGACGAGAAGGGGCTGGTGCACTGCCACTCCTACGGCATCCAGGAGCGCCTCGCCGACCTGCTCCGGGATTTCGGCGTCGGCGCGCGGGTCCGGACCCACTCCCGCGACGACCGCGACGGCGAGCTGGACAGCTGGAAGGCCACCGACGAGCCCGAGGTGTTCCTCTCGGTGAAGATGGAGGAGGCGCTGGACCTGAAAGGCGACCTCTGCCGCTGGCAGGTGCTCTGCAAGGCCCCGTTCCTCAACACCGGCGACTCCCGCGTCGCGCACCGGCTCGAACAGGGCCAGTGGGCGTGGTACTACCGCTCGGCCCTGCGGACGGTCATCCAGGCCTGCGGTCGGGTCGTCCGCGCGCCCGACGACTGGGGCCACACCTACCTCGCGGATTCGAGCCTCGTCGACCTGTTCGACCGCGCGCGGACCGACACGCCGCCGTGGTTCGCCGAGCAGGTCACCCGCCTCTCGGCGCCCGACCTCCCCACCTTCGACCCGGACGCCGCGCTCGCGGGCATGGACGAGGGCAGCGCCGCCGGACGGCGGTACCAGCGCGGGAGCGGTGGGAGCGGTGGCGGCAGTGGTCGCGAGGGCGGTTCCGATGGAAGCGGTGGCGAGAGCGGTTACAGCCGGTCGCGTAGCAGCCGGCGCGGTCGGTCGGGGTCGTCGAAGTCACCGATGGCCGACGTGTGGGACACCGACGGCTGACGGGGGTCTCGACGGCTGACCGGACGGTCGGCGCGCGGCTCAGAACGCCGCGAGGACGCCGACGACCGACGAGAGCAGCATCAGCGCGACGAAGAAGAGCGCGATGATCTGCTGGCGGTTGAACTCGGGCATACCCCCGTATTCTGCCTCCGTGGGCTTCAACCCCTCGGCCTCAGACCGACGCGCGCCGGACGACGTACGCCCCGAGCGCGAACAGGCCGCCCCAGCGGACGACCGCCGTCGCCAGACCGGCGAGGTCGTAGAGCCAGCCCATGAACTCGTAGGACAGCGGGAGGCCGAGCCCGCGGATGAACACGGCCTCGAAGATATCGATGAGGAGACCGGTGACGGCGCCGACGAACCACGTCGCGCTCAGCACCAGCACGACACCGAGCAGTATCCAGGGCAGCTCACCGAGCAGCCAGCGCAGGTCCGCGTCTCGTGTGGAAGGCATACCCGGCAGTGGCTCTCGCGACCGGTAAAGTCCCTTCTGGTTCGGAACGACCCCTCGAACGGCGTTCAGTCGACCCGCACGTCGAGGACGACGTGGCTGACCCCCTCGCTGTGGCTCTTGACCTCGCGGCGGTCAAGCACCGTCAGGTCACGGCCGTGCGCCGCCGCGACCGCCTCCAGCCGGGCGACGGGGTGGCTCCACGGGTCGTCCGCGGGTTCGGTCGCGTGGACGTGGAGGGTTCCACCCGAAACGATGGCGTCGAAGGCGGCGTCGAGGTAGCTCCGCCCGTCGGTGCCGTCGGCGCCGTCGCCGTCGGGTGCCGGCTCGACCGCGTCGTAGTAGCCCATCACCACGCGGTCGGCCGTCGTCTCGACGTCGCGGCAGTCTCCGAGGACGAGCTCCATCCGGTCGAGGACGGCGTTGTTGGCGGCGTTCTCGCCGAGGTAGCGGAACGCGTCGGGGTTCTTTTCGACTGCAGTGACGCCCGCCCCGGCGCGGGCCATCGGGAGCGCGAAGTAGCCGATGCCGGCGAACATGTCGAGCACGCGCTCGTCATCGCCGGTGACCTCGCCCATGCGGACGCGCTCGGCCTGGTTGCCCGGCGAGAACATCACCGTGGAGAGGTCGAGTCCGTAGCTGGTGCCGTGTTCGACGTGGACCGTCTCGGTGTCGCCGAGGCCGGCGACGACCCGGACGTTCGGCTCGCGGAACTCGCCGTCGACGCCCTCGCGGGCACAGACGGTGTCGGCCTCGCCGTGGAGTTCGAGCAGCGCCTCGCCCACGACCTGCTCCTCCTCCTCGTCGAGGCCCGCGAGCGAGACGAGTACCACGGTGCCGACGACGGCCCACGACGACGGCGCGCGCGCCACCCGTTCGTCGTCCCAGCCGCGCTCGCGCAGGAGCGTCGCGAGGTCGGGCGCACGCGGCTCGGGGTCGGTCTGGCGGACGACCCGTCGGACGTCCGTCTCGGTCGGCGGTGCGGTCACGGGGAGCGCGACCAGCGCCGCGTCGGGGACCGGCTTCACCCGGCGGTCGTCGTCGTAGACGTCCTCGTCGCGCAGACTCGCGATGGCGATCTCGGCGCGGTCCTGTTCGACGACGGCCGCGAGCGGGCCGTCGGCGGTCGCGTCGGCGACCTCGGGGAGACGGTCCGGTGTCTCCGCGTCGACGTCGCGTCCGTCGTCGCGCGGCTCGCCGTCGGTCATCTCACCACCAGTCGTCCTCGTCGTCCTCGTCGGGCGGGAGGACGTGCAGTCCGGCCCGGCTCTTGAGCACGCGGACGGTGTCGCCGTCGGCCTCGAAGTAGTCCGGCCGGGCGATGGTCTTCGCCTGGTACGTCTCCGGGTCGAGCACCTGCACGGAGTGATCGTCCTCGACCGTCACGAGCGAGGTCTCGACGCCGTCCTCGACGGTGCCGAGCTTGCGGGCGTCCGGCGCGTCGCCCTCCTCGTAGCTGGCCTCGTAGCGCTCGCCCGTCGTCACGCGTACGCCCTTCAGGTTACCCCGGGCGCTGCTGACGAGCACCGGGCCGTCGTCGTCGTCCTCGTCGTCGAGTTCGATGATGTCGCCGGGGCGGTACGGCGGGAGGCGGACGGCGTAGGTGACCCGGTACACCTCGTTGCCGTCCTCGTCCTCGGTGACGAGCGTCTCGTGGTCGGTCCAGGCCCCGCCGAACTCCTCGACCACCTTCGCGGCGATCTGCTTGCCGATGTTGTTCGTCGAGACCTTCACGTCGAGCCCGTCGTCCGTCTCGCCCATCTCCGTGACGAAGGCGTTCCGGTCGCCCGTCGCCTCCATGCGGTCGACGACCATGTTCGCGATCTCCTTCGAGCGCTCTATCTCCTCGCTGTCGGGCGTCCGGTCCAGCGCCCTGACCTGCACGATGGAGGCGTAGTAGTCGCCGGCGATGCGCCCACAGCGGGTACACGTCTGCCGGGCGATGCGGACGGGTACGGTGACCTCTGCCTCCCGGTACTGCCCGCGGACGATGCCCGAGAACAGGCAGTGCATCCGGATGGTGTTCTGGTCCACCTGCTCCGGCTGGACCTGCCAGGAGACGTCCTCGGCGTCGACGTGGACCGCGAGCGCCTCCGAGACCTCCTCGATGGCCACGTCGGTGTAGTCCTCGGCGCCCACGTCGACCCAGCGACGGCCGCGGAACACGGCCCCGCAGGTGGCACAGACGCGCACCTCGATGCGGTCGGGCGCGTCGACGAGCTCGAACTGGTCGAAGTAGCAGTCGTCGCAGACGCCCACGTCGGATTTGCCCAGCGGGTCGCTGGCGGCCGCGTCGGACATCGCCTCCCCGCAACGGGGACAGAACGAGCGCTGGTCGGTCATGGCCGACTCGTAGGCCGTTCTGCCGTATAAAGCGCAGGATTCGGCGAGCAGACAACTGGCACACAGATGATTGGTCAGGAAAAGATTAATTTCGGACGGGGCGCTACTCGGCGACATGGGCCTGAAACGACTCGTCCCCCTGTTCGTCAGGTACACCCTCGTCGGTGGCGCCCTCTGCACCGCCCTCCTGCTCGGGGGGGCGGCCGCCCTCGTCACGGCCAACGGCGGCGACGTCACCGCGATGCTCCCGTACGTCGCCCTCGTGTCGGCGGCCGTCGGCACCAGCCTCGGTGCGGTCAGCTTCTCGACGAGCAACAGCGGCACCGAGACCATCGAGGCCGGCGTGGCGGGCGGCTTCGACATGACCGACCCCTCACTGTTCCAGGCCAGCACGAGCGGGTTGCCGAGACGGCTACGGCTGGGTGCGCTCTGTCTCGGCATCGGGCTGTTCTCGGCCGCCTTCCTCGCCGTCGTGTCGACGTTCGGCTGACCACCGGCCGGCGACGAACTTTAGACCGCTCGACTCCTTCCTGCGAATATGCAATGGAAAGCGGACTGGGGGCTCCGGCTCCGCATGTTCGTCACGATGTTCCTGTTGACGGCGGTGTATCTCGTCTTCATCGGGGCGCTGTCGGTGTATCTCGGCTTCGGGTTCACCGGTATCATCCTCGTCTTCGCGCTGTTCTCCGGCGCGCAGTGGTTCTTCAGCGACAAGCTCACGCTGTGGAGCATGGGCGCGAAGGAGGTGACCGAGGACGAGTACCCCGAACTCCACGCGACGGTGCGTCGGCTCTCCCAGCAGGCCAACGTCCCCGTTCCGAAGGTCGCGGTCGTCGACTCGCGAGTCCCGAACGCGTTCGCGACCGGCCGCTCGCAGAAGCACTCGGCCGTCGCCGTGACGACCGGGCTCATGCAGACGCTCGACCGCGACGAGCTGGAGGGCGTCATCGCCCACGAGCTCGCCCACGTGAAGAACCGGGACGTGATGGTGATGACGGTCGCGTCGTTCCTCTCCACCATCGCCTTCCTCGTGTTCCGCATGGGCTTCTGGTTCGGCGGCGGTCGCAACCGGAACAACGGCGGCGTGTTCGTCGCCATCGGCGTCTCGCTGCTCGTCTGGATCATCTCCTACCTGCTCATCCGGGCGCTGTCGCGCTACCGCGAGTTCGCCGCCGACCGCGGCGCGGCGGTCATCACCGGCAAGCCCTCCGCGCTGGCCTCGGCGCTGGTCAGCATCTCCGGCCGGATGGACCAGGTCCCGAAGGAGGACATGCGCGAGCAGGCCGAGATGAACGCGTTCTTCATCCTGCCGGTGAAGGGCAGCACCATCAGCCGGCTGTTCAGCACCCACCCCTCGACCGAGCGCCGCGTCGAGCGCCTCCAGGAGCTCGAACGCGAGATGGAGGCGGCCTGAACCGATGGACCGGGCACGCGCCGGAGCGCTCCTGCTGGTGGTCGGCCTCGTCGTCGCGGCCCATCCCGTCTACCTCGGTCTGAACCCCGGCGACACGACCGTCGAGGTGGTCGCCAGCGCCGACGACGGCGCCGTCGCCGAGGACCGCGTCACCAACGCCTCGAACCTCTCCGGACCGGCGACGACGGCCCTCCGCGAGGCGGTCGACGGCGACCGGGCGACCCGGTGGCGCGGCGCCGACAGCGCCGCCGTCGTCCCGCTCATCGAGGCCGAGTACGTCCGCCTCGACGGCCAGCTCTACCGCGTCCAGGTGTTCCCCGCCGGGGGGCTGTTCGACCGCGTCGACACCGTCGTCTCGCCGCTGGTCGCACTCGTCGGGGTGCTCGCCGCGCTCATCGGTGGCCGCACCATCTGGGACGTCGGCGTGCGCGGCGACGACGACGACGACCCGGCACCGCGATAGGGAGGCCTAAGGCGGTTCCGCTCTTCTCCCCCCGATATGGGGCTGTTCGATTCTATCCGCGAGATGCTCGGTACCCGCGCCGAGGCCGACGCCGCCCGCGACGCCGACCCCGAGGACCTGTTCGGCATGAGCACGGCGTACATCACGATGGCCACCGAGCTCGACTACGCGTCCACCGGCGACGCCGCGCTCTGCTTCTCCGGCGTCGACAGTACCGACTTCGCCGACGCCGTGCGCGAGGTCGAGGACATCCTCGACGCCGGCTCCGAGGAGACCGGCACCGACTTCGACCTGCGCGAGGACGACCACGGCTACCAGTGGGTCGTCCTCCACGACGACGACCCCGAGGACCTCGTCACCAGCCTCCACTTCGCCGCCGACACGTTCATCGAGCGCGACTACGGCTCCCGGCTGCTCGCGGCCGTCTTCGGGTTCTCGAACGGCGACCGCACCGCGTACTGGATCTACTCGTTCCGCCGCGGCGCGTACTACCCGTTCGCGCCACGCGACGGCCAGAAGCGCGACGACGCCCTCGAGTTCAAACTGGAGAGCAACCTCGACGGCGAACTCGACATCGAGAGCGACAAGCAGTACTGGTACCCGCTGTGGCCGAGCAGCGGCGGGACGCATCCGTGGGAGTGACCGCCGACAGGGACCGCCCTGCGGCGTTCGCAGCGCTGGGGGCGCTCGCGCTGGTGCTGTTCTATCTGCGGCCGCAGTCAGGCGACGGCACGGCTCTCGGGGTCGCACTGCTGGTGGTCAGTCTCGCGCTGAACGCCACCGCAGGCTACCTGGTCGCCCGTCGGGCCCGCACGACGCTCGGCGGCTGACCGGAGCGGCTAGCAGGCCCGCGTGACGAAAGTGTCTGTTTGACCATTCACTCTGTTGAAGTGGTAGGTCCTCGTGGGTGCTAGTCACACGCGCCGACACCGGCGTACGAGACCACCATGAGCCGCTGGACCTACTTCGCGAAACGACTGCTGTTGATGATACCCGTCGTACTGTTCGGGACGACAGTCACGTTCCTGATACTCCGTCTGGGGCCGCTGGACCCGGTCGCAGCCATCATCGGGAACGACGTCCCACCCTCGCAGTACGGACGGGTCGAGGCACAGCTCGGGCTGGACGAACCGCTCTGGGAGCAGTACCTCGACTACATGGTCGGCCTGTTCACGTTCGACCTGGGGAACTCCTACGTCATCCAGCAGAACACCTCGGCGATGTCGCTCGTCGTCGGCCACGCCCCGCGGACGCTCTGGCTGGGCTTCTGGTCCATCCTGCTCCCCCTGTTCATCGGCATCCCGCTCGGCTTCTACGCCGGCCTCAACCCCAACACGTACGGCGACTACGCCGCCTCCTTCGGCGGCATCGTCTGGCGAGCGATGCCGAACTTCTGGCTCGGCGTCATCCTCTACTCGGTGCTGAGCCAGTCCGGGGACTACTCGTCGATGCTCACCTTCGGCCTCGTCGAGTTCCAGTGGGACGCCTGGATCGTCTCCAACAACATCGGGACGCCGCCGCCGCTCGACTTCTACGACCCGAACGGCGCCGAGCTGTTCTCCGTCGGCGGGACGACCATCTCCCTGTTCAGCTTCGACTCGGACACCTTCATCCGTGCGGTGAAGATGGTGCTCCCGCCGGCCATCGTCCTCGGGTCGGCGTCGATGGGCAACGAGATGCGGCTGAGCCGCACCGCCGTGCTCGAGACGATCAACGCGAAGTACGTCGAGACCGCCCGCGCGAAGGGGCTCTCCCGACAGAAGATCGTCTGGAAGCACGTGTTCCGCAACGCGCTCATCCCGCTCGTCCCCGTCATCCTGAGCGAGGCGTTCCTGCTCATCGGCGGCTCCGTCATCATGGAGCAGATCTTCGCCATCAACGGCCTCGGCTACCTGTTCCTGCAGGCGGCCACGCAGGGCGACATGCCGCTCGTGGGCTCGCTGATGTACATCTTCATCCTCATCGTCGTCTTCATGAACGTCTTCCAGGACTTCCTCTACACCGTCATCGACCCGCGCGTCGGCTACCAGTAGCCGGTGTCCGGGCATCCCCCCGCTCGCCGAGCCGTGACGAAAACGACGCTTTGAGTCTTCGGTCCGTTGAAGTGTCCTCCTCAGGTGCTGTTTGGTAACGTGCACCTGGTGGGGTGCCTGGACAATCATGGGTCGATGGAGCTACTTCGCACGACGAGTCGTGTTGCTGATTCCGGTGGTGTGGTTCGGGGTCACGGTCACCTTCTTCATCCTGCGGCTCGGGCCGCTGGATCCGGTCGCAGCCATCCTCGGGCCGAACGTGCCGCCCTCTGAGTACGCACGGGTCGAGGAACAGCTCGGACTGAACCGCCCGCTGTGGGCGCAGTACTTCGAGTTCGTCCACGGGCTCGCCACGTTCGACCTCGGGCGGTCGTACGTCGTCCAGAACAAGCGACCGGCGGTCGACCTCATCATCGGCCACACGCCGCGGACGCTCTGGCTGGGGTTCTGGTCGGTGCTCCTCCCGATCTTCATCGGTATCCCGCTGGGGTTCTACGCTGGGCTCAACCCCAACACGATGGGTGACTACTTCGCCTCCTTCGGCGGCATCGTCTGGCGCGCCATGCCGAACTTCTGGCTCGGCGTGATGGCGCTCTCCGTACTCAGCCAGAGCGCACAGGTGACCGAGACGGTCACGTTCGGCCTCCTCTCGTTCGACTGGGAGAACTTCGTCGTCCACTCGAAGGTGGTGACACCACCACCGCTCGACTTCTACGACCCGGACGGAGCGTTCCCGGTCGCCGTCGGCGGCGTGACGCTGTTCTCCCTGCCGTTCGGTTTCGACCCGACGGTGTACGCCCGCGCGGCGAAGATGGTCCTCCCTCCCGCACTCGTCATGGGGTCGGCGTCGATGGGCAACGAGATGCGCCTCGGCCGGACCGCCGTGCTCGAGACCATCAACGCGAAGTACGTCGACACGGCGAAGATGAAGGGCCTCCCGCCGGAGCTCATCGTCTGGAAGCACGTGTTCCGCAACGCGCTCATCCCGCTCGTCCCCATCATCCTGAACGAGGCGTTCCTGCTCATCGGCGGCTCCGTCATCATGGAGGTCATCTTCGGTATCAACGGCCTTGGCTTCCTGTTCTTCCAGGCGATGGTGCAGGGCGACCTCCCGCTGGCCGGCTCGCTGATGTACATCTTCATCCTCATCATCGTCTCGATGAACGTCCTGCAGGACTTCCTCTACACCGTCATCGATCCGCGCGTGGGGTACGAGTAGGCCGAGTTTTTTGTCCCGGGCGTGTGTTCCACCGAAACGATGCGATACGACGCCCTCCACCCCACCGACCCGTGGCGCTACCTCGCCGCCCGGATCGCCGTCGCAGGGTTCGGCCTCCTCACCGCCGCGAGCGTCTGCTTCGCCGCGTTCCGGCTCGGGCCGAAGGACCCGGTGAACCTCCTCGCCGGTCCGGGGATACCGCAGCGCCCGCTCTCCGAGATACGCGCAGAACTGGGGACGACCGCCCCGCTCGGCGAGCAGTACGTCGGCTACGTCGGTGACCTGCTCGCGCTCGAGTTCGGCCGGACGTGGGTGGTCGGCTACGGCTCCCAGGCCGCCGCCCGACCGCTGATCGTCGAGGCCGCACCGTTCACCCTGGCAGTCTGCGTCGGCGCGCTCTGTCTCGTCACCGTCGTCGCCGTCCCGGTCGGCCTCGCCACCGGTCACCTCGACGGTCGTCGTGGCGCCGGAGTGGACGCCCTCGCGACCCTCGGCAGAGCCGTCCCGAACTTCTGGCTGGCCGTCGTCGTACTCGCCCTCCTCGGGGGCAGCCGATGGGCTTCTACTCGAGCACTGCTCCTGCTGGCGGTCGTCGCGGTCGTGGCCACGCTCGTCGCCTCACGGGTCAGGACGGTCTCGCGGACGGTCCGCGAGGCCAGGCGGGATGGCCACGTCGACGCCGCCCGCGCGAAGGGCCTCTCCCGGAGCACCGTCTTCTGGCGACACCTCGCGCCGGTCGCGCTGCTGGCCCACCTCCGGCGGACGGCGGACGACGTGACCTACGTCGCCGGCGCGGTCGTCGTCGTCGAGATGGTGGTCCCGACGGCGCCCGGTGGGGAGCTGACCGGGCTCGGGTACCTGTTCTTCCAGGCGGCCGCACAGGGCGACCTCCCGCTCGCCGCGACGCTGGTGGTACTGTTCGCGGCGGCCGTCGTCGCGGTCCGCCTGCTCGGCGACCTAGCGCTCGCACTGGTCGACCCGCGCGTCGGGCCGCGAGCCGGCCATCGCTGACCGTCTCACCGACCCATCCGGTTTAATCCCTCGCCGCGCTATCGAATCCACCCCGCCGCCACGTTCCACTTTCACTTTCACTCCCCTGTTTACGGGGCTTTATCACCCATCGGGACTCACGGACTGGTATGGCAGACGCAGACCTCGAGAAACTCCCCGGCGTGGGACCGGCAACGGCAGACAAGCTCCGCGACGCAGGCTTCGACTCCTTCCAGGGCATCGCGGTCGCCTCCCCCTCGGAGCTATCGAACACGGCCGACGTGGGCGAGTCCAGCGCGGCGGACATCGTCCAGGCTGCCCGCGAGGAGGCCGACATCGGCGGCTTCGAGACCGGCTCGCAGGTGCTCGAACGACGCAACGAGATCGGCAAGCTCAGCTGGCAGATCGACGAGGTGGACGACCTCCTCGGCGGCGGCATCGAGACCCAGTCCATCAGCGAGGTGTACGGCGAGTTCGGGGCCGGCAAGTCCCAGGTCACACACCAGCTCTCCGTGAACGTCCAGCTCCCGAAGGAGGTCGGCGGGCTGCGCGGCTCCGTCATCTTCATCGACTCCGAGGACACGTTCCGCCCCGAGCGCATCGACGACATGGTCCGTGGGCTCCCCGAGGAGTGCATCGAGGCCACCCTCGAGGACCGCGAGATGGAGGGCTCGCCCGACGACGACGAGACGATGGACGCGCTCGTCGACGACTTCCTCGACAAGATCCACGTCGCGAAGGGGTTCAACTCCAACCACCAGATGCTGCTCGCCGAGAAGGCCCAGGAGCTCGCCGGTGAGCACGAGGACGGCGAGTGGCCCGTCCGCCTGCTCTGTGTCGACTCGCTCACCGCGCACTTCCGCGCCGAGTACGTCGGCCGTGGCGAGCTCGCCGAGCGCCAGCAGAAGCTCAACAAGCACCTGCACGACCTCGACAAGGTCGGCAACCTGTTCAACTGCGCCGTCGTCGTCACCAACCAGGTCGCGTCGAACCCCGACTCGTTCTTCGGCGACCCGACCCAGCCCATCGGTGGGAACATCCTCGGCCACAAGTCCACCTTCCGGATGTACCTCCGCAAGTCCAAGGGCGACAAGCGCATCGTCCGCCTCGTGGACGCGCCGAACCTCGCCGACGGCGAGGCCGTGATGCGCGTGCAGGACGGCGGCCTGCGGCCCGAGTAACGGCGTTCCGTTCGTTCCGTTTTCCACCGTGAGGGAGCGGAGCGACCGAACGGGCCGGCGAGCGAGCGAAGCGAGGCGACAAAGTCGCCTCGATGCGAACGGGGAGTGGAACGACCTGTGAGCAACGCGAGCGAGGCGGCTTTTGGTCCAGCTTTTGCCGAGCGAGGGAACGGAGTGACCGAGCGCAGAGCAAAAGGTGGGCGGGTGTCGGACGGCGGGCTGCGGCCCGAGTAACGGCGTTCCAGACGGTACCTTTTCGATTTCTGCCCACGTACTGACGGGTATGAACTGGCGACGCCTCCTCATCGCACTCGGTAGCGGCGCGACGACGTTCCTGCTCGTCGGCGCGGCGATCCTCTCGGTCATCCCTGACATCCCGGGCGGCATCATCGGCGTGTTCGGCGGGCTGTTCGCGGGACTCGCCGCCGCCGTCGTCATCTGGGTCGGCCTCGGCCGCGCGAGCCCGGCCGTCGAACGCGTCGTGCTCGGCTACGCGGCGTTCGGCTACGCCTTCCTCGGCATCTGGTTCCTGCGGTACGGGCACTTCCTCGACGGCGTCGGCTTCCAGGGCCAGCTCGTCGGCGGTCTCGTGCTCGCGGTGGCGGTGGTGCTCGTTGACCAGTTCGGAGGGCTGGGACAGTCTACCCGAAGGTAGGCGTTCTACGGCTTCAACCCGTCCTGAAGCGGGTAGCACTCGGTTTCTCACAGTCTTGGAATCACAGCACAAGACTATATCCGTCTCCGTCGAAGTATCAGCTGTGAACACACCATGAACGGCTACGCACTCGTCATCGCGACGGACGAATTCGAGAAGATCACCGCAGCAAGCATCATCAGCTCCATCGCGGCAGCGTCGGACATCCCGGTCGACGTGTTCGTGACGATGAACGGGCTCCGTCCGTTCGAGCACGAGGTCGTCGAGACCCGGGACTTCGCGACGGGACCGCTCGGCGAGGCCATGCTGACCAGCGAGGAGACGGAGATACCCCTGTTCACGGAGCAGTTCCGCGACGCCAAGGAGATGGGCCCGATGCACGTCTACGCCTGCACGATGGCCATGGAGATGTGGGGCCGCGAGCTCGAGGACTACGTCGACATCTTCGACGGCGAACTCGGCGTCTCCGGGTTCCTGACCAAGGCCGCCGACAAGCAGGTGATCTTCATCTGAGGGCGACCGTCGGCCAGCGCACCGCCATCCGAACACCACCACGACAACGAGACATCCAATCATGAGCGAACAACTCACTGCTGACGTAACGATCGACGCACGCGGCGCCGGCTGCCCCGGCCCCCTGATGGACCTCATCGGGAAGGTCAAGAAAGCCGACAGCGGCACCGTGTTCGAACTGCAGACCTCCGACCGTGGCTCGGTCAGCGACGTCCCCGAGTGGGTCGCGAAGGCCGGCCACGAGCTCGTCGAGACCGTCGAGCACGACGACTACTGGAGCATCTACGTCCAGAAGGCCTGAACCATGACCCGAATCGTCATCGTCGGGGGCGGCACCGGCGGCACCGTACTCGCCAACCGGCTCGTCGAGGACCTCGACCACGAGGTCGCGGCCGGCGAGGTCGAGGTGACGCTGGTCAACGACTCCCCCGACCACGTCTACAAGCCGACGTACCTGTACGTCCCGTTCGGGAAGAAGACCGTCGAGGACGCGGCCCGCCCGCTCGCGGACCTCGTCGACCGGCGGGTCGACCTGGAGATCAACCGCGTCGTCGACATCGACACCGACGCGAAGACCATCGAGCTGCAGGACGGCCACGACACGCTGTCGTACGACTACCTCGTGCTCGCGACCGGTGCGAAGCTGGTCCCCGACGAGGTACCGGGCCTCGTCGAGGGTGGCCACCACTTCTACGGCCCGGAGGGGGCCGAGAAGCTCCGGGACGCGCTCGCCGAGTTCGACGGCGGTCACCTCGTCCTCAGCGTCGTCGGCGTCCCGCACATGTGCCCGGCCGCACCGGTCGAGTTCACGCTGATGGCCGACGAGTGGTTCCGCCAGCGCGGCATCCGCGACGAGGTGGAGATCACGTACACCTACCCCATCATGCGCCTGCACGGGCTCGAACCCGTCTCCGACTGGATGGAGCCCCGGTTCGCGGAGCGGGACATCCACACGGAGACCTTCTTCAACGCGGAGGCGGTCGACCCCGAGGAACAGGTCATCAGGTCGATGGAGGGCGAGGAGCTCGACTACGACCTGCTCGTCGCCATCCCGCCCCACGCGGGCGACGAACTCATCGCGGACTCCGGCCTCGGCGAGGACGGCTGGGTCGCGGTGGACAAGCACACGCTCGAGGCGAAACACGCCGATGCCGTGTACGCCATGGGCGACGCCGCCGACGTCCCGACCAGCAAGGCCGGCTCCGTCGCGCACTACGAGGCCGACGTCATCGCGGACCGCATCGCCAGCCAGGTCCGCGGCCAGCTCCCGACGGCGACGTTCGACGGGAAGACCGTCTGCTTCATCGAGGCGGGCATGGACGAGGCGACGTTCGTCGAGTTCGACTACGAGCACCCGCCGGACCTCCGCGACGAGTCCCGGCCGGTCCACTGGGCGAAGCTCGCGTACAACGAGACCTACTGGCTGACCGCCAGGGGGCTGCTCTGAGGTGATTCAGATGGCAGAAGCACCACAGGAACTCGAGGCCGAGGAACTCACCGCGGCCATCGAACGGAACCCCGAGGCCGTCGCCGCGTTCGTCGCCCGGCTCGACCGGGTGAACGAGCTGCTCGACGTGCTCGAACTCGGGACGAGCGCGCTGGACGACGAGATGGTCACCCGTCTCGCCAGCACCGGCTCGACGCTGGCCGAGTCCGCCGACGCGATGGCGACCGACGAGACCGTCCGGCTCGCCGCGGCGGTCGGCGAGAACGGCGACGAACTCGCCGACGCCATGGGGACCGTCGCCGAACTCCAGCGCACCGGCACGCTCGACGACCTCGCCGCACTGTCGGATCTGCTCGCGCTCGCGAACGGCGCGCTCGACGACGAGATGGTGATGCGCCTCGCCGGCACCGGGAGCGGGCTGGGCGAACTCGCCGACACCGCTGCCGAGCCGGAGACGGTCCGCGGGCTGGAGCGGATGCTGCACGCGGTCGGCGACGCCAGCGTTGAGGACCCCGAGCCGGTCGGGGCGCTCGGACTGATGAAGGCGACCCGCGACCCCGAGGTGAAGCGCGGGCTCGGCTACCTGGTCGCCATCGCCAGGGCGCTCGGCTCCGCGTGAGAACGAGTCGTGCGGTCGCGGATACCCTTCTACGGTTCCTGTCGTTCCAACGTCGAGGACTCGTGCGCGCAGCTCACTCGTCGTCTTCGGTCGTCGTCTTCTCCAGGTCGAGCTCGCCGCGGTAGATGTCCGCGCCGTCCTGTGCCACCTTCTCCGCGAGCACCGCGCACTTGATCCGCATCGGCGAGATGTCGACGCCGAGCATCTCGACCATGTCGTCGCGGTCCATCTCGGCGAGCTCGTCGAGGGTCTTGCCGCGGACCTCCTGGGAGAACATGCTCGCGGCGGCCTGCGAGATGGCACAGCCGTCGCCGCGGAAGGCGACGCCCGCGATGGTCTCCCCGTCGTCCTCGAGCTTGACGTCGATGCGGATCTCGTCGCCGCACATCGGGTTCTCGCCGACGTGCGAGAACGTAGCGTCCTCGATCTCCCCGTAGTTCCGGGGGTTCTTGTAGTGGTCGAGGATCTGCTGCCGGTACATGTCCGAGCCAGGTCCCATTGTTGTCCGTTGGTAGGGGAGTTCGGTGGAAAAGGGTTCCGCAGCGGGCCAGGAGAGTCAAACGAGTCTTTGAGGTTGGGACACACACTTGCCGCCGTCTCCCGTCACGTTCCGCATGGTTCCCCGACCGACAGACGATGCAGCCGACCGCCGCACCGGCGTCGCCCGCCGCCGCGTCCTCGCCGGACTCGCGGGAGCGACCGCCGTGAGCGCGCTCCCGGTCGCCGCAGCCGCGTCGCGGTCCGACGGCCAGGACGCGCCGCTCGAGCCGACCGCCGAACTCGCCATCGAGGGCGTCTGCGAGGCCGTCGTGAGCGAGGACGGCGAGACCGTCTTCGCGGCGACGCGCGACGGCTTCGCGACCGTCGACGTGAGCGACCCCGCGAACCCCACGCTGCTGTACGAGGAACGCGAACTGTCCCACGACGGACAGGGGCCGATGCGGCGCGTCTACGACGTGAAGTACGCCGACGACCGGCTCGTCGTCGCCGGCCCGAACGCGGGCGGCCGGAACGAGCTCTCCGGCTTCTTCCTCTACGACGTCGCAGACCCCGCGAACCCCGAGCGCCTCGCGTTCCAGCCGACGAACCACGGCATCCACAACTGCTTCTTCGACGGGACACACGCCTACCTCACCGGCAGCGGCGTCCCGAACGAGCCGACGATGATCTACGACGTGACCGGCGACTCGCCCGAACAGGTCGGCGAGTGGTCCGCCGTCCACGAGGACGACGCGTGGCGCGACGCCGGCCGGAACTCCCTCTCGTGCCACGACGTGTACGTACAGGACGACACGCTGTACGTCGCCTACTGGGACGCCGGCACCTGGGTCGTCGACGTGAGCGCCCCCGCGAACCCGAGCGCGTCGGCGAAGCTCGGCGAGCACTCCGCCGGGTACCTCGCAGACGTCGGCGACGGCTTCACCTCGGAGTTCATCGAGCTGCCCGGCAACGCACACTACGTCCAGCCCAGCGCCGACGGCTCGGCGGTGTACGTCGGCAAGGAGGCCTGGGACCGCGACGACACTCCCGAGCACGACGGCGGCCCCGGCGGCATCGAACTCTGGTCGATGGGCGACGACCCGACCCGCGAGACCATCCTCGCGCCCCCGCCGGACAACGACGGCGCGACCTCGCACAACTTCGGCGTCGACGGCGACCGGCTCTACACCTCCTGGTACGGCGGCGGCGTCCGGGTGTACGACGTGGCCGACCGCACCGCCCCGCGGCTCCTCGGCGGCTGGCGCGACGACGATGCCGCGGTGTTCTGGACGGCCGAACCCATCCACGAGGGGTTCGTCGGCGCGAGCTACCAGAACCCGGAGAACAGCCGCGAGGAGCGCCAGCAGGGCGTCGGCGCGCGTCTGCTGCTGTTTCCCGAACCCGAAGGTGAGGGCGAGCCCGCGCCGACGATGGAGCCCCGGCCGGTGCCGAGCCAGCGCGGCTCGGACGCGTCGACCACACGCCCGCCGGACGCCGGCAGTGGCGACGGCGGCACGTCGGGCACCACGGACGGCGGTGCGACGACGAGTCCCAGCGGGGACGACGGGGGCGACGACGACAGCGACGACGGCGGCTCGCCCGGCTTCGGCGTGCTCGCGGCGCTCGCGGGCGTCGGCGCAGCGGCGGGGCTGGCGAGGCGGCGACAGCAGGAAGAGGAGTAGCGGCCCGGGTCAGCGCTCGCCCGCGACCTCGTGCTCGAACCGGTCGACGAACGTCTCCAGGAATCCGTGTCTGTCCGCCGCCATCGCGCGGCCCGCGTCGGTGTACATCCGGTCCTGGATGCGGAGGAGCTTCTTGTGGATGTGGTTGAACGACGTCTCGCCGGCCGGGGAGTCGTCCGCCTCGGGCGGCAGGTCGGGGTCGTGGAGCGTGCGGCCGTGCTCTCCGGCGTAGGCGAACGTCCGTGCGAGCCCGACCGCGCCGATGGCGTCGAGGTTGTCCGCGTCGGAGAGCAGTTTCGCCTCGTGGCTCTCGGGTTCGACGTCGTTCGAGAACCGGTGGGCGCGGATGCAGTGTGCGACTGCGTCGACGGTGTGGGTGGGGGTGTCCTGTTCGGCGAGGATGCGTCGCGCCTCCGCAGCCCCCCACTCGGCGTGGTCGGCTATCTCGCCGTCGGCCTCGCGTTTGCGGCCGATGTCGTGGAGCCACGCGGCGGCGAGCAGGGTATCGTCGTCGACTGCGTGGTCGGTTCGGGCGGCGAGCGTCTCCGCGTTCTCGACCACGCGCTCGACGTGGTGCCAGTCGTGCGTCGGTGCGAGCCCGCCGAAGTACGTCTCGGCTCGCTCGCGGAGGGCGTGAACGTCCATGCGTGCTGGCACCGCAGGCAGGTGCAAAAACGGTTCGGGAACCGACGGTCGAACGCCTACGCGAACAGCTGGCGGGCGTCGTCGATGGCCTCGACGAGCACGTCGATCTCGGCCTCGGTGTTGTAGATGTAGAACGACGCGCGGGCCGAGGCGGCGACGCCCAGCTTGTCGTGCAGCGGCTGGGTGCAGTGGTCGCCGGCCCGGATGGCGACGCCGTGGTCGTTGACGATGCTCGCGAGGTCGTGGGCGTGGACGCTCCCGACGTTGAACGCGACGAGGCCGCCGCGGCCCTGGTCGGGCGACGGGCCGTAGATCTCCACGTCGTCGAACGCCGAGAGCTGCTCGTAGGCATAGCGGGCGAGGCGCTCCTCGTGGCGCTGGATTCGCTCCATCCCGATGTCGTCGAGGTAGTCGATGGCCGCGTCGAGGCCGATCGCCTGCGCGATGAGGGGCGTACCAGCCTCGAACTTCCACGGCAGGTCGTTCCACGTCGAGTCCTCGTAGGTGACCTTCCGGATCATGTCGCCGCCGTAGAGGTACGGCTGCATCTCCTCGAGGATGGCTTCCTTCCCGTACAGCACGCCGATGCCGGTCGGGCCGGCCATCTTGTGCCCCGAAAAGGCGTAGAAGTCGGCGTCGATGTCGCCCACGTCGACCGGGCGGGTCGGCACCGCCTGCGCGCCGTCGATGAACGCGTAGGCGTCGTGCTCGTGGGCGAGGTCGGCGAGCTCGGCGACGGGATTGACGGTCCCGAGCGTGTTCGAGACGTGGACCGCGCTGACCATCTTCGTGTCGTCGGTGATGAGGTCGGCCGCCGCCGCCATGTCCAGCTGGCCGTCCTCGTCGATGGGGATGTACTTCGCCTCCGCGCCGGTTCGCTTTGCGACCTGCTGCCAGGTGACCAGCGAGGCGTGGTGCTCCATCTCCGTGAGGACGACCTCGTCGCCCGGCCCGAGTTCCTCCATGCCCCAGGCGTACGCGACGAGGTTCATCGCCTCGGTCGTGTTCTTCGTGAAGACGATCTCCTCGCGGCCGTCCGCACCGATGAACTCCGCGACGCGGTCGTGGGCCTCCTCGTAGGCGATGGAGGCCTCCTGGCTCAGCTGGTGGACCCCACGGTGGACGTTCGCGTTGTAGCCGTAGTAGTAGTCGACGATGGCGTCGACCACCTGCTCGGGGGTCTGGCTCGTCGCCCCGTTGTCCAGGTAGACCAGCGGGACGTCGTCGCCGACGGTCCGCTCGAGGACCGGGAAGTCCTCGCGGATGCGCTCGACGTCGAGTGGCTCGATGTCCTGCGTGCTCATTACGTTGTTTTCGGTGCTCTGGAC
The DNA here is from genome assembly GCF_052060055.1 of Haloarchaeobius baliensis. Taxonomy (NCBI): domain Archaea; kingdom Methanobacteriati; phylum Methanobacteriota; class Halobacteria; order Halobacteriales; family Halorubellaceae; genus Haloarchaeobius; species Haloarchaeobius baliensis. The sequence continues at coordinate 34,131 of NZ_JBPPFR010000001.1, read as the reverse complement.
CCAACTGTCCTTCGGTCGCTCCGTGTTCTGCCCCTGTCTGTGACGGCTCGCTGTATAGGTTCGAACCAGTACGGTACCACGGTCGGGTGAACACCGAGTAAAACCCGTTCCAGCGTGGGAACTGCTGGTGTCGAGAACAGCCAGAAAGCCCCGGCGGGCTTCGCTCCCAGGACCCGCGCTGCGCTCCTCGTTCCTGCGGTGCTTGCGGGGTCTGGGTTCGCGTAGCCCGCCGCCCCTTTCAGTCCCACCCCGCACAGCACCGCAACCGTGCCAGCCCTCCCCCTCGACACCCACGCGCCTGCCGGCGCGGGGTGTCTTGGCCGTGTGGCCTGTGGAGGCGTCGTCGAACCAGTCAAGGTTTACAATAGTTGTAAACTTTCACCACCGGCGCGCGGCTGGCGAGCGTGCCGAGCGCAGCGAGGTCTCCGCGAGCGTGCGAGCGGAGGGCAGCGAGACGACGGAGGAGTCTCGCCAGGCCGCGAGCCATTCCGCGCGAGGTCTTCGGGAGCTTGCGACCGAAGGCTTGCGAGAGCTTGCTCTCGCAGTGGACGAGAAGCGCAGGGAGCGGTCACGAGACGCTTGCGTCTCGTGAGCCCACCGGAAATCTCCGATTTCCGGGGACGTTGCCAGACTGCGTCTGGCAAGCAGTCAGAACGCGAAGCGTTCTGACAACGCTAGCGACTGAGCATCGCAATCGGCTGGGGAGGCATGAGGTGCAGTGCGGTCGGGCGGGACTGAAAGGGGCTGCCAGTTCGGCGAAGGCAGGCGACGCAAGCACCGCAGGAACGAGGAGCGCAGCGAGCCTCCCGAGCCGAACTGGTAGGGGCTTTCTGGCTGGTATCGGTGCAAGCAGTTCTCACTGACGAAGGGACGTTCTGGCTGGTAGCGACTCGGTACTGTCACCGTATACCCAGCCTAGGCACTCCCGTACAGAACGAAAGAACCGCAGAAGAACTCGGAAGAACCCGAAGCCTCAGTTCAGGTAGTCGGCGCCCTCGGGCAGCTCCAGCTTCATGCCCTTGCGCTCGCGGATCTCCATGATCTTGTCCTTCTGGAGCGAGTCGGACATGAACTCGAAGCCGGCGTTCTCGGTGTTCCACGACGCGCGACCCTCGGTCGCGGAGCGGATGTCCGAGGAGAAGCCGATCATCTCGTCGACGGGCGCGATGCCCTCGACGACCATGAGGTCACCCTCCTGGTACATGTCGTCGACGCGGCCACGGCGGCCCTGGATCTCGCCGGAGGCGGCACCCATGTGCTCGTTGGGCACGTCGATGCGGACGTCCTGCATCGGCTCCAGCAGCGCGACGCCGGAGTGGATGAGGGCGCGGTGGACGGCGTTCCGGACTGCCGGGATGACCTGTGCCGGACCGCGGTGGATGGTGTCCTCGTGCAGGCGGGCGTCCTTCAGGCGCAGGAGCGCACCCTGGACGGGCTCTGCGGCGAGCGGGCCGTCCTCGAGGGCCTCCTCGAGCCCCTCGATGACGAGCTCCATCGTCTCGTTGAGGTGCTGGATACCCTTCGTGTCGTCGAGCAGGATGTTCGTGCCGTAGATGTGCTCGACGTTCTGGGAGGAGTCCTTGTCCATGCCGGCCTCCTGCAGGACCTCGCGGCGCTCCTGCTCGGGCATGTCCATGGAGACCTCGCCGAGGCGGATCTTCTCGACGATATCCTCGTTCATCGGCTCGAGGGTCAGGTAGAACCGGTTGTGGCGGTTCGGCGAGATGCCCTCGACCTCCTCGGTCGCCTGGCGCGGCGCCTCGCGGTAGACGACGATGGGCTCACCGGTCGAGACCGGGATGCCCTGGTTGCGCTCGATGCGCTGGGTGATGACCTCGAGGTGGAGCTCGCCCTGTCCGGAGATGAGGTGCTCACCCGTGTCCTCGTTGATCTCGATCTGGATGGTCGGGTCCTCCTTGGAGACCTGACGGAGCGTCTCGATGAGCTTCGGCAGGTCGTCCATGCTCTTCGCCTCGACGGACTTCGTGATGACGGGCTCGGAGATGTGCTCGATGGACTCGAACGGCGTCATCTCGACGGAGGAGACGGTGGAGCCGGCGATGGCGTCGCGCAGACCGGTGACGGCCGCGATGTTGCCTGCCGGGACGTGTTCGACCTCCTCGCGCTCGCCGCCCATGTAGATACCGACGGACTGGATGCGGTTCTTGCCCGCGGTGCCGGAGACGTACAGCTCCTGGCCCTTCTCGACGGTGCCGGAGAAGACGCGACCGGTCGCGATCTCGCCGGCGTGGGGGTCCATCCCGATGTCGGTGACCATCAGGACGACCTCGCCGTCGTCGTCGACCAGACGCATCTGCTCTGCGATGTCGCTCTCGTCGTCACCACGCCAGATGCGCGGGATACGACGGGGCTGGGCGTCGAGCGGGTTCGGGAAGTGCTCGACGACCATGTCGAGGACGACGTTCGAGAGCGGCGTCTTCTCGTGGAGCTCCTGGCGCTTGTCGGCGCGCTCGAGGTCGATGATGTCGCCGAAGTCGAGGCCGGTGCGCTGCATGGAGTTGACGGAGACGCCCCACATGTAGAGGGCGGAGCCGAACGCGACGGTGCCGTCCTCGACGGAGACGGTCCAGTCGTCGACGTCGTCCATCTCCTCGGTCATGCCGCGGATGAGCTCGTTGACGTCGGCGATGACCTTCTGGAGGCGCTCCTGCATCTCCTGGGGCCCCTCCTGGAGTTCGCTGATGAGCCGGTCGACCTTGTTGATGAACAGGGCCGGCTTCACGCCCTCGCGGAGCGCCTGCCGGACGACGGTCTCCGTCTGGGGCATCGCGCCCTCGACGGCGTCGACGACGACGAGCGCACCGTCGACCGCACGCATCGCACGCGTCACGTCCCCGCCGAAGTCGACGTGGCCGGGGGTGTCGATGAGGTTGATGAGGTGGTTGGAGTCGTCGTACTCGTGGGTCATCGAGACGTTCGCCGCGTCGATGGTAATCCCACGCTCCTGCTCGTCCTCCTCGGTGTCCATCATGAGCTTCGTCGCCTCACCTTCGTCGGCGATCATGCCCGTACCCGCGAGGAGGTTGTCTGTGAGCGTTGTCTTGCCGTGGTCGACGTGTGCGGCGATGGCGATGTTCCGGATCTGCTCCGGCTCGTCCATCAGTCGCTCGCACTCGTCGACGATCTTCTTGCGTCTACCCATTGATGCCTGATACCGGCACAAGGTTCAAAAGGGTAGTGTTTTCCGTCGGTGCGGAACCCGACGAATATCCGGTTGTCGACCGCCGATCCGGACGTTCGTGCGACAACCATACACACGGTCTGCGATGGTGACACGAACGGACAGAGAAACGGGACAGGTCACGGCAACCACTAACACAGCCGCAACGCTCATACCCGCGAGAACCGTGTTACTGGTGTACATGGAGGTTCGCGTGCAGGACGGCGGACCGACCGCCCCGTTTCTCAGCGCCAGGGACGTCTTCGAGACCGAGTGCGACCTCGACCTGCCGGTTCGGGTCCACGTGCGAGAGAACCCGGACGAGCGCACGTGGACGGGTCACTACGACGACCACCACGTGCTCAACATCTCGAAACGGGCGGCGACGAGCGCGATGGCCCGCGAGCTCGCGCTCCACGAGTTCGCCCACATGGTCCGGTACGAGGAGTCGCATCCCTCGCACACCCAGTCGACGGAGGAGGCGCTGTTCCTCGGGCTCGCCGGCAACAGCGTCGAGCGCCACAAGATCGCCCAGTGCTACCAGATCGCCAACCACATGAAGGACATCTACGCCGACGACATCACGATGCGCGTCGCCTCGGCGGACAAGCTGGTGTCCTTCCTCGAATCCGGGCTCGCCGCCGCCGTCGCCGACCAGCCCCGCCCGTTCCGCGGCGGGCTCGTCCCCGCGAACCCCGGCTCCGACCCCGACATCACCGCGGTCAACGCCGCCTTCGCCCTCGCACTCGTCGAACGGCACGACCTCGCCGGCCCCGACCACCGGCTCTACGATCTCGCCGCCGCCGCCGCCAGCGATGCCCCCGACGTGCGCCTCGACCGGTTCAAGGAGCGGTTCGTCTCGCTCGTCGACGACCCCACCGAGAGCGAGTACCGCAAGGCGCTCGTCGACGTCACCCGGGCGTTCGCGCTGGGCGGGCAGCAGGCGGCGGACTGAGGCAGTATCCGGGTACGACGAGAGCCTGCTTTTTCCCCACCGGCGCGCGCTGGCGAGACTGCGCGAGCGATAGCGAGCGCGTCGAGCCAGTCGGCGCGCGAGGGATGAGAAGCGCAGCGCCAGCGAGCATCGCAAGAGGCTGGGGAGGTGTGAGGTACGGTGCTGTCGCACGGTGGGACTGAAAGGGGCGAGGGGCTCGGCGAACCCCGACGAAGCAAGCGACGCGAGAGCGAAGCTCTCGCTAGTCTGAGCGCGTAGCGCTCAGGCACCGCAACGAAGTGAGGAGCGGTCACGAGACGCGGAGCGTCTCGTGAGCACACCGGAAATCTCCGATTTCCGGGGACGCAGCGAGTCGCGGGAGCCGAGCCCCTCGGGGCTTTCTGGCTGTTCGCGGTCCCAGAACGCCCCAAGAAAGGAGCAACTTCCAGACCCGGCGAGTTCCCCGACCAGCATACCCACCGACCACCCAGCAGACCTTGCTGAGTGGGAGAGACTTATTACGCTGATATCGCTAGCGCTACGCGTGCCCTCGCCCTTCGACGTGTTGCAGGTGGACCCCGACGCCGACGAGGAGACGGTGCATCAGGCGTACCGCAGACGGGTGAAGGAGGTCCATCCGGACCAGGGTGGGTCCGCGCGCGAGTTCCAGCTGGTCCAGTCGGCCTACGAGACCATCGTCGAGGGGACCGCTGACAGCTGGTACGAGACCAACGGCACCGCCGAGCCGGCGACGGCGGCGGAGTCCGCACCGGAACCGGAGCCGGACCCGAACGTGTACGTCGAGTACCTCGACTACGAGGCGGTCGTGGCGAACGGCTGGGAGCTCGGCGACGACGAGCTGTTCAGGAAGGCACGCCGGGCGGGCCTCGACGAGGATGCCTACGGCGAGCTGACGGTCGAGCCCGGCGACTACCTGCTGGAGGCGGCCGAGGAGGCCGGCTTCGACTGGCCGTTCTCGTGTCGCGGCGGGGCGTGTGCGAACTGTGCGGTGCTGGTCGTCGGGGGCGAGATGGAGATGACCGTCGACAACGTGCTCTCGGACGACCTCGTCGCACAGGGCATCCAGCTCTCCTGCATCGGGACACCGGTGACCGACGACCTCCAGGTCGTGTTCAACGTGAAGGACCTGCCCGGGCTGGAGGAGCTGCAGCTGCCGTCTCGGATGCGCTGATTCAGAGTCACGGCGAGAGCGTGACCGAGAGCCCCGCGGCCGCCAGCCCGACGCCGGCGAGCGAGACGGCCGCGTCGGCGGCGGTGAACCGGAAGGTCGGTGGGGTCGGCTCCCACGAGAAACAGCGCGCCCGGAGCGCCAGGGCCAGCCGGTCGGCGCGCTCGAACGCCCGGGCGAGCCCGACCCGGCCGAGGCGTCCCAGCCGGTCGGTCACCGGCCGCTGGTCACCCAGGCGGGCACGCATGGCGGTCCTCGTGGCGAGCAGGTCCCGTCGGAGCACCGGCAGGAACCGCGCTGTGAGCGCGACGCCGACGCCGAGCAGCCGGCCCGCCTTCCCGGGGACGTACCGCTGGATGGTCGCCCGGGTCTCTCTGATGGGCGTCGTGCGGACGTACGCCGCGCCGACGAACAGCACGAGGCCGATCCTACTGACGTCGAGCGTCGGGGCGACCGCCCGCTCGGGAGTGAGCCGGAGGGGCGAGAGCGCAACGAGGTCGAGCACGGGGCCGCTGCACAGGAGCACGAACACGAACCAGTAGGTCCGGACGACGGCGACGGGCGAGGTCCGCGAGCCGGCGAGCACGAGCCCGGCGACGACCGCCACCGCGACGAGCCAGCGCGGTGTCGGGCTGGCGAACGCGGCGAGCGCGAAGCCGAACTGGAACAGGAGCTTCGAGCGCGCGTCGAGCCGGTGGGCGACCGTGTCGCCGGGGGTGTAGCTGATCATCGGGGCTGTGGGTGGGTACTCACGGCGGCACGTCGACCGCCACGCCGGCGAGTGCCTCGCGCACCGACTCGGGCGGGCCGTCGGCGACGATGCGACCGTCGGCGAGTGCGACGACGCGGTCCGCGACGTCGAACCACTCGCGGAGGTCGTGCGTGACGACGACGACGCTCGTCCCGTCGGCGTGGAGTTCGAGGAGGCGAGAACGCACCGACTCGCGGCCGGTCGCGTCCAGCCCGGCGAGCGGTTCGTCGAGTATCAGGTGTGCCGGGTCCATCGCCAGCGCACCGGCGATGGCGACCCGGGCCTCCTCCCCGCCGGAGAGCTCGTCGACGCGCTCGTCTTCGCGGCCGGCCATCCCGACGGCGTCGAGCGCATCCACGACCCGGGCGTCCACCTCGTCGCGGTCGAGGCCCAGGTTCTCGGGGCCGAACGCCACGTCCGCGCCGATGGTCGCGGCGACGAGCTGGTCGCGGGGGTGCTGGAACACCATGCCGACGCGGGTGCGGGCGCGCACGAGGTTCTCGTGGACGGGGGTGCCGTCGACGACGACCCGGCCCGCGTCGGGCTCGAGCAGGCCGTTGCACTGCCGGACGAGCGTCGTCTTCCCGCTGCCGTTCGCGCCGACGACGAGGACGAACGCGCCGTCGTCGACCGTCGTCGACACGTCGTCGAGCACCTGCGTGTCGCCGTAGCTGTGGGAGAGACCCTCGACGCGGATCATTCGACGAGCGGGTCGAGGCCGCCGCTGCGGACGACGGCGAGCGTCGCGGCGATCTTCAGCACGTCGCCGGGCAGGAAGACGGCCGCCCCGAACGCGAGCGCCGGTGACATCGTGAGCGTCGGCGCGTCCACGAGCGGCACGTCGACGAACGGCACGTCGAGCGGGAGGGCCGCGGTGCCCGTCAGCGACAGCTCGGACGTCTCCGCGAGCCAGGGCACGCCGAGCGCGTAGATGACGGCGATGCCGACGCCGAGCGCGAGCGTCTGTCGCCACGCCGGCATCGACGACGGCGGCTTCGCGTCGAGGCCGCCGTGGGCGACGAGGCCGATGAGTACCGCTGCGACGAGGTAGCCGGCGAGGTAGCCGCCGGTCGGCCCGAGGACGTAGCCCAGCCCCGCCCCGCCGTTCGCGAACACCGGGACGCCGGCGAGGCCGGTGAGCAGGTACAGCACCATCGAGAAGCCGCCCCAGCGTGCCCCGAGCAACAGCCCGGCGGCGTACACGCCGAACGGCTGGAACGAGACCGGTGCCGGCAGCCCCGGCACGGGGATCGACACCTGTGCGAGCGCGGCGGTCAACGCGGCGACGACCGCCGCCAGCGCGAGTCGTTCGACCGTCTCGTCGGCGACGAGGTCGACCGATTCGTGCGAGTCGGACATACACCTCGAATCCCCGTCAACCAGTAATAGCGTACCGGTTTACGGACGGCGAAGCACCAGTGGACCGACAGCTCAGGCCTGCCGCACGCGGATGAGCCGGTCGCCGTTCTCCTTCGGGAAGTCGCCCTCGGCGCGGCCGTCGCGGTTGCAGGTGATGAAGTAGAGGTCGCCGTTGGGGCCCTGCTCGACGTGGCGGATGCGACCGAACTCGTCCTCGAACAGGTGGTGCGAGGTGGCGACGTAGTCGTTGGTCATCCAGTCGGCGTCGTGCCGGCGGCCGTTCCCGACCGGCGGCAGCTCCGCGTCCGCGGGCGATATCGTCACGACGTTGATGCGCTGGCTGCGGAGCCCGCCGAGCAGCAGCCGGTTCTGGAGGCCGGGGACGCTGTCGCCGGTGTAGAAGACGCCCCCGCTCGGCGCCCACGTGGACCTCCCGGTGTGTGCGACCGGGCGGTTGAACTCGGTACCCGGGTACTCGTCGGCCGTCCGGGCCTCGGGCCAGCCGCCGTTCCAGCCGGGCGAGAGCAGGTTCACCTCGTCCTGGGCGGTCTGGCCGTGCTCGGCCGCGACCGGCGTCGCGTCCGGCAGCCACGTGATGGTCTGGGGGTTCCGGTGGCCGAGCGAGAAGATGCGGGCGTCGCCGCCCTCGGCGTTGCCGTCGACCGGCTCGCCCGAGGCGCTGACGCGGAGCAACTTCCCGCCCAGCGAGTCCATGTTCTGGCTGCGCGAGGCCGTCCCCGCGTCACCCGTCGTGATCCAGAGGTGTCCCTCCGGGCCGAACGCGATACGGCCGCCGTCGTGATACGTCTCGCCCGGGATACCCTCGACGATGGGCGTCACGGTCGACTGCGGGTCGTCCGCGGTGGCGTCGAACGACGACACCTTATTCTTCTTCGTCCCGCCGTCCATGTACGTGTAGTAGGCGTACACCAGCGGCGGCTCCGGGTAGTCCGGGTGGGCCGCGACGCCGAGCAGGCCGCCCTCGCCGCCCTCCACCCACCAGGTCTGTTCGTCGGGGCTGTCGATGGCGCTCGCGTCGATGGCCTCGTCCGGTTCGACCACGTCGACCACGTCGCCCGACTCGAACCGTCGGATGGTGCCGGTGCGCTCGGTCAGGAACAGCTCGTCCTCGCCCGTGAAGGAGATGTCCCACGGGATCTCGAGGTTCTCGATCAGCACCTCGGTCTCGTACTCGTAGTCGAGCGGGGAGTCCGTCGGCGCGTCCCAGTCCTCGTCGTACCGCGGCCACTCGCCGTCCTCGACCGTCGGGTCGTACGACGACGTCGGCGGGTCGGTCGGTGTGCCGTCGCTGCCGGTGACGTCGGAGAGACAGCCGGCCAGACCGGCCGCCGCGGCCGCCGCGAGGAACTGGCGGCGGGATGGAGGGTTCGATGCCATACCACGTGCTATCGACAGGACAGGTAAATACTTCGTGCTATCCGGTCACCGAGCCAGCGGCTCCGGACGCACCGAGAACGGGAGATAGAGAGAGCGTTAGCGTGCCGCGGCCGCGACGCGTTCCTTCTCTTCCTTCTGGCTGACGGCGTACGTCTGGACGTCGTAGTTCGCCGCGCCGATGAGCTGGTTGGCCAGCGCCTCGGACGCGGACGTCGGCGTCTTGAACGAGTCCTTGTAGATGCCGTCGGTCAGGAACAGCAGGGCCTGGTCGACGCGGCGCTGCGGTGCGACGTCGACGGCCTTCGGGACCGAGATGCCACCGTACTTCAGGCGGACGGTCTCCTCGCGGGGCGCCGCGTTCTCGACGGCGGTGACGAGCACCTGGATGGGGTTCTCCTCGGTGCGCTCGTGGATCTGCTCGAAGCCCTCGCGGACGATCTGGATCGCCTTCTGCTTCTTGCCCGTGTTCTCCTCGGTCTGCATCAGACGGTTGATGAGCCGCTCGACGATGGAGATCTCGGACTTCTTGAACTGCTTCGAGGAGTGCCGGCCCATCGTGTGCGCGACCGGCGTCACCGAGATGTAGCGCTCGGTGGACGGGTCGTTGTACTCGATGTCGGTCACGTCCCACGTGCCGAACAGCTGGGCGCGTGCGCCCTCGTCGTCCGTGCCCGCCGGCTTGTCCGGCTCGGGTGTGTCTTCGGCCGCCATGGTTAGCGCACCGGCTTCTCCGCGTTCCCGCGGACGAGTTCGATCATCGCGACGCCGTTGACCTTCTCGACCTTGTAGTTCACGCCGGAGAGGTCACCCATCGCGCGACCCTTCGCCCCACCGATACCCGCGATGGTGACCTCGTCGTGCTCGTCGATGAACGAGATGGCACCGTCGCCCGGGCAGAACGCCGTGACCTGCTTGCCGTTCTTGATGAGCTGGACACGGACGCACTTCCGAATCGCGGAGTTCGGCTGCTTCGCCTCGATGCCGACCTTCTCCAGCACGATACCTCGACCCTGGGGCGCGCCCTCGAGCGGGTCGGACTTCTTGCGAAGTCCGCGCTCGCGTCGAGCGTACTCGGAGTCGGACCACCGGTGGTTCTGGCGGTCCTTCTTGAGCTTGCGCGCGGCGTATTTGCCGTTCGCCATAGTACCAGTCGCTATCTTACGGAGGCACTTAAGCCCACCCTTTTGGCCCCGGGAGTTACGGCCCCAGCGAGCGCGAGAGGGGTCGAAGGAGGAATCTGAGGGCGTTTCGGGGATTGGATTTACGCGCTCTGCGCGCTCCTTATCTCGAAAGCGGTTCGCAGACTCGCTCGTTTGGTCATCCGTCGAGTTCGGGTGTTCTGGTTGGCGTAGTGGATGATTTGGTCGGTAGTTGGTTGCTGAGAGCGTGAACCGGAGATAGCGAGAACCAGAAAGCCCCTGCTGGCTCGACTCCCGGGAGCCACGCTGCGCTCCTCGTTCCTGCGGTGCTTGCGGGCTCCTGTTTCGCCGAGCCAGCAGCCCCTTTCAGTCCCGCCCGCGACGGCACCGCCACGCACCTCACGCCTCCCCAGCCGATTCGCTCACCTCCGCTGCGCTCCGGTTCGCTCATCCCTCGCGCGGATGGCTCGCGGCCTGGCGAGACTCCTCCGTCGTCTCGCTGCCCTCCGCTCGCAAGCTCGCGGAGACCTCGCTGCGCTCGGCACGCTCGCCACCCGCGCGCCACCCGGTTGGTTCCACGACACGGTCACCAGCCACATGGCCAAGACACCCCGCGCCGGCAGGCGCGTGGGTGTCGAGGGGGAGGGCTGGCGCGGTGCGGTCGCGGTGCCGTGCGGGGCGGGACTGAAAGGGGCGAGGTTCTCGGCGAAGGTGGGCGACGCAAGGACCGCAGCGCAGCGAGGACCGCAGCGAGCCCCCCGAGCCGAGAACCTCGGGGCTTTCTGGTTGTTTGCGGTCCAGGTCATTCCGGTGGTCAGCGGGGCTCTCTGGTTCTTTGCGGTCCAGGTCATTCCGGTGGTCAGCGGGGCTCTCTGGCGGTTGACGGCCCGGCCAGTTGCCACGCCATCCCGGCCGTTCCGGACAGCCAAAACGAAGTGAAACGCGGCCACGGAGCCACGAACAGCACGCGATAACGACAACCATCAGCACACCCACGAGCGGTCCGACGGCTTTTACCGCGTCGCCCTGTAGAAACGGGTATGAGCGAAGTCGCCGACAGGCTCGCGCTGCCCTGTCCCTCGTGTTCGCCCGAGTTCGAGCGGGCGCACGAGGTGCTGAAGGAGCGCGGCCAGATGTACACGGTCCGCTGTACGGAGTGCGGACACGTCCACAAGGAGCGAATCGAGCCGGACGAGACGGTCGAGGTCGACGTCGTGGTCAGTCAGGACGGGGACTCCTTCACCGCGACGGTGGAGGCCCCGGTCGACGAGACGGTCGCGACGGGCGAGGAGTTCATCCTCGACACCGACGAGGCCATCATGACGGTCCGCATCACCAGCCTCGAACTCGACGGCGACCGCCGCGTCGAGGAGGCCGAGGCGGGCGACGTGGAGACGTTCTGGACCCGTGCGGTCGGGAACGTCGGGGTCAACGTGACCATCCACCCGCGCGACGGCCGCAACAACGAGACGCGCTCGGAGCGCGTGTACGTCCCCGGCGACTACGAGTTCGTCGTGGGCGAGACGGAGACGTTCGACAACGACGAGTTCACCATCAGCGGCATCGCGGTGCGGGCCGACGCGGAGGGCTACTACCACGACAAGCTCGACCACGACGGCGACACGGTCATCGCCAAGGACACGAAGCGCGTCTACGCGTGGGACGAGGAGACCACGGCCTGGTCCGCCTGGTGAGCATGGACTTCGAGGCCGCCCGTGAGTCGCTGGTCGACCGGCTCGCCCGCCGGAGCGACATCCGGCGGGAGTCGACGCTCGAGGCGATGCGTGCGGTCCCGAGACACGAGTTCGTCCCCGAGTCACGCCGGAGCGAGGCGTACGCGGACCGCCCGCTCCCCATCGGCGACGGCGCGACCATCAGCGCGCCGCACATGGTCGCCATCATGGTCGACGCGCTCGACCTCTCGCCCGGCGAACGGGTGCTCGAGATCGGCACCGGCTGTGGCTACCACGCCGCGGTCACCGCCGAGGTCGTCGGCGCCGAGAACGTCTTCTCCGTCGAGTACAGTGAGCAGCTCGCTGGCGAGGCCCGCGAGCGACTGGACCGACTCGGCTACGGCGACATCGCCATCCGGACCGGCGACGGCAGCGGTGGCTGGCCAGCGCACGCGCCCTACGACGCGGCCTACCTGACCTGCGCCGCGCCCGAGCTCCCGACCGCGGTCGTCGAGCAGGTCAGACCGGGTGGCGTCCTGCTGGCCCCCATCGGCACCGACCGGCAGACGCTCGTCCACGCGACCCGCCGGGCCGACGGCTCGCTCGATCGCGAGGACCGCGGCGGGGTGCGGTTCGTCCGGATGCAGTGATCGCCCGCGGGCAGTAGCCGGAGTTATTCCCCTCCAGTCCGTCGCTCCGACCATGACCGAGGATCGGGAGACGCTGTTCCTGCTGTGGGCCGCCCGCGAGACGGGGGTGCTCGACGCCCTGCTCTCCGACGCCGACACGCCGAGCGAGGTCGCCGAGCGGACCGACGTGACCGAGCGCGCAGCCCGCCTCACCGTCGAGGGCCTCGCCGACGCCGGCTTCTTCCGCGACGTGGGCGGCGTCTACGAGCCGACGAACCGCGCGCTGGGCTTCCTCGCGGCGGCCGACCTCCGTTCTGTGGGTCGCTTCCCGGCCGAACTCGACGACCTCACCGCCCTTCGCGCACTCCCCGAGACGATGCGCGGCGCAGCCCCACCGGTCGGCGACGACGACGACGGCACGGAGCCGGCGCGAGAGGACACCACGACCGAGTGGACCCGGAACCGTCTCGGTCGCGTGCAGGCGACCGACGAGGCGACGGTTCGAGCCTGCGTCACCACCGCCCAGCACGTCGCACCCGAGGGCCGTGTCGTCGACGTCGGCGGCGCACCGGGGCCCTACGCCGTGGAGTTCGCTCGGCGGGGCTACGACGTGACGCTGCTCGACGCCGCCGACCGGCTCGACGCGTCGGCGTCGCTGCTCGCCCGCGAGCCCGTCGAGACGGTCGCGTGGGGGCTGCCCGACGACGGCGGGAACGACGATGCCGGGAACGGCGACGGCGAGAACGACGGGACCGACGCCGCAGCGCTCCCGGTCGACGGCGTCGACTGCGCGTTCGTCCCCGTGCGAACGAGCGATCGGTCGGCGGCGGCGAACCGGCGACTCGTCGCGGCGGCGGCCGACGCGCTCGCGCCGGGTGGTTGGCTCGTGATCGTCGATTACCTTCGCGGGCGCTCGCCCGCCGCGCGTGGGAAGACGGTCCGTCGCCTCGCGCTCGGCGCCGGCGAGGCACACGACCCCGGCGCCTACCGCGAGTGGCTCGAATCCGCGGGATTACGGGCGGTACAGGTGCGCGAGGTGCCGGGCACGGATCGGCAGGCGGTGCTGGGACAGGCGCGAGATTCTTAACGGAGCATCCCGGACCTTCGGGTATGGAGCAGGCGGCGCTGCGGGACGACATGGTCGACAGCCTCGAACACGACGCGAAGGGCGTCGTGCACAGCGATGCAGTCGGCCTCGCGCTGCGGGAGGTGCCCCGCCACGAGTTCGTTCCGGAGGCGGAGCGCGCGTACACCGACCAGTCACACGAGCACGCCGGCACCCGGATCCTCTCGCCCAGCTCGGTCGCACGGCTGTTCGAGGCGCTCCGCGTCGAGCCGGACGACGCGGTGCTCGTCGTCGGCGCGGGCGTCGGCTACACGAGCGCTGTCGCCGCCGAACTCGCCGGGGCACGCAACGTCCACGCGGTGGACATCACCCGCCGTGTCGTCTACGACGCCCGGTCGAACCTCGCGGACGCGGGCTACGGCGACGTGCTCGTCGACTGCCGCGACGGCACCCACGGCCTCGCGGAGTACGCCCCCTTCGACCGCGTACTGGTGGAAGCCGCGGCCGTCGAACCGCCGCGTGCGCTCGTCTCCCAGCTCGCCGACGACGGCCGGCTCGTCATGCCCCGCGGCGCGGGCGGGCAGACGCTCGTCTCCATCGATTCGACCGGGGAGGTCGTCGACGAGCACGGCCCGGTCGCGTTCGCGCCGCTGCTCGTCGAGGGCGAGCAGGCGGGGGCGCTCGAGCGCAACCGGACCGACCGCGAGGACCGCGAACGCGCCCAGACCGCCCTCGGCGCGGGCTGGGAGCACGAGTGGATCGACTGGGACTAATCCTCGACCACCAGGATGACCGTGTTCGCGCGCTGGTCGGCGTACTCGCTGCCTGCGGGCGGTTTGATGTCTATCTCCAGCGTGCCCTCGGCCTGATTCGGTCCGAGCGACGGGTCGATCTCGATCGCGGCGGTGCCGTTTGCCCCCGTACTCGCCGTCTCGATACCGTCGAGCCGCGCGGTCGCACCCTTCACGACGACGGTCGCGCCCTCGACGGGGTTGCCGTCGCTGTCGACGACGCGGATGTCGACGGTCTGCTCGCCGGGCGTGATGACGTCCGGCGTCGGCTGTGCGTCGACCTCGGTGACGGCGAGACCGCCGATACCGGATATCATGTTCATCATGACGGAGAGGCTGGCGACACCGACGACGAGCGCGATGACGAGACGGATTGGCAGTCCTTCGATGGCGCGGTCGTCGCGCCGGAGCGGTGTGAGTTGCACGCCATCGTTGGGCCCGCGATGGTATTTGAATGGTCGGCCGGCTCGTCCGCCCGTTGAAGTACCATCACGGGACCAGACGGGGCATGGTCGTCATCGGACGCGACGGCGGACCGGGTGCGACGGTCGAGTTCGGGCACTACCGCGCGCCGGACGGGAGCGCTGGCGCGACGGTCGAGCTGGACTGCGAGTCACCGCACGCCGCGCTCGTCGTCGGCAAACGCGGCTACGGCAAGTCGTACACGCTCGGCGTGTTGGCGGAGGGACTGGCTGCGGCCGGGGGTGTCGCGCCGGTCGTCGTCGACCCGATGGGCGTGTTCGGGACGCTCGCGACCGACGGGTCGGCGACGGTCGTCAGGGAGCCACGGGTAGACCCCGACGCACTGCCGCCGACCGCCTGGTGCGAACTGGTGGGGCTCGACCCGGAGTCGCCGGGTGGTGCGGCACTGTGGCGGGCGGCGGCGACGGGGACGACCGTCGCCGAGGTGGGGGCGACGCTGGCCGGGCTCGACTGCGACCAGGCGGCGCGACGCGCGGCCCGGAACCACCTCGACCTCGCCGCGTCGTGGGACGTGTTCGACCCGGACGGACTCGACGCGAGCGCGCTCTCGTCGCGGACCGCGACGGTGCTCGACGTCTCTGGACTGCCGACGGCGGCGGCGAACGCGGTGGTCCGGGCGACGGCGACGGCGCTGTACCGTGCGCGGGTGCAGGACACGGTCGCCCGGCTCCCGTGGCTGCTCGTCGACGAGGCCCACGCGTTCTTCGACGGCGTCGCGGCCCCGGCGCTGCGGACACTGCTCACGCGTGGGCGTCAGCCGGGTGTGAGCCTCGTCGCGGCGACCCAGCGTCCGAGTGCGCTGCCGCCGGTGGCCGCGTCGCAGGCCGACCTGCTGGTCGCCCACCGACTCACCGACCGACGGGACCGCGAGGCACTGGCACGGGCACGGCCCTCGTTCGTCGACGAGGACCTGACGGAACGGATGCCCACCGAACCGGGCGCGGTCAGGGTGGTCGACGACGCCACCGAGCGACTCCACGCGGTGCAGGTCCGCGAGCGACACACGCCACACGA
Source organism: Haloarchaeobius baliensis (assembly GCF_052060055.1). Taxonomy (NCBI): domain Archaea; kingdom Methanobacteriati; phylum Methanobacteriota; class Halobacteria; order Halobacteriales; family Halorubellaceae; genus Haloarchaeobius; species Haloarchaeobius baliensis. The sequence goes on along the minus strand of NZ_JBPPFR010000001.1, from coordinate 18,524 downwards.
CGGGGGGAGCCCGACGGCGAGCGCAGCCCTGGCCGGTCGAAGTCTCAAGTGACGGTTTGACCCTTCACCGGTCTTAATACCCGTCCGGGACAAGGATTTGTCGTCGACAGGAACGCCGCCTGCTGTCATCCCCACCCCGATTCGGCCTCCGCGACTGCGTTTCAGACCAGTTCGCTCCTGTCGACAGCCGCTGCTTCGTCTTTTGCACAGTTAGTAAAATGAGATTTTAACTTTTTCCAGTTATACGAACTGAATTCCCCTTATAAGATTTTCTTTTGGACTAGAGACGACTAGTGCTTACAGTCGTTTTTTGACACGAAAGACCGAACCGGTGGGTGTATGTCAGACGACCAGTCCCTCCAGCGCCGGAAGTTCCTGAAAGCGACCGGCGGCGCAGCGACCGCCCTGGCCCTCGCGGGCTGTACGGGCGACAACAACGACGACGACGGCGGTACCGACACCCCCGGAACCGACACCCAGGGGACCGACGACCCCGGGACCGGCACCGAAGAGGAGGACGACGGCTTCGGCGAGAGCGACCGGATCCTCCAGCTCACGAACGCCACGATGAGCACGCTGGACCCCGTCGCCTCGACCGACACGGCGAACGGCCGGGTCATCCAGCAGGTGTTCGACGGGCTGATGAACTACCCGAACGGCGAGATCGAGGTCGAGACGCTGCTCTCGACGGAGTACGAGGTGTCCGAGGACTACACCACCTACACGTTCTCGCTCAAGGAGGACGCGAAGTTCCACAACGGTGACACCGTCACCGCCTCGGACTTCGTCTACTCGTTCGAGCGCCTCACCGCCTCGCCGAACTCCCGGCGCGCGTACTTCGTCACGTCCGCCATGGGTATCCAGCACGAGACGGACAGCGAGGACAACTACGAACCCGGCAGTCTCGGCGTCACGGCGGTCGACGAGACGACACTCGAGATCCAGCTCGAGGCGCCGTTCCACTCGACGCTCGAGATGCTCGCGTACACAGCCTTCGGTGCGATCCCCGAAGGACTCGTCGACGACACGCCCGGCTACGACGGCGAGATGAGCTACGACGAGTTCGCCCGCCGCAGCCCCATCAGCGCCGGGCCGTTCACGTTCGATGCCTGGGAGACGAACAACAGCGCCGACGTCAGCCGGTTCGACGACTACCACGGTGACGGACCGTTCATCGGGGGCGTCCACTGGCAGATCATCACCGACACCGACGCCCGGTACAACTACGGCCAGAACAAGAACGCGGACCTCCCGCCGATGCCGACCTCGAAGTACGACCCGAACCTGGTCAGCATCGAAGAGTCCGACGAGGCCGGGCGACAGCTCGGCACATACGGTCCGATGCAGAACGGCGAGACGGTCGACTACACCGCCATCCCGACCATCAACACGTTCTACATCGGCCTGAACGCCAAGAACGTCCCCAAGCCCGTGCGGCAGGCGATCGCGTACGCGATGGACCAGCACGAGGGCGTCGAGCAGGTGTTCAAGGGTCGCGGGACGCCCGCGTACCACTACAGCCCGCCGAGCATCTACCCCGGTGGCACCAGTGCGTACGACGAGCACGCCGAGCAGAACTACCCCTACGGCTACGGCGAGACGCGCATCGGCGATGCCCGCCAGGTGATGGAGGACGCCGGCTACGGCCCCAACAACGAGTACGAGATCACGTTCACCACGTACCCCGACCCGACGTGGCAGGGGCTGGGCACCATCCTCCGCGACAAGCTCGTCAACGCCCACGTCAACATGAACCTCGAGGAGGCGCCGTTCTCGACGCTGCTCAGCCGCGGTCAGAACGGCAACCTCGCCGCCTACTCGCTGGGCTGGGCGATGGACTGGCCGGCCCCGGACAACTTCTGGGGCCAGCTCGTCCCCGATCTCACGAACACCGACCGCGAGGGCGGTGCCCGCGGTGCGTACGTCGACTGGGACGACGCCGAGGGCGACGCCGTCGAGCAGATGAACAACGCCTGGGAGACCGTCCAGAACAACCAGGCACCGAACGAGGAGGCCGCCTCGACCCGTGGGGACGCCTACGTCCAGATGGAGGAGGCGAACTGGGAGGACATGGTGCTCCTGCCCTGCTACCACCGTCGTGACGAGCGGTTCGCGTACGACTGGGTCGACATCGAACCGTACGGTGCCGCCGGCGGCAGCCGCCAGAAGTACAACCAGGTGACCATCGGCGAGCGGAGCTGACTCCCGCGTCGACCGGTCCGCGCTCCCGCCGTCGACGACACCGGGGTCGTCGGCGCCGTCGCTCTTTCTTCGGATGACTGCGGCCTCGTCGCGAGCCACGCCACAGTGACGTCGCTGGTCGGGTGATGCTTCAGGAAGGGGGGGTTGGGGGGAGTATGGGGGTGGCGACAGCGCTTCGCTGCTGTTTCGCCAACCAATGGTAAGGATGGAATCGGATTAACACTTTATTCTATCCAGTTAGTGGTACGCAATCACCGACACTAATCAGTTAGAACCGGGCTCGAAGACACCGCTCACAAGCTTGCGTTCGGCCGCCCGGAGGTGGTAGTGGTACGTCGGCGGCGTGACGTCGAGCGCGTCGGCGAGCACCTCCCCGGTCACCTCGCGCGGCCAGGCGTAGAAACCGGCGTAGTAGGCGGTCTGGAGCGCCTCGAACTGTCGTTCCGTCAGCTCGCTCTCGACCCAGGACCGCTGGTCGCGGTGTTGACGGTTGCTCTGGCTCGTCTCCCGACGGGCGGCGAGCTCCGTCGTCGGGTAGGACTCGCTCAGGTCGTTCCACAGCCCCCTCGTGTCACCGCCCTGCGGGAGCTCGACGAAGAGCGTCGCCACGCCGTCTTCGGCCTCCAGCGACCGGATTGTCCCGTCGTACTCCCGGAGCAGCTCGAACAGCCGTGGCTCCGTCAGCCTGATCTCGAACAGCGCCGTGTCGTCGTCCTCGTTGATGCAGGTCACCGACGGCACCGACGACCAGTCCGCGAGCGTCGTCTCGACGAGCTCCGCGTCGACGCCCTCGGTCCGGACGAAACAGAGGTGCGTCCCGTCGGGCCGGGAGACCGCCCCGTCGAGTCGGATCGAGCCACCGACCGCCGCCGACAGCCGCGAGAAGGTGAAGCGCTCGTCGGCCACCTCGAACTCCAGTTCGACCACGCTGTCGGTGACGAGCGCCCGTGTCCGCTCGACGGCGTGGATGGCGTAGCCGATGGTCTCGCCCAGTTCGCCGAGCACCGCCAGCTCCTGCTCGGTCACCGTCTCGGGCGTCGCGACGTGCAGCACGAGGACGCTGTAGACGCGCTCGTTGTCGACGAGCGGCACGGCGACGACCGTCTGGAAGCCGTACGTGAGCGCCTCGGTCCGGCGCTCGCTCCACTCGTCTGTCAGCACGTCCTCGACGACGGCGACCGCCTGATCGTCGGCCGCCTGCCGGACGAGGTTACCCTCCGGCGTCGGGTCGTCGAGGTCGTCGGCGATCCGGTCGACGTAGTCGGCGTCGGTGTTGGCCCACGCCAGGGGGGTCATCGCGCCGTTCGGCCCCTCCGCCTCGGCGACCCAGACGGCGACGTACGGCTCGGCCTCGGCCAGCCGGTCACAGACCGCCTGCTCGATCTCCCGTCTGGTCGACGCCTGCGCGACCGCCCGGTTCACGTCGCGGACGATCTTGTTCGTGTGGTTCAGCTTCCGCAGCTCCTCGTTCTGCTGGCTCAGCCGGCTGTCGTGGTCCCGGAGGAGCTGCTCGCGTTCGGCACGGTCCATCGCCGCCTCGGTGTTCGCCGCGAGGATGTGCAACAGCTCGATGGTCGGCTCCTCGAACCCCTCGACGACGTCCGAGACGGCCACCAGCGCCCCGTGGGTCCCGAGCGGTATCACCAGCTGGCTCTCGACCACGTCGTCGAGCGCCCCCGGTTCGTCCGCCACGTCCGGGAAGTACCGCGACTCGCCCGCGCTGAACGTCTCCCAGACGTAGCCCGTCCCGCGCTCGACCGTCGGTGGCGACCCCAGCAGATCGGTCGTACTCGGCGTCGTCGCGGCCGGTTCGAGCGTGCCGGTGTCGCTCTCGAACGTGTAGACGACGAGCGCGCTCAGGCCCAGCAGGTCCGCCGCCGTCTCCGCCGCCGTCTCGCAGATATCCGCCTGCGTCTCCGCCCGCATCAGGTCCCGCGAGGTCTCGTGGAGCGTGTCGAGCGTCTGCTCGTAGCGCTTTCGCTCGGTCACGTCCGTCGCCACCGTCAGCACCGCCCGCTCGCCCTCGTACTCGATTGCCCGCGAGGTCATCTCGACGTGGACGACCGACCCGTCGTGGCCGACGACCCGGCGCTCCCGGCGTGTCGGCTCGGCCTCGCCCGCCATGGTCCGCGCCATCGCGGACGTGACCGCATCCTCGTCCTCGGGGTGGACCAGGGATGCCAGCTCGGACCCGAGGAGCTCCGACTCGTCGGCGGCCCCGACGAGCGAGACGAACGCCGGGTTCGTGTAGACGAGGTCGCCGTCTCTGTGCACGACGACCGCGCTCGGCGACACCTCGACGAGCGTCCGGTACCGCTCGCTGCTCTCGCGACGCTCGCCCTCGATGACGTTGCGCTCGATGGCGCTCGCGAGCACCGTCGCCACGTTCTGCAGGAACGTCACGTCGTCCTGCGTGAACCGACGATGCGTCCGGGCGTGAGCCTCGAGGACCCCCCAGTCGGAGCCGCGCAGACCGACGGTCGCACAGGCACCGCTCCGGAGGCCCTCCACCTCGGCCGCGTCGCTCGCGTCGAACCGGTCCTCGGCCGACAGGTCGTCGACGACCACCACCGGCTTCCCGTCGGTGACCGCGTACTCGGCCTGCCCCGACGGCAGCGCCTCCGGTCGCCAGCCGACGGCCGCCTCCGTCCGGAGCGCCTCGTCAGTCTCCGAGAGGATGCGGACGTGACTCACGTCGAGCGCCCGTGCGACCCGCCGAACCGTCGTCTCGAACAGCACGTCCAGCTGTGGCTCGTTCAGCGCCTGCTGACCGATGGTGGCCACGGCCTCCTGCTGGCGGACCCGGTCCTGCAGGGCGCTCTGGGTCCGGTACTGCGCCACCGCGTTCCGTATCTGGTTCCCGAGCAGCGCGTACCGCTCGCGACCCGGCTTCTTCTGGAGGTACTGGGTCACGCCCGCCGCGATGGCGTCGCTCGCGATCTCCTCGCTACCCTTCCCGGTGAACAGGACGAACGGCAGCCGGTCGTCCCGCTCGCGCACCGCCTGCAGCAGCTCGAGCCCGTCCATCTCGGGCATGTCGTAGTCGCTGACGATGCAGTCGACCTGGCGCTCCGGGTCCTCGACCACCTCGATTGCTGCCGCCCCGTTCGGGACGATCGTCACGGAGATGCTCTCGTCCGCCCGCTCAAGCATCGTCTTCGAGACCTCGGCGAAGTCCGCGTCGTTGTCCACGAACAGCACCGAGACCTCCTCGACGGTCGGCGTCCCGGCCACCATCTCGCCGGGGCCGTCTCTTGCCATGGCACCCGTTAGGTCACACGACTACTAAAGGATTAGAGTCGGCGAGGTGGCACGTCGTTGGTCGTCGGTATCGGTGACCGACAGACAGGATAGAATATGTACACTTTTCACGCCCCCACTTGAACCCGGCTCCCATGCGACGACGGACCTATCTGACAGCGACCACGCTCTCCCTGACCTCACTCGCCGGCTGTACAGGCCTCCTCGGTGGTGGCGAAGACAGCGATGTCGGCGACGACCCGGAAGCGACGCTCCGCGCGTTCCTCACGGAAGCTGTCGAGGGGGACCGGGACAGGGCACGCGAACTCATTCATCCCGACGGGCCGATGAACGAGACCACGGGGGACGGCGACCAGGAGCAGAACGACCAGGACCTGGAACTCACCATCGAGGAGACCGAGATCCGGACCCAGGAGAACGGTACCGCGATGGTGATCGCCGAGTACACGCTCTCGGACCAGCAGGGGAACTCCAGGACCGACCGCGTCGAGTACGAACTCAGGACGGAGAACGGCGACTGGCGGGTGTGGGATGCCGGATTCCCCGGTGACGGGGCACCCAGTGTCGCGTTCGACTACACCGACGACCCGGCGGCGGACACCGTCACCATCGTCCACGCCGGCGGGGACATCCTGCAGGAGCCCGAACGGATCACGGTCCGGGTCGAGGGAGAACCGCGAGACACGCTCGACGAGATCATCGGATCACCCATCGAGCCAGGTGATTCCGGGACCATCTCGGTTCCCGAGGACACCGTGGGCGAACTCGAGCTCCGCTGGGACAACGGCGAACGGTCCCAGCTGATCGGGGTCCACACGTACGACGTCCGAGCGTAACAGCCGGCCGTCGGTCACCCTCGGTGGGCGGTCAGGCTGCTCGACAGCCCGGCTCGTCGGGAGCAAGATTCCCGCTGTGGTCGCGCCTCGGTCGCGCTCGCGACACGCTAACACCGGGCCTTCGTGGTGAAATACTAGAAGAAGAGGCCGCAGGGGCCGTCGTCAGGGATGACAGGCCGGGATGATCAGTTGACGGTCCCGTTCGTCGTGGTACCGCCGTCGGTGCCGTTCGTCGTCGGGCCGTCGCTGGTCGTCTCGGTGCCGTTCATCGGGTCGTCGGTCGTCTCGGTGCCGTTCGTCGGTCCGTCACTCGTCGTCTCGGTGCCGTTCGTCGGGTCGTCGCTGGTCTCGGTCCCGCTCGTCGGGTCGTCGCCGGTCGTCTCGGTCCCGTTCATCGGGTCGTCGGTCGCGATCGGTCCCTCTGCGTCGGTTTCGTTACCGACTGTACTGTTCCCCCCATCGTCACTGGGCGAAGCGCACCCAGCGGTGACGAGTAGCAGGGACACTAGTGCGGTCGCGAAGGTTCGTCGGTCTGGTGTCCAGGTCATGACGCCACCCGGGGATACGCCGGAGTGTTCGATAAACGGGGGCAGTCGTCCCGACCGTTGCAGCCACCTATCCGACTGTTTCACACTGTTTCACGCGTCGGTCCCCGCCACAACTGTCGGACGTCCGTCAGCCGATGACAAAGGACTATGAACGACGCTCCCGAATGGCCGCGATGACCCCCCATGACGAGCCCCCCACGTTCACGACGGCTGACATACGTGCTGCTCGCGCTCCTCGTTCTGGCCGCGGGTGCCACGCCACTGGCCAGCGCAGCCGCCGCAGGGAGTCCGACCACCGTACAGGACACGACCGCCACGACGCAGGACAGCTCCGTCACGATCCAGGACGTCGAGCTGTCGGGGGAGGGCGTCGTCGAGACCGAGACCGTGCTGCCCTACCTCACCGACTGGCAGCCGGTCACCGTCACCGTCGAGCTCGAGACGGGGAGCAACGACACCCGCCTGTGTCTGCGGACGGGAGACACCGACGCCGACCAACTCGCGTGCCGGACCGTCGACGGGACGAACGGCGCACAGACCGTCAGCGTCACCGTCACCGAGTTCCCCGCGAACCGGACCGGTCAGCAGACGCTCGAAGCGGTCGCGACCTCCACGGACGGCTCGGCGACCGAACTCGCCAGCGAACGCCTCGACTTCCGGCTGGTCTCCGCCGACGGTGACGTCGACGACGACGGGTTGAGCAACCGCCGCGAGTTCGACGCCGGCACGAAGTTCCGGGTCGCGGACACCGACGGCGACGGCCTCGACGACGGCGACGAGGTCAACGTCCACGAGACCGACCCGACCACGCCCGACACCGACGGCGACGGCCTCGACGACGGCCGCGAAGTGAACGATCTCGACACCGACCCGAACGCGGCAGACACCGACGACGACGGCCTCGACGACGGCCGCGAGGTCACAGAAGGGACCGACCCGACCGCGGCCGACACCGACGACGACGGCCTCGACGACGGCGAGGAGCTCGCACGGGGCGCCGACCCGACCACGCCCGACACCGACGGCGACGGCCTCGACGACGGGCCGGAGGTCAACCGCCACGAGACCAACGTCACGGTCGCAGACACCGACGGCGACGGCCTCGACGACGGCCGCGAGGTCGCACTTGGGACCAACGCGCGCGACCCGGACACCGACGGCGACGGCCTACTCGACAGCGAGGAGCTGCGGTACGGCCTCGACCCGACCCGGCCGGACACCGACGGCGACGGTGTCGGGGACGCCGAAGCCGCCGCCGGGATGTCGCCCGATTCGTCCGATGGCTTCCCGACGCTGGCCGTCGTGGGCGGCGGCCTCGCGGTGCTCGCGACGGTGGCCGGCTGGTGGACCGTCCGCCGTGGGACCCCGACGTGGTCCGTCGAGCCAACGCTGGACGACGACGACGATCGGGACGTGGACACCGAAGGGGAGACGACCGCTCCGGAGGCAGCCGACGACGACGCCCGCGAACCGGTGCCGCTCAGCGACGAGGACCAGATCTGCCGGCTGCTCGACGAGAACGACGGCCGGCTCTGGCAGAGCGAGATCGTCGACTGGACCGACTGGTCGAAGTCGAAGGTGAGCCGCGTCCTCTCGCGGATGGCCGATGCCGGGACCATCCAGAAGATCACCATCGGCCGCCGGAACCTCGTCACCAGACCCGGCGACGAACCGGCTGCCGCCACGGTGCAACCCGGCGCCTGACCCTGCCCGCGAACGAGGGCGATCCGAACCGCGGGGTCACGCCGCTCGCGGGTCGCTTCGCTCCCCGCTCGCCGTGGTCCTCGCTCCGCTCGGACCACGCTCTCCTCGTTCGTGTTGTGTCCGGAAAAGCGCCCGAGGCGGGATTTGAGCTTCACTCGCACGGTCCTCGCTGCGCTCGGCTGCGTGCTCGCTAGTTCAAATCCCTTCGTGGCGTTTCTCAGCAGACGGTTCGCTCGTCGCTGGCGCTCCTCACTCACGTTGTCTGCTGAGAAAGCGCCCGAGGCGGGATTTGAACCCGCGTCACGACCGTGACAGGGTCGTATGATGGGCCACTACACCACCCGGGCTTTCGAACGCGTCTCCTCGTTCCTGCTGGACTTATTAATCGGTGTCGATTCGGAACGATGCCCAGCCGTCACCCGAACCGGTCCGCCAGCAGGTACTCGTCCGCCCAGTTCAACCGCGACCGCGGCGCCTTCGGCTCCGGCTCCTCGACGCGGAGCCGCATCTCACCGACTCCCGTCTCGGCTACCGGGACCCAGTAGGCCTCGTCCGTCTCCGGTGCGTAAACCGCGAACGCGTCGACCTCCGCCGCCGTGTAGTCGGCATCGACTCGCTCGCCGTCGTCGACCGTCGAGCTGTACAGTTTGAACCGCACCGTCCCGTTCACCCAGCTCCCGGTCTTGCACTGCACCCGGAACAGGTAGCCGTCGTCGTCGACGAGCAGGTCGTACCGGTCGCTGTCGCCGAACGGGACCGCGACGCTATTGCCCAGTTCGAGCAGCCTGGCGAGGAGGATCGCTTCCGTCTCGTCACCGCGTCGAGAGGGATTCATGCCGACGTTGAGTCGCCTTCCGGTTTGAATGCTGGCCGGGAGTCACCGGAGAGACGACTCGCGCCAGAACAGGAGATCGAAGAAGCGCCCGAGGCGGGATTTGAACCTCACTCGCACGGGCCTCGCTGCGCTCGGCTGCGTGCTCGCTAGTCCAAATCCCTTCGTGGCGTTTCTCAGCAGACGGTTCGCTCGTCGCTGGCGCTCCTCACTCACGTTGTCTGCTGAGAAAGCGCCCGAGGCGGGATTTGAACCCGCGTCACGACCGTGACAGGGTCGTATGATGGGCCACTACACCACCCGGGCTTCACCCTATCGTACCCGGGTTGTACGCTTAAGGCTTTCCAATCGGAGGACGTGTGCGTGTGTCCACCGCGGCACAAACGCTTTAGGGTCGTAGCGCAATCTTCCGGACGAAACTGAGATCGTTCGCGTCGTCCCGGCCGCGGGTTCGCACCCGCCGACGAGGCGGGCACCGGTAGCGGACGCTCCCGCGCGTACTTGGCAAACGTTAAATGCCTCCCGCCGGTAGTGCCCTGTAGTATCTCGTGACAGCAGCTTCTCTCTCCGGTCAGACACAACCATGGTAGACGTAAGCCAACACGAACTCGTGCCGGAGCACGTCGTCCTCGACGAGGACGAGCTCGACGACGTGCTCGACGAGTACGACATCGACAGGACGGACCTTCCCAAGATCAAGCGCACCGACCCGGCGCTCCCCGACGAAGCGGAGATGGGTGACGTGGTGAAGATCATCCGAGAATCGCGAACGACAGACACAGCGGTCGTGTACCGACTCGTGGTGGACTGACAGAATGGACAGAGCAAACCGACGCGCGATTTCGCGTGAGTACTTCTCGAAGGACAGACTCGCAGAACACCACTTCCGCTCGTTCAACGCGTTCCTCACCCGGGGGATGCAACGCGTCGTGGACGAGAAGGAGACCATCGACACGGACATCGGCGACAAGGAGGGCGAGGAGCCCGTCCACGTCGAACTGGGCGACGTCCGTGTCGTGACCCCGCGCGTGCGTGAGGCCGACGGCTCCGAGGAACTGCTCTACCCGCAGGAGGCCCGCCTCCGGAACATCACGTACTCCGCGCCCGTCTTCATGGAGATGTCCATCGTGAAGGGCGAGGAGGGCGAGGAGCGGGTCGTCGACTCCACCGAGACCAAGATCGGCCGGATGCCCATCATGGTCGGTTCGGAGAAGTGCAACATCGCGGGCTTCTCGGACGAGGAGCTCATCGAGATCGGCGAGGACCCCGCCGACCCCGGTGGCTACTTCATCGTCAACGGCTCCGAGCGCGTGCTGATGACGAGCGAGGACCTCGCACCGAACAAGATCCTCGCGGAGTACGACACGAAGTACGGCGACGAGATCCAGGTCGCGAAGACGTTCTCGCAGCGCCGTGGCTACCGCGCACTGGTGCTGTGTGAGCGCAACCGCGAGGGCCTGCTCGAGGTGTCGTTCCCCTCCGTCTCGGGGAGCATCAACTTCGTCACGCTCGTGCGTGCGCTCGGCCTGGAGTCGGACGAGGAGATCGTCCACCGCGTCAGCGACGACCCCGAGGTCGTCAAGTACATGCTTGAGAACCTGGAGGCCGCCGAGGTCCAGACGCAGGAGGAGGCCATCGAGACGCTGGGCAAGCGGGTCGCCTCCGGCCAGGGGAAGAACTACCAGCTCAAGCGGGCGAACTACGTCATCGACCGGTACCTCCTGCCGCACCTCCACGAGGAAGGCGTCGAGGAGGAGGACGTCCGCATCAACAAGTCGTACTACCTCTGCCGGATGGCCGAGGCGTGTTTCGAGCTCGCGCTCGGGCGGCGCGAGTCCGACGACAAGGACCACTACGCGAACAAGCGCCTGAAGGTCTCCGGCGACCTGATGAAGGACCTGTTCCGGACGGCGCTGAACAAGCTGGCACGCGACGTGAAGTACCAGCTGGAGCGCGCCAACATGCGGAACCGGCAGCTCTCGGTCAGCACGGTCGTCCGTTCGGACGTGCTCACCGAGCGCCTGGAGCACCCCATCGCGACGGGGAACTGGGTCGGCGGCCGCTCCGGCGTGAGCCAGCTGGTCGACCGGACGGACTTCATGGGCGTGCTGTCGCACCTGCGCCGGCTGCGCTCGCCGCTGTCGCGCAGCCAGCCCCACTTCGAGGCGCGTGACCTGCACGCGACACAGTGGGGTCGCATCTGCCCCTCCGAGACGCCCGAGGGGCCGAACTGTGGGCTGGTGAAGAACTTCGCCCAGGCGATGGAGCTGTCACAGAACATCGAGGACGAACAGGGACTCAAACGAGAACTGGCGTCGATGGGGGTCAAGGGTATCCCCGGGCTCGAAGGACAGGGCCAGGAAACACCCGCAGACGACTAACACATGGCAAGTCAACAGCGCGAAGCGAAGGTATACGTCAACGGTAGTCTGGTCGGGACACACCCCGAGCCGCACGAGCTCGCGGAGCAGATCCGCGAGGCCCGCCGGCTCGGCGAGGTGAGCGAGATGGTGAACGTCTCCGTCAAGGACCGCACCCGCGAGGTCATCGTCAACGCGGACGCCGGCCGGGCACGTCGCCCGCTGCTGGTCGTCGAGAACGGCGAGACCCGCATCTCCGAGGAGGAGATCGAGGCGGTCCGCAACGGCGAGCTGGAGTTCGACGACCTCGTCGAGCACGGCCACGTCGAGTTCATCGACGCCGAGGAGGAGGAGGACATCTACGTCGCCGTCGACCGCGAGGACCTGACCGAGGACCACACGCACCTCGAGGTCGACCCGCAGCTCATCTTCGGTATCGGTGCGGGCATGATCCCGTACCCGGAGCACAACGCGTCGCCGCGCATCACGATGGGTGCGGGGATGATCAAGCAGTCGCTCGGGCTGCCGAGCGCGAACTACCGGATCCGGCCGGACACGCGCCAGCACCTCCTGCACTACCCGCAGCTCTCGATGGTCAAGACCCAGACGACGGAGCAGATCGGCTACGACGAGCGCCCCGCGGCGCAGAACTTCGTCGTCGCCGTCATGAGCTACGAGGGGTTCAACATCGAGGACGCGCTCGTTCTCAACCAGGGGTCGGTCGACCGCGCACTCGCCCGCTCGCACTTCTTCCGGACCTACGAGGGCGAGGAACGGCGCTACCCCGGCGGCCAGGAGGACCGCTTCGAGATCCCGAGCCAGGACGTGCGCGGCGCACGCGGCGAGGACGCGTACACACACCTCGACGAGGACGGCCTCGTCAACCCGGAGACGCGCGTCGGCGAGAACGACGTGCTGCTCGGGAAGACCTCGCCGCCGCGGTTCCTGGAGGAGCCCGACGACATGGGCGGCCTCTCCCCGCAGAAGCGACGTGAGACCTCCGTGACGATGCGCTCCGGCGAGTCCGGGGTCGTCGACACGGTCACGCTGATGGAGGGCGAGGACGGCTCGAAGCTCTCGAAGGTCTCCGTGCGCGACGAGCGCATCCCGGAGATGGGCGACAAGTTCGCGTCCCGGCACGGCCAGAAGGGTGTCGTCGGCCACATCGCACCCCAGGAGGACATGCCCTTCACGCAGGAGGGCGTCGTCCCGGACCTCATCGTCAACCCGCACGCGCTGCCGTCGCGGATGACGGTCGGCCACGTGCTGGAGATGCTCGGCGGCAAGATCGGCGCACTGGAGGGTCGCCGTGTCGACGGCACGCCGTTCACCGGCGAGGACGAGCACGAACTCCGTGGCGGGCTGGAGGAGGCCGGCTTCAAGTCCTCGGGCAAGGAGCGCCTCTACTCCGGCGTCACCGGCGAGAAGATCGAGGCGGAGATCTTCGTCGGGGTCATCTTCTACCAGAAGCTGTACCACATGGTCTCGAACAAGCTGCACGCCCGTTCGCGCGGGCCGGTGCAGGTGCTCACCCGGCAGCCGACCGAGGGGCGTGCCCGCGAGGGTGGCCTGCGTGTCGGGGAGATGGAGCGCGACGTGCTCATCGGGCACGGCGCGGCGATGGCGCTGAAGGAGCGCCTGCTCGACGAGTCCGACCGCGAGTTCATCCACGTCTGCGGGCAGTGTGGGATGAGCGCGGTCGAGAACGTCGACCAGCGTCGGGTGTACTGCCCGAACTGCGGCGAGGAGACCGACATCCACGAGATAGAGATGAGCTACGCCTTCAAGCTCCTGCTCGACGAGATGAAGGCGCTCGGCATCGCTCCGCGACTGGAACTGGAGGACGCAGTCTAACATGGTAAGCTCACAGACACCCAAGGAGATCGGCGAGATCGACTTCGGGCTGATGGACCCGGAGGAGTACCGCGACATGTCCGCCACGAAGATCATCACGGCGGACACCTACGACGACGACGGCTTCCCCATCGACATGGGGCTGATGGACCCGCGACTGGGCGTCATCGACCCCGGTCTGGAGTGCAAGACCTGCGGGAAGCACTCGGGTTCGTGTAACGGGCACTTCGGCCACATCGAGCTGGCCGCGCCCGTCATCCACGTCGGCTTCACGAAGCTCATCCGACGCCTGCTCCGTGGCACCTGCCGCGAGTGCGCCCGGCTCTGTCTCACCGAGGACGAGCGCGACGAGTTCCGCGGCCAGCTCGACCAGACGCGCAAGCTGGGTCGCGACCTCAACGACGTGACGAAGGCGGCCATCCGGCAGGCCCGGAAGAAGGACCGCTGTCCGTTCTGCGGCGAGGTCCAGTTCGACATCCAGCACGAGAAGCCGACGACGTACTACGAGGTCCAGCAGGTGCTGACCTCGGAGTACTCCCAGCGCATCGCCGCCGCGATGCAGCCGGGCGAGGACGACGACGACGAGCCGATGAGCCGCGAGGCGCTCGCCAACGAGACGGGCATCGAGCTCTCCCGGGTCAACCAGATTCTCTCCGGCGAGTTCCGCCCGCGCGAGTCGGACCGGAAGGCGCTGGAGAAGGCGCTCGACATCGACCTCACCGAGGAGGACATGAACAAGCTGATGCCCTCGGACATCCGCGACTGGTTCGAGGACATCCCGGACGAGGACATCGAGGTGCTCGGCATCTCGTCGGACAAGTCCCGTCCGGAGTGGATGATCCTGACCGTGCTGCCGGTCCCGCCGGTGACGGCGCGTCCCTCCATCACACTGGACAACGGCCAGCGCTCGGAGGACGACCTGACCCACAAGCTGGTCGACATCATCCGCATCAACCAGCGGTTCATGGAGAACCGCGAGGCGGGTGCACCGCAGCTCATCATCGAGGACCTATGGGAGCTGCTCCAGTACCACGTCACGACGTTCATGGACAACGAGATCTCGGGGACGCCGCCGGCGCGCCACCGCTCCGGCCGTCCGCTGAAGACGCTGTCCCAGCGCCTGAAGGGCAAGGAGGGCCGCTTCCGTGGCTCCCTGTCCGGCAAGCGTGTGAACTTCTCGGCGCGTACCGTCATCTCGCCTGACCCGACCCTCTCGCTGAACGAGGTCGGCGTGCCGGACCGGGTCGCGACCGAGATGACCCAGACGATGAACGTCACCGAGCGGAACCTCGAGGACGCCCGGCGCTACGTCAGCAACGGGCCGGAGGGCCACCCGGGCGCGAACTACGTCCGACGGCCGGACGGTCGCCGCCTGAAGGTGACCGAGAAGAACTGCGAGGAGCTCTCGGAGAAGGTCGAGGCCGGCTGGGAGGTCAACCGGCACCTCATCGACGGCGACATCGTCGTGTTCAACCGGCAGCCGTCGCTGCACCGGATGTCCATCATGGCCCACGAGGTCGTCGTGATGCCGTACAAGACGTTCCGGCTGAACACCGTCGTCTGCCCGCCGTACAACGCGGACTTCGACGGCGACGAGATGAACATGCACGCGCTCCAGAACGAGGAGGCTCGCGCCGAGGCACGCGTCCTCATGCGCGTACAGGAGCAGATCCTGAGCCCCCGCATGGGCGAGAACATCATCGGGGCCATCCAGGACCACATCAGTGGGACGTACCTGCTGACCCACGACAATCCCCAGTTCAACGAGACGCAGGCGCTCGACCTGCTCCGGGCGACCCGCATCGACGAACTGCCCGAGGAGGCCGGTATCGACGACGACGACCGGCCGTACTGGACCGGTCGCCAGCTGTTCTCCGAGCTGCTGCCCGACGACCTCAACCTCGAGTTCCAGTCGAACACCGGCGACACGGTCGTCATCGAGGACGGCCAGCTGGTGGAGGGAACCATCGACGAGGACGGCGTCGGCGCGTTCGGCGGCGAGGTCGTCGACACGCTCGCGAAGGTGTACGGCGAGACGCGTGCCCGTATCTTCATCAACGAGGTCGCGACGCTCGCGATGCGCTCGATCATGCACTTCGGGTTCTCCATCGGGATCGACGACGAGACCATCCCGGGGGAGGCACAGGCACGCATCGACGAGACCATAGAGGACGCCTACGACCGCGTCCAGGAGCTCATCGAGACGTACGACGCAGGCGAGCTCGAGTCGCTGCCGGGTCGGACCGTCGACGAGACGCTGGAGATGAAGATCATGCAGACGCTCGGGAAGGCGCGTGACAACGCCGGTGACATCGCCGAGGAGCACTTCGAGGACGACAACCCGGCGGTCGTGATGGCCAACTCCGGTGCGCGTGGGTCGATGCTCAACCTGACCCAGATGGCCGGCTGCGTCGGCCAGCAGGCGGTCCGTGGGACCCGCATCAACCGCGGGTACGAGGACCGCACCCTCAGCCACTACCAGAAGGACGACCTGAGCGCGGAGGCTCACGGCTTCGTCGAGCACTCCTACACCGGCGGCCTGACCCCGCGGGAGTTCTTCTTCCACGCGATGGGTGGCCGCGAGGGCCTGGTCGACACGGCAGTCCGTACCTCGAAGTCCGGCTACCTGCAGCGCCGGCTCATCAACGCGCTCTCCGAGCTGGAGACGCAGTACGACGGCACGGTGCGCGACACGAGCGACACCATCGTCCAGTTCGAGTTCGGCGAGGACGGCACGTCGCCGACGAAGGTCGCCTACGACGACGACCACGGCATCGACGTCGAGCAGATCGCCGACCGCGTCATCGAGGCCGAGTTCGAGGACGACGACTCGAAGCAGGAGTTCCTGGGCGACAAGGCCCGGCCGACGAACCTCTCCGAACACGGGGAGTCGCGTCGCAACCCGGACCTCCTCTCGGAGGTGGAGTCCGATGACTGAGTTCGACGTCTCCGCTGACGTCGAGGCGGTCGTCGAGGACACCGAGCTGCCCGAGGAGCTGAAGGCCGAGGTGTACCGGACCGTCGAGGACCGGGACGCCAGCGTCGAGCAGGCCGACGAGATCGCCCGCGCCGTCGAGCACCGCTACCTGGAGACGCGGGTCGACGCGCTCGACCCCGTCGGCACCGTCAGCGCCCAGTCCATCGGGGAGCCGGGCACCCAGCTGACGATGAACACGTTCCACTACGCGGGCGTCGCGGAGATCGACGTCACGCAGGGGCTGCCCCGGCTCATCGAGCTGGTGGACGCCCGGAAGACGCCCGACACGCCGACGATGACGGTCCACCTCGAGGACGAGTACGCGACGAACCGCGAGAAGGCCCACGAGGTCGTCTGGAAGATCGAGGCGACGAAGATCCTCGCACTGGGTGACATCTCGACGAACGTCGCCGACATGCGCGTCCACATCGACCTCAACCCGGACACGCTCCAGGAGCGCTGGCCGACCGTCGACGACGTCGACGAGATCGCCGGCGAGGTCGCCGACATCATCGAGGACTCCCTCGGTGTGCAGACGGTCCAGCAGGGCACGAGCGTCGAGTTCGGCCCCGAGGAGCCGTCCTACCGCGACCTGCTGCAGCTGGTCGAGGAGCTCCGCGACGTGACGTTCAAGGGCATCGAGGAGATCGCCCGCGTCGTCATCCGCAAGGAGGAGACCGAGGACGGCGAGGAGTTCGTCCTCTACACCGAGGGCTCGGCGTTCGGCGACGTGCTCACCATCGAGGGCGTCGACGCCTCGCGGACCACCTGCAACAACATCCACGAGATCCGCTCCGAGCTCGGCATCGAGGCGGCCCGCGAGATCATCATCGAGGAGACGAAGACCACCCTCGAAGAGCAGGGTCTCGACGACGTGAACGTCCGCCACCTGATGCTCGTCGCGGACATCATGACCAACCGCGGCGAGATCGAGTCCATCGGCCGTCACGGCATCTCCGGCTCGAAGGAGTCCGTCCTCGCGCGTGCGGCGTTCGAGGTCACGGTCAACCACCTGCTCGACGCCGCCATCCACGGCGAGGTCGACGACCTCAACGGGGTCACCGAGAACGTCATCGTCGGCAAGCCGATCAAGCTCGGCACCGGCGACGTGAACCTCAAGATGGGGTCGGTCAACCGGTCCTCGCAAGCGGACTGATGGCGGTCACGCTGACGGACGAGGCGCTGCGCATCCTCGGGCTGTTCGAGGAGGTCACCGGGGCGAGCGGCCGGGACTGCCTGGTCGAGGACGACCGCGTCGTCGTCCTCGTCGCCGCCGGCGACATGGGCACCGCCATCGGCCCGGGCGGCCAGCACGTCGCGGAGGTCGAGGAGCGCCTCGGCCGCGACGTCAAGCTGGTCGAGGACGCCGACACCGCGGCGGACTTCGTCGCCAACGCCCTCGCCCCGGCAGCGGTGTACCACGTCACCATCAGCGAGAACGGTGACGTGGTCGCCTACGCCGAGGTCGACGAGGCCGACACCGGCGTCGCCATCGGCGCGGACGGCCGGAACATCGACACCGCACGCGAGCTGGCGAAGCGGCACTTCGACGTCGACGACATCCAGCTGGCCTAGAATCGGAACGTTCGTTTTGCTCCCGTTGAGATTCGACTGTGTAGCGTACCTGTAACGAGTTCGAGCGTTCCTGCTCCTTCTACTGGGAGTGCGTCGCCTCAACCCGCGAACAGCCAGAAAGCCCCGAGCGTCTCGACTCCCGCGGCTCGCTGTCACGCGAGAGCGAAGCTCTCGCTGGATGTGGACAGAAAGCGGAGCTTTCTGTCTGCTAACCGGAAATCAGAGATTTCCGGCGGGCTCACGAGACGCAAGCGTCTCGTGACCGATGCTCGCTGGCGCTGTCGTTCGAAAGACGCCGGAGGCGTCTTTCGTGATGTGGCCAGAGATCTCCGATCTCTGGCTGCCAGCCGGACGTAGTCCGGCAATGACGAGAGA